>NZ_CP109379.1:4800000-8512486 GCF_045208355.1 Streptomyces sp. NBC_01546
ACCCCTGGCGGATCAACGAGTCAGGTCCTGCGCCTATGGTTGCTCCCAGCACTCCCAGGACCACCCTGCCCCTCTAAGGACAGCGATGCCCGCCAACGAAACCGCTCCTTCCGTCAAGAAGAAGGGACGACGTGCCCGTCTGATCGTGCTCGTGCTGGTCCTGGCGCTCTTCGCGGGCCTCGGCTACGGGGCGTACTGGGGCGTGGACAGCGTGCGCGCCTCCTTCCCCCAGACGACCGGCTCCCTCAAGCTGCCGGGGCTCACCGGCACCGTCGACGTCAAGCGCGATGCCCACGGCATCCCCCAGCTCTACGCCGACAACGACGACGACCTCTTCCGCGCGCAGGGCTTCGTCCAGGCGCAGGACCGGTTCTGGGAGATGGACGTACGCCGCCACATGACCTCCGGGCGGCTCTCGGAGATGTTCGGCTCCGGCCAGGTCGAGACCGACGCTTTCCTGCGCACGCTGGGCTGGCGCCAGGTCGCCCAGGCCGAGTACGACAGCAAGCTTTCGCCGGAGACCAAGAAGAACCTCCAGTCCTACGCCGACGGGGTCAACGCGTACCTGAAGGGGAAGTCCGGCAAGGACCTCTCCGTCGAGCACGCCGCCCTCAAGCTCAGCGGTGACTACCAGCCCGAGCAGTGGTCGCCGGTGGACTCGGTGGCCTGGCTCAAGGCGATGGCGTGGGACCTGCGCGGCAACATGCAGGACGAGATCGACCGCGCGCTGATGTCGAGCAAGCTCTCGCAGGCGCAGATCGACGAGCTCTACCCGCCCTACCCCTTCGATCGGAACAAGCCGATCGTCGACGGCGGCAAGATCGAGGGCGGCAAGTACGTACCCCAGGGATCCGGCGGCTCCGCCTCCACGGGCGGCGGCTCCGGCTCGGGCGGCGGCTCCGCGCAGGGCTCCCAGGCCTCCACCGGGACGGGCAGCGGCCTCGCCGACAACGCCACCGCCCAGGGCGCCGGCGTCGGCCTGCGCACCCAGCTGACCTCCCTCGCCAAGACCCTGGACCAGATCCCGGCGATCCTCGGCCCCAACGGCAGCGGCATCGGATCGAACTCCTGGGTGATCTCGGGCCGCTACACGACCACCGGCAAGCCGCTGCTCGCGAACGACCCGCACCTGTCGCCGCAGCTGCCCTCGGTCTGGTACCAGATGGGCCTGCACTGCCGCACGGCCTCGGCCCAGTGCCAGTACGACGTGGCCGGCTACACCTTCTCCGGAATGCCCGGCGTGATAATCGGGCACAACACCGACATCGCCTGGGGCATGACCAACCTCGGCGCGGACGTCACCGACCTCTACCTCGAGCAGGTCAAGCCCGAGGGCTACGTCTACGACGGCAAGGTGATCCCCTTCGCCACCCGTGACGAGGTGATCAAGGTCGCGGGCGGCGCCAGCAAGAACATGAAGGTCCGCATCACCAACAACGGTCCGCTGGTCTCCGACCGCAGCGACGAGCTCGGCACGGTCGGCTCCCGCGCCCCCGTCGCCAGCTCCGCCCCCGACCGCGGCAACGGCTACGCCGTCGCCCTGCGCTGGACCGCCCTGGAACCGGGCAAGTCGATGGACGCGGTCTTCAAGCTGAACAAGGCCAAGGACTTCAACGAGTTCCGCAAGGCCGCCGCCGACTTCGATGTGCCCTCCCAGAACCTGATCTACGCCGACGGCAAGGGTCAGTCCGGCAACATCGGCTACCAGGCCCCGGGCCGGATCCCGGTCCGCGGCCAAGGCGTCGACGGCCGGATGCCCGCGCCGGGCTGGGACTCCAAGTACGCCTGGAAGACCGGCAAGGACGGCAACGTCGAGTACATCCCGCAGAACGAGCTGCCCTACGAGTCCAACCCCTCGCGCGGCTACATCGTCACCGCCAACCAGGCGGTCGTGGAGAGCGGCACCGGCGCCGGCAAGTACCCGTACCTGCTGACCACCGACTGGGGCTACGGCGCCCGCAGCCAGCGGATCAACGACCTCATCGAGGCGAAGATCAAGGACAGCGGCCGGATCTCGACCGACGACATGCGCGCCATGCAGATGGACAACAGCAGCGAGATCGCCGCGCTGCTGACCCCGATGCTGGCCAAGATCGAGGTCTCCGACCCGGACGTGCGCTCCGCGCAGAAGCTCCTGGAGGGCTGGAACTACACCCAGGAGAACGACTCGGCCGCCGCCGCCTACTTCAACGCGGTCTGGCGCAACATCCTCAAGCTGTCCTTCGGCGACAAGATGCCCAAGGAGCTGCGGATCGAGGGCAGCTGCATGAACGTCCGTGCCGACAGCGGCCCGGCCGACGAGCTCTCCGAGGTGGTCCGCGAATGCGGCGCCCGCGGCTCCGACTCGGCGCAGCCGGACGGCGGTGACCGCTGGTTCGAGGTGGTCCGCCGCCTGGTCAAGGACGAGAAGTCGGCGTGGTGGAGCTCGCCCAAGAAGGGCTTCCGCCAGCCGGCGACCACCACCCGCGACGAGCTGTTCGCGCGGGCCATGGAGGACGCCCGCTGGGAGCTGACCGCCAAGCTCGGCAAGGACCAGTCCACCTGGAGCTGGGGCCGGCTGCACCAGCTGACGCTGAAGAACCAGACGATCGGCACCGAGGGCCCCGGCTTCATGCAGTGGCTCCTCAACCGCGGCCCGTGGAACCTGGGCGGCGGCGAGGCCACCGTCAACGCGACCGGCTGGAACGCCTCCAGCGGCTACGGGGTCACCTGGGTGCCGTCGATGCGGATGGTCGTGAACCTCAACGACCTCGACAAGTCCCGCTGGATCAACCTGACGGGCGCCTCGGGGCACGCGTACAACTCGCACTACACCGACCAGACGACGATGTGGGCCAAGGGCGAGCTGCTGGACTGGCCGTTCGGCAAGGACGCGGTCGACAAGGCGACGGTCGACACCCTCACGCTCAAGCCGTGAGGCCGGGGCCGAGGCCTCGGAAACGGACCACCCCCGACGGGGTGGCCACCGCCTGAACGGGGTGGTCGTGCGGTTCCTCCGGGACCCGCGCGACCACCTCGTCGTCGTAGAGGAGCACGACCAGCGCGGGATGCGCCCCGGCGCGCTCCAGCCGCTCCAGGACCCGGTCGTACGAGCCCCCGCCGCGGCCCAGGCGCATCCCGCGGGCGTCCACCGCGAGCCCGGGCAGCAGCACGGCGCCGGCCGTGGTCACCGCGTCCGGACCGAGCGCCGGGCCGGTCGGCTCCAGCAGCCGCATCTTCCCCGGGTGCGCGGTCTCGGCGAGGCCCTGCGAGCCCTCGTACACCGCCCAGTCGAGGTCGTTGTCGGGCAGCAGCAGGGGCAGCAGTACACGCTTGCCGGCCGCGCGCAGGGCGTCGAGCAGGGCGTGGGTGCCGGGTTCCGTACCGACGGAGACGTACGCCGCCACCGTGTCGGCACCGGCCAGTTCGGGCAGCTCGAGGGCCCTGACGGCGAGCGCGCCGGCAGCCGTGCGGCAGGCGTCGGGGGACAAGGCGCGGCGGGCGGCCAGGAGTTCCCGGCGCAGTCGAGCTTTGGTGGACGCGGGGTGCGGGTTCTCTGTCACAGCGGATTCAAATATCCTCGGGAAATCGGCACATAAGTGGACCTACCTACTGCGATCTGGCCTGGGGTTCGGCAGGACCCACTATCGTTCGGGGCATGACTATGTTGCACCCCGTGATCAAGAAGGCCGTGATTCCGGCTGCGGGCCTCGGTACTCGCTTCCTCCCGGCGACCAAGGCGACCCCGAAGGAAATGCTCCCCGTTGTGGACAAGCCGGCCATTCAGTACGTGGTCGAGGAAGCCGTGGCGGCCGGGCTCGACGACATACTCATGATCACTGGGCGTAACAAGCGCGCCCTCGAAGACCACTTCGACCGGAACTACGAGCTGGAGTCGGCCCTCATCGCCAAGGGCGACGACGACCGGCTGAAGAAGGTCCAGGAATCCAGCGACCTCGCGACCATGCACTACGTCCGCCAGGGCGACCCCCGGGGCCTCGGCCACGCCGTCCTGTGCGCCGAGCCGCACGTCGGCCGCGAGCCCTTCGCCGTCCTGCTCGGTGACGACCTCATCGACCCGCGCGACCCGCTGCTGCGTCAGATGTCCGACATCTACGCCCGCACCGGCGGCACCGTCATCGCGCTCATGGAGGTGGACCCGGCCAGCGTGCACCTCTACGGCTGCGCCGCCGTCGAGGCCACCGACGAGGAGGACGTGGTCCGGATCACCGGCCTCGTCGAGAAGCCGGACCCCGAGGACGCCCCCAGCAACTACGCGGTCATCGGACGCTACGTACTCAACCCCGCGATCTTCGACATACTGCGGGAGACCGAGCCGGGCCGCGGTGGGGAGATCCAGCTCACCGACGCCCTGCAGAAGCTGGCCGCCGACGAGACCATCGGCGGTCCGGTGCACGGAGTGGTCTTCCGGGGCCGCCGCTACGACACCGGCGACCGCGGCGACTACCTGCGGGCCATCGTCCGCCTCGCGTGCGAGCGCGAGGACCTGGGCCCGGAGTTCCGCACCTGGCTTCACCGTTACGTCACGGAGGAGATGTAGCACCTTGACCAGTTCCGCACCGCAGGACACCGGCCACCGTCTGTGGTCCGTGGACGAGCACCTCGCGGACATCCTCGCCACCGTCCGGCCGCTGGAGCCCATCGAGCTCCAGCTGCTCGACGCCCAGGGCTGTGTCCTGGTCGAGGACGTCACCGTGCCCGTCGCCCTCCCGCCCTTCGACAACAGCTCCATGGACGGCTACGCCGTCCGTACGGCCGACGTCCAGGGCGCGAGCGAGGAGTTCCCCGCGGTGCTGACGGTCATCGGGGACGTCGCGGCGGGCAGCGGTGAGCTGCCCACCGTGGGCCCCGGCGAAGCCGCCCGCATCATGACCGGCGCCCCGCTGCCGCCCGGCGCGGAAGCCGTCGTACCGGTCGAGTGGACCGACGGCGGCACGGGCGGGGGCGCGGCCTCCGGGATGACCCCGGCCAGCGCGGCCCCCGAGGGCGCGGGCGGCGAGGTGCGGGTGCACCGCGCCGCCGAGGCCCGGGCGCACGTCCGCGCGCGCGGCAGCGACGTACAGGCCGGCGACCTGGCCCTGGCGGCCGGGACCGTCCTCGGGCCGCCGCAGATCGCCCTGCTGGCCGCCATCGGGCGCGGCACCGTACGGGTGCGGCCGCGCCCGCGCGTGGTCGTCCTGTCCACCGGCAGCGAGCTGGTCCAGCCGGGCGAGGCGCTGACCTCGGGGACGATCTACGACTCCAACAGCTTCGCGCTGGCCGCGGCCGCACGGGACGCCGGGGCCATCGCCTACCGGGTCGGCGCCGTCGCGGACGACGCCGACACCCTGCGCTCGACCATCGAGGACCAGCTGATCCGGGCCGACCTGCTGGTCACCACGGGCGGGGTCAGCGTCGGCGCGTACGACGTGGTCAAGGAGGCGCTGACCTCGGTGGCCGGCGGCGACGAGGACATCGCCGGCGGCGGGATCGACTTCCGCAAGCTCGCCATGCAGCCCGGTAAGCCGCAGGGCTTCGGCACCATCGGCCCGGACCACACCCCGCTGCTGGCGCTGCCCGGCAACCCGGTGTCCTCGTACGTCTCCTTCGAGCTGTTCGTGCGCCCCGCGATCCGCGCGCTCATGGGCCTGCCGGAGTCCGAGGTGGGCCGGCCGTCCGTACGGGCGGTCCTCAAGGCCGACGAGGCGCTCGGCTCACCGGCCGGCCGGCGGCAGTTCCTGCGCGGCAAGTACGACGCCGAGAGCGGGACGGTCAGCCCGGTCGGCGGATCGGGCTCGCACCTGATCGCCGCACTGGCCCACGCCGACTCGCTGATGGTCGTACCGGAGGAGGTCACCTCGGTGGAGCCCGGGAGCGAGCTGGAAGTGGTCCTGCTCGGCTGAGGACCGGCAGGTGCGGGTAGCGTGTTGCATCACACAGGTCCCTCGGGGGCCCGGACGGAAGCGGCACGCAGAGTATGAGCACGCAGAGCAGGCTGACCCACATCGACGAGGCCGGCGCGGCCCGGATGGTCGACGTCTCGGAGAAGGACGTCACCACCCGGACGGCCCGCGCCAGCGGACGGGTACTCGTCTCCCCCCGGGTGATCGAGCTGCTGCGCGGCGAGGGCGTCCCCAAGGGCGATGCCCTCGCCACCGCGCGGATCGCCGGGATCATGGGCGCGAAGAGGACCCCCGACCTGATCCCGCTCTGCCACCCGCTGGCCGTCTCGGGTGTCAAGGTCGACCTGACCGTCGCCGACGACGCCGTCGAGATCCTCGCCACCGTGAAGACGACCGACCGTACGGGCGTGGAGATGGAGGCCCTGACCGCGGTCGCGGTCGCCGGGCTCACGGTGATCGACATGGTGAAGGCCGTGGACAAGGGCGCGGTCATCACGGACGTGCGGGTGGAGGAGAAGACCGGCGGGAAGTCCGGCGACTGGGCGCGCTCGTGAACGCCCCGCGCGGCGGCGAGGTGCACAGCCACGTCTCCCCGGTGGCCGCCCCGGCCCCGGCGCCCGCTGCGGCTCCTTCCTCGCTGCGCGGCCTGGTGGTCACGGCCTCGAACCGGGCCTCGCAGGGCGTGTACGCCGACAAGGGCGGTCCGCTGCTGGCCGAGGCGCTGGAGAAGCTCGGTTTCGCGGTGGACGGCCCCCGGGTCGTCCCCGACGGCGATCCCGTCGAGCAGGCGCTGCGGGAGGGCGTGGCCGCCGGCTACGACGTCATCCTGACCACAGGCGGGACCGGCATCTCGCCGACCGACCGCACCCCGGACGCCACGGCGCGGGTGCTGGACTACGAGATTCCGGGCATCCCGCAGGCCATCCGCGCCGAAGGGCTGGCGAAGGTGCCGACCGCGGCCCTGTCCCGGGGCCTCGCGGGCGTGGCGGGACACACCCTGATCGTCAACCTGCCGGGTTCGACGGGCGGGGTGCGCGACGGCCTCGCCGTCCTGTCCCGCATCCTCCCGCACGCCGTGGACCAGATCCGCGGCGGCGACCACCCCAGACCCGCGGAACCTTCCGGGAGCACGAGCTGAACGGTCCATCCTGGCCGGTCGTCCTGACGGACGGCGATGTCACGCTCCGGCCGATAAAGCTGCGGGACCAGAAGATGTGGCGCGAGGTCAACCGCCGCAACCGCGACTGGCTCCGGCCGTGGGAGGCCACGATTCCGCCGCCCGCGCCGTGGGGGCCGGTGATCCAGCGGCCGACGTACCGCCAGATGGTCCGCCACCTGCGGGCGGAGGCGAACGCGGGCCGCATGCTGCCGTTCGTGATCGAGTACCAGGGCCGTCTCGTCGGCCAGCTCACGGTCGCCGGGATCACCTGGGGCTCGATGTGCGCGGGCCACATCGGCTACTGGGTGGACCGCGACGTCGCGGGCCGCGGCGTGATGCCGACGGCGGTCGCGCTCGCGGTGGACCACTGTTTCGGGAAGGTCGGGCTGCACCGGATCGAGGTGTGCATCCGCCCCGAGAACGGGCCGAGCCGGCGCGTGGTGGAGAAGCTGGGCCTGCGCGAGGAGGGACTGCGGCCGCGCTACCTGCACATCGACGGGGCCTGGCGGGACCACCTGGTGTACGCGGTCACGGCGGAGGAGGTGCCGGAGGGGCTGCTGCGCCGCTGGCACCGGTCACGCCACTCGCAGTCCCCGCCGAAATGAAGAAACGAATATCCGTTCGAATTAAGACCTGCACGGAACCGATTCGCCCATAACCTGATCCGAAGAGTCACAAAAAAAGTCCGTGATATCAGCGAGATCGCGCGACACACCGGCCCAATTGGCCGATCCCCTCGCCCGTACCCCTCTACGGTGTGAGGTGTGAGCAGCAGCGGCCTCATCTACGCAGTCATTGTCGGGGCCTGGGCCGCCTACTTGGTGCCCATGTGGCTCCGGAGGCAGGACGAGCTGAACGAAGCCCGTCCGACGGAACGCTTCTCCACTGCCATTCGGCTGCTTTCCGGCCGGGCGGGAATGGAGCGCCGTTACGCCAAGGGGCTGCGTGAGCGCGGTGACGAGGAGGCGGACCCCCAGCCCCAAGCGGACCCGGACGCCGCGACGGAAACGGTGAATTCCGTTGACGCCGACGCCCGGGCCGTCGTCGTGCCCCCGACCAGGGCGGAGCCGAGACCGGCTGCCGCCGAGCGGGAGCAGCGCGCGGAGCGGGCCCGGCGCGAGCAGCGCCTCCAGGTCCTCGCGCGCCGTCGGCGCACCACCGCGCTCCTGTTCCTCGTCTTCACCCTCGGCGCGGTCGTCGCGGCGGTCGGCGGGCTGCGCTTCCTGTGGGCCCCGGCCGTGCCCGCCCTGCTGCTGAGCGCGTACATCGTGCACCTGCGGGTCCAGGAGCGCCGGCGCTACGAGTTCACGATGGACCGGCGCCGTGCCGAGGCCGCCGCGCGGCACCTGCGGGAGAACCGCCCGCGCCGCCGCGAGCCTGAGGCCGGCGTGGGCAGCGACCCGGACCCCGCCCCACCGGTCTCCCCGCAGGAGGCCGGACGGCGCGCGCTGGTCGAGCAGACCGACCACGCCGAGTGGGTGGACCAGCAGCGCGAGCGCGAACGCGGCCCCGCCCGCGGTGACAGCTGGGAGCCCGTCCCGGTCCCGCTGCCCACGTACGTGACGGCCCCGGTCGCCCCGCGCGCCACCGGCCCGGCGACCCCGGACGCCTGGAGCGCGACCCGCTCCAGCACGGCCGAGCCGACGGAACCCCGCCTGCGCGCCCAGCCCGCGGTCCCGGCCCCGAAGACTGAGTCGAAGCCCCCGAGCACCCCGCGCCCGCGCGGCCGCGACCGCGGCCGCACCCCGCTGTTCGACCAGTACGAGAGCGAAGACCGCCCGCGCGCCGCGAACGAGTGATCGGTGACCTGCGCGGACGCTCCTGAATACGCGTTTTGGAGCACCCGCGCCGGGATGCTAATGTTTCACACGTCGCAAGGGCCTGTGGCGCAGTCTGGTAGCGCACCTCGTTCGCATCGAGGGGGTCTGGGGTTCAAATCCCCACAGGTCCACAGACGACAATTCTCGAGTAGCTCTCGAGGATCGTCACGAGATCCCGTTCAGCCGAAAGGCTGGGCGGGATCTCGGCGTTTGCGGGTTGATCACTTGGGGTGGGAGGTGTGCTGAGGTGACGAACTCCGGAATCCGGTGCGTGGCCGGACTCGCGTTGCTCGCGTCGGTCACAGCTTGTGGAAGCTCGACGAAGCCTCAACAACCGCTGCCGGCCTCTGAGCTGCAACCGCTGTCGGCTGCTGAGCTGCGAACACACCTCCTGCCCGCAAGTCTGCCGGGCGGCTGGACCTCTGTGGCGGATCCCGAGGACGAGAACCCGAAGGGAGCCTCGGGCGCGGCGGCAACACCGCCGTCCTGTACGGACCTTCTCGACGGGCAGACTGTTGTGGATGCGAGTACGACGGCGTCGTCTGCGTCCGCAAGAGCCACGTTCAGCGGCGGAAAGTCCGCTGGGGGCGGCGTCATCCCCGGCATGGAAACGCTCTACTCGCTCCCGGGTGACGGTGCGCACCAGGCGATGCAGGACATGCGCAACCTGGTGGGCCGGTGCCGGAGCGTGGATCTGCCACGCGCGTCATGGGAGCCTGCCGAGACCGCCGGTTTCGCCGTCGCCGAAGGCCCCCGGCTCGGAGACGAGAGCCTCGTCATCCAGGCGGTGGTCACGACGAGCACCACGGGTGACTCGCAACGCGCTGACGCGACTGTCGTACGCGTGGGCGGTTCGCTCGTGGTCATCAGCACCGTCCTCTCGCTGACCCGGGCGGAGGCCGATACCGTCGCGACGTTCGTGCCCGCTGCCGTGGCGCAGGTCAAGTCGGACCATCCCGAGCCGGTCGACGCGGTCTCGTGACACCCGCTTTCCCGGTGCTACGTACTCACGCGTAAACCCCCTGCGAACCTCCAGCACCAGGTGGTTAAACTCCCCCTGCCCGTAACTCCCGTGATGGCACCGGGGTCGGGATCGCTTGAACTGGGGGGTTCATGAACTTGCTGCCCATTGGCAGAAGAACGCGCGGAAGACGGGGAAGAGGCCGCGGGGCTGTTGCCGCAGGCGCCCTGCTGCTCGCCGTACTGACCGCGGTCGGCGGCCAGACCGGATCCGCGTTCGCGGCGGCCGCGCCGCCCGAGGCCACCGCCGCGCCGCAGGCCGAGCCCACCGCGCCGGCCGCGGCCGGGCCCAAGGCTCCGCCGAAGGCGGACCCGAAGGCCGACCACGAGGCCGCCGCCCGTGCGCTCGAGAAGAGCGACGTGGCGGAGGCCTGCCCGGCGGCCCTCGCGCCGCACACGACCGTCAACTGCACGGTCGAGCCCTACAAGACGGTCTCCTTCACGCTCGCGCTGCCGCAGCAGAAGGACGTGGTGCTCCTCGAGGTCCTCGCCACGCGGGGATGGGCCTACCCCAAGCTGATCGCGCCGGACGGCGCGGCGGTGACCTGCGAGAGCGTCACCGCCTACTCGAGCGGGGTGCTCCGCTGCCCCACCGGCCAGGCGGGGACGTACACGCTGGAGGTCAGGGACAACAGCGGCATGGAGAACGACATCGCGGTGTCGTACGTCCCGCTGCTCTCCTCCACCGCCTGCAAGGCGGTCGGCGCCGCCGACCGCAAGCTCGGTGCCCCGACCGTGTTCCACGGTTCGCTGGCCGTCGGCTCGGCGGGCGACTGCTACACGCTGGACCTTGCCGCGAACGACGTGCTGCGCACGCACGCCTCCACCTACCGGGTGCTGCAGACGGTCTACGACGCCACCGGCAAGGAGATCTGCACCTCGCGGAGCCACGAGGGCGACACGCTCGACTGCAAGCTCACGGGCACCGCGCCGTACCGGATGTCGGTGCTGCAGGGCTCGGGCGCCGAGCAGACCTACGACGTCACCGTGGCGCGGCTCTCCAATCCGGAGGGCTGCGCGGTGGTGGAGCCGCAGGCGTTCGGGACCGCTCCTGACCTGAGCTCCACGGCACGCTGCCGCACCCTGCGGGTCACGCAGGCCGGCGTGTACGCCTTCGAGCCGGTCTCCTCCGGTGCCGCCCCGTACGGCGGGCTGTTCGCGTCCGACGGCACTCCGGTCGCCGACTGCGCCCAGGGCACCTGCCAGCTGGCTCCCGGTGACCGCACCTGGGTCGTCGACCCCCGCAGCGCCGCCGAAGCCGGTGCGTTCGGGATGGCCTTCCACTCCGCCAAGGAGACCCGCGGCTGCACCGCGACCCACGACAACGGCCTGGTGGCCGGTCCGGCCGCCGGCACGTTCGGGGGACCCGGGCAGAAGCTCTGCCTGACGCTTCCCACCGCCACCGGCAAGGGCGTCTACCTGATCAACCGGCCGCCCGCCGAGGGCACGAACGCCACCGTCGTCGTCTACGACGCGGCGGGCGCCGAGCAGTGCAAGAACGACGGCCGCTTCTACACCGTCTGCAAGCTGACCGGCACCGCGCCGTTCCGCGCCGTGCTGAGCGGCACCCCGGCCCTGGCGTACGGCCTGGTCGTCCACCGCACCGGCGAGACCGCGGGCTGCACCGCCTGGCAGCAGACCGGCTTCGACGGCACCTGGGGCGCCGAGGTCTCGCTGACCCCGGCCGACCCGCTGCGCTGCATGAGCGTGCCGGCGGACCGGCACTCCACCGCGGAGATGCTCGACTACGCCAACAACGCCAACACGGTGAACGCGTCGGTCCGGCTGATCGACCCCGCGGGCAACGAGGCCTGCTCCACGGTCGGTTCCTCCACCACCATCTGCACGCTCGCGGCCGGTGTCACCTACACCGCCCCGCTGATCCTCGCGGGCTGGCAGCCGGACACGTACAAGCTGGTCCGGCGTGACGTATCGGCGACCGCGAAGTGCGCCGCGCCCGCCTCGACGGCAGTCGGCGGCCAGTCGCTCCCGCTGGACCTGACCTCCGCGCTCGACGCCCGCTGCGTGCGGGTCACCGGCGCGGCCACGGACAAGATCTGGCTGAGCTCGCGGACCCTCGCGGACCCGCGGTACGCACCGTCGACGCTGCTGATGGCGGTCGACGCCAACGGCAAGTACCTCTGCCGCGGTGCCTCCTGCCGGGTCACCGGCTCGACCTCGTACGTGGCGATCGTGCTGGCCTCCGGTTACAAGGACAAGCCGATCCACACCGACGTGGACACCTGGAGGGTGGGCACGGCGGCCGGCTGGGCGCCGGAGTGCACCGCCAACCCCATCTCGGTCAACGGCTTCCCGGCGCGGAGCGGGGTGCTCTCCGAGTCCTCGACGGGCTACTGCGCCGTGATCGACGTGAAGCCCAATCAGGCGTTCAAGATCGCCGGCACCACCAGCACGACCACCAACGAGAACCCGTCGCTGAACCTGCACGGTGCCGCTCAGTGGACGAGCACGGGCGTCGAGTTCCAGTGCAACCAGTCGTGGGGCGTGTTCGGTGCCCGGTGCCTGACCCTCGGGAACGCCGAGGCCGGCCAGGCCGTTCTCCTGCTGAGCGCCGGTCGCAGTGCCACGCCCGTGGAGTTCAGCATGCAGGGACTGTGCGACTCCGAGTGCGTCTACCCGCAACCGGGGGCTCTGCCCACGTCGATCAGCCCCGCGACCGGCGCCGCCGGGACGCAGACCCACGCCGTCGTCCGCGGTACGGGGCTCACCCTGGACAGCAAGATCCATCTGGTGCGCAGTGACATCGGGGGCGATCCGAGGCCGGTCATGAAGGTGCTCTCCGTGAACACCGACGGCACCGCTCTCGATGTGCTGGTCGACACCAACGGGCTGGAGCCGGGCACCTACGACGTGGTGCGCGACGGCTACGTGTCCACTCCCGGAGTGCCCTCTCCGGGCTACCTGCCGAAGGCGTACACGGTGACGGCGGCCGCGGCCGCGGCGAAGAGCCGGTTCGTGCCGATCACGCCCTCGCGGTTCCTGGACACGCGTGACGGCACCGGGGCGACGAAGGCGCGGGTCGGTCCGGGTGGCGTGGTCACCCTTCAGGTGGCCGGCGTCAAGGGCGTCCCGGCGACCGGGGTGACCGCGGTCGTCATGAACGTGACCGCCGTCAACCCGACCGAAGCCGGGCACGTGATGGTGTACCCGAACGGGCAGCCGAAGCCCTCGGTGTCCAACCTCAACTTCTCGGCCGGGCAGATCGTCCCCAACCTGGTGACGGTCCCGGTCGTGAACGGCAAGGTGGACCTGCGCAACAACGCCGGTTCGGTGGACCTGATCGCGGACGTGACCGGGTACTTCACCGACAAGGCCGCGACCGGCTCGGCATTCACGCCGATCACGCCGTCGCGGTTCCTGGACACGCGTGACGGCACCGGGGCCAACAAGGCCCGGGTCGGTCCCGGTGGGGTCGTGACCCTGCAGGTGGCCGGTGTGAAGGGTGTTCCGGCGAGCGGGGTGACCGCGGTCGTCATGAACGTGACCGCCGTCAACCCGACCGAGGCCGGGCACGTGACCGTCTACCCGAACGGGCAGGCGGCGCCGGGGGTGTCGAACCTCAACTTCACCGCCGGGCAGGTCGTCCCCAACCTGGTGACCGTTCCGGTCGTCAACGGCAAGGTCGACCTGCGCAACAACTCGGGCTCGGTGGACCTGATCGCCGACGTCACGGGCTACTACTCGGCGAACGGGTCGACGTTCTCGGCCGGTTCCCCGGTGCGGCTGCTCGACACCCGCACCGGCACCGGCGCCCGCGCCGGGGCCGTCGGCCAGGGCGGCGTCGTCAGCCTCCAGGTCGCAGGGGTCGAGGGCGTGCCGCTGACCGGGGTGACCGCGGTGGTCCTCAACGTCACCGTCACCAACCCCACCCAGGACGGTCACCTCATCGTCCAGCCGCACGGGGTCGCACGTCCCAACGTGTCGAACCTCAACTTCCTGGCCGGCCAGACCGTCTCCAACCTGGTCGTGGTCCCGGTCGTGGACGGTCGGGTGACCTTCTACAACAACACCGGTTCAGCCGATGTGATCGCCGACCTGAACGGCTGGTTCACCTCCTGACCGACCTGTGCGAACACCGAGGGGCCCGTCCGATCTCGCGATCGAACGGGCCCCTCGGCCGTGAAAAACGGCCTGAGAATGGGCCCATGACGATCACGGGTGAGCAGGACGGCGCGACGGCGCAGGCGTGGGGTGCGCTCGGTGGGGCACCGGAGCTCGCCGGGCGGGTGCGGTACCGCGGGGCGCCGGGGCTGGGGCAGGGGCCGCTGCCCGTACGGGAGTTGGCGCGGGCCACCGTCGGAGCGTGCGCCCTGGCCGCGGCGGAGCTGGCCGCCGTACGGGCCGGGGGCGGGGCGGCCGACGCGGACCCGTCCGCCGTGGACGAGGGCGCGGTGGCCACGGCCTTCGTCAGCGAGCGGCACCTGCGGGTGCGGGGGCGGGAGCCGGTGAACTTCGCGCCGCTGTCCGGCTTCTGGCGGGGGGCGGACGGCTGGGTGCGCACCCACGCCAACTATCCGCACCACGAGGCCGCGCTGGTACGGGCCCTGGGGCTGCGGTCCGCGACGCCGGAGGCGCTACGGGCCGCGGTGGCGGGCCGGACGGCCGCCGAGGTGCAGGAACGCGTGTACGGGGAGGGCGGGCTCGCGGTCGCGGTGGCGCAGGAGTACGGGGACCCGCGGCCGCTGGTCGAGGCCGCAGGGGAGTCCGGGGCGCCGGGCCGGACGCTCGGGCGGGCCCCCGCAGGGCTGCCCGCGGCCGGGGTGCGGGTGCTGGACCTGACCCGGGTGATCGCGGGGCCGGTCGCGACGCGCACGCTCGGAATGCTGGGCGCGGACGTGCTGCGGATCGACTCGCCGGGGCTGCCGGAGGCGCCCGACACGTATGCGGACACCGGCTTCGGCAAGCGGTCGGCGCTGCTGGACCTCGCGGCCACGGCGGACCGGACGGTGTTCGAGGGGCTGCTGGCCGAGGCGGACGTGGTGGTGACCGGATACCGGCCGGGTGCGCTGGAGCGGCACGGGCTCGGGGCGGCGGAACTGCTGGAGCGGCGGCCGGGGCTGGTGGTGGCCCAGCTGTGCGCGTGGGGCTGGGACGGGCCGTGGGCCGGGCGGCGGGGGTTCGACTCGCTGGTGCAGGCGGGCTACGGGATCGCCGCGCGGTACGCCGGTCCGGGCGGCGTGCCGGGGGTGCTGCCGGCGCAGGCGCTCGACCACGGCACGGGGTACCTGGTGGCGGCCGGTGTCCTGCGGGCGCTGGCGGAGGGGGGCGGGCGCGCCCTGCGGTTCTCCCTGGCGGGAACGGCATCGTGGCTGGTCCGCGACGTCCCGGCGGCCGGGCCCGCTGCCTCGGGGTACGCGGCGGAGCCGTGGCTGCGGGAAACGGACTCGGGATACGGCCCGCTCCGGTACGCCGCCGGCCCCTTCGGGGACTGGGCCCGCGGGCCCTCCCGCTGGGGCACGGACCGGGCCGCCTGGCTCCCGCGTTAGGGCCTCTGGAGCGGTGCGAGGGACGCGTCAAGAAGGAGAATGCAGCAGTTTCGTCATGCAGCGGCTGGAGTCGTGGAAGCGGTAGTGGCCGAACTTGGCGGACAGGGCGTAGCCGGCGGACAGGTAGAGGGATATCGCCTCCGGCTGCTGGTCGCCCGTCTCCAGGACCATCCGGGTACGGCCCGCCGCGCGGGCGTCGTCCTCGAGCACTGCCAGGATCCGGCGGGCCAGGCCCAGGCCGCGGGCCTCCGGTATGACGTACATGCGCTTCAGCTCGGCGTCGCCGTCCGAGTAGCCCTCGTCGTTCTGCTCCTGGCCGCGCCACCCGCCGCTGGCGACGGGCGCGCCCGCGGCGTCGTACGCCAGCAGGTAGAGGCCCCGCGGCGGGACGAACATGGCGGGGTCGAGGAAGGTGGCGTCGCCCTCGCCGTCGTTGTACCGCGCCTGGTACTCCAGCTGGACCTGGTCACTGAGTTTGACCGCGTCCGGGTGGTCGTAAGGCACTGGCTGGAGCTGGATCCCGTGAGACATCCGGACATCGTACGGAACCCTGCCGCTATGGTGCAGGGATGCTCATCGTGACCTCCGTGAATGTGAATGGGATCCGCGCTGCCGCCAAGAAGGGCTTCGGGGCGTGGCTCGAGGGATCCGACGCCGACGTGGTCTGCCTTCAGGAGGTACGGGCCGAGGAGGGGCAGATTCCGGACGAGGTCCGGAGCCCCGAGGGCTGGCACACCGTGTTCGCGCCGGCCGCCGCCAAGGGCCGGGCCGGGGTCGCGCTCTACACGCGCCGCGCGCCCGAGCGCGTGCAGGTGGGGTTCGGGAGTGACGAGTTCGACACGAGCGGGCGGTACCTCGAGATCGACCTGCCCGGCGTGACCGTCGCCAGCCTCTACCTGCCCTCCGGTGAGGCCGGGACCGAGAAGCAGGAGGAGAAGTACCGCTTCATGGCGGAGTTCCACACCTACCTCCAGGCGCTGAAGACGCGGGCCGCCGGGGACGGGCGCGAGGTCGTGGTCTGCGGGGACTGGAACATCTGCCACCAGGAAGCCGACCTCAAGAACTGGAAGACGAACAGGAAGAACGCGGGCTTCCTTCCCGAGGAGCGGGACTGGCTGGGGAAGGTGTACGGCGAGGCCGGTTACGTCGACGTCGTGCGGGCGCTGCACCCCGACACGGAGGGCCCGACCAGCCGATGCCGAGCAGCTCGCCGAGCTGGCTGACGTCGCGGCCGCTTTCGAAGGCGGCGGTCAGTTCCGCGATGCCGCCGAGGGTGTGGCCGCGCTCCAGCAGGGCGGCGATGGTGCGCAGCCGGGCCAGGTGGTGGTCGTCGTACCAGGCGATGCGGCCCTCGCGGCGCGGCGGCGGGAGCAGTTTTCGCTCGCGGTAGAAGCGCAGGGTGCGGACCGGGATGCCGGCCGCCTCGGCCAGCTCCTCCGTACGGTATTCGCGCACTGTCGTCCCCGCTTCCCTGTCCACCACGGACGAAGCCTATGGCGTACCCCCGGTAACTTTCCGGGCGCGACCCCTACCCATGAGTACGAGGCTGCTCTACTCTCCCGATTGTGCCAGTGATTGCTGGCAATGTTGCAGATGCGGAAGGCGGCGGGCATGGGCGGCATGGGCGAGCACGTACGCGTGGCGGTGATCGGGTCCGGATTCGGCGGGCTCGGCGCGGCCGTACGGCTGCGGCGCGAGGGGATCACGGACTTCGTCGTACTGGAGCGCGCCGACTCGGTCGGCGGGACCTGGCGCGACAACAGCTATCCGGGGTGCGCGTGCGATGTCCCCTCGCACCTGTACTCCTTCTCCTTCGCGCCCAACCCGGACTGGCCCCGGACCTTCTCCGGGCAGCCGGCCATCCGGGAGTACCTCGAGCACGTCGCCGACACCTTCGGGCTGCGCCGGCACATCCGGCTCGGCCACGAGGTCCTGATGATGCGCTGGGACGCGGACGAGCTGCGCTGGGAGATCGAGACCTCGGCCGGAACGCTCACCGCGGACGTCGTGGTCTCGGCGACCGGGCCGCTGTCCGACCCCAGGATGCCGGAGGTCCCGGGACTCGCCGAGTTCCCCGGCAAGGTCTTCCACTCCGCGCGCTGGGACCACGACTACGACCTCGCCGGCAAGCGCGTCGCCATGATCGGTACGGGCGCTTCCGCCATCCAGATCGTGCCCGCCATCGCACCCGACGTGGAGCGGCTGACCCTCTTCCAGCGGACCCCGCCGTGGGTGATGCCGCGCACCGACCGGGCCATAACGGCCGTGGAGCGCTGGCTGCACCGCCAGCTGCCCTTCACCCGGGCGGCGCGGCGCGGGCTGCTGTGGGGCATCCGGGAACTGCAGGTCAGCGCCTTCACCAAGCGGCCGAACCAGCTCGGGCTCATCGAATCGCTGGCCAAGGCCAACATGGCGCGCTCGATCAAGGACCCGGCGCTGCGCGCCAAGCTGACGCCCTCCTACCGGATCGGCTGCAAGCGGATCCTGCTCTCCAGCGAGTACTACCCGGCGCTGGCGCGGCCCAACGTGGATCTGGTCGCCTCCGGGCTGAAGGAGATCCGCGGCTCGGTCCTGGTCGCCGCCGACGGTACGGAGACCGAGGTCGACGCGATCGTCTTCGGCACCGGCTTCCACGTCACGGACATGCCGATCGCCGACCGGGTGGTGGGCGCGGAGGGCAAGACCCTCGCGGACGAGTGGAAGGACGGGATGCAGTCGCTGCGCGGGGCCACCGCGGCCGGCTTCCCCAACTGGATGACGATCATCGGCCCGAACACCGGGCTCGGTAACAGCTCGATGATCCTCATGATCGAGTCGCAGCTCAACTACATGGCCGACTACCTGCGGCAGATGGGCGTGTTGGGCGGGCGGGTCGCGCTGGCGGCCAGGCCCTCGGCCGTGAACAAATGGAACCGGCAGGTCCAGACCCGGATGGAGCGCACGGTGTGGAACACCGGAGGCTGCACCAGCTGGTACCTCGACGCCCAGGGGCGCAACACCACCGTCTGGCCCGGCACCACGGGCGAGTTCCGCCGTGAGACGCGGAGCGTCGATCTGGGGGAGTACGAGGTCGTACGGGTACGGGAGCGCGAGCGGGTCCCGGCCCCCGTGGGGTCCGGGGCTGAAGAGGCGGAGGGCGCCGCGTGAGCCGCCTGACGCACGTCATGTCCGGGCCCTACGCACCGCCCGCCGCCCGGCGCGAGCTCGTCGCCGACTCCGCCGACGGGGCCCGGCTGCACGTCGAGGTCCACGGGGACGAGGGCGCGCCGGCCGTGGTGCTGGCGCACGGCTGGACCTGTTCCACCGCGTTCTGGGCCGCGCAGATACGGGAACTGGCGAAGGACCACCGGGTCATCGCCTACGACCAGCGCGGCCACGGCCGCAGCCCCGCCGCCCTGGCCCACAGCACCACCGCCCTCGCCGACGACCTGGTGGCCGTGCTCAAGGCCGCCCTCGCCCCCGGGGAGCGGGCGGTCGTCGCCGGGCACTCCATGGGCGGCATGACGATCATGGCCGCCGCAGCCCGGCCGGAGTTCGCCGAGCACGCCGCGGCCGCGCTGCTGTGCAGCACCGGCAGCGCCCGGCTGGTCGCCGAGTCGAAGGTCCTGCCGCTGCGCCCCGGGCGCGTGCGGACCCGTGTCACCGGCGCGGTCCTCGGGTCCCGGGCGCCGCTCGGCCCGGTCACGCCCGTCGCCAGGAAGATCCTCAAGTACGCCACCATGGGCCCCGGTTCCGCGCCCGACAAGGTCGAGGCGTGCGCCCGTATCGTGCACGCCTGCCCCACCCGGGTCCGGCACGCGTGGTCCCAGGTGCTGGCCGGGCTGGACCTGGACGCCGACGTGGCCCGGCTCACCGTGCCCACCGCCGTCATCGGCGGCAAGAACGACCGGCTCACGCCCGTCGTGCACGCCCGGCGACTCGCGGCCGCGCTGCCGAACTGCGTGGGCCTGACCGAGCTCACCGGCATGGGGCACATGACCCCGATCGAGGCCCCGGAGGCCGTCACCAACGCCGTGCGCGAGCTGGCCGCGCAGTTCTTGGATCAGCACGGCCTCGACCAGAAGGAGAAGACGTCGTGAGCGCTCGCAGGAGTCTGGAAGGCCAGGTCGCCGTCGTCACCGGCGCCGCCCGCGGGGTCGGCGAGCTGCTGGCCCGCAAACTCTCCGCGCGCGGCGCGCGGATCGCGCTCGTCGGCCTGGAGCCGGAAGCCCTCAAGGAGGTCTCCGAGCGGCTGCACACCGACAGCGACCACTGGTACGCCGACGTCACCGACCACGAGGCCATGGCCCGGGTCGCGCAGGAGATCAAGCAGCGCTTCGGCAAGGTCGACATCGTCGTCGCCAACGCGGGCGTGGCCGCCGGCGGGCCCTTCGCCGACTCCGACCCCGACGCCTGGCGCCGGGTGATCGAGGTCAACCTCATCGGCGGCGCCGTCACCGCCCGGGCCTTCCTGCCGGTCCTGACGGAGAGCCGCGGCTACTTCCTCCAGATCGCCTCGCTCGCCGCGATCACCCCGGCGCCGATGATGACCGCCTACTGCGCCTCCAAGTCCGGCGTCGAGGCCTTCGCCCACTGCCTGCGCGCCGAGGTCGGCTACAAGGGAGTCAAGGTCGGCGTCGGCTACCTCTCCTGGACCGACACCGACATGGTGCGCGGGGCCGACCAGGACGAGGTCATGCGGGAGCTGCGCCAGCGCCTGCCGTGGCCCTCCAACCGCACGTACCCGCTGGGTCCGGCCGTCGACCGGATCGTCGCGGGCATCGAGCGGCGCTCGGCGCACGTGTACGCGCAGTGGTGGCTGCGCGGCATGCAGGGGGTGCGCGGTTACCTGCCGGCGGTCATCGGGGCGGTCGGGCAGCGCGAGATGAAGCGGTTCGAGCCGCGGCTGGCCGGTGTTTCCAAGGGACTTGTGGGAGCGGGCGGGGCCGCGGACGAGCGGGAGCGCACGCAGAGTAACTGATCGAAATGCGAGCTTTGTCCGCCCATGCAAGTCTGGTCGAGGCCCAACCAACCAACACCCCTTCTGGAGTGAACAAGCATGGGTATCAAGGACCAGTTCCACGACAAGGCGAACGAGCTCAACGAGCAGGCGCAGAAGGCCGCGCGGGGCGTGAAGGACGAAAAGTCCCAGCGCGCCGGGCAGATGAAGGGCAAGAAGCCCCAGGGCCCCCAGAGCCCCCAGAGCCCGCAGGCGCCGGACACGGCGCGCCAGTCGTGGGACGACGTCGACGACAGCTTCTAGCGGCCCTGGGCTGCGGTCCTGAGCCGCGGCACCGAGCTGCCCCGAGGGGCGCGATCCGTACGGATCGCGCCCCTCGGGCATGCCCTGTTCCTCCGAAGCTGCCCCCGCGCTACGCCCTCGGCGGCAGCTTCGGACGCCGCAGGTCCGGTACGTCCGTGTAGCCGGGCGGCACCGCTGCCGGGTCCTGCTCCAGCAGTTCGAGCGCCAGGTGCACGGCGTCGTCCAGCTGTGCGTGCCGCCCCTCCGCCCAGTCGAGCGGGGTGCGCAGGATCGCGAGGTCCGGTTCCACCCCGTGGTTCTCCACCGACCAGCCGTACTCCGGGAACCAGGCGGCGTTCATCGGCACCGTGATCACCGTGCCGTCGCCGAGGGTGTGCCGGCCGGTCATGCCGACCACCCCGCCCCAGGTGCGCTGGCCCACCACCGGGCCCAGCCCCAGCAGTTTGATGGCCGCGGTGATCATGTCCCCGTCCGAGGAGGTCGCCTCGTCGGCGAGCGCCACGATCGGACCGCGGGGCGCGTTGGAGGCGTACGAGACCGGCTGGGCGTTGCGCGTCAGGTCCCAGCCGAGGATGGAGCGGGTCAGCTTCTCCACCACCAGCTCGCTGATATGCCCGCCCGCGTTGCCGCGTACGTCCACGATCAGCGCGGGCCGGGACATCTCCATCCGCAGGTCGCGGTTGAACTGCGCCCAGCCCGAGCCGCCCATGTCGGGGATGTGCAGGTAGCCGCACCGGCCGCCGCTGATCTCCCGGACCACCGCGCGCCGCTTGGACACCCAGTCCTGGTAGCGCAGCGGCCGTTCGTCGACCAGCGGTACGACGGCCACCCGGCGGGCCCGGCCCTCGCCCTCCGCGGGCTGGAAGGTCAGTTCCACGGTGGTGCCCCCGGCCGCCGACAGCAGGGGGTACGGGCCGGTGACCGGGTCCACCGGGCGCCCGTCCACATGGGTGAGCACCGCGCCCTCCCGGATGCCGGTGCCGGCCAGCGGGGAGCGGGCCTTGGAGTCGGAGGACTCGCCGGGCAGGATCCGGCTGACCACCCATGCCCCGTCCCGCGGCACGAGGTTGGCGCCGAGCAGCCCGATCGCCCGCTGGTAGTGCGGGGGCCCCTCGTTGCGGCGTGCGGGGGCGACGTACGCGTGCGAGGTGCCGAGCTCGCCGAGGACCTCGCGCAGCAGGTCGGCGAACTCGTCGGGCGAGGCGACCCGTTCGACCAGGGGGCGGTACTGGCGCAGCACCCCGTCCCAGTCGATGCCGCACATCTTCGGCTCCCAGAAGTACGCGCGGATGATCCGCCCGGCCTCCTCGAAGGCCTGGCGCCACTCGGCCGCCGGGTCCACCTCGTGCAGGATGCGCCGCAGGTCCAGGTAGACGGTCGAGTCGCTGTCGCCCGACTCGGTGGCCGGGACCGCCCGCAGGTCGCCGTCGTCGTTGATCACGAGCCGGGTGCCGTCGCCGCTGGCCGCGAACCAGTCCAGCCCCGAGGCCAGTTCGGTCTTGCGGGCCTTGGTGAGGTCGAAGTGCTCCAGCGTGGGCTTGCCGCTGATGTCGTTGGGGTTGGCGAACGTCTCGCCGAGCGCGCCCGAGATCGGCCAGCGCAGCCACACCAGCCCGCCTCCGTGCACCGGGTACAGGGCCGAGTACTTGGACGCGGACACCGGGAAGGGGGTGACCCGGCTCTCCAGGCCCTCCACCTCCACGCTCACCGCGCCGTCGCCGGTGTCCGGCTCCCCTTCGCCGGGGTCGAGTCCGCCCGCCGCCGGGCGCCCCTCGGGGGACAGCGCGAACGGCGAGGGGGTCGCCGAGGAGAGCGGGACCAGGTACGGGCGGCAGCCCAGCGGGAAGGACAGGTCGCCGGTGTGCACGTCGTACACCGGGTCGAAACCGCGCCACGACAGGAACGCCAGATAGCGGCCGTCCCGGGTGAAGACCGGATTCTCGTCCTCGAAGCGGCCGTTGGTGACGTCCACGATGGTCCGCCCGCCCGGTCCGGAGATCCGCGCCATCTTGATCTGCCGCAGCGAACGCCCGATGCCCGGGTGCGACCAGGTCAGCCAGCCCCCGTCGGGCGAGAACGCCAGGTCGGTGACGGGCCCGTTGATGGACCGGATCAGCTCGGTGGCCTCTCCGGTGGACCCCTCGGTCGCATCGAGGAGCAGCAGCCGCCCGTCGTTGGAGGCGATGGCGAGCCGCTCCCCGTCCGGGTCCGACAGGAGCTCGGTCACGCGCCCCAGCTCGCCCGAGGCCAGCCGGCGCGGCTCCCGCTCCCCGGAGGCCCGCGGCAGGTAGGCGATCTCGATGGCGTCCTCGCCCTCGGCGTCGGTCACGTACGCGACCTGCCCGCCGCTGCCGAGCATCTCGGGCAGCCGCACCCGTACGCCCGGGGTGTCGGCGATGGTCCGGGCCGGGCCGTCGCGGTGGGTCAGCCAGTACAGGCTGCCGCGCACCACGACCGCGCTGGCCCGGCCGGTGGCGTCCACGGACAGCGAGTCGACATGGCTTGCGGCCGGCACCTGGTACGTACGGCGGCCCGCGCGCGGCCCGCCGAGCCGGACGTCGAGCCTGCGCGGGACGGCGTCGGGAGCCAGCGACTCCACGAGCCAGATCTCCCCGGCGCACTGGTAGACGATCCGGCTGCCGTCGCTGGAGGCGTGCCGGGCGTAGAACTCCTCGTGGTCGGTGTGCCGGCGCAGGCCGGTGCCGTCGGGCAGGCAGGAGTAGAGGTTGCCGATGCCCTCGTGGTCGGAGAGGAAGGCGATGCGGCCGCCGACGAACATCGGGGAGTCGAGGTGGCCGTCGATGTCCTCCAGCAGCTGTGTGCCGTGCAGCCACAGCCGGCCGGTGGCGCCGCCGCGGTAGCGCTTCCAGGCGGCTGGCTCGTGCGGCGGCTTGCCGGTCAGCAGCAGGGTGCGGTGCTCCCCGTCGATGTCGGTGACCTGGATGTCGGAGCAGGGCCCCCAGGGCAGGCGTCCGCCGGGGCTGCCGTCCGTGGGCAGCTTGTAGGCCCAGGCGTAGTAGGAGAAGGGCTGGCCGTGCGAGGAGACCGCCAGGACGTTGCCGTCCGGGTCCCAGCCGCAGACCCGGGTGTCGGTGGAGCCCCAGTGGCTGAGCTGGCGGGCCGGGCCGCCGTCCACGGGGGCGAGGTGGATTTCGGGATCGAGGCTGCGCCAGGTGGTGAAGGCGATGTGCCGGCCGTCGGGGGAGAAGCGCGGATGGCTGACCCGGGTCCGGTCGACGGTGAGCCGCCAGGCCCGGCCGACCGGATCTCCAGGGGGAACCAAGGGCGCCACCCAAAGATCGTCCTCGGTGGCGAAACACAGCAGGTCGTCGTGCAGGTGCGGGAAGCGGAGGTACGCGACGTCGTGACTCACCCCCCAATGCTTTCCGCGCCAGGGGGGCCCGGCAACTCGTACAGGTGATCCATGCCACTCCCCGAAGCGAAACGGAACGGTTTCGTTTCGCTTGGGTCGGGGGTATCGTCGTATGAGTACGGAACACATTCGTTTCGATAAGAGGCGCGTTCGGACGGGAGACACGGAGATGACCGAGGCGATGGCGGCTCGGCGCAGCCGGATCACCCCCGAGCGGGAAGCCGAACTCCACGGAGCGGTCCTGGACCTGCTCCGCGAAGTGGGCTACGAGGCGCTGACCATGGACGCGGTCGCCGCCCGTACCAAGTCCAGCAAAGCCACCCTCTACCGCCAGTGGGGGAGCAAGCCGGAGCTGGTGGCCAAGGCCCTGCGATGCACGCAGCCCGTCTCGCTGCGGGAGATCGACACGGGCAGCCTGCGCACGGACTTCGCGCGCATGGTCGAATGCTCCGACGACGCGCAGATGGCCAAGGACACCGCGCTGATGCGGGGTCTGGCCCATGCGGTCCACGAGAGCCCGGAGCTCCACAAGGCCCTGCGGGACCTGCTGGTCGACCCGGAGATCAACGGCCTTCAGGCGATGCTCCAGCGCGCGGTGGACCGGGGCGAGATCCGTCCCGACTGTCCGGCTCTGGACTTCGTACCGCACATGCTCATCGGGGCGTTCATCGCGCTCCCGCTGATCGAGGACCGCCCGGTGGACCGGAACTTCCTCGGCCACTTCATCGACGCCGTGGTCTTCCCCGCCCTCGGCGTCTGAACCCCTTCCCCCTTCCCGTCCCCGCTGTACCGCCTGCTGTTCCTGACACGCCGCTCTCGTCGTCGGGCCGGCTCTCCATGCCCTGATCCGCACCGGATCCATCCCACGACCCGAACGGGAGAACCACCGACGTGGCCACCTTCCTCTACCGTCTCGGCCGGGGCGCCTTCAGGCGCCGCGGTCTTGTCGCCCTCATCTGGGTGGCGCTGCTGTTCGCCGCCGGTTTCGGCGCGGCATCGGCGTCCGCACCCACCTCAGGCTCCTTCTCGATACCCGGTACGGAGGCCCAGAAGGCCTTCGACGTGCTGGACAAGAAGTTCCCGGGGATGGCCGCCGACGGCGCCACCGCCCGGATCGTCATCAAGGCCCCGGCCGGCGCCAAGGTCTCCGACCCGGAGCCCAAGGCCCAGGTCGAGAAGATCGTCGAAGACCTGAAGTCCGGTCCGGGCAAGGACCAGATCTCCTCGGTCGCCGACCCGTACCAGAGCCAGGCAGTGAGCCAGGACGGCTCCACCGCCTACATCAGTACCAAGTACAAGGTCAGCGGCATGGAGCTGACCGACGCGACCCGCGACGCGCTGAAGGAGTCCGGCAAGGACGCCCAGGCGAAGGGGCTCACCGTCGAGATCGGCGGCGACGCGCTGATGGCGGCCCCCGAGACCGGCTCCGGTGAGATCATCGGCATCGCGATCGCCGCGATCGTCCTCGTCATCACCTTCGGCTCGCTGATCGCGGCCGGGCTGCCGCTGCTGACCGCGCTGATCGGCGTGGGCATCGGCGTCTCTTCCATCACCGCGCTCGCCAACGTGCTGGACCTCGGCAACACCACCTCCACCCTCGCGATGATGATCGGCCTCGCGGTCGGCATCGACTACGCCCTCTTCATCGTCTCCCGCTACCGCGCGGAGCTCGCCGAGGGCCGCGAACGCGACGAGGCCGCCGGCCGGGCCGCCGGAACCGCCGGCTCCGCCGTCGTCTTCGCCGGTCTGACCGTGGTCATCGCCCTGGTGGGCCTGGCCGTCGTCAACATCCCGATGCTGACCAAGATGGGCTTCGCGGCCGCCGGAACCGTGGTCATCGCGGTGCTGGTCGCCCTCACGCTGGTCCCGGCCATCCTGGGCTTCGCGGGCAAGAAGGTCCTGCCGGCCGGCGAGAAGAGCAAGCTGTTCGGCAAGGGCAAGCCCGCGGGCGCCGAGAAGAAGGCCAACGGCGGCACCCGCTGGGCCCGCTTCGTCCTGCGCCGCCCGGTCATGGTCCTGCTGGCCGGTGTGATCGGCCTCGGCATCATCGCCATCCCGGCGAGCAAGCTGGAGATGGGCCTGCCGGACGACGGTGCCCAGCCGGTCTCCACCACCCAGCGCCAGGCGTACGACATGCTGTCCGACGGCTTCGGCCCCGGCTTCAACGGCCCGCTGATGGTCGTCGTCGACGGGGACAAGGCGCTCGCCGACCGGACGGTCGAGCGGATCAAGGGCCTGGAGGGCGTGGCCGCGGTCATGCCGCCGATGCCCAACGAGCCCGGCGACGCCTCGATGATCAGCGTCATCCCGAAGGACCGCCCGTCCTCCACCCAGACGGAGAACCTGGTCCACACGATCCGCGACGGCAGCGGGGGCGACGTCATGGTCACCGGCGCCACCGCGATGAACATCGACTTCTCGCAGAAGATGAACGACGCGCTGCTGCCCTACCTGGCGCTCGTCGTCGGCCTCGCCTTCCTGCTGCTGATGCTGGTGTTCCGCTCGATCCTGGTCCCGCTCAAGGCGGCCCTCGGCTTCCTGCTCTCGGTCGTCGCCGCCCTCGGCGCGGTCGTCGCGGTCTTCCAGTGGGGCTGGCTCGGCTCGCTCTTCGGGGTGGAGCAGACCGGTCCGATCATGTCGATGATGCCGATCTTCATGGTGGGTGTCGTCTTCGGTCTGGCCATGGACTACGAGGTCTTCCTCGTCACCCGGATGCGGGAGGCGTACGTCCACGGCGAGCGCCCGGGCCAGGCCGTGGTGACCGGCTTCCAGTACAGCGCGCGGGTGGTCGTGGCCGCCGCCGTCATCATGATCGCGGTGTTCGCGGGCTTCATCGGGGCCAGTGAGCAGATGGTCAAGATGATCGGCTTCGGTCTGGCCGTCGCCGTCTTCTTCGACGCCTTCGTGGTCCGGATGGCGATCGTCCCGGCGGTGCTCGCACTGCTCGGGCACAAGGCCTGGTGGCTGCCGCGCTGGCTGGACCGGCTGCTGCCGAACGTCGACGTGGAGGGCGAAAGCCTGCGCCGGCACCTCAAGGACGCGGCCGGCTCCTCGGAGGGCCCGGACAAGGACCGCGAGCTGGTCAACGTCTGACCCCGTTCCGTACGTCTGACACCCCGGCCCCGTACCGCCTGATCATCAGGCGGTACGGGGCCGGGGTGCGTTGCGCCTAACGGGTGGCGGAGTACGTACGGCGCAGGAAGCGGCGCAGGGCCGCGATGTCGAACTGGACGACGGCGACGCCCTCGGGGGAGTGGAACTCCACGACGGCCTGGACGCGGCCGCAGGGCCAGACGCGTACGTCCCCGGTTCCGGTCGGGGCCTGGAGGCCCGCCTCGAGGAGGGCGCGGGGGAAGACCCACTCGTTGTCGGTGCCCTCGGGGGACAGGTCCGCGGGGAAGACGATCCGTACGGCCAGCGGTTCGGCCTCGGCGAAGCGCAGGGCCACCGGAACCTTCCGGTAGAGGGGGTCGTCGCTGATCACGCGCGCGGTGACGCGCTCCTCGACGGCAGTCGCGGTCGCAGTCGCGGTCGCGGTCGCGGTCGCAGTGGCGGTGGCGCTCGCGGCGGGATTCTCGGCGGTGGATGACACGACAAGACTCCTCTATTCGGAACATATGCGTCCGTTTGTCCCAAGCCTCGCACATTCCGCCGGATCCGCACGGATGTACTTGTCACGTGGACGCTCTTGCCAATGGTTCGCAATTGGGCACTATTCTTGAACGGTTCACGACTGGGTGAGAAGCGGAGCGTCTCCATGCATGTGCCCGACGGATTCATCAACGCACCTGTGTCGGTGGCCGCCGGAGTGGCGGCCGCCGCCGCCGTCGCGGTCAGCCTCCGCGGCGCCCGGCGCGAGCTTGGGGGTCCCTCCCAGGCCGGAGGCCCAGGGGGAGAGCGGACGGCGCCGCTGGCGGGTCTCGTCGCCGCCTTCATCTTCGCCGTGCAGATGCTGAACTTCCCCGTCGCCGCCGGCACCAGCGGACACCTGCTGGGCGGTGCGCTCGCCGCGATACTCGTCGGCCCCTACACGGGCGTGCTGTGCGTGTCCGTCGTCCTGCTCATGCAGGGCATCCTCTTCGCCGACGGCGGCCTGACCGCCCTCGGCGTGAACATCACCGTCATGGGCGTCGTCACCGTCGTCCTCTCCTACGCGGTCTTCCGCGGGCTGCTCAAGGTGCTGCCCGGCACCCGCCGCTCCGTGACCGTCGCCGCCTTCGCCGGAGCCCTGCTCTCGGTGCCCGGCGCGGCCGCCGCCTTCACCGCGATCTACGCCATCGGCGGCACCACCGACGTCTCCATCGGCAAGGTGTTCACCGCGATGGTCGGCGTGCACGTGCTCATCGGCATCGGCGAGGCCGCCATCACCGCGGCCACCGTGGGCGCCGTGATCGCCGTACGGCCAGACCTGGTCCACGGGGCGCGCGGACTGACCACCCGGCTGAAGCTGCGCGTCGACGGCGTACTGGTGGACGCCCCGGCCGCCGCTCCCGCCCCGGTCGCGGCCCGCTCCACCACGAAGGTGTGGGCCACCGGCCTGGTCACCGCCCTGGCTCTCGCCGGGTTCGTCTCCTTCTACGCCTCCGCCAGCCCCGACGGCCTGGAGAAGGTCGCCGCCGACAAGGGCATCGACGCCAAGGTCGAGGAGCACGCGGCCGCCGGCTCCCCGCTCGCCGACTACGCCGTCAAGGACGTCGCCAGCGCCCGCCTCTCCGGCGGCCTCGCGGGCGCCCTCGGGGTCGGGGCGACCGTCGCCGTCGGCACCGGCGTCTTCTGGGTGGTCCGCCGCCGCCGTACGGACGAGCAGCCGGCCGCGGCAGCGGCTTCGGCGGTCTGAGGTGGGTGCGGGCCACGCCCACCGGCTCTACCGGCACGGCCACTCACCGGTGCACGCGCTGCCGCCGCACTGCAAGCTCGCCGCGGCCTTCGCCTTCGTGGTGGTCGTGGTCTCCACCCCGCGCGAGGCGGTGTGGGCCTTCGGGGCCTACGCCGTGCTGCTCGCCGCCGTCGCGGCCGCCGCCCGGGTGCCGGCCGGCTTCCTGCTGCGGCGGCTGCTGATCGAGATCCCGTTCGTGGCCTTCGCGGTGCTGATGCCCTTCGTCGCCGAGGGCGAGCGCGTGGACGTACTGGGCCTCTCGCTCAGCGTCTCCGGACTCTGGGGCGCCTGGAACGTGCTCGCCAAGGGCACCCTCGGGGTGGCCGCGTCCGTACTCCTCGCCTCGACGACGGAGCTGCGGGCGCTGCTGCTGGGCCTCCAGCGGCTGAAGCTGCCGCCGCTGCTGGTACAGATCGCCTCGTTCATGATCCGGTACGGGGACGTGATCACCGGCGAGCTGCGGCGTATGTCCATCGCACGGCGCTCGCGCGGGTTCGAGGCGCGCGGGATCCGGCACTGGGGGGTGCTGGCCAAGACCGCGGGCGCGCTGTTCATCCGCTCCTACGAGCGCGGCGAGCGGGTCTACCTGGCGATGGTCAGCCGCGGCTACGCCGGTTCGATGCCGGTGATCGACGAAGCCGTGGCCACGCGCGCGCAGTGGGCGTACGCGGCCGCGCTACCGGTGACGGCGCTCGCCGTCTGTCTGATGGGATGGACGCTATGACCGCACCTTCGCTGGAAGTCTCGGGCCTCGCCTACGCCTACCCCGACGGGCACCAGGCCCTCTTCGGGGTCGACCTGACCGTCGCGCACGGCGAGCGGGTGGCCCTCCTCGGGCCGAACGGCGCCGGGAAGACCACCCTCGTGCTGCACCTCAACGGGATCCTGGCCGGCGGGGTCGGTTCCGTGCGCGTGGCCGGGATGCCGGTGGAGAAGCGCAACCTCGCCGAGGTCCGCCGCCGGGTCGGGATCGTCTTCCAGGACCCCGACGACCAGCTCTTCATGCCGACCGTCCGGGAGGACGTGGCCTTCGGCCCGGCTGCGGCCGGGATGCGCGGCGCCGAACTGGAGGAACGGGTCCGGGACGCCCTGGAGCAGGTCGGGATGGCGGCCTTCGCCGACCGGCCCCCGCACCACCTGTCCTTCGGCCAGCGCCGCCGGGTGGCCGTCGCCACGGTTCTGGCCATGCGGCCCGAGATCCTGGTCCTGGACGAGCCCTCCTCCAACCTGGACCCGGCCTCGCGGCGCGAGCTCGCGGACATCCTGCGCTCGCTCGACGTGACGGTGCTGATGGTGACCCACGACCTGCCGTACGCGCTGGAGCTGTGCGCGCGCTCGGTCATCCTGAGCGAGGGCGTGATCGCCGCCGACGGCCGGACCCAGGACCTGCTGTGCGACGAGCAGCTCATGCGCGCCCACCGCCTGGAGCTGCCCTTCGGCTTCGACCCGCGTTCCGTATCGGTGGCATAAGCATCGGTGGCATAAGCGCTGGTCGCGGGTTGTTGGACTGGCCGTGGACATCCAGGGTGTGGTGACGGAGGGCTTCGAGCCCGTCAGAGACGCGTTCGTGCGCAATTTCGAGGTGCTGGGGGACCGGGGCGCGGCGGTGGCCGTGTACCGGGACGGCCGCAAGGTCGTGGACCTCTGGGGCGGCACCAAGGACGCGAACGGCACGGAGCCGTGGACCGAGGACACCGCCCAGATCGTCCGCTCCGCGACCAAGGGGGTGGCCGCCGCCGTACCCCTGCTGCTGCACCAGCGCGGACTGCTCGACCTGGACGCGCCGGTGGGCTCGTACTGGCCGGAGTTCAAGGCGGGCGGCAAGGACCGGACCCTGGTCCGCGACGTGCTCGCGCACCGCGCGGGGGTTCCGGCGCTGGACCGCGGGCTGACCGCGGCCGAGGCCGCCGACGGGGTCTCCGGACCGCGCGCGGTCGCCGCGCAGCAGCCCTTCTGGCAGCCCGGCACCGAGCACGGCTACCACGCGCAGACCTACAGCTGGCTGCTGTCCGAGCTGGTGCTGCGGGCGACCGGGCGCACGGTCGGGGGCATCCTGGCCGAGGAGATAGCGGAGCCGCTGGGCCTGGACTTCTGGATCGGCCTGCCGGAGAGCGAGGCCCACCGGGTGGGGCGGGTGGCGCCGGTCGACCCGCCTTCGAGCGCGGGCACGCTGAAGACCCGGCCGAGGAGAAACGTTTCCGAGGCCTACGCCGACCCGGACTCCCTCACCCGCCGCGCCTTCGCCGCCATCGACCCCCTGCCGGACGAGAACGACCCCGCCTACCGGGCCGCCGAGCTCCCGGCCTCGGCGGGCATCGGCACGGCCCGCGCCCTGGCCCGCTTCTACGCGGCCACCATCGGCGTGGTGGAGGACGGCGCGCGGATCTTCACACCGGCCACCACCGCCTCCGCCGGCAAGGAGCTCTCGGCGGGCCCGGACCGCGTCCTGGTGGTGAACACCCGCTTCGGCCCCGGCTACATGCTGCACGGCCCGGCCTCGCCGCTGCTCTCGCCGGCCTCCTTCGGCCACCCGGGCCGCGGCGGCTCCCTGGCCTTCGCGGACCCGGAGGCGGGCATCGGCTTCGGCTACGTCACCAACGCCCACGCCCAGTCGGTCACCGCCGACCCGCGCGCCCAGGCACTCGTACGGGCCCTGCGCTCAGCCTTGTGAGGCCCGCGGTCAGCCGGTGACTTCCCGTACGTCGGCGAGCGTGGCGCCCGCGTGCTCGATGAGCTCCCGCGGACCCATCGGGAACACGGTGTTCGGGGTGCCGGCGGCCGCCCAGACCACGTCGTGGTCGAGCAGCCGCCGGTCGGCCAGCACCCGGGTGCGGGTGCGGTGCCCGAAGGGCGGCACCCCGCCGATGGCGTAACCGGTCGTCTCGCGGACCACGGCCGCGTCGGCCCGCGTCACCTTCCCCGCGCCGATCTCCCGGCGTACGGCCTCCACGTCGACCCGCGAGGCCCCGTCCATCAGGACCAGCACCGGGACCCCGTCCGCGGCGAAGATCAGCGACTTGACGATCGGGCTCAGCTCGCAGCCGATCGCGGCGGCCGCGTCGGCGGCGGTACGGGTCCCCTCGGGGAAGGCCCGGACGGTGAGTTCGAGGCCCAGCCCGGCGAGGGCCTCGGCGAACAAGGGGTGCGTGGACGTCGTCATACGCGGACGCTAGCGCCGCGCGGGCCGGCGGCGCGAGGCGGTTTCACCTGCCGGACCCCGCGCCTCAGCCCGCGTTCAGGACCTCGGCGACGATCGGGCCCGCCGTGTCGCCGCCGTGGCCGCCGGCCTCGACCATCGCCGCCGCGGCCACGTCGCCGCTGAAGCCCGTGAACCAGCTGTCGGGGTTGCCCGCGCCGTCGACCTCCGCGGAGCCGGTCTTCGCGCCCTTGTCCGAGCCGCCGACCGAGGCCATCGCCTCACTGGCGGTGCCGCTGGTCGCCGTCAGCTTCATCATCGAGACCAGCTGCTGCTGCACCGAGGGCTTCATCCGGCGCTGCGCGGTCGCGATCGTACGGCCGTCGAGGTCCGGGGAGACCAGCAGCGGCTGGCGGAACACGCCCGTGCGGGCGGTCGCCGTGATGGACGCGACGTTCATCGGGTTCATGGTGATCTGGCCCTGCCCGATGTACTCGGCGGCCGCCGCCGCGCCCGTCGCCGGCGGTACCTTGCCGTCGGTGGTCTTGATGCCCGTCTTCCAGTCCAGTTCGATGCCGAAGACCTCCGTGGCCTCCTTCGGCAGCGCGGAGTCGTCGTTGACGGGCTTGATCTGCTTGATGAAGGCGGTGTTGCAGGACCGGGCGAACGAGGTCGCGAAGTTGGTGCCGGCCGGCAGGTCGAAGTTCTTCAGGTTGTGGAACGGGCGGCCCCAGGTCACCTCCTTCGCGCACTCCGCCGGCTTGTCGGCCGCCACCAGGCCGCGGTCCAGCAGCATGGCCGCCGTCACGATCTTCATCGTGGAACCGGGCGCCCGGTTGCCCCTCATCGCCGCGTTGTAGCCGTCCTTGCGGTGGTTGGCCACGGCCAGGATGTGCCCGTTGCTCGGCTTGATCGCGACCACGGAGGCCTCGGGGAACCGGGCGACCGCCTTCTCGGCCGCCGCCTGGACCTTCGCGTCCAGGTACGTCTTGATGGTGCTCGGCTCGCCCTCGACCAGGGTCAGCAGCGTCCGCTTGGGCCCGCTCCCGTCGCCCGACTGGATCCACAGCTCGGCGCCGGGCTTGCCGCCCGCCTTGCTGCCGTACGTCTCGCGCAGCTCGTCCAGGATCGGCCGCAGCGAGGGGTACTTCTCCGCGGTCAGCTCCTCGTTGTTGCGGTCCACGGCCTTGACCGGCGGATTCGCGGGAGCGCCGGCGCGCAGGGTCTCGTACTGCCCCAGCTGTGGGTGGAGCACCGAGGCCTGCCAGTCGACCAGCGGCTTCCCGCTGGTCAGCCCGCGCACCACGGTCAGCTGGGACTCGTACGCGAGGGGCTTGGTCGTGCCCTCGTACGTGATCTCAGCCTCGACCTTGAACGGCACGGTGGTGCCGTTCGGCGTGCCCGGGGTGATCACGGCCTTGGATACGTACGCCTTGGTCTGATAATCGCCCACCGCGGTCTGCGCGGCCTGCGCGTTGTTCGTCAGGTCGGCGGCCGTCCGCGCGTCCCCGGCGGCCCACGCGGCCAGGAAGGCCTTCGCGGTGGCCGCGGTCTCCTTCTCGGTGACGGGACCGCTGCCCTTCTCCGACTGCGCGGCGGTGTCGCCCTTGGCGCTCCCCTTGCCGTCGCCGTCGGAGTCCCCGACCAGGGCGTACACCCCGTACCCGGCGCCGCCGACCAACGCGAGGAATACCCCGCCGACGATGGCGCCCTTCGCTGCCCCGTTCATTTGAGTCCCTTTCAGAGTCCCCGTTCCCTGAACATGTTCAAAGAACCTCTGGTGCGGACCTTACGCTCTGCGAGCGAACCGTCTCCTTGTTGTTACCGGACCGGAACATCGATGGCCGAAAATGATCGCCCGCCCGGAGTCCCTTGGCAGGGTCTGGCCGGTATGCCGGTATAGATCGCACGATGAGCCTTGTTCGCACGGTGGGAGGGGTCCGTATCGACATGGACGGAGCCGCGCCCGATTTGATCTGGTACACGTCCTACGGCTCGAACATGCACCGGGACCGGCTGGCCTGGTACCTCGCCGGAGGCACCCCTCCGGGCGCCGCCCGCAGCTACCCCGGATGCCGCGATCGCCGCGCGCCGGCGCGGTCGGTGCCGGTCGAGCTGCCGGGGCGCCTGTACTTCGCCACGGAGTCGACCGTGTGGACGGGCGGCAGGGCCTTCTATGACCCGGCGGCGGCTGGCCGCACGCGGGCGCGCGCCCACCTGGTGACGGCGCAGCAGTTCTCCGACATCGCCGCCCAGGAGATGTACCGGGAGCCCGGGGCCGACCTCGACCTCACCGAGGTCCTGCGTTCGGGACGGGACGAGCGGGGTCCGGGCCGCTACGAGACGCTGATCTGCTCCGGCGTGCTGGAAGGCGTACCCGTGCTGACCTTCACCGCCCCCTGGGTGATGCACGAAGTGGACTGGGTCAAGCCGTCCGCCGCGTACGTCACGCACCTGGCGGCGGGCATGCTGGAGTCCGGGGCATGGAACGAGCGGTCCATCGCCGACTACCTCACACGGTGCCCGGGCGCGGCCGGCCGCTGGAGCGTGGATCAGATCCTGGATCTGCTGGGGTGACACAGCAACGACCCCGGCACATTCACACGCCGGGGCCGCCCTTCCGGGCCGCCGCACGTGAGAGTGCAATGACCCACTTGTCATACTATGTCTCTCGCGCGCCTGCGGCATCAGGGACGCTTCGTGACGCCCGGCCGCACGCGGGGTCGACCGCGTATCCACAGCCCGGCATATTGCGCAGAAATTCATACGAGAATGGGCCTGTCCGCAGTGGAAAATATGGTCAGTTTGAATTCACTTGGGAAGTGAAGGCGGGAAGTATTACGAAGCGCCAGGTCGTTCTTCGCTCGGTGTGCATCGCCGTGTGCGACACGGTGAAAAGGCGGACCCGATTGACCCTCTGGGCGTGACAATCTGCTGGCCATGGCAAGATCTTTTGAGCGAGGTAAACGGCCCGTGGGTGCCCATGTCAATCCCACCGTCAGCAGGCGCCGGCTTGGATCGGAGCTCCGTCGGCTCCGGGAGATCAGGGGCATGACGACGCCGCAGGTGGCGGAGAGCCTGCTGATCTCCCAGCCCAAGATCAGTCTCATGGAGAACGGCCGCCGCCTCATCAAGCCGCGCGACGTGCGCGATCTCTGCGGGCTGTACGGAGTCCAGGACCGGAGGCTCGTTGACCAGCTGATGCAGTTGGCCAGGGAATCGGGGCAGCAGGGCTGGTGGAACGCCTACGGTGACATCCCGTACGGCGCCTACATCGGCCTGGAGGCCGAGGCCGCAGCGATCCGATGCTACGAGCCCCTGGTGATTCCCGGCCTGCTGCAGACCCCCGCCTACGCTCGGGCGGTCATTGCAGGAACGATCCCTCAGGCCACCGCCGAACAGGCCGCCACACGTCTCCAGGTACGGCTGCGGCGCCAGCAGCGGTTGAGCGCCCCGGGCAACCCGCTGCGCTTATGGGCCGTACTGGACGAATCGGCACTGCGGCGTCTCGTGGGCAGCCGCGAGGTCATGCGCGAGCAGCTGGAGCATCTGACCCGGCTCGCAGCACAGCCGCACATCACCATGCAGGTTCTCCCCCACGACACGGGGGCGCACCCGGGTGTCTCGGGACAGTTCGCGCTGCTCGAGTTCGCCGACGCCACCGACGCGAGCGTGGTGTATTTGGAAAGGTTCACCAGCGATCTCTATTTGGAGAAACGTTCCGACGTCAGGATCTACAGCGGTATGTATGCCCACCTGCAGGCCCAGGCGCTGAGTCCGGACAGGACCCGGTATTTCATCAACGAAGCCATCAGGGCGTACGTCGGCACGGAATTCCAGCCAGACGTCCGCACGCCGTCCCGGCCGAACCCGTGAGCGCCGTGCGGTAGGCATCCTGACATCGGGAACCGAGCCCCTGGACGACGTGTCCAGGGGCTCGGCTGCGGGTCATCCGAGACCGATCGGTCAGACGTGTGAGGCTGTCACGCCCGCCATGTGCCGGCTACTCCTGTCGAGTCGCTGCACCTCGGCGGGTCCTCTTCATCGTGAAGAGGGCCGAGCCTCCGACGAATGCCACCGCGGCCGCGAAGGCGGCCATGATGCCGGTCTCGCTGCTTGTGCCGGTGGCGGCGAGGCCGGGCGACGCCCCCTTCGGCTGCTGGCCGGTGGTGGCGCTCACGGGGGCGAAGTTGACGCTCTTGGCCGTGTGGCCGGGGAGCGCGTGGCCCAGAGCATCGTCGAAGCCGCCCGGCAGGAAGTCGGCCCACGGAGGCTTGCCCTGGTCGTGGTTGTCGGGACCGTGGCCGGGCTTGCCGTGGTCGTGGTCGCCGGGACCGCCGGGACCGCCGGGACCGCCGGGACCGTCGTGCTCGCCCTGATCGTGGTCGTCGGGACCGCCGTGCTCGCCCTCGTCGCCCTCGTGGCCCTCGTCGTCTTCGTCGTCCTCGTAGTCGTCGTGGTGGCCGGGGCGGCCGTGGTCGTGCTTGCCCGAGTCACCCTTTTCGCCCTTGTCGCCGCGGGGCCCCTTGGGTCCGGTAGGTCCGACGGGTCCAGCAGAACCGGTGGGTCCGGCAGGTCCGGCAGGTCCGGCGGAACCGGTGGGTCCGGCAGGTCCTGCGGAACCGGTGGGCCCGGGCGAACCCGTTGCGCCGGGGCTGCCGTCAGGGCCGGGGCTGCCGGTCGGGCCGGGTGAGCCGTCAGGGCCGGGCGAGCCGTCAGGGCCGGGGGCGCCGGGGCTGCCGGTCGGGCCGGGCGAGCCGTCAGGGCCAGGTGAACCGGTCGCGCCGGGGCTACCGGTCGGGCCGGGGGAGCCGTCAGGGCCGGGGGCGCCGGGGCTGCCGGTCGGGCCGGGGCTGCCGGTCGGGCCGGGGGAGCCGTCAGGGCCGGGCGAACCGGTCGCGCCGGGGCTACCGGTCGGGCCCGGGCTACCGGTCGGGCCGGGGGAGCCGTCAGGGCCGGGCGAGCCCGTCGGGCCCGGGCTGCCGGTCGGGCCGGGCGAGCCCGTCGGTCCGGTAGGCCCGGTCGGTCCGGGAGCCCCGGTCGGTCCGGGAGGCCCAACGGCGCAGGTCGGCACCGTAATGGTGTTGTTGTTCATCGTGACCGCGGCCTCACGCGCCAGGGCGCGGCCTTCGATCACGGCGCTGTTGTTCAGCGTGATGGACGCCAGGGCCAGGATGGTGCCCTTGAACTGGGTGGTCGTGCCGAGGGTGGCGGAGCTGCCCACCTGCCAGAACACGTTGCAGGCATTTGCTCCGTTGATGAATTCCACGGCACTGGCCGAAGCCGTGGTCAGGGTCGAGGGGATCCGGAAGATGAAGACGGAGTTGGGGTCGCCCTCGCCGTCGAGGGTGAGCGTCCCGGTGAGTTGCAGGGAATCCGGGGACGCCGGGGCCGAGTAGACGCCGGGCCCCAGTGTCAGTCCGCCGATCTCGTCCGAAGCGAGAACGGTCCCGGGTCCCCGGCCTGCCGCGTCGTCGTAGGCGACGACGAGGTCGGACTTCGCCTGAGCGGCGGCGGCGTTGGGGGCAACGCGCGTCACCCCGTTGACGGTGCCGGGCGGGAAGCCGGTCACCGATGTGCCCGGATAGAGGCCCAGGTCGCCGTTGATGACGGTGCCGAGCGTGTTGGTGACCGTCGAACCGGCCAGGACCCCGTAACTGGCGGTGGTCCCCAGCAGCACGGGGGCATCTGCGGCGTGGGCGACGGTCGGGACCAGGGTGGCCGCCGCCAGGAACGCTGCGGGGAGCAGGGCAAAGGCTCCCTTTTTGAACAGCGCGAGTTGAGGGCTTGTGTCGGGTGGAGCCGACCGGAGGACATCCAATGCCATTGCAGGACCTTTCTTGTCGCTGGTCAGGGCTGCCGGCCCGCTGCCTGCGCCGACACGCAGGCTCACCCCCGAGCAGGGGACGCAGATCTGCTCCGCGCCAAAGGTGGTGATGGGTCGTCACACGGGAGTCTTCCCGCATATTTCGCAGCAATAGACCGCAAATCGGAAAAAGGGTCTGCATGAGTGACATAATGTCAGGAATGGTCTGTGGGTCGTCCAGAGACAGTTGAGAACGACGTACGGCAACGACGACGGCCCCGGCGCCGGTGAGCGCCGGGGCCGAGGCCGTCGTATCGGGTCGCTAGACCCAGGTGTCCAGCCACATGCGGCCGCGCCAGGAGTCCATCGGGAGGGTCTGGCCGGTGAAGATCGGCCAGAAGTAGATGAAGTTCCACACGATCAGCAGGACCAGGACCCCCGCCCCGATCGCGCCCAGCGTCCGCCGCCGCTCCGTCGATCCGGCCGGGCCCAGCAGGGCGCCGATCATCATCGCCACCGCCAGGCACAGGTACGGGACGAAGACCACCGCGTAGAAGAAGAAGATGGTCCGCTCCTGGTAGTTGAACCAGGGCAGCAGGCCCGCGCCCAGCGCGCACGCGACCGCGCCCGCCCGCCAGTCGCGGCGGAAGAACCACCGCCACAGCACGTACAGCAGCGCGAAGCAGCCCGCCCACCACAGCAGCGGAGTGCCCAGCGCCAGCACCTCGCGGGCGCACTTGCCGGCCGCCGTCGCCGGGCACCCGTCGGTGCCGGGCTCCGGGGACTCGTAGAAGTACGAGACGGGCCGGCCCAGGACCAGCCAGCTCCACGGGTTCGACTCGTAGGTGTGCCCCGAGGTCAGACCGACGTGGAACTTGTACACCTCGGTCTCGTAGTGCCACAGGCTGCGCAGCCACTCCGGCAGGAACGACAGCGCGCTGTTCTGGTCGCTCTTGGCGGCCCAGTCGCGCAGGTAGCCGCCCTTGCCGTTGTCCGGGCTGAAGATCCAGCCCGACCAGGAGACCAGGTACGTCACGATCGCCACCGGCACCGTCGACACGAACGCGGGCAGCGCGTCGCGGCGCAGCATCGCCGCGTACGGGGCGCCCGCGCCCGCGGTGCGCCGCGCGGCGGCGTCCCACAGCACGGTGAGGACGCCGAAGAAGGCCAGGACGACGAAGCCGTTCCACTTCGTGCCCGCGGCGAGGCCCAGACAGACCCCCGCCAGGATCCGGTACGGGCGCCAGCCCAGCCCCAGCGTCTCGGCGATCTTCACATCGGGCCGGGTCCGGCCCTCGTCGTCCACCGGGAGCGCGTCCGCGAGCCTGGCCCGGGCCTTGTCCCGGTCGATGAGCAGCGCCCCGAAGGCGGCCAGCACGAAGAACATCAGCACCAGGTCGAGCAGCGCCGTGCGGCTCATCACCAGGTGCAGGCCGTCCACCGCGAGCAGCGCACCCGCCAGGCAGCCCAGGAAGGTCGAGCGGAACAGGCGCCGCCCGATCCGGCACAGCATCAGCACGGAGAGGGTGCCGAGCACGGCGGTCATGAACCGCCAGCCGAAGGGGGTGAAGCCGAACATCCACTCGCCGAGCCCGATGACCCACTTGCCGACGGGCGGGTGCACGACGTAGCCCGGATCCAGCGGGAGGGCGACCGCGTCGGGGTTGGCGAGGATCGACTTGTCGATGTCCTTGGGCCAGCTCGCCTCGTAGCCCTGCTGAATCGTGGCCCAGGCGTCCTTGGCGTAATAGGTCTCGTCGAATATCACCGCCTTCGGGCTGCCCAGGTGCACGAACCGCAGCACCCCGGCCACCAGCGCCACCAGCAGCGGCCCGGCCCACGACATGATCCGCTGCCAGGTGCCCCACACCTGCGGCGGCAGCCCGAAGGTCATCCACAGCTGGGGGGACGGCTGGGCGTACGGGGGCACCAGGCGGGCGCGCACGTCGCCGCGCGCCGAGCCGGCACCGCCGCGCGGCACGTAGCCGAAGGCGCGCAGGCGGCGCAGCCAGGTGGGCGGCTCTTCTTCGCGTCCCGCCGGCGGGGAGGGCGGGGCCCCCGCGGGGCTGGGCGGCGGCGTCGCGGTCTTGGTCACCGGGTCATCGTAGGGAACGGATCTGTGTGAACCCCAGCACCGGGCAGCTCGAGGGCGCGGGACTGAGAGGATGGGCGGGTGACGACTGACCAGCCCCGCGGTACCGAGCCCACCTCTCCGGCAGGAGTCCTCGTACTCGCCGGCACCCCGATCGGCGACCTCGCGGACGCCCCGCCGCGGCTCGCGACCGAGCTGGAGCGGGCCGACGTGATCGCCGCCGAGGACACCCGGCGGCTGCGCCGGCTGACCCAGGGCCTGGGCGTGCACACCACCGGGCGTGTCCTGTCGTACTTCGAGGGCAACGAGTCCGCGCGCACCCCGGAGCTGGTCGAGGCCCTGACCGGCGGGGCGCGCGTCCTGCTGGTGACCGACGCCGGAATGCCCTCGGTCTCCGACCCCGGCTACCGGCTGGTCGCCGCCGCCGTCGAGAAGGACATCAAGGTCACCGCCGTCCCCGGGCCGTCCGCCGTGCTCACCGCGCTGGCCATGTCCGGACTGCCGGTGGACCGGTTCTGCTTCGAGGGGTTCCTGCCGCGCAAGGCGGGCGAGCGCCTCGGCCGGCTCCGCGAGGTCGAGGCCGAGCGGCGCACGCTCGTCTACTTCGAGGCCCCGCACCGGCTCGACGACACCCTGGCCGCCATGGCCGAGGTCTTCGGCGCCGAGCGCCGCGCCGCCGTGTGCCGTGAGCTGACCAAGACGTACGAGGAGGTCAAGCGAGGCGGGCTCGGCGAGCTGGCCGCCTGGGCCGCAGAGGGCGTCCGCGGGGAGATCACCGTCGTCGTGGAGGGCGCCCCGGCGGCCGCCCCCGGCGATGTGGACGACGAGGAGCTGGTGCGCAGGGTGCGGGTGCGCGAGGAGGCGGGGGAGCGGCGCAAGGAGGCCATCGCCGCTGTCGCCGCCGAGGCCGGGGTACCCAAGCGGGACGTGTTCGACGCGGTCGTCGCGGCAAAGAATGCGGCACAAAAGGTGCCGTAAGTCGGTAAAGAGCTAACCTGAAAAGCAAAGCTCAGACCGCGCACCGGGCGCTTTGGGCATGAGTCGCCCAAAGACCGTCCAACACTAGACAGGGCCTGATGCGCTCCCGCCCGAAGAGGCGTCCACTGGCAATGGCACCAGTGGAACAAGAGGAGCTGGCATGAGTGAGATCGCTGACACCCCGGTACCCGTAGCCGTGCCGGGCGCGCCCGGCACCCCCGTCGGCGCGCCCGTGCAGACCGTGCACGAGGCGTACTCCTTCGCGTGCATGCGGTGCGGGTACGGCTGGGAGCAGGCCTACGACATAGAGCACCACGTGGACGGCAAGGGCGATCCGTTCATCATGTACAAGGTCAGCGGCGAGCGGGTGCCGTCCCCGCTGTCCAACCCGACCTGCCACAACTGCGGCGGCCACGTGGTCCGGATCATGCGCGCCGGACAGGTCTCCTCCGTGCTCGGCATGCTCGACCAGCTCTACCACCACCGCATCGCCCCGGGGATCGCCGGGCCCGTCCCGGCGGGCGCGAACGTCCCCCGGGCCCCCAAGCCCCCCAAGCCGCACAAGACGCCCCCTGCGCACGACGCCCCCGGACCCGTCGCCATCGACGAGGCCGAGAAGCACCCGGGCCTCCTCTCCCGCCTGCTGGGGATCTTCCGCCGGTCATAAGATCGGCCGCATGAGCACTTCGTCAGCCTCCAGAGCCTCCAAGGACGCACCGCCGCCGCTGCCCGAACCCCTCCGGGTGGCGGTGGCGGACTCGCACACCCACCTGGACATGCAGTCCGGAACCGTCGAGGAGGGCCTCGCGAAGGCCGCCTCGGTGGGCGTGACCACGGTCGTCCAGGTCGGCTGCGACGTGAAGGGCTCCCGCTGGGCCGCCGAGACGGCCGCCGCGTACGAGAACGTCCACGCGGCCGTGGCCCTGCACCCGAACGAGGCCCCCCGGATCGTCCACGGAGACCCCGACGGCTGGTCCCGCCAGGGCGCCCGGACCGGCGGCGGCGAGGCCGCGCTCGACGAGGCGCTGGCCGAGATCGAGGCCCTGGCCGCGCTCGACCACGTCAAGGCGGTCGGCGAGACCGGACTCGACTATTTCCGCACCGGGCCGGAGGGAATGGCCGCGCAGGAGCGTTCCTTCCGCGCCCACATCGAGATCGCCAAGCGCCAGGGCAAGGCCCTCGTGATCCACGACCGCGACGCCCACGCGGACGTGCTGCGCGTGCTGCGGGAGGAGGGCGCGCCGGAGCGCACCGTCTTCCACTGCTACTCCGGGGACGCCGGCATGGCGCGGGAGTGCGCCGCCGCCGGGTACTACATGTCCTTCGCCGGAACGGTCACCTTCAAGAACGCGGCCCCGCTGCGCGAGGCCCTGGCCGTGGCCCCGCTGGAGCTGGTGCTCGTCGAGACGGACGCCCCGTACCTCACCCCGGCGCCGTACCGCGGACGGCCCAACGCCCCGTACCTCATTCCGCTGACGGTACGGGCGATGGCGGCGGTCCGCGGCATCGACGAGGACGCGATGGCCACGGCGCTGGCCGCCAACACCGCTCGCGCCTTCGCCTACTGACCACCCGCGCCGGACTCCCCACGGCGACACGCTGTGTGACCGCCTGGCTTTGGAGCGTGACGCCTCCTCCGCTATGGTGCCGTGCCCGAACCAGCGGGTGCCGGAACACCAGTGGAGCGAGCGTCGTGAGCGATACGCAGGGCAGTCACCGCCGTGGCGGTCCCGTTCCGGGGGCGTACGAGGATCCCGGCGCCCCGGAGCCCGGGGTGCCGGCCCCGCGCGGGGCGGGCCGCCGCCGCGCACGCCAGAGCGGGCAGCAGCCGGCCGGATGGCCCGACCCCGAGGCGCCGACGGTGTCCTCCTTGGCATCCGTGACTCCCATGGCTCCCGTGGCGGTGACCGCCGTGCCCGTAGCCGCCGGATCGGGGCGCCGCCGGGCCCCCGCCCCCGTCGCCCTGCTGCCGGAGCCCGCACCCGCACCCGCGCCGTGGCCGGCGCCGGGGCCCGGCACCGGCAGACGCCGCCGCACCACCCCCGCCGAACCCCCGCCCGGCGCCTGGCGGCGGATCGTGCCCCAAGCCCTGGTCGTCGCCTTCCTCGCGGGCGGCACCACCGCCTTCGTCGCCGCCGACAAGTCGGTACGGCTCACCGTCGACGGCGTCCCGCGCACCCTCCACACCTTCGCCGACGACGTTGACGAACTGCTGGCCGCCGAAGGCCTCGACGTCGGCCCCCACGACCTCGTCGCCCCCGCCCCCGGCGAACCCCTCGACGACGGCGAACAGGTCGTCGTCCGCTACGGCCGCCCCCTGCGCCTCACCCTCGACGGACAGCAGCGCCAGGTGTGGACCACCGCCCGCACCGTCGAGGGCGCGCTCCGCCAGTTCGGCATCCGCGCCGAGGGCGCCTACCTCTCCGCGCCCCGCACCGCCCCCGTCCCGCGCGCGGGGCTGGTCCTCAGCGTCCGCACCGAACGCAGCGTCACCTTCATGGCCGACGGCCGCGAACGCACCATCCGCACCAACGCCGCCACCGTCCAGGAGGCCCTCGAACAGGCCGGCATCACCCTGCAGGGCCAGGACACCACCTCCGTGCCCCCCATCGCCTTCCCGCGCGACGGGCAGACCATCACCGTGCTGCGCATCACCGGCACCCGCGAGGTCCGCGAGGAGCGCGTCCCGTACGAGACGCAGCGGGTCGAGGACGCCACCCTGTTCGCCGGCACCGAGGTCGTCGAGCGGGCCGGCCGGCCCGGAGCCCGCCGGGTCACCTACAGCCTGCGCACCGTCAACGGGGTCCGCCAGAAGCCCCGCCGCATCGCGGAGGAGACCGTCCGCGAGCCCGTGACCCAGCTCGTCAAGGTCGGCACGAAGCCGCTGCCGGCCTCCGTCTCCGGCGCCGACGGCCTCGACTGGGGAGCCCTGGCCCAGTGCGAATCGGGCGGCCGCCCCTCGGCCACCGACTCCTCGGGCACGTACGGCGGCCTCTACCAGTTCGATGTACGCACCTGGCAGAGCCTCGGCGGCAGCGGCCGCCCCCAGGACGCCCCGGCCGGGGAACAGACGTACCGGGCGAAGAAGCTCTACGTGCAGCGGGGGGCGAGTCCGTGGCCGCACTGCGGCCGTAGGCTTATCCGGTGAGCACCGCAGAGCAGCAGCCCAACGAGACCCCTTCTGATGCCCTCCTCGGACCGGCCGACATCCGGGAGCTGGCCGCCGCACTCGGTGTGCGCCCGACCAAGCAGAAGGGCCAGAACTTCGTCATCGACGCCAACACGGTGCGCCGGATCGTGCGTACCGCCGAGGTGCGGCCGGACGACGTGGTCGTCGAGGTCGGCCCCGGCCTGGGCTCGCTGACGCTCGCGTTGCTGGAGGCCGCCGACCGGGTCACTGCCGTCGAGATCGACGACATCCTGGCGGCGGCGCTGCCCGCCACCATCGAGGCCCGGATGCCCGGGCGCAAGGACCGCTTCGCGCTGGTCCACTCCGACGCGATGCTGGTGACCGAGCTGCCCGGCCCGGCGCCGACCGCGCTCGTGGCGAACCTGCCGTACAACGTGGCCGTGCCCGTCCTGCTGACCATGCTCGACCGGTTCCCGAGCATCGAGCGGACCCTGGTGATGGTGCAGGCGGAGGTGGCCGACCGGCTCGCCGCCGAGCCCGGCAACAAGGTCTACGGGGTGCCCTCCGTCAAGGCCAACTGGTACGCGCACGTCAAGCGCGCCGGGTCCATCGGCCGCAAGGTCTTCTGGCCCGCGCCGAACGTCGACTCCGGTCTCGTCTCGCTGGTGCGGCGCGCGGAGCCGATCAAGACCACCGCCACGAAGGCCGAGGTCTTCGCCGTCGTGGACGCGGCCTTCGCACAGCGCCGCAAGACGCTGCGCGCGGCGCTGGCCGGCTGGGCCGGGTCGGCGGCGGGAGCCGAGGCGGCGCTGGTCGCCGCCGGGATCTCGCCGCAGGCGCGCGGGGAGTCGCTGACGGTGGAGGAGTTCGCCGCGATCGCCGAGCACAAGCCCGCGGCGGAGAGGCCCGCGCTGTGAGCGAGCGCACGACCGTGACCGTACGGGTCCCCGCGAAGGTCAACGTGCAACTGGCGGTGGGCGCGGCCCGCCCCGACGGCTTCCACGACCTCGCGAACGTCTTCCTCGCCGTCTCGCTGTTCGACGAGGTCACGGCGACCGTGGCCGGCGAGCTGACCGTGACCTGCGCGGGCCCGGACGCCGACCAGGTCCCCCTGGACCGCACCAACCTCGCGGCGCGCGCCGCCGAGATCCTGGCGGCCCGGGCCGGCATCGACCCCGCGGTCCACCTGCACATCGCGAAGAACATCCCGGTGGCGGGCGGCATGGCGGGCGGCAGCGCGGACGGCGCGGCGGCCCTGCTGGCCTGCGACACCCTGTGGGGCCTGGGCACGCCGCGGGCCGAACTGCTCGACATCTGCGCGGAGCTGGGCAGTGACGTGCCGTTCAGCCTCGTGGGCGGGGCCGCGCTCGGCACGGGCCGGGGCGAGCTGCTGACCCCGGTGGACGCGGGGGCGTTCCACTGGGTGTTCGCGGTGGCCGACGGGGGTCTGTCCACCCCGGCGGTGTTCCGCGAGTTCGACCGGCTCACCGCCGGTACGCGAATCCCGGAGCCGCAGGCCTCGCCGGCCCTGCTGGCGGCCCTGGCCTCGGGGGATCCGGACGCGCTGGCCGCCACCCTGGCCAATGGCCTCCAGGAGGCCGCCCTGTCGCTGCGGCCGCAGCTGGCCGCGACGCTGGACGCGGGCACCGGGGCCGGGGCGCTGGCCGCGCTGGTCTCCGGGTCCGGGCCCACGACGGCCTTCCTGGTCCGGGACGCGGAAGCCGCCGCCAAGGTGGCTGCCGCGCTGGATGCCTCGGGCACGTGCCGTGCCACGCGCGTGGCCTCGTCCCCGGCCCCGGGCGCCACTGTCCTGCCGTCCTGACCCCGCGCCGCCGTTGCCGGGGGCCAGCCCCCGGACCCCCGCGCCTCAAACGCCGGCGGGGCTGAATTTGCCCTGCGGGTAATCCAGCCCGCAGGGCAAATCAGCCCCGCCGGCGTTTGAGGCGCGGGGTCTGGGGCGGAGCCCCAGTAGCGGGTACCTAGGCGGGAGTTGAGTATCCGCACCCTGTCGGGAGACGCCCCGCGGCGGCGACCGTAGGGCCATGACAGTCAGCGCACGCGCCATGGCCACCGCCACGCCCGCCACGCGGGACCGGTACGTCGACCTGTTGCGGGTCGCCTCGCTCGGGACCGTCGTGCTGGGGCACTGGCTGATGGCCGCCGTCAGCAGTGACGGCATGGGGAACCTGCTCGCCCTCGTGCCCGGGCTCCAGGTGCTCACCTGGGGGCTTCAGATCATGCCCGTCTTCTTCTTCGTCGGCGGGTTCTCGCACGCCCTGTCCTACCGTTCCCTGGCCCGCCGCACCGACGCCCCCGTCTACGCCGTCTTCCTGCGGGCCCGGCTGCGGCGGCTGCTGCGGCCGACCCTCGTCTTCGTCCTCGTCTGGGCCGCCGCCGCGCTCGCCGTGCAGCTCGCCGGGCGGGGCGGGGGCGGGCTGACCGGGGCCGCGCTGCGGCTGGTGACCCAGCCGCTCTGGTTCATCGGGATCTACCTCGCGATGGTCGCCTTCACCCCGCCGCTGCTGAAGCTGCACGAGCGCCACGGCTGGGCCGCCTTCGGGGCGCTGGTCGCCGCGGCCGCCGCCGTCGACGTACTGCGCTTCGCGCTCGGGGTCCCGTACGTCGAGTTCCTCAACTTCGCCTTCGTCTGGCTCGCCGTCCACCAGCTCGGCTTCCTGCGCGCCGACGGCCGGATCCACCGGCCCGCCGCCCTGGCCGCCGCCGGGCTCGCCGGGGCGGTCCTGCTCGTCGCGTACGGCCCGTACCCGCTGTCCATGGTCGGGATGCCGGGGGAGAAGGTGTCCAACATGGCCCCGCCGACCCTCGCGCTGCTCGCGCACGGGATGTGGCTCGTCGGCGCGGTCCAGCTCCTTGCCGGGCCCGCGACCGCCTGGCTCGCCCGCCCCCGCGTCTGGCGGGGCGTGGTCGCCGCCAACGGGATCGCCATGACGGCCTTCCTCTGGCACCTCACCGCCATGCTCGGCGTGTACGGGGTCCAGCTCGCGCTGGGTGTCCCCCTCCCCGAGCCCGCGTCCGCGGCCTGGTGGGCGGAGGTTCCCGTACGGATCCTGCTCGCCGCCGCGCTGACCGGCGTACTCGTCGCCCTCTTCCGGCGCTTCGAGGCCCCGGCCGCGAGCGCCGGCGCCACCGCCCCCGGCAGCGGCCCCCGCGCCGCCCTCGGCATCACCCTCTGCCTGCTGGGCATCCTCGGCCTGTCGATGACCGGTCTCGGGGGCCTGCTCGACGGCCACAGCGCCACCCTGATCGCCCTGCCGGTCACCGCGCCGGCCGCGATCGGCATGGCACTGGGCGGCTGGCTCCTCGTGGAACGGTCGGGCCCGGCCCGGAGGGTTAGGCTGAGGGGCTGATCCACACCCTTTCCCTGGAGCGCGTCTGATGGCCGTCAATCTGGTCAATGTCGAGGCAGTCAGTAAGGTGTACGGCACACGTACCCTGCTCGACGGCATCTCCCTCGGCGTGTCCGAGGGAGACCGGATCGGTGTCGTCGGCCGCAACGGCGACGGGAAGACCACCCTCATCCGCATGCTCGCCAAGCTGGAGGAACCCGACACCGGCCGGGTCACCCAGAACAGCGGCCTGCGCATGGGCGTGCTCACCCAGCACGACTCCCTCGACCCCGCGGCCACCATCCGCCACGAGATCATCCGGGACATGGCCGACCACGAGTGGGCCGGCAACGCCAAGATCCGCGACGTCCTGACCGGCCTGTTCGGCGGGCTCGACCTGCCCGGCTTCGGGCAGGGCCTGGACACCGTCATCGGCCCGCTCTCCGGCGGCGAGCGCCGCCGCATCGCGCTCGCCCAGCTGCTCATCGCCGACCAGGACCTCCTCGTACTCGACGAGCCCACCAACCACCTCGACGTCGAGGGCATCTCCTGGCTGGCCCGGCACCTCCAGGAGCGCCGCTCCGCCCTCGTCTGCGTCACCCACGACCGCTGGTTCCTCGACCAGGTCTGCACCCGCATGTGGGACGTGCAGCGCGGTGACGTGCACGAGTACGAGGGCGGCTACAGCGACTACGTCTTCGCCCGCGCCGAGCGCGAACGGATCGCCGCCACCGAGGAGTCCAAGCGGCAGAACCTGATGCGCAAGGAGCTGGCCTGGCTGCGCCGCGGCGCCCCCGCCCGGACCTCCAAGCCCCGCTACCGCATCGAGGCCGCCAACGAGCTGATCGCCGACGTGCCGCCGCCGCGCGACCGGTCCGAGCTGATGCGCTTCGCCAACGCCCGCCTCGGCAAGACCGTGTTCGAGCTGGAGGACGTGACCGTCCAGGCCGGTCCCAAGACCCTCCTCAAGCACCTCACCTGGCACCTGGGCCCCGGCGACCGCATCGGCCTCGTCGGCGTCAACGGTGCCGGCAAGACCTCCCTGCTGCGCGCCCTGGCCGAGGCCGCCCGTACCCAGGGCGAGGCCCAGCCCGCCGCGGGCAAGGTCACCGTCGGCAAGACCGTGAAGCTGGCCTACCTCTCCCAGGAGGTCGGCGAACTCGACCCGTCCCTGCGCGTCCTGGAGGCCGTCCAGCGCGTCCGCGACCGCGTCGACCTCGGGCAGGGCCGCGAGATGACGGCGGGCCAGCTGTGCGAGCAGTTCGGCTTCACCAAGGAGAAGCAGTGGACGCCGGTCGGCGACCTCTCCGGCGGTGAGCGGCGCCGGCTCCAGATCCTGCGCCTGCTGATGGACGAGCCCAACGTCCTGTTCCTCGACGAGCCCACCAACGACCTCGACATCGAGACCCTGACCCAGCTGGAGGACCTCCTCGACGGCTGGCCCGGCTCGATGATCGTGATCTCCCACGACCGGTTCTTCATCGAGCGCACCACCGACACCGTGATGGCGCTGCTCGGCGACGCGAGCCTGCGGATGCTGCCGCGCGGCCTGGACGAGTACCTGGAGCGCCGTCAGCGGATGATCGAGGCGGCCGCCCCGGCGCCCGTCCCGGCCGCCGCCGCCGCGGCGAAGTCCAGCGCCTCGGGGGACTCCCGCGCCGCGAAGAAGGAGCTCCAGAAGATCGAGCGGCAGCTGAACAAGCTCTCCGACCGCGAGAGCGGCCTGCACGCCCAGATCGCCGAGAACTCCACCGACTACGACAAGGTGGCCAAGCTCGACGCGGAGCTCCGGGAACTCCTCGCGGACCGCGACGACTTGGAGATGCGCTGGCTGGAGCTGGCCGAGGAGGCGTAGCCTCCGGCGGCCCGCGAGGCCAACTGGCCGGATAACGACGGCGTCACGGGCCGGTCCGCCCTTGGGTACAGGGGGTGGACCGGCCCGGCGTATGGCCTGCGTGAGTGATAGAAAGGTCATCCTCCCCGACCCCTGACACCGAAGGTATGCGCTGATGACCGAGCCGCCCCAGCCGCCGAACCAGCCGCCGACACCTTCGGGTTACGGCCACCTGCCCGGCCCGCCGCAGCCCGGTTACGGCTACCCGCCGGAGGGCGCGAACCCGTACGCCCAGCAGCCGCCGACCGTCCAGCAGCAGCCGGCGTACAACTACCCGCCGCCGCCCCCCGGCGCGCCCGCGATGCCGCCGGGCGCTCCCGGCACGCCGCCGAAGAAGAAGGCGACCGCGCTGATCGCCGCGGCGGTCGCGGGCGTCCTCGTCCTGGGCGCCGGCACGTACTTCGCCTTCTTCCGGGGCGACGACAAGGACCCGAAGCCGCCCGTCGCGCAGGAGTCCACCTCGCCCGACGCCAAGCCCTCCGGCTCCCCTTCCATCGACAAGGGAGACGGCAGCGGCAACGGCGGCGGCGACGCCGACCTCAACTCCGGCCGCAAGCAGGGCGAGGACAAGGTCCTCTGGCTCAAGACCGTCAAGATCGACGGCCCCGGCGCCGGAGTGCACTCCGAGGGCCAGTGGGTCGTGGGCGACGCCGTCGTCAAGGTCGTCGACAAGGCCGTCACCGGCTACGCGGTCGCCGACGGCAAGCAGAAGTGGACGCTGTCCCTTCCCGCCGCGGTCTGCGCCGTCACACGCCACACCACCGCCGACGGCAAGACCGTCGTCATGTACCGGGACGGCGAGTCGACCAGCGCCAACTGCAACCAGATGCGGCTGATCGACCTCAAGACGGGCAAGGAGGGCTGGTCGAAGGAGGTTCCCAAGGAGGGCGCGTTCGACCTTTTCATCGACCCCAGCCTGGCCATCACCGGGGACATCGTCACCGTCAGCCGCCTCACCCGCGCCACCGCCTTCAAGCTCAGCACCGGCGACAAGCTCTTCGCCAGCCCGACCGAGGGCTGCATGCCCGGCGCCTACCCCGCGGGCAGCGGCAAGATCCTCGGGATCGCCACCTGCCACGACGCCGACAGCACCGTCGAGGTCCAGGACGTCGACCCGGCCACCGGCAAGAGCACCTGGTCCTACCGGCTCCCCAAGGGCTGGAAGGTCAACCGGGTCTTCTCCCTCGACCCGATCGTCCTGGACCTCGGCAACAGGAACAACTCCAAGGAACGCTCCATCGTGGTCCTCGGCCCCGACGGCAAGCAGCGCGCCACCGTCACCGGCGAGGGCAGCTTCTCGACCGAGTGCGGGATGAACCACGACGACTCGCTGCAGGGCTGCGCCACCGCCGTCGTCGACGCGGGCACCCTCTACATGCCCACGACGACCGACCTCCTCACCGCCAACGAGGTCGTCGCCTTCGACCTGGGCACGGGCAAGGCCAAGTGGCGTGTTCCCGCAGGGGACAAGCGCACCATCGTGCCGCTCAAGGCCGCGAACGGCCAGCTGGTCATCTACCGGAGGGCGTTGGACTCAATGGGCGGCGAGGTCCTCACGGTCCCGGCGGGCGGAGGCACGCCCACCGCGGTCCTTCGCCACCCGTCCGGCCCGGCCGCGGAGGTGGAGAGCACCTTCTACTCCCCGGAGGTCGACTACGTGGACGGGCGGTTCTTCATCTCCACCATCCGTCTGCAGGCCCAGGGCAAGGACGAGAAGTTCTTGATGGTCTTCGGCAAGTGAACCCGTCCACCGAGCCGCCACCGAGCCGCCCAGCGAGAGGCAGTAGCAACGCATGAGTACCCCGCCGCCCCCCAGCCAGCCGCCGTCCGGCGGCTTCGGCGCGCCGCAGGATCCTGCCCCGGGCGGGTTCGCCCCGCCCCCGCCGTCCATGCCCCCGGCGCCGCCGCAGCAGCCGCCCGCGCAGCCCGCGTACGGGTACCCGCAGCAGCCCGGAGCGGGCTACGGCTACCCGCAGCAGCCCGGCACGCCGCCGCCCTTCGGGCCGCCGACCACGCCGATGCACACCGCCCAGCCCCCGGCCGGCGGCTCGGGCGGCGGCGGCAACGACGTGCGCAATCAGCTGATGATCGTCGGCGCGGCCCTGCTGGCGATCGTCCTGATCGTCGGCGGCGGCTTCTGGTACGTCTCCGGCGACGGTGACGGCAAGAAGGACACCGCGGACGGCGGTCCCGCCAAGCCGGGCGACGACAAGGCCCAGGCGGGCGCGGGCGGTACCGAGAAGGTGCCCGCCAACACCAAGTCGAAGGTGCTGCTCAACCAGCCGAGCCCGACGCCGGAGGAGATGGTCCAGGTCCCCGGGTCCTGGCTGACCGACTCCACCTACGTCAAGTCCGATGTGTTCAAGATCGTCGGCTACAACCTCGTCGACGGCGGCAAGAAGTGGGAGGTGCCGCTCCCCGGTGAGATCTGCGGCGCCACCCCGCACGTCAGCGACAAGAAGTCGGCGGTGATCTTCCGGCCCACGAAGGCCACGCCGGAGGTCAAGTACCCGCCGTGCACCGAGGTCGGCGTCATCGACCTGGAAGCCGGCAAGCTCCTCTGGACCGGCAACGCCAAGAGCGCCACCAGCGGCGACAAGCCCGTGCAATACAACGAGGTCACCCTCAGCGGGCAGACGGTCGCCGCGGGCGGCACCTCGGGCGGCGCCGCCTGGAACCTCACCGACGGCAAGTCCCTGTGGCTGCCCAAGACGGACGCCGAAGGCTGCTACGACGCCGGCTACGCCGGTGGCGAGGCCCTCGCCGTCATGCGCAAGTGCGGCAAGAGCGGCAACCCGAGCCTGTACGCGCAGGTCCTCGACCCGGCCACCGGCGCGCCGCAGTCCTCGTACAAGCTCTCCGCGGGCATCGAATACGCCAGCATCGTCTCCACCAAGCCGCTGATCGTCGCCGCCGACGTCGGCAAGACCGCCAAGAACGCCAGCGGCGTGAGCGACCTCTTCGTCGTCGACGCCGCGGGCCAGCTGAAGGCGCGCATCTCGCTCTCCTCCGGCACCTTCGGCGGTGAGTGCGAGACCGAGGTCGAGCGGTGCTCCGGCATGGTCATCGGCAACGGCAAGCTCTACCTGCCCTCGTACGAGCACCAGGGCCAGGACCCGTACGGCAAGACCAACGAGCTGCTCTCCTTCGACCTGGAGACCGGCAAGCAGACCAACGACGCCGCCCCCGCGGGCGAGCGGCACAAGCTGTTCCCGCTGCGCATGGACGGGTCGAACATCATCGCCTACAAGGAGCCCCCTTACGACAAGGGCGGCCAGATCGTCAGCATCGACGGCAAGACGATGAAGGAAACCGTCCTGATGGAGAACCCGTCGGACAAGACGACCCAGCGCATCGAGACGGCCTACTTGGTCGGCCACCACGAGTACCGCTACCACAACGGCAAGCTCTTCATCGCCCGTGTGACGGTCAAGAAGCCGTACTCCGCCACGTCCGACCCGGAGTTCATCTTCAGCTCCTTCACCGCGAGCTGATCCGTCCGCCCGCGTCCACGAAGCCCCCGGAAGGTCCGCCTTCCGGGGGCTTCTGCGCGGTAACCCCCGCGCACCGTCGAACAAGCGTGTAGCTTGCCGGGGCAGAAGGGTCGGGGGTGGGTGCCGCAATGGGCGTACGGGTCGTGGTGGTCGACGAGCACCGGCTGCTGGCCGAGGCGCTCGCCTCGGCCCTGAAACTGCGCGGTCACCGGGTGCTCGCCGCTGCCGCCCCGGCCTCGGGAGCCGCCGAACTGGTCATCAGCCGCGCCCCGGAGGTCTGCCTCCTCGGCACCGCCGTCCCCGCCGAGCCCGGGGTGTTCGAACCCGTCGTCCGGATCAAGCGGGAGCGCCCGCAGATCGCCGTCGTCGTCCTCGGCCCGGTGCCCAGCCCGCGCGGGATCGCGGCCGCCTTCGCCGCGGGCGCCTCGGGATACGTACGCCACGACGAGCGGATCGAGGGCGTGGAGCGGGCACTCGCCAAGGCCCGGGCGGGCGAGGTGGCGATCGCCCCGCAGCTGCTGCAGAGCGCCTTCGCGGAGCTGCTCAACCCCGCCGCCCAGCCCGACGACGAGGGCAGCCGGCTGCTGCGGCTGCTCACCCCGCGCGAGGTGGAGGTGCTGGTCCGGGTCGCGGAGGGCGAGGACACCCGGCTGATCGCCGCGGGCATGGCCATCGCGCCGAGCACCGCCCGTACACATGTGCAGCGGGTGCTGATGAAGCTGGGCGTGGGCTCGCGGCTGGAGGCGGCCGCGCTGGCCGCCCGTACCGGCCTGCTGGACCGGGCGGCACCGGCGGGGGCCGGCCAGACGGTAGTTTGACGGCACGATCCAGCACGCGCGCGCACCCGCGTGTGCTCCCCCGCGAGAGGCAGTAGGCGAGTGAGCGAGACGGCGAAGCACAAATACCTGGTAACCGGTGGCGCCGGATACGTCGGCAGCGTGGTCGCCGCCCACCTGCTGGAGGCGGGCCACGAGGTCACCGTCCTCGACGACCTCAGCACCGGCTTCCGCGTGGGGGTGCCGGCGGGTGCCACCTTCATCGAGGGCCGGATCCAGGACGCGGCCCGCCACCTGGACTCCTCCTACGACGCGGTGCTGCACTTCGCGGCCTCCTCGCAGGTCGGCGAGTCCGTGGTGAACCCGGGCAAGTACTGGGAGAACAACGTCGGCGGCACGCTCGCCCTGCTGGCCGCCATGCGGGAGGCGGGCGTGCACAAGCTGGTCTTCTCCTCCACCGCCGCCACCTACGGGGAGCCGACGGAGGGCCTGCTGACCGAGGCCTCGGTGACCGCGCCCACCAATCCGTACGGGGCATCGAAGCTGGCCGTGGACCACATGATCGCGGGGGAGTGCGTGGCGCACGGCCTGGCCGCGGTGTCCCTGCGCTACTTCAACGTGGCGGGTGCGTACGGGGAGTTCGGCGAGCGGCACAGCCCCGAGACCCACCTGATCCCGCTGGTCCTCCAGGTGGCCCTGGGCGAACGCGAGTCGATCTCGGTGTTCGGCGAGGACTACCCGACCCCCGACGGCACCTGCGTGCGCGACTACATCCACGTCGCGGACCTGGCGGAGGCCCACCTGGCCGCGCTGGAGGCGGCCGCCGCCGGGGAGCACCTGATCTGCAACCTGGGCAACGGCAGCGGGTTCTCGGTCCGCGAGGTCGTCGAGACGGTCCGCAAGGTCACCGGACGGGAGATCCCCGAGGTCGTCGCCCCGCGCCGGGCGGGCGACCCGGCGGCGCTGGTCGCCTCGGCCAGGACGGCCCATGAGCGCCTCGGCTGGACTCCGAGCCGATCGGACCTCACCGGCATCATCACGGACGCGTGGAACTTCGCGCGGACGCACACCTCCTGAACCTTCCGAACCTCCGGAACATGCCCTTCCCACGCGCCCCCCGCACCTGCCCGGTGCGGGGGGCGCGCGCATGTCCGCGGTGCGCTGTGCGCGGGCGCTGCGCGCGGGCGCCCAGCGTGCACACGCCGGGTGAAATGCACACCGTGCAACTGCCCGTGGCACGCGCCGGTCAGGAAACCGCCAACCGAACCTTCGGTACGGGCGAAATCAAGCCACGATAAAGGCCATTCACTACGGCCGCGCCGGAAAATCCCCGGGAAAACTTCTGCTATTCAGCCAACCGTGAGCGGCACGGCGCCCTACGCTGATGCGTGACACCGGTGGGGGCCGGTGTTGATTCAGGGGTCGAGACAAGTCGGGTACGGCGTCCGGTCCGGGGTAGTGCAGAGATGTCACGGCGGCGGCCGCGGCAGCTGCGGATCACCCGGTCCGGGCGCCGTACCCGCCGTCGTCCGTTCCCCGACCCTTGGGGGTTTTGTGGTTCGTATCCGGGTTCTCGTGGTCGACGATCACCGCATCTTCGCCGAATCGCTCGCCGCCGCACTGGCGGCCGAGCCGGACGTGGACGTGTCCGCGGCCGGCAGTGGCCCCGCAGCACTGCGCTGCCTCGAACGCGCGGTGGCCGAGGGCCGCCGCTTCGACGTCATGCTGGTCGACGCCGATCTCGGCGCCGTCGCCGGGGGCGTGCCCGGCCAGCGGGAGCCGGGGTCCGCGTCCGGCCCACCGCCCGCCTCCGACGGGATCGCACTGGTCGCGGGGGTGCGCGTGTCCCACCCCGGGGTGCGCACGGTCGTGCTCGCCGAGCGGGACGACCCCCGGCGGGCAGCCCACGCCCTGCAGGCAGGGGCGTCCGGCTGGGTGGCGAAGGACTGCTCGCTCTCGCGGCTGCTGGCCGTCATCCGGGGGGTCCTGCGCGAGGAGACGCACCTGCCGCCCGCACTGCTCACCGGGGTGCTCCGTGAGCTGACCGCCGCGCGAAAGCACCGTACGGACAGCGAACGGCTCGTCGAGTCGCTCACCCCGCGCGAACACGAGGTGCTGCGCTGCATGGTGGCGGGGCTGGGCCGCAAGGACGTGGCGGCGCGGCTGTTCCTGTCCCCGCACACCGTCCGCACCCACATGCAGAACGTGCTGGGCAAGCTCGGGGTGCACTCCACCCTCGCGGCGGTGGCCCTGGCCCGGCGGGCCGGCGTACGACCGGCCGACCTAGCCGGGGACGTTGTCGAACGGAGCGGTCAACTGGCGTAGCAGCGCGGCGAGATCGCCGCGCTGGATGCGCGAGAGCTGGGCCAGGATCGCCCGCTCCTGGGCCAGCAGCCCGGCGAGGGCCTGGTCGGCGCGGTCGCGGCCCTCGGGGGTCAGCCGCACCAGGACTCCGCGGCGGTCGCTGGGGTCGGGCAGCCGTTCGACGAGGCCCTTCTTGGCGAGCCGGTCGATCCGGTTGGTCATGGTCCCGGAGGTGACGAGGGTTTGGGTCAGCAGCTGGCCGGGCGAGAGCTGATAGGGCGCGCCGGCGCGGCGCAGGGACGTGAGGACGTCGAACTCCCACGGCTCCAGGCCGTGCTCGGAAAAGGCGAGCCGGCGAGCGCGGTCGAGGTGACGGGCGAGCCTGCTGACGCGGCTGAGCACCTCGAGCGGTTCCACGTCGAGGTCAGGGCGTTCCCGCCGCCATGCCGCTACAAGTCGGTCGACCTCGTCCTCCATGCGGATCAGTGTAAGGGGTCTGTCGACGTGAAGTCTCTTCATGTCATGCATCTCGAGATCAAGTATCTTGACGTCGAGATATAAATGCGGCGACCATGGGGCATGGAGGGGGCCGGAACTGATTCCGCTTCCGACCGCCCCGCCAGCAGGGAGGCTCGAACATGTATTCCGATACCACGCAGGCCGGGATCCCCACGGCCACCGCACCCTCCGCACCCATCTGGGACCCCCAGCAGTACCTCCGGCACGCCGGCCATCGCACACGGCCCTTCCTGGACCTGCTGACCCGCATACCCGAACTCCCCACCCGGCCCGCCCGCATCGCCGACCTCGGCTGCGGCCCCGGCAATGTCACCACCCTTCTCTCCGACCGGTGGCCCGAGGCCCGCATCACCGGTTTCGACCTCTCGCCCGAGATGCTCCACCGCGCCACCAAGGAGTACGCCGGCCCCACCGCGGGCGGCGGCAACCTCGAGTTCCGGCACGGAGACCTCGGCACCTGGCTGCCCGAAGAGCCCTATGACCTGATCGTCTCCAACGCCGCCCTCCAGTGGGTCCCCAGCCACCCCGCCTCCTTCGGCGCCTGGATCAACGGCCTGCGCCCCGGCGGCACCTTCGCCTTCCAGATCCCCGGCAACTTCAACGCCCCCAGCCACGCCCTGCTCGCCGAGCTCTGCGACGCCCCGCGCTGGCGGGCCCGGCTCGCCGGACACGGCGCCCGCTACATCCACCTGCTCGAACCCGCCGAATACCTCGCCCGGTTCACCGAGCTCGGCTGCGCCGTGGACGTCTGGGAGACCACCTACCACCAGATGCTCCACGGTCCCGACCCGGTGCTCGACTGGGTGAAGGGCACCGCGCTGCGGCCCGTCCTCACCGCGCTGGGAGACGACGACGACGCCGTGGACGCCTTCCTCACCGAATACCGCGACCGGCTGCGCGAGGCCTACCCGCCCGGCCCGCGCGGCACCGTCTTCCCGTTCCGCCGGATCTTCGCCGTCGCCCGCAAGGAGGTCTGACCGTGCTCACCGCAGTCGACCACGTCCAACTCGCCGCGCCGCCCGGGTCGGAGGACCGGCTCCGCGCGTACTACACAGATGTCCTCGGCATGACGGAGATTTCCAAACCGCCCCTCCTCGCCGCGCGCGGGGGCTGCTGGTTCGCCGCCGGACCCGTGCAGCTGCACCTCGGCGTCGAGGAGGGATTCCGGCCCGCCCGCAAGGCTCACCCCGGGCTGCGGGTGACCGGCATCGACGCCTACGCGAAGAGACTGGAGGAACGCGGCGCCGAGGTCGTCTGGGACGACGGCCTGCCGGGCCACCGCCGCTTCTACTCGGAGGACCCGGTGGGCAACCGGCTCGAGTTCTTGGAACCACACAGCCTGGAACCACACAGCCAGGAACCGCTCGGCTGACGCCGACCGTACGACGGCGCCCCGCCACCGGAGATCCGGTGACGGGGCGCCGTCGTACCGCGCGCGACGCGCGCGCACGGGTTCAGCTCTTGCGGCGGCCCACCAGCTGCGGCTTCGACTCCAGCCCGTCCAGCCCGTGCCAGGCCAGGTTGACCAGATGCGCCGCCACCTCCGCCTTCTTGGGACGGCGTACGTCCAGCCACCACTGGCCGGTCAGCGCCACCATCCCGACCAGCGCCTGCGCGTACAACGGGGCCAGCTTCGGGTCGAAGCCCCGCGCCTTGAACTCCAGGCCCAGGATGTCCTCGACCTGCGTGGCGATGTCGCTGATCAGCGAGGCGAAGGTGCCGGTGGACTGGGCGACCGGGGAATCCCGTACGAGGATCCGGAAACCGTCCGTGTAGGACTCGATGTAGTCCAGCAGCGCGAACGCCGCCTGCTCCAGCAGCTCCCGCGGGTGCCCGGCCGTCAGCGCCCCCGTCACCCCGTCCAGCAGCTGGCGCATCTCCCGGTCCACGACGACCGCGTACAGGCCCTCCTTGCCGCCGAAGTGCTCGTACACCACCGGCTTGGACACCCCGGCCTTCGCCGCGATCTCCTCCACCGAGGTGCCCTCGAAGCCCTTCTCCGCGAACAGGGTCCGGCCGATGTCCAGCAGTTGCTGGCGCCGTTCCGCGCCCGTCATCCGCACCCGGCGGCCACGCCTGGGCTTGTCGCTGCTGGAATTACCGCCGTCGATCGCCACGCCCCCCATCATGCCGCGTTCGGCTCGTTTTCCCTGCGGCGGGCTTCGATGCGGTCCGCCGAGGGCCAGCGCACGTCCGAGGCCCAGCCCAGCTGCTCGAACCAGCGGATCAGGCGCGCACTGGAGTCGACCTGGCCGCGCAGCACCCCGTGCCGCGCCGAGGTCGGGTCGGCGTGGTGCAGGTTGTGCCAGGACTCCCCGCAGGACAGCACCGCCAGCCACCACACGTTGCCCGAGCGGTCACGCGACTTGAACGGCCGCTTGCCCACCGCGTGACAGATCGAGTTGATCGACCACGTCACGTGGTGCAGCAGCGCCACGCGCACCAGCGAGCCCCAGAAGAACGCCGTGAACGCGCCCCACCAGGACATCGTCACCAGACCGCCCACCAGCGGCGGGATCGCCAGCGAAACCATCGTCCAGAAGATGAAGTCGCGCGAGATCCGCCGGATCGCCGGATCCTTGATCAGGTCGGGGGCGTACTTCTGCTGATCGGTCTGCTCCTCGTCGAAGAGCCAGCCGATGTGCGCCCACCACAGGCCCTTCATCAGGGCCGGCAGCGTCTCGCCGAACCGCCACGGCGAATGCGGGTCGCCCTCGTGGTCCGAGTACTTGTGGTGCTTGCGGTGGTCGGCCACCCAGCGCACCAGCGGACCCTCCACCGCCATCGAACCCATCACGGCGAGGGCGATCCGCAGCGGCCGCTTCGCCTTGAAGGAACCGTGCGTGAAGTAGCGGTGGAAACCGATGGTGATCCCGTGGCAGGCCAGGAAGTACATGAAGACCATCAGGCCGACGTCGAGCCAGCTCACCCCCCAGCCCCACGACAGCGGGATCGCCGCCAGCAGCGCCAGGAAGGGAACGGTGATGAACAGCAGAAGGGCGATCTGCTCGATGGACCGCTTGTTCTCGCCGCCGAGTGTCGCGGACGGCGCAGATGTGTCGGAGGACGCGGCAGAAGTGTCGGAGGACGCGGAGGCGTCCTCGATCAGATCGGGACTGGTGGTCATGGGGTCCCCTGGGGGGTGAGAGATGTCGGCAGGCTCCCTGGCCACGGATCCTACGGACCCGTAACCTACGGCATCGTAAGTATGGCAAAGCCGGGTCCCGCGGCAAGAGGACCGCGCTGCCGGGGGCCGTGGCGGCCGCCCGAGCAGTTCACGAGCCGCCTGATGAGACATTTGCCCAGGCACGCGCATCGGACACCTATCCTGGTCCCGTCGGACAGCGCGGTCCGCACGGGCAGCCCGGGCTGTGATCAGGAGCGGCACAGCCGCGCACAGTCGGGAGCCCACCGCCCAGTAGCGCTCGAACACTGCAAGGAGCCGCACCTGTGAGCAGTGCTGACCAGGCCCCCCTGGCCACCCAGCCGGCCGCCCCCGTCACCCCGGCCGCCACCGCCAACGCAGAGCTGCGCGCGGACATCCGCCGGCTCGGTGACCTCCTCGGCGAGACCCTCGTACGCCAGGAGGGCCAGGACCTCCTCGACCTCGTCGAACAAGTGCGCGCTCTGACGCGCACCGACGGCGAAGCCGCCGCCGCCCTGCTCGGCGACACCGACCTGGAGACCGCCGCCAAGCTGGTGCGCGCCTTCTCCACCTACTTCCACCTCGCCAACGTCACCGAGCAGGTGCACCGCGGCAAGGAACTGCGCGCCCACCGCGCCGCCGAGGGCGGGCTCCTCGCCCGCACCGCCGACATGCTCAAGGACGCCGACCCCGAGCACCTGCGCGCGACGGTCAAGAACCTCAACGTCCGCCCCGTCTTCACCGCGCACCCCACCGAGGCGGCCCGCCGCAGCGTCCTCAACAAGCTGCGCCGCATCGCCGCCCTGCTGGAGGAGCCCGTCACCGGCGCCGGCGACCGCCGCCGCCACGACCTGCGCCTCGCCGAGAACATCGACCTCGTCTGGCAGACCGACGAGCTGCGCGTGGTCCGCCCCGAGCCCGCCGACGAGGCCCGCAACGCGATCTACTACCTCGACGAGCTGCACGCCGGCGCGGTGGGCGACGTACTCGAGGACCTGGCCGCCGAGCTCCAGCGCGTCGGCGTCGAGCTCCCCGCCGGGACGCGCCCGCTGACCTTCGGCACCTGGATCGGCGGCGACCGCGACGGCAACCCCAACGTCACCCCGGACGTCACCCGGGACGTGCTGATCCTCCAGCACGAGCACGGCATCACCGACGCCCTCGAGCTCATCGACTTCCTGCGCGGGCTGCTGTCGAACTCCATCCGCTACACCGGCGCCACCGAGGAACTCCTCGCCTCCCTCCAGGCCGACCTCGAACGCCTCCCCGAGATCAGCCCGCGCTACAAGCGGCTGAACGCCGAGGAGCCGTACCGCCTGAAGGCGACCTGCATCCGGCAGAAGCTCGTCAACACCCGCGCGCGCCTCGCCAAGGGCACCCCCCACGAGGAAGGCCGCGACTACCTCGGCACCGCCGAGCTGCTCACCGACCTCACCCTCATCCAGACCTCCCTGCGCGAGCACCGCGGCGCCCTGTTCGCCGACGGCCGCATGGACCGCACCATCCGCACCCTGGCCGCCTTCGGCCTGCAGCTCGCCACCATGGACGTACGCGAGCACGCGGACGCCCACCACCACGCGCTCGGGCAGCTCTTCGACCGGCTCGGCGAGGAGTCCTGGCGCTACGCGGACATGCCCCGCGACTACCGCCGCAAGCTCCTCGCCAAGGAGCTGCGCTCGCGCCGTCCGCTGGCCCCCACCCCCGCGCCCCTCGACGCCGCCGGACAGAAGACCCTCGGCGTGTTCCTCGCCATCAAGGACGCCTTCGAGAAGTTCGGCCCCGAGGTCATCGAGTCCTACATCATCTCGATGTGCCAGGGCGCCGACGACGTCTTCGCCGCCGCAGTCCTGGCCCGCGAGGCCGGACTCATCGACCTGCACGGCGGCTGGGCCAAGATCGGCATCGTCCCGCTCCTGGAGACCACCGACGAGCTCAAGGCCGCCGACGTCATCCTCGACGAGATGCTCGCCGACCCCTCCTACCGGCGCCTCGTCTCCCTGCGCGGCGACGTCCAGGAGGTCATGCTCGGCTACTCCGACTCCTCCAAGTTCGGCGGCATCACCACCTCCCAGTGGGAGATCCACCGCGCCCAGCGCCGGCTGCGCGACGTAGCCCACCGCTACGGGGTGCGGCTGCGCCTCTTCCACGGCCGCGGCGGCACCGTCGGCCGCGGCGGCGGCCCCTCCCACGACGCGATCCTCGCCCAGCCCTGGGGCACCCTGGAGGGCGAGATCAAGGTCACCGAGCAGGGCGAGGTGATCTCCGACAAGTACCTGGTGCCGTCGCTGGCCCGGGAGAACCTCGAACTGACCGTCGCGGCCACCCTGCAGGCTTCCGCCCTGCACACCGCCCCCCGCCAGTCCGACGAGGCCCTCTCCCGCTGGGACGCGGCCATGGACACCGTCTCGGACGCCGCGCACGCCGCGTACCGCGCGCTCGTCGAGGACCCGGACCTGCCGGCGTACTTCTTCGCCGCCACCCCGGTCGACCAGCTCGCCGACCTGCACCTGGGCTCCCGCCCCTCGCGCCGCCCCGACTCCGGCGCCGGCCTCGACGGCCTGCGGGCCATCCCGTGGGTCTTCGGCTGGACCCAGTCCCGCCAGATCGTCCCCGGCTGGTACGGGGTCGGCTCGGGCCTCAAGGCCCTGCGCGAGGCCGGCCAGGACGGCGTCCTCACCGAGATGGGCGAGCGCTGGCACTTCTTCCGCAACTTCCTGTCCAACGTCGAGATGACGCTGGCCAAGACGGACCTGCGGATCGCCCGCCACTACGTCGACACCCTCGTACCCGACGACCTCAAGCACGTCTTCGCCCGCATCGAGGCCGAGCACGAGCTGACCGTCCGCGAGGTCCTGCGCATCACCGGCGGCGAGAAGCTCCTGGACTCCAACCCGGTGCTCCAGCAGACCTTCGCCGTCCGCGACGCCTACCTGGACCCGATCTCCTACCTCCAGGTCTCGCTGCTGGCCCGTCAGCGCGCCGCGGCCGCCCGCGGCGAGGACGCGGACCCGCTGCTCGCCCGCGCCCTGCTGCTCACGGTCAACGGCGTGGCCGCGGGCCTGCGCAACACCGGCTGACACCGAGCCCCGGTATCCGTGTCCGTCACCCTTCGGGATGACGGACACGGATTCCGGAGCCGGACGTGTCCGTCAGCCTCTGACCGACTACGAGTTGTAGGCCGACTGCGCGCGCTCCAGGCCCTCCTGGATCAGGCACTCCACCGAGTCGGCGGCCCGGTCCACGAACCAGTCCAGCTCCTTGCGTTCGGTGGAGGAGAAGTCCTTCAGCACGAAGTCCGCGACCTGCATCCGGCCCGGCGGCCGGCCGATGCCGCAGCGCACGCGGTGGTAGTCCGGACCCATCGACTTCGTCATCGACTTCAGCCCGTTGTGGCCGTTGTCCCCGCCGCCCAGCTTCAGCCGCAGCGTCGGGTAGTCGATGTCCAGCTCGTCGTGGATCGCGACGATCCGGTCGAGCGGAACCTTGTAGAAGTCGCGCAGCGCCGTCACCGGGCCGCCGGACAGGTTCATGTACGTCATCGGCTTGGCCAGGACCACCCGGCGGTTGGCCGGTCCCGGCGGGCCCATGCGGCCCTCGACCACCTGGGCCCGGGCCTTGTGCGCCTTGAACTTCCCCCGGATCCGGTCCGCCAGCAGGTCGGCCACCATGAATCCGATGTTGTGGCGGTTGCCCGCGTACTCCGGTCCCGGGTTGCCGAGGCCGACGATCAGCCAGGGCGCCGCGTCGTCCGACATCAAAAGCTCCTTAAGCCCGTATACGAAGACGACCGCCGTCCCGCTCCAGTGGAGCCGGACGGCGGTCGGTCAGCAACTGCTGAGGGGGAAGGGCGAGGCTCAGGCCTCGGTGCCCTCGGCGGCCTCGGCGGCCGGCTCCTCGGCCTGCGGGGCCACGACCTGCAGGACGGCGATGTCGCCGTCGACGGCCAGGGTGGTGCCCGCCGGGAGGACCAGGTCCTTGGCGTGGATGGTGGCGCCGGCCTCGAGGCCCGCGATGGAGACGGTGACCTCGGTCGGGATGTGGGTGGCCTCGGCCTCGACGGAGATGGTGTTCTGGAGGGTCTCCAGCATGTTGCCGCCGACGGCCAGCTCGCCCTCGGTGACGATCGCGACGTCGACGGTGACCTTCTCGCCCTTCTTGACGATCAGGAAGTCGACGTGGGAGATCGAGCGCTTCAGCGGGTGCTTCTGCACGGCCTTCGGGATGACCAGCTCGTTGCCCTCGCCCGCGATGTCCAGGGAGATCAGGACGTTCGGGGTACGAAGCGCAAGCTGCAGGGCGTGGGCGTCGACGTTGACGTGCTTCGGGTCGGTGCCGTGGCCGTAGATGACGGCGGGGGTCAGGGCGTCACGACGGGCCTGACGGGCAGAGCCCTTGCCGAACTCGGTGCGGACCTTGGCGGAAAGCTTGATCTCGGACATGCTCACTCCTCGTGGGGTGACGGAAATGGACGACAGTCACCCGGCCGGAACGGCCTGCTACGAAGAGCGCGTCGATAACGGAGTGCCCGCACATGAAAGTGCGGCCTCCCTCGCCGAGCAACTCGATGAGTCTACCCGGCGGGGAGGCCGCCCTTCAAAACGATCTACTGTGACGCTTACCGCTGCTCTTCTACTGCTGCTCTTCGAACAGGCTGGTGACCGAGCCGTCTTCGAAGACCTCGCGCACGGCGCGCGCGATCATCGGGGCGATCGACAGCACCGTGATCTTGTCGAGCTCCAGGTCGGACGGGTCCGGCAGGGTGTTCGTGAAGACGAACTCGCTGACCTTGGAGTTCTTCAGGCGGTCGGCGGCCGGGCCCGACAGGATGCCGTGCGTGGCCGTCACGATGACGTCCTCCGCGCCGTGCGCGAACAGCGCGTCGGCGGCGGCGCAGATGGTGCCACCGGTGTCGATCATGTCGTCGACCAGGACGCAGACGCGGCCCCGGACCTCACCGACGACCTCGTGGACGGTCACCTGGTTGGCGACGTCCTTGTCGCGGCGCTTGTGCACGATCGCCAGCGGCGCGTCCAGACGGTCGCACCAGCGGTCGGCCACGCGCACGCGGCCGGCGTCCGGGGAGACGATCGTCAGCTTGGAGCGGTCCACCTTGGCGCCGACGTAGTCCGCGAGGACCGACAGGGCCGAGAGGTGGTCGACCGGGCCGTCGAAGAAGCCCTGGATCTGGTCCGTGTGCAGGTCGACCGTGAGGATGCGGTCCGCACCCGCGGTCTTCAGCAGATCGGCGACCAGGCGGGCCGAGATCGGCTCGCGGCCCTTGTGCTTCTTGTCCTGGCGGGCGTACCCGTAGGACGGGACGATCACGGTGATGGAGCGTGCCGACGCGCGCTTGAGCGCGTCGATCATGATCAGCTGCTCCATGATCCACTTGTTGATCGGAGCCGTGTGGCTCTGGATCAGGAAGCAGTCCGCGCCACGAGCCGACTCCTGGAAGCGGACGTAGATCTCACCGTTCGCGAAGTCGAAAGCCTTGGTCGGCACGAGGCCGACTCCCAGCTGGTGCGCGACCTCCTCGGCCAGCTCGGGGTGGGCGCGGCCGGAGAAGAGCATCAGCTTCTTCTCGCCGGTCGTCTTGATCCCGGTCACAGCACTGTCTCCTCAGACGTGTTGAAAGCTGCTCGCCCCCGTGTGCGTCCGTCCCGCACACGGTGAGCCAGCCGAATTGCGTGCACCTATCACGGTACGCCGTCCCTGACGTACCCGTTTCCGGTCAGTTCACCTCAACGGCTGTCGGAGTCCACCTGGACCGCCGACTGAGCCGCCGTCGCGGCAGCGCTTCCCGGACGCTTGCGGGCCACCCAGCCCTCGATATTCCGCTGCTGGCCACGGGCCACGGCCAGCGCACCGGGCGGTACGTCCTTCGTGATCACGGACCCGGCGGCCGTGTAGGCCCCGTCCCCGATGGTGACGGGCGCCACAAACATGTTGTCCGAGCCCGTCTTGCAGTGCGAGCCGACGGTGGTGTGGTGCTTGTGTTCACCGTCGTAGTTCACGAAGACGCTCGCCGCGCCGATGTTGGTGTACTCGCCGATCGTCGCGTCGCCCACGTACGACAGGTGGGGCACCTTGGTGCCCTCGCCGATCGTCGCGTTCTTCATCTCGACGTACGTGCCGGCCTTGGCCTTCGCGCCGAGGACCGTGCCGGGGCGCAGGTACGCGAACGGGCCCACGGACGCCGAGTCGCCGATCACCGCGCCGTCGGCCACCGTGTTGTCCACCCGTGCCCCCGCGCCCACCCGGGTGTCCTTCAGGCGGGTGTTGGGGCCGACCTCGGCCCCTTCGGCGACGTGGGTGGCACCGAGGAGCTGCGTCCCCGGGTGGATCAGGGCGTCCTGTCCGAAGGTGACGGTGACGTCCACGAACGTGCTGGCGGGGTCGACGACCGTCACGCCCGCGAGCATGGCCTGTTCCAGCAGCCGCGCGTTCAGCAGGGCGCGGGCCTCGGCGAGCTGGACGCGGTTGTTGATCCCGAGGATCTGGCGGTGGTCGCTGCCGACGGCCGCGCCGACCCGGTGGCCGGCCTCGCGCAGGATTCCCAGCACGTCGGTGAGGTACTCCTCGCCCTGGCTGTTGTCGGTGCGCACCTTGCCGAGGGCGTCGGCGAGCAGGGCGCCGTCGAAGGCGAAGACGCCGGAGTTGATCTCGCGGATGGCGCGCTGGGAGTCGGTGGCGTCCTTGTGCTCGACGATGGCCGTCACGGCGCCGCCGGCGTCGCGCACGATCCGCCCGTAGCCAGTGGAGTCCGGCACCTCGGCGGTGAGCACGGTGACGGCGTTGCCGTCGGCCTCGTGGGTCGCCGCGAGCTGCTCGAGGGTCTCGCCGGTCAGCAGCGGGGTGTCGCCGCAGACGACGATCACGGTGCCGCCGACGACCCCGCCGAGCTCTTCGAGGGCCATCCGGACGGCGTGCCCGGTGCCGTTCTGCTCGTACTGGACGGCCGTGCGCACACCGGCGTCGATCGCGGCGAGGTGTGCGGTGACCTGCTCGCGGGCGTGCCCGACGACCACGACGAGGTGGGCGGGGTCCAGCTCACGGGAGGCGGCGACGACGTGACCGACGAGCGAGCGCCCGGAGATCTCGTGCAGAACCTTGGGAGTGGCCGACTTCATGCGGGTGCCTTCACCCGCTGCGAGTACGACGACGGCTGCCGGGCGGTTGGCGCTCACGGGGATGCCCTTCGGCTTCGGGGGTGGACCCGTGAAGGATACCGGGGGCCCAATGCCCCCAAACGAACGCGGGTCCCGACCGGAGGTCAGGACCCGAATGTCTGCGAAGCTCCCCTGTCAGGACTCGAACCCGAACATAAGGCACCAAAAGCCTCAGTGCTGCCAATTACACCACAGGGGATAGCAAGTCAGGCTCAATCGGACATTTCGCGATGCCGATCAAGCTGGCCGTCCCTACTATGCCGTACCACCTGCCCTCACCGCGACGGTACTCGTCCCCGCCGTTTCGGCGTCGGGAATTCACGGGGCGGCCGAGAGGGCCGCCCGTACGCTGGACGGCATGACCAGTACGGGGGATGTGGAAGGCCGCGCTGGGCCGCCGTTGTGGTGGGGGCGCAGGCGGGACTTCGTGGGGGATGTGGTGCTCGGCGGGCTGTCCGCCGTCGAGTGTGCGTGGGAGGGCGTGGCCTTCGCGCGCGAGGCCGGGGTGCCCGTTGCGGCCGGGGTGCTGTTCGGGTTCCTGGTGGGGGCCGTGCTCCTGGTGCGGCGGCGCTGGCCGATCGCCGTGGTGCTGGTCGGGATCGCCGTGGCGCCCGCCGCGATGGGGTTCCTGCTCGGGGTGGTGGGCCTGTACACGCTGGCCTCCTCGGAGGTGCCCCGGCGGATCACCGGCACGCTGGCCTCGATGTCGCTGGTCGCGACCTTCGTCGTGATGTACCTGCGCACCCGGGGGGACGCGGACGAGCAGACGCTGGTGATCTCGCTGTCCGTCTTCGTGGCGGTGGCGCTGACCGTGCCGCCGGTGCTGTTCGGGCTGTACATCGGGGCCCGGCGACGGCTGATGGAGAGCCTCCAGGAACGGGCGGACTCGCTGGAGCGGGAGCTGTCGCTGCTGGCGGACCGGGCCGAGGAGCGGGCCGAGTGGGCCCGTAAGGAGGAGCGCACCCGGATCGCGCGGGAGATGCACGACGTCGTGGCGCACCGGGTGTCCCTGATGGTGGTGCACGCGGCCGCGCTGGAGGCGATCGCGGCCAAGGACCCGGCGCGGGCCGCGAAGAACGCCGCCCTGGTGGGGGACATGGGCCGGCAGGCGCTGACGGAGCTGCGGGAGATGCTCGGCGTGCTCAGGGCCGCCGAGAAGCCGGCGAGGCCCGCCGCGCTGGCCGCCGCACTGGTGGCTCCCGCGGCTACCGCTGGGTACCCCCACGTGGGGAGCTTCGACGACGGGCCCTCGCTCGAGGAGCTGGAGGCGCTGGTCGGGCAGTCGAGGGCGGCCGGGATGGCCGTGGAGATGCTGGTGCACGGCGAGGGGGCGGCGTACGCGGCGGAGGTGGAGCAGACCGCGTACCGGGTGGTGCAGGAGGCGCTCACCAACTGCCACAAGCACGCTCCCGGCGCGCGGGTGACGGTACGGCTCGCGCACCGGGACGGGGAGGTGGCCATGCAGGTGGAGAACGGGCCCTGCGACGGGAAGGCCGCCGAGCCCGGCCTGCCGAGCGGGGGCAACGGGCTGGTCGGGATGCGGGAGCGCGTGCTGGGGCTGGGCGGGGTGTTCGTGTCCGGGCCGACCGACGGGGGCGGCTTCAAGGTGTCGGCGGTGCTCCCCGCCGGTTAGCCGCCCGGCCGCCCGGCCCTCAGCCGGTGGTCAGGCGGGTCGGCTGGAGGCCGGTGAGGAGCAGGGTCAGGGCCTCGTCGATGCCCGCGCCGAGGTACCAGTCGCCCGTGTGGTCGATGCCGTACACGCGGCCTTCGCGGTCGAGGGCCAGGTGCGAGCCTCCGTCGGCCTCGACGCCGAGGGGGCAGAGCTGCGTGGACAGGGCGCGGCCCAGGTCGGCGAAGGTGCGGGCCAGGTGCAGGCCGGTCAGCGGGTCGAGCCGGACCGTGACGGGCGCTATCTGCCGGCCGGGGCCGGGCGCGCCGACCGTGAGGCCGCCGAATTCGGCCCAGGCCTCCACGGCGGCGGGGAACACGGTGTGCCGGTGCCCGGCGGGAGTGGTGTGGTCGCGGAGCGCGTCGGCCCAGAACTCGGCCTGCTTGATGTCCCAGCGGCCGGGCTCCCAGCCGGCGGTGCGCAGGGCGGAGTCCACGGCGACGGGGAAGCGGGTCGCCGAGGAGCGGTCGTAGGAGGCTGAGGCGGTGGTCATGGCTACTCGGAGGGGGTGAGGTCGACGGGGCGTACGCCGAAGTGGGCGAGGAGTGCGTCGCAGGACCGGCAGGGGGGTGCGTAGCTGCCGTGGAGGGGGTCGCCGTCCTCGCGGATGCGCCGGGCGGTGATCTTCGCGTGCTTGAGGGAGCGGCGGGCTTCGCTCGGGGAGAGGGGCTTGCGGGAGGCGCGCCGGGAGCGGGCGCCCTCCACGGCGGCCAGGTGACGGGAGAGCAGGATCGCCTCCGGACATCGGCCGGTGAAACGTTCGCGCTGGCCGCTGGTCAGCGTGTCGAGGAAGTCCTGTACGAGAGGGTGGAGCACGGGCGGCTGGTCGGCCTTGCCGGCGGTGCCGGTCAGGGTTTCGCCGCGTACGGAGAGGGCGGCGGCGACGGTGGGGAGGATGCCGTCGCGGCGGAAGCGCAGGACGGGCACGGCCGGGCGGCCGTCGGTGCTGCTCCAGCGCAGGCGGGGGTCGCCTGCCGGGCCGCCCGCTTCGGGAGCGGTTCCTGACGGTCCGGAGGTTTCCGGGCTTGCCGGGCCCGCCTGGCCTCCCGGGGTGGCATCGCCCGGATCTGTGCGTGTTGCCGTGTTCTGCATGGTCGTGCTTTCCCTCCCGTGGCGGCGGTGGTGGCCGCTGTCGGGCACGCCCCCGTGCCGCGGGGACAGCCTGTCAAATGTCACCTGTCATGCGGAAGCGGGGTCGAATATTCGTATCAATTCGGATGTTCCCGGCCACCGGCCGGGCGTGCGGGTCGTGCGCGGCTGAGCCTCTTGCCCCAGCGCATAGGCTGTGGTGAACCAGCCAGATCCAGCAGGGGGCTACCGCCATGACGACAGGTCGGCTCGGGCAGCAGGCCGCGCCACCCAACGCCGCTTATTCGGGGCAGGTCGTGCATTTCCCGGACCCGGTCCGGGCCGCTCGGCATCCCCACGGAGTGCGGATGGACGGCAACGGGCATCCGGACTTCTCCGCGTACGCGCGTGCGGCGGTGGAGATCGCAGAGCCGCCGGAGGGCTTCGGCGTGGACGAGCTGCGGCTGACGGACTGCGTCTCCGCGAACGCGGCGATGCAGGCGGCCGGGCACGAACTGTGGGACACGGTCGGCCCGGTGGCGACCCCGCACGGCTGGACCTGGCACCACGTCGCGGGTTCGCGGCGCATGGAGCTGGTCCCGGTCGAGGTGAAGGCGCTGCTGAGGCACCACGCGGGGCTGGCGACGGCGCCGGTGGACCACGGGAAGCGCGGGACGCGGCCGTTGCAGGAGGTGCGCCCGGCGCACCTGGGGCTGCCGAAGTCCGTGGTGTCGGTCTCCGAGGAACAGGTGCAGGGGGTCGAGGAGGACCTCGGCTACCGGCTGCCGGAGGCGTACCGCTCGTTCCTCAAGGCCGCTGGCGGCTGCGCGCCGGTCGGCGCGGGGCTGGACGTGGACCTCGGCCTGCTCGTGGACCAGCCGTTCTTCACGGTGCGTGAGGAGGCGGCGGTCAACGACCTCGTCTACGTCAACAAGTGTCTGCGGGATCACCTGACGAAGGACTACCTGTGCGTGGCCTTCGTACAGGGCGGACTGCTCGCCCTGAAGGTCAAGGGAGAGGGCATCGGTTCGATGTGGTTCTCCCCGTACGACGATGCGCGCGACCAGGACGGCTGGTCGGTGCAGGAGCGCGTGGAGCGGCTGTTGCTGCCGTGCGGCGGTGATTTCGACGCCTTTCTGGAGCGGTTGGCGGGCAACCCGCCGGAGCTGGAGACGGTGGCCGGTCTGATGGTGGACGGCGGATTCGCACGCTCGGTTCCCGTGGCGGGGACGGTTCCGCCACATGCCGGTTCGGTTGAGGGGTGATGGCGCGGTGGTGACATTTGCGCAGGCGCAGGAGCGCGCCGAGGAATGGATCAACGGCGACGTCCCCGCGTACCAGCACCGGGAGGTGCGGGTACGGGAGTTCGGGCTCGGGTTCGTGGTGTGGGCGGAGGACCGCGCGGCCGGTCCGGTCTCCGGTGGCGGCCGGCAGCGGCTGGTCATCGCGCGGGACAGCGGGGAGGTGACGCTGTGGCCGGGGCTGCCGGTGGGTGAGGTGATCCGCCGGTACGAGGAGGAGTACGGGGCCGCGGCTGCCTCGACGGCTTCGGAAGCTTCGGTTCCGCCGCCGCGGATCGACTCGGAGCAGACCTCGTTCATGCTGAGCCCGCCGGAGTGGCTGCAGGAGGCCGCGGACCGGGCGGGGATCCCGCCCGCCGCGGCTCCGGCTGCCCCGGCTCCGGCTCCTGCTCAGGTTGCGGCTCCCGCTCCGGTGGAGCCGGCCGACGCCGCGCCCGCTCCGGCTGCTGCTCCGGCCCCGGCGCCCGTGGACGCGGTGCCGCTGCGGCGCGGGGGCGAGATCCCGTACGAGCCGACCGCCAACGACGGGGTGCCGGCCGGGTCCACGCCGTGGGCCGGGACCGATGTGAACTCCGGTACGGACGACGCGTCCGTACCGCTGCCCGCGACCGTGTTCGCGCCGCCGCTGTCCGGGTCGGACCTGGAGGAGGCGCCGCCGTCCGCGGTGGCTCCGGAGGCGAAGACCACGCTGATGCCGGGCGGCAGCCAGCTGCCGCGGACCGCGGTCGTACCGGCGCTGGCTCCGGATGCGGGCTCCATCGCCGACGCGCCGACGAGCAAGGCCCAGGTCTCCCGGCCGGCCGGGCAGACGCCCGGTGCGGGCCAACCGCCGGGTCCGCCCGGGGCTCCCGGGTCGCTCGGGCGTGGGCTCGACCATGCCGCGACGATGCTGGCGGGTCCGGCCGTGACCGGTCAGCCGCCGGCGCCTCCCGGTCCGCCCGGTGCTCCGGGTGCCGGGGCGCCGCAGCCTCCCGGTCCGCCGGGTCCGCCCGGGGCTCCCGGGTCGCTCGGGCGTGGGCTGGACCATGCCGCGACGATGCTGGCGGGTCCGGCCGTGACGGGTCAGCCGCCGGCGCCTCCCGGTCCGCCCGGTGCTCCGGGTGCCGGGGCGCCGCAGCCTCCCGGTCCGCCGGGTCCGCCCGGTGCTCCAGGCGCTCCCGGTGGTGGGCTCGACCACGCCGCCACCATGCTGGCCGGTCCCGCCGTGACCGGTCAGCCCCGGCGCCGCCCGGTCCGCCGGGGCTCCCGGTGGCGGAGCGCACCACGCCGCGACGATGCTGGCCGGTCCGGCCGTGACGGGCCAGCCGCCCGCGCCCCCCGGCCCGCCGGGCGCACCGGTCGCTCCGGCGCCGCAGCCGCAGCCTCCGGCGCCCACCGGCGTGCCCACGGTCGGCCCCGGCTACCAGGCCGTGCTCCGCTACCGCGCTCACGACGGCTCCGAGCAGCAGCTCATCCGCCGTTCCGCGCCCGGTACCCCGCACCCCGAGTGGCAGATCCTGCACGAGCTGCGCGCCATGAACGTGCCGCCGCAGCAGGTGCTGGAGCTGCACACCGAGCTGGAGTCCTGTGAACTGCCCGGCGGTTACTGCGCCCGGATGATCCGGGAGACCTGGCCGCAGGTGCGGATCACCAGCGTGGCTCCGTACGGCAAGGACCACGCGGGCCGTCAGCAGGGCATGCGCCATCTGCTCACCCATCAGGGCGAGCTGCACCAGGTGGCGGACGGCCCGGCGCGCCCCGCGCCGGTACGGGCGCCCCTGCCGCAGGTCCCGCTGCAGCCCGCGATCCCGCTGGACGCGATCGCGCAGGAGCTGGCGGGGGCGTTCGGCCCGCAGGGCGTGTTCCGCTTCGACCAGCGGGCGGTGTCCCGCCAGGGCGTGCCGGAGATCGTGGCGCAGACGCTGATGTGGTCGGGCCTGCCCGTCGACTTCGGGCCGTTCTTCTGGGCGCAGGCGGTGCCGGGCCAGCCGGTGCCGACGCTGGCCGAGCTGGCCGCGCAGCGGCAGGTGCAGCCGGCGTCGGACGCGGGGTCGTACCTCGTCGTCGGCAGCGACTTCGGCAAGGCGCTGTGCGTGCAGTACGGCACCGCGAACATCGTGGCCGTGCCGGTGGAGGGCGGTCCGGGCGGTGCTCCGGTACCCCCGCAGTTCGTGAACTCGAGCCTGCCGCAGTTCGTACGGTCCCTCGCGATGCTGGGTCACATGTGGCGGCTGCGACAGCACCTGACGCCGGAACAGGCGGGGCGCTGGACCGTCGATTTCCAGGCGAATCTGGCCGGGCTCGACAGCGCGGCACTGGCCTCGCCGGAGAGCTGGTGGTCGGTGCTGCTGGAGCAGATGTGGGACGGACTGCTCTGATCGGATGATCGGTTGAATGGCCGGGCCGAGACCCTCGAACGGGGTCTCGGCCCGGCCATTCCGGCTTCTGGGGCCAAATGACGCATCCTTGACAGGAATCCCCGCGAGAGAGGCGCTTCCAGGATGAGTGCACCCATTGCGACTGTGCGCGGCCGCGGCTACCGCACGGACGAGGTCGACCGGTATCTCGCCCGGCTGTCCGGCAGCCGTGACGAGGCCTGGGAGCGGGTGGCACGGCTGACCGTCCTGGGGAAGCAGATGGAGGGGGAGGCGGCGCGGCTGCGCGAGGCCGTGTCCGCGCTGGCACCGCAGACCTACGAGGACCTGAGCGAGCGCGCCCGCCGGATCCTGCTGCTGGCGCAGGAGGAGGCGGACGTCCTGCGGGCCGACGCGCGGGTGGACGCGGCCGAGGCGATCGGCGCGGCCGAGGCGCACGCGGAGCGGGTGGCGGAGCTGGCGCGCCTGGACGCGGAGGCGGTGCGCGAACAGACCGACGTCCGGGCCCGGCAGGGGCTGTTGCGGGCGCAGCGGGAGGCGGACGACGCGCGGGCGGAGGCGCGGGACGACGCGCAGGGGTGGCGGTCGGAGGCGCAGGCGAGGCTGGCGGAGACGCGGCGGCGGTCGGAGGCGCTGCTGGCGGAGCGCGAGCAGGAGCAGCTGGAGCGGTGGGAGGCGGCCGAGCGGGAGCTGCAGGCGCGGGAGGCTGAACTGGAGGCGCGCCACGCGGAGCTGGAACGGTACGCCGAGGCCCGCCTGGCCGAGGCCCGCCGGGGCTTCGCGGAGGCGGAGGAGGCGGCGCGGCACGGCCAGGAGGACGCGGAGGCGCTGGCCGCCGAGCTGGTCGCGGAGGCGCGGGTGGCGGAGGAGCGGGCGGGGCGGGAGACGGAGCGGATCCTGCGGGAGCACGCGGAGGCGGAGGAGGAGATGCGGGCGCACATGAACCACGTCCGCTCGAGCCTGGCCGCCCTGACCGGTCGTGCGCCCGCCGAGGGCTGACCTGGCTCCGCCGGCGTTTTACGGGAGTTCGGCGAGGAACGTCGCGATCAGGGGGGCGATGGCCGGGAGGTGGGACTCCAGGGCGAAGTGGCCCGCGCCGTCGAAGACGTGGACGGCGGCCTCCGGGACGTCCTGGAGGTAGGCCTTCGCACCCGCCGGGGTGAAGAAGGGATCGCCGGCGCCCCAGACGACCAGGACCGGCGGCCGCGCCGTGCGCAGCCAGGCCTGCCAGGCCGGGTAGTGGCCGAAGTTCGAGGCGTAGTCGAAGGCGAGATCGGCCTGGGCGTCCGCACGCCCGGGCAGCCCGAGGTAGTGGACGTCGAGCGTCCAGCCGTCCGGGGAGATCAGGGAGGGGTCCGCGACCCCGGTCTCGTACTGGAAGCGGGTCCCCTCCACGGTGAACAGGCCCCGGATCCGGTCCTCGTCGCCCGGCACCTCGCGCCGCAGCCCGGCGAACTCGCGGGCCGCCTCCGAGAGGCCCTCCTCGTACGCGTTGCCGTTCTGGACGATCAGGCCGGTCACGCGGTCCGGCCGCCGGGTGGCGAGCCGCAGCCCGACCGGGGCGCCGAAGTCGAAGACGTACAGGGCGTAGCGGTCCAGGCGGAGGGCGTCGGTGAAGCCCTCCACGATGTCGGCGAGCCGGTCGAAGGTGTACGTGAACCCTTCCGGGGCCTCGGTGCGGCCGAAACCGGGGTAGTCGGGGGCGATCAGGCGGTACCGCGTGTCCCCGAGCGCGTCCATCAGACGGGCGAACTGGTGCGAGGCGGTGGGGAAGCCGTGGAGGAGCAGCAGGACGGGGCCGTCGGCGGGGCCGCTCTCGCGGTAGGCGACGCGTACACCGTCCACGTCGACGGTGCGGTGCTGAACGGACGTGATCATCACATGCCTCCTGGTGGCTTGGTGGCATTAGTTTCGCTCCAAGATCCCTAATGGGTCAAGTGTTTCAGGTAGCATTAGTCGCATGACTTTTCCGCTGACCGGCGAGCCCCTCGCCCTGGATCTCCTGAACACCGTGACCGCCGAGGGCGACCTCGTCGCCGCGCCGGCGGATCTCGCGCGGTGGCTGGCCGAGCAGGCCGGGCGGCTGACCCCGGTCGCGGAGCCGGGTGCGGCCGAGGTGGCCGCCGTACGGGCCGTGCGGGAGGCCGTGCGTGCGGCGCTCGCGGCCGTACGGGACGGGGAGCGGCCGCCGCGCGAGGCGCTGCGCGCGTTGAACGAGGCCCTGGCCGCGGCGCCCGCCCGCCTGGAGCTGGCCTGGAGCGCGGAGGCGGGGCTCACCGCCGCCCCGCAGCGCGCGGCGGCCCCGGCGCGGCGGCTCGCGGCCGAACTGGCCGAGGCGGTCGCGGAGTTCCTGACGGACCCCCGGGTCACCTCGGTCCGCGCCTGCGAGGCGGAGGACTGCGTCCTGATGTTCCTTCCGGCGCACCCGCGGCGCCGCTGGTGCGTGGCGGCGGTCTGCGGCAACCGGGCCCGGGTGGCCCGGTACTACGCCCGCCACAAGGCGGACACGGCCCAGGAGGCCCAGGAGGTCTAGGAAGCCTGGGAGGCCTCGTACCGGTACGGGTCGCTGCGCAGGCCGCGGGCCGTGACGACCACCGTGAACGGGGGAGTGACCGAGGCCGGGAGCGGGGCCGTCAGGGCGCCGGTCAGGGGATCGGGTTCCGCCGGGACGGGGGAGTCGTTCACGGTGAGGACGGGCGTGGTGAAGCCGCCCCCCTCCACCGTGAGCCGGCCGTCGGAGACGGTGACGTCCGTGATCACCGGGTTCGGGCGGACGGCCATCTTGTTCACCAGGTACGCCCCCGCCGGGGCGCCCGTCAGCGCCCAGATCTCGGAGGGCAGGTCGGGGAGCCCGGCGCCGACGTCCGAGAGGAAGAACAGGACGACGTAGAGCATCGTGACCGCGCTCAGCGCGACGTACTGGAGGTCGACCAGGTCCGTGCGCCCGCCGTCGTTCGCGATGAGCTCCCGCAGCGGCCGCCGTCCCGACGCCGCAGGCTTCGCGGCCGGTTTGGCCATGCTGCCGTTCTCGACGCGCATGCCGACCACCGTCTTCGCCGCGATCATGGCCACGTACGGGCCCCCGAGCAGCGGCAGGTACACGGTCGTCAGCGAGGACAGCGGGCCGTGCTCGCCCCGGAACCAGCCGACGCCCCCGCCCGCGGCGAGTCCGTAGCCGAGGGTGGTGAGCAGCAGCCAGACCAGGATCACGGTCCAGGCCAGGGCCAGTGCCGTGGAGGTGGAGAGCCTGCCGTCGCGGCCGGTGATGAAGGCCGGGTGGTGGTGGAGCCGCCGGGCGGGCGGCCCGGCCAGTGCGGCGAGTAACAGCAGTGCGAGAAATGCGGAAGCCATGCGTCGTCCCCCCGGAAACGGTTGTGGGTCCGACTTAACCCGTTGACCCGGAGCATGACAAGTCGCGGCCCGGTCAGGCCTGTTGCTCCTCCACGTGCTCCGGCAGCACCGGGAACCTGCGCGGCGCCATCAGCAGCAGCACCAGCAGGGAGGCCACGGCCGCGCCCGTCGCGCCGAGGAAGATGTGGTCCACGGCGGCGGCCACGGCCTCGCGCAGGTAGTCGGCGGCCGCCTGGGAGAGCAGGCCCGGCTGGTCCAGGGCCTTCGTCACGTCGTCCAGGGCGGTCGGCAGTCCGGACACGGGGGCGTCGATCAGGCGGGCGGCGATGGTGGCGTTGGCGACGGCGGCCAGCAGGGCCGCGCCGATGCTCTGGCCGACCTGGCGGGAGAACAGCACCGAGGCGGTCGCCGTTCCCCGCTCCGCCCAGCCGACGGTGGACTGGACCCCGACGATCAGCGGGAGCTGGAAGAGGCCGAGGGCGCCGCCCAGCAGCAGCATGATCAGCGCGGGCTGCCAGGGCCGGGCGGGATACGGGAGCAGGGTGAAGGAGTACAGGATCACCGCGGCCAGGCCCATGCCGACGGCCGCGGTCCTCCTGAATCCGATCCGCCGGTAGACGTGCTGGCTGAGGGCGGCGGTGATGGGCCAGCTCAGGGTCATCACGGACATGACCAGCCCGGCGCCGACGGGCCCGAGGCCGAGCACGGACTGGGCGTACGTCGGCATGAACACCATCGGGGCGACCATCAGCAGGCCGAGCGCCCCCATGGCGAGGTTGACGGCGGCGATGGTGCGCCGGCGCCACACCCAGCCCGGCAGGATCGGTTCCTCGGCCCGGCGTTCCACCCGGACCACCACCGCGGCCAGCACCGCGCTCGCGCCGAGCAGTCCCAGCGAGGGCGCGGACAGCCAGGGCCAGGCGACCCCGCCCTGGACGAGCGCGAAGAGCAGCAGCCCGCCGCAGGCGAAGATCGACAGTGCCCCCGCCCAGTCGACCGGGCCGCGGCGCGCGGGGGACCGTACGGGCTCCTTCAGGTGACGGCTGATCATCCACAGGGCGAGGGCGCCCAGCGGCAGGTTGATCAGGAAGATCCAGCGCCAGTGGGCGTACGAGGCGAGCAGCCCGCCGAGCGCCGGGCCGGCCACGGCCGAGGTGGCCCACACGGTGGACATCCGGGCCTGGATCCTCGGGCGGTCCTTGAGCGGATACAGATCGGCGGCCAGGGTCTGGACCGTGCCCTGGAGGGCGCCGCCGCCCAGGCCCTGGACGATCCGGAAGGCGATCAGGGCGGCCATGTTCCAGGCGAGCGCGCACAGCAGCGAGCCGACGACGAACAGGCCGATGCCGAAGAGCAGCACGGGCTTGCGGCCGAAGGTGTCGGACAGCTTCCCGTAGACGGGCAGGGTGACCGTGACGGCGAGCAGATAGCCGGAGAAGAGCCAGGAGAAAACGGCGAACCCGCCGATGTCGCCCACGATCTGGGGGACGGCGGTGGAGACGATGGTGCCCTCGAGGGCGGCGAGCGCCATGCCCAGCATCAGCGAGGCCACCACGGCGGCGGGTGGCCGGCCCGGTTTCGGCGCGGGCCCCGTGCCCGACGCGGTGCCCGCGGGTATGCCGTCCGGACTTCCTTCCGTGCTCTCCGCTGTCCCCACCGAGATTCCTTCCCCCTGCACGTACTCGCGGGGAACACCTTCTCACCGCTGCCGCATGCGCCGGTATCCCCCATGTCAGGTCCGCCGAAGGGTGGAGAACCCCTAGGGGAGGCTCCGCACAACGGCCCAGGGGTCATTCGTCCCGGCGGAGGAGGAGGAAGGTTCCGGCGGGTCCTTAACTGGTTCACATGGGGCCGCAAGCCCCGGGGGTGGGGTTAACCCCCGGGTGGATACGGCGATGGGCACCAGCGCGCCGGAGCCCGGTCCGCAACAGACTTCGAACGCGGCGACGAACGCACACCGCCCGGCAGACCGAGAAGGAGAAAGACCGTGACAACGGCTATGACCGAAACCAGGCACGGGGGTACTGGAGGGCATGCAGCCGTCGCGGCCCGGGCGCGGAAGGTCGTCAAGGCCTACGGCTCCGGTGAGACGCGGGTCGTCGCCCTGGATGACGTGGACGTGGACATCCACCGCGGCCAGTTCACCGCGATCATGGGCCCCTCGGGCTCCGGCAAGTCCACGCTGATGCACTGCCTCGCCGGTCTCGACACCGTGACCAGCGGGCAGATCCACCTCGACGACACCGAGATCACCGGGCTGAAGGACAAGAAGCTCACGCAGCTGCGCCGCGACCGGATCGGCTTCATCTTCCAGGCCTTCAACCTGCTGCCCACGCTCAACGCCCTGGAGAACATCACGCTCCCCATGGACATCGCGGGCCGCAAGCCCGACGCCGAGTGGCTGAACCGGGTCGTGGAGACCGTCGGCCTCGCCGGCCGCCTCAAGCACCGCCCCACCGAGCTCTCCGGCGGTCAGCAGCAGCGCGTGGCGGTCGCCCGCGCCCTCGCCGCCCGCCCGCAGATCATCTTCGGCGACGAGCCCACCGGAAACCTGGACTCCCGGGCCGGCGCCGAGGTCCTGGGCTTTCTGCGCCGCTCCGTGGACGAACTCGGCCAGACCATCGTCATGGTCACCCACGACCCGGTCGCCGCCTCCTACGCGGACCGCGTCATCTTCCTCGCCGACGGCCGGATCGTCGACGAGATGTACGGGCCCACCGCCGAGCAGGTCCTGGACCGGATGAAGGACTTCGACGCGCGCGGGCGGACGTCATGAGCAACACCGTCCTGAAGACCTCCCGGCGCAACTTCGTCGCGCACAAGGGACGGATGGCGCTCTCCGCCGTCGCGGTCATGCTCTCCGTCGCCTTCGTCTGCGGGACCCTGGTGTTCACCGACACCATGAACACCACCTTCGACAAGCTGTTCGCCGTCACCAGTTCCGACGTGACCGTCAGCCCGAAGGCCGCGAAGGGCGGGGAGGAGACCCCGGACCGCGGGAAGCCCGAGATGCTCGACGGCTCGGCCGTAGAGCAGGTCAAGAAGGCCGAGGGCGTGGCGGGCGCCGAGGGCGCGGTCATGTCGATGTCCGTCACGGTCGTCAACTCCAAGAACGAGAACATGGGCTCGACCACCGGTGCCCCGACCATCGCGGGCAACTGGAACGACAACGAGCTCAAGTCCATGAAGATCACCTCGGGTCAGGCCCCGCGCGGCCCCACCGAGGTGATGGTCGACGCCGACACCGCGGACAAGCACCACCTGGGGCTCGGTGACGAACTGCGCACCATCGCCGTCACCGGCGACTTCCGCGCGAAGATCAGCGGTATCGCCACCTTCACCGTCACCAACCCGGGTGCGGCGATCGTCTACTTCGACACCCCCACCGCGCAGCGGCAGCTGCTCGGCGCCCCCGGTGCCTTCACGCACATCAACGTCACCGCCAAGGACGGGGTGAGCGACGAGCAGCTCAAGCGGAACGTCGCCACCGCCGTCGGCGCGGACACCTACAAGCTCCAGACCTCCAAGGAAGCCGCGGACGCCAACCGCAAGGACGTCGGCTCCTTCCTCGACGTCATGAAGTACGTGATGCTCGGCTTCGCCGGGATCGCCTTCCTCGTCGGCATCTTCCTGATCTTCAACACGTTCTCCATGCTGGTCGCCCAGCGCACCCGTGAGATCGGCCTGATGCGCGCCATCGGCGCCGACAGCGGACAGGTGCTCAAGTCCGTCGTCGTCGAGGCCTTCCTCCTCGGAGTCGTCGGCTCGGTCCTGGGCGTCGGCGCGGGCGTCGGCCTGGCCGTCGGACTCATGGAGCTCATGGGCCAGATGGGCATGCACCTGTCCACCGACGACCTCACCGTCGCCTGGACCACCCCGGTCGTCGGCGTCTTCCTCGGCGTCGTCGTCACCGTCATCGCCGCCTACGTCCCGGCCCGCCGGGCCGGCAAGGTCTCCCCGATGGCAGCCCTGCGCGAGTCGGGCACCCCCGGCGACAAGAAGGCCGGCGTCGTCCGCGCCGTCCTCGGCCTGGTCCTCACCGGCATCGGCGGCGCGGGCCTCTTCCTCGCCGCCGCCGCCGACGAGGCCGGACCCGGATCGCTCTGGCTGGGCCTGGGCGTGGTCTTCACCCTCATCGGCTTCATCGTGATCGGCCCGCTGCTCGCCGCGGGCGTGGTGCGGGTGCTCTCCGGGGTGGTGCTGCGGCCCTTCGGCTCCGTGGGCCGGCTCGCCGAGCGCAACGCGCTGCGCAACCCGCGGCGCACCGGCGCCACCGCCGCCGCGCTGATGATCGGCCTGGCGCTGGTCGCCTGCCTGTCCGTGGTCGGCTCCTCGATGGTGGCCTCCGCCACCGACGAGCTCGACCAGTCGGTCGGAGCGGACTACATGATCGCCTCGCAGACCCAGCAGCCGGTCATGCCGCAGGCCGAGCAGGCGCTGAAGTCCGTCCGGGACCTCGACCACGTCACCACCTACCGCACGGTGGAGGCGAAGCTCACCGCCCCCGACGGCTCCACCGAGACGGACGAACTCGGCGCCACCGACCCGACGTACGCCAAGGACATCCGACGCAAGATGATCGCCGGCGAGCACGCGGCGGCGTACGGCAAGGACTCCATGTCGGTCGGCTCGGAGTACGCCACCAAGCACGGCATCAAGATGGGAGACGAGCTGGCGGTCGCCTTCACCGGCGGCAACACCGTCAAGCTCAAGGTCGCGGCGATCACCAGCGACGAGGGCAACCTCGACAAGGGCATGAAGTACATCAGCACCGCGGTCGCCGAGGCGAACGTCCCGGCCGACCGGATGCCGCGCCCCTTCATGCTGCTGGCCGGTGCGAAGGACGGGCAGTCCGACACCGCGTACACGGCGGTCAAGGCGGCGCTGGCGGAGTATCCGCAGTACCAGGTGCTCAACCGGGCCGACTACAAGCAGTCCCTGAAGGACCAGGTCGGCCAGCTCCTGAACATGGTCTACGGGCTGCTCGCCCTCGCCATCATCGTCGCGGTCCTGGGCGTCGTGAACACCCTGGCGCTGTCGGTGGTCGAGCGGACCCGCGAGATCGGCCTGATGCGCGCCATCGGCCTCTCCCGCCGCCAGCTGCGCCGCATGATCCGCCTGGAGTCGGTGGTCATCGCCCTGTTCGGCGCCCTGCTCGGCCTCGGGCTGGGCATGGGCTGGGGAGCCACCGCGCAGCAGCTCCTCGCCCTCCAGGGCCTGAAGGTGCTGGAGATCCCGTGGCCGACGATCCTCGGGGTGTTCGCCGCCTCGGCCTTCGTGGGCCTGTTCGCCGCGCTGGTCCCGGCCTTCCGGGCGGGGCGGATGAACGTCCTGAACGCGATCGCGAGCGAGTAGGAAGGCCCGCGTCCGTACGGGGGTACGCCGGTCCGGGACCTTGGGGGGTTCCGGACCGGCGTGTTTTTCGTGTCCGGGTCCGGGTCCGCGGCCTGGGCCTGGGCGGTCGGGGCCGTCAGACGCGCTGCATCAGGACGACGCCCTCCGCCTCGCCCACCAGGGTGAACCGCGCGCCGGGATGCAGCTGGTGCGCGTAGGCGGTCGGGTCCTCGCCGACCCACTTGGAGGTGTTGTCGAGGGTGATCCAGTCCGGGACCACGCCCTTGCTGCCGCCGATCCAGAGCACCCGGCAGCGGGAGGTCAGCCGGGTCAGCGGCCCGGTGTCGGCCTCCACCGTCGCCCCGTCGGGGATCCGGTCGAGGAGCTCCTCGACGGCGGTGACGCGGGCCGGCTTCTCGTACGTACGGGCCTGCGAGAGCTTCTCGGTCGGCAGGCTGGTCGCGCTGAGGGCGAGGCCCGCGGCGAGGACGGCGGTGGGCAGCTGGAGGGCGTACGAGCGCAGCCAGGGCCGCTCGCTGCGCCGGACGGTGTCGATGGCGTCGACGAGGGCGAGGAAGACGACCGGCATGAGCACCGCGCTGTAGTGCCAGTCGGTGGACCAGTAGTGGTCGTCCCCGGACAGGAACCGCCAGCCGAGGGTGGGGGCGGCGACCAGCAGCAGCGGCGAGCGCAGGGCGAGCAGCCCGGAGGTGGGGATCAGCACCCAGGCCAGGGTGGTGAGCTTGATGTCGATGCCGGCGAAGGGGCCCGCGCCGTCGATCTTGTCCCAGTAGCCGTAGCCCGCGGTGGCGAAGGCCGGTATGAACACGGTGAACACGAGGACGGCGAAGACCGCGGCCCCGGCGGCGACGCCGAGGGCGGTCCAGCCGGCCCGCCGGTCGGTGGGCATGGCCCGCCAGGCGACGGCCACGGCCAGCGCGGCGAGCGTGAAGCCCAGGTCCTCCTTGACGAAGATCAGGGGCAGCCCCCACAGCAGGGCGGCCCGCCAGCGCCGGTCGAGCAGCGCCTCCAGGGCGAAGGCGAGCAGGGGCACGGCGAAGGCGATCTCGTGGAAGTCGAACTCCACGGCCCGCTGGATCCCCCAGGACAGCCCGTACGCGATCCCGACGGCGAGCCCGCGGGGCCGGCCGAGGAGCCGTCCGGCCGCCCGGGTGACGGGCACCGCGGAGAGCGCGAACAGCGCGGCCTGTGCGACCAGCAGGGTGAGGGGGCCGGGGAAGAGCCGGTAGACGGGGGCGATGAGCGCGATGATCGGGGAGAAGTGGTCCCCGAGGATGTTGGCCCCGGGCCCCTTCAGATCGGCGACGGGTGCCTGGAGGTGCGCGTAGGCGCGGATGGCCTGCTCGAAGATCCCCAGGTCCCAGGAGGCCCACTCCATCCGCCGGAACCGCCCGACGGACAGCACAAGGTAGACGAGGAACAGCCCGCCGGCCACCGCCCACGGCCCGGCCCACCGGCCCCGAATCGGCGTGCCCCGCACCTGTTCGGCCGCGGCCTCGGGGCGGGCTATCGCATCGCTCGTCACGGCCTCGTGCTCCCTCGGCGAGCTCAGACGGTCAGTACGTCGACATCGTAGAGGGGGATGTGCTCGTCCCGGGTGACGAGCGTGAGCGCTCGGCTCGGCGGGCGCCGGCTCCGTCACCCCCGTGGGTGACCCGAATCCCCCGCGCGTGGCGGCGGAGGCCGTCGTAGGGTGGAACCCCCGGCCCGTGCGACGTGTCGGGTCCTTCGCGTTGCCCGTTCACGACCTTCACCGGATGGAAAGTCTCTACATGAGCCTGCACGGACTGCTCGACGCCGTCACCCGGGACCCCGCCCTCGCCGAGGCGGTCACCGCGGCCGGGGACGGCAACCGGATGCATGTGGACCTGGTCGGCCCCGCCGCCGCGCGGCCCTTCGCGATCGCCGCGCTGGCCCGGCAGACCGAGCGGACCATCCTCGCGGTCACCGCCACCGGGCGCGAGGCCGAGGACCTGGCCGCCGCACTGCGGTCGCTGCTGCCCTCGCCCGACGAGGTGGTGGACTACCCGTCCTGGGAGACGCTCCCGCACGAACGGCTCAGCCCGCGCAGCGACACCGTCGGCCGCCGGATCGCCGTGCTGCGCCGCCTCGCGCACCCGAGCAAGGACGACCCGGCCGCCGGGCCCGTCTCGGTGGTCGTCGCGCCGATCCGCTCCGTGCTCCAGCCGCAGGTCAAGGGGCTCGGGGACCTGGTGCCCGTGGCCCTGCGGCAGGGCCAGAGCGTCGACCTCGGCGAGGTGACCCAGGCGCTGGCGGCCGCCGCGTACCAGCGCGTGGAGCTCGTCGAGAAGCGCGGCGAGTTCGCCGTGCGCGGCGGCATCCTCGACGTGTTCCCGCCCACCGAGGAACACCCCCTGCGCATCGAGTTCTGGGGCGACGAGGTCGAGGAGATCCGTTACTTCAAGGTCGCCGACCAGCGGTCGCTGGAGGTCGCCGAGCACGGACTGTGGGCCCCGCCCTGCCGCGAGCTGCTGCTGACCGACCAGGTACGGGAGCGGGCCGCGGCCCTCGCCGAGGCCCACCCCGAGCTCGGCGAGCTGCTGCACAAGATCGCCGAGGGGATCGCCGTCGAGGGCATGGAGTCCCTGGCCCCGGTCCTGGTCGACGACATGGAACTGCTGATCGACGTCCTGCCCGCCGGGGCGATGGCCGTCGTCTGCGACCCCGAGCGGGTCCGGACCCGGGCCGCCGATCTGGTCGCGACCAGCCAGGAGTTCCTGATGGCCTCCTGGGCGGCCACCGCGGGCGGCGGCGACGCCCCCATCGACGTCGGCGCCGCCTCCCTGCGCGGCATCGCCGACGTACGCGACCACGCCCGCGAGCTCGGCATGATGTGGTGGTCCGTCTCCCCCTTCGCCGCCGACGAGGCGGACCTGGCCGGCGGGGACACCTTGAAGCTCGGCATGCACGCCCCCGAGGCCTACCGCGGCGACACCGCCCGCGCGCTCGCCGACACCAAGGGCTGGATCGCCGACGGCTGGCACACCGTCTACCTCACCGAGGGCCACGGTCCGGCCGCCCGCACCGTCGAGGTGCTCGGCGGCGAGGGCATCCCGGCCCGGCTGGAAGCGGACCTGCGCGCCCTCGAGCCGAGCCTCGTGCACGTCGCGTGCGGCACGATCGACAACGGGTTCGTCGACCCGGCACTGAAGATCGCGGTACTGACCGAGACGGACCTCACCGGGCAGCGCACCGCCAGCAAGGACCTCGGCCGGATGCCGACCCGGCGGCGCAAGACGATCGACCCGCTGACCCTGGAGACCGGCGACTACATCGTCCACGAACAGCACGGCGTCGGCCGCTACATCGAGATGGTGCAGCGCACCGTCCAGGGCGCGACCCGCGAGTACCTCCTCGTCGAGTACGCCCCCGCCAAGCGAGGCCAGCCCGGCGACCGCCTCTACATCCCCACCGACCAGCTGGAGCAGGTCACCAAGTACGTCGGCGGCGAGGCCCCGACCCTGCACCGGCTCGGCGGCGCCGACTGGACCAAGACCAAGGCGCGCGCGAAGAAGGCGGTCAAGGAGATCGCCGCCGACCTCATCAAGCTCTACAGCGCCCGCATGGCCGCCCCCGGCCACACCTTCGGCCCCGACACCCCCTGGCAGCGCGAACTGGAGGACGCCTTCCCGTACGCGGAGACGCCCGACCAGCTCACCACCATCGCCGAGGTCAAGGAGGACATGGAGAAGTCGGTCCCGATGGACCGGCTGGTTTGCGGCGACGTCGGCTACGGCAAGACCGAGATCGCGGTCCGCGCGGCCTTCAAGGCGGTGCAGGACGGCAAGCAGGTCGCCGTCCTCGTCCCCACGACCCTCCTCGTGCAGCAGCACTTCGGCACCTTCTCCGAGCGGTACGCACAGTTCCCGGTCGTCACGAAGGCGCTGTCCCGCTTCCAGAGCGACAGCGAGGCCAAGGCAACCCTGGAAGGACTGCGCGAGGGCTCGGTCGACGTGGTCATCGGCACCCACCGGCTCTTCTCGCAGGAGACCAAGTTCAAGGACCTGGGCCTGGTCATCGTCGACGAGGAACAGCGGTTCGGCGTCGAGCACAAGGAGCAGCTGAAGAAGCTGCGCGCCAACGTGGACGTCCTGACCATGTCCGCGACCCCGATCCCGCGCACCCTGGAGATGGCGGTGACCGGCATCCGCGAGATGTCGACCATCACCACCCCGCCGGAGGAGCGGCACCCGGTGCTCACCTTCGTCGGCCCGTACGAGGAGAAGCAGATCGGCGCGGCCATCCGCCGTGAACTGCTGCGCGAGGGCCAGTGCTTCTACATCCACAACCGGGTCGAGTCCATCGACCGGGCCGCCGCCAAGCTCCGTGAGATCGTGCCCGAGGCGCGGATCGCGACCGCGCACGGCCAGATGTCGGAGCAGGCCCTGGAGCAGGTCGTGGTGGACTTCTGGGAGAAGAAGTTCGACGTGCTCGTCTCGACGACGATCGTCGAGTCCGGCATCGACATCTCCAACGCCAACACCCTGATCGTGGAGCGCGGCGACAACTTCGGCCTCTCACAGCTGCACCAGCTGCGCGGCCGCGTCGGCCGCAGCCGCGAGCGCGGGTACGCCTACTTCCTCTACCCGCCGGAGAAGCCGCTCACGGAGACCGCGCACGAGCGCCTGGCCACCATCGCCCAGCACACCGAGATGGGCGCCGGCATGTACGTGGCCATGAAGGACCTGGAGATCCGCGGCGCGGGCAACCTGCTCGGAGGCGAGCAGTCCGGCCACATCGCGGGCGTCGGCTTCGACCTCTACATCCGCATGGTCGGAGAGGCCGTCGCCGACTACCGGGCCGCGGTCGAAGGCGGGGTGGAGGAGGAGCCGCCGCTCGAGGTCAAGATCGAGCTGCCGGTGGACGCGCACGTCCCGCACGACTACGCGCCCGGCGAGCGGCTGCGCCTCCAGGCGTACCGGTCCATCGCGTCGGCCAACTCCGAGGCGGACGTCAAGGCCGTACGGGAGGAACTCACCGACCGCTACGGCAAGCTGCCCGAGCCGGTGGAGAACCTGCTGCTGGTGGCGGGGCTGCGGATGCTCGCGCGGGCCTGCGGGGTCGGTGACATCACCCTCCAGGGCCCCAACATCCGCTTCGGCCCGGTGGAGTTGCGCGAGTCGCAGGAGCTGCGCCTCAAGCGTCTCTACCCGGGCGCGGTGCTCAAGCCGGCCACCTCGCAGGTGCTGATCCCGCGGCCGAAGACCGCCAAGGTCGGCGGGAAGCCGCTGGTCGGGCGGGAGTTGCTGGCCTGGACCGGGGAGTTCCTGACCACGATCCTCGGGTCGTAAGCGTCTTCATAGGGCCAGGCGCGCGGCCGGTGACCTGCGGGTCTCCGGCCGCGCCGCGGGCTACCTGTTCGGGTCGTCGTCGATGCCCAGCTGCTTCTCGACCTGCTGCTGGCCCTGGTCGACCTGCCCGGTGTACTTGCCGCCGGTGCGCTGGTTGATCTGCTGCTCGGCGGCGTCGGACCCCTGCTTCGCCTGCTTGCTGTGGCCGTGCAGCAGTTCCTTGGCCTTGTCCAAGATCCGCATGCGAGGGCTCCCTTCCGTATTCCTTTTGCGACGCTACGCGCGTTTTTGGGGATCCGCCCGCCGGAGGTCTGCGGCGACCCTGCAACGGTTGCGCGCATCCCCTCACTGGCGGCCGGAAACGCTGTATACGCTCAGACCCGACACTTCGTCGACACGGTCCGTCAGGAGCAGCGATGCACGGCCCCGGCCTCCCGCCGCAGCAAGGCCCCCAGCCCAGTTCCGGGGGCGTGGTGGCGCTGCGCGTGCTGTTCACGCTGCTGTCCGTTCTGAGTTGCGGGTTCCTCGCGTGGGCCACGATGCTGCGGCTCGCGATCGTCACCCGCAAGCCCCGGGACTGGAAGCTGCTGGTCGCGACCGGCGTGGCCGAAATGGTGTGGCTGGCGCTGACCGCCGTCGACCCGACGCCGGACAACAGCGGATGGCAGGGCACCTCGGGGGCCATCGGCACGATCGGTACGGGTGTCGCGGTCGGCGTGTACTTCCTCGTCACCGACATCCGGCACGGGGAGGCGGCCCGACCGGCGCCGCCCGCGCACTGGTACCCGGCGCCGCCCGCCCCGTATGCGCCGCCGCCCCAGGACCGGCAGACCCGGCCCTCCTTCGGGTACCCGAACGCTCCGCAGGTCCCGCAGCAGGCCCCCGCACCCGCGCCCCCGGCGCCCCCGCGCATCGGGCAGGTCCGCGCCGAACTCGACGAGCTGAGCGAGCTGTTGCGCAAGCAGCCGCCGCCGACGCCGCCCCACCACGAGGGCACCGGCCGGTGACGGACCGCCTCATCGGAGACCGGTACCAGCTCGCCACGATCCTGGGTCAGGGCGGCATGGGCCAGGTCTGGACGGCGTACGACAAGCGCCTGGACCGCCGCGTCGCCGTCAAACTGCTGCGCCCCGACAAGGTGGCCGGCCCCGGTTCGGTGGCCGAGGAGTTGCGCCTCCGCTTCGTGCGCGAATGCCGGGTCACGGCGCAGGTGGACCACCCCGGGCTGGTCACCGTGCACGACGCGGGCAACGACGGGGACGAGTTGTACCTCGTCATGCAGTACGTCGAGGGCTCCGACCTCGCCGACCACCTCGCCGCGCACGACCCGTACCCGTGGCCGTGGGCGGTCTCGGTGATCGCCCAACTGTGCGCGGTGCTCTCCGCCGTTCACGCGGTGCCGATCGTGCACCGCGACCTCAAGCCGCGCAATGTGATGGTCCGGCCCGACGGGACCGTGCTCGTCCTGGACCTCGGTGTCGCCTCGGTGATGGAGACCGACACCACCCGCCTCACCAGCACCGGTTCGCCGATCGGCAGCCCCGCGTACATGGCGCCCGAGCAAGCCATGGGCGGGGCCGTCGGCCCGCACACCGACCTCTACGCGCTCGGCGTGGTGCTCTACGAGCTGCTGTCCGGCAACGTCCCCTTCGCCGGATCCACCGCGCTCGGGGTGCTCCACCGCCACCTGTATGAACCGCCGGTCCCCGTTCGTCAGTTGCGTCCCGACGTTCCCCGGCAGCTGGAAGCCGTACTCCTGCACCTCCTGGCCAAGGACCCGCAGGACCGGCCCGCCTCCGCGCAGGAGGTGTACGCGGCCCTCGTGCCGCTGCTGCCGCACGCCGGCTCGGGAGCCCCCACCGGCCCGCTCGACCCGACCCGCCCTTTCCTGCGCCCGCAGGCCCCCTGGCCCGACCGCGCCGCCGCGATCCCGCCGATGCCGGCCACTCCGCCCGCACCGGCGCGGCCGGACGTCCCGGCGGCCGTGGAGGAGGCGAAGAAGCTCCTGGACCAGGGCATGCTCACCCGAGCCGTGGACATCCTCGGCGGCATCCTCCCGGCGGCGGCCGAGCAGCACGGCGAACACTCGACGGTGGTCCACTCGCTGCGCAAGCAGTACGCGGCCACGCTGATGGACGACGGCCAGTACCGCCGCGCCATGCCTGAACTGCGGCGATTGTCCGACAAGTTCCCCGCCGGGGACCCGCGGTCCCTGCGCTTCCGATACGACGCGGCCCAGTGCCTGGAACAGCTCGGCGAACCCGCCGCAGCCCTCGCCGAATACCGCTCGCTGCTGCCCCTCTTCGAGAACCATTACGCGAACCCGGACCCGGGCCTCCCCCTGGAGGTCCGTCGCCGCATGGCGCACCTGCTGCTCTCCCTCGGTGACCGCCCGGCGGCCCACGACACCCTGGCCCGCCTCCTTTTCGACGCGGAACGCCTGCACGGTCCCGGCCATCCGTTCCCGGTGGAGGTCCGGCGCACCCTCCATTGGCTGGGCCAGGTGCGCTGACGCCGTCGGCAGTGGCGATCAAGCCCCCGGAATGGTTGCGTCCGCCGTGCGGTGTACCGTACGGCGTCCTGTCTGCATCCGTATTCGTCAACGCGTTCCCGAGAGGTAGCCGATCGTGAAGGACACCGTCGCCATAGAGAGTGCGGCCCAGCCGGTGGGAGGGACCGTTCGGGGAGGGGCCGTTCCCGGACTGCTTCCCCGGGTCCTGCTGGCGGCCGTGCCGGTGCTGAGTCTTGGAGTGCTGGGCGCGGTGCCTTCGCTGGTCATCGCGTGGCGCCGGGGTGCGCGCGCCGACTGGCTGGCCGCTCTCGTCTTCACCTCCGTGACGGTCGGCTGGTGGTTCCAGATCGCGCTCGCGCCGGAGGAGACCCACGGGTTGCAGTTCGGTCTCGATGCCCTGCTGCTTTTCCTCTCCACGGTCGGGGCCGCACTGCACTGCCTGTTCGTCAAGCAGCCGGTGGGGGAGTCCAGATGAAGACCCGGCGGACATGGCGGAATCAGGCCAATCACCCCGAATCCGGCAATGGGGCGCTTCTCGGTCGGGTGCTGGCCGGGGTGGCTCGTGCGCTGCGCGGCCGTGCGGGATGGGCGGCGGGCGCCTCCGCCGTGCTGGTGCTCGGCCTGGTGGGCGTCTGGCTGTTCGTCGGGAGTGGGCAAGACGGGCCGCCCGACCCGAGGGCGCGCCAGTACAAGGAGTTCGACGCCTGCCTGCTGACGGACGAGAAGGGCATCGTCGCCGGTGCGGCCGCCGCTCCGGTGTGGGAAGGGATGCAGAAGGCCTCGCTGGAGACCCGGGCCCGGGTTACGTACGTCCCGGTCATCGGGGAGCCGTCGGCCGCGAACGCCCGTCCGTTCTTCAACAGCCTGATGCAGCGCAAGTGCGACGTGGTGCTGGCGGTCGGAGCCCCCCAGGTGGAGGTCACGGAAGAGGGGGCGAGGCAGCACAAACAGGCACGCTTCGTCGTGGTCGACGGTTCGGCATCTGCCGGGAATGTCACCGTTGCGAAGTCCGGTGACAGGCTTGAGGAGACCGTGGCGGAAGCGATCAGGCAGGCCGTCAAAGCCTCGGGTGCGTAACGGTCAAGCATCGGTTCCGCGCGTCGGGTAAAGATCACGTAAAACAGCTGATCCTGACTAGCAGTTATGTTCGTCAGTCGGGCAGTCTCGCGAGGCTTTTGTTGGCATCGTGTAAGTAAAGGCTGACCCATGCGTGTTCGTTGGGTCCGTCGCCCTCGCCTCTTCCCCCCGGGTCGTACCGGCAGGCGAAGAGCGAGGGCCACGGCTCTCTCTGTCCTGATTTCCTTCTCCTGCATGCTCACGACCGAGACGGCGGCGGCCAACGGCGCCACGCTGCCGGCGCTGAGCATGCCCGAACTGTCCTTCACCGGCCTGATGGGCTGGGTCAACAAGTCCCCGCTGGACACCCCCGACCAGCAGGGCGGAACCGCCCGCGGCAAGGGCCACCAGGCCTCGGCCGACGCCACCAGCGCCAAGGGCGGCAACGGTCGCAAGCCCGGCAAGGGCAAGGGCGAACTCGAGCCGTACGAGCGGTACACCGATCCGTCCAAAACGGTCACGACCGGAGCAGCCCAGGGCAACGCCCAGAGCTTCGACGCCCGGACCAGCAAGCGGGACGCCAAGAAGTCCACGGCGACGTCGGACCACTACGTCAACGCCGACGGTTCCACCACCGTCCGTCACTTCCCCGGCCGAACCAATTTCAAGGCCGGCGACGGCACCTGGAAGCAGATCGACACCGGGCTGGTCGCGGACACGGACGGCAGGCTCCAGGAGCGGTCCAACTCGCTCGACGTCGAGTTCGCCCCGAACGCCGCCGACCAGCAGCTCGCCTCCGTCGACTTCGGCTCCGGCCGCTCCCTCGCGTACGCGCTGAGCGGTGCCGCGCAGACCCAGCCCACCGTGGCGGCCAACGGCACCGTGACCTACACGGGCGCGCTGCCCGACACCGATGTGCAGCTGGTGCCGCTCGCCGAGGGCTTCAAGGAGAACCTCGTCCTGCGCTCCGCGAAGGCGACGAACTCCTGGACCTTCCTCCTGGACAGCAAGGGACTGACGCCGCGGATCGCGGCCGACGGCGACGTGGAGTTCACCGACGCCGACGGCAAGGTGACCGCCACCATCCCGCACGCGTTCATGGAGGACTCCAAGATCGATCCGCGCTCCGGCGACGCCGCGCAGTCCCGGGCCGTCGGCTACGAGCTGACCAGCGTGGACGGCAAGCCGGCGCTGCGGATGACCGCGGACCGCACCTGGCTGGACGCCCCCGAGCGGGTCTACCCGGTGACCGTCGATCCGACCGTCACCGCCAGCAACTCCACGTACACCCAGAACACGATCGGGGGTGACCACTCCACCGAGAACCAGATCAAGGTCGGTTCGTACGACTCCGGCACCAACAAGACGAACTCCTTCCTGCAGTTCTCCTCGCTGGGCACCACGCTCCAGGGGCAGCGGGTCACCGCCGCCACCCTGAACGTGTACGCGCTCTGGTCCTCGACCTGCACCCCGGAGTCGTTCTCGGTCCACCACGTCACGCAGTCCTGGACCCCCTCCGGCGTCACCAGCTACCCGGGTCCGAGCTTCGGCACGGCCATCGGTTCGGCCACGCCCGCGCCGGGCGCGTCCTGCACCAACACCGCCGGCAGCACCGGCGTCGGCGTGAAGATGCCGGTGGCGCTCCAGACCGCCTGGTTCGACCAGGTGGCCCTCGGCGGCGCCAACTACGGCCTCGCCCTGAGCGCGCCGACCAACGACGCGCTGCACTGGAAGAAGTTCCACTCCGACAACTCGGCGACCTCCGCCTGGCGTCCCGCCCTGGACCTGACCTACACGGCCAACACCAAGCCGCAGGTCGACGCCCAGTACCCGCCGGAGAACTTCCAGTCGAACTCGCTGCAGCCCGAGCTGCTCGTCTACGCGAGCGACGCCGACAACTGGCCCGGGGCGCTGTCGTACTCCTTCGAGGTGTACGACGCCGACAGCGGGAGCCAGACCCCCGTCGCCACCTCCGGCCTCACGGCCGAGCGCGCCTGGAAGGTTCCCGCGGGCAAGCTCAGCTGGAGCAAGAACTACGCCTGGTACGTGAGCGTCACCGACGGCTACGACTCGGTGCTGTACTCGGCGAGCCGTTTCTCCACCACGGTGCCGCAGCCACCCGTCACCTCGGGTCTGGCCCAGAACACCAACGGCCATGAGTTCGACCCGTCCGACGGCAACTACACCACCGAGGACACCGACGCCGACGTACCCGTCGTCGGCCCGTCGCTGGAGATCGACCGCTCGTACAACAGCATCGACCCGCGGATCGACAGCGCCTTCGGCGCCGGATGGTCCACGGTCGCCGACATGAAGGCGGCCGAGACCAAGGACGGCGCCGGTACCGTCACCAGCGTCGTGATCACCTACCCGGGTGGCGAGCAGGTCGGCTTCGGCCGCAACAGCGACGGGACCTTCGTGCCCCCGCTGGGCCGCTACGCCCGGCTGGAGACGGTGAGCGGCGGATACAAGCTGACCGACAAGGACTTCACGGCATACTCCTTCACGCAGGCGACCGGGAAGACCGGCGTCTACGGGATATCCGGCATCGTGGACTTCGCGGGCCGGGCCGAGACGTTCACCTACAACGCGTCCAAGCAGCTGACGAAGATCACCAACACCACGTCCAGCCGTTCGCTGGGACTGACCTGGGCCACCCCGGCCGGTGCCACCGTCCCGCACGTGGCGACCGTGTTCACCGACCCGTCCACGGCCGGAGACTCGAACACGGCCCAGACCTGGCAGTACAACTACACGGGCGACCAGCTCGCCAAGGTGTGCCCGCCCGCCGACTGGTCCAAGTGCCAGGTCTACACGTACGCCACCGGCAACCACCACCGCACGACGGTGATGGACGCCGACCCGTACGCGTACTGGCGGCTCGGCGAGGCCTCGGGTGCGACGGTCACCAAGGACGCCGTCGACACCAACCAGGGCCAGTACAACGGTCTCTACCGCAACGTGGCCCTGGGCGGCACCAGTCTGCTGGCCGGCTCCACCCAGAAGACGGCCACCTTCAACGGCACCACGTCGTACGTCGAGATGCCGAACGCCCCGGGCGCCACGCCGTCGTACACGACGATCTCGCTGTGGTTCAAGACCACGCAGGCGGGCGGTGTCCTCTTCTACTACGGTGACAAGCCGCTGAGCGTCGCCGACCCGGTCGGCACGACCCAGTTCAACACCCCGGCGCTGTACGTCGGCACCGACGGCAAGCTGCGCGGCTGCCTGGCCACCGGTGTCTGCACCACCACGATCACCTCCGCCGCCTCCGTCAACGACGGCCAGTGGCACCAGGCGACCCTCACCGGTGCGGGCAACACCCAGACCCTCTACCTGGACGGTGCCTCGCAGGGCAGCAAGACCGGTCAGATCAAGGACTGGAACACCCCGTACATCACGCTCGGCGCGGGCGTGAACACCCGTAACTGGCCCGCGATGAACGCGGGCGACCAGCTCGGCCACTTCTCCGGCCAGCTGGCCGAGGCCGCGGTCTACACCGAGCCGCTCACCGCGGACGTCATCGGCGCGCAGTACCAGGCCGCCAAGCGGTCCGCCGGTCTGCTGGAGAAGATCACCACGCCGACCGGCAAGACCCAGGCGTCGGTCTCCTACGGCACCACCGACGATCTGGTCCTGCAGGCCACCGACGGCAACGGCGGCACCTGGAAGCTCAACCCGGCCACCGTCACCGGCTCCTCGCAGGTCTACCGCTCGTCCGTGATGGGCTCCGCCCCCTCCGGCTACTGGCGCCTGGACGACACGCAGGGCGCGGCGCAGGCGGCCAACGAGCTGCACACCGGCTTCGGCACGTACAACACCGTCACGCAGGGTGTGGCGGGACCGTTCGGCACCGGTGACGCCACGGCCGCGCAGTTCAACGGCACCAGCTCCTTCGTGGAGGTCCCGTACGGGCCCCTGCACACGAAGGCGGACCGCTCGGTCGAGCTGTGGTTCAAGACCACCAAGCCCGGCGTGCTCATGAGCGACCAGTCCCGGGCACCGAACGACCCGGCGGGCGTGGGCGGCTCCTGGAGCGACCTGCTCTACGTCGGAGCGGACGGCAAGCTGCGCGGCCACTGGTGGAGCAGCACCTGCAACGGCAACGCGAACGTCGCCTCCACGGCGTCCGTCACCGACGACGCCTGGCACCACGCGGTCCTCTCGGCCGCAGGCACCACGCAGACGCTCTACCTCGACGGCGCCAAGCAGGGCACCTGCACCGGCGCGCCGGACGACCAGACGACGTCACGGACGTTCGTCGGCGCCGGCTTCAGCAACTGGTACAGCTCGCCGGGTGGCGTCAGCTTCTTCACCGGCTCCATCGCCGAGGTCGCTGTCCACTCCAAGGGCCTGAGCGAGACCGAGGTCGGACAGCACTGGTCCGCCTACAAGGCGTCCTCCGGTGTCGCACCGGTGCGTACGGTCACGCTCACCGACCCCAGCAACAAGACGCTGACCTACGTGTACGACGCGGAGCTGGGCAACCGCCTGCTCGCAGCGATCGACACCGAGGGCAAGCGGACGACGTACGGCTACGACACGGGGGGCTTCCTGCACACCGTGACCGACGCCAACGGCAACCGCAGCGTCACCGGCCATGACATCCGCGGCAACGCGGTCTCCCAGACCAGCTGCCAGGACACGGCCGCCAACAAGTGCTCGACCGCGTACTACACCTACTATCCGGACGCGACCACGGCGTTCCCGCCGATGGACCTGCGCAACGACCTCCTGCTCACCGAGCGCGACGGCCGTTCCTCGGGCCCGACGGACAACACCTACCTGACCAGCCACACCTATGACACGGGCGGCAAGCTCACCGCGGTGACGACGCCACCGGTGCCCGGTTTCCCGAACGGCCGCACCGCCACCACCACCTACACCACGGCCACCACCCCGGCGGCCGAGGGCGGCACTGCCGTGACTCCGGCCGGCCTGGTGAACCAGGTGACGACGGCAGGAGGCAAGAAGACCTCGTACAGCTACTTCGCCAACGGTGACCTCGCGGAGATCACCGACGCCAACGGCGCCAAGGCGAAGGTCACGTACGACAACCTCGGCCGGCAGCTGACCCGGACCGAGATATCCGACGCGAACCCGGCCGGTCTGGTCACGTCCCAGACGTACGACAAGAACGACCAGGTCGTCACCGAGACGGGCCCCGCGGTCACCAACCGCGTCACCGGCGCGGTGCACCAGGCCAGGACGACCACCGGGTTCGACGCGGACGGCAACATCCTGTCCCAGACGGTCTCCGACGTGACCGGCGGCGACGCGGCGCGTACGACGACCATGACGTACGACCCGTACAACCGGCTGGCCGGCAGGACGGACCCGGGCGGCGACACCACGTCGTTCGAGTACGACGGCTACGGCAACAAGGTGAAGGAGACGGACCCCGCGGGCAACGTCAACACCTACGCCTTCGACGGTGAGAACCGCCCGCTCACCACCAGCCTGCTGAACCACACAGGCGACCCGAACAACCCGTCGGCACCGGCCACCCTGGTCCAGGAGTCGCGGGCGTACGACCCTGCCGGCCGCCTCGCGTCGATCACCGACTCGATGGGCTGGATGACGGCGTACACCTATACCGACGACGGCCTGTCGGCCACCGTGGTCCGCAAGGACCCGCAGTCCGGCAAGTCCTTCACGCAGCAGGCCAACACCTACGACGCGGCCGGGAACCTGATTCAGCAGGTGACCAACGACGGCCGGACCACGACCACCTTCGCGGTGGACGCGGCCGACCGCACGACGTCGTCGGTACTCGACCCGGCCGGGCTCGCCCGGACGACGAAGGTCTCCTACGACCCGGACGACAACGTCGTGTCGGAGACGGAGACGGACCCGGCAACGGGTGACGTCAGCATGAAGGACACCCGGCACGACCAGCTCGGCAACGTCACGGGGACCACGGTCCACGACGGGACGACGGCTCCGGTGGCCCGGTACAAGCTGGACGAGACGACGGGCTTCTCCGTCGGTGACTCCTCGGGCGGCAACAACACCGGTACCCACGGCACCGGTGTGCACTGGAACACCGACAGGGGCGGCAGCGCGGTCTTCGACGGCGACGCCAACTCCTACGCGCAGATGTCCGGGCCGGCCGTCAATTCGAGCGGCAGCTTCACCGTCTCCGCCTGGGCCAAGCTGGACGACCTCACCACCGGTCGGACCGTGCTGTCCCAGGACGGCAAGAACATGTACGGCTACGTGCTGTACTACGCGGCCGGCACTGGCTGGGCCTTCGCCCTGCCCAAGGCCGACGCGACGCCGCTGGCGTACGACCGGGCGGTGTCCGCACCGTCCGCGGCGGTCGCCGGAGCCTGGACCCACCTCGTCGGCGTGTACGACGCCCAGGACGCGAAGCTGCGCCTGTACGTCAACGGCACGCTCGCCCAGGAAGTGGCGCACAGCTCCCCGTGGGAGGCGAGCGGTCCCCTGCAGATCGGCCGTCACAAGTACGCGTCGACTTACGACTACCCGTTCAAGGGCGGTATCGACGACGTTCAGGTCTACGGCGAGGCACTGACCGCGACGCAGGTCTCCGCGGTCAAGGGCGGCACGCTCCCGGCCGCGGGCAGCTCCGTCCGTTCCACATCCTGGAGGCTGGACCAGCGCGGTCTGCCGCTGTCGGTGACCGATGCCAATGGCAGCACCACCGACTACGGCTACGACGAGGCGGGCCAGCAGACCACGGTCACCGAGCCGGCCGTCGACGCGGAGCAGAACGGCGGGACCCCGGTCTCCGTCCGGCCCGTGTCGATGACCGGCTACAACACCTTCGGTGAGTCGACCGAGTCCTCCGACCCGCTCGGCAACGTCGTGGTCACCGCGTACGACGCCGAGGGCCAGGAGTCCTCGACGACGTCGCCGAACTACACCGCACCGGGGGCCCCGACCCCGATCACGGCCACGAGCTGGAACGAGTACAACAAGCTCGGCCAGGTCACGGCGGAGGTCAACCCGCTGGGCGCCCGTACCACCTACACGTACACGCAGCTCGGCGACCTGGCCTCGGTCACGGACCCGGGCGGCGGTACGACGAAGTACGTCTACGACACCAACGGCGACCAGCTCTCGGCCACCCGGCCGAACGGCGCCCGTGAGGAGACCACCTGGGACTACATGGAACGTCCGGTCACCAGCACGGACATCGTGCGCCAGCCGACGCAGCGCGCGTTCACGGCGATCAACGAGTACGACGCTCCGGGCGGCAATCTGTCCCGGACCGTGAGCCCGACCGGTGTCGCGCAGTCCTACAAGTACAACAACGTGGGCGAGGTCACCGAGGTCACGGACGCCGCCGGCGGCAAGTCCTCGTTCACCTACGACATGGACGGCCAGGTCCTCACCTCGACGGATCCGGACGGCACCAGCACCAAGAACACGTACGACGGGTTCGGCCAGCTGACCGCCACGAGCGACCTGGACGCGACCGGAACGGTACTGCGCACCAGCAGCTCGGCGTACGACCGTGCGGGTCGTCCGGTGTCGATCACCGACTACCGCGGTCACACCAGCACGTTCACGAACGATGCGAGCGGCCTGATCACCAAGGTGGTCCAGCCGGTCTCCGCGACCGAGTCGATCACCACGACCTTCGGCTACGACGCGGCGGGCAACCGGACGCGTTTCACCGACGGGCGGGGCAATCCGTTCCTGACGACGTACAACACGTGGGGCATGCCGGAATCGGTCATCGAGCCGTCGACCCCGGCCCACCCGAACGCGGCGGACCGCACCTTCACCACGGTGTACGACGGCGCGGGACGGCCCAAGGAGCAGCGCTCCCCGGGTGGTGTGGTCCTCACCAATGAGTTCGACGTCAAGGGCCGGCTGACCACACAGTCCGGTACGGGTGCGGAAGCCGCCACGGTCTCCCACACCTACGACTACGACGCCGACGACCGGGTCACGGCCGTCGCGGGCTCCGGCGAGGACAAGAACACCTTCGCCTACGACGACCGCGGTCTGCTTCTGTCCACGTCCGGGCCCTCGGGTGCCTCGTCCTTCGCCTGGAACGGCGACGGGGCGATGACCTCCAGGACGGACGCGTCCGGCACGTCGGCCTTCGGGTACGACACCGCGGGCCGGCTGAAGACGGTCAACGACGCTGTCACCGGCAGCACGCTGACCTACGGCTACAACATCAACAGCAACGTCACGTCGGTCGACTACGGCGCCGGCAAGGCGAAGCGCTCGTACACGTACGACGCCCTGCAGCGGGTCACGAACGACAAGCTGACCTCGCCCTCGGGCGCGCAGCTGTCGTCCATCACCTACGGCTGGGACGAGAACGGCAACGAGACGTCGAAGACGACGGCCGGTCTCGCGGGTTCGTCCACGAACACGTACGCGTACGACTGGGCGAACCGTCTGTCGTCCTGGAACAACGGGACCACGACGGAGGCCTACGGCTACGACGCGTCGGGCAACCGGACGCGCGTCGGCGGCGACACGTACACGTACGACGCCCGCAACCGGCTCACGTCGGACGGGCACAGTTCGTACGCGTACACGGCGCGCGGCACCATGAATTCGGTCACGGCCGAGGGCGGCCAGACGACCTCGATCAAGGCCGACGCCTTCAACCGTGTGATCAACGAGGGCAACCGTACGTACGCGTACGACGGCCTCGACCGTGTGCTGAGTGCGAGCGACCCGAACTCGGGTCCGCTGTTCTCGTTCCAGTACAGCGGTGCCGGCAACGACGTGGCCTCGGACGGCATGACGTCGTACAGCCGTGACGCGGACGGCTCGCTGCTCGGCGTGAAGACCGGCGTGTCGGCAGTGCTGGCACTGACGGATCTGCACGACGACGTGGTGGGGCAGTTCACCGCCGCGGGCGAGGCACTGACCGGTTCGACGGCGTACTCGCCGTTCGGAAAGGTCGTGGCGTCTCAGGGCATGGTCGGCCAGCTGGGCTACCAGTCGGGCTGGACCGACCCGGAGACGGACAAGGTCAACATGGCCGCGCGCTGGTACTCGCCGCAGACGGGCCAGTTCAACAGCCGTGACACGGTCGCCCAGAGCCCGCTGCCGGCCTCGGTGAACGCGAACCGTTACGCGTACGCGAACGGCAACCCGATGACGGGTGTCGACCCGACGGGCCACTGGTTCGAGTGGGCGAAGAAGGCCGTCAAGAAGGTCGCGGCGAAGGTCACCCAGACCGTCTCGACGGCCTGGCACGCGACCGTCGCGACGGTGCAGAAGGCCGCCACGGTGGTCAAGCAGGCCGCGAAGCAGGTCAAGCAGGCCGTCAAGAGGGTCGTGTACAGGACGTACCGGGCGGTCAAGAAGACCGTGCGATATGTCCATGACAGCGTCAAGAAGGTCAAGAGATACGTCAAACGCACCTATAAGCGGGTCAAACACTACGCCCACAAGGTCGTCAAGCACGTAAAGAAGCAGGTCCGGAAGGTCGCCAAGGCCGTCAAGCACGTGGCGAAGAAGGTGGTGAAGGCAGCCAAGAAGGTCGGCACAGCCGTCAAGAAGGCGGCCAAGGCCACGGCCAACTTCGTCAAGCAGCACGCCTCGACCATCGCTTCGGTGGCGGTCGGTGTCGCGGTCTTCGCGGGCTGCACCGCGATCACGGCAGGCGTCGGCGCGATCGGCTGCGCGGCCCTGGCGGGCGCGGCGGCCAACGGCGTCGGCTACATGATGAGCGACGGCCCGAAGACGCTGGGCGGGTTCGCCATGGCGGTCGGCGTGGGCGCTCTGACCGGTGCCCTCGGCGGCGCGGCCGGCGGTCTCGCTTCCGGCGCGGTGGGCCGTCTGCTCGCCGGTGTCGGCGGCAAGGCGCTCCAGGGCGCTGCGATGGGCGCCGCGGGCGGCGCCGCGGAAGGCGCGGTCGGCTACGGAATCTCCTGCGTCAACAGCAAGGAGGGCTGCAGCGTCGGCGGCGCGGCCACGGCCACGGCCCTGGGCGCGGCGACCGGTGGTGTCTTCGGTGCGGCGGCCGGCAGGTTCGGCCCGAAGTCGAAGCAGCAGCGGAGCTCTGACGGCCCGTCCAGCTGCGCTGTTCCTGGCACTCCGCACAGCTTCACCGGCATGACGGGTGTCCTGCTGGCCAACGGCACGTCCAAGCCGATCTCAGAGGTGAAGGTAGGGGACTACGTCCTGACGGCCGAGCCCGGCAAGAAGGAGAAGGAGAAGCACCGGGTCAAGGAAGTGATCGTCACCAAGACCGACCGTGACTACGTCGATGTCGTCGTTGCCACGAAGGACGGTCCGAAGACGATCCAGACCACCAAGCACCACCAGTTCTACGAGACCACTCAGAACGCCTGGACCCAGGCCGGCGACCTCAAGGCGGGCCAGAAGCTCCAGAACGGCGATGGTGCACCGACGGCCATCGTCGAGGTCAAGTCGTACACGGCCGAGCACATCACCTACGACCTGAGCGTCGAAGACCTGCACACCTACCATGTGCTGGCAGGCGCCACACCGGTCCTCGTTCACAACTGTGGTGGATCAATTGGTACCCACGCCGATTCCTGCCGTTGCGCTAACGGCGCACGCGTGAGGTCGGCTGTCCAGGAGCATGAAGTAGGTCGTTTTGGAGATCTTGATGGTAGGGCTCGGGTGGGAGACGATCTCACACCCAATCACATTCCGCAGGCTGCCTCGGGTCGCATTCCAAATTATCGAGATTTCGCGGCGCACATGATGACAGACGCCGACCATAGAATGACCCGTACGTATGGTCCTGCGGGAAGAAAGACTAAGCGTCTCGATGCTGGACTTAGTTTTCGAGAGGTTCTCGCAGCTGACTTCTGGAATCTTCGGGCTATCGGCCAGGCGAACCATGGAGACCCTGGATACTTCAATGGCGCAATATCAGGCATGATGCAGTACTATAGAACCAACCATCCAAATCTGCTGCAGTGAGGGGCTTTGGTGATCAGCGATCAGGTTCGGGAATTCTTGCGGCTGGGTCATCCGCTCCCCTCGGAGGAAGATGACTCCGAGGAGGGTGACGAGGCATTTGAGGAGATGACTCAGGCGCTACATGCGATCGAGAAGCCTGTCACTAACGAAGAGGCCATGCTCCTCATCGAGTGTTTTGGTGATGACGAATGCTTCGGATTGGCTTGGACGCTGCTGCATCTAGTGGAATCTGCTCCATCGCCACCGGTTACCTCCCAGCCGCCGGATGGTTCGAACGTTTGGATCTCTAGGCTATGGATGCGCTATCAGAATTCAATGAGTGACTAGCTCGCAGATCTGCGAGTGCACTCGAATGGACTGAGTCGCATCGCGTCAAATTTAAAAAGGTAAAGTCTCTGCTCTCGTCAGAGGACGATTATTGAAGCCCCGCCGGGTTCCTCTTCCGGCGGGGCTTCTAGCGGTTGACGGCAGTAGTTGATGGCAACGTCAGTGGACAGGTGTTGCGCAGGGCGCCGGGATATCGCCGTCATCGGCTTCCGTGCGTGGTGAGGATACGCCGCGTCCCTGGCCGGGGTTGTGGCGAGTTCTGGGAAATAGTGAAATCTCCTCCTAAATTCCGCGGAAGAGACGGCGACGCCGAAGCTGCAGAAGTCATTCTCTCCCGTGGTCATCGAAACGGCCCTCCGTGGGTTGCACGGTTTCGCCCTGTGGCGCGCGGCTTTCGACGAGCTGGCGATCTGAGCCAACCGGAATTTCACCTTCAATGGAACGCCCCGTTAGCTGCGGCGGAGCGTTTCGCCCCGGGAGAGGGGGGCGCCCGAACGTCCTCGGCCGGTTGTGGGAGGACGCCCCTCGCTGTGCGCAGCTGCCAGTCGGATTCCCACGGAGAGTGACGCTGGAGCAGACAGCCCTGCGGCTCAGGCGGCGCGGGCCAGCACCGGCTTGGGGGCGAGTTCGCAACAGAGGGTTTTGCCGCTGCGGCCGAAGAGGTTGTCGCCGAGTGGGTAGCGTGGATCACCGGGTTGGTGTCGCACACGCTGTTCCGGAGCCAGCCGCCTTCCATGTGGCGGAGTCGAAGTGTCGCCCGGCCGTCGAGTACGGCCCGCAGGGTCTTGCGCGCCACCCGCGGTGCGCGGGGGTCGTGCGCCTCGGCGGCGACGGCCGGGGAAGACAGCCAAGGCCGCAGCTCGTGAAGATCGCTATCTGCAGCTTGATACGGTCATTTGCGGATATTCAGGCTTACTAGCCTCATGGTTCGCGATATAGCACACTGATGGGGGCGAAGTCCGCTGCGACATGCACCCATCGGATGATGGCTGCATGTCACATACTTCCCGTCGCAATGTCCTTGCCGTTTTCGCCTCTGCGGCCGCCACGGTCCCACTCGGCGCCATGACCGCCTCGGCCTCGCCCAGATCCTCGGCGCCCGCCGTCGCCACCCGCGCGGCGTCCGTGCTGGCCGCCGCCGCGGTCCCCGCGTCTCTCACGTCGCCGCGGTCCTCCGTCACCATCGGCACGCTGGACCCCGCCTACTTCATGCAGGTCTCCCTCGGCTCCCTCACCACGAGCGTGGTGCCGGGTACGCCGGAGCGACTGACGGTCAGCTCCGGCACCAAGCAGGTGGCGGTCCTGACCAAGGGTGCGCGCACCGTTGTTCTGACCGGTCCCGAGCGCACCTTCACCGAGAACAAGAAGTCCTTCGTGGACGACTTCCAGCGCACCCTCCCGGACCTGGCGCTGCCGGTCGCGGACCGGAAGTACTGGGGGACTTCCCCGGGCGGCGGCAGCTGGTCCACGCTGGGGCCCGCCGACACCGACTACTCGGTGGTGCCGGGCAGCGCGACCCTCGCGCTCACCACCGACTACGCGAGCCGCCACGCCACCCTCCGGGACGACGAGATCAGCGACGTCGACGTCCGCGCAGTGGCGAAGTTCGACAAGGTGCCCACCGGCCAGGCCTGCTCGTACGCGCTGTCCTTCGGCTACCAGGACACCCACAACAACTACCGGGCCAGGCTGTCCTTCCTGACCTCGGGCACGGTCGAGCTGCGCGTGGAGAAGGAGGTCGCCGACACGGTCACCCAGCTGACCACGTCCACCACTCTCGCCACCGGGGTTCCGGCCGGCACCAACTGGACGATCCGCGTGCTCCGCGAGGGCGCCCGGATCCGGGTCAAGGCCTGGCGTACGGACACCACCGAGCCGTCGGCCTGGGCCGTGGACGTGTCGGACTCCACCTTCGCCAAGGGGCGGGTCGGCCTGCGCGCACTGGCCAACCAGGGCTGCACCAACCTGCCGGTCAAGCTGGTGGTGAGCCGCTTCCAGGTGGACGCCGCGACCTGGCAGCAGCCGCCGGCCGTCACCCACGACACCTGGGTACGGGTCCTGCCCGAGCCGTTCGACGGGACCTGGACCTCGGCCCTGGAACAGACCATCCGCGGCTGGGCCGGATCCCCGGCCCCCGACGTCCTGGCCCACGCGGCCACGTTCCTCGCGGGGGCGCCGGCCGTGACGACCGTGGCGGCCCCGGCCGCGGGCAAGCAGGTCATGGGCGAGGCCGGATACGGCTATCTGGACCCGCAGGGCTACCGCTACGAGGGCGCGGACTTCCACGAGTACATGAACCTCGGCTGGACCTTCCCCGACGGCACCTACACCGGCCCGTCCAGCAAGCAGGTCGGCAACCTCGACTGCTCCGGCTACACGCGCATGGTCTACGGCTACCACATGGGGATCCCCGTCGCCGCCGGCGAGGACACCTCCAAGACCCGCATCCCGCGCAAGTCCCGCGACATGGTGGACTACGCCCCCGGCACCCGGATCGACCAGACGGACGGGACGAACCCGCCCGCCGCACAGCAGCTCCAGCCCGGCGACCTGGTCCTGTTCAACGCAGACTCGGGCGACGACACGGTGACCGTCACCGTCGACCACGTCGGCATCTACCTCGGCCTGGACGCCGCCGGCAAGCGCCGCTTCCTCTCCAGCCGCAAGACCGGCAACGGACCGACCATGTCCGACCTGGGCGGCGCCTCACTCCTCGACGGCACCGGCACCTACGCGAAGAAGCTGCACACCGTGCACCGCATCTGATGTCCGACGGGTTCGCAAGCGCCGGATCCGGATTCGGATAGGGACAGCCAGAAGCACCAGGAGGGCCGCTCCCGCGACCGCCAGGCCCGGCAGCAGGCCCGGCGGCCGGAAGGTGCAGGTCACCGTGCGGGTGCGGCCGTCCAGGGGGAGTGCCACCAGGCCCAGGTGGGCCGAGGCGGGGCGGTCGTTGCAGGTCCAGCCGGCGATGGCGGGCACCGAGACGACCGCCGTGCCGGTGCTGCCCGGCGGAAGCACCGCGCGGAGCTCCGAGGAGCCGACCGCGACCGAGGTGGCGGCCGTGGCCCGCAGCCGGGCAACGGCCGTGTCCAGGCGGCCGCGGTCCAGACAGGACAGCGTCCACCGGGCGGGCGCGGCCTGGTCGAAGACCAGCGGGGAGGAGTCGCCCCGGGAGACGCCCATCGGCTGGACGGCCGCCCGGTTGCGCGGGGCGTTGCCGTTCAGCCGGAAGGCCGGGCCGTCGGCCAGGCGGGCCGTCGCGTTGTACTCCGGCGCCCACAGGTAGGCCTCCGTGCCCGCGCGGCAGACTCCCGGCGCGAGCGGGTCCTCGTACACCCGTGCGCCCAGCAGCAGTTCCTGGTTGGCGAAGGGCGAATCGCCGTACGAGACGGGCGCGCCCGGCGGGCGGGTCGTCACCAGCGGGGGGACCTCGGCGCGGCGGACCGTGCCGTCCGGCTGGAGGCGCGCGCCGACCGCGAAGACCGCGTCCGTCACCGGGCTGTCGATGCTCTGGACGTTGCGCCCGCGCGAGGTCCAGCCGGCCCCGAGGGCGACCATCGTGCGCGTGAACACGTCCGGGGTGTGGCTGCTGTAGTACGAGCCGCCCTCCCCGCCCAGCAGCAGCGGGTCGTTGCCCGTCAGGGCCGGCCGGCTCGGGTCGGTGCGGTAGGCCGGCCAGCCCTCGGCGCCCGCCACCGCCCCGGCGCGCGCGGTGTGCGCACGCCCCCAGGACGGGTAGTCGTCGAGGCCGCCCAGCTTGCCCTTGTGGCCGTACGCGGTCGTGGCGGCCGCCTGCCCGACGAGGACGGCCGCCAGCAGCGCGGCCGCCGGGAACGCCAGACGGCGGTGGCGCAGCGCCCACCAGGCCGCGGCCGCCAGCGCCAGCCCGCCGCAGAAGAGCACGTACCCCCAGGTCGTCACCAGCGTGCTCCCGCTCGCCCACAGGGCCGCGGCCGCCAGCAGGCCCGCCCCCGCCGCCAGCGCGCGCGGCCCCGGAAGCCCCGCCGACAGCCCCGCCCAGGCGGCGATCACGGCGATCCCGGCCAGTACGAAGGTCTGCCGGTACGGGCTTCCGTTCGGGGTCGCGAACAGATGCCAGGCCAGGTGGGTCGGAGCCCACTGGAGGGAGAGCACCACGGCCGCCGTCAGCCCCGCCCACGCCAGCCGGGTGCGCACGGGCACCGCCCGGTGGAAGGGCAGCGCGGCCACCAGCAGCAGCGTCCCGGTGCCCACGAAGACGGCGGGGGAGGAGAAGGAGTACGTCGCCGGAAACAGCCGCGCGAAGAGGTCCGCCCAGGACACCGGCCGGAACTCCTTGACCCAGCCCGGGTACGCCTGCCCGGAGCTGAGGAAGAGGGGCGCCAGGACCGGAGCCGCGAGCGCGATCCCCAGCACGGTCGTCCCGGCCGCCCGGCCGATCACGGCCAGCCCGGCCCGCGCGCCCTCCCGGGCCAGCACCACCCGTACCAGCAGCACCAGCGCCGCGCCGAGGGTCGCCATGTAGGCGGTGTAGAAGTTCGCCGTCCAGCAGACGGCCACGATCAGCGCGGCGGCCGCGAGCCGGCGCCCGCGCAGCGCCCATTCACCGGTCAGGCACAGCAGGGGGAAGGCGATCAGCCCGTCCAGCCACATCGGGTTGTAGGAGGCCTCGATCACCGACCAGCCGCACAGCGCGTACGAGGCCCCGAGCAGCCCCGCCGCCCACCAGGCCCCCCGGCGCTGCGTGCGCAGCAGCCAGGTCATGGCCGCCGCGGCGGCCGCCGTCTTGAGCACCGTGACCACGTACACCGCGAGGTCTATGTCCGCGCGCGGGAACAGCCCGACCAGCACCGCGAAGGGGCTGGCCAGATAGGTGCCCAGGTCCGGCAGGAAGCTCGTGCCGTATCCGGACTGCCAGTTGAACAGCAGCCCGCCCTCCGCACGGCCGTGCAGGAGGTCCCACAGGTGCGCGTGGAAGGGGACGAACTGGTTGCCGAGGTCGTTGATGCTGCGGTGGCGCGGGCCGTACGGGAAGACGCGGGCGACGGCGTCCCCGGCACACACGGCCACCACCGTGAGCAGGGCGGCGAACGCGGAGCCGGCCAGGCTCAGGCGTCGCGGCGAGCGGTGCGGTGTCGACATGGTGCGCCGACCTTGGCACCACCGGGGGACGGCAGGATGGCCACGGAGTGAACGCACACCTCAACACCACGGGAATCGTTGGTCGAACCGGTGGCTCGGACCACCCTGACTGCATAACATCGATCACCGCAAGGCTTGTGCACCGACGCACAATCTCCCGGCCCTGGAGGCTCCTTTGCACCGTCGCACTGCGCTCTCCGTCTCCACCGCCCTGCTCCTGGCGGCCCCCCTGCTGTCCGCCTGCTCGGGGCAGGCGCGCCCCGGCACCGCAGCCGTCGTCGGCGGTGAACGGATCACCACCTCCGCCCTCCAGGCCGAGGTGAACGATGTGCGCGCCGCCCAGAACCGCACCGGGCAGGCCGCGGCCGAGCTCATCGCGAGCACCCCCAACCTGGAGCGCCAGAAGCTCGACTCGATGCTCCAGAGCCACATCATCGACAAGATGGCCAAGACCGCCGGGATCTCCGTATCCGCCAAGGAGATCGAGGACGAGCGCCAGGCGTACGTCGAGGAGAACAAGGGGGCCGAGCAGTTCGAGGCACTGCTGCTGCAGAAGGGCGCCATGGCTCCCGGCCAGGTCGACCGCTTCCTCCGGGACCGGGTGCTGCTGACCAAGCTGACCGCCAAGTACGGCAACGGGAAGCTGGAGGAGCCCGCCAGGACCGCCGCGAAGGCCCTGCACATCGAGGTCAATCCGCGCTACGGCTCCTTCGACGTCCAGCAGATCAAGCTCGGCGTCGGGGAGACCCCCTGGATCGTCCAGCGGACCCGGCCCGAGCAGGCACCCGCCGGAGCCTGACCGACCCGACCGGAGGTAGGTTCGGAGGGTGACCGACCACGACCCCTCCGAATCCACCACGGCCGAGCCCACCGGCCGCATCGTCCTGCTGACCACCAGCCACCGGGTCGCCCCCGGCGTGCTGTCCTGGCCCGCCTGGCAGACCCTGCACGCCGCGGACCGGGTGCTCTGCGCCGACCCGGGCCACCCGCAGCTCCCGTACCTGCGGGAGGCGGGCGTCGAGGTCGTTCACGAGAGTCCGGACGCGCAGGCGCTGGTCGAGGCCTGCGCCGGGGGCGGCACGGCCGTGGTGCTCCTGAGCGGCGAGGGCGATCAGCGGCTCACCGACGGGCTGGCCCGCCTCGCCGGCTCGGGCCGGGTCGCGATGCCCGACCTGGAACTGCTGCCCGGCTCGTACGACCTGCCGGGCGCCCGCCTGCTCGACCTGGTCCAGGTGATGGACCGGGTCCGGCGCGAGTGCCCGTGGACCTCCCGGCAGACCCACCGGGGCCTGGCCAAGTACGCGATCGAGGAAGCGTACGAACTGGTCGAGGCCATCGAGGACGGGAACCGGGAAGAGCTGCGCGAGGAGCTCGGGGACGTCCTGCTCCAGGTGGTGTTCCACGCCCGGATCGCGGAGGACTTCGAAGAGCCGGACGAGGCGTTCTCCATCGACGACGTGGCCGGGACCCTCGTGGAGAAGCTGATCCACCGGCACCCGCACGTCTTCGGCGAGGAGAAGGCCGAGACCCCGGAGGACGTCAGCGCGCACTGGCAGCGCACGAAGGCGGCCGAGAAGCGCCGGGAGTCCGTCACGGAGGGGATTCCGCTGGGCCAGCCGGGGCTCGCGCTCGCGGCCAAGCTCGCCGGGCGGGTCCGTTCGGGCGGTCTGGCCGTGGAGCTGCCCCGCGGCGAGGGCATCGGGTACGAGCTGCTGGAGCTGGCGGCGCGCGCCGAGGCGGCGGGGATCGACCCCGAGACCGCACTGCGCGCGGCGGCCCGCGCCTACCGGGACGCGATCCGGGCCGCCGAGGGCGTCGGCGAGTAGCCCCCGGCAACTAGCCGTATCTAGAAGTCCCTCGGCGAGCGGCCGGAGGGGTTGTGCCAGTGCGGTGACGGGCGGTTCAGGAACCACTCCCCGAAGCCGAGCGGACGGCCGTTCACGCCGTGGTCCTCGGCGGCGGCGGGTATGGAGTCGTAGAAGATCCGGCCGGGGCGGGCGCCCAGCTCCTCCAGGAGGAACGCGGTCCGCTCGATGAAATGCGGCGGTCCGCTGAGGTAGACGTCCTGGTCGGGCCACAGGCCCCGGTTGCTGAGCGCGGTGGCCAGCCGGTCGGTGGCCTGGTTGCGGTGCTGCCCGGGCGCGGGCGTGATGTAGGTGACACCGAGCCAGCCGCAGGCGGCGGCGTACTCGTCGATGAGCGGGCGGTCGTAGAGGTACGAGGCGTCCCGCGCGACCACGAAGAGCCGTACGTCCTGATCGGGAGGGTGCTCGGCGAGGTCCTCCAGCATGGCCCGGACCGGCGCCCAGCCGGTCCCGGCGGCGATCAGGCTGGCCGGGCGGTCCGCGCGGCGGAAGGTCAGCTGCCCGCCCGCGGCGCCGAGCCGCAGCGTGTCGCCCGGCTGTACGTCGCGCACGAGGGCGGTGCTGAGCCGCCCCCGCTCGATCCGGCTGACGTGCAGGTCCAGGGTGCCGTCGGGGCGGGGGGCGTTGCCGATGGAGTACGTGCGCCAGGTCGTCGGGACCCGCTCGCTGCTCACGCTCGTGTACTGGCCGGGCAGATAGGGGAAGGGGGCGTGCGGCTTCAGGGTCAGAACGCCGATGTCCTCCCCGTACTGGAGGTGGCGCACGACCTCCGCGTCCCACCACGGCGGGTCGTCACTCGCGGCGGCGCCGGCCGTCATCGCGTCGGCGATCACCTGGTACGCCTCGGCCCAGGCCTTCTCCACCTGCGGGGTCCAGGCCTCGCCGGAGGTCTCGGCGAGGGCGGCGAGCAGGCTGGCGCCCACGGCCGCGTAGTGCTCGGGCCCGGCCCGGAACTTGCGGTGGTCGCGGCCCAGGTCGCGGAGATAGGGGACGAGGCTCTCGTTCTCCAGATGGGCGATCACATGGGTGAGCGCGGCGAAGAGCCGGTCCCGCTGCCGTTCCATGTCCTCGAAGGAGGCCGGGAAGAGCTCACGGACTCCGGGGTTGTGCCAAAAGAGGTGGGAGTAGAAGAACTTGACCGCGTGCTCGGCCCGTCTCTCCACCACCGCGAAGCTGCTTTTCAAGATCCTCACATCCACAGAACCGAAGGTAGGAGTGCCGGGCGAGGTGAGGTCAAGCGTCGGCGGATCTGCGGACAGCCGCGACGAAGCACCCATATGGGATCGGGGCCGCGAGCCGGGATACGGTCATCGGGTGCACGAGCAGACCCCCGCAACCCCCGCCGACACCCCTTCGGCCTCCCCTTCCCGACAGGGGCCGACCCTGTTCGACTGGGAGTTCGCGACCGATCCCTATCCGGCCTACGCCTGGCTGCGCGAGCACTCCCCGGTGCACCGCACCAAGCTCCCCAGCGGGGTCGAGGCCTGGCTGGTCACCCGGTACGCCGACGCCCGCCAGGCCCTTGCCGACCAGCGGCTCAGCAAGAATCCGGCGCACCACGCGGAGCCCGCGCACGCCAAGGGCAAGACCGGGATCCCGGGGGAGCGCAAGGCGGAGCTGATGACGCACCTGCTCAACATCGACCCGCCGGACCACACCCGGCTGCGGCGGCTGGTGTCGAAGGCGTTCACCCCGCGCAGGGTCGCCGAGTTCACCCCGCGCGTGCAGGAGCTCACCGACCACCTCATCGACCGGTTCGCTGAGAAGGGGGAGGCGGACCTCATCCACGAGTTCGCCTTCCCGCTCCCCATCTACGCCATCTGCGAGATGCTCGGGGTACCGCGCGAGGACCAGGACGACTTCCGGGACTGGGCCGGGATGATGATCCGCCACGGCGGCGGTCCGCGCGGCGGGGTCGCCCGGTCGGTGAAGCAGATGCGCACCTATCTCGGTGAACTCATCCACCGCAAAAGGGATGATCTGGGCAATGACCTCATCTCTGACCTGATCCGGGCGAGCGACCACGGTGACCACCTGACGGAGGCCGAGGCCACCGCCATGGCTTTCATCCTGCTTTTCGCCGGTTTCGAAACCACCGTGAACCTCATCGGCAACGGGGTCCACTCCCTCTTCATGAACCCCGGCGAGCGCGAGCGACTCCAGTCCTCCCTCGCGGCCGGCGAGCGCGGCCTGCTGGAGACCGGCGTCGAGGAACTGCTGCGCTACGACGGCCCCGTGGAGCTGGCCACCTGGCGGTTCGCCACCGAGCCGCTGACCCTCGGCGGGCAGTCGGTCGCGGCCGGGGACCCGGTCCTGGTCGTCCTCGCCGCCGCCGACCGCGACCCCGCGCGGTTCGCCGAGCCGGACACCCTCGACCTCTCCCGCACCGACAACCAGCACCTCGGATACGGGCACGGCATCCACTACTGCCTGGGTGCTCCGCTCGCACGACTTGAAGGACAGACGGCGCTTGCGACTTTGCTCACGCGTCTGCCAGATCTGGAACTCGCCGTTCCGCCCGAGGAGCTGCGCTGGCGCGGCGGACTGATCATGCGTGGCCTGCGCACCCTTCCCGTGCGCTTTACTCCCCGAAACATCTGAAGGGCAACTGACCCGAAGTCAGTTGTCGACCGGAGTTGTGACAATCGTTCGAAGGCCGCTAGGTTCTGCCGTTACCCAGCCGTTATGCGAAAGGTGCAGCCTCATGCGTTCCGGGAACGGCCGTCACAGACGTCCCCGTCAGGTGCCCGCGATAGTCGTCACCGCCGGAGTCACTGGCTCCGCGCTGGCCCTGCCGCTTCTTGCCGCCACCAGTGCCTCCGCGGCCGACACCGCCACGTGGGACAAGGTCGCCGAATGCGAGAGCGGCGGCAGCTGGAGTGCCAACTTCGGCAGCGGCCAGTACGGCGGCCTGCAGTTCACGCAGGAGGAGTGGAAGAACTCCGGCGGTCTCGACTTCGCCAAGCGGGCCGACCTGGCGAGCCGTTCCCAGCAGATCGCCGTGGCCGAGCGCGTGCTGGCCTCCCAGGGCCCGCAGGCGTGGCCGCTGTGCGCGGCTTCGGCCGGGCTGGACGGCCAGAGCCCCGCCGCCGAGGTCGACCCCGGCCTGCCCGGCGGCTCCGGGACCGCCACCGCGCCGTCCCGCCCGGACGACAAGGTGCCCACCACCGGTCGCGGCAAGCCGTCCACGGACTTCGGCGCTCCGACCGATCCCGCGCCGAGCCCGTCCGGCAGCCCCTCGTTCGAGCTCCCCGACAGCCCGCTCTCGCCGTCCCTCGGACTGCCCGTCATGCCCTCGCCGGACGACCCCACCACGGCCCCGGCCCCGGTGGACCCGACCGCGCCGACCGGCCCCACGGACCCGGGCGCGCCCACCACGCCGCCGACCACCCCGGGCCAGCCCCCGGTGACCCCGGAGGCCCCCGTGACCCCGGCCGACCCGACGGCACCGGCCACTCCGGGCGCCCCGGGCGCCTCGGCCGACCCGACCGCACCTCCCGTGACGACCCCCGAGGGCGGCGGCAAGCACCGCGGCGCGCCGGCCGCCGAGACACCGGCCGGATCTGATGCCGCGTCGGCGCCCGTCTACACCGTCAAGGCGGGCGACAGCCTGACGGGCATCGCGGACGCCAAGGGACTCAAGGGCGGCTGGAACGCGCTCTACGAGGCCAATGAGCAGGTCATCGGCGGGGACGCCAATCTGATCAAGCCCGGTCAGAACCTGGATCTAAGCCTGTAATAGGGGCACTTCGGGCGGGCAGAAAGAGTTGATTGTCCGTTTTCTGTAAGTGAGACATGTGTCTCTTCCGGTCAACTGGCGTGTCCCGCCCGGGGGCTTCCGCAAACCCCGCCCTCACCTGCGCAAACACCCGTGCGAAGGACGCAAGTAGGGGTCGTTTCTCCCCGATGGTGCTCGTTGAACATCGGGGAGGGACCTGTCTACCTTCTGAATCGCTCGCCACCGCGGGCTCCTTCGACCGCATCGCCGAATCCTGCCGGCGGACGGAGGAAACAGTCGTCGCGTCAAGCGCCGAAGGCAGGAGCGGGGGAACCAAGGTAGGTGCCGGGAGCGGCCGTTGAGAGACGGTCACGCCACCGGCTAGGGGTTAAGACGTGCGCTAGGTCGCACGGCCGGGCAACTCACTCGCCCGAACCCGACAGCTCACCTCGTAGGCGTCGGTGAGGAGAAACTCCATGCTGCTTTCCGGCAAGGGCAAGCACCGCCGCGGTTCCAAGGCCGTCCGCATCGTCACGCTCGCCGGTGTCGCCGGTGTGGCCGTCGCCGCCCCCCTGATGGCCGCCGGTACCGCCAGCGCCGCCACCGCGTCCGAGTGGGACAAGGTCGCGCAGTGTGAGTCCGGTGGCAACTGGTCCATCAACACGGGCAACGGCTACTACGGCGGCCTGCAGTTCTCGTCCTCCACGTGGGCCGCGTACGGCGGCAAGTCGTACGCCGCGCAGGCCAACCAGGCCTCGAAGAGCCAGCAGATAGCCATCGCGGAGAAGGTCCTCAAGGGCCAGGGCAAGGGCGCCTGGCCGTCCTGCGGCGTGGGCCTGTCGAACTCCTCCTACGCCGGCGGGGGCTCGACCGAGACCCCGAAGCAGGAGAAGAAGACCGAGCCCAAGAAGACTCAGCCGAAGAAGACCGAGCCGAAGAAGGAGACCAAGCGCTCCGAGGCCCCGACCACCCGTTCCGAGCGCTCCGAGGCCCCGGCCCCGAAGACCGGCAACGGCTCGTACGAGGTCAAGTCCGGCGACACCCTGGGCCTCATCGCCGAGGCCAACGGCGTTCAGGGCGGCTGGGAGAAGCTCTTCGAGCTGAACAAGGACATCGTCTCGGACGCCGACCTGATCTTCCCGGGTCAGAAGCTGAAGCTCAGCTGAACACTGCGGCAATAGCCGCGGCGTCTTCGAGCAACACGCACCATCCCGCCGCCCGGCGCGTCTCCCCCACGCGCCGGGCGGCGGCGTTTGTGCGGGCAGAACCCCGATGATCAAGAGTCCTATGTCCCGGAAGAGGGGTATTCGGACCCTTTTTCGTCCCAGGACCCGGGCGGTCGGCCGGTCGAGTGCCCGGAGCCGGTTAGGCTCTAGGCGGCAAGGCCATCCCACGGCCTGACGCCACCGCACATCCAGCGTCACATCCCAGAAGGAGATGCTCGTGCCGTCCATCGACGTCGTCGTAGCCCGGGAAATCCTGGACTCCCGAGGCAACCCCACGGTCGAGGTCGAGGTGGGCCTCGACGATGGCAGCACCGGCCGTGCTGCAGTTCCGTCCGGCGCCTCCACCGGTGCATTCGAGGCCATCGAGCTCCGTGACGGTGACCCCAACCGTTACTTCGGCAAGGGTGTCGAGAAGGCCGTCCTCGCCGTCATCGAGCAGATCGGCCCGGAGCTCGTCGGCTACGACGCCACCGAGCAGCGACTGATCGACCAGGCCATGTTCGACCTGGACGCCACCGACAACAAGGGCTCGCTCGGCGCCAACGCCATCCTCGGCGTGTCCCTCGCCGTCGCGCACGCCGCGTCCGAGGCCTCGGACCTTCCGCTCTTCCGCTACCTCGGCGGCCCGAACGCGCACCTGCTGCCCGTTCCGATGATGAACATCCTCAACGGTGGGTCGCACGCCGACTCCAACGTGGACATCCAGGAGTTCATGATCGCCCCGATCGGCGCGGAGTCCTTCTCCGAGGCGCTGCGCTGGGGTGCCGAGGTCTACCACACCCTCAAGAAGGTCCTGCACACCAAGGGCCTCTCCACCGGTCTCGGTGACGAGGGCGGCTTCGCCCCGAACCTGGAGTCCAACCGCGCCGCGCTCGACCTCATCGTCGAGGCCATCAAGCAGGCCGGCTACACCCCGGGCAAGGACATCGCGCTCGCGCTCGACGTCGCCGCGTCCGAGTTCTACAAGGACGGCAAGTACGAGTTCGAGGGCCAGTCCCGCTCGGCCGCCGAGATGACCGAGTACTACGAGGAGCTCGTCTCCGCGTACCCGATGGTCTCCATCGAGGACCCGCTGTACGAGGACGACTGGGCCGGCTGGAAGACCCTCACCGACAAGCTGGGCTCCAAGGTCCAGATCGTCGGCGACGACCTCTTCGTCACCAACCCGGAGCGTCTGGCCCGCGGCATCGAGGAGGGCTCCGCGAACGCCCTGCTCGTGAAGGTGAACCAGATCGGTTCGCTGACCGAGACCCTCGACGCCGTCGAGATGGCCCAGCGCAACGGCTTCAAGTGCATGATGTCGCACCGCTCCGGTGAGACCGAGGACGTCACCATCGCCGACCTCGCCGTCGCCGTGAACTGCGGTCAGATCAAGACCGGCGCCCCGGCCCGCTCGGACCGCGTCGCCAAGTACAACCAGCTGCTGCGCATCGAGGAGATCCTCGACGACGCCGCGGTGTACGCGGGCCGCAGCGCCTTCCCGCGCTTCAAGGGCTAATCACGCCCCGGCTTCCGTACGTCCCCGCACTCGGTCCCGTACCGTGTGCGGGGACGTATTGCGTAGTGCGCACACAGGGGAGGCGGGACCATGGCCGGGAACCGGGATCGGTTCTCCACCTTCTCCACCGCGACCAGACTCAAGCAGCTCGGCGAGCGGACCGCCGCCCATGTCTACCGCTCGCAGTCGCGCCGCCAGGTCCGCCGCAGCCGGCTCACCGGCCGGGCCGCGCTCCTGGTGCTCGTCCTCTGTACGCTGGTCGTCGCCCTCGCGTATCCGATGCGCCAGTACGTCTCCCAGCGCTCGGAGATCGCGGAGCAGCAGCGGGCCGCCGCCGCCGCGCGGGACCGCCTGGAGCGGCTCCGTGACGAGAAGGCCCGCTGGCAGGACAACGCCTACGCGGAGCAGCAGGCGCGCAGGCACCTGCACTTCCTGCGCCCGGGGGAGGTCGGCTACATCATGACCGACCCCGGGGCCCAGGCGGCGGCCGAGCGGCACCGGACCGGCCAGGCCGGGTCCGACCGCCCCTGGTACTCCAACGTCTGGGACGGCGTCGACAAGGCCGACCGCCCCGGCGACTGAATCCGTACCGCAGTACCCATCCACGAGAACGAAGAGACTTCCTCCAGGCATGCAGACGCCCCCGCCCCAGACCGACCGGACCGAGCCGACCGACGCGGACATCGAGGCGTTCGAGCAGCAGCTCGGCCGCCCGCCGCGCGGGCTGCGCGCCATCGCCCACCGCTGCCCCTGCGGCCAGCCGGACGTGGTGGAGACCGCCCCGCGGCTCCCCGACGGCACCCCCTTCCCGACGACGTACTACCTGACGTGCCCGCGCGCGGCCTCCGCGATCGGCACACTCGAGGCCAACGGCGTGATGAAGGAGATGCAGGCCCGGCTCGCCGAGGACCCCGAGCTCGCCGCGGCCTACCAGGCCGCCCACGAGGACTACATCCGGCGCCGCGACGCCATCGAGGTGCTCCAGGGCTTCCCCAGCGCCGGCGGGATGCCGGACCGGGTCAAGTGCCTGCACGTGCTGGTCGGCCACTCGCTGGCCGCGGGCCCGGGCGTGAACCCGTTCGGCGACGAGGCCCTCGCCATGCTGCCGGAGTGGTGGGCCAAGGGCGCCTGCGTCACCCCGTGCGCGGAGAAGGCGGAGAAGAAGGAAGAGTCGCGGTGACGCGGGTCGCCGGCATCGACTGCGGTACGAACTCCATCCGCCTGCTCGTCGCCGACTGCGATCCGAGCACCGGCGAGCTGGTCGAGCTGGACCGGCGGATGACCATCGTCCGGCTGGGCCAGGGCGTGGACAAGACCGGGCGGCTCGCTCCGGAGGCGCTGGAGCGCACCTTCGCGGCCTGCCGCGAGTACGCGGCGGTGATCAAGGAGCTGGGCGCGGAGAAGGTCCGCTTCGTGGCCACCTCGGCCTCGCGCGACGCCGAGAACCGGGACGATTTCGTCCGGGGGGTCCTGGACATCCTGGGCGTCGAGCCCGAGGTGATCTCCGGGGACCAGGAGGCGGAGTTCTCCTTCTCCGGCGCCACCAAGGAGCTCGTGGCACACGAACACCTGGAGCGGCCGTTCCTGGTGGTGGACATCGGCGGCGGCTCGACGGAGTTCGTGGTCGGCGAGGAGCACGTGCGGGCGGCCCGTTCCGTGGACGTGGGCTGCGTCCGGATGACCGAGCGCCACCTGGTCGTGGACGGGGTCGTCACCGACCCGCCGACCGAGGCGCAGGTGGCCGCCATCCGGGCCGACATCGAGGCGGCGCTGGACCTGGCCGCCGAGACGGTCCCGCTGGCCGAGGCCCGCACGCTGGTGGGCCTGGCCGGCTCGGTGACCACGGTCGCCGCGATCGCGCTCGGGCTGCCCGAGTACCGCTCGGAGGTCATCCACCACTCCCGGATCTCCTACGAGCAGGTCCGCGAGATCACCGGCCGCATGCTGACGTCGACCCACGCCGAGCGCGCGGCCGTCCCCGTGATGCACCCGGGCCGGGTGGACGTGATCGGAGCCGGCGCCCTGGTCCTCCTGGCGATCATGGAGCGCATCGGCGCCTCGGAGGTCATCGTCTCGGAGCACGACATCCTCGACGGGATCGCCTGGTCCGCTGCCTGAACGGCGGGCGGACGAGGGGCTGTAGAGGCCTCGGGAGGGCCCTGAAGGGGTCCCCTGAGGGGCCTCGCAGGGGTCCTGGGTGCCGTGATCCACACGAAGTTCGTGAAGTTCTTCACAAGGAAAAGAGGCCTGCTGGGCCAACGGAAGGGCCTTTCGGGCCCTTCCCGAGGCCCTCGGGCCCTTTTTCGTGGCCGTTCGTGCGATCGGCGGACGCGACGGGTTCCGTATCGGAGGTATGGACGAGCCCCTCTGGTCCAGTCCGTTTGAGAGGCTGGAGGCCAGTTCAGGACGGGTGAACAACGACTCCCGTTACACCGTGGTTCCCGTTGTGCGCCATGACCTCGGTCACGTGGGCGGCGGAGTGTAGCAGAGGCCCTCCGACACCTTGTGAAGGGGCTCACGAGCGACACCCCTTTGGGTGCTGGATACTCGTTCTCATGAGCACCACGGAGCGTCCCAGGATCCTCGTTGTAGGAGGTGGGTACGTAGGCCTGTACGCGGCCAAGCGGATCATGAAGAAGATGCGCTATGGCGAGGCGACCGTCACGGTCGTCGACCCGCGGTCGTACATGACCTACCAGCCCTTCCTCCCCGAAGTGGCCGCAGGCAGCATCTCGCCTCGGCACGTCGTCGTCCCGCTGCGACGCGTGCTGCCCAAGGCAGAGGTTCTCACCGGCCGGGTCACCAGCATCGACCAGGACCGCAAGGTCGCCGTCGTCACGCCGCTGGTCGGCGAGGCGTACGAGCTGCCCTTCGACTACCTGGTGATCGCGCTCGGCGCCGTCTCCCGCACCTTCCCGATCCCCGGCCTCGCCGAACAGGGCATCGGTATGAAGGGCGTCGAAGAGGGCATCGGCCTGCGCAACCACGTCCTCGAGCAGCTCGACAAGGCCGAGTCCACGACGGACGAGGACGTCCGCCGCAAGGCCCTCACCTTCGTCTTCGTGGGCGGCGGCTTCGCCGGCGCGGAGACCATCGGCGAGGTCGAGGACATGGCCCGCGACGCCGCGAAGTACTACGCCACGATCAAGCGCGAGGACATGCGCTTCATCCTGGTCGACGCGGCCGACAAGATCCTTCCCGAGGTCGGGCCCAAGCTCGGCACCTGGGGCAAGGAGCACCTCGAGTCCCGCGGCATCGAGATCTACCTCAACACCTCCATGGACTCCTGCGTGGACGGCCACGTGGTGCTGAAGAACGGCCTCGAGGTCGACTCCAACACCATCGTGTGGACCGCGGGCGTCAAGCCCAACCCGGCGCTGGTCCGCTACGGCCTGCCGCTGGGCCCGCGCGGCCACGTCGACGCCGAGCCCACCCTCCAGGTCAAGGGCACGGACTACATCTGGACCGCCGGCGACAACGCCCAGGTTCCCGACATGGCCGCCCGCAAGGCCGGCGTCGAGAACGCCTGGTGCCCGCCGAACGCCCAGCACGCGCTGCGCCAGGCCAAGGTCCTCGGCGACAACGTCATCTCGGGCATGCGGGGCTTCCCGCAGACCGAGTACTCGCACTCCAACAAGGGTGCGGTGGCGGGCCTCGGCCTCCACAAGGGCGTCGCGATGATCGTCATGGGCAAGATGAAGATCAAGCTCAAGGGTCGGCTCGCCTGGTACATGCACCGTGGCTACCACGGCATGGCCATGCCGACCTGGAACCGCAAGATCCGCGTCTTCGCCGACTGGACCCTCGGCATGTTCCTCAAGCGCGAGGTCGTCTCGCTGGGTGCGCTGGAGACCCCGCGCGAGGAGTTCTACGAGGCCGCCAAGCCGGCCCCGGCTCCGGCCGCCTCCTCGGCACCCGCCCAGAAGGCCAAGGCCTCCTGACCCGGGCCTGACCGGAACACCCCCAGCACGTCCCCGAAGGGGCCGCCCGCCATCCGTGGTGCGGGCGGCCCCTTCGGCATGTCCCGGACCGGGAATGGGTAGGCCGTTTCGTCGGAGCTTTCTGGAGGTGCCTACGATGACCGACGCCGCGCCGCGGCTGGCCGCACTCGCCGAGACCTTGCTGGGCGCCCCCCTGCCCGTCCGCATACGGGCCTGGGACGGCAGCGAGGCCGGTCCGCCCACCGGCCCCACCCTGGTGCTCACCCACCGGCGCGCCCTTCGCCGCATGCTGTGGAAGCCGGGCGAGATGGGCCTGGCGCGCGCCTGGGTCGCCGGGGACCTGATCGTCGAGGGCGACCTCTTCGAACTGCTGGACCGGGTGGCCGGGCTGCTCTGGGAGCGGGACGCCGCCGCCCCGCCCGCCGGGCCGCCCAAGCACGCCCGCGTCGCCCAGGCCGGCAGCACCCTGGCGCTGCTGCGCGACCCGGCCGCGCGGGCCGCCGTACGGGACCTCGCCGCGCTGGCCCGGCCGTGGCCCGCGCCCGCCCCGCCGCCCGAGGAGGCCGCCCGCCGCAGCGGGCCCGTCCACACCAAGGGCCGCGACCGCGCGGCCATCAGCCACCACTACGACGTCGGCAACGAGTTCTACGGTCATGTGCTCGGCCCGTCCATGGTGTACTCCTGCGCCTACTGGAACCCCGGGGCCACCCTGGAGGAGGCCCAGCGCGACAAGCTCGACCTGGTCTGCCGCAAGCTCGCCCTCACGTCCGGCGCCCGGCTCCTCGACGTCGGCTGCGGCTGGGGCTCCATGGCCCTGCACGCCGCCCGGGAGTACGGGGTCCAGGCCGTCGGCATCACGCTCTCGCGCGAGCAGGCCGCGTACGCCCGCAAGCGGGTCGCCGAGGAGGGCCTGGCCGACCGGATCGAGATCCGCGTCCAGGACTACCGGGACGTCAAGGACGGCCCGTACGACGCCATTTCCTCCATCGGCATGGCCGAGCACGTCGGCGGCGACCGCTACCGCGAGTACGCCCGCACCCTGCACGCCCTGCTGCGCCCCGGCGGCCGCCTGCTGAACCACCAGATCGCCCGGCCCCCGGAGCCCGACGAAGCGGCCTACCGGGTCGACGAGTTCATCGACGCCTACGTCTTCCCCGACGGGGAGCTCTCACCGCTCGGCAGCACCGTCGGCGAACTGGAGCGGGCCGGCTTCGAGGTCCGGGACGTGGAGGCGCTGCGCGAGCACTACGCGCTGACCCTGCGGGCCTGGGTGGCGCGCCTGCAGGCCCACTGGGACGAGGCCGTACGCCTCACCTCGCCCGGCAGGGCCCGGGTGTGGCTGCTGTACATGGCGGCCTCCGCGCTCGGCTTCGAGCACGGCCGGCTCGGGGTCAACCAGGTCCTCGCGGTACGGCCGGGGGCGGGCGGCGACTCCGGGCTGCCGCTGCGGCTGCGCACCTGGGGCGCGTGAAACGGACGACGGGAAGGGCCCCGGGGCATGCGCCCCGGGGCCCTTCCGTACGTCCTGAACCGCCGGTCCGCTACTCCGTCTTGATGGCGGTGAGCATGTTCAGCCGGGCGGCGCTGCGGGCCGGCCACATGGCGGCCAGGACACCGACCACGGCGGCCAGCAGGAGGAAGACGCCGATCCGGTCGTACGGGAGGACCAGCTCGTAGTTCGGCATGGACTTCGCCAGCGTGCTGCCGACGGCCCAGGCGAGGAAGATGCCGATGGCGACGCCCAGGACCGCGCCGAACAGCGAGATCACCACGGCCTCGAGGCGGATCATGTTCTTGACCCGGCTCCGGTCGAGGCCGATCGCCCGCAGCATGCCGATCTCCTGGGTCCGCTCGAAGACGGACATCGCCAGGGTGTTGACCACGCCGAGCACCGAGATGATCAGCGCCATGCCGAGCAGGCCGTACATGATGTTCAGCATCGTGTTGATCATGCCGCCCATCTCGTTGCGCATGTCCTGCTGGGTGGCGACGGTGATCGCCGGGTTCTTGCCGAGGGCGTCGACGACCTTCTGCTGGCCGGCCTTGGAGGCCCCGCCGTCGACGTTGACGTACACCTCGGGGATGTACTGGTCCTCGCTGTGCTCGCTGAGGATCTTGTTGTCGAGGACGTACGGGGAGAGCAGGCCCTCCATGTCCTTGTAGACGGCGCCGACCTTCAGGGAGCCCTTCTGGCCGTCGTCGAACATGACCTGGAGGGTGGAGCCGACGGCGAGGTTCTGCTTCTTCGCCGCCTTCTCGGCGACCGCGACCTCGCCCTTGCCGAGGCTGTCCAGCGAACCGCTGGTGACCTCCATGTTCAGCATCTGGCCGATGGTGGAGGGGGTGACGCCGGAAGCCGAGCGGAAGTCCTCGCCGACCTTGAAGTAGCCCGCCGCCTGCGGGGAGACCGCCTTGATCCCGGGGGTCTTCGCCAGGGTCTCGGCGACCGACTTGTCCAGGCTGCCCATGTCGTCCGACATGGAGACCTTGTAGTCGGCCCGGAGCTTCTCGGTGCTCATGCGGTCGACGACCTTGCCGACGGTGATGCCGAGCACCGACAGGGTGGTGACCAGGGTCAGGCCGATCGCCAGGGAGGCGGCGGTGACGGCGGTGCGGCGCGGGTTGCGTACGGCGTTCTGCGCGGCCAGCTTGCCGGGGACCCCGAACACCTTCTGCAGCAGGGGGCGGACGGCCCCGATGACCGGCCGGGAGAGCAGCGGCAGCAGCACGATCATGCCGATGAGCATGAAGAACGCGCCCGCGCCGATGAGCATGCGGCCTTCGTCCCCGCCCTGGGAGACGCCGAGCAGGACCAGGCCGACGGCGAGGAGCCCGAGGACGGAGCCGATGACGTTGCGCAGGACCAGGGACTTCGAGCTGGCCGGCAGGTGGGCGCTGCCCATGGCGGCGACCGGGGCGATCCGGCCGGTGCGCCACGCGGGCAGGACCGCGGCGACCGTGGTGACCAGGACGCCGACGACCAGGGCCGCGACGATGGTGCCCGGCGCGATCACGAGGCCGCCGCCCGGCAGCTTGGCGCCGAAGGAGCCGATCAGGGAGCGGATGCCGATCGCCAGGCCGATGCCGCCGAGCAGGCCGACGACGGCGGACAGGATGCCGACGACCAGGGCCTCGGCGAGGACCGAGCGCATGACCTGGCCGCGGTTGGCGCCGACGGCGCGGAGCAGGGCCAGCTCCTTGGTGCGCTGGGTGACCAGCATGGTGAAGGTGTTGTAGATGAGGAAGATGCCGACGAAGAGCGAGATGCCGGCGAAGACGAGCAGCATGGTGCTCATCTGGCTGAGGCCCTTCTCGATGTCCTTCGCCTGTTCGGCGGCGAGCGCCGCGCCGGTCTGCGCCTTGGTGTTCTTGCTGTCGAGCAGCGGCTTGATCTCGGCGAGCAGCTGGTCGGCGGAGGCACCGGACTTGGCGGCCACCGACAGCTCGCTGAAGTAGCCGGGCTTGAGGTAGAGCTCCTGGGCGACCTTGGTGTCGAAGAGCACCAGGCTGCCGCCGGCCTGGACCGCGCCGTCCTCCGTGGTGAAGACGCCGGCGAGGGCGTACTCCTTGACCGGGCCGTTGGTGGCGACGCGGACCTTGTCGCCGACCTGGTACTTGCCCTTGTCCGCGGTCGCCTTGTCGAGCGCGACCTCGTCGGCCTTGACCGGGCCGGCGCCCTGGGCGAAGGCGTAGCGCGGGTCCTTGCCGTCCTTGACGGGCGTGTAGTTGGAGCCCTTGTTGGACCAGCCGGCGCCGATCAGCTTGCCGTTCTCGTCGCCCACGCCGGCGAAGCCGGAGACGCGGCCGGAGACGGAGTCGACGCCGTTCAGGGCCTTGACCTTGTCGAGGGTCGCCTGGCTGAGGCCCGGCTCACCCTCCTTCTCGCCGTTGTCGCCGCGGGTCTGGCCGTAGGCGGTGACGGAGACGGCCACGCCGTCGTAGCTCTTGGCGGACTGGCTGGAGAGGGACTTCTTGAGGGTGTCGGTGAAGACGAGGGTGCCGGACACGAAGGCGACGCCGAGGGTGACGGCGAGCACCGTCATCAGCAGCCTGGCCTTGTGCGCGAGCACGTTGCGCAGGGCGGTACGGAACATGGGGTCTCAGTCCTGGGGCTGGAAGTCTGGAGGAGGGCTGGGGGGTGACCGGACACCCCCTGAGGGTGACCCCGGGTCAGCTGGTGCGGCCCTTGGCGTCGAACGCCTTCATGCGGTCCAGCACGCTGTCGGCGGTGGGGCTGATCATCTCGTCGACGATCGAGCCGTCGGCGAGGAAGATGACGCGGTCCGCGTAGGAGGCGGCGACCGGGTCGTGCGTGACCATCACGACGGTCTGGCCGAGCTCGCGGACGGAGTTGCGCAGGAAGCCGAGGACCTCGGCGCCGGAGCGGGAGTCGAGGTTTCCGGTGGGCTCGTCGCCGAAGATGATCTCGGGGCGGGAGGCCAGGGCGCGGGCGACGGCCACGCGCTGCTGCTGGCCACCGGAGAGCTGGGTGGGGCGGTGGGAGAGGCGGTCGGAGAGGCCGACCATGCTGATCACCGCGTCCAGCCACTGCTTGTCGGGCTTGCGGCCGGCGATGTCCATGGGGAGCGTGATGTTCTCCAGGGCCGTCAGGGTCGGCAGCAGGTTGAAGGCCTGGAAGATGAAGCCGATCTTGTCCCGGCGCAGCTGGGTGAGCTGCTTGTCCTTGAGGGAGCCAAGCTCGGTCTCGCCGATGCGCACCGATCCGGCGGAGAAGGTGTCCAGGCCGGCGACGCAGTGCATCAGCGTGGACTTGCCGGAGCCCGAGGGGCCCATGATCGCGGTGAACTGGCCCTGCGCGAAGTCCACGGAGACGTTGTTGAGGGCGACCACCTGGGTCTCGCCCTGGCCGTACACCTTGGAGAGGCCGGTGGCGCGGGCGGCCACGGCCTGGGTGGTGTGCGGGGCGTAGTTCGTGGTGGTCACGGAAGCGACTCCTGTCGGGGCGGGGGCTGCGGACCGGCGTCGGTCTGCTCATCTGCGGGACGCTTCCATCGTCGCCGTGCCCACCCCCGCTCCGGATCAGCCGCGGTGCCCGTTCCCAGGGCCACTCGAGTCTGACCGCGGGCGCGTCCGCCTCCTCCTCTGGTATGACAGGGCCCTGACGACCGGGCGGAGCCGCGGGGGTGGCGGGGAGGGTGGCGCGCGGGGTGGCGCGGGCCCGGCGCCGAACCTGGACAGGCCATCGAAATCCCGTCATTCCCAGGTCGGGCGTGATCGTCGCCGAGAAGCAGCCGACCGTGTGTTCTCGCGTCTGACGACCCCTCAAGCGCCAATAAAATCAGACAACATCGGATAGACGGCCCGTTGGTGACAAGACCGTTCCGGATAGGCTCGGCGCAGCGTTCAAGGCTTTTTCCACGGGGGCCGCCACGCCCTGCCCGGATGGTGGAATGCAGACACGGCGAGCTTAAACCTCGCTGGCCTTCGGGCCGTGCCGGTTCAAGTCCGGCTCCGGGCACTCCGTAGGCGCGAGGGTCGGACGGTTTATCCCCTGCGCTTCGCCCTGCCTTCTCCTAAGATCCTCCTTCAGCAGTAGGGTGCTTTCTTTGCGAGCGCATTACTCTTGTTGCAAGGCCGCGCTCGGTGGCCACGGAGGAGTGAGATGAGGAGCAGTAACCCGGTCTTCTCGCGACGGGGGTTCAGCCGCGACAACGGTGGCTACGCGGGGTTCGACGCGCGCCAGCACCAGCAGGCCGGGACCGCGACCAACCCGTACGCGACCAACCCGTATGCGACCGACCCGGCCACGGGCATGCCGCAGGCACCGGTGCGCGCCAACGCGATGACCATGGACGACGTCGTGAGCCGCACGGGCATGACGCTCGGTGTGCTCATCCTGACGGCGACCCTGTCCTGGATCCTGCTGCCGGTCGACCCGGCCAACCTGGGCAAGTCGTACGGCATCGCCATCGGCGCGGCCCTCGTGGCGTTCGTCCTGGCCATGGTCCAGTCCTTCAAGCGCAAGCCGGTCCCTGCCCTGATCCTGGGATACGCGGCGCTGGAGGGTGTCTTCCTCGGCGTCATCAGCGCGGCGACCAGCACCTACCTCAGCGCGGGTGTCGTCATCCAGGCCGTGATGGGCACGATGTGCGTCTTCGCCGCCGTGCTCCTCGCCTACAAGATGGGCTGGATCCGGGTCAACCGGCGCTTCACCGGCTTCGTGATGGCCGCCGCCATGGGCTTCATCCTGCTCATGGTCGCGAACTCGCTGTTCGCGCTCTTCGGCGGCGGTGACGGCCTCGGCTTCCGCAGCGGCGGCCTCGGCCTGCTGTTCGGCGCCATCGGCGTCATCCTCGGCGCGTGCTTCCTCGCCCTCGACTTCAAGCAGGTCGAGGACGCCCTGACGTACGGAGCCCCGCGCGAGGAGGCCTGGCTGGCCGCCTTCGGCCTGACGCTGACCCTGGTGTGGATCTACCTGGAGATGCTCCGCATCTTCCAGATCCTCTCGGGCAACGACTAGCAGGACCCGCACGCCGTACGGCCTGCGCACAGCTTGGGGAAGGCCCCGCGAGCAATCCGCTCGCGGGGCCTTCCCGCATCTAGGGGGTACGGGAGTCGGGGGGAGGGCTCAGCCGAACCGGCGGGCGGCTCTGCGCAGGTCGTACTCGTGGATGATCGCTTTGGCCTGGCCGTAGGACAGTTCGTGCGCGCCGCGCAGCCAGCTGACCTTCTCCTCGAACCGGACGAGGGAGGGGCCTTCGTCGACGGTACGGAGCCAGTCGGAGAGCTCACGACCGGTGCACTGGGGGATTCTGTCGATCATGTTGCGGTGTGTCTGCTCGGAGAACTCTACGGACATGGGCGCCTCCGGAGGTATCGCCGTGCTGTTCTCTTCACGCCACCGTGCCGGAGAGTTCGCCCGTTGGCAATGGTGCCGGGACGGCGCGTAAGGTCGGCCGGGTGCTTGATACTTCGCCCCTGACCGCCGTCGTGGAACGTTTCGCCGACCGGCTGCGGGCCGCGCCGCAGAGCCGCCTCCAGCAAGGAGCCGCCGCCGCGGCGCTGGAGCTGGCCCGGGATCTCGCCGCGCGGGCGCGGAACCTGGAGGACCTCCCGCCGCACGAGATGCCGGACGCGGGGATCTTCGTCGTCGGGGACCAGGTGGCGGTGGCCGGGCAGGACCTCGCCCAGGCGCTGCGCGCCGCAGGCGAGGGGGGCAGCGCGAAGGCCCCGTCCGAGATGCTGGACGAGGCCGTGCGACGGGTGGAGCAGGCGGAAGTCAGAGCGATGCGATGACGCGGTCCGCGAGGATGTAGACGTTGCTGTCCGGGTCCTCGGCGTCACCGCAGGAGAAGGTGAGCGCGTAGGCGCCGGAGATGCCCGAGCCGCCCAGCAGCACCGGCGCGGTGCCCGAACGCAGGGCCTCGGCGAGCCGCTCCGCGGTCTCCCGGTGTCCCGGGGTCATGCAGAGCGTGGTGCCGTCCGTGAAGACGTACACGTCCAGGGTGCCCAGGGGGCCCGGCCGGACGTCCGCGAGGGCCGTACGGGCCTCCGCGAGCTCCTCGAGGCGGCTGACGGTGCGCTCGTGGTCCGCGCCGGGGTGCGACTGGACCGGCACGAAGTCGGGGTGCGAGGGGTGGCGCCGGCGGGCTGCGGCCAGCTCGGCCGAGTCCTCGGGGTACTCCTCGAGGGATTCCTCGCCCAGCGCCGGCTCCAGACCCACCAGGTCGGCCTGGCGGGGCAGGAAGACGGGGCTGTCCTCGCCGAGGCCGGGCAGGCCGCCCAGCAGCGCTCCGGGGGTCTCCCCGGCGAAGCGGGGGGACGCGTCGGCGGCGTCGCGGGCCTCCTGAGCGGCCCAGAAGGCACGCGCCTCGGCCAGCTCGCGCTCGCGCTCCTCGGCGAGGGCTTCGGCCACGGCGGCTCGTATCTCGGCGGCGGGGGACTCCACGGCGCTGCGGGCGTGCGGCACGGTCGCACCGCGCGACTGGACCGGCAGGGCCAGCTCACCGCGCAGGGCCGTGACCTGCTTACGCAGACCGTGGACGGCGTGCAGCGCAGCAGCGCCCACGGCCGTGGCAGCGGCCGTGGTCAGCAGCAGGGCAAGAGACATGGCGCTCACTGACTAACTCCTGATTGATTCGATCCCCCGACTTCCTACATCAGCTTGACCCGACCTGGGAATGGCATGCAGTGCATTACGTCATGAATTGGACAGGTCTTTCGTCCCAAAAGGCCTGTCCGCATATCGTCTGACCTGCAGAAATGCCGATCCCCCAGGAGATAGGTCACATCCTGGGGGAGATTCGGTCACAGGTCGGCCGCGACGGGGTTAGATTCGGCGTCAGTACGCCAGAAGGGATCAAGGCGGATCCCTTGCGGCGTCTGGGGGCCGAACTAGCTCAGGCGCTCGATCTCTTGATCGCGCTGAGCCTCGCCACCGCTGCGGGCAGGTGCCGCCCCTCGTCCCTCGGGGCAGCCCCTACCCTCCGCTACGGCTCAGCTCAGCCGCTCGATCTCTTGATCGCGCTGAGCCTCGCCACCGCTGCGGGCAGGTGCCGCCCCTCGTCCCTCGGGGCAGCCCCTACCCTCCGCTACGGCTCAGCTCAGCCGCTCGATGACCATGGCCATGCCCTGGCCGCCGCCCACGCACATGGTTTCGAGGCCGAACTGCTTGTCGTGGAACTGCAGGCTGTTGATCAGAGTGCCGGTGATGCGGGCACCGGTCATCCCGAACGGGTGACCGACGGCGATGGCCCCGCCGTTGACGTTCAGCTTGTCCAGCGGGATCTCCAGGTCCCGGTAGGACGGGATGACCTGCGCCGCGAAGGCCTCGTTGATCTCGAACAGGTCGATGTCGCCGACCGTCAGGCCGGCCCGCTTCAGGGCCTGCTTCGACGCCTCGACCGGGCCCAGGCCCATGATCTCGGGGGAGAGGCCGGTGACGCCGGTGGAGACGATCCGGGCCAGCGGGGTCAGGCCCAGCTCGCGCGCCTTGGTGTCGCTCATGATGACCAGCGCCGCGGCGCCGTCGTTGAGCGGGCAGCAGTTGGCGGCCGTGACCAGGCCGTCGGGGCGGAAGACGGGCTTGAGGCCCGAGACGCCCTCCAGGGTCACGCCGGCGCGCGGGCCGTCGTCGGTGGAGACGACCGTGCCGTCCGGGGTGGTGACCGGGGTGATCTCCCGCTCCCAGAAGCCGTTCTTGATCGCGGCCTCGGCCAGGTTCTGCGAGCGGACGCCGAACTCGTCCATGTCCTGGCGGGTCACGCCCTTGAGGCGGGCCAGGTTCTCGGCGGTCTGGCCCATCGCGATGTAGGCGTCCGGGATCAGGCCGTCCTCGCGCGGGTCGTGCCAGGCCGCGCCCTCGCTCTGCGCGACGGAGGCGGTACGGGCCTCCGCGTCGCCGAAGAGCGGGTTGTGGGTGTCCGGCAGGCCGTCGGAGGAGCCCTTCACGGACCGGGAGACCATCTCGACGCCCGCGGAGATGAAGACGTCGCCCTCGCCCGCCTTGATGGCGTGCAGGGCCATCCGCGAGGTCTGGAGCGAGGAGGAGCAGTAGCGGGTGATGGTGGCGCCCGGCAGGTAGTCCATGCCCATCTGCACCGCGACGATGCGGGCGAGGTTGTGGCCCTGCTCGCCGCCGGGGAGACCACAGCCGAGCATCAGGTCGTCTATCTGGCGCGGGTCCAGCTCGGGGACCTTGGCGAGCGCGGCCTGGATGATCGTGGCGGTCAGGTCGTCCGGTCGGACGTCCTTGAGGGACCCCTTGAAGGCGCGCCCGATGGGCGAGCGGGCGGTGGAAACGATGACGGCTTCGGGCATCGGGGCTCCAAGGGTGTGTTGCGGCTCTAACCGGGACCGCAAGCGAAGTTACCGCCCCGTACGGTCGAGGTCACCGGCCTTGCGGTGTGATGCCGGTCGCTCCGGGGCGGCGGCGGGGTCGTGGCGGCCGGACCGGCCGGCCGCCACACCCCTTCCAGTGTGCGGCCGCGCCCGTCACGCCGTGCCCGACACCCGGCTGTCCGGGGTCTGGGTGCCCGGCAGCTCCTCGCCCGGGACCCGGCGCCGCCGCCGGTGCTTGAGCAGGGCCCAGGGGCCGCGGGCCGCCGTGACCTCCGTACCCGCCAGGCCGGCCGCGGCCGAGGCGGCCTTGGCCACCGGCAGCATGTCCTCGTCGCGGGACACGTCCAGGCGGTCGGACTCCGGCCACAGCCCGAGCGCCGCGCACAGGGTCGGCAGCACGGCCATGGCGGCGGTCGCGTACCCCTCCGCCGACGGGTGGTAGGAGTCCGGGCCGAACATCTCGCGAGGGTTCGCGGCGAACTCGGGGCCCAGCAGATCTCCCATGGAGACCGTACGGGCGCCCAGCGCGACCACTCCTATCGTCTGGGCGGCGGCCAGCTGGCGCGAGACCCGGCGGGCCATCCAGCGCAGCGGCTGGTACACCGGCTCGATCGTGCCCAGGTCCGGGCAGGTGCCGACGACGACCTCGGCGCCCGCGAGCCGCAGCCGCCGCACGGCCGAGGTCAGGCAGCGCACCGACTGGGTCGGCGGCATCCGCCGCGTCACGTCGTTCGCACCGATCATGATCACGCACACGTCCGGGAGCGCCGTCCCGGCGTCGGCGGCCCCGTCGATCAGCAGGCTCACCTGCCGGTCCAGGTCGTCCGACATGGCCCCCGACACGGCGACGTTGCGCAGCTCGACCGGGCGCTCGGCCACCGCCGCCAGCCCGGAGGCCAGCAGGGCCGCCGGGGTCTGGCGGGCCCGCCGTACGCCGAGCCCCGCGGCGGTGGAGTCGCCGAGCATGCCCAGGCGCAGCGGCCCCGGGCTCTGTTCCGGCCCGCCGAACTCGCTCCCGTACAGCCCGTCCGCGCGCGGCGGTTCGCCCAGCCCGGTGCCCACCGTCCGCTTGGCGAACTGCACCTCCGCGAGCACCAGTCCCACCGCGGCGGCCCCGACCAGCCCGAGCCCGCCCCCGCCGTACGCTGCCCCCGCCGCGATCCGGCGGGCCGTTCTCGCCCTGGACACCCTTCAGGCCACCTCGCTCTCGTGCCGGGTCCTTGTTGACCTTCCTGCCCCGTACGGCCGGTCGGCCAATCCCTTTCGGCATACTCTGGCCCGACCTCCCGGAGAACCCGTGGAGTCCCCTCCTTGGAGAACATGGTGCAATTCCACGACTCGATGATCAGCCTCGTCGGCAACACCCCGCTGGTGAAGCTCAACCGTGTGACCGAAGGCCTCCAGGCCACCGTCCTTGCGAAGGTCGAGTACTTCAATCCCGGTGGGTCCGTGAAGGACCGGATCGCCGTACGGATGATCGAGGCCGCCGAGCAGAGCGGAGCCCTCAAGCCCGGTGGCACCATCGTTGAGCCGACCAGCGGCAACACGGGTGTAGGACTCGCCATCGTGGCCCAGCAGAAGGGCTACAAGTGCATCTTCGTCTGCCCTGACAAGGTGTCCATGGACAAGATCAACGTGATGCGCGCGTACGGCGCCGAGGTCGTGGTCTGCCCGACCGCCGTCGACCCCGAGCACCCGGACTCGTACTACAACGTGTCCGACCGCCTCGCGCGCGAGCCCGGCGCCTGGAAGCCCGACCAGTACAGCAACCCGAACAACCCCCGTTCGCACTACGAGACCACCGGTCCCGAGCTGTGGGAGCAGACGGACGGGAAGATCACCCACTTCGTCGCGGGCGTCGGTACGGGCGGCACGATCTCGGGTACGGGCAACTACCTCAAGGAGGTGTCCGGCGGCAAGGTCAAGGTCATCGGCGCCGACCCCGAGGGCTCGGTCTACTCCGGCGGCTCGGGCCGCCCGTACCTGGTCGAGGGCGTCGGCGAGGACTTCTGGCCGACCGCCTACGACCCGAACGTGACGGACGAGATCATCGCGGTGTCCGACAAGGACTCCTTCCAGATGACCCGCCGCCTCGCCAAGGAGGAGGGCCTGCTCGTCGGCGGCTCCTGCGGCATGGCGGTCGTCGCCGCGCTGAAGGCGGCCGAGGGGCTCGGCCCGGACGACGTGGTCGTCGTCCTGCTGCCGGACAGCGGCCGCGGCTACCTCAGCAAGATCTTCAGCGACGAGTGGATGGCGGGACACGGCTTCCTCGAGGAGGCCGGGCCCGCCGCGCGCATCGGCGACGTGCTGAACGACAAGGAGGGCGGCATCCCCTCCCTCGTCCACATGCACCCCGAGGAGACGGTCGGCGAGGCCATCGAGGTCCTGCGCGAGTACGGCGTCTCGCAGATGCCGATCGTCAAGCCGGGCGCCGGCCACCCGGACGTGATGGCCGCCGAGGTCATCGGCTCCGTGGTCGAGAAGGAGCTCCTCGCCGCGCTGTTCGCGCAGCGGGCGTCCCTGAACGACCCGCTGGAGAAGCACATGAGCGCCCCGCTGCCGCAGGTCGGCTCCGGCGAGCCGGTGTCCGAACTGATGGCGGTGCTCGGCGAGGCGGACGCGGCGATCGTGCTGGTGGAGGGCAAGCCGACCGGCGTCGTCAGCCGCCAGGACCTGCTGGCGTTCCTCGCCAAGGGCGCGAAGTAGCCGTTACGGGGCCGTGCACGGGCGTCGCGCAAACGGTACGGGCCGGACACGTGACGGCAGCACCGGCTTAACACGGCTCCGGCACAGTGGTGTTGTCGGCAGGGGCACAAACGCTCCGGCCGGCACCACCGAACGGCGTTGCGTACCTCCGGAGCGGCTCCCGGATCGCGTGGACGCCACCGGACGCGGACGGCCCTGACCCGGCCCGTGTCCATCGCGGGGACCGCCGTCGTCCCGCCCCCGGGCAACCGGGGTGCGGCGGTCCCCGCGCAATCTTCTCTAGGGCGTGTCGGCGGATCCCCGCCGCAGGCGCTTGCTCGCGTGAATGAAGTTCACGCCGAGGACGCCGCCCCAGGCGACCAGCAGCCCGCTCAGATGCGCCTGCGCGGCCGCGATGGCCGACAGCGGGATCGCCAGCACCAGGGTGATGATGGCGAAGCCGAAGCGTTCGCCGAAGTTCCCGTCCACCGGCTCGGGCCGGCCCCCGCGGGCGTGGAGGAGCCGTTCCTCCGCCAGCCGCCGCCGGACCTGCGTGTCGACCTTCTCGACGAACGAGTCCACCAGCGCGGTCTCGTACTCCGGACCCAGCTCCCGCCGGGCGTCCAGCGTGGCGTCGAGTTCCTTCTTCAGCTCTCGGGCGTGGGCGTCCATCCCCCCACCGTAGGAAGCGCCCGCAGGCCCCCGCACTGGGGCTAGCCCCCGTATCCGCATGACGGGCGCGGCTTGCCGAGCTGCATAACCACATGCAGAGTGCTCGGTGACTGAATATCTCACCGGGACGGAGGGGACGGGAATGAGCGACAGCCCGGCCGCGCGGCTGCAGAAGCTGTTCGAGGGGCACCGGCTGACGCCGACCCAGCGGCGGATCGCGCACTGCATGGTGCGCGGAGCGGCGGAGGTGCCCTTCCTGTCGAGCGTGGAGCTCGCCGAGCTGGCCGGGGTGAGCCAGCCGTCGGTGACCCGGTTCGCGGTGGCGCTGGGCTTCGACGGGTATCCCGCCCTGCGCCGGCACCTGCGCGAGGTGGCCCCCGCCGAGCGGGCGGACACCGTGCACGAGGACGCGTACAACGAGTACCAGCAGGCGGTCCAGGGCGAGATCGACAACCTGCGGCAGCTCGCGGCGATGCTCGCCGACCCCTCGCCGGTCCAGGAGGCGGGGCGGCTGCTGGCCACCTCGACCCCGCTGCCGGTGCTGGGGCTGCGGGCCGCGTCCTCGCAGGCGCGCGGGTTCGCGTACTTCGCCGCCAAGGTGCACCCGGACGTCCGTCTCCTCGACGAGGGCGGCTCGATGATGGAGGACCGCATCGACGCCGCCGCCGGCGCGGGGGCCTCGGCGCTGCTCTGCTTCGCGCTGCCCCGCCATCCCCGGGAGGTCGTGGACGCGCTGGAGCGCTCCCGGCGGGCCGGGCTGACCGTGGTGACGGTCGCGGACTCGGCCTTCGCCCCGGTGGCCCGCCACTCGGACCTGCTGATCCCGGCGCCGGTCGGGACCGGGCTGGCCTTCGACACGGCGTGTGCGCCGATGCTGCTGGGGCGGGTGCTGCTGGAGGCGATGGCGGACGCGCTCCCGGACGCGCAGGCCCGCCTGGAAGCCTTCGACGCCAGGGCCGCCGCCCGCGGGCTGTTCGTGGAGTGACGCCCTGCGGCGCCGTTGCGGGGGCTCCGCCCCCGGACCCCCGCGCCTCAAATGCCGGCGGGGCTGGATCTTGGCTGAGCTGGGCTCGAAGGTGCCGCCCGGCGGGCTGGATAGCCGCGCAGCGGCAATTTCAGCCTCGCCGGCGTTTGAGGCGCGGGCGCGGAGCGCCGTACGGGGTCTGGGGCGGAGCCCCGGGAAACGGTGAAAGGGCGGGGCGGGGAGAGGCTCCGCGCAGCGGCGGGCCTACAGCAGCGCGTCCCGGAGCGCGCCGCCCGCCTCGGCCACGATCTCGGCCAGGCCCTGCGCCGGCCTGGCAAGGCTGAAGCGGACCTCGCCCTCCGGGGTCACCGTGAAGCCGTGGATCGGCGGGCGGGGGAGGCTGTTGTAGCCGTAGTGGGCGGTGAAGAAGTACGCGCCCGTGTCCGGTACGCCGATCAGGTCGCCGGGGGCGAGCAGCGGCAGCTCCCGGGCCGTCGCGAGCAGGTCCCCCGCGAAGCAGGCCGGGCCCGCGATGTCCTGGGCCACCGGGTCGCCGCCCTTCGGGGTGCCCTTCGCGTCGTACGGCAGGATCCGCAGTGGCCACGCCGCCGGGGCGTACACCGTGCGGGTCGCCAGCTGGACCCCCGCGTGGGTGAGGGCGATCGGGCGGGACCCGGTGGTCTTGGTGTACTCGACGCGGGCGACGACCAGCCCGTGCTTGCCGAGCAGGGACCGGCCGAACTCCGTGACCAGGCCGTACGAGCCGTCGAAGAGGCCGGGTACCGCCCCGCGCAGGGCGGCCACGTACTGCGCGTACGTCGGGGTCTGCTCGTCCGAGGCGAAGTTCACCGGCAGGCCGCCGCCGATGTCGAGGGTGTCGACCTGGCGGCGCCCGGCCGCCGCGTTGATCTCCTCGGCCAGCGCGTGCAGTTCCCGTACGCCCTCGGCGATCAGCGGCAGCGGGACGCCCTGCGAGCCCGAGTGGATGTGCAGCCGGGTCAGCCACGGGCGGTCCAGATACGCCCGTACCAGCCATGCGCGGGCGCCCGGGTCGCGCAGCGCGATCCCGAACTTCGAGGTCGCGGTGGCCGTGGACAGGGCGTCGATGGTGCCCGCCCCCGTCTGCGGGTTGATCCGTACGCCGACCGGGGACCGGGTGGGCGTCGCGGCGACGAGCGCGTCGAGCCGCTCCAGCTCCTGCCGGTTGTCGGCGTTGACGGCGATGCCCAGGGCCAGGGCCTCGCGCAGTTCGGCCGCCGTCTTGGCGGGGGAGTCCAGAACGGTCCGCTCCGCCTCCACCCCGGCCGCCCGGGCCAGCGCCAGCTCGCCGGGACCGGCCACCTCGCAGCCGAGCCCGGCGCCGGCCAGCAGCCGCAGCACCGGGACGAGCGGGGCGGCCTTGACCGCGAAGGCGTGCAGGACGGGGGTGCCGGGCGCCAGCGCGGCCGCGAAGGCGGCGGTCAGGGCGGCGGCCGAGGCCCGGATCCCGGCCGTGTCCAGCAGGCAGACCAGGGGCTCCGCGCTCTCGGCGTCGCCGACGAGACCCTGCTCGACGGCGGCCCGTACGGCCAGATCGCGGCGCGCGGCGGCGCCTCGCGTGTCCATGTCGGCAGCCATGCCCGCCATCCCATCATCCGACGGAGCGGCCCGCAGCTGTTGACTGAATCTATTCAGGACGTCAGGATGTGAATAGATTGACCAACATCGGAGGAGGCACCGCCATGTCAGGACCCCGCCCCGTACGTGCCGCGCGAGGCACCGAGCTCAGCACCCTGGGATGGCAGCAGGAGGCCGCGCTGCGGATGCTCCAGAACAACCTCGACCCCGAGGTCGCCGAGCACCCCGACAAGCTGGTCGTCTACGGCGGCACCGGCAAGGCCGCCCGCGACTGGCGCTCGTACGACGCGATGGTCCGCACGCTGCAGACCCTCAAGCAGGACGAGACGATGCTCGTCCAGTCCGGCCGCCCGGTCGGCGTGATGCAGACCCACGAGTGGGCGCCGCGCGTGCTGCTCGCCAACTCCAACCTGGTCGGCGACTGGGCCAACTGGGAGGAGTTCCGCCGCCTGGAGAACCTGGGCCTGACCATGTACGGGCAGATGACCGCCGGTTCGTGGATCTACATCGGCACCCAGGGCATCCTCCAGGGCACCTACGAGACCTTCGCGGCCGTCGCGGCCAAGAAGTTCAACGGGACCCTCGCCGGCACCATCACCCTCACCGCCGGCCTCGGCGGCATGGGCGGTGCCCAGCCGCTCGCCGTGACGATGAACGACGGCGTCGCGATCTGCATCGACGTCGACCCGCGCGCCATCGAGCGCCGCATCGAGCACCGCTACCTGGACGTGAAGGCCGACAGCCTCCAGCACGCCCTCCAGCTGGCCGTCGAGGCCCGCGACGCCCGCAAGCCGCTCTCCATCGGCCTGCTCGGCAACGCCGCCGACCTGCTCCCGCAGATGCTGGCCGAGGGCGCGCCGATCGACATCGTCACGGACCAGACCTCCGCGCACGACCCGCTCGCCTACCTGCCGACCGGCGTCGACTTCGACGACATGGCCTCCTACGCGGCCAAGGACCCGGCCGGCTTCACCGTCCGGGCCCGCGAGTCCATGGCCAAGCACGTCGAGGCCATGGTCGGCTTCATGGACGCGGGTGCCGAGGTCTTCGACTACGGCAACTCCATCCGCGGCGAGGCCCAGCTGGCCGGCTACGACCGCGCCTTCGCCTTCCCCGGCTTCGTCCCCGCCTACATCCGGCCGCTGTTCTGCGAGGGCAAGGGCCCCTTCCGCTGGGCCGCCCTGTCCGGCGAGGCCTCCGACATCCACAAGACCGACAAGGCGCTGCTGGAGCTCTTCCCGGAGAACGAGTCCCTGCACCGCTGGATCAAGATGGCCGGCGAGCGGGTCCACTTCCAGGGCCTGCCCGCGCGCATCTGCTGGCTCGGCTACGGCGAGCGCGACAAGGCCGGCGAGCGCTTCAACGACATGGTCGCGAGCGGCGAACTCGCCGCCCCGCTGGTCATCGGCCGCGACCACCTCGACTGCGGCTCGGTGGCCTCCCCGTACCGCGAGACCGAGGCCATGCTCGACGGCTCCGACGCCATCGCCGACTGGCCGCTGCTCAACGCCATGGTCAACGTCGCCTCCGGCGCCTCCTGGGTCTCCATCCACCACGGCGGCGGCGTCGGCATGGGCCGCTCCATCCACGCGGGCCAGGTCACCGTCGCCGACGGCACCCCCCTCGCGGGCGAGAAGATCCGCCGCGTCCTCACCAACGACCCGGGGATGGGCGTCATCCGCCACGTCGACGCCGGCTACGACATCGCCGAGTCGGTCGCCGACGAGCGCGGCGTCCGCATCCCGATGCGCGAGGGCGACGACGCGTGACCTTCCACGAGATGTGGGCCGATCTCGCACCCATCGGCAGGAACGCCGACACCGGCGGGTACCGCCGGTACGCCTGGAGCGGGGCCGACGCCGACTGCCGGACCTGGTTCCAGGAGCAGGCCGAGTCGCGCGGGCTGACGTACGAGACCGACCGCAACGGCAACCAGTGGGCCTGGCTCGGCGACCCCCTCGCGGGGGACGCCGTGGTCGCCGGCTCGCACCTGGACTCCGTCCCCGACGGCGGAGCCTTCGACGGCCCCCTCGGGGTGGTGTCCTCCTTCGCGGCCCTGGACGAACTCCGCAGGAGGGGCGCGGAGTTCGCCAGGCCACTTGCCATCACCAACTTCGGTGACGAGGAAGGGGCCCGCTTCGGGCTCGCCTGCGTCGGCTCCCGGCTCGCCGCCGGACAGCTGACCAAGGAGAAGGCGTACGAGCTCCGCGACGCCGACGGCATCGGCCTGCCCCAGGCCATGGAGGCCGCCGGATACGACCCCGAGATCATCGGGGCGGACCCCGAACGCCTGGGCCGGATCGGCGCCTTCGTCGAACTGCACGTGGAGCAGGGCCGGGCCCTGGACCTGAGCGGGGACCGCGTCGGCATCGCCTCCGCGATCTGGCCGCACGGCCGGTGGCGGTTCGACTTCCACGGCGAGGCCAACCACGCGGGCACCACCCGCCTGGTGGACCGCCGCGACCCGATGCTCACGTACGCGGCGACCGTGCTGGCCGCCCGTACCGAGGCGGCCCTCGCCGGGGCCGTCGCCACCTTCGGGAAGATCTCGGTCGAGCCCAACGGGGTCAACGCCATCCCCTCGCTCGTGCGCGGCTGGCTCGACTCGCGCGCCGCCGACCAGGCCACCCTCGACACGGTCGTCACCGCCATCGAGAAGGCCGCCCGCGAGCGCGCCGACCAGGACGGCATCGATCTCGGGATCGTCCGGGAGTCCTTCACCCCGGTCGTCGAGTTCGAGCACGCCCTGCGCGACGAGATGAACCGGATCCTGGGCGGGGCCGTCCCCGTCCTCGGTACCGGGGCGGGACACGACGCCGGAATCCTCTCCGCGGCCGTCCCGACCGCGATGCTGTTCGTACGGAACCCCACCGGCGTCTCCCACTCCCCGAAGGAGTTCGCCGCCGAGGACGACTGCGTCGCCGGAGTCCTCGCCCTCGCCGACGTACTGGAAGGTCTCGCGTGCCGGTGAAGACGTTTTGGCTGGAGCACGCCTGGCTCGGCACCCTTGTCGAGCCGGGCGTCGCCCTGGACGTACACGACGGCCGGATCGCCGCGCTGCGCACCGGCGTCGGCGCCCCGCCGCCCGGCGCGGAGATCCTGCGCGGCCTGACCCTCCCGGGCCTGGCCAACGCGCACAGCCACGCCTTCCACCGCGCCCTGCGGTCCACCGTCCAGGTCGGCTCGGGCACCTTCTGGACCTGGCGCGACATCATGTACAAGGTCGCCCAGAACCTCACCCCCGACACCTACTTCGCGCTCGCCCGGGCCGTGTACGCCGAGATGGCGCTGGCGGGCATCACGAACGTCGGCGAGTTCCACTACGTCCACCACGCCCCGGGCGGAGCCCCGTACGCCGACCCGAACGCGATGGGCGAGGCCCTGATCGAGGCCGCCGCCGCGGCCGGAATCCGGATCACCCTCCTCGACACCGCCTACCTCTCGGCGGGCTTCGGACAGGCGCCCAACCCGCACCAGCTGCGCTTCTCCGACGGCACCGCCGAGGCGTGGGCGGAGCGGGCGAGCGCGCTGAAGCCCCGCGAACACGCCCTGATCGGCGCCGCCGTCCACTCGGTGCGCGCCGTCCCGGCCGACCAGCTGGCCACCGTCGCCGCCTGGGCCCAGGAGCGCCGAGCGCCCCTGCACGTCCACCTCTCGGAGCAGACCGCCGAGAACGACGCCTGCCAGGCCGCGCACGGCCGGACCCCGACGCAGCTCCTCGCCGACCACGGCGTGCTCGGCCCGCGCACCACCGGCGTCCACAACACGCACCTGACCGATGCGGACATCGCCCTCCTCGGCGGCACCACCACCGGCACGTGCATGTGCCCCACCACGGAACGCGACCTCGCCGACGGCATCGGCCCGGCGACCCGCCTCCAGCACGCGGGCAGCCCGCTCTCCCTGGGCAGCGACAGCCATGCGGTCATCGACCTGCTCGAAGAGGCCCGTGCGATGGAGCTCAACGAGCGGCTGCGCAGCCGCACCCGGGGCCACTGGACGGCGAACGCCCTGCTCACGGCCGCCACCGCCGACGGCCACGCGGCCCTCGGCCGTCCCGAGGCGGGCCGCCTGGAGCCGGGCGCGCTCGCGGACTTCACCACGATCGCGCTGGACTCCGTCCGGACGGCGGGCGCGCTGCCGCGGCTCGGCGCGGAGACGGCGGTGTTCGCCGCCACGGCCGCCGATGTCCGCCACACGGTGGTGGGCGGCCGCCACGTGGTCCGCGACGGCGCCCACACCCAGGTCGAGGACGTCGCGTCCGCCCTCGCCTCCGCCATCGCAGCCCTCCGCGGCTGACCGATACGGCGCTCCGCGGCAATCCCGCCCAGCCCAAACCAGCCCCGCCGGCGTTTGAGGCGCGGGGTCTGGGGCGGAGCCCCAGGAAACCGAGAGGAACCATGACCACCACCGTCATCACCAACATCGGCAGCCTCGTCACCAACGACCCCGCCCTCGGCGACGGCAGCCCCCTCGGCCTGATCCGGGACGCCGCCGTCGTCATCGACGGCGACAAGGTGGGCTGGGTCGGCTCCGCCGCCGACGCCCCGGCCGCCGACACCGCGTTCGACGCGACCGGCCGGGCCGTCATCCCCGGCTTCGTCGACTCCCACTCGCACCTGGTCTTCGCCGGCGACCGCACCGCCGAGTTCAACGCCCGGATGTCCGGCCGCAGCTACTCCGCCGGAGGCATCCGCACCACCGTCGCCGCCACCCGCGCCGCCACCGACGCCGAGCTCGAGGCCAACCTGGTGCGCCACCTCGACGAGGCCCGCCGCCAGGGCACCACCACCTTCGAGACCAAGTCCGGATACGGGCTCACCACCGCCGACGAGGCCCGCGCCCTGCGCATCGCCGCCGCGCACACCGAGGAGGTCACCTACCTCGGCGCGCACATCGTGTCCCCCGACTACGCCGAGGACCCGGCCGGCTACGTCGACCTCGTCACCGGCGAGATGCTGGCCGCCTGCGCCCCGTACGCCCGCTGGGTGGACGTCTTCTGCGAGAAGGGCGCCTTCGACGGGGACCAGGCCCGCGCCATCCTCACCGCGGGCGCCGCGGCCGGGCTGATCCCGCGCGTCCACGCCAACCAGCTCTCGTACGGTCCCGGCGTGCAGCTCGCCGTCGAGCTGGAGGCCGCCTCCGCCGACCACTGCACCCACCTCACCGACGCAGACGTCGACGCCCTGGCCCAGGCGGCCGCCACCACGGTCGCCACCCTGCTGCCCGGCGCCGAGTTCTCCACCCGCGCCCAGTGGCCCGACGCACGCCGCCTGATCGACGCCGGCGCCACCGTCGCCCTGTCCACGGACTGCAACCCCGGCTCCTCCTACACCAGTTCCATGCCGTTCTGCATCGCCCTCGCCGTCCGCGACATGCGGATGACCCCCGACGAGGCCCTCTGGTCGGCCACCGCCGGCGGCGCGCGCGCCCTGCGCCGTACCGACATCGGCGCCGTCACCCCCGGAGCCCGCGCCGATCTGGCCCTCCTCGACGCGCCCAGCCACGTCCACCTCGCCTACCGCCCGGGTGTCCCGCTCGTTTCCGGCGTGTGGCAGCGGGGTGTCCGCGTGCACTGACGAACAGTCAATTCCAGCCTGCCCTTTGTCTTCCCTCCGCAAGGCCCCGGGCGTACCTTGAGCCACCAATCTGATGTGTCGTCAGTAACTTGTGGCCCGAGGGGAAGACGAAGGTGTCCAACCGGAAACGCTCCACCGCGCTCGCGCTGGCCTCCGCGCTGGCCGGATCGGCGGTCCTGCTGGCCGCCCCCGCGGCCCACGCCGCCGTCGTCGACGTGGCCTACGACTGCAAGACCCCGATCGGGGACAAGTCGGCGGTATCGCCCATCGAGATCAAGGCCGTCAAGGAAGGCGACGGCTACAAGCTGACGATGTCCTTCCAGAAGGGCGTCTCGTCCAGCCCGATCGAACTCGGCAAGGGCGCGATGAGCCCCAGCGCCGTCGTCCTCGTCGGCGGCGCCGAGAAGGCCTCCGTACCGGTCTCCGGCCCGCCCAACCCGGAGGCCGTGCCCGCCAACACCCCCATCAAGATCACCGACCTGTCGGGCACCTACACGCCCAAGAAGAGCGGCAAGGTCACCTTCACCGCCGGAGTGCTCACCATCAAGGCGATGGGCACCACGACCACCTGCACCCCCGGCAACAGCCCGGGACCCTCCCTGGAGCTGGACGTCACCGCCCCCGGCGGCGGCGCCGCGCAGTCCGGCGGCGGGGACGGGCAGGACACCCTCCCGCAGACCGGCCCCACCGACTCCGCCCTCGCCCTCGGCACCCTCGGCGGCACCGTGCTGCTCTCCGGCGCGGCCGGCGTGCTCTGGCTGACCCGGCGCGGCCAGCGGGCCCGGTCCTGAACGGAGCACCCCCGGCCATGCCCGTGCTCCACACCCTCCAGCGGCTCGGGGTGCTGCTCCTCGCGGCCACCGCGCTGTACACGGCCGCCGCGAGCCCCGCGGCGGCCGAAGAGCCCGGCTGGACCGCCGAGCCAGCCGCCGGAACGGCCGCCACCGACCGGCCCGGCGGCGTCCGCCCGTATTACACGCGCCCGTACTACTACATGGCGGGCACCCCCGGCACCGTCCTGGAGGACCGCCTCGCCCTGGCCAACACCACCGACCAGGAGCGCACGATCACCCTGCGCGGGGCCGACGCCTACAACACCGCCGACGGCGCCTTCGCGGTCCGCCCGGCCAAGCCCGCGGCCGGAGGCCGCTCAGAAGGGCCCGGCACCGGCGCCGGATCCTGGATCAGCTTCGGCGCCGGAGCCACCGTGAAGATCCCGCCCCGCACCCGTGCGGTGGTCCCCTTCTCGCTCACCGTTCCGCCCTCCTCCCCGCCCGGCGACCACCCCGCCGCCGTGGTCGCCACCGAAGGCGGCCACGAGGTCGGCGTACGGGTCCACCTGCGGGTCAGCGGCCCCACCCTGGCCGCCCTCACGGTCGAGGACGTCACCGTACGGGGCAAGGGCTCGGCCGCGGTCGTCGCCTACACCCTGGTCAACCGCGGCAACGTGGCCCTCGCCCCCGAGCTGGGGCTCCGGGCCGAGGGCCTCTTCGGCGAGGTGCCGGGGCGCACCGGCCGCGCCCTGCCCGTCGAACTGCTCCCCGGCCAGCGGGTGGAGCTGACCGAACCCTGGCCCGGAGCCCCGGTCCTGGACCGGGTGCGCGTCACCCTCACCGTCACCGCCCCCGGCGGCGCCCGCGCGGTGGGCGACGGATCGCGCTGGCTCGTGCCCTGGAACCTCATCGGCTGGACGGGGGCGGGCCTGCTCGCCCTCGGCGGGACCACCGCGGCCGCGCTGTACCTCGTACGCGCCCGCCGTCCCCGCCGGAACGCGCCGGCCGGCGCACCGCCCGCGACCGGACCTGCCCCTGCACCGGAACACGAACTGACGGGAGCCTCCAGGTGAGAAGACTCGGAGCCCTGCTCGCAGCCGGGCTGGCGGTGTGCGCGCTGGCCCTGTTCCCGGCGCCCCCGGCCGCGGCCGACGAGGGCAAGCCCGCCGTGGCGCTCTCGCTCCAGGAGGCCGCCAAGGGCACCGAGATCACCGTCACCGGCACCGGCTGGCGGGCCAAGACCCTGGTGATGCTGCTGGTCTGCGGGCAGAACATGATCGGCGGTACCAACAGCTGCGCCAACGCCGACGGCGCCGCCGTATCCGTCGCCGACGACGGGCACTTCGCCGCGCAGCTGCCCGTGGTGGCACCGCCCAAGCCCTGCCCCTGCGTCGTCAACGTCACCTCCGTCAACGGCGACCAGTCCACCGTCGCCGCCGCGTTGAAGATCACCGACCACCCGGTGGCCGAGCTGCCCGCCGAATCCGGCACGGCCCGCCTCGCGATGCTCACCGGCGTCCGGCTGGAGGGCGACGACGGGGTGCTGACCTGGTTCGGCGCCCCGCCCAGCCGCAAGTTCAAGGTCACCGTCGGCAATCTCGGCTCGGCCCCCGTCAAGGACCCGGTCTTCCAACTCGGCACCGCCCACGGGGTGTTCGCCCCGCTGTGGGAGGAGGTCCGCTGGAAGGGCAGCATCGCGCCGGGCGGCAAGGCGGAGATCGCCCTGGACGTGGCCCTCACCGCGGGCGCCCACGGCGACTACACGATCTCCCTCAAATACGGCGAGACCGTCGTGGCCACCCAGCCCTGGGGCGTGGACCGGCCGTACGGGGTCCTGCTGTTCTGGGGCCTGCTCCTGCTGGTCATCCCGGCCGCGGTCTTCCGCGTCGGCATGGCCGTCGTCGACAAGGTCCGGCCGCGCACCGCGCCCCCCGGCCGCCACCGGGGAGCCCGCATCCCCGAGGCGGCGGCCGCGGTGACGGCCCGCCTGCCCAGGATTCCCGCCGTACGGGGACCCGCGCGCGCGGCCACCCCGCCGCCGGCCACTTCCTCGGCGACCCACGAGACCCCCACGGCGGCACTGCCGTGGTTCACCCCGGACAGCGCGCCGGAGACAGCACCACAGACGTCCGCACCGTCTGAGAACCGTTCGACGACGAAGGGACATTCGTGAAGACCCAACGGAGGGTGAGCGCGGCCGTGGTCGCGCTGCTGCTCGGCGGCGCGGGTATCGCCATTTCGGCTTCTCCTGCCCTGGCCGCCGAGGCCACATTCAAGGTCAAGTGCGTTCCGCCGGCCGGCGGAGGCGACCCGGTGGAGGGCGAGACCACCGCCAAGATCACGGCCCCGGCGACCGCCAAGGTCGGTGACGAGGTCGACGTGGTCTGGGAGACCGTGAAGCCCGCCTCGAACAACACGGACCTGATGGACATCCCGCAGGACTCCGTCCAGCCCACCGGCTGGATCGCGGTGGGCGGCGGGATGGGCGAGCTGAAGGTCGTCGGGGAGAAGAAGAACCCGCCGATCCCGAAGAAGGCCCCCATGGTCATGTCACCCATGAAGGGCAAGCTGAAGCTCACCAAGGCCGGCAAGATCACCCTGACCCCCGGCAAGTACGACGTCGCCGTCACGTTCTCCTTCGGCACCTTCGTCACCAAGTGCGCGCCGACCGGCGAGGTGAAGGGCGGGGCGACCATCGATGTCTCGGCCGGCTCCAGCGGCGGCACGACGAGCGGCGGCACCACGAGCGGCGGCACGACCACGGGCGGGGCGACCACCGGCGGCTCCACCACCGGCGGCGGTTCCACCACCACCTCGGGCGGCTCCACCACCGGTGGAGGCGGCGGCCAGACCGACTTCCCGGGCAAGGCCGTCGAGGTCGCCTTCGACTGCGGCCCGGTCGTCCCCGGGGGCATCAAGACCCCGGTCACGATCAACGCGAAGAAGAACGGCGGCAGCTACGACCTGACCGTCAAGACCGCCAAGGGCGCGATGGCCGCGCCCATGGCCCTGCCGGCAGGGGCCCTCAAGCCCTCGATGAACGTCAAACTCGGCGGCGCGGACAGCGGAACGGTCAAGGTCTCCGGCCCGGCCAACGCGGAGCCGATCCCTGACAAGGCCCCTGTCAGCCTCAACGACATGACCGGCACCTACAAGCCGGGCAAGACCGGCAAGGTGACGCTGAGCCCGGACCAGCTGACCATCGACGTCACGATGGCCCCAGGCTCCACGCCGATCAACGTGCCCTGCAAGGCGACCAGCAGCGGCGTCTCGCTGGAGCTGGACACCGCCGCCCAGCCGGGCGGCTCCGGCTCGGCGACCACCACCGGCACCAGCACCTCCGGCGGCCTCGCCGAGACCGGCGCCGAGGACGAGGGCGGCATCAAGGCCCTGGCCCTGGTCGCCGGCACGGTGATCCTGCTCGGTGCCGGCGTCTTCACCTTCACCCCGTGGCGCCGCCTGCGCGGCACCCGCTAGCCCGGAAACGCGAGCGGCCCGGCACACCTTTCGGTGTGCCGGGCCGCTCACGTGCCGGAGGGGGTGCGTCAGTGCACGCCGCCCATGAGGGTCTGGACCTTCTTGCGGTACGCGTAGACCGCGAAACCGGCCAGGACCGCGGCGAGCGCCTGGAAGGCGATCACCGAGGTGCCGTTGAGGTCCACCCCGCCGATGGACAGGAGGCTGGTGATGCAGTCACCGGCGGTGACCGCGAGGAACCAGACACCCATCATCTGGGAGGCGTACTTCTGCGGGGCCATCTTCGTGGTGACGGAGAGGCCGACCGGGGAGACGCACAGCTCGCCGATGGTCTGGATCATGTAGATCGAGACCAGCCACATCGGGGAGACCTTGACGTCGCCGGTCGCCATGCCCATCGGCACGACGAAGACGAAGAACGAGGCACCGATCAGGACCAGGCCCATCGCGAACTTCACGATGGTGTTCGGCTCCTGGTTCTTGCGGGCCAGCCACAGCCACAGCCAGGCGAAGACCGGGGCCAGGGCCATCACGAACAGCGGGTTCAGCGACTGGTACCAGGTGGCCGAGAAGTCGAAGCCGAAGACGGTGCCGGCGGTCTTGTCGTCCGCGAACAGGGACAGCGTGGAGCCACCCTGGTCGTAGATCATCCAGAAGACGGCAGCGGCGATGAAGAACCAGATGTACGCGGTCATCTTCGACTGCTCGGAGCCCGACAGGTCCTTGTCGCGCTTGATGCGCGCCAGCACGGCGATCGGGATGATCAGGCCCGCCAGCGTCAGCGGGACCAGGGCCCAGTTGAGCGTGTAGGCACCGAGGGCCACCACGGCGCCGTAGAAGAGGGCGATGCCCAGGACGGCGAAGACGACCTTGGTGAGGACGGCCTTGCGCTCCTCCGCGGACAGCGGGTTCGGGACCACGCTGCTCTTCGGGCTCAGGTGCTTGGTGCCGAGCAGGAACTGGGTGAGACCCAGGCCCATGCCGACGGCGGCGAGGGCGAAGCCCATGTGCCAGTTGTGCTCCTTGCCGACCGTGCCGACGACGAGCGGGGCGACGAAGGCGCCGAGGTTGATGCCGACGTAGAAGAGGGTGAAGCCACCGTCGCGGCGCGGGTCCTCCGGGCCGTCGTACAGGTGGCCGACCATCGTGGAGATGTTGGCCTTGAGCAGACCGGAACCGGCCGCCACCAGGATCAGACCGACGAAGAACATCGCCTGGCCCGGAAGGGCCAGCGACAGGTGGCCAGCCATGATCACGAAACCGGCGATCGCGACCGTCTTGCGGGCGCCCCAGACACGGTCTCCGAACCATCCGCCCGGCATGGCCATCAGGTAGACCATCGAGACGTACACGGAGTAGATCGCCGTGGTGGTGGCCGCGGTCATCGCGAGGCCGCCGCCCTGGCTGCCCGTGGCGGCGTCGGCACCGCCCGAGACCAGGTAGTACACGAGAAGTGCGCGCATGCCGTAGTAGGAGAAGCGCTCCCACATCTCGGTCATGAACAGCGTGGCCAGGCCACGGGGGTGGCCGAAGAAGGTCTTCTCGGTGGACGGATCCGCCGCGTCCCTCGTCAGGCTGGAAGCCATGGTCGATCCTTGCTTGCTCGGGACGCGTGGCTTCGTGAGCCCATCAGCGCCCGGTGGGGGGTGGCCGGCACCGGCAGCGGAAGTCCCACCCCACGCCCGGGGGTCTCGCCCCCGTGGGGTCGGGGGCGAAGGGATGTCCGTAACCGGGATCCACGCCCGGCCGCGCATCATCGCGCGACGGGCCCGGCCCACAGGTCATTCACTGTCATCAAGCCCGGACAGGTCAGTCCGTCAAGACTGCCCGTTTCGGTCAGGACAGAAATAGAGACCTTCGGCGCGCTTTTCGGCACAAAGGTCCCTGAGGTAGTGCATCAGGCGTCTCGACACCATACGACAGGACAGGGCGGCATAAGGAAGGACTTGAGATATGGATCACAAGGTGGCGCGGGAACCGTTCGACCATATTCGAAGGCGGTTAGTAGTTCATAAGCCCAGATAGGCAGGGGTGTTCCCGCGGCCCCCTAGATCCAGCCGCGCGGACTACCATCACCCACATGACGCGTGTACTGCTCGCCGAGGACGACGCATCCATCTCGGAACCCCTGGCCCGCGCTCTGCGCCGGGAAGGGTACGAGGTCGAGGTCCGGGAGGACGGCCCCACGGCCCTGGACGCCGGACTGCAGGGCGGCGTCGACCTCGTCGTCCTGGACCTCGGCCTGCCGGGCATGGACGGCCTGGAAGTGGCCCGCCGGCTGCGTGCCGAGGGCCACGGCTTCCCGATCCTGGTCCTCACCGCCCGCGCGGACGAGGTCGACACGGTCGTCGGCCTCGACGCCGGCGCCGACGACTACGTGACCAAGCCCTTCCGCCTCGCCGAACTGCTGGCCCGGGTCCGGGCCCTGCTCCGGCGCGGCGCGAACGAGACGGCCCAGCCCCCCGCCACCCACGGCGTGCGCATCGACGTCGAATCGCACCGGGCCTGGATGGGGGAGGAGGAGCTCCAGCTCACGGCCAAGGAGTTCGACCTGCTGCGCGTCCTGGTCCGCGACGCCGGCCGGGTCGTCACCCGCGACCAGCTCATGCGCGAGGTCTGGGACACCACCTGGTGGTCCTCCACCAAGACCCTCGACATGCACATCTCCTGGCTGCGCAAGAAGCTGGGCGACGACGCCGCCAACCCCCGCTACATCGCCACCGTCCGGGGCGTCGGCTTCCGCTTCGAGAAGAGCTGAGCACCTTCTAAGCCATGCGCCGCCGTCTGATCAACTCCACGCTCGCCGTCGTACTCGTCGTGATCGCCGTCTTCGGCGTCTCCCTGGTGATCGTGGAGACCCGGACCATCACCAGCAGCGCCCAGGACCGCATCGAGTACGAGGCGCAGCGACTGGTGGGCATCGTCGAGGCGAACGTCCTGGAGAGGAAGCAGGTCGACCCGACGGCCCTCGCCGACCAGCTGGACGTCGGCCACCACGCCACGATCACCATCCCCGGGCAGCCCCCGGTGGAGGTCGGCGACCGGATCGACGAAGACGTCATCCGCGGCACCGCGCGCGGCGAGCAGGACGAGATCGTGGTCGTCGAGGAAGCCCACTCCACCGTCACCAAGGAGGTCGGGCGGACCCTCGTGGTGGTCGGCGCCGTGGCGCTGCTGGCCGTCGTGGCGGCCGTACTGCTCGCCGTACGGCAGGCGAACCGGCTGGCCTCCCCGCTCACCGACCTCGCCGAGACCGCCGAGCGCCTCGGATCGGGAGACCCGCGGCCCCGGCACAAGCGGTACGGGGTCCCCGAGCTTGACCGGGTCGCGGACGTACTGGACTCCAGCGCCGAACGGATCGGGCGGATGCTGACCGCCGAGCGGCGCCTGGCCGCGGACGCCTCCCACCAGCTGCGCACCCCGCTCACCGCGCTGTCGATGCGGCTGGAGGAGATCACGGTCACCGACGACCTGGAGACCGTGCGCGAAGAGGCGACCATCGCCCTCACCCAGGTGGAGCGGCTCACGGACGTGGTCCAGCGCCTCCTGACGAACTCGCGGGACCCGCGGACCGGCTCGGCGGTCCCCTTCGACCTCGACGAGGTCGTCAAACAGCAGGTGGAGGAGTGGCGCCCCGCCTACCGCAGCGCCGGCCGCGCCATCGTGCGCTCCGGCAAGCAGGGCGTGCGGGCCGTCGGCACCCCGGGCGCGGTCGCCCAGGTCCTGGCGACCCTGGTGGAGAACGCACTGATGCACGGCGGCGGCACCGTCGCCCTGCGCACCCGGGTGATCGGGAACCAGGCGGTGCTGGAGGTCACGGACGAAGGGCCGGGAGTCCCGCCGGACCTCGGCAACCGGATCTTCGAGCGGGCCATCAGCGGCCGCAACTCCACCGGCATCGGCCTGGCCGTGGCCCGGGACCTCGCCGAGGCGGACGGCGGGCGCCTCGAGCTGCTCCAGGCGCAGCCGCCGGTCTTCGCGCTGTTCCTGAGCCGGACGGCCCCGGAGCGCAGCGAACCGGAGAAGACGGTCCGCTAGGTCCGCCAGGTCTGCCGGGCCCGCTAGCTCGCCGCGGGTTCCGGTTCCGGCTCGGGCATCGGCTTGCGCTCCGGCTTGGGCAGCGGCGCCGGCTCGGGTATCGGCTCGGCCTCCGCGGTCGGGGGCAGGGCCTTGAAGACCCAGGTCCGGTACGACCAGAAGCGGAAGACGGTCGCGGTGCCGATGCCGATGAACTTGAACACATTGGTGGCGACCGGTCCGCCCCAGCCGAAGCCGTACGTGGCCGTGTACAGCACGCCGTTCTCGATCACGAGGCCGATCGCGCTGAAGGCGGCGAACAGGGCCAGCTCGCGGGTCCGGCCGCTCTGGGCGCGGTCCCGGTAGGCGAAGTAGCGGAAGCCGAGGTAGTTCGTGGCGATGGCGACCACGGTGGCTATCACGCTCGCGCGCACCACCTGGAGGTCGGTCGTGTTGCGGATCAGGTTGAAGACACCCAGGTTGACCAGCACACCCAGACCGCCGACCGCCCCGAACTTGGCGACCTCCCGAACGAGACCGCGTACGCGTTCGAGAACAGATCCGTTCCCCGGCGTGCTCATCTGAATGGTCAGTCCCTGTCGGTCACCGCCCCGCGCGGGGCGTCCGCTGTTCTCCGTCAACCCCCACATGTTAAGTGTCGCCCCTGTGGTCCGTCTGTGCCTTCGGACACCGTGCGACGCACGGCACACCACGCGTCCGCGCCAGGGTCACGTCCGGATGGCGGAATACCGCCGGATACCCTGGAGGAGTGACGTTCCCGGTAGTCGGCATGGTCGGCGGCGGACAGCTCGCCCGCATGACCCACGAGGCGGGCATCCCCCTCGGCATCAGATTCAAGATCCTCAGTGACACCCCACAGGACTCGGCGGCCCAGGTCGTGAGCGACGTCGTCATCGGCGACTATCGCGATCTGGAGACGTTGCGCGCCTTCGCGCGCGGCTGCGACGTGATCACCTTCGATCACGAGCACGTACCCACCGAGCACCTCAGGGCCCTGGAGGCGGACGGCATCCCCGTCCGCCCGGGGCCCGATGCGTTGGTGCACGCCCAGGACAAGGGGGTGATGCGCGCCAAGCTCGACGAGATCGGCGCGCCGAGCCCCCGCCACCGGATCGTGAGCGATCCGGCGGACGTGGCGGCCTTCGCGGACGAGGTGGGCGGCTTCCCGGTCATCCTCAAGACGGTGCGCGGCGGGTACGACGGCAAGGGCGTGTGGTTCGTCCGCACCCCGGAGGACGCGGAGGCCCCCTTCAGGGCGGGCGTCCCGGTCCTCGCGGAGGAGAAGGTCGAGTACGTCCGCGAGCTCGCGGCCAACATCGTCCGCTCCCCGCACGGCCAGGCGGTGGCCTACCCCGTCGTGGAGTCCGTCCAGGTGGACGGGGTCTGCGACACGGTGATCGCCCCCGCCCCGAACCTCTCCGAGGAGCTGGCGGGCGAGGCCCAGGGCCTGGCCCTGCGCATCGCCAAGGAGCTCGGCGTGACCGGCCACCTGGCCGTGGAGCTGTTCGAGACCGTCGACGGCCGCATCCTCGTCAACGAACTGGCCATGCGCCCGCACAACAGCGGCCACTGGACCCAGGACGGGGCCATCACCTCGCAGTTCGCCAACCACGTACGCGCGGTCCTGGACCTCCCGCTGGGCGACCCGCGCTCCCGCGCCAAGTGGACGGTCATGGCGAACGTGCTGGGCGGGGACTACCCCGACATGTACGCGGCGTACCTGCACTGCATGGCCCACGACCCCCAGCTGAAGATCCACATGTACGGCAAGGACGTGAAACACGGCCGCAAGGTCGGCCACGTCAACACCTACGGCGACGACCTGGACGATGTGCTGGAGCGCGCACGCCACGCTGCCGACTACCTCCGAGGAACGGTCACCGAATGAGCACCTCCGCCGCAGCCCCCGTCATCGGCATCGTCATGGGCTCCGACTCGGACTGGCCCGTCATGGAGGCCGCCGCCCAGGCCCTCGACGAGTTCGAGATCCCCTACGAGGTCGACGTCGTCTCCGCGCACCGGATGCCGCGCGAGATGATCGAGTACGGCGAGCAGGCCGCCGACCGCGGCCTCAAGGCGATCATCGCGGGCGCCGGCGGGGCCGCCCACCTGCCCGGCATGCTCGCCTCGGTCACCCCGCTGCCGGTCATCGGCGTCCCGGTCCCGCTGAAGTACCTCGACGGCATGGACTCGCTGCTGTCGATCGTGCAGATGCCCGCCGGAGTTCCCGTCGCCACCGTCTCGGTCGCCGGCGCGCGCAACGCCGGCCTGCTGGCCGTACGGATGCTGGCCGCGCACGACAAGGAGCTGCTGGGCCGCATGCGCGAGTTCCAGCAGGAGCTCAACGACCAGGCCACCGAGAAGGGCAGGCGGCTGCGTACGAAGATCGCGGGCGCGGGGTCCTTCGGATTCGGCAAGTGAGCGCGGCGCAGCGCCTGGACGAGGCGCACGAGCTGCTGGCCGAGCACCCCGTCGTGGACGGCCACAACGACCTGCCCTGGGCGCTGCGTCAGCAGGTGCGCTACGACCTGGCACAACGGGACATCGCGGACGACCAGTCCGCCCACCTGCACACCGACATCCCCCGGCTGCGCGCCGGCGGGGTCGGCGCGCAGTTCTGGTCCGTCTACGTCCGCTCCGACTACGCCGGCGACGAGGCGGTCAGCGCCACCCTGGAGCAGATCGACGTCGTCGCCCAGCTGATCGACCGTTACCCCGGCGACCTCGTACGGGCGCTGACGGCGGACGACATGGAGGCGGCCCGCGCCGGCGGCCGGATCGCCTCCCTGATGGGCGCCGAGGGCGGCCACTCCATCAACAACTCGCTCGCCACCCTGCGCGCCCTGCACCAGCTGGGCGTGCGGTACATGACGCTCACGCACAACGACACCATCGACTGGGCGGATTCGGCGACCGACGAGCCCCGGCACGGCGGCCTGACGGACTTCGGCCGCGAGGTCGTCCGCGAGATGAACCGCGTCGGCATGCTGGTGGACCTCTCGCACGTGGCCGCGACGACGATGCGCGACGCGCTCGCCGTCTCGGCCGCGCCGGTGGTCTTCTCGCACTCCTCGGCGCGCGCGGTCTGCGACCACCCGCGCAACATCCCCGACGACGTGCTGGCGCTGCTCCCGGCCAACGGCGGGGTGGCGATGGCCACCTTCGTCCCGAAGTTCATCCTCCCGGCAGCCGTCGAGTGGACGCAGGCCGCGGACGAGAACCTGCGGGCCCACGGCTTCCACCACCTGGACACCACGCCCGAGGCGATGGCCCTGCACCGGGCCTTCGAGGCGGAGCGCCCGCGCCCGGTGGCCACGGCCGCCACGGTCGCCGACCACCTGGACCACATGCGCGAGGTGGCCGGGATCGACCACATCGGCATCGGCGGGGACTACGACGGCACGGCCTTCACCCCGTCCGGGCTGGACGACGTGGCGGGCTACCCGAACCTGATCGCGGAGCTGCTCGCGCGCGGCTGGTCGAAGGCCGACCTGGCGAAGCTGACCTGGTCCAACGCGGTACGGGTACTGCGCGACGCGGAGGCGGTGGCGCGGGACCTGTCGGCATCCCGGGGCCCGTCGAACGCGGTGATCTAGCAGGCCGGGTGGGTGGGGCAACCGGGTGTGACCTGCGGATTACACCCGAATGCCACACCTGCCGGGCGACCCGGGCGTCCCGCGTGTCACGGTGGCACCATCTCTCCCTGCTGCCGCCGAGACCGGAGCGAACGCCATGGCCGACCTGCAGGATGAACCCCACTCCGTGGGCATCGGGGCGGAAGACCTTCCCGCCCCCACAGCATTGGCCGGCGCCCTCGAACGGGCTGCCGCGCTGCTGTCCGTGCATCCCGTCGCGGACGGGTGCAACACGCTCGTCTGGACCCTGCGCCAGAGCCCGTACCACGACATCGACACCCCCGACGCCGGTATCGACACCGACATTCCGCGGCTGCGCGCCGGGGGAGTGGGTGCCCAGTTCTGGTCGCTGCTCACCCCGCGCGAGGCCGCGGCCGTCGATCAGGTGGTGTCCGACACCCTGGAACAGATCGACGTGGCGCTGGCCCTGCTGCGCCGCTACCCCGACAGCCTGTGCCTCGCGCTGACCGCCGACGACATGGCGGACGCCCGCAACCGAGGCCGCATCGCCTGCTTCCTCGGGCCCGTGCCCGGCCGTACGCTCACCGATTCGCTGAGCGCGCTGCACGCGTTCCACGCGCTGGGCGTACGGATCTTCGCGCCCGCGGGAGCGCCCTGGGCCCAGCACGACCTGACGGCCTTCGGGCACGAGGTGGTCCAGGAGGCGAACCGGCTGGGCATCGTGCTGGACCTGACCGGGTGCCCGCCGACGGCGGCCCGCCAGCTCGCGGCCGCCTCGAAGGCCCCGGTGATCGTCTCCAACACGGCGGCCGCCGCCCTGAACCCGCATCCGGGGAACGTCACCGACGAGGTCCTGCTGGCGCTGCGGGAGGCGAACGGCCTGGCGATGGTCACCTTCGACGCCGACCGGACCGGGGACTCCCTGCACGCGGTGGCGGACCACATCGACCACGTACGGGCCGTCGCGGGCCCGGAGTGCGTCGGCCTCGGCGCCGCCTTCGGCACCGAGCCGGGCAGTCCCCGCCCATCGGGCCTGACCGACCCCTCGGGCTACCCCCGCCTGATCGCGGAACTCCTGGACCGCGGTTGGCCCGAAGCCGACCTGGCCCTGCTGACCTGGGGCAACGCCCAACGAGTCCTCCGCGACGCGGAATTCACCTCCCGCGCCGCCCAACACCGCCGCCCGCCTGCTTGAATCCCAGCAACGGCGCCGCACCCACCCGGCCCGGCAGGGCCACGGTTCAGGCCCGCGGGCGGCCCATGGCCCGGTAGGTCCAGCCAGCCGCACGCCAGACGGCCGGGTCAAGCGCATTGCGGCCGTCCAGCAAGAGGCGGTCCGTGACGACGCCCCCCAGCTCCGCCGGATCCAGGTCGCGGAACTCGCGCCACTCGGTGAGGTGGAGGACGACCTCCGCCCCCCGGGCCGCCTCCAGCGCGGAGTCCGCGTACCCCAGCGTCGGGAACACGCGCCGGGCGTTGTCCATGCCCTTGGGGTCGTAGACGGTGACCTGGCCGCCCTGGAGGTGGATCTGCCCGGCCACGTTCAGCGCCGGCGAGTCGCGGACATCGTCGGAGTCCGGCTTGAAGGTGGCTCCGAGCACCGCGACCCGCTTGCCGAGGAACGAGCCGCCGACGGCGTCGCGGGCCAGCTCCACCATGTGCCCGCGGCGCCGCATGTTGATCGAGTCGACCTCCCGCAGGAAGGTCAGCGCCTGGTCCGCGCCCAGCTCGCCAGCGCGGGCCATGAAGGCCCGGATGTCCTTCGGCAGGCAGCCGCCGCCGAAGCCGATCCCGGCCCGCAGGAACTTCGCGCCGATCCGGTCGTCGTAGCCGATGGCCTCCGCCAGCTTGACCACGTCACCGCCCGCGGCCTCGCACACCTCCGCCATCGCGTTGATGAAGGAGATCTTGGTGGCCAGGAAGGAGTTCGCGGCGGTCTTCACCAGCTCGGCGGTCGGGAAGTCGGTGACCACCAGCGGGGTCCCCTCCGACATCGGCGTCTCGTACACCTCCCGCAGCAGCTTCTCGCCGCGCTCGCCCTGTACGCCGATCACGATCCGGTCGGGGTGCAGGGTGTCCTGCACCGCGAAGCCCTCCCGCAGGAACTCCGGGTTCCAGGCCAGCTCCACCTCCGCGCCCGCCGGCGCCAGCTCCGCGAGCTTCGCGGCCAGCCGCTGCGCCGAGCCCACCGGCACGGTGGACTTGCCGACCACCAGCACCGGCCGCGTCAGGTGCGGGGCCAGCGAGGCCATCGCGGAGTCGACGTAGGACATGTCACACGCGTATTCGCCGTGCTTCTGCGGAGTGTTCACGCACACGAAGTGCACGTCGCCGAATTCCCCGACCTCCTCCCACGAGGTCGTGAACCGCAGCCGCCCCGTGGAGCCCGGCAGCCCGGCCACGTGCGAGGACAGCAGCTCCTCCAGCCCGGGCTCGTACATCGGCACCCGGCCCGACGCCAGCATCTCGATCTTCTCGGGCACCACGTCCAGCCCCAGCACCTCGAACCCCAGCTCCGCCATCGCCGCGGCGTGCGTCGCGCCGAGGTATCCGGTGCCGATCACAGTGATCCTGAGGGGGGCCATGGGTGCTCCAGGGGGGTGCGGGCCGTTTGCGGCCACTGAGCATAGTCGGGCCCGTCACGGGGGACGTTCTCCGGCAGGTGGCCCCTCTGTCACGCAACTCACGTAGGCCGTCCATACCGCCATCCGCACACCGGACACTAAGCTTGGGTTACTTAACGGTAGTTAGCATCACGCATCACCCTGGGGAGTGAGAGATCTTGGCGGGTTCTGCCGACTTCGACCTGTACCGCCCGGCCGAGGAGCACGACATGCTCCGCGAGTCGGTCCGCTCGCTCGCCGAGGCGAAGATCCTGCCGTTCGCCGCCGCGGTCGACGAGGAGTCCCGCTTCCCGCAGGAGGCCCTCGACGCCCTGGTCGCCAGCGACCTGCACGCCGTCCACGTGCCCGAGACCTACGGCGGCGCGGGCGCCGACGCCCTCGCCACCGTGATCGTGATCGAGGAGGTGGCCCGCGTCTGCGCCTCCTCCTCCCTCATCCCGGCCGTGAACAAGCTCGGCTCGCTCCCGGTGATCCTCTCCGGTTCCGAGGAGCTCAAGGCCAAGTACCTCGGCCCGCTGGCCAAGGGCGACGCGATGTTCTCGTACGCGCTCTCCGAGCCGGACGCGGGCTCCGACGCCGCCGGCATGAAGACCCGCGCCGTGCGCGACGGGGACTTCTGGGTGCTCAACGGCGTCAAGCGCTGGATCACCAACGCGGGCGTCTCCGAGTACTACACGGTGATGGCCGTCACCGACCCGGAGAAGCGCTCCAAGGGCATCTCCGCCTTCGTGGTCGAGAAGTCGGACGAGGGCGTCTCCTTCGGTGCGCCCGAGAAGAAGCTCGGCATCAAGGGCTCCCCGACGCGCGAGGTCTACCTCGACAACGTCCGCATCCCGGCGGACCGCATGATCGGCGCCGAGGGCACCGGATTCGCCACCGCGATGAAGACCCTCGACCACACCCGCATCACGATCGCCGCCCAGGCGCTCGGCATCGCACAGGGCGCCCTGGACTACGCCAAGGGCTACGTCCAGGAGCGCAAGCAGTTCGGCAAGCCGATCGGCGACTTCCAGGGCGTGCAGTTCATGCTCGCGGACATGGCCATGAAGATCGAGGCCGCCCGCCAGCTGACGTACGCGGCGGCCGCCAAGTCGGAGCGCGTTTCCGCCGGTGGCGACAAGGAAGACCTCACCTTCTTCGGCGCCGCGGCCAAGTGCTTCGCCTCCGACGTGGCCATGGAGGTCACCACCGACGCCGTCCAGCTCCTCGGCGGCTACGGCTACACCCGTGACTACCCGGTGGAGCGCATGATGCGCGATGCCAAGATCACCCAGATCTACGAAGGCACGAACCAGGTCCAGCGGATCGTCATGGCCCGCAACCTGCCGTAACCGGCCCGGCCCGCACCACTGATACGCGAACGACCCCCGGCATGCCGCCGGGGGTCGTTCGCGTGTCCGGGGGTCAGGGGCAGCTGACCCTGGTGTCGCCCGTGTCCGTGGTGCACGTGTCGGTGTTGTAGCCGCCGTTCGCGGTGTCGTTGGCGGGGACGCCGTCGACGGTGTTGAGGCGGTCGTTGCCGAAGTTGCCGATCAGGTTGTCGCTCCCGGGGCCGCCGAAGAGGGTGTCGTCTCCGTAGCCCCCGTCGACGCGGTCGTTGCCGGGTCCGGCGTGGACGGTGTCGTTGCCGAAGCTCGCGTTGACGGTGTCGTTGCCGCTGAGGGCGCAGATGACGTCGTTGGAGAACGTGCCGTTGATCGTGTCGTTGCCGCTGGTGCCGGTGATCGTGCAGCCGCGGGTGTTGTTGACGGTGGTGGCGGCGCTCGCCGTGTTGTCCGCGGGGACCGGGTCGCTCTGGGTGGCGCTCGCCGTCGCCGTGTCGGTGAGGGTGCCCACGCGTGAGGGCTCGGCGGTGATCGTCACCGTGGCCGTGGTGTTGGGGGCGAGGCTGCCGAGGGCGCAGGTGGCCTGGGACGGGGTGTTGGTGCAGCTGCCCTGGCTGGTGGTGGCGGAGAGGATCGTGCCGTTACCGGTGCCGGTGAGGGAGTCGGTCAGCTGGACCCCGGTCGCCGTCGCGGTCGACGCGGACTTGTTGGTCACCTTCACGGTGTAGGTCACCGCGTCACCCAGGGCGACCGTGGCGGGGGTGCCCGTCTTCGTCACCAGCAGGTCCGCGGTCGCCGGGGGCGGGGTGGTTCCCGAGACCTCGTAACGGATCACACCGCGCGCGGTGCCGTCCTCCGTGACGCCGGCCACGACGAGCTTTCCGTCGGGCTGGATGACGAGGGCCTGGCCCTGCTCCCAGTCGTCCTCGTAGAACGGGCCCACGTCGGTCGTCACCTTGCCGTCGCCGCTGAAGGTGCTGTCCAGGCTGCCGTCGGTGTTGTACCGGACCACCGCGAAGTCGTGGGGGTCCCCGGTTCCGGCCCCGCCTCCGGCGGCGACGATCTTGCCGTCGGACTGGAGTGCCACGTCATTGGCGACGCCGGAACCGGCCTCGAAGGTGGTGCCCACCCGGCCGTCACCGCCGAAGGTGGTGTCCGGGGTGCCGTTGGTGTTGAAGCGGGCCGTCGTGAAGCCCTCGGAGCTGTAGCCGGACACGACGATCTTGCTGTCCGGCTGCAGCACCACGCCGTTCGCGGCGTCGATCGCGGTTCCCCAGTCGAGGAGCAGCTGCCCGTCGCCGTCGAAGCCGGTGTCCGGGCTGCCGTCCGGGGTGTAGCGGGCCATGGCCACGTCGGTGCTGTAGGCGGGGGGCACGTACCCCGCCGTGCCCACGGCGACGATGGTTCCGTCGGACTGCAGCGCCAGGTCCTGGACCGATGCGCCGCCGACCGCGAATGGGCTCGTCACCCGGCCGTCCCCGCCGCCGAAGGTGTTGTCCAGGCTGCCGTCGGGCATCAGGCGCGCCAGCGCGAAGCCGCCCTGGGCCCCTCCGGCGGCGAGGATCCTGCCGTTGCCCAGCACCCGCACCGCGGCCCCCGAGGAGCCTTGGCCGAAGTCCGGGAACACCCGGCCGGCGTCGCCGAAGGTCGTGTCCAGGGTGCCGTTCGGGAGGTAGCGCAGCAGGGTGAACTGGCCCCAGGCGATGCCGTTCTGCTCGACGATGCTGGAGCCGGCCACGACGATCTTCCCGTCCGGCTGGAGCGTCAGCGCCTGGCCCGAGTCACCGGAGCTGATGGTCGTCGCCACCGCGCCGCCGTCGCCGAAGGTGGTGTCCGGGGATCCGTCCGCGTTGTAGCGGAGCAGCGAGAAGGCGCTGTCGCCGCCCTCGGCCGGTGTCAGGGTCCCGACGGTGAGGATCTTGCCGTCGGGCTGGAGCACCATGTCCGGGCTGTCCTCGTAGTAGGCGAGGTCGGTGATCACGATCCCGTCGCCCGCGCCGAACGTCGGGTCCAGGTCGCCCGACGCCCCCAGCGCCGCGCCCGGCCCGGCGACCACGAGCGCCACGGCCGCTGCGGTCGCCGTGCAGGTCAGGCCGAGTCTTCTGCGGAGACCGGTGATCGAGGTGAGCATGCGGACGACTCCTTCTGGGGGTGCCGGAGGATGGTCACGGTCCGTTCCCGGCCGGCGAGCGTCCGGGGACCCGCGCGAAGGATCGTAGGAGTCAAGATCGACGGGGCGGCCCGGTCATTTGGGGACACGCCGGGCACTACGGCTGTCCGGGTGTGCGCGGGTGTGCGTTACTCCACCTCAGGCCCTTGGGTGCCACTCGGATGGGCTAAATTTGGACCTTCGTACGCCGGAGTCGGTTGGGGAGAACGCAATGACGGAAGCGATCCTGCTGGTCGGCGGACAGGGGACGCGGCTGCGTCCCGTGACGGTGAACACGCCGAAGCCGATGGTTCCGACCGCAGGCGTCCCGTTCCTCGCCCACCAGATAGCCCGTGCCGCCACCGCCGGTGTCACGCACATCGTGATGGCCACCTGCTATCTCGCCGAGGTCTTCGAGCCCTACTTCGGCGACGGGTCCGAGTTCGGCGTCCACCTGGAGTACGTCGTCGAGGACGAGCCGCTCGGCACCGGCGGCGCCATCCGCAACGCCGCCCGGCTGCTCACCGGAGGCCCGGACTCCGCCGTCCTCGTCTTCAACGGGGACATCCTCACCGGCCTGGACATCGCCGGCCTCGTCGAATCCCACAAAGCGGCCGACGCCGACGTCTCCCTGCACCTGGTGCGGGTCGAGGACCCGCGCGCCTTCGGTCTGGTCCCCACCGACTCCGAGGGGCGGGTGCTGGCCTTCACCGAGAAGCCGCAGACCCCCGAGGAGATCATCACCGACCAGATCAACGCCGGCTGCTACGTCTTCCGCCGCAGCGTGATCGACTCGATCCCGGCGGGCCGCCCGGTCTCCGTCGAGCGCGAGACCTTCCCCGGCCTGCTGGCGTCCGGCGCCACGCTGCACGGCGTCACCGAGAACACCTACTGGATGGACCTGGGCAAGCCCGAGGCCATCGTCCAGGCCTCCGCCGACCTGGTCCGCGGCGTGGTCTCCTCCCCGGCCGTCCCCGGCCGCCGGGGCGAGTCCCTCGTACTGCCCGGCGCCCAGGTGGCGCCCGGGGCCAAGCTGTCGGGAGGCACGGTCGTGGGCGCCGGCGCCCGGATCGAGGCGGGCGCGGTCGTCCAGGGCTCCATCGTGCTGGAGGGCGCCGTCATCGGCGCCGACGCGCAGGTCAGCGCCGGGCTGATCGGCGCGCGCGCCTCGGTGGGCGCGCGAACCGTGCTCGACGGCGCCGTCATCGGCGACGACGCCGTCGTGGGGGCCGACAACGAGCTGCGCGCGGGCGCCCGGGTGTGGTGCGGGGCCCAGCTGCCCGACGCCGCCATCCGCTTCTCCCCGGACGCCTGACCCGCTTCTCCCCGGACGCGTGATCCGGGGAGACCTGATCCGGGGAGGCGGGCGCGGTCGCCGTCAGTTGCCGCGGACGGTGACCTTCTCGTCGTTCTGGATCTGCTTCACCAGCTGCTGCACCTTCGCCTTGTCCCAGACGAGGTTGCCGCCGCGCTGCCCGGAGATCGGCATGTTCATCGAGACGCCGTCACCGCCGTTGACGCCCTTCATCGCGAAGAACATCTGACCCATGTCGTACAGGCCCATGTCCTTGTCCACGATGAGGGTGTCCAGGCCCGCGCCCAGCAGCGGGTAGAGCTCGAACGGGTTGAGGACCGTGGACGGGGTCGCCGCCTGGCTGGCCAGCGCGGACAGGAACTTCTGCTGGTTCTTCGTCCGCTGCAGGTCCGACTCGGCGAAGGCGTACCGGGTCCGTACGAAGGCCAGCGACTGCTCGCCGTTCAGGGTCTGCTTGCCCGCCTTGAAGTCGGCGCCCGACTTCTCGTCCTTGAAGCCCTCCTCGATGTCCAGCTCCACCCCGCCCAGCGCGTCCACGATGTTCGCGAAGCCGGCGAAGCCGATTTCCGCGTAGTGGTCGATCCGCAGGCCGGTGTTGTGCTCCACCGTCCGCACCAGCAGCTCGGGGCCGTCCTCCGCGTACGCCGCGTTGAGCTTGACCCGGCGCCCCTGCGCGGGGAACTTCTTGCCCGACTGGGAGCCGACGAAGGACGGGATCTCCACGTCCGAGTCGCGCGGCAGCGAGATCATCGTGTTCCCGCTGGAGCACTTCGCCAGGATCATCATCGAGTCGGTCCGCTTGCCCTCGGCCGAGCCCGTGTGGAGCTTCTTCTTCTCCTCGTCGGACATGCCCTCGCGGCTGTCGGAGCCCACGATCAGGTACGTCGTGCAGTCGCCCTCCTTCGGGCGCTCGATGACCTTGGACAGGTCGACCTCGCGGCGCACCTTGGAGTCCGCCCAGAAGTAGGTGGAGACCGTGGTCACCACCAGCGCGGAGACCAGCACGATCGAACCGATCTTGATCCGCTTGCGCCAGTCCGGGGCCGGTCCGGGCGCCCGCCCGGGGCGGCCGGGCCCCGAGGGCGGCTGCGCGGGGCCGCCGGGACCGCCGGGGCCCGAGGGGTTCCCGTAGACCTGGCCGGTGTTGTAGCCGCTGTCGTAGCCGCCGTACGTGTCGTGGCCCTGCGCCTGCTGCGGGGGCACACCGGGTGCGGGCGGCGGCCCGGGCCGCCGGGCGGGCGGCGGTACCGCCGGGCGCGGGGGCTGCTGCCGCTGGACATGCCGCATCCGCTGCGCGCCCTCGGGCTGCGCTCCCGCGCTGCCGCGCCCGTACCCGTCGTCACGACCTTCAGGCCAGTCATTCATGCGCCCTAGGATGCCTGCCCGGGCGTGTCGTCCGACAGCCCGGGGGGACTTCCGTGCCGGTCCTGTTGCAGAGCTGATGCCTCCACAACGCATCTAAGGTGTCCGTATGACAGAGATACCGGGCGAGCTGCCCGGGAAGCCGACCGCGGCCTCCCGTACGACCCTCAGCCACATCATGACGGCCAACGACACCAACCTCCTCGGCACGGTGCACGGCGGCGTGATCATGAAGCTGGTGGACGACGCGGCCGGGGCCGTGGCCGGGCGGCACTCCGGTGGCCCCGCGGTCACCGCCTCCATGGACGAGATGGTCTTCCTCGCCCCCGTACGGGTCGGTGACCTCGTGCACGTGAAGGCCCAGTGCAACTGGACGGGCCGCTCCTCCATGGAGATCGGCGTACGGGTCCTCGCGGAGCGGTGGAACGAGTCCACTCCCGCCACCCAGGTCGGCAGCGCCTACCTGGTCTTCGCGGCCGTGGACGCCGACGGCAAGCCCCGCCGGGTCCCGCCCGTGCTGCCGGAGACCGAGCAGGACGAGCGGCGCTACCAGGAGGCCCAGATCCGCCGCACGCACCGGCTCGCCCGCCGCCAGGCGATCATGGCCCTGCGCGAGGAGCGGGCCGCCCAGGGCTTCGACGAATGACCCACGGCTGACCGGCACCCGTCCGGCAGCCGCCCCGGTGCCGGCTCACTGCCCGCAGGTCACCTCGTCGCCCGTGAGCACCCCGAAGGTGCCCTGGTACGGATCCTCCGCACGCACCGGCACCACCTTGCGGTAGTCCGAGCCCGCGATCACCACCACCGTCCGGCCCTGGCGCGCCACCGCCCGCAGCTCGCTGCCGGGCAGCGCGGCCGCCACCGACCGGGCGGAGCGGTCCCAGCGCGGGTCGTACGTGATCACCGTGCGCCTGACGTCGCGGCCGGCGCCGTTGCCCGGGGCCCGGGTGGTGTCGAAGCCGGTGGCGCGCAGGGCCGCGTCCACCCGGCCGCCCAGCCCGTCGATCCGGGTTCCGTTCTCCACCTGGACCCGGACCTGCTGCGGGGGCACGTCCACGGGCACCGCCGCGGCCCGGCCCGCGGTCTTCCCGGGCCGGGCCGGGGCGAGCGGCCGGTCCTGCCGGAGCGCCTCGAACAGCTTGGCGGCCTTCGGCTCGTCCCACTTCACGGTGGAGCCGATGCTCTTGACCGGGAACGAGGGGTCGCCGACCGGCACGGAGGCGAACTCCGAGGAGGAGGGGGTGAAGTCCCGCATCGCCTGCCCGAGCGCCAGCATCTGCTCCGAGCCGAAGCCCGTGTCGGCCCGGACCGAGCCGAGCAGCGTGGAGCTGACCTGCTTGAACTTCACCGGGTTGAGCAGCACCCCGCCGCTGGTCGCCTGCTTGATCAGGGCGGCGACGAACCGCTGCTGGCGCTGCATCCGGCCCAGGTCGGAGGCCCCGTCGATATGGCGCGAGCGCACGTACTGCAGGGCCTGTCCGCCGGTCAGGCGGTGGGTGCCGGGCAGCAGGTCGAGGCCGGTGTTCGGGTCGCGCATGGTCTTGGCGGTGCAGATGTCCACCCCGCCGATCGCGTCCACCGTCTTCATGAAGCTGGTGAAGTCGACCTCCAGGTAGTGGTCGATCTTCACCCGGGTCATGTTCTCGACGGTCCGCACGGTCAGGTTGGGCCCGCCCTCCGCGTAGGCGGCGTTCAGCTTCACGGGGTGCGCCTTGTGCGCCTTCCCGGTGACGAGGTCCTGGTGGGCGGGCACCTCCGCGTAGCTGTCGCGGGGCAGGCTGATGACGCTCGCCCGCTCCCGGTCCGCCGACAGGTGCACGAGCATGATGGTGTCGGTGCAGTGGCAGGGCGCCCCGCCCAGGCGGTACTCGCGCTTCTCCTCCGGACTGACCTTCTCCCGGCCGTCGGTGCCGACCAGCAGGAAGTTCAGGCCGTGCCCGGCCTGCGGGCGGTTCTTCATGTCCTTGAACGGGTCCACCCGCTCGATCCCGGTGTCCAGCCCGGTCATCACGGCATGTCCGACGGCCCCGCAGCCCAGCACCACCACCGACAGTCCGGTCGCGATCCGCACCCCCCACCGGGGTCTGTCGCCCCGGCGCCGGGCCGGACCGCCGCCCGCACCGCCGCGCCGTACGCGCTGCGGCTGGGGCGGCCTGGCGGGACGGGTGGGACGGTGCGGCTGGGGCACGGTGGACACCTCCGCGGGGACAGCAGGGGGACGATCGGCATGGATCTGATTTGTCAGAACAGTAGGCCCATACGATCAGCCTCTGTCCGTACCGCTCACTCGGCGCGCACCCGGTTCCCCCGTACGCGGTAACGTGACACCGATACCCGACCTTGAAGGACCACATGCCCGCCCAGCAGCCCGCAGTCTCGGTGATCATGCCGGTGCTCAACGAGGAGCACTACCTCCGCGACTCCGTCCGCCACATCCTGGAACAGGAGTACGCGGGCGAGATGGAGGTGGTGATCGCGCTGGGGCCGTCCACGGACCGCACCGACGAGATCGCCGCCGAGCTCGTCGCCGAGGATTCCCGAGTCCACACCGTTCCGAACCCCACGGGCCGGACCCCGGCGGCCCTCAATGCCGCCATCAAGGCCTCACGTCACCCGATCGTGGTACGCGTCGACGGCCACGGCATGCTCTCGCCGAACTACATCGCCACCGCGGTGCGCCTCCTGGAGGAGACCGGTGCGCAGAACGTCGGCGGGATCATGCACGCCGAAGGCCAGAACGCCTGGGAAGAGGCCGTCGCCGCCGCGATGACCTCGAAGATCGGTGTCGGCAACGCGCCGTTCCACACCGGTGGCCAGGCGGGACCTGCCGAGACCGTGTACCTCGGTGTCTTCCGCCGCGAGGCGCTGGAGCAGCAGGGCGGCTACAACGAGGAGTTCATCCGCGCCCAGGACTGGGAGCTGAACTTCCGCATCCGCGAGGCCGGCGGCCTGATCTGGTTCTCCCCGGAGCTGAAGGTCCAGTACCGCCCACGCCGTTCCGTGAAGGCCCTGGCCAAGCAGTACAAGGACTACGGCCGGTGGCGCCACGTGGTGGCCCGCTACCACGCGGGCTCCATCAACGTGCGCTACCTGGCCCCGCCGACCCTGGTCTGCGCGATCGCGGCGGGCGTGGTCGTGGGTGCGGCCGTCACCCCGCTCGGCTTCGCCGTCCCGGCCGGCTACCTCGCGGCGATCGCCGTGGGCTCCATCCCGGCGGGCAAGGGCCGCTCCCTCAAGGCCCGGGCGCAGATCCCCGTCGCCCTGGCCACGATGCACCTGTGCTGGGGCTACGGCTTCCTGACGAGCCCGCGCTCGCTCGCGAACAAGCTCATCGCGACCCGCCGCCCGGCCGTGCACCGGGACGCCTCGCAGGTCTGAGACGTACGAAGACGTACGAAGGGGCCCGGCAGGGCGGCTGTTCACATCACAGCCGCCGCGCCGGGCCCCTTGTGCGTACGCGCTACCAGGTGAAGCCCTCCTGGATCGGCATGCAGGCCTTGTCGTTGTCGCCGTTGAGCGCGTGGGCGGACGTCGGGGCCACCGTCGGGGCGGGCGGCGGCGGGGTCGGCGCGTTGCCGGTCCGCCAGTCCTTGCCGACGAACAGGACGATCCCGGAGACCTCGTCGGTCTTCTGCAACGCGGTGGCGGGCAGGCCGAGCGCGGTGGCGACGGCAGCGGCGTCGGCCGCCTGAGCGTCGGTGGCGAAGCGGACCACCGTGGCGTCCTCGGCCCCCGTCTGGGTGTCGGCGGTGGCCTTGGCGAAGCCCTTGCCGTTCAGCAGCGTGGCGACGTCGGTCGCGCGGAGCTTGACCTTGGCCTCGGCGCCGTCCTTGCCGCCGGTGGCGTTGCGGACGGAGACCGCGATCTTCGCGGGCGACGAGGCAGGTGCGGTGGTCGCGGCGGTGGTCGGCTGGGCCGGGGCGGAGGGCGTCGCGGGGGAGCCCGGCGAGGGGGAGGCGCCGGCCGCCGGGGTGCCGGAGCCCTTGCCGTCGAGCGCGATGTCCTCGCGGACCATCCGGAACAGGTCCTCGGCCTCGCCCGCCAGGGGCTCCACCCGTCCGTTCATGCCGGGCTTCGTGCTGTAGACCCACGGCATGGTGGTCATGGTGATCCGCCCCGGCGGGACCTTCTTGAGCTCCATGCTGAGGTCGTACAGCTTGTCGATCTTGTTCAGGCCGGGGTCCACGACCATGGCGTCGATGGCCGCCTGCGCAAGGCTGTTGAGCTTCACCGGGTTGGTGAGCTTGGCGTTCTTGCGGAACTCGCGGGCCATGGAGTTCATGTACTGGTGCTGGGCGTGGGTACGGGCGATGTCGGTGCCGTCCTCGAACCCGTAGCGGGTGCGCAGCCACTGCAGGGCCGTCTCGCCCTGGATCTTGGTCTCGCCCTTCTCCAGCTTCAGGCCGGAGCCCTCGCCGGTGCGGGTGCGGGAGTGGACGTTCTGCTCGACGCAGACCGGGACGCCGCCGATGGCGTCCGCCATCGAGACCACGCCCTTGAAGTCGATCATCATGAAGTGATCGATGGGGATCTTCGTCAGCTCGGTCCAGGCGGCGACCGTGCAGCCCGGTCCGCCGCGCTGGAGGGACTCGTTCGTCTGGACGAGGCCCTTGCTGGCCGGGTGCACCTTGCCGTTCGGCTCGGTGCACTTGGGCATCATCAGCATCGTGTCGCGCGGCATCGACACCACGGACATGTTGGTGCGGTCGGCGGACAGGTGCAGCAACATCTGCACGTCCGCCAGCGGCGGGCCGTCGAAGGTCTCCGTGGCCCCGCCGAGGGCCTGGTTCGCCGCGTCGTTGCGCGCGTCGGAGCCGATGAGCAGGATGTTCAGCGGGGTCTGCCCGAAGGAATTGGGCTTGGACCCGCCCAGTTTGGTCTCGCCGAGGTTCAGCGGGTCCGTCTTGATGCTGCCGTTCAGGTGGCGGTAGTAGAGGTAACCGCCCGCCGCCGTCCCGAGTATGAGCAGGGACAGCACGGACGACACCCAGCGCAGCACGCGCCGGCGGCCCTTCCTGGTGCGACGGCCGGCCGCCCGCCTGGCGGCCCGGCCGCCCCGCGGTGGGGGTACGGTGCCGGGTGCGTCCGCACCGCCGCCGGATATGCCGTCGGCGGCCTGGGCGGTCGCCCCCTCCTCCCGCACGTTGCTGTGCCTCACGCGTCCCCCCTCGAAATACCAATTGGTCGAAATCGTGCCGGTATCACCGGCCAATCCCCGTTACTTGGCGCAGATCGCCTTGTCCGCCTGTGCCTGCTGGACGTCCTTGGGCAGCTCCTGCGGAACCGGCGCCGCCAGCGGGGCGCCCGGCTGCTGGAAGTCGGGGCCCAGAGTCAGCTTCATCGGCGTCTTGGCCGAGGCGTCCGCCGTCCCCATCTTCATGGCGGTGGCCGGGAGTCCCAGCATCTCCGCCAGCGCCCTGGCCTGGTCAGCCTGGTTGGGCGCGTACTCCAGCTGAGTGGCACCGACCTTCGCGGGGGCGTTGCCGAGATTGCTGGCCTTGGGTACGCCCTTGGTGTCCTGAAGCCACTTCAGGGTGGTGGAGGCCGCGCCCTTGGGGCCGCCGCCGTTGTACACGTCCACCCGTACGTCCGCCGCGGGCGCCTTGTTGCCCTGGAGCAGCGCGTCCTGCTTGGCCTTCGTGTCCGCGTCGGCCGCTTCCTTCGCGGCCTGCTCCTTCTTCTCGACCTCCGTGAGCGAGACGTCCCCCCGGATCATCTGCAGCAGCGGATCGGCAAGCGCCTGGTCGACCACGACGGTGGCCTTGACCTTCTCGGCCGGGTTGTCGAGTACCGGCACGGTCGTGAAGGTGATGTTCTTGAGGTCGATGTCCTTCAACTCGCCCGCGAGATCGGTGAGTTTGTCGATGGACCCCAGACCCTGGTCCACGGTCAGCGACTTGGTGGCCGCCTCCGCGAGCGAGAAGAACTTCTTCGGGCTCGTCAGCGTTTCCTTCGACTTCATCTCGCGCATCATCGAACCCAGGAACTGCTGCTGGGTCTTGATCCGGTCCAGGTCGCTCTCGTTGCCGAAGGCGTGCCGGGTCCGTACGAAGGCCAGTGCCTCCTCGCCCGACAGCCGGTGCTCGCCCTTCGACAGCTTGAGCTTGGAGTCCTGGTCGTCGACGGCCTTGTCCAGGCAGACGGGCACCCCGCCGACCGCCGTGCTCAGGGTCTTCACGGCGTTGAAGTCGACCATCATGAAGTTGTCGACCTCTATGCCGGTGAGCTCCTTGACGGTGCGCATCGTGCAGCCCGCGTCACGGCCCTCCTGCCCCAGGCTGTTGTTGAAGCGGGTGCCCTTCGTGCCCTTGATCTCCTTCGTCGAGCCGTCCGGCTGCTTCGTCGGACAGTTCGGGATGTTGGTGATCAGGTCGCGCGGGATGGACAGCGCGGTGGCGTTGGAGCGGTCCTTGGCGACGTGGAACAGGATCGTGGTGTCGGCGTGGCCGACGCTGTCCTTGTCCCCGTAGCCCTCGTTGCCCGCACCGCTGCGTTTGTCGGTGCCGATGACCAGGATGTTGATGGCCTGGTCCTTCTTGAAGCCGCCGGTGCCCGCGCCCGCGATGTCGGTGACGCTGAGGTTGCCGTTCAGGTGGTCGTAGTAGAAGTACGCCGCCGCGGCGCCGCCGACCAGCAGGAACGCCAGCGTCCCGCTGGTGACGAGCAGTGCCTTCTTGCGGCGTCCGCCGCCACCGCCCTTGCGGGAGCGGCCACCGCGCCGGCCGCCGGGCGGACCGTCGCCGCGCCGCGGCTTGGGTACGCCCGGGGAGGGTGCGGTGGGTGCGGAGGGCGCTCTGCGCGGGGCGGCCACGGTGGGCCGCCGCTGATGCGCTGTGGAGTCACCCAGTCGCAGTTCGTAGTTGCCGGTGCGGGGATTGAGCACCCACTGGTCTGCGGGGTCGATCTCGTCGGCCCGCCCACGGCTTTGCGCATCCACGGTTGCTCGAATCCTCCGTCGGTGCCTCGCGACGCGCCTCCCCCAGGCGCACGGTCAACGATCCGGCTGCTGGTGCCCGGCCTCTGGTCTGGCGGGGCACCGGATCGCTCACCATATCCGTCAGGTTCGGCTGCAAACCATGCTGGTGACAAATTCCACTCCCCTTATAACGGGGCGAACGGGTCATCCCACTCGGTTCGGTCACCGGCTTTTGGGATTGCTTTACCGGCAGTCGGCCATCCCCGCCGTGGTACCGGTAAAGGTAGGGACGGGTACGGGGGTCCCGGTGGTTCCCCCGTCCGTACGGCCCGCCCCGTCCCGTGGTGCTCCGGACGGCGTGGCCTCGACCGGCTCGATCCCGTTCTCGCTCTCGGGCTTCGGCGGGGCGACCGTCACCGGCTGGTCCGCCCGCAGCTGCTGGAACAGCCGGGCGGCGTCCGGCTCCACCAGCTCGTCCCGGTTCGGGTCGGCCGAGTACGGCTTGCGGGGGACCGTCAGGAACTTGATCTGGTCGGTCGGTATATCCCGTACGCCCCGTACGAGTTCGTACAGGCCGCGCAGCGAGGCCAGCCCCGGGTCCGTGGTCACCGAGGAGGTCGCGGCGTCCAGCAGCGGATACAGCCGGGCCGGGTTCAGCAGCACCCCGTTGCTCTGCACCTTCTTGACGAGCGAGCCGAGGAACTGCTGCTGGCGCTCCATCCGTTCGGTGTCGCTGCCGTTGCCCAGGCTGTAGCGGGCGCGGACGAAGCCCAGCGCCTGCTCGCCCCGGAGGGTCTGGCGTCCGGCGGGCAGCCGCAGCTTGGCCTCGGAGTCGTCGATCGGCTGCTTGAGGCAGACCTCCACCCCGCCGATGGCGTCGACCATCTTCTTGAAGCCGCCGAAGTCGAGCACCATGTGGTGGTCGATCCGGATCCCCGTGAGCCTCTCGGCCGTACGGATCGTGCAGCCGGCCCCGCCCCACTGGAAGGCCCAGTTGAACTGCGCACGCTGTTCGCGGGTGCGACTCCCGTCCGCCATCAGGCACTCGGGGATCTCCGTCATCAGGTCCCGGGGTATCGACACCGCCGTCGCGCTCCGCCGGTCCGCGGGCACGTGCAGCAGGATCGTGGTGTCCGAGCGCTGGGTGCCCCGGTCCTGCCCGTAGCGGGCGTTGTCCCTGCCCGAGCGGGAGTCCGAGCCGATCAGCAGGATGTTCTGGGCGCCGTTCGCGAAGTGCGCCGGGCGGTCGCGCTCGTAGCGCCGCAGCTCGGAGGCCGCCGAGGTGTCCTCGGTGATGTTCCCGTCGAGCTTGTTGTAGAGCCACCAGCCGGTGGCCGACCCCGCCAGGACCACGAAGGCCGACCCGAGCCCGATCCAGCGCAGCAGTCGGCGCCGACGGCTGCGCGGAGGCTTCGAGCCGCCTCCGGCCGTCCCGGTCCCGCCCGGTATGCCTGCGCTGTCCGTCACTGGCGTCCGTCCCCTCGCCGCTGCGACCCGCTCCGACAACGGCCGTACGGGTGGGTACGGCCACTGCCGATCCTGCCTCCGGGCGGCCGGGGCAGCCCGGGGGCAGGGCCTGTCTAGGGCCATGTGGGTGACAAATCGGCCATTCTCGCCATTAACCAGTCTGGGTGACGGGGCTCCAGGCCGCGATCAGACCGTGTGGGTGACGCGCTCGCTCTCGATCCGCTGCGCTACCGCGTCCTGCGACAGCCGGTCCAGATTCCGGCACAGCACCACGGAGCCGCCCGACGCCAGAGCGGCGTACAGCCCGGCCGAGAGGCCGTCCCAGGTGTCGTAGCCGAGCCCGGTCAGCACCCGCGAGCCCGGGCCGAGGCCGAGCTTCGCCGCGTCCTCGCGGGCGCGCGCCGTGAGCTCCGCGTGCGAGAACTCCTCGCCGCCGACGATCAGCGCGGGACCATCCGCCTCCACCGGGACGAAGGGTGCGAACCGGTCCCCCTGCCCCGGCACCTCGACCGCGTAGTCCGCGAACCCGGCCGGCGGCTGCGGGAACCGTCCGCCCAGCGGCCGCAGCGCGAGCGCCACCCGCTCCCCATCGCACTCCAGGGCCCGGTCCAGCGAGTCCGGCCCGCTGACGACGAGATCGGCATCGCCCGGGTACCCGTCCACCGAGGCCACGACCCCGACCGAGTCGCACGCGAGCAGCCATACGGCGCTCTGCCAGTGAGCGGGGAGGAGCAGCGCGAGCCGGTCGCCGGGTTCGGCGCCCAGGTCGCCCTGGAGCAGATTGGCGGTCTTGGCCACCCAATTGGCGAAGGTGGCGACGGACAATTCCACGCGCTCGCCCGTGGCGTCGTCGTAGAAGGTGACGAGCGGGCGGCCCGGATCGGCGGCGAGCGCGGATCGCAGCAGGTCGGCAGGGGTGCGGTCAGTGGCGTTCACCCGGCACAGGGTACGCGGGCCCGTCCCCCGTACGGCGGCCCGCTGCTCCGCCGTACGGGGGAGGGGCAGGCCGGGGCAGGCCGGACGGGCCGTCAGTTCTCGGATGGCGCCCGCCCGTGCGGGTGCTCACCATCCTTTTCATGCGTGGATTCCTTGCTTCCTCGATCGGCGTCGCGACCGCCGCCGTACTGGCCCTGCCCGTCGCGTTCCCCACCGCGGCCCTCGCAGAGTCGTCCCCCGTGACCCCCGCCGGTTCCACCCAATCGCTGCCGCTCGTCCCCCTGGGACCCTCGGCAACCCGGACGCCCGGCGTGCCCGGGATGAGCGCCTCGCCGGGCGGCCTCCCCGAGACGCGGGGCCTGACCGCCCGCGAGGTCACGACGTTCTCGCTGGTCGGCGTGGTCTGGGACGACGCCGCCACCCAGCTGCACGGCACCGTCCAGGTCCGCACCCGCTCCGCGAAGACCGCGACCTGGTCCGGCTGGCAGGACGTCGAGACCCACAACAGCGAGCACGCGGCCGACCCCGACGCGGTGGAACGCGGCTCCGGCCGGATCCGCGGCGCCACCGCCCCGCTCTGGGTCGGCGAGTCCGACGGCGTGGAGGTCCGCGTCCAGGCGGAGCCCGGCACCCCGTCCACCCGCGCCCCCGCCCGGCTGCCCACGGGCATGCGGATCGAGCTCGTCGACCCGGGTGCGGAAACGCCCGCCACCGGCTCGGACGGCAAGAACAGCGGCCCCGAGGGCGACGACAAGGGCGAGGTGGTGGTGCCCGGCATGACGATGGAGATGGCGGAGTCCTCCGCCGCGAACATCCCGCACGCCGAACTGGGCGCCAACGAGATCACCGAACTGGACAAGGCCGACTCCACCGCCGACGCGATCTTCGCGAGCGACGGCGAGCTGACCGCGGCGGCCGCCCCGTTCATCGGCCCGCGCCCGCGGATCGTCACCCGCAAGGGATGGGGCGCGGACGAGTCCCTGCGCGAGTCGGGCTTCGTCTACACGAACACGGTCAAGGCGGCCTTCGTCCACCACAGCGCCTCCGGCAACAACTACGCCTGCAAGGACGCCCCGGCGGTCCTGCGCAGCCTGTACCGCTACCACGTGGTCAGCAGCGGCTGGCGGGACTTCGGCTACAACTTCGCCGTCGACAAGTGCGGCACGGTCTACGAGGGCCGGGCCGGCGGAGTCTCCAAGGCGGTGCTCGGCGCGCACACCATGGGCTTCAACACGAACAGCATGGGCGTCGCGGTCCTGGGCACCTACACGTCCACGACCCCGCCGGCGGCGGCGGTCGACGCGGTCGCCCGCCTCACGGCCTGGAAGCTCGGCCTCTTCAGCCGGGACCCGCGCGCGAAGACGACCCTGACCTCGGGCGGCGGCAACCGCTACCCCAAGGGCAAGAACGTCACGATGAACGTCATCTCGGGCCACCGCGACGGCTTCGCGACGGCCTGCCCGGGCGCGAAGCTCTACGGAAAACTCCCGTCGACGCGCACCACGTCGGCCAAACTCCAGGGCCGCCCGTAGCCGCCCGCAGCCGCAACGCGATGCCCCGGCAACGGTCCGCAGGGCTACGCTCGAGGCATGGCCGGCCGCTTCGATCCACTCACCCGCACCACCGTGCGCGGCGGCCGCACCGCCGTGCCCGGCGGGCAGGGGCACGCGGCCGGGGCCGGGGCCAAGGCCCGGCGCTGGGCCCCCGACGGCCCCGTCGACCTCGGGCTCACCCTCGGCCCGCTCAGACGCGGCCCCGCCGACCCCACCTTCCGCACGACCCCCGACGGCTCGCTCTGGCGCACCAGCCAGACCCCGCAGGGCCCCGCGACCCTCCGGGTCTCCCGCACCGGCACCGAGATCACCGCCGAGGCCTGGGGCCCCGGCGCCGACTGGTTCCTCGAACAGCTGCCCGCACTCCTCGGCGCCGGCGACGACCCCGCCGCCTTCGTCCCCCGCCACCGCCTCGTGCACGCCAGCCACCGCCGCCGCCCGGGCCTGCGCCTCACCCGCACGGGGCTGGTCCTGGAGTCCCTGATCCCGGTCATCCTGGAACAGAAGGTCACCAGCGACGAGGCGTACCGCGCCTGGCGCCGCCTCGTACGCCAGTACGGCGAGCCCGCGCCCGGCCCGCACGGCCTCGGCCTCTACGTCATGCCCGCCGCCCGCACCTGGGCCCTGATCCCGTCCTGGGACTGGCACAAGGCCGGGGTCGACGCCAAGCGCTCCGCCACCATCGTCCGGGCCGCCCGCGTGGCGAACCGCCTGGAGGAGGCCGCCGCCATGGAGCCCGCGCCGGCGGCCGCCCGGCTGGAGGCCGTCCCCGGCATCGGCCCCTGGACCTCCGCCGAAACCCTCCAGCGCAGCAACGGCGACCCCGACGCCGTGACCACCGGCGACCTCCACCTCCCCGGCATCATCGGCTACGCCCTCGCCGGGGACCGCGACGCCGACGACGCCGCCATGCTGGAGCTCCTGGCCCCGTACGCCGGGCAGCGCCACCGCGCCGCCCGCCTGATCCTCCTCGCGGGCCACACCCCGCCCCGCCGCGCACCGCGCATGCCGCGCAGCGACATCGGCCGGCTCTGACCGCCTGACGGCCGGACCGCCCGGCTACCGGACCTGGATGAAGTCCGCCGCGGACCGCGCGGGCCGCTCCCGGGGCGGCTCCGCCGCGTGCCCCACGGCCACCGTCCCCATCGGATCCCAGTCCTCGGGCAGCCCCAGCACCTCGCGCACCACGTCCCGGCAGAACATCGTCGAGGACACCCACGCCGAGCCCAGCCGCTCCCCGGCCAGCGCGACCAGGAAGTTCTGCACCCCCGCGCCCATCGCGACCACGAACATCTCCCGCTCCGCCGTGTCCCGCCGAGCGTGCCCGTAGTCGTGCGCGCCGTCCGTCACCAGACAGGGCACCACCAGGTACGGGGCGGCCCGCAGCACGTCCCCCCGCCGTACCCGCTTCGCGATGGACTCCTCGGACTTGCCGTCCGCCCGCAGGTCCGCGACCCAGGCGTCCCGCATCGCGTCCAGCAGCTCCAGCCGGGCCGCGGCCGACTCCAGCAGCACGAACCGCCACGGCGTCGTGTGGTGCGGAGCCGGGGCCGTCACGGCCGCCGCCACGGCCCGCCGCACCGCGCCGCCGTCCACCGGCTCGGCCGTGAAGGCCCGTACGGTACGGCGCTGCGTCACGGCTTCCCGTACCGCCTCCGAGGTGCCCAGCCGGAACATGTCGTCGGCCGGGGTGCGCACCAGGTCCCGCGCCGACGAGCCCTCGCCGAGGACGTGCGCCAGACCGCGTACGACGGCCACCGGAAGCCCGGCCGCCTTGCCCTTGACCAGGTCGCCCGCCGCCGCCAGCTCGTCGGCGGTCGCCACCACCGTCGCGCTCAGCGGATTGCCGTGCGCGTCCGTGCCCCCGCGCAGGTCGTCCAGGACCCGCACCCCGGACGAGCCGATCGCCACGTCGGTGAGCCCGGTGCGCCACGGCCGCCCGAAGGTGTCCGTCACGACCACGCCCACGTCCACGGAGAGGATGTCGCGCACCCCCGCGCGGATCGCGGCGGCCGAGGCGTCGGGGTCCTCGGGCAGCAGCAGGACCGTGCCGGGCACGGTGTTGGAGGCGTCCACCCCGGCGGCCGCCATCACCAGCCCCTGCCGGTTCTCGACGATCCGCAGGGAACCGCGGCGCGCGACCACCCGTACGGTCTCCGCGTCTATGGCCGCCTCGCGCGAGTCCGCCTCTACGATGCGGCCCTCAGCCTTGGAGACGATCTTCGAGGTGACCAGCAGGACGTCCCCGTCCCGCAGGTCGGGCGCGGCCACCGTGATCAGCTTTGCCAGGTCGTCACCCGGCCTGACCTCGGGGATCCCGTCGACGGCCCGCACCTCGTACGAAGGACTGTGCTCGCGAGGAGCGTGCGTCACGGCGGTCACCGGGAGGCCTCGGCCAGTTCCAGCGCGGCCCGGGCCATCTCGGCGGTGGCGGCGAGGTCGGTCATCATCAGCGGCACCGCGCGGCAGCTGATCCCCGCGGCCTCGACCTCGGCGACGGCGTCCGCGTCGGCGGTGTCCACCAGCCAGCCGTCGAGCAGCTCGGTCCCGTAGTGCAGGGCGACGGCGGCGGCCGTGGACTCGACGCCCACCGCGGCCAGCACCTTGTCGGCCATCCCGCGCACGGGCGCGCCCCCGACGATGGGGGAGAGGCCCACGACCGGCGCCTGGGCGGCGGCCACGGCGTCCCGGATGCCGGGCACGGCGAGGATCGTCCCGACCGAGACCACCGGGTTGGACGGCGGGAAGACGATCACGTCGGCGGCGGCGATGGCCTCCAGCACCCCGGGCGCGGGCTTGGCCTGCTCGGCCCCGACGGGGACGATCGCCTCCGCGTCCACCGCGGCGCGCAGCCGGACCCAGTACTCCTGGAAGTGGATGACCTTGCGCTCTCCGGTGCCCGCCTCGGTGATCGCGACGTGGGTCTCGACCCGGTCGTCGGACATGGGCAGCAGCCGTACGCCGGGCTGCCAGCGGTCGCAGAGGGCCTCGGTGACGGCGCTCAGCGGGTAGCCCGCGCCGAGCATCTGCGTACGGACGATGTGGGTGGCGAAGTCGCGGTCGCCGAGGCCGAACCAGGTCGGTCCGACCCCGTACGCGGCGAGCTCCTCCTTGACGGTGAAGGACTCGTCGGTGCGGCCCCAGCCCTGGTCCTCGTTGATGCCACCGCCGAGGGTGTACATCACCGTGTCCAGATCGGGGCACACCTTGAGCCCGAACAGGTGAATGTCGTCACCGGTGTTGCCGATGACCGTGATGTCCGCGTCGGGCACTGCCGACTTGAGTCCGCGGAGGAACCGGGCGCCGCCTATACCGCCGGCCAGAACAACAATGCGCATGCACCGAAGTCTGTCAGGCCGGCCGGGTCACGCGGGTACGGACTCCGGCGTGGCCGGGGAGCAGCTGTGGATCGGCATTTCGGTCAGGCCGGGGAAGTAGACGTGCAGGCTGACCGCGCCGTCGAGGGTGTCGTTGACGACCTCGTGGGCGTAGCCGGGGGCGAAGACCCGCTGGGAGCCGGCGCCGAGGGTGAGCCGCCCGCGCGGGTTGCGCTCGGTGAGCTCGCCTTCGAGGACGGTCAGGACGCCGGAGGAGGGGCCGTGGTCGTGCAGGCCGCTGCCCTGGCCGGGGACCCAGCTGAGCAGCCAGACCTCGTAACCGGGGCCGGTGCGCAGCCGGTGGTACCAGCGGGTGGTGGCGTCGTACCGGACGAGGTGCTCCCAGGAGGCGCGGTCCTCGGCGATGGAGCGGGCGAGCCCGACGAACTCGGCGACGGTGGCCGGGTGTTCGCGGGCGGGCTGGAGGAGGTGCTGGACGGCGAGGATGTCGCCGGCGATCTGGAGGTCGCTCTCGACAGTGATCGGGGTGCTGTTCATCGTGGGGAGTCCTCGACGGATGTCAGTGGTGCCGGCGGTTGCTGTGGGGCGGGCTGGAGCTCAAGGGAGCCGAAGCTCCGAAGGCATCAACAGCTGCAACAGCAACAGCGAACCTGGGCAGCGCACAGGAACCCACGAATGGGGGTCCGGGTGATGGCTGCGGTCACTGACATGCGAACAAGGAGAACGGGTCGGAGGTCGGACTGTCAACCCAATGTCCGGTTTGGGGCAAAAGTTTCACCTCATCCGGTTACTGTGCGCGGAGAAAGGTTTGTGCACTCCGCGCCAGGGGATGTGCCGCTGTGCCGAGCCCAAACCTGAACCTGCCATCTCGTGACCGGACTGTGATCTCCGCCGCTTCTTTGGCTGAATCGCAACCCCGCCACAGGGTGACGCGTGAATCCCAGGTGAAGGAGTGCATCACAAGATCGTCTGTGGCATGTGTCACGATTTTTGGCGATATGAACACTTTCTGCATAGGCTTGGTTCCGCAGAGTGAATAAGGGGCCCAATAGCAGATCTCGGCTTGACTGCGCCGGAGCCACGCACTTGTAATTTCACTCGTGTCGTTACGTAGCGATCAGTAATGGCATGACCACGGGGACGCACAGACAGAGCGAGGGGCGCACATGACCGAGCTGTTTCAGGAACTGCTGGTCGAGGAGGCGGACGAGGAGCTCGGATGGCAGGAGCGCGCTCTGTGCGCCCAGACCGACCCCGAGTCCTTCTTTCCCGAGAAGGGCGGCTCCACCCGCGAGGCCAAGAAGGTCTGCCTCGCCTGCGAAGTCCGCTCCGAATGCCTTGAGTACGCCCTTGCCAACGACGAGCGATTCGGCATCTGGGGCGGTCTGTCCGAGCGCGAGCGCCGCCGGCTGAAAAAGGCAGCGGTCTGATAGGCCCCGGGCGCTTCCCGCCGGGCGTCTGCCGCACATCGCACGACATATCGAACCGCACGGCCGACCGGGCAGAAAACACGGCGGACAACAGGGCAAACAACACCGCGAAGAGCACGGCAAAGAGCACGGCAAACGGTCCGCCTCCTGCACCTTCCCCGCAGGAGGCGGACCGCTGCTTTGCCAGCCGTTAGGGTGGGGCGCTGTCCAGCAGCCTCCGAGGGCACACCACCCCCGGACCCTCCCCCCGGACTCCTTCCGGAGGGACCCCCAGGCCGGAGGGCCAGTAGCGCGATGTCCCTGCACAGCCAGTCGGCGGCCTCCCACCAGGCCCCCGCCACACCCGAGTTCCCCCGGCACGTCGTCACCGCGGTCCTCGTCGCCCACGACGGCGACCGCTGGCTGCCCCGGACCCTCGCCGGCCTCCTCGGCCAGGAACGTCCCGCGCAGAACCACATGGCCGCCGACACCGGCAGCGCCGACGAGTCCGCGCGACTGCTCACCCAGGCCTTCGGCGACGACCGCGTCCTGCACCTCGCCCGCCGCACGGGATTCGGCACCGCCGTCGACGAAGCCGTCCGCACCGCCGGCACCCTGACCCCCGAGGACCTCCCGTACCTCAAGCGCCCCAGCGGCTGGGACCCCGTCAGCCGCACCTGGCGCGACGACGCGTACGACCTCCCCGAGCTCCCCCACGGCGAGCCCGTCCAGTGGCTCTGGCTCCTCCACGACGACAGCGCACCCGAACCCGACGCCCTCGCCGAACTGCTCCGCGTCGCCGACGAGAACCCCGACGCCGCCGTCATCGGCCCCAAGCTCCGCGGCTGGTACGACAAGAAGCAGCTCCTCGAAGCCGGCGTCACCATCGCCCGCAGCGGTCGCCGCTGGACCGGACTCGACCGCCGCGAACAGGACCAGGGCCAGCACGACCAGGTCCGCCCCGTCCTCTCCGTCTCCACCGCCGGCATGCTGGTCCGCCGCGACGTCTACGACGCCCTCGGCGGCTTCGACAAGCGGCTGCCCCTGATGCGCGACGACGTCGACCTCTGCTGGCGCGCCCAGAGCGCGGGCCACACCGTCCTCGTCGCCCCCGACGCCGTCATGCGCCACGCCGAGGCCGCCGCCCGCGAACGCCGCACCGTCGACTGCGCCGGCCGCACCACCGCCAGCCCGCACCGCGTCGACAAGGCCGGCGCCGTCTACACGATGCTCGCCAACAGCTCCGGCCGCGCCCTGCCGTACGTCCTGCTGCGCGTCCTGGTCGGCACCGTGCTGCGCACCCTCGCCTACCTCGTGGGCAAGGCCCCCGGCCAGGCCGTCGACGAGGTCACCGGCCTTCTCGCCACCCTGCTCCGCCCGGGCCGCGTCCTCGTCGCCCGCAGGGCCCGCCGCCGCCCCGCCGTCCCCGCGGCCGAGCTGCGCCCGCTCTTCCCGCCGCCCGGCGCCTCCCTGCGGGCCAACGCCGAACAGCTCGCCGGATACTTCGGCGACGCCCGCGACAGCGACTCCGTCCCCGCCGGCCGGCACGGCGGCGGCAGCATCCTCACCGCACCCGGCGAGGACGGCGACTACCCGGCGGCCGAGGAGCGCTTCGCGCGCCTCAAGCGGATCGCCCGCAACCCCGCCCCCGTCCTCTTCGGCCTCCTCCTGCTCGTCTCCCTCGCCGCCTGCCGCGCCCTGATCGGCGGCGGCTCCCTGATGGGCGGCGCGCTGCTCCCCGCCCCCGACAGCGGCCCCGGCCTCTGGCGCGCCTACACCGACGGCTGGCAGGCCGTCTCCACGGGCTCCACCGCCGACGCGCCGCCCTACCTGGCCGTCCTCGGCGCCTTCTCCACCCTCCTCTTCGGCTCCACCCACGCCGCCCTGACCCTGCTGCTCGTCGGCTCCGTCCCGCTCGCCGGACTCACCGCCTACTTCGCCTCCCGGCCGCTCGTCGAGTCCCGGCTGCTGCGAGCCTGGGCCGCCATCGCCTACGCGTTCCTGCCCGCCGTCACCGGGGCCCTCGCCGGAGGCCGCCTCGGCACCGCCGTCCTCGCCGTCCTGCTGCCGCTGATCGCCCGCTCGGCCGTCGCCGCCTTCGGCTTCGGCGACGGCGACCGCAGCAGCTGGCGCGCCGTGTGGACGTACACCCTGCTGCTGACCGCGGCCACCGCCTTCACCCCCGTCGTCTGGCCGCTCGCCGCCGTCCTCGGGGCCGCCGCGCTCGTCTTCCACCGGGCGCAGTGGAAGACGTACGGACCGAGGCTGCTCGCCAGCCTCGCCGTCCCGCTCCTCGTGCTCGCCCCCTGGTCGCTGGGCCTGCTCACGCACCCCGGCCGCTTCCTGCACGAGGCCGGACTGCCCTTCGGAACCGGCTCCGCCTCCGCCCTGGACCTGCTCGGCATCAGCCCCGGCGGCCCCGGCGCCGCCGGCGGCCTGCTGCTCCTCGGCATCGTCCTCGCCGCGCTCGGCGCCCTGCTCCGCGCCGAGCGGCAGTTCGCGGTCCGCACCGCCTGGGCCACCGCCCTCGCCGCGCTGCTCCTCGCCGTCCTGCTCAACCGCAGCGCGTGGGCCGGACCCGCCACCCTCGTCTACGGGCTCGCCCTGCTGACGGCCGCCGCGGTCGGCGCGGACGGCGCCAAGGAGCGGGTCGCCGCAAGCAGCTTCGGCTGGCGCCAGCCGCTGGCCGCGCTCATCGCGCTGGCCGCCGCGGCCGGACCGCTGCTCGCCGCGGCCGCCTGGCTCCTCGCCGGCGCCGACGGCCCGCTCCAGCGCCGCGACCCGGTGCAGGTGCCCGCCTTCGTCGCCGACGCGGGCGGGGACGACAACCAGACCCGCACCCTGATCCTCGACCTGGACCCGCCCGCCACCGTCTCCTACAGCCTCGTCCGCGGCTCCGGCGGCCGCCTCGGCGACGCGGAGGTAGCCGCCCGCACCGGCGGCGACCCGCGCCTCGACAAGGTCGTCTCCAACCTGGTCGCCGGCTCCGGCGCGGACCAGTCCAGCCAGCTCAGCGCCTACGCCATCCGCTTCGTCATGTTCCGCCCCGGCGGCCCCGAGGAGATCCGGCGCGTCCTCGACGCCACCCCCGGCCTCAGCCGCCGCCACCAGCAGGACGGCACGGCGCTGTGGGGCGTCGAACCCTGGCTGCCGCGCGCCGTCATCGTCTCCGGCAAGCAGGGCGAGGCCCCGATCCCGGTCGCCGCGGGCCCCGTCGAGGCCCACGGCAAGATCCCGGCCGGTGAGGCGGGCCGCGTGCTGCGCCTGGCCGACCGCGCCGACTCCGGCTGGCAGGCCACCCTCGACGGCAAGCCGCTCAAGCCGAAGACCCTCGACGGCTGGGCGCAAGGCTTCGAACTGCCCGCCTCCGCGGGCCGCCTCGACCTCGTCCACGAGGGCTCCCTCCTGCGGACCGGCTGGCACTGGGCCCAGGGGCTCCTCGCCCTGGTGCTGCTGGTGATGGCCCTGCCCGGCCGCCGCGAGCGGCTCGACGACGACCTCCCCGAGGAGGAGGCCGCCATCCCGGCCCAGCCCGGCCCGGGCGAGCCCGGCGAGGGCCGCCGCGCCCGCCGGCTGCGCGCGGAGGCCGAGCCCGTCGCCGCCCCCGCTCCGGTGGAGGCCGAGGTGGCCGCCGATCCGTACGCGGACATCCCGGCGCAGCCGGTGTACGGGGAGGAGACCTACGCCTACCAGGCCTACCCGGACCAGGGCGGCTACACCTACGAGCAGCAGCAGCAGCCGCCGCAGCCGTACGCGCAGCCCGCGGAGTACGAGCAGTACCCGTACCCGCAGCAGCAGGCACAGCAGCAGTACCCCTACCCGTACGAGCAGTACGACCCCAACGACGGCCACGCGCAGTACAACCCGCGTCCGGACGGGAGCCCCCAGCAGTGAAGCAGCGCGCACCCCTCACGCTGGCGGCCGTGACCGCGGCGCTGGCCGCCCTCACCGGCATCGCCGCCCTCACCGCCCCCGCCGCCGGGGGCACGGCTCCCGACGGCAAGGCCGCGGCCGCCGCCCGGATGCCGGTGGAGCGGTCCCTGCTGGTCTGCCCGGCGCCCAGCTCCTCGGACATCGCGGACACCACGTACACGGCGTTCACCCCCGGCGCGGCCGGATCCGCCGAGGGCAAGGGCTCGGCCCGGCTGCTCGGCGCCACCAAGGACGCCAAGCCGGTGCTGGAGCCCAAGGAGGTGGGCAAGCCCTTCGGGGCCACCGCCTCCGGCGCCGACGCGCCCGCGCTGACGGGCAGCGCCGACGGGGTCCTCGCCCCCGGCTGGACCGCGCAAATGACCACCAAGGTCTCCGTCGGCCGCGCCCGGGGCGTCCTCGGCGCCTCCTGCACCGCGCCCGGCACCGACTTCTGGTTCCCCGCCGTGAGCACCGCCAAGGGACGCGAGGACTACGTCCACCTCACCAACCCCGACGACGCAGCGGCCGTCGTCGACATCAAGCTGTTCGGCCCCGACGGGCTGGCCAAGCCCGACGCGGGCACCAGCGAGAACATCCGGATCGACCCCAAGTCCAGCAAGTCGGTCCTGCTCTCCTCCCTGGTCCCGGGCAGCCAGCTCGCGGACGCCACCGCCCACGTGACGACCCGGGCGGGCCGGGTCGGCGCCTCGGTCCAGGTCGCCGAGGAGGGCGTGGGCGCCGACTGGCTGCCTGCCGCCGCGGACCCGGCGGGCTCGCTGGTCCTGCCGGGCATCCCGGCCGACGCGGTCTCCGTCCGGCTGGTGGCCTTCGTACCCGGCGACGAGGACGCGGACCTGAAGGTCCGGCTGGCCGCTCCGGGCGGCGCCATCACCCCGGCGGGCAACGAACAGCTGCACGTCAAGGCCGGTATGACCGCGAGCGTCGACCTCAAGGACGTGACCCGCGGCGAGCCCGGCTCGCTGCTGCTGACCCCGGCGGACCCCAAGAAGGCCGCCCCGGTCGTCGCGGCGGTACGAGTGGTGCGCGGCAGCGGAGCCAAGCAGGAGCTGGGCTTCGTCCAGGCCACGGCGCCGGTGGGCACGCGGGCGACCGTCGCCGACAACCGGCCCGAGGAGAACGCGACCGTCCTGTCGCTGACGGCGGCGGGCGACAAGGACGCGAAGGTCAAGGTGACGGCCTCACCGGGTACCGGCGGCGGCGAGGCGGCCTCCCAGGAGGTGACCGTCAAGGCGGGCACCACACAGGTGGTGGCCGTGGCCCCGGCGGGCGGCAAGGGCTCCTACGCCCTCACCGTCGAGACCCTCTCGGGCGGCCCGGTGCACGCGGCCCGCACGCTGAACCTCCCGCACGAGGGCATCTCGATGTTCACCGTCCAGACCCTGTCCGACGACCACTCCACGGTCTCGGTCCCCAGGGCCGCCGAGGACCTCTCGGTCCTCACCCGCTGACCCGCGGACCGCGCTGCGGCCAGGTGCCAGGTACCTACTCCTGGCCGTAGCGCGGGTCCACCGTCTCCGGCGAGAGGCCCAGCAGCTCCGCCACCTGCTCCACCACGATCTCGTGGACCAGCAGCGCCTTCTCGTCCCGCGTCTTGGTACGGATCTCCACCGGCCGGCGGAAGACCACGACCCGGGCCGGCCGGCCCTCGCGAGGCTCCGAGACCCCGCCCAGCGGCACCGCCTCGTCGTTCCAGCCGGCGTCCGCTCCGCCCGGCGGGCCCGGCACGTCACCGACCAGGAACTCCACCTCGGCCAGCTGCGGCCAGCGCCGCTCCAGCCGCTCCACGGAGTCCCGTACGAGGTCCCCGAACAGCTCCGACCGGCTGGCCGACAGCGGCACTTGAGGCGGCGCCACCGGCCCGCGCATCCCGCGCCCGTGCCGGTCCCGCCGGCGCGGGCGCGGCTCGGCGGGAGCCCCGACGGGGGGCTGGGCAGGACGGGGAGGCAGCGGGCTGTCGGTCACCCCCGCAGGGTAGCTCTCGGCACGACACGGGGGAGTGAGCGGCGGGAGAGTCGTCGCGGCCCGGTCAAGAGTGCGGTACCGTCCAACGTCGTGAGCCTTGTACGTCGTTGTTCGCGCACCGCGTGCGGCCGCCCTGCCGTCGCGACACTGACGTACGTCTACGCCGATTCGACCGCAGTTCTCGGCCCGCTCGCCACTTACGCCGAGCCCCACTGTTACGACCTGTGCGCCGAGCACTCCGAGCGCCTGACCGCCCCGCGCGGCTGGGACGTCGTCCGCCTGTCCGACGGCTCCGGGCCGTCGCGCCCCAGCGGCGACGACCTCGAAGCCCTCGCCAACGCCGTCCGTGAAGCGGCCCGCCCGCCCGGGCGCGCGGCGGAGGCCGGGGGATCCGTCCCGGGGGGCCGGGTCACCGGCGAGACCCGTCGCGGACACCTGCGCGTTCTGAGATCGCCCGATTCCTGACGCTCCGATCGCCTGAAGAGCGGGTCCTCGTTCAAGGTAGGTTGGCCGGACCGCACAGAACCTTCAGGAGGGCACGCAGTGGCCGCAGATCTTTCGAACATCGTCAAGGCGTATGACGTGCGTGGTGTCGTGCCGGACGAGTGGGACGAGTCGTTGGCGGAGCTGTTCGGTGCCGCGTTCGTCGAGGTGGCGGGTGCTTCGGCGATCGTGATCGGTCATGACATGCGGCCGTCGTCGCCGGGTCTGTCGGCTGCTTTCGCGCGTGGTGCGGCTGCCCGTGGTGTGGACGTGACGCTGATCGGTCTGTGCTCGACGGACCAGCTGTACTACGCGTCGGGGTCGATGGATCTGCCGGGTGCGATGTTCACGGCCTCGCACAATCCGGCCAAGTACAACGGCATCAAGCTGTGCCGGGCGGGTGCGGCTCCGGTGGGTCAGGACACGGGTCTGTCGCAGATCCGTGAGCTGGTGGAGAAGTGGTCGGATGAGGGTGCTCCGGAGATCGCGGCGGGCACGGTCGCGGGCACGGTCACCGAGCGGGACTCGCTGGCCGGTTACGCGGCGCATCTGCGCGCTCTGGTGGACCTGACGGTGATCCGTCCGCTGAAGGTGGTCGTGGACGCGGGCAACGGCATGGGCGGCCACACCGTCCCCACGGTGTTCGAGGGCCTGCCGCTGGATCTGGTCCCGATGTACTTCGAGCTGGACGGGACGTTCCCCAACCACGAGGCGAACCCGCTGGATCCGAAGAACATCGTGGATCTGCAGGCCCGTGTGCTGGCGGAGGGCGCGGATCTGGGGATCGCGTTCGACGGGGACGCGGACCGCTGTTTCATCGTGGACGAGCGCGGCCAGGGTGTCTCCCCGTCGGCGATCACCGCGCTGGTGGCGGCGCGTGAGCTGGCCCGTAACGGCGGCACGGGCACGGTGATCCACAACCTGATCACCTCCTGGTCGGTGCCGGAGGTGGTCCGGGAGAACGGCGGCACCCCGGTCCGCACCCGGGTGGGGCATTCCTTCATCAAGGAGGAGATGGCGAAGACGGGTGCGATCTTCGGTGGTGAGCACTCGGCGCACTACTACTTCAAGGATTTCTGGAACGCGGACACCGGGATGCTGGCCGCGCTGCACGTGCTGGCGGCGCTGGGCGGCCAGGACGGTCCGCTGTCGGCTCTGGTGGCTTCCTATGACCGTTACGCGGGCTCGGGGGAGATCAACTCGACGGTCGCGGACCAGGCGGGCCGGCTGGCGGCGGTCAAGGCCGTCTACGGCGGCCGTGAGGACGTCAGCGTGGACGAGCTGGACGGCCTGACCGCCACCGGTGCGGACTGGTGGTTCAACGTCCGTGCCTCCAACACCGAACCGCTGCTGCGGTTGAACGTGGAGGCCCGCGACGAGGCCACCCTGGCCAAGGTCCGCGACGAAATCCTCGCGCTGATCCGCGCCTGATGCCTCGCCGGCGGGGCCGGGTCTGCCGCTGCGCGGCACTCCGGCCCCGCCAGGCGCCGGCGAGAGCCCGGCTCAGCCCGGTACCCGGCGGAGCCGGGTTCCCCTGGGGCGGAGCGCCGGCAACGGCGCCGCACACGAACCCCGTCAGGCCGCACCGCAGGTGACTCGGCGGTACGCTGACCACGGCCCACCCGCATCCCCGAAGGGAACCCGCCCCATGCCGCTCGAAGCCGGTCTTCTGGAGATCCTCGCCTGCCCCGCCTGCCACTCGCCCCTCCAGGACAAGTCGGCGGACGAGACGGCTCCCGAGCTGATCTGCACCGGCCAGGACTGCGGCCTCGCCTACCCGGTCCGTGACGGAATCCCGGTCCTCCTCGTGGACGAGGCCCGCCGCCCCGCCTGATCCCACACGCGCCGACACCGCCGGAGGCCGCCATGCTCGACGAGTCGCTCCTCGACGCACCGGACGATCTCGCCCGCGCCGACCGGCGGGGCCTGCTCCGCGGCGCCGCCGAGGCCGGGGCCAGGGTCCGCACCGCGGCCCGGCACGCGGTCGAAGCGGGCCTGGGTGACCTGAGCCCCGACGGCCGCCCACGCGCCGTTCTGATCGCCGGTGCCGGCACCGCCGCCACCGGCGTCGCCGACCTGCTCGGCGCCCTCGCCGGAGCCTCCGCGCCCGTCATCCGGCTGGATCCCACCGGTGTCGCACACGCCTCCGGCGCCCTGCGCTGGGTCCTGCCCGGCTGGGCCGGCTCCGTCGACCTGCTGCTCATCGCCACCACCGACGGCGCCGAGCCCGGCCTCGCCCTCCTCGCCGAGCAGGCCTACCGGCGCGGATGCACCGTCGTCGCCGTCGCGCCCGAGCGTTCACCGCTGAGCGAGGCCGTGGACGGGGCGCACGGGCTCCTCGTACCGATGGCCAAGGCCCCGTACCAGGAGTACGACGAGTCCGCCGCGGCCGGACCCGGCGCCCTGTGGGCCCTGCTCACGCCGCTGCTGGTGCTGCTCGACAAGGTCGGCCTGATCAGCGCCGCCCCCGACACCCTCCAGCTCGTCGCCGACCGGCTCGACCGCACCGCCGAGCGCTGCGGGCCCGCCATCGCCACGTACTCCAACCCGGCCAAGACCCTCGCCGCCGAGCTGGCCGACACCCTCCCGCTCATCTGGAGCGAGGGCACCGGCGCAGGCCCCGCGGGCCGCCGCTTCGCCGCCACCCTCGCCGAGCTCGCAGGCCGCCCCGCACTGGCCGCGGCCCTCCCCGAGGCGCTCCCCGCCCACGGCGTGCTGCTCGCCGGCTCCTTCGCCGCCGGGGCCGATCCCGAAGACTTCTTCCGCGACCGGGTCGAAGAGCCCCAGGCTCTGCGCGCCCGCATCGTCCTGCTGCGTGACCGGCCGGCCGGCGGCCTCACCGCCGCCCCCGCCGCACGCGAGCTCGCCCTCAGCCACGACACGGCCATCAGCGAGCTCGAACCGGAGGAGGGCGTGGAGCTGGAACAGCTCGCCGAACTCCTCGCCGTCACGGATTTCGCCACCGCCTACCTGGCGTTGGCTTCCGGGGGACACAGCTGAGGTACACGTCCGTGCCCGGCGCTATCCAGGAAGACGACGATGGACCGCCTGACGAACACGATCCGCCCCTACGCCTGGGGATCGACCACCGCCATCCCCACGCTGCTCGGTGTCGAACCCACCGGTGAGCCCCAGGCCGAGATGTGGATGGGCGCCCACCCGGGCGCACCGTCCCGCATCGACCGCGGAGCCGGTCAGAAGGCCCTCTCGGACGTCATCGCCGCCGACCCCGAGGGCGAACTGGGCGCCGCCACCGTCGCCAGGTTCGGCCCCCGACTGCCCTTCCTCCTCAAACTCCTCGCCGCCGGCGCCCCCCTCTCCCTCCAGGTCCACCCCGACCTCGCCCAGGCCGAGGCGGGCTTCGCGGACGAGGAGCGGCGCGGCATCCCGATAGACGCGGGCCACCGCAACTACAAGGACCCCAACCACAAGCCCGAGATGCTCTGCGCGCTCACCCCGTTCGACGGGCTGTGCGGCTTCCGGCCCCCGGAGCAGTCCGCCGATCTGCTCGAAGGCCTCGGGGTCGGTTCCCTCAAGCCGTACGCCGACCTGCTGCGCGCCCACCCCGAGGACGCCGCGCTGCGCGAGGTGCTCACCGCCGTACTGACCGCCGACCGCGAGCAGATGGCCCGTACCGTCACCGAGGCCGCGGCCGCCGCCGAGCGCCTGGGCGGCCCGTACGCCCCGTACGCCCACCTCGTCCACGACTACCCCGGAGACCCGGGCGTCATCGCGGCCATGCTGCTCAACCACTTCCGACTCCAGCCCGGCGAGGCGGTGTTCCTCGGCGCGGGCGTCCCGCACGCCTACATCGACGGCCTCGCCGTCGAGCTGCTGGCCAACTCCGACAACGTGCTGCGCGCCGGACTCACCCCCAAACACGTGGACGTGCCGGAGCTGCTGAAGATCGTGAAGTTCGAGTCCGGCGACCCGAACGTGCAGCGTCCCGAGGGCAACGGCGAGGAGGTCTACGAGACCCCCATCGACGAGTTCCGGCTCTCCCGTTTCCTCCTCGCGCCCGGCGCCGCCTCCCGCGTGCTCCCGGAGGCCACCCCGCAGATCCTGCTCTGCACGGCCGGTTCACCCCGGGTGGGCGAACTGTCCCTGGCACCCGGCGAGTCGGTCTTCGTCCCGGCGGGCGAAAAGGCCGAACTGTCCGGAAGCGGCACCGTGTTCCGCGCCACCGTGGTGGTCTGACGTAGCGTCCGCAGCGGCAGCTGCAACAATGTGCGGCCGGTAGTCAGTGGCTAGGAAGGACACCCTGCACCCATGAGCGCGTCGGGCGGTACCAAGGCGATCGTGGCGGCACTCGCCGCCAACCTCGCCATCGCTGTAGCCAAATTCGTGGCGTACGTCTTCAGCGGATCCTCGTCGATGCTCGCGGAAAGCGTCCACTCGCTGGCCGACTCCGGGAACCAGGCGCTGCTGCTCCTCGGCGGAAAGAAGGCCCAGCGCGAGGCGACGCCGCAGCACCCCTTCGGGTACGGGCGCGAGCGCTACATCTACGCGTTCCTCGTCTCCATCGTGCTCTTCACCGTCGGTGGCATGTTCGCCATCTACGAGGGCATCGAGAAGATCAACCACCCGCACGCGATCGAGGCCTGGTACTGGCCGGTCGGCGTCCTCGTCTTCGCGATCATCGCGGAGTCCTTCTCCTTCCGCACCGCGATCAAGGAGTCGAACGAGATCCGGGGCAAGCAGACCTGGACCCAGTTCGTCAGGCGGGCCAAGGCCCCCGAGCTGCCCGTTGTCCTCCTGGAGGACCTCGGCGCACTGGTCGGCCTGGTCCTGGCCCTGGCGGGCGTCGGCATCGCCCTCGCCACCGGCAACGGCGTCTGGGACGGCATCGGCACCCTGTGCATCGGCGTCCTGCTGATCATCATCGCGATCGTCCTGGCCGCGGAGACCAAGTCCCTGCTGCTCGGCGAGGCCGCGGGCACCGAAGAGGTCGAGAAGATCGCGGCCGCGCTCGTCGACGGGGACGTCGTCACCGGCGTGATCCACATGCGCACCCTGCACCTCGGCCCCGAGGAGCTGCTGGTCGCCGCCAAGATCGCCGTCGAGGGCAACGACACCGCGACGCAGGTGGCGGACGCGATCAACGCCGCCGAGGCCCGCATCCGCGAGGCCGTCCCGATCGCCCGGGTCATCTACCTCGAGCCGGACATCTACCGCCCGGTCGCCGCCAAGTAACCCACGCATGTACGGAAGGCCCCCGCGAGCCGCGCACGGCTCGCGGGGGCCTTCCGCGTTGCAGAGTCGCGTAGGACTCAGGCCGCGGGCCAGACCGGCGCGACCGGCTCCGGCCGCCGCCGGCGCAGCACCAGCGCCCAGATCCCCAGCCCGCCCCCGACCACGAACACGACCGCCCCGCCCACGAGGGCCCCGCCCGCGACCAGGAGATCCGTCGGGCGCGCGACGTCCTCGCCGATCACCGTCGACACGTCGAGAGTGCCCTGGTCCTTGTCGGGGTGCAGCGAGGAGTCGAAGGAGTTCATGCGGTTGTCGCCCATCAGGAAGATCCGCCCCTTGGGCACCGTCACGTCGAAGGGCACGCTCGACGGCCGCGACCGGTCCAGGATGTACGGCTCGTCCAGCGGCTGCCCGTTGAGCCTGAGCGTCGTCTCGCCGCGCCGGTACTCGATCCGGTCGCCGCCGATCGCCACCACCCGCGACAGCAGCGGCCCGTCCGGCACCCACTCCGGAATCTCGACGAGCACCACGTCCCCACGCGAAACCTCGAAGTTCTCGCCGTGGGTGCCCATGGAGAACCAGCCGGTGTCCCCCGGCTCGTACGTCGGCCGCATGTTTTCGCTCGGGATGGTCTTCTTGTCGTAGACCACCTCCCCGTGCTGGGCCGACACCGCCCCCCAGAACGCCCCGCCGAGCACCAGCAGTCCGCCGGTCACCAGCAGCACGATCGCCCAGATGCCGCGTCTGCGGCCCCGCCTGCGTTCCATCGGCCCGTCCCCCTCAGAAGCATCCGCGTGAGCGGGCAGCGTACGGAACGCGGTCGGGCCCCTCGCCACCAGGGTGGTGAGGGGCCCGACTTGACGGGACGGCGCGGCGCGCGAGGGCTACCGGATCTCGCTCAGCACGTCCAGGACCGCCGGCTCGTCCGGAGCGCTCTGCAGCCGTTCCCGGAAGCCGCCGTCCATCAGCTTGCGCGACAGCAGCGCCAGGATCCGCAGGTGCTCGTCTCCGGCCGCGGCCTCCGGCACCGAGATCATGAAGATCAGCCGGGACTTCGTCCCGTCCAGGGCGCCCCACTCGATGCCCGCGCCGGACCGGGCGAAGCCCACGGTGGGCCGGGTCACCGCGTCCGTCTTGGCGTGCGGGATCGCGATGGACTCGCCGAGGCCGGTCGTACCCTGCGCCTCCCGGGCGAGCGCGACCCGTACGAGTTCGTCCACGTCCCGGACGTTGCCGGTGGCGGCCAGCATCTCCGCCATCTCGCGGATCGCCGCCTCCTTGGAATCCGAGGCCAGCTCCGTCCTCACCGTCCGCTCGGTCAGGTACCCGGAGAGCACCTCCGGCCGCCCGGCCGGGGCGGCTGCCGCCGCCGAGGGCGCGGCCTGCGCCCGTACGGCCGTCCCACCTACACCGGCGCCCACACCGGCACCCACACCGGCCAGGACCGGCGCGGGGGCGAGCACCTGCGGCGCGCTCCCGCCGCTCTTGCGCTGCTTGATCTCGATCAGCGCGTTCGTGGTCAGCGCGGTGACGACAGTCCCGCTCCTGGTCGGAGTAGACCTTGCGGCGCAGCAGCGTCGCCAGGCCCTGGCCGAGCGGCATCACCGGGATCGCTGCCGCGGCCATGCCCATGACCGCGTTGTTGGTGCCGATGAGGCCCACCGCGACGAGGAAGGCCGTCTTGTTGACCGGACCGCCCATGTCGAAGGCGATCATCAGGCTGATCAGCGTGCCGAGCACGATCGCGCTGGAGCCGGTCATCCCGTTCAGCCAGTTGGTCAGGTGCGTGAACATCCAGGAGATGGGCCGGCCGATCACGTAGATGTACGCCAGGCCGAGCGCGACCGTCGACACGATCGGGATCACGATGATCGGCATGATCGGCTGGACGAACTTGGGAACCCTGACCTTCTTGATCCAGACGACCAGATAGCCCGCCAGGAAACCGGTCGCGATCGCCCCCAGGAAGCCCGCGTTGGCCTCGGCCCCGTAGATGTTGACGGCATCGGCGGCGAGGAAGCCGCCGATCATGCCGGGTACGAGGGCCGGCCGGTCACCGAGGGCGAAGGCGATGTAGCCGGAGAAGATCGGCAGCATCAGCTTGAAGCCGAGACCGCCCAGGGCGTTGACGTAGAACCAGAACGAGTTCTGGTCGAACTCGATGCCCTTGGACGTGGAATGTCCGCCGAGTGCGATCGAGACGGCCAGCAGCAGACCGCCCACGACCACGAACGGGATCATGTGCGAGACGCCGTTCATCAGCGCCTTGTAGGCGGTATTGGGCTCCCGGCCGCCGCCCGCACCGCCCCCGCCACTGCCCGCGCCCCCGGCCGTACCGGTCTGCACCGGTGCGCCCTGCACGCGCTCGATCAGCTCCTCCGGCTTGTGGATGCCGTCCGCGACACCGGTGGACAGGACCCGCTTGCCCGCGAAGCGCTCGCGGTCGACCTCCTTGTCGGCGGCGATGATGATGCCGTCCGCCTCTCTGACATCGTTGTCAGTGAGCACGTTCTCGGCCCCGATGGAGCCCTGCGTCTCCACCTTCATGTCGATACCGAGGCGATCGGCGGCCTGCTGCAGCTTCTCCGCGGCCATGTAGGTGTGCGCGATCCCGGTGGGACACGCGGTGACGGCGAGCAGCTTCAGGCGCTTCTGCCCTCTCCCGGCGGGAAGGCCTGCCGGACTGGTCACTTGAAATCTCCTTACGCCGTGGGCGGCCTTCGGCCTGCGGGATCGCGCGATCGTTCACGTGTTCCGATCCACCGGAATCCTTCCCCAGGCAAGGGATGGATCAAAAGTCCGAAAGGCCCCGAACCTGCCGGCCGGAAGACCCGAATTCCGGCCGCGACTTGCCACCCGCCGACTGGGGAGCGCTGGGCCGATCGGTGTAGATTCGTCATCAGTGTCAGGCGTCGCTGCTGATGGCGGTCGGGCGGTCCTCGTGACCGGCCGAGGGGAGAGAGGGCCCCCGACGGACTGTGCTCGGTGCGCCGCCCCCTGCTCAGGCACGGCAGACGCACGGCTCAGCCGTACCCACCCTCTCGAACCATGAGGAGCAGCACCCATGGACTTCAAGGTCGCAGACCTTTCCCTCGCCGCCTTCGGCCGCAAGGAGATCACGCTGGCCGAGCACGAGATGCCCGGCCTGATGTCGATCCGCGCCGAGTACGCGGAGGCCCAGCCCCTGGCCGGCGCCCGCATCACCGGCTCCCTGCACATGACCGTGCAGACCGCCGTCCTCATCGAGACCCTGGTCGCCCTCGGCGCCGACGTCCGCTGGGCCTCCTGCAACATCTTCTCCACCCAGGACCACGCGGCCGCCGCCATCGCGGTCGGCCCGAACGGCACCCCGGAGAACCCGCAGGGCGTCCCCGTCTTCGCCTGGAAGGGCGAGACGCTGGAGGAGTACTGGTGGTGCACGGAGCAGGCGCTGACCTGGCCGAACACCCCCACCGGCGGCCCGAACATGATCCTTGACGACGGTGGTGACGCCACCCTCCTGGTCCACAAGGGCGTCGAGTTCGAGAAGGCCGGCGCGGCCCCGGACCCGTCCACCGCGGACTCCGAGGAGTACGCCCACATCCTCACGCTCCTCAACCGCACCCTCGGCGAGGCCCCGCAGAAGTGGACGCAGCTCGCGTCCGAGATCCGCGGCGTGACGGAGGAGACCACCACCGGTGTCCACCGCCTCTACGAGATGATGGACGAGGGCAGCCTGCTCTTCCCGGCGATCAACGTGAACGACGCCGTGACGAAGTCGAAGTTCGACAACAAGTACGGCTGCCGCCACTCCCTGATCGACGGCATCAACCGTGCCACGGACGTCCTGATCGGCGGCAAGGTCGCGGTCGTCTGCGGTTACGGCGACGTCGGCAAGGGCTGCGCCGAGTCGCTGCGCGGGCAGGGTGCGCGGGTCATCGTCACCGAGATCGACCCGATCTGTGCGCTCCAGGCGGCGATGGACGGCTACCAGGTCGCCACGCTCCAGGACGTCGTGGAGACGGCGGACATCTTCATCACCACGACCGGCAACAAGGACATCATCATGGCCGCGGACATGGCCAAGATGAAGCACCAGGCGATCGTGGGCAACATCGGTCACTTCGACAACGAGATCGACATGGCCGGTCTGGCGAAGATCGAGGGCATCGTCAAGGACGAGGTCAAGCCGCAGGTCCACACGTGGAAGTTCCCCGACGGCAAGGTCCTGATCGTGCTGTCCGAGGGCCGTCTGCTGAACCTGGGCAACGCGACGGGTCACCCGTCGTTCGTGATGTCGAACTCCTTCGCGGACCAGACGCTGGCCCAGATCGAGCTGTTCACCAAGCCGTCGGAGTACCCGACCGACGTGTACGTGCTTCCCAAGCACCTGGACGAGAAGGTCGCCCGCCTCCACCTGGACGCGCTGGGCGTCAAGCTCACCACCCTGCGCCCCGAGCAGGCCGCCTACATCGGCGTCCAGGTCGAGGGCCCGTACAAGCCCGACCACTACCGCTACTGATCCCCACGCGGCAGTAGCGGCAGCACGTCACGCAGGCCCCCGGCGGAGATGCCGGGGGCCTGCCCCGTACCCATCCAAGGACCGACACGATGCCCCGCGGCCGCTACTCACTCCACGACCCGCACGACCACGCCCCCCTCGGCGAGGAGCACTTCCACTGCGCCCCCGGACCCTCCGGCTGGCGCTACGTCTCCCAGCTGACCGCCCCGAACGGCGACCACCGGGGCTCCGTGGACCTGGCCATCGACGAACTGGGCCGCCCCATCCGCCTCGAGGTGAACGCGTCGAGCTGGCAGGTCCGCGGAGCCGCCATCGACGGCGTCACCTGGGTCCGTACCGACCCCACGGGCGTCGAGGCCACCGAGGGGAACGTCCACGCCCCCGGCTTCACCGGCACCTCACCGGCCTTCCTCATCGCGACGGCCCGCCTGCTGCGCCTGACCCCCGGCGCCCCCGCCACCCGCGTCCGGCTCCTCGCCCTCACCGACCCGGTACTGGCCCCCCGTACGGTCGACCAGGCCTGGGCCCTGCTGCGCCGCGAGGAGCACCCCACCGACAGCGGCCCGCTCATGGTGGACGAGTACCAGGTCAGCGCCCTGGACACCGGCGAGGTCCACACGGTCCACATCGCGGGCGACGTGGTCCTGTCCGCGCCGGGCATCGAACTGGAACACCTGGAGACCCCGCCCTCGACCTTCGAGGAGTGACCCCTCAGGCGGGCGGCGCGAACCCACCGGCGCGCGGCGCCTCCACGGGCACCACCGGCGCGGGAGCCACCGGCACGGGAGCGACCTGCGGAAGTGGCACGGGATGGGACGCGGGCACCGGCGCGGGCCCGAACCCGGTGGCGGCCGGAACCGAAGGGGACGGGCGGAAAGCCCGGGCCGCGTCCCGCGACTGCCGCTCGTGCACCACGGCCATCAGGAACGCGGCGGCCGGCACCCCCACCGGTGCGGGCGCCCCCGTCCGCGCCACCAGATCGTCCGCGAGCCGCGCCGCCATCGCCGCGCCCACCGCCGGATCCAGCTGGTTCATCCGCGTCAGGTACTGCCGTACCGCCAGCCACAGTCCGTCCGGCACCGCCGACAGATCCAGCCCGGTGAACCGACCGGCCAGCCACGGCGGCGGCGGAGGAACCGGCATCACCCGCGCCCCCGGCACCCGTTCCCGGACCACCAGGGTCCCCGCGAACACGTCACCGAGCCGCCGCCCGCGCGCCGACACCAGCGAGGCGATGCACGCCACGGCCCCGAAGGTCATCAGCAGCTCCACGACCCCCATGGCCCCGCGCACCAGCGCGTGCCGGAACCGGATGGGCCCGCCGTCGTCCCGCACCACCCGCAGCCCGCAGGCGAGCTTGCCCAGCGACCGCCCGTGGGAGAGCGTCTCCACCGCGATCGGCACACCGACCAGCAGCAGCACGAAGGACGCCACCGTCACGGCAGCCTGAGCGGCCTCGTCGAGCGAGGCGATCGAGAACGCCAGGCCGATCGAGAGGATCAGGTACCCGGCGACGTACACGACCAGGTCGAGGACGATCGCCAGCGCCCGGCTCGGCAGCCTCGCCGGCCTCAACCCCAGGACAACCGCGTCCCCCGTCACCAGATCGCTCACCACAGCACCTTTCACGTGACCTGCCCCGCCCCTGCGGCATCCAGTCTGCCAAGCTGACCACACGAGGAATAGCCAGCAGCAGGGGCACTGGGGCAGGGGAGCGGCAACCGGATGGATCTCGACGTCTTCGTGACGGCACACCGCGCGGAATGGGACCGCCTGGAACAGCTCCTGGGCCGCGGCCGCAAGCTGACCGGCGCCGAGGCCGACGAACTCGTCGCCCTCTACCAGCGCACCTCCACCCACCTCTCCCTCGTCCAGTCCAGTGCGCCCGACCCCATGCTCACCGGCCGGCTGACCCAGCTGGTGGCCCGGGCCCGTGCCACGGTGACGGGCACCCGCCGGGCCGGCTGGCGCGACGCGGTCCTGTTCTTCACGGTGGGCTTCCCGGCCGCGGTCTACCGCAGCCGCCGCTGGTGGATACCGACCGCGCTGCTCTCCACGGCGCTCGGCGTGCTCATCGGCTGGTGGATAGCCACCCACCCGGAGGTCCAGGGCGCCATCGCGGCCCCGGAGCACCTCAAGGAGCTCACGAAGCCCGGCGGCGAGTACGAGACGTACTACTCCAGCCACCCCGCGGGCTCCTTCGCCGCCCAGGTCTGGACGAACAACGCCCAGGCGGCCGCGATCTGCCTGGTCCTGGGCGCGTTCCTGGGGATCCCGGTGCTGTGGATCCTCTTCCTGAACATGGCCAACCTCGGTGTCGGCCTCGGGCTGATGGCCTCCGCCGGCCGTCTCGACGTCTTCCTCGGCCTGATCCTCCCGCACGGCCTGCTCGAACTGACGGCGGTCTTCGTCGCCGCGGGCACCGGCCTGCGCCTGGGCTGGACGGTCATCGACCCGGGCCCCCGCACCCGCCGTACAGCCCTCGCCGAACAGGGCCGCGCGGCCCTCGGAATGGCCATCGGCCTCGCGGTGGTCCTCTTCGTCTCAGGCCTGATCGAAGGCTTCGTGACCCCGTCCGGCCTGCCCACCTGGGCCCGCATCACCATCGGCGTCGTCGCCGAGGCGGCTTTCCTGCTCTACGTCTTCATCCTGGGCGCCAGGGCCTCCCGCGCCGGTGAGGCGGGCGACGTGGAGGCAGCCGACCGCACGGCGACGCTCCCCACCGCGGCCTGATGTGCGTACAAGCCCCCTGAGCTGCTAGTCTCCCCGTTGTCCCGGAAGCCCTGTTGACACAGGGCGAACGGGGAGGTAGATTCGAACGGTTGCCTCGAACTGGACAAGTTCGGCAGCGATGGTTACAATCTCTCTCGCCCCTGCAAGGAATCGAATTCCAATGCAGGGTGCAATCGACTCCTCATTCAGGAATCCGAAGCCGGTAAATCCGGTGGAAATCTTCTGATAGAGTCGGAACCGCCGGAAAGGGAAAGCGCGAAAGCGCAGAACCTGGAAAGCGCCGAGGAAATCGGGCCCGAAAGAGTCTGATAGAGTCGGAAACGCAAGAACACAGAACGAAAGCCCGGAGGAAAGCCCGAGAGGGTGAGTACAAAGGAAGCGTCCGTTCCTTGAGAACTCAACAGCGTGCCAAAAATCAACGCCAAAAGTTGATACCCCGTCCACTTCGGTGGATGAGGTTCCTTTGAAAAAGACCTGTGAGGCTCCGTTTCGGGGTGCTTGCAGGCAATTACACAGCGAGGACGCAGTGGTCAGTCGGTCTTATTCCGACCATGACTGGCCCGCTCTACGTGATGTGTGCACCCGATTACGGGTAAACATTCATGGAGAGTTTGATCCTGGCTCAGGACGAACGCTGGCGGCGTGCTTAACACATGCAAGTCGAACGATGAAGCCCTTCGGGGTGGATTAGTGGCGAACGGGTGAGTAACACGTGGGCAATCTGCCCTTCACTCTGGGACAAGCCCTGGAAACGGGGTCTAATACCGGATACCACTCCTGCCTGCATGGGCAGGGGTTGAAAGCTCCGGCGGTGAAGGATGAGCCCGCGGCCTATCAGCTTGTTGGTGGGGTAATGGCCCACCAAGGCGACGACGGGTAGCCGGCCTGAGAGGGCGACCGGCCACACTGGGACTGAGACACGGCCCAGACTCCTACGGGAGGCAGCAGTGGGGAATATTGCACAATGGGCGAAAGCCTGATGCAGCGACGCCGCGTGAGGGATGACGGCCTTCGGGTTGTAAACCTCTTTCAGCAGGGAAGAAGCGAAAGTGACGGTACCTGCAGAAGAAGCGCCGGCTAACTACGTGCCAGCAGCCGCGGTAATACGTAGGGCGCAAGCGTTGTCCGGAATTATTGGGCGTAAAGAGCTCGTAGGCGGCTTGTCACGTCGGATGTGAAAGCCCGAGGCTTAACCTCGGGTCTGCATTCGATACGGGCTAGCTAGAGTGTGGTAGGGGAGATCGGAATTCCTGGTGTAGCGGTGAAATGCGCAGATATCAGGAGGAACACCGGTGGCGAAGGCGGATCTCTGGGCCATTACTGACGCTGAGGAGCGAAAGCGTGGGGAGCGAACAGGATTAGATACCCTGGTAGTCCACGCCGTAAACGTTGGGAACTAGGTGTTGGCGACATTCCACGTCGTCGGTGCCGCAGCTAACGCATTAAGTTCCCCGCCTGGGGAGTACGGCCGCAAGGCTAAAACTCAAAGGAATTGACGGGGGCCCGCACAAGCGGCGGAGCATGTGGCTTAATTCGACGCAACGCGAAGAACCTTACCAAGGCTTGACATATACCGGAAAGCATTAGAGATAGTGCCCCCCTTGTGGTCGGTATACAGGTGGTGCATGGCTGTCGTCAGCTCGTGTCGTGAGATGTTGGGTTAAGTCCCGCAACGAGCGCAACCCTTGTCCTGTGTTGCCAGCATGCCCTTCGGGGTGATGGGGACTCACAGGAGACCGCCGGGGTCAACTCGGAGGAAGGTGGGGACGACGTCAAGTCATCATGCCCCTTATGTCTTGGGCTGCACACGTGCTACAATGGCCGGTACAATGAGCTGCGATACCGTGAGGTGGAGCGAATCTCAAAAAGCCGGTCTCAGTTCGGATTGGGGTCTGCAACTCGACCCCATGAAGTCGGAGTCGCTAGTAATCGCAGATCAGCATTGCTGCGGTGAATACGTTCCCGGGCCTTGTACACACCGCCCGTCACGTCACGAAAGTCGGTAACACCCGAAGCCGGTGGCCCAACCCGTAAGGGAGGGAGCTGTCGAAGGTGGGACTGGCGATTGGGACGAAGTCGTAACAAGGTAGCCGTACCGGAAGGTGCGGCTGGATCACCTCCTTTCTAAGGAGCACAGTACCGATTGCAGACAAATGTTCTGCACGGTCAGCTCATGGGTGGAACGTTGATTATTTGGCACCAGACGGTCTGATGGTTCTCGAGTACTGCTTCGGCGTGGAAAGAGGAGACGGAAGACTGACTGGTGCCTGGCACGTTGTTGGGTCCTGAAGGTACGGCCGTGAGGTCATGTCTTCAGTGCCGGCCCCAGTGAACTCACTAGCTTGTCTGGTGGGGTGATGGGTGGCTGGTCGTTGTTTGAGAACTACACAGTGGACGCGAGCATCTGTGGCCAAGTTTTTAAGGGCGCACGGTGGATGCCTTGGCACCAGGAACCGATGAAGGACGTGAGAGGCCGCGATAGGCCCCGGGGAGCTGCCAACTGAGCTTTGATCCGGGGGTGTCCGAATGGGGAAACCCGGCAGTCGTCATGGGCTGTCACCCATGCCTGAACACATAGGGCATGTGGAGGGAACGCGGGGAAGTGAAACATCTCAGTACCCGCAGGAAGAGAAAACAACCGTGATTCCGGGAGTAGTGGCGAGCGAAACCGGATGAGGCCAAACCGTATGCGTGTGATACCCGGCAGGGGTTGCGCATGCGGGGTTGTGGGAATTCTTTTGATCGGTCTGCCGGCCGGTCGGCGAGTCAGAAACCGTTGATGTAGTCGAAGGACATGCGAAAGGTCCGGCGTAGAGGGTAAGACCCCCGTAGACGAAACATCAGCGGCTTGCTTAAGAATCTCCCAAGTAGCACGGGGCCCGAGAAATCCCGTGTGAATCTGGCGGGACCACCCGCTAAGCCTAAATATTCCCTGGTGACCGATAGCGGATAGTACCGTGAGGGAATGGTGAAAAGTACCGCGGGAGCGGAGTGAAATAGTACCTGAAACCGTGTGCCTACAAGCCGTGGGAGCGTCGCCGTTGTTCTTCGGAACAACGGTCGTGACTGCGTGCCTTTTGAAGAATGAGCCTGCGAGTTAGCGGTGTGTAGCGAGGTTAACCCGTGTGGGGAAGCCGTAGCGAAAGCGAGTCCGAATAGGGCGATTGAGTTGCACGCTCTAGACCCGAAGCGGAGTGATCTAGCCATGGGCAGGTTGAAGCGGAGGTAAGACTTCGTGGAGGACCGAACCCACCAGGGTTGAAAACCTGGGGGATGACCTGTGGTTAGGGGTGAAAGGCCAATCAAACTCCGTGATAGCTGGTTCTCCCCGAAATGCATTTAGGTGCAGCGTCGTGTGTTTCTTGCCGGAGGTAGAGCACTGGATAGGCGATGGGCCCTACCGGGTTACTGACCTTAGCCAAACTCCGAATGCCGGTAAGTGAGAGCACGGCAGTGAGACTGTGGGGGATAAGCTCCATGGTCGAGAGGGAAACAGCCCAGAGCATCGACTAAGGCCCCTAAGCGTACGCTAAGTGGGAAAGGATGTGGAGTCGCAGAGACAACCAGGAGGTTGGCTTAGAAGCAGCCACCCTTGAAAGAGTGCGTAATAGCTCACTGGTCAAGTGATTCCGCGCCGACAATGTAGCGGGGCTCAAGCGTACCGCCGAAGTCGTGTCATTGCAGCAATAGGGCCAACGCCCGCTGTGATGGGTAGGGGAGCGTCGTGTGCCGGGTGAAGCAGCAGCGGAAGCTAGTTGTGGACGGTTCACGAGTGAGAATGCAGGCATGAGTAGCGATACACACGTGAGAAACGTGTGCGCCGATTGACTAAGGGTTCCTGGGTCAAGCTGATCTGCCCAGGGTAAGTCGGGACCTAAGGCGAGGCCGACAGGCGTAGTCGATGGACAACCGGTTGATATTCCGGTACCCGCTTTGAAACGCCCAATATCGAATCAGGCGATGCTAAGTCCGTGAAGCCGTTCCGGACCCTTCGGGGAAAGGAAAGTGGTGGAGCCGACGAACCAGACTTGTAGTAGGTAAGCGATGGGGTGACGCAGGAAGGTAGTCCAGCCCGGGCGGTGGTAGTCCCGGGGTAAGGGTGTAGGCCGAGGGGTAGGCAAATCCGTCCCTCATTAAGGCTGAGACCTGATGCCGAGCCGATTGTGGTGAAGTGGATGATCCTATGCTGTCGAGAAAAGCCTCTAGCGAGTTTCATGGCGGCCCGTACCCTAAACCGACTCAGGTGGTCAGGTAGAGAATACCGAGGCGTTCGGGTGAACTATGGTTAAGGAACTCGGCAAAATGCCCCCGTAACTTCGGGAGAAGGGGGCCATCACTGGTGAGGGAACTTGCTTCCTGAGCTGGGGGTGGCCGCAGAGACCAGCGAGAAGCGACTGTTTACTAAAAACACAGGTCCGTGCGAAGCCGTAAGGCGATGTATACGGACTGACGCCTGCCCGGTGCTGGAACGTTAAGGGGACCGGTTAGTGCGCTTTCGGGCGTGCGAAGCTGAGAACTTAAGCGCCAGTAAACGGCGGTGGTAACTATAACCATCCTAAGGTAGCGAAATTCCTTGTCGGGTAAGTTCCGACCTGCACGAATGGCGTAACGACTTCTCGACTGTCTCAACCATAGGCCCGGTGAAATTGCACTACGAGTAAAGATGCTCGTTTCGCGCAGCAGGACGGAAAGACCCCGGGACCTTTACTATAGTTTGATATTGGTGTTCGGTTCGGCTTGTGTAGGATAGGTGGGAGACTTTGAAACCCCAACGCCAGTTGGGGTGGAGTCGCCGTTGAAATACCACTCTGGTCGTGCTGGATGTCTAACCTCGGTCCGTGATCCGGATCAGGGACAGTGTCTGATGGGTAGTTTAACTGGGGCGGTTGCCTCCCAAAGGGTAACGGAGGCGCCCAAAGGTTCCCTCAGCCTGGTTGGCAATCAGGTGTTGAGTGTAAGTGCACAAGGGAGCTTGACTGTGAGACCGACGGGTCGAGCAGGGACGAAAGTCGGGACTAGTGATCCGGCGGTGGCTTGTGGAAGCGCCGTCGCTCAACGGATAAAAGGTACCCCGGGGATAACAGGCTGATCTTCCCCAAGAGTCCATATCGACGGGATGGTTTGGCACCTCGATGTCGGCTCGTCGCATCCTGGGGCTGGAGTCGGTCCCAAGGGTTGGGCTGTTCGCCCATTAAAGCGGTACGCGAGCTGGGTTTAGAACGTCGTGAGACAGTTCGGTCCCTATCCGCTGTGCGCGTAGGAATATTGAGAAGGGCTGTCCCTAGTACGAGAGGACCGGGACGGACGAACCTCTGGTGTGCCAGTTGTCCTGCCAAGGGCATGGCTGGTTGGCTACGTTCGGGAGGGATAACCGCTGAAAGCATCTAAGCGGGAAGCCTGCTTCAAGATGAGTATTCCCACCTCCTTGAGAGGGTAAGGCTCCCAGTAGACGACTGGGTTGATAGGCCAGATGTGGAAGCCCGGTAACGGGTGAAGCTGACTGGTACTAATAGGCCGAGGGCTTGTCCTCAGTTGCTCGCGTCCACTGTGTTAGTTCTGAAATAACGAACAGCTGTGTTCATAGCCAGCGTTCAAATTTCATAGTGTTTCGGTGGTCATAGCGTTAGGGAAACGCCCGGTTACATTCCGAACCCGGAAGCTAAGCCTTTCAGCGCCGATGGTACTGCAGGGGGGACCCTGTGGGAGAGTAGGACGCCGCCGAACAATCATTGCGGGAAGCCCCGCACCAAACCCTTACGGGTTCGGTGCGGGGCTTTTCTGCGTTCAGGGGCCGGTGAATGCCTGGGCGACGGCAAGGCTGTCCTCGTACACGTGGTGGCGGGTGATCCTGCCGTTTTCGACCGTGAGGTGCAGGGCGAACCGGGCGCGATAGGAACGGCCCGTGGGGCGGGCGGTCTGACGGATCTCACCGAGTACGACCGCGTCGGCGCCGTCGATGAGGATGCGTTCGATCTCGGTGGCCGCTTTGCCGGGCACGTGGTGTTCGGCGAGCTCGCGAAAATGGGCGGCAGCGTCGGAGCGGGTGGACCGGTGCCGGATCCACGGGGTGGCGGCGCGGCCGTGTTCGGTCTCCGGCCAGGCCAGCTTCCAGTCGCCGTGCTGCGCATACAGCTCGGCGATGTGTCCGGCGTCGCCCTCGCCGATGCGGCGCAGAAGCTCTTCCACTACGGCGCGCGTGTTCGTGCGCATGGTCTCGCCCATGGCTGATCCCTCCGGTTCGGGGCCCGCGTCATGCCGACGCGGAGAGAACAGCATTCTTGGCCGGGCAGGCCGCAGGGCGCGATTACCTCGGAGGTCATCGCGCGAGGGGCTTGAAGTGCTCAGAGACGGCCGGCGGCTTTGAGGGCCAGGTAGGCGTCGGCCAGGGACGGGGCCAGGGTGTCCGGGGTGGCGTCGACCACGTGGACGCCGTGGCGGGAGAGCTGGTCGGCCGTGCGGCGGCGCTGGGACTGGGACTGGGTGCCGGCGGCGGCCTCGTAGACCGCTTCCGCGCTGCCGCGGGACGTCGTCATCTCGGCCACGTGGGGATCCGCCACCGAGGCCAGCAGGACCGTGTGGCGCTGGGTGAGGCGGGGGAGCACCGGGAGCAGGCCCTCTTCGACGGCGGCGGCGTCCAGGCTCGTCAGGAGGACCACCAGGGAGCGGCGCGGGGCGCTGCGGAGGATGGTGGAGACCAGGGTGCGGGCGTCCGTCTCGACCAGTTCCGGTTCGAGAGGGGCCATCGCGTTGACGAAGGACGGCAGGATGTCGGCCGCCGGGCGGCCCTGGACCTGGGCGCGGGGGCGGCGGTCGTGGGCCAGCAGGTCCACGCGGTCGCCGGCGCGGGTCGCCAGGGCGGCGAGGAGCAGGGCGGCGTCCATCGCGGAGTCCAGGCGGGGGGCGTCGCCGACGCGGCCCGCCGAAGTACGGCCGGTGTCCAGGCAGATCAGGATGTGCCGGTCACGCTCGGGGCGCCAGGTGCGGACGGCCACCTTTTGCTGGCGGGCCGTGGCTCGCCAGTCGATGGAACGGGTGTCGTCGCCGGGGACGTAGTCGCGCAGGCTGTCGAACTCGGTGCCCTCACCTCGCGTCAGGACGCTGGTACGGCCGTCCAGTTCGCGCAGGCGGGCCAGCCGGGACGGGAGGTGCTTGCGGCTCGTGAAGGGCGGCAGTACCCGGACCGTCCAGGGGATGGTCTGCGAGCCCTGGCGGGCCCACAGACCGAGGGGCCCGTACGAGCGGATCGTCACGCGGTCGGCCTGGCGGTCGCCGCGACGGGTGGGGAACAGACGGGTGGTCAGGCGGCGGCGTTCGCCGGCGGGGATGTCCAGCCTGTGGCGGGACGCGGCCGTTTCCGTGCCCGGGACCCAACTGCTCGGGGGCCAGGCGTCGCGCAGCTGGGCCCGGAGCCGGCGGCCGCTCGGGTTGGTGACGGTGAGGTGGACGTCGGCCGGTTCGCCGAGGCGGACCGAGGTGTCGCCCGAACGGGTGAGGCCGAGGGCACGGACGGACGCCGCCAGGGCGCAGTCGACCGCGCAGGCAAGTGCGAGCGAGCCGTTGACCGCGAGCATCCCCGTCCAGCTCGGTTCGAGGATGCCGACGGGGATGCTGCCCAGGGCCGCCAGCAGGGCGGCGCGTCCGGTGAGGGCCATTACCGCGGGACGGGGACGTGGGAGAGGATCGCGGTGATGACGGCGTCGGCCGTGACGCCCTCCATCTCCGCTTCCGGGCGCAGCTGGACGCGGTGCCGCAGCGTCGGCAGGGCCAGGGCCTTCACGTCGTCGGGGGTGACGTAGTCGCGGCCGGTGAGCCAGGCCCAGGCGCGGGCGGTGGCCAGCAGGGCGGTCGCGCCGCGGGGGGAGACGCCGAGGGTGAGGGACGGCGATTCGCGGGTGGCGCGGCAGATGTCGACGACGTAGCCGGCGATCTCCGGGGAGACGGAGACCTTGGCCACGGCCTCGCGGGCGGCTTCGAGCTGGGCCGGGCCGGCCACCGGGCGGATGCCCGCCGCGTGCAGGTCGCGGGGGTTGAAGCCGGCGGCGTGCCGGGTCAGGACACCGATCTCGTCCGCGCGGGAGGGGAGGGGCACGGTGAGCTTGAGGAGGAAGCGGTCCAGCTGGGCTTCCGGGAGGGGGTAAGTGCCCTCGTACTCGAGGGGGTTCATGGTGGCGGCGACGAGGAAGGGCTCCGGGAGCGGGCGCGGCGTGCCGTCGACGGTGACCTGGCGCTCCTCCATCGCTTCGAGGAGCGAGGACTGGGTCTTGGGCGGGGTCCGGTTGATCTCGTCCGCGAGGAGGAGGTTGGTGAAGACCGGGCCGTTCTGGAAGGAGAACTCGGCGGTGCGGGCGTCGTAGACGAGGGAGCCGGTGACATCGCTCGGCATCAGGTCCGGGGTGAACTGGACGCGCTTGGTGTCGAGTTCGAGGGATGCGGCGAGGGCCCGTACGAGGAGGGTCTTCGCGACGCCGGGGACGCCTTCGAGCAGCACGTGGCCGCGGCACAGGAGGGCGACGACGAGGCCGGTGACGGCGGAGTCCTGGCCGACCACGGCCTTGCCGATCTCGGTGCGGAGCGCTTCGAGGGAAGCGCGGGCGATGTCCGCGCCGGCGGACTCGGTGGCCGGGTACGTCATGACGTACGGACCTCTCTTTCGAGGGCGTCGAGGTGGTCGGCGAGCGCGACGAGTGCCGCGTCGTCGGAGGGTGTGGGGCCGAAGAGGGTGGTGGTCACGTCGTGGCCGCCGTCGCCGAGCCGGGTGGACACGGCGGGGACCAGGGCGACGGGGTCGTGGGCCTGGGAGGCCGGTACGCCGACCAGTGCGGCCAGGCGTTCGCGGGTGCCGGCGCGGAGCACGGTGGCGGCGCGGTCGCGGGCCCCGGCCTTGCGGTAGAGGCGGGCGCGGCCTTCGGTGGCCTCGGAGGCGCGGATGACGACCGGCAGTTTTTCGGTGACGAGGGGGCCGAGCCGGCGGGCGCGCCAGAGGGCGGCGAGGGCTGCGGCGACGAAGAGCTGGAGCAGGGCCCAGGACCAGCCGGCCGGGATGAGGTCGACGAGGCTCTTGTCCTCGGCGGGTTCGGTGCCGGGGTCGGAGTCCGCGAGGGACGGCATGTACCAGACGAGGTTCGGGCGGGAGCCGAGGAGCTGGAGGGCGAGGGAGGCGTTGCCGTCCTCGGCGAGGCTCTCGTTGAGGAGGATCGTGGTGGAGCCGAGGAGGACGGTGTCGCCGCCGGTCCCGGCCGGGAGGACGAGGAGGGTGGGGTGGCCGTCGCTGGGGTAGCAGGCGGTGGCCCGGGGCAGGGCGGTGGAGTAGCGGAGGTCGTCGCCGGTGCCGGCGCGGCCGGCGGAGGTGGCGGCGGGCAGGTCGCAGGCCGGGGCGAGGGTGTCGGCGTCGGCGGGGCCCTGGGTGCGGACGCCGGGGGCCAGGTCGGGAAGGCTGTGACTGCCGGGGGCGAGGAGGACGGTGCGGCCGCCGGAGAGGTCCATGGCCGAGCGGATGAGGCCGCGCTGGCTGGTGCCCAGGCGGTCGGGGTCGGTGACCAGGAGGGTGGTGCGGGGGCCGGCCGCGTCGGCGGCCTCGCGTGCGGTGGTGACCACGCGGGTGGTGACACCGCGCTCCTTGAGGAGCTCGGCGACGGCCCTGCTGCCGTAGGGGTCGGCGGAGCGCGGGTCGAGCAGGCCGTGGCGGGTGCCCGAGCCGAGCGCGGCGAGGGCCAGTGCGCCCGCGGCGAGCACGGCCAGTACGCCGAGGACGCGCTTGGTCCGGTGGATGCGGCGGGTCCGCGTGGCTGAGGGGGCCGTGGGCGCGGTGGGGCCGGTCATGCGGTGGGTCCCGTCAGGAGCGGCTTGGCGCGGTCCAGGGTGAGGTCGAGGGTGCGCAGGCGGGCGTACGTGTCGGCGGCGGCGGTGCGGCCGCCGTAGGTGACGTCGTCGAAGGTACGGGCGGCCGCGCGCAGGTCCCCGGCGTGGTCGGGGAGGGAGACCGCGGCTTCGGCCGCCGCCTCGTCGGCGGTGCGGCCCGGGCGCGGGTCGAGCACGGTGCGCTCCTCCAGGGAGCGGACGACGGCGCGCATGCGTTCCTGGACGGCCTCGGTCCAGCGGCCGGCGGCGGCGTGGGCCTCGGCGGCCGTGCGGTGGTCGGCGGCGCTGCGGATGCCGTCGTCGAAGAGGACGCCCGCTCCGGCGGGTATCCGGCTGGGGGCGCCGAGGCGCCACCACAGGGCGCCGGCGGCCAGGATCGCCAGGAGGACGATCACGACGAGGCCGAGCGTGCCTCCGGGGGTCGCCCCGGAGGCCGCGCCGAAGAGGTCGTCGATCCACTCGAAGAACTTGCGCAGGGCGCGGTCCAGCAGCCCCGGGTCGTTCTCGTGGTACATCGGCTTGGACAGTTCGCGCTCCGCCGCCTCCTGGGCGGGCTCGCGCGGTGTCGTGACCGGTGGTGTCTCGGCGCCCGGCAGGAGCGCCGTGGTGCGGGTGATGAGGCCCCCCGTGCTCATCATGGGTGTGTCAGCCTCCGGTCGTGCCGTAGTTCTCGATGCCGGCCGCCCGGGCGAGCTCCAGGTCGAGTCCCTCGCGGCGGATGCGCTGGTCGACGTAGAGGAGGACGGTGACGCCGGCCTGGATCGGCATCACGATGGTCTGGGCGATGATCGCGCCGATGCCGGAGAGGATGAGCGCTCCCCAGGCGGTGGCGGCGGTGCCGTCCTCGATCCCGCCCAGGCCGCCGCCGAAGACGGCCATGCCGATCATCGTGAGCGGCCAGACGATGATCGCCGCGACGATGCCCGTGATGATGTTGGTGAGCAGGGTGATGCCGAAGATGCGCCACCAGGTGCCCTTGACCAGCTTGGAGGAGCGGCCGAGGGCCTTGAAGACGGTGGTCTTCTCCAGCATCAGCGCGGGCGAGGCCAGGCTGAACTTGATCCACAGCCAGGTGATCAGCGGGATCACGGCGAAGATGCCCACGGCGATCAGACCCGCGTTCCGGGTCAGGGCGCCGGGCACGATCAGGACGGCGGCCAGGAGGACCGCGCCGAGTCCCAGCAGGAGCGTCAGGCCGAACAGGCGCAGCAGCTGGGACCGGGACTCGCGCCAGGCGCCGGAGATCGTGGAGGTGTTGCCGAGCACGGCCCGGCTGTAGATCATCGTGAGCATCGCCGTGGCCACGATGCCGCCGAGGGCCGCGATGAACGAGGCTCCGATGAGGGCCCCCATGGCGACGGCGAGGGAGTTCAGCGACTCCTCGAGGTCCGCCCCGGGCTCCGTCGCGACGGTGAGGTCCGACATCGCGTACTTCTGCGCGAGCAGGCTGAGCACCTGCACCACGGTGGCCACGACCAGCGTGATCGGCAGGACCGAGCGCCAGTGGGAGCGCATGGTGGCGACCGCGCCGTCCAGGATCTCGCCGAGGCCGAGCGGGCGCAGCGGGATCACGCCGGGCTTGGCGGCCGGGGGCTGGCCCCACTGGCCGGGGCCGCCCGGGTAGCCGTACTGGCCCCCGTACGGGCTTCCGTACTGCCCTCCCTGCGATCCCCAGCCCTGGCCCGGCTGCGGCTGCTGTGGCTGCTGCGGTGCCTGCGGAGGCGGGGTCTGGCCGGGGGTCGGGCTGGTCCACTGGCCGGGCGGCGGCTGCTCGGCGGACCACTTGGGGTCGCCGGTAACCGGCCGGTCGGTGGGCGCCCCGGGCCGCTCGCCGTCGGACGGATCGGATCCGGGCGTAGCCCAGCCCGGAGAGTCGTTCATCGTCGCTCCTTCACGTGCACCTGCTGCGGCGGGGGCGCTGGTCGCTGCCATCGTGCCACGTGGGGTACACGAACGGACCAGCGATCCCCCCGGATCATCGACAGCCCGTACCTTCAATTGTCACCCGGATCCGGGGCAGACTGGTCGACCTGATCTCCACGCAGGTCCGAGGGGCGATTTCCAGCCCTTTTGGCTGTGGGACAGCTCACCGCCAGGTAACGATTAGCTAATGGGATGATGTCAACCATGAAGGGACGCGTCCTTGTCGTCGACGACGACACCGCGCTGGCCGAGATGCTCGGCATTGTGCTGCGTGGAGAAGGTTTTGAGCCGTCGTTCGTTGCAGACGGTGACAAGGCACTTGCTGCCTTCCGGGAGGCGAAGCCGGACCTGGTACTGCTCGACCTCATGCTGCCCGGAAGGGACGGCATAGAGGTCTGCAGGCTGATCCGGGCCGAGTCCGGCGTGCCGATCGTGATGCTCACTGCCAAGAGCGACACGGTCGACGTCGTCGTGGGCCTGGAGTCCGGTGCCGACGACTACATCGTGAAGCCGTTCAAGCCGAAGGAGCTGGTGGCCCGCATCCGGGCCCGCCTGCGCCGGTCGGAAGAGCCCGCCCCCGAGCAGCTGGCCATCGGTGACCTCGTCATCGACGTGGCCGGTCACTCGGTCAAGCGGGACGGTGCTTCCATCGCCCTGACCCCGCTGGAGTTCGACCTGCTGGTCGCGCTCGCACGCAAGCCCTGGCAGGTCTTCACCCGTGAGGTGCTGCTGGAGCAGGTCTGGGGCTACCGGCACGCGGCGGACACCCGCCTGGTGAACGTGCATGTGCAGCGGCTGCGCTCCAAGGTCGAGAAGGACCCGGAGCGCCCCGAGATCGTCGTGACGGTGCGCGGTGTCGGCTACAAGGCCGGACCCAGCTGAGGTGCAGTCCGGCAAGGGCCGGGGCGGCTCCCGATGGGGGAGCCTGCGGGCCGGCCGGCTGTTCCAGGACGGAACGCCCGGTGCCTCCGTGCTGCGGCTGTGCGTACGCCTCGTGCGCCGGCCGCTGCTTCCGGCTGTCCGGCTGTGGCGGCGCAACATGCAGCTCCGGGTGGTCGCCGCCACCCTGCTGATGTCGCTCGCCGTGGTCCTCGCGCTGGGCTTCGTCGTGATCGCGCAGGTCAGCAAGGGCCTCCTGGACGCCAAGGAGGAGGCGGCGCAGAGCCAGGCCGCGGGCGGGTTCGCGGTCGCACAGGAGAAGGCCAACGCCCCCGCGACCGTGGACGGGCCCGATGCCGCCGACAACAAGGTCGGGCTCGACGCCAGTACCTGGATGAACTCCCTCGTCAAACAGCTGGCCAGTGGCGGCCAGACCGCCTTCGAGGTGGTCGCGCTCGGCGCCGGCACCGGAGAGCAGGTCCTGCCCGGCACCCAGGGGGTCAAGGGCGCCCGCGCCTCGGGCAACGTGGATCCGACCGCCAGCGTGCCCGTCAACCTGCGCCGGGCCGTCAACCACTCCGCCGGCACCTTCAAGACCTTCTCGGAGATCCGGTACACCACCGGGGCCGGGGAGAAGGCCCCCGAGCCCGCGCTGGTGGTGGGCAAGCGGCTCACCGACATCAACGGGGACCCGTACGACCTGTACTACCTCTTCCCGCTCACCCAGGAGGAGGAGTCCCTCAACCTGGTCAAGAGCACCATCGCCACGGCCGGGCTGTTCGTCGTCGTGCTGCTCAGCGCCATCGCCTGGCTCGTGGTGCGCCAGATCGTCACGCCCGTCCGGATGGCCGCCGGGATCGCCGAGCGGCTGTCGGCCGGGCGGCTCCAGGAGCGGATGAAGGTCACCGGTGAGGATGACATCGCGCGGCTGGGCGAGGCCTTCAACAAGATGGCCCAGAACCTCCAGAACAAGATCCAGCAGCTCGAGGACCTGTCGCGGATGCAGCGCCGGTTCGTCTCGGACGTCTCGCACGAGCTGCGCACCCCGCTGACGACGGTACGGATGGCCGCCGACGTCATCCACGACGCCCGGGTCGACTTCGACCCGATCACGGCGCGCTCCGCCGAGCTGCTCGCCGGGCAGCTGGACCGGTTCGAGTCGCTGCTCGCCGACCTGCTGGAGATCAGCCGGTTCGACGCGGGCGCGGCCGCCCTCGAGGCGGAGCCCATCGACCTGCGGGACGTCGTACGCCGCGTCATCGACGGGGCCGAGCCGCTCGCGGAGCACAAGGGCAGCCGGATCCGGGTGCTCGGCGACACCCAGCCCGTCATCGCCGAGGCCGACGCGCGGCGGGTGGAGCGGGTGCTGCGCAACCTGGTCGTCAACGCCGTGGAGCACGGCGAGGGACGCGATGTGGTGGTTCGGCTGGCGTCCGCGGGCGGGGCCGTCGCGGTCGCCGTACGGGACTACGGCGTCGGGCTCAAGCCCGGCGAGGCCACCCGCGTCTTCAACCGTTTCTGGCGGGCCGACCCGGCGCGGGCGAGGACGACGGGCGGCACGGGCCTGGGCCTGTCCATCGCCGTCGAGGACGCCCGGCTGCACGGCGGCTGGCTGCAGGCCTGGGGCGAGCCGGGCGGCGGCTCGCAGTTCCGCCTCACCCTGCCGCGTACGGCCGACGAGCCGCTGCGGGGCTCGCCCATCCCGCTGGAACCCGAGGATTCCCGCGCCAACCGTGCCAGGGCCGTCGCCGATGCCGCGGGCAGCGCGGCGGACCGGCAGCAGCCGGCGGACGCGGGGGACCGGTCATCGATACCGCCGCGCTCGGCGGTGGCCTCGGCGCTGTCCGTACCCGCCGACCCGACGGCCCTGCCGGGCAGCGGAGCCAGGGTCGTGGCCCGTCCGGCCGAGCAGGCACCACAGGAGGATCGAACTGATGCCGAGGGCGATGCCGATGCCGACGGACGCTGAGGGGGCCGGGCCCGGGCCCGGGAGCGTGCGCGCCGCAGGCCGCGGCAGACGGCTGCGCACCCTGCGGGCGTACGCACTCGGGGTGGCCGCGCTGCTGCTGGCCGGGTGCGCCTCGATGCCCGACCACGGCGAGATCCGCAGGGTGCAGGCCTCGCAGGGCGTCGACTCCCAGGTCCGGGTGTTCGGGGTACCGCCCGCCGACAAGGCCAGCGCGGGTGAGATCGTCGACGGTTTCCTGGAGGCGATGACCAGCGACGACCCGCAGCTGGAGACCGCCCGCAAGTACCTCACCGAGGACGCCGCGAAGAGCTGGCGGCCCGGCTCCGCCGTCACCGTGCTCGCGGCCGGCCTCGACCGGTTCCCGGTCCGCACCGAGAAGGACCCCGAGGGGCCCCGCTGGAAGGTGACCGGCGAGAAGCTCGCGACGGTGGACGAGCGCAGTGCGTACCAGCCGGAGGCCGACGGCCCGAAGTACGAGGAGTTCCTCCAGCTGGTCCAGGAGGACAAGCAGTGGCGGATCTCGAGTCCGCCGAGCAGCCTCGTGCTGAGCGAGTCGGACTTCCAGCGCATCTACATGCCGGTCAACAAGTACTACTTCGCGGGCGGCGCCCTGGTCGCCGATCCCGTGTACGTGCGCCAGCGCAGCGACCCCGATTCGCGGATGGATCCCACCACGCAGACCGTGCAGTCGCTGCTGGCCGGGCCGTCCAGGTGGCTCGGGCCGGTCGTCGAGTCCAGTTTCCCCACCGGGACGGAGCTGCGGCAGGGCACCAAGTCCCTTTCGTACGACGGCCAGAACACGTTGCGCGTGCCGCTCAACGACAAGGCCGACAACGTCGCGCAGCCGCAGTGCCAGAAGATGGCGACCCAACTCCTCTACACGGTCAAGGAGCTGACGGCCTCCCGGCTGGACCGGGTCGAACTGCTGCGCTCCGACGGCAAGTCCTCCTCGCTGTGCTCCGTGACCGAGGTGACGGCGGCCGTCATCGCCAACCGGCCCCATACGCCCGAGTACCAGTACTTCGTCGACAGCGAGAGCCGGCTGGTCCGGACGAAGCTCGACGTCACCGTCGAGGACCAGCAGCCGCGGGCCGAACAGGTGCCGGGGCCGCTGTCCACCGCTTCCGGCGCTCCCGGTTCGCCCGGCTCGCCCGGTTTCAAGGTCCTCTCCGCGGCCGTGTCCTACGACGAGCGGCGCGCGGCCGTGATCTCCGAGGACGGGCTGTACGTCGTGTCGATGACCGGGTCCGGGGCCATGCCGCAGCCCTTGCTGCCCGGCAAGGGGAAGTCGAACACGCTGACCGCGCCCAGCTGGGACGCGGCGGGCGACCTGTGGGTCGCCGACCAGGATCCGCAGCACCCGGGGCTGTGGCGGGTGCCGGGCGGGACCGGGACCCCCCAGAAGGTGCAGGTGGCCGGGCTCGACGGGCGGATCACCTCGCTGAAGGCCTCGTCCGACGGCGTGCGCATCGCGCTGCTCGTGGAGAAGGTGGGCGGCCGCAAGAACCTGTGGGTCGGGCGGATAGAACGGCCCGACGGCAAGGGGGACGTCTCGGCGGTGTCCGTGCGCGAGCTGCGCCGGGCGGCCCCGCAGATGGCGGACGTGACGGCGATGAGCTGGGCGCCGCGGGGCCGGCTGCTGGTGGTGGGCCGGGAGAGCGGCGGGGTCGTGCAGGCCCGCTACATGCTGGTGGACGGTTCGGTGGTGGCGGCGACCCTGCCCGGGGCCACCGGGCTCAGCGCGGTCGCGGTGGCCGCCTCGGAGGACGAGTCGAAGCCGAAGCCGGTGATGGGGTACTCGGCGGAGGACGGCATCGTGGTGCTGCCGCCGGGGGCGCAGTGGCGCACGGTGGCGGCGGGCGGCCGGGCCCCGGTGTACCCGGGCTGACCTGCGCGTCCGTGAGTTGTCCACAGGGCTGGCGGGTCCCGGTGAGGCCCGGCAGAGTGGGAGGCATGCGGGGGTGGTGGCAGGAGCTCGCGGGGCTGGTCCTGCCGGTGGACTGCGCGGGCTGCGGGGCCGCGCGGGTGCTGCTGTGCGCCGGCTGCCGGGAGGCGCTGAGCGGGGCCGGGGTGGTGCGGGCGCGGCTGTTTCCGCGGCCCGAGGGGCTGCCGGTGGTGCATGCCGCCGCCGCGTACGAGGGACCCGTACGAGCCGTCCTGCTGGCGCACAAGGAGCGCGGGGCGCTGCCGTTGGCCGGTGCGCTCGGCGCCGCCCTGGCGGGGGCGGTGCTGGCGGACAGGGGTGGCTCTGGGGGGCCGTGGGAGCGCGAGGTGGTCCTGGTGCCGGTCCCGTCGGCGCGGCGGCAGGTCAGGGCGCGCGGGCACGATCCCACGCGCAGGATCGCCCTGGCCGCGGCGGGGCGGCTGCGGCGGGCCGGTGTGCCCGCGCGCGTGGCGCCCGTACTGCGGCTGCGCAGGGCGGTGCGGGACCAGGCGGGGCTGGGGCGCGGCAGCGCCGGGAGAACCTCGCGGGGGCGCTGGAAGCGTGCCCGGGCGCGGCGCGGCTGACGGACGGGGCCGTGCTCGTGCTCGTCGACGACCTGATCACCACGGGAGCCACGCTGGCCGAGGCGGCCCGGGCGGTGCGGGCGGCAGGTCTGGGCCAGGGGGCAGCGCCCCGGGCCGCGGTGGTGGCCGCAACCCGGACAGACCAAAAATCTTGTGAATAGATTTGGAACTGCGTGGGAAGGCCCATCGTTGCAGGTAGTAAGAGTGGATGGCCACCGGAACGGAAGTACGTTCCGGTAGCGGGTGCCGACAACCGCCATAGAGGGATATGTTCGGTTGTGAGGACTGGCGAGCCTTCGGCCCCACGCATCGCTGTCGCTCGACTCCGAAGTCGGTGGGGTGTAGATCTTGCCGATGGGGGAGGAGGAGGTGAAAGTCGCCAAGTCCGAGGCTCCGGCCTTCACCGGAGTCTGGTGCGAAAGGGAGACGCTTCGCCCCGTCGGGCGGAGCTATCCGGGAACGGAGTTCTGCGTGGACATCGTCGTCAAGGGCCGCAAGACCGAGGTGCCCGACCGGTTCCGCAAGCACGTGGCCGAGAAGCTGAATCCGGAGCGGATCCAGAAGCTCGACGCCAAGGTGATCAGCTTGGACGTCGAGGTGTCGAAGGAGCACAACCCGCGCCAGGCCGACCGTTCCGACCGCGTGGAGATCACTCTGCATTCGCGGGGCCCGGTGATCCGTGCCGAGGCCGCCGCCGCCGACCCGTACGCGGCGCTGGACCTGGCTCAGGACAAGCTGGAGGCCCGGCTGCGCAAGCAGCACGACAAGCGCTACACCCGCAGGGGCGCGGGCCGGATCTCGGCGGCAGAGGTCGCCGACGTAGTGCCGGACGCCGCGCAGCTGAACGCGAATGGCGAGCCGTTCTCCGAGGAGAAGGCGAACGGAGTTCCGATCACCCGGATCGGTTCCATCGAAGTGCAGGGCGAAGGCCCGCTCATCGTCCGCGAGAAGACCCACTCGGCCGCACCCATGTCACTCGACCAGGCTCTGTACGAGATGGAGCTGGTCGGACACGACTTCTATCTGTTCGTCGACTCCGAGACCAAGCTGCCCAGCGTTGTCTACCGACGTCATGCGTACGACTACGGCGTGATCCACGTGAACCCCGACGGGGCCTCCAGCTCGGAGCAGCCGCGCGGTGGTGCCGGGGGCGCGCTCGGCGGCTGAGCACCTCGTTTCGTTGCCCCCGCGGGACGCTCCGGCGTCCCGCGGGGGGCCTGTGTATGGCGCGTATGCGCCAGGCGGTCACCGGCAGCCCCCCGCGCCGTGCCGCGGGCATGGAATCATGGCGGGCAGTCAACCGTCGGCGCAGCCGGTCCGGTTGGCCCAGCAGCTCGGCACATGCAGGGGGAGGAACGATGGCGGACAGCTTCGGGCCGGTGCGCGGTGACGACGGTGCGGGCTGCCGTGAGGCGGACCCGGCGGCGGAGTCCGCCGGCTCGTCGGCGGGGGAGCCCATCCGGGTCCTCGTGGTCGACGACCACGCGCTGTTCCGGCGCGGGCTGGAGATCGTCCTCGCGCAGGAGGAGGACATCCAGGTCGTCGGCGAGGCGGGGGACGGCGCGGAGGCCGTGGACAAGGCGGCCGACCTGCTGCCGGACATCGTGCTGATGGACGTACGGATGCCCAGGCGCGGCGGGATCGAGGCGTGCACCTCGATCAAGGAGGTGGCGCCCTCCGCGAAGATCATCATGCTGACGATCAGCGACGAGGAGGCGGACCTCTACGACGCGATCAAGGCGGGCGCGACCGGGTACCTCCTGAAGGAGATCTCCACGGACGAGGTGGCCACGGCCATCCGGGCGGTCGCGGACGGCCAGTCGCAGATCAGCCCGTCCATGGCGTCCAAGCTCCTCACCGAGTTCAAGTCGATGATCCAGCGGACCGACGAGCGGCGGCTGGTGCCGGCGCCGAGGCTGACGGACCGGGAGCTGGAGGTCCTGAAGCTGGTGGCCACCGGCATGAACAACCGTGACATCGCCAAGGAGTTGTTCATCTCGGAGAACACCGTGAAGAACCACGTGCGCAACATCCTGGAGAAGCTGCAGCTGCACTCCCGGATGGAGGCCGTGGTCTACGCGATGCGCGAGAAGATCCTGGAGATCCGCTAGCCGCCGCCCGCTTCCGGCCGCTGCCCGTCGCCTGTTCTACCCGCGCCGCGCCCTGAGCTCCGCCGTGACGGCCTCCGCCTCCTGCGGGGTACGGGTGCGCTCGACGCGCACCTCCTGGCACCCCACCCACCGGGCGGCCTCCCACAGGGCCTCGGCCATGGCCGAGGCGGCCCCGGGCGTCTCCAGGGAGAGCTGACGGGCCACCAGGGTGGTCCCCTCGCGGCCCGGGTCGACGCGGCCCCGCAGCTGCCCGCCCGCCAGCAGCGGCATCGCGAAGTACCCGTGTATCCGCTTCGGCTTGGGGACGTAGGCCTCCAGGCGGTGCGTGAAGCCGAAGATCCGCTCCGTGCGGGGGCGGTCCCAGACCAGCGAGTCGAAGGGGGAGAGCAGCGTCGTGCGGTGGCGGCCCCGGGGGGTCGTCGCGAGCGCCGCCGGGTCCGCCCAGGCCCGCTTCCCCCAGCCCGCCACCTCGACCGGGACCAGCCCGGAGTCCGCGATCACCGCATCGACCTGCTCCCCCTTGAGGCGGTGGTAGTCCGCGATGTCGGCGCGGGTGCCCACGCCCAGCGACTGCCCGGCCAGGGCGACCAGGCGGCGCATGCACTCGCGGTCGTCCAGGTCGTCGTGGAGCAGCGCCTCGGGCACGGCGCGCTCGGGGAGGTCGTAGACCCGTTTCCAGCCGCGGCGCTGGCTGCACACCACCTCGCCGGTGTCGAGCAGCCACTCCACCGCGATCTTGGTCTCGGACCATTCGAACCACTCGCCGCCGTTCTTGGCGCCGCCCAGCTCGCTCGAGGTCAGCGGGCCGTCGGCCCGGAGCCGGTCGAGGACCGCCTTGGTCGAGCGGTCCTTGTCCTGGAGGACGTGCCAGCGGTGCCCGCGCACCCGGTTGGCCCGGCGCCGGAAGGCGAAATGCGGCCATTCCTCGATGGGAAGGATGCAGGCCGCGTGCGACCAGTACTCAAAGGCGTGCCGGTCCGACCAGTACGCCTTCTCCACCGCGTCCCGGCCCACCGCGCCGAGGCGTGCGTACGGGATCAGCTCGTGCGAGCGGGCCAGCACCGAGATCGTGTCCAGCTGTACGGCGCCCAGGTGGCGCAGGACGCCGCGGACCCCGCCGCGCCGGTCGGGCGCGCCGAGGAAGCCCTGCGCGCGCAGGGCGATCCGGCGCGCCTCGTCGGCGGACAGGGACAGGGTCGGCTGCGGCAGGCTCGTCATGATCCGCAGCCTAGGACGCACCACTGACATCGGCGGGCAGGTACGGGAGGGCAGGGGGCAGGTCCAGGTCGGAGGGGAGCAGGGCGCCGATCCAGCAGTCGCGCGCGGTGTCGTTGCGGATCAGGCCGGCCCGCAGGACGCCCTCGAAGCGGAAGCCGACCTTCTCCGCGACCATGCGGGAGCCGGCGTTGCCGGCCTCGGCGCGCCACTCCAGCCGTACGACGCCCACCTCGGTGAAGGCCCAGCGGGCCACGGCGGCCACGGCCTCGGTCATGTAGCCCTGCCCGCGGTGTTCCTTCACCGCCCAGTAGCCGATCTCGTGCGAGTCCGTTCCGTGCACGTGCACGCCGACGGCGGCGACCAGCGGGCCGCCGGGCCCCAGGCGTACGGCGAAGGCGTACGCGGTGTTCTCGAGCCAGCCGTTCGGTACGACCTCGTTCACGAAGGCGTGCGCGTTCGCGCGCTCGTAGGGGGAGGGGACCAGCGTCCAGCGCTGGACATCGGGGTCCTGGCAGGCGGCGTACACCTCGTCCTCGTCAGAGGGGACGAAAGGCCGCAATTCCAGTCGGGCCGTGTTCAGTGTCGTGGGCTCCATGAACGGATTCTGGTCCCCGGACGCGTGCCGGGGGAACTCTTTTTCATAACCACGGGCAGGAACAGCGGCACCTTCGGCGCCCCCCGTACGTTCTCAATCCGGGCGCCCACGCCCTCGCGGCTACGGCGGACCTCCCGACGCGACCACGTCCTCGCTTACGATGGCCGTTGCGGTGGGGCCCACCTGCCGTGCCCGTGTACGAACAGTGCCCAGGCCCGACCGGCAAGGAGACAAACCTCGGTGTCCGTCTTCAACAAGCTCATGCGTGCAGGCGAAGGCAAGATCCTGCGCAAACTGCACCGCATCGCGGACCAGGTCAACTCCATCGAAGAGGACTTCGTCAACCTCTCCGACGCCGAGTTGCGGGCGCTCACGGACGAGTACAAGCAGCGGTTCCAGGACGGCGAGAGCCTGGACGACCTGCTGCCCGAGGCGTTCGCGACCGTGCGCGAGGCCGCCAAGCGCGTCCTCGGCCAGCGGCACTACGACGTCCAGATCATGGGCGGCGCGGCGCTGCACCTCGGCCACGTGGCCGAGATGAAGACCGGTGAGGGCAAGACCCTCGTCGGCACCCTGCCCGCGTACCTGAACGCGCTGTCCGGCAAGGGCGTCCACCTGATCACGGTGAACGACTACCTCGCCGAGCGCGACTCCGAGATGATGGGCCGGGTACACAAGTTCCTCGGCCTCGAGGTCGGCTGCATCCTGGCGAACATGTCGCCGGCGCAGCGCCGCGAGCAGTACAGCTGCGACATCACCTACGGCACGAACAACGAGTTCGGCTTCGACTACCTGCGCGACAACATGGCGTGGTCGCAGGACGAGCTGGTCCAGCGCGGCCACAACTTCGCCGTGGTCGACGAGGTCGACTCGATCCTCGTCGACGAGGCCCGTACCCCGCTGATCATCTCCGGTCCGGCCGACCAGGCCACGAAGTGGTACGGCGACTTCGCGAAGCTGGTCACCCGCCTGAAGAAGGGCGAGCCCGGCCAGCCGCTGAAGGGCATCGAGGAGACCGGCGACTACGAGGTCGACGAGAAGAAGCGCACGGTAGCCATCCACGAGGCCGGTGTCGCCAAGGTCGAGGACTGGCTCGGCATCGAGAACCTCTACGAGTCGGTGAACACCCCGCTCGTCGGCTACCTGAACAACGCGATCAAGGCCAAGGAGCTCTTCAAGAACGACAAGGACTACGTCGTCATCGACGGCGAAGTCATGATCGTCGACGAGCACACCGGCCGTATCCTCGCCGGCCGCCGCTACAACGAGGGCATGCACCAGGCGATCGAGGCGAAGGAAGGGGTGGACATCAAGGACGAGAACCAGACCCTCGCCACGATCACCCTGCAGAACTTCTTCCGCCTCTACTCGAAGCTGTCCGGCATGACCGGTACGGCCATGACCGAGGCCGCCGAGTTCCACCAGATCTACAAGCTCGGTGTCGTCCCGATCCCGACCAACCGCGACATGGTCCGCAAGGACCAGCCGGACCTGATCTACCGGACCGAGGTCGCGAAGTTCTCCGCCGTCGTCGACGACATCGCGGAGAAGCACGAGAAGGGCCAGCCGATCCTCGTCGGCACGACGTCGGTCGAGAAGTCCGAGTACCTCTCCCAGCAGCTCTCCAAGCGCGGCATCCCGCACGAGGTCCTCAACGCCAAGCAGCACGACCGTGAGGCGACGATCGTCGCCCAGGCCGGCCGCCGGGGCGCGGTCACCGTCGCCACGAACATGGCCGGCCGCGGTACCGACATCAAGCTCGGCGGCAACCCGGACGACCTCGCCGAGGCCGAGCTGCGCCAGCGCGGCCTGGACCCGGAGGAGCACATCGAGGAGTGGGCGCACGCCCTGCCCGAGGCGCTCACCAGGGCCGAGGCGGCCGTGAAGGCCGAGTTCGAGGAGGTCAAGGACCTCGGCGGGCTGTACGTGCTGGGCACCGAGCGCCACGAGTCGCGCCGTATCGACAACCAGCTGCGCGGCCGCTCCGGCCGTCAGGGCGACCCGGGCGAGTCCCGCTTCTACCTGTCGCTGGGCGACGACCTGATGCGCCTGTTCAAGGCGCAGATGGTCGAGCGCGTCATGGCGATGGCGAACGTGCCGGACGACGTGCCGATCGAGAACAAGATGGTCACGCGCGCGATCGCGTCGGCCCAGTCGCAGGTCGAGACCCAGAACTTCGAGACGCGCAAGAACGTCCTGAAGTACGACGAGGTCCTCAACAGCCAGCGCGAGGTCATCTACCGCGAGCGCCGCCGCGTCCTGGAGGGCGAGGACCTCCAGGAGCAGGTCCGCTTCATGATGGACGACACCATCGACGCGTACATCGCGGCCGAGACGGTCGAGGGCTTCGCCGAGGAGTGGGACCTGGAGCGCCTGTGGGGCGCCTTCAAGCAGCTCTACCCGGTGAAGGTCACCATCGAGGAGCTGGAGGAGGCCGCGGGCGACCGGGCGGGCATCACCGCCGAGTTCATCGCGGAGTCCATCAAGGACGACATCCACGAGCAGTACGAGGCGCGCGAGAAGACCCTCGGCTCCGACATCATGCGCGAGCTGGAGCGGCGCGTGGTGCTGTCGGTGCTGGACCGCAAGTGGCGCGAGCACCTCTACGAGATGGACTACCTGCAGGAGGGCATCGGCCTGCGGGCGATGGCCCAGAAGGACCCGCTGGTCGAGTACCAGCGCGAGGGCTTCGACATGTTCAACGCCATGCAGGACGGCATCAAGGAAGAGTCCGTCGGCTACCTGTTCAACCTGGAGGTCCAGGTCGAGCAGCAGGTCGAGGAGGTTCCGGTGCAGGACGCGGCGCCGTCGCTGACGAAGGAGCCGGCCCGTCCGGAGATCCGGGCGAAGGGGCTGGACGCTCCGCAGCGGCCGGACCGGCTGCACTTCTCGGCGCCGACCGTCGACGGTGAGGGCGGTGTGGTCGAGGGCGACTTCGAGTCCGAGGCCGCCGGTGACGGCGACGGCATGACGCGGGCGGAGCGCCGCAAGGCGCAGAAGGCCTCCGGCGGGCGTCGCCGCAAGAAGTAACCCCTTCGGGGCTGATCCGCCGGCCGGGGCCGGGCACCGTACGCGGTGTCCGGCCCCGGCCGCGTTGCCGGGCCCGTGCGGCGCCGTTGCTGGGGCTCCGCCCCAGACCCTCCCCCAGACTCCGTCCGGGGGGACCCCCATCTCAAACGCCGGCGGGGCTGAAAGATCGGCGGCCCGTGCCTCAACGGCCGGCGGGGCCGGAACCGCTGGGGCTCTGGATCTCGATCGCCGCGCAGCGCCAGCGCAGGTCCGGGCCCTGTTCCAGGCGGAAGGCCATCGCCGTCACCCGGTCGCCCGTGGCGATGCGGGCGAAGGCCTCGATGACGCCCGGGCCCGGGGTGAAGCGCCCGCACTGGCGGACGACCGGGCTCAGCCGGTCGCGGAGGTGCTCCGCCGGGGCCAGGGTGACCAGCTGCTGGTAGGCGGGGCCGACGGTGTGGCCGAGCAGCGAGTGGACGGGCCGCCGGCCGCTGACGACCGCCAGCAGGCGTTCGGCGAACCAGTGGTGGGGGCCGAGCCGCACGGCCCGCGGCGGGGCCGGCGGGCGCCGGGTGTCACGCCGGCCCGCAGGTCGGGTCCGGGACTGGCCGCCGGACCGGCGGCGGGCCGCCTCGCCGCCGATCGTGCCGCGCATCGTGGTGTCCATCGCGATCTGCCCCCGAACGGTCCGGGCCCGGAGCGGTACCGGGCGGTAACTTGATGGGGATCTTCTACGGTCGGCCGAACACGCTCCGCAACCGCCGGTCACTCCGTTCCGGCCCCGGCCCCGGTTCACCTATCCGAGTGTCCGGCGGGGCTGCCCAGCGCCTCGGCGGCGGCCCAGAGGGACTGGGGTGGACGGGTGCAGGCTCAGCTCCCGCACCCCGAAAGGGGACGAGGCCGTCACCCGGAGGGGCGGGGCCCACCCCCGCCGCCGGACGGAGTTCGGCGCAGCGGCCCGAAGCCCGGGAGGCCCGCCGGGGCCGAGCGGTGCGAGGGCTGCGTCGGGAAGGAGCGCAGTCGTATCCTGGGGGCGTTTCCGACTACCGAAAGCAGCCGGCCATGCGCGTGTACGTCCCCCTGACCCTCCCCGGGCTCGCCGAGGCGCACCAGGCGGGTGAGCTGGGCCCCGGCCCGCTGCGTGCGTACGCCGTCACCCCCGGGCTGCGCGAGTGGTACGTGTCGGACGACATCGAGGAGCTGGAGTACGCGGCCCTGAGCCGCGCCGCGGCCGCCTCGCTCCGGCTGATCGCCGCCGACCCGGCCGCGCCGCCCAGGCGCGTCGTCGTGGCCCTGGACGTCGCCGACAAGGCCGCCACCGCCACCCCCGGCGTGGACGAGGCCACCCTCGGCCAGGTCGCCCTCGCCGACGCCGTACGGCTCGCCGTGGCCGCCGCCGTGCACGTCGACGCCGACGACGCCGAGGCGGACGTGTCCGCCGCCGCGCGGGCCGTCGAGGCCGCCGACGGCGGGGACGGCGACGCGCAGTTCACCGTGGACGGCGCCGAGGACCACGAGCTGCTGTGGTTCGGGGTGCAGGAGATTCCGGGGCTGCTGAAGTGACCGGCCGGAGCACCCACATCGTCTGGGACTGGAACGGGACGCTGCTGCACGACATCGACGCCGTCATAGCCGCGACCAACGCCTCCTTCGCGGAGCTCGGTTTCGCGCCGATCTCCCTCGAGACCTACCGCGACCTGTACGTCGTACCGGTGCCCAAGTTCTACGAGCGCCTCATGGGGCGGCTGCCCACCGAGGACGAGTGGCTGGTCATGGACGACACCTTCCACCGGCACTACTGGGCCGCCGCCGAGGACGCCGGGCTCGCCGAGGGCGCCCGCGAGCTGCTCCAGGACTGGCAGCGCGCCGGGCTCACGCAGTCCCTGCTTTCCCTCGCGCCCCACGACAAGCTCGTACCGCTGGTCCGCTTCCACGGCATCGACGGGCACTTCCTGCGCGTCGACGGTCGGACGGGGCCATCCCACACCAGCAAGGCGGGTCACCTCGTACGGCACATGGCCGCCCTGGACGGGACGGGCGTGACGGCCGAGCGTACGGTCCTCATCGGAGACGCCGTGGACGACGCGCTCGCCGCGGCCCACGTCGGTGCCCGGGCCGTCCTCTACACGGGCGGTTCGCACAGCCGCAGCAGTCTGGAATCGGCCGGTGTGCCCGTCGTCGACACCCTGGCGGAGGCCGTCCTTACAGCTCGTGAACTGGCCGAATAGCGACTGCTCCGCCGCCTCGCCCCCGTTGCCGTCCCGTCGCTGTCCAGAACGTCAAAGTTAAACCTCAAGTTTTGTACACATCCATGACGTGTGTGGGGTGGGTGGAGATAGCCTGGTACCCGTGATCAGCGCGATAGTCATCGGGGGCACCGAAGCCTCCGGCCTGCGCCCGAGGCACCACCGTGCCCGGGCCCTCGCTGGTCCCCGCTGCCGGGACGTGGCGCCTATGGCTCATTCCCTCCCGGTCGGCTCTCTCGACGGCGTAGCGCCGATCCCGAACGGACATCCCGCCTCGCGGAGCTATGCCATTCCTTCCTTCACCTACGTCACGCAATGGCGCGCGACAGGAGCCAGAGGACATGCAGACCAAGCTGGACGAAGCAAAGGCCGAGCTGCTCGCGCGGGCGGCCCGGGTAGCTGAGAACAGCCCGGCCGGGGGGCTACTTCCGACTGGGTCCGAGCAGGGGGAGCGTCCAGATCAGGACACGGTGCTCGCCTACCTCCAGCGCTACTACCTGCACACCGCCCCCGAGGACCTGTTGGACCGGGACCCGGTCGACGTGTTCGGGGCAGCGCTCTCGCACTACCGGCTCGCGGAGAAGCGGCCGCAGGGCACCGCGAACGTGCGCGTGAACACGCCGACCGTCGAGGAGAACGGCTGGACCTCCAGCCACTCCGTCGTCGAGGTCGTCACCGACGACATGCCCTTCCTCGTGGACTCCGTCACCAACGAGCTGTCCCGCCAGGGCCGCGGCATCCACGTCGTGATCCACCCGCAGGTCGTCGTCCGCCGTGACGTCACCGGCAAGCTGATCGAGATCCTCGGCCCCGACTGCGACGCGCACGGCCCCAAGACCGCGCGCCCCCACGACTCCCTCGTCGAGTCCTGGATCCACGTCGAGATCGACCGCGAGACCGACCGGGCCGACCTCAAGCAGATCACCGGCGACCTGCTGCGCGTCCTGTCCGACGTACGCGAGTCCGTCGAGGACTGGGAGAAGATGCGCGACGCGGCGCTGCGCATCGCCGACGGCCTGCCCGACGAGCCCACCGCCCCGGACCTGCGCGAGTACGAGCTCGAAGAGGCCCGCGAGCTGCTGCGCTGGCTCGCCGACGACCACTTCACCTTCCTCGGCTACCGCGAGTACAACCTCGTCGACGGCGACGCCCTCTCGGCCATCCCCGGCACCGGCCTCGGCATCCTGCGCTCCGACCCGCACCACAGCGGCAAGGACGACGGCCACCCCGTCTCGCCGTCCTTCAACCGGCTGCCCGCCGACGCCCGCGCCAAGGCCCGCGAGCACCGTCTGCTGGTGCTGACCAAGGCCAACAGCCGCTCCACCGTGCACCGTCCCTCGTACCTCGACTACGTGGGCGTCAAGAAGTTCGACGCCGAGGGCAACGTCGTCGGCGAGCGCCGCTTCCTCGGCCTGTTCTCCTCCGCCGCGTACACCGAGTCCGTGCGCCGCGTCCCGGTGATCCGCCGCAAGGTCTCCGAGGTCCTCGAAGCCGCCGGCTTCGCGCCGTCCAGCCACGACGGCCGCGACCTGACGCAGATCCTCGAGACCTACCCGCGCGACGAGCTGTTCCAGACCCCGGTCGACAAGCTCCGCGAGATCGTCACCTCCGTCCTGTACCTCCAGGAGCGCCGCCGGCTGCGGCTGTACCTGCGCCAGGACGAGTACGGGCGCTACTACTCCGCGCTGGTCTACCTGCCGCGCGACCGCTTCACCACCGGCGTGCGGCTGCGCCTGATGGACATCCTCAAGGAGGAGCTCGACGGCATCAGCGTCGACTTCACCGCCTGGAACACCGAGTCGATCCTCTCCCGCATCCACTTCGTCGTCCGCGTCCCGCAGGGCAAGGACCTGCCGGTCCTCACCGACACCGACGTCGAGCGCATCGAGGGCCGCCTCGTCGAGGCCGCCCGCTCCTGGGCCGACGGCTTCTCCGAGGCCCTGGTCGCCGAACTCGGCGAGGAGCGCGCCGCCGAGCTGCTGCGCAAGTACGGCACGTCCTTCCCCGAGGGCTACAAGGCCGACCACTCGCCGCGCGCGGCCGTCGCCGACCTCTGCCACCTGGAGCGGCTCTCAGCCAGCGACCGCCCGTTCGCGCTCTCGCTGTACGAGCCCGTCGGCGCGGGCCCCGGCGAGCGCCGGTTCAAGATCTACCGCACGGGTGAGCAGGTCTCGCTCTCCGCGGTCCTGCCCGTGCTCCAGCGCCTGGGCGTCGAGGTCACCGACGAGCGCCCGTACGAACTGCGCCGCTCCGACCGGGTCAGCGCCTGGATCTACGACTTCGGCCTGCGGATGCCGGCCGTCGGCGCGAACGGCGACGCGTACCTCGGGGACGACGCCCGCGAGCGCTTCCAGGAGGCCTTCACGGCCGTCTGGACCGGCCAGGCGGAGAACGACAACTTCAACACCCTGGTGCTGAGCGCCGGGCTGGACTGGCGGCAGGCCGTCGTCCTGCGCGCGTACGCCAAGTACCTGCGCCAGGCGGGCTCCACCTTCAGCCAGGACTACATGGAGGACACCCTCCGCAACAACGTCCACACCACCCGGCTGCTGGTCTCCCTCTTCGAGGCGCGGCTGTCTCCCAGCCGCCAGGCCGCCGGCAGCGAGCTCGTGGACGCCATGCTGGAGGAGCTGGACGGGGCCCTGGACCAGGTCGCCTCGCTCGACGAGGACCGGATCCTGCGGGCCTTCCTCACCCTCATCAAGGCCACCCTTCGCACCAACTTCTTCCAGGAGGCGAAGGGCTTCGAGTGGCACGACTACGTGTCGATGAAGTTCGACCCGCAGGCCATCCCCGACCTGCCGGCGCCCCGCCCGGCGTACGAGATCTGGGTGTACTCGCCGCGGGTCGAGGGCGTGCACCTGCGCTTCGGCAAGGTCGCGCGCGGCGGCCTGCGCTGGTCCGACCGGCGTGAGGACTTCCGTACGGAGATCCTCGGCCTGGTCAAGGCGCAGATGGTCAAGAACACCGTGATCGTGCCGGTCGGCGCCAAGGGCGGCTTCGTCGCCAAGCAGCTCCCGGACCCCTCCGTGGACCGTGACGCCTGGCTCGCCGAGGGCATCGCCTGCTACCGCACCTTCATCTCGGCGCTGCTCGACATCACCGACAACCTGGTCGCGGGCGAGGTCGTGCCGCCGGAGGACGTGGTGCGCCACGACGAGGACGACGCGTACCTCGTCGTCGCCGCCGACAAGGGCACCGCGACGTTCTCCGACATCGCCAACGAGGTCGCCCTCAAGTACAACTTCTGGCTCGGTGACGCCTTCGCCTCGGGCGGCTCGGCCGGTTACGACCACAAGGGCATGGGCATCACCGCCCGCGGCGCGTGGGAGTCCGTCAAGCGGCACTTCCGCGAGCTCGGCCACGACAGCCAGACCCAGGACTTCACCGTCGTCGGCGTCGGCGACATGTCCGGCGACGTCTTCGGCAACGGCATGCTGCTCTCCGAGCACATCCGCCTGGTCGCGGCCTTCGACCACCGGCACATCTTCCTCGACCCGAACCCGGACGCGGCCACCTCGTACGCCGAGCGCCGGCGCCTGTTCGAGCTGCCGCGCTCCTCGTGGGCCGACTACGACACCTCGCTGATCTCGGCGGGCGGTGGCATCCACCCGCGTTCCGCGAAGGCCGTCCCGGTCACCGCGCAGGTCCGCGAGGCCCTGGGCATCGAGGCGGGCGTCACCAAGATGACCCCGGCCGAGCTGATGCAGGCGATCCTCAGGGCCCCCGTGGACCTGGTGTGGAACGGCGGCATCGGTACCTACGTCAAGGCCACGTCCGAGACGCACGCGGACGTCGGCGACAAGGCCAACGACGCCATCCGCGTCAACGGATCCGACGTACGGGCCAAGGTCATCGGCGAGGGCGGCAACCTGGGTCTGACCCAGCTCGGCCGCATCGAGTTCGCCCGGACCGGCGCGGACGGCCAGGGCGGCAAGATCAACACCGACGCCATCGACAACAGCGCCGGCGTGGACACCTCCGACCACGAGGTGAACATCAAGATCCTGCTCAACGCGGTCGTCGCGGACGGCGACATGACCGTCAAGCAGCGCAACAAGCTGCTCGCCGAGATGACCGACGAGGTCGGCTCGCTGGTGCTGCGCAACAACTACGCGCAGAACACCGCCCTCGCCAACGGCGCGGCGCAGGCCCCCAGCCTGCTCCACGCGCAGCAGCGCTTCATGCGCCGCCTGGAGCGCGAAGGGCTGCTCAACCGGGAGCTGGAGTTCCTGCCCACCGACCGGCAGATCCGTGAACTGCTGAGCAACGGCAGGGGCCTGACCCAGCCGGAGCTGGCCGTCCTGTTCGCCTACACCAAGATCACGGTGGCGGCCGAGCTCATCCACACCGAGCTGCCGGACGACCCGTACCTGCGCCGCCTGCTCTTCGCGTACTTCCCGGCCGCCCTGCGGGAGAAGTTCCCCGAGCAGGTCGACGGGCACGCGCTGCGCCGGGAGATCACCACCACGCTGCTGGTCAACGACACCGTCAACACGGGTGGTTCGACCTTCCTGCACCGCCTGCGCGAGGAGACCGGAGCCTCCACGGAGGAGATCGTCCGGGCGCAGCTCGCGGCCCGCGAGATCTTCGGCCTGGCCGAGGTGTGGGACGACGTCGAGGCCCTCGACAACAAGGTCGCGGCCAGTGTCCAGACCCGGATCCGGCTGCACTCGCGGCGCCTGGTCGAGCGCGGTACGCGCTGGCTGCTGAACAACCGGCCGCAGCCGCTCCAGATCACCGAGACCATCGACTTCTTCGCGGAGCGGGTCGCGCACGTCTGGGCCGAGCTGCCGAAGCTGGTGCGCGGCGCCGACCTCGAGTGGTACCAGTCGATCATGGACGAGCTGATCGGCGAGGGCGTGCCGGAGGAACTGGCGGCCAAGGTGGCCGGCTTCTCCTCCGCCTTCCCGACGCTCGACGTCGTCGCGATCGCGGACCGCACCGGGGTGGCCCCGCTGGACGTCGCCGAGGTCTACTACGACCTCGCCGACCGCCTGGACATCACCCAGCTGATGGACCGGATCATCGAGCTGCCGCGGTCCGACCGCTGGCAGTCGATGGCCCGCGCCTCCATCCGCGAGGACCTGTTCGCGGCGCACGGGGCCCTGACCGCCGACGTGCTGTCGGTGGGCAACGGCAGTTCGACTCCCGAGGAGCGCTTCAAGGCCTGGGAGGAGAAGAACGCGGCGATCATCGGCCGGGCCCGGACGACCCTGGACGAGATCCGCGGCTCGGACGACTTCGACCTGGCGAACCTGTCGGTGGCGATGCGGACGATGCGCTCGCTGCTGCGCGCGCACACCTGATCGGGCCGGGGAATACCGGAACGGGCCGGGCCCGGGACCACAAGGTCCCGGGCCCGGCCCGTTTCCGTTCCTCAGCGGCCCGAGGAGAAGGCCTCGTACGCGTCGCAGACCTCCGACGCGGAGCCGTCCATGCGCAGGACGCCCGCTTCAAGCCAGATCGCGCGGTCGCAGGTCTCGCGGACCGTGTTGATGCCGTGGCTGACGAGGAACACGGTGCCGGCGCGTTCGCGGAGTTCCTCGATGCGGTCCTGGCTGCGCCGCTGGAAGGCGGCGTCGCCGGTGGCCAGGGCCTCGTCGATCATCAGGACGTCGTGGTCCTTGGCGGCGGCGATGGAGAACCGGAGCCGGGCGCCCATGCCGGAGGAGTACGTGCGCATGGGCAGGGAGATGAAGTCGCCCTTCTCGTTGATGCCGGAGAAGTCGACGATGTCCTGGTAGCGCTCCTTGATCTGCTCGCGGCTCATGCCCATGGCGAGGCCGCCGAGTACGACGTTGCGCTCGCCGGTCAGGTCGTTCATCAGTGCGGCGTTCACGCCGAGCAGGGACGGCTGGCCGTGCGAGTAGACCGCGCCCCGGGCCACCGGCTGGAGGCCGGCGATGGCTTTGAGCAGCGTGGACTTGCCCGAGCCGTTGGAGCCGATGAGGCCGATGGCCTCGCCCTTGTACGCGGTGAAGCTGACGCCCCTGACGGCGTGGACCTCGCGGATGCCGGGGGCGGGCTTGCGGGAGAAGATCCGGCTGAGGGCGGCGGTGGCGCCGCCCTTGCGGCCGCCTCCGTGGACCTTGTAGACGACGTGGACCTCGTCGGCGATCACGGTGGGGGTCTTCGTCGAAGTGGTCGAAGTGTCAGCCACGGCCGTACTCCTCCTCGGCCTTCCAGAAGTAGACGAATCCGCCGACCCCGGCGAGCAGGGCCCAGCCGATGGCGATCGGCCACACGTGCTGCGGGAGCGAGTGCGCCGTGAAGCTGTCGATCAGGGAGAAGCGCATCAGGTCGATGTAGACGGCCGCCGGGTTGAGCTTGAGCAGCATCGACACCCAGTGCGGCAGCTGGTCGGTCTTGAGCATCTGGTCGATGGACCACATGACGCCCGAGGAGTACATCCAGGTGCGCAGGACGAACGGCATCAGCTGGCTGACGTCGGGGCTCTTGCTGCCGATGCGGGCCATGACCATGGCGCAGCCGGCCGCGAAGACGGCCGTCAGCAGCAGCGTCGGGACGGCCAGGAACCAGGAGAGGCTCGGCGTCTGGCCGAAGGCGAGCAGCAGGATGACCAGGGCGCCCATGGTGACGAGCAGCTGCTGGAAGAGCTGGATGACGGTGGAGAGGGGCAGGCTCGCGCGGGGGAAGTGCAGGGCGCGGACCAGGCCGAGGTTGCTGTGGACGGCACGGGTGCCGGCGTTGATGGAGCTGCCGATGAAGTCCCAGACGAAGACGCCGGTGATCAGGAACGGCACGTAGTCGGGCACGTTGTGGCTGGCCCGCATGACGAGGCCGAAGATGAAGTAGTAGACCGCCGCGTTGAGCAGCGGGGTCACCAGGTGCCAGACCTGGCCGAGCTTCGCCGTGCTGTACGTGGCCTGCATGCGGGCGGTGGCGTACGCCGTCACGAAGTGGCGCCGGTCCCAGAGCTCCGCGATGTAGCGGGGGAGGGAGGGGCGGGCGCCGCTGAGGGTCAGGCCGTGGGCGGCCGCCAGTTCCGCCGGGGTCGGCGGGGCGGTCGGGGGTGCGGTCGCGGTGGTCACAGAGGTCGCTTTCGACGGGGGTCAGGGCGTCGTAGCCGATGGGACGGGTCCGTATCGTCGCTACGGCGAGGTTAGGACCTTGCGCGTCGGAACGCAACCGTATCGTCGTGACGGCTGGGTGCTGGCGTGCGCCGCTATGCTCTGTGCATGACCACCGACCCTGCCGCCACCCCAGCCCGCCGTGCCCCCGCCGGGGCCGCCGTCCTGCGTGAGGACGTGACCGAGGCGATCAGGGAGGCGGTGGTGGAGGAGCTGGCCGCGGTCGGCTTCTCCCGGATGTCCATCGAGGGCATCGCGCGCCGGGCGGGCGTCGGGAAGACCGCGGTCTACCGGCGGTGGAAGTCGAAGCTGCACCTGGTGCTGGACCTGGTCGGCGCCTTCGCGGTGGACGGCCTGCCGGTGCCGGCGACGGGCTCGCTGTACGGAGACGTACGGGCCCTGCTGGAGGTCATGTCGCACGTACTGCGGCACCCGGTGGCCTCGGCGGTGATCCCCGACCTGCTGGTCGAGGCGGCCCGCAACCCGGAGATCGCGGACGCGGTGCGCGGCGCGCTGCTGGACGGGCAGCGGCGGATGGCCGAGGGGATCGTCTCGGACGCGGTCGCCCGCGGTGAACTCCCGGCGGACATCAGCCCGGACCACGCCCTGGACCTGCTGATCGGCCCGCTCTACTGGCGCCAGGTGGTCGTCCGGGACGCGGTGACGTCCGCCCACCTGAACACCCTGGCGCACCAGGTGGTGGCGGGCCTGAAGGCGGGCTCGGGCCCTGCCTGAGGGCCCGCCCAGGCGGCTACGGCCAGGCGGGGGTCAGGGTCGGTTCCGGGGTCGGAGCCGGGGCCGCGGGGGTGGGGCGGCGGTCTTGCAGGGGGGTGATCGCCGGGATCGGGGTGGACTGGCCCAGGAAGATCCGGCGCACCACGCGCTCCGCCGCGTGGCCGTCGTCGTACGAGCAGAAGCGCGCGCGGAACGACGCCCGGAGCTGCGCCGAGCGCGAGCCCTGCCAGTGGCCCGTGGCGAAGATGTCCACCAGTTCGTCCTCGGTCCGGGCGATCGCGCCCGGCGGGCACGAGCGCAGGTCGAAGTAGGTGCCCCGGGCCGCCTCGTACGCCTCCCAGTCGTCCGCGTGGATCACGATCGGCCGGTCCAGCGCCGCGTAGTCGAACATCAGGGACGAGTAGTCCGTCACCAACGCGTCCGAGGCCAGGCAGAGTTCCTCCACCGAAGGGTGGGAGGAGACGTCCAGGAGGCGGGAGTGGGCCTCCACCGGTGACGGCGCGTCCGCGTACGTGAGGTGGGTGCGGGTGAGGATGGTGAAGCGCGGGCCCAGGTCGCGCAGGACCCGCTCGAAGTCCAGGTGGTCCGGCCGACTGCGCCGGTAGTCGCGGTGCGTCGGCGCGTACAGGATCGCCGTCGAGCCCGCCGGGATGCCCAGGCGTTCGCGGAGTTCGAGGACGTCCGCCTGGGTGGCCCGGTGGAAGACGTCGTTGCGCGGGTAGCCGTACTCCAGCGTCGTGTACGAGGACGGGATCGCCTTCTCCCAGACCAGGGTGGAGTGCCGGTTCGCGGAGAGCAGGTAGTCCCACTGGTCGGCGCCGCGCAGCAGGCCCGCGAAATCCGTGGTCGGGGTGGCCGCCGGGCGGTCCTGGAGGTCGAGCCCGACCCGCTTGAGCGGGGTCCCGTGCTGGGTCTGGACCACGATCTGGCCCGGGCGCTTGACCAGGGTGCGCTCGAAGTTGACGTTCGTGACCAGGTACGAGGCCCTGGCCAGGGCCGTCCAGTACGCCGCCGAGCCCGGGCGCAGCGCCTTCGTCTCCCTGGGGAGGGTCGCCGCGTGCGCGGGGTCGCAGATCCAGGCCGTGCGCATCCGGGGCGCGAGCTCCCGCAGCTTCGCCTCGATCGCCGCCGGGTTGCAGGCGTAACCGCCGTGCCAGTACGCGGAGAAGACCGCGAACTCCGGGCGCAGCGGCAGCAGGCGCTGGACGCGGTAGTGGAGGCGGAGGGCCGTTTCGCGCAGCCCCCGGCCCAGGGCGGAGGCGCCGCGGCCCGTCGACAGCCCGCACGAACGCAGCGCCGACAGCAGCCGGTACGTGCGCCGGACCCCCAGCCGCATCAGGAGGTGGCGGATCCGGTCGGTCCGGGAGAGGGACAACGGCCGTGCCCCCGGGGCCCGGTAGCGGCGCAGCAGGGCGGAGGCCCGGCTGAAGAACTCGGCCCGGCTCCCGCGCGGGAGGCGGCGCGGGTCGGCGTACAGGGCGCAGAAGTGCTCGGCCATCCGCCGGTGCACGGCGGGGCGCCAGCGCTCCAGCTCGGGGCGGCCTGCGAGATAGCCGAAGACGCGGTCGTACTGCTCGAAGATGTCGAGGTGGCGGTGGCTGGAGGTGGTCAGGATCGAGCCGGTGCGGCGCTGGCGGTAGTGGACGCAGACCCGGTCCAGGACGGCGACGGACTCCGCGGCCAGCAGCGCCGGGTAGGTCCAGGGGGTGTCCTCGTAGAAGCCGGGCGGGAACTCGAAGCCCTCGCGCTCCACGTACTCGCGGCGGTACGCCTTGTTCCACACCACCATCAGCATGCCGAGCAGGGCCGGCCGGTCGGCGAGGCGGAAGCTGGCAGGGCCCTCCTCGGAGAGCCGGTGCGAGAGGCGGTTGCGCACGAGCTCGCCGGTCCAGAAGGTGCGCGCGTAGTCGTAGACCAGGACGTCGGGTGAGCCGGTGGCCTTCAGCCGGTCGGTGATGGCCTGGAGGGCGCCGGGGGCCAGGGTGTCGTCACCGTCGAGGAAGACCAGGTAGTCGCCGGTGGCCCGGGCCAGGCCCGCGTTGCGGGCCGGGCCCAGCCCCAGGTTGTGCGCTAGGTGCACGGCGGTCACGCGAGGGTCCCGGGCCGCGTACTCGTCGATGATCGAGCCGCAGGCGTCCGGGGAGGCGTCGTCGACCGCGATCAGTTCCAGATCCGGGTACGACTGCGTCAGGACCGAGTCCAGACTCTCCTGGAGGTACGCCTGGACCTTGTACGCGGGCACGATGACGCTGAACCGGGGCACGGCACATCCAGGGGTCGGCGCGGGCATATTTCTCAGGAACCCCCGGCACGGCGATCGGGTTACGCAGCGTGCGGCAATCGGGTTACGCAGCGTCAACGCCGCACGTCAACCGACCCCTCCTGCCTGATCGCCTGCTTGACCGCCTACTTGATCGCCCCCGCCATCACCCCCGAGACGAACTGCCGCTGGAAGGCGAAGAAGACGACGAGCGGAACCACCATCGACAGGAACGCGCCGGGCGCCAGCACGTCGATGTTGTTCCCGAACTGCCGCACCTGCTGCTGGAGTGCCACCGTCACCGGCGGGTTGGCGGAGTCCGCGAAGACCAGCGCCACCAGCATGTCGTTCCACACCCACAGGAACTGGAAGATGCCGAGCGAGGCGATCGCCGGGCCGCCCAGCGGCAGCACCACCCGGGTGAACAGCCGCAGTTCGCCCGCCCCGTCCAGACGGGCCGCCTCCAGCAGCTCGCGCGGGATCTCCGCGAAGAAGTTCCGCAGCAGGAACACGGCGAACGGCAGCCCGAAGGCGGTGTGGAAGAGCACCACGCCCGCGGTGGTCTCGAACAGCCCGATGGCACCGAAGAGTTCGGAGACCGGGATCAGCGCCACCTGGACCGGGACCACCAGCAGCCCGACGACGACCAGGAAGAGCCAGTCCCGCCCGGGGAACTCCAGCCAGGCGAAGGCGTAACCGGCGAAGGAGCCCAGCACCAGGACGAGCAGGGTCGTCGGGACCGCGATCGCGACGGTGTTCAGCAGCGAGCCGGTGATCGTGTCGTTCGCCAGCAGCCGCTCGTAGTTGCCGGAGGTCAGCCTCGAGGGCGCCGTCAGCATCTGCCACCAGCCGCCCTTGTTCAGGTCGGTGGGGGAGAGGAAGGAGGAGATCAGCAGACCGAGGGTGGGCAGCAGCCAGAAGAGCGCGGCCGCGACCAGGAACACCCGCACCGCTCCGCCCGCCACGCGGGCCGCCAGCCGGCCGCCGCGCGCACCGGGAGCCGCCGGGGTGCTCTTCGGGGCCTTCGCCGGGGCGCTCACCCGGGCGTTCACCGGAGCGCTCATCGGGACCCCTCCTTCCGCAGCCGACGGATGTTCACCAGCATCACCGGGACCACCAGTACCAGCAGCAGCACGGCGATGGCGCTGCCCAGGCCCGGATGGGCGTCCGTGCCGAAGGAGGTCCGGTACAGCTGGAGCGCGAGCACGTTCGCGTCGTCCTGCACCGCCCCCGGCGCGATCACGAAGACCAGGTCGAAGATCTTCATCACGTTGATGACGAGGGTGACGAGCACGACCGCCAGGACGGGAGCGAGCAGCGGGACGGTGATCCGGCGGAACACCTGCCACTCGTTCGCCCCGTCCACCCGCGCCGCCTCCAGCAGCTCCCGCGGTACGGCGGCCAGCCCGGCCCCGATCAGCACCATCGCGAAACCGGCCCACATCCATACGTACGCCCCGATGACCGCCGGGGTGACGAGGGTCGGGCCCAGCCACTGGACCCCCGAGTACGCCTCGCGGAAGTTCGCCGCCGGCAGCCGCAGCCGGGCCCCGTCGGCCTTCGCGGACAGCGTGAAGGTGCCGTCGGCGCGGGCCGTCGCCGTATCGACCACCCGGCCGTCCTTGACCGCCTCGATCCGCATCCCGGCGAAGGCCTGCTCGGCCGGGTCGACCGCGTTCGTACGGCCGCCCCCGCCACGGGTGAAGTCCTGCCAGGCCGTCCCGGTGACCTTCCCGGGCTCGGCGGCCGCCGCCCTGGCCGTACGGGTGCCCTCCGGCAGGGCCTCCGGGGCCACGCCGACCAGCGGCAGCAGCACGGGGGTGCCCGCCCGGACGGGATCACGGGTCACGAAGGCGCCGCCGCCTGCGTCCGTCAGCGGGGAGTCCCGGCCCGGGCGGGCCTTGGGGAAGGCCGAGGACTCCGCGAAGGTGTCGTGGACCCCGACCCAGACCGCGTTGGCGACGCCCCGGTCGGGGTCGTGGTCGTAGACGAGGCGGAAGATGATGCCCGCCGCCAGCATCGAGATCGCCATCGGCATGAACACCAGCAGCTTGAACGCCGTTCCCCAGCGCACCCGTTCGGTGAGCACCGCGAAGATCAGGCCGAGGGCGGTGGCCGTGGTCGGGGCGAGCACCACCCACAGCGCCGTGTTCGTCAGGGCGGTGCGGATGGTCTTGTCGCTCAGGATCTCCCGGTAGTTGTCCCCGCCGACGAAGCCGGTCCCGGGGCGGTCGAAGAAGCTGCGGTAGACCGAGTAGCCGATCGGGTGCACGACGAGCGCGCCGAGCAGCACGAGGGCCGGCAGGAGGAACGCCGCCGCGATCAGGCGGCGGCGCCTGGCCTCGGCCGAGCGGGCGGTCCTGCCCGCGGTGGCGGCCGGGGCGGCGGCCGGGGTGGTGACCTTGGCCGTCACCGGGATCAGTTCCCGTAGGCCTTGGCCGCGTCCGCCTCCAGTTTCGCCTGGGTGCCCGCCACGTCCGACGGGTTCGCCAGGAAGTCCTGGAGCGCCTTCCACTCGCCCGCGCCCGGGGTCCCGCCGAAGGCCGCCGGAGCCTGGTCGGACATGTCGAAGCGGAAGTCGTCGCCCGCCGCGATCAGCGCCTTGGCGATGTTGCGCTGGATGTCATTGGGGTACGCGGCCAGGTCGACCGCCTTGTTCGGGGAGATGAAACCGCCCTCGCGGGCCTGGATGGCGGCCGCGTCCGCCGAGGCCAGGAAGGTCAGCAGCGCCTGCGCGCCCTTCGAGGGCTTCAGCGCCACCGCCACGTCACCGCCCGAGACCACCGGTGCCTTGGCGCCGACGGCCGGGAACGGGAAGACGAGCGCGTCCTCGCCCACCTTCGCCTCGGTCTGCGCGATGTTCACCGCCACGAAGTCGCCCTCGTAGACCATCGCGGCCGCCGGACGGTCGCCGCCGGTGAAGGTCTGGGTCACCGACTTCGGGAACTCGGTGGACAGGGCCCCGCTCGGCCCGCCCGCCAGGAAGTCCTTGCGGCCGAACAGCTCGCCCAGCGTGGTCAGGGCCTGCTTGACGCTGTCGTCCGTCCACTTGATCTGGTGCTTGGCCAGCTGGTCGTACTTCACCGGACCGGCCTGGGAGAGGTAGACGTTCTCGAACCAGTCGGTGAGGGTCCAGCCGTCCGCACCGGCCACGGACACCGCCGGGGTGCCGGAGGCGGACAGGGTGTCGGCCGCGGTCAGCAGCTCCTTCCAGGTCGCCGGGGGTTTGACGCCCGCCGCCTCGAAGGCCTTCGCGTTGTACCAGATCAGCGACTTGTTGGCGGCCTTGTAGTAGACGCCGTACTGGGTGCCGTCAACGGCACCGAGCGTCTTCCATCCCGCCGAGTAGTTCTTGTCGAGCTGCGCCTGGGCCTCCGGGCCCACCGGCTGCGCCCACTTGTTCTGCACAGCCGAGACCAGCGCGCCGACCTGCGGGAGCAGCGCCACGTCCGGCGGCGCCCCGCCCGCGATCTTCGAACCGAGGAAGGTGACGATCGGGTCCTGGGCCGGTACGAAGGTGACGGAAGCCCCGGTCCGCTTCTCGAACTCCTTGAGGACCTTGGTGAAGTTCTCCTGCTCCGGTCCCGTCCAGACCGCGGCGACCTCCAGCTTCTCGCCGTTCAGCTGGGGTAACGCCACCCCCGGGGTCTGAACCGCACCGCCCGGGGCCGGCTTCTCCTTCTCGCCTTCGCCCCCGCCGCACGCGCCGAGCGTGAGCGCGCCCGCCGCGGCCAGTGCCGCCCAGCTGAGTGTCGTACGGCTCGATCCGTGCCTGCGCATGGCTGTGCCCCCGATGCCCGTGGTGTGTCCCGGACCACAAGGTCTACGCCGACCCGCGCGCCCCCGCAATACCGCGTCGGGGTGGCAGGGGTGGCGCCGGGGTGGGGCGCGCGCGGGCCGGAGCGGCCCTACGGCGCGGGCGGGAAGAGCACGGGTATCGCCGAGACCAGGTGCGAGGCCCGGTCCAGGGCGCTGGCCAGCAGCGCGAGGTCGGTCGGCCCGTTGCCCAGCTCGCGCACCGGGCGGCGGGCCGGCGGGTCGCCCATCCGCTCCCACTCCACCGGCACCACGGTGGGCCGCTGGGTCGCCGTCCTGGGGATCCGGCCGGTGACCCGGCCCGCCTGGAAGGGGACCGTCCGGCCGTCCGGGTAGCGGAGCCGGCCGCGGCCGGGGCCCGGCTGGTCGGGGGCGTCGAGCTCCACGCGCAGGGTCGACAGCCGGGCCAGGACGGTGTCGGCCGTACGGTCCGGGCGGGCGCTGGTGGCCACCAGGTGCACCCCGAGCCGGGCGCCCTCGCGGGCCACCGCCTCCAGCGCCCGGACCACCGAACCGGCGGCGGGGCGGCCCGTGCTGCCGAGCCCCGGCGCGACCAGCGCGTCGAAGTCGTCCACCAGCACCACCAGGCGGGGCAGCGGACTGGGCCCGACCGGGTCGGTACGGGCCGACAGCGAGGCACGGAGCCGCAGCGTGCCCGAACGCTGGGGTTCGAGGTCGCCGCTCAGCTCGCCCTCCGTGGGCTGGCGGGGCGAGACCATCCGGTCGGAGAGCTCGCGCCGTCCGTGCCACTCGGCGAACGGCGTCCCGTCCAGCAACTCGGCACGGCGCTTGAGCTCCGCGCCCAGCGCCTGGGCGAACTCCCGCATCCGCAGCGGATCCGAGGCGACCAGATGGGCCGAGACGTGCGGGAGCTCGGTGCAGGGCAGCAGCCCGTCGCCGCGCTCGCCGCCCGCCCCGTCGAGCAGGACCAGCCCGAGCCGGTCGGGCCGGGCGCCCGCCGACAGCGAGGCGGCCACCGAGCGCAGCAGCTCGGTCCGCCCGCTGCCGGCCGGTCCCTCGATGAGCAGGTGCGGGCCGTCGTGGACCAGCTCGGTGCCGACGGGGCCGCGCCGCCCGCTGCCCAGCACCAGCTCGGCCAGGCCGCCGACCCCCTGCCCCTGCTCGGTGGCGGCGGCCCAACGGGCCATCAGGGAGGCCGGGGTGGCCCGCGCCAGCCCCAGCTCGTCCAGCAGCCGGGCGGTGGCGGGCAGGGTGGCGGCGGCCGGCCGGTAAGGCTCGGCGGTGCCCGCGCCGTCGGCGCGCAGCGGTGCCAGCGCCCGGGCGAACCGCTCGGCCCAGGCCGCGGACACGGCGTCGGCGGTGGCCGTCTCGCCGCTCGGGGCCGGCCTGCCGCCGCTGACCGCGAAGGTCCGTACGGTCGTGGCCACGTCCCCGCTGAGCAGGGAGACCGCGCCGCAGTCCCGGAAGGCCGGGGTGCTCGCGCAGGCGGCCTCGTACGTCTCGGCGACCGGGGAGGCGGGCGTGGCGGGCGGTGCCTCGGCCAGCGCCAGCACGTGGATCCCGGCGGCCGGGCCGTGGGAGGCGAGCCGCCCGGTGATGTCGCGCAGCGCACCGGCGCCGGGATCGCCGTCCAGCACGAGGAGGGTGTACGGGCCTTCGTAGGCGTCGGCGGCCTGCCGCACCCGCTCGGGATCGGCGGCGGCCCAGTGCGTACCGAGCGGACTGTCGTCCAGGCGCCGGGTCAGCTCACCGGTACGGGCGGCCGCCTGGTCGCGGTCGTACGCGAGGAGCAGCCGGCAGTCCTGGCCGTGCGCGGGCCGTACGTGGGGCAGCCAGCCGAGCCAGCCCCAGTCGCGGCGCCGCTCGGCGAGGGCGCGCGCCCGGTCGGTGGAGACGAGCACGATCTCCAGCTGCGCCGGCGCGTGCAGCGCCGCCAGCTGCGCGACCACACAGCGGGCCACCCCCGCCAGCCGGGGCGCGGGCCGGCGATGCCGAGGGCTCCGACGGTGCGCAGCGGCACCCGGCTGCCGGCTCCGAGCCCCACGTCCAGTACCCCGTGGTGTCCGGGCGTACGGGACCACAGCCGCTCGGTGGGTCCCAGCGCGGCCAGCAGCAGCGCGGCCGGGTCGCCGGGGCCGGGTACCGCGGCGGTGGCCACGGCCGCCGGCCCGGCCGGGGCCTCGGCGGCCTCCTCGCCCCGCACCCACTTGCGGGCCCAGGCGCCGAGCCCCTTGCGGCGGCCGGCGGCCTGTTCGCCGGGTGCGCTCGCGGCGGCGGGCTCCGGTGCGGCTGGCTCCGCCGGTGCGGCCGCGGGTTCTCCGCCGGAGGAGTCGCCGGCGTAGGGGTCCGGCGCCGAGCCGGGGTGCCGGTCCAGCCCGCGCCGGGCAGGGCGGGGCGGGGTCCCGGGGGCGGGGCCGGTATGGCGGTGGAAGCGGCGGAGCCGCGGCCCCCGAGGGCGAGGTGGCCCTCCAGGTCCGGGGTCACCGGCAGGGGAGGGGCGGCCGCGGGGGCCAGCCGCAGGGTGGACTCGCCCACCCGCAGCAGCGCGCCCGGCGGCAGGGCCACCGGCTGCGGTCCCACCGGGGAGCCGTCCAGCGTGGTGCCGTTCGTCGAGTCCAGGTCGGCCACCGCCGCCCGCCCGTCCCGCATCACGGTCACCGCGCAGTGCAGCCGGGACACGTCGGGGTCGTCCAGCGGGACGTCGGCGTCGGCGGAGCGGCCCACCTTGATCTGCCCGCTGTGCAGCAGGTGCACCCCGCCCGCGTCGGGCCCGGCCACCACGTGCAGCTGGGGCGCGCCCAGGCTCTCCTCGGGCAGGACGTCCGGGACCGGGCCGTGCAGGGCCACCACCGCCCCGTCCACCAGCGGCGGTTCGCCGAGCACCCGCCGCTGGAGGTCGAGCCGCTCCGCTCCGGCGTAGAGGATCACGGCGCCCCCGGTGTCGGGTCCGCCGACGGTCGCCGCGAGCCCGGAGGCGACCGCGGCCAGCGCGGTACCGGCGGGCGCGGTGACGAGCACGTCACAGCTCACGGGGGCGGTCGAGGGCTGGTGGCCGCTGCGCGACCCAAGGACGGTCAGCCGGATCTGCATCGCCGTCAGCGGTCCCTTCTGCGCGGTGCGCGGTGCGTGCGCCCGGCAGGGGAACGTCGGCACACGGCTGCCCGACCGCCCCCCGCCCGGCACGGACGCGTCGTCCGGTCAGGTCTGCCGGAAGGCGCGGCTCCCGCCCGTGCCGTTCCGTATGGGTGCATCCTCGCACCTGTCGCCGACAACACGCCCGGCACCCGGCGACAATTGATCTTGATCGGTCGCGGCATGGCGCGGACCTCACTCGGATCGGACAGCAAGCAGGGGAAAATCGCCTCCGGCATACCCCGCAAACATCACCCTTCGTACATATGTGCGGCAACCAACCTCCGGCGCCCGACGTCCTTCATGGGGACACCCCCTAGAGTGGGTCGGAAAATCCGGACGACAGAAGACGACAGCAGGGGAGCGCGAGACGTGCGGCCAGTCGGCAGCAAGTACCTGCTCGAGGAGCCGCTCGGGCGCGGCGCCACGGGCACCGTCTGGCGTGCCCGCCAGCGTGAGACCGCGGGGGCCGAGGCGGCCGTCGCCGGGCAGCCCGGCGAGACCGTGGCCATCAAGGTCCTCAAGGAGGAGCTGGCCCAGGACGCGGACATCGTCATGCGCTTCCTGCGGGAGCGCTCCGTCCTGCTGCGCCTGACGCACCCCAACATCGTGCGCACCCGCGACCTCGTCGTCGAGGGCGATCTGCTGGCGCTGGTCATGGACCTGATCGACGGCCCGGACCTGCACAAGTACCTCCGCATGAACGGCCCCTTCACGCCCGTCGCCGCGAGCCTGCTGACCGCGCAGATCGCGGACGCGCTCGCCGCCAGCCACGCCGACGGCGTCGTCCACCGCGACCTGAAGCCCGCCAACGTGCTGCTCGACGAGCGCGACGGACAGATGAAGCCGATGCTCACCGACTTCGGCATCGCCCGTCTCGCGGACTCCCCGGGCCTGACCCGCACCCACGAGTTCGTCGGCACCCCGGCCTACGTGGCCCCCGAGTCCGCCGAAGGCCGCCCGCAGACCTCCGCCGTCGACATCTACGGCGCCGGCATCCTGCTCTACGAGCTGCTCACCGGCCGGCCGCCGTTCGCGGGCGGCACGGCGCTCGAAGTGCTCCACCGCCACCTCAGCGAGGACCCGCAGCGCCCCGCGAGCGTGCCCGAGCCGCTGTGGACCGTCATCGAGCGCTGCCTGCGCAAGGAGCCGAACGAGCGGCCCAGCGCCGAGAACCTGGCCCGCGGACTGCGCGTGGTCGCCGCCGGCATCGGCGTGCACTCCACGGCCGCCGAGGTGGAGGCCGCGCTCGGCGTCGGCGCGCTGCTCGCGCCCGACCCCTCGCCGGCTCCGGTCCCGGAGACACCGGGGATCGTGGGGGCCGCGGACGCCACCCAGGTGCTGCCCGGGGGCGCCGGTTCGCCCATGGGCGCCTACGACCCGAACGCCATGACCAGCGTCATGCCGCCGGTCGGCGCGGCCGGAGCGGCCGGCGGGGCCGACCCGACCTCGGTGATGCCGCCCGTACAGCAGCCGGACCAGCCGCACCCGTGGCAGACGCAGATGCGGGCCGCCCGCGACCGCAACGAGCAGACGCAGGTCCAGTACCTCGACCCGAGCGACGACCCGCTGCGCCGCCGCCCGCAGCGGCAGGCGCCCCCGCCGCCGCAGCACCGGCCCCAGCAGCCTCCGCCGCAGCAGTACCAGCAGCAGCCGCAGTACCGACAGCCCCAGCCGCAGCAGCAGTACGCGCCTCCGCCGCCTCCGCAGCACTACCAGCCGCAGCAGCACCAGCCTCAGCCGTACCAGCAGCCGCAGCCCCCGCAGCAGCCCCAGTACCGGCAGCCGCAGCAGCAGCCGCCGCAGCAGCAGCCTCCGCAGGGTCCGCCGCCCCGGCAGCAGGCCCCGCGCGAGCCGCGCCGCCGCAGCGCCAACCCGGTACGGATCCCCGGCCTCGGCTGCCTCAAGGGCTGCCTGGTCATGATCCTGCTGCTGTTCGTGGGCGGATGGCTGATCTGGGAGCTGACCCCGCTCCAGGAGTGGGTCGGCACCGGCAAGGGATGGTGGGACCAGGTGTGGAGCTGGGGCACCGGCATCGCCGACTGGATCGGCGCCGTCGGGGACGCCACGGGCTCCACCCAACCCTGAATCGGACCCCCGTAGCGCCGAGTTCGTGGATTTGTCGACTTCTGGGACGTGATTTCGCCCGCAGAAGTGAAGGTCGCCGCGAATCCGGGCCCCTGCTGGCCTCCAACGCCCACCCGGCCGCGTAGCTTTGGCACGTACGCCAGCCGCTGAGGGAGCAGTCGTGGCACGGAAGATCGGCAGCCGGTACACCGCGCACCAGATCCTGGGGCGCGGCAGCGCGGGCACGGTGTGGCTGGGCGAGGGGCCTGACGGGCCCGTCGCCGTCAAACTGCTGCGCGAGGACCTCGCGTCCGACCAGGAGCTGGTCGGACGGTTCGTCCAGGAGCGCAGCGCGCTGCTCGGCCTGGAGCATCCCCACGTCGTCTCCGTCCGCGACCTCGTCGTCGACGGCAACGACCTCGCCCTCGTCATGGACCTCGTCCGCGGTACGGACCTGCGCACGCGCCTCGACCGCGAGCGCAGGCTCGCCCCCGAGGCGGCCGTGGCCATCGTCGCGGACGTCGCGGACGCGCTGGCGGCCGCGCACGCGGCCGGGGTCGTCCACCGCGACGTCAAGCCCGAGAACGTCCTGCTGGACATGCAGGGCCCGCTCGGCCCGGGCGGTTCCCACCCGGCGCTGCTGACCGACTTCGGCGTGGCCAAGCTGATCGACACCCCGCGGCGGGCCTCCGCGAGCCGGGCCTCGGCCCCGACCACGCGGATCATCGGCACCCCGGACTACCTGGCTCCGGAGATCGTCGAGGGGCTGCCCCCGCGGGCGGCGGTGGACATATACGCCCTGGCGACGGTCCTCTACGAGCTGCTGGCCGGATTCACCCCCTTCGGCGGGGGGCATCCGGGCGCGGTGCTGCGCCGGCACGTGACCGAGACGGTCGTCCCGCTCCCGGGGATCCCCGACGAGCTGTGGCAACTGATCGTGCAGTGCCTGGCCAAGGCGCCGGCGTCGCGGCTGCGCGCCTCGGAGCTGTCCGTCCGGCTGCGGGACCTGCTGCCGCTGCTGGCCGGGATGCCGCCGCTGGACGTGGACGAGCCGGACGACGCGGATCCGGATCCGGAGCCCTCGGAGGAACCGGCCTCAGCCGCCGCCGATCCGGTGCGCCGCCGGGGCGTGGTCCCCCTCGTCCCGGGGTCCTCGACGGACTCCAACCGCGACACCCACACCTCGATGCGGGTGCCGGGGCCGGACGAGCTGGCGGGCGGGGCGCTGGGCACGGCCCGGGTCCCGCGGCCGGCCGGCGGGCACCGGCCGGGCGCTGCGCGGCACCGGGCGGAGGCCGCCCGCAAGCGGCGCCTCGCCCTGTCGGCCGCGGCCGTCGCGCTGGCCGCGGCGGCCGGCCTGGGCGCGTGGCTCGCCGCCTCGGGCGAAGACCCCGCGCCGTCGCAGCAGGACAGCAAACAGTCGGGCCCCCGCACCCCGTAGCAGCGACGCCGCTGCCGGGGGCTCCGCCAGGCGGGTCCGGGCGGAGTCCGGGGACGGGGCTACGCCACCAGTTCGGGGTGCCAGCGCCGCGCGACGGCGGGGTGGGCGCGGACCCAGCCCTTCAGCTCGTTGCGGCCGTACTCGGCGTGCAGCGGGTTCGACGCGTCGTGGGCGACCCCCGGCGCCGACCGGAGGTAGTCGCCCGGAACCGTCTCCACCACCGCGTCCAGCCGCGGGTTGTAGAAGAACGGCACCGAGTACCGCTCCACCGCCCCCGGCGGGCTCACCACCCGGTGGTCCGTCGCCGTCAGGTAGCCCTCCGTCGCGATCTCCAGCAGCTCGCCCAGGTTGACGACGAAGGCTCCCGGGAGCGGCGGGATGTCGACGTAGCCCCCGTCCCGTACGACCTGGAGGCCGCCCACCGAGTCCTGCAGGAGCAGCGTGAGGAAGCCGTAGTCCTTGTGCGCCCCCACGCCCTGGTCCGTGCCCGTCGGGGCGGACCCCGGGTAGCGGATCAGCTTCGTGTGCAGGTGGGGGCGGTCCGCGAAGGCCGAGTCGAAGAAGTCCGCCGGGGCGCCGATCGAGGTCAGGATCTCCCGGAGCAGGCGGTGGGCCACCGCGGCCAGCCGGGACTGCCAGTCCAGGACCACGTCGCGCAGCTGCGGCAGCGCCGCCGGCCACTGGTTCGGGCCCTCCAGCCAGAGGTACGCCGGGTCGTCCGGACCCACCGCCGGCGCCGGACGCTCCGCGCCGACGTCCAGCTGGTCCCGCCAGTCGGAGGCCCCGCCGGTCAGCTCGTGGCCTATCCGGGTGTAGCCGCGGAAGTGCGGGGAGTTCAGATTGCTCACGGCCAGCCGGTCGGCTTCCGGAAGGGCGAAGAAGGCCCTGGTCAGCTCCAGCATGCGGGCGCTCTCGGCAGCGGTGATGCCATGCCCGGTGAGGTGCAGGAACCCGGTGTCCCTGGCTGCGGCGTGCAGCTTCTTCAGGAAGTCGGCCCGCTGGGCCGGGTCGTCCGCCTGGGAGAGGTCCAGGACGGGGAGGGAGGAGTGCGCGGACGGCATGACGGCTCCGTTTCGGATGTCACGGGGTCCTGTTCCCCAGAGGTGGCGGGGGCCGCGGGTGGGGAGGATCGCCGGCAGGGATGGCGCCGGGACCGCTTTGGGCCGCGTTACAGGACCAAGTCGGATCGGGGTGGATCAGGCTTGGGGATGGTCCGGCGGCAGACAGCTCGACGTCGTGACGCGCATGTGGTCGACATGCCGGCGCTTGACGAGGCGCGTGACGAAGAGAACGGTCATACCGTGAGCGTACGCCCGTACGACAAGTCATCAGTACGGGTGATCCGGCCTGCCCGGACGGCCTCGTCCGCGGACCGGCTACGCTGGACCCGTGGCAGTCGTCGATGTTTCCGAAGAGCTGAAGTCCCTCTCCTCGACCATGGGGTCGATCGAGGCCGTCCTGGACCTCGACAAGCTGAGGGCAGATATCGCCGTGCTCGAGGAGCAGGCCGCCGCGCCGTCCCTGTGGGACGACCCGGACGCCGCTCAGAAGATCACGAGCAAGCTTTCGCACCTCCAGGCCGAGGTCCGCAAGACCGAGAGCCTGCGCGGCCGCATCGACGACCTCGCGGTCCTCTTCGAGCTCGCCCAGGAGATGGAGGACGCGGACACCCTGGCCGAGGCGGAGACCGAGCTGGTCGCCGTCCGCAAGGCGCTGGACGAGATGGAGGTCCGGACCCTGCTCTCCGGCGAGTACGCCGAGCGCGAGGCCCTGGTCAACATCCGCGCCGAGGCCGGCGGCGTCGACGCCTCCGACTTCGCCGAGCGCCTCCAGCGCATGTACCTGCGCTGGGCGGAGCGCCACGGCTACTCGACGGAGATCTACGAGACCTCGTACGCGGAAGAGGCCGGCATCAAGTCGACCACCTTCGTCGTCAAGGCCCCGTACGCCTACGGCACCCTCTCCGTCGAGCAGGGCACCCACCGCCTCGTGCGGATCTCGCCCTTCGACAACCAGGGCCGCCGTCAGACCTCCTTCGCGGGTGTCGAGGTGCTCCCGGTCGTCGAGACCAGCGACCACGTCGAGATCGACGAGGCCGAGCTGCGCGTCGACGTGTACCGCGCCTCCGGCCCCGGCGGCCAGGGCGTCAACACCACCGACTCCGCGGTGCGCATCACGCACCTGCCGACCGGCATCGTGGTCTCCTGCCAGAACGAGCGCTCGCAGATCCAGAACAAGGCCAGCGCCATGAACGTCCTCCAGGCCAAGCTGCTCGAGCGGCGTCGCCAGGAGGAGAAGGACAAGATGGACGCCCTCAAGGACGGCGGCAGCTCCTGGGGCAACCAGATGCGCTCCTACGTCCTGCACCCGTACCAGATGGTCAAGGACCTGCGGACGGAGTTCGAGGTCGGCAACCCGCAGGCGGTGCTCGACGGCGAGATCGACGGCTTCCTCGAGGCCGGCATCCGCTGGCGCAAGCAGCAGGAGCAGACCGCGTAACCCCCCCCAGCACGTGTGAAGGGCCCGGACACCTCGTGTCCGGGCCCTTCTCGCCATGATCGGTGCGTCTACGCGGTCTGCTGGGCCACCAGTACCAGCGCCGCCACCAGGATCACCATGAGGGCGATGAGTGCCACGGGATTCAGGCCGGAGAAGGGGCCCTCCTGCTGGAGGCGCTCCCGGTTCGCCCGGCACACAGGGCAGCGGCCCTGGCTGACGGGTGCCGCGCAGTTCGCGCACACGAGCCGGTCATATGTCATGCGCTCCTCCTCTCGTCCCCTCGGCCGTACTTCATTAGACACAACGCGTCGGGGAACGAGACCGTTCCCCCTACCACTGTGCCAGCTTCGCCGACATTCGGCGCGGCCCGTCCGGGCAATCGCGGTCCCGACCCGCCCCGGACCCCCCGTATCCCCCCGGACCAGGGGATAAAAGGGGCAACTCCGGATGCCGGGTCCACACCCCGCGCCCGTTCGCGTATGGTCACGCACACCTACTCCCGGCGACCGTGGTGCACCCGTGATCCGATTCGACAGCGTCTCCAAGTCCTACCCGAAGCAGAACCGTCCCGCACTCAGAGATGTCTCCCTGGACATCGCGAAGGGCGAGTTCGTCTTCCTCGTCGGCTCCTCCGGCTCCGGCAAGTCCACCTTCCTGCGGCTCATCCTGCGCGAGGAGCGGGCGAGCCACGGCCAGGTCCACGTCCTGGGCAAGGACCTCGCCAAGCTCTCCAACTGGAAGGTCCCGCAGATGCGGCGCCAGCTGGGGACCGTCTTCCAGGACTTCCGCCTGCTGCCCAACAAGACCGTGGCCGAGAACGTCGCCTTCGCGCAGGAGGTCATCGGCAAGCCGCGCGGCGAGATCCGCAAGGCCGTCCCGCAGGTCCTGGAACTCGTCGGCCTCGGCGGCAAGGAGGACCGGATGCCCGGCGAGCTCTCCGGCGGTGAACAGCAGCGCGTGGCCATCGCCCGCGCCTTCGTCAACCGCCCCGCCCTGCTCATCGCGGACGAGCCCACCGGCAACCTCGACCCGCAGACCTCCGTCGGGATCATGAAGCTGCTGGACCGGATCAACCGGACCGGCACCACCGTGATCATGGCGACCCACGACCAGCAGATCGTCGACCAGATGCGCAAGCGCGTCATCGAACTCGAACAGGGCCGACTCGTGCGCGACCAGTCGCGCGGCGTCTACGGCTACCAGCACTGAAAGGCCCTTGAGACGTCATGCGCGCCCAGTTCGTCATGTCGGAGATCGGCGTCGGCCTCCGTCGCAATCTCACCATGACCTTCGCGGTCATCATCTCCGTGGCCCTCTCGCTGGCCCTGTTCGGCGGCTCCCTGCTCATGCGCGAGCAGGTGAGCAAGATGAAGGGCTACTGGTACGACAAAGCCAACGTCTCGATCTACCTCTGCAACAAGCAGGACGCCCAGGAGGCCACCGAGGCGGCCGCCAAGCCCGACGGTTCGGGGGCTGCCGCCGCGGGCGTCGCCACCTGCCGCAAGGGCGCGGTGACCGAGGAGCAGAAGAAGCAGATCGAGACCGAGCTCAAGCAGATGTCCCTGGTGAAGTCCGTCGCCTACGAGTCGGCGGACGAGGCGTACAAGCACTACCAGGAGCGGTTCGGCAACACCGCGCTCGCCTCTTCCATCACCCCGGACCAGATGCAGGAGTCCTTCCGGGTCAAGCTGAAGAACCCGGAGAAGTACAAGGTCGTCACCTCCGCCTTCGCCGGCCGCGACGGCATCCACACCGTCGACGACCAGCGCCAGGCCATCGACGACCTCTTCCGGATCCTCAACTACCTCAACATCGCCGCGCTCGCCATCATGCTGATCATGCTGATCGTGGCGCTGCTGCTGATCGTCAACACCGTGCGCGTCTCCGCGTTCAGCCGGAGGCGGGAGACCGGGATCATGCGGCTGGTGGGTGCCTCCAGCTTCTACATCCAGGTCCCCTTCATCATGGAGGCGGCCGTCGCCGGCCTCATCGGCGCCGTCTTCGCCTGCGTGATGCTCGTCTCGGGCCAGTACTTCGTCATCGACCACGGCGTCGGCCTGCGGGACAAGATCCAGCTCATCGACTTCATGGGCTGGACCTCGGTCCTCGGCAAGCTGCCGTACGTGCTCTTCATCGGCCTCCTGATGCCCTCGGTGGCCGCCTTCCTCGCATTGCGCAAGTACCTGAAGGTGTGACAAGCGCCCCGCGAGCGGTCCGGTCAACCATCCGTACCGGCGCGGGGCTTGTCCTAGACTCGGCGCCATGCTGGGCTTGCCGAGTATTCCCGCCTTCTGTCTCCGGCCCCGCGACATGCGTCGCGGGGCCGTTTTGACGTTGGTTTTCCTCGCGGCCGTCGGAACCGCCGCGAGCACCGGCTGCTGGGACCGCGACGACGCCACCGCCGCCGCCCTCGGCGTCCGTGCGGGGGCCGTCGCGCCCGATCCGCCCAGGGCCACGGGGACCGCCGACCGCGAGGCCGTGGCCCGCGCCGCCGCCGAGGCCGTCGCCGACGGGAAGTCCGGCAAGAAGGCCGCCCAGGAGGTGGTCAGCCGCAGCGGCGACCGCTGGGGCACCGTCTACGACCAGGGCGAGTACGCCGCCTTCGCCGAGGGCCTCGACGGCCGCTGGACCGGGGTCGGGCTCTGGGCCCGCCGCGGCCCCGAGGGCCGCATCGAGGTCGACAAGGTCCAGCCCGCCGGCCCCGCCGCCCGGGCCGGCGTACGCGCCGGGGACCGGCTGCTGAGCGTAGACGGGCACGCCGTCTCCGGCCTCGCCGTCGCCGACGTGATCGCCCTGCTGCGCGGCGCGGCGGGCACCCCCGTCGTACTGAGCCTGAGCCGCGACGGCGCCGACCTCACCGAAACCGTCCGCCGTGAGCAGCTGCGCACCGAGCCGGTGACCGTACGGCAGCTCCGCGACGGGATCACCGTCATCAAGGTGGCCTCCTTCACCCGCGGCTCGGGCGAGCGGGTCAAGGCCGCCGTCCGCGCGGCCCCGCCCGGCGCCGGGGTCATGCTCGACCTGCGCGGCAATCCGGGCGGGCTGGTCGCCGAGGCGGTGGCGGCCGCCTCCGCGTTCCTGGACGGCGGGCTGGTGGCGACGTACGACGTACGGGGCGACCAGCGCGCCCTGTACGCGGACCCGGGCGGGGACACCGCCCGGCCGCTGGTGGCCCTGGTGGACGGCGGCACGATGAGCGCGGCCGAGCTGGTGACGGGCGCCCTCCAGGACCGGGGCCGGGCCGTGGCGGTGGGCAGCCGGACCTTCGGCAAGGGCTCGGTGCAGATGCCGACGGAGCTCCCGGACGGCTCGGTGGCCGAGCTGACGGTGGGCACGTACCGCACGCCGGGCGGCCGCAGCCTGGACGGCAGCGGCATCACCCCGGACGTGGCGGCGGGCGCGGGAGCCGAGGAGCGGGCCGCGCAGGTATTGGGTGGCCTCGGGGTGGGTCCGTAGTGCGAAAATGACCGGACTATGGCTAAGGAAACAGGGCGCAAGCTGATCGCCCAGAACAAGAAGGCGCGCCACGACTACGCGATCATCGACACCTACGAGTGCGGTCTCGTGCTCACGGGCACCGAGGTCAAGTCCCTGCGCCAGGGCCGTGCCTCGCTCGTGGACGGCTTCGTGTCGGTGGAGGGCGGCGAGGCCTGGCTCTACAACGTGCACGTGCCGGAGTACAGCCAGGGCACCTGGACGAACCACAGCGCCCGGCGCAAGCGCAAGCTCCTCATGCACCGCGAGGAGATCGACAAGCTGGAGCGCAAGGCGGACGAGTCGGGTCACACGATCGTGCCCCTGTCGCTGTACTTCAAGGACGGCCGCGCGAAGGTCGAGATCGCGCTGGCGAAGGGCAAGAAGGAGTACGACAAGCGGCAGACGCTGCGGGAGAAGCAGGACACCCGCGAGACGAACCGGGCGATCTCGGCGGTCCGCCGCAAGCAGCGGGGTACGGTTTAATCTCCTGGCACGCAGTGGTCCACTTCGCGTACCATGGCGTCAGCACCCCCCGCTTGCGGGGGAAGCTGTTTGTTAAAAAAACATGGGGATGATCGGTTTCGACAGCGGATGTCGATGCAGGGGAAGCGAGCCGAGGAAGCGGCAATGATCTCGCTAACCATATGTCGCAAACAATAATCGCCAACTCCAAGAGCGATAACTCCCGCTTCACCCTCGCTGCCTAATAACAGTGAGCTGAAGCCTCTGTGAGGAGCGTCAGCCCGGAAGTGGTCCCGGTCCGGATCCTGGCGTCAATTAGGGATCTAAACCTCTAGCCCCGGTCACGGGGGTTGGAGGGAAATCAAACAGTGACTGAGCCCGTCGGAGACTTGTCCGTGTGATCTCCGGGGCTGAGAAAAGCGCAGCGGACTGCGCTCGGAGAAGCCCTGCTTCTGCACCGTTGGACGCGGGTTCGATTCCCGCCATCTCCACTCATCCCATGTGGGCAAAGGCCCCGCAGCCTCTCGGCTGCGGGGCCTTTGTCATGCCGCATCAGTAGTGGTAGCGGGCCTTGAGGATCTTCACTTCCTTCTCGTCCGCCCGGTAGACGAGCCGGTGTTCGTCATCGATCCGGCGGGACCAATAACCCGACAGCTCGCCCTTCAGAGGCTCGGGCTTGCCGATTCCGCCGAACGGGTCGCGCTGGATCTCGCCGATCAGGCGGGTGATCCTGCGGGCCATCTTCCGGTCCGAGGAAAGCCAGAAGAGGAAGTCCTCCCAGCCGTCGGCATCGAAGTGGACGCTCCTCACTCCTCGCCCCCGGCCAGGTCCCTCAGCTCATCCATGGTCTTGGCGATCGTGGGCGTGCTCTCGCGGTCCCGGGCCACTGCAGCCATCAGTCGCTGGGCGTTGGCGGGCGAGCGGAGCAGGTAGACGGTCTCCTGCCAGGAGTCGTAGTCGTCTGCGGACATGAGAACGGCGTCACCGCTCTTGGAGGTGATGCGCACCGGGGCATGGTCGGTGTTGACGCGCTCGATCAGGGGGAACAGGGTCGCCCTGGCTTCGCTGGCGCTTATGGACATGGTTCGCCCCTCTCAGACCTCTGGCTGGTACGAGTTTATGGTACGGGACTGGTCCCGGAAACTCGTACGACTCGCACTGACGATGGCCACGGCGGCGAGGGCGGCTGTGGCGGGCAGCAGGTAGGCCGTCGGCGGGCCGAGGCGGTCGATCGTCAGGCCCGCCGTGGCGGAACCGGCCGCGATGCCCGTGAGGATGGCGGTGACCGCCAGGGTCATGCCCTCGTTGAGGCGGCCCGCGGGGGTCAGGGCGTGGACCCGGGACATCGCGGTGACCATCGTCGGGGCCGTGGCCATGCCGGCCAGGAGCAGGGCCCCGGCGAGTGCGGGCACCGAGCCGGTGGCCGCCGCGGCCCAGGGCAGGGCCATGAGGGCGGCCAGCGCGCACACGCAGGTCCGCAGGGTGCGGGGGCGCAGGGTGCCGTAGAGCAGGCCCGCCGCGCAGGAGCCCGCCGCCTGGAGGGCCAGGACCAGGCCGGAGGCGGCGCCCAGCCCGGCGGCGTCGAGGAAGGCGATCGAGGTGACCTCCATCGAGCCGAAGACCAGGCCCAGGCAGCCGAAGAGGGCCAGGAGCGGGCCGAGGGCGCGCAGCGGCGAGCCCTGGCGGGGCGCCGCCCCCGTCGCCGGGGGCTGCGTGGAGCGCTGGGCGGTGAAGACCAGCATCCCGGTGAGGAACAGGGCCGCGCCGGCGAGGGTCCCGGCCTCGGGGAAGACGGCCGTGCACAGGAAGGCGGCCAGTACCGGGCCGAGCAGGTAGCAGAGTTCGTCGGCGGCCTGCTCGAAGGACATCGCCGTGTGGTGCGAGGCCGGGGAGTCCCGCAGCAGGTGCGTCCAGCGGGCCCGGGACATGCCCCCGATGTTGGGGGTGGTGGCCGTGGCCGCGTAGGAGGCGAAGAGGGTCCAGGCCGGGGCCTCGGTCCGGACGCAGACGATCAGGGCGAGGGAGCCGAGGACCGCGATCAGAGTGGCGGGAACGGCGATCCGGGCCTGCCCGTGCCGGTCGACCAGCCGGGCCGTCCAGGGCGCGACCAGCGCCGTGGCGGCCATGCCGGTCGCCGTGACCGCCCCGGCGAGGGCGTACGAACCGCGCTGGCCGGCGATCATCATGACCGCGCTGATCCCGAACATGCCCATGGGCAGCCGGGCGAGCAGGTTCCCGGCGGTGAAGGCGCGGGTGCCGGGGAGGGCGAACAGGCGGCGGTACGGGCCGGCGGCGCGGCCCCGGCCCCGGGCGGGGGCAGGGGCAGGCGCAGGGCCAGGGGTGGCCGGGGCGGCGAGGACGAGCGTGGTGCCGGTGACGGTCATGAGGGGCATGACAACCACCCTCGGCCGGGACCGGGTTCGGCGTCCAACACCTGTTCGGGGCCCATTCACCGCTTTCTGTTGTTAGTCTCCGTGGGTGAATCCCCGTGATCTGGACCCCCGGCTCCTGCGCGGGTTCGTCGCCGCCGCCGAGGAGCTGCACTTCACCCGTGCCGCCGCCCGCCTCTACACGGCCCAGCAGGCCCTCAGCCGCGATATCCGGCGGCTCGAACAGGCCCTGGGGACCGGGCTGTTCGTACGGACCACCCGCACGGTCGAGCTGACCGCCGACGGGGTGCGGCTGCTGCCGCTCGCCCGGCGGGTGCTGGCCGCGCACGAGGAGCTGGCCGCCGCCTTCACCGCCCCGCGCGCGCTCCTCGTCGACCTGAACACCGACGGCCCCAGCACGGGCCGCCGGGTACTGGAACGCGCCCGCGAACTCGCCCCGGACTGCGAGCTGATGGCCCGTTTCGAGAGCGGGCTCACACACTCCGCCGCCGAGATCGCGGCCGGCCGGCTCGACGTCGCCTTCGGGTACGCCGACGGGCTGGACCCGGCGCTGCGGGCACGGCTCGCGCAGGCGCCCGTACGGTACGAGCCGCTCGCCGTGCTGCTGCCCGAGGGGCACCCGCTGGCCGCGGAGGCCGCCGTACGCCTGGACGCGCTGGCCGGCGAGACCGTGTACGCCGGAGCCGGGAACCCGCGGACCCTGGAGTGGACGGGGCTCGCGCGCGAGCTGTTCGCCGGGCGCGGGATCGAGATGGCGCCGCCCGCCCCCGTGGCCATGGGGAAGGAGGAGTTCCGCCGGGTGATGACCAAGACCGGCAATCCGGTCCTGGTGACCGTGGACTTCCTCGACATGCCCGGCTGCGTGAAGCGCCCGCTCACCGACCCCGTGCCGCTGTCCCCGCTGTCGATGGTGTGGCGGCGGGGTTTCGGTCATCCCGGACTGGACGCCCTGCACGCCGCGGCCGGCGCACTGGCCGCCGAGCGGGGATGGCTCGAACCGCCGCCCGGAAGCTGGGTCCCCGCCCGGCTCACACACGGCCCCGGTGCCGGGTGAGAGCAAGGTTTCCCGGCGGTCATCCGGCGGGGACCGGGGCCGAAACGCGCCGTTCCTACGATCGCCACCACGGACGCGACAGCTGTGGAGGCGTGTGATGACCGGTACGACCGCACCGCGCAAGGGGGGCCGCTGGATCGAGCGGTGGGACCCCGAGGACGAGACGTTCTGGCAGGAGACGGGGGAGCGGACCGCCCGCCGCAACCTGATCTACTCCGTGCTCTCCGAGCACATCGGGTTCTCCATCTGGTCGCTGTGGTCCGTGATGGTCCTCTTCATGGGACCGCAGTACGGGATCGACCCCGCCGGGAAGTTCTTCCTCATCGCGACCGCGACGGCGGTGGGCGCCCTCGTGCGGATCCCCTACACCTTCGCCGTCGCCCGCTTCGGCGGCCGGAACTGGACGATCGTCAGCGCCCTGCTGCTGCTCGCGCCGACCGTGGCCGCACTGGTGGTCATGGAGCCCGGGACCTCGTACGGCACCTTCCTGGCCGTGGCCGCCCTGACCGGCGTCGGCGGCGGGAACTTCGCCTCGTCGATGACGAACATCAACGCCTTCTTCCCACTGCGCAAGAAGGGCTGGGCGCTCGGGCTGAACGCGGGCGGCGGCAACATCGGCGTCCCCGTGGTGCAGCTCGCCGCGCTGCTGGTCATCGGCACCGCCGGGGCCGGGCACCCGCGGCTGCTGCTCGCCGCGTACATACCGCTGATCGTGATCGCCGCGGTGCTCGCGGCACTGCGGATGGACAACCTGGCCCCCGTGCGCAACGACACCGGCGCGGTGCGCGAGGCGGTCGGCGAGCCGCACACCTGGATCATGGCCTTCCTCTACATCGGCACCTTCGGGTCCTTCATCGGCTACAGCTTCGCCTTCGGGCTGGTGCTCCAGACGCAGTTCGGCCGGACCCCGCTCCAGGCGGCCTCGCTGACCTTCATCGGGCCGCTGCTCGGTTCGCTGATCAGGCCGGTGGGCGGGGCGCTGGCGGACCGGTTCGGCGGGGCGCGGATCACGCTCGCCACCTTCGTGGCGATGGGCGCCGCGACCGCGGTCGTCATCCTCGCCTCGGTACGGGAGTCGCTGCCCGTGTTCCTGGTCGGATTCGTGGCGCTGTTCGCGCTGAGCGGGCTCGGCAACGGCTCCACGTACAAGATGATCCCCGGGATCTTCCAGGCGAAGGCGCTGGCCCGCGGCATGGGCGGCGAGGACGCCGCCTCGTACGGGCGGCGGCTGTCCGGCGCCTCCATGGGGCTGATCGGCGCGGTCGGCGCACTCGGCGGACTCGGCATCAACCTCGTCTTCCGCGAGGCCTTCAAGACCTCCGGGTCGGGAACCGCCGCCTTCGTCACCTTCCTCGGCTTCTACGCGGTGTGCTGCGCCGTCACGTGGGCGGTATACCTTCGCCGGCCGGCCGCGGCCGCGGTGATCCAGACGGCCGGGGCCTCAGCGAAACCGCAGCTCACGTCGGTGTAACCGCGGCGAAATACGGGTGAACCGAGTCCGACACGCCACCTTGGCAGGCTCGGTCCACCCGTACGGCCCCCATGCGTCACAAGGCAGGTCACGATGGACGACACCAAGACCGGCCCGCTTGCGGGCTTCACCATCGGAGTCACCGCGGCGCGGCGGGCCGACGAGCTGATCGCCCTGCTGCGCCGGCGCGGGGCCTCCGTGCTGCACGCGCCCGCGCTGCGGATCGTTCCGCTGGCCGACGACAGCGAGCTGCTCGCCGCCACCAAGGAGCTGATCGGCTGCGCGCCGGACGCGGTGGTGGCCACCACCGCGATCGGGTTCCGCGGCTGGATCGAGGCCGCCGACGGGTGGGGGATCGGCGAGGAGCTGCTGGAGCGGCTGCGGACCACCGAACTGCTGGCGCGCGGACCGAAGGTGAAGGGCGCCATCCGGGCCGCCGGGCTAGTGGAGACCTGGTCCCCGGAGTCGGAATCGCTCGCCGAGGTACTGGAACGGCTGCTGGCGGCCGGGGTGGCCGGGCGGCGGATCGCCCTCCAGCTGCACGGGGAGCCGCTGCCGGGCTTCGTCGAGGCGCTGCGGGCCGGCGGGGCCGAGGTGGTGGTGGTCCCGGTGTACCGGTGGATGGCGCCCGAGGACCTCGCGCCGCTGGACCGGCTGCTGGACGCGGTGGTGGGCGGCGCGGTGGACGCGATGACCTTCACCTCGGCGCCGGCGGCGGCCTCGCTGCTGTCCCGGGCGGAGGAGCGCGGAGTACGGGAATCCGTGCTGGAGGCGCTGCGGGGCGGGGTGCTGTCCGCGTGCGTGGGGCCGGTGACCGCGGTGCCGCTGCAGGCGCAGGGGGTGGACACCGTGCAGCCGGAGCGGTTCCGGCTGGGCCCGCTGGTGCAGCTGCTCTGCCAGGAGCTGCCGGGCCGGGCGCGGGTGCTGCCGGTGGCCGGGCACCGTTTGGAGATCCGCGGGCACGCGGTCCTGGTCGACGCGGAGCTGCGGCCGGTGCCGCCGGCCGGGATGGCCCTGCTGCGGGCGCTCTCCAGGCGGCCGGGGTGGGTGGTGGCCCGGGCGGAGCTGCTGCGGGTGCTGCCGGGGGCGGGGCGCGACGAACACGCCGTGGAGACGGCGATGGCCCGCCTCAGGGTGGCGCTGGGGGCGCCGAAGCTGATCCAGACCGTGGTCAAGCGGGGGTACCGGCTGTCGCTGGACGCGGGCGGCGAGGCCAAGTACGGGGAGGTGCCCGCCCCGTGACGGGTGGGGAACTCCTCGGCTAGCGTGCGGCAATGATCATTGACGGGGTGGAGATGAGGGGCCTCGAGCCCGGCGACGCCGCCGGGCTGGCCGGGGCCTACGCGCGCAACCGGGCGTACATGGCGCCCTTCGAACCGGACCGGCCGGAGGACTTCTACACCGAGCAGGGGCAGCGGGCCCGCATCGAGGGCATGCTCGCGGACCGGGACGCCGGGCGGATGGTCCCGTACGTGCTGGTCGAGGCCGTGGGCGGCACGCCCGTCGGCGCGATCAACCTCGGCTCCATCGCGCTCGGCCCGCTGTGCAGCGGTGGCGTGGGCTACTGGGTGGACCAGGACTGGAACGGCAAGGGTCTGGCCACGGCCGCCCTGGAGGAGGTGTGCCGGGTCGCCCGCGACGAGGTGGGCCTCCACCGGGTGGAGGCCGGGACCCTGCTCGACAATCCGGCCTCGCAGCGGGTGCTGGCGAAGGCGGGCTTCGAGGCGTACGGGGTCGCGCCGCGCTACCTCCACATCAACGGGGCCTGGCGCGACCACCGGCTCTTCCAGCGCCTGCTGCACGACGACCCACCCGGCCGCTAGGTCCTGTCCGCCCGGACAGGGCCTAGCCGCCCGGCGGCCCCCGCACCCGCTCGGGGGGTTCCGCTGGGCGGCGGGGGGCGGCACTCTGGTGGGGCGCCCCACGACGCGAGGCGGTGACGGGCATGCGGTTCGACTCCGGCCGGGTCTGCCTGGACCTGGTGGCCACTTTCGCCCCTCAGGAGGGGATCCCGGACGGTGACGAGCTGCGGCTGTGGCTCGCCGGGGCCGGGCTGGTGCCCGACCGGACGCCGCTCGCCCGGGTCGGCCCGGACTGGGCCGAGGCCTTCCGGTCACTGCGGGCCGACGTGGAGACCCTCGTACGGGCGGAACTGGACGGCGGCGAACCGGACGAGCGGGCCCTGGCCCGGGTCAACGCGCTGGCCGCCGGGCCACCCCCGGGCCTGTGTGCCGTTCGGGACCAGGAAGGCCACCTCGTACGGGAGTTGTGCGGCGGCGTGGAGTGCGGGGCCCTGCTCGCCGCCGTGGCCCGGGACGCCGTCGAGCTGCTGACCGACCCCGGCGACCGGGCCCTGCTGCGGGCCTGCGAGGGTGACGGCTGCGCCCGGGTCTACCTGGACACCTCCCGGGGCCACCGGCGCCGCTGGTGCTCCAGCGAGCTGTGCGGCAACCGGGAGCGCGTCGCCCGGCACCGCCGCCGGGTCCTGGCCGGGGGGTCCGTGTAGGCGGTTCCGTGCAGCGGTTCCGGAACGGGCGTGCGGACAGGGTGCCGATTCGCGTACGGTTGACGGTCGCCCATGCACGTCAGAAGGGGGCCTTGGTGGCCGCGCAGAATGCCGCTGTCGACAGCACGGCGGATTCCGTCCGAGATCGGGAGATCGCGGTCGAGCAGACGCATCTCGACCGGGTGTACACACGCCTCGAGGAGAAGATCCACGAGGCCGAGTTCCTGATGAACGACGCCGCCAAGCGCGGTCAGGTGGGCACCCCCGGTGCCCTCGCCGAGCGCGACGCGCAGGTCTTCAGGGCGGGTATCCACCTGAACCGGCTCAACAACGAGTTCGAGGACTTCCTCTTCGGCCGCATCGACCTGGTGCTCGGCAAGGACGGGGAGCGCGGCGCGGACGGCGCCTACACCTCCGTTTCGCCCGCCGAGGACGCGATCCGGGAGGACCTCACCGCCGACATCGCCGAGACGCTGCACATCGGCCGCATCGGAGTCCTGGACTCCGACTACGCGCCGCTGGTCATCGACTGGCGGGCCCCGGCGGCCGCGCCGTTCTACCGCTCCACGCCCAAGGAGCCCGGCCGCGTCGTGCGCCGCCGCGTCATCCGTTCCAAGGGCCGCAAGGTGCTGGGCGTCGAGGACGACCTGATGCGCCCCGAGGTCACCGCGTTCCTGGACGGGCAGGAGCTGCCCGCCATCGGCGACGGCGCCCTGATGGCCGCGCTCGGGCGGGCCCGTACGCACTCCATGCGGGACATCGTCTCCTCCATCCAGGCCGAGCAGGACCTCGTCATCCGGGCCCCCGCCGCCTCCGTCGCCGAGGTCGCGGGCGGGCCCGGCACCGGCAAGACCGCCGTCGCCCTGCACCGCGCCGCCTACCTGCTCTACCAGGACCGGCGCCGCTACTCCGGCGGCATCCTGATCGTCTCCCCGACCCCGCTGCTCGTCGCGTACACCGAGGGCGTGCTGCCCTCGCTCGGCGAGGAGGGCCAGGTCGCCATCCGGGCGCTGGGCTCGCTGGTCGACGGCGCCGAGGCGACCACGTACGACGACCCGGCCGTGGCCCGGATCAAGGGCTCCTCGCGGATGCTGAAGGTGCTGCGCAAGGCCGTACGGGGCGCCCTGGAGCTCGGCAACGCCCCCGACCGGCTGCGGGTCGTGGCCTTCGGGCGCCGCCAGGAGCTGGAGGCCGACGAGCTCAACCGGATCCGGCAGAACATCCTCGGCGCCACCACCCCCGTCAACATGCTGCGCCCGCGCGCCCGCAAGCTGCTGCTCGACGCGCTGTACGCGAAGTCCGGCGGCGCCGGCCGGCACAGCGACCCGGAGCTGGCCGCCGAGCTGCGCTCCGCCTTCGACGAGGACATCTCCACCGAGGACGACTTCATCGGCTTCCTGAACGCCTGGTGGCCCGAGCTGACCCCGCGCACGGTGCTCGCCGCCATGGCCGACGAGCGCAAGCTCGGCCGCTGGTCGCGCCGGGACCTCAACCCGCGCGAGACCCGCCAGCTGGCGCGCTCCCTGCGCCGGCTGGGCCCGGACGGCAAGGGCCCCCTGTCGGTGCACGACGTGGCGCTGCTGGACGAGCTCCTCCAGCTGGTCGGCGCGCCCGCGCGCCCCAAGCGCAGGCGGGAGATGGACCCGCTGGACCAGCTCAGCGGGCTGGAGGAGCTGATGCCGACCCGCGAGGAGACCCAGTGGGAGCGGGCCGAGCGGCTCGCGGCGGAACGCACCGAGTACGCGCACGTCATCGTGGACGAGGCCCAGGACCTGACGCCGATGCAGTGGCGGATGGTGGGCCGGAGGGGCCGGACGGGCACGTGGACGGTGGTCGGCGACCCGGCGCAGTCCTCGTGGACCGACCCGGACGAGGCGGCCGCGGCCCGCGACGAGGCCCTCGGGTCCCGGCCGCGCCGGCGCTTCACGCTGACGGTGAACTACCGCAACCCGGCGGAGGTCGCCGAGGTCGCCTCCCGGGTGCTGCGCCTGGCGATGCCCGGCATGGAGCCGCCGTCGGCGGTGCGCTCCACGGGCCTGGAGCCCCGTTTCACGGCCGCGAAGGGCGATCTGGGCACGGCGGTGCGGGAGGAGACCCGCAGGCTGCTGGAGCAGGTGGACGGCACGGTGGGCGTGGTCGTGGCCATGGACCGGCGCGCGGAGGCCGCGGGCTGGCTCGCCGACCTCGGCGAGCGGGCGGTGGCGCTGGGCAGCCTGGAGGCCAAGGGCCTGGAGTACGACGCCACGGTGGTCGTCTCCCCGGCGGAGATCGCGGACGAGTCCCCGGCGGGCCTGCGGGTGCTGTACGTGGCGCTGACGCGCGCGACGCAGCAGCTCACGGTGGTCTCGGCGGGGCGGGACAAGCCGGACGCGTCCGGGGTGCCGGAACTGCTGCTTCCGTAAGGTCTCCCGGCCGTACGGCCGTATGGTCCGCGGCCAGGAGCGTGGTGAGCGGAACCGGCTGCCGGGAGGGGGACCGCATTCGGCGATCCTTTGTTAGCCTGGTGAAGGCACCGACTCGATCCAAGCCCCCGGGCCCAACCTTCGTCGCTTAGAGCGACCACTTGCCGCGAGGCGAGCATGGCGGGTCGGTGTCTTATACGTATGCATCACCAGGTCCGCGCCCTCCACTCAGTGGGGGGCGCGGACCTGTTTTGTATGGACCCACCATTCCGCGGACCCCCGATATCTCGTATGGTGGAAGTGTTCTTCCGAAATTTGTAGCTGGTTACCTTGTACCGGCGGGTAGGTGGGACGATCGGACAACAGGTCCTGCCACGCCAGCGGTGTGCCGGGCCCTGTGTGTACAGCGAACCAGGGACAGAAGAGGAACACGGCCATGGCAACGGCGCCCAGCGTCTCGTATTCGATGACGGTCCGCCTGGAAGTGCCCGCGAGCGGAACCGCGGTCTCCCAGCTCACCACCGCCGTGGAGTCCTCCGGCGGCTCGGTCACCGGCCTCGACGTGACCGCCTCCGGCCACGAGAAGCTCCGGATCGACGTCACCATCGCCGCGACCTCCACCGCGCACGCGGACGAGATCGTCGAGAAGCTGCGGGGGATCGAGGGCGTCAGCCTCGGCAAGGTCTCCGACCGCACCTTCCTCATGCACCTCGGCGGCAAGATCGAGATGGCGTCCAAGCACCCCATCCGCAACCGTGACGACCTCTCGATGATCTACACCCCGGGCGTGGCCCGCGTGTGCATGGCGATCGCCGAGAACCCCGAGGACGCGCGCCGCCTCACCATCAAGCGCAACTCCGTCGCAGTCGTGACGGACGGCTCGGCCGTGCTGGGCCTGGGCAACATCGGCCCGATGGCCGCGCTGCCCGTCATGGAGGGCAAGGCGGCCCTCTTCAAGCGGTTCGCCGGCATCGACGCCTGGCCGATCTGCCTCGACACCCAGGACAGCGACGAGATCGTCGCCATCGTCAAGGCGATCGCCCCCGGCTTCGCGGGCATCAACCTGGAGGACATCTCCGCGCCGCGCTGCTTCGAGATCGAGGCCCGGCTGCGCGAGGCCCTGGACATCCCCGTCTTCCACGACGACCAGCACGGCACGGCGATCGTCGTGCTCGCCGCGCTCACCAACGCACTGCGCGTCGTGGGCAAGGCAGTTGGCGACGTCAAGGTGGTCATGTCGGGCGCCGGCGCGGCCGGCACCGCCATCCTCAAGCTGCTCCTCGCGGCGGGCGTCAAGAACGCCGTCAGCGCCGACATCCACGGTGTCGTGCACGCGGACCGCCCCGACCTCGTCGACGCGGCCCCCGACTCCCCGCTGCGCTGGATCGCCGACAACACCAACCCCGAGGGCTACACGGGCACCCTGAAGGAGGCCGTGGTCGGCGCCGACGTGTTCATCGGCGTCTCGGCCCCGAACGTGCTCTCCGGCGAGGACGTCGCCGCGATGGCGGAAGGCGCGATCGTGTTCGCGCTCGCGAACCCGGACCCCGAGGTGGACCCGGCCGTCGCGCGTCAGACCGCCGCCGTCGTCGCCACCGGCCGCTCCGACTTCCCGAACCAGATCAACAACGTGCTGGTCTTCCCGGGTGTCTTCCGCGGTCTGCTGGACGCCCAGTCCCGGACGGTGAACACCGACATGATGCTGGCCGCGGCGACCGCCCTGGCCGACGTCGTCGGCGAGGACGAGCTGAACGCGAACTACATCATCCCGTCCGTGTTCAACGACAAGGTCGCCGGCGCCGTCGCCGGAGCCGTCCGCAAGGCCGCCACCACGGCCTGAGGGGTTCGAGGCGCGTGAGGGCCGTCTGTGACGGCCCTCACGGGCGCCTGATCCCGGCGCGTCGCGAGATGCGGGCCGTGCGGGCCGCCTCTAGGGTTGCGGGGATGCCCGCGAGGTCCGCGGTCCGCAGCAGCGTGCGGGCGAGGGCGTGGACGGAGCGTCACCGAGGGGTGACTGTGGCGCTTTTCGTGTGACCCCGGCGGGTGCCGGATTGGCTTTCCCGCCGCTGGTGGGGGCAGGATGCGTAACCGGGCGAGAGGGTCTGACGTTCAGACCCGGGTCCGGGGACTGTCCGAGGGCCCTGGCAGCATCGGCTTCGATCTCACGCCTCTAAGGCAAGTTGAACACGGGAGTACAACATGAACCGCAGTGAGCTGGTGGCCGCTCTGTCCGAGCGCGCCGAGGTGACCCGCAAGGACGCCGACGCCGTTCTGGCCGCGCTCGCCGAGACCGTTGGCGAGATTGTCGCCAAGGGCGACGAGAAGGTCACCATCCCCGGCTTCCTGACCTTCGAGCGCACCCACCGTGCCGCTCGCACCGCGCGCAACCCGCAGACCGGCGACCCCATCCAGATCCCGGCCGGCTACAGCGTGAAGGTCTCCGCGGGCTCCAAGCTCAAGGAAGCCGCCAAGGGCAAGTAGTCCTGCCCCGGCGCCGAAGGCCGCACGGGCCTTTGGAACGGCAGCAGTACGGCGAAGGGCGGCCACCCCGGCGGGGTGGCCGCCCTTCGGCCGTGCCGGGCCCGGCGGTTGCCGCCGAACCCAAGGAGCATGCGTCGAGCCCCAGGAGCCTGCTGCGGCCCACGGGCCCTGCTGAGCCCCACGGCCTGTTGAGGGCCCCAAGGCACCAAGGGGCCCTCTGAGGCCACGAGAAAGCCCCCCTGAGGCCCTTGCGGGCCCTCAGGGGGGCTTTCTGACGGTCCGACGGCCTGACGGGCCGGTACCGCTGCGCCGGCGAACGGCTCAGACGAGGTCGCCGCCCGGCAGCTCGACCTTCGCGCCGAGCTCCACGAGCTTCTCCATGAAGTTCTCGTAGCCGCGGTTGATCAGGTCGATGCCGTGGACCCGCGAGGTGCCCTCGGCCGCCAGCGCCGCGATCAGGTACGAGAATCCGCCGCGCAGGTCGGGGATGACCAGGTCGGCGCCCTGCAGCTTGGTGGGGCCGGAGACGACCGCCGAGTGCAGGAAGTTGCGCTGGCCGAAGCGGCAGGCCGAGCCGCCCAGGCACTCGCGGTACAGCTGGATGTGAGCACCCATCTGGTTGAGCGCCGAGGTGAAGCCGAGCCGGGACTCGTAGACCGTCTCGTGGACGATCGAGAGGCCCGAGGCCTGCGTCAGGGCGACCACGAGAGGCTGCTGCCAGTCGGTCTGGAAGCCGGGGTGGACGTCCGTCTCCAGCGCGATGGCGTTGAGCGGGCCGCCGGGGTGCCAGAAGCGGATGCCGTCGTCGTCGATCTCGAAGGCGCCGCCGACCCGGCGGAAGGTGTTCAGGAAGGTCATCATCGAACGCTGCTGCGCGCCGCGCACGTAGATGTTTCCGCCGGTCGCCAGGGCCGCGGACGCCCAGGAGGCGGCCTCCAGGCGGTCCGGGAGCGCCTTGTGGTTGTAGCCGCCGAGGCGGTCCACACCCGTGATCCGGATGGTCCGGTCGGTGTCGACGGAGATGATCGCGCCCATCTTCTGCAGCACGCAGATGAGGTCCTCGATCTCCGGCTCCACGGCGGCGTTGCTGAGCTCGGTGACGCCCTCGGCCAGCACGGCCGTCAGGAGCACCTGCTCGGTCGAGCCGACCGACGGGTAGGGGAGGCGGATCTTGCAGCCGCGCAGGCGCTGGGGGGCCTCCAGGTACTGACCGCCCTCGCGCTTCTCGATGGTCGCGCCGAACTGGCGGAGCACGTCGAAGTGGAAGTCGATCGGCCGGCCGCCGATGTCGCAGCCGCCCAGACCCGGGATGAAGGCGTGGCCGAGGCGGTGCAGCAGGGGGCCGCAGAACAGGATCGGGATGCGCGACGAGCCCGCGTGGGCGTCGATGTCGGCGACGTTCGCGCTCTCGACGTGGGTCGGGTCGAGCACCAGCTCGCCCGGCTCCTCGCCGGGACGGACCGTCACCCCGTGCAGCTGGAGCAGCCCGCGCACGACCCGGACGTCACGGATGTCGGGAACGTTGCGCAGCCGGCTGGGTTCGCTGCCGAGCAGAGCGGCGACCATGGCCTTGGGCACGAGGTTCTTCGCACCGCGGACACGGATCTCGCCCTCAAGCGGGGTGCCGCCGTGGACAAGCAGTACATCGTCACTGACTGTGCCGGTCATGAATCTCGCGTTCCGGAGTGGGGTGGGCAGGGGGCCAGGGAAAAGAGTAAGGGTCCCGACCCCTTTGTTTGTATGGCTGACGCGGCCCTGGAACTGTCATGAATTCGGTACAACACCCTCCGTACCCACCACATGGCGGAGTGTTGCGTTCCGCTCGCGCCGTCCGCGCGCCCTCCCTCCTGCTGCCGTGCGCCCTGAGCTGCGGGCGATCCGATCTCGCCGCCGGGTCCCCGCAACGGGCGATTGTGCGGGATCATGGCGGCATGACCGAGGTGTCCTCCCTCACAGGGCGGCTGCTCGTGGCCACCCCCGCCCTCGCGGACCCGAATTTCGACCGCGCGGTGGTGCTGCTGCTCGACCACGACGAGCAGGGCTCCCTCGGCGTGGTCCTGAACCGGCCGACCCCGGTGGGCGTCGGCGACATCCTGCTGCCCTGGGCGCCCCTGGCCGGCGACCCGGGAGTGGTCTTCCAGGGCGGTCCCGTCGCACTGGACTCGGCCCTGGGGGTGGCGGTCATCCCGGGCGAGGAGGGCCCGCTCGGCTGGCGCCGGGTGCACGGGGCGATCGGGCTGGTCGACCTCGAGGCGCCGCCGGAACTGCTGGCCGCGGCGCTGGGCTCGCTGCGGATCTTCGCCGGTTACTCGGGCTGGGGCCCGGGCCAGCTGGAGGACGAGGTGGGCGACGGCGCCTGGTACGTCGTGGATTCCGAGCCCGGTGACGTGTCGTTTCCGGACCCCGAGCGGCTGTGGCGGGCGGTCCTGCGCCGCCAGCGCAGCGACCTCGCGATGGTGGCCACCTATCCGGACGACCCGTCGCTCAACTGACCACCGCCGCGTTCAGTACCCTGGTTTTTATGAGCACTCTTGAGCCCGAGCGCGGGACTGGTACGGGGACCCTCGTAGAGCCGACGCCACAGGTGTCCCACGGCGACGGCGACCACGAGCGCTTCGCCCACTACGTCCAGAAGGACAAGATCATGGCGAGCGCGCTCGACGGGACCCCCGTCGTCGCGCTCTGCGGCAAGGTGTGGGTGCCGGGCCGGGACCCGAAGAAGTACCCGGTCTGTCCCATGTGCAAGGAGATCTACGAGTCCATGGGCCCCGGCGGGGACAAGGACAAGGGCGGCAAGGACAAGTAGTCCGGCCTTTCCGCCGCAGGACCAAGGCCCCCGGGGTGCGCATCGGCGTACCCCGGGGGCCTTCGGCGTACTAGGGTCAGCGCGACGAGCACTCTGCGGAACGGGCGTTGCGCAGGGCGCAACAGGCTGCTGCGAAGGGCTGACGCATGGACCTGATCCCCGCACCCCGGGTCGCCGATTTCCATGAGGGCGGGCTCCGCTTCGAGTTCGGGCCCGAGCCGGTGCTCGCCGCCGGGCCGGGCTGCGAGGGCGCCGCGCGCCGGCTGCGCCGCGAACTCGGCGACGCCACCGGCTGGAGCCTGCCGGCCGCGGGGCCGGGCGCGGAGCCGGCCGCGGCCGCCGAGATACGGCTCAGGATCGACCCGGAGGCCGGGGAGGGGCAGGGGGCGGCGCCCGAGTCGTACGGGATCACCGTCGACGCGGCGGGCGTCGAGCTGACCGGCGCGAGCGAGGCCGGGCTGTTCTGGGGCGTCCAGACGCTGCGTCAGCTGCTGGGGCCCGACGTGTACCGCAAGGCCCCGCTGCCCGGCCGCACCTGGAGCGTGCCGTACGTACGGATCGCGGACGCTCCCCGGTTCGGGTGGCGCGGGCTGATGCTCGACGTGGCCCGGCACTTCATGCCCAAGGACGGGGTGCTCCGGTACATCGACCTGCTGGCCGCGCACAAGCTCAACGTGCTGCACCTGCACTTGACGGACGATCAGGGCTGGCGGGTCGAGATCAAGCGCTACCCGAGGCTGACCGAGGTCGGCGCGTGGCGGGCGCGCAGCCGGTGGGGCCACCGGGCCTCGCCGCTGTGGAACGAGACCCCGCACGGCGGTTACTACACGCAGGACGACATCCGGGAGATCGTCGCGTACGCCGCCGAGCGGCACGTCCGGGTGGTCCCGGAGATCGACGTACCGGGCCACTCGCAGGCCGCGATCGCCGCGTACCCGGAACTGGGCAACGCGGACGTGGTCGACACCTCGGCGCTGGAGGTGTGGGACGACTGGGGCGTCAACGAGAACGTGCTCGCGCCGACCGAGGCCGTCCTGCGGTTCTACGAGGGGGTCTTCGAGGAACTCCTTGAGCTGTTCCCCGCCGAGGTCTCGCCCTTCGTCCACGTGGGCGGGGACGAGTGCCCCAAGGCGCAGTGGAAGGCCTCCGCCGCCGCGCAGGAGCGGATCCGCGAGCTGGGGGTGGACGGGGAGGACGGGCTGCAGTCCTGGTTCATCCGGCACTTCGACACCTGGCTCGCCGAACGCGGGCGGCGGCTGATCGGGTGGGACGAGATCCTGGAGGGCGGCCTCGCGCCCGGGGCGGCCGTCTCCTCGTGGCGGGGGTACAGGGGCGGGATCGCCGCCGCCGAGGCGGGGCACGACGTGGTGATGTGCCCCGAGCAGCACGTCTACCTGGACTACCGGCAGGCGGGCGGAGCCGAGGAGCCGATGCCCATCGCGTACGTCCGCACACTGGAGGACGTGTACCGGTTTGAGCCGGTTCCGCCGAAGTTGTCGCCCGAGGCGGCCGCCCATGTGCTCGGCGCGCAGGCCAACGTGTGGACCGAGGTGATGGAGGACCAGGGCCGCGTCGACTACCAGGTGTTCCCGCGGCTGGCGGCGTTCGCCGAGGTGGTGTGGTCCTGGCAGCCCGCTCCGGAGGAGCGCGACTTCGCCCGGTTCGAGACGCGGATGGCGGCGCACTACGCGCGGCTGGACGCGCTCGGGGTCGGTTACCGGCCACCGGGCGGGCCGCTGCCGTGGCAGCGGCGCCCGGGGGTGCTCGGGCGGCCGAAGGAAGGAACGCCCCCGAACGTGTGACAACCAGAACCGGAACTCTGGCTGGATTTCTGGTGATACGGGGAAAAACGGGCGATCGGCCTGAGGTGTGCGGGTCCGGGCGGCGGCGGGGCAGGGAGCGTCCGGGGCGGGCTGCGGGCGAGGGGGCGCCCGGCCTACCCTCGCGCCGGGCGTCCGGGAAGATGTGCCAGAGTTGCCACCTCCCGGAGGTGAGCACGTACCGTACGGCGGAACAGGCGTGAGCGCCGGGACCGGGACATCGGGAAGGGGCAGCTGGGTTGACCACGCACGCACCGCAGGCGGCGCAGTCCGTGACGCTGCCGACCTCGCTCGACGAGGCCGTGGCGGCACTCACCGCCATGCCCGCCGCCGTGCCCGTCGCGGGCGGCACCGACCTCATGGCCGCCGTCAACGCCGGGCTGCTGCGGCCCGCCGCGCTGGTGGGCCTGGGGCGGATCAACGAGATCCGCGGCTGGCAGTACCAGGACGGCCACGCGCTGCTCGGAGCGGGCCTCACCCACGCGCGGATGGGACGGCCGGATTTCGCCGCTCTGATCCCCGCGCTGGCGGCCGCCGCGCGCGCCGCCGGGCCCCCGCAGATCCGCAACGCCGGCACCCTCGGCGGCAACATCGCCACCGCCGCGCCCACGGGCGACGCACTGCCCGTGCTGGCCGCGCTGGAGGCCGTACTCGTCATCGTCGGCCCGGCCGGATCGCGCGAGATCCCCGTGTCGCACCTGCTGGCCGGCCGCGAGATGCTGCGGCCCGGCGAGCTGATCGGCTTCGTCCGGGTGCCGCTGCTGCACGCGCCGCAGGTGTTCCTCAAGGCCACGGGGCGTACCGGACCGGGGCGCGCGGTGGCGTCCGTGGGGCTGGTGCTGGATCCCGCGCGCCGGGGCGTGCGCTGCGCGATCGGGGCGGTCGCCCCGATGCCGCTGCGCCCGCTGGAGGCCGAGCAGTGGGTGGCCTCTCTGATCGACTGGGACGGGGAGCGGAGTCTGGCTCCCGAGGCACTGGAGGCCTTCGGCGAGTACGTCGCGGCCGCCTGCGTGCCCGACCAGGGGGAACCGGTGGCCCCCGGTGTACTGCATCTGCGGCGGACGGTGGCCGTGCTGGCGCGCAGGGCCCTGGGGAGGGCGCTGACCTCATGAGCGGGAACGAGAACGAGAACGTGACCCAGGGGAACGGTACGGCGAGCTGGGGCTGGGAGCCGGTGCCGCAGGGCGCCGAGTACGACTCCGACGCGACGGCCTTCGTGAAGCTGCCGCAGGACATGCTGGACGCGCTGGGGACCGGCGAGCCCCTCGCCGCGCCCGGGCACGGGTACGTGCCGCCGCCGATGATCGTGCCGCTCGGCTCGGCCAGCACGGATCCGGCGGCCACGGGTACGTGGACGATCCCGGTGCAGTGGCCGGAGGCGGGGGCATCGGCTCCGGCCGCGGCCCAGGCTCCGGCTCCGGTCGGCGGGCCGATTCCGGCCTCGATCCCGATTCCGGCATCGGTGGCCGCGGCGTTCGCCGAGGTGGAGCCGGAGGCTCAGACGGAGCCGGAGCCGGACCGGGATCCGGGGGCGACGGCGGAGTGGCGGTTCCCCGACGAGGCCTCGTCGACCGGGCAGTGGGCCGCCGACTGGAGCCAGGCCCCGGCGACGCTGCCGGGCGGCGCCGCGGCGCCGTGGGCCAACCACCCGGACTACGCGGCGCAGGCGCAGCAGCCGGAGCCGGAGCCGGGAATGCTGCCGGGCACGGACGACGCCGTGGCTTCCGCGGCGGCCGCCGAGCGGCTGCTCGGCGGGCCCGGGGTCGGCCCCTCCGCGGCGCGGGCCGCGCGTGCTGGGCGGCCCGGGCGTGGGCACCCCGCTCCCGGAGGCGGGCGAGCCGGTGCACCCGGCCCCGCACGACATCGAGGCCGCGCACGGTCCGGCGGCGATGCCGGTCGAGGAGGAGCGGCCGCACCCGGTGGCTTCCGGCGGCCTGGATCTGTTCGGCGGAACGAGGCTCGAGGCGGCTGCCGAGCCTGAGGCGGAGCCGGAGCCGGAGCCGGAGCCCGAGCCGGAGCCGGAGCCCGAGGCGGCGGAGCCCGAGGCTGTGGCCGAGACGGGGCCCTTCGCGGGGCCGTCCGAGGGGCCGTTCGCGGAGCCCGGGGGTACGGACGGGCACGGCTTTGCCGGGGCCGGGCCGGCACCCGCCGTGATCCCGGCCGGGTCCACGCCGATCGGGGACACCGCCGACATCGCTGTGGCACCCCCGGCCGAGGACACCGCCGGAGGTTTCCCGGCCGAGGTGCCGACGTACGAAGAAGACGAGGCGGCAGCCGAGGCCGTCGCCCGTGTCACCCATCACGAGCACCCGCAGGCCTCCTACGTCCTGCGCGTCAACGGCGCCGACCGTCCCGTCACCGGGGCCTGGATCGGCGAGTCCCTGCTCTACGTGCTGCGCGAGCGCCTCGGCCTCGCCGGCGCCAAGGACGGCTGCTCCCAGGGCGAATGCGGCGCCTGCGCCGTGCAGGTCGACGGCCGGCTCGTCGCCTCCTGCCTGGTGCCCGCCGCGACGGCCGCGGGGAGCGAGGTCCGTACCGTCGAGGGTCTCGCGACGGGCGGGGAACTCTCGGACGTGCAGCAAGCGTTGTGCAGGTCGGGTGCGGTGCAGTGCGGATTCTGCGTACCCGGTATGGCCATGACCATCCACGACCTGCTGGAGGGCAATCACGCCCCCAGCGAGCTGGAGACCCGTCAGGCCCTGTGCGGCAACCTCTGCCGCTGCTCCGGCTACGCGGGGGTCATCGACGCCGTGCGCGAGGTCGTGGCCGAGCGCGAGGCGACGGCGGCCGAGGGAGCCCACGCTCCGGTGACGCAGGAGCCCCGCATTCCGCACCAGGCAGCGCCCGGCGAGGGCGGCATCCACCACGGAGGCACGGCGTGAGCGGGCAGGACGCGGCGACTGCGACGACAACGGTGAACACCACGGTGACCGCCCTGGCGGCGGACGCCGAGGCAGCGGCCGCCGAGCAGCGGGCACCGAGCGGAATCGGAGCGTCCGTCCCGGCCGCCGACACCCGCGCCAAGAGCGAGGGCACCTTCCCCTACGCCGCCGACCTGTGGGCCGAGGGCCTCCTGTGGGCCGCCGTGCTGCGCTCCCCGCACGCCCACGCCCGGATCCTCTCCATCGACACCTCGGCCGCCGCCGAGATGCCCGGCGTACGCGCCGTCGTCACCCACGCCGACGTCCCCGGCGCCACCACGCACGGCCGCCGCATCGCCGACCGGCCGGTCTTCGCGCACGACGTCGTCCGCCACCACGGCGAGCCCATCGCCGCCGTCGCCGCCGACCACCCGGACACCGCCCGGCTCGCCGCCGCCGCGATCGCCGTCGAGTACGAGCTGCTCGACCCGGTCACCGACCCCGAGCAGTCCTTCGGCGCCCCCGCACTGCACCCCGACGGCAACCTGATCCGGCACATCCCGCTCCGCTACGGCGACCCGGAGGCCACCGGCGAGGTCGTCGTCGAGGGCCTGTACCGGATCGGCCGCCAGGACCCCGCGCCCATCGGCGCCGAGGCCGGGCTGGCCGTGCCGCGGCCCGACGGCGGCGTGGAGCTGTACACCGCCTCCACCGACCCGCACACCGACCGCGACCTGGCGGCCGCCTGCTTCGGCCTGGAACCGGACCGCGTGCGGGTCGTCGTCACCGGCGTGCCGGGCGCGACGGCGGACCGCGAGGACGCCGCCTTCCAGCTGCCGCTGGGCCTGCTGGCCCTGCGCACGGGCTGCCCGGTCAAGCTGGCCGCCACCCGCGAGGAGTCCTTCCTCGGCCACACCCACCGCCACCCGACCCTGCTGCGCTACCGCCACCACGCGGACGCGGAGGGCCGCCTGGTCAAGGTCGAGGCCCAGATCCTGATGGACGCTGGCGCGTACGCCGACGCGTCCTCGGAGTCCCTGGCGGCGGCGGTGGCCTTCGCCTGCGGCCCGTACGTCGTCCCGCACGCCTTCGTGGAGGGCTGGGCGGTACGCACCAACAACCCGCCGTCGGGCCACGTCCGGGGCGAGGGCGCGATGCAGGTGTGCGCGGCGTACGAGGGGCAGATGGACAAGCTCGCGGCCGCCCTGGGCATCGACGGCGCCGAACTGCGCCTGCGCAACGCGCTGGCGACGGGCGACCTCCTCCCGACGGGCCAGACGGTGACCTGCCCGGCGCCGGTGGCGGAACTGGTCCGTGCGGTACGGGACTTCGAGCTGCCCGCCCTCCCGAAGGACACCCCGGAGGACGAGTGGCTGCTGCCGGGCGGCCCCGAGGGCGCGGGCGAGCCGGGCGCGGTGCGGCGCGGGGTCGGGTACGGCGTCGGCATGGTGCACATGCTGGGCGCGGAGGGCGCCGACGAGGTGTCGACGGCCACCGTGAAGGTGGTCAACGGCGTGGCGACGGTCATCTGCGCGGCGGTCGACACCGGCCAGGGCTTCGCCACGCTGGCCCGCCAGATCGTCCAGGAGGTGCTGGGCGTCGACGAGGTGACGACGGCTCCGGTCGACACCGACCAGCCGCCGGCCGGCCCGTCGGCGCACGGCCGCCACACGTGGGTGTCGGGCGGCGCGGTGGAGCGCGCGGCCAAGATGGTGCGCACCCAGCTCCTCCAGCCGATGGCCCACAAGCTGGGCATGTCCACGGAGCTGCTGCAGATCACGGATGGCCGGATCACGTCGTACGACGGCGCCTTCTCGATGACGGTCGCCGAGGCCATAGAAGGCAAGGAACTCTGGGCGACGGCCCAGTGCCGCCCCCACCCGACGGAACCCCTGGACGCGGACGGCCAGGGCGACGCCTTCGTGGGCCTCGCCTTCTGCGCGATCCGCGCGGTGGTGGACGTGGACATCGAGCTGGGCTCGGTACGGGTCGTGGAGCTCGCGGTGGCCCAGGACGTGGGCCGCGTCCTCAACCCCCGCCAGCTGGAAGCCCGTATCGAGGCGGGCGTCACCCAGGGCGTGGGCGCGGCCCTGACGGAGAACCTCCGCACGGTCTCCGGCCTGGTCCGCCACCCCGACCTGACGGGCTACGCCCTGCCGACGTCGCTGGACGCCCCGACCGTCCGCATCGTCAAACTGGTCGAGGAACGGGACGTGGTGGCCCCCTTCGGCGCGAAGGCGGCGAGCGCGATCCCGGTGGTGACGGCACCCGCGGCGGTAGCCTCGGCGGTCCGATCGGCCACGGGCCGCCCGGTGAACAGGCTCCCGATCCGGCCATCGGCGGCGGTCGCAGCGCCCAACTCGTGACCGTGTGACCCGCATTGCACCTGCAACCCGGGAGTTGGGGCTGTCGGTGCTGGTCGCTACAGTGATCGGTGAGATTGCGTACGCGCGCGTGCGAACGGGGACGGGGAGTCGGGGAGGCCATCGTGGCACAGGACAACGGAGGTCTGTTCGGACCAGGCCTTACGGCGGGTCTGGCGGATTCGATCCGGGCGCAGGCGGCGGCGCAGTCGAGGGCCGCGGCGCTGAAGATCGAGCATGACACGCTGAAGGAATACAGGGGCATGGTCGATGCCCTGCTCGAAGAGCTGAGCGGATCGGACGCGGACCACAAGAAGCTGGCCCACGGCACCCTGCGCGAGGGCTCGCTGGGCAAGGGATTCCCCGAGGCCGACGCCCTCTACAAGTCGTACACGACGGTCATCACGGAGCTGGAGAAGCTCTCGAAGGGGTTGGCGGATCAGATCGAGGGCCTGGGCATCGCGATCCTGACGGCGGGCAAGGGCTACGTGGACGTGGACGAGGAGACGAAGCGTCGTATGGCCGCCATCGCCAAGGAGGCGAAGGAACGCTACGTTCCGGACCGGGACCCGTATGGCGGCAACGGGACGGGCGGTACGATCTGATGGCGACGGATTTCGAGGGTTACACGCACCAGCAGCTGAAGGCGATGATCGCCTCGCTGGACCCGGAGACGGCGAAGACGAGGGCCGCGCAGCTCAAGAAGGCCTCCGACGACATCGCGAAGATCGCGGAGAAGCTCAAAAACCACCGTGTCACCGGCTGGGAGGGTGAAGCAGCCGTCGCCTTCCAGGACTGGGTGGGCCGGGCGGGCAACGCGACGCTCCGGCTGAGCAAGTACAGCGCCGAGGGCTCCAAGTGGCTGACCGACGCCGTCCAGAAGATGGTCGAGGCATCGAAGATGCCTGCCTACGACACAGACGCCGCCGCAAACTTGGAAGCGGCCCGCAAGTTCCACAACGACCCGGACTCGCAGCAGATCCGCCAAGAGGCGAACTCGAAGCTGAACGCGGACCACTCCGAGGCCGTGAAGCTGATGAAGGCCCTTGCTGAGTCGTACGAGCAGTCCTCGACGCAGATGAACAAGGCGGAGATCCCGACGTTCCCGCCGCCGCCGGGGGTGTTCGTTCCGTCTGACTACCTCCCGTATGAGGATGTTGCGCGGGACGGCGGCACCAGCGGCACTGGTACGCCCGACCGCAGAGGCTTCACGGACGCGTCCTATTCGCCGCCGAGCAGCGACAGCTCGAACGAACCGGGTTTGGTCCCCGGACGCCAGCCGCAGTCGGACAACACCTTCCCGACGACGACGCCCGTGCCGGTGCCCCCGGACCGGGACGTGGACGTGGACCTCGACACCGTCACCACGCTCCCGAATCCGCCCCTGTCTCCGGTGACGACTCCGCCCGCCGGCCCGCTGCCCACAGGCCCCGGCGGTCCCCCGCCCGTTAGCCTCGTCCCGCCTGTGACTCTGCCGCCGGTCGGCGGCATGAAGACGATCCCCGGCATCGGCCCCGGCGGCTTCCCGCCCGGAGGCCCGATCCCGGGTACGAACGGTCCCCTCGGCAAAATCGGCCTGCCCCCGCGTGACCCCGGCATCATGGGCGGCCGCCCGGTGAACCCCACCGGCCCCAGCTCGGGCATTCCGCGCGGCACGGTCATCGGCACTGAAGCTGGGCATGCCGGCCGTGGCATGAACGGACCGATGGGCGGCGGCATGGGCGGTGCCCACGGTGGCGTGGGTGGCCCGGCCGGGGGCCGTCGGCTGGCCTCGGAGCCGGGAGGTATCGTCGGCGGGCGTCAGCCTGCGACGGGCGGTCGCTCGACGCCGTTCACCCAGGGCGGCTCGGGTCTCGTGCGGAACAACACCGGTGGTGTCGGTGCGGGTCCCATGGGCCACGCTGGCGCGGGTGCGCGCACTCTGGGCGGCCGACGCGATGACCATGGGGGTGAACGCCCCGACTACCTGGCCGAGGACGAAGAGACCTGGCAGGGCAACCGTCGTGTTGTTCCGCCGGTGATCGACTGAGCAGAACGGACATTGCACGGGATGCGCATGCGTAAGGCGACCTCGGCCCTGGTGGGTCTGCTGCTGGCCGGGGTCGCCGCGACTCCGGCCCACGCGGATACCGTGCGGTCGAAGCAGTGGCATCTCGACGCCATGAAAGCCGACGAAATTTGGAAGATCAGTACCGGCAAAGGCATCACCGTCGCCGTGATCGACAGTGGTATCGGTAAAGTGCCGGAGCTCGAGGGCCAAGTGCTTGCCGGTAAGGACTTCGTGACCGGGAGCGCTGGGGACGAGCGTACTGACCTCACAAATCACGGTACGGGTATGGCTGCAACCATCGCGGGAACGGGGAAGGGGCCTGGCGGGGACGGCGCGTTTGGGCTCGCACCCGGTGCCAAGATTCTCCCCATCCGTGTGCCTGACATGCTGGAGGCGGCGACGACCCCGTCTTGGTCTGCTGCTATTCGGTACGCGGCAGACTCCGATGCCAAGATCATCAACATTTCTCAGGGCAGGCCGGGCAGGCCAGAGGATGACCAAGAGCGTGCTGCTGCGGTTAAGTACGCCCTTTCCAAGGGTAAGTTGATCTTCGCTGCCGTCGGAAACTCGGGCGATTCGACCAACGAGATCGCATACCCCGGTGCGACTCCTGGTGTCGTCGGTGTGGGTGCAGTTGACGCGCAGGGTGAGGCCCTCAAGATTTCGCAGCACGGGCCGCAGGTCGACTTGTCTGCACCAGGCAATGCCATCATCGCCGCTTGTACAGGTAAGACGGGGATCTGCACGGGTACCGGTACGAGCGCGGCTAGCGCCCTCGCCTCCGCCTCCGCTGCCCTGCTCTGGTCCGCGCACCCCGACTGGACCAACAACCAGGTGCTCCGGGTCCTCCTGAACACCGCGGGCAAGCCGACCGACGGCTCCCAGCGCAACGACTTCGTCGGTTACGGCGTCGTCCGCCCCCGCATCGCGCTCCCCACCCCCGGCGACCCCGGCCCGGCGAACGTGTGGCCGCTGCCCGACCTGGGGGCGGAGGAGGCGGCCAAGTCCCCCTCGGCCTCGGCGGACGGCAAGGCACCCAACTCGGCATCGCCCAAGCCGGCGCCCCAGGCCGCCGAAGACAAGAACGACGGCAACCTCCTTCCCTGGATCGCACTCGGGCTGGGAGCCTGCCTGCTGATCGGCGGGGCCGTCACGGCCGTCGTCGTACGCCGTAACCGCTAGCTGCTTACCGCTGACCGCACCTGACAAGGGAGTTCACGCGATGTCGTTCGACGAGGAGTGGTCGGCGGCACGCGCCACGGCCGCCGCCAACGTCTCCATGCGGCTCAACCAGGTCCCCGTCGATCCGGGCGGCGGCGGTGGCGGCGGCGACCTCGATCTGAATCAGGACCACATCGGCGCCATCGGCTCCGAGGCGTACAAGCTCCACACCCGCCTGCAGACGGACGGCAAGCACGCCGCGACCGCCACCGCCGAAGCCGCGGGCGCGCTCACGAAGGAGAACTTCGCGAGCGGGGCGGCGCTGCTCAAGGCGAACACCCTCTGGGAGAGCCAGGTGAAGACCCTCGTGTCCGCCTGCGCCATCATCTCCAACGGGCTGAACTACTCGCTCTCCTCCCACGCCAAGGACGAGCAGCAACTCCAAGCCGATTTCACGGCTTCAGCCATCAACTCTTACCTCAAGTAGGCGCCCGCATGCTGACGTACGAGAACGTGATGCACGCACCCCTGGACAAGCTCCAGACGGCCGTCACCGACTGGAAGGCGATGGTCGACAAGCTGGACGAGCTGGCCGAGGTGGCGCGCAACGGCATGAAGGTGAAGGCCGACAAAGCCGAGTGGAACGGGGTCACCGCCAGCGTGGGGCGGGAGTTCGTCGCCAAGACGGCCAAGGAGTTCGAGGACGCGGCCAAGGAAGCCAAGGGCGTCCACCAGATCCTCAGCGACGCCCACACCACCATCAAGACGGCTCGGGACGCGCTGAAGAAGGCCGTCGACGAGGAGGCGCCTGCCGCCGGGTTCCGAGTGGACGCGGCCGGCAAGGTCTCGGCCATCCCGATGGACCCGAAGACCGAGTACGCGGCCCGGCACGACCCGGACTACCCCGAGTTCAGGCGGAAGCAGGAAGAGAACCGCAAAGCCTGGCAGGTGAGGGTGGACCGGCTCGTCGAGGACTGCGCGGACGCCGACGACTCCTTGGCCCGCGCATTGCGCGCCAACGTCTCGGACGACCACAACTTCACCGCGCCGAAGTACACCACCCTGGACGGCGAACAGGCCGACCGCGCGGCCGAGCTGATGAAGAAGCTCAGCAAGGAACAGGGCGGGGTGGCCCGCAACCCCGAGGCGCTGCGCGAGCTGGAGGACCTGCTCGACGACAACCGCAACGATGCCGACTTCTCGACGGACTTCTACCGCAAGCTCGGCCCCGAGGGCACGCTTGAGGCGTACGCGAAGCTGTCCATCGACGCGTCGAGCCTGGGCGAGGCGGGCAAGGACCGCCTGGCGATGGTCGGCAACATCCAGAACGACATGGGCGCGATGCTGGGGCTTGCCACGCAGAAGAGCTCGCCGAACTACCTGGACGCGGCGTGGACGACCGACCTGATGAAGGCCGGCCGCAAGGAGATGCAGGTCACCGGCGATCTGACCAGCAAGATCTACGGTTACCAGGCGCTGGGCGCGCTGCTCCACGAGGGCAAGTACGACAAGGACTTCCTGACCTCGGTCGGCCGGGACATGGTCGCCTTCGACCGCGAGAACCCGAAGGCCTGGGAGCACGGGGCCCCGTACGACCCGAAGACAGTGCTCAGCCAGGACAAGGACGGCAGTCGGGGCTTCTACCCGCTGACGGGCTTGATGGACGCGATGTCCCACAACCCTGACGCGGCGACGGCCTTCTTCAACGAGCCAGTCCGCCAGGACAGCAACGGCGACGGAATCGTCACCACGGCCGACAAGGTCGTGGACGGCCAGCACGGCAAGGCCCGGGGCATGGTCGACTACATGCTCGACAAGGAGTCGTGGGCCGACGGCTTCGACCGGACCCCGGACCACCCCTACGGTGGAGCGGGCCCGGCCCAGGAGGCTCTCGGTGGCGCCTTGGAGGCGGCGGTGAGCGGCCGCGCGGCGGGCGACGAGGACGCGAAGCCGGTGCCGCACACCAAGGAAATGACGGCGGTCATGGAACGCGTCGTCGAGAAGATCGGCGACAAGCCGGAACTGGTAGCCGCGAAGCCGGGCGAGCCGGACGGTCCGCTGAAGGGGCTCTCAGGCCACTTCGGCCAGATGGCGGCCGAATACATGCCGGACCTGCAGGCCTCGGCGGAGAACGGCAGTCGGATGATCAAGGCCAACGGTGTGATGGCCGAGTTCCACAAGGCCGACATGGCTGCTTTCATCGGGGCGGTGGGGCAGGACCCGGACGCGTACGGCGCCATCACCAACTCCCAGCGGGCGTTCACGACCACCCTCATCAACGACGTCGTCGCGCACCGGACCGAGTACGAGGACCTGGACGCGGCGATCAAGAGCGTCGTGCACCCCGGCGGCCAGATCGCCGGCATCCTGTCCGAGGCTCGGGCCGAAGGCACGTTCGCCGAGAACGGACACAAGGCGGAGGAATACGTCAAGGGCGTCGAGGACAACGCCAAGTGGATCAACCGCGGAATCAGCGCGGCCGGTGGTAAATACCTGGAGATGGTGCCGCTCGCCGGGGACGTCGTGGAGTGGCTCCAGGAGGACATCACGGAGGGTGTCGTGGAGCGCGCCAAGAAGGACCAAGCGGAGAAGACGGGCGAGGCCGATCACAAGGCGGTGCTCGACTACACGAATGCGCAGACTGAGGCAGGCGAGTCGGCGGCGCAATCGGTTCGGAAGGCGGTGGAGGGAACGGGCATGAGCCAGCGGACCATCGATGCCCTCGCGGGCGTGGCGTCGACAGAGACGGCCAACGCGCATGCGGTCGGTCGAGGCCAGGTCGTCACGTCCAACGGCGGCTCCTGATGCGCGCGGCTCATGCCTCCATAGCGATCCTCGTCGCCGCGGGCGCGCTGGCCGGCTGTGCGGAGGCGGGGAAGGCCCCTGCCCCCCGGTTGCCGGAGCGCACCTGCTTCGGCATTTTCACGCCCACCGATCTTGCGCCTCTGATGGGGCCCGGCAAGACGGTGAACGAAACCTCGCCGGCCGACGTCAAGCTGTCGGCGGACCGCCGCTCGGCAACCTGCAACGTGGACGTCGACGGCCAGCCGCGGCTCCTCGTATCGGCCACGCGCCAACCACTGGGCCAGCACTTCACCTGGCCGCCCACCGATCCGAACCAGCCCGCAGCGGATGCACTGCCCTTGGGAGACAAGGGCATCGTGTGGAACACGGGTGCCCGCGTCGCGCTCACCTGCAATGGCCCCACTGATTCCTTCGAGCTGCTGCTGACCCTCGGGGGTTCGGTGGAGCACATGAAGCCCGGCACGTCGCGCCCTGTGTTCACCACGCTCATGGCGAAGTACCTGGAAGCCGCCAAGCAGCAGACAGGCTGCGGGGCCTAGCGGGGAGCACGCCCGCTGGGCAGCCACGGAGCGGACCCGGAACAGCCGGGCCCGCGCCGGGCCGGTTGCCCGGCACGGCAATGGCCGCTCAGGATTCTCCTGAGCGGCCTGCCGCGAAGCCGTGACCGGAATCGAACCGGCGTAACTCGCTTTGCAGGCGAGTCCCTCAACCACTCGGGCACACGGCTGTGGGGTGGTGATGTGCACGACCGTACGGGGGGTCCGGGGGTGGGGGAAGGGTTGGGCGGCGGGTGCAATGTGACTGCCATGCCGCGTTCATGGTTCTAGGTCCTAGGTCCGATGGACTAGGCGGGATCCGTCGAATTGACAGGGTCCAAACCAGGGCACGCCCCTTACCCTGGGGCGATGAGTGCCCTTGAACCCCGTGTGCCCCAGATAGCCGCGCCGCTCCCGCCCCCCTCGCAGGGCGGGATCCTCGGGCCCGCGTACCGGACGCTCAGCATCGGGATCATCTCCGTCGTCTTTCTGATCGCCTTCGAGGCCACCGCCGTGGGGACGGCCATGCCCGTCGCCGCGCGGGAGCTGGAGGGGATCGGGCTCTACGCCTTCGCCTTCTCCGCCTACTTCACGACCAGCCTGTTCGGCATGGTCCTGTCAGGGCAGTGGGCCGACCGGCAGGGGCCGTTGCGGCCGCTGACCGTGGGGATCGCCTCGTTCGCCACGGGGCTCGTGGTCTCCGGGACCGCCGGGGTCATGGGGCTGTTCGTACTCGGCCGGGCCGTGCAGGGGTTCGGCGGCGGGCTGGTGATCGTCGCCCTGTACGTGGTGGTCAGCAGGGCGTACGAGGAGCGGCTGCGGCCCGCGATCATGGCGGCCTTCGCCGCGAGCTGGGTGGTCCCGTCCATCGTCGGCCCGCTGGCCTCCGGGACCGTGACCGAACACCTCGGCTGGCGCTGGGTGTTCCTCGGGATTCCGGTCCTCGTCGTCGTTCCCCTCGTCGTCGCCCTGCCCGAGATACGCAGGAGCGCTTCCGGGCCGGTGGACGCGGCGCCCGTCGCCTTCGACCGGCGGCGGATCCGGCTGGCGTTCGGCATCTCGGTCGGCGCCGGGCTGCTCCAGTACGCCGCCCAGGACCTGCGGTGGCTGTCGCTGCTGCCGGCGGTGGCCGGCGTGGCCCTGCTCGTGCCCGCCGTGCTGGGGCTGCTGCCGCGCGGGACCTACCTGGCGCGGCGCGGGCTGCCGTCGGTGGTGCTGCTGCGCGGGGTCGCGGCGGGGTCGTTCATCGCGGCGGAGACCTTCGTACCGCTGATGCTGGTCACCCAGCGCGGGCTGAGCCCCACGCTGGCCGGGTTCTCGCTGGCGCTGGGCGGGCTGACGTGGGCGGGCGGCTCGTGGGTCCAGTCGAAGGGGCGGATGGCTCCGTACCGGGAACGGCTGATGGTGGGCGGGATGGTGATGGTGGCCCTCGCCATCGCCGCGGCGCCCGCCGTGCTGATCGAGTCCGTGCCGGTGTGGACCCTGGCGCTGGCCTGGGCGGTGGGGTGCCTGGGGATGGGGCTGGTGATCGGCTCCACCAGTGTGCTGCTGCTGAAGCTGTCGGCGCCGGAGGAGGCCGGGGCGAACTCCGCCGCGCTGCAGATTTCCGATGCGCTGGCCAATGTGGTGTTGCTGGCCTGCGGGGGCGCCGCGTTCGCCGCGCTGGGGGGTGGTGCGGTGGGGGCCGGCCATGCCGTTGCTGCCTCGGGGGCCACGGCTTCGCATCCTGGGGCGTTCGTCGTCGTGTTTCTGCCGATGGCCTGTGTCGCGTTGGTCGGGGCGTGGGTCGCGACCCGGCTGCACGCTCCCGAAGGCGGGGTGTGAGTGCGCGGGTGCGGCGCCGTTGCCGGGGCTCCGCCCCGGACCCCGCGCCTCAAACGCCGGCGGGGCTGAAGGACCGGGGCGCTGCCCCCGAACCCCCGCGCCTCAAACGCCGGCGGGGCTGAAAAGGACCCCGCTGGGCTCCCCGTAGGGACGAGCTGATCATCGGGCTTTCCGGCGCCGAGCGGCAGCGGGTCGGGGGAGCCGCCGGGCGGTTTGCCGGGCAGCATGCCGGGCTGTTGAAGCGGCTCGGCGAATGACCCGGCACCTCACCCTCGTCGAAGTGCTCGACCTGGCCCGGCTCGCCTGCCTCGCCCAGGACCAGCCCGTCGAGCTGCGGGCCCCCGGGCTGCTCGAGTCGGCCGTGCACCGGCCTCGTGCTCGGATGTTCGGGACGCCCGTGTACGAAGATCCGTACGAGCAGGCCGCCGCGCTGCTCCACGGCCTCGCCACCAACCACCCGCTGGTCGACGGGAACAAGCGCACGGCCTGGCTCGCCGCCGCCACCTTTCTCGCCGTGAACGGCGTCGATACCGGCGGCGTCGACCAGGATCTCGCGTACGGGCTGGTCATCGACGTGGCGTCCGGAGACGAGGGGGACATCGGCCGGATCGCCGGGCGGTTGCGGGCGCTGCACGAAGCAATGTGACGCTCGCCGCACCGCGCGAGGTCACGGGCCTGTCCCTCCGCGAGGGGCGGGCCCGTCCCGGTAAGGTGGCCCGGTTGTCCTACGTACGACTGCCGAGAGCGACGAACCGGAGACCGTGACTACTACCGCCTCCCACCACCTCTCACCCGCCTTCCCCGGCCGTGCCCCTTGGGGTACCGCCAGTGCGCTGCGTGCCTGGCAGCAGGGGGCGCTGGACCGCTACATCCAGACCCAGCCGCGGGACTTCCTCGCGGTCGCCACGCCCGGCGCCGGCAAGACCACCTTCGCGCTGACCCTCGCCTCCTGGCTGCTGCACCACCACGTGGTCCAGCAGGTGACGGTGGTCGCGCCGACCGAGCACCTGAAGAAGCAGTGGGCGGAGGCGGCGGCGCGGATAGGCATCCGGCTGGATCCCGAGTACTCCGCCGGGCCGCTCAGCAAGGACTACCACGGCGTCGCCGTCACCTACGCGGGTGTCGGCGTACGGCCCATGCTGCACCGCAACCGCTGCGAGCAGCGCAAGACCCTGGTGATCCTCGACGAGATCCACCACGCCGGCGACTCGAAGTCCTGGGGCGAGGCCTGTCAGGAGGCCTTCGACCCGGCGACCCGGCGCCTGGCCTTGACCGGTACGCCCTTCCGGTCCGACACCAATCCCATCCCCTTCGTGACGTACGAGGAGGGGAACGACGGGATCCGGCGGTCGTCCGCCGATTACACCTACGGATACGGGAACGCCCTGGGGGACGGTGTCGTCCGGCCCGTCATCTTCCTTTCCTACAGCGGCAACATGCGCTGGCGGACGAAGGCGGGCGACGAGATCGCCGCCCGGCTCGGCGAGCCCATGACCAAGGACGCCATCTCGCAGGCCTGGCGCACGGCGCTGGACCCGCGCGGCGACTGGATGCCGAACGTGCTGCGCGCCGCCGACCAGCGGCTGACGGAGGTCAGGAAGGGCATCCCGGACGCGGGTGGCCTGGTCATCGCCGCCGACCAGGACTCCGCGCGCGCGTACGCCAAGCTGCTGAGGGAGATCACGGGCAGCAAGGCGACCGTCGTGCTGTCCGACGACACCGGCGCGTCGAAGCGGATCGACGAGTTCAGCGCGGACGGCAGCCGCTGGATGGTCGCGGTCCGGATGGTGTCCGAGGGCGTCGACGTGCCCCGGCTCGCGGTCGGGGTGTACGCCACGACCATTTCGACCCCGCTGTTCTTCGCCCAGGCCGTCGGGCGCTTCGTGCGATCGCGCAGACGTGGCGAGACCGCGTCCGTGTTCCTTCCGACCATTCCCTACCTCCTCGGCTTCGCGAACGAGATGGAGGTCGAGCGCGACCACGTGCTCGACAAGCCGAAGAAGCAGGGCGAGGAGGACCCGTACGCCGAGTCCGAGAAGGAGATGGACGAGGCGAACCGGCAGGAGGACGAGGACACCGGCGAGGACGAGCAGATGTCCTTCGAGGCGCTCGAGTCCGACGCCGTCTTCGACCGGGTGCTGTACGACGGCGCCGAGTTCGGCATGCAGGCGCACCCGGGCAGCGAGGAGGAGCAGGACTACCTCGGCATCCCCGGGCTGCTCGAGCCGGACCAGGTGCAGATGCTGCTGCAGAAGCGCCAGTCGCGGCAGATCGCGCACAGCCGGCGCAAGCCGGACGCGGAGGCCGACCTGCTGGAGCTGCCGGCCGACCGGCGGCCCGTGGTCTCGCACAAGGAACTGCTGGAGCTGCGCAAGTCGCTGAACACGATGGTGGGCGCGTACGTCCACCAGAGCGGCAAGCCGCACGGGGTGATCCACACGGAGCTGCGCAGGGTGTGCGGCGGGCCGCCGAGCGCCGAGGCGACGGCGGGGCAGCTGCGCGAGCGGATCAAGAAGGTTCAGGAGTGGGCCACCCGGATGCGGTGATCGCGGCGAGTCCTGCCCGCAGCGTGTGAATCGGGGTCCGTGCGCAGGTGCGCGCGGGCCCCGTTCGCGTTCCCGGCCGCTTGGGCTTCACGTGTACCGCTTCCCCCCGGAGCCGGTCGGCGTCGCTTTGAACAGGATCAGAGTAATGGCGGGGTAAAGAGCTCTTGGAGGGAACGAGGTCACGAATTGACACCGAGGTCGATCAAGAACCGGCACAAAGCGGTAGCACGCGCCCGGATTCTGGACGAGCCCTTCCGCTGAGCGGACCTGCTCGCTACTGTCCCCGCATCGAACGCACCGTGGCAGCGCCGCCGCGGGAGCGCAGCCGGTGCCATGGCCGCTACCGGCGGCCTCTCCGTGCGCCGCCGCGGGACCGGCGGCGTTCCACCCCGAGAGTCACCGCCGCCCACCGAAAGAGGGAGAGGCGTCGTGACCGCGGAAACCTCCCAGACTCTCGACAGAGGGCTCAGAGTCCTCAAACTGCTCGCCGACACCGACCACGGTCTGACCGTCACCGAGCTTTCCAACCGCCTCGGTGTGAACCGCACCGTGGTCTACCGGCTCCTCGCCACCCTGGAGCAGCACGCCCTGGTCCGCCGTGACCTCGGCGGCCGGGCCCGGGTCGGGCTCGGGGTGCTGCGGCTGGGCCGACAGGTGCATCCGCTCGTACGCGAGGCGGCCCTGCCCGCGCTGCGGTCCCTCGCCGAGGACATAGGTGCCACCGCGCACCTGACCCTCGTCGACGGCACCGAGGCGCTGGCCGTCGCCGTCGTGGAGCCGACCTGGACGGACTACCACGTGGCCTACCGGGCCGGCTTCCGCCACCCGCTGGACCGCGGGGCCGCCGGGCGGGCCATTCTGGCCGCCCGTCAGGGGGCCCTGATCGAACCCGGGTACACGCTCACCCACGGGGAGCTGGAGGCGGGCGCCAGTGGCGCTGCAGCGCCGCTCGTCGGGATCACCGGGCTGGAGGGCAGCGTCGGTGTGGTGATGCTGGCCGATGCGGTGCCGGAGCGGGTGGGGCCGCGGGTCGTCGACGCGGCGCGCGAGGTCGCGGACGCCCTTCGCTGACGGCCCTTCGCTGACCGCGCGGCGGGGTTCGGGGCCGGGGCGCGGCGCCGTTGCCGGGGCTCCGCCCCGGACCCCGCGCCTCAAACGCCGGCGGGGCTGGGTTTGGGCCGGGCTGGGATCGGTGGGCGGGCAGATAGATTGGCCGGGTGCTCTCTCGTCTCATGCGTCTGCCGCGTCCCACCGCCCTGGCCGTCTGTGCCGTGCCCGTGGTCGGGCTGTTCGCCGTCGCCGTCTTCGCGCCGCTGCCCTTCGTGGTCGCCCAGCCGGGGCTCACGGCCGACGTGCTCGGCGAGCGGGACGGCAAGCCCGTCATCACGGTCGCCGGCGCCCCGACCCGGCCGACCGCGGGCCAGCTCCGCATGACCACCATCCAGGCCACCGGTCCCTCCACGACGGTGAACCTGCCCGATCTCCTCGACAACTGGTTCGACAGCTCCCGGGCCGTCATGCCCAAGGAGGCCGTCTACTCCTCGGGCGGAACCGACAAGGAGATCGAGCAGCACAATCTGGAAGAAATGGCCAAATCCCAGTCGGCCGCCGCGGACGCCGCCCTCGGCTATCTCCACAAGGACCCCAAGGACGTGAAGGTCGAGCTGAACCTCGCCGACGTCGGTGGTCCCAGCGCGGGGCTCCTCTTCTCCCTCGGCATCGTCGACAAGCTCGACGGCGACGGCAGCGGTGGCGACCTCACCGGCGGACGCACCATCGCCGGTACGGGCACCATCGCCGCGAACGGTGAGGTCGGCGCGGTCGGCGGGGTGGCCCTGAAGACCCAGGCCGCGCGGCGCGACGGGGCGACGGTGTTCCTCGTACCGAAGGCCGAGTGCTCGGACGCGCAGTCCGAACTCCCCGAGGGGCTCCGGCTGGTCCCCGTCACCTCTCTGACGGATGCCGTGAACGCTCTGCGGGCACTGAACCGGGGAGAGGACGCCCCGTCCTGCTGACGGCGGCTGTCGTGCCGTTCAGCCCGCGCCAGGCCGGGAAGACCAGCGGGGCCAGCGTCGTCAGCAGGTAGGTGCCGCCGAACAGCAGCAGCGCCCGCGTCACCCCGAACCCGTCGACCAGCAGACCGGCGGCCAGCCCGCCCATCGGCATGGCCAGCTCGCAGCCCGCCGTGCTCACCCCCGAGACCCGGCTGCGCAGCTCCTCCGGCACGTTCTCGTACACGACGGTGGTCAGGATCGGGTTGAGCACGCCGGCGCCGAGTCCGGACAGGGCCATGGTCACCGCGAGCGGCAGCGGGGTGTCCGTGAAGGCGGCCGTCACGTAGCGGGGCGCCCCGCACAGCAGGAACGCGGCCGCGAACACCGCCCTGCGGGGGAACCGCTCGCCCCAGACCCCGTAGAGCAAGGCGCCCAGCAGCGCGAAGCCGCCGAAGAGGGAGATCATCAGGCCGAGGGTGGTGGCGCCGCCAAGGGCCGCGTCGCCGTGTACGGGCAGCAGGACGGAGGACCAGCCCTGGTCCAGGCCGTTGGTCATCATCACCATCACGGTGATGCCCATCAGCAGCCGGGAGCGGGTCAGGAAGGCCCAGCCCTCGGCCAGTTCGGCCCAGTACCCGGCGAACGACACCTTCCCGGCGGCCCGTTGCGGTTCAGCGGCCGGCACCCCGCGCAGGAACGCGGCGACCAGCAGGGCGGACGCCGCGAAGGTGACCGCGTCCAGCAGCAGTACGGTCTCGGCCCCGAAGGCCGCGATCAGTACGCCGGCCAGCGCGGCCCCGATCATCCGGGCCCCGCGCGAGACTGCGTCGTAGAGGCTGGCCGCCCGGGCCACGGTGGTGCCCGCGTGCTCGGCGAGGCTCGGCAGGAGCACGTACCGGGCGGTCAGGCCCGGGGTGTGCACGAGCCCGCCGACGGCCATCAGCGCGCACAGCATCCAGAACTCGAGCAGGCCCGCGTAGTGCAGCAGCGGGATCGCGCCGACCGAGACCGCGCAGATCAGGTCGGAGGCCGCGGAGACCCGCCGGCGGCCGATCCGGTCGATGACCGGGCCGCCGACGAGCGCGGCGACGACGACGGGCAGGGTGGCGCAGAAGGCGACGATCCCGGCCCGCCCGGCGCTGCCCGTGGTCTGGAGCACGAACCACGGCACGCCGATCAGGGTGAGCGAACTCCCGGCTATGGAAATGGTGTTGGCGGCCAGGACCGCCGTGAACGGGCCTCTGCTCATGCCGCGTGCTGCTGGCGGAGGCGGGCGTGGATGTGGGCCGGCTGCATCAGGCGCATCCCGGCGGCGACCAGCGCCTCGCCGAGGCGGTCGCGCAGGGCGGGGGTGGTGTCGGCCGAAGAGGCGAGGTGCCAGGCGGCGGCCTCGGCGGCCAGTTCGGCGGTGCGGGCTGCGTGGATCCGGGCATGGGTGAAGGCGTGCATGGCAGGACTCCTTCTGCGAAAGGCTGCGAAAGGACGCGAGAGGCCGCGAGAGGGTGCTATTCCGCGGTGCGGCGCGGGATGACGTGCGTGTGGAAACGGACCGTTTCCATGTCGTCCGACGGCGGCAGCTCGCGGTAACTGTTGATCAGGTCGTGGATCTTGTGAATCAGCTCGTGGCTCTGCCCGGCGGTGAGTTTCAGCGTGAAGTCGCTGAGGTCCGAGGCGCCGCGCCATTCGGTGGACCACTCGTGCGCCGTGCCGAGCCAGGTGTCCAGCTCCTGCGTGTGGATCCGCGCGATCTCGGTCAGGAAGACGTCCGCCGCGCCGCGCGTCGCCGCGTCGTCGCTGTGGATCAGCCCCTCGTCGAAGGCGGTGCCGTCGTGAGAGGCCTTCCACCAGCGCTCACGGCCCTTGCCGTGCTCGGGCGCGTCCTCGACGAAGCCGTGCGCGGCGAGCTGGCGCAGGTGGTAGCTGGTGGCGCCGCTGGACTCGCCGAGCCTCTCGGCCAGTTGGGAGGCCGTGGCCGGGCCGTCCTGGCGCAGGGCGGCCAGCAGGCGCATGCGCAGGGGATGCGCCAGGCCGCGCAGGGCGTGGGCGTCGAGGGTGCGGACGTTCGGCTGGGCGTCGGGCTTCTCGGGCATGCCTCAACTGTAGAGTTGCAAAGACTTCTCTGCAAGGATTTCTTTGCAACGGATTCTTTGGAACTCGTTCACCCCTCCCTGGCGCCCCATCGCCCCATCGCCCTATCGGCTGTCGTCCTCGGCCGCCTGTTCCACCAGCGGGATGATCCGCAGGGGCACGGGATTCTCCATGACGATCGCCGTCGAAGCCCGCACGATGCCCTCGAATCCGACGACACGGTCGATCACCCGCTGGAGATCGGCGTTGGACCGGGCCACGAGCCGGCACAGCATGTCCCCGTGCCCCGTGGTGGTGTGCAGCTCCAGTACCTCCGGCACCCCGTCCAAGTGGGCCCGTACGTCGGCCCCTTGACCCTGTTTGATCTCCAGGGTGGCGAAGGCGGTCACCGGGTACCCGAGGGCCGCCGGATCGACCTGCGGGCCGAAGCCGCGGATGACTCCGTTCGACTGGAGGCGGTCGAGACGGGCCTGCACGGTTCCGCGCGCCACCCCCAGACGGCGCGAGGCCTCCAGGACCCCGATCCGGGGCTCGCGGGCGAGCAGGACGATGAGCCGGCCGTCGAGGTCGTCGATTCCCATGAGTGCGCTCCGGGGTCCTCAGAGGTGGTCATAGTGCACAGATGTTTCAGCCAGTCTCCGGCTCAGCTGGGCAGTCTGTACAGCCAAATAGGAAACTATTGCGCAGCTTGTGGATCGGCGGGACTCTGCCGTCATGACTGAGACCCTCGACACCACCCCCCACACCGCGCGTGAGGCAGACCCCTTCCCGGTGAAGGGCATGGACGCGGTCGTCTTCGCCGTCGGCAACGCCAAGCAGGCCGCGCACTACTACTCCACCGCCTTCGGCATGAAGCTCGTCGCCTACTCCGGACCGGAGAACGGCGTCCGCGAGACGGCCAGCTACGTCCTCACCAACGGCGCCGCGCGCTTCGTCCTGACCTCGGTCATCAAGGCGACGACCGACCACGGCCGTTTCCTCGCCGAGCACGTCGCCGACCACGGCGACGGCGTGATCGACCTCGCCATCGAGGTCCCGGACGTGCGGGCGGCGTACGCCTACGCCGTCGAGCACGGCGCCCGCGGCCTGGACGAGCCGTACGAGGTCAAGGACGAGCACGGCACGGTCACGCTGGCCGCGATCGCCACCTACGGCCAGACCCGCCACACGCTGGTGCAGCGCGGCGACTACACCGGCCCCTACCTGCCGGGCTTCGTCGCCGTCGGCCCGATGGTCGAGCCCCCGGCCAAGCGCACCTTCCAGGCCATCGACCACTGCGTGGGCAACGTCGAGCTCGGCCGCATGAACGAGTGGGTCGCCTTCTACAACAAGGTCATGGGCTTCACGAACATGAAGGAGTTCGTGGGCGACGACATCGCGACCGAGTACTCGGCGCTGATGTCCAAGGTGGTCGCGGACGGCACCCTGAAGGTGAAGTTCCCGATCAACGAGCCGGCGATCGCGAAGAAGAAGTCGCAGATCGACGAGTACCTGGAGTTCTACGGCGGCGCGGGCGTCCAGCACATCGCGCTGGCCACGAACGACATCGTCGCGACCGTGCGGTCGATGCGGGCGGCGGGCGTCACCTTCCTGGACACCCCGGACTCGTACTACGACACCCTCGGCGACTGGGCGGGCGAGACCCGGGTGCCCGTGGAGACCCTGCGCGAGCTGAAGATCCTCGTCGACCGCGACGAGGACGGCTACCTGCTGCAGATCTTCACCAAGCCGGTGCAGGACCGGCCGACGGTCTTCTTCGAGATGATCGAGCGGCACGGGTCGATGGGCTTCGGCAAGGGCAACTTCAAGGCCCTGTTCGAGGCGATCGAGCGCGAGCAGGAGAAGCGCGGCAACCTGTAGGACGCGGAGCTCCGGCCCCCCGGCTCCCGCCGGGGGGCCGGCCCGTACCGCCGCCGAGGGGCTCCGTCAGCGGGACGACGGGGACGGCTTCGGCTTCGGCGCGGCCGCCGGCTTCGGCTTGGCCGCCTTCGGGAGTTCCGGCATCACCCACGGAGTGGCCGGCTGCATGTTCTCCGGGCCGCCCGACGGCGGCTGACCGATCGTCGCCAGGGCCGCCTTCGCCAGCGGCGCCCGCAGCGGCGAGAAGTGCGGGTTCGTGCGCATCGCCTCCTGGAGGTGGCGCCGCGTCGCCGCCTCGTCCCCCAGCCCGCGCTCGATCATCGCCCGGTGGTACGCGAAGTCGGCGCTGCGCAACCCCAGCTCGGTCGCCTTCGTGGCGTACTCCAGCGCCGCCGAGTCCTCACCCGTCTTGTGCAGCGCCCAGCCCAGTGCGTCCGCGACCTGCACGCTCTTGTTCCGCGACCACTCCTCCGACAGCCGCCGCACAGCCGCCGCCGGATCACCGTGGTCCGCCTCGTACAGGCCCAGCACCACGTCGTCGTCGACGCCGTTCGTGTCGTCCCGCACCGCCAGCGCGCCCAGCATGTCGTACGGCACGCGCGCCTCCTGCCCGCGGCCCAGCGCGTCCAGCAACTCCGCCAGCTCCAGCGCCAGCCGCGGCGCCGGAGTGCGCCCCAGCGCCATCCGGTAGTCCCGGACCGCCTCCCCGCCGCGGCCCAGCGCGGCCAGCGCCCTGGCCCGGCCGCCCAGCGCCTCCGACTGCGCCGGATCCGTCCGTAGCGCGCCCTCGTACAGCCGCAGCGCCTCCGCCGGGTCACCGCGCTCCCAGGACAGCTCCCCGAGCCGGAACAGCGCGTACGCCTTCTCCGCCGGGGCCTTCGCCGCGCCCGCCGCGTGCTCCATCGCGACCACCGCGTCCTCGCGCCAGCCGCGGTCCCGGTACACCTGCGAGGCCCTGACGTACGCCGCCAGGCCCGGCCGCAGCTCCAGCAGCCGCTCCATCGCCTTCTGCGCGGCCTTGTAGTCGCCCAGGCCCGTGTACGCGTCCACCAGCACCGGGTACGCCGTCCACCGCTGCGCGGACTGCGCCCGTACCAGCTCGCCCCACTTCTTCCCGGTCCCGAAGTCCCGCCGGGCATTGGCCAGCGTGCCCATGCCCGTCATCGCGTCGAAGTTGCCCTTCTCGGCGGGGCGGACCTCCAGCGACCTCTTCAGGGCCTTCTCCGCCTTCGGGAACCAGGCCGGGTCCGCCGAGCGCCGCGCCTGTTCCAGGTAGGCGGCGCCCAGGACCGCCCACGAGGCGTCGTCGTCCGGATGCCCGGCGACCCACTTCTCCCGGTCCGCGACCAGCGCCGTCACGTCCACCGCCGCCGCGGGCGCGCCCATCCCGACCGCCGCCGCGGCCCGTTCGCTCGGTCCCGGCGGGCGGGCGTCGTCGCCGGTCCGGGCCGGCCGGATCAGCAGGGCCCCCGCGATCAGGACCACCGCGACCGCGGCCGCCACGAGCGTCTTGCGGCCGGTGAAGGTCACGGGCGGCGCCGGGGTGAACGATTCCTCGTCGATACGGTCGATACGGTCCATGGGCTCACTGTGCGTCAATATGAAGAGCTCTCCGAGGTGTCCGAAGCCGGTCGCGGCCGTGTTCACACCGATGGCCCCCGGTGTCACGCTGGCCCCATGGATGACGACCTCTTCGCACGTCTGCGCACGAGCCTGCTTGCGGGGCTCCCGGCCGAGGCACTGCTCACCGACCCCCAGGTGACCGCCTCCTACGCCACCGACATGGCCAGCTTCTGCGCCGCGGGCACCCCCGCGGCCGTCGTCCTGCCCCGGACCGTCGAGCAGGTCCAGCACGTGATGCGCACCGCCACCGCCCTACGGATCCCCGTGGTCCCGCAGGGCGCCCGTACGGGCCTGTCGGGCGGCGCCAACGCCTCCGACGGCTGCATCGTGCTGTCCCTCGTCAAGATGGACCGGATCCTGGAGATCTCCGCCGTCGACCGGATCGCCGTCGTCGAACCGGGAGTGGTCAACGCCGTGCTCTCGCGCGCCGTCGCCGAACAGGGCCTGTACTACCCGCCCGACCCCTCCAGCTGGGAGCAGTGCACCATCGGCGGCAACATCGGCACCGCCTCCGGCGGGCTGTGCTGCGTCAAGTACGGGGTCACCGCCGAGTACGTGCTGGGCCTCGACGTGGTCCTGGCCGACGGGCGGCTGATGAGCACGGGCCGGCGTACCGCCAAGGGCGTCGCCGGATACGACCTCACCCGGCTCTTCGTGGGCTCCGAGGGCAGCCTCGGCATCGTCGTCCGGGCCGTCCTCGCGCTGCGGCCGGCGCCGCCCAGGCAGCTCGCGATGGCCGCGGAGTTCCCCTCCGTCGCGGCCGCCTGCGAAGCCGTCTGCGCCGTCATGGAGGCGGGCCTGACCCCCTCGCTGCTGGAGCTGATGGACCGTACGACCGTCCGGGCCGTCAACGAGCTCGGGAAGATGGGCCTCCCGGAGGACACCGAGGCCCTGCTGCTCGCCGCCTTCGACACCCCGCACGCCCCCGGGGACCTCGCGGCCGTGGGGGAGCTGTGCACGGCCGCCGGGGCCACCGCCGTCGTGCCCGCCGAGGACGAGGCGGAGTCGGAACTGCTGCTCCAGGCCCGCCGGATGTCCTTCCCCGCGCTGGAGGCGCTGAGGCCCGCGACGATGATCGACGACGTGTGCGTACCGCGCTCGCGGCTCGCCGAGATGCTGGACGGGACGGCCGCCATCGCCCGCGCCCAGAACCTGCTCATCGGGGTCTGCGCGCACGCGGGCGACGGCAACACCCATCCGATCGTCTGCTTCGACCCCGCCGACGAGGCCGAGACGCGGCGGGCCCGTGAGTCCTTCGGCGAGATCATGGCGCTGGGGCTGTCGCTCGGCGGGACCATCACCGGCGAGCACGGGGTGGGCGTGCTGAAGAAGGAGTGGCTGGCCCGCGAACTCGGCCCGGTGGGGCTGGAGATGCAGCGGGCCGTCAAGGCCGCGTTCGACCCGCTGGGCCTGCTGAATCCGGGCAAGCTCTTCTGATCCCTCTGATCCCTCGGCCGGCATCACAGCTCCCCGTCGGCCGACTCGTCCGACGGCCAGGGGTCGCGCAGCCACAGCTCGTCGGCCGGGGTCGGGGCGAGCAGCGCGGCCAGCGCGGCGTCCAGGCCCAGCCGCTCGGCCTCGGTGCCGGGCGGGACGATGCGCAGGGTGCGTTCCAGCCAGGCCGACACGGAGGCGGCGGGGGCCTCCAGCAGGGCGTCGCCGTCGGGCGAGCTGAGCGCCATGCAGAGCACCGCCTTGTTGTCGATCTTGGTGGGCCAGATCCGGACGTCGCCGTGGCCGCACGGGCGGAACACCCCCTCGACCAGCAGTTCGCGGGCGAAGGTCCAGTTGACGGGGGCGTTGGAGCCGGTGTGGAAGGTGATGTGGACGGCGTACGGGTCGTCCGTGAGGTAGAGGAGCCGCGCGGGTACGGCGATGCTGCGCTCGGGGGACAGGACCAGCTTGAGTTCCAGCTCGCGCTCGATGACGGGGTGGTGCATGACGGCCTCACTTCGGTTCGGTGCGCGGGGCCGGATCGCGCCCCACACCCGGAGAGAGCCGCAGTGTGCCCGGGTATGACGCGACTTCGGGCGGGGAATCGAAGGTTGGCCGATTTCTGTCGGGTGACCGAAAACAGCCGCATGGCCCGAGGTTCGCCCGAAGGTTTGCAATCTCCCGTTACCGGACCTGTCGGGGGGCGGTTCTTGGCTATGGTCCTGCCTTGCACATGCCTCAAGCCACGATCGGAGTTGGGGACATTGACGGCCTCCCCTGGTGACGGCGAGCACGCGGCCCGCGAGGGCTACTACCCCGATCCGTCCATCCCCGGGTACGTCCGGTACTGGAACGGTGCCGCCTGGGTTCCGGGTACGAGCCGCCCTGCCCCGGCCCCGGTCCCGGTCCCGGTCTCCGTGGAGGAGACGGGGCCGGTGTTCCTGGACCAGACCTCGGCGACGGCGGCGGTGGCGGATGACGCTGCCGAGCGGGCCGTGGAGCGGGCCGTCGAGCGGGCTGCGGAGCAGGTGGTGTGGCAGGCCGACCCCGTGCACCAGGCCGGCTTCGGCGGGCCGCGCGACCACCGGGTGTCGTGGGGCAGCCCGCCCGAGCCGGAACCCGAGCCGGAGCCGGAGCCGGCACGCGAGCCCGAGCCGGAGCCGGAGTCGGCACGCGAGCCCGAGCGGGCACGCGAGCCCGAGCGGGAAGCCCCGCGTCCGGCTCGGGCCCCGGCCGCCGGGATCTCCCTCGCCCGTACGCCGTCGGCCGCGGCCGGGATCCTGTCGGCCCGCTCCCCGGCGGCAGCGGCGGCTCCGGCGGCGGCTCCGGCTCCGGCCCCCGCATGGCCCGATGCGCCCGGCGGGTCCGGCGGCTCCGGCCGGTCCGGTCTGACGTCCTGCTGGCCCGAGTCGGCGCCCGCCGCCGCGGAGCCCCCGCCCGCCGCGGTCCGCCCCGAGCCCTGGCCGCCCCGGTCCGCGGGCGCGCGCCCGTCGATCCCGGCCACCAGAGCGGCGGCCCCGGCCACCAAGCAGGCCGCCCCGGCGGAGCCCCGGGCCGAGGCCCCGACGCCCCGTCGAGAGGGCGCCGGCACACCGCGGGCCGTGTTCGAGCGGATGGCCGAGCGCGCCGTGCGCCCCGCCGGCCTGGTCCGCCGGGCCGTGGCCCGCGCCGTGGACTCCCTCGTCCTCGCGGCGGTCGCGGCCGCGGCCGCCTGGCCCCAGATCCCCGCCGCCACCGCCCACGTCCAGGCCAAGGTGGACGCCGCCCGCACGAGCGGCGGCAGCACCACCGTCTGGCTGCTCGACGGGACCATCGCGGGCCAACTCGGCCTGGTCCTCGGCGCGGTCCTGCTCTTCGGCGTCTTCTACGAGGCCCTGCCCACCGCCCGTTGGGGCCGCACCCCGGGCAAGAAGCTGCTCGGCGTGCGGGTGCTGGCCGCCGCCACCCTGCGCCCGCCCACCGTCGGCGCGGCCCTGCGCCGCTGGCTGGTGTTCGCCTTCCTCGGCCTCCCCGGCAGCCTCTGGTGCCTCGTGGACCGCCCGCGCCGCCGGGGCTGGCACGACAAGGCCGCGAAGACGTACGTGGCCCGCTAGGCCCTGTCCGGGGGCGCCCTGGTGGCGTCTTGGGGGTGTCCTGGGGGCGCCGGACCGGCTCGTCCCCCGGATGGACGCCGTCCCGTTGCGGGGTTGACGGAGCCGGGTTCGACTCGGGCCATGAGTACCGACCAGCCGCCGCCGGGCGAACCGCCGGAGGAAGACCCGTTCCGCAAGAAGCCCCAGGAACCGACGCCTCCGTCGGGTGGCTCGCCGTACGGCTCGCCGCCCCCCGGCCCCCCGCCCCCCGGTGGCGCGGGCGGCGGCGGATATCCGCCCCCGCCTCCGCCCCCGTACGGCGGTGGCGGGGACCCGTACGGCGGGAGCGGCGGCTACGGCATGCCCGATCCGCTCGCGGGGATGCCCCCGCTCGCCGACTTCGGCAAGCGGCTCGCCGCCCGCGTCATCGACGTGATCATCGTCGCCGTGCCGCTGTTCCTCATTCAGCTGGCCTTCGGCACCAAGCGGTACACCGTCGAGACGAACCAGGGCGAGGACGTCAGCGAGGTCTTCACGCGGTCCTACAGCGGCAGCGGCCTGATCATGACGCTGATCTCGATCGTCGCGTACGTCGGCTATGACTGGTGGTTCACCAAGAAGAACGGCCAGACGGTCGGCAAGAAGGCGCTGGGCCTGCGCGTCGCGATGCTCAACGACGGCAGCGTCCCGCAGTCCAACGCGTCCCTCGCCCGCGCCGCCGTGCTCTGGCTGCCGACGCTGATCTGCTGCTTCTGCCTGTGGCCGATCGCGCTGATCGTCTCGATCCTGGTGGACAAGCCGTACAAGCAGGGCCTCCACGACAAGGTGGCCAAGACGGTGGTGGTGCAGTCCGCCACGTAGTCCCTCAGTGGTGAACGGGATGTTCGGCAGCGGCCGTCCGGGGTTCGGGTACCCGGGCGGCCGTCGGCGTGTCCTCGTACGGGAGGTGCGCGGGGACGGGTGCGGGCGCGGGGGCCGGAGTGGCCGCGGCCGAGCCGGGGCGGGCCGCGTGGCGGCCCCGGCGCCTCGGGAGCGGCACGGTGACGGCGACGAGCAGACCGAGCGCGAGGGCGGCCGCGGAGATGACCGCGATCCCGAACCCCGAACTCGTCTGCGAAAGCAGCAGCATGGCGATCGTCGACACGACGACGGTGGCGGACCCGTAGGCGAGCTGTGCGGCAGTCGGACGCGGCATGGCGATATCCGTCCTCAGGGAGGGGAGGGGGAGTCGGCTCAACTCGGTCGCGCGTCAAGTGACTCTACGACGGGGGATGCCCGAGCGGAACCGCCAGTAAGCGTGACCTAACCCACGGTGCCGGAGCACAGGGGGCGCACGGGGTCATTCCGCACGCCCGCGGCGGACCCGAAATGCCCTGCGGAGGCGCGAGATGGCGCCCGTGACGCGCCCTTCGCCCCATATGGCAGCGGAACGTCCGAATAGCGGAACTGGCTGACCGCATAGTGCAGTTGTAAGGAACAAGTCAAGGTCTGTCTTTTCTTTCGACTCTCCGGTCAAATGTCGTCACTTGAGACGCGCGCCGCGCGGAACCCCCCGCTCCTATGGAGACGTTCCGACCAACGCTGCGGCCGCGGGAGGGGAACGACATCAAGTGACCAGCAATTCCGCCAGACGGCGTGCGCTCCGCGCGACCGCCGTCGCCGTGACCATGGCCGCCACCGCGGCATCGGGCGCCTTCTTCTTCTCGGCCCAGGCCGACAACAAGGGCCCCGGAGCCCCGGCGGCCGACCGCCAGGACCCGACCGCTCCTTCGAAGGTCGTCGAGCACGACCTCAAGGGCCCGTTCAGTGAGCAGCAGGCGCAGCAGCGCAAGGCCGCCCTGGACCAGGTGCTGACGGGCAAGAAGGACGTCGAGCAGCGCGGTGCTTCCAAGGTCGTCAAGCTCGACGACAAGAAGTACGTCGAGCTCGGCCGCGAGAAGACCGACAAGATCTTCACGATCCTCGTCGAGTTCGGCGACCAGGTCGACGACACGACCATGTTCGACCCGGACGGCCCGGGCCCGAAGCCGCCGGTCCAGAAGTACGGCGGCACCCCCGGCCCGATGCACAACACGATCGCCGAGCCGGACCGCGCCAAGGACAACAGCACCGCCTGGCGCAAGGACTTCAGCCGCGACTACTTCCAGGAGCTGTACTTCGGTACGGGTCAGGGCAAGGACTCGCTGAAGACCTACTACGAGAAGACCTCCTCGGGCCGCTACTCGGTCGAGGGCGAGGTCGCCGACTGGGTCAAGGTCCCCTACAACGAGGGCCGTTACGGCTCCAACTACTGCGGCCAGACCAACTGCTCCAACGTGTGGGACACCGTCAAGGACGGCGTCACGGCGTGGACGGAGGCCCAGAAGAAGGCGGGCAAGACCGACGCGCAGATCAAGGCGCAGCTGGCCCAGTACGACCAGTGGGACCGCTACGACTTCGACGGCGACGGCAACTTCAACGAGCCCGACGGCTACATCGACCACTTCCAGATCGTCCACGCGGGCGAGGACGAGTCGGCCGGCGGCGGCGTGCAGGGCACGACCGCGCTGTGGGCGCACCGCTGGTACGCCTACGGCACCGCGGCGGGCAAGGCCGGCCCGGAGAACAACAAGGCCGGCGGCACCCAGATCGGTGACACCGGCATCTGGGTCGGCGACTACACGATGCAGCCGGAGAACGGCGGCCTCGGCGTCTTCGCGCACGAGTACGGCCACGACCTCGGCCTGCCGGACCTCTACGACACCTCCGGTGGCGGCGAGAACTCGGTCGGCTTCTGGTCCCTGATGTCGGCCGGCTCCTGGCTCGGCACCGGCAAGGACTCCATAGGCGACCTCCCGGGCGACATGACGGCCTGGGACAAGCTGCAGCTGGGCTGGCTGAACTACGACACGGCCAAGGCCGCGACGAAGTCCACCCACAAGCTGGGCGTGGCGGAGTACAACACCAAGGACAAGCAGGCGCTGGTCGTCGAGCTGCCGAAGAAGCAGGTCAAGACCGACGTCGTCGCTCCCGCCGAGGGCTCCTCGCAGTGGTGGAGCAACATGGGTGACGACCTCAAGAACACCCTCACCCGCTCCGTGGACCTGACGGGCAAGACGTCCGCCGCCCTGTCCCTCAAGGGCTGGTGGGACATCGAGGCCGAGTACGACTTCCTCTACACCGAGGTGTCCACCGACGGCGGCGCCAACTGGACCGTCCTCGCCGGCACCGCCGACGGCGTGGCCCTCCCGGTCGACGCGGGCGGCAGCCCGTCGCTGACCGGTGTCTCGGGTGCCTGGAAGAACCTGAACTTCCCGCTCGACGCCTACGCGGGCAAGAAGGTCGACCTCCGCTTCCGCTACCAGACGGACGGCGGCGCGGGCGGCAAGGGCTTCACCGCCGACGCCGTCAACATCACCGCGGACGGCGCCACGCTGTTCACCGACGGCGCCGAGAACGGCGACAACGGCTGGACCGGCAAGGGCTTCTCGCGCATCGGCGGCGGCTTCACCAAGGAGTACGCGCAGTACTACCTGGCCGAGAACCGCCGTTACGTCTCGTACGACTCCACCCTCAAGGTGGGCCCGTACAACTTCGGCTTCGGCAACACCAAGCCGGACTGGGTCGAGCACTACCCGTACCAGGACGGTCTGCTGATCTGGCAGTGGGACACCAGCCAGAAGGACAACAACACCAGCGTCCACCCGGGCCAGGGTCTGATCCTGCCGATCGACGCCAACGCCAAGCCCATGAAGTGGGCGGACGGCACCCTGCTGCGGAACAAGATCCAGCCGTACGACGCTGCCTTCAGCGCCTACTCGACGGACGCGTTCACGCTGCACAAGAACGGCGAGTCGCTGTTCCTGAAGCCGAAGCCCGCCAACCTGGTCTTCGACGACCACAAGGGCAAGTACTACTACGACGAGAACCCGACCGGCTCGGTGAAGGTCACTGACACCAACACCAAGATCAAGATCGCCAAGGAGACCTACGACGGTCTCGTCATGACGGTCGAGGTCGGTCCCGCCTCGAAGTAATTCGGTAAAACCGCAGGTCAAAGCATGATCGGCCGTCGCCCTCTAGCGGGCGGCGGCCGATCGCGTTTAGATGCGTGGTGCGAGTTTCTTATTGACGGGGGAGATGACAGCCATGCCCGGTGGAGGTTTCGTCAGATTGCCAGGCGGCAGCGTGGTGGTCGCGCTCACGCTGCCGAGGCCGTCCGGAGAGGACGGCGAGAGCGGCAATGTCCGCGTGCTGGTGCACGCCGCGAACCGGGCCCGCGCCCTGACCAGGCTGCGGAACCTCGGAATGCGGGCGGTGTACCTGCGGGGCAACGCACAGCCGCCGACCCCGGACGAGGTCACGGCCGTCCTGCACCACCCGGACGGCCTGCTCTGGCGCTGTGCGCCCGACGTCGCGGAGGAGCTCTGGCACCCGATCCGGGCCCTGCTGGGCACCTAGCGGGTCCCTAACCGCCGACGAGGGTGACTCCGGCGGTCCGGAGCTCGTCCAGGGCGCGGGCGGTGGTGTGCGGGGCCACGGCGGCCGTCAGGTGCAGCAGCACGCGGGTGGTGAAGCCCGCGCGGGCGGCGTCCAGGGCGGTGGCCCGGACGCAGTGGTCGGTGGCGATGCCGACCACGTCCACCTCGGTGACGTGCCGCTCCCGCAGCCACCGGGCGAGGTCCGTCCCGTTCTCGTCGGTCCCCTCGAACCCGCTGTACGCGGCCTCGTACGCCCCCTTGTCGAAGACGGCGCCGACGGCGCCGGACGCGACGGCGGGGGCGAAGTTCGGGTGGAAGCCGACGCCCTCGGTTCCGGCGACGCAGTGGACGGGCCAGGAGGTCTCGTAGTCCGGCTCGGCCGGGGGGTGCGCGAAGTGGCCGCCGGGGTCGATGTGGTGGTCCCGGGTGGCGACCACGTGCCGGTAGCCGGGGGTGGACTGCCCGATGAGCTCGGTGATGGCGGCGGCGACGTCGGCTCCGCCGGTGACCGCGAGGCTGCCGCCCTCGCAGAAGTCGTTCTGTACGTCGACGACGATCAGTGCGCGGTGCATGACGTGTCCTTCTGCTCGTGGTGGTGTGCGGCGCCGTTGCCGGGGGCTCTGCCCCCGGACCCCCGCGCCTCAAACGTCGGCGAGGCTGGATTGTGCCCAGCAGCGGCCCGCAGGGTTACGCGTACTCCGTCGGGATGACGGCCTCGCCGCGCGAGAGCTGGGTCGCCGAGAGGGGGAGCCCCGCGAGGACGGCCCGGTGGCGGTCGCGCGCGGCCTCCAGCGGCTCGCGGGCGACCACCTCGCCGGCCTTGACCAGCTGTACGAGCAGCTGCGTGTCCGCCAGGGCCGAGGGGACCGGGCCCACGCCCACGACCTCGGCCTCCGGGATCCCCTCGGAGTCCAGCCGCCGCGCCGCCCACTTGCGGCCGCCGATGGAGGTCTTGCCGCCCGTGGACCTCTTCGCCACCGGCGCCAGCGCCGCCTTCGGGTCCGCCGACGTCGCCCGCGCCACCAGCTTGTAGACCATCGAGCACGTCGGGTGCCCGCTGCCCGTCACCAGCTGCGTGCCCACGCCGTACGCGTCCACCGGCGCCGCCGCGAGCGAGGCGATGGCGTATTCGTCCAGGTCCGAGGTGACCACGATCCTCGTCTCCGTGGCTCCCAGCTCGTCCAGCTGCTGGCGCACCCGGTGGGCCACCAGCAGCAGGTCGCCCGAGTCGATCCGGACCGCGCCCAGGCCGGTCCCGGCCACCTCCACGGCCGTCCGTACCGCCTCGGCGACGTCGTAGGTGTCCACCAGCAGGGTGGTTCCGCTGCCGAGCGAGGCCACCTGCGCCGTGAACGCGTCCCGCTCGCTGTCGTGCAGCAGCGTGAAGGCGTGGGCGCTGGTACCGACCGTCGGGATGCCGTACCGGAATCCGGCCGCCAGGTCCGAGGTCGAGGCGAAGCCGCCGACGTACGCGGCGCGGGACGCGGCGACGGCGGCCAGCTCGTGCGTGCGCCGGGCGCCCATCTCGATCAGCGGCCGGTCGCCGGCCGCCGAGGACATCCGGGACGCGGCCGCGGCGATCGCCGAGTCGTGGTTCAGGATCGACAGGATCACGGTCTCCAGCAGCACGCACTCGGCGAAGCTGCCCTCGACCCGCAGGATCGGCGAGCCGGGGAAGTAGACCTCCCCCTCCGGGTAGCCCCAGATGTCGCCGGAGAAGCGGTACGAGGCCAGCCAGTCCAGGGTCCGCATGTCGACGATCGCCCGCTCGCGCAGGAAGTCCAGCACCGCGCCGTCGAAGCGGAAGTTCTCCACCGCGTCGAGCACCCGGCCGGTTCCGCCGACCACGCCGTAACGGCGTCCCTCGGGCAGCCGCCGGGTGAAAACCTCGAAGACCGAGCGGCGGTCGGCGGTGCCGTTCGCCAGGGCGGCCTGCAGCATCGTCAGCTCGTAATGGTCCGTGAAGAGCGCTGTCGACGGCACGTCCACCGGCAGGCCCAGGTCCGCAGGGTTCATGTCCAGGATGCTAGCGCACATTTCGTCAAAGTGACGAGATCTAGGACCCGTTTGTGCGACGGGCCCGTCACGGTGGCAGCATGGGACAAGTGAGTGTTGCTCCTGTAGAGATCGAACGCACCGAATCGGCCGAAGAGACCTTCGCGGTCCCCGAACCCGACGTCCCCTGGGTGACCCTGGTGCACAACGACCCGGTCAACCTCATGAGCTACGTGGCGTACGTGTTCCAGGCGTACTTCGGCTATTCGAAGGACGTGGCGCACAAGCTGATGCTCGACGTCCATCACAAGGGGCGGGCGGTCGTGTCCAGCGGCACCCGCGAGGAAATGGAGCGCGACGTGCAGGCCATGCACGGCTACGGCCTGTGGGCGACCCTCTCCCAGGACCGCAACTGATGGGCGGCACGTTCCAGTCCCTGAAGGGCGGCGGCTCCGCCATCGCGCTCGACGAGATCGAGATCTCCATCCTGCGCTCCCTGGCCGTCCAGCTGCTGGAGCTGATCGGCCCCGGCGAGCCCGAGCCCGCCGAGGACGCCGACCCGCTGGCCGCGCTGTTCGCCTCCGACGGCCCCACCGAGCCCCCGTCGGACCCGGCGCTGGCCCGGCTCTTCCCCGACGCCTACGGCGGCCCGGGCGGCCCGGGTCCCAAGGAGGACGCCGAGGAGCTGCGCGCCCGCTCGGCGGAGTTCCGCCGCTTCACCGAGAACGACCTGCGCACCCGCAAGAGGGAGGACGCGCTGGCCGTCGTGCGCAGCCTGGACGGGCTCACCCCGGCCGGCGACGGGGCGGCGGTGCTGGAGCTGACGGGGGAGCTGCCGCTGCGCTGGCTCGGAGCGCTCAACGACCTGCGCCTGACCCTCGCGGCCCGCCTCGACATCACCGAGGACGACGAGAGCGCGGTGCTGTTCCGGCTGCCGGACGACGACCCGCGCAAGCCGATGGTGATGGCGTACCTGTGGCTCGGTGGACTCCAGGAGACGCTCGTCGAAACGCTGTGACCCTCTGAAGATCCTCAAGGGCGAACAGTGTTCGCTCAGCGGACGCTCAAATCCGGATAACGATCAGATCACCGCGATGCGGTGGTCTGATCCATTTCTGGATCTTTGTTCCGAATTTCCTGTGCCCCACGTCACATTTCGTGCCCTCGGTCGCCCATAAACCCGTGATAAATCTTCACGACCGCCGCCGGGACGCCACCCCTGTCCCGCGGCCTGCTTGGACCGGCGGATCGCCGGCGTGCAACTCCATCCGTATCCGGGGGGATCGAGGACCCGATCCGCAGCCACCAGAAGGCGCGGGTCGGCGTGGAGAAAGGCGCACCAGACATGACCTCTGTGCAGGTCGAGCAGCACGGCAAGACGCCCGGCGAGGGCACTCAGGGCGAGGGCGGCGAGGGTTACCACCGCACGCTCGGCGCCCGCCAGATCCAGATGATCGCGATCGGCGGAGCCATCGGCACCGGCCTCTTCCTGGGCGCCGGCAAGGCGATCTCCAAGGCCGGACCCAGCCTGATCCTGGCCTACGCCATCGCGGGCCTGGTCATCTTCTTCATCATGCGGGCCCTGGGCGAGCTGCTCATGTACCGCCCCGTCGCGGGCTCCTTCTCGGACTACGCCCGCGAGTTCCTGGGCCCCTTCTGGGGGTACGTGACCGGCTGGACGTACTGGCTCTTCTGGGTGGTCACCGGCATCACCGAGGTCACCGCGGCCGCGCAGTACATGTCGTACTGGACCCACGACAGCTTCCCGCAATGGGCCTACGCGCTGATCTTCACGGTCATCCTCTACGCCGCCAACCTGATCTCCGTGAAGCTCTTCGGTGAGCTGGAGTTCTGGTTCTCCATGGTCAAGGTCACCGCCATCGTCGGCATGATCCTGATCTGCGCCGGCATCCTCACCATCGGGTTCTCCGACGCCGCCGACACCGCGACCGTCACCAACCTGTGGAACGACGGCGGCTTCTTCCCCAAGGGCATCGGCGGCACGCTGATGACCCTGCAGATCGTGATGTTCGCCTTCCTCGCGGTCGAGCTGGTCGGCGTCACCGCCGGCGAGTCCAAGGACCCCGAGAAGACCCTGCCCAAGGCCATCAACACCGTGCCGTGGCGCATCGCCGTCTTCTACGTCGGCGCGCTCATCATGATCCTGTCGGTCGTCCCGTGGACGCACTTCCAGCCGGGCGTCTCGCCCTTCGTTGCCGCCTTCGAGCGCATGGGCCTGGGCGTCGGCGCCGCGATCGTCAACTTCGTCGTGCTGACCGCGGCCCTTTCCTCCTGCAACTCGGGCATGTACTCCACCGGCCGCATGCTGCGCGACCTCGCGCTCAACGGCCAGGGCCCGAAGTTCTTCACCAAGCTGACCAAGAGCGGCACCCCGCTGATCGGCACCACGTTCTCCGCCGCGCTGATGCTGGTGGGCGTCTGGATCAACTACGTCGCCCCGGGCAAGGCCTTCGACTACGTCGTCTCCTTCGCCACCATCTCCGGCATGTGGGCCTGGATCATGATCCTGGTCTGCCAGATCCGCTACCGCGCCAAGGCCGACCGCGGCGAGCTGCCGCAGTCCGCCTTCCGGGCGCCGGGCGCCCCCTGGACGAGCTGGTTCGCCCTGCTCTTCATCGGCATGGTCATCGTGATGATGGGCATCGACAAGGACGCCCGCGTCTCGCTGTACTGCGCCCCGCTGTGGGGTCTCATCCTGGGCCTGTCCTACCTGGCCCTGAAGTCCCGCAACCCGCGCGGCGCCGCCTTCGCCAAGGCCTCCTGAACCAGGTCTGTCCACCATTCGGGCCCTCCCGTACCACTCCTCGGTACGGGAGGGCCCGTCTGCTTATCCTGTCGCTCATGCTGACCATCACCCAGGCCCTGTACGACCAGATCGTCGAGCACGCCCGCCAGGACCACCCCGACGAGGCGTGCGGTGTCGTGGCCGGCCCGGCGGGCACCGGCCGTCCCGAGCGCTTCATCCCGATGCTCAACGCGGCCCGCTCGCCCACGTTCTACGAGTTCGACTCGAAGGACCTGCTGAAGCTCTACCGCGAGCTGGACGACCGCGACGAGGAGCCGGTGATCGTCTACCACTCCCACACCGCGACCGAGGCCTACCCCTCGCGCACGGACATCACGTACGCGAACGAGCCCGAAGCGCACTACGTGCTGGTCTCGACGGCGGACAAGGACGGCCTCGGGGAGTTCCAGTTCCGCTCGTACCGGATCGTCGAAGGCGTGATCACCGAGGAGGAAGTGCAGGTCGTCGAGGCCTACTGACCACCATGTGAGCACATAGCGTCCACGATGCGGGATACCACTCCAAACGTGGGACCGGGAATCGTTAACATGACCGCATGGTTTCCCACGACGTGAGCATCGAGACGCCCGGCAGGCTGCTGCTCGTGGCGCGGCTGCACGTCGACCTGTGCCGCCTCGCCAGCGCGATCTGTCCTGCCGTCTGAGCACCAGAGCCCTCTCGCGCGGGGGGCCGACGCACCGCGCGCCTTCACGTTCTCACGCCTTCCTTCACGACTGGAGCCAGCCATGGCCATCGAGGTCCGCATCCCCACCATCCTCCGCACCTACACCGACGGCGAGAAGGCCGTGTCCGGTCAGGGCGCCACCCTCGCCGACCTGTTCTCCGACCTGGAGACGCGGCACAAGGGCATCGAGGAGCGCATCGTCGACGGCGGCCAGCTGCGCCGCTTCGTGAACGTCTACCTCAACGACGAGGACGTCCGCTTCCTCGACGGCATCTCCACCGCGCTGACGGACGGCGACAGCGTCACCATCCTTCCGGCCGTGGCCGGCGGCGCTGTCTGATGCGTTACGACTCCCCGCTGGCAGCCGTGGGCAACACGCCGCTGGTGCGGCTGCCCCGGCTGTCGCCGTCGGACGACGTCCGCATCTGGGCGAAGCTCGAGGACCGCAACCCGACCGGCTCGATCAAGGACCGCCCGGCGCTCCACATGGTCGAGCAGGCGGAGAAGGACGGCCGGCTGTACCCCGGCTGCACGATCCTGGAGCCCACCTCGGGCAACACCGGAATCTCCCTCGCGATGGCGGCCAAGCTCAAGGGCTACCGCATCGTCTGCGTGATGCCCGAGAACACGTCGCACGAGCGCCGCGACCTGCTCGGCATGTGGGGAGCCGAGATCATCTCGTCGCCGGCGGCGGGAGGATCCAACACCGCGGTGCGGGTGGCCAAGGAACTGGCGGCCGAGCACCCGGACTGGGTGATGCTCTACCAGTACGGCAACCCGGACAACGCGGGCGCCCACTACGCCACCACGGGCCCGGAGATCCTCGCGGACCTTCCGTCCATCACCCACTTCGTGGCGGGCCTGGGCACGACCGGCACCCTGATGGGCGTCGGCCGCTACCTGCGCGAGAACGTGCCCGGGGTCAAGATCGTCGCGGCGGAGCCGAGGTACGACGACCTGGTGTACGGCCTGCGCAACCTGGACGAGGGCTTCGTCCCGGAGCTGTACGACGCCTCCGTGCTCACCACCCGCTTCTCGGTCGGCTCGGCGGACGCGGTCACCCGGACCCGGGAACTGCTCCAGCTGGAAGGCATCTTCGCGGGCGTCTCCACCGGGGCCGCGCTGCACGCGGCGATCGGTGTCGGCCGCAAGGCGGTGGCCGCGGGTGAACCGGCGGACATCGTCTTCGTCGTGGCCGACGGCGGCTGGAAGTACCTGTCGACGGGCGTCTACACGGCCGCGACGACCGAAGAGGCCATCGAGGTCCTCCAGGGCCAGCTCTGGGCGTAGCCGCCGCGGCGCCGTTGCTGGGGCTCCGCCCCAGACCCCGCGCCTCAAACGCCGGCGGGGCTGGATTTTGGCTGAGGCCGTCTGCTTTTGCGGGGCTGGATTGCGCGCAGCGCAATTCCAGCCCCGCCGGCGTTTGAGCGGGTGCCGCTGCGCTAGCCGTCCAGCAGCTCCGCGAGCACCGCGGCGTGGCTGGACGCCGGGTCCTTGACCGAGGTCAGGAGGGTCAGGGGCCCCGCCGCAGCCAGGCTCCGCAGCCGGTCCAGCTCCGCCACCGACTCGGGAGCGGCCAGCTCCGCCTCGTACCGCCGCCGGAACTCCACGGCGGAGCCACCACCGTGGAACCACTTCCGCAGCTCCGTCGACGGGGTCACGGCCCGCGGCCACTCGTCCACCGCGGCCGCCTCCTTCGCCAGCCCCCGCGGCCACAGCCGGTCCACGAGCACCCGGACGCCGTCCGCCCCCGGCTCCGGGGGGTCGTAGATCCGCCGGATCCGGATCACCGCCCGCCTCCCAGTCCCTTGACCTCGTCCCAGACGGCCGGATCCAGCATGCCCACCCGCCTGCGGAACTCCCACAGCGACACTTCCTCCGGCCGGTCCGCCTCCAGGTAGCTCGTCCGGCCCTGCGCCCCCACCGTCCCCGGGGGCAGCGGGATCACACCGGCCCGCCGGTCGTCGTACTTCCCGGTGATCCATACGACGCGCGCCCGGTGCCCCCGTACCTGCGCGATCGCCATGACCAGGCAGAGCCTGCCGTCCGCCAGGGACCACAGCTCACCCGGCCGGGGCCGCGGCGGCGGCCCGGGACCGTGCGCGGGCGCGGGCCTGGACCGGCGGGGGAGACCGAGCCGCCTCCCGGCGACCAGCACCACCAGTGCCAGGGCCACGACCGCGGCCACCGCGGGCCACCAGGACGTGTCCATGTTTCGACCGTAGCCGTGCGGGAACGCCCCGGCATGGCAACGCCCGTGCCCATGAGCACTCCCCCGAGTGACAGCACAGGTGATTCCCCCCACAACGGCCCGCCGTGGAGGAGCGACCGGTCGTTTCGCGCCTTACGCTCGACCCACGCACGGCCCGCATTCCGTCCACGGACCGTCCACGGAGGTTCACGCTCCATGAAGCTCACCGTCGTCGGCTGTTCGGGCTCGTTCCCGTCCGCGGAATCGGCCTGTTCGAGCTACCTCGTCGAGGCCGACGGCTTCAGGCTGCTCCTCGACATGGGCAACGGCGCCCTCGGCGATCTCCAGCGCCACATCGGTCTCTACGACCTCGACGCGATCTTCCTGAGCCATCTGCACGCCGATCACTGCATCGACATGTGCGCGTACTTCGTCGCCCGCTTCTACCGGCACGAGGGCGGCCGCTGCGGCACCATCCCCGTCTACGGCCCCGAGGGCACCGAGAAGCGCCTGACCGCCGCCTACGACGACGTACCCGACGAGCGCTCGATGAGCGAGGTCTTCGACTTCCGCACCCTGAAGTCCGGCACCTTCGAGATCGGCCCCTTCCAGGTCCGCACCGAGCGGGTCGCCCACCCCGTCGAGTCGTACGGCATCCGCGTCGAGCACGGCGGCCGCTCGCTCACGTACTCCGGCGACACCGGAACCTGCCCCGAGCTGGCACTGCTCGCCGAGGGCACCGACCTCTTCCTCTGCGAGGCCTCCTTCACGCACGGCAAGGAGGACATCCCCGACCTCCACCTCAACGGCCGGGAGGCCGGGCAGTACGCGCAGGGCGGCGGGGTCGGCCGGCTCGTCCTGACCCACATCCCGCCGTGGACGGACGCGCAGCAGAACATCGCCGACGCCCGCGCGGTCTACGACGGCCAGGTCGACCTGGCCTACGCGGGCGCCGTCTACGAGGTCTGACTTTCCCGAACACGCGGAAGCCCCCGCCCTCCCTTCCGGGAGTGCGGGGGCTTCGACGTGTGGCGGGCTTACTTGGCCTCGGCCTTCGCCAGCTCGGCGAGCTCCTCGTCGGACTCGCGGCCCGGGGTGGGGAGGTTCCACTTGGTGATCGCGAAGCGGAAGACGAAGTAGTAGACGACCGCGAAGCAGAGGCCGACGCCGGCCAGGCCCAGCGGGTTGTCGGCGATTCCCAGGTTCAACAGGTAGTCGACGAGGCCGGCGGAGAAGCCGAAGCCGTCACGCATGCCCAGGGCCCAGGTCAGCGCCATGGAGACACCGGTCAGCACCGCGTGGATCGCGTACAGCACCGGGGCGATGAACATGAAGGTGAACTCGATCGGCTCGGTCACACCGGTGACGAAGGAGGTGAGCGCGAGGGAGAACATCATGCCGCCGACGACCTTGCGCCGCTCGGGGCGCGCGCAGTGCACGATCGCGAGGCAGGCCGCCGGGAGGGCGAACATCATGATCGGGAAGAAGCCGGTCATGAACTGTCCGGCGGTCGGGTCGTGGGCGAGGAAGCGGCCGATGTCGCCGTGGACGGCGCCGGTCGGGGTGTCGAAGGAACCGGCCTGGAACCACGGGAAGGAGTTCAGGAGGTGGTGCATGCCGATCGGGATCAGTGCGCGGTTGGCGACACCGAAGATGCCCGCGCCGACGGCGCCGGAACCGGTCAGCCACTCACCGAGGCCGTGCAGACCCGAGCCGAGGACCGGCCAGATGAGACCGAAGACGATACCGGTGGCCAGACCCGCGAGGGCCGAGAGGATCGGGACGAGGCGGCGGCCGCCGAAGAAGCCCGCCCAGTCCGGCAGCTTGGTCCGGTAGAACTTCTGGTAGAGCAGGGCGGTGATGATGCCCATCACGACACCGCCGAGGACACCGGCGTTGACCGGGGCGTCCAGCATGACGATCTTGCCGCCGACCACCTTGGCAACCTGCGGCAGGTTGCTGTCGGTGAAGGTGGCGAGCACCTTCTGGAAGACCAGGTAACCGGTGACGGCCGCGAGGGCGGTCGAGCCGTCCGACTTCTTCGCGAAGCCGATCGCGATGCCGACGGCGAACAGCAGCGCCATGTTGTCGAGGATCGCGCCACCACCGGCGGCCATGTACCCGGCGATCTTGAGGACGAACGTCGGGAAGACGTCCTTGTCGCCGAGCATGTCGTCCGCGCCCAGGCGGAGCAGGAGTGCGCCCGCAGGCAGCACGGCTACGGGGAGCATGAGGCTCCGGCCGATGCGCTGCATGACGGCCATCACGCCAGCGCCCTTCTTCTTCTCCGCCGCGGGGGCGGCAGCCGTGGTCACAACTTCCTCCAGTGGGCAAGGCGCCGCCAGGGGTGAGCCGGGGGACGGCGACGTCTCGTAAAAGGGGGGGACGCGAGCGCAGACAGGCCCACGTGGTCTACACCAGTTGATGGTGTAGACCAGTTGTAACACGGTCGGGGTTAGATAAGGAACCTTCGATTTCCTGTGGTCTACACCACAGGAGGTTCGTACATGCCCAAGGCCCCCGGATCCGAAGATCCGAGGGCCTTGGCGGCGGGCCGAAGGGCCCGGCGCACTGCCGGACGGGGCCTACGCCTTGACGTTCTCCTTCTGCATCTCCTCGATCTCCTCGTCCGACTCCCGGCCCGGCGTCGGGATGTCGAACTTCGTGATCGCGAAGCGGAAGACCGCGTAGTAGACCACCGCGAAACCCAGACCGATCGGAATGATCAGCCATGGCTTCGTCGCCAGACCCCAGTTGATGACGTAGTCGATCAGCCCCGCCGAGAAGCTGAACCCGTCGTGCACGCCCAGGGCCCACGTCACCGCCATCGACACACCCGTCAGCACCGCGTGGACCACGTACAGCATCGGCGCCACGAACAGGAACGAGTACTCCAGCGGCTCCGTGATGCCCGTGACGAACGAGGTCAGGGCGACCGACAGCATCAGACCGCCGACCTCCTTGCGCCGCTGCGGCTTCGCGCAGTGCGTGATCGCCAGCGCCGCCGCCGGGAGGGCGAACATCATGATCGGGAAGAAGCCGGAGAGGAACTGCCCGGCGTTCGGGTCGCCCGCCAGGAACATCGGGATGTCACCGTGCACGACCTGGCCGTCCTGGTTCGTGTAGCTCCCGAACTGGAACCACACCGGCACGTTCAGGAACTGGTGCAGGCCGATGACCAGCAGCGCGCGGTTCGCCACGCCGAAGATGCCGGCGCCCCCGGAGCCCAGGCCCACCATCCAGTCGGAGAAGCTCTCCAGCCCGTCACCGATCGGCGGCCAGATCCACAGGCACAGCACCGCGAAGGCGATCCCGACGAACGTCATGATGATCGGGACCAGCCGGCGGCCGTTGAAGAAGCCCAGCCAGTCGACCAGCTTCACCCGGTGGTAGCGCTGCCAGAACCAGGCGGACAGCAGGCCCATGACGATCCCGCCGAACACCCCCGGGTTCTGGAAGGTGTACTCGGCGAGGGTGTAGTCGGGCCCCAGGCAGCCGCCCCCGACGTCCCTCGTCCCCTCCGGGCAGGCCGTGGGGAAGACGCGCAGCACGCTCCGGTAGACGAGGAAGCCGACCACCGCCGCCAGAGCCGTCGAACCGTCCGCCTTCTTGGCCATGCCGATCGCGACACCGACGCAGAAGAGCAGCGGCAGACCGAGGTCCGCGTTCAGCAGCGCACCGCCCGCAGCCGCCATCACCTTGGCGACGTCCGTCCAGCCGAGGCCGTCCTTGCCGAACACGTCGGGCTGGCCCAGGCGGTTCAGGATGCCCGCCGCGGGCAGCACGGCGATCGGCAGCTGGAGGCTGCGCCCCATCTTCTGCAGCCCCTGGAACAAGCCGTTCCACCACTGGTGACGTGGCTCTGCTGCGGCGCTGCTCGCGCTCATCGGCGTCCTCCCTGACCGGCCCGTTTTTGGCAGTCGCAACACGTGCGGCACACTGGTGTAGACCAGTCGTGGGCAGGCTGCTGCTGATCGTTATCATTCGGTAGATACCGGTCATGCGCTCGCGTAGCTGGGCCAACCGTGCGTTACCGTGACAAAGCGGCCTGCATGGGCAGTTGCCCGCGCACCGGACGCCGAGACTCGTTCTTCGTAACTCCCCCAGACTCCGTCCGGGGGGACCCCCAAGGAGAAACACATGGCCACCAAGGCTGAGAAGATCGTCGCCGGGCTCGGCGGTATCGACAACATCGAAGAAGTCGAAGGCTGCATCACCCGCCTGCGCACCGAGGTCCACGACGCGAACCTGGTCGACGAGGCCGCCCTGAAGGCCGCCGGCGCCCACGGAGTCGTCAAGATGGGCACCGCCATCCAGGTCGTCATCGGCACCGACGCCGACCCGATCGCCGGCGAGATCGAAGACATGATGTGAGCTGAGCCCACCCGCTCGGCCCCGCACCGCAATACCACCCGCCGCAGTACCACAGGACCCCGTCCCGGACATCCGGACGGGGTCCTCGCGTTCCACTGCCAGGGACTAGGCTCGGAGCCATGTCTCGCATCGACGGCCGTACGCCCGAACAGCTCCGCCCGGTCACCATCGAACGCGGATGGAGCAAGCACGCCGAGGGCTCCGTCCTCATCTCCTTCGGAGACACCAAGGTCTTCTGCACCGCCTCCTTCAGCGAAGGCGTCCCGCGCTGGCGCAAGGGCAGCGGCGAAGGCTGGGTCACCTCCGAATACTCGATGCTGCCCCGCTCCACCAACACCCGCGGCGACCGCGAATCCGTACGCGGCAAGATCGGCGGCCGCACCCACGAGATCTCCCGCCTCATCGGCCGCTCGCTGCGCGCCGTCATCGACTACAAGGCCCTCGGCGAGAACACCATCGTCCTGGACTGCGACGTCCTCCAGGCCGACGGCGGCACCCGCACCGCCGCGATCACCGGCGCCTACGTCGCCCTCGCCGACGCCGTCGCCTGGGGCCAGCAGAAGAAGCTCATCAAGGCCGGCCGCAAGCCGCTCACCGGCACCGTCGCCGCCGTCAGCGTCGGCATCGTCGACGGCGAACCGCTCCTCGACCTCTGCTACGAGGAAGACGTGCGCGCCGAGACCGACATGAACGTCGTCTGCACCGGCGACGGCCGCTTCGTCGAGGTCCAGGGCACCGCGGAGGGCGAGCCCTTCGACCGCAAGGAACTCAACGCCCTCCTGGACCTCGCGGCCGGCGGCTGCGCGGACCTGGAAGCCATCCAGCGGGGCGCGCTGGAACTGTAGGGTCGGCAATCCGCGTCTGTCCGGGTACGGGCGCACGGTGTCACAGCCGTGTGCCCGTCCACGCATACCGAGTTCTTGGGGGACCCAGATGAAGCCGAAGCACCGCGTCGCCGCCATAGCCCTGGCCGCCGCTCTGACCCTCCCGGCCCTTTCCGCCTGCGACGCGATCTCCACGGCGATGGACTGCGCGAACACGGCCGTGGCCATCACGGACGGCGCGAACGACCTCCAGCAGGCGGTCTCCCAGGCCGGCAACAGCCCGCAGGACGCCCAGAACGCGCTCAACCAGATCGAGACGAACCTCAAGAAGATCGGCGACCAGACGGACAACGCCGACCTGGGCAAGGCCATCAACTCGATGAACACGGCGGTCAAGAACGTCCGCACCGCCATCGAGAACGGCGACGCCACCCCGGACATCCAGCCGGTCGCGGACGCGGCGAGCGAGATCTCCAAGGTCTGCACCCCGGGCTGAGGGGCTTCGGCGGGCCGGAATAATGACGCCATGACCTCCACGCCGCCGCGCCTGATCCTGGCCACCCGCAACGCGGGCAAGATCTCCGAACTCCACGCCATCCTGTCCGACGCCGGCCTGCCGCACGAGCTGGTCGGCGCGGACGCGTACCCCGAGATCCCGGACGTCAAGGAAACCGGCGTCACCTTCGCCGAGAACGCCCTCCTCAAGGCCCACGCCCTGGCCCAGGCCACCGGCCTGCCGGCCGTCGCCGACGACTCGGGCCTGTGCGTGGACGTCCTGAACGGCGCCCCCGGCATCTTCTCGGCCCGCTGGGCCGGCGCCCACGGCGACGACGCCGCGAACCTGGCGCTCCTGCTGGCGCAGCTCGGCGACATCGCCGACGAGCACCGCGGCGCCCACTTCTTCTGCGCGGCGGCCCTGGCCCTCCCGGACGGCACCGAACGCGTCGTCGAGGGCCGCCTCCTGGGCACCCTCCGCCACACCCCGTCGGGCACGGGCGGCTTCGGCTACGACCCGATCCTCCAGCCCCTCGGCGAGTCCCGCACCTGCGCGGAACTCACCCCGTCGGAAAAGAACGCCATCTCCCACCGCGGCCAGGCCTTCCGAGCCCTGGTGCCGGTGGTGCGGGAACTCCTGGGCTGACGCGGCGCGGCCGGGTCCCCTGATCTCGGGGGCCCGGCCGCGTCCTGGTACGCCCGGTCGGATTCGAACCGACATACGTGGCCACCTAAAGACCACCGCTAACCAGGTCGCGTACGGGCGCAAGCAGAAACACTCTACTGCGCATGCCACGCGTGTCGCTGACGCACCCGCGATTTAACGACTACGCCGTCCTCCTCGGCACCAGGTGTCCGTCACCGCGTGGCAGTTGGGGCAGAGGAGCCGCAGATTTTCCGCGCGGTCGTCGCTCCAGTCACCGTTCACGTGGTCGACTTCCAAGGTCATGGGCCGCCCACCCCACTCGGGCGACGTCCCGCACATGTCACAGCACTCCGGAACCCCGGTCTCCCGCAGGGCGCGCCGCAGCATGTAGGTCCGAGTCCTTCGCTTGCCGTCGTGCTTGACCAGGATCTCCGCCGCGGGCCTCAGGGGCCCGGGCCCCCGCTTGCCGAGCTGGTGTCCCTGCCCGAGGAAGTGCGATGTGTCGTGCCCTCCCTCCGCGATCCAACCGCGCAAGTGGGCGCGCTGGCCGCCGTGGTCGGGAAAGCCCAGGACTCGAAGGGTTCCGGCAATGCTGACCGACTGGGCTATCGCCTGCGCCAGTTCTTCTCGCGACGGCCGTTCATGGCGTCGGCTGTTCACGGTCGCACCTTGCCCCTGCCTCGGTACGAGTCCGTCGTGGAGTGGCAGTTGGGGCACAGAAGCCGCAGGTTCTCCGGCAGGTTGTTGCGCCAGTCGCCGTCGATGTGGTCCACCTCCAGGGGCAGCGGATAGCCCTGCCAGGTCGCCGGCATGCCGCACATCCGGCACGCGTTCGGAACGCCGAGCGCGGTCAGGGCCTGCTTCAGCTGCTCGCTCTGTGCGCGACGGGCATGAGGGCCGTCCTGCTTGACCAGAACGTTCTCCGGGCTCCGGCGGACCTTGGTGCGACCGGCAGGCGAGGGCAGCTTGAAGTGCGAGGTATCTATGCCGAAGGCCCTCACCCTGCGGGTGATGTGAGTGTGGTGCCCGCCCACGACGTCGAGGCCGAGCCGCCGGAGCACGTCGCACATGGTCGTCGAGGCGGCGACCGCCTCAGCCAGCACCTCCCTGGTCCACTTCACCCCGTCCTGCTCGAAGTGCGATATGTCCACGCCCAGCTTCCGCATTCGGTCGTGCAGATAGCGCCGCGAGCCGCTCTTCGGATCCACCCCCAGGTGCTCCAACGCCTCCGTCAGCGTGCGCGACGCACTCGCCGCCTCCGCCAGGCGTTCCCTCGTGTACGGACTGATCGGCATCCGCGTCCCCCTCCGTGTACCGGCCGCGCGTGCGGCCCTCGTACGGAGTAACGGACCGATAGTCGGACGGTTACGGCTCAATTCGTCCGATAAACGGAGCGGCCCGCACCGGTTGGGTGCGGGCCGCTCCGTTCGGGAGAGGGCGGGTCAGATGCCCAGGTCCTTGATGATCTTGGCTACGTGGCCCGTGGCCTTGACGTTGTAGAAGGCGCGCTCGACCTTGCCGTCCTCGTCGACGACCACCGTCGAGCGGATGACCCCGGTCACCGTCTTGCCGTAGAGCTTCTTCTCGCCGTACGCGCCATAGGCGGTCAGGGTCTCCTTGTCCGGGTCGCTGACCAGGGTGACCTTCAGGTGCTCCTTCTCGCGGAACTTCGCGAGCTTCTCCGGCTTGTCCGGGGAGACGCCGATGACGTCGTAGCCGGCCGTCGCCAGGACGTCCAGGTTGTCCGTGAAGTCGCAGGCCTGCTTGGTGCAGCCCGGCGTCATCGCGGTCGGGTAGAAGTAGACGATGACCTTGCGACCCTTGTGGGCGGCCAGCGAGACCTCGTTGCCGTCCGCGTCGGGCAGGGTGAAGGCGGGGGCGGTGTCGCCCGGCTGAAGTCGCTCGCTCATGTCGGCAGTCTCCTCACGAGGGGATCGGTATGGCACGAGACTAAGCTGCTGACAGACTGTTCATGGCGGACTACGCCCCCACGGACGACCCACGACCACGACGGAGGCAGCGCGGTGCCGGAAGCCAGGACCCCCGCACAGATCGAGGCGGACATCGTTCGCCGCCGCGAGCAGCTCGCCGAGACGCTCGACGAGATCGGCGTGCGCATGCACCCGAAGACGATCATCGGGGACGCGAAGGCCAGGGTCGCCTCCACGATCGACAACACCGCCGGGCGAGCCTTCGTCGCGGCGAACCGTCTCGTGACGGACATGAAGGACGGCCTGCGCCACGACGACGGGGCCCCGCGCGTCGGGCGGATCGTGCCCGTCGCGCTGCTCGCGGCCGGTGTGGTCGGGCTGCTCGTGGTCGCGGCGCGGCGCAAGCGCTGATGACCCTGCGGAGCGCGGGTCTTACGAGGGCAGGTAGGTTCGGGACGTGAGCGAGAACACCACCCACGACAAGCTGCCCATCCGGATGCTGCACGACCGCGTGCTCGTGAAGTCCGACCTGCCGGAGGGCGAGCGCCGCTCGGGCGGCGGCATCCTCATTCCGGCGACGGCCGCGGTGGGCAAGCGGCTGGCCTGGGCTGAGGTGGTCGCGGTCGGGCAGAACGTACGGAGCGTGGAGCCCGGTGACCGGGTGCTGTACGACCCCGAGGACCGGGCCGAGGTCGAGGTGCGGGGTGCGACGTACGTGCTGATGCGCGAGCGGGATCTGCACGCCGTTGCCGCCGAGCGGCTGGAGGGGTCGAAGGACTCCACGGGCCTTTATCTCTGACCGTTGATTCGTGGACGGGGCTGGTGGCCGAGGTCACCAGCCCTTTTCGCTACCCTTTGCTACGGTTGAGGGGAACCCGACGAGACGCGCCGTACCGGGTACGACAAGACGACGCACCCCGTATCGCTTGATGTCTCGGAGGTGCCGTCATGGCCTGGGTTCTGTTGCTCGTCGCCGGTCTGATCGAGGTCGCTTGGTCGATCGGGATGAAGTTCACCGAAGGTTTCACCCGGCTGTGGCCCAGTGTGTTCACGGGCGCCGGGATCGTCGCCAGCATGGTGCTGCTCTCGTACGCCGCCAAGACGCTGCCGATCGGTACGGCGTACGGGGTGTGGGTGGGCATCGGCGCGGCCGGTGCGGCCGTGCTCGGTATGGCGGTGCTGGGTGAGCCCGTCACCGCCGCCCGGATCTTCTTCATCTGTCTGCTGCTGGTCGCCGTGGTGGGGCTGAAGATGACCTCCGGTCACTGACCTGTCATTCCAGGAACGCGGACGGCGGGCGCCGGCCCCCGGTGGCGCCGCCGTCCGTGCCCTGCCCGCCCTGGGTGGTCTGGCCCTGAGTGGTGCCCCCTTGGGTCTGTCCGCCCTGGGTCTGTCCGCCTTGGGTCTGTCCGCCTTGGGTCTGCCCGCCCTGCGTCTGTCCGCCCTGCGTCTGTCCGCCCTGGGTCTGGCCACCGTTGTTCTGGCCTCCCTGGTTCTGCCCGCCTTGGTTCTGGCCTCCGTTGTCCTGGCCTCCGTTGTTCTGCCCGCCGTTCGGCCGGGTCGGCGGGAAGGGCGGGCTCGGCCGTGCCGGGGCGGTCGGCGTGCCGTCGCCGTCCGGTGTCTCCTCCGGCTCGCCCGACTCGGTCGACGACGACGGCGGCGACGGCGGGGGCTGGGCCGCGCCCGGCTGGAGTTCCAGGTCGAAGTCGACGGGGTCGGTGCCCTCCAGGGCCGTCTTCGTGTAGGCGGCCCAGATCCGCGCCGGGTAGCCGCCTCCGCCGATGCGGGACTCCCCGAGGGCGTTGTACAGCGACTCCAGGGAGCCGGTGTCCGGGTCCTGGCCCATCATCGAGACCACCGTGACCAGGTCCGGGGTGTACGCCGCGAACCAGGCGGAGCGGTCCAGTTCGCCGGTCCCGGTCTTGCCGGCCGCCGGGTGGCCGGCGGCGAGCGCCGCCGTGCCGGTGCCGTTGTCGACGACGCTGACGAGCATGGAGGTGGTGGTGTCGGCGGCCTCGCGGCTGACGGCCTGGGTGGCGGCGCGCTCGGGCAGCGCGATCGTGTCGTCCTCCTTGGTGATCTTCTCCAGGAAGGTGTACGGGGTGCGCCGGCCGTGGTCCGCGAGGGTCGCGTACGCCTGTGTCATGTCCAGGATGCTGGCTTGCAGGGTGCCGAGCGCCATGGCCGGGACGGGTTCAAAGTTGGGGGTGTCCTCGGGGACGCCGAGGGCGACGGCCGTCTCCTTGACCTTGCGGGTGCCGACGTCGACTGCCATCTGTGCGTACACGGCGTTGACGGAGAGGTCGGTGGCGGTGTTGACGGTGATGTTCCCGTACGAGACCTGGCCCTCGTTCTCGGGGGCGAAGCGGATCCGGCCGCCGACGACCGGGCGCTTGTTGTCGCCGTTGTAGACGGTGTTCGGGGTGATCCGGCGGCCGTCCTGGGTGCGGGAGTCGTTCTCGACGGCGGCGGCGAAGACGAACGGTTTGAAGGTGGAGGCGACCTGGTAGTCGTGCCGGGTCGCGTTGTTCACGTACTGCTTGGTGTAGTCGATGCCGCCGTACATGGCGACGACCTTGCCGGTGGCCGGGTCGATGGAGACCCCGCCGGCCCGGACCACCCGGTCCGCCTTGCGCTTCTCCGGGTCGAGTTTGCCGACCATCTGGCTGTCGACGGCTTCGACGAAGGCGTTCTGGCGGCGTCTGTCGATGGTGGTGGTGATGCGGTAGCCGCCCTCGGCGAGGGTCTTGTCGTCGAGGATCTTGTTTTCGGTGATGTAGTCCTTGACGGCCTCCACGAGGTACCCGCGCTGGCCGGACAGCCCGGCGGCCGCGCGGACCTTGCCGGGTTCGGGGAACTTCGTCGTGGCGCGTTCGGCCGCCGGCAGCCAGTCCTTCTTGACCATGCCGTCGAGTACGTAGTTCCAGCGGGCGAGGGCGCGGGGGCGGCTCTGGGGGTGCGAGACGACGTCGAAGGCGCTGGGAGAGTTGAGGAGGGTGGCGAGGTACGCGCCTTCGGCGGTGGTGAGGTTGGCGACGTCCTTGCCGTAGTAGGCCTGGGCGGCGGCCTGGATGCCGTAGGCGTTGCGGCCGAAGTAGCTGGTGTTCAGGTATCCCTCGAGGATGTAGTTCTTGGACTTCTCGCGGCCGAGTTTGATCGCGATGAAGAACTCCTTGACCTTCCGTTTGATCGTCTGTTCCTGGCCCAAGTAGTAGTTCTTGACGTACTGCTGAGTGATCGTCGAACCGGACTGGGTGCCCTTGCCGGTCGCGGTGTTCCAGGCAGCGCGGAGCATCGCCTTCGGGTCCACTGCCCGTTCGGAGTGGAAGTCCCGGTCCTCGGCGGCCAGTACGGCCTCCTGGACGGTCCGCGGGATCTGTGAGAGCGGCACGTTGACGCGGTTGACCTCGCCGTCGCGGGCGAGCTGGGAGCCGTCGGAGTAGAGGTAGACGTTCGACTGCGCGGTCGCGGCGGCGTTGGCCGGCGGAATGTCCACGAGCAGGTACCCGGCGACGAGGGCGCCGCCGAGCAGCAGGGCGAGGAGCAGGACGGCACCCAGGACCATGCGCCAGGTGGGGAGGGCGCGGCGCCAGCCGGTCCGCTTCCGGCGGGCCTTCTTTCCGGGCCTCGGTGCCGTGCCGGGCGGCCCCTGTGCCGTGCCGGGCCTCCGTGCCGCGCCGGGCTGTTGCGGTCGTGTCGGCGATCCCTCGGGCGGTGTGTCCGGGTCGCGAGGGGTCCAGCCCGGGGGTGGTGACTGGTCGCTCATCTCCAGGACTCCTCGACGCCGTGCGAAATATCCACTTCTGTACCTCATGGTGTCTACCCGATGACCGGTGATTACGCGCCGGACGGGGGTAAATCGGTCGCGTGGCTCGCCCCTCCGCACTAAGCTCGCGCGCTTTGGCCGACGTAGGAACGACGTGGGAAACGGAGGGATACGGTGCGTCAGAGAGCGTGTGATCGGGTGCGGCTCTACCTGGCTGTCGGGGCAGGCGGATTCCGGCGCTACGCCACTTACGGGACGGCGACGGCGGCCGGTGTGTTCACCAACACCGTGTTCGGTTTCATCGTCGCGTACACGTACATCGCGCTGTGGGACGAGCGGCCCGGACTCGGCGGCTACGACCAGGCGCAGGCCCTGACCTTCGTGTGGGTGAGCCAGTCGTTGCTCGCCGCCGGGGCGTTGATCGGGGGCGGTTTCCAGGAGGAGCTCCAGGAGCGTGTCCGTACGGGGGACATCGCCGTCGACCTGTACCGGCCGGCGGACCTGCAGATGTGGTGGCTCGCGGCCGACCTGGGGCGGGCCGCCTTCCAGTTGGCGGGGCGGGGCGTGGTCCCGCTGGCGGTCGGGGCGCTGGCGTTCCGGCTGGCGCTGCCCGCCGATCCGTTGCGCTGGCTGCTCTTCCTGGTCTCCGTCGTGCTCGGGCTGACGGTGAGTTTCGCGCTGCGCTATCTGCTGGGGCTGGCGGCGTTCTGGCTGATGGACGGGTCCGGGGTCAATCTGATGGCGAACGTCGTCGCGATCTTCTTCTCCGGGGTGCTGCTGCCGCTGACCGTGTTCCCGGGCGGCTTCGGGGAGTTGGTCCGGAGCCTGCCGTGGTCGGCGATGCTCCAGGTCCCGATGGACGTGCTGCTGGGCGAGCATTCCGGAGCCGGGAGCGCCGCCGGAGCGCTGGGGTTCCAGGGCGCGTGGGCGTGCGTACTGCTGGGCGCGGGGCGGCTGTTGCAGTCGGCGGCGACGCGGAAGGTGGTGGTCCAGGGTGGCTGAGGCGGTGCTGGAGCGGGAGCCGGCGCGGAAGTTCGATGTCGTGGAGGTGCCCCGGCGCGGCCGGGTGCGGGAGGGGCTGCGCGGTTACGGGCTGATCGTCGCGATGTGGATCCGGTCGACGATGACGTACCGGACGTCCTTCTTCCTCTCGGTGTTCGGGAACGCGGCGATCCAGATGCTCGACTTCATCGGGATCTGGATCATGTTCCGGCACGTGGACGCGCTGGGCGGCTTCTCGCTGCCCGAGATCGCCCTGCTGTACGGGTCCTGCTCGGCCTCGCTGGGACTGGCCACCCTGCTGCTCGGCAACACCGACCGGGTCGGCGTCCGCGTCCGCGACGGCTCGCTCGACACGATGCTGGTGCGCCCGGTTCCGGTGCTCGCGCAGGTCGCGGCGGACCGGTTCGCGCTGCGCCGGCTGGGGCGCATCGGGCAGGGGCTGGCGGTGCTGGGCTGGGCGGTGTCGGCGCTGGACGTGGACTGGTCGGTCGGGAAGGCGCTGTTGGTGCCCGTCATGATCGTGGCCGGGGCGGCGATCTTCGCGGCGGTGATGGTGGCCGGGGCCGCGTTCCAGTTCGTCGCCGGGGACGCGGCGGAGGTGCAGAACTCCTTCACGTACGGCGGGAACGCGATGCTCCAGTACCCGCCGACGATCTTCGCGCAGGACCTGCTGCGCGGGGTGACCTTCATCGTCCCGCTGGCCTTCGTCAACTGGCTGCCGGCGCTGTACGTGCTGGGGCGGCCCGACCCGCTGGGGCTGCCGGGGTGGGTCGCGTTCCTGAGCCCGCTGGTGGCCTTCGTGGTGTTCCTGCCCGCGTCGCTGGCGTGGCGCGCGGGAGTCCGTTCGTACCGAAGCACGGGGAGCTAGCTGTGTCGGATGCGTTGATCTCGCTGGACGGGGTCGAGAAGGTCTTCGGAGTACGGCGTCGAGTGGGCCTGATGCGCCGGGAGAAACGCCAGGTCAGGGCGGTGGACGGGATCAGCTTCGAGGTGGCTCGGGGCGAGATGGTCGGCTACATCGGGCCCAACGGCGCCGGGAAGTCGACCACGATCAAGATGCTGACGGGGATCCTGACCCCGAGCGGCGGCCGGCTGCGCGTCGCGGGCATCGACCCGGCGCGGGAGCGGTTGCGGCTCGCGCACCGGATCGGGGTGGTGTTCGGGCAGCGCACGACGCTGTGGTGGGACCTGCCGCTGAAGGACTCGTACGGTCTGATGCGGCGGATGTACCGGATCCCGCGGGCGCGGTTCGAGGAGAACCTGGATCGCTGCGTGGAGCGGCTGGACCTGGCCGAGCTGCTCGACGTACCGGTGCGGCAGCTGTCGCTGGGGCAGCGGATGCGCGGGGACATCGCGGCGGCGCTGCTGCACGATCCGGACGTGCTGTACCTGGACGAGCCGACGATCGGGCTGGACGTGGTGAGCAAGGCGAAGGTACGGGGCTTCCTGCGGCAGTTGAACGAGGAGCTCGGCACGACGGTGCTGCTGACCACGCACGACCTCCAGGACATCGAGCAGCTGTGCGAGCGGGTGATGGTCATCGACCACGGGCGGCTGATGTACGACGGGGCGCTGGCCGGGCTGCACTCGGCGGGGTCGGTGGGGGAGAGCGAGCGGACCCTGGTGGTCGACCTGGAGCGGGAGCTCGCGCCGATCGAGGTGGCGGGCGCGCGGGTGGTGAAGGTGGAGGGGCCGCGGCAGTGGCTGGCGTTCCCGGCGGGGGCTTCGGCCGCGCCGCTGGTCGCGGCGGTGGCGGCGCGGTACCCGCTGGTGGACCTGTCGGTGCGGGAACCGGACATCGAGGACGTGATCGCGCGGATGTACGCGGGGCGGGGGTAGCGGGCGGGGGATGGCGGGCCGGGGGTTACGAGCTGTTGGCTTGTAAGACCACTCTTGTGAGAAGCATGGCCGCAGGAAGCGGTTCCGGCAGCTGATCTCCGGCATGCCGACCGGCAGACTCAAGGCCCGGCTTGTCTCGATGGCTGCCGAGCACGGTCTCGCGATTGTCGCGGTCGACCCGGCCTACACCTCGAAGTGGGGTGGCCGGCACTGGCAGAAGCCGCTGGCCACTTCGCGCCGAAAGATGTCCCGTCACGATGCCGCCGGTATCGCGATCGGACGACGCGCCCTCGGACACCCGATCCGGCGACGGACGGCACCGCCCCGCGACGACCAGAGCGATCGTCGCGGGCATCGGACCGCCCAGGCCAGGCCGAGTGACTGGGGGCGTGAGGGAAACCGCCCACCCGCCACGGACCACGCCCCCAGAGACGTGTCGCCGAACGGGAAGAGAACGCGGAGACCCAGCGCATCCAAAACCGTTCGGGATGCACGCAGTGACAGGCTGTGGGTCCAAGACTCACTCCTGCTCACTTGATAGGAACGGTTCAAGCCGTACAACTCCCCGGGTTCCCTGCATAGGCTGGTCCGCATGAGTGACGAGCGGCCGGAGAAGCCGTTGCCGGAGCTGAGGGCGTCGGATGCCGACCGGGACCGGGTGGTGGAGCGTTTGCGGGACGCCGTCGCCGAGGGCCGGCTCGACATGGAGGAATTCGAGGAGCGGCTGGAGGCGGCGTACAAGTCGCGGACGTACGCGGAACTGGAACCGCTGACGCGGGACCTGCCGGCGGTGGGGGCGGTCTCCGCACCCGCCCCGGTGGGCGTCCCGGCCGGCGCCTCGTCCTGGCCGGCGAGGATCGGGGGGACGGCGACGTCCACCACGGCCGTGGCCGTCATGTCGGGGTTCCAGCGCAAAGGGGCGTGGACGGTTCCCGCCCGCTTCGACGCGGTGGCGTTCTGGGGCGGCGGGGAGCTGGACCTGCGCGAGGCGAACTTCGCGCAGCCCGAGGTCGTGATCAACTGTGTCGCGATCATGGGCGGTATCGAGATCACGGTGCCACCGGGCGTGGCCGTCGACGTCCGGGGCATCGGCGTCATGGGTGCCTTCGACCAGCGTGTCGGCAGCGGTCCGACGGAGCCGGGCGCTCCGCGTGTGGTCGTGACGGGCTTCGCGTTCTGGGGCGGGGTGGACATCAAGGTCAAGTCGCCGAAGCGCCCGAAGTCCGGGCCATCGCTTGAAAAGGGGCTGTAGCAGGGGCTTGTAGTGCCCGCCCCCCCCACGCCGAGCCTCGGGGCGCGAAACGGCGTGCCGGGAACTCCTGGCGGCTCCCAGGAGTCGGATGCTATGCAGACAAAACCGGCGCCCCCGGGGGAAGGCAGGACCACGTGGACCACCGCACCACCGTCGGAGGTGCCGCCCCACCGCCACCGACACCGCCACGGACACCACGAGCGGCGGCGACCCCGCCCGCCCGCGGCGCGTTCGTGTTCAGCGCCGCCGACGAGGAGCGCCGTCGCGGCGTACGCCGGATGAAGACCACCGCGACCGGCCTGCTGATCCTGGTCGCGCTGGTCTACGTACTGGCCAAGTACGCCCAGCACGCATGGGGCGCCGGCGGCTGGGCCGACTACGTCGCGGCCGCCGCCGAGGCCGGCATGGTCGGCGCGCTCGCGGACTGGTTCGCCGTCACCGCCCTGTTCCGGCGGCCCCTCGGCCTGCCCATCCCGCACACGGCGATCATCCCGACCAAGAAGGACCAGCTCGGGATCTCCCTCGGGGAGTTCGTCGGCGAGAACTTCCTGTCCTCCGACGTGGTCAAGGCCCGACTCCATTCCCTCGGCATCGGCGGCCGCCTCGGCGCCTGGCTGGCGGAGCCCGCGCACGCCGACCGGGTCACCGCGGAGCTGGCCACCGCCCTGCGCGGAGCGCTGACCGTACTGCGCGACGCCGACGTGCAGGCCGTCGTCGGCGAGGCCATCACCCGGCGCGCGGAGACGGCCGAGATCGCGCCGGGCATCGGCAAGACCCTGGAGCGGGTCGTCGCGGACGGCGGCCACCACCGCGCCGTCGACCTCGTGTGCGCCAAGGCCCACGACTGGCTGGTCACGCACGGGGAGTCGGTGATGGACGCGGTGCAGGGCGGGGCGCCCGGCTGGACCCCGCGGTTCGTGGACCGCAAGATCGGCGACCGCGTGTACAAGGAGCTGCTCCGCTTCGTCACGGAGATGCGGGACATGCCCGAACACCCGGCGCGCGGGGCGGTGGACCGGTTCCTGACGGACTTCGCGGCCGACCTGCAGTCGGACACGGAGACGCGGGCGCGGGTCGAGCGGCTCAAGTCCGAGCTGCTGGCGCGCGGCGAGGTCCAGGACGTGATCGCCTCCGCCTGGACCGCGATCCGATCGATGATCATCTCGGCGGCGGAGGACGAGCAGAGCGAGCTGCGCCTGCGGGTCCGTTCCTCACTGATGTCCCTGGGGGCGCGGCTGGCCACCGACGGGCGGCTCCAGGACAAGGTGGAGGGCTGGATCGAGGGCGCGGTCGTCTACGTCGTCACCAACTACCGGACCGAGATCACCTCGCTGATCACGGACACGGTGGCGGGCTGGGACGCCGAGCACACCTCCCGCAAGATCGAGGCCCACATCGGCCGGGACCTGCAGTTCATCCGCATCAACGGCACGGTGGTCGGCGCCCTGGCGGGCCTGCTGATCTACACGGTGTCCCGGGCGTTCGGCGCGTAGGCTCAGCGCCTTACCGGGCCTCAGGGGCGGTCGGCGATCAGGGGCGGTCGGCGACGGCCCAGGACGCGGCGGCCACGACCCCGGCGGCCCCGAAGACGGCCGGCCACGCGCCGACCTTCTTGGCCAGCGGGTGCGCGCCCGCGAAGCCGGCCAGGTACAGCGCCCCGAGCCCGGCGGCCGCGGGCGCTCCGCCCCGACGGTGCCACTCGCGTCCGGCGGCGAGCCCGGCGGCGCCGAGGACGACACCGCCCAGGGGCCGCTTCTTGGTCCACCGGGCGACGGCGTAGCCGCCGACCAGCCCGGCGGCCGCCACCACGGAACTCGGTACCCGCGCCATGTCGAACTCCTCGGTTTCTCTTGCTGCGTCGGTGGCCGTATCGGTGGCCGTGTCGACGGTCGTGTCGATGTTCCTACGAGGCTAACGCGGGCGCCCGGCCATCCGGCGGGCGCCCAGCACCCACACCACCACGACCACGGCTCCGCCGATCAGGGCGTCCGGCACGGCGTCCCGTACGGCGCGCGGCAGCAGCGCCACGACGCCCAGGACGAGAAGAAAGGCGAGCGCGCACCGGCCGGCCGCCCGAAGCAGTCTGTCCACGGCTGCTCAACGCGGGCGCCGGGCCTCCCGACACGGAGGGCGGGGAGGGGATTTGTCGCACACTCGCCGGATCCGTGCGGTGTGCGCTCCGGGAACCCGAAGGGCATAAATTCACTCTCCCCACCCAAAGGGGAAAATCCACACTCCCCGCTACCACTCTCAGGAGCCAGGACATCGTGATCTGCTACGGACAGGCCGTCCTCGACCTCGTGGACGAACTGGTCGACGCCTACGCCGACGTCTTCTCCGGACCACCCTGGAACGAGGACGAAGAAACCATTCGCCAGTTCGCCGCCCGCCTCCCCGTGGACGCCCGGCGCCGTGGCTTCCGTACGGCCCTCGCCCAGTCCGCGACCGGCATCGACGGCTTCGCCACGGGCTGGATCACGCCGGCCACCTTCCCCAAGAACCGCGCATACGCGCAGGTCGCGGCGCAGCTGGGCCCGGACCGCGTGAAGGAGCTCCTGACCGGGGCGCTGGAGATAGACGAACTCGCCGTACGCCCGTACGCGCGCGGCCGCGGCACGGGCCGGGACCTGCTCACCGAGATCACCGCCGACGCCCCGGACCGGCGCGCCTGGCTGCTGACCTCCCGCCTGGCCACCGACACCGTGGCCACGTACCGCCGCCTGGGCTGGCACGAGGTCCCGGCCCGCCCGGGCACGGAGACGGGCGTGATCGTCTTCCTCTCCCCGGACCACCCGAACCGCTAGCACCTGCGGTGTCCGCCGGACCCCGGCGGGGCATACCCGCCGCATGATCACGACCCGGCAGACCCAGCAGCAGACCCGGCAGCAGGCCCAACAGCAGGCCCGGCAGACCAAGCCGCCCCAGTCGGCCCGGCACGCCCGCGCGCCCCGGCGCCAGCTCAACGTGGCCACGCGTCACCAGCTCACCGCGGCCGGCGTCCCCGACGGCACGATCACCTCCCGCACCCGCCCGGGCGGCCCCTGGCAGCGCTTACTGCCCCGGGTCTACCCCCTCCAGACCGGGCCCCCGGACCACCGTCAACGCGCCCTCGCCGCCGTCCTGTACGCCGCCGAGCCCGCCGCCGACCCCCTTTCCGGCGACACGGCCGCCCTCACCGGCGGCGCCGCCCTCGCCCTCCTCGGCATCCGCGAGGCCCCGCACACCCCGGCCGACGTCCTGATCCGCGCCCCGCGCAGGCTCACCGGCACCCCGGCGGTCCGCCCGCTCCCCACCTCGCGCTGGCCGCCGCGCACCATCACGGTCTGCGGCATCCCCAGCACCGCTCCTATGCGAGTTGGCCAGTGTTGGCCGAATCGCGATGAACCGGGCCAGGCGCTGGGCGTCTGGTACCGGGTGTCTCCCGAACGGTCTTGGAGACGGGGAACAGCACGAGCTGATCGCTTCGGCTCCAGCAGGTCTTGGTGCCCTGGTGGGGCGTGCCTGTGGTCCTTGGCGGGCTTGCGGTCCCGCGTGCCCTTGGTCGGGGGACGGTCTGGCCGGTAGCTCTCCGCGCCACGATCCTCTGGTCGTGTGCGGTCACACCTGGCCGACGCCGTGCCCCGTGTCCGAGGGCGCGCCTGCCGATCGCCGTCGCGGCCGCGTGGTGGCCGGTGACGACGGTGGTCTTCGATTGCTGCTGGAGAGGGTGCTGCCAGTGCTGAGCTCCCCAGCGGGAGGTGTACGCGGGATCGACCGCGACGACGAGCAGGCCTGCGTGGTGGGCCATGCCGGACAACCGCTCCCGGAACTTCGCGGTCGGCAGACCGGCGACGATACGCCGGAACGTCTTGCCACGCTTACCGCGTCCCATGGTTTCGCGGCCGGTGGCGCGGGTGTCGGCGAAACCGAGGTTCTCGATGGCCAGACCGGCGCAGTCGTTCGCCCTGGCGAGGTCGATCAGTGTGGTGATCGCGGCCCGCAGACGGCCGTCACGCTGCGATGAGGGTCCGGTCAGGGCGGTGGGCACGGTGACCGGCTCGCCGACGGGGTTCCCGTGCGCATCCACGACGCACGCGGCGAGATGGTCTGCGTTGAGGTCCACGGCCAGCAGCCGGACACCGGAGGCGGCCAGCTCGACGGGAGTCGGCAGCACCGTGTGCGGGGTGGGCCAGGACGCGTCCAGGTACCAGCGGCCGCGTTCGGGGTCGCAGGCGATTTTGTAGCGGACCGACTGGTTGGCGGTGGCACGGTCCAGCCACTCGTCCCGACGGTGAGTGAAAGTCACCTTCGCGGTGAGCCGGTATCGGCCGCGCGAGGCGTTCGCCAGGTGCCGCATAGGTTCGGGCAGGACGATCGTGACCGTGCCGTCGCCGGGATCGACGGTGATCGTGTAGTTCCCGTACGGCGCGCCCGACTCTCCGTCGGCGGCCAGGAACATGCGTTCCGCGTCCCACCGTTCCCGCCACTCGGCGTCGGCGAGACCGGCATCGGCGAGGTTATGGCGGATCTTCGCGAGCCGCTTTCCGCCGACAACGATCGCCGGGTGCCCGGCCTCGATACGTGCCTCCACTTCGGCCAGGCGTGCGGTGAGCACCTGCAACCGGTACTGCTTCTGAGCTCGCTCTTTTTGGTCCGGGTATCCGCGAACACCGCCCACGCGCTGCCCGCACGGCACCGTCAGACGATCACGGATCTTGGCGATGGTCCGGCGCAGGGACGCCCGCTCGTCGAACAGACAGCGCAGGCTGAGCTGGTACTGATCCTCAGAGGCGCGGGTGATCGCACCCGCCCAGCGCGATGACGACACCTTCGTCAGTGCCCGCTTCCGCTCCGCCCGTCGATTGTCCTTCACCGGCACCCGGCCGATACGGACACGCTCCGCCAGATCGGCACGGGCGTGATGACCGAGGTGATGACCCAGGAGTGTCAGGACCTTCTCATCCGACGAACTCAGGCACAGACGGTCCCGGATACGAGCACCGGTAGGGGGCGCGACCGTGAACGGATCGGTCAGCGTGCGCAGTTCCCGCTTCTTTCTACGTGCACCGCGTGCCACCCGCAGCCCCCTGTCCACCTACCACCGCGACCACACCGCCCCCGCACAGGCAACCAGTCCAGCCAGGCCGCAAGCCCTGTATCACCACCCACGTTCACCCATATGAGCTACTCGATGGCCGACCATCTCGATCACGCTCGACAGGAGCGATGGCTCGGATCTCGCCGAAGGTGCCGAGGATGCTCGGCGCGTCTTCTAGACACGAGGCGAGACACGGACCCCAGTTCTAAATCACGCCTAAGCCCTTGCCTTCGATGGCCTCGGCGCCACCCACGTCACCTCGACGGCCTTTGTCCACAACACGGTTTCCCGAGTTGTCTCCCGAAGGCTCGGCTACCGGCCAACTGGGGCGCACCGCACCGCACCGCACCGCACCGCATCGCAGTCGACGGCCGAGCCATGGGCGCCCACGAAGAATGTCTTGTGCTTGTTTGGTGTTCATTCACGCTGGGATGTTGGCCAGGTGACCTTCGGTTTGCCTACGAACCTCCGCCGGTAGCGGTTCGTTGTGACATATCCAGCCATCGGTCAATGCGTGGCCGGATCCCGCCTACTTGTGAGCACCCGGCCGTGATCATCTAAGGTCTGGCCATGGGTATACGGGATGTGCTCCTTGCGGTGGCCAGCACCTACGACCGAAGGGCGGGGACGGGCCGCGGCGTAGTGGCTCAAGACCTGCTGAGAGGGCTCCAGGCGCGGAGCGATTTGGGGGCGCCGGCAGGTCTCCTTCTGAAGGGATATGGCGGAAGCGGTAGCGCCAGCAGCACTCCATGGATTGGGGTGTATGACCCCGATGTGACGATAGATCCGAAGGAAGGGCTCTATCTTGCCTACATCTTTGCTTCGGACCTCACGTCCGTAACGCTGACGCTCCAGCAGGGAGTTACCCAGCTTGAGAAGCTCTACGGGGCTCATCGCGACCTGTATGGGGCTCTTGAGCGCAAGGCCTCCGTTCTGCTTGCGGCACTGCCCGGGCCTCAGGTCGAAGGTTGGATCGCCAAACCAGAGTTGCGGGGAGACGGTTGGAGGCCGCGAGCCTATGAGGCGAGCAGCGTGGTGGCGCGACGCTACGACCTTGCCGTGCTTTCGTCGGAACAGAAGCTCATCGACGACCTGTGGCACGCCAGTGGACTACTCCAGCTCGCCGCAGGTGTCGAGAAGAGCATGGTTTACCAAGCTGAACCGGATGGTTTGGCCGTGCACTTTGCTCCAAGCCGGCACGATCCGCGGGACTTGCTGGATGGTTTCAAGCCCAAGAATAGTAGCGACTATATTGCGGAGATCCAAGCAAGAAGACAGAGGAAGAGTCGCCGCCACGAGTATCTGATCGCGGAGTTTGGGCCGTACGCTGAGGAGCGTGGGTTTAAAGCGACGACCGAGAAGCAGCACCCGAGGGATCTCGTGCTAACGCGCCAACTTGGCGGCAGATCGGAATGGTTGGTTGAGGTGAAGGTTGTTGAGAGTGGAAGTCCGACCCGTGCCGTGCGTGACGCACTTTCGCAGCTGCTTGAGTACAGTTACTTCCTTTATGGGGATCAAGGGCCCGAACACCTCCACCTCGTAGGTCTTTTCACTGAAGATATTGGTCCTGCCTTCACTGCCTATCTAGAGAAGTACAAGATCGCTTCCGTGTGGAGAACAAGGGACGGTTGGAGTGGATCACCACTGGCGAAATCGTGGGGGCTCACTCCATAGCAGAATCGTTTAGCCGCGCTGCTCTTGTCGTGCCTGCTGAGATGGCTGATGCCTCTCAGTAGGCAGAGCGGCTCGACCTAAACGACCCCGTGGCACTCCGCGTAGGGCTTGCCTGAGGTGCACCAGCAGGGGTTGGTGGGCGTGGGGGGCCAGGGGGTGGCCTTGCCGCGGGCGGCCAAGGTGGTGGCGTATTCCGCGAGGAGGGACGGGGAGGCCGGGGAGGTTTTCTCCGAGGCTGCGAAGGCCTCGTACGACGGGACGCTTCCCGTGACGATGCCGAGGTTCGTCGTGCCCGAGGCGGCGAGGGCGCGGAGGGAGGATTCCACCTGCGTCAGGTGGACCTCGTGCGAGGGGTACTCCGCCGCGAGGGTGGGGTACGAGGTCAGGAGTTCCGCCAGCTCGCGGGCCGGCCAGTGGAGGATCGCCACCGGGAAGGGGCGGGAGAGGGCCGCGCGGCGGTCGCCCAGTTCGGCACGGAGGCGGGCGATCTCGGCGCGGAGTTCGGCCGGGTCGTCGGAGCCCAGGGCCCAGATGCGCTTCGGGTCGTGGAGTTCGTCGAGGGGGATCGGGCCGATGTGGCGGGTGTCGGCGACCATGTCCCAGTCGTCGTGCGGACGCCCGAGCAGGCGGCGGACCCGGTGGCGGCCCGTCAGGAGGGCGGTCGTGGCCGGGGTCAGCGGGTCGTTCTCCGAGATGAGGAGGGTCGCCGCCTCGGTGAAGCAGTCGTGCGAGGCCTCCAACTCGTCGTGAGTCTCGAGGGCTTCCGCGATGACCTCCCACGGCGCCGGGTCCTTCGGGGAGGCGGCGCGGATGCCCGAGATCAGGGCGCGGGCTTCCGGTTCGTGGCCGTACTCCCAGAGGTTCGCCGCCTGCAGGGCCTTGATCAGGTGCGGGTTGGCCGGCGAGGCGGAGAGCAATTGGTCGTACAGCGCGCTGGCGCGGTCCCGTGCGTCTGCCAACTCGAGGTGGGCAGCGGCCTGGAGGAGCAACGGCTCCTGGTCCTCGGGATAGCGGGTCGCCGTGCGGATGAGGCGCTCGGCTTCGGCGATGTGCTCGGCAGGCGTGTCAGGGCGCATGGATCACACCGTACTGCTGCTGGTCAGTTGACGGGGGAGGACTTAGGGTGCCGCCCGTGCGGGATCCCATACCTGTGGTGGTTCAGGGGAGCGGCCGGCGGGTGCGCCGGGCCGGTCTCGCGGGGGTGCTGTGGGTGGCCGCCGAGCTGACCGTCACCGTGGGGGTGGTGGTCCTGTTGCTGGTGGTGCATCAGGTGTGGTGGACCAACCGGCAGGCCGTCGCCGCCGCGCAGGAGCGGGTCAGGGAGTTGGAGAGTGACTGGGCCCGTGCGCCGGATGGTCCGGAGGAGCCCGCCGATCCGGTTGCTTCCGCTCCTTCCGGCGACGAGGAATCCGTTTCGTCGCCGTCGCCGAAGGTCTCTGCGACCGTGCCGGCCCGTGCCCCTGCGGCCAAACCGCCGGCCCGGGACCAGGCGTACGCCGTGCTGCGGATCCCCCGGCTCGGTCTCACCGTCCCCGTCGCTCAGGGGATCGACAAGCGGGCCGTGCTCGACAAGGGGTACGCCGGGCAGTACCCCGGGACCGCCCGTCCCGGGGAGCAGGGGAACTTCGCGCTGGCCGGGCACCGCAATACGCATGGGGAGCCGTTCCGGTACATCAACCGGCTGCGGGCCGGGGACGAACTGATCGTCGAGGTGCGCGGGCAGCGGTACACGTACGTCGTCGGGAAGGTGCTCGGTGAGACGACCGAGCGGGACACCGGGGTCATCGCGCCGGTGCCGCGAAGCCTGGTGAAGCCGGACTACGGGTACAGCGAGCCCGGTGCGTACATCACGCTCACCACCTGCACGCCCGAGTACACGTCCAAGTACCGGCTGGTGGTGTGGGGGACTCTGAGGTCTTGATCCGACCTCGTTGTCAGTGGGGCCGGTTAGTATCGATCACAAGGAGCGGGTCTCGTACGGAGGTTCGCGCGGGGGAGTGGAAGGGGGAGGTCCGAATGGCTCGGCGCTTTCTTCTTCTGTTTGCCCGGACCTCACTGGTGCTGGTGCTGCTCGGGGGAGTCCTCGGGCTGTTCGCCGGGGAAGGTGGGCTGGGAGCGGTCGTTGTCGCTCTGGCCGCCACCGTTGCCGTGGGCGCCGAGGCCCTGGCCGCCGCCGCACGTCTGGTGCGGCCCGTGCCGCCGCACCGAATACGCACCGCGATCCGTGATCGCGAGCAGCGCACGGCGTTCCTGCCGCAGCGCGATCCCGATGCCTCGGGCCGGTCGCGGCCCAGGGCGCCCGGCCGTCTGGTCCCGACGGCCGCGTAGGGGCGCGCAGTAACCTCACGCCTTCTCTGATCACTGTTGTCGCCCCTCGCGGGTCGTCACGCCGAAATGCATCTCCCTGCATCTCTTTCGACGTCGACGAGACCCTTCGGAGGGCCCACGTGTCCGTTTTCACCCACCTTGTTGCCGAGCTGGGCCGGCTTCTCGAGCCGGTACTGGCCGAGTCCGCGACCGCTGCCGCGATCGTGCTGTTCACCGTGCTCGTACGGCTTGCCCTGCATCCGCTGAGCCGTGCCGCCTTCCGCGGGGCGACCCCGGTGGCGGGGTGCCTGCCGGTGCTGCTGCAGCTGCCGGTGTTCTTCCTGATGTACCAGGCCTTCACCTCGGGTGACGAGCTGCTGGCACACCGGCTGTTCGCCGCGCCGCTGGGCGCCCGGTGGACCGAGGCGCTGGGGGAGGGCGGCCTGCTGGGGGCGCAGGGGCTGGTGTTCCTCGGGCTGTTCGCGGCGATTGGCGTGGTGGCTGCGTGGAGCGCGGTACGGGGGCGCCGGGCTGCTGCCGCGGCCGCGCTCGCCCCGGCGCCGGCCGCCCCGACCGGGGCCCCGGCCGCTCCGGCCGGGATGAGCCCCGAGCAGCAGGAGGTCATGCGCAAGCTGGGCGGCGTACTGCCCCTGCTGTCCTTCGGGACGCTGATCACGGCTGCCGTGGTGCCGCTGGCGGCCGGGCTGTACCTGCTGACCACCACCGCGTGGTCGGTGGCGGAGCGCGCCTGGCTGCAGCACCGCAAGGAGCGGGCGGCTGCCGGAGCGGCGCGTTCCAGCCTGTGAACAGGGTCTTGCGGATTGGTCGGACTTCTTGGAGGATCAACCAATCCTCCGATGGCCGCAACCCATCGGCCGGCGCCTGGGCACGCCCATGCGCCGACCACCCACGACCACGGGAGAATGCCCATGAAGCTGCTGCGTGTCGGACCCGTCGGGTCGGAGCGCCCCGCGCTGCTCGACCAGGACGGCACCCTGCGTGACCTGTCCGGCCTGATCACGGATGTGGACGGCATTCTCCTCGCCGACGACTCGCTGCTCTCCCGGGTACGGGACGCGGCGGAAGCGGGCGAGCTCCCGGTCCTGGACGCCGAAGGGCTGCGCATCGGCGCGCCGGTCGGCCGCATAGGCAAGATCGTGGGCATCGGGCTGAACTACTTCGGGCACGCGGCCGAGATCGGCGCGGAGCCGCCGGCCGAGCCGATCCTGTTCCTGAAGGCCGCGGACACCGTGGTCGGCCCGGACGACACCGTGCTGATCCCGCGCGGCAGCGTGAAGACCGACTGGGAGGCCGAGCTCGGCGTCGTCATCGGCAGCACCGCCCGCTACCTGGCCTCCGCCGAGGAGGGCCTCGCACACGTCGGGGGGTACCTGCTGGTCAACGACGTCTCGGAGCGCGAGTTCCAGATCGAGCGCGGCGGCACCTGGGACAAGGGCAAGAACTGCGAGACCTTCACCCCGCTCGGCCCCTGGCTGGTCACGGCCGACGAGATCCCGGACCCGCAGGTCCTGGACGTGAAGCTGTGGGTCAACGGAGAGCTCAAGCAGGACGGCAACACCGCGGACCAGATCTTCCCGGTCGGCGAAGTCGTCCGGTACCTGAGCCAGTTCATGACCCTGTACCCGGGCGACGTCATCGTCACCGGTACGCCCGCCGGTGTGGCCATGGGCCAGCCGGAACCGAAGCCGTACCTGCGGGCCGGTGACGTCGTGGAGCTGGAGATCGACGGCCTGGGCCGCCAGCGCCAGGAGTTCAAGGGCGCCTAGCCGAGGCGTGAGAACACGGAAGGGGCGGGCTGCCATCGGCAGCCCGCCCCTTCCGCGTGCGTGGTGTGCGATCCGGCTCAGCCTTCGGCCGACGTGCGGCGACGGCGATTGGCGAGCACCAGGCCGGCGCCCGCGGCGAGTGCGGCGGCGCTGCCGCCCGCGAACCAGACGTTCTCGGAACCGGCGCCGGTGTTCGCGAGCGGGGCGGACCCGCCCGCCGCGGTCACGTTGCCGTTGCCGCCGGTGCCCTGGGCCGCGGCCTGAGTGGCGCCGCCGGTGGTGCCGGTGCCCGTGGACCCGTTCTTGTCCTTGTCCTTCGCGTCCTTGTCCTTCTTGTCCTGCTCCGCCTTGGCGGCCGCGTCCTCGGCGGCCTTGTCCTTGGCGCGCGCCTCGTGCTGGCCGGTCATCAGGAACGCCGCGCGGTCCTCGGGCGTTCCCTTGATGGCGGCGATGGCGGCCTTCTTCAGCTCCGGGCCGGCGTTGTTCAGCATCGCCCAGATCAGGACGCTGTTGTCCTCGTCGCGCAGCTTGTGCTGGCCTGTCTTGACGAACTCGCGCAGCTCCGCGTTGGACGGGTGCCCGTTGAGGAGTGCGTTGATGGCCGCCTTCAGGCCCGGGCCGGCGCTCTCGTACATGCGCGAGAGCTCGACGCGGTCGTCGCTCGCGCGGATGTTGTGCTGGCCCGTCTCGATGAACTCGCGCACCTGCTCCGGGGTTCCGCTGCGCAGGAGCTTCTCGACGGCCTCGCGGATGCCGCGGCCCGCGCCGTTCAGCATGCGGAACAGCTCGACCTGGTCGTCCTCGTACCGGGCCTTGTGCTGCCCGACGGCGAGGAACTCCTTCAGGGCGGCGTGGGTTCCGGCCCGCAGGGCCTTCTCCGCCTCGCGCTTGACGGCGACGCCGCCGGCGCTGTGGATCCGGGAGACCAGGACCTGGTCGTCGACGTACTGCTCCTTCTGCCAGTCGACCTCCAGGAAGTGCCGCATGTCCGCGGCCGTCCCCTTGAGCGCCTTCTCGGCCGCCTCGCGCACGCCCGGCCCGCTCGCCGGGTCGGCCAGGATCGCCTGGATCGCGGCCCGGTCCTTCGCGGCCTGCGGGTCCTCCGCGGGCTTCTCCGCGGGCGGCTGTCCCTCGGAGACCCGGTCCGGCGCGGTCGGAGACGACGGCGTGGACGGCGACGGGGCGTCAGCGGCGAAGGCCGGCGAGGAGAGCAGGACGGCCGGGGCCATCGCGGCGGCAGCGACGACCGACGCGATCCGGGGCAGCTTCACAGAGGATTCCATTCTTCACACATGTGATGATCGTGATGGCAGCCTGTGCAGGATAGATCGTTTGTCCGCCCCGGAAACGCCGATTTTCATGAGCCCTGGCTCACAGCTCCACGACCACTCCGTCCCGGGACGAGGCACGGGCCGCCTCCAGTACGTCGAGGCAGTGCGCGGCCTCGTACGCCGTGACCGGCACGGGCCTGCCCTCGAGCAGGGCCGCGGCCACCGCCGCGTAGTACGCGGGGTAGTCGCCCAGCTCCGTCGGGACCGGGGTTCCGGCGCCGGTCAGCGGGGACTCCCCGGAGCCCACCCGGCCCCACAGGTGCGGGGGCTCCTCGCCCCACGGCACGTCCCCGTCCGGCCGCATTCCCTCGCGCAGGGCGCCCTCCTGCGGGTCGAGGCCGTACTTCACGTAGCCGGCCCGCGAGCCCAGGACGCGGAACCGCGGACCGAGTTGGGCGGTGGTGGCGCTGACGTAGAGGTGGGAGCGGATCCCGTTCGCGTGCGTGATGGCGATGAAGGTGTCGTCGTCGGTCTCGGCGCCCGGGCGGCGCACGTCGGCCTCCGCGTAGACCCGTACCGCCGGGCCGAACAGCACCAGTGCCTGGTCGACGACGTGACTGCCCAGGTCGTACAGCAGGCCGCCGACCTCCTCCGGGGCGCCCGACTCGCGCCAGCCGCCCTTGAGCTGCGGGCGCCAGCGCTCGAAGCGGGACTCGAAGCGCTGGATCTCGCCGAGTTCGCCGTCCGCGAGGAGGCGGCGGACGGTGAGGAAGTCGTTGTCCCAGCGGCGGTTCTGGAAGACGGACAGGAACGTTCCGGTCCGCTCGGCGAGGGCGGCGAGTTCGCGCGCCTCGGCGGCGGTGGCGGCGAGCGGCTTGTCCACGACGACGGGGATCCCCGCGGTCAGGGCGGCCGTGGCGAGCGGCACGTGGGTCTTGTTGGGGGAGGCGATCACGACGAGGTCGAGGGCGTCGGCGCCGCCCGCGCGCTCCCACAGCTCGTCGGGGGAGGCGGCGATCCGGACGTCGGGGAACTCGGCGAGGACCTGCGCCTGTCGGCCCGGATCGGAGGTGACGACCGTGTCGAGGACGAGCCCGTCGGTGGCCGTCACGAGGGGGGCGTGGAAGACGGAACCGGCGAGTCCGTAGCCGACCAGGCCGACGCGGAGGGGGGCGGGGGAGGAAGGGGAGGCGGGGTTGCTCATGTAACCACTTTGGCAACAGTGTTGCCAAAGTGCAAGGAAGGTGGACAATGGACTCGTGAACAGGGGTAGCGGGGACGGGCGCGGCGGGGTGAACCTGCCGGCGCTGCGCGGGCACAACGAGGCGCTGATGCTGGATCTGCTGCGCGGCGCGGGCCCGGCGGGCCTGGGCCGCGCCGAGCTCGCGTCCCGTACGGGACTCACCCCGCAGGCCGTCAGTAAGATCACGGCCCGGCTCAGCGCGGACGGGCTGGTCGCCGAGGCCGGGCGAGCCGCGTCCACCGGCGGTAAACCGCGCACCCTGCTCCGGCTGGTGCCGGACGTACATCACGCCGTCGGAGTGCAGCTGGACCGCGACGAGCTCCGGGCGGTACGGGTGGACCTGGCGGGCCGCGTCGTCGCCGAGGGCGGTGGCCCGCTGGACTTCGGGGCCGGCCCGGAGTCGGTGGTGGAGGCGGTCGTACGGGCGGTCGCGCGGGTCGGAGACCCGGCCGGGCTGCCGCCCCTGGGCGTCGGGGTGGCCGCACCGGGGCCGCTCGACCACCGGGCCGGGACGATGGGGCGGGTGACGGGGTTCCCGAGCTGGAAGGGCTTTCCGCTGCGGGGGGTGCTGCAGGGGCGGCTGGGCCTGCCGGTGCTGCTGGACAAGGACACGAACGCCGGCGCGGCCGCGGCGGCAGGGGCGTGGCTCCGGGCCGCCTGGCCGGATGCGGATGCCGGGCGTGTCGCCGATGCCGCGCCGGATGCGCATGCGTATCCGTTTGCCGGCGGAGGGCCCCGCACCTGCGTGTACCTGCATGTCGGGACCGGGCTCGGCGCGGGGTTGTGGCTGGGCGGCGAGGTCTACCGTGGTGAGCGCTCGGCGGCGGGGGAGTTCGGGCACCAGGTGCTCCTGCTGGACGGGCCGCCGTGCCGGTGCGGGGCGCGCGGCTGCGTGGAGGCGCTGTGCCTGGGGGCGGTTGCCCGAGGTGATTTTCCCGAGGCGGCGCGGATCCTGGGCGAGGCCGCGGCCAATCTGGTGGCGCTGCTGGATGTGGACCGTGTGCTGCTCGGCGGGCGTGTGGTGGCGGCGGCGCCGGACGTCTTCGTGGCCGGGGTCGGGGCCGTTCTCGCTGCCCGCGCGCTTGATCCGGCCCGGCCGGTGGTAGCCCTGGCGGGGGCGGGGGTGGCGGAGGGGGCGGCGGAGTTGGCGCTCGGGCCGGTGTTCGGGCGGGCGGGGTGACGTCGTGGCGGTGGCGTGCCGTGCCGTGCCGTGCTGGGTGCCGGGTGCGGCGCCGTTGCCGGGGCTCCGCCCCGGACCCCGCGCCTCAAACTCCCCCAGACTCCGTCCGGGGGGACCCCCAGGCGGGGCTGAAAGGGGCCGGGCGGGGCTGGATGGGCCGGGCGGCGCTTGACGGGTTGCGCTGTTTGGGCGTAAACCGGAACGACTCGGGCGCGGCGGGCGGTAGCGGGTCGCGCGTGCGTGGCAGGGTGCGGGCTGGGACCGGGGTGATTGTCACCTGGTCCGACCATTGACCCGTCCGGCGAGCAGCGAAGGTCTTCCATGCGAGTGCGCAAAGCCCTTGCCCTCGGCGCCGTCCTCTCCGCCGCCCTGGTCGCCGCCACCGCCACCACCGCCCCCACCGCGGCCGCGGACATCGGTACGGGCGGCGGGGCCCGGCCCGCGCCCGCGCTGCCGTCCCGCGCGAAGGCCACCTGCGGGGACGGGAAGAGCACCGCCTTCCCCATCGGGGCCCGGATCCGCGGCGGACCGGCCGTGTACCGCACCGGCGGCGGACCGCAGACCTGGTACCTGGACCTGACCAACACCACGGACTCCCTGTGCACGGCCATCCACCCCGTGGTCGTCCTCACCGACAAGGCCCGCGCCCTGCGCCCCGCCCACCTGCGGATGGAGTTCGACACCCCGAGCGGTACCCTCCCCGTCAGTCTGGAGCGGACCGACCGGGACGAGATCATCGCCGTGTTCGACGGCGGTTCCGCCTTCCCCGGGTTCACCGTCGCCGCGGGCGGGTCGCTCACCGTCAGGGTCGGCCTCGCCTTCGCGCCCGACGCGCCCACCGGTGAGGTCGTCGCCGACGCCGCCCTCGTGCAGCGCAACGGCGACGACGGCGAGTGGATCGGCGAGGCCGGCGGCTACCGGTTCTCCGTCGAGGGCCCGGAGGATCCCCAGGAAGCGGGCTCCCTCGCGCACACCGGGCCCCGCGAACTGGCGTACGGCGCCGGGGCCGGTGCCGCGGCGGCCCTCACCGTCGGCGGCGGACTGGTGATCGGGGCCCGGCGGCTGCGCGCCCCCGCCCGCTGACCTCCGTACATCCGGCCCGCATAGAGTCCCAGCGTGGAAGAACAGACCCAGCACCACCGCCCCGGCTCGCCCGTCCGCTCGGGCATTCCCGAGCACGGCCGCATCCCGAAGTACTACGCCGTCAAGGCCCGCATCGCCGAGCTCCTCGACGAGCTCGGCGAGGGCGGATCGCTGCCCACCGAGCGCGATCTCGCCGAGCGGTACGAGGTGTCCCGCGAGACCGTCCGCCAGGCCCTGCGCGAGCTGCTGCTGGAAGGCCGCCTGCGCCGCGCCGGCCGTGGGACCGTCGTCGCCGGCCCGAAGCTGGAGCAGCCGCTGTCGCTGGCGAGCTATACCGAGGGCGTCCGCCGCCAGGGCCGCCGCCCGGGCCGTCACCTCATCGGGCTGGAGCAGTTCCCGTGCCCGCCCGACCTCGCCCCCGGCATCGGCGCCGAGGCCGGCGAGCCGGTCTGGCACCTGGAGCGCGTCCTGCTGGCCGACGACGAGCGGGTCGGCCTGGAGAGCACGTACGTACGGGTGGCCCGGGCTCCCCGGCTCGACAGCGATTTCCAGCCGGACTCCTCCTTCTACGGATACCTTCGCGACCGGCTCGGCATCTCCTTCGGCGACGCCGACGAGAAGTTGGAGACGGTCCTCGCGACGCCCCGCGAGGCCCTGCTGATCGGCACCCCGCCGGCCCTTCCCATGCTGCTCATCCACCGCTTCTCGCGGGATCAGGACGGCCGGCCGCTGGAACGGGTGCGTTCGCTCTACCGTGGCGACCGGTTCAGCTTCACGACCCGTCTGCGGCCCGAATAGTCCCGAGCCAACCCACCCTTACCGGCCATAAAGGGGCGTATTCAGATCACAGAAAGATAACGGGTCTAGTCCAAGCTTGGGGGGCTGTTCACCGGCGCGTTGCCCGCCGGATCCTCCCGGGTCACGGGGCGCGCCCACCGTGAACGGCGTGAGAGTCATAGTCGTCGGAGGCGGCGTGGTCGGCACCATGCACGCCTGGCAAGCAGTCCAACGCGGCCACGAGGTCGTCCAGATCGAGCGAGAGGCCGAGGCCCGCGGCGCGTCGCTGCGCAATTTCGGCCAGATCTGGGTCAGCGGCCGGGCCGGGGGCGAGGAGCTCGACACCGCCCTGCGGGCCCGCGAGCTCTGGGAGCGCATCGGCGCGGAGGTGCCCGGCCTGGGCTTCCGCGCCATCGGCTCCCTCACCCCCGTCCGCAACGCCCGTGAGTACGCGGTCGCCGAGGCGGCCGTGGCCCGCCCCGACGCCGCCGCACGCGGCTACAAGCTGGTGACCGCCGAGGAGGCGCGGGAGATCAACCCGGCCCTGCGCGGCGCCTTCGAGGCCGCGCTGTGGTGCGAGCGGGACGCGGCCGTCGAACCGCGCACCGCGCAGCTCCACCTGCGGGAGGCCCTCAAGGCCACCGGCCGCTACACCTTCCTGCCCGGGCGGGAAGTACGCGAGGTCGCGGGCCCGGGCGCCGTCCGCGACGACCACGGCGACGTCCACCGCGGCGACGCGGTCGTCCTGGCCACCGGGGCCTGGCTGTCCGGCCTGGTCCGCGAGCTGGTCCCCGACCTGCCCGTGCGCCGCGTCCGGCTCCAGATGATGCAGACCGCCCCGCTCGGCGAGCGGCTGACCACCTCCGTCGCGGACGCCGACAGCTTCCGCTACTACCCGGCCTACAAGTCCGCCGCGCTCGACGAGCTCAACGCCGGGCAGGCGCAGGCGCCGATCGCCGCCGCGCACAAGATGCAGCTGCTGATGGTCCAGCGCCTGGACGGCGGACTGACCATCGGCGACACCCACGAGTACGAGCACCCCTTCGCGTTCGACACCCTCGAAGACCCCTACGAGCACCTCACCGAGGTGGTCGAGTCCTTCCTGGGCCGCCCCCTGCCGAAGATCAGGCACCGCTGGGCGGGCGTGTACGCGCAGTGCACCGACACCACCCGCGTCGTCCACCGCCAGCAGGTGGCCGACGGCGTCTGGCTGGTGACCGGACCCGGCGGGCGCGGCATGACCTGCTCGCCCGCCATAGCCGAGACCACCGCGAACGAACTGGGCTGGTAAGTCAGATGACCGAGAACACCAAGAGCAACCTGATCGTCCTCGACATGGCCGGCACCACCGTCGCCGACGGCGGCCTCGTCGAGCGCGCCTTCGAGCGCGCCGCCGAGCGCCTCGGCGTCGAGCCCGGCAGCGCCGACCAGGCCGAGAAGCTCCAGTACGTGCGCGACACCATGGGCGAGTCGAAGATCTCCGTCTTCCGCCACCTCTTCGGTACGGAGGACCTCGCCCAGCGCGCCAACTCCGCCTTCGAGGAGGCGTACGGGGAACTCGTCGACGGCGGGCTCATCGCCCCGGTTCCCGGCGCCCGCGAGGCCATCGAGAAGCTCCGCGCCGACGGTCGCACCGTCGCCTTGACCACCGGTTTCGCCCGTGTCACCCAGGACGCCATCCTCGACGCCCTGGGCTGGCAGGACCTGGCGGACCTCACCCTCTGCCCCGCCGACGCGGGCGGCCGCGGCCGCCCGTACCCGGACATGGTGCTGGCCGCGTTCCTGCGCACGGGCGCCGTGGCCGACGTACGGGAGATCGTCGTCGCGGGCGACACCGCCTACGACATGCTCAGCGGCCGCCGCTCCGGCGCCGGGACCGTGGCGGGCGTCCTCACCGGCGCCCACGACCGCGCGGCCCTGACCGAGCACGGCGCGACCCACGTCCTCGGATCCGTCGCCGAACTCCCGCAGCTGCTCGCGGAGTCGGCGTGAGCGGCATCCGCTTCGACGGGGTCAGCGTCGCCTACGGCGGCACCACCGTCCTGGACTCCCTCGACCTGACCGTCGAGCCCGGCGAGGTGATGGCGCTGCTCGGCCCCTCCGGCTCCGGCAAGACCACGGCGCTGCGGGCGGTCGCCGGTTTCGTACGGCCCGTCGCGGGCCGGGTCCTGATCGGCGGCCGGGACGTCACCGCGCTCCCGCCGCACAAGCGCGGCATCGGCATGGTCGTCCAGCAGTACGCGCTCTTCCCGCACATGCGGGTCGAGGCCAACGTCGCCTTCGGTCTGAAGGCCCAGAAGGCGCCCAAGGCCGAGATCCCCGGCCGGGTCGCCGAGGCCCTGGACATGACCGGCATGGCGGCCTACGCCAAGCGCTACCCGCGCGAACTGTCGGGCGGACAGCAGCAGCGCGTGGCCATCGCCCGCGCCCTCGCCATCCGCCCCGGGGTGCTCCTGCTCGACGAGCCGCTGTCCGCGCTCGACGCACAGCTGCGCTCCGGGATGCTCGCTGAACTGGCCCGCCTGCACCGCGAACTGCCCGACGTCTCCATCCTGTACGTCACCCACGACCAGGTCGAAGCGCTCACCCTGGCCGACCGGATCGCCGTCATGGACAAGGCCCGGCTCCAGGACTGCGGGACCCCGCAGGAGCTGTACCGGGCCCCGCGCACCGAGTTCACCGCCTCCTTCGTCGGCAACGCGAACCTGCTGCCGGTGACCGTGGCCGAGACCGGAGCGGTCTTCGAGGGCCGCCCGCTGGCCCTCGACCGCGGCCGCGCCACGCCGGGGTCCACCGCGACCCTGTGCGTACGGCCGCACCTGCTCGGCCTCGGGGACGGCCCGAACGCGCTGAGCGGCCGCATCGCCGAGGTCCAGTGGCGCGGCTCGACGCACCGGCTGTACGTCGACGTGGACGGCCACCGCGTGAAGGCGGACCTGCCCGAGCTGCGGGAGACCCCCGCCCTCGGGGACCGGGTGACCCTGCACTTCGAGCCCCGCGATGCCGTCCTGTTGTCGGCGGGAGTGTCCGATGGCTGACGCCACGCGCCTGGCCTCCGCTCCCGCCTCCACCCCGGGCCCGGCGGTGCCGGCCGCCGAGCTCGCCCCGGGCCCGCGCCGGCCGGGCGGCGCCACCGCCCGGCGCGGGATCCCCCGGTGGGTGTGGACCGTGCCGCCCGTGGCCGTGCTCGCGCTGGTGTTCCTGTACCCGCTCGGGCTGGTCGTTCAGCAGTCCTTCACCCCCGAGAACGGTGGCGGGGCCTTCGACGCCTACGGCTCCGTGTTCGCCTCCACCGCCTTCCGCGAGGCCGTGGGGACCACCGTCTGGCTCGCCGTCGGAGCCACCGCCGGCTGCCTCGTCCTCGGCTTCGCGCTCGCGCTCGTCATCGCCTTCGTGCCCTTCCCGGGGGCCCGCGCCGTCGCCAAGTTCATCGACGTCTTCCTCTCCTTCCCCTCCTTCCTCATCACCCTCGCCCTGCTCTTCATCTACGGCACCGTCGGCATGGCCAACGGCGTCTGGACCGACTTCACCGGCGCCGCCGACGGGCCCTTCCACTTCCTGACCACCCCCTGGGGCGTCCTGCTCGCGGAGATCACGTACTTCACGCCCTTCGTGATGCGCCCCCTGCTCGCCGCCTTCTCCCAGCTGGACACCGCCCAGCTGGAGGTCGCCGCCGGTCTCGGCGCCCGGCCCGCCCGGATCATCCGGCAGGTGATCCTCCCCGAGGCGCTCCCGGCCCTGGCCGCGGGCGGCAGCCTCGTCCTCGTCATGTGCCTCAACGAGTTCGGGATCGTCCTGTTCACCGGAGCCAAGGACGTCACGACCCTCCCGATGCTCATCTACGGCAAGGCGATCCTCGAATCCGACTACGCGGCCGCCTGCGTGGTCGCCGTCGTCAACATCGTGATCTCCGTCGGCCTGTTCGGCCTCTACCGGGTGGTGAGCAAGCGTGCTGGTGCATAGCAAGACCGGCCGGTGGGCCGTCTGGAGCCTCTTCGGCCTCCTCTTCCTGCCCCTCTTCGCCCTGCCCCTGCTCCTCGTGGTCGCGGCCTCCTTCGCCACCCACTGGTCCGGCGCCTTCCCCTCCGGCCCGACCACCGCGAACTACGCCTCCGCCGTGCAGGGCGAGTCCCTCCAGGCCCTGACCACCAGCCTGGTCACCGCCGTGGCCGCCAGCCTGCTCGCGCTCACCGTCGGCACCTGGGCGGCGCTGGCCGGCGCCGCACTCGGCAAGCGCGGGAAGCGGTCCCTGGACGCGCTGTTCGTGCTGCCCGTCGCCGTGCCGTCCGTGGTCGTCGGCCTCGCCGTGCTCGTGGCCTTCAGCCGGCCGCCACTGCTCCTCAACGGCACCAGCTCGATCGTCATCCTGGCGCACACGATCCTTGTCACGGCGTTCGCCTACCAGTCGGTCTCGGCGGCGATCGTACGGCTCGACCCCGCGTACGAGCAGGCCGCAGCCTCCCTCGGCGCCCGCCCCGGCTACGTGCTGTGGCGGGTCAGACTCCCGCTCCTGCTGCCGTCCCTCACCGCGGCGGCGGGGCTCTGCTTCGCCCTGTCCATGGGCGAGCTGAGCGCCACGATGATGCTCTACCCGCCGGACTGGATGCCCCTCCCGGTCCGGATCTTCACGGCCACCGACCGCGGTTCGCTCTTCAGCGGATCCGCCGTCGCCGTGGTCCTGATGGCCACCACCCTGCTCGTGCTGCTGGCCGTCTCCCGCATCCGCACCAAAGCCTCCTACCGCTGAACCTCGCACCCCCGCACCGCCGTAACCCCTCGCTGATCCCCTGCTGACTCCCTTTCCCCGTAAGGAAGTTCCATGCCCAGCAAGCTCCTGCTCCGTACCACCGCCGCCGTCTCCGGCAGCCTTGCCCTGGCCCTCTCACTCACCGCGTGCGGCGGCTCCACCACCGCCGACTCCGGCGGCAAGGACGGCGGCGAGAAGGTCGTCACCGTCTACAGCGCCGACGGCCTCAAGAGCGAGAAGGGCGACGGCTGGTACGACAAGGTCTTCGCCGACTTCACCAAGAAGACCGGCATCGAGGTCAAGTACGTAGAGGGCGGCTCCGGCGAGATGGTGCAGCGCGCCGTCCGCGAGAAGACCAACACCCAGGCCGACGTACTGATCACCCTGCCGCCCTTCATCCAGCAGGCCGACGGCAAGGGCCTCCTCCAGGCCTACAAGCCGCAGGGCTCCGAGAAGGTCAACGGCGCCGACAAGGCCGCCGACGGCAAGTGGACCTCGGTCGTCAACAACTACTTCGGCTTCATCTACAACAAGAAGGAGCTCGCCGAGGCCCCCAAGACCTGGGAGGAGCTGCTGGACGCCAAGTACAAGGGCAAGCTGCAGTACTCCACCCCGGGCGTCGCGGGCGACGGCACCGCCGTCCTCATCAAGGCCATGCACGACTTCGGTGGCAAGGAGCAGGCGAACGAGTACCTGAAGAAGCTCCAGGCCAACAACGTCGGCCCGTCCTCCTCCACCAGCAAGCTGGCGCCGAAGACCGACAAGGGCGAGCTGCTCGTCGCCAACGGCGACGTCCAGATGAACTTCGCGCAGTCCAAGTCCATGCCGAACCTGGGCATCTGGTTCCCCGCGAAGGAGGGCGGCAAGCCCACCAGCTTCGCCCTGCCGTACGCGGCGGGCCTCGTCGACAAGGCCCCGCACACCGAGAACGGCAAGAAGCTCCTCGACCACCTCCTCAGCGAGGAGGCCCAGCAGCTGGTCAGCGGGGTAGGCGGCGGCTTCCCGGCGCGCACCGACGTCAAGCCGACCGACGCCAACGCCGTCGAGCTCACCAAGATCATGACGGGCGTCGAGATCTTCGAGCCGAACTGGGCCGACATCGACGCGAACCTCACCGGCTACGTCGACGCGTGGAAGTCGGCAACCGGCAGCTGACCGGTTACTTCCCGGCCACCCCGGTCCGGGAAAGTGACGCTTGCATAACGGGTCTGGACCGAAGTGCCCTTCGGTCCGGACTCGGTGCATTGCCCCCGCACCCTTCGCCGCTCACTTGCTCCCCAGGAGGAGTACGTGTCCACTGCCCTGCCCGGACGACGCGTCATCGCCGTGACCGCCTCTGCCGCCGCCCTCATCGCCGCCTCCGCCCTGGCCACCCCGGCCGGCGCCGCGGACGCGGCGGCCACCACCGACAAGGTGCTCGTCATCGGCATCGACGGCGCGGTCCTCGACCGCGTCAAGGCCGCCAACGCCCCCAACCTGAAGGGCCTGATGGCCCAGGGCCTGACCGCCCGCAGCACCCTGTACGCGAACCCGATGGCCGCGACCTCCTCCGGCCCCGGCTGGTCCACCATCGCCACCGGCGTGTGGCCCGACAAGCACGGCGTGAAGGACAACTCCTTCGCCGGCAAGAACTACACCGCCTACCCCGACTTCCTGACCCGCATCGAGAACGCCAAGCCGGCGCTCAACACCTACGCGGCCGCCGACTGGGAGCCCATCACCTCCACCGATGCGGGCGGCCCGATCTTCTCCGCCAAGGTCGACAAGCGCCTCTCCCTCAAGGGCGACCGCGACGGCTACGGCAGCGAGGACCCCAAGATCGCCGCCGCGGCCGCCGCCGAACTGCAGGGCCAGAACCCGGACGCCGCCTTCGTCTACCTCGGCGAGATCGACGTCGCCGGCCACTCCTACGGCGCCGCCAGCCAGCAGTACCTCGACGCCATCGGCCGCGTGGACACGCTGATCGGCCAGGTGCTGACCGCCGTCCAGAACCGCCCGACCTACAGCCAGGAGAACTGGAAGATCCTGGTCACCACCGACCACGGCCACACCGACTCCGGTGGCCACGGCGGCTCCACCATCCAGGAGCGCGGCACCTTCGTCATCGCCAAGGGCGCGGGCATCGCGGCCGGTTCGGTACGGGACGACGTGAAGCTGGTCGACGTGGCCGCGACCGCGCTCGCGCAGGTCGGCGTCCCCACGGCCGCGCTGGACGGCGTCCCGCTGGACGCCCCCGACAGCGACCCCTTCGACACCCTGCGCCCCAATCTCCAGGCCCGTGTGGACGAGACGGGCATCCCGGCCGGCGTGAAGGGCTTCACCCACACCCCGCCGGCGGGCTGGTCCGTCGACAACTCCAAGATGGGCACGGGCGGTGTCACCGAGTGGGCCGGATGGGCCTTCGCGACCGACGAGTTCTGGAGCCAGGCGCAGCGCGACCAGTGGCGCGAGCTGAACGTCCGCTCCCGTGACGTCTTCGCCGTCGCCGACTCCGACGAGTGGGACGACAAGACCCACACCGGCAGCTTCGACTCCACCCTGATCACCCCGAAGTGGGCGGTCACGGGAGGCACCACGAAGAACCTGTCCTTCCAGACGCACTACCGCCACGAGGCCGGGCAGACCGCCCAGGTCCTGGTCTCCTACAACGGCGGTGCGCCCTCCGTCGTCAAGAGCTACACCGCCGACGCGGTGGCCAAGACCGAGTCCCTGAACCTCCAGGTCCCGGCCGGTGCCACGGAGGTCCAGATCCGCTTCCGCTACAGCGGCAGCAACAACTGGTACTGGACCGTCGACAACGTCCGCCTGGGCTGAGCCCAGGCCCCCGGGGTCCGGGCCGTGGACGCACGGAGCGTCCCCGACCCGGCCCCGATAGGGTGGTAGAGACCAGAGGTCACAGAGGTCAGACGCCACCGAGAGCGGAGAACAGTCCAGTGGCAGAGCGCAAGCCGATCGAATCCTGGCTCACCGACATGGACGGGGTCCTCATCCACGAGGGCACCCCGATCCCCGGCGCCGATGCCTTCATCAAGCGGCTGCGCGAGTCCGGCAAGCCCTTCCTGGTGCTGACCAACAACTCGATCTACACCCCCCGCGACCTGCAGGCGCGCCTCAGCCGCATGGGCCTCGACGTCCCCGTCCAGAACATCTGGACCTCCGCGCTGGCCACCGCGAAGTTCCTCGACGACCAGCGCCCCGGCGGCACCGCGTACGTCATCGGCGAGGCCGGTCTGACCACCGCCCTGCACGACATCGGCTACATCCTGACCGACCACGAGCCGGACTACGTGGTCCTGGGTGAAACCCGGACCTACAGCTTCGAGGCCATGACGAAGGCCGTCCGCCTGATCAACGCGGGCGCCCGCTTCATCTGCACCAACCCCGACGAGACCGGCCCCTCCACCGAGGGCCCGCTCCCGGCCACCGGCGCCGTCGCCGCACTGATCACCAAGGCCACCGGCAAGAAGCCGTACTTCGCGGGCAAGCCCAACCCGCTGATGATGCGCACCGGCCTCAACGCGATCGGCGCGCACTCCGAGACCAGCGCGATGATCGGCGACCGGATGGACACCGACGTGCTGGCCGGCCTGGAGGCGGGCATGCAGACCTTCCTCGTCCTCACCGGTCTGACCTCGGTCGCGGACACCGAGAAGTTCCCGTACCGCCCGACCAGGACGGTCGACTCGATCGCCGACCTGGTGGACCTGGTTTAGGGCCTGTCCGGCCGGTCAGGTCAGGCTCGCGTGCCCTGGCACGCACGCTCGCCGCGTTGTCGTCGGTCACCGACGCTCCGCGTCGATTCCCTCCTCCGCCTTGCGAGCGCACGCACCAGACCCCGCTCACTCATCTGGCCTGACCGGCCGGACAGGCCCTCACGCGTACGGCTGACACGTACGGCGCCGCTCCGGATGCGGGGCGGCGTCCCGCGCGTGAATCTCCTTGTTGAGGAGGTTCACCATGCGCAGTGTTCACATCGCTCTCCGTGCCGCCGGGGTGGCCGTCGCCCTGACGGCGTTCTCCGCGGTGACCGCGCCCACCGCCCTCGCGGGTGAGGAGGATCGCGGTGGCAGCGGCGACCGCGGCAGCATCTCGGTCGAGCCGGACCCGGCCCACCCGGGAGCGCAGGTCAAGCTGCGCGTCAGCGGCTGCGACGGAACCCGGGGCGCGGCCAAGTCCTCCGTCTTCGTGGCGGACGCCGAACTGTACGGCCGCGACAGCGGCCGCAGCCCGCTCTACGGCGAGGCGATCATCAGCTCGCACGTCCAGCCGGGCCGGCACTCCGTGCGGGTGACCTGCGACGGCCACGACAAGGTCAGCGGCTCCATCGAGATCGCCCACGACCGGCCGAGCCATCACCCCTCGCCGGTCTGGCCGGTCCACGCGGGCGGCGGCGGCATGTCCGCCGAACTCGCGGAGAGCTCCCGGCTGGCCGCTGCGGCCAAGAAGGACCACGGCGACGACGGTCCCGGGCTCCCGCACACGGTGATCGGCGCCGTCCTGGCCGCCGCCGCCACCCTGGCCGTCGCGGGCCGGGCGCTGGCCCTGCGCCGCCGCCGCAGCGGCGACTGAACGGACGGGACGGAGACCGGGCGAGCGGCGACGGAACGAGCGGCGCATGAACGAGTGGCGCACGAGCGAGGGGCGCATGAGCGAGGGCAAGTCCTCCGGCAGTGGCCGACTGCTGACCTTCGCCGCCTGGACGGTGCTGGTCCTGGGCCTGTGGCTGTGGGGCCGGCAGATCACCGGGGTCCCGGCCCCCCTCACCGGCCAGGCCGGCGGGGCGGTGGGCCCGGTCCTGCCCGCGGCCCGCGCCCCCCTGGCCGCTGCCCTGCCCCAGCGCGTCGACGTGCCCTCCATAGGCATCCAGGCCCCGGTGATCCCCCGGGGTCTGGACGCGGACGGCGCGATCGAGGCGCCCCCGTACGAAAGCCCGGGCACGGTGGGCTGGTGGAGCAACGGCGTGCAGCCCGGCGCCGCCGGGGCCGCGCTGATGGTGGGGCACGTGGACACGAAGGCCAAGCCGGCGGTGTTCTACGGCCTGAGCTCGGCGCAGCCGGGCGACAAGGTGCGGGTGGTGCGGGCGGACGGTTCGGTCGCCGAGTTCACCATCGAGGACGTACGGGTCTACGAGCGTGCGGCCTTCGACCCGCACAAGGCGTACGGCCAGCGGGTGAAGGGCCGCGCCGAGCTGAGGCTGGTGACCTGCGGGGGTTCCTATGACAAGACGGCCAAGGAGTACACGGCGAACGTGGTGGTCTCCGCCTATCTGACGGGCGCCGGGGTCCGGCCGGGCGCGGCGGCGTAGGGAGTGTCTCGCCGGGTGAACCGGTGAACCGGGCGAACCGGGCGAAACGAAGAAGCCCCTCGCAGCTTTCGCTGCGAGGGGCTTCCTCCGTCTGTGCGCCGCCAGGGACTCGAACCCCGGACCCGCTGATTAAGAGTCAGCTGCTCTAACCAACTGAGCTAGCGGCGCTTGCTGACAGGGAAAACTCTACCCCACCTCGAGCGGTGCTCGTGACCAGCCACGCCCGCCTTGTCCGATTAACCCATGTTTAAGGGGTTTGTCGTGCACGATATGTGTGGCCGTGCCGCATCTGATGACCCGCCAGATGTGGTTCCGGCTGACCAGTGGACGAGCAGGGGAGTGGACGGAACCGCATGACGATGCAGCCTCCGACGCATGTGCAGACGCCGATGCCGATGCCCGCCTTCGAGGAGTACGAGCCCGCGGGCGACTGCGCGTGCCGGGGGTGCGCCCAGCGCCGCCGCGCCCTTGCCCGCGCGCGGGCCATACCGCTGCGGGACGGGGGTCACCCCGCCGCTCGAGGGGCCCGCCGGGCGCTGGTCCTGGCCACCGCCGCCGGAGTGGTCCTCGGCGGTGGCGGCGCGGCCGCGGTGGCGGTGACCGCCCCGGCCACCGGGCCGGTGGCCCTGGACGACCCCGGCTCCCCGCAGGGCGGGCGCGCCCCGCTGCACGGTCCGAAGAAGGGCCCGGTCGGCAAGCCCGGGGCGCCCTCCGGCGTGAAGCGGATCGACCGGACGACGATCATCAACCGGGCGAAGCTGTGGCTGGACGCGAAGGTCCCGTACAGCATGTCCGAGTACTGGACGGACGGGTACCGGCAGGACTGCTCGGGCTACGTCTCGATGGTCTGGAACCTTGGTACGAACGAGTGGACCGGCAGCCTCGACAAGTTCGCCACCAAGATCACCAAGGCTGATCTGCTGCCGGGGGACATGCTCCTCTTCCACAACCCGGCGGACCCCAACAACGGCTCGCACGTGGTCGTCTTCGGCGGCTGGGTCGACGAGACGCAGACGCACTACATCGCCTACGAGCAGACGCGGCCCACGACGCGCAAGCTGGCCACGCCCTACGGGTACTGGGCCAACGCGACGAAGTACATCCCCTACCGGTTCAACGGGGTCACGGGCGGGATCCTGCCCGAAGAGCCGGTGCCGGGCCCCAAGCCGGGGGACTCGACGGTGTTCCCCGGCGCCGCGAAGTTCGCCCCGGGCCAGACCAACGACCACGTGGCCCAGCTGGGCCGGATGCTGATCGAGCGCGGCGCGTACCGGTTCTACCCGAAGGGGGTGGCCGACCGGACGTGGAGCGATCACGACAAGCTCGCCACCCAGGCCTTCCAGCGCGCCCAAGGCTGGACGGGCGCCGACGCGGACGGTACGCCCGGCGCGCACACCTGGCGCCTGCTGGTCGAGCGTCAGGGCATCGACATCCCGCCGACGGTCGGGGCCGCGCCGGGGCCTGGCGGCGTACGGGCCTACCCCGGGGCCTCGGTGTTCCGCCCGGGCCGGTCGCACGAGGCGATCACCGCCCTCGGCCGCCAACTGATCAAGAAGGGCTTCGGCAAGCACTACACATCCGGTCCGGGGCCTCGCTGGAGCGAGGCGGACCGCCGCAGCGTCGAGGCCTTCCAGCGCGCGCAGGGCTGGCGCGGTGCCTCGGCCAACGGCTACCCGGGCCCGGAAACCTGGCGCCGGCTGTTCGCATGACGGAGGACACGATGTACCCCACGCGCACCACCTCGGCCACGGGCACCTTCCGGGTGCCACCGGTGGCCGGCCCCGCTCCTGTCGCCGCTCCCGTTCCCGTTCCCGTTCCCGTCCCTGCTTCCGCCCCCGTTCCCGCCCCTGTTCCGGCGCCGGTGTGGGGTGTCGCCGCGCCCCGCGAGGCGGTTCCGGCTCCGGTCTCGCTTCCGGTCTCGGTTTCGGGCGAGACCTCGACCGGCTGGGCCACCACGCCGGCGGTCCTGCTGGCGGCCGTGCCCGAGGTACCGGCCGCCCGGGCCCAGGCCGAGCCCGAACCGGTGCACGCGGGCCTGGACATCCCGCACCCGCAGGACGAGGCGGCCCACGCCGGCGTGGCCACCCTGCGCCTGCGGATCACCGACGCCGAGGCCGCCGCACCATCCACGGAGCTGCCGGACCCCGAGCCGGACCCGGAGCCCGAAGTCGAGATCGCAGCCGAAGCCACGCACTCCGGTGTGCCCGGGCCCGGTGTGGCCGAGATCGTCGCCCAGGCCGTGGCGCGCGGCCTGGAGAAGGAGAAGGAGGACGAGGACGCCCCCCAGGACATCCCCGTCCCCCCGGTCCCACCGCTGCGCGGCGCCGCCGTCACCGAGGTGCCGGTGCACCTGCCGTTCCTCGGTGAGCCCAAGCGCCTGCCCGCTCCGGCCGCCGCTCCGGCCCGCCCGGCCCCCGCCCCCCGGCCGCCGGTCGCCCCCCGCCCCGCCCCCGGCCGCCGGGTCCCCCGGGGCGACGACCGGCTCCGGGAGCACCGCGGCCCCGTGCTGCCCGGCTGGATCGGCGTGGGCATCGGCGGGCTCGCCCTCGCGGGCTGCACGGCCGTGCTCTGGCGGGCCGGGGCCGTCCCCGCCACGATCGTGGCCGCCTTCGGCGCGACCCCGCGCGCCTACCAGGGGCTGCGTGCCACGCATTGGCCCCCGCTCGCCTTCCTCGGCATCGTCGCGCTCCTCGCCCTCGGCGGACTCGGCCGCTCCCGCACCGGCCATGCCTGGGTGCTCACCCTCTTCGGCCGCTACCGCGGCACGGTCCGCCGTACGGGACTCACCTGGATCAGCCCCCTGCTGCTGCGCCGCCGGGTCGACGTACGCCTGCGGCACTGGCGCAGCGAGCCCATGCCCGCCGTGGACTCCGGCGGGCTCGCCCTCCAGGTCGTCGTCCAGGTCGTCTGGCAGGTCAAGGACACCGCCAGGGCCGCCCTGGCCGTCGCGGACCACGTGGAGTACCTGGCCGAACAGGTCGAATCCGCCATGGCCCGCGTGCTGTCCCAGCTCCCCGCCGACGCCTTCCACGAGGACGCCCCGACCCTGCGCGACGCCGAGGCCGTCGGTGACGCGCTGACCCGGATGCTGGCGGCGGAGACCGAGGCCGTCGGGATCGAGGTGTTCTCGGCCCAGCCGACCCGGATCGAGTACGCGGCCGAGGTAGCCGATGCCATGCGCCGCCGCCGGGTCGCGGCGATCGACGCCAAGCACCGGGACACAGTGCTGACCTCGGTCGTGGACGCCGTAGACGACACCGTCCACCGGCTGACCTCGCGCGGGCTCGTCGAGCTCGACGACTACGAGCGCAAGGCGCTGGTGAAGGACCTCACGGTCGCCTTCTACACGGGGCGCTGCGAGTAGCGCGTCCGGCGGTACGGGAACGGGTGGCCGGATTCGAGCGGACCACCCGTTCTTCCGTTGGTATGGACATGGCCAACTCTCGTCAATAACCTGTGACTTGGTCTAGACCTAAGATCCGACAGATCTGAACATCATCCCCACGCGTGCGCACGCTCTCGCCGAACTCCCCCCACGTTCAAGGAGCATCATGCGTAACCTCCGCATGCCCGGACGGGCGGGCGCCGCCGCGCTCGGCCTCGGCCTCGTCGCCGGAATCACCCTCCTCAGCGCCCCCAGTGCCAGCAGTCACGGCTACACCGACACCCCCATCAGCCGCCAGAAGCTCTGCGCCAACAAGACCGTCTCCGACTGCGGCGCCATCCAGTGGGAACCGCAGAGCGTCGAGGGCCTCAAGGGCTTCCCGGCCGCCGGGCCCGCCGACGGCAAGATATGTTCCGCCGGTCTCCCGCAGTTCGCGGAGCTGGACAACCCGCGCGGCGGCGCCTGGCCCACCACCAAGGTCACCAGCGGGCAGAGCTACAGCTTCCGGTGGCAGTTCACCGCCAACCACTCCACCACCGACTTCAAGTACTACGTCACCAAGAACGGCTGGAACGGCACCAAGGCACTCACCCGCGCCGACCTCGAACCCCAGCCCTTCCTCACCGTCGCCTACAACGGTGCCCGGCCCGCCATGACCACCGTCCACCAGGGCGCCATGCCGAGCGGCCGGACCGGCCGTCACATGATCCTGGCGGTCTGGACCGTCAACGACACGGCCAACGCCTTCTACGCCTGCTCCGACGTTCAGTTCTGACGTAACGTCAGCTAATCTCCGGCGGCATGCGGACGACGACTGCACCCGAGACCGTCGCGGAGCTCGTGGCGCGCCAATGGGGCGACCACCGGCCGGGGCTGAAGTACGAGGACACCGGACACACCGTCCTCAGCCACCACCGGACCGCCCAGGAGGCCGCCGCGCGCGCCGCGCTCCTCGTCGACCTGATGCCTCCGGGGGCCGAGCCGCACCTGGGGGTGCTGCTGGACAACACCCCCGAGTTCCCGTTCTGGCTCGGCGCGGCGGCCCTCGCGGGGGCCGCCGTCGCCGGGATCAACCCCACCCGGCGCGGTCCCGAGCTGGCGCGCGACATCCTGCACACCGACTGCCGGATCCTGGTCACCGAGCCCGCCCACCTGCCGCTGCTGCGCGGCCTCGACCTGCCGGGCGTACGCCTCCTGGTCACGGGCACCGAGGAGTACGAGGCCCTGCTCGCCCCCTATGCCGCCGCCAAGCCCGGCGAGGCGACGCTGGGCACCCCCGGCCCGTCCTCCCGGCTGCTCCTCTACTTCACCTCCGGCTCCACCGGCGCCCCCAAGGCCGCCATCTGCACCCAGGGCCGGCTCGCGGCGGCCGGGTCCGCGCTGGCCCGGCGCTTCTCGGTCACCCCGCAGGACGTCCACTACGTCTGCATGCCGCTCTTCCACGGCAACGCGGTCATCGCCGACTGGCTCCCGGCCCTCGCGGGCGGGGCGTCGGTGGCGCTGCGCCGGCGCTTCTCCGCCTCCGCGTTCCTGGACGACGTGCGGGCGTACGGAGTGACGTACTTCACCTACGTCGGGCGGGCCGTCCAGTACCTGCTGGCCACCGAGCCCCGCCCCGACGACCGCGAGCACACCCTGCGGCTCGGCTTCGGCACCGAGGCCGGGGCGGTGGACGCGGCGCGCTTCGCCGAGCGGTTCGGCGTCCCGCTGGTGGAGGGCTACGGGGCCACCGAGGGCGGCGCTTCCGTCCAGCACACGCCGGACACCCCGCCGGGCGCGCTGGGCCGGGCGGGGGAGGGGGACGACCTGGCGGTGATCGACCCGGAGACGGGCGCCGAATGCCCGGCCGCGGTCCTGGACGCGGAGGGCCGCCTGCTGAACGGCTCGGCCGCCATCGGCGAACTGGTCAACCGGGGCCGCAGCCTGTTCGAGGGGTACTGGCGCAACCCGGACGCGGAGGCCGCCCGTACGCGGGAGGGCTGGTACTGGACGGGCGACCTCTTCTTCCGCGACGCGGCGGGCTTCCTGTACTTCGCGGGCCGTACGGACGACCGGCTGCGGGTCGACAGCGAGAACCTGGCCGCGGCGATGATCGAGAACATCCTGGCGCGCTGGGCCGACGCGGCGGCGGTCGCGGTGTACGCGGTCCCGGACGAGGTCGCCGGGGATCAGGTGATGGCCGCCGTCGCCCTCCGCGAGGGGGCCGGCTTCAACCCCGACGCCTTCGCGGCGTTCCTGGCCGCGCAGCCGGACCTGGGCACGAAGATGTCCCCGCGGTACGTCAGGATCGTGCAGGCCATGCCGGTCACGGCGACGAACAAGGTCCACCGCGTGGCCCTGCGCCGCGCCGGTTTCCTCTGCCCCGACCCGGTCTGGCACCGCCTCCCGACCGGGCGATACCGCCCCCTGTCCGAGCCCGACCGCGCCGCACTCCTGGCCGCGTACGAGGCCCAGGGCCGGGCGGACCTGCTGGAACGCTAGGCGCGGCGCCGCTGCCGGGTAATGGTTTTGAGCACCCCTGAGGAGCAGGTAGTATTTTCTCTGTCAGCAGGCGCCGCTAGCTCAGTTGGTTAGAGCAGCTGACTCTTAATCAGCGGGTCCGGGGTTCGAGTCCCTGGCGGCGCACCTGTCCTTCGGGCGGTTTCCGGTTCACCGGGAACCGCCCGAAGTGTTTTCCGGCACCCCTCGCCGGAGAGTGCTAGAGGGTGAGCGACAGCAGCAGCGGCGCGGCCTTCCGGTTCAAGGTGTCCGCCGCGGCCCGCAGCCGGTGCGCGTGCTCGACCGGCATCGACAGGGCCAGGCAGCCCACCGAGGCCCCGGCCGTGATCGGTACCGCCGCGCAGACGGTGCCCACGGCGTACTCCTGGAGATCCAGTACGGGCACGGTGGCCGGCTGGGCGTCCAGCTTGGAGAACAGGATCCGCTCGTTCACGATCGTCTTCGACGTGAGCCGCGCGATCTTGTGGCGGGACAGGTGGTCGCGCCGCCCGTTCAGGTCGAGCTGGGTCAGCAGGCACTTGCCGACCGCGCTGGCGTGCGCGGCGGAGCGGAAGTCGACCCACTCGTGGACCTTCGGGGTGCGCGGGCTGTCCGCGAACTGCGTGATTCTGACCTCGCCGTCCACGTACCGGCTGATGTAGACCGCCGCCCCCACGGAGTCCCGCAGCCGGTCCAGGGTCTCCTGGAGCTTGTCCGTCAGGGCTTGCTGGCGGTCGACGCCGGAGCCGAGCAGAACGAGGGAATCCCCTATGGCATAGGCGCCGTCGGACACCTGCAGGACATATCCCTCCCGGCGCAGCATGAGCAGCATCGGGGCGAGATGGACTGCGGGCAGGCCGGTCTCACGCGCGATCTGCACATCGGTCACACCACCGGTGTGCCGTGCGATCGTTTCGAGTACGCGTAGTGCGTACTGCACCGAGTGGAACGGCGCGGTCGGCTCGGGCTTCAGCGCCACGGTTTCCCCCTACCAGGTTGTTACCGCTTGCCCTACCACGATAGCCATCAAGAGGCCCATGTGGAGCGCCTGTTGAAGAGATTGATGGCTCAATCACGTCGCCCTGCCAGGATCTACTCCATTGGCATATGCCACGGGCATGCCCACTGCCCCGGTGGGCCGGGAATGCCCAGGCTCCGCCGACGGTTCGAGTTCTTCGTACGGATGTCGTACGGATGTCGTACGGACGAGGAACCGAGACGGGAGCGACGATGAGTGACACCGGGGACGCGTATCGACAGGAGGGCGGCGACGCCATCCACGGCACGGCCCGGGGTAGCGCACCCGTACCGCTCTCGGTCCTGGACCTCGTCACCGTGGGCGCCGGCAGCACCGCCCACGCCTCCCTGCGCACCAGCGTGGACATCGCCCGGCTCGCCGAGTCCCGCGGCTACCACCGGCACTGGGTCGCCGAGCACCACTCCATGCCCGGGGTCGCCAGCTCCTCCCCGGCCGTGATCCTGGCCCACCTCGCCGCGCACACCTCCCGCATCCGGCTCGGTTCGGGCGGGGTCATGCTGCCCAACCACGCCCCGCTCGCCATCGCCGAGCAGTTCGGCACCCTGGAGGCGCTCGCGCCGGGGCGGATCGACCTCGGCCTCGGCCGGGCTCCCGGCACCGACGGGCGCACGGCCGCCGCACTGCGCGGGCCCGGCCGCCTCGACGAGGCCGCGGAGGAGTTCCCCCGGCAGCTCGCGGAGCTCACCCGCTTCCTCGACGACGACTTCCCCGACGGGCACCCGTACGCCCGCGTGCACGCGGTGCCGGGCCCCGTGCAGGGGCCCGCCGGGCGGCCGCCGCTGTGGCTGCTCGGCTCCTCCGGCTTCAGCGCCCGCCTCGCCGGACAGCTCGGCCTGCCCTTCGCGTACGCCCACCACTTCTCGGCGGCCGGCACCCTGCCCGCGCTCGACCTCTACCGGCAGAGCTTCCGCCCCTCGGCCGTCCTGGACGCCCCGTACGCCCTCATAGGTGTCTCGGCGCTGGCCGCGGACACCGAGGCGGAGGCCCGCGCCCAGGTGCTGACGGGCGCCCTGTCGATGCTGCGGCTGCGCAGCGGGCGGCCCGGACTGGTCCCGACGCCCGAGGAGGCGGCGGCGTACCCGTTCTCCCCGCTGGAGCGGGAGTTCGTGGACGGCTGGCTGGCGAACATCGTGCACGGCACCCCCGACGAGGTGCGCGACGGGCTCGACGGCCTCGCCAAGCGGACGGGCGCGGACGAGCTGATGCTGACTGCCAACGCCCACAGCGGAGCGGCCCGGTTGCGTTCTTATGCACTCGTCGCAGATGCGTACGGGCTGCCGGCGGAGGGCTCGGTCCAGGTGTGACCGCAGGCGAACGGGGTTCGGCTGGTTTGTTGCCGAAACCTTGCCGGAGGGTGTCCTAAGGCACCCTTAAACCGCTCGTCACCCGGGGTGGCGAGCGGTTTCTGATGTGTGCTCAGGGCTCTGACGAGCAGGTTTGGTTGCTCAGTGGTCTAGTCCTTCTTTGGTCCAAACCATTGACTGGGGCACGGAGCGATCGCTATCACTTCTCTCACCCGAAGCTGATGCTCTTCCCTCCCACCCCCACGGAGCATGTTCATGCACATCCGTAAACCTCTCATCGCGGCCGCCGCCACGGCCGCGCTGGCAGCCGGTGCGCTCGCCTCCTTCGCGGGGCTCGGTACGGCCCAGGCCGCCGACGCCTCCGTCACCGCCTCGGCCGGCGGCGTCCGCATCGCCTACTACGACCAGTGGAGCGTGTACGGGAACGCCTTCTACCCCAAGCACCTCGATACGCGGGGGATAGCGGGCAAGCTGGACGTGATCAACTACTCGTTCGGCAACATCCACCCCACCAACCTCACCTGTTTCGAGGCGAACAAGGCGGCGGGCGACGACAACAACCCCAACGCCGGTGACGGCGCGGGCGACTCGTACGCCGACTACCAGAAGTCCTTCAGTGCGGCGGACAGCGTCAGCGGGGTCGCCGACAAGTGGGACCAGCCGATCGTCGGCGTCTTCAACCAGTTCAAGCAGTTGAAGGCCAAGTACCCCCATCTGAAGATCAACATTTCGATCGGCGGCTGGACGTACTCGAAGTTCTTCAGCGACGCGGCGAAGACCGACGCCTCCCGCAAGAAGCTCGTCTCCTCCTGCATCGACCAGTACATCAAGGGCAACCTGCCGGTCGAGGGCGGCTACGGCGGCGCGGGCGCGGCGGCCGGCATCTTCGACGGCATCGACATCGACTGGGAGTACCCGGGCTCGTCCGGCGGCCACCTCGGCAACCACTACGCCCCCGAGGACAAGCAGAACTTCACGCTCCTGCTCAAGGAGTTCCGTGAGCAGCTCGACGCCTACGGCACGGCCAACGGCGGCAAGAAGTACCTGCTGACCTCCGCCCTCCCGGCCGGCCAGGACAAGATCAAGTACATCGAGACGGACAAGATCGGCGCGTACCTCGACTACGCGAACATCATGACGTACGACATGCACGGCGCCTGGGACGGCGACGGCCCGACGTACCACCAGTCCCCGCTCTACTCCCCGGCGGGCGACCCCACCGACCCGATCGCGCCCGGCACCCAGAAGTACAGCATCGACAACGCGATCGATTCCTGGATCGACGGCAACCCGGCCTACGGGATCACGGGCGGCTTCCCCGCCGGCAAGCTGACCCTGGGCTACGAGTTCTACTACCGCGGCTGGAAGGGCGTCCCCGCCGGGGCGAACAACGGCCTCGCCCAGAGCGCGACCGGCGCCTCCGCCGCCCGTCCCACCAGCCAGCAGGCCGGCATCGCCAACTACAAGGAGCTCGGCGGCATCGTCGACAACTCGGCGAGCACCTTCTGGGACGACCAGGCCAAGGCCTCGTACTTCTACAAGGACGGCGAGTTCTTCACCGGCCTCAACCAGAAGTCCATCCAGGCCCGGGTCGACTACGGCAAGCAGCGCGGCCTGGCCGGCGCGATGATGTACTCCCTGCTCGGCCTGGACAACAACACCACGCTGCTGAACCAGATCTCGGACGCGCTCGGCGGGACCACGCAGCCGCCGGTCACCACGCCTCCGACGACCACCCCGCCGACCACGACGCCTCCGACGACCCAGCCGCCCACCGGCTGCGGCTCGACCCCGGCGTACGTCGCGGGCACGGTCTACACCGCCGGCAACGAGGTCTCCTACAACGGCCGCAAGTACAAGGCCCAGTGGTGGACGCAGAACGAGACGCCGGGCACCACCGGTGAATGGGGTGTCTGGAAGGACCTCGGCGCCTGCTGATCTCCCCCCACCCCGCGCCGAGCGACGCCTCCGCCCCGCCCCCGCCTCCCGGGTGCGGGGCGGAGGTGTGTCACATGGTTGCCGGATTCCCGACACCGCTGCGTGTCGATATCGCTACGCTCGGCGACAAGTTCGTTCTCCGCTTGGGGGTGCCGTCTCATGGTTCAGGCCCGTGAAATCGATCCCAGCGCCTCGCCGCTGGACTACTACGGCTACGAACTGCGCCGCCTGAGAGAAGGGGCGGGGCTGAAGCAGTCGCAGCTGGGCGACATCATCTACTGCACGGGCTCCCTGATCGGCATGGTCGAGAACGGCCGCAGGGTCCCCACGCGCGACTTCTCGGAACGCGTGGACGCGGCGCTCGGCACGGACGGGCACTTCTCCCGACTGGTGGGGCTGGTCCTGCGGAGCGTCTTGCCGACGTGGTTCCAGCCGTTCGCGGAGATGGAAGCCCGGGCGGCGTACATCTCTACGTACCAGGCCCAGCTGGTGTATGGGCTCCTCCAGACGGAAGCCTATGCCCGCGCGGTGCTGGCGACGGGACTGCCAGACAGCGTGGATGATCTGGTGGCAGCCCGCCTGGACCGTCAGCGAATCCTGGGCCGGGACAATCCGCCCATGGTGTGGGTAGTGCTAGACGAAGCCGCCCTGTATCGGCCGATCGGCGGTCGGGAGACCATGCGGAATCAACTTGCTCACCTCTTGAGCTTCCGCGACAGGCGTTGGGTCAGGATCCAGGTGCTCCCGTTCTCAGCTGGTGAACACGCCAGTCTGATCGGTTCGTTCACAACCATGCGGTTCGATGACGACCCGGACATCGTCTACTCGGAGGACCTGATCTCCGGACACATGACGGCCAACCCTGACACGGTCAAGGAAGGCGCCCTTCGTTACGCTCACTTGCAGGCCGCTGCTCTCTCGGTGGAGGACTCGGCGGCATTGATCATCCGCGTAATGGAGGAACGTTATGGGCACCAGCCAGAACCTGACCAACGCGGTGTGGCGCAAGTCGAGCTATAGCGGTAACACGGGCGGCGAGTGCGTTGAGGTGGCCGCCCAGCCCTGCCTCGTGGCGGTTCGGGACTCCAAGAACCCCGACGGGCCGGTCTTCACGGTCACGGCAGAAACGTTCGGCACCTTCGTGCGGAGCCTTTAGAGCCAGCCCTGCTGCGCGGCTTTGAGGCCGGCTTCGAAGCGGCTCGTCGCGTGGAGGCGTTCCATCAGGGCGGACATCTGGCGCCTGACGGTACGCAAGGACACCCCGAGGCGCTTACCGGCCGCCTCGTCGGTCATGCCGGAGGCCAGGAGCTTCAGCAGCTCGAGTTCCGTCGCGGTGGGGCGGGTGTCGCTGGGGCGGGGGCGGTCGGCTCCGAGGGGTACGGCGGCCGCCCACGTCTGCTCGAACAGGGTGGCCAGGGAGGCCACGATCCCCGGCGCGCTGGTGCACAGGGCGCCCAGCCGGGAGTGGTCGGGGTCGATCGGGACGACCGCCACGGTGCGGTCGAATATCAGCAGGCGTGGCGGAAGGAGCGGGCTGGTGCGGACCTGGCCGCCCTGCTCGGTCAGCCACCGGGCGTAGGCCAGCGTCGTCGGATCGTTGCGGGCGCTGTCCTGGTACACCGAGCGCATCTCGATGCCGCGGGCCAGCGCACGCTGGTCCAGCGGCCGGGAGGACTCCAGGCTCGCCTCGGACAGCGCGCCGCCCGGCAGGATCGCCAGGCATTCGCGGGTCAGTCCATGGGCGAGCTGCTCCAGTCGGCTTTGGATGGCGTCCATGCCCACGAGCCGTTCCGCGCCGTCGACCTCGGTGTTCGGGCTGAGGTCCGCGAACTCGGAGACCACCTGCGCCGCGGCGGCCTTGCTGCGGGCCAGCTCCTGCTGCTGCCGGGCCAGCTCCTCCTCCTGGCGGCGCAGCAGCAGTTCCAGGCCCAGTTCGGGTCTCACCGCGCGCAGCGCGCCCGGGCTGTCCCGTGACGGTCTGAGCAGGTCGAGGTCGACGAGCCGGTCCAGGCCCTCGCGGACCTGCGCCTGGGTGAGGCCGAGGCGGGTGCTCAGCTCGGCGATGCCTCCCGAAGGGTCGGCCAGCATGCCCCGGTACACGGCTTCCACTTCGGCTCCGAGACCCAGCGTCTGCAGCATGTCCCAGCCCCCCGGCTGTAGTTGGGCCGCCCCCGGCGAGCGTCGCCTCCGTGATCGTAGGCGAAGTCTGGCACCAAGGTGCCAGGCCTGTTGGTGACAGCCGGAACCTCTTCTTCGCAGGGTCCGGGGGCAGCAACATGGTGTTCACCGGGACGGCGGGGACGAAAGTCCCCGACTCAGGCCAGAGCCGCAAGGACGATCCGGATCAGCGCGCAGCACACCGCACCGAACGCATCGCATCCGAGCCTGTGACCTTGGGGGAAACCATGTCCCGCACTGCCCGCTTCGCCGCTGTCGCCGCCGTCTTCACCGCCCTCTGCGCCGGCGCCGTCACCACCATCACCTCGGTGACCGCCTCCGCCGAAAGCCACCACATCAGCGCCTCCGGTGACGGCAGCATCAACTGGGACACGGCGCCCACGTCCGTCGCGGACAGCATCAACTGGGACTAGCCGGCATGCGCGTCATCCGGGCCTCCCTCTCAGGGCCTTGTCATGACCCTGACGAGAAGGCGGTGCTCGCGCTCGTCTCCGATCTGATCTGGGCCCACACTCCCGCGGCGCACGGACTCGAGCACTTGCGGGCCAAATCCGCCGCCGACGGCGTGGACGTCTACCTCTTCCTGCGCGCCGCCTCGGAAGCCGCAGCCCTCACCCAGGCCCACGCCATCCTCGACGGCGCCCGCGCCCCGCTGCGGGCGCACGGCTTCAGCACCACCGAGCCGCACCACTGACCGCCGTTCCCCCAAGGAGAACGCAGTGACCACCACCCTCCGTCAGGCTGCCCGCAAGAGCGCGGTCGCCGCCCTCTCCAGCGTCATCGGTGCCGGGCTGCTGACCGCCGCGTCCGTCGCCGCCGCCCCGGCCGCACTGGCCGCGACCACCTGTAGCGGGACCGCCTCGATCTACGGCGTCCTTCCCGACGGCCGTCTCACCTTCAGCACCATCACCCCGGCCACCGGCGAGTTGAAGAAGGTGCGCATCGGAGCGGCCCTGGGGTTCGAGCCCAAGGCGATGGCCACCCTCAACTTCAATACGGTGCTGGTGACGTCGACGAGCGGCGCGCTCTATCGCCTCGACGTCCTCACCAACAACGAGTCCCTCGTCCTGGAGCGCCCGCCCGTCAAGATCTTCGACAGCGGTTGGACCCACGACAAGCTCACCTATGACGGGCACGGGCATCTGTACGGCACGGCGGGCGGCCTCCTCCTCCAGTACCTGGTCTCGCAGCCCAAGCCGACCGGCTCGGCGCACATCGGCCAGCGCAGGGAGATCGGCAGCGGCTTCGTCCTGAAGACCCTGACGGCCGCCGGCGACGACCGGCTGCTCGCCACCACATCGGCCGGCGCGCTCTACTCCTACAAGATCGGCAGCGACGGCAGCTGGGACCGCGACGACCTCAAGACCTCCGGCTGGTCCGGCTTCGACCAGGTCGTATCGCCCGGTGGGGGTCTCTACTACGGCCGGATCGAAACCACGGGCGCCATGTACTGGTACAAGGACGCCAACCCGGCCGACGGCACCGGCGCCGACATCGCCTACCACAACGACACACCCGTCAACACCGGCGGCTGGACGCAGGAGTTGCTGTCCGCCCAGCCGGAGACGTTCAGCTGCACCACCACCGCGGACCCGCTCGACGGTACCGACATACCCGCGGTGAAGGCGGCCGGCCGCGATCTGATGAACAAGCACGACGGCGGTGCCTGGAACAGCACCACCCAGTGGAACTGCCTGGAGCAGCTCTGGGACAAGGAGAGCGGCTGGCGCTACTGGGCCGACAACCCGGGCTCCACGGCGTACGGCATCCCCCAGGCCCTGCCCGGTTCCAAGATGGACGCCTTCGGCGATGACTGGCGCACCAACCCCATCACGCAGATCAAGTGGGGCCTGTCCTACATCGACGGCCGGTACAACACGCCCTGCGGCGCCTGGAACCACTTCCTGAACAACAACTGGTACTGAGCCGCCCCCGCGTCGCTCCCGCTCTCCCTTCGCCCTCCCTCTTCTCCCCCCTCATGCCCCGGCCCGGCGCGCGTACGTCAGGGCTGCCCAGAACCCGGAGACACCCATGTTCTCGTCGTCCCTCAAGCGCCGCCTCGCCGCCACCCTGGCCGTATCCGCCACCACCCTCGGCATGGTCACCCTCACCTCGGCGCCGGCCCAGGCCGCCGCGATCTGCGGCGGCAACGTGTCGATCTACGGCACCCTCCCCGACGGACGCCTCACCTACACGGCGATAGCCCCCAACACCGGCGACCGCGTCAAGACCCTGATCGGCGCGAACCTCGGCTTCACGCCCAAGGCGATGGCCACCCTCAACTTCAACACCGTCCTGGTGACGTCGACGGCCGGCGAGCTGTACCGCGTCGACATCCAGACCAACGACAGCGCCCTGGCACTGGCCGGAGTCACCAAGATCTGGGACAGCGGCTGGACCTTCGACAAGCTGACCTACGACGGCGCCGGTCACCTCTACGGCACGGTCGCCGGTGAGCTCCACCGCTACAACGTCTCCCAGGCCAAGCCCAGCGGGCCCGCCCACATCGCCAAGCACGCGGTGATCGACACGGGCTTCGTCCTCAAGACGCTGGCCGCCGCCGGCGACGACGTCCTCATCGCCAGCACGGCCGACGGCCGGCTGCTCTCCTACCAGATCAACGGCGTCGGGGACTGGGAGAGCTCGGAGCTCAAGAGCTCCGGCTGGTCGGCGGTCGACAACCTGGTCTCGCCCGGCGGCGGCCTCTACTACGGCCGTACGAACGGCGGGATGTACTGGTACCACGACGCCGACCCCACCGACGGCAAGGGCGACGACATCGCCTACCACCCCGCCGACCCGGTCGACGCGAGCGGCTGGACGCAGACCCTGCTCTCCGCCTTCGCCAACGACTGCACCTACCAGCCGCCGGCGCCCCCCACCCCCACCCCCTCCACCAAGGGCGGGCAGATCGCGCGCAGCGAGATCATGAGCCGCGCCGTGAACTGGCTGGGCCGTGACATCCCGTACAACCAGGGCGCTTACGCCACCGACCCGGACGGCGACCACACCTACCGCACCGACTGCTCCGGCTTCGTCTCCATGGCCTGGCACGCCGCCAGCAGCTACACGACCTACAGCCTGCCGAGCGTCAGCACCACCATCTCCAAGTCCGACCTCCTGCCCGGTGACGCGCTGAACACCCAGGACGGGCACGTGGTGCTCTTCGAGAAGTGGGTCGACAAGGCCGCCGGCAAGTTCTCGTACATCCACGAGGCCAACACCAACGACGACATGATGCGCGGTCAGGACTACCTCAACGGCGGCAGCGACGGACGCATCGCCGGCCACGCCGCCTCCGGCTACGTCGCCCTGCGCTACGACAAGGTCGTCAACGGATAGAACGTGTCCGGGCGGCCCTGAGCGGAGCCCGTCCCGTACCCCTCCCGGTTCTCAGACGAGGGGGTGCGGGGCGGGCTCGTCGGGCTGTGCGGCGGCCGCCTCGGCCGCCGCCGCTGCGGCCGCCGTCTGGTTGCCGATCATGCGGGCGATCACGTCCGGGGCCACCGCACGGGAGTACAGCCAGCCCTGACCCGTGTCGCAGCCGACGCGGCGCAGCCGGGCCGCCTGCCCCGCGGTCTCCACGCACTCCGCCGTGACCGTCAGGCCCAGCCGGTGCGCGAGCTGGACCAGGGCCTCGACGATCGTCTCGTCCGCCGGGTTCGGGTGGGTGCCCTCCTCGTAGCGGAAGCCCCGTACGAAGGACCCGTCCAGCTTCAGCACCGACACCGGCAGGCGGCTGAGGTAGGCCAGGTTCGAGTACCCGGTGCCGAAGTCGTCGATCGCGATGCGCACGCCCATGTCGCTGAGCGCCTGGAGGGCCTGGAGCGGCCGCCCCGCCGAGCCCATCACGGCCGACTCGGTCAGCTCCAGCTGGAGCAGCTGCGGCGCGAGCCCCGTCTCGGCCAGGATCTCCGCGACGTCGCCGACCAGGTCCGAGTCCCACACCTGCCGCACGGCCACGTTGACCGACACGAAGACCGGGGAGTCGCTGGGCTGCTCGATCTGCCAGCGCCGAGCCTGGCGGCAGGCCGTACGCAGCACCCACTGCCCCAACTGGACGATGGATCCGTCCTCTTCGGCGATGCCGATGAACCGATTCGGCGTCAATGTCCCGAACTGCGGATGGTTCCAGCGCACCAGGGCCTCGACCCCGCGCACCGTCCCGCTCTCCAGGTCCACCAGCGGCTGGTACTCCAGCTCGAACTCCCCCCGCTCCACGGCCGGCCGGAGCGTCGAGGACAGGGCCTGCCTCGTCATCCGGTGCGCGTTGCGCTCGGGGTCGAAGAGGGTCCAGCGGGCCTTTCCGTCCGCCTTCGCCCAGTACAGCGTCGTGTCCGCGGCCTGCATCAGCCCCGTCGCCGAGGTGCCGGCCGTCGACCGCTCCACCACCCCGATCGACGCGGAGACCGACAGCCGCTGCCCGGCCAGGTCGAACGGCTCCTGGACGGCGGCCAGTACGCTCCGCGCCAGGTCGGCGAGCTGCTCCGTGCCCGTGGAGTCCTCGACCAGCAGGGCGAACTCGTCGCCCCCGAGCCGCGCGACCAGGTGCCCGCTCGTGCGTCCGTATCCGGACTGGTCGGCGCACTGGGTCAGCCGGGCGGCGACGGCGGTCAGCAGCCGGTCGCCGACCCGGTGGCCGAGGGTGTCGTTGACCGCCTTGAACCCGTCGAGGTCCAGGTAGCACAGCCCGATCCGGCCGGTGCCGCCGCCGTGATCGTACGAGGAGGCCTCCAGCGCGGCGGAGAGCCGCTCGAAGAACAGCGCCCGGTTGGGCAGCCTGGTGACGGGGTCGTGCATCTGGAGGTGGCGCAGCCGCGCCTGGAGGTCGCGCCGGTCGCTGATGTCGGCGACGGACAGCAGGACGTCGCCGGTCCCGGGTACCGGCCCCAGAGTCACCTCGGTCCACAGCGAGTGCCCGTCCGGGTGTTTGAGGCGGCGGGTGCAGCGCAGCCGGGCCTGCCGCCCGCGGAGCACCTCCTGGTAGGCGGCCCAGGTGCGGGCCTCCGCGGCCAGGTCCACCAGGTCGGCGGCGCACCGGTGGACCAGTGCGTGCGGTTCGGCGCCGAGCAGGCCGGCGAAGGCCTCGTTGGCGGTGACGACGTATCCGTCGCGGTCGACGACGGCCATGGGGAGGTGGGCCGCGTTGAAGGCGGCCCGGTAGTCGCGCCGCTCGGACTCGGCGCGCGGCGGAACTGCCGTTGCCGACACTGTCGCGTGACGCTCCGTAATGGCCGATCGGATGCTGTCGGCCGCCGAACCGGTTCCTTCTGAGGTTCCGCTCACCGTTCGCTCCCGCAGTGCTCGTGAGTGTCCGTGCAGGAAAGTGTGCCGATCATAGAGGCTGCCGGGAGGCCCTATCCAGCGGCGTCGCCGTGCGGGGGGCGGGAGTTCGGCGTGATGACGGAGTGACGGCCGAATCCCGGGCGATCGTTTCTGCGCGGCTGTGAGCATGCGGAGCCCCCTGCTGATCTCGCGTGATCGGACGTGACGTTCTGTAGGCAGGTGCGTGAAGGCCGAGGGTCACTGGCTTGCCGGATTGCTCACTCGTGTGGGGCAGCGGAACAGGGCATTGGTAAGACAAGCGCCTCAAGGTGGATGAACAGGTACGAATCCACCACGGGAGGTCGATGTGGCGCGACAGCTGACACCCGGGGGAGTGGACCGTTCCCGCATCCGAAGTACGGCGGCAGCCCTCACCTCCCTGACGGCGCTCGCCGCCATGTCGCTCGTCGCGGGGCCCGCGGTGGCCGTTTCCGGGGCCGGTCCCTGCGCGCTGACCCGTACGGCCGCACACCATTCACTGGGCCTGGACACCTGGAACGGCGCCTACCCGCGGCCCGAGCGCACCCTCAACGCGGTCATGGTCTTCCTCTCCTTCCCCGACCACCGGACCGCCCTCGCCCCCGAGGAGATCGCCGGCGACTACTTCCCCGCCACCAGCGACTTCTTCGAGCGGGCCTCGTACGGCCGGTTCCGCCTGGTCCCGCATCCGCAGAAGCAGTGGATCCGGATGCCCAAGCCGTCCACCGCGTACGGGATACAGCGCGACTGGGCCCCGGAGGACCGGGCGGCCTACCTGCGGGACGCGGTCAGGACCGCCGACCCCGAGGTGGACTTCGGCAAGTACGACGTCGTCTACTTCGTCGCCGACCCGGACGCGCCCGGGGTGGACTCCGATGCCACGAAGGTCGTCAACTTCGACCGCCCGATCCGCGCGGACGGCACGGACCTGCGGCGGATCGTCACCGTCTTCGAGCGGCACCCGCCGGACCGCAACGTGCTCGCCCACGAGACCGGGCACGTCTTCGACCTGCCCGACCTCTACCACCGGCCGACGGACGGCAAGGGCGACTGGGACACCTACGTCGGGGACTGGGACGTGATGGGCAGCCAGTTCGGGATGGCCCCGGACCTCTTCGCCTGGCACAAGTGGAAGCTCGGCTGGCTGGACCCCGCCCAGGTGGACTGCGTCCAGTCGGGCTCCTCGCTGCACACCCTCCAGCCGCTGGCCGAGGTCCCGGTGCGGGGCGGCACGGGAGGGACCCGGCTCGCCGTGATCCGTACGGGCCCCGGCAGCGCGATCGCCGTCGAGGCGCGGGGCTCCGCCGGCAACGACGGGGACACCTGCACGGAAGGGGTCCTGGTCTACCGGGTGCGCAACGAGGCGTCGTCGGGCGGCGGCCCGATCGAGGTCCTGGACGCGCATCCGTCGACGGAGGCGTGCTGGGACCGCTCGGTGTACCCGCCGCTCGCGGACGCGCCGCTGGAGGTGGGCGAGACGTACACCGTGCCGGGGGAGCGGATCAAAATCGAGGTGGCCGACCGGACCCAGTCGGGCGCGTACACGGTGAAGATCACGACGTAGCCGGCCGTGCCCGGAACGAAGAAGGCCCCCACTCCGAGGAGTGGGGGCCTTCTTCCGTCTGTGCGCCGCCAGGGACTCGAACCCCGGACCCGCTGATTAAGAGTCAGCTGCTCTAACCAACTGAGCTAGCGGCGCCTGCTGACGTCGTAGACATTACCAGGAGGTTCCGTGGAACTAAAAATTGATATCCGCAGCTCGGGCGGCGCGGACGAACGCCCACAGCAGGGCCTCGGGCCCGGGGAGCCAGGGCGTGCGCGCGTCGGGCGCCACCAGCCAGCGGGACGGGCCCGGGACGCCGGCCAGCGGCGGCACGGTGACGGCGTCGCCGTGCCCGTGGCACAGCGGCGCCGGGGCGGTACGGGAACCTCCCCACTCCTCCCACGCCAGCAGGGCGGGGAGCCGGTGGGCGGTACCGGTGGCGGCGAAGAGCAGCATCCGGCCGCGGTGCACGGCGACCGGGCCGGACCCGGGGCCCTCGGCCCAGAGCAGGTCCAGGATCCGGCGCCCGAACACGACCGGGACGTTGACGACGTCGAAGGCGTTCCCGCAGGGCAGCGCGGCGGGCGCAGTGGGCCGGGCCTTCCAGGCCGCGAGGGTGCTGTGCGGGTGGGCGCACGCGGAGACGAGCCAGGCGGCGCCCTGCGGGGTGACGTGGGTGGCGGGTGCGGTGCGTGTGTCGAGGGCGGGGCATCCGGGGGCCGTCGTCAGCGTCGTCATACTCCAGGTCTACCCGCCGTAACGTTCCGGTTTCCAGGAGTTACCGGAAACCGGGACAGGGCGGGCTTCACTGGAGTATGTTGCGCCCCGCATATGCCAGCCGCCGGGCCTCAGGTGGATTCCGGGCCCGCGTCGCGCTGGAGGGATTCACCGAACTCGATCATCTTGCGGGCGTAGTCCTCGGTCCACTCCGCCTGCTCCGCGATCAGCGCAGGCGACAGCCGGTCGAACCGCCGCGGGTCCGCCAGCTGCGCCGCCGCCAGGGCCTGGAACTCCACCGCCCGCTCCTGCGCGGCCCGGAAGGCCAACGTCAGCTCCGTCGCGCGGGCCAGCAGCTCACGAGGGTCCTCGATCGACTCCAGGTCGAAGAAGTGCTCCGGGTCCGTGGCGGCCTCGGAGGGCTCGAACAGCAGTGGTGCGGGCCGAAGCCTCCGCTCGGTCCGCTCGGGCTCTGCCATGCCTGTCCTCCTGCTGCGCGTGCGAAATGCTTCCGGGCCACCGTCCATTGTCCAACGCCCCGCAAGACCGCACCGAGACGGGGCTCACACGGTGAGGGCCTCGGCTGCGCGCTCCGCCGCCAGTCCCGCCACGTCGTCGAGGACGCCGGCCAGCTCGTCCGCGAGCCCCTCCGGCGCCGCGAACCCCTCGGGACCGACCAGGCCCGGGATGCCGGGGACCGCGAGGGACCGTTCGGCGGGCCGCATGCCGACCCGGGTGAGGACCGGGAGCAGCATCTCGGCGGCCGGGGCGCCGCCCGTGGGGCCGGCGCTGTAGCTGACGATGCCGACCGGCTTGCCCTGCCACTCGCGGTAGAGGAAGTCGATCGCGTTCTTGAAGGGGGCGGTGAAGCCGCCGTTGTACATCGGCAGCACGAAGAGGACGGCGTCCGCCGCGTCGATCAGCGCGCTCCAGTCCCGGGTGTGCTGATGTGTGTAGACACCGCTGGAGGCGTACTCGGGCTCGTCCAGGAAGGGCAGTGCGATCTCGGCGAGGTCGACGGGGGTGACCTCGAAGCCGCCGCGGGCGCGGGCCTGCTCGACGACCCACCGGGCGAGCGGGCGGCCGGAGGAGGTGGGGCGGGTGGCGGCGGAGATGACGTGGAGACGGGTCACGGTGTGGACTCCCGATCGGTGCGCGTGGTTGTTGACGTGTCACCTATAAAACCCAGGATATGTGTGACATGTCAACCAGCTAGGTGATGTGTCACCGACCTGGCTAGAGTTCCGGCATGACCCCCGCATCCGAGCCCCGCTGGCTCACGGAGCCCGAACAGGACGCCTGGTACGCCTGGCGGCGGATGTTTCCGCTGGTCAACGCAGAGATCGCACGGGACCTCGGCCAGGACAGCGGCCTCTCCGAAGCGGACTACGACGTCCTGTCGGTGCTCGGCTCCACCGACGGCCACCGCATGCGGATCAGCGCGCTGGCCGGCCTGATGCACTGGTCCCGCAGTCGGCTGTCCCACCAGCTCACCCGCATGGAACAGCGCGGCATCGTCCGCCGCGAGGAGGTCGCCGGCGACGGCCGCGGCGCGGAGGTGGTCCTCACCGAGACCGGCGTGGACACGATCATGACCGCGGCCCCGCTCCACGTGGAGTCCGTACGCCGCCACCTGATCGACGTCCTGACGCCGCAGCAGCTCCGCACCCTGGCCGAGGTCGGCGAGGTGCTCCGCCTGCGGATGGGCGCCGAGCGCAAGCGCGGCTAACTGGGGTTAGGGCTTCCAGCGCACCCGGTGTTCCGCCAGGTGGGCCAGGACCGAGTGGTTCGCCTCCCAGCCGTCCGGGAACTTCACCGTCACGCCCAGCTGCACCGGCTCCGTCGAGGGGTGGTCGTCCAGGAGCTCCGCTATGCCCGCCCGGGCCACCACCACGCAGGCGTGCCGGTGCCGGGAGGCCAGTACGCACAGGCGGCCCGTCTCCAGGTGGAAGGCCGTCGCGTCGGGGCGGCCCGACAGCGGGTGGAGGATCACCGTGAGGTCGTACTCCCGCCCCTGGAGGCGGTTCGCGGTGTCCACCGTGACCCCGGTGACCCCGAGCGAGGCCAGCGCCGCCCGGATCGCCGACGCCTGGTCGCGGTGCGCGGTGCCCACCGCGACGCGGTCCGCGGTGAGCGGCGCCGGTCCCGCCGACTGCTCGTCGGAGGTCACCGCCCCGCGGTCCAGGGCCCGGCGCACCACCAGGGCCACCGCGGCCACCGCCTCCGGGTCGGTGCGCGGGGTGTGCCGCGCGGGCAGTTCCAGCAGGCCCCAGCCCGACTCGGCGGCCTCGTCCAGCACCCGGTCCGGACCCGACCCGTCCGAGGGGACCCCGTAGGACAGCCGCCGCTCGCCCGGGCCCGTACCGCTGCGGAACTGCGTGTACGGGTAGAACGCCCGGGAGACCAGCGGCGCGGCCGTCGCCGGGAGCCGCCACGACACCGGCAGCCGGTGCTGCGGCAGGTGCGGGTTGTGGGCGAGCAGGGTGCTGACCGCCGAGGCGGAGGGGTCGTAGGACAGGCCCGCCCACTGCTCCGCGCCCACCACGCTGAAGGGGTCCAGCTGCCCCGGATCGCCCACGAACAGCGCCCGGTCGAACAGCCCGGCCACGGCCAGCAGCGCGTCGGAACGCATCTGGTACGCCTCGTCCACGATGGCGTGCTCCCAGGGCTCCACGTCCTTGACGTACGCCCACTTCGCCGCCGTGGAGATGGTGATCGGCAGCTCCGCGAGGTCTCCCGGCTTGGCGGAGAGCGTGACCGAGGGCAGCTCGCGCAGCGCGGGGTCGTAGGCGTCGCCGTCGCTGCTGTGCAGCCGGCCGACCTTCAGCTCCGGATCCTTGTCGGCGAGCCGCAGCACCAGATCGTCGACCTGCGCGTTCGTCTGCGCCACCACCATCAGCCGGCGCCCGGCCGCGGCCAGTTCCCGGGCCGCCCGGACGACGAGCGTGGACTTGCCGGCCCCGGGCGGGGAGTCGACGACCACGCCCCGCTCGGTCCCGTGCAGGGTGTCGTGCAGGATGGCGGCGGTCGCCCGCGAGGCGGCGGCCCCCGGGTCGAAGGCGGTGGTCACAGGATGTCCTCGTCGGTCACGGCGTCGGGCAGCGTGGGGGCGGCAGCGGATCCCGGCGGGCCGCCGTGGGTCCACGGGGTCCGTTCCGGATCCGGCAGCTTCGGGCCGCCGCGGGCGTCGTGCTCGAAGAGCGTCCAGCACACCCGGTCGCCCTTCTCCGGCACCGAGCCCGGCTCCGGTTCCCGGCCGCGGCCCATCTTGTCCAGCAGGCGCAGCACCAGCCGCCCGTCCTCCTCGAAACGTACGAACTGCGCGCTCTGCGGCCGCCCGTCCAGCGAGCGGTAGACCTTCCCGCCGCCCCCGTCCGAGAGCTGCGGCCGGTCCTCGGTGGCCACCGTCACCAGCGGGCGCGGGCTCGGCCGCTTCGACTCCGTCCACTCCATCACCACCTCGGTGACCTCACCTGCGAAGGCCTCGCCCGCCAGGCGGCGGCCCGCCATCACCAGGGGGTCGTCCAGCGCCTCCTGGGCGTCGAGCCGCACCTGCTCGGTCTCCCGCGTGGCCAGTTTCTGCGCCGCCGTCACCGCGTCGTCGCGGCGCGGCTGCGGCGGCTCGCCCGCCCGCACCCGGTCCCGGTGGCCGGTGTAGGACCAGCGGTCGCGCGTCCAGCGCTCCTCCGCCCGCTCCCCGGCGGGCAGGGCGCGCAGCAGATCCAGGGACTGCCACACCGCCTCCCAGGTGGGCCGCATCTGGTCCACGACCAGCGTCCGCACCGCCCGCTCGGCCCGCTCCGTGCGCTCCGCCGCGTCCGGGCCGTCCGAGGTGCGCGCCGCGTCGAAGCGGGCGATCGCAGGGGCGAGCAGCCGGTTGTCGAAGGCCGGGTCGGTGGCCGGCCCGGCGGGCGGGACCAGCAACTGGCCGTCCCGGTCCCGGGCCAGCTCGGCCCGCAGCGCGGCCTCGGCCCCGGATCCGCCCTCCGGCGGATCCATCCAGGCCAGCAGCGCGCCCAGGTGCTGGTCCTCCAGATTGCTCTGGCCGCTCGCCCAGTGCCGCCCGAGCAGGTCCGTCGCCGACAGGAGCATCGAGGAGCCGGGGACCCGCGCGCGCTCGCCGAGGTGGGTGAACCAGCGGCCCAGCAGCGGCACCTTCGCGGGCGCCGGATACGGATTCTCCGGATCCTCCTCGGCCGTCCGGCGGAACCGCATCGACCGGCCCAGCAGCCGTACGTACTCCACGCCCGCCCGGCTCGGCACGATCAGCTGCGGCGCGTCCAGGCACAGCTCGGCCTCGACCTTGGACTTCCGGCCCGTCTCCGGGTCGGTCTCGCTGCGCTCCACGAGCTCGACCGCGTCGCCGTACGAGTCCACGTACGGCAGCACCTCGCCCGCGAGCTCCGCCAGGAAGGCCCACCGCAGGTCCCGGTCGCGCGGCTGCGGCACGACCAGCAGCCGCGGCTCCGCGCGGTCCGTGCCGACCAGCGCGCCGAGCGGAGCCCCGGCCTCACCCGCGGTCGTCAGCGGTACGAGGACCAGCGGGCGCTCGCTCAGATGCCGGTGCCGTACGGTCGCCAGCGGCTGGGCCCGGCCAGCCCGGAGGGCATCCAGCCGGGCCAGGGTCGTCAGCAGGCTCATCCGGACGCCTCCAGCGCCTCGGCGCGCAGCCGGGCCGCCCGCAGCAGCGCCTCGGAGGTGGGATCGCCGGCGGGGCCCTGCCCGGCGGCCGCCGCCAGGGCCTGCTCGACGGTGGTCAGCGCGCCCAGCTCGCCCCGTACGGAACGGCCCAGCGCGGTCACCTCGTCGCTCGCGCGGGCCCGCTCCCGGCAGTGGAAGGCCAGCTCGCAGGCGGCCAGGCACTCGGGGGCGTAGGAGGCGTCCACTGCGGCCACGGCATCGGCCAGCTCCTCGGCGGTGCGCGCCGGGTCGAAGCTGAGCCCCGCGGGCAGCGCCGCGGCCAGCTCCTCGACCCGGGTCAGCCGCTCCAGCTGGCGCCGGGTCACGGAGCGCTCGCGGCGGACGTCGACGGGCGAGGCGGTGGGCAGGTTGGAGAAGTCCTTGGGGCAGACCAGCAGCACGGTGTGCCCGACCTCGGCGCCGGCCAGCTTCTCGGCGGTCTTCTCCAGGGCCAGCACGTAGACGGCGGCCTGGCGGGCGGCGGCGCCCACCTTCGCGGCGTCGGCGGCCCCGTCGATCATCGGGAACGACTTGATCTCCACGACGGTCCAGCGGCCGTCGGGATGCACGACGACGGCGTCCGGCTCCAGGTAGGCGGGGGTGCCCGCGACCTCCAGGGCCAGCATCGGGTGGTCGAGCAGCGTCCACGCCCCGGTGTCCCGCCCGGCGGCGGTGGCCTCGCGCAGGGCGAGCGCGGTCCGCGCGGCGCGGCCCTCGGGCCCGGCGGCGGTCAGGTCGGGGACGCGGGCGCGCGCACCGGGGGGCTCGGCCCCGCCGCCGAGGTGCCCGTGGACCAGCCGCAGCAGCTCGGCCCCGCCGTCCCCCTTGACCTTGGCCTCGAAGGAGTTCCCGCGGACGATGGCGAACTGCGACTGCCCGAAGGGCGCGGGGGAGCCGAGGGCCGAGGCGAGCGCGGTCTTGTCCACGCCGGCCCCGTCGAGCAGGGCGCGTCTGCCGCAGCCCGGATTGGCGGCGAGCGCGGCCAGGGCCCGGGCGTCGAGCGGGCGGGGCGGCACGGCCGGGCCGCGCAGGCCGGCGAGCCGCTGCCGCAGTGTCGTCTGCGGAGCGCTGCTGGGCGGGTAGGAGCTCACCCGCGGAAGTGTCCCATCCGCCACTGACAATCGTGCACTTACGGCAGAAAGGGGCTGTGGACTGCCGTGGGGTGGCCGCGGATGAGCCCGCCGGTCATGTGTTGGATGATGTACGGACGAAAGAATCGCCGTAAAAGCGCACGAACGCATATGTACCGGGAGAACTCACATGGCCCCCCGCATCCTGCTGGCCCGCCACGGCCAGACGGCGTGGTCCCAGCTCGGCAAGCACACCGGACGCACGGACGTGCCCCTGCTGGAGGAGGGCAAGCGGGGCGCCAAGCTCCTCGGCGAGCGGCTGGCCCGTGACCCGTGGAAGGGCCTGCCCGGCCTGGAGGTCCGCACCAGCCCGCTGGTCCGCGCGAGCGAGAGCTGCGACCTCGCGGGCTTCGGCGTCCGGGCCGAGCCGTGGGACGCGCTGATGGAGTGGGACTACGGGGACTACGAGGGCATGACCCCGGCCGAGATCCAGGCGGTCCGCCCCGGCTGGCTGATCTGGCGTGACGGCGTCCCGGGCGGCGAGTCCGTCGCCGATGTCGCGGCGCGCGCGGACGAGGTGGTCGCCTGGGCCCGCTCGGCCGAGCGGGACGTCCTGGTCTTCGCCCACGGGCACATCCTGCGCACCCTGGCCGCCCGCTGGCTCGGCTTCGAGGCCTCCTTCGGCGCCCGGATCCGCCTGGAACCCACCTCGCTGTCGGTCCTCGGCTGGGCGTACGGGGCTCCCGCGCTGGAGCGCTGGAACGACACCGGGCACTTGGACTCGTAGCCTCCCAGGCTCCGTCCGGGGCTGGGCAGTTGGCCGGGTAGTTGGCCGACGATTCGCCGAAAAGGCCACGGACGCAAGGGAGTTGGGTCCTCGCGCGGCTGCGAGGATGGGTCCATGACGATTACTTCCGTGGTGCTGCGGCGGCGCGTGGACGATCTCGGCCCGGCCCTGGACTTCTACGTACGGCTGACCGGTCAGCCGGCGACCCGGTTCGAGTTCGCCGGCCTGGACCTGGCGACCGTCGGGCCGTTCCTGCTGTTCAGCGGGCCCGACGCGATCGCCGAGCGGTTCGCGGGCGTGGCGGCCACGCTGGCCGTGGCCGACCTGGACGCGGCGGTCGCGCACTGCGCGGCCGCCGGGGGCGAGGTGATCGCCGCCCCCGCGCCCACGCCCAACGGGCGCCGCGCGGTGGTCCGCCATCCCGACGGCGGGGTCTACGAGTACCTCGGCGGCTGACGCGGAAGCGGGTCAGACGGCGGCGTGCCGGGTCAGGAAGGCGCCCACGCGCGGCGAGCGCTGGTGCGGGACCAGGGTGCGGGCCGTCTCCGAGAGCAGGGACCGGACCCGGGTGGACTGGACCTCGGCCAGCAGGTCCAGCACCCGGCCGCCCGCCCAGGCGGCCTCGTCGGGGGCTCCCGCGTGGGCCAGGTCACCGGCCAGCTCGGCGGTGTAGAGGGCCACGTTCCGGGCGAAGTGCGGATCCTGGAGGTCGGCGGCGCGCCGGGCGTGCCGGGCCGCACGGGCGTGCTCGCCCAGCGTCGCCCAGCACCTGGCCTCCAGGGACTCCAGCTCGGCCTCGCCGAAGAAGGACATCCACTCAGGGTCGGCGCCCGCCCCGCCCCGGGAGAACTCCGTGTGGGCCCGGGCCAGCGCCTCCTCGCAGGCCTTGCGGTCGGCCAGGCCCGCCCAGCCGCCCGCCTCCCGCAGCGCGAGCAGTGACAGCAGCCGCGGGGAACCGAGGGAGCGGGCTGCGCGGCGGCCCGCCTGGGCCGCCCGTACCGCCTCGCGGGAGCGGCCGCAGTCCCGGGCCAGGAAGGCCATGTTGCTGAACGCGTGCGCCTCCAGGCCCGCGTCCCCCGACACCCGGGCCGTCGCCAGGGCTTCCGCGTAGTGCGAGCGGGCGTCGTCGAAGCGGCCCGAATCGTGGGCGAGCCAGCCGACGGAGACGGCCAGTTCACCGGCGCCCGCGTGCAGCCGGTCCTCGGTGGACTGCCGGGCGGCCCCCGCGTCGAGCAGCGCGTACGCGGCGCGCAGGGGCTCGGCGGCCCTGCGGTACAGCGCGTCGGCCCCGTGCCGGTCGTCCAGCAGCCGGATCTGGCGTACGGCGTCCTCGACGGCCGCGGCCTCGGACTCTCCGGCGCGGTACGGGAGTCGGCGGGTGTCGCCGAGCAGGGTGAGGCTGAGCGTCGCGGCCGCCACGGTCGCGGAGCCGCCCGCCATGAACGCGCGACGCAGCACGTCGCTCTCCTTGGAACGGGAAGGGGAAGGGGACGGGTGGGGGGAAGGGGCGGACGGGTCGCGCAGGGCGGAACGGCCGCGGACGGCCTCGCGCGGTGAGAAGCCCAGGTCGGCCAGGGTGCGACCGGGGAACATGTGGAGGAAGACCCGCTCGTACGCGTAGTTGGGGCAGCGGATCTCGCCGGACTCGACCCGGCCGACATAGCGGGCGTCGCAGGAAACCGTTTCGCCGATCTCCTTCGCGGCCCGGCGCACCAGCGCCGCGAACTCGGCCGGGGAGTGCTGCCCGCGCAGCCGCCGGAACGTGGAGTTGGGTGAGTGGGGGGACGCCGCCATGGACGTGGCCTCTCTGGCAAGGAACGCAGCGCCGGTACGGTGAGGTGCGAGGGTGTGCCCGGCGCGCATGAACGTACCGCCAGTGAGGGTCCCTTCATGCGATGTTTGTTTACAAAACGGATATCTCACCCGCGATCTGCCATGAACTGCCATCCTTTGCAGCGTCTTGCCACCGCACCCGTTGACGTTCCGGGGCGTTGAACCCATGCGGAGTGGGAGGCGACTCCCGCTCCCCGCTCGTACGCGGATCGAGGAGGGGTTCCCTTGGTGGAGGCCGGCATGGAGAGCACTGGAACGAACACCGCGCCCGAGCCCGGTGTGACCGCGACCGTGACCGCGACCGTGATTGCGACGGTGCCCGCGACGGTGACCGCGATCGACGCCCCGGACCTGGTGACCGTGCCCACCCGGCAGGGGCTGGAGGCGGTGGACATCATCCGCCGTGCCAGCCGGGCCGGCGGCGTGGGACCCGTCCTGCACGACGGATCGGGCGACACCCTCGGCTTCCTCGTCCCGCCCGGCACCGCCGACGCCTGGGACATGCCGGGCAGCGCGTGTACGCAGACCAACGGGCGCGGGATGCGCTTCGGCGACGCGGTCCCGCCCGCCACCGGGGCCACCGGCTGGCTGCTCCCGCCCGAGGCCGTCGGGCCGGTCACCGACCCCGCGGTGCTGCGCGAGGCGCTCGGGGAGGCGGCCCGGCTGATCGAGGCCGCCGACAACTGCCGCTGACCGGCCACAATGGGGTGGTGGCAGGCAAAGACAGAGGCAAGGGCCGGAACAAGGGCGAGCAGCAGCGCGGACGCGGCGGCGCCGAGCCGGTCGTCGGGCAGGTGGCCGGCGGGCGGGCGGAGCTGGCGCCCGACCGCGAGCGCGCGGACGCCTGGACCCTGCTGATCGACGGCGCCCCGCAGTCGCACGTGGACCTGGCCGACCCCGGGTACCTGGACTTCGCGTACCAGCGGCGGATCGGCCACCTGATCGACCTCGCCGCGCCCGCCCGGCAGCCCCTGAACGTGGTGCACCTGGGCGGCGGCGCCTTCACCCTCGCCCGCTACACCGCCGCCTCCCGCCCCCGCTCCACCCAGCAGATCGTGGAGATCGACGCCGCGCTGGTGGCCTTCGTACGGGAACACCTGCCGCTGGACCCGCAGGCGCGGATCCGGGTCCGCGCGGTGGACGCCAGGGCGGGCCTGGCCAAGGTGCCGGACGGCTGGGCGGACCTGGTGATCGCGGACGTGTTCAGCGGTGCGCGCACCCCGGCGCACCTGACGAGCGCCGAGTTCCTGGATGACGTACGCCGCGCGCTCGCGCCGGGCGGGTGGTACGTGGCCAACCTCGCGGACGGTCCGCCCCTGGCTCATCTGCGGGGCCAGATCGCGACGGCCGCGTCCCGGTTCGCCGAGCTGGCGCTGGCGGCCGATCCCGTGGTCTGGCGGGGGAAACGCTTCGGCAACGCCGTCCTGGTGGCCGCCGACCGCGAACTGCCCGTCGCGGAATTCACCCGCCGGGTCGCGAGCGATCCGCATCCGGGCCGGGTGGAGCACGGCCGGGCCCTGGCGGACTTCGCGGGCGGCGCCGTGCCCGTGGCGGACGCCTCGGCGGTGGCCTCGCCGCAGCCGCCGCCCTCGGTCTTCCGTTAGATCAGGGATCGACGATCTCGACGACCGGCGGGTGGTCGTGCCAGGTGCAGAAGACCGACACCTCACGGCCGTCCCGCGTGAAGGTGACCCGGATCCAGTAGTCCTGCTTCCACACCTGCATCCGCCAGTCGGCGGCCGGGGTCGCGGAGACCAGTTCGGCCGAGGAAGCGCCCAGGTCGAAGACCACCCGGCCGCCCGAGACCGGGTAGGCCTTCACATTGCCCCCGCGCGCGGACGGCTTCGGCGAGGGCTTGGCGGAGGATGCCTCGGCGGAGGGCGACGAGGCGGACGCCGACGCCGATGCCTGCGGGCTCGGCGAGGCGGACGGGGAGCCCTCCGGTGAGGGGGACTTCGAGTGCTGCGTCGAGGACGACAGCGGCTGTGTGGCCAGCGGGACCGCGAGCGGGCGGTCGTAGGCCGTGCCGGACATGACGGTGTGCACGCCCCACCACGACAGCGTCACCGCTGCTCCGGTCGCCAGCGTCCAAGCCATGGCATGTACAAGACCTCGCTGCATCAGGGGACATACTGCACCACCCGTCACAGAGGTGGCCCGGCACCTCCCCGGGTCCCCCGAATGGACTACGGTGCGGGCCATGGCAAGTGTGCTCGTGGTCGAGGACGACCAGTTCGTACGTTCCGCCCTCATCCGGCACCTGACCGAGGCCTCGCACACCGTGCGGAGCGTCGGCACGGCCCTCGAGGCACTGCGCGAGGTCGCCCACCACCGCTTCGACGTGGTCATCCTCGACCTCGGGCTGCCCGACCTCGACGGGTCGGAAGCGCTCAAGATGCTGCGCGGCATCACCGACGTGCCGGTGATCATCGCGACCGCGCGCGACGACGAGGCGGAGATCGTCCGGCTGCTCAACGACGGCGCCGACGACTACCTGACCAAACCTTTCTCCGTGGAGCACCTCTCGGCCCGGATGGCCGCCGTCCTGCGCCGCGCCCGCGCCGCCACCGGGGCCGAACCGCCCTCCCGCGTACTGCGCGTCGGCGGGCTGGCCATCGACCCGCTGCGCCGCCAGGCCGAACTCGACGGGACGGTACTGGACCTCACCCGCCGGGAGTTCGACCTGCTGGCCTTCCTCGCCGGGCGGCCCGGGGTGGTCGTGGCCCGGCGCGAGCTGCTCGCCGAGGTCTGGCAGCAGTCGTACGGGGACGACCAGACCATCGACGTCCACCTCTCCTGGCTGCGCCGCAAGCTCGGCGAAACCGCCGCCCGGCCGCGTTACCTGCACACGCTGCGGGGTGTCGGGGTCAAGCTCGAGCCGCCGCGGTGATGCCGCGATGAGATGGGCGCTGGTCAAGGTGTGCCTCGCGGTCACCGCCATGGTGGTCGTGGCCTTCGCCGTACCGCTGGGGCTGGTGGTGCAGGAGATGGCCAGCGACCGGGCGTTCTCCAACGCCGAGCGGCAGGCCGCGACCATCGGGCCGACCCTGTCCATCACCACCGACCCGGTGCAGCTGCGCAGGGCCGTGGAGTCCACGCAGATGGGCGCGGCCCGGCGGATGGCCGTCCACGTGCCCGCGATCGGCGACAGCCCGCCGGTGGACATCGGCGAGGGCCGGGCGGGCGCGCACGCCGTCGCGGAGACCCGGCGGATCGGCCGGGCCACGACGGCCTCGGTGCCCGGCGGGGGTTCGGCGCTGCTCCAGCCGACCGCGCTCGGGTCCGGTGACATCGCGGTGGTGGAGGTCTTCGTACCGGAGAGCGAGGTCAGCAACGGCGTCACGACCGCCTGGATGGTCCTCGCGGGCGTCGGGCTGGCGCTGATCGTGGGCTCGGTCGGGGTAGCCGACCGGCTCGGCGCCCGGCTGGTACGGCCGGCCGAGCGGCTTGCGGACGCGGCGCACCAGCTCGGCGAGGGTCGGCTCGGGGCGCGGGTGCCGGAGGACGGCCCGAAGGAACTCCGCTCGGCGGCCGCCGCGTTCAACGCGATGGCGGACCAGGTGGTGGAACTCCTCGCCAACGAGCGGGAACTGGCCGCCGACCTGTCGCACCGGCTGCGGACGCCGCTGACGGTGCTGCGGCTCAACGCGGCCTCGCTCGGGGACGGCCCGGCCGCCGAGCAGACCCGCGAGGCCGTGGAGCAGCTGGAAAGGGAGGTCGACACGATCATCCGTACGGCCCGCGAGCAGCGCGCGACCGCCGCCGGGGCCGGGGTCGGCGCCGGCTGCGACGCCTCCGAGGTCATCCGCGACCGGATGGCCTTCTGGTCGGCGCTCGCGGAGGACGAGGGCCGCGAGGTACGGCTCGCGGGAGTGGACCGTACGGTACGGATCCCCGTGGCGCGGCCCGAACTCGCCGCTGCCGTGGACGCCATGCTCGGCAACGTCTTCCGGCACACCCCCGAGGGCACCCCCTTCGCGGTCGACGTCCACGACGCCTCGGACGCGGTCATCGTGCTCGTCTCCGACGCGGGCCCCGGCATCGCCGACCCGGACGCCGCCCTGCGCCGCGGCAACGACGGCGGACGCGACGGCTCGACCGGCCTCGGCCTGGACATCGTGCGCAGGGTCGCGGAGTCGACGGGCGGCGACGTCCGGCTGGGGCGCTCTATGCTCGGCGGCACCGAGGTACGGGTCTGGATCGGCCTGGACGGGCGGACCCGCGGCGGCTCGGGCGGGGTGCGGACCCGGCGCGGCCGGCGCAAGCGGCGCAGCAACTGACGTAACGAGGATGGGGCGGGGGCGCGCCTCGCGGGTGGTATGTCCGTGGATCGATACGGTCCGCGGCATGGACACCCTCATCTTCGGCGGCCTCCTCGCCACGCTGATCGCCATGTACCGGGAGTCGTCCCGGACGGTCGTGCTCGGAGCGTGGTGGGTCATGCTGCTCGCCGTGATCCTGCTGATGGCGCACCACATCACCAGCAGCCTCGCCCTGACCTTGAGCTACTGACCGTGGCCGTCATGCACAGCCTCCTCCCGGAGGAGACGCCGACGGGCGGGCTGCTGGGGCGGGTCCAGTTCTGGTTCGCCTGCTTCTTCGCCATCGGCTGGACGGGTGTGGTCTGCGGTGGCCTCTTCTACCAGTTCGGGCTGTGGGAGTACCCGTGCCCGCTCTGCATCGTGCAGCGGATGTTCATGCTGCTGGCGGCGATGGGCGCGGCGTACATCGTCCGGACGGCGCTCTCGTACGGCACGGTGACCGGCCGGGACTACATGACGGGCTGGGGCCTGTCCCTGGTGGCGGTGATCGCCGGCTCCTTCGCGTCCTGGCGGCAGACGATGCTGCACGTCCTGCCGGGTGACAAGGGGTACGGGAGCGAGGTGTTCGGCCTGCACCTGTACGTGTGGGCCTGGATCCTCTTCCAGGCCTCGGTGGTGGCCATCGGCATCGCCCTGGCCTTCGCCCACTCGACGGCCGACCAGTCCGTACCGGCGACCGGGCCCGGCCCGCTGCGGGCGGTGGGGACGTTCGCGCTCGGGTTCCTGGGGCTGGTCATCGCCGTCAACATCGTGGCCGTGTTCTTCGAGCAGGGCTTCCACTGGTTCCTGCCGGACGACCCGAGCCGGTACCAGTTCTTCTACGACGTGGGGTTCCTGGGCTAGGCGTGCGGTACGCAGTCCTCCGCACCCCGGACGGTGGCCGAGATGTTGCCGCCTCCGTCCGGGCCGCACAGGGTGGGCGTGACGGAAGGAGTCAGCATGAGAGTCATGCTCCGCGCCCACCTCGACACGGCTGCCACCAACGAGGGCATCAAGACCGGCGCCCTGCCCCAGGCCATCAAGTCGCTGATGGACAAGGTGAAGCCGGAGGCCGCCTACTTCGGACTGCACGAGGGCGTGCGCTCCTGCTGGATGGTCTTCGACCTCCAGGACAGTGCGCAGATGCCGTCGCTGATGGAGGACCTGTTCACGCAGTTCAACGCCGAGCTCGAGGTCGGTCCGGTCATGAACGCCGAGGACCTGGCGAAGGGACTGGCGGCGATGGGGTCCTCGGCGTAGCCGGTCGCGGGCCGAGCCGGCCCTTTCCGGTGGCCGTCAGGGCCACCACGGCGGAGGCGGCGGCCGCCGCGCAGGACACGGCGAACGCCGCCCGGTACCCGTACGCCTGAGCCAGCGGCCCCGCGGCCAGCGCTGCCGCCGCCTGGCCGAGGATCAGGCCGCTGCCGACCACGGTCATGGCCTCGCCCATCCGCTCGGCGGGCCCGGTCCGTTCCACCAGCCCGAACAGGGCGATCAGGTGCGGGGCCACGGCCAGCCCGATGCCCGCGACGGCGAGGGTGGCGCCGGTCAGTCCCGACACCGCGAGCAGGGGCAGCGTCAGCACCGCCTGGACGGCGATCGTCCACCGCAGCCGTACGGGCAGGTCCGCAGCCCCCGGCCGGGCCACCGTCACGAAGCCGGCGACCGAGCTGGTCACGGCCATGGCGGCCCACACCAGCCCGGCCGCGCCCGCCTCGTCCAGCGAGTCGGCGAGCGCGTTGACCCCGGTGTTGGCCCCGCTCCAGGCGGCCCCCTGGAGCACGGCCATTGCGAACAGCAGAACCAGCCCTGGCGACCACAGCCGTACGGCGGCCCGCGCGCCGGGGGCGGTGAGCGTCGGGCCCGGCGCGGTCGGATGCACGGCGAACAGGGTCCCGAAGACGAGGATCAGTGCGGCGGCGAGGAGCAGCGCCGAGGCGGGATGCACGGTCACGGCCAGGATCCCGGCCAGCGCGGGCCCGACCATGAACCCGACCTCGTCCAGGGTGGTGTCGAAGGACAGGGCGGAGCCCAGCAGTTTCTTGTCCTCGCCGGCCAGCCGCGCCCAGCGGGCCCTGGCCAGCGGTCCGACCTGCGGGACGGTGAGCCCGGCGGCGACGGCGAGTGTGATGCGTGCGGCCGGCGGCAGCCCGCCGAGGACGGTCGCCACGAGGGCGAGGAGCACGGCGGCGTTGGCGGCGCAGGCGAGGAGCAGGACGGGGCGGTGGCCGCGCCGGTCGGCGAGCCGGCCGATGACGGGGCCGCCGAGGGCCTGGCCCAGCCAGAGGGCGGCGGCGACGGCGGCGGCGTCGCCGATGCCGTCGCGCTCATTGATGAGCAGGAGCGTTCCGATGGGGCACAGCGCTGCGGGCAGGCGGGCGAGGAACGCGTAGAGGGGGAGGGCGGGGCCGCCGAGGGCGAGCACCCCGCGGAAGCCGGGTCGGGTGGGGCGGGCGGATCGGGTCACGGACAACCTCCATCCGCACGCCGACCCTCCCGTTTCTCCGGCGCGCGCCGTTGCCCGTTGCCCGGGACCGTATCCGGCGCGGCCGGTGCCGCGGAAGCCCCTGTCCGGTCGCGGCCCGGTCGCGGTCCGGTCGCCGGACGGGTCCTCAGCCGGCTTCGCCCGAGGCCAGCCTCTTGGCCTGGGCCCGGCCGACCTCGGCGGCGCGGTGCAGGTAGTCGCCGATGACGGCGAGTTCCGCGTCGGAGTAGCCCTCCAGTACGGCGCCGAAGGCCCGGCCGGGGGTGTCCCAGGCCTTGCCGATCCGCTCGCGGGCCTCGGGGGAGAGGGAGACCAGGGAGCGGCGGCGGTCGTGCGGGTCGGCATGCCGCTCCACGATGCCCGCCTTGACCAGCCGGTCGACGAGGCGGGTCGCGGAGCCGGAGGTCAGGCCGGTGAGGCGGGCGATGTCGCCGGTGCTGACCGGGCCTGGCTCCATGTCGAGGAGGGCGACGCACTGCATGTCGGTGGGGTGCAGCCCGACGTGGTCGGCCATGGCCTGGTTGAAGAGGGAGTAGTCGGCGTAATGGCGCTGGCTCTCGGTGACGATGCGCGCGAGCAGCTCGGCGCGGCTCCACTCATCACCCGTACGAGGGGAATCGGTTGACATCGGCTTCTCCATGCTCCAAATTTATCTGTGTGACGCAGAGAATGCGACGCGCAGAATCTGTGTCACGTGTCCATCCTATGAAAAGGAGCCAGTCATGTCGATCCTCGTCACCGGCGGCCGCGGCGCCGTTGCCCGCGGCCTCTCCGCCCTCCTCACCTCCCACGGCCTCCCGCACCGGCTCGGATCCCGGGAGCCGGACCGTCCCGGTACCGTCCGCTGCGACCTCACCGACCCGGCGACCTTCCCCGGCGCCCTTGCCGGGGTCCGCTCCGTCTTCCTCTACGCCGAGGCGTCCGGTGTCGAGGCCTTCGTCAAGGAGGCCGTCACCGCCGGAGTCGAGCACGTCGTGCTCCTGTCCTCCTCTTCGGTGCTGAGCCCCGGCGCCGCCGACAGCCCGCTGTCCGCGTCCCATCTCGCCGTCGAGCAGGCCCTGTCGGCCTCTCCGCTGCACACCACCCTGCTGCGCCCGGGGTCCTTCGCGAGCAACGCCCTGGGCTGGGCCTGGTCGCTGAAGTCCGGCCGCCCGGTCCACCTGCCCTACCCCGGCTCGTACTGCGACCCCGTCCACGAGGCGGACCTCGCCGAGGCCGCCTTCGCGGTCCTCAGTGACCCGGCTCTCGGCGGGCGCGCCTACACCCTGACCGGACCGCAGTCGCTGACGTTCGCGGCCCAGCTCGGCATACTCGGCGAGGTCCTCGGCCGGCCCCTGCCGTTCGAGGCCGTCTCCGCCGAGCAGTGGAAGGCCGAGGTCGACGGCTACATACCCGGGCCGTATGCCGATGCGCTCCTCGAGTACTGGGCCTCCACCGACGGCCTCCCGGTCGAGATCACCGACGCCGTCGAGCGGCTCACCGGCCACCCGGCCCGCACCTTCGGGCGGTGGGCCGAGGACCACGCCGGCGCCTTCGCCGCCCCGGTTGTATAGCCGAGCTGCGCAGCGGTCAGAAGGACCCTGTCCGGGCCACTTGCGCGTACCAGTGGGCGCTGGAGCGCGGGGTGCGGGTCTGGGTCTCGTAGTCCACGTGGACGATGCCGAAGCGTTTGCTGTAGCCGTAGGACCATTCGAAGTTGTCCAGCAGCGACCAGAGGAAGTAGCCCTTCACCGGGGCGCCGTCCGCCAGGGCCTGGTGGACGGCGGTCAGATGGGCTTCCAGATATCCGATCCGCGCCGGGTCGTGCAGGTCGGGGGCGTATGCCGCGCCGTTCTCGGTGACCAGCAGGGGCAGGTTCGGCGCCTCCCGGGAGAAGCGCATCAGCAGGTCGTACAGGCCCGTCGGGTCGATCGACCAGCCCATGTCGGTCCGCTCGCCCGGGGGTTGGTGGAAGGCCACCGTGTCGGCGCCCGGCCAGGGGGAGTGGCCCGTGGCCCCGTGGCCGTCCGCGCGGGGGCCGGAGCCGGCGGGAGCCGCCGAAACCACCGCCGGGGTGTAGTAGTTCACGCCGAGGAAGTCCAGCGGCTGGTGGATCAGCGCCTCGTCGCCGGGGCGGACGAAGGACCAGTCCGTCAGAGCGGCGGTGTCCGCGAGCAGGTCCTGCGGATAGGCCCCGCTCAGCAGCGGTCCGGTGAAGATCCGGTTGGCCAGGGCGTCGATGCGGCGCTGGGCGTCCAGGTCGGCCGCCGAGCCGGTCAGCGGCCGCACCGCGCTCGGGTTGAGCGCGATCCCGACCCGCGCCGAGGCGGGCAGGGCGGCGGCGGCCAGGCCGTGGGCCAGGTTGAGGTGGTGGGCGGCGCGCAGGGAATCGGCGGGGGAGGTGCGGCCGGGGGCGTGGACCCCGGAGGCGTAGCCGAGGAAGGCGCTGCACCAGGGCTCGTTGAGGGTGGTCCACAGCTCCACCCGGTCACCCAGGGCCTTCGAGACCTGCTCGGCGTATGCGGCGAAGGCGTAGGCCGTCTCCCGTTCGGGCCAGCCGCCCTCGTCCTCCAGCTCCTGCGGCAGGTCCCAGTGGTACAGGGTCACGCTGGGCTGGATCCCGTACGAGAGCAGCTCGTCCACCAGGGCGTCGTAGAAGCCGATCCCCCCGGAGAGCACCCGCGGCCAGGACACCGAGAAGCGGTAGGCCCCGAGCCCCAGTTCGCCCATCAGCCGCACGTCATCCCGCCACAGCCGGTGGTGGTCGACCGCCACCTCGCCCGTGTGGCCGCCGTACACCTTGCCCGGCGTACGGCAGAAGGTGTCCCAGATCGAGGGCCCGCGCAGGGCGGCCCCGCCCTCGATCTGGAAGGCCGCCGTGGCCGCACCCCACAGGAACCCGTCCGGGAAGCGGATATCCGTCATCTCAATCTCCTTGCGGGGAAACCCAGGCTTCAGCTGGGGGAGGAAACGCACCCTTGGGTGGGAGTGCGGCAGGGAGTGTCACTGGGCGATCCGCTGGCCCAACCTTGTATTCGGATCGTGACCGCCCTTAACGTCCCGGGGCGTGGGGACTTTTTGTGTAAAGCGGGCGTTCAAGTACCGCTTCTATCCGAGCGATGCGCAGGTAGCTGAGCTGTCGCGGACGTTCGGGTGTGTGCGGAAGGTCTACAACCTTGGCCTTGCTGCCCGCGCCGAGGCCTGGGCTGTGGGCGGGCGTCGTGTGAACTATGAGCAGACGTCGGCGATGCTCACGGCGTGGAAGAGGACAGAAGAACTCGCCTACCTCGCAGAGGTGTCCTGTGTTCCGTTGCAGCAGGCGCTCAGACATTTGCAGAGTGCGTTCGCGGGGTTCTGGGGGAAGCGGGCGAAGTACCCGCGCTTCAAGTCGTAGCGGAAGTCCCGGGCCTCGGCCGAGTACACACGAAACGCGTTCCGATATGCCGACGGTCGGCTCAGTCTGGCAAAAATGGCAGAGCCATTGGATGTCGTGTGGTCCCGTCCGCTGCCCGCCGGTGCGAAGCCGACCACGGTCACGGTGTCCCGCGACAGTGCCGGGCGCTGGTTCGTGTCCCTGCTCTGCGAGGACACCCCCGCCCCCTTGCCGCGCACCACGAACGCGGTCGGCATCGACGCCGGGCTGACAACCCTGGTCACCCTGTCCACCGGGGAGAAGATCGCCAACCCGAAGCACGAACGCAAGGACCGGAGTCGGCTCGCCAAAGCCCAGCGCGCGCTCTCCCGGAAGGAGAAGGGCAGTGAGAACCGGGCCAAGGCCCGCACCCGCGTGGCCAGGATCCACGCCCGGATCGCCGACCGCCGCCAGGATCACCTGCACAAGCTGACGACTCGACTCGTGCGCGAAAACCAAACGCTCGTGATCGAGGATCTCACCGTCCGCAACATGATCAAGAACCACCGTCTCGCCAGCGCCATCTCGGATGCGGGCTGGCGGGAACTGCGGAGCATGCTGGAGTACAAGACGGCTTGGTACGGGCGCCAACTCATCGTCGTCGACCGATGGTTCCCCAGCACACACCTGTGTTCTGCCTGTGGTGCCCTCGCTGAGAGGATGCCCCTCAACGTCCGTGAATGGACGTGCGACACCTGCGGGACGACCCACGATCGGGACGCCAACGCAGCGATCAATCTCCTGGCCGCCGGGCTGGCGGCTACTGCCTGTGGAGCGGGCGTAAGACCTCAAGGGGAGTCCTCCTCCCTGCCGGGGCAGCGCGCGGTGAAGCAGGAAGTCCCACCCGTGAGGGTGGGAATCTCCTCCCGATAGGGAGGAAAGGAGGTCAACCCTTGACCGCTCCCTGCATGATGCCGCCGACGATCTGGCGGCCGAAGACGAGGAACACCAGAAGCAGCGGGAGCGTGCCCAGCAGCGCACCCGCCATGATCACCGACTGGTCGGGGATGTAGCCCCGGCCCAGCCCGGTCAGGGCCACCTGCACCGTCGGGCTGCCGTTCTGGGTCAGCGCGACGATCGGCCAGAAGAAGTCGTTCCAGGCCATGACGAAGGTCAGCATGGCCAGCACCGCCATCGCGGGCCGGGCCACCGGGAACACCACGTGCCACACGATCCGCAGCGAACTCGCCCCGTCCGTGCGTGCCGCCTCCACCAGTTCCATCGGCAGGGCCTGGGCCAGGTACTGCCGCATGAAGAAGACGCCGAACGCGGACACCAGGGTCGGCAGGATCACCGCCTGGAGCCGGTCGGTCCACGACAGCTCCGCGATCAGCATGTACAGCGGGACCACGCTCAGCTGCGGCGGGATCAGCATCGTCCCGATCACCAGCCCGAGCAGCAGCCGGCTGCCGCGGAAGCGGAGCTTGGCGAAGGCGAAGCCCGCCAGGGTGGAGAACACCACCGTTCCCGCGGCGACGGTGCCGGCCACGACCACGGTGTTCAGCAGGGCGGTGCCCATGTTCGCGTCGGTCCACGCGACCTGGAGGTTGCGGCCCAGGTTCCCGCCGAACCAGAACGGCGGCGGGGTCTGCGCAAGCCGCGTATTGCTCCGGGAGGCCGCGATCGCCGTCCACACCAGCGGGAAGAGGGAGCCGACGGTGAACAGGGCCAGCACCACGTAGGTGAGCCTGCCCGCACGCAGCGATCTCATCGGGAAGCCCCCCGTCCGCGCAGCAGCCGTGCCGCGCCCGCGATGACCAACAGGATCAGGAACATCGCCCACGCGATGGCCGAGGCCCGCCCCAGGTGCAGGTTCACCCAGCCCTGCTCGTACAGATACAGCCCGAGCGTCTGGAACTGGTGCTCCGAGCCGCCCGTCGCGCCCGCCCCGCCGTTGAACAGCAAAGGCTCGCCGAACAGCTGGGTCGCCCCGATCGTCGAGACGACGCACGTGAAGAGGATCGTCGGCCGCAGCGAGGGCACGGTCACGTGGAGGAACTGCTGCCAGCGCGACGCCCCGTCCAGCGCGGCCGACTCGTACAGCTCGCCCGGCACGGCCTGCATCGCCGCCAGGTAGATCAGCGCGTTGTAGCCGGTCCACCGCCAGATCACGATGGTGGAGACCGCCAGCTGGGAGGCGAAGGTGCCGTTCTGCCAGTCCACCGCCCCCAGACCGACCGCCGACAGCGCCCAGTTGACCATCCCGTAGTCCCGGCCGAAGAGCAGCACGAACACAAGGGTGGCCGCCGCCACCGACGTCGCGTACGGGGTGAGGACGGCGACCCGGAAGAAGGCGGAGCCGCGCATCTTGTAGTTGAGCAGATGGGCCAGACCGAGCGCGATCGCCAGCTGCGGCACCGTGGACAGCAGCCCGATGGTGACCGTGTTGCGCAGCGCGTTCCAGAAGAACTCGTCCTCCCACAGCCGGGTGAAGTTCTTCAGCCCCACCCACGTCATGGAATCCGGATCGGTCAGCTCCACCTGGTGCAGCGCCGCCCAGCCCGTGTACAGCAACGGGAACAGCCCGAAGACGGCGAAGAAGAGGAAGAAGGGCGCCACGAAGGCGTACGGGCTCCAGCGCAGGTCCCACCGGTAGCGGCGTGAGCGCCATATCTGGCCCCGGGCGCCCCCCTCCGCCGCCGGCTCCTTCGAGCCGGCGGCGGAGGGGGACAGAACAGCCGTCTCGTCCGTCACCTGAGCCTCACTGGTCCAAGGCGTTGTCGATCGCCTTCACCGCGGCCTCCCAGCCCTCCTGGGGACTGCGGCCCTTCTGGTCGACCTGGAGCATCCCGATGTCCGCCAGGTTCTGTGAGATCACCAGGTCCTTCGGACCGACCACAGTCACCGGCACCCCCTCCGCCGCCTTCGCGAAGATCTCGCCGATCGGGGCCCCTCCGAAGTACGCGTGCTGCGCGCCCGACACCGTCGGCAGCTTGTAGGCGGCGCTCGCGCTCGGGAAACTGCCCCGCTTCTCGAAGAGCTTCGCCTGCTGCGCCGGAGCCGTCAGCCAGGCCGCCAGCTTCGCCGCCTCCTGGGCGTGCTTGCCGGCCTTCGGCACCACCAGGAAGGAGCCGCCCCAGTTGCTCGGCTTCGGCGCCTGCGCCACGTCCCACTTGTCCTTGCCCGCCGGGCCCGCCTTGTCCTGGATGTAGCCGAGCATCCAGGCCGGGCAGGAGACCGTGGCGAAGGACCCGTTGGCGAAGCCCTGGTCCCAGGCCGGGGTGAACTGCTGGAGCTTGGCGCTCAGCCCCTCGGTGGCGAAGGAGGCCGCCAGGTCGAAGGCCCCGCGCACCGCGGGGTTGGTCTTGTAGACGACCTTGCCCTGCTCGTCGTAGAAGCGCTGCGCGCTGCTGCCGGTCACCGCCGCCATCACGCCCGATGCGGAGTCCACGAAGGCCTTGCCCTCGCCCGCCTTCGCCTTGTACGCCTTGCCCGCCTCCAGGTACTTGTTCCAGTCGCCCGCCCACAGCGCCCCGACCGCCGCCCGGTCGCTGGGCAGCCCGGCCGCCTCGAAGAGGTCCTTGCGGTAGCAGATCCCCTGCGGCCCGATGTCGGTGCCCAGGCCGACCGTGGCCCCGCCCTTCGCCGCGCTCGCCGTGCCCTGCGCCCACTTCCAGGGCAGGTACGCGGCCTTGTCCACCCCCGGCGCCTTGCCCAGGTCGACGAGCTTGTCGGCCTGGGTGGCGGTGATCTCGGCGATGTTGTTGACCTCGACGGCCTGGATGTCGGCGAGCCCGCTCCCGGTCCCCAGGTGGGTGAGGAGCTGGGGGTAGTAGTTCTCGTTCCGCTCGATCGAGGTCTGCTCGATGCGGATCCCGGGATTCTGGGCCATGTACTCGTCGTAGAGGCCGGCCTCCTGGAGGCCGAAGGCCCCGAAGACCCCGACGGTGAGGGTGGTCTTCCCCTTGTCGCCGGCCGGGGCGCCGCTTTCGGACTTCTCGGCCGGATCCTGCGCGCACCCCGCGAGCAGCAGGGCCGCCGCTCCCACCGCGGTGACTGCCGTGGCAAGGGTTCTTCGGGCTCGGACGGGGACTCGGGCTGGGGCTCGCATGTGCATCCTCCTTGAAGGACGGGACGTGCCGGGTGTCGTGTGCCACAGTGTGGGAGCGCTCCCACAGCCGTCAAGGGGTAGATTCACAGCCGGGAGGAAGCCATGAAGGGGCAAGGGCGCAAAAGGGGACGGCCGACCCTGGAGGAGGTCGCGGTGCGCGCCGGAGTCGGGCGCGGCACGGTCTCCCGGGTGATCAACGGTTCCTCCAAGGTCAGCGACCACACCAGGACCGCCGTGGAGGCGGCCGTCGCCGAGCTGGGCTACGTGCCCAACCGCGCGGCCCGCGCCCTCGCGGCCAACCGTACCGACGCCATCGCTCTCGTGATTCCCGAGCCGGAGGCCCGCTTCTTCGCCGAGCCGTACTTCTCCGACGTGGTCCGCGGGGTCGGCTCCGCCCTCGCCGAGACCGACGTCCAGCTCGTCCTCACCCTGGCCGGCAGCGACCGCGAGCGCCGCCGCCTCTCCCAGTACCTGTCGGGGCACCGCGTCGACGGGGTGCTCCTCGTCTCCGTCCACGCCGGGGATCCGCTGCCGGAGCTGCTGGCCGAGCTCGGCATCCCGACGGTGATCAGCGGCCGCCGCTCCGCCGCCGAGACGCTGCCCTCGGTGGATTCGGACAACCTGGGGGGCGCGGCCGAGGCCGTACGCCACCTCGTCGGCCGGGGCCGCCGCGCGATCGCCACGATCACCGGACCGCTGGACGTGTACGGGGCCCAGTGCCGCCTCGACGGCTACCGGCAGGCCCTGGCCGCCGCCGGGCACCTGGCCGACGAGGGGCTGATCTCGGTCGGCGACTTCACCGAGGAGGGCGGCCGCCGGGCCATGCGCGAGCTGCTGGAGCGCCGCCCGGCGCTCGACGCGGTCTTCGCGGCCTCGGACGTCATGGCGGCGGGCGCCCGGCGGGAGCTGCGCGCGGCCGGCCGCCGGATTCCGCAGGACGTGGCGCTGGTCGGCTTCGACGACTCGGTGGTGGCCCGGCACATGGACCCGCCGCTGACCAGCGTCCGGCAGCCGATCGAGGAGATGGGCCGGACCATGGCGCGGGTGCTGCTGGCCGGGATCGCCGGGGAACCGGGGGGAGACGCGGCCGTCGTGCTCCCGAACCGGCTGGTGGTCCGGGAGTCCTCGTGAAGCAGTCCTCGTGAACGCAGAAGGTCCCGGTCCGCTTTCGCGGACCGGGACCTTCTCATCAGGGTGAGTGACGGGACTTGAACCCGCGGCCACCTGGACCACAACCAGGTGCTCTACCAACTGAGCTACACCCACCATGTCCGGTCGGAGAACCGACCGGCCGAAGAAAAGGGTACAGGGTCCGGGAGGGTGCTCGCTCCCCCCTTATCGCGCCCCTCGCTCCGGGTCGGCTATTCGGCGGGCAGGACGTGCTTGGCGGCGATGCTCCGAGCCGTGTCCGAGTCGGGCCCGGGCTGCGGAACGAAGACCGCCTCCCGGTAGTAGCGCAGCTCGGCGATGGACTCCTTGATGTCCGCGAGCGCCCGGTGGTTGCCGTTCTTGGGCGGGCTGTTGAAGTACACCCGCGGGTACCAGCGGCGCGCCAGCTCCTTGACCGAGGACACGTCCACGATCCGGTAGTGCATGTAGCTCTCCAGCGCCGCCATGTCACGCAGCAGGAACCCGCGGTCGGTGCCGACCGAGTTTCCGCAGAGGGGCGCCTTGCGGGGCTCCTTCACGTGCTCCCGTACGTATGCCAGGACCTGCGCCTCGGCATCCGCCAGGGTGGTCCCGCCGGCCAGCTCTTCGAGCAGTCCGGAGGAGGTGTGCATCTCGCGCACCACGTCGGGCATGGTCTCCAGGGCCGCGTCCGGCGGGCGGATCACGATGTCCACGCCTTCGCCGAGCACGTTGAGCTCCGAGTCGGTGACCAGTGCGGCCACCTCGATAAGTGCGTCGTCCGTCAACGAGAGCCCGGTCATCTCGCAGTCGATCCACACCATGCGATCGTTCATGTGTCCCACCTTATGCGGTCCCCTCGGGCCCGGACCGCATATGCGGAAGGTCCCCCATCGGCGGTGACCGATGGAGGACCTTCGCTTGCCGTACCCGTTGTGTGGGTTACGCGTGTTCCCGCAGGACCCGGCCGGGGGCGTACAGCTCCGTCACCGTCGGGCCCGCCGCGGCCAGGGCCGCCGCCGCCCGCTGGGGCTGCGGAGTGCGCTGGTGCGGAACCGGGCTCTCCTGGAGCTGGGACACCTGAGCCACGTCGGCCTGCGGCCGTCGTGCCCGGTAGGCGGAGCGGTAGGCGGCCGGGGAGGACCCCAGCTGCCGCCGGAAGTGCCCGCGCAGGGCGACCGGCGAACGGAACCCGCAGCGACCGGCGACCTCGTCGACCGAGTAGTCGGAGGTCTCCAGCAGCCGCTGTGCCTGGAGCACCCGCTGGGTGATCAGCCACTGGAGCGGCGCGCTGCCGGTCAGCGAGCGGAACCGGCGGTCGAAGGTGCGCCTGCTCATGTAGGCGCGGGCCGCCAGGGTCTCCACGTCGAACTGCTCGTGGAGGTGTTCCAGCGCCCAGGCGACGACCTCGGCCAGCGGGTCGGCGCCGATCTCCTCCGGCAGCGACCGGTCGAGATAGCGCTCCTGTCCGCCCGTACGGCGCGGCGGGACGACGAGCCTGCGGGCCAGGGCCCCGGCCGCCTCACTGCCGTGGTCCGTGCGCACGATGTGCAGGCACAGGTCGATTCCGGCCGCCGTGCCCGCGGACGTGAGCACGTCTCCGTCGTCGACGAACAGCTCGCGCGGATCGACATGGACGGACGGGTACCGCTTGGCCAGCGTCGGCGCGTACATCCAGTGCGTCGTCGCGGGCCGGCCGTCCAGCAGACCGGCGGCGGCGAGCACGAAGGCTCCCGTGCACAGTCCGACGATCCGGGCTCCCTCCTCGTGCGCCAGACGCAGTGCGTCGAGCGCCTCCGGAGGGGGTGGTGAAGTGATGGAACGCCATGCGGGCACGACGACCGTGCCTGCCCGGGCGATCGCCTCCAACCCGTATGGCGCGGTCAGTTCGAGTCCGCCGGTGGTCCTGAGCGGACCGTCCTCACCGGCGCACACGAGCAATCGGTAGCGTGGAACTCCCGCGTCCTGCCGGTCAATGCCGAACACGGAAAGTGGAATGGAGCTCTCGAAGATCGGTCCGCCGCTGAAGAGCAGCACCGCGACAATCTCCCTGCGGCGACGCCCCGCGAGCTTCCGGCCGGCGTCCGCGACGACGGCGGTGGAATCCTGGCTCATGGCGCTAAGCCCCCCTTGGGTGTCGCGACTCCTTGGTCTGGTCGCACCTGCACGTTTCCCCTCGGCCTTGCACGTGGATCCCCCGCCGTAAATACATGATCGAATCTACTGCGTCCCGTGGTGTCGGCGTGACAAGTTCAGCACGCAGCGCTATGTCGACTTCTCAACTTGGCGAAAAGCATTCGATCAGGAAGCGTTCCACTCCGCTACCTGGGTGGGAGGCGTCCGGTCCGCTCGTGGCCAGTACCCGTAGGGTCGAAGCGCCCCCCGGCGTCTGTCGTCGCTGGTGGTAGGGGGGTTGGGGGGACATTCCGGCAAGAAGGCCACTCTGCTGGGAAGTTGGCTGAAAACATGCGGGTGTGGGTGTGCGAATGAGTCAGTCGTGCGGGGACGGCGCCGCGCGCGGGGCGGAACCGCCGCAGACGCGATGTCCACCGGAGCCGCCGCGCGAGTGCCGGCCGCGGGGGGCGGGCCCGAGCCGTTCCTCCACCGGAACTCGAGCCGTGGCCCGCTCCGCCCTCTCCGAGTAGCGCAGCAGCACCCGGCACGCGGCCGTCACCGCCAACAGGCCGAGGGTGGCGACCGCGGCCCCGCCGAAGGAGGTTCCGTAGACGACGAGGACCACGGGGACGAGCAGGCAGCTGAAGGCGGCCCAGCGCACGACGTCACCCGCGGGGTCGTCGTGACGACGTCCGGCGGGGTGCACGGACGAGTGAAGAGCGGAACGGTGGGAAGGGGCGTGGAGCGGGGCGGTGTGGGCGTACTGGTGGACGGACTGTGTCGGCTGAGCTGGCTGGACGGGGTGTACCGGATGGCCGGGCACGGCGTGCTCCCTGCGGGCTCTTCCTGGACGGTCGGACCCATGCCCAACGCGGCTCGGCCGGGCTCGGTCACTGCGCGCACGGGTGGCGCCGGGCCCGATCGTCACTGGCTGTAGGGGACAGCGGGCATTGCCAAGGCGGGCTCGCTCCGGCATGCTCCCTGGGACGCTCTCCAAGGGCGGCAAGCCCTGTGCAGGACAGGAGTGTCGCCGTACCCTGGTGGGTATGGGCTTGGGAAGATGCTTCCCGGACAGAGCCCCGTTACCCAGCGTCGCCGAATTTCGCCCCTGTTGCTTCCTCCAAGGACCTCTTCGCCGAGATACCGATGGCCGGTCACGAATTCTCCGAACCCGCGGACCGCAAGCGCAAACGCGTCGCCGACCCCGCGTCGGCCGCCGATCTGCGCGCGGTGGAACAGACACGCCTACCCTGCGATCCGGCCTTCCGGCACGGGGTCGTTGTGGGATTCGACGGATCCACGTCCAGTGAGCGCGCACTCGCGTACGCGATCGGCATGGCCCGTCGCTCCGGCTCCGGTCTGATCATCGTCCATGTCGCCAACCGGCTGCCCACCACCGTCTGGGCCGGCTGTGAGCCCCCCGTCTTCGTGGACGTGCCGGACCACCGCACCGAGGTGCTGGGGCTGGAGCTCGCCTGCGCGGATTATCTGGCCGAGGTGCCCTGGATCCTGGTCGAGCGGGGCGGGGACATCTGCCACGAGCTGGAGGAGGTCGGCCGGGAGTATTCGGCCGACGCCATCGTGGTCGGCTCCACGCACGGCATCGTGGGCCGGATCTTCGGGTCCGTGGCGGGCAGGCTGGCCAAGCGCGCACAGCGACCGGTCGTTGTCATTCCGTGACCGTCTGTTAAGCCGATTGTGCGGTTGTGCACCCGTGTAAAGGGTAGATAAATGCTGCTGGGACGCAGCAAACAACTGCAGATCGAAGGGAGCCCGCCGTGGACAATGGTGTCTCTGCGGGAAGCACGGCCTCGACTTCGACCCTCGGGAACATCGCCCTGGGTCTCACCCTTCTCGCGTTCGGTATCGGCCACACCGGTGTCATCGACGGAGTGACCGCCGCCAATTCCGTGTCGCTCGCGATGTACGTCGGCGGCGCGGCCCTTTTCCTCCTCGGGCTCCTCGAGTACCGCGGCGGCAACGGGTTCAACGGCACCGCGTTCGCGGGCCTCGGCGTCTTCTGGTTCACCTGGGCCAAGGGAGCCGGGGCGTCGGTCTCCGACGAAGCCGCCGGAACGTTTCTGGTCCTCTTCGCCCTGCTCGCGCTGACCCTCACGGTCGCCGCGGCGAGCGGTCTGTTCAGCCAGGGCGTCTATGCCCTGCTGACCCTGTCCCTCCTCCTGTTGGCCATAGGCTCGTTCGCGGGCAGCGATGGCCTCGCCAAGGCCGGCGGCTGGGTCGCCGCCGTGTCCGGGCTGCTGGCCTGGTACGGAGCCACCGCGGCACTGGCGCACTGGCCGATGGCGGTGGGCAAGGGCTCGAGGCGCGGCGCGGTCGCCGCAGGCTGAACACCCTGTGCGAAGACCCCCGTGCGCGGTGCGCACGGGGGTCTTCGCATGTCTCAGGCCAACAGGCCGCCGGCTACTCGACCGTGACCGACTTCGCCAGGTTGCGCGGCTTGTCGATGTCCCGGCCCATGGCCAGGGCCGTGTGGTACGCCAGCAGCTGGAGCGGGATGCCCATCAGGATCGGGTCCAGCTCGTCCTCGTTCTTGGGGACCACGATGGTGTGGTCCGCCTTCTCCTGCTCGCGGTGCGCGACCGCCAGGATCCGGCCGCTGCGCGCCTTGATCTCCTCGAGCGCCGCGCGGTTCTTCTCCAGCAGGTCGTCGTCCGGGACGATCGCGACGGTCGGCAGCGAGGGCTCGATCAGCGCCAGCGGACCGTGCTTGAGCTCGGAGGCCGGGTAGGCCTCGGCGTGGATGTAGGAGATCTCCTTCAGCTTGAGGGAGGCCTCCAGGGCCACCGGGTAACCGCGCACCCGGCCGATGAACATCATCGACTTGGCCTCGGCGAACTCGGCCGCCAGCTTCTTGATGTCGTCCTCGCCGTCGAGGATCTCCTGGATCTGCGCGGGCAGCTTGCGCAGGCCCTCGATGATCCGCTTGCCGTCGGTGACCGACAGGTCCCGGATGCGGCCCAGGTGCACGGCCAGCAGCGCGAAGGCGACGACCGTGTTGGTGAAGCACTTGGTGGAGACGACGCAGACCTCGGGGCCGGCGTGCACGTACACGCCGCCGTCCGCCTCGCGGGCGATCGCGGAGCCGACCACGTTGACCACGCCGAGGACGCGGGCGCCCTTGCGCTTGAGCTCCTGCACCGCCGCGAGCACGTCGTACGTCTCACCGGACTGGGACACCGCGATGTAGAGGGTGTCGGGGTCCACGACCGGGTTGCGGTAGCGGAACTCGGAGGCCGGCTCGGCGTCCGCGGGGATCCGGGCCATGCCCTCGATGAGGCCGGCGCCGATGAGGCCCGCGTGGTACGAGGTGCCGCAGCCCAGGATCTTGACCCGGCGGATGCCGCGCGCCTCGCGCGGGTCCAGGTTCAGGCCGCCCAGGTGCACCGTGTTGAAACGGTCGTCGATCCGGCCGCGCAGCACGCGGTCGACCGCGTCGGGCTGCTCGGAGATCTCCTTGTGCATGTAGGTGTCGTGACCGCCCATGTCGTAGGAGGCGGCCTCCCACTCCACGGTCTCCGGGGTGGCGGTGGTGGTGGCACCGCTGGTGGTGTAGGTGCGGAAGTCGTCGGCCTTCAGGGTGGCCATCTCGCCGTCGTCGAGGGTGACGACCTGGCGGGTGTGGGCGACCAGGGCGGCGACGTCCGAGGCGACGAACATCTCCTTCTCGCCGATGCCCAGGACGACGGGGGAGCCGTTGCGGGCGACGACGATGCGGTCGGCGAAGTCGGCGTGCATGACGGCGATGCCGTAGGTGCCCTCGATCGCCTTGACGGCCTCGCGGACCTTCTCCTCGAGGGAGTCGGCCAGGGAGCGGGCGATCAGGTGGACGATCACCTCGGTGTCGGTCTCCGAGACGAAGACGACGCCCTCGGCCTCGAGCTTGGCGCGCAGCTCGGAGGCGTTGTCGACGATGCCGTTGTGGACGACGGCCACCTTGTTCTCGGCGTCGAGGTGGGGGTGGGAGTTGATGTCGCTCGGGGCGCCGTGCGTGGCCCAGCGGGTGTGGGCGATGCCGGTGGTGCCGGCGAAGCGCTTGGGGACGCGGGACTCCAGCTCGCGGACCCGGCCCTTGGCCTTGACGACCTTCAGGGCCGCGGCCTTCGGGCTGTTGACGACGATGCCCGCGGAGTCGTATCCGCGGTACTCGAGGCGCTGCAGGCCTTCCAGCAGCAGTGGTGCAACGTCACGCTTGCCGATGTAACCGACGATTCCGCACATACGGTTATGCCCCTCCTGAAGTTCGGTACGTGTGCTCGGGTGGCTGGGTCTCAGCCGGTGTCGCAGCCGTGCGTCAGCCGTAGACGATGCGGCGCAGCTGCCGGAGCGAGAGCTCCGGAGGCGCCACGGCGCGGTGCGGCAGCTCGGCCGCGATCCGCTCGAAGATCTCCGCGTTGACCGCTCCGCCGGACTGCAGTTCCCGGTGGCGGCGGCGGACGAACTCCTCGGTCGTCTCGTCGAAGTACGCGAGCACGTCGAGCACCACCCGGGCGGCCTCACCCCGCTGCAGCGAGGTGCTGCGCACCAGGTGGTCGACGAGGTCGTCATGCGACGGGCGGCGATCGAGCACCCGTAGATACTGGCGGGTCAGGGCGCCGAACGCAAAGATCCTGCCCGAAATCGGGCAGGATCCTTCTGGTCTGGACCAGTGGAATGGATGGATCCGGTCAGAAACGCCGCAAAACGGCCTGCTTGGCCGCCGCGAACTCGTCGGCCGTGAGGATCCCCGACTGGTGCAGCTCGCCGAGCTCGCGCAGGCGGCGCAGGAGGGTGTCGTGGTCCGCCGCTGAATCCTCCGCCGACCCCGCCGGCCGCGCGGCCGGGCCGGCGCCCAGGGCCCCGGCGGGGGCGGCCGGATCGGCCGGAGCAGCCGCCGGGTGGGGCATCCGGGCCGCCACCGCCGCCGCGACCAGCGCCATCAGCGGGTCGTTCTTGAAACCGAAGAGCTCCACCGTGAAGGGGTCGTACTTGGGCGACGCGGGCGCCGCGGTGCCCGCCTGGAGGAAGCGCAGCCAGCCGCTCGTCAGCCCCTTGGACGGGGACCACTCCACCGACCGCAGGTCCGCCACCCGGAACGCCCGCGTCCCGCCGGATCGCTTGGCCTCCTCGGCCGTCCAGTTCCACTCCAGGGACACCCGGTCCCCGTCGAAGGCCACGGTCCCGTCGCCCGCGCCCGCCGTGATCGGCACCGCGGGGCCCGGCAGCAGGTACTCGCGCGTGGGCCCGGTCTCCACCTGGTCCAGCAGGAGCGCTCCCCGCACCTCGTCCACGAAGTACTCCGCCACCCCGGTCCGGTCCGTCTCCACGGTCAGCCGGTACGGGTCGGAGGCGTCCGGCAGCCGCCCGCCGGTCACCTGGAGCAGCGGGTCCGCGCCGTCACGCAGCCGCAGCCGCAACCGGCCCGCCTTGCGCCCCGGTTCGAAGCTGATCCCGGCCAGCGCGCGCAGCGGGACGGCCACTTCGCCGAGCGTCTGGCGCAGCAGGCCCACCCCCTTGTCGCGGCCCGGCACGATGCGCACCGTGTCCCCGTCGAAGCTCCAAGTGCCGTCCTTCTGGATGATTTCCGCCATCCGACGATTCTCGCACCGGCCGTGGCGGCCCAATTGGCCTATACCTGAGCCATGAGAGTCCTGCGACGCACGCTCGGCACCCTCCTCGTCCTCTCCGTGCTCGGCGCGGCAACGTCCTGTACGACCGCCCGGGGTGACGACGCCAGCCCCGGCGACGACGCCCCCGCCGCCGCCCTGACCCCCTTCGAACGGCTCCTTCCGGCGCCCGTCTCCGCACGAGCCGAAGGCCCCGGGTATTCCTTCGGGGCGGGCACGGTCATCCGTACCGGCCCGGGACCCGACGAGGAGGTCCGGCGGGTCGGCGAGCTCCTCGCCGAGCAGCTGCGCGGCCCGAGCGGGCTCCCGCTGCCGGTGGTCGACGGGGCCGAGGGGGACGGGATCCGGCTCCGCGTCGACGAGGAGGCCGAGGGGGTCGGGGACGAGGGGTACCGGCTGGAGTCCGGACCGGACGGGATCACCCTCACCGCACGGACCCCGGCCGGCCTGTTCCACGCCGGGCAGACGCTGCGGCAGCTGGTACCGGTGACCGGGCCCGGGACGGTGCCCGGCGGGACCGTCTCCGACCGGCCGCGCTTCGCGTACCGGGGCGCGATGATCGACATCGCGCGGCACTTCTTCACGGTGGAGCAGGTGAAGAGGTACGTCGACCAGCTCGCCCAGTACAAGGTCAACACCCTGCACGTGCACCTGACCGACGACCAGGGGTGGCGTCTCGCGATCGACTCCTGGCCGCGGCTGGCGGAGTACGGGGGCGGCAGCGAGGTCGGCGGCGGACCCGGCGGCCACTGGACGAAGGACGAGTACCGGGAGCTCGTCGCGTACGCGGGGGAGCGGTACGTGGACGTGGTCCCGGAGATCGACATGCCGGGGCACACGAACGCGGCGCTCGCCTCGTACGCGGAGCTGAACTGCGACGGGAAGGCCCCGGCGCGGTACACCGGGATCAAGGTGGGCTTCAGCTCGCTGTGCGTCGCCAAGGAGCGGACCTACGAGTTCATCGACGAGGTGCTCGGCGAGCTGGCGGAGCTGACGCCGGGCCGCTACCTGCACATCGGCGGCGACGAGGCGCACTCGACGCCGGCGGCGGACTACGCGGCCTTCATGGACCGGGCGCAGGCGGTGGTGGGCCGGTACGGCAAGACGGTGGTCGCCTGGCACCAGCTCGCGGCGGCGCGGCCGGCGGCGGGGGCGGTGCTGCAGTACTGGGGGCACGACCGGACCCCGGCCGCGGAGAAGGCTCGGGTCGTCGCGGCCGCGAAGGCCGGGCACCCGCTGATCCTGTCGCCGGCGGACCGGCTGTACCTGGACATGAAGTACGACCTGGCGACGAAGCCGGGCCTGGCGTGGGCCGGGTTCGTCCCGGTGAAGAGGTCGTACTCGTGGAACCCGGGGGCCTACCTGGCCGGGGTCCCGGAGTCGGCCGTCCTGGGGGTGGAGGCGCCGCTGTGGACGGAGACGATCGCCACGCGGGCGGACTGGGAGCTGATGGCGTTTCCGCGGGTGCTGGGGCTGGCGGAGCTGGGCTGGTCGCCCGCCGGTGCGCTCGACTGGGCGTCGTACAGCCTGCGCCTGGCCGCGCAGGGGCCGCGCATGGATGCGCAGGACATCGCGTACTACCGGGCGCCGGACGTGCCGTGGTCTTAGCGGTGCGGCGCCGTTGCCGGGGCTCCGCCCCAGACCCCGCGCCTCAAACGCCGGCGGGGCTGATATTGCCCTGCGGGCAATCGGGCGGGCTGCCGAGGGACCGTATCGGCAGCCCGCCCGGGCCTGGTTACCGCCGCGCAGCGAACCGCGCGAGGGGGTTCTTGAGGGTGCCGATCAGTTGGAGTGCGGCGGAGGGGTCGGCGAGGTCGACCATCTGCTTGTTGTTGCGCAGCTGGAGGCGGTTGAGGCAGGACAGCTGGAACTCCTCGGCGAACAGGTCGTAGCGCTCGAAGCGGTCCGACAGGGCCGGCAGGGAGTCCTGGTACTCGTGGGCGCAGTCCGCGACCGCCCGCCAGAAGGTGTCCTCCTCGCAGATGCCCTCCGTCGTCAGGATCGAGCCGAGGAAGCGGAAGAAGCAGTCGAAGACGTCCGTGAAGATCGACAGCAGCTTCATGTCCTCCGGGACGTCCGCCCGGACCCGCTCGACCGCGGGCGGCAGCACCGCGTCCGGGTCCATGACCACGATCTCCTCGGCGATGTCCTTGAAGATCGCCCGCTTCACCACGCCGCCCTCGATGACGAGGATCGTGTTCTCGCCGTGCGGCATGTAGGCGAGGTCGTACTGGTAGAAGCAGTGCAGGAGCGGGACCAGGTAGGCCCGCAGGTACGAACGCAGCCACTCGGCGGGGGTCAGTCCCGATTCCGCGATCAGGGCGCCGACGAAGGACTTGCCCTCGGCGTCGACGTGGAGGAGCGAGGCCATCGTGGCCAGGCGCTCGTCGCCCTGGAGGGAGTTCACCGGGGACTCGCGCCAGAGCGCTGCCAGCATCTTGCGGTACGGGGAGTACCGGTCGGTGGCGCGCTCGTACTGGCGGTGGTGGTAGCCGATCGCCGCGCGCTCGCGGATGATCGAGAAGTCGACGGACTGCAGCACGGAGTCCGACTCGATCAGCTGGTGGAGCCAGTCGTTGATGGCCGGGGTGGCCTCCATGTACGCGGCCGACAGGCCCCGCATGAAGCCCATGTTCAACACCGAGATCGCCGTTTTGACGTAGTGCTTCTCGGGGGCGCTGGTGTTGAAGAAGGTGCGGATCGACTGCTGAGCCAGGTACGCGTCCGTGCCCTCGCCCAGCAGGACCAGGCGGCGGTTGGCGATCTCGGCGGCGAAGGTGATCGTGGTCTTGTTCCACCACTGCCAGGGGTGGACCGGGAAGAGGTGGTAGTCCGCCAGGTCCAGGCCGAGGGCGGTCATCTTGGCGGAGAAGGCCGAGAGCGTCTCGTCGCCCAGTTCGGCGCGCATGAAGGAGTCGTGGTCCAGGCCCGCGCCCGCGGTGAAGGTGGAGACGTCCTTGCGGGCCGCCACCCACACCAGGTGGACCGGGCTCGCGGTCTCCGGGGCGTACGAGAGGTACTCGTGCACGCCGAAGCCGAGGCGGCCGTTGTTCGCGACGAAGCAGGGGTGGCCCTCGGTCATGCCGGTCTCGATGTCCTGGAAGGAGGACTTGGCGAGGACGGCGGAGGAGATCTGCGGCTTCGTGTACTTGAAGCCCGAACCGGCCAGGGTGGAGGAGATCTCCTCCAGGTAGACGGGAAGGACTTCGGCGCTGAGACCCAGGGACTGCTGCAGCTCGATGTGGAAGTCCAGGGCGTCCAGCGGAAGCTCGGTACCGTCCTGGTGGCGGGTGATGGACGACTCGTCCACCGACCAGTGGTCCAGGGCGTGGTGCGTGGCCGCGAAGCGGTACTCCACCGAGGAGTCCTCGCTCAGGACCGAGTAGAGACCGGAGTCCAGCGGCTTCGGGGTCAGCAGGCGCTCGTGGGAGAACTCCGCGAGGGCCTTGCGGACCAGGGCGCGGTTGGCGCGGGCCCACAGCTCGGGGGAGAGGTGGGAGACGGCGTCGGCGAGGCTCATATCGAGAGCTCCTTGATGAGGCCGGTGGCCGACTCGAACTGGGCGCGGGTGCAGAAGCTGAGGAGGGCTTCCTTCTCCGGCTTGGTGACCGGGCCGTCGGGCACGAAGCCGACCGCCTCGTTCAGGGCGTGGACGGCGGTGTTGCGGACGTCGGGCTCGACCACGACGCGCTGCGCCTCCGGGTCGGCGAACACGGCCGTCATGACGGTGGTGATGACCGCGCGGGTGAACCCGTGCAGCGGCTGCTCGCTCGGCGCGACGAGGAAGTGCATGCCGACATCGCCGGGCTGGGCCTCGTACAGGCCGACGAGCTCCAGGCGGGCCGGGTCGTACGTCTCCATCAGGAAGGCGGGACGGCCCTCGTGGAGGCCGATGAAGGCCTGGTGGTGCTCGGCCGCGGCGATCTTCATGTACTCGCGCTCGACGTCCGGCAGCGAGGCGTCCTGCATCATCCAGAACGAGGCCTTGGGGTGCGTGACCCAGCCGTGCAGGAGCTCCGCGTCGGCGAAGGGGTCCAGCGGGCGGACGGCGAAGGTGCCGAGGGCCGCGTCGGTGCGGGAGTACAGGATCTCGGTGGTGGAGCCGGTGGTGCTCATGCGTGCATGCCTTCCGGGACTGCGAACTGCTGGAACGCGATGGACTTCTCGACCTTGTAGTACTCGCGGCCGAGGAGCTCGCCGATGATGTACGCGTTGCGGTACGCGGCCATGCCCAGGTCGGGCGAGGTGAGGGAGTGGTTGTGGGTCGTGCCGTTCTGGAGGTAGACCCCGCGGCCGGTGCTGTCGACGCTGTAGTTGCGGGCGGCGTCCAGCCGGCCTCGGCCGTCGAAGTTCAGCCGGTCGCGCACGGGGGCGAGGAACTCCGGGACCGTGTACTTGTAGCCGGTGGCCAGGACCAGGCCCTCGGAGGCGAGGGAGAAGTCCCGCTCCTGCTCCTCGTGGCGAAGGCCCAGGGTGTACGTGCCCGTGGTGGTGTCGTAGGCCGTGCTGTTCAGCGAGGTGTTCGTCAGCAGGGTCGTGGGGACCGGGCCCGGCATGGTGATCCTCTTCTGGTAGAGCAGGTCGAAGATGGCGTTGATCAGATCGCCGTCGATGCCCTTGAAGAGGTTCTTCTGCTGGGTCTCCAGCCGGTAGCGGGTGTCCTCGGGGAGGGCGTGGAAGTAGTCCACGTACTCGGGGGAGGTCATCTCCAGCGTCAGCTTCGTGTACTCCAGCGGGAAGAACCGCGGTGAGCGCGTGACCCAGTTGAGCTGGTAGCCGTACACGTCGATCTCGGCGAGGAGGTCGTAGTAGATCTCGGCGGCGCTCTGGCCCGAGCCGACCAGAGTGATCGACTTCTTCTTCTGGAGCTCTGCCTTGTTCTGCATGTAGGCGGAGTTGTGCAGGAAGTCGCCGCCGAGACCGGCGCAGGCTTCCGGGACGAAGGGCGGGGTGCCGGTGCCCAGGACCAGGCGGCGGGCCAGGTGGGTCTCGCCCTTGTCGGTGCGGACCTGGTAGAGACCGGCCTGCTCGTCGTAGGTGACCTCGGTGACGGAGGTGGACCACAGGACGTTGTCGAGGCGGTCGGCGGCCCAGCGGCAGTAGTCGTTGTACTCGGCCCGCAGCGGGTAGAAGTTCTCCCGGATGTAGAAGGAGTACAGCCGGTCCTGGTCCTTCAGGTAGTTCAGGAAGGAGAACGGCGAGGTCGGGTCGGCGAGGGTGACCAGGTCCGACATGAACGGCGTCTGCAGGTGCGCGCCGTCCAGGAACATTCCGGCGTGCCACTCGAAGTGCGGCTTCGACTCGATGAACAGCCCGTCGAGCTCGTCGATCGGCGCGGTCAGGCAGGCGAGTCCCAGGTTGAAGGGACCGAGGCCGATGCCGATGAAGTCACGGGGCTTAACGGTGGACGGCAAGGGATTCTCCCAGGAACTGCGCGGCGTGTGCGGCAAGAAGGTCGAGGACGGCAGAGATGTCGGCCGTCGTGGTCTGAGGGTTGAGAAGCGTGAACTTCAGGTACTGGTCCCCGTCCACCTTGGTGCCGGCGACGACGGCCTCACCCGAGGCGAACAGGGCCTTGCGGGCGTGCAGGTTGGCCTCGTCGACCAGGTCCCCGCGGACATCGCCCTCCGGCACGTAGCGGAAGACGAGGGTGGAGATCTGGGGCTTGACGACGACCTCGAAGCGCGGGTCGGCGTCGATGATGTCCCAGCCCGCGGCGGCCAGGTCGATGACCTCGTCGAAGAGGGCGCCGACACCGTCGGCGCCCATGACGCGCAGGGTCATCCAGAGCTTGAGCGCGTCGAAGCGGCGCGTGGTCTGGATGGACTTGTCCACCTGGTTGGGGATGCGCTCCTCGGCCATGCGGCGCGGGTTGAGGTAGTCCGCGTGGTACGTGGCGTGCTTCAGCGTGTCGCGGTCGCGGACCAGCATGGCGCTGGAACTGACGGGCTGGAAGAACGACTTGTGGTAGTCGACGGTGACGGAGTCGGCGTGCTCGATGCCGTCGAGGAGGTGCCGGCGGGTGGGGGAGACCAGCAGTCCGCAGCCGTAGGCGGCGTCCACGTGCATCCACGCGGAGTGCTCGGCGGTCAGGCGGGCGATCTCGGGGAGCGGGTCGATGGACCCGAAGTCGGTGGTGCCGGCGGTGGCGACGACGGCCATCGGGAAGAGGCCCTCGGTGGCGCACTCCTCGAGCTCCAGGGCGAGCACCGCGGTGTCCATCCGGCGGTTGCGGTCGACCGGGACGGCGATGACGGCCTCGTAGCCGAGTCCGAGCATGGCGGCCGACTTCTTCACGCTGAAGTGGCTGGCCTCGGAGGTGAAGATGCGCAGCTTGGGGAGGACCTCGGACTTCGCCAGCTCGCGCCCCTCGTCCAGCGCGCGCTTCATCACGATGCGGCAGGCCTCGTCGCGGGCCAGCAGCAGGGCGTGGAAGTTGGACTGGCTGCCGCCGGAGGTGAAGATGCCGTCCGCGTCGGGGCCGAGGCCGATGCGCTGCGCGGTCCAGTCGATGAGGCGGCGCTCGATGAGCGTGCCGCCGATGGACTGGTCCCAGGTGTCGAGCGAGGAGTTGACGGCCGAGATGATCGCCTCGCCGAGCACCGCCGGGATGACGACCGGGCAGTTGAGGTGGCCCAGGTAGCGCGGGTGGTGGAAGTACACCGCGTCGCGCAGGTAGACGTCCTCCAGCTCGTCCAGGACGGCGGCGGGGTCCTCGAGCGGCTTGTCCAGGTCGATCCCGTTGATGACCGGGGCGAGTTCGGCGACGGAAATACCGGTGTGGGGCCGTTCCGTGGTCGCGAGTTTGGCGGCGACACGTTCGACGCCCTCGGTGACGGAGCGCCGGTAGAGGTCCGCGGTCGTCTCGTTCAGCAGATGCGAGCGCATCAACTTTCCTCCGGGCAGGGGGAGAAGGGGGGGGTGGGGTGTGTTGCTTAGGTTAGCCTAACCTAAGTTTCAAGCCAAATGGAGATGGGCCCCGGCCGGAAGCCGGGGCCCATCTCTGAAGTTCCCTGTGACGTACGGGGGTTGGCTACAGCTCGGAAGCGGGGTCCTCACTGGGGGCCTTGCCCGCGTACGCCTCGGCGAGGAGCTGCTCCTCGCTCGCGCCGAGCCGCCAGTAGCCGGTGAAACTCACCGAGCGGCGGTCGACGGAGCGTTCCTGCACGAAGTGGCGGCGCGTCGCGCGCACGGTGCCCGCCTCGCCCGCCAGCCACACGTACGGGGCTTCGGCGGCAAGCGACCCGGCCGAGCGCAGCGCGCCCAGCACCTGCTCGGTGCGCTCATGGCCGTCGCCCTCGCGGACGATCCAGGTGATGTCCGCTTCGGCGAGCGTCGACAGCGCGAGCCGGTCGTCCTCGTGCGGGACCTCGAACCAGGCGCGGACCCGCGTCCCGGCCGGCAGCCGGTCCAGGATCGCGGCCGCAGCCGGCAGGGCGGTCTCGTCCGCGTACATCCAGACCGCGTCGGCGCCCGCCGGCCGGCGGAAACGTACGGACTTGTTCTCCGCGACGGCCGGGCCGATCGCCAGGATCCGGCGGCCGGTCACCGCCCGGCCCGCCCAGTGGGAGGCGGGGCTCGAGTCCCCGTGCAGGACGAAGTCGATGTCGACCTCGTCCACGCCCTCGGCCGTACGGCGCTGTTCGCGCACGGTGTAGGAGCGCATCACCGGCCGTTCCTCGTCCGGCATCCCGCGCCAGGCGGCGAACCAGGTGTCCTCGTCCGTGGACGGGAGCACGGTGTGCTCCTGGCCGGACGGGGGCAGGAAGAGCGACAGGCTCTGGTCGAAGCCGCCCGAGCGGAAGTCCGCGAGGGACTCACCGCCGAACGTGACCCGCAGGAACGAGTGGCCGAGGCGGCGCGTGCGGAGCACGTCGAGCGCGAAGAACCGGAAGTGCGCGACGGCCGGGACGTCGGACGCGGTGACGGTCATGCGGAGAGTCCCCCCTGGGATTCAGCCGGAAGGAAAGGCGGTCAGCTGACCTTCTTGGCGTTCTGGACGGCCTTCGCGAGCTCCTCGAGGATCGTGGCGCACTTGTCGTACGAGTAGATCGGCTCGGTGACGCGCGGGGTGATCTGGCCGGCCTTGACCGCCGGGAGCTCGGCCCAGGTGGCCTTCGCCTTCAGCTCCTCCGGCTGCAGGGTGCCGGTGCGGTTGTCGAGCAGGACGACGTCGGCCTTGTACTTGCCGGCGTTCTCCCAGCTGAGGCTCTCGAAGAAGCCGCCCTCGTCCAGCTTCTCCGGCGTGACGAACTCGACGCCGAGCTGCTTGAAGTACTTCAGGTCGGCCGAGGTGTCCGGGGTGGAGACGTAGAACAGGTCGGCGGAGCCGGAGCCGACGAGGACCTTGACGCCCGGGTTGGCCTTGGTGGCCGCGCGGACCTTCCCGGCGGCCGACTCGAAGCGGGCCTTGGCGTCGACGGTGTTCTTGGCGTTCATGTCGGCGCCGAGGGACTTGGCGAGCTCCGCGGTGCGCTCCAGCGCCTTGTCCAGGGTGGCGTCGCCGCCCACGGAGATGGCGGCGGCCGGGGCCAGCTGCGTGATCTTGTCCTTGGAGGCCTCGGGCACGTACCAGAGGGTGCCGTCCCAGGTGTTGGTGACGAGCAGGTCGGGCTGGAGGGCCGCGTACTTCTCGACGTTGAACTCGTCGTAGACGTTGCCGATGATCTCGACCTTGGAGATGTCCATCGAGCCGGCCTGGACGTCGGGCTTGCCGTCGGCGGTCTTGGTCGGGCCGAACACGCCCTTGACCGGGATGCCGTAGTCGTACAGCGCGGCGGCGGTGCCGGTGAAGGCGACGATGTTCTTCGGCTTCGCCTTGGTGCTGACGTCCTTGCCGAGGTCGTCCTTGAAGGTCCAGGGGCCCGACGCCGCGGCGCCCTTGTCCGCTCCGCCGTCGCCCTTCGCCGAATCGGTGCCGCCGCACGCGGCCAGTGCCGCGACGAGGCCGAGGGCGCCGCCGGCCGCGATGAATCCGCGACGGGTGAAGGAGGAGGTTCGGGACTTGGGCATGTCGATGTCCGATTTCGTGCGTGCCGGGCGGCCACTGAGCCGTTCGGAGGGAAGGTTAGCCTAACCTTGGCCGAAAACGGTAAGGGGGCCCTAAGTTTTCTTAGGACCCCCGGCACACGAGCGGACTGCGACTAGGCGGAGAAGCCCAGTTCACGGGCGATGAGCATGCGCTGGACCTCGCTGGTGCCCTCGCCGATCTCCAGGATCTTCGAATCCCGCCACATGCGCGCCACCGGGTACTCGTTCATGAACCCGTAGCCGCCGTGGATCTGGGTGGCCTCACGGGCGTTGTCCACGGCGACCGTGGAGGAGTACAGCTTCGCGATCGCCGCCTCCTTCTTGAACGACTCCCCGCGGACCAGCCGGGAAGCGGCGTCGCGCCATCCGATGCGGGCCATGTGCGCGCGCATCTCCATGTCGGCGAGCTTGAACTGGATGGCCTGGTTGTCGCCGATGGCCTTGCCGAAGGCGTGCCGCTCCTTCGCGTACTTCACCGACTCGTCCACACAGCCCTGGGCCAGGCCCGTCGCGAGCGCGGAGATGGCGATCCGGCCCTCGTCGAGGATCCGCAGGAACTGCGCGTAGCCGCGGCCTTCTTCGCCGACCAGGTTGGCGAGGGGGACCCGTACGCCGTCGAAGGACAGCTCGCGGGTGTCCGAGGAGTTCCAGCCCACCTTGGAGTACGGGGCGGCGACCGTGAAACCGGGCGTGCCGGACGGGACGATGATCGAGGAGATCTCCGGGCGGCCGTCCGCCTTGCGGCCCGTCACGGCCGTGACCGTGACCAGACCGGTGATGTCCGTACCGGAGTTGGTGATGAAGCACTTCGAGCCGTTGATGACCCACTCGTCGCCGTCGCGGACGGCGGTGGTGCGGGTGCCGCCGGCGTCGCTGCCGGCGCCCGGCTCGGTCAGACCGAAGGCGCCCAGGATCTCGCCGGAGCACATCTTCGGCAGCCACTCCCGCTTCTGCTCCTCGGTACCGAAGAGGTAGAGGGGCATGGCGCCCAGGGAGACCCCGGCCTCCAGGGTGATGGCGACCGAGGAGTCGACGCGGGCCAGCTCCTCCAGGGCGATGCCGAGGGCGAGGTAGTCGCCGCCCATGCCGCCGTACTCCTCCGGGAAGGGCAGGCCGAACAGGCCCATGCGGCCCATCTCGGCGACGATCTCGTACGGGAACTCGTGCCGCTCGTACAGGTCGCCGATCTTGGGCGCGACGACGTCGTGCGCGAACGCCTCGACGGTACGGCGGAGTTCCTCGTGCTCGGGGGTGAGCCGGTGGTCGAGGGACATGTCTTCGTTACTCCTTGTGGGAGAGGGCGCGGACGGTACGTGAGGGGCTGGGTCGCCCCAGCTGTTCGGCCATCCACACGCTCGTGGCGGTGAGGGCGGCCAGATCGACCCCGGTCTCGATGCCGAGGCCGTCGAGCATCCACACCAGGTCCTCGGTGGCGAGGTTGCCGGTGGCGCTCTTCGCGTACGGGCATCCGCCGAGGCCGCCTGCGGAGGCGTCGACGGTGGTCACGCCGTGCTGGAGCGCGGCGAGGGTGTTGGACAGGGCCTGGCCGTAGGTGTCGTGGAAGTGCACGCCGATCCGGTCGGTGCCGACGCCCGCCTCGCCCAGGCCGCTCAGCAGCTCCTGGACGTGGCCGGGGGTGGCGACGCCGATGGTGTCGCCGAGGCTCAGCTCGTCGCAGCCGAGGTCGAACAGGGCCTTGGCGACGCGGACCACCTGGTGGACCGGTACGGGGCCCTCCCAGGGGTCGCCGAAGCACATCGAGAGGTAGCCGCGGACGTGGGCCTTTTCCTGCTTGGCGCGGGCCACGACGGGCTCGAACATGGCGAGGGACTCGGCGACGGTGCGGTTGAGGTTGCGGGAGGCGAAGGTCTCGGTGGCCGAGCCGAAGACGGCGATGCGGGTGGCCCCGAGGGCGAGCGCGCGGTCCAGGCCGCGCTCGTTGGGCACGAGCACGGGCAGCGCCGCGTCGACGTCGGCGAGCAGCGGGAAGAGCTGCTCGGCGTCGGCGAGCTGCGGAACCCACTTCGGGTGGACGAAGCTGGTGGCCTCGATGGTGGTGAGGCCGGCGGCGGCCAGCCGGTGGATGAACTCGGCCTTGACGGAGGTGGGGACGGCCGTCTTCTCGTTCTGCAGCCCGTCGCGGGCGCCGACCTCGTGGATCCGGACCCGGGCCGGCAGGCCGGGGGCCGGGACGGTCATGGGCAGGCCGTTCATGCGGTCGCCTCCTCTTCCGTTTCCGGGGTGACGACGGCCAGGACCTGGTCCATGGCGACGGTCGCGCCGGGGGTGACGTCGAGTTCGGTGACGGTCCCGGCGTGCGGGGCGGAGATGACGTGCTCCATCTTCATCGCCTCGACGACCAGGAGGCTCTGGCCGGCGGCCACCTTGTCCCCGACGGCCACCTTGACGACGGTGACGGTGCCGGGCATGGGGGCGGCGAGGGTGTCGGCGCCTCCCCTCGAGGCCCCGCTCAGGGATGCGGCCACCGGGTCGTGGCTCTGGACGTGCCAGCTGTCCGCGTCGCGCCCGAGCCAGACCCCGTCCGGGGAGGCGGCGTAGGCGAAGCGGTGGGTGACGCCGTCGAGTTCGACCGTGACGTGGTCGGTGGTGCGGGCCACGATCCGGCCGCGGGCCGGTGCGCTGGGGCTCTGCCCCAGACCCCGCGCCTCAAACGCCGGCGAGGCTGAATTGGCGTCGGCGGGGTCGGAGATGAGCAGCTCGGAGTCCGCGCCAAGGGAGCGAGTGCGGACCGCCACCGGGTCCTGGCCGGGGAGACGGAAGTGGTGGACCGTCCATGCCGGCGTTCCGCCCAGGCGCCAGCCGTTGGGGGCGTCGAAGGGGTCGGCCCACCCTTCCAGCCCCACCGGCGTTTTGCGGGGGACCGACAGCAGTGCAGCGGTCGCGTACACCTCGTCCGGGACCCCCTCCGGGAGGAGAGACGGGAGGTCGCGCTCGACCAGGCCCGTGTCCAGGTCGCCCGAGACCACGTCCGGGTGGGCCAGCAGGCGACGCAGGAAACCGGCGTTGGTCTGGACGCCCAGGATCACCGTGTCCGCGAGGGCACTCCGCAGTACCCGCAGGGCCGCCGCGCGGTCGGGACCGTACGCGATGACCTTCGACAGCATCGGGTCGTACGTGGAGCCCACCGGGACGCCCGCCGTCAGGCCGGAGTCCGTGCGGACCGGACCGCCCGACGGCTCGGACAGGGCGAGGACCGTGCCACCGGAGGGCAGGAACCCCCGCGCCGGGTCCTCCGCGCAGACGCGGGCCTCGATCGCGTGGCCCGTCAGCCGGACCTCCGACTGGTCGAAGCCCAGCCGCTCGCCGGCCGCCACCCGGAGCTGGAGCTCCACCAGGTCCAGCCCGGTGATCAGCTCCGTCACCGGGTGCTCGACCTGGAGACGGGTGTTCATCTCCATGAAGTAGTACGAGGAGGGGTCCCTGCCGGGGACGATGAACTCCACCGTGCCCGCGCCGACGTACCCGCACGAGCGGGCCGCCTCCACCGCCGCCGCGCCCATCGCGGCGCGGGTCTTCTCGTCCAGCAGGACCGACGGCGCCTCCTCGATCACCTTCTGGTGGCGCCGCTGGAGCGAGCACTCGCGCTCGCCCAGGTGGACCACGTTCCCGTGGGAGTCGGCGAGGACCTGGATCTCGATGTGCCGGGGCCGGTCGATCCACCGCTCGACCAGGAGCGTGTCGTCGCCGAAGGAGGAGCGGGCCTCGCGGCGGGCCGCCGCGATCTCCTCGGCCAGTACGGCCGGGTCGCGCACCAGCCGCATGCCCTTGCCGCCGCCGCCCGCCGAGGGCTTGAGCAGGACCGGCATGCCGATCTCCTCGGCGGCCGCGACCAGTTCGGCGTCCGACAGTCCGCTTCCGGAGGAGCCGGGGACCACGGGCACGCCCGCCGCCTTCACCGTCTCCTTGGCCCGGATCTTGTCGCCCATCAGGGAGATGGCCGAGGCCGGGGGGCCGATGAAGGCGAGACCGGCTTCCGCGCACGCCGCCGCGAAGGCCGCGTTCTCCGCGAGGAAGCCGTAGCCCGGGTGGACCGCCTCGGCGCCCGTCCGCCGCGCGGCATCCAGCAGCCGCTCCACCGACAGGTAGCTCTCGGCGGCCGCCGCCGGGCCGATCCGGACGGCCGTGTCGGCCTCCCGTACGTGGCGGGCGTCGGCGTCCGCGTCGCTGAAGACGGCCACCGACCGCACGCCGAGCTGCCGCAGCGTACGGATGACCCGGACCGCGATCTCGCCCCGGTTGGCGACCAGAACAGTGCTGAACATCAGTGAGGTCCTCACGTCACATACGGAAGATGCCGAAGCCGCGATCGCCCAGCGGGGCGTTCGCGCACGCGGTCAGGGCCAGTCCCAGCACCTGCCGGGTCTCCATCGGGTCGATGACCCCGTCGTCCCACAGCCGGGCCGTGGCGTAGTAGGCGTTGCCCTGTTCCTCGTACTGCGCACGGACCGGGGCCTTGAAGGCCTCCTCGTCCTCGGCCGGCCACTCCTGGCCCGCGCCCTCGATCTGGTCCCGCTTGACCGTGGCCAGCACCGAGGCCGCCTGCTCCCCGCCCATCACGGAGATCTTGGCGTTGGGCCACATCCACAGGAACCGCGGCGAGTACGCCCGCCCGCACATCGAGTAGTTGCCGGCCCCGTACGAGCCGCCGACGACCACCGTCAGCTTCGGCACCCGGGTGCAGGCCACCGCCGTCACCATCTTGGCGCCGTGCTTGGCGATGCCGCCCGCCTCGTAGTCGCGGCCGACCATGAACCCGGAGATGTTCTGGAGGAACAGCAGCGGGATGCCGCGCTGGTCGCACAGCTCGATGAAGTGGGCGCCCTTCTGGGCGGATTCGGAGAACAGGATGCCGTTGTTGGCGACGATCCCGACCGGGTGCCCGTGGATCCGGGCGAAGCCGGTGACCAGGGTCTGCCCGAACTCCGCCTTGAACTCCTGGAAGCGGGAGCCGTCCACGATCCGCGCGATGATCTCGCGGGCGTCGTAGGGGGTGCGGGAGTCGACCGGGACCGCGCCGTACAGCCCGTGCGGGTCCACCTTGGGCTCCTCGGGAGCCTCCACCGACCAGGGCAGGGCCCCGCGCTCCGGCAGGGTCGCCACGATGTTCCGTACGATCCGCAGCGCGTGCGCGTCGTCCTCGGCGAGGTGGTCGGTGACGCCGGAGATCCGGGAGTGGACCTCGCCGCCGCCCAGCTCCTCCGCCGTGACCACCTCACCGGTGGCGGCCTTCACCAGCGGCGGGCCGCCGAGGAAGATCGTGCCCTGGCCGCGGACGATGACGGCCTCGTCGCTCATGGCGGGGACGTACGCGCCGCCCGCCGTGCAGGAGCCGAGGACGGCGGCGATCTGCGGGATGCCGGCCCCCGACATGCGCGCCTGGTTGTAGAAGATGCGGCCGAAGTGGTCCCGGTCCGGGAAGACCTCGTCCTGCATGGGCAGGAAGGCGCCGCCCGAGTCGACCAGGTAGAGGCAGGGGAGACGATTCTCCAGTGCCACCTCCTGGGCGCGCAGGTGCTTCTTGACGGTCATCGGGTAGTAGGTGCCGCCCTTGACGGTGGCGTCGTTCGCGACGATCACGCACTCGCGGCCGCTGACCCGGCCGATGCCCGCGATGACCCCGGCGGCGGGGGCCGCGCCCCCGTACATGCCCTCGGCGGCCAGCGGAGCCAGCTCCAGGAACGGGGACCCGGGGTCCAGGAGGGCGTCCACGCGGTCGCGTGGGAGGAGCTTCCCGCGGGCGGTGTGGCGGGCGCGGGCCTTCTCGCCGCCGCCGAGCCGGGCCGCGTCGAGCCGGGCCCGCAGGCCCTCGGTGAGCTCGCGGTGGGCGGCCTCGTTGGTCCGCCAGGCCTCGGACGCCGGGTCCGCGGCGCTCGTCAGCACTGGTGCCTGCTGCATCGGTCGAGCTCCCTTGCTCGGTGCACGCTGTTAATGAGCGTTAACGCATGTACCGCCTAGGTTAACGACCGCTAACGGCCCTGTCTAGAATGGTTTCCCATGAGCACCAGTGCCGCCGCCCCGACCCGTCGCGAGCAGATCCTCAGCGAGGCCGCCCGCCTCTTCGCCGCGCGTGGATTCCACGGCGTCGGGGTCGATGAGATAGGGGCTGCGGTCGGCATCAGCGGCCCCGGTCTCTACCGGCACTTCGCGGGCAAGGACGCCATGCTCGCCGAGCTGCTGGTCGGCATCAGCGAACGGCTGCTGACCGGCGGCCGGCGCCGGGTGGAGGAGGCGGGGGGCGACTCCGCGCTGGTCCTGTCCTCCCTCATCGACGGACACATCGACTTCGCGCTCGACGACCGGGCGCTGATCACCCTGCACGACCGGGAGCTCGACCGGCTGCGGGACACCGACCGCAAGCTCGTACGGCAGCTGCAGCGGCAGTACGTGGAGCTGTGGGTGGCCGTCGTACGGGAACTGCACGCGGAGGTGGGCGAGACGGAGGTGCGGGTCTGCGTGCACGCGGTCTTCGGCCTGCTGAACTCCACCCCGCACCTGGCGGCCCTGGGGCGGGAGGCTACGGAGTCACTGCTCCGGCGGCTCGCGCACGGGGCGTTCGGGGCGCTGTCGGTGTGAACCGGCGCGTCCGCCGGTCGGGATGGACGCGGCGTCTGTGCTTCGGCGGCGGCAGAATGGGCCCCATGCCGAAGCCGATAGAGACGCCCGTACCCAGCCGCGCAGAACTCATCGACCATCTGGTCCGCACGCGCATCGCGGGGCAGGTCGCCACCCCGCGCGAGAACAACCTCTCCCATTACCGCAAGCTCGCCAACGGCGACCGGCACTACTGGCTCGGCCTGGAGCTGGGCGACCGCTGGACGGACGAGCAGGACGTGCTCGCCGTGATGGCGGAGCGCTGTGGGGTCGTGGACGATCCGGCGTACCGCTACGGCCAGGACACCATCGACCCGGAGCTGACGGTGGCCGGCCTGGACCGGCTGGCTGCGCGGCTGCGGAAGGCCGCGCTGGACCGGCAGAGCGTGCTGCTCGCCACCGGGCACCCGGGCGGACTGCTGGACGTCCACCGGGCCACGGCCGCGGCCCTGCGGGCGGCGGGCTGCGAGATCGTGGTGATCCCGGCCGGTCTGACGGCCGACGAGGGCTCGGTGTGGCAGTTCGCCGACGTCGCCGTGCTGGAGCGCGGAGCGACGCTGTGGCACACGCATTCTCCGGAGCCGATGGCCGCGATCCTGGACGGGCTCACGGCGGCGAACCGCCCGCAGCCGGACCTGGTCGTCGCCGACCACGGCTGGGCGGGCTGCGCGGCCCAGCGCGGCCTGGACGCGGTGGGGTACGCGGACTGCAACGACCCGGCGCTCTTCCTCGGCGAGGCCGAGGGCACCCTCGAGGTGGCCGTCCCGCTGGACGACCACGTCCGCGACCCGCGCCACTACGACGCGATGGTGGCGTACCTGCTGGACGGCGCGGGCCTGCTGGACTCGTAGGCCCTGTCCGGGCGTTGTCAGTGGCGGCGGCTACGTTCGCCACCATGCCGAAGACATCCAACCCGCTGTCCGCGTTGGCCGACGACCCGCAAGGCCTGTCCCTGGGGCTGGAGTTGCCGCCAGGAACGCTCCTCGGGACCGCGCGCAGGCCGCTGCTCTGGGTTTCCGACGGGCCCGTCGGCGCCGGTGCGCTGGCCTCGTACCGGAGCCGCCCGGGCCTGGCCGCCGCGGGCCTCCAGGCGGTGCTCTTCCAGGAGCGGCGCGGCCTGGAGGAGTGGTGGCTGACCAAGGGCCTGCGGCCGGAGCGGATGTCCGACCCGGACGACCACCATGTCGAGCCGGTCCTGCGCGAGTTCTGGAACGCTGTCATCCCCGACCCCGAGGAGGAGGGTGAGGACGGTGAGGAGCTCATCGCCCCCTTCGGCCGGGACTGGCCGGGGCTCGCGGAATCGGGAGCCGTGGGGGCCGCGGGGGAGGACCCCGAGACGGCGGCCTGCGCCCTCGCGGACGAGCTGATCGGGACCGGCTTCCTGCCGAGCCCGCGGCTCGCGCTGGTCCCCGCGGGCCGGGGAGCCGACGTACCCACGGCGATGGGCTGGTGCGGACCGGCCAACCACGAGAACGACACCGCCCTCATCAGCACGGTCCTGCGCTCCTGGGAGGACCGCTTCGGCGCCCGGGTCGTCGCCCTCGGCTTCGACGAACTCCACGTGTCGGTGGCGGCCCCGCCCCGTACGCTCGCCCACGCGCTCCCGGTCGCCGCGGAGCACTTCGCCTTTTCGCCCGACAACATCTGGCAGGGCTCGGGCAGCGTCCGCGCCTACGCGGACGAGGCGGTCACCGGGAGCGGCCACTGGGGGTTCTGGTGGGACTGAGGGTCAGTCAGGGGCCGGTCACGCGCGCGGAACGCGTACGACACCCTCCTGGATGACGGTCACGGCCAGCCGGCCGTCCTGGGTCCAGATGCGGGCCTGGCCCAGGCCCCGGCCGGCGGCCGCCGACGGGGACTCCTGGTCGTACAGCAGCCACTCGTCCGCGCGGAACGGCCGGTGGAACCACATCGCGTGGTCCAGCGAGGCGCCGACCACGTCGCCGACCGCCCACCCGCCGCGCCCGTGCGCGAGCAGCACCGAGTCCAGCAGGGTCATGTCGGAGACGTACGTGGCCAGGCAGGTGTGCAGCAGGGCGTCGTCGCTCTCCAGCTTGCCGTCCGTGCGGAACCACACCTGCGTACGCGGCTCCACCGGCTCGCCGATGCTGCCCCAGGGCGGGGTCGTGGCGTACCGCAGGTCCACCGCGCCGCGCGCCTCGATCAGCCGCTCCACCGTGCCCGGGTCGCGGAAGATCTCCCGGTACGCGGGCAGCGACTCGGCCGCGGTCGGCAGCGTCTCCGGGTCGGGCGCGGAGGGCATGGCGGCCTGGTGGTCGAGGCCCTCCTCGTGCGTCTGGAAGGACGCGGAGAGGTGGAAGATCGGCTGCCCGTGCTGGACGGCGACCACCCGGCGCGTGGTGAACGAGCGCCCGTCGCGGATCCGGTCCACCGAGTAGACGATGGGCGCGCCCGGGTCCCCGGCGCGCAGGAAGTACGAGTGCAGCGAGTGCGCGGTGCGGTCACCGGGCACGGTGCGGCCGGCCGCGACCAGTGCCTGGGCCGCGACCTGACCGCCGAAAACGCGCGGTACCAGCGCCGAACGGCTGGTGCCGCGGAAGATGTTCTCCTCGATCTGCTCGAGGTCGAGCAGATCGAGGAGCGTTGTCAGTGCCTCGTTCATGGGGGAAGGCTAAGCGCCCGGCTTCCTTACAGGCCCATGGACTTGGCGATGATGGACTTCATGACCTCGCTGGTGCCGCCGTAGATGCGGTTCACGCGGTTGTCGGCGTACAGGCGGGCGATCGGGTACTCGTTCATGTAGCCGTAACCGCCGTGCAGCTGCAGGCACTTGTCGATGACGCGGTGCGCGACCTCGGTGTTGAACAGCTTCGCGGAGGCGGCCTCGGCGGCCGTCAGCTCACCGGCGTCCAGGGCCTCCAGCGCGCGGTCGGCGACGGCCTCGGCGGCGTCCACCTCGGCCTGGCAGGCGGCCAGCTCGAACTTGGTGTTCTGGAAGTGCGCGACGGGCTTGCCGAAGACGGTGCGCTCCTGCACGTACTGCTGGGCGAACCGGATGGCGGCCTTGGCCTGCGCGTAGGCGCCGAAGGCGATGCCCCAGCGCTCGGAGGGCAGGTTGGCGCCGAGGTAGTAGAAGCCCTTGTTCTCCTCGCCGAGCAGGTCCTCGACCGGGACCTTCACGTCGACGAACGCCAGCTCGGCGGTGTCGGAGGTGCGCAGGCCGAGCTTGTCCAGCTTGCGGCCGATGGAGTAGCCCTCGGACTTGGTGTCCACGGCGAACAGGGAGATGCCGAAGCGGCGGTCGTCCTCGCGCGGGGCGGAGGTGCGGGCGCAGACGATCACACGGTCGGCGTGGACGCCACCAGTGATGAAGGTCTTGGCGCCGTTGAGGACGTAGTGGGAGCCGTCCTCGGAGAGCTTGGCGGTGGTCTTCATGCCCGCGACGTCGGAGCCGGTGCCCGGCTCGGTCATCGCCAGGGCCCACATCTCCTCACCGCTGACGAACTTCGGGAGGTAGCGCTTCTTCTGCTCGTCGGTGGAGAGCATCTTGATGTAGGGGAGGGCGAGCAGCACGTGCACGCCGGAACCGCCGAAGTTGACGCCCGCGCGCGAGGTCTCCTCGTAGAGGACGGCCTCGAACTTGTGGGTGTCCAGGCCCGCGCCGCCGAACTCCTCGGGGACGTTGATGCCAAAGATGCCCAGCTCGCCGAGCTTGTAGTAGAACTCGCGCGGTGCCTGGCCGGCGGCGAACCACTCGTCGTAGACGGGGACGACCTCGGCCTCGATGAAGGCGCGGATGGTCTCGCGGAACGCCTCGTGGTCCTCGTTGAATACGGTACGGCGCATCGCCGGACTCCCTTCGTCGCGGCGGTCCGCCGCTTATGCCTAAGCGCTTGCTCAGAATAAGTTACCGGCGAGTTGTCCCGCCTGTCCAGAGTGAGGGGGGACACCTGTGCGACGCGACCGGGCGCGGTCAGCCCGCCGACGGGCCGAGGTGGTCGGCCAGCGCCTCGTGGGTGAGGTCCACTCCGGCCCGCAGGACGGTGTCGCGGCGGCCGGGATGGGCGGCCCGGTGTGCCTCCGTCAGCTCCCGGGCCCGGCGCAGTCCGGCTGCGCAGTCCTCGCCGCGCAGGGCGGTGTCCAGGGCGCGGGCCGTCGTCTCGATCAGCGGGGCCATGGCGCGCACCGCCTCGTCGGGCCCGGCCGGGGCGGCCCCCTCGCGTTCCGGTCCGGCGGACCGGGTCTCCACCTCCCGCGAGAGCACCAGCAGGGCCGGAGCCGTCCGCGCGGCCAGCCGCAGGCGGGGTCGGAGGGTGTCCGCCGCCCCGGCCGCAGGCCGCCGTGGCGGCAGGGGCACCGTGCGGCCCGTCCTGCGCTCCAGCGTGACGGACAGCTCGTGCGGCCGGTGCCACAGGGCGAAGGGGTCGGCGGGGGCGGGGCCCGCCCGCCCGCCGGCCGCCGTGGCGGCGATCAGCTCCAGGCGGGCGCGGAGTCCCGAGCGGTACGCCTCCAGGCCGCCGGCCGCCTCCCGGTACGGATCCGGGGGCCACAGCAGCGGGCCGAGGAACATCACGACGGCGATGCCGATCGCGCTCTCCTCCAGCCGGGCCAGCGGGTAACCCGGCGTCGGCGTGGCGTAGATCATCAGAGCGGTGATCAGGACCTGCTGGTTCGGGGAGCCCTCGTGGCGCAGCAGGTACATCCCGGCGCAGCCGCACACCAGGACGACCAGGAACGACGCGGAGCCCGTCGGCAGCCAGTGCAGGACGACCGCGCTCAGCAGCACGCCCGCGATCACGCCCAGCAGCCGCTGAAGGGCCATCCGGGGAGCCGAGAACAGGTCCTCGCGCAGGACCAGGACGGCGGGCAGGGCCGCGGCCACCGGAGCCGTGCTCGTACCGAGCCACACGCACACGTACCAGGGGAGGGCCGCGCACACCACCAGCCGCGCGGCCGGCGCCAGGCGCTCGCCGCGTACGCGGTTCCATGTCGATGCGGACATCCCGGACATGCGGCACATCGTAGGCGCGCGGCTCGCACGGGCGGCTGACCGCGCGAGCGGCGCCGGGCCCCGGTCAGCCGCCCGGCCGGGGTTACGGAGCGGAAGGGCCCGCCGGGGGCCGTTCCCAGCGCAGGGCGAACCACAGCTCCATCCGGGTGTCCGGGTCGTCCAGGTCCCGCTCCAGCAGGTCCGCGCAGCGGGCCACGCGCTGGCGGACGGTGTTGCGGTGCACCCCCAGGGCGGCGGCGGTCCGGTCCCAGCTGCCGTGGTGCGCCAGCCAGCCGCGCAGGGTGTCCCGCAGGGCCGGGTTCAGCGGGGCGAGCAGGGCCTCGGCGTGCGCGCGGGCCTCGGCCGGGTCCAGCAGGGTGCCCAGGCCGCCCTCGGTGTGGCGGGCCAGCGCGGTACGGGCCGCCTCCGCCCGGTGCAGGGCCCGCCGGGCCTGTGCCCCGGCGGTGCGCAGCTCCGCGGGCGCCGCCGGTGCGCTCACCCCGAGGCGCCAGCCGGGCTGCGGGCCGGGCTCCCGCTCGGCGAGCAGGCGTACGTCGTCCCCGTGCGGGTCCAGCAGTACGGTGCCCAGCGCCGCCGCCAGGGCCCGCGGGTCGCCGGAGCCCCTGGCGTGTACGACGTGCCAGGGCCCGGGGGCCAGGGCCGCCGCGGGGTCGCCGTCGAGGAGGAGCCGGGTGAGGGCGGCCGCCGCGTCCCCCTCGGGCCGGGGCGCGGTGAGCAGGGTCAGGAGCACGGCGGCGATGGCCGTGATGGCGTGGTCGCCGGGGTGCGGTCGGGGCGGGCGACGCCGAGGACGGGCCCGTCGCCGAGGGAGTACGCGGCCAGGTTCCAGCCCGCCGCGGAATCGGTCGCGGTGGCCGCGCCGCCGGGCGGACCGACGCGGGCCAGCAGGGCGGCCAGGGCCTCGGCGGTCTGCGCCGGCAGGGGCCGCCGCCGTCCGCCCGGCCGGGACCAGGACGACGTGGCCGCCCAGGCTCGCCGCCAGGCGGGACAGGACCGCCGGGACCGGATCCGGCCGGGCCGCCGCCGCGGCGAGACCCTGCTGCGCCTCGGCGACCCGGCGCAGCTCCCGCGTCCGGGCCTCCGCCATCAGCCGCCACACCGCGCGGGCGACGGCCGTGAACGGGGTGTGCGGCGGAACCTCCAGCAGCGGCAGCCCGTGCCGGGCGCAGGCCTCGGCCAGGGCCGGCGGCACCTCCTCGTGGACCGGGGCCACGCCGAAGCCGAGGGCGGCGGCCCCGGCCGCGACCAGCCGGGCCGCGTACCCGTCGGGGTCCCCGGCGGGCCCGGCCCCGGCGGTGAGCAGCAGCTCCCCGCCCAGCAGGTACGGCGACGGGTCCGCCATCTCCGAGGCGTGCACCCCGTACACCCGCGCCTCGCCGGGACCCCCGAGGAGCCGGAGCCCCAGCTCCCGGTCGGCGGTCAGCGCGGTCAGCGGGACCGGCGGGGTCAGCGGGGCCTCCATGGATACTCCGTACATGTCGGTGCCGAACAGTGGATGAAACGTACACTTCGCGGCCCCGAGGCGTCCGCTTACGCTCGAAGGACCGCACCGCAGGACCACCAGAAGGGCACCCCCCATGAGCACGCAGCCGCGCGGCCCCGTCGACTCCTCCCGCATCCCGCGCTACGCGGGCCCCGCGACCTTCGCCCGGCTGCCGCGCCTCGACGAGGTCGGCTCCGCCGACGTCGCCGTCGTCGGCGTGCCCTTCGACTCCGGTGTCTCCTACCGCCCCGGCGCCCGCTTCGGCGGCAACGCGATCCGCGAGGCCTCGCGCCTGCTGCGCCCGTACAACCCGGCCCAGGACGCCTCCCCCTTCGCCCTCGCGCAGGTCGCGGACGCCGGCGACATCGCCGTGAACCCCTTCAACATCAACGAGGCCGTCGAGACGGTCGAGGCCGCGGCCGACGAGCTGCTCGGTGCCGGCTCCCGTCTGATGACCCTCGGCGGCGACCACACCATCGCCCTCCCGCTGCTCCGTTCCGTCGCCAAGAAGCACGGCCCGGTCGCGCTGCTCCACTTCGACGCGCACCTGGACACCTGGGACACCTACTTCGGCGCCGAGTACACCCACGGCACCCCGTTCCGCCGCGCCGTCGAGGAGGGCATCCTCGACACCGAGGCGCTCTCGCACGTCGGTACGCGCGGCCCGCTGTACGGCAAGCAGGACCTGGACGACGACGCCAAGATGGGCTTCGGCATCGTCACCTCCGCCGACGTCTACCGGCGCGGCGCCGACGAGGTGGCCGACCAGCTGCGCCAGCGCATCGGAGACCGTCCGCTGTACATCTCGATCGACATCGACGTGCTGGACCCGGCCCACGCGCCCGGCACCGGCACCCCGGAGGCGGGCGGCATGACCTCCCGCGAGCTGCTGGAGATCATCCGCGGACTGTCCTCCTGCAACCTCGTTTCCGCCGACGTGGTGGAGGTGGCCCCGGCGTACGATCACGCGGAGATCACCTCGGTCGCGGCCTCGCACACCGCGTACGAGCTCACCACGATCATGAGCCGCCAGATCGCTGCGGCGAAGGCGAACCCGAAGGGCGAGTAAGCGCACGTGACGCACGACCACGACCTGGTACTCCGTCCCACCGAAGCCCAGACGGCGGCCGCACTCGCGCCACCGCCGGGGCGGACGGGCGGGGACCTGGTCGTGGAGACGCTGCGGGGCCTCGGCGCGACCACGGTCTTCGGTCTGCCGGGGCAGCACGCGCTGGGCCTCTTCGACGCGGTCGGCCGCTCCGACCTGCGCCTGGTCACCCTGCGCGTGGAGAACAACGCGGGCTTCGCGGCGGACGCGTACGGCCGGATCACCGGAGAGGCCGTCCCCCTCCTCCTGTCCACCGGCCCGGGGGCCCTGACGTCCCTGCCCGCCCTCGCCGAGGCGGCCGCCGCGTCCGCCCCGGTGCTCGCGCTCTCCTCCCAGGTCCCCTCGGCGGGCCTGGGCGGCGGGCGCCGCGGCCACCTGCACGAGCTGCGCGACCAGTCCGCCTCCTTCCGTGACGTGGTGAAGTCCGTCCACACCGCCCGCACCCCCTCCCAGATCCCCTCCGTCATCGCCGAGGCCTGGGAGTCGGCCCTCACGGTCCCGCCCGGCCCGGTCTGGGTGGAGATCCCCGAGGACGTGCTCCGCGCCGAGACGCTCATCCCGCAGGTCACGGGCATGGACGCGACCCCGCACGAACTGGCTCCGCGCCCGGAGCTCACGGCGCTGGCCGCGCACTGGCTGCAGAACGCCTCCCGCCCGGTGATCATCGCGGGCGGCGGCGTCATCCGCTCCGACGCGGCGGGCAAGCTCAAGCAGCTGGCGGAACGCCTGAACACCCCCGTGGTCACCACCTTCGGCGGCAAGGGCGCCTTCCCGTGGACCCACCCGCTATCCCTCCAGTCCTGGCTGGAGGACCGCCACATGACCGACTTCCTGGAGGACGCGGACGTCCTGCTGGTGGTCGGCTCCGGCCTGGGCGAACTGTCGTCGAACTACCACACGTTCTTCCCCACCGGCCGGGTCGTGCAGATCGAGGCGGACCTCGGGAAGCTGGAGTCCAACCACCCGGCCCTGGGCATCCACGCGGACGCCCGCCTCGCCCTCCAGGCCCTGCTGGAGACGGTGACCGAGCGGGCGGACCCGTACGCTCCGGACCGCGTGAAGATGGTCCTCTCGGATATCGCGGATCGCCTGTCCACCCAGGACGTGGCCCTGGAGCAGGAGCTCCTGACCTCGATCCGGGCCGCTCTCCCGCCGCGCTCCCCGTCCTTCTGGGACATGACGATCCTGTCCTACTGGGCGTGGTCGGCCTTCGACGCCAAGCACCCCAACACCATGCACTCGGCCCAGGGCGCGGGCGGCCTCGGCTACGCCTTCCCGGCGGCCCTCGGCGCGGCCGTCGCGGAGCCGGGCACCCCCGTCCTCGCGGTCTCCGGCGACGGCGGCGCGATGTACTCCATCGCGGAGCTGGCCACGGCGCGCCAGCACGACCTGGACGTCACCTGGCTGATCGTGGACGACGGCGGCTACGGCATCCTGCGCGAGTACATGACGGAATCCTTCGGCCGCGCAACGGGAACGGACCTGACCCGCCCCGACTTCGCAGCCCTGGCGGCCGCCTTCGGTATCCCGGCGACCACCACCACCCCGGAAACCCTGACGGCGGACCTCAAGAAGGCCCTCACCACCCCCGGCCCCTCGGTCGTGGTCCTCCCGGCCACCCTCAAGATGTTCGCGCCGACCCACCTCTGAGCGGGAACGCCCCGACGGGTGAAGCCCGCTCGCACGGCCCGGACCCCAGTGCGATTGTTGCGGCGGGATGAAATCCGCCGGTCGGGGCGTTGGCGCTTCCGGCAGGACAGGACGAAACGGGGAGGCACCACGTGAAGGCGGCTGGGGAGAAACAGGGCTGGGGCAGGCGGCTGGCCGCCTACACGTGGCGCTACAAGGTCAACGTGCTGCTCGCGCTCGGGTCCTCGCTGGCCGGCATGGCCGTCATGGCGCTCGTGCCGCTGGTCACCAAGGTGATCCTCGACGACGTCATCGGGGACCGGTCCAAGCCCATGGGGCCCTGGGCGGGCATGCTCATAGCCGCCGCCGTCCTCGTCTACGGGCTCACCTACATACGCAGGTACTACGGCGGGCGGCTCGCCCTCGACGTCCAGCACGACCTGCGCACCGACATGTACGGCACCATCGCCCGCCTCGACGGGCGGCGGCAGGACGAGCTGTCCACCGGACAGGTCGTCGGGCGGGCCACCAGCGACCTCCAGCTGATCCAGGGCCTGCTCTTCATGCTCCCGATGACCATCGGGAACTTCCTCCTGTTCGGGATATCCCTCGGGATCATGCTGGCGCTCTCGCCGCTGCTGACCCTCGTCGCGCTGCTGATGGCCCCCGCCCTCTGGTTCATCGCCAAGCGCAGCCGCAAGAAGCTCTTCCCCGCCACCTGGTACGCCCAGGGTCAGGCCGCCGCCGTCGCGACCGTCGTCGACGGCGCCGTGACCGGCGTCCGCGTCGTCAAGGGCTTCGGCCAGGAGGAGCAGGAGACCTCCAAGCTGCGCACCGCCGGACGGCGGCTGTTCGCCGGCCGGATGCGGACCATCCGGCTGAACTCGCGCTACACCCCCGCCCTCCAGGCCGTACCCGCCCTCGGCCAGGTCGCCATGCTGGCGCTCGGCGGCTGGATGGCCACCCGCGGCCAGGTCACCCTCGGCACCTTCGTCGCCTTCTCCACCTACCTCGCCCAGCTCGTCGGCCCCGTCCGCATGCTCGCCATGGTGCTCACCGTCGGCCAGCAGGCCCGCGCCGGCGTCGAGCGGGTCTTCGAGCTGATCGACACCGAGCCCGTCATCCAGGAGGGCACGCACGAGCTGCCCGCCGACGCGCCCGCCACCATCGACTTCGACGACGTCCGCTTCGGGTACGACCCCGAGCGGCCCGTCCTCGACGGGTTCTCGCTGGCCGTCGCCGAGGGGGAGACCGTCGCCGTCGTCGGGGCCTCCGGCAGCGGGAAGTCCACCGTCTCGCTGCTCCTGCCTCGCTTCTACGACGCCGACGGCGGATCCGTACGGGTCGGCGGGCACGACGTGCGCGAGCTGACCTACGGGTCCCTGCGCGGCGCCATCGGACTGGTGCCGGAGGATTCGTTCCTCTTCTCCGACACCATCCGCGCGAACATCGCGTACGGGCACCCCGAGGCCACCGAAGAGCAGATCGAGGCCGCCTCCCGCGCCGCCCAGGCGGACGGGTTCATCCGGGAGCTGCCCGCCGGGTACGACACCAAGGTCGGCGAGCAGGGGCTCACCCTCTCCGGCGGCCAGCGCCAGCGCGTCGCGCTCGCCCGGGCCATCCTCACCGACCCCCGGCTGCTCCTCCTCGACGACGCCACCTCCGCCGTGGACGCCCGCGTCGAGCACGAGATCCACGAGGCGCTGCGCTCCGTCATGGCCGGCCGGACCACCCTGCTGATCGCCCACCGCCGCTCCACGCTCGCGCTGGCCGACCGGATCGCCGTACTCGACCGCGGGCAGCTCTCCGACATCGGCACCCACGAGGAGCTGGAGCGCCGCTCCGCCCTCTACCGCAGGCTGCTGACCGACCCCGACGAGCTCGGCGCCGGCTCGCCGCGGACCCGCTCCGCCCTGCCGATGGCCGAGTTCGAGCGGGACATCGAGCGGGACATCGAGCTCGAAGCCGAGATCGACTCCGAGCCCGTCAACGCCAAGCGCCGGGTCTCGGGCGGGATCACCCCCGAGCTCTGGAGGCGGCAGGAGGAGTCCGAGAACGCCGCCGCTTCCGCGGCCGTCCCGGGCATGCCGGCCACCCCCGAGCTGCTCGAGCAGGTCGCCGCCCTGCCGCCCGCCGACGACCGGCCCGACGTGGACGAGACCCGCGCCGCGGCCGCCGAGGAGAGCTACGGCCTGCGCCGCCTGCTCCGCGGGTTCTGGGCGCCGCTCGCCATCAGCCTCGCCCTCGTCGCCCTCGACGCGGGCTCCGGGCTGCTCCTGCCGATCCTGATCCGGAACGGCATCGACCAGGGCGTGGAGAAGGCCGCCCTGGGCGCGGTCTGGGCCGCCGCCGCCCTCGCCTTCGCGGTCGTCATCGGGCAGTGGGCCGCGCAGTTCGCCGAGACCCGGATGACGGGCCGCACCGGCGAACGCGTGCTGTACTCGCTCCGCGTCAAGATATTCGCCCAGCTCCAGCGCCTCGGCCTCGACTACTACGAGCGCGAACTGACCGGCAAGATCATGACCCGGATGACCACCGACGTGGACGCCCTGTCCAGCTTCCTGCAGACCGGTCTCGTCACCGCCGTCGTCTCCGTCTTCACCTTCTTCGGCATCCTGGTCGCCCTGCTCGCCCTCGACGTCGAGCTCGCCCTGATCGTCTTCGCCACGCTGCCCGTGCTGGTGCTCGGCACGATCGTGTTCCGCCGCAAGTCGGTCGTCGCGTACGAGCTCGCCCGCGACCGGGTCAGCCTGGTCAACGCCGACCTCCAGGAGTCCGTCGCCGGGCTCCGCATCGTCCAGGCCTTCCGCCGCGAGGGCTCCGGCGCCCGCCGCTTCGCGGAGCGCAGCGACTCGTACCGCGAGGCCCGGGTCCGCGGCCAGTGGCTGATATCCGTCTACTTCCCGTTCGTGCAGCTGCTGTCCTCGGGCGCCGCGGCCGCCGTGCTGATCGTCGGCGCCGGCCGGGTCGAGGCCGGCACGCTCACCACCGGTGCGCTGGTCGCGTACCTGCTCTACATCGACCTGTTCTTCGCCCCCGTCCAGCAGCTGTCCCAGGTCTTCGACGGCTACCAGCAGGCCACCGTCTCCCTCGGCCGCATCCAGGGGCTGCTGCGCGAGCCCACCACCACCCCGCACGCCGAAGAGCCCCGCGCGCTGCCCGAACTGCGCGGCGAGATCGCCTTCGAGGACGTCCGCTTCGGCTACGGCACCGCCGAGGAGCGGGGGGAGAAGGCAGACGCACTGGCCGGAATCAGCCTGCGCATACCCGCCGGGCAGACCGTCGCCTTCGTCGGCGAGACCGGAGCGGGCAAGTCCACGCTGGTCAAGATGGTGGCCCGGTTCTACGACCCGACCTCCGGCCGGATCACCGCCGACGGGGCCGACCTGCGGGAGCTCGACCTGACGGCGTACCGCCACCGGCTCGGCGTCGTCCCCCAGGAGCCCTACCTCTTCCCCGGTACGGTCCGCGACGCCATCGCCTACGGGCGGCCCGACGCGGAGGACGCCGAGGTGGAGGCCGCCGCCCGCGCGGTCGGCGCCCACGACATGATCGCCACGCTCGACGGCGGCTACCTGCACACCGTCGCCGAGCGCGGACGCAACCTCTCCGCCGGGCAGCGCCAGCTGATCGCACTGGCCCGGGCCGAACTCGTCGACCCGGACGTGCTGCTGCTCGACGAGGCCACCGCCGCCCTGGACCTGGCCACCGAGGCCCAGGTCAACCAGGCCACCGACCGGCTCGCCGGCAAGCGCACCACCCTGGTGGTGGCGCACCGGCTGACCACGGCCGCCCGCGCCGACCGGGTCGTGGTCATGGACCGCGGCCGGGTCGTCGAGGACGGCACCCACGCCGAACTCCTGGCGCGCGGCGGCCGGTACGCCGAGCTGTGGCGCACCTTCGTCGGGGAGGACGAGCGCGCCGTCGCCTGACCGCCGAGCGGGTCAGAGTTCGCCGAAGAACAGGTTGCCCGGGGCGTCCTCGTCGGTGCCGGTGTAGTAGTCGCGTACGGCGTCGAGGAGTTCGTCCACGGTCAGGGTGCCGTCCCCGTTGGCGTCGATCCGCCGGAACAGCGCCTCGGCGTCGGCGGGGCTCAGTTCCGTGTCGAAGGCCTCCTGGGCCTTGTGGAACTCCTCCGGGCTGATCCGCCCGTCGCCGTCGGTGTCGACCACCGTGAGGATCGCCTGCATCATCGGCCGGAATGAGCGGTCGTACGCGGCACCGCCCTGCCCGTACAGGCGGGTCATGCCCGCCTTGTACTCCTCGGGCGTGACCTTGCCGTCCCGGTCGATGTCGAGCTCGGTGAACAGGTCCTGCCAGAAGTTGACGATCCCCTTCATCACCGCGTCCGCCTTGGGCGAGTCGGAGGGCTCGGCCAAGGCCGTCAGCAGCCGGGACCCGAGCGCGATGATGTCGGTCGCGTCGATCTCACCGCTCCCGTCCGCGTCGAGGCGGTTGAAGGAGCGCTCCAGCTTGCGGTCGAGCAGGTCGTTCGTCACGTGAGTGCCTTTCGCGGCTACGGATGGCGGGGCGTGTGTCACCCAGCGTAATTGCCCGCCTGATCGTGAACTCCTGTTCTCCCGCCGGGGGGTTGCGGATGCACCCTTACGAGCGATGGGCGGCCCGTCGCAACCTTCGGGGGGATCCAGGCGTCGTACGTGCGTACGCATGTTGTACGTGCGACCGATCGGGGGCAGGGTGTTGCAGGGGTCGAGGGGGTGGCGGGGGAGCGGCCGGTGGGCCGCGCCCCTCGGGGTGTTCGCGGCCGCGCTGTGGCTCTGCGTCGGCGGGCTGTTCGCGGCTTCGCCCGCGCAGGCGGCGCAGGCGGCGCAGGTTGCCCAGGTGGAGTCGGCCGAACAGGCCGCCACCGGCGGCTGCACGGGCCGGCTGGCCACGACGCTGCCGTTCGCGGCGGGTGAGGTGCGCGTGTACAAGAGCCGCACCCAGGTGTGTGCGCTCACCGTGGCCCGGGTCCCCGGCGAGCGGCGGAAGATGGCGGTGAGCGTCCAGGGCCGCGGCGGGGCGCCGATCCGCGATATAGGGCGATTCACCCGTTACGCCGGTCCCGTCACCGTGGGGGCGATCGGCCGCTGCGTGTATGTAAAAGGGAGCGTAGGGGCCGAATCGGCCGAATCCGGCTGGATCCTGTGCTGACGGACCGGCCCAACTAGGTCTGTTCAGCAGCGTGTTCGCCCCGCTAGGTTCACCGCGACCGAAGTGAACTCAAGGGGAGGGTGAATGCGCAAGACGCTCGGATGGCTGCTGTCGCTCGTGGTGCTCATCGGCACCATGGGCGCGGCCGGCTTCACGGCACAAGCGGCCACCGCCGCGGGGCCCGCGGCCGCCACGGACATCAAGGACCAGATCCTCGGCATTCCCGGCATGAGCCTGATAGAGGAGAAGCCGTACCCCGGCTACCGCTTCTTCGTACTGAACTACGAGCAGCCGGTCGACCACCGGAAGCCGTGGAAGGGCACCTTCAAGCAGCGTCTGACCCTGCTGCACAAGGACGTCTCGCGGCCGACGGTGTTCTTCACGTCCGGCTACAACGTCAACACCAGCCCGCGCCGCAGTGAGCCGACGACCATCGTCGACGGCAACCAGGTGTCCCTGGAGTATCGATTCTTCACGCCCTCCCGGCCCGACCCGGCCAACTGGGCGAACCTGGACATCTGGCAGGCCGCCAGCGACCAGCACCGCATCTTCGGCGCCCTGAAGAAGATCTACACCAAGAACTGGCTGGCCACGGGCGGCAGCAAGGGCGGTATGACGGCGACGTACTACGAGCGCTTCTACCCGCGCGACATGGACGGTGTCGTCGCCTACGTCGCGCCCAACGACGTCGTCAACAACGAGGACTCGGCCTACGACCGGTTCTTCAGCAAGGTCGGCACCAAGGAGTGCCGCGACAAGCTGAACGCGGTGCAGCGCGAGGCGCTCGTACGCCGCGAGCCGCTGGAGGCCAAGTACGCGGCCGCCGCCGCCGAGAACGGCTGGACCTTCACCACCGTCGGGAACCTCGACAAGGCCTACGAGGCCGTCGTCCTCGACTACGTGTGGGCCTTCTGGCAGTACAGCCTGCTCGCCGACTGCGCCTCCATCCCGGCCGCCGCCACCGCGAGCGACCAGGAGATCTGGGACACGGTCGACGCGATCTCGGGCTTCTCCGCCTACGCCGACCAGGGCGTGGAGACGTACACGCCGTACTACTACCAGGCGGGCACGCAGCTCGGTTCGCCCGACATCAAGCAGCCCCACCTGGGCAACCTGAGCCGCTACGGCTACCAGCCGCCGCGCAACTTCGTGCCCCGCGACATCCCCATGACCTTCCAGCCGGGAGTCATGAAGGACGTCGACAACTGGGTGCGCAACAACGCGGACCAGATGCTGTTCGTGTACGGGCAGAACGACCCGTGGGGCGCCGAGCCGTTCCACCTCGGCTACGGGGTGCGCGACAGCTACGTGATGATCGCGCCGGGCGCCAACCACGGGGCCAACGTCGCCAAGCTGCTCGACGGCGAGAAGGCCCTCGCGACCGCGAAGATCCTCCAGTGGGCCGGGGTGTCCCCGGCCGCCGCGATCGCCGACGAGGCGAAGGCGGCGCCGCTGGCCGCGCCGGACGCGCAGCTCGACCAGCGCGACCTGGAGCGCGAGCCGCAGCTGCGGCCGTAGCCCCGTTCCCCGTCGGGCCGCGGGCAGACGTCTAGTACGTCAGCCCGTGGCCCAGCGGGTAGCGGCCCGGCACCGGAACCGGAAGGCGGCCGGCCGGCCGTACCGCACCGGTGAGCACCCGGGCGGCCGCCCGCATCTCCACATCCGTCCAGGAGTACGTGGCCACCTCCGCCGCACAGGCCGGCAGCCGGGCCGCGTCGTACGGATTGCGGATCGCCACCGCGATGACCGGCACTCCGGTGGCCAGCAGGCTCGCCACCAGGGTGCGCTGCGGGTCCTCCCCCTCGGGCACGTTGTACGTGCACACCAGCACCGCCGCGTGACCGGGCGCGGCGGCCGCCGCGCGGGCGGGCGGCACGGCCGTGGCCCGGCAGCCCAGGGAGGTCAGCTCCCGCGCCAGGACGGCCGTCGGGGGCCCCGTGGTGCCGCTGGGGGAGAGCGGGTCCGCTCCGGTGACCAGCAGCCGGGGGGCGGCCGACGCGTCCAGCGGCAGCAGCCCGGCGGGATTGGCCAGCACCGTCGTCGTGCCGGCCGCGATCGCGTCGGCGGCCGCGAGGTGCTCCGGGATGCCGACGGTCGTGTCCACCTCCCCGGCCGAGGTGCCCGCGTCGTCGAACAGGCCCCGGCGCGCCTTCAGTTCCAGGATCCGCAGCACCGACTCGTCGATCCGCTCCTCCGCCAGCTCGCCGCTCTCCACGGCCGCCAGCACGCTGCGGTACGCGAGACCCAGGTCCGGCGGGTTCAGCAGCTGGTCGCAGCCCGCCAGCAGAGCCAGGACCGGCACCCGGTCGTCCCCGTACTTCTGGCGGACCCCGGCCATGTCGAGCGCGTCGGTGACCACCACCCCGCGGAAGCCCAGGCGTTCGCGCAGGATGCCGGTCACGATCGGCCGGGACAGGGTCGCCGGATCCCCGGAGGGATCGAGCGCGGGAAAGACGATGTGCGCCGTCATGATCGCGTCCACGCCCGCCTGCACCGCGGCCCTGAACGGCGGCTCGTCCAGCTCCTCCCAGACGGCGCGGCTGTGCCGCATCACCGGCAGCCCGACGTGGCTGTCCGTCTCGGTGTCCCCGTGCCCCGGGAAATGCTTCGCGGTGGCCGCGACACCGGCCTCCTGATAGCCGCTGACCTGGGCGGCGACCAGCTCCGCCACGGCGCCGGGGTCGGCGCCGAAGGACCGTACGCCGATCACCGGATTGGCCGGGTTCACGTTGACGTCCGCCACCGGCGCGTAGTCCTGCCGGATGCCCATGGCCGCCAGCTCCGCCCCCGCGATGCGCGCCGCGAGGCGGGCGTCGTCGGCGGAGCCGGTCGCGCCGTGCTGAGCGCCGAGCGCCATCGCCCCCGGGAGCAGGGTCGCGGGCTTGCCGACGCGGGCGACGGCGCCGTGCTCCTGGTCGGTGGAGAGGAGCAGCGGGATCCGGGGTCCGGAGTCGAGGGCGGCCTGCTGGAGGCCGGCCGAGAGCGCGGCGATCTGGTGCGGGGTACGGGTGTTGTGGGCCCAGGCGAAGTAGATGATCCCGCCGAGGTGGTAGCGGGAGACCAGCTCGGCCGCGGTGCGCACGCCGAACAGCTCCAGGTTCTTCTCGGCGTCCGCGGGGTCGGGTTCGGTCGCCGCATGCCCGTACGCGCGGGAGACGAACAGCTGCCCGATCTTCTCGGCGAGGCTCATCCGGTCCAGCAGGCGGCGCGCCGACCGGCCGGGGGCGCGGCCGGGGTTGCGCGCGTCGTCAGGGGCGCGATCGGCGCCCACGGTGGAGGAGGCGGCCCCGGCGCCCGCGACGGCGACCATGGCGGCCGCGGCGAGCAGGGTCCGGCGGGAGGCGTGGTTCGGCACGCGCCGGACCCTACTGCGGGGCTACGCCCCATGAGTGACGGACACTCGGAGTTCCCCCGGATGACCCGTTACGCGGTCCAGTGCTCCTGGAGGGTCCGCACGGCCTCGGTGATGGCGGGGCGGCGGGCGGCCCCCGTCCGCCACAGCGCGTACAGCCGGCGTACGGGGCCCGGCTCCAGGGGCACGGCCACCGCGCCCGGCGGCAGCGCGCCGGTGCCCAGCCGGGGGACCACGGCCACTCCGAGCCCGGCCGCGACCAGGGCGACGATGGTGTGGTTCTCCTCCGCCACGTGCGCGATGTCGGGCTCGAAGCCGGCGGTGCGCATGGTCCGCACCAGCCAGTCGTGGCAGACCCGCCCCGGCGGCTGGCACACCCAGCGCTCGCCGCCGAGGTCCGCCCGCCGGATGACGTCCCGCGTGGTGAACGGATGCCCGGCCGGCACCACCAGATCGCAGAGGTCGTCCCCGATCACCGCCTGTTCGACCCCCTCGGGGGCCGGCAGCGGGGCGATGTCCCAGTCGTGGGCCACCGCCAGATCGGTGACGCCCCGGGCCACCAGGTCCACCGAGAGGTGCGGGTCCACCTCCGTGAGGCGTACGTCGAGCGCCGGATGGCGGCGGGCCAGATCGGCCAGCACCCCCGGCAGCAGCCCGCGCGCCGCCGAGGCGAACGCGGCCACCGTCAGCAGCCCGCTGGGCTGCCCGCGCCGCTCCTCCAGGGTGGTCTCGGCGCGCTCCACGATCGCCAGCAACTCCTGGGCCGTGTCGGCCAGATGCCGGGCCTCCTCGGTGAGTGCGACCCCGCGCCCGCGCCGCTCGAGCAGGGTGGTGCGGGTCTCCCGCTCCAGCTTGGAGATCTGCTGCGAGACCGCGGAGGGGGTGTAGCCGAGGGCGGCGGCCGCCCCCGCGACCGAGCCGTGGACGGAGACGGCGTGCAGGGCGCGCAACCGGGCGAGATCGAGCATGTCTCCATCGTGGCACCCGGGCCGATCGTAAGCAACGCTTCATCCATCCCGGAAGAGATCCGCGCTGGTGCTACACGGTCAGGGCGCCGATGCTCGGATCATGCGTCCCGTACACACCGCACTCGCCGTGCTCGTCGCCGCCGTCTGGGGCTTCAACTTCGTCGTCATCGAGATCGGACTCGACCACTTCCCGCCGCTGCTGCTGTCCGCCCTGCGCTTCCTCGTCGCCGCCCTGCCCGCCGTGTTCTTCGTCGGGCGCCCCAAGGTCGGCTGGAAGTGGATCCTCGGAGTCGGCCTGGCCCTCGGCATCGCCAAGTTCGGCCTGCTGTTCACCGGCATGGCCGCCGGGATGCCGGCCGGGCTGTCCTCCCTCGTGCTCCAGATCCAGGCCGTCTTCACCGCCGTCCTCGCCGCGGTCGTCCTGCGCGAACGGCCCGGCCGGGTACGGGTGCTGGGGATGGGCGTGGCGCTCGCCGGGATCGCGGTGGCCGCCGTGGACGGCGGAACGTCCGGGCCGGTGCTCGGCTTCACCCTGGTCGTCGCGGCCGCCGCCTGCTGGGGCGTCTCCAACGTGCTGACCCGCAAGGCCTCCCCGCCGGACGCGCTGAACTTCATGGTGTGGGTGTGCACGGTGCCGGTGCTGCCGCTGTTCGCGCTCTCGCTGCTGCTGGAGGGCCCCGAGCGGGACCTGGCCGCGCTGCGCGCCCTGGACTGGTCCGGGGCGGCCGTCATCGGCTACGTGGCCTGGGTGTCCACCGTCTTCGGTTTCGGGGCCTGGGGCTACCTGCTGCGCCGCTACCCGGCCTCCTCGGTGGCGCCGTTCTCCCTGCTGGTCCCGGTCTTCGGGATGTCCTCGGCGGCCCTGGTCCTCGGGGAGTCCGTCTCGGGACTGCGCTGGCTGGCGGCCGTGCTCCTGGTCGGCGGCGTGGGCCTCACCTCGCTGGCACCCGCGCGCGCCTCGAACCGTACGGGGGTCGGTTCGGGCGTCAGCGCGGGGAGCCCTCCTGCAGTGGCAGTCGCCAGTCCTGCCCCGTCAGGCTCGCTCCGTACGAGCGGTGCGGCCGCTCCGCGATCAGGGTGAACCCGGCGCGCAGGTACAGCTCGCGGGCGTCGGTCAGTACGTCGTTGGTCCACAGCACCAGCTCGCGGTAGCCGACCGAGCGGGCGAAGCCGACGACCGTGTCGACCAGCAGGCTGCCGATGCCGCGGCCGCGGCCCTCCGGGTCGACCAGGAGCAGCCGCAGCCGGGCGGTGCCGGGCGCGCCGTCCTCCCGAACGCACATCACCGAGCCGACGGGCCGGCCGTCCAGCTCGGCGATCCACACGCGTTCCAGGTAGGGGTCGTGGTCCTGGGCGAAGTCCGCGACGATCCGGGCGACCAGGCCCTCGAAGTCGGAGTTCCAGCCGTACTCGGAGGCGTACAGCGCGCCGTGGCGCTGCACGATCCACCCCAGGTCTCCCGGTTCCGGGTCCCGCAGCCGCACGCTTTCAGCCATGCGCCAACTCTAGGCGCCCCGGGTGAGCGCGAGCCCTCGAACGGGCTACTTCTTGCCGCCGCCGAGGATGCTGCCGAGCAGGTCCCCGAGGCCGCCGCCCTCTGCCGGTGTGGCGCCAGGTGTTGCGCCGGGTGCGGCGCCGGGTGCGCCGCCCGCCGTCGGGGCGCCCGCGCCCTTGCCGGCGGCCGCGCGCTTGGCGAACACGGCCAGCAGCACCGGGATCAGCAGCTCGATCACCCGGCTGATGGTGGGAGCGGGGATGCCCGTCTTCTTCGAGACGGCGTTGGCCACGGGCTTGCTCACCTTGGCGAGCACCCCGGCCATCATCCCGCCGCCGAGCATGCCGCCGAGGCCGCCGCCGAGCGTCGCGACGCCCTGCAGCGGCGGCTCGGCCACCTCCGCGACGGCCTGGCGGACCTCGTCGTCGTCATTGGCGTCGGCCTTCTCCTGGAGGGTGCCGGTCATCGCGCTCACCGTCTGCTCGACGGTGTCGCGGGCGCCGTCGGTGTCGGTGTCGAGCAGTCCGGCGATCTCGGTCAGCTTTTCGTCGCCGAGCTCGTCGAGCACGTCTTTCTGGAATGAGGATTCGCTCATGCCCGAAACGCTACTTCTGTGCCGATTTACAGGCACCTCGGGTGGGGCGTTGGGTAACGGAAACATAAAACTCCGCATCCGGGTGCAACCCTCCGCCGTGATTGGGGGTCGTACGGTGCGTCGGGACTTCCGGGAGGGGATCTGGGGGGATCGGGAAGTCCGACGAGGGAGGGGTAACCGTGAGGGGGTCCGGCCGCGAGGCCGGACCCCCTTCTGGTATCCCCGGGCGTTGTCCACAGGCCTGACGCGCTGTCGGCGCCGGACGGTAGCTTCGGGTCATGGCAACGAACGGGGCGCAGGCGGCGCAGGTCGTGCAACTGGCGGTGGTCGAGGGGGTGCTCGAGCGCATCACCTACGCCAACGAGGACACCGGGTACACGGTCGCCCGCGTCGACACCGGCCGCGGCAGCGGCGACCTCCTCACCGTCGTCGGCTCCCTGCTGGGCGCCCAGCCCGGCGAATCCCTGCGCATGGAGGGCCGCTGGGGCTCCCACCCGCAGTACGGCAGGCAGTTCACGGTGGAGAACTACAAGACCGTGCTGCCCGCGACCATCCAGGGCATCCGCCGCTACCTCGGCTCCGGTCTGATCAAGGGCATCGGCCCGAAGATCGCCGACCGGATCGTGGAGCACTTCGGCACCGACACCCTCGACGTGATCGAGGACGAACCCAAGCGGCTGATCGAGGTCCCCGGACTCGGCCCCAAGCGGACCAAGCTGATCGGCGCCGCCTGGGAGGAGCAGAAGGCCATCAAGGAGGTCATGGTCTTCCTCCAGGGAGTCGGTGTCTCCACCTCCATCGCGGTGCGCATCTACAAGAAGTACGCCGACGCCTCCATCTCGGTGGTGAAGAACCAGCCCTACCGGCTGGCCGCCGACGTGTGGGGCATCGGCTTCCTCACCGCCGACCGCATCGCCCAGGCCGTCGGCATCCCGCACGACAGCCCGGAGCGGGTCAAGGCAGGGCTCCAGTACGCCCTGTCGCAGTCCACCGACCAGGGGCACTGCTTCCTCCCCGAGGAGCGGCTCATCGCCGACGGGGTCAAGCTGCTCCAGGTGGACACCGGGCTGGTCATCGACTGCCTGGCCGAGCTCGCCGCCGACCCGGAGGGCGTCGTACGGGAGCCCGTGCCCGATCCGCAGGGCGGCCCGGACCCGCTGACCGCCGTGTACCTGGTGCCCTTCCACCGCGCCGAGCTGTCGCTGGTCGGGCAGGTACGCCGGCTGCTGCAGGCCGAGGAGGACCGGATGCCGGGATTCCGGGACGTGGACTGGGACAAGGCGCTGGGCTGGCTCGCCGGGCGGACCGGGGCCACCCTCGCCCCCGAGCAGCGCGACGCCGTCCGGCTCGCGCTGACCCGCAAGGTCGCCGTGATGACCGGCGGGCCCGGCTGCGGGAAGTCCTTCACCGTGCGCTCCATCGTCGAGCTGGCCCGGGCCAAGAAGGCCAAGGTGGTGCTCGCCGCCCCCACCGGCCGGGCGGCGAAGCGGCTGGCCGAGCTCACCGGGGCCGAGGCCTCCACGGTGCACCGGCTGCTGGAACTCAAACCCGGCGGGGACGCCGCGTACGACCGGGAACGGCCGCTGGACGCGGACCTGGTCGTGGTCGACGAGGCCTCGATGCTGGACCTGCTGCTGGCCAACAAGCTGGTCAAAGCGGTGGCACCAGGTGCACACCTGCTGCTGGTAGGGGACGTGGACCAGCTGCCCTCGGTCGGCGCCGGGGAGGTGCTGCGCGACCTGCTGGCCGAGGGCGGGCCGGTGCCCGCGGTCCGGCTGACCCGGATCTTCCGGCAGGCCCAGCAGTCGGGCGTGGTCACCAACGCCCACCGGATCAACACCGGTGTGCCGCCGATCACCGATGGGCTGCCGGACTTCTTCCTCTTCCCCGAGGAGGACACCGAGGAGGCCGGGCGGCTCGCCGTGGACGTGGCGGCCCGGCGGATTCCGGCCAGGTTCGGTCTCGATCCGCGCCGGGACATCCAGGTGCTCGCGCCCATGCACCGCGGCCCGGCCGGCGCCGGAAACCTCAACGGCCTGCTCCAGCAGGCCATTACGCCCGCCCGGCCGGACCTGCCCGAGAAGCGGTTCGGCGGCCGGGTCTTCCGGGTGGGCGACAAGGTCACCCAGATCCGGAACAACTACGAGAAGGGCGCCAACGGCGTCTTCAACGGCACGGTCGGCGTGGTCACCGGCCTCGACCTGGACGAACAGCGCCTGACGGTACGGACGGAGGAGGACGAGGAGATCGGCTACGAGTTCTCGGAGCTCGACGAGCTGGCCCACGCCTACGCCGTCACCATCCACCGCTCCCAGGGGAGTGAATATCCCGCCGTGGTGATCCCGGTCACCACCGGCGCTTGGATGATGCTCCAGCGAAATCTTCTCTACACGGCGGTGACGAGGGCGAAGAAACTGGTCGTCCTCGTCGGGTCCCGCAAGGCCCTCGGCCAGGCGGTGCGTACCGTTTCCGCAGGCAGGAGGTACACGGCGGTGGCGCCCAGGCTGTCCGGCCGGATACCGGTGGGAAACATCACCTAGATGATCGATCATTTGGGGTTCCACCACCGGTGCGGAGGGGGCAGGATGAGCAGCTTGGCGGCACTCAGTGCCGTCAAAAGCACCAAAGGCCGACCCCGAGTGCACTCTCCTGCGCCAAATGGGGGAAGGTAGAGGCAGTCAGGGCACCTCGAAGAAGAGGCACTACGTCGGTGAGGGATGACGTGAGCGACAACTCTGTAGTACTCCGGTACGCGGACGGTGAATACACCTACCCGGTGGTCGAGAGCACCGTCGGTGACCAGGGCTTCGACATCTCGAAGCTGAGGGCCCAGACCGGGCTCGTCACTCTGGACAGCGGCTACGGCAACACCGCGGCCTACAAGTCCGCGATTACCTACCTCGACGGTGAGCAGGGCATCCTGCGTTACCGCGGTTACCCGATCGAGCAGCTGGCCGAGCGTTCGACCTTCATCGAGGTCGCGTACCTGCTGATCAACGGTGAGCTGCCGACCGTCGACCAGCTCGCGTCGTTCCGCAACGAGATCACCCAGCACACGCTGCTGCACGAGGACGTGAAGCGCTTCTACGACGGCTTCCCGCGCGACGCGCACCCGATGGCGATGCTGTCCTCCGTGGTCAGTGCGCTGTCGACGTTCTACCAGGACAGCCACAACCCGTTCGACGAGACGCAGCGCAACCTCTCGACGATCCGGCTGCTGGCCAAGCTCCCGACGATCGCGGCCTACGCGTACAAGAAGTCGGTCGGCCACCCGGTGGTCTACCCGCGCAACGACCTCGGCTACGTCGAGAACTTCCTGCGCATGACCTTCTCCGTGCCGGCCCAGGAGTACGACCTGGACCCGGTCGTGGTCTCGGCGCTCGACAAGCTGCTGATCCTGCACGCGGACCACGAGCAGAACTGCTCGACCTCCACCGTGCGTCTGGTCGGCTCCTCGCAGGCGAACATGTTCGCCTCGATCTCCGCCGGCATCTCGGCCCTGTGGGGTCCGCTGCACGGTGGCGCCAACCAGTCGGTTCTGGAGATGCTCGAGGGCATCAAGAACGACGGCGGCGACGTCGACGCCTTCATCCGCAAGGTGAAGAACAAGGAAGACGGCGTCCGCCTCATGGGCTTCGGGCACCGCGTCTACAAGAGCTTCGACCCCCGGGCGAAGATCATCAAGGCGGCGGCGCACGATGTCCTCTCGGCGCTCGGCAAGAGCGACGAGCTGCTCGACATCGCGCTCAAGCTGGAAGAGCACGCGCTGGCCGACGAGTACTTCGTGTCGCGCAACCTCTACCCGAACGTGGACTTCTACACCGGTCTGATCTACCGGGCGATGGGCTTCCCGACCGAGATGTTCACCGTGCTCTTCGCGATCGGCCGGCTCCCCGGCTGGATCGCCCAGTGGCACGAGATGATCAAGGAGCCGGGATCCCGCATCGGCCGCCCGCGCCAGATCTACACGGGCGAGGTCCTGCGCGACTTCGTGCCCGTCGAGTCCCGCTGACCCGAGGCTCGCGCACAGACATACGAAAAGCGCCCCGCCGTCGATCCCCCCACGGGTCGACGGTCGGGGCGCTTTCCTTTCCCCGGTACGGATTCCCCCCACGGGACCCGAGCCGGGGCGTCGGTGTCTGCCGGGACCCGTTCGGATCGGGAGGGCCGCTCAAAGCCTCCCGCGGGCACGTGTCCCGGCCGGCCGGTGCCCGTGGACGTCCCCCAAGACCTCCGTGGAACGTCCCCCAAGACGTTCCTGGCACCGCCCCATTAGACCCGTGCCGACCCCGGATGGTTACGTTGGCATCACTGTGATCTGCGTCTCCTGTGAAGGAGATGTGTGAGGGATGCGAAGGCGATCCACTACCGGAAGGACCTCAACCGGAGGCTGTTGGTCACCACGAAGACCGATGAGAAGGCCATGGCCGCCCCCGCGATCATCGGGTTGAGCAGGCCGGCGGCCGCCAGCGGCAGGGCCGCCACGTTGTAGCCGAAGGCCCAGAACAGGTTGCCCTTGATCGTGGCCAGGGTTCGGCGGGACAGCCGGATCGCGTCCGCCGCCACCCGCAGGTCTCCCCGTACGAGGGTCAGGTCGCCCGCCTCGATGGCGGCGTCCGTGCCGGTGCCCATGGCCAGGCCCAGGTCGGCCTGGGCGAGCGCGGCCGCGTCGTTGACCCCGTCGCCGACCATCGCGACCGTACGGCCCTCGGCCTGGAGGCGGCGTACGACGTCCACCTTGTCCTGCGGGAGCACCTCGGCGATCACCTCGTCGATGCCGACCTCGCGGGCCACCGTCTCGGCGACGGCCTTGTTGTCCCCGGTCAGCAGGACCGGCGTGAGGCCCAGGGCCCGCAGCCGGGCGACCGCCTCGGCGCTGCTCTCCTTGACCGCGTCGGCCACGGTCAGCACCCCGCGCGCGGCGCCGTCCCAGGCCACGAGGACAGCGGTGCTGCCCGCGGCCTCGGCGGCCGACTTGGCCCGCGCGAGGGAGGCCGGCAAGGCGATCGACCAGTCGGCCAGCAGCTGTTCGCGGCCCACCAGGACGGCGTGTCCGTCGACCACGCCCTGGACGCCGAGCCCGGCGAGGCTCTCGAAGCCCTCCGGAACCGGCAGCTCGCCCACCCGTCCGGCGGCCCCCGTGGCGATGGCCCGGGCGATCGGGTGCTCGGAGGCGTGCTCCAGGGAGCCCGCGAGGCGCAGGAGTTCCTTCTCGTCGACCCCTTCGGCGGGATGTACCCCGGCCAGGGTCATCCGGCCGGTGGTGACGGTCCCGGTCTTGTCCAGGACGACGGTGTCCACGCGACGGGTGGACTCCAGCACCTCGGGCCCCTTGATCAGGATGCCGAGCTGCGCGCCCCGGCCGGTGCCGACCATCAGCGCGGTCGGGGTGGCCAGGCCCAGGGCGCACGGGCAGGCGATGATCAGGACGGCCACCGCGGCGGTGAAGGCGGCGGTGGGGTTGTCGGTGATCAGCAGCCAGGTGACCCAGGTGCCGAGCGCGAGCAGCAGGACCACGGGCACGAAGACCGCGGAGATCCGGTCGGCGAGGCGCTGGACCTCGGCCTTGCCGTTCTGCGCGTCCTCGACCATCCGGGCCATCCGGGCGAGCTGGGTGTCGGAGCCGATCCGGGTGGCCTCGACGACCAGCCGGCCGGACGCGTTGACGGTGGCGCCGGTGACGGAGTCGCCGACGGAGACCTCGACCGGGACGGACTCGCCGGTGAGCATGGAGGCGTCCACGGCGGAGCTGCCCTCGACGACCGTGCCGTCGGTGGCGATCTTCTCGCCGGGGCGGACGACGAACCGGTCGCCGACCGCGAGCGCGCTCACCGGGATGCGGATCTCCCGGCCCTCGCGCAGCAGGGCGACGTCCTTGGCGCCCAGTTCCAGCAGGGCCTTGAGGGCCGCGCCCGCCTTGCGCTTCGAGCGGGCCTCCAGGTAGCGGCCGAGCAGGATGAAGCTGACGACGCCGGCCGCGACCTCCAGGTAGATGGCGGAGGAGCCGTCCGTACGGGAGATCATGAAGTCGAATCCGTGCCGCATGCCGGGCATGCCCGCGTGGCCGAAGAACAGGGCCCACAGGGACCAGGCGAAGGCGGCGAGGGTGCCCACCGAGACCAGGGTGTCCATGGTGGCGGCGCCGTGCCGGGCGTTCGTCCAGGCGGCCCGGTGGAAGGGGAGGGCGCCCCAGACGACGACGGGCGCGGCGAGGGTCAGCGAGAGCCACTGCCAGTTGTCGAACTGGAGGGCCGGGACCATGGCGAGCAGGACGACGGGGAGGGCGAGGCCGGCGGACACGAGCAGCCGCTGGCGCAGCGCGGCGAGCGCGGGGTCCCGTACGTCCGCCGCGGTTTCCTGGGCCTGCTCCGCTCGCGGAGCGTCGAGATCCGGTTCCGGCTCCGGCGGCGGGGGTTCCTCGGCGGTGTACCCGGTCCTCACGACGGTCGCGATGAGATCGGCGACCTGTACGTCACCCGCGTACGAGACCTTCGCCTTCTCGGTGGCGTAGTTCACCGTGGCGGTGACCCCGTCCATCCGGTTCAGCTTCTTCTCGATGCGGGCCGCGCAGGAGGCGCAGGTCATCCCGCCGATCGAGAGTTCGACCGCCGTTATGGGTCCGTCGTGCACTGTGCTGGTCATCTTCCGGCTCCAGGGGGAGGGCCGGGGCGTATGGAACCAGTATGAGCTGGCCGGCGCGCCCCGGCGGGTACTGCCGAAGGGGAGGCTCGGATCGGCTCAGATCCGGCCGGCGAACTCGTAGCCCGCCTCGTCCACGGCGGCGCGTACGTCCTCGTCGGCCAGCAGGGCGGCCGAGGTCACGGTGACCTCGCCGGTCGCGGCGACGGCCTTGACCGAGCGGACGCCCGGCAGGGCGGAGAGCTCGGTGGTCACCGCGCCCTCGCAGTGCCCGCAGGTCATGCCGGTCACGCGGTAGACGGTGGTGGTCTGGGTGTCCGTCTCGGCGGTCATGTCGTTCTCCTCTTCAAGGGCGTGTGCGGTCGCCGGAAGACGGCGAGTCACTCCACCGTCCTCCCGACACTTCGAGACTATACCCCTAGGGGGTATCAATGCGAGTGTCTGCGCCCGCTCTTTGGACATGCCTGCCCGTACGGGGGAGGGGAGGGCCGGTGTGCGGAAGGTCGGGCCGGGGAGCGGGTCAGGGGGAGTGGGGCGTGGTGACCATCGGCTCCAGGTAGCGCAGCAGGACGGTCTTCAGCTCCGCGATGTACGCGGCGCGTTCCGTGCCCTCGTGGGCCAGGATCAGGTCCAGCGAGGCCTTGAAGATGCCCAGGATCATGTTCGAGGTGTGGGCGAGCTCGGCGGGCGTGGCCTCCGGGCAGAAGGTGTGCAGGACGCCCTCGACCCGAGTGGTGAGTCCGGAGTGCAGCTCCTCGTGTTCCCGGGTCATGGCGCCGGGGATGCCGGAGCCGTGCATGAGCGCCCAGAAGGCCGGGTTCTCGCAGTTGAAGGCGATGACCGGGTCCAGTACGGCATCCAGCAGCTCGGGCAGGGGCCGCTGGAGGTTCTCGGGCAGGAAGGCCTGTCCGTGCATCTCGTGGGCGCGCTGGAGCAGCTGGCCGCCGAGCTCGACCGCGATGGCCTCCTTGTTCGGGAAGAACTGGTAGAGCGTGCCCGGCGACACCCCGGCCTCGCGGGCGATGGCGTTGGTGCTGGCCGCTGCGTAGCCGGTACGGCAGAACACCCCGGCGGCGGCGGCCAGGAGCTGGGAGACCCGTCGCTCACCACGTGCCTGGCGGCGGCGCGGCGCGGCGGTCTCGCCGCTTTGGGTTGTTTTGCCCGTGGGAGTCCCCGGCATATCCAATCCCTTGCTTCCCGTGGGTGATTGACAAACGCGAGTGATCGCTCGCATTCTGAGGAAACGCGAGCGACTGCTCGTGTTTGCCAAGTCTATTCGGCCTGGCAATCACGGTGAAGGGGACACCGAGTCATGTCCGAAGTCAAGAATCCGCCGTCGTCCGGGGAGAGCGGCAGGTGGACCCGGTTCGTCACGGCCCGGCCGCGGCTCTCGCTGCTGCTCGCCCTGGTGGTCACGGCACTGGCCGTGTTCGCGGGCGGCGGCGCCGCCGAACGGATGGGCAGCGGCGGCTGGGAGGACCCGGGCGCCCAGTCCACCTACGCCGCCAAGGCGCTGGAGCGCGAGTTCCCGGCCTCCCAGCCCAATCTGCTGCTGCTCGTCGACTCCGGCCCGGGGACCGCCGGGGTGGACGATCCCGCCGTAGCCGCCGAGGCGGAGCGGCTGACGGCGCAGCTCGCCGCCGAGCAGGGGGTCGTCGGCGTCGGCTCGTACTGGCGCACGCAGCTGCCCGCCCTGCGCTCCGAGGACGGCCGGCAGGCCCTCATCGCAGCCCGGGTCCTGGGCGACGAGAAGACCGCCACCGGGGTGCTGGACCGGATCGCCCCGCGCTTCCGGGGTGAGCACGGTCCGGTGCGGGTCTCCTTCGGCGGGCCGGTCGCGGTCCAGCGCGAGGTGACCGCCACCATCCAGGAGGACCTGCTGCGCGCCGAGGTGATCGCCCTGCCGGTCACCCTCGTCCTGCTCATCCTCGTCTTCGGCAGCGCCGTCGCCGCCCTGCTGCCCCTCGGCGTCGGCATCGTGGCCATCCTCGGCACCAATGCGGTGCTGCGCGGCCTCACCGAGTTCACCGACGTCTCCGTCTTCGCCCAGAACCTGACCACCGCGCTCGGACTCGGGCTCGCCATCGACTACGCCCTGTTCATCGTCCGCAGGTTCCGCGAGGAACTCGCCGCCGGACGGGACCCGGTGGCCGCCGTCGGGGCCACCCTGCGCACCGCCGGGCGCACCGTGCTGTTCTCGGCGCTGACCGTCGCGGTCTCGCTCTCGGCGATGCTGTTCTTCCCGATGTACTTCCTGCGCTCCTTCGCCTATGCCGGGGTGGCGGTGGTTCTGCTCGCCGCGGCGGCCGCGCTGATCCTGCTGCCCGCGGCCCTGGTGCTGCTCGGCGAGCGGGTCAACTCCCTGGACCTGCGGCGGCTGTGGCTGCGCGGGCGCCCGGCCGGCGCCCCGGCGGAACCGGGACGGGGCTGGGCACGAGTGGCTCTTCTGGTGATGCGCCGGGCCCCGGTGTTCGCGGTGGCCACGACGGCGGGGCTGCTGCTCCTCGGACTGCCCTTCTTCGGCGTGAAGTTCGGCACCGTGGACGACCGGCAACTGCCGAAGACCGCGGAGTCGCATGTGGTCCAGCAGCAGGTCCGGGACTCCTTCCCGGGCAGCCCCGGCGGAACGGTCACCGTCCTCACCGAGGATGCGGCCGGACCCGCCGAGCTCGCCGCCTACCGGGAACACCTGGCTCTCCTGCCCGGAGTGGTCCGGGTCGACGGGCCGGTGAGCGCCGCGAACGGGGAGCGGTACGCCTACTTCTCGGTGGCCACCGAAGGCGAGGCGGTGGGGCAGCAGGCCCAGGACCTGGTCGGCGAGGTGCGGAAGGTGGACGCGGACTTCCGGACCTCCGTGACCGGAGAGGCGGCGGTCCTCGTCGACGCCCAGAAGGCGATAGCCGAGAAGCTGCCCGTGGCGCTGGCTCTGGTGGTGCTCGCCACGCTGCTGCTGGTGTTCCTGCTCACCGGCAGCCTGCTCATACCGCTCCAGGCGATCCTGCTCAACGCTCTGAGCCTGACCGCGATGTTCGGGGCGGTGGTGTGGGTCTTCCAGGAGGGCAACCTCTCCGGACTGCTCTCCTTCACCTCCACCGGCGACATCGAGACCACCCTGCCGGTGCTGATGTTCTGCATCGCCTTCGGACTCTCCATGGACTACGGGGTGTTCCTCATATCCCGGATCAAGGAGGAGTACGACCGGACCGGGGACCACGAGGGGGCCGTGCGCACCGGCCTGGCCCGCACCGGCGGACTGATCACCGCAGCGGCCGTGATCCTGGCCGTGGTGATGGTGGCCATCGGCACCTCGCGGGTGACCAACACCAAGATGCTGGGGCTCGGGATCGCGCTGGCGGTGCTGATGGACGCCATGGTCGTACGCAGCCTCCTGGTCCCGGCGGTCATGAAGCTGACCGGGAAGGCAACCTGGTGGGCCCCGGGCCCGCTGCGCAGGCTCCACGAGAGGTTCGGACTGAGCGAAGGGGAGTCCCTGCCGCCGGTGGCGGAGCCGGATTCGGAGAAGGTGCCTGCCGGGGCGGCCCAGCCAGGGGGCTGAGGGGAAAGACCGCGGTGCGGTACGGGGCCCCGGGTGGCCCCGTACCGCAACCGCGGGCGGGTCAGTCCTCGCGGCGGCCCCGGTTGCCGGGGCGGCGGGCCACCCAGGTGCGGATCGTGTCGGCGTACCAATAGGGCTTTGCGCCCTCCACATGGTCGGGTGGGGGGAGCAGGCCGTGCTTCCGGTAGGAGCGCACGGTGTCGGGCTGGACCCGGATGTGAGCAGCGATCTCCTTGTACGACCACAGCTGTCGGTCGCTCATGACGCACCTCCTTGTCCACGCCGCGGGGACCGGCCGGGAGGCCGTCGGGGGAGCCGGCGCGTGGACACTGCCGATCACTCGGGTTGTGCCCGGGGAACGACGCGAGGTGAGGGCAGGGGAGGGGCTGTCGAACGCCTGTGACGGAAAACCCGCGTAATGCGGATATGCGTGACACAAAGGCGACCCCTGTGACAGATGCGGCACAGGGGTGCACAAGTGGCTTAGCGGCAGCAGGGTTTCAGCGGTAGAGGGCCGGCCGCTCGACCAGCTCCACCGGGGTCCGTACGCCGCTGCGCGCGGCCGCGAGGCCCGCCTCCGAGACGGCGGCGGCCGCGTAGCCGTCCCACGCATCCGGACCGGCCACCCCGCCCCGTGCGGCCGCGGCCACCCAGCGCCGCAGCTGCCGGTCGTAGGCGTCGGCGAAGCGCACCGTGAAGTCCTGGTCGATCTCGCCGCCCCACCGGCCCGCCGACTGCACCACCATCGCGTGACCGTCACCGATCCGGGCACTGCCGGACTCGCCGACCGCCTCGCACTGCACCTGGTAGCCGAAGCCGCAGTTGACGAAGATCTCCACGTCCACGACGGCCCCGCCCGAGGTCTCCAACAGCACCAGCCGGGGATCGCGCAGCCCCTCGGGAGCCGCCGAGGAAGGGGTGGGGGAGAACACGGACACCGCCGTGATCTCCTGCCCCAGCAGCCAGCGGGCCGCGTCCACCTCGTGCACCACGGAGTCGCTGATCAGCATGTCGCTGGTGAAGAAGGACGGCGAGGAGGCGTTGCGGTGCCGGCAGTGCAGGAAGAGCGGCCGCCCGATCCCGCCCGCGTCCAGCAGCTCCTTCAGCCGCTCGTACTCGGCGTCGTACCGGCGCATGAACCCCACCTGGACCAGCCGCCGCCCCAGGCGCTGCTCGGCCTCCAGGATGCGCAGCGCCCCCGCCGGGTCCGGGGTCAGCGGCTTCTCGCACAGCACGGGCAGCCCCCGTTCCAGGGCGAGCCCGATCGCCTCCTCGTGTGCGGGCCCCGGGGAGGCGATCAGTACGGCCTCCACCCCGGGCGCTGCTATCGCGGCCGCCGGGTCGGTGTGCGCACCGGCTCCGTCCAGGGCGCCGGCGACCTCCTTGACCCGGTCCCCGTCCGGGTCGGCCACCGCCACCACCCGGGCCCCGCCGACCGTCCGCCCGATCCGGCGGACGTGGTCGGCGCCCATCTTCCCCGTACCGATGACGGCGATGCCGAGCGTGCTCATGTCGTGTTCCTCCCGGGAAGTCAGCGGGCGCCGCAGGAGCGCAGGTAGGCGCGGGTGCGGCGGGCGATCGGCAGCGGCCGGTCGGGCTCGCAGGGGTACATGTCCTGTTCCACGATGGCGAACAGGTCCACTCCGAGCCGCTGGGCCGCCGCCAGCACCGGCTCCAGGGCCGGCACCCCCGACGGCGGTTCGCACATCACCCCGCGCCCCACGGCCGGACCGAAGGGCAGCTGCTCCGCGACCACTTCGGCGAGGATCCGCGGGTCCACCTGCTTGAGATGGAGGTAGCCGATCCGCTCGGAGAAGGTCTCGATGGCCTGGACGCTGTCGCCCCCGCAGTACGCGTAGTGACCGGTGTCCAGGCAGAGGGAGACGAGGCCGGGGTCGGTGGCGTCCAGGAACCGGGCCACGTTCGAAGGTGTGTCGATGTGCGTGTCGGCATGGGGGTGGACCACGATCCGCAGGCCGTACCGGTCCTGGACCTCCCGGCCCAGCCGCTCGGTCTGGGAGGCCAGTTCACGCCATTGCCCGGGGGTGAGGGTGCGGTCCTCCAGCACCTCGCCCGTCTTGTCGTCCCGCCAGAAGGAGGGGATGACCACGAGATGGGCCGCGCCCATGGCCTGGGTGAGGGCCGCGATCCGCGACACGTGCTCCCAGGTGTCCTCCCACACGGCGGGCCCGTGATGGAGTCCGGTGAAGACGGTGCCGGCCGAGACCCGCAGCCCGCGCTTGGCCGTTTCCTCGGCGAGTCGCGCGGGATCGGTGGGCAGGTAGCCGTAGGGGCCGAGCTCGATCCATTCGTACCCCGCGTCGGCGACCTCGTCGAGGAAACGCTCCCAGGGAGTCTGCGCGGGGTCGTCGGGAAACCAGACACCCCAGGAGTCCGGAGCCGAACCGACGCGGATACGGGTCAACGCGGGCGGGGAGGACGTCATAGCGGCCACCTTAGGGTGCGAGGCTCGAAGGGACGGTGAAGACGGTGGGACGAGTGGGAGGACTGACTGTGACCGGCGACAGGTTGGCGTTCGACCTGATCACGATGGGGCGGATCGGGGTGGATCTCTACCCGTTGACGACCGGCGTACCACTGGAGGAAGCGGACACCTTCGGCAAGTTCCTGGGTGGCTCCCCGGCGAACGTGGCCGTCGCGGCCGCCCGGCTGGGCAGGCGCGTGGCGATGATCACCCGCACCGGCGCGGACCCGTTCGGCGCGTACCTGCGCTCCGAGCTGCGGGGGTTCGGGGTGGACGACCGGTGGGTGGCCGAGGTCGCCGACCACCCCACGCCGATCACCTTCTGCGAGATCTTCCCGCCCGACCGCTTCCCGCTGTACTTCTACCGGCTGCCCAAGGCCCCCGATCTGGAGATCGCGGCGGAGGACCTGGATCTGGAGGCGGTACGGGAGGCCCGCGTGTTCTGGATGACGGGCACCGGCCTGAGCGAGGAGCCGAGCCGAGCGGCCACACTGGCCGCGCTGGAGGCCCGCGCGAAGTCCGGGACCACCGTCTTCGACCTGGACTGGCGGCCGACGCTGTGGCGAGAGAAGCCCGGCCCGTACTACGAGCGGGCGCTGGCCCTGGCGACGGTGGCCGTCGGCAACACCGAGGAGTGCGCGATCGCCACCGGCGAATCGGAGCCGTACGCGGCGGCGCGGGCACTGCTCGCCACCGGGGTGGAACTGGCGGTGGTCAAACGGGGCCCGGAGGGCGTGCTGGCGGTCCACCGCGACGGAACGGTGGCGGAGGTCCCGCCGGTTCCCGTCCAGGTGGTCAACGGCCTCGGGGCCGGGGACGCGTTCGGCGGTGCGCTGTGCCACGGGCTGCTCGCGGGGTGGGAGCCGGAGCGGGTGATGCGGTACGCGAACGCGGCCGGGGCGATCGTGGCTTCGCGGCTGGCGTGCTCGACGGCCATGCCGTTCTCTCACGAGGTGGAGGAGGTGCTAGGGCGTGCCGGTGGTGTCTGAGTGGGGGATGGCCTGGACGCGGCTGCGGGTGCTGGCGCTGGAGCCGGGGGAGGTGTACGCGCACGATTGCGGGGACGCCGAGTGGATCGTGCTCCCGCTCTCGGGCGCCTGCCAGGCCCGCTGCTGGGGCTCCGCCCCAGACCCCGCGCCTCAAACGCCGGCGGGGCTGGAATTGCCCTCCGGGCAAGCCAGCCCGCCGGACGGCCGGCGCCGGCCGTCCGGGGGCGGAGCCCCCGGCAGCGGACCGGAAGTCTTCGAACTGCGGGGGCGGACGGGGGTGTTCGACTCCGTCACCGACTTCGCTTACGTGCCGCGCGACAGCCATGTCGAGGTCACCTCCACAGACGGCGGCCGCTTCGCGCTCGTCGGCGCGCGCTGCGACACGGTGCTGGCGGCCCGGTACGGACCGGCCGAGGCCGTCCCCGTCGAGCTGCGCGGCGCCGGGCAGTGCTCCCGGCAGGTCAACAATTTCGCCGCCGCCGGCCCGGGTGGCTTCGACTGCGACCGGCTCATTGCAGTCGAGGTGCTCACCCCCGGCGGGAACTGGTCCTCGTACCCGCCCCACAAGCACGACGAGCACCACCCCGGCGAGGAGTCCCGGCTCGAGGAGATCTACTACTTCGAGATCGCCCCGCACGGGGACACCCCCGGGCTCGGATACCAGCGCGTCACCCCCTCCCCGGCCGGGAAGACCGATGTCCTCGCCGAGGTGCGGACCGGGGACGCCGTGCTCATCCCGGACGGCTGGCACGGGCCCTCCATCGCCGCCCCCGGGCACGACATGTACTACCTCAACGTGATGGCCGGTCCGGGCGCGATGAGGGAGTGGCTGATCCGCGACCACCCCGACCACGGCTGGATCCGTTCCACCTGGCCGGGGCAGGACATCGACCCCCGGCTGCCCTTTCCCAAGGCGGAGGCACCCCGATGAAACTCACCGTCGCGCAGGCCCTCGTCGCCTTCCTCGCCCGCCAGTACACCGAACGCGACGGCCGGCGGCACCGGCTGATCGCGGCCACCTGGGGGATCTTCGGGCACGGGAACGTGGCGGGCATCGGCCAGGCCCTCCTGGAGACCGGCCACGAGTCGATGCCCTTCCTCCAGGGACGCAACGAGCAGGCCATGGTGCACGCCGCCGTCGGGTACGCCCGCCAGAGCGGGCGGCTCTCCGCGCACGCCGTGACCACCTCCATCGGGCCCGGCGCCACCAACCTCGTCACCGGAGCCGCCCTCGCCACGATCAACCGGATCCCGGTGCTCCTGCTGCCCGGCGACACCTTCGCCACCCGGCCCGCCGACCCCGTACTCCAGCAGCTGGAGGTCCCGTACGCGGGGGACCTCTCCGTCAACGACGCCCTGCGGCCCGTCTCCCGCCACTTCGACCGGATCACCCGCCCCGAGGCCCTGATCCCGGCCGCCCTCCAGGCCATGCGGGTGCTCACCGACCCCGTCCAGACCGGGGCCGTCACCCTGGCGCTGCCGCAGGACGTGCAGGCGGAGGCGTACGACTGGCCCGAGGAGTTCTTCGCCGAGCGCGTGTGGGGCGTGCGCCGGCCCCGGCCCGACCGCGCCGAGCTGGCCGCGGCGGCCCAGGCCGTACGGTCGGCCGCGCGCCCGCTGATCGTCGCGGGCGGCGGGATCCGGCACAGCGCGGCCCAGGCGGCTCTGGCGGAGTTCGCCGTGGCCACCGGGATCCCGGTGGCCACGACCCAGGCGGGCAAGGGCGTGCTCCCGTACGACCACCCCGCCGAGGTCGGCGGGATCGGGCACACGGGGACGGCGACCGCCGACGGCCTGGCCCGGGAGGCAGACCTCGTCATCGCCGCCGGGACCCGGCTGACCGATTTCACCACCGCCTCCGCGACCCTCTTCCGGAACCCGACCGTCCGGTTCATTGGCCTCAACCTCGACCCGTACGACGCCCACAAGCTCGCCGCCCTGCCGCTGGTCGCCGACGCGCGCGAGGGGCTCGACGAGCTCCGGGCGGAGCTCGCCGGCCACCGGGTGGATCCCGCGTACGAGACGGCGTACGGGCAGGGGAAGGCGGACTGGGAGGCACGCGTCGACCGGGCCTTCGCCGCCCCCGACGAGGACCTCCCGCCCACCCAGGCCCAGGTCCTCGGGTTGCTGGACGCCCTGGTCGACGAGACGGACATCCTCATCAACGCGGCCGGCTCGCTCCCCGGCGACCTGCACAAGCTGTGGCGGGCCCGCTCGGCGGACCAGTACCACGTGGAGTACGGCTACTCCTGCATGGGCTACGAGATCCCGGCCGCGATCGGGGTCGCGCTCGCCGCGCCCGGCCGCCCGGTGTGGGCGCTGGTCGGCGACGGCACGTACCTGATGAACCCGACCGAGATCGTCACGGCCGTCCAGGAGGGCATCCCGGTCAGGATGGTCATCCTCGACAACCACGGCTACGCCTCCATCGGCGGCCTGTCGGGGGCGGTGGGCGGCGAGGGCTTCGGCACCGCGTACCGCTTCCGGGGGCCCGACGCCTCGTACGGCGGGGACCCCCTTCCGGTGGACCTCGCGGCGAACGCGGCCTCCCTCGGGATGGCCGTGATCCGCGCCCGTACCGTGCGTGACCTGCGCGAAGCCCTCGCAGAGGCCCGCTCGGCGGACCGTCCCACATGTGTCTACACACAGACCCGAACGCCCGACACTGTGTCGGGCCCACCCCCCGCACAGGCGTGGTGGGATGTTCCTGTGGCCGAGACCGCGACCCGCAAGGCGGCGGCCGCGGCCCGTGAAGAGTACGACCGGCAAGCCGCGCAGCGACGTCGCCATCTGTGAAGGAGCAAGGCAAATGAAGACCGTCAACCACTGGATCGGTGGCAAGACCGTCGAGGGCGCGTCGGGCAACTACGGCCCGGTCACCGACCCGGCCACCGGCGAGGTCACCACCCAGGTCGCGCTCGCCTCGGCCGAAGAGGTCGACGCGGCCGTGCAGGTCGCGAAGGAGGCCTTCCAGACCTGGGGCCAGTCCTCGCTGGCCGCCCGCACCAAGGTGCTGTTCGCCTACCGCGCCCTGCTGGACGCCAACCGCGACGCCATCGCCGAGCTGATCACCGCCGAGCACGGCAAGGTCCACTCGGACGCGCTGGGCGAGGTCGCGCGCGGCCTGGAGATCGTCGAGCTGGCCTGCGGGATCACCACGCAGCTCAAGGGCGAGCTGTCGACCTCGGTCTCCAACCGTGTCGACGTCTCCTCCATCCGCCAGCCGCTGGGCGTGGTCGCGGGCATCACCCCCTTCAACTTCCCGGCGATGGTGCCGATGTGGATGTTCCCGCTCGCCGTGGCCTGCGGAAACACCTTCATCCTCAAGCCCAGCGAGAAGGACCCCTCCGCCTCCAACAAGCTGGCCGAGCTGATGAGCGAGGCCGGTCTGCCGGCGGGCGTGCTCAACGTGGTGCACGGCGATAAGGTCGCGGTGGACGCCCTGCTGGCCCACCCCGACATCGCGGCCGTCTCCTTCGTGGGCTCGACCCCGATCGCCCGCCACATCCACACCACCGCCTCCGCCAACGGCAAGCGCGTCCAGGCGCTGGGCGGCGCCAAGAACCACATGCTGGTGCTCCCGGACGCCGACCTGGACGCGGCCGCCGACGCGGCCGTCTCCGCCGCCTACGGCTCGGCCGGTGAGCGCTGCATGGCGATCTCCGCCGTCGTGGCCGTCGGCTCCATCGCCGACACCCTCGTCGACAAGATCCGCGAGCGCGCCGAGAAGATCAAGATCGGCCCCGGCAACGACCCGACCTCCGAGATGGGCCCGCTGATCACGGCCGCCCACCGCGACAAGGTCGCCTCGTACGTGAAGGGCGCGGCCGACCAGGGCGCCGACGTGGTCCTGGACGGCACCGGCTACACGGTCGACGGGAACGAGAACGGCCACTGGATCGGCCTGTCCCTGCTCGACAACGTGAAGACCGACTCCGACGCCTACCGCGACGAGATCTTCGGCCCGGTGCTGTGCGTGCTGCGCACGGAGACCTACGAGGAGGGCGTGGCGCTCATCAACGCCTCGCCGTTCGGCAACGGCACCGCGATCTTCACCCGCGACGGCGGCGCGGCCCGCCGCTTCCAGCTGGAGATCGAGGCGGGCATGGTCGGCGTCAACGTCCCGATCCCGGTGCCGGTGGGCTACCACTCCTTCGGTGGCTGGAAGGACTCGCTCTTCGGCGACCACCACATCTACGGCAACGACGGCATCCACTTCTACACGCGCGGCAAGGTCGTCACGACCCGCTGGCCGGACCCCTCGGACGCCCCGGCGGGCGTGGACCTGGGCTTCCCCCGCAACCACTGACGCCTGCCCGTCGCCCCGGTACGCAGAACCCCCGGCCAACCCTCACCGGCCGGGGGTTCCTGCTGCCTTGGGGCCGGTCAGTGCGTGCGGGCCAGGTCCGGGGAGGTTTCCGGCTGTTCCCCGGCCGCGCGGCGGCGGCGCCGGAGCATCCAGAGGGCGATGGCCGCGCCCGCCAGTACCAGGGCCGCGCCCGCGGCGGGCCACGGTACGGCGGCGAAGTCGGTCGCGGACTCCGAGGCGAGCTCGGGGTAGGCCGCGGCGCCGGCCGCGACGGTGACCGTCACCCAGTCCGACTGGGGGGCGTCCGGCCAGGGTTCGGTCAGTTCGATGCGCTGGCCCGGCAGCAGCACCAGCCTCAGCTCGCGGGCCGGACGGTTCAGCACCTCGCGTCCGAACAGTCCCTCGGCGGTGACCGTCACCCTCGGTTCCACGACCACGTTGCCCCGGTTGACCAGCGCGTACGAGATCGTGGCGCGGGCGTCCCCGACCCACGGCAGCAGCGGCGCCGAGCGGCTGACCTTCACGTCCTCCACGCTCAGCCCGGCGGTCACCGGGCCCGGCACCCGGAAGTACAGCCGGGCGCCCACCGAGCGCTTCACCCCGACCTGGACCTTGCCCTCCTGCTGCACGCCCTCCACGGCGGTGTTCAGGGCCACGATCCCGCCGACGTGGTCGCCGGGCGTCGCGTCCGCCGGGACCTTCACGGTGAACGGGATGTCCTTGCGGCCCTTGGCCGGCACGGTCACCGTGGTCGCCGTCTCCGGCGGCAGCCCGATCCACGCGCCGACGTCCTTGGGCTCGGTCTCCACCGGCAGCAGGGCGAAGGCACCGCCCGCCGGGGTGTTCATCGCGTCGGTGGCGAAGACCTGGAACGTCAGTTCCTTGTCGGAGGAGTTCAGGATCGTCGCGCTGTCCTGGACGGTGGACCCGGCCGCGCCCTGGTGGAAGAAGTAGGCGCGGTCGGTCATCGCCGCACCCGCCGCGGGCGTGGGGAAGACCCCCCAGGTGCCGTTGTCCGCCGCCGTCGCGGTGGCGGCCGGGAGCAGGCCCGCGCCCAGCAGCAGCAGGCCGGCGAGCAGACCGTACAGAGAGGTGCGGGTGCGCATGGGCGGGTTCTCCAGCCGTCGCGGAAAGAGGGAAGGGGTGGTGCGGCGCCGGAGCGCCGCACCACCCTGGGACCGGTCGGACCGGGTCAGGCGATGGAGAAGGTGACCACCGACTGGTAGGTGTCGGCGAACATGAACGGCGGGAGCTGGATCATCCCCGCGCCGCCGACGGCGAACTCACCACCGGTCAGCTCATCCCCGCCGGCCGCCTGGGAAGCCACCTTCATCGGGGTTTCGGAGATCGCGCCGGGGGTGCCCGCGGTGCAGGTGCTCGGGCTGTCCGGGTTGGTCACGGTGCAGGACGGCTGGATGCCGATCTGCGCCTTCGCCATCGAGTGGCCGGTGGCCTGGTTCAGGAACGGCGTACGGGTCGCCGTCACGTCCCAGCCGAGCGAGCCGCCGCGGAAGTCCTGAACGGTCGCGGCGTTGAAGACGCCGACCACCGACTGGGACTTGCCGTTGATGGTCACCGCACCGAAGCTGACGGCCGGCTGGCCGTCCTTCGGGCCGAGGGCCAGCGGTCCGGGCAGGACCTCGACGTCGACCGGGTTCTTCACGCCCGCCTGCTCCTCCAGGAACACGAAGGCCTTGTACGGGGTGATCGAGCCGTCGATCTTGATCGTGTCGGCCTTCTTGGTGACCGTGATGTTGCAGGTGGCGGCGCCCGACGCGTCCGCCGTTCCCGCACCGGTGTCACCGGTCGCCGCGCCCGCGAGCAGGGCGGAGCAGGTGACGGGGCCGGCCGGGAAGTTGGCGCCGGTGGCGACGACGGCGGTGCCCGCCGGGCCGCTGTTGGGCGCCAGCTTGGTGGTGACCGGGTCCTTGGGCAGGGCTTCCACGGCGACCGAGCCGAGGGAGGCGCTGGGGCGCGGCGCCGGAGTGCAGGTGGTCGTGAAGATCGAACCGGAGAGGTCCGCGTCGGTCACCGCCAGGTCGAGGGCGACATTGACCGTGGTGCCCTCGGTGCCGTCGGGGATCTTGATGGTTCCGGAGAAGGCCTTGGGGTCGAGCGGCTGCCCGGCCACGACGCTGACCGTCTCGGGCGGACTGGTGACCACCTGGGTGGTCGCCCCGACCTTGAGGGTGATCTTGGAGGTGTTCACCGTCGTGACGGAGAAGCCCGGGACCAGCGGGCTCGCACCCGGGTCGATGGTGATCGGGACGACGTCGCCGGCCTTCGCGCCGTCGGGCAGGGTGATCGTGTAGTTCTGGTTGCCCGAACCGTCCGCCTGCGGGGCCGGGGCGTCACAGTTCTCGAAGACGGGGGTGGTTTTCGTCGCGGCCTGCGCGGAGCCGGCCAGGCCCACCACACCGCCCGTCAGGGCCAGGGAAAGGGCTCCTGCCCCGGCCAGCACTCTTCGTCTGAGCGTATTCGTACTCACTGGGTCGCGACTCCTTCGTCATGACGAACCCCTCCCCCCACCCGCTGTGTGGGGGAGGTCGAGCCGGTGCGGTGGCCGACATTGACGCGTCGCCGTGATGAGAAGTCAATGACTTGTTTTCGCCCGAAGCACACAGAAATTGATGTGCCATCAGGGCGGGTCTGATGACACGTCGGATACCGACTGGTCGGTGGGGCCCTCAGCGTTCGGTGGGGGTGTGGAGCAGGAGGTTCGGGGTGCCTGCCGGGAGTCCCGTGATCCGGTCGGGCACGGCGCTGCGCAGCAGTGCCCCGGCGACCTGCTGCGGGGTCTTCCCGGTGCCGTCGGCGCGGATCAGAGCCGCGACTCCGGCCACGTGGGGGGTGGCCATCGAGGTGCCGGAGGACCGGGCGGTGGCGGTGGTGGAGCCCTTCCAGGCCGAGACGACGGACACGCCGGGCGCCGAGAGGTCCACGCAGCGGCCGTGGCTGGAGAACCGCGCGTGCCGGTCTTCGGCGTCGGTAGCGCCGACCGTGACGGCCTGCGGGACGCGGGCCGGGGATCCGGCGCAGGCGTTCTTGCCGTCGTTGCCGGCGGCCACGACGAAGGTGATCCCGGAGGCGATGGCCCGGGCGACCGCCGCGTCGAGGGCGCGGCTGGGGGTGCCGCCCATGCTCATGTTGGCGACCGCCGGGGTGGCGGGGGACTTGGCGGCGTTCTTCACCATCCACTCGATGCCGCCGATCATGGCCGAAAGACGCCCGGAACCCTGGCAGTCGGCCACCTTCACCGAGACGAGCGAGACCCCCTTCGCCACCCCGTACGTCTCCCCGCCCACGGTCGCCGCGACGTGCGTGCCGTGGCCGTTGCAGTCGCCGGAGGTCTGGAGGAACAGCCCGTTGTAGCCGGCCCGGGCGCGGCCGCCGAACTCCCGGTGGCGGACGTTGATCCCGGTGTCCACGATGTAGACGGTGACGCCGACGGCCCTTCTCGGGTACGTGTACGAGCCGTCGAGCGGGAGCTCGCGCTGGTCGATCCGGTCCAGCGGCCAGGGGGCCTGGGGCTGCGTGTCGGTGGTGTGGAACTCCGCGTCCGGTTCCACCGAGGCCACCCGGGGGTCGGCGGCCAGGGCGGCGGCCCGGGTGGCGGTGGTGCGGACGGCGAAGCCGTTCAGGACGGTGTCGTAGACGGCCGAGACCTCGTCCCCGGCCTCCGCCGCCTCGGCGGCCAGGGCGCGGGCCGGAGCGCGGGAGGCGGTGTCCTTCAGGACGACGACGTACGGGGCGGTCCCGGCAGTGGCAGTGGCAGCGGCAGCGGCGGCGTCGAAGTGCGGCGGAGGCAGGACGGTGGCCGTGCCGGCCGTCGCGAGGAGGGCGGCGGCCGGGAGGAGGGCGGCGAATGCGGTCATGTGGCCGATGCTCGGCGAACGGTGGCGGGGGCGCGCGGAGGGTGCGCCGAGTGGGGGCACGACACGCCGCCGCGCGGGCTACGAGGTGGTGAGGGGCCAGCCGCGCATGGCGAAGACGCCCTCGTCGCGGGCTCCGGCGGCGGCATAGGTGGCGAGGGCCGCCTCGTTGTCCGAGTCGACCCCCACCCACATGCCGTAACAGCCACGGGCCTTGGCCTCGTCCGCGAGCGCGAGGGTCAGGGCGCGGCCGATCCCGCGGCGGCGGTACCCCTCGTCCACGGAGAGCTCGTACAGGCACATCTCGGTGCCCTTGTCGGGGTGGGTCATCTCGACGCCGGAGACCATCCCGGCGGGCACGCCGTCCACATAGGCGATGAGCAGGAGATGCCCCGGGGCGGCGAGGAAGCGCTCGGCCCACTCCTCGCGGGCGGGCCCGTCGAAGAGGGGCTCGGCGGCGGTGAGCTCGGCGGGGGTGAGGGCCCGGCGGATGTCCATGGCGGCCACGATAATGCGGGGATGACACATGGTGAGGAGAACTTCGCCGCGGCGTGGCGGCAGACGCCCGAGGCCGTGGGGGCGGTGCTCACCGAGCCCGAGACGACGGCCGCCGTCGAACGCGGCCGGCGGGTCTAGGCCTGCACGGCCAGGGCCGCCGCGTAGTCCGTGGGGGCCGGGAGGTCGCGGACGGTCCAGCCCGGGACGGGGGCCGGGGCCGGGGCCGAGCCCACGTACGGGTCTACCAAGCCGAGGGCGAGGCCCGTGCCGTCGGCCTTGAGGCAGGCCTCCTTGCGGCACCAGACGCGGGCCAGCGCGGTCCGCCGGTCCGCCTCGGGCAGGGCGTTCAGCTCGGCGATCTCCGCCGGGTGCAGCAGGGGCAGTACGTCGGCCAGTGCCTCCGTGCTCGGCGTCTCCTCCACGTCGATGCCGACCGGCACCCCGGCGAAGGCCAGGTAGGCCACGTCGCCGCTGTGCGAGAGGGAGAAGTGGATCGCGCCGCCGGCCGCGGCGGGCCGGCCGTGCGGGCCGCCGCAGCACGGGCACGTCTCCCGGACCAGGGTGACCTCGTGGGCAGCCAGACCCAGGTAGCCGCCGAGCAGCGCGCGCAGGCCCAGGTGCGAGGCGAGGTACCGGTGCCGGTCGGCGGGGTGCACGAGCCTTCCCGCCCGGTCCTGTTCGGTCGCGTCCAGTACCGCCGAGGCCTCGGCGACCGGGTGTCCGGCGACCGAGTCCAGCCGGGTGTCCAGGGACCACACGGCCACGGCCGCGCCCTTGGGGGGCGGGCCGATCAGCGGTGCGCCGTCGCCGAGCCGGTTCACGTAGTCGATCACCCGACCGAGGGTAGACGAGGCGGATGCGGCCGTGCGGCGCTGGCTATCCTCGTCCGCACCAGGACGTGGGACCACGGGGGGAGTACATCGTGCACAGCGCTGCCGTCACGGCGAACGGTGACCGGATCCGCTGGGTGGAGCTGCCGGGGGAGGAGCCGGCCCGGGTGTACGTGCACGGGCTCGGGGCGAGCTCGCCCGCCTACTTCGCGGCGAGCGCCGTGCATCCCCTGCTGGCCGGGCGCCGTTCACTGCTGGTCGACCTGCTGGGCCACGGGCACAGCGACCGGCCCGAGGAGTTCTCCTACACCCTCGAGGCGCATGCCGACGCGCTGGCGGCAGCCCTCACCGGGGCCGGGGCGGAGGGCGCCGAGCTGATCGCGCACAGCATGGGCGGAGCCGTCGCCATCGTGCTCGCCGACCGGCACCCCCACCTGGTCTCCCGGCTGGTGCTCGTCGACGCCAACCTGGATCCGCTGCCCCGCACCCCCGGTTCGGCCGGGAGCAGCGGGATCGCCGCCTACGGCGAGGAGGAGTTCCTGGCGGGCGGCTGGGCCGAGGTACGCGACCGGGTCGGCGCGCACTGGTGGGCCACCATGCGGCTGGCCGGCCGCACCGCCCTGTACCGCAGCGCCGTGCACCTGGCCGCGGGTACGACGCCCACCATGCGCGAGCTGCTGCTGGAACTGAAGGTTCCGCGCTGCTTCCTGCTGCCCGAGGCGGACGGCCCGCTCCCGGGCACCGACGCCCTGGAGGCGGCGGGGGTCTCCGTGGTGTCCCTCCCCGACTGCGGGCACAACATCATGCTCGACAACCCCGACGGCTTCGCCCGGGCCGTGTCGGCGGCCCTGACGCAGACCGGCGGCCGCGCGCAGTAACCATCCGGCGCCCGGGGGAGTTGGCCGGGGGCGACCTGCCCCGCCACACCCCCCGGCCCCGAGGAATGCCATGCGCCGTCGTGCCGCCCGCCGTATCGTCCCTGCTCTCGCGTCGGCGGCCGCGGCCGCCGTGCTCACCCTCGCGCCGGCCGCCGCGGCGGCCCCCGGGGTCCCGGCCGACAAGCCGCAGGTGCTGAGTCGTTGGACGCAAGCCGACGCCGCGAGCTACGGGGCGTGGGCCGAGGCGCGGGAGAAGCGGACCGAGTGGGCCGCGTACGGCTTCGACTGGTCGACCGACTACTGCACCGGCTCCCCGGACAACCCCTTGGGCTTCCCCTTCCGGATGGCCTGCGCACGCCACGACTTCGGCTACCGCAACCACCGTGCGGCAGGTCTGTTTCCAGCCGCCAAAGCCCGGCTGGACGAGGTCTTCCACGCGGACTTGAGGAGGGTCTGCGCACAGTACTCGGGCGTCCGCCGAGGCTCCTGCGACAGCACCGCGTGGACGTACTACCAGGCCGTCCGGATCCTGGGGATCTCCTAGCCCGGACGCTCCGACACCGCCCGCGCACCAAGGGACGCACGGGCTCGGCCCCGAGGAGCGCTCCCCGCGCGCCCCCTCCTCGCGTTCACATGTTCTCCGTTTCTCCTTCACCGTTCCGTGTGCTCCCCAGTCCTACGCCCCGTGGATTGTCATGCCCGCAGCCATGGGTGGGTGGCTGATTTCAGGCCACGCACGGTTGTGGGGAAGGGAGGCGGCCCGGATGTCTCGGCCACGTTTTCTGTTCGTGTCGTGGGTGGATGTCGTACGAGGCCGGGCGCCGGGGGGCGCTTCGGAGCAGCACGGCCCGGGCGCTGGTTCCCAGGCCGTGACCTGGCGTCTCGTCGGCGCCAACAACCACGAGCTCGGCCGCAGTCCGCACGTTCACCACAGCCTCGGCGCCTGTTGCGCCGCCGTCGAACGGCTGCGGGCGCGGGCCGAGCAGGTCACCGCCCTCGTGGTGATGTCCCCCGGCGCCGGGGTGGTGCCGGCACCGGAGCCTGGACCTGGCAGCTCACCCTCGACGAGCACTGCGTGGGCGTGGCGGTACGCACCTTCCGCCGTCAGCGCGAGTGCCGCCACAGCCTCCAGCTCTTCCTCTCCGCCGCCGCCGAGGCGCAGGTCGCCGCTGGGGTCACCTACACCCGGCGGCTGCGCGGCCTGCGCCTGCCCGGCGCCGGTGACGCGCCGGGACTGGCCGTACGCGGGGGAGGTCCGCTGTGAGCACCGCGACCACCTCCACGCCGACCCCGACGCCGACCGTCACGCCCGCCCCCTCGGACTCCACGTCCCCCACCCCCACGTCCACCACGAGCGGTGGCTCCGGAGTGGGCGTCTCCACCACGGTCACGGGCGGCGGTACGGGCACGAGCGCGGGTACGGCGGCGGGCACGAGCGCGGGCACGAGTGCGGGTACGGGCACGGGCTCGGGCGCCAAGGGCGGCCTCGCCGACACCGGCACCGACGCCACCACCCTCGCACTGATCGCCGCGGGCCTGGTCCTGACCGGCGGTACGGCCGTGTGGTGGGCCCGCCGCCGCGGCCTGCTGACCTTCGCGGGCAACTGAACACCGGAGAAGGACAGATGACAGTCACCTCCACCGTGCCGGTGGACGTGCGCCCCGGCCCCGCCGGAGTCCGGAAGGCTCCGGCGGGGCGGGTGGCGCCCCCCGCTCCGACCGCCGGGCCCGGCCTGTGGGCCACCGGAGCCGCCCTGGCCATCCTGGGCGCGCTCCTCCTCGGCTTCGTCGCCGAGGTCGGGCCGCTCGGCCACCTCCGCCACGAGCGGGACCGCCGGGTCGGGTACGCCGAGCTGCGCGACAAGCTCGCCAACGCCACCGCCCCGGTGGGCCCGACCGAGGCCGGCGCGCCCGTCGCGCTGCTCGCCATCCCGCAGATCGGCGTATGGGAGGTCGTGCGCGAGGCGACCACCGCCGGCGTGCTGGCGTCGGGCCCCGGACACCGCCGCGACACCGTGCTCCCGGGCCAGCCCGGGACCAGCATCCTGATGGGCCGACAGGCGGGCTACGGCGGCCCGTTCGGGCACATCGGCGACCTGGAGCGGGGCGAGACCTTCACCGTCACGACGGGGCAGGGGGAGCACGAGTACCGGGTGCTCGGCGTCCGGCGCGCCGGGGACCCGCAGCCCGCCAAGCCGACGGGGGACGCGGGCCTGCTGACCCTGATGACCGGGGACGGGACCCCGTACATGCCCCGCGGCGTGCTCCAGGTCGACGCCGAACTGCTCTCGCCCGCCCAGCAGTCGGGCGGCCGCACCCCCGGGCGGCTGGCCGCCGAGGAGGCGCCCATGGCGGGCCAGGCCTCGGCCTGGGTCCCGCTGATCCTCTGGGGCCAGGCCCTGCTGCTCGCGGCGGCGGCCCTGGCCTGGGCCCGGGTCCGCTGGGGCCGCGCGCACACCTGGCTGGTCGGGTTCCCCGTACTGGCCGCCCTCGCCCTCGCGGTGTCCGATCAGGCCGCCCTGCTCCTGCCCAACCTCCTGTGATCGAGGCCCCCATGACCGAGACGCTCACCCTGCCCCAGACCACCGCCGGCGGGGCCTCCTCCCTGGACGCCCGCTCGCTGTCCGCCTGGTTCGGGGGCCGAAAGGTCCTGAGCCGGGTCTCGCTGACGATGCCGGGCGGCCAGGTGACCGCCCTGATCGGCCCCTCGGGCTGCGGGAAGTCGACCTTCCTGCGCATCCTGAACCGGATGCACGAGCTGATCCCGGGCGCCGAACTGGCGGGCGAGGTCCTGCTGGACGGCGAGGACATCTACGCCCGCGGCCGCCGCCTGACGGACGCCCGCCGGCGCATCGGCATGGTCTTCCAGAAGCCGAACCCCTTCCCGGCGATGTCGGTCTACGACAACGTGACGGCGGGCCTGAAGCTCACGGGCATGCGCGTCGCGGGCTCGGAGAAGGACGACCTGGTGGAGGAGTGCCTCACGAAGGCGGGCCTGTGGAATGAGGTCCGCGACCGGCTCCGCCAGCCCGGCGGCGCCCTCTCGGGCGGCCAGCAGCAGCGCCTGTGCATCGCCCGCTCCCTGGCGGTCCGCCCCCGCATCCTCCTGATGGACGAACCCTGCTCGGCCCTGGACCCCACCTCGACCCGCCGCATCGAGGAGACCATCCGCGACCTGGCCGACGAGGTCACCATCGTGATCGTCACCCACAACATGCAGCAGGCGGCGCGCGTCTCCGACCAGTGCGCCTTCTTCCTCGCGGAACAGGGAACTCCTGGCCGGATCGTCGAGTACGGCCCCACCCCGGCCATGTTCTCCACGCCTTCCGACCCCCGCACGGCGGACTACGTGGAGGGCCGCTTCGCTGACGGCCCGGAGTGCGAAGCCCGTGGACCCGGCGTAGTAATGGAGATCCGCGTAGGAGATCGGAGCCCGGCATGGACGACTATCCGCTGCTCGAACTCTTCTGGACGATGCTGTGGCTGTTCGTGTGGGTGATGTGGTTCTTCCTGCTCTTCAAGGTGATCACGGACCTCTTCCGGGACCACGGCATGAACGGCTGGGCGAAGGCCGGATGGCTGATCCTGGTGCTCCTCCTGCCGTTCATCGGCGTCCTGATCTACCTCATCGTGCGCGGCCGCAGCATGGCCGAACGCGACCGGGAGCAGGCCAAGGAACAACAAGAGGCTTTCCAGCAGTACGTCCGCCAGACGGCGGCCCCGTCCGCGAGCCCGGCGGAAGAGCTGCACAAGCTCTCGGCCCTGAAGGACAAGGGCGACATCACCCAGGAGGAGTTCGACCGCGCGAAGCAGAAGCTCCTGACCTGAGCCCCAACGCGGCGGCCCGCAGCTGGCTTCGCAGCAACCCGCGCCGGCCGGACGGCCCCGGCCTCTCCCCAGGGGGGATCCGGGGCTTACGGCCGTTCTACACGGATCCCGCTATGGTCCCTCTGACCTGCACAAAAGCCCTCCCAGGGGGAGGGCTTGCGGTGGTGGAGAAAGAGTGCCCCCGGCAGGACTCGAACCTGCGGCCAAGTGCTTAGAAGGCACCTGCTCTATCCACTGAGCTACGGGGGCCGGAAGGTGGCCTTGGTGGGCCTGGAGCCCCCGGTGGGGGTGAGACTGCGGTCCGTGCCGGGTCAAGGATAGGGCTCCGGTTGCCTTGTCCCGGTTGCTTCACTCGCGTGCCACGATGTGGAGGTTCGGTGAAGCGGTCCCGATAATCGCAGGCAGGTGCGATTCTCGCATCGCTTTTGCGCCGCGGCGCCCTGGGTGTTGTGCACTCGTTATGCCTGCGCCCCACTCGTCCGTCGTGTCCAAGATGTCCCACTGGAGTCGCGGTCGGCGCGCAGAGGACGTATAAGCTTCAAAAATGGTCCTAAATTGGGCATTCTTCGCATGTGGTGACCTTGGATGTTCGGCCTCAGCTGCTCGATGCCCTGTCCGCCCTGCGCGACCGGGTCGCGTCCGTGCGTCTGCCGCTGCCCCTGCCCGGCGCTCCGCGCGCCCGCCAGACCAGAGCCGAGCTGCTCGCGCAGCTCGACGACTACCTCGTCCCCCGGCTGAAGGCGCCCGAGGCGCCGATGCTCGCCGTCGTCGGCGGGTCCACCGGGGCCGGTAAGTCCACCCTCGTCAACTCCCTCGTCGGACGACAGGTCAGCGAGGCCGGGGTGCTGCGCCCCACCACGCGCACACCGGTGCTCGTCTGCCATCCGGATGATCATCACTGGTTCGCCGGGATGCGGGTACTGCCCGACCTGATGCGGGTGTGGGTGCCGCACGGGGAGGAGGAACCCGCCCCCGCGGTCACCTCCCGGGGGTACGACCGGAGCCCCGGCCCCGGCCACGCCACCCGCGAGATGCGGATCGAGACCGTATCCACCCTGCCGCGCGGGCTCGCCATCCTCGACGCCCCCGACATCGACTCCCTGGTGGTCGACAACCGGACACTGGCCGCCGAACTCATCTGCGCCGCCGACGTCTGGGTGATGGTCACCACCGCCTCGCGGTACGCCGACGCCGTCCCCTGGCACCTCCTGCGCACCGCCAAGCAGTACAAGGCGACCCTCATCACCGTCCTCGACCGGGTACCGCACCAGGTGCTCGCCGAGGTCTCCCGCCAGTACGGGGCCCTGCTCACCCGGGCCGGGCTGGGCGACGTACCGCGCTTCACCGTGCCCGAACTCCCGGAGTCGGCAGGGGGCGGCGGGCTGCTCCCTGCCAGCGCCGTCGCGCCGCTGTACGCCTGGCTCGCCCACCACGCGCAGGATCCCGCCGCCCGCCAGTACGCCGTCGGGCGCACCGCGCTCGGCGCGCTGGACTCCCTCGGGCGCCGGATGCCCGAACTCGCCTCCGCCGTCGCCGCCCAGCACGCTGCCGCCGTACGGCTGACATCGGCCGTGGAGGACGCGTACAAGCGGGAGGGCAGGCGCGTCCGCAACCGCCTCGACCAGGGCGCCGTACTGGCCGGGGACGCGCTGACCCGGTGGCGCGGCTATCCGCTCGACACGAGCGCCGACGAACTCCTCGACTCGCTCGCCGAATCCCTCGCCGCGCTGCTCCAGTGCGCCGTCGCCGCCGCTGACGAGCGGATCGCCACCGCCTGGCGGCGCGAGCCGGCCGCCGGCGCGGTGCCCCTGCCCACGCCCGACAGGGAGGCGGGGGACCGCATCGGCATGGCCGTACGGCGCTGGCGGCGGGTGCTGGAGGAACTCGCGGAGGAGGAGGTCGCACGGCTCGACCGGCAGCCCTCGCCCGACCCCGACTGCGTCGCGGCCCTGCTCGTCGCCGCCCTCCTCGGCGGCAAACGGGCCCGGCCCGCCGGGGAGAAGCTCGCCGAACGGATCGGGGCCCAGGCCGCGCTGCGGCTGCGCGACCGGGGCGCGGAGCTGGTCGGCGACCACCTCGACCAGGTGCTGCGCGCCGAACGCGACCGCCGGCTCGCCCCGCTGGAGGCCCTCGAAGTGACCCCGGAACCGCAGGCCGAACTGATTGCCGCGCTGTCCCTACTGCAGAAGGAGAGGTGACGCGGTGACTTCCCTGGCCGACCGCACCGAGGACCGCTGGGACGACGGACTCATCGCGCGCTCGCGCCGGGCGAGGGCGGGTGCGGCCGACGGGCTCGGCGAGCACGGCGAGTGCGACGGGTGCGACGAGTGCGGCGAAGGCGACGAAGGCGACGAGGCGCTCGTGCGGGCGGTCTCCGGCGCCGGCAACGACGGCGGCAAGTCGGCCACACCCCCGCTCAGTCCCGAGGGGCAGGCCCTGCGCCTGCGCCTCGACGCACTGCGCCAGCTGGTCGGACTGTCCCGGACCAGGCTCGACGGCAAGACCCTCGCCGAGGCCGGCCGGGTACTGGACGAGGCGGCCGCGCGGCGCGGACTGTCACCGCAGCACACGGTCGTGGCGATCGCCGGAGCCACCGGAAGTGGCAAGTCCACCCTCTTCAATTCACTCGCGGGGGTGCAGATTTCCGAGACCGGGCTGCGCCGCCCGACCACCGCCGCCCCCATCGCCTGCAGCTGGTCCGACGGCGCGGCCGGACTGCTGGACCGGCTGGAGATCCCCGGACGGCTGCGCCGCCGGCCCCGCGAGACCTCGGAGGCCGAGGCCCTGCGCGGGATGGTCCTCGTCGACCTGCCCGACCTGGACTCGGCGGTCGGCGCGCACCGCGACCACGTGGACCGCGTACTGGCGCTCGTCGACGCCGTGGTGTGGGTGGTGGACCCGGAGAAGTACGCGGACGCGGTGCTGCACGAGCGGTACCTGCGGCCGCTGGCCGGGCACGCGGAGGTGACCTTCGTCGTGCTCAACCAGGTGGACCGGCTGCCCGGGGAGGCCGCCGACCTCGTCCTGGACGACCTGCGCCGGCTCCTCGACGAGGACGGCATCGCGCTCGGCGAGCACGAGGAACCCGGCGCCACCGTGCTGGGACTGTCCGCGCTGACCGGCGAGGGCGTCGGGGAACTCCGGGAGCTGCTCGGACAGTTCACCCAGGAGAGGGGCGCCGCCACCCGGCGGATCTCCGCCGACGTCGACCGCGCGGCCGTGCGCCTGCGGCCGCTGTACGTGGCCGACGGGCACTCCGGGCCGGAGATCGGCGAGGCGGCGCGCGCCGAGTTCGAGGACCGGCTGGCCGAGGCGGTCGGGGCGTATGCGGCCGGGGTCGCGGCCGAGCGGGCCTGGCGGCGCAATGCCGGAAAGGCCTGCGGGACGCCGTGGCTGCGCCTGTGGCGGTGGTACGAGGGCCGCCGCGCCCCGCGCACGCTGGCGGGTCTGGCCGCCCTCGCGGCGATCGGCGGCAGGGGCACGGCGGTCCCGGAGGCGCCGGTCGAGGAGGAGGTGACCGCGCGTCAGCGCGTGGAGCAGGCGGTACGGGCGGTCGCCGACGAGGCGGTCACGGGCCTGCCCGAACCATGGGCGCAGGCGGTACGGGAGACGGCGGTGCGCGGCGCCGAACGCCTCCCGGAGGCGCTGGACGAACTGGCGGTGACCCTCGGGGCGGCCGTCGCGGTGCCGAGCGTCAAGCCGCCGCGGCCCACGTGGTGGCCGGCGGCGGTGCTCGGGCAGGCGGCGATGACACTCCTCCAGATCTACGGCGGGCTGTGGCTGCTGGGCCAGATCATCGGGGTCCTGGAGCCGCAGCTGTTGCCGCCGGTACTGCTGATGGTGGCGGGCATCATCGGCGGGCCGCTGGTGGAGTGGGCCTGCTCGATCGCGGCGCGGGGACCGGCGCGCAGATACGGGCAGGACGCGGAGCGAAGGCTCCGGCAGGCGGCGGCCGGGTGCGGGCGGGGCCGGGTGCTGGAGCCGGTCGCGGCGGAGCTGCTGCGCTACCGGGAGGTGCGGGAGCAGTACGCCGCCGTCGCCGCAGGGGGGACGAAGTTGTCCACAACCCGTCAGTAATCCACAGGCCGGAGCGGGAACCGGCGGTCGGCCCCAGCATGGTGCGTACCTCGTGCGGATGGTCCGTACGGGTGCGAATCGCGGGGGAGGGCGGCCGGGATGAACGACACCCTGGTGACGCTGGTGGGATACGTGGCCACGCAGCTCGACTACAAGGAGACGCTGAACGGCCCGTCGGTGAGGTTCCGGTTCGCCGTGACGCCGCGGTACTTCGACCGGCGCAAGGAGGCCTGGACCGACGGGTCCACCAGCTTCTACACGGTGTGGGCGCGGCGCACGCTGGCGGTGAATCTGGCGGGTTCCGTGTCGGTGGGCGAACCGCTGGTGGTGCACGGCCGGCTGCGGGTGCGGGAAGACTCGCCCGACGCGGAGGGACACCGGTGGGTCGCGGCGGAGATCGACGCCACGGCCATCGGCCACGATCTGAACCGGGGAACGGCCGCGTTCCGCCGGGTCGTCAAGACCGATACGCCGCTGATGGCCACTCAGAAGGCGGCGGTGGTCTGAGTGTTCGAGGCGGATAGGATTCCCCGGTACTCACGGGCACCTGGGTCTTTGGCCCGAAGGGGAAGACTGTGTCGATTGCCGTTCCCGCATCCTCCGCTCCTGATTCCGCTCCTGCTTCCGTTCATCATTCAGTCCCGCATTCCGTTCCTTCGCCCGTGGCCGTACGGGGCTCCGCGCGCCGCCCGCTGGCCGTGGCCCTGCTGGCCGCGGCCCTCACCGCCGCGCCCGGCACCGCCCGGGCGGCCGCGGACTCCGACCCGGCGGTGTCCCGGGCCCCGGAGGGCGCGAGCGCCGTGCTGGACGGGTTGAAGACGTACGGCCAGGCGGTCCTGCACTCCGGTGACGGGTCGGTCCGGCACATCCCGGCCGGGCTCTACGAGATGCGGGTCGACGGCGGGGGGATGCTCCAGACGTACGGGGTCGGCGTCGAGGGCAGCGCGCAGCCCCAGTCCCGCTACACGGAGAGCGGCTGGAGCGGCAGCCCGCTGGCCGGGAAGCGGGAGGCGGGCCGGATCCGCTGGGTCCTGGAGCACTCCTACCCGCAGCTCAACGATCTGGCCGGCCTCGCCAAAGTGGCCGGGGCCGGTGCGCTGACCGCAGAGAGCGCTGCGGCGGGGACCCAGGTGGCGATCTGGCGGCTGGCGGACGGGGTGCAGGTCGAGGCCGCGGACCCGTCGGCGGAGAAGCTGGCCGACTATCTGCAGCGGGAGGCCGGGCAGCTGCCCGAGCCGCCGGCCTCGCTGGGGCTGGACCCGGGCGGTGTGTCCGGGGCGGTCGGCACCAGGCTCGGCCCGGTGACCGTGCGGACCGGGGCGCGGAGCGTGTCCGTAGTGCCGGACGCGGCGGCCGTCGCGATGGGGGTGCGCGTGGTGGATGCCGAGGGGCGGCCGCTGGACACCGCCGTCAACGGCACCAGGCTGTACTTCGAGGTGCCCGCGGGCACTCCCGACGGCGCGGCCTCGGTCACCGTCCAGGGTGCGACCAAGGTTCCCGTCGGGCGGGTCTTCACCAGCGGGGTGCCGGCCCAGGCGCAGATCGTGGCGGGCTCCAGCGAGTCGGCGGCCGCCGCCACGGCCACGGCGGTCTGGCCGGAGCCTCCGGCGGTCCAGCCGGCCACCGCGGACGCCGGGCAGCAGCCGGGCATCCAGCCCGCCGGGCAGAGCGGTCCGAACGGTCAGGCCGCCCTGACCGGCCAGACCACACCGGACTCCCCGGACGAGGAGCGGCTGGCCTCCAGCGGCAGCTCGGCGGCCACCCCGGTGATCGCCTCCCTGGCGGTGGGCCTGGTGGTCCTGGGCGGCCTGGTGGTCCTCCTGCTCCGCAAGCGACCCCTGGATGAAGAGGATCACTAGGGGGTGTCCGGGTCCGTGCCCGGGGTAGAGGCAGACCATGGCTGATCAGGAGCTGACCTGGCAGGGCGCGGTCGTGCGGTGGGACCGGCAGTTGTTCGACGTGGTGGCCCGGCGGCACTGGCCGGGGGCCGACCGGGTGCTGCCGAGGCTCGGGCGGGCCGCGAACCACGGGGTGCTGTGGGGCGGGGCCGCCGTCGCGCTCGCCGCCTTCGGATCGGCCCGGGCCCGCAAGGCCGCCGTGCGCGGGGTCGCCTCACTGGCGCTGGCCTCCGCGACCATCAACACCGTCGGCAAATGGTCCGTACGCCGCCCCAGGCCGCTGCTGGAGGGGGTGCCCGCCGTGCGGCAGCTGGCGACGCAGCCGCAGACCACCTCCTTCCCGTCCGGGCACTCGGCTTCGGCCTTCGCGTTCACCGCCGGGCTGGCGCTGGAGTCCCCGGGCTGGGGTGCCGCGCTGGCTCCGGTGGCCGCGTCCGTGGCCTTCTCCCGGGTGTACACCGGGGTCCACTACCCCTCCGACGTGCTCGCGGGTGCGGCGCTGGGCGTGGCCGCGGGCTTCGTCGTGGACCGGCTCGCGCGCGACGCCAAGGAGGCCAGGATCGTGCCGGGGGCCGAGCGGCGCGCCGAAGGCGCGCCCGCGCTGCCCGACGGGGCCGGGCTCACCGTGGTGGTCAACACCGCGTCGGGCACGGCCGCGGCCGTGCGCCTCGACGTGCTGCGCGCCCGGCTCCCCGAGGCCGAGGTGATCGAGTGCGGGGGCCCGGAGCTCGCCGCCGCACTGGACTCGGCGGCCTCCCGCGCCACCGTCCTCGGGGTCTGCGGCGGCGACGGCACCGTCAACGCGGCCGCCACCGCCGCCCTGCGCGCGGGGGTGCCGCTGGCCGTCTTCCCCGGCGGCACCCTCAACCACTTCGCGATGGACCTCGGCCTCGGCGGAATCGAGGACACCTGCCGCGCCCTGGCCGCCGGGCACGCCGTCCACATCGGCGTGGGCCGCTTCACCCCGGGACCGGAGGGCCGGTCCGGCCATTTCCTGAACACCTTCAGCATCGGCGCCTACCCGGAGCTGCTGGGCCACCGCCTGCGCTGGGCCCCGCGCATCGGCGGCGGCCCCGCCGCCCTGCTGGCGGCCTGGCGGGTGCTGCGCTCCCAGCGCCCCGTGCCGCTGCGGCTGGCCGGGCGGCCCCGGAAGGTCTGGCTGCTCTTCGCGGGCAACGGCACCTACCACGGGACCGGCCCCACCCCCGCCGCCGCGACGACCTCGGCGAGGGCCTGCTCGACGTACGCCTCGTCCACGGCGGCGGCCGCCCCGGCCCCGCCTGCTGGCCGCCGCCCTCGCCGGCCCCCTGACCCGCTCCCCGGTCCACGCGGCCACCCGGCTGCGCAGCCTGCGGATCGGCGACATCCCGCCGGGCACCCCGCTCGCGTACGACGGCGAGTACGCCCAGGCCCCGCCCGGCCTGGTCCTCGACGCGCTCCCCGACGCCCTCACCGTCTACCGGCCGGGGGCGTGACCGTCCGCCTGACGGGCAACCCGGACCGCGGCCGACCAGTGCCACGGCGAGTGCCGGCAGCGTGTTCCCCATGGAGCCCCCCGGCCGGTCGTTCCCGTCGTCTTCAGGGGCATCCTGCCTCGTGGGCCGCCGCCGCGGGGCGGCCCACGAGAAGTCGCCGCGGCGGGCGGTACGGGACCGTGCCGGCCAGGGGGCGCTGACCTACCCATTCGCCCGCAGGTATGGACGGCTGGCAAGATGGGGTGTATCTGCCCACCCATCGATCTGCCGGACGGTTTCTCTTGGCTGAGTTCATCTACACCATGCGCAAGACGCGCAAGGCGCACGGCGACAAGGTGATTCTTGATGACGTCACCCTGAACTTCCTGCCCGGCGCGAAGATCGGTGTGGTCGGCCCGAACGGTGCCGGTAAGTCCACCGTTCTGAAGATCATGGCGGGCCTGGAGCAGCCGTCCAACGGCGAGGCGTACCTCTCGCCCGGCTTCACCGTCGGCATCCTCATGCAGGAGCCCAAGCTCGACGAGTCGAAGACCGTCCTGGAGAACGTCCAGGACGGCGCCGCCGAGACCATGAAGAAGCTCCACCGCTTCAACGAGGTCGCCGAGCTGATGGCGACCGACTACTCGGACGCGCTCCTCGACGAGATGGGCAAGCTCCAGGAAGACCTGGACCACTCCAACGCCTGGGACCTCGACGCCCAGCTGGAGCAGGCCATGGACGCCCTGGGCTGCCCCCCCGGTGACTGGCCGGTCACCAACCTCTCCGGTGGCGAGAAGCGCCGCGTCGCGCTCTGCAAGCTGCTGATCGAGGCCCCGGACCTGCTCCTCCTCGACGAGCCCACCAACCACCTCGACGCCGAGTCGGTGAACTGGCTGGAGCAGCACCTCTCGAAGTACGCGGGCTGCGTCATCGCCGTCACCCACGACCGGTACTTCCTGAACAACGTCGCCGAGTGGATCCTCGAGCTCGACCGCGGCCGCGCCATCGCCTACGAGGGCAACTACTCCACGTACCTGGAGAAGAAGGCCACCCGTCTGAAGGTCGAGGGCCGCAAGGACGAGAAGCGCCAGAAGCGCCTCAAGGAAGAGCTGGAGTGGGTCCGCTCCAACGCCAAGGGGCGTCAGACCAAGTCCAAGGCCCGTCTCGCCCGCTACGAGGAGATGGCGGCCGAGGCGGACAAGATGCGCAAGCTCGACTTCGAGGAGATCCAGATCCCGCCGGGCCCGCGTCTGGGCTCGATCGTGGTCGAGGTCAACAACCTCTCGAAGGCGTTCGGCGACAAGGTCCTCATCGACGACCTGTCCTTCACGCTGCCGCGCAACGGCATCGTCGGAATCATCGGCCCGAACGGCGCCGGCAAGACCACGCTCTTCAAGATGATCCAGGGCCTGGAGGAGCCGGACTCCGGCTCCGTCAAGGTCGGCGACACCGTCAAGATCAGCTACGTCGACCAGTCCCGCGCCAACATCGACCCCAAGAAGACCCTCTGGGCGGTCGTGTCGGACGAGCTGGACTACATCAACGTGGGCCAGGTCGAGATGCCGTCCCGCGCGTACGTCAGCGCCTTCGGCTTCAAGGGCCCGGACCAGCAGAAGCCGGCCGGCGTCCTGTCCGGTGGTGAGCGCAACCGCCTCAACCTGGCGCTGACGCTCAAGGAGGGCGGCAACCTGCTGCTCCTCGACGAGCCCACCAACGACCTCGACGTCGAGACCCTGTCCTCGCTCGAGAACGCGCTGCTCGAGTTCCCCGGTGCGGCCGTGGTCATCTCCCACGACCGCTGGTTCCTCGACCGGGTCGCCACGCACATCCTGGCGTACGAGGGCGACTCCAAGTGGTACTGGTTCGAGGGCAACTTCGAGTCGTACGAGAAGAACAAGGTCGAGCGTCTCGGTGCGGACGCCACCCGCCCGCACCGTGCCACTTACAAGAAGCTCACCCGAGGCTGAGGCCCGCACCATGGCAAGACACCACTACCGGTGCCCCCTGCGCTGGTCGGACATGGACTCCTTCGGCCACGTGAACAACGTGGTCTTCCTCCGCTACCTGGAGGAGGCGAGGATCGACTTCATGTTCCGGCTGGCGCCGGGGGAGGGCAGCGAGTCCTTCACGGGCGGGTCCGTCGTGGCCCGTCACGAGATCGACTACAAGCTGCCCCTCGTGCACCGTCACGAGCCGGTGCTCATCGAGTCCTGGGTGACCCGGATAGGCGCCGCGTCCCTGACCATCGGCTACGAGGTCAAGGACGAGGCGACCGACGAGGCGCCCGAGAAGGTCTACGTGCGCGCCTCGACCGTGGTCGTGCCCTACAACCTCGCCGAGGGGCGGCCCCGCCGCATCACGGCCGAGGAGAGGTACTTCCTGGAGAAGTACCTCGACACGCCGGGCAAGCCGGCTGCCGGCTCGGAAGGACGCCTCGCGGCATGAACGAACGGCTGCACTTCGCCGACTCCGGGGAGGCGGCGGACCTCGCCGCCTTCCTGGGCCGGCTGGTGCACTACGACCGCGCCGCCGCCGTCCGCCTGCAGGGCGGAGGCGGCGCGCTCGCCGTCTTCGGCCGGCCGCCGTCCTTCGAGGTCCTGGCCATCCGTACGGTGCGGCTCGCCGCACCCCTCGCCACCCCGCTGGACCTGACGGTCTCCGCCGGAGAGTTCCTGGAAACGGTGGACGAGGCAGCGGCCGAGGCCACCGTGCCCGGGCCGGTCACCGGCCCGCCCTGGGCCGGGGTGCTCCCGCCCCGCGGGGGCTGGCGGCAACTGGCCGGGCTGCCCGCGCCCGAGGAGATGCGGGCGGCCGTGGCGGGCGCCGTCGCCGAGTTCCGCGCCCGCGACGAGGCCCTGCCCGCGCAGCACCGGACCCGCTCCGAGCGCGACCGCATCGGCCGTGAGATCTGGTCCCGCACGCTGGGCGACACCGAACTCCCGCTGCGCGCCGTGCACGCCGCGCAGTCCCTGGGCTTCCTGCGGCCGGTGCGGTCCACCGTGCCCGCCGCCACCCCCGCAGGCCCCGACCCGGTGGCCCTGCTCGCCGCCGGGAGCTGGCTGCGCCTGCGTACCCCGTACGGCTCCGTCGCCATGCGCCGCCCCGGCGGCGCCGTCGGCCTGGGCGCCCTCCAGGTCCGGCCGGTCTGAGCCGGCAGGTCCCCCGGAAGGTCGCCCGTGAGGTCTAGCCCGCCGTGTTGATCATCGACGCGGCGGCGTAGGTCAGGTACTTCCACAGCTGGGCCTCGTGCTCCGGGGCCAGCCCCAGCTCGTCCAGCGCGACCCGCATGTGGCGCAGCCAGGCGTCGTGCGCCGCCGCGTCCACCTGGAACGGGGCGTGCCGCATCCGCAGGCGCGGATGGCCCCGGTGCTCGCTGTAGGTGGTCGGGCCGCCCCAGTACTGGATCAGGAACAGCGTGAACCGCTCCTCGGCCGGGCCCAGGTCCTCCTCCGGGTACATCGGACGCAGCAGCGGGTCCTCCGCGACCCCCTGGTAGAAGCGCCGGACGAGACGGCGGAAGGTCTCCTCGCCGCCCACCTGCTCGTAAAAGGTCTGCTCCTGAAGCGTGCCCCGCGGAATCTCATTCACCCGACCATCGTCTCAGACGCCCGGACGGAGGACCGGGGCCCTAGGACCCCCGCATTCGCCCGCGACGGCCGCGCGCAGGACAGTGGAGGCATGGGCGCACACACCGCACGCACCACCGAGGTACGGGACCTGCGCGAGACCGCGCACGCCGCCCAGGTGCGGGAGCTGACCGCCGCCGGGGTACTGGAGGACCAGGCCTGGCGGGCGGCCTTCGCAGCCGTGCCCCGGCACGTCTTCGTCCCCTACTTCTGGACCGGCCGCGGAGCGGGCCACGAACGGCTCTGGGCGCAGGACCCCGATCCCGAGCAGCGGGCCCGCTGGCTGCGCGGGGTCTACGCCGACACCCCGCTCGCGACCCGGCTGCGCGACGGCCAGCTGGTCTCCTCCAGCAGCCAGCCCTCGCTGATGGCGAAGATGCTCCGGGCGCTGGAGGTGCGCGACGGCGACAACGTGCTGGAGATCGGCGCGGGCACCGGATACAACGCCGCCCTGCTCTGCCACCGGCTCGGCGACGACCTCGTCACCACCGTGGACCTCGACGAGGAGATCACCGAGTCCGCGCGGACACACCTGGCCGAGGTCGGCTACCACCCGGTTGTGGTCACCGGGGACGGGGCGCGCGGCTGCCCCTCCCGGGCCCCGTTCGACCGGATCCTGGTGACCTGCACGCTGCCGATGGTCCCGCACGCCTGGACGGCCCAGTGCCGGCCCGGGGCGCGGATCCTGGCCCCGCTGTCCACCGGGCTGATCGCCCTCACGGTCCGCGACGCCGACTTCGCCGAGGGCCGCTTCCTGCACACCCCGGCGTACTTCGTGCCGCTGCGCGGGGCCACGGCGGCGCCGCCGCGGGAGCCGGTCGCCGGGGTGCCGCACGGGCTCCCGTACGAGCTGGTGGAGAACGAGCGCTTCCAGTTCATGCTCGTGCTCACCGAGGGCGTCCTGCACCCCCGGGAGGCCCTGGACCTGTGGCGCGGCGAGGACCGGCCGTCCCGTGAGCGCTTCGGGGTCACCGTCAGCGCCGAGGGCCAGTGGGCGTGGCTCGACGACCCCCAGGGCCCGTACGTGTGGCCCCTGGGGGAAACGGGCGGCTGAACTGCGCGGCCGGACTAGCCCCGGCGGATGGTGATCGTGGTCCAGGCTCCGACGTGCACGCGGTCGCCGTCGGTGAGCGGGACCGGGACGTAGGGCTGGATCGGCTCCTCGCCGCCGTTGATGGTGGTGCCGTTGGTGGAGTTCTGGTCCACCACCGCCCAGCTGAGGTCGGGCTGCTGGACCAGGACCGCGTGCTGGTGGGAAACGCCCGGGTCCTCCGGGGGCACCGACAGGTCGATGTCGGGGGACTCGCCCGTGGAGGCGCGGCGGCGGCCGATGGTGATCTGGCCGCCGGCGAGCGGCAGGTGCTGCTCCGGGGAGTACGCGGGCAGGTTGAGCCCGGCCGCCTCGGGACCGCTGCGCTGCATCATCGCCATGAAGTACGAGCGGTCGGGGCCGATCGTCGCGGTCCAGGAGCCGCCCTGGGGCGGGAAGGACTGGTGCTGGGGAGGCTGGTGCTGCTGCTGGGGCGGCTGGTACTGCTGCGGGGGCTGGTGCTGGTATTCCTGCTGGTACTCCCGCTGAGGCGGCGGCGGGGGCTGCTGCTGGTACTGGGGCTGCGGCGGCGGCTCGTGCGCCGGAGGCGGCAGCAGCCAGTCGTCCTCGCGCTGGAGCGGCTCGGCCGGCCGGTTGACCCGGGAGGGTCGGGAGCCCTGGTACTCGAAGTGGTCCTGCGCGTACGCCACGGGCGGCGGAGGCGTGGACGGGGCCGCGGCGGCGGTCCCCTGGGCCCCGGTCTCCGGGGCGAGCGGGGCGTACGAAGTCGCCGAACGCGTCAGGAAGTTGTACCGGCACTCCTCGCAGAACGGGGCCATGGCCTCGCGCGGGGTCCGGCACTGCGGGCAGAGCTCGGCCTGGGCGGTCGGCTCACCGGCGGTCGGGGGGTAGCCGTAGCCGTAGGAAGGCGCCGCAGGGGGGCCTTCGGGGGCAGCCATGCGGTGGCCGCAGACCTCGCACCAGTCCTCGGAGGCGGACTGGTGCCCGTTCGGGCAGGTCGGCATGGCGGCGCTTCCCCTTTCTCCCTGCGTCATCGCGTCAGGTCTTCTTCACTCGGACGGTCTGCGTCGAACGCGTTTCGAGAGTCATCTCGTCCGCGTCGGCCACCTTCGCTTTCAGCCGCACAGTACCCGCAGCGGCATCCACGACATCCACCACCTTCGACAGGAGTCGTGCGGTGTCGGCATTTCCGGAGACATTCGCCAGCTGCACGGCGCGGCCGAGCTTGGCCGTGGCCCCGTCAACATCGCCCAGTTTGCGGGCTTCCAGGCCCTGCTGGATAGCCTGCGCCAGTTCCGCCTGCCCGGTGTAGTGGGCGACCTGCGGGTTGATGGCGGTGGAGGCGGCCAGATCGTCCGTCCACACCGCCCGCACCAGCCCCTGGGCGAGGACGGCGGCGGGCTCGCCCGCCGTTCCCGGCTGGACGAGCGTGGCGCGGGCCGCGAGCATCTCCTGGCCCACGCCCGCACTCGGGACGCGGACGCACACGTGGTACTCGCGGGACTCGTCGCCCCAGGAGCCGGTCGGGTAGTCGCCGGCGCGCGGCCCCGCCTCCGTGCGGCGGGCGGTCAGGTCCTGGACGGCGGGCGCGACCTGCTTGACGTACTGGATCTCCACCCCGACCGGGGTCCACAGGCGCAGTGCGACATCCGCGACCTCCTTGCCCATGACGTTCTCCATCATGCGGGTGAAGTCCCCGGCGAGGTGGGCCGGGTCGGCCACGATGTCGGCGGAGCCGAGCAGCGCGCTCGCGATGCCGGTGACCTCCTTGACCTCCCAGTCGGTGCCCACCCCCCGGGCGTCGCAGGTGAAGCGGCCCGCGCACGCGTCGAGGGTGGCGCGCAGCACGGCCGGGTCCTCGTGCTCGTTGCGGCCGTCGGTGAGCAGGATGCCGTGCCGTATGGCCGCGGTGGACTGGCGCAGCAGTCCGTCGGCGAGGCGCAGCCAGGTGCCGATGGCGGTGCCGCCGCCGGAGCTGAGCCCGCGCAGCGCCTCCTTGGCCTGGGCGCGGGTCACCGGGTCGGCGACCGCGAGCCGGCCCTGGCCCGGATACACCTCCTTGGCCACGTGCGTGCCGGCGATCACGGCGAAGGACGTGCCGTCGCGCAGGGTGTCGACGGCCGCGGCCGTCGCCTCTCGGGCGCCGCGCATCTTCTCCGGCGGGTACTCCATGGAGCCCGAGCAGTCGACCATGATCACGACGGCCGCCGTGCCCCGGTCGGCCGCCGCGCGGGTGGCGGTGGCACCACCGGTGGAGGTGACCGTGACGATGGCGTGGACGTCCCGCCCGCCCTGGGGGAGGAACTCGTTCTGGTACACCTCCACGCTGAAGCGCGGGGCGCTGGGCTTGGCGAAGTTCGCCATCGGTGAGGCTCCTAGGGGCTCGGACAGGCGAGTCGGGCGGGTCAGGCCCGGGGAGACGCTTCCGGTTCCGCTCCGGGTCCGGCGCCCGGTTCCGGTTCCGTTCCCGGCTCCGGTTCGGGCTGCGCGGCGAACGGCACGACGGCGACGGTGACGTTGTCGTGGCCGCCGCCGTCCAGGGCGTGCCCCACCAGGACCTGCGCACTGTGCAGGGGCCGGACGGCGGCGTCCGGGGGCAGCACCTGGGCCAGGTCCCGGGCGGCCTCCGCGTAGTTCCACAGGCCGTCGGTGCAGACGACGACCACGCCGGGGTGGTCCGGCTTGAAGACGGCGGTGTGCGGTTCGAGGTCGTAGGCGTCGGCCCCGAGCCAGCCGGTGATGGCGTGGGCCCGGACGTCGGCGTAGGCCTCGGCCTCGCCCATCAGGCCGGCCGCGACCATCTGGGCGGCCCAGGAGTCGTCCTCGGTGAGCCGGCGGGGCAGGGCGGCACGGTCGTCCGGGACCCAGTAGGCACGGCTGTCGCCCACCCAGCCGATGGTGAGCAGGCCGCCGCTGACGACGGCGCCGACCAGGGTGCAGGCGGGGGCGTTCTGTGCGCCGGGGGTCTCCGGTGCCAGCGCGTTGACCGCGGCGGCGGCGGCCAGGATCGCCTCGTGCATGGCCTCCTGGGGGTGGGCGCCGCGCGGAAGCGCGTCCAGCAGGGCCTCGTTGGCCGCGGCGGCCGCGGCGGCCGATGCCTCGTCGGGGCGGCTCGCGGAGGAGACGCCGTCGCAGACGATGGCCACGGTGGCGGCGGAGCCGTCGGGCAGCGCGGTGGCAGCGACGGCGAACGCGTCCTCGTTGCGGTGGTGGCGCAGCCCCCGGTCGCTGACGGCGGCCACGCTGCCGAGCTCCTCCTCGAGGTGGTCCCGCTCCCGGGGCTGGGCGTGCCCGCAGTGCTCGCAGTAGCCGTCGGTGTCGACGTACCCGGTCCGGCAGGCGACGCAGGTCTTCCCGCCGGTCCCCTGCGGGGCTTCGGCGGGGATGTCCTCGGGCGTGGTGCCGCCGTCCCCCGCGCCCCAGGGGTTCCCCTCGGGGGGAGTTCCCCCCGTACCGCCGGGCAGGTCGTACCGGGCTGACGGCCCGTCCGCCGCATGCGGCGAGATCCCGTACGGGGCTTCGCCCGCGTCCCAAGGGGTCTCCTCCGGGGGTGTCCCGGCGCCGCCAGGCACGTCGTACCGGGCTTCGGCCGGGGCGTCGACGAGCGTCGGCGCGGCCGTCGTGCTGCTGCCCCACCCGGGGGCGGTCCCGGCTGCGCCGTAGCCCCCGGAGGAGCCGCTCGGCGGTGCCGTCGGGAGGGGGATCGTCGGATGGTCCGGCTCCTGCCCGGGGTGTCCTCCCCCAGACTCCGCCCGGGGGGACCCCCAGGGCACGGGGGCTTCGCTCCCTGGTGCGGGCGGGGCCGGAGGACCGCCGGCCGGGGTGGCAGGGCTTACCGGAGCGGCAGCGGAGACGGCGTAGCCGCAGACGCCGCAGAAACGGTCACCCTCCTCAAGGGGTTCCGCGCAGCTGGGGCAGCCCGACGGCCGATGCATCGACATCACTCACACCCACGTCCGTGGACGGAAACGGTTTGCCCGCTCCACCAGTTCGATCCTCTCCTCGCCCCGCTGCGCCAGCCGTGCGAGCACGCGGTACGAGCGCTCCAGCCCGAAGCGCAGTCCCCGTTCGTCCAGTTGACTGCCGAGCAGCGAGGTGCTTCCGGGATCGGAACCCCGGCTACCCGACAGTACCCAGTCGAGGGCCGAGCCCAGAACTTCCGTTGTGAGCCGCTCGTGGCGTTCCGGATCCAGCCCGAACCGCCGCAGGGCCTCCACCTGCCCGGCGGCCGCCGCCAGGTCGGCCAGCAGCGGCTCCTGAGGGGACCGGTCGCGCAGACGTGCGCGTACGGCGGCCACCCGCGCGGCGGTGTAGTGGATGGAGGCCTCCGGTACGGACTCCAGCGTGAGCACGGCTCCGGCCCGGTCGCCGGCGGCCAGCTGGACCCGGGCCAGCCCGAACGCGGCGCTCACGAATCCGGGGTCGGTCATCCAGACGAGGCGGTAGTACTCGGCGGCGTTGTCCAGCTGCCCCAGGACCTCCGCGCACAGCCCCAGCGCCAGCTTCGGCGCGGGCTCGCCCGGGAAGGCGTCGTAGATCGCGTCGAAGGACAGGGCCGCGATCTCGTCCTCCCCGGAGGCCAGCGAGGCGATGCCGCGGGCCCACACCACCCGCCAGTCGTCCGGATGCCGTGCCTCCAGCTCCGTCAGGGTGCCGCCGGCCGCGGCCAGTTCGCCCAGCTCGAGGCGGGCCCGCAGCTCCCGCAGCCGCAGCTCGGCCGAATCGGCGGGCGCCGCGCCGAGGGCGCCCAGGAGGTCTCCGGGTGCGGAGGCCAGCAGACCGGCCAGGAAACCGGCGTTGGGGTCGGCCGGGTCCACCAGCGGTACGGGCAGCGCCAGCGCCGTGTCGCGCGCGTCGAGCCCGGCCGGTCCGGCGGCGGCCGGAGCCGCGGGCACCGCTGCCAAGGCGGCGGGCGGCCGTGCGGTGACGGGAGCCGGCGCGGACCGGGCCTGCCGTGGCGCGGGCACCGGAGCCGCCGCCACATGCGTGGCGGTGGTCCCGAGTCCGGCCACCGGCGCCCCGCCCGGCGGGGTGAAGGCCGGTATCGGGGCCGGGCCTCCCGGATGCCCGGCCACCGGATGTGCCGCGTGCAGGGCGACACCGCCCGGCGCGCCGGTCACGGCAGGGCCCGCCGGGGCGGCGGCCCCGGCGACGGCCGGGGTGGTGCGGCCGGGGCCGAACAGTCCGCCCCAGCGGGAGGCGATCGTGCGCGCGCCGAGCCGGGAGACCTCGGCCCCCGCCGTCTCGGCGAAGAGCCGGGTGTCCGGAACGCGCAGTTCCGGGCCGAAGAGGGTGGACAGCTGCGGCCGCGGCCGGCCCGTCTGGAGGGCGACGACCTCCCGCAGCACGCCCGTCAGCTGGTCCGCCATCTCCTGCGCGGAGGCGAACCGCCGCCCCGGGTCCGGATCGGTGGCCCGGACGAGCAGCCGGTAGAAGGACTCGTACCGCCCGAACACCTCGATGTGCTCCGGGTCCGGCAGCGAGTCCACGAACACATTGGTGTAGCCCTGGAAGTCGAAGGTCAGGACGGCCAGGGTGCGCGCCACCGTGTACAGGTCGGAGGCGACCGAGGGACCCAGCTCGGCGACCTCCGGGGCCTGGTAGCCCACCGTGCCGTAGATGGCCGACTCCTCGTCGTCCATCCGGCGGACCGCGCCCATGTCGATCAGCTTCAGCTGGTCCTGCTGCTGGATCGCGTTGTCGACCTTGAAGTCGCAGTACAGGAGGTTTCTGCTGTGCAGGTGACCGAGCGCCTCCAGTGCCTCGATGCCGTACGCGCAGGCCTGCTCCACCGGCAGCGGGTCACGCCGCCCGTCCGGCCGGCGCCGCTCGTTCGCGATCTCCTTCAGCGATTTGCCGCCCACGTACTCCATGACGATGTACCCGTCCAGCGAACCGGTCCGCTGGTCCAGGTGCTCCACGAAGTTGTAGATCCGCACGATGTTGGAGTGCTCGATCTCCGCGAGGAAGCGCCGCTCCGATATCGCGGCCGCCATCGCGTCCTCGTCCCCGGTGTCCAGCAGGCCCTTGAGCACCACCCACCGGTCCGACACCGCCCGGTCCACCGCCAGGTACACCCAGCCGAGCCCGCCGTGCGCGAGACAGCCGGCCACCTCGTACTGGCCGTGCACCACCTCGCCCGCGCGCAGCTTGGGCACGAAGGAGTACGGGTGCCCGCACTTGGTGCAGAACCCTTCCGTCCGGCCGGGCCGGTCACCGCGGGCGCGCCCCACCGGGGCCCCGCACTCGGCGCGCGAGCAGAACCGCTTGCGCTCCGGCACCTCCGGGTTCTCCAGGACCGCCGCCGAAGGATCCGGACGCGGCACTTCGGGTACGTTGACCAGCCCGGCGCCGAGCCGGCCGCGCCCCGAGGCCGAGGGCGCCGAGCCCGAACTGCGCACCGACACCGACCGGGTGGACGCGGGACCCGACAGCGCGCGCGAGAGCCGCCCCGACACGGAGCGGCGGGACGCCGACGAGCGCGCCGAAGAGGAGCGTGCCGAGGCCGAGGACCGCGCCGAACCGTGCGAACCCTGCGAGCCCATCGACCCCCGGGACCCGGCCGACCCGGCCGACCCGGCGGAGCCCAGGGCCGCGCCGCGCGCCGCGCTCGTCATCCCCGTCGGCGGCGACATCAGCTCCTCCGCACCGGCCGCGACCGCGCCTATCGGCGCGAGCCCGCAGGTGTCGCAGTAGACCTCGCCGCCGCCCATGTCCTCGTACGTCCCCGGGCAGCCGGGGCGAACGCACGCCGTTCCTATCAGGCTCATGCGCCCTCCTTTCCGGGAGTCCCCGTGCCCCGTACCGCATCGGCCGCGGCCTGCTGGTAGCGCAGGACGGCCTGTTCGGCGGCCCGCAGGTCGCAGGGCGCGCTCCACAGCATCCGCCGGGCCGTGTCGTACCGCTCGATCAGCAGCGGGTCCTCCGCCAGCCCGTGCCGGGCCACCTTCGCCTTGTACGCGTCGAGCCGCCCGCGGAGCTCGGCCCGCACCGCGAGAGGTGCCGTCACAGCCGTCAACGATTCACGGGCCCGTCGCAGTTCCTCCTCGGCCCGTTCCTCCAGGGATTCCAGCAGCGGGGAGAGCCGGTGCCAGCGGGACCGGCGGCGGTGCTCGGCCGCCGCCGCGAGCTGCTCCTGCAGCGCCGTCGGCGGGCCGCTCACCGCGGGAACCTCGGACGCGGCGATCTTCGCCAGTACCTCGCCGCGTGCCGTCCGCGCCTCCGCCAGGGTCCGGTCGGCCCGGGACAGCACGTCCCGCAGGCTGATCAGCCGCTGCTCGGCGTCCTGCCGGACGTCCAGCACGGCCTCGACCTCCCGGCGTACGTCCTCCAGAGCGAGCGCGGCCCGGTCGTAGCGCCCGGTGTCCGGGCGGCCGCCGCCGGGCGCGGAACTCCCCGACGCCGGCACCCAGAACGCCAGCGGGTCCGCGATCACCTCCGCCCGCAGCTCCGCCAGCTCGGCGGTGATGTCCTCCAGGTCGTCGCCCGAGGGGTGCTCGCCCGGGCGCACACCCACCGAGTGGGCCAGCGAGCGGGTGCGGTGCAGTTCGGCGGCGAGCAGGTCGATCCGCGCGGGCAGCGCCGACCACACCGCGTCGGCGGCGACCACCACGTCGAGGGAGCGCGCGTACAGCTCGTTCATCCGGGCCACCAGCTCGGCGAGCGAGAGCCGCTCCGCCAGCGCGGCGCCCTCCACGGCGGCGCCCGCGATCAGCACCCCGGGCCCGCGCAGCCGTTCGGTCAGCTCGACCAGGTCGTCGCGGTTCGGCCAGCGGCGCCGCTCGCGGACCTCCCGGGCGGCGGTCAGGGCCCCGCTGTAGGCGTCGAAGTACGTCCACAGCCGGGTGATGTCCGCGTCGGCGGCCGTCCACCGCTCCTTGGTGACACCGGTCAGCCCGGCGCCCTCCAGCAGCCGGCGCCCGGCGTGGTCCTGGAGGGCCAGCAGCGAGGTCTCGACGGCCTCGTGCTCCGCGCCCAGCCGGGCCAGGGCACGGTCGACACCGTCCCGGTCCATCACTGCCGACGACCACGACTCCAACGACTGTGCCTCCGCTTCCGTGTCCGGCTCCGTGCCCGCCACCGGCCTCAGCCGTCCCGGTACTTGGGTGCGGGCGGCGCGGTCACGCCGGGCAGTACGGGTTGCAGGTGCTTGAGGTACGACTTCATCCAAAGGCTCTCATTGCCGCCCGAACGGTACTCCTCCAGAACCTTGTTGACCCGGCGGACCAGGTCGGAGGCGTCCTTGTTCATCGCCACGCCGTAGAACTCGCGGGTGAACGGCGAGCCGACCAGCTGCACCGACGGGTCCTGCGCGGCCTGGCCGGCCGCGAGGGCGTTGTCCGTGACGATGCCGTCCACCTCGCCCAGCTGGAGGCGCACCAGGCAGTCCAGCTGGTTGGGAACGGTGACCGGTACGGACCCGTACGACTGGGCCTTCAGGGTGGTCTCGGCCGTGGAGCCGGAGGCGAAGCAGATCCGCTTGTCCTTCAGCGAGGTGTCGTACCCGGTGATCGGCGAGCCCCTGGGGGCCAGCACCTGCTGCCCGGCCTCGAAGTAGGCGGTCGAGAAGGCGACCTCCTCCAGCCGCTTGCAGTTGATGGTCATGGTCCGCACGACTATGTCGACGCGGCCCTCCTGGAGCGCCGGGACGCGCTGGCTGGTCGGGATGGCCCGGTAGATGACCGCGTTCGGATCGCCCAGGATGTCCTGGGCGATGGCCTTCACCAGGTCGATGTCGAAGCCGTCGAGCCCGCTGCCCTCCTTGGCCTGGTTGCGGTAGCCCCAGCGGAAGCTGTTCTGGTCCACGCCCGCGACGAGCTTGCCCGCCGCCTTGATCCGGGCGATCGTCGCGCCGTCCAGACCGGACGGGCGCAGGCTGGCCTCCGGATCCTGGCAGGTGTCGGCGGGTCCCCGCGGTGCGGCCGGGGCCACGGCCATCGACGCGGGCTCGCGGACCGGCGCCCGGCCCGCGGCCTCCGGAGTCGCCCGGGCCAGCGGCAGCAGCACGGTCGCGGCGGTCACGGCGCAGGCCACGGCCATCGCGCTCACCCCGCCCCAGCCGCGCAGCCGGCTCGTGAGCCGCCGCGGCCCGGACGGCGCGCCCGGGTGGTTCTCGCTGCCTTCGGAGGCCCGCATCGCTCGTATCCGCATCGCTCTCACCTGTACTCCGAAAGCCTGCGCCCGATGCCGAGCAGCGCCGCCGCCGCGCCGACGACGGCGAGGGCCGCCGTGCCGGTCAGCAGGCCGCCCAGCGCGCCGAGCCCGTCCCGGGCCGCCCGGGTGAACTCCCGCTGCTCGTGGGCCACCGCCTGCTCCAGGGAGGCGTCCACCGTGTCGAAGGCGGCCCCGCTGCTGTCCTTGTGGTCCTTGTCGCCGACGACCTGGGCCAGCGCGGCCTCGTAGTCCCCCTTCAAGTCCGCCTCCCGGGCCGCCGAGTGCCGCTGCTTCCACAGTTTCACGCCGTCCGCGGCGCGGGTCACGGGCTCCCGGCCGGCCTGGTCGTCGGCCAGCCGCAGTGCGGTCGCCAGTCCGGCGTCCAGCTCCTTCATGTTGGTCGTGAAGTCCACGTCGTACTTGTCGGACTTCGTGTCCGCGGCCAGGACGGCGCCGCGCGCGATCAGCGTCAGGTTCTCGCCCGCCCGCGCCTGGAGGGAGGCGATCTGCGCGTCGTTGAGCACCTTCAGCGACTCCTGGCCCTGCGCGCGGGCCTCGCTCAGCGAAGCCCGCGCCACCGTGTGCCCCACGGCCAGCCACAGCAGCACCACCACGGACGCGGCCGTCGCCGCCAGCAGTCCGTGGTTGAAGACCCTGTTCGTACGCCGGTAGTTGCGTCGCTGCGCCCACACCAGGGCGGCGAGTGCGACCAGGCCCGCGGCGAGCGAGGCCAGCGGCCAGGACCGGGAGTCGTCGTAGTCCGCGTAGAGCCGGCCCGTCTCCGCCTCGTACAGCCGCTGCGCGGCCGGCAGCAGCTGGGTGGTCATCTGCTCGTTGGCGTACCGGAGGTAGGCGCCGCCCAGCGGGAGGCCCTGCCGGTTGGCGGCCCGGGCCTGCTCGATCAGGCCGGTGTACCGCGGCAGCTGCTCGCTCAGCAGGGTGATCTGGGCGCGGGAGTCCTGGTTGCCGCCCGTGTTGGCGGCCGCGCTGACCAGCAGCCGGGAGGCGTTGGCGATGTCCTTCTCGTACCGCAGGCGGACCTCGCGCTCCTCCTTGGCACCGAGCAGGAAGCCGCTGGAGGAGGCCGTGTCGGCGTCCGCGAGGGAGCGGTAGATGCTCGCCGCGTCCGCGCTCAGCGGCTGGCTGCGGCCCACGACGTCCTCGGCGGCGGTGGTCCGGCCGGAGATCTCCCACAGCCCCACCGTGCCGAACACCAGGATCAGGGCGGCCAGTGCGGCGCCGATGATCCGCAGCCGGCCGGGCTCGGTCGTGGCCGCGCGGCGCAGCTGCTCCACGCCCTCGGCCCAGGCGGTTCTCCGCCCCGGCGGCGCACCGGGCGGCGTCGCCGGCGGCCCGGCGGGCGGCACGGCGCCGCCGCCCCCGGGCGCGGGCGCGCGTGATGTGATGGCCACCGTGACCTCCCCCTTGGTCCTTGCTCCGCAGCAGTATGGCCGTATCGACGGTCGGCCACACCACCCGGTGCCGGATCTCGGGTGATCCGCCCCAGGGGGCCGCCCCCACCGCCCCTTCACCGTCAATACGTCCGTATGACCGCCACGGTTCCAGACCGGCCGCCCCCCGGGGCCGGTTCACCCGAAATGGGCACGGAGTTTTCCGTGGGTGCCGTCGGGGGACCCGAGCGCGTCCAGCCCCAGCAGTCCGGCCCCCAGGACCGGAGGAGCCGTCACCACCGACACCCGGGCGTGCGGTGCCCGTACGGCGAGGCCCGCCGCGATCCGGTCGTTGAGCTGCGGATGCCGGGCGGCCAGCACGCTGCCGCCGAGCACCACGGGAGCCTCCTCGCCGAGCAGTTCCAGGCGGTCCAGCGCCACCGCCGCCATGGCCACGACCTCGTCCGCCTGCCGGTGCACCAGCGCGACGGCCACCGGGTCCCCGGCGGCCGCCACCGAGAACAGCAGCGGGGCCAGCTCGTGCCGCCGCTCGCCCGGGATCCGGCCCAGATGCAGCGACTCGATCAGCGCGTACATCGAGTCCTGTCCGAAGTGCGCCGGCAGCGCCCGGGCCAGCTCGGTCGGCTCGCCCCGCCCGTCCTCGGCCCGGGCCGCCCACCACAGGGCCTCCTCGGCCAGGCCGCCCCCGCCGCCCCAGTCGCCGGAGATCCGGCCGACCGCGGGGAAGCGCGCGGTCCGCCCGTCCGGGGTCATCCCGACGCAGTTGATGCCCGCCCCGCACACCACCGCGACGCCGCGCGGCCCGGCGCCCGCGGGCAGCCCGGCACGCAGCAGGGCGAAGGTGTCGTTGTACACCGCCGTGGAGCTGCCCCAGTTCCGGCTCCGGATCTCCAGCTCCAGCTCCCGCTCCTCCGCCGGGAAATCGGCGTTGGCCAGACAGGCCGACACGTGCTCGGCGCACGGCCCGTTGCCCGGGCGGGGGTCCAGCCCCGCGGCGGCCATCGCCTCCGCCAGCACGTCGACGGCCGCGGCCACCCCCGTACGGAACGGCTGGAAGCCCCCGGCCTGACCGGAGCTCAGCACCGAGCCGTCCGGGCCGAGGACCGCCACGTCCGTCTTGCTGTTCCCCGCGTCGATGGCCAGCACCGCCGCCGGCCGGGGCCGGGTCACGCCCATGCCAGGTGCTCCTTGTTGTGCGCGAGGAGCCGGTCCGTCAGCCCCTCGGCACGGTCGGTCTGGCCCACCAGCGGGTGGGCCAGCAGCGCCCGGAAGACGCGCTCGCGGCCGCCGCGCAGCGCCGCGTCCAGGGCGAGGTCCTCGTACGCCGTCACGTGTGAGATCAGCCCGGTGTACAGCGGGTCCAGCCGGGGCACGGCCAGCGGCACCGGGCCCGAGCCGTTGACACGTGCCTGTACCTCGACGACCGCGTCGTCCGGCAGGAAGGGCAGGGTGCCGTTGTTGAGGGTGTTGACCACCTGCACGGCCGGTGTGCCGCCGGCGCCGTCGCCCAGCAGCGAGGCCGCCAGGTCCACGGCCGCCTCCGAGTAGAAGGCCCCGCCCCGCTTGGCCAGCAGCGAGGGCTTCTCGTCCAGCGCGGGGTCCCCGTACAGGGCGAGCAGTTCCCGCTCCATCGCGGCGACCTCGGCCGCCCGGGAGGGCTTGGTCGCCAGCTCGCGCACGACCTCGTCGTGCGCGTAGAAGTACCGCAGGTAGTACGACGGTACGACGCCCAGCCGATCCAGTACCGCACGCGGCAGGCGCAGGTCCCCGGCGATGGCCTCCCCGTGCTCGGCCAGCAGCCGCGGCAGCAGGTCCTCGCCGCCCGGGCCGCCCCGGCGCACCCCCAGCTCCCAGGTGAGGTGGTTGAGCCCCACGTGGTCCAGGTGGATGTCGGCCGGTGCCAGGTCCAGCAGCGCCGCGAACTTGCGCTGGAAGCCGATCGCGACGTTGCACAGCCCGACGGCCTTGTGACCGGCCCGGAGCAGGGCCCTCGTGACGATGCCGACCGGGTTGGTGAAGTCGATGATCCAGGCGTCCGGGCTGGCCCGCCGGACCCGCTCGGCGATGTCGAGGACCACGGGGACGGTTCGCAGTGCCTTGGCGAGCCCGCCGGCGCCCGTGGTCTCCTGCCCGACGCAGCCGCACTCCAGCGGCCAGGTCTCGTCCTGGAGCCGGGCGGCCTGCCCGCCGATGCGCAGCTGGAGCAGGACGGCGTCGGCGCCCTCCACCCCGGCGTCGAGGTCGGAGGTGGTGGTGATCAGCCCCGGGTGCCCGTGCCGGGCGAAGATGCGCCGGGCCAGGCCCCCGATCAGCTCCAGCCGTTCGGTGGCGGGGTCGATCAGCACCAGCTCGCTGACGGGCAGGGTGTCGCGCAGCCGCGCGAAGCCGTCGATCAGCTCGGGGGTGTAGGTGGAACCGCCACCCACCACTGCGAGTTTCATGCCTAGCCTTTCACTCCGGTCAGGGTGACTCCCTCGACGAACGCCTTCTGGGCGAAGAAGAAGAGGACGATCACCGGTGCCATGACCATCACGGTCGCGGCCATGGTCAGGTTCCAGTTGGTGTGGTGCGCCCCCTTGAAGGACTCCAGTCCGTAACTGAGGGTCCAGGCGGCCGGGTTGTCGGAGGCGTAGATCTGCGGGCCGAAGTAGTCGTTCCACAGACAGAAGAACGAGAACAGCGCGACCGCGGCGATGCCCGGCTTCGCCATCGGGAGCACGACCCGCAGCAGCGCGCGCAGCTCGCCGCAGCCGTCGACGCGGGCCGCGTCCAGGTATTCGTCGGGGATGGTCAGCAGGAACTGCCGGAGCAGGAATATGGAGAAGGCGTCGCCGAAGGCCAGCGGGATGATCAGCGGCCACAGGGTGCCCGAGAGGTCCAGCTGCTTGGCCCAGAAGAGGTACATCGGGATGATCACGACCTGGGGCGGCAGCATCATCATGGCGATGACCAGCAGCATCGACACCCGCTGCCCGCGGAAGCGGAACTTGGCGAGCGCGTACGCCACCGGGATCGAGGACGCCACGGTCAGCAGCGTGCCCAGCCCGGCGTACAGCAGGGTGTTGCGCCACCAGGTCAGGAAGCCCGGGGTGTTCCACACCTTCGTGTAGTTCTCCCAGACCCAGGTGTCCGGCACCAGGTCGCGGGTGAGCGCCTGCTGATCGGTCATCAGCGAGGTCAGGAAGACGAAGACGAAGGGGAGTACGAAGAACAGGGCGGCGGCGATCGCGAGCGAGTGCACGGCGATCCACTGGAGTACGGCTCTGCGCCGGTGCGCGGGCGTCATCAGTGCCCACCTCCGATCAGGCCGCCGCGGCGGCGCATCAACAGGGCCGTGAAGGCCATGCAGAGGGCGAACAGGACGAGGGCGAGCACACAGGCGGTGCCGTAGTCGAAGCGCTGGAAGCCGACGTTGTAGACGATCTGCGGCAGGGTGAGGGTGGACTTGTCGGGGTAGCCGGGATCGAACTGCTGCCCGGAGCCGCCGATCACGCCGGCCGCCACCTTCCCCGCGACCAGCGGCTGGGTGTAGTACTGCATCGCCTGGATCACACCGGTCACGACGGCGAACAGGATGATCGGCGAGATGTTCGGCAGGGTGATGTGGCGGAACCGCTGCCAGGCCCCCGCGCCGTCCAGCTCGGCCGCCTCGTACTGCTCCTTCGGTACGTCGAGCAGCGCGGCCATGAAGATCACCATCAGGTCGCCGACGCCCCACACCGCGAGCATGGTCAGTGCGGGCTTGGCCCAGTCGGCGTCGGTGAACCAGCCGGGCTGCGGCAGGCCCGCCCCGTCCAGCAGGGTGTTGACCGGGCCGGTGCCGGGGTTCAGCAGGAACACGAACGCCAGCGTGGCGGCCACCGGCGGGGCCAGGTAGGGCAGGTAGAACAGGGTGCGGAAGATCCCGGTCCCCGTCTTGACCTTCGTGATGAGCATGCCGATCCCGAGTCCGAAGACGACCCGGCAGGCCACCATCACCACGACCAGCCACAGCGTGTTCCGCATCGCCGGCCAGAACAGCGGGTACTGCGTGAACACGTAGGTCCAGTTGTCCAGGCCGTTGAAGACGGGCGGCCGGAAGCCGTCGTACTTCGTGAAGGAGAAGTAGACGGTGGACAGGAGCGGGTAGGCGAAGAAGACGGCGAACCCGATCAGCCAGGGCGACATGAAGGCCGCCGTGCGAAGCGCCGCGCGGCGGCGCTTCGTGCGCAGGGTGTGTGTGGTCATCCGGGGCTACTTCGCCTTCGCGATGTCCGTGTCGATCTGCGTGTCCGTCGTGGCCAGGGCGCCGGGCAGGTCGCTGACCGCGCCCTTCTCGTGCTGGTAGGCCAGGTCGGTGAAGGTCAGCTGGTACGTACCCCCGTCCGCCTGCGGCGGGGTGGTGTTCGACTTCGGGTGCTTCGCGATGTCGATGAAGGTCTTGAAGTTCTCGTCCACCTCGAGCTTCGGCGAGGCGAGCGCCTCGATGGTGGAGGGCACGTTGTGGATGCCGTTGGCGAAGGCCACCACCGCCTCGGTGTCGGTGGTCATGTACTTCACCAGTTCCCACGCGGCGTTCTGCTTCTTGCTGCCCGCGGCGATGCCCATGATCGTGCCGGAGACGTAGCCCTTGCCGTAGTCGGCGGCCTGGTCGTCGGGGACGGGCAGCGGCGCGGTGCCTATCTCGAACGTCACGCCCGCTTCCCTGGCCATGCTCGACCGCCACTCGCCGTCCATCTGCATGGCGACCTGGCCCTTGTGGAAGGGGTGTTCGGCGCCCCACTCGTCACCGAAGGAGGCCCGGAACCTCTCCAGCTTCTCGTACCCGCCGAGCTTCCCGACCAGGTCCTTCTGCGCGGTCAGCATCTTCGCGAAGGCCGGGTCCTTGGCCAGGCCGGACTTGCCGTCGGGGGTGAAGTACGCCGGGCTCCACTGCGCCGCCAGCCGCATCGGGGTGGTCTCGTAGCCGTGGAAGGTGGGCATGATGCCGACCTGCTCGTACGAGTCGCCCTTGCTCTTGGTGAGCTTCTGCGCGACCTCGACGAACTCGCTCCAGGTCTTGGGCGGGGCGGTGATGCCCGCCGCCTTGAAGGCGTCCTTGTTGTAGACCAGGCCGTAGGCGTCGTTCAGCAGCGGCAGCGTGCACTGGTTGCCCTTGAACGAGGTGTAGTTCAGCAGCGACTGCGGGAAGACCTTCGCCTTGTCGACCTTCGACTTCTCCATGAACGGGTTCAGGTCGGCGAACGAGCCCGAGTTGCAGAACGTGCCCACGCTGTCGGTGGTGAAGGAGGACACCACGTCCGGAGCCTTGTCGCCGCCCGCCCGCAGCGACTGGTTGATCTTGTCGTCGGTCATGTTGCCGGTGACCTTGACCTTGATGTTCGGGTGCGCCGCCTCGAAGCGCTTGATGTTGTCCTCGATGGCCTTGACCTCGCTGGGCGCGGACCAGCCGTGCCAGAAGTTGATGGTGACGTCCTTGGTGGGGTCGTCACCCGCCGCGTTCTCGGCGGAGCCCGCACACGCGGTGGCGAGCAGGGATATGGCCGCGAGGGCGGCGGCTGTGGCGGCTGCGGTGTTCAGGCGGGAGGTTCTGGGCATGGCGATGTCACTCTCTGCGCGGGGGAACTTCCTCGGAGGGGTGCAGAAGGGGCGAACGGTGAACGGACGTGAGGGGTGGTGCGGTTCAGGTGCGGCTCGGAGAGGCGGTTCAGCGGGAGGTGTCGAACACCTCTTCGCGGGTGGTGGCCAGCGCGCTCTCCAGCGCGCCGCGCAGCACCGGCCGCTCCGGTACCCCGCCGGGGACCAGCCGGGGCCGGGACGGGGCCAGTTCGGCGAGCTCGGCCTCCAGCAGGCGGCGCAGCGGGTCGCCGCCGGCGACGATCGCGGCCCCGGAGAGCACCACGATCTCCGGGTCCAGCACGGCGACGAGCGAGGCGAGACCGGTGGCCAGCAGGGTGGCGTACGACTGGAGGAAGCGCAGGTTGGCCCCCTCGGGTGCGGCCGCGGCCCGGCCGAGCAGCGCGACGGCGGCGGCCACCTCCGCGCTGTGCGGCCCGCCGGGGGCCGGCAGTGGCGCGGCCTCGACGCCCAGTTCCGCGGCGAGCCCGGGCACCACCTGTACGCCGGCGAGCTCCTGGTAGCCGCCGGTGTTGGCGCGGGTGACCTGGCGGACCAGGGGGTGCCCCGGCACGGGCAGGAAGCCCACCTCGCCCGCGCCGCCGGTCCAGCCGCGGTGCAGTCGGCCGCCGAGCACCAGGGCGGCGCCCAGGCCCTCCTCGTTCCACAGCAGGACGAAGTCCTCGTGGCCGCGCGCCGCGCCGAGGCGCTGTTCGGCGACGGCGGCGAGGTTGACGTCGTTCTCGTACTCGACCGGCATCGGCAGGGCCGCCGCCAGCTCCTCGAGGAGGGTGGGGGAGTGCCAGCCGGGGAGGTGGCTGGCGTAGCGCAGCCGGCCGGTCTGCGGATCGAAGGCGCCGGGGGTGGCGATGACCACCCGGTGCAGGTCGGAGCGGTGCAGCCCGGCGGCCTTGACGGCTCCGCCGAGGGCTTCGGTCACCTGCTCGATGGCGTCCTTGTCCTCGGAGTACGGGACCTCGTGGGTGCCGATGACGGTGCCGGTGAGGTCGGCGACGGCCGCCAGCACTCGGCCCGGGGTGACATCGAGACCGCCGACGTACGCGGCCCGCGGGTTGACCTCGTAGAGCTGGGCGTTGGGGCCGGGGCGGCCGCCGTCGGTGCCGGTGGCCACGACGAGCCCGGCGGCCTCCAGGCGGGCCAGGAGCTGGGAGGCGGTGGGCTTGGACAGCCCGGTCAGGTGCCCGATCCGGGTCCGGGACAGCGGTCCGTGCGTCAGGAGCAGCTCGAGCGCGGCCCGGTCGTTCATGGCGCGCAGCAGGCTGGGTGTTCCGGGCGTGGCGGCGGGCATGATGCTGACTCTCTCTCCCTCACCGGCATTTCACCGGGGTGAACTGTTAGGTAAGTTTCCTATCGCCGTTTGAGCTGTGTCAATGCCGCCGCCCCGCAGGAATCTTCCTGCGGGGCGGCGGCACGGAGCGAGGGGTGGCTACTTGGTGATGCGCGGACCCCCCGGCGCGGCCGGCGGCGGGATCGGCGTGGTGGCCAGGGACTGCGGGGACGCCGGGTTGGACAGCGCGGACGGCGCGGCGACCGCGGCGGACGGATCCGCCGCCTCCTCTTCCTCGTCCCCGGCCGGCAGGCCGCCGATGATCCGGATGCCCGCCGCGTCGAAGGCCTCCTTGATCCGCCAGCGCAGCTCCCGCTCCACCGCGAACTGCTGGCCCGGCATCGTCTTCGCCGACACCTTCACCGTCATCGAGGCGAGCAGCACCTCGTCCAGGCCCAGCACCTCCACCGGACCCCACAGGCGCTCGTCCCAGGGGGACTCCTTCGCCAGGGTGTCGGCGACCTCCTTGACCACCTCGCGGATCCGGGACAGGCTCTCCGACGGCTTGACCTGGACGGCCACGCCCGCCGTGGCCCAGCCCTGGCTGAGGTTGCCGATCCGCTTGATCTCGCCGTTGCGCACGTACCAGATCTCGCCGTTGTCGCCGCGCAGCTTGGTCACCCGCAGGCCGACCTCTATGACCTCGCCCGAGGCCACCCCGGCGTCGATCTTGTCCCCGACGCCGTACTGGTCCTCCATGATCATGAACACGCCGGACAGGAAGTCCGTCACCAGGTTCCGGGCGCCGAAACCGATCGCGACACCGGCCACACCGGCACTCGCCAGCAGCGGCGCCAGGTCGATCTTCAGCGCGGCCAGGACCATCAGCGCGGCCGTGCCGAGGATCAGGAACGAGGCCACCGAACGGAGCACCGAGCCGATCGCCTCCGAACGCTGGCGGCGCCGCTCGGCGTTGACCAGCAGCCCGCCGAGCGCGGTGCCCTCGACCGCCTCGGCGCTGGTGTTCATGCGGTTTATCAGCTTGGTCAGCGCCTTGCGGACCACCGAACGCAGGGCCGCCGCGATCACGACGATCAGCAGGATGCGCAGGCCGATGCTCAGCCAGGTGGCCCAGTTCTCCTCGATGAAGCTCGCGGCCTCGTTGACGCTTTCGTGCGTCTCCTTGAGCGTCGTGGACGCGTCCGGGGTGTTGGATGCCAGGGGCAGCAGGGCGGCAGGCCAGGGCACGGCGGAAAACCTCCAGGTGTAGCGGTCTGCCCGCAGAAGGGATGGGCGGGCAGAACAACCACACTAACGGGGCATTACCTTCACCCCGACGCAGTGTTCGAGGGAGAGACCAGGCTCACCTGGGGATGACGTGGGTGTGGTTGAAAACACCTCGGACCCGTTACGGGCGCGTGGTGGCGCTTCGACCAGCCGTAAGGAGAGACTGGAGAGCAGATCGTCCCGGCGCGAGCCACGCGCCGCCGACGTACAAGGAGGCAGTCCGTGCCGCACGTCCTGGTCCTCAACGCGTCGTACGAGCCCCTCGGCGTCGTACCGCTCCGCCGCGCGCTCGTCCTCGTCCTGGAGAACAAAGCAGTCTCCCTGGAGGAATCCGGCGCCTATCTGCACAGCGCGACCAGAGTCGTCTCCGCGCCCAGCGTGGTCCGGCTCAAGCGCTTCGTGCGGGTCCCCTACCGGGGGCCCGTTCCGCTCACCCGGCGCGCCCTGTTCGCGCGGGACGGCGGCCGCTGCATGTACTGCGGTGCCGTCGCCACCAGCGTCGACCACGTCATCCCGCGCAGCCGGGGCGGTCAGCACGTGTGGGACAACGTCGTCGCCGCATGCCGCCGGTGCAACCACGTCAAGGCCGACCGGCACCTGGTCGACCTCGGCTGGCGCCTGCGCCACCAGCCGGCTCCGCCGTCCGGGCTGGCCTGGCGGATCATCGGGACGGGGCACCGGGATCCGCGGTGGATGCCGTACCTCCAGCCGTACGGGGCCGAGGATGCGCTGGAGCGCATCGGAGTCGCGGCCTCCTGACCCCGCGGAGCCCCGGCAGCGGGCCCGCAGGGTTACGGCGTGACCGCGTAGGCCTCGGCCGACCAGAGGGAGCAGCCGTACCGCGTGGCGCGGCGCTCGCACGTCACGCGGAGGAAGCGGGTGTCCGGGGCGTCCAGGCGGACGGTTTCGGGGCCGCCCTCGGAGGACGGGACGGTGGCGGCCGGGTGCCAGGTCGCCCCGTCGGGCGAGGTCTCCACCCGGTACGCCGAGGGGTACGCCTCCTGCCAGTGCAGCTCCAGGCGGCCGACCCGGGCCGGGGACGGGAGTTCCGCCTGCCACCAGGCGCCGTCCACCGGCGGTGAGGACCAGCGGGTGGCCGGGGAGCCGTCCAGGGCCGCCGAGGCCGGGAAGTCCGGCGTCTCGTTTGCCGACGAGCTCGCCCGCGCGCCCCGCAGCAGGTCCGAGCCGCCCGTACGGGGCACCGCCCGGACCGTCAGCGTGCGGGACTCCCCGTCGAAGACCACCGGCACCTGGTAGGTGCCCGGCGCGACGGCCGGACCGACCACGACCTCGAACGGGATCGACGCCCGCCCGCCGCGCGGGGCCACCGCGGTCGCCGGCAGGCGGACCTCGATGCCCTGCGGCGGCCGCGCCGACAGCGGCCCGCGGACCTCGCCGGGGCCCAGGGCGGCCAGCTCCGCCGAGACCCGCCGCGGGGCGCCGCCGACCTCGGCGTCCGCCCGGCCCCCGTCCGCCAGTTCGAAACGGGCCCGGGGGCCGTCCCCCAGCCACGGGACCACCCCGTGCACGGCCGGAGCCGCCCCGGCCCCGGCCCAGGACAGCCGCACCGCGTCGGCGCGCAGCCCCGCCGTGTCCACCTGGGTCCAGCCCGACGCCGCGGCCTCGCCGACCTTGCGCCAGCCCTCGCCCGGCACGTGGGCCTCCACCGCCGCGCCCCGGGCCCCTGCCGGCAGCGGTTCCGTCATCACCGTCACCGCGGCCACCGGGCGCTCCGCGTCCAGCCGTACCGTCCAGGCCTGCGCGTCCTTCGTCACCTCGCCCGTCGGACGGGCGGCCCCGGTCCAGGCGTCCGCCTCCTCCACCGCCTTCTTCAGGAAGGGGTCCATGACGGCCTGGTCCACCCGGGCCGAGCCCTCCTCGGCGAGCTCCTGCCGGGCGCGCGTCAGCGCCTGGGAGGCCTGCCAGGCGGCCGACCCGTCCCCGCGGGCCTGGGCCCGCAGTACGTCGACCGCCAGCTCGCCCGCCGCCCCGTAGCGCGACAGCCGCTCCAGCCACGGCCCCGCTTCGCCCGCCAGGGCCGGCAGCCGGCCGGGGGCCTCGCGCAGGACGGTGAACGCCTTGCGCAGCTCGGTCCCGGCCGCCGGGTCGCCCGCCGCGCGGGCCTTCCAGAACTGCTCGACCAGCGGCGCCAGGTACGCGGATTCCTCCTGCTTCAAACCCGACCCGGCGCTGTTCCCGGCCAGCGCCGCGACCGCCTCACGCGTGCGCGCGTCGGGGCCCGCCAGCTCGCGCACCGCCGCCGCCCAGGACTCCCCGGGCCGGTAGCCGCGCGGATTCCAGGCGAAGTCCGCCGCCGTGAACAGCGGGATGCGGGACAGGGTGCCCTGCGGCATGGCGTTGGCCAGCAGCGCGGCCGAGCCGCCCGCGACCGCCGGTTCGCGGCCCGCGTACGGTCCGAGGAAGATCCGGCCCGGGTCCCAGTCGTTCACCGGGTAGTTGTCCATGAGGACCATCGGGTGGCCCAGTGCCGAGCGCGCCCCGGCCAGCTCCTTGCCGGTGATCGTGCGCGGCACCACGCCCACGCCCGTCCAGGCCACCTCCACCCGTTCGTCCAACGCGGCCGCCAGGGCGGTCCGGTAGGCGGTGGCGCCGTCCTGGTAGAACTCCGTCGGCAGCAGCGACAGCGGGGCCGTCCCCGGATGCCGCGCCGCCAGGTGCGCCGCCAGTTCGCCCGCGACCTCGGCGTGCGCCTTCGCGGCCGCCTTCGGGCCCTTCCCGAACCGTTCCCGGTCCTCCTCGCAGCCCCACTCGGTGTAGCTGACGTCCTGGAACTGCACCTGGAAGGCGTGGAAGCCCAGCTCCCACATCGCGTCCAGCTTGCGCGCGAGCGCCGCCCGGTCGGCCGCCGAGGACAGGCACATCGACTGCCCGGGCGTCACCGCCCAGCCCAGGACGACCCGGTTGGCGCGGGCCCGTTCGGCCAGCGCGCGGAACTCCTCCTGCTGCTCCCGCGGATACTCCTGGCGCCAGGCCGTCGTCCGGTAGGGGTCGTCGCCGGGCGCGAGCAGCAGCCGGTTCTGCTTGGTGCGGCCCATGAAGTCCAGCTGCGCCAGCCGCTGTTCCCGCGTCCACGGCTGCCCGTAGAACGCCTCCGCGATCCCCCGTACGGGCGCGGCGGGCCAGTCCCGCACCAGCACGCCGGGCACCTTCGCCCCGCCCCCGGCGAGGACCGCGCGCAGCGTCTGCGCCGCGTGGAACAGCCCGTCATCCCCCACGCCGGCCAGCGCGACGGTGTCCCGGCCGCCGGGCCGCCCCACGGCCAGCCGGTAGCCCCCGTCCGGCAGGTCTCCGGCGTCGGCCGCGCCCAGAGCCCGCAGTGCCTCCAGCGCGTCCGGGCCCTGGAGCCGTACGACGGTGCCCCGTTCGGGCAGCGGCGCCCCGGGGGCCCGCTCGTGCAGGGTCCGTACGCCCGCTCCGCGCAGGGTGTCCCGTACCACCTGGACCGCGTACGGATCGGCGTCGGACGGGGCCACCAGAACGGCCTCCGCGCCCAACGGCACTTCGCGCGCCGGGTCGGCGGCCATCGACTGCGGCCGGGGCCACACGGCCGGGCCCTCGGCAGGCGTGCGCACGGCGACGGTCCGGGGGTCGAGCACGGGCCCGTCGGCGGCGCCGTACGACGGATCCGTGGCCGGATTGCCCGGTGCGGCCGGCGCGTAGGGCGCCGCGGCGGCCCCGCGAGGCGCGGCCGCCACGGCCCCGCCCAGCAGTGATCCGATCACCGCGATGGCGGCGGCCGTCGCCCGCTTCCTGCCCCTGAGCTGCACAGAGTCTCCTCGTCCCGAGACGTCCCCCGCTCGTACGAATGAGCCCGAGCCCACCACCCGTGCGGCTGGAGTGTCAATGCGAGCGGGCGATCTGACCGGTATACGCCAGGAATGCGATGCCTCCGAGTGGGTAGAGCTGCGGTGTTCTGCGGTGTTCCCAGGCGGTGTTCCACCCTTCTGCACCACGCTTCTGATTTCCCCTCATGCACGAAGGAGTGCCGTAGATGGACGACCTGGCCCGGCTCGCGGCCCTGCACGGCATCGCCACCGCCTACCAGCCCGCCGCGGACGTCACCGTCCAGGTCCCGGAGGCCACCGTCAAGGCCGTCCTCGGCCTGCTCGGGGTGGTCACCGCCGCGCCCGGGGACATCCGGGCGGAGGCCGACGGCGCCGAGCGGGAGGAGGCCGTACGGCTGCTGCCGCCGACCCTGGTGCACTGGCAGGGGGATCCCGCCCCGCCCGCCCTGGCCGGGCTGCCGGCCGGGACCCGGGTCCGGGTGGAGCTGGAGGACACCGGGGCCTGCGTGCCGTGGAGTCCCGCTCTGCCCCTCGGAGTTCACCGGGTGGCCGCCGAGGCGCCCGACGGGCGCACCGCCGAAGCCACCCTGATCGAGGCCCCGGACCGGGCCCCCGCCGCGCCCGGGCGGACCCACGGGCTGCTCGTCCAGCTCTACTCCCTGCTCTCCGAGCGCTCCTGGGGCATGGGCGACCTCGGCGACCTCGCCGGCCTCGCCCGCTGGGCCGGACGGACCCACGGCGCCGGGTTCATCCAGGTCAACCCGCTGCACGCGGCGGTGCCCGGCACCCCGACCGACCCGTCCCCCTACCGCCCCTCCTCCCGCCGCTTCCCGGACCCGGTGCACCTGCGGATCGAGGACGTCCCCGAGTACGCCGACTGCCCCGACCGCGAGGCCCTCGCCGAACTCGCCGCCCGGGGCGGGGAGCTGCGCCGCGAGGTCCTGGAGAAGGGCGCGCTGATCGACCGGGACGCCGTGTGGGCGCTCAAGCGGGCTGCCCTGGAGCTGCTGTACGCCGTCCCGCGCACGTCCGGAAGAGAGGCCGCCTACGCGGAGTTCCGTGCCGAACAGGGCCCGCCGCTGGACAAGCACGCCGCCTGGTGCGCGGCCGCGGCCGGGGAGGACCCCGATGAGCGGCTCGACTTCCACCGCTGGCTGGTCTGGCTGACCGACACTCAGCTCGCCGCCGCCCAGCAGGCCGCCCGCGGGGCCGGGATGGCCGTGGGCATCGTGCACGACCTCGCCGTCGGAGTGCACCCCGACGGCTCGGACGCCCGTACCGGCCCCTTCCACGCCCGCGGCATCTGCGTCGGGGCGCCGCCGGACGCCTTCAACGCACGCGGCCAGGACTGGGGCCTGCCCCCGTGGCGCCCGGACCGGCTGGCCGCCGCCGGATACGCCCCCTTCCGGGCCCTGCTGCGCGGGGTGTTCCGGTACGCCGGCGCCCTGCGGATCGACCACGTGATGGGCCTGTTCCGGCTCTGGTGGATCCCGGAGGGAAGCCCGCCCGCCGAGGGCACGTACGTCGGCTACGACGGCGAGGCCATGCTGGCGATCCTGGTGCTGGAGGCCCACCGCGCCGGCTCCCTGGTCATCGGCGAGGACCTTGGGACGGTGGAGCCGCGGGTCCGTGCGGCGCTCGCCCGGCGCGGGGTGCTCGGGACCTCGGTGCTGTGGTTCGAGCGGGACTGGGCGGGCGACGGGAGCCCGCTGGCCCCGGGGGCGTGGCGGGCCGACTGTCTGGCCACCGCCACCACCCACGATCTGCCGCCCACGGCCGCCAAGCTGGCCGGCGCCCATGTGGAACTGCGCGACCGGCTGGGCCTGCTGACCCGCCCGCTGGAACGGGAGCGGGAGCAGGACGCCGCCGACACCGCCGAGTGGCTGGCCGTACTGGACCGCCTCGGCCTGGACACCAAGGGCGAGGAGGCCGCCGTACGGGCCCTGTACGCCTTTCTGCTGCGCACCCCCGCGCGGCTGGTCGGCGTATGGCTGCCGGACGCGGTGGGGGACCGGCGGCCGCAGAACCTGCCGGGTACGTGGGACCAGTACCCCAACTGGCGGCTGCCGGTCGCCGATGCCGCGGGGCGGCCGCTGACGCTGGAGGAGCTGGTCGCCTCGCCCCGGGCGAACGCCCTGCTGAGCGCGGTGGGGGAGGGCGTGCGACCTCGTACGGCACCCCCGGGCGCGCGCCCCGTTTAGGTGTTCGCTACGTTTGCACCGTGGACAAGAAGAACGCTCTGCGCGCCGGCGCCGTCACGGCCGGAACGACGCTGATGATGCTGCTGATGACGTCTCCCGCCCTCGCGCTGACCCGCGACGACGGTGACGACCCGGGCCCGGGCCTGAGCATTGCCCAGACGCTCGGCCTCTTCGTGGCCCTGCCGATCGTGCTGTTCCTGGTCATCGCGGGCCTCGTGATGGTCCTCGACAAGTCCGACAGGCAGCAGAAGCAGGCCTGAGCCGGTCCGGCCCCGCGGGGTCGGGACCACAGGACTTCCCGGGCGCCGGGGGTCCGCACTGCCGATTCGTTTCGGCCGTGCGGCGACCCCCGGCGCCTTGTCGTGTCTCCGGGCGTGCTCAGACCCCGGCCAGCAGCTTGCGGAGCAGGCCGGTGAGGAGTTCGACCTCCTCCTCGTCCAGCCCGGTGAGCGCGGCGCGCTGTACTTCCAGACCGGCGCCGACGGCCTCGTCGATGAGCGCGAGGCCCCGCTCGGTGATCGTGACCTGGAGCCCGCGCCGGTCGTGGGGATCGGGCTTGCGGCAGAGCAGCCCGGCCTTCTCCAGCTTGTCCAGGCGCCCGGTCATGCCGCCCGTGGTGAGCATGAGCGTGGCCGACAGCTGGCGGGGCGAGAGCGTGTACGGAGCGCCGGAGCGGCGCAACGTGGCCACGACGTCGAACTCCCCGCGCGAGATGCCGAAGCGGGCGTAGGTCTGCTCCATCGCGTCGCCCATGCCCCTGGCGATCCGGTAGATGCGCCCGAAGACGGCCATGGGGGCCGTGTCCAGGTCGGGGCGCACGGCGTACCACTGGGCGGCGATCGCGTCGACGGCGTCCTTCTCGGACTGCTCGTCCCTCTCGTCCTTCATGGCTGGAGTATCCGGTTCCCTTCCGTCGTTCGCAAGAAAGTTGCTTGATGCTAAGTAGCTTAGTGGTAAGCTACTTACCAGCAACCGACTTGGGGGAGGCGTCGTGAACGCGGTCAGTGAGGCACGGGTGGAGGGGGAGCGATCCCTGCTCCTCGGCATCGGGATCAGCGCGGTCGGGATCGGCATGTACGTCCCGTTCTCGCTCGTCTTCTTCCACCACGTCACGGGCCTCTCCTTCACCCTGGTCGGCCTGGTCCTGACCGTCACCGGGGTGGCCGGACTGGTCTTCATGCCGCTGGCGGGCACGGCCGTCGACCGGTTCGGCGCCAAGAAGGTCAACCTCGTGCTCTACGGGATACGGGCGGTCGGCTTCGCCCTCTACCCCTTCGCGGGCTCCCTGCCCGCCTTCGCCGCGGTCGCCCTCGTCACCGCCCTCGCCGACCGGTCCTTCGGAGTCGTCCAGCAGTCCCTGATCGGGGAGGTCGCGCAGGGCTCCGCCCGTGACCGGCTCCAGGCCTCCACCCGGGCCCTGCAGAACGCCGGGATGGGCGCGGGCGCCCTGCTCGTCTCCGGGGTGCTGGGGCTGTGGGGGACCGGCGGGTTCACCTACACCGCCTGGGCCAACGCGCTGGCCTTCGCCCTCGCCGGACTGCTCGTCAGCCGGGTGCGCCCGGTCCGCGCCGCCGCGACGGGATCGGCCCGGCCGGCGCCCGCCGGCTACCGGACCGTCCTGCGGGACCGGCCCTTCCTCGGGCTCACCGCCGCCAACTTCCTCACCGCGCTGGGCTACGCGGCCCTCTCCGTGCTCTTCCCCCTCTACCTCTCCACCTGGCTGGCCGCCCCCGACTCCCTCACCGGAGCCGCCTTCACCGTCAACACCGCCCTCTGCGCGGGCGTCGGCGTCCTGATCGCGGGCCGGGTCCGCCGCTCCGGCGCCCGCCGCACCCGCTCCGCGGCCCTCGGCGCGCTGCTCTTCGCCGCCGCCTTCGTCGGGCAGATCGTGCTCGGCACCCTCCGCCCCGGGCAGACCGTCACCCTCGTCGCGCTGCTGGCCATCGTCGTCGTCTACACCCTCGGCGAACTGGTGCACAGCCCGTCCGGGGGCGCCCTGTCGGTCTCGGCCGCCCCCGAAGCCGTCCGTGGCCGCTACCTGGCCACCTACCAGCTCTCGTACTCGCTGGCCACGGCGCTGGCCCCCGCCCTGTTCACCGCCCTGCTCTCCGTCGACGGGCGCCTGCCCTGGGCCGTACTGACCGTCGCCGCGCTGGGCGCCGCCCTCGCGCTGCTCCGGCTGGAGCGGCACCTGCCCGCGGAGGCCGTGCACGCCGAGCCGCCGGCCGCGGCGCCGCGCACGCTCGCGCCGGCCGCCGCCTGAACGCCTCGCCTGAACGCCTCGCCTGAACGCCTCGCCCGGACCTCTCACCTGAACCCTGCCGCCTGATCCCCTCTTCCGAGGAGCCACCTGCCGTGAAGCGCATCGCCACCGTCGCCCTGACCGCCCTCGCCCCCGTTTCCTGGGGTTCGACCTACGCCGTGACCACCGAACTGCTCCCGCCCGACCGGCCCCTGTTCACCGCGGTCATGCGGGCCCTGCCCGCGGGGCTCCTGCTGACCGCCCTCGCCCGTACGCTGCCCAAGGGCGCATGGTGGTGGAAGTCCGCCGTCCTCGGCACCCTCAACATCGGCGCCTTCATGCCGCTGCTGTTCCTCTCCGCGTACCGGCTGCCCGGCGGTGTCGCGGCCGTACTCGGCGCCGCCGGACCCCTGTTCGTCGTGGGGCTCGCCGCCCTCCTCCTCGGGGAGCGGGCGAGCCTGCGCACCGTGCTCGCCGCCGTCGCGGGCGCGTTCGGCGTGAGCATGGTCGTCCTCACCGCCGAGGCCGAGCTCGACCTCATCGGCATCCTCGCCGGGGTGATCTCCTCCGCCTCCATGGGCGCGGGCACCGTCATGACCAAGCGCTGGGGCCGCCCCGAGGGGGTCGGCCCGCTGGCCATGGCCGGCTGGCAGCTCACCGTGGGCGGGCTGGTCATCATCCCCGTCGCCGCGCTCGTCGAGGGGGCGCCGCCCGCGCTCGACGGCAGGGCCCTCCTCGGCTACGGCTACATGATGCTGATCAACACCGGTATCGCGTACTGGCTCTGGTTCCGCGGGATCGGCCGGCTCAGCGCCACCTCTGTCACCCTGCTCGGCCCGCTCTCGCCGCTCACCGCCGCCGTCATCGGCTGGGCCGCCCTCGGACAGGCGCTGACCCCCGTACAGCTGGTGGGCATGGCGATCGCCTTCGGAGCCACCGTCGCAGGCCAGATCGTGGTCGCCCGTACCGCTCAACCGTTCAGTTCAACTGAACAGAACGATCGAAACATTTCGATGGACCTGAGCGATGAGAGGGTGCGACGGTAGTCCCCACGACAGACAGACAGACCCGACCCCAAGGGGGAGACACACAGTGGCCGTCATGGACCGCGTCCGTACCGCTTCGCACGGCAAGCCCACAGCCACGGGAAAGAAGGGGGCCGCCGGACTCGGCGTACTCCTCGCCCTGCTCGCGACGGTCGTCTGGTCCGGCAGCTTCGTCGCCACCCGGGACATGGCCGACAGCGTCCCGCCCGTCCAGGCCGTCTTCTGGCGCTGGATCATCGCCACCCTCGCGGTGGCCCCCTTCGCCGCCCGCCAGGCCTGGCAGCAGCGGGCCCTGATCCGGGCGCACCTCGGCTTCGTCGCCCTCGCCACGCTGTTCGGCGTCACCCTCTACAACACCCTCGTGCACCAGGCCGGACTGACCACATCCGCCTCCAACATGGGCATGATCATGGCCGCTTCGCCCGTCGTCATGGCGCTCTACGCCCGGCTCGGCGGTGAACGGCTCGGCGCCCGGCGCGCCTTCGGGCTGCTGCTGGCCGCCTTCGGGGTGCTGCTGCTCGTCGGCGACGGCTCCCTCGGCTTCGACTTCGGCGCCGGCGACCTGTGGATGTTCGGCGCGGCCCTGTCCTTCGCCAGCTACAGCGCCCTGCTCAAGCGCAAGCCCGCCGAACTGGGCGGCCTGGCCTTCCTGATCACCACCTTCGTGCTCGGCGCGCTGATGCTGGCCCCCGCCTACGCGATCTCCGTCTCCGTGCAGGGCGGCTTCGAGGTCACCGCCGGAACGGTCGGACCGCTGCTGTACGTCGGGGTGTTCTCCTCGGCCGTCGCCTTCTTCGCCTGGAACAAGGCGATCTCGGTCATCGGGGCGGCCCGCGCCGGAGTCGTCTACTACCTCCAGCCGGTGTGCGTGGCGGGCCTCGGCTTCCTGCTGCTGGGCGAGCAGACCGGCCCGACCCAACTGCTCTGCATGGCGCTGATCCTGGGCGGCGTGGCACTGGGAGCACGGCGGTAGGTTCGGCCCCATGACCGAGTGGGACATCAAGAAGCTGCGGATCCTGCGGACCCTCGCCGAACAGGGGACCGTGACCGCGACGGCCGAGGCGCTGCACATGACGCCCTCGGCCGTTTCGCAGCAGCTGACGAACCTCGCGCGGCAGCTGGGGGTGGCGCTGCTGGAGGCCCAGGGCCGCCGGGTCCGGCTCACCGGCGCGGCGCACCTCGTACTGCGGCACGCGGAGGCGGTGTTCGCGGAGCTGGAGCGGGCCGACGCGGAGCTGGCCGGGTATCTCGCCGGGGACGCGGGGGAGGTGCGGATCGGCGCCTTCTCCACCGCCGTGCCGGCGCTCGTGGTCCCGGCGGTGGCGGCGCTGCGGCGGTCCCACCCGGGGGTGGAGGTCCGGGTCCGGGAGACGGAGGCGGCGGAGTCGTACGAGCTCCTGTCGGCCGGCGGCGTGGACCTGGCGCTCTCACTGGCGGCCCATGCGCCGACCGCTCGCGATCCCCGGTTCACCCGGGTGACGCTGATGGAGGACCCGCTGGACGTGGCCCTCCCGCCGGGGCATCCGCTGGCGGCCGCGCCGGACCTGAGGCTGGCGGACCTGTCCGGAGACCCGTGGATCTACGGGGGCAGCGGCCCCTGGTCGGAGATCGCCGTGGGCGCGTGCGAGGCGGCGGGCTTCGTCCCGGAGCAGGCGCACTCGGCGTCCGGCTGGACCGCGATCCTGGCCATGGTGGAGGCCGGCATGGGCGTGGCCCTCGTACCCCGCATGGTGTCGAGCCGCGCCTCGGGTGTGGCGGTCCGGGTCCTCACCCACGACCGCCCGACGCGGCACGTCATCGCGGCGGTCCGCCGTGGCGCCGAGTCCGCGCCGGCGGTGTCCCACGCCCTGACGGCCCTTCGCGCCGCCGCTGCTGGGGCTCCGCCCCAGACCCCGCGCCTCAAACGCCGGCGGGGCTGAAATTGCCCCGCCGGCGACTGAGGCGGCCTAGACCCGAGCGGCAGCGGCAGCGGCGTCGGCCGCCTGGGCCCGCAGGGCGCGTTCGACGCCCGCGCGGGACTCCGAGACCAGCCGGCGCAGGGCCGCGTTCGGCTCGGCCGAGGCCAGCCAGGCGTCCGTCGCGGCCAGGGTCTCCGGGGAGACCGCGAGCGCCGGGTACAGGCCCAGCGCGATCTGCTGGGCGATCTCGTGGCTGCGGGTGTCCCAGACCTGCTTGACCGCCGCGAAGTACTTCTCGGTGTACGGGGCGAGCAGCTCGCGCTGGTCGGTCTGCACGAAGCCGGCGATCACCGCCTCCTGCACCGCGTTCGGCAGGTCATCGGCCTCCACCACCGAGGCCCACGCCCCGGCCTTGGCCTCCGCCGTCGGGCGCGCCGCCCGGCAGGTCGCAGCGTGGCGCTCGCCCGCCGCCGTGGAGTCCCGCTCCAGCTCGGCCGCGATGGCCGGCTCGCCGGAGACACCCGTCGCGACCAGGCGCTCCAGGAACGTCCAGCGCAGCTCCGTGTCGACGGCCAGGCCCTCGAGCACGGCCGCGCCGTCCAGCAGTGCCGACAGGTACGTCAGCTGACCCTCGGTACGGGCGGTGTCCGCGAACGTACGTGCCCACGCCAGCTGGTGGTCGCTGCCCGGCTCGGCCGCACGCAGGTGCTCCAGCGCGGCCTCGGTCCAGATCGCCAGGCCCTCCTCGCGCCACGCCGGGTCGGCGTACAGGTCGACGGCCAGCTTCGCCTGACGCTGCAGCGTCTGGACGACGCCGATGTCGGACTCCTTGCCGATGCCGGAGAGCACCAGCGCGAGGTAGTCACGGGTGGCCAGCTCGCCGTCCCGGGTCATGTCCCAGGCCGAGGCCCAGCACAGTGCGCGCGGCAGGGACTCGGTGAAGTCGCCCAGGTGCGCGGTCACGCATCCCAGCGAGACCTCGTCCAGGCGGACCTTCGCGTACGACAGGTCGTCGTCGTTCAGCAGCACGACGGCCGGGCGGGCGCGGCCCACCAGCTCCGGCACCGCCGTCAGCGCGCCGTCGATGTCCAGCTCGATCCGGTCGGTGCGCACGAGGCGGCCGTCCTGGAGCTCGTACAGGCCCACCGCGATGCGGTGCGGGCGCAGTACCGGCTCGCCCTTGGCGCCCGCCGGGAGCGCCGGGGCCTCCTGGCGGATCGCGAAGGCGGTGATCGCACCGTTCGCGTCCGTCTCGATCTCCGGGCGCAGGATGTTGATGCCCGCGGTCTCCAGCCACGCCTTCGACCAGGCGGTCAGGTCGCGGCCCGAGGTCTCCTCCAGGGCGCCCAGCAGGTCGGACAGGCGCGTGTTCCCGAACGCGTGCGCCTTGAAGTACGCCTGCACGCCCTTGAAGAAGGCGTCCATGCCGACGTAGGCCACGAGCTGCTTGAGCACCGAGGCGCCCTTGGCGTACGTGATCCCGTCGAAGTTGACCATGACGTCGTCGAGGTCACGGATGTCCGCCATGATCGGGTGCGTGGAGGGCAGCTGGTCCTGCCGGTACGCCCAGGTCTTCATGGAGTTGGCGAAGGTGGTCCACGCGTGCGGCCACTTCGAGCCCTCAGCGTAGGCCTGGCAGGCGATCGAGGTGTACGTGGCGAACGACTCGTTCAGCCACAGGTCGTTCCACCACTCCATGGTGACCAGGTCGCCGAACCACATGTGCGCGAGCTCGTGCAGGATCGTCTCGGCGCGCACCTCGTACGCCGCGTCCGTCACCTTCGAGCGGAAGACGTATTGGTCGCGGATGGTGACCGCGCCCGCGTTCTCCATGGCGCCGGCGTTGAACTCCGGGACGAAGAGCTGGTCGTACTTGGCGAAGGGGTAGTCGTAGGCGAACTTCTCCTGGAACCAGTCGAAGCCCTGCCGCGTGACGTCGAAGATCGCGTCCGCGTCGAGGAACTCGGCGAGCGAGGGCCGGCAGTAGATGCCGAGCGGCACGGACTGCCCGTCCGGGCCCTCGTAGGAGCTGTGCACCGAGTGGTACGGGCCGACGATCAGCGCGGTGATATACGAGGAGATGCGCGGGGTCGGCTCGAAGACCCACACGTTGTCCTTGACGTCCGCGGCCTCGGGCGTCACCGAGTTCGAGATGACCGTCCAGCCCTCGGGGGCCGTCACGGTGAACTGGAACGTGGCCTTCAGGTCGGGCTGCTCGAAGCTGGCGAAGACCCGCCGCGCGTCCGGCACCTCGAACTGGGTGTACAGGTAGGCCTGCTGGTCGACCGGGTCGACGAAGCGGTGCAGGCCCTCGCCGGTGTTGGTGTACGCGCAGTCCGCGACGACCCGGAGCTCGTTGGCCCCGGCCGCCAGGTGCTCCAGGGCGATGCGCGAGTCCCGGAAGACGGCGGCGACGTCCAGCGACTTGCCGTTCAGGACGACCTCGTGCACGGCCGGGGCGACCAGGTCGATGAAGGTCTCGGCCCCGGCCTCGGCCGACTGGAAGCGCACGGTGGTCACGGAGGGGTACGTACCGCCCTCCTGCGCGCCGCTGAGATCGAGTTCGATCTCGTAGGAGTCGACGGTCAGCAGCTTTGCCCGCTGCTGAGCCTCTTCACGGGTGAGATTCGTGCCTGGCACGCGGTCATCTCCTTCGATGGTTACGTTGGCCGCCATCCTTCCACGAGGGCCGGGTCACCGTGCCGGAGTAATCCACGGGCGAACGCGAGGTCGGAAACCTGCCAGACGGCGGCGGGCGGCGGCGCGACGCTGGTGGGCATGAGCATCAGGTACTGGGCGAGGCCCATCGAGGAGGCGGCGCTCAAAGAGCTCCGCGTACGTGACGACGCCGGGCGGGAACCCGTCCCGTACACCGACGACGAGGGCGGCGCGCCGCTGAGGTGCTGCCTGCGGCCGAGTGCGGCCGGTGAGCGGATCGTGCTCGTCTCGTACGCGCCGCTGCGCCGCTGGGCCGCCGCCACCGGGGCGGAGCCGGGTGCGTACGACGAGCAGGGGCCGGTCTTCGTCCATGCCGAGGACTGCGGCGGGCCCGCCGGTGGCGCGGAGTCGTACCCCTTCACCCGGCCGGGCCTGCAGCGCACCGCCCGCCGGTACAGCGCCCGCGGGCACATACTCGGCGGGCGGGTGCTCGACCTCGGCGATGACCCCGAAGCCGTGCTCGGGCAGGCCCTGGACGAGGCCTTCGGTGATCCGCAGGTCGCGCTCGTGCACGTCAGGGCCGCCGAGTTCGGCTGCTTCCAGTTCGAGGTGCGCAGGCCCTGACAGGGGAGAGGGGCGGCGCCGTGACGGCGCCGCCCCTCAGCCGTGCGAGCGGGATCAGCCGCGCAGCTCCTCGGCCACGAGCTCGGCGATCTGGACCGCGTTCAGGGCCGCGCCCTTGCGGAGGTTGTCGTTCGAGACGAAGAGCGAGAGGCCGTTCTCGACGGTCTCGTCGACGCGGATGCGGCCCACGTACGAGGCGTCCTTGCCGGCGGCCTGGAGCGGGGTCGGGATCTCGGACAGCTCGACGCCCGGGGCGTCCTTCAGCAGCTCGTACGCGCGCTCGACGCTGATCGGGCGGTCGAAGCGGGCGTTGACCTGGAGGGAGTGGCCGGAGAAGACCGGCACGCGCACGCAGGTGCCGGAGACCTTGAGCTCCGGGATCTCCAGGATCTTGCGGGACTCGTTGCGGAGCTTCTGCTCCTCGTCGGTCTCGAAGGAGCCGTCGTCCACGATCGAGCCGGCGAGCGGGACGACGTTGAAGGCGATGGGCCGCTTGTAGACCGCGGGCTCCGGGAACTCGACGGCCTCGCCGTCGTGGGCCAGCTCCGCGGCGCGCGCGGCCACGGCCTTGACCTGGCCGTCGAGCTCGGCGACGCCGGCCACACCGGAGCCGGAAACGGCCTGGTAGGTGGTGGCGATCAGCGCGTTCAGGCCCGCCTCGTCGTGCAGCACCCGCAGCACCGGCATCGCGGCCATGGTGGTGCAGTTCGGGTTCGCGATGATGCCCTTGGGGCGGTTCTTGATCGCGTGCGGGTTGACCTCGGAGACGACGAGGGGGACCGCGGGGTCCTTGCGCCAGGCGGAGGAGTTGTCGATCACGACGGCGCCCTGCGAGGCGACCTTCTCGGCGAGGGCCTTGGAGGTGGCGCCGCCCGCGGAGAACAGCACGATGTCCAGGCCCGAGTAGTCGGCCGTGGAGGCGTCCTCGATGGTGATCTCCCGGCCCTCCCACACCAGGGTCGAGCCGGCCGAACGGGCCGAGGCGAACAGCCGCAGCTCGTCCACCGGGAACTTCCGCTCGGCGAGGATGCCGCGCATGACTCCGCCGACCTGTCCGGTGGCTCCGACGATTCCGACCCTCACGGTGACTCCTTCTGGTACCTACGACGCGGGCGCGCGTGAGGCCATCATGCGTTCGACCCCACGAGCCTTGTCCAATCCATTGTCCGAGGAACGGACGGTGTCCTGAATGTGAACCCCCGTGACGAGTGTGTGGCGGGCCTGTTGCGGCACCCATCAAACACCGTTTTGGCAGGTCACAGCCGGTTAGCTTCCGTTCTGTCGGGTCCGGAATCCGGATCCGGTGTCCGCTGACCGAAGCATCTACCTGACCCGGGGAGAACCACCGTGGGCGCCATCCGCCACCGCCGGTCCATACCGGCCCTCGCCGCCCTCGCGGCCGCCGCCGTCGCCGCACCCGTCCTGCTCGCCGCCACTCCGGCGCAGGCCCACCCGCGCGAGGGCAGGCTCGCCAAGGAGCTGGTGGAGGAGGTCACCGCCCGCGGCGCCTACCGCCACCTGGCGAAGTTCCAGCAGATCGCCGACGCCAACGGCGGCAACCGCGCCGCCGGCACGCCCGGTCACGCGGCCTCCGCCGCCTATGTGCACGACACCCTGAAGAAGGCCGGGTACCAGGTCTCGTACCAGGACTTCGACATCTACCAGGCGCACACGAAGACGGAGAAGACCACGGTGCTGGGTACGGAGGGCCGCGAGCTGGCCACCGCCGCCTTCACCTTCACCCCGTCCACCCCCGCGGGCGGCCTGAGCGCGCCGCTCGCCCTCGCACGGGTCGACGAGACCCCCGGCTGCACCGCGGACGACTACCCGGCCGGGGCCTTCACGGGCAAGATCGCCCTGGTCAAGCGCGGGGCCTGCACCTTCGTGGAGAAGCAGAAGGCCGCCGCGGCAGCCGGTGCGCTCGGCGTCATCGTCTACAACCACAGCGGCACCACGCCGGTGCGCGGCGGGTTCTCCTCGCCCGCCGAGGGGGTCATCCCGAGCGCGGGCATCACGCTCGCCGACGGCGAGGCGCTGACCGCGGCCGTCGGCCGGGGCGAGGTGCGGGTGCGCCTGGACCTGGACCAGGAGCACGTGAAGAAGACCACCCGCAATGTGATCGCCGAGACCCGCGGGGGCCGCGCAGACCGCGTCGTCACGGTCGGCGCCCACCTGGACTCGGTCGCCGAGGGCCCGGGCATCAACGACAACGGCTCTGGCTCGGCCGGTCTGCTGGAGGTCGCCCTCCGGCTGGCCGACGAGGGCGCCAACAACAAGGGCAAGGGCAAGCAGCCCGCCAACAAGGTCCGCTTCGCCTGGTGGTCGGCGGAGGAACTGGGCCTGCTCGGCTCGGAGCACTACGTGGCGCAGCTGTCCGAGAAGCAGAAGAAGGACATCGCGCTCTACCTCAACTTCGACATGATCGCCTCGCCGAACCCGGCGCAGTTCGTCTACGACGGCGACGACTCCGACAAGACCGGAGCGGGCGCGGGCCCGGCCGGTTCGGCGCAGATCGAGGCGCTGATCAACGGCTTCCTCGACAAGAAGGGCAAGCCGCACGAGGGCAGCGACTTCGACGGCCGTTCCGACTACGGCCCGTTCATCGCGAACGGGATCCCGGCGGGCGGCACCTTCACCGGCGCCGAGGGCATCAAGACCGCCGAGCAGGCCGCGCGGTACGGCGGCACGGCCGGGGCCCCGTACGACCCGAATTACCACGGGGCGGGCGACGACCTGAAGAACCTGGACCTCAGGGTCTTCGACACCAACCTGGACGTCATCGCCCACGCGGTGGGCACGTACGCCCAGGACCTGAGCTCGCTGAAGGGCTGAGGCAGCGCGAAGGGGCCGGTGCTCGAATCGAGCACCGGCCCCTTCTTCATGCGGTCACACCGTCACGCGGGTCACGCGGGTCACGCGGGTCACGTGCGTTACGGGAGGACCTTCTCGATCTGCACGCTGCCGGTGCCGGCGGCGGTACCGCGGGCGTTGAGCAGCCGGACCTGGCCGAAGAACTGACGGCCCTCGGGGGCCGCGCTGCTGACCAGGACGTTCGCCGAGACCTGCGCGGTGGCGCCGTTGGCGAGGTTCACCGCGGTGGTCTCGTCGACCTGGACGGAGCCCAGGGCGGTCGAGAAGTACACGTCGCGGTAGTCGTACGCGGTGGAGCCGGACGGGATCGCGTAGCCGAACACCTGGATGGTGTAGGTGCCCGCGGCCGGGTTGACCAGGCTCACGGCCTCCTCGGAGTCGCCGTCGGCGGAGGAGCCGACCTTGACGCCGTCCTTGAAGACGTCCAGGTCGAGGTCGGCGGCGGTGTCGGACACCTTGCCGATCGCGATGTCGAGGCGGGAGACGCCCTCGCCGATCGTGACCTCGGTGGTCTGGGTCTCACCGGCGGCGATGGTCGGCTTGGCGACCTTCGCGGAGCCGAGCGGGCCGCCCTGGAGCTTGCCGCCGGAGATGGCCGCGGCGTCGTTCTTGACGGACCACTGGACCGGGGCGGGGGTGCCCTGCTTCACCTCGGGCAGGACCTTGACCGCGGGGTCGAAGGCCGCGCCGAGCACGGAGACGTCCAGCTTGAACGGGTTGTCGAGCAGCGGCGACGTACGGCGCGACTCGACCTCGATCTCCCAGACGCCCGGCTGCGGGTCGGCGTACGAGCGCAGGTCGGGGCGGCAGGTGTTCGCCGGGTTGTCGTAGTTCGGGTAGCACTGGGTCGTGGCGCTGTCCTCGACGCCCACACCGTACGGGTGGATGGAGATGAAGCGCGTCTGGCTGCCCGCCGCGAGACCGCCGAGGGCGACCTCGAGGGTCTTGGCGCCCGCCGGGACGGTCACGAAGTACGACTTGTGGCTGTTGCGCTGCACGGAGGAGGTGTCCGACAGCGTGAACGACGGCTTCGCCAGCGGAGTGGCGGCGACGACCGTGGTCAGGATCTGCTTGTCGATGCCCTCGGTGGTCTCGTCGTCCAGCTGCAGGATGCCGCTGTGGACGCCGCCCGACTTGGCGTTGGCCTCGACCTTGATGGTGACGGGCTTGTTCAGCGGCAGGGTGACGTAGTCGTAGCCGCCGATGACCTTGAAGGTGCCGTCGTTGTTGCGCCAGCTCAGGTTGTGCCGGGTGCCGTACTTGACGCCCGTGGTGCGGGTGACGACGACGTTGTAGACCTTCTTCTGGCCGACCTTGAGGCCGCCCTCGCGGTCGTAGAGGCCGGTGCCGAAGCCCGGGGTCTTCAGGAACTGGTCGATCGCGGTGTCGACCGGCGCCTGGACGGTGAACTCGTTGGCCTTCGCGTCGCGCTGGATGGACTCCCACGCGTCGACGACGTTGATCAGGCCGGAGCCCTGGGCGTGCGCCGGGACGTCGTCGATCTTCTTCGCGGTGCTGGTGAGCGCCACGCGCAGGCCCGCCGGGGTCAGCTTGATGTTCTGCTGCTTGGCGGCCGAGATCAGCAGGGCGCTGGCGCCCGCCGCCTGCGGCGAGGACATCGAGGTGCCCTGGAGCATGCCGTAACCGGCCGGGAGGTTGTAGCCGGCCTCCTTCACCGGGGCGCCGGGCAGCCAGGTCTGGATGGTGTTGATGGATGCGCCGGGGGCGGTGATGGTCGGCGTGAACCCGCCGTCCTCACGCGGACCGCGCGAGGAGAAGGGGAACATGTTGTACTTCTTGGCCACGCCGGAGCCGTAGTTGGCGGCCCAGGTCTCCTTGGAGACCGCGGCACCCACGGAGATGACCTTGTCCGCGAGACCGGGGTCGCCGATGGTGTTGACGCCGGGACCCTCGTTGCCCGCCGAGATGACGAGCTGGACACCGTAGGTGTCGATGAGGTTCTTGTAGAGCTCGGAGCGCGCGTTGTTGCCGTCGTTCAGCGCCGGGAGGCCACCGATCGACATGTTGACGATGTCGACGCCGCGGTTCACGACGAGGTCGATCATGCCCTCGGTCAGCGCGATGTTGGTGCAGCCGCCGGACCAGGAGCAGGCGCGCGAGGAGACGAGCTTCGCGCCGGGCGCCTCGCCGTTCATCTTGCCGCCGAAGAGGCTGTTGGCGGCGGTGATGCCGGCGACGTGCGTGCCGTGCTCGGACTCGATGATGCCGATGTTGACGAAGTCGGCCTTCTTGCCGACCCAGTCACCACCCAGCGGGTCCATCGGGACGTCCTTGCGGATCTCGATCACGAACGGGATGCGCTCGGCGACGTCGGTCGCCGGGTTGTCCGTGCCGAAGTAGCCGATCTGGTAGCCGTCCTTGTACGGCTTCATCGGCTCGTTGTTCGTGAAGTCGTTGTCCTGGTCGGTGTCGACGCGGACGGTGCCGGCGGCGACGTCGTAGAGCATGCCGAACCGGTCGGTGGTGTCCCCGTCCCGGTTGACGTCGCCCTTCGCGTCACCGTTGGCGGTGATCGACTCGCTGAAACGGCTCCACTGGAAGCTGCCCTCGGGGGCCTTCCAGCTCGCCCCGCCCGCGGTGAAGCTGCCGCCGGCGGCGGTGACCGGGGTGATCTGGGCGCGCCAGGTGGCGTCGCCGTCGGTGATCGGGTCGGTCGCCGTCACCCAGTCGACGATCTTGCGCTCGCCGGTGGTGGTCTTCTGCAGGGCCGGGTGGCCGAGGTCGACGCCCGAGTCCATGATGCCGATGGTCACGCCACGGCCGTCGGCCTGCGGGTTCTTCGCGACGAAGTCCACCGCGCCGGTCTCGAAGGACGGGTTGTACGGGTTCTTCGCCGGGGTGTTCTTGTCCGGCGCCGCGTACGTCTCGGCCGCGGTCTTCTTGGCCGCACCCGACTCGCTGTGGGCGTCGGGGCGCGGGTCCGGCAGCTGGATCTCGTGCCGCAGGTCGATGCCGTGCACCGAGGACAGCTTGGCGGCCGCCTTCAGCGCGGCCTCCGCCTTGCCGGTGGGGAGGGTGGCGCGTACGTAGCCGAGCTTGTCGTACGTCCGGCCCACCGAGGCGCCCTGGACGGCGTCGAGCTGGTCGGCCACCTGCTTGGTCTCGCCGGGGGCGGTCGCGACCATGACGGTGACGGTCGCGTCACCCTTGGTCTTGGCCGCCTGGAGCAGCTCTGCGTCGGCCGAACCGAGCTTCTGGTCGGCGGACTTCACGGCCGCCTTGGCACCCGGGTTGTCGGTGCCGGTGGCCGCGAAGACGGGTACGGAGCCGGTGGCCGCGAGCGCGGCGACCAGGCCGGCCGCTGCCGCGACGCGCGCGGCGCGCCGTCTGGCCCCGGGTATGGAGCTGGGGGATTCGAGGGTCATCTGCATCCCTGGTCAGTGGAAGAAATGGTCCGGAATTCGGTGCCGGATGACCGGTCAGCTTTGCGCAAGAGCAAGGTCTTTGGGGAGAGTTGTTATTGACCGAGACCTGCCATGGCGGACTCTCGCCAGTGCGGAGCATGCGCCAGTGCGGCCGTACCGGGACAGACCGGGACGAGCCAAAGGGCTGGAGAGTAGATTTGTAGACTCTCCGACGGCGCGTCAGGAGTGAGGCAGGGCTCGCCGCCGGATCAGGTGTGACAACTTTCGAGGTTTCAGCGCTCGCGCGTGCGCGCGTAATGACGAGAGGCCTTCGCCCGGTTTCCGCAGGCGGCCATCGAGCACCAGCGCCGGGTGCCGTTGCGCGAGACGTCGTGGAAGTGCAGGACGCAGGTCTCGGAGGCGCACTTGCGGATCCGGTCGGGCGCGGAGTCCAGCAGTTCCAGATAGTTCCGGGCGGCCGTCCAGGCCGGACCCCAGGTCCGGTCGTCGAACTCGGTCCGCTCGCCCGTGCCTTCGGCGGTCAGCGTGGGCCGGATCCGGCCGTGCTCCAGCACCGCGTCGACCAGGGCCCGCGCGCTCTCGTCGGCCGGGTCGGCCACCGCGCGTGCCAGGGCCTCGCGGGCGGTCAGCAGGTGGACGAGGGTCGGGGCGTCCGCGCGGAAGCGGCCGGCCAGGCCGGTGCTCTCCAGCCAGACCGCGAGCCCCCCGATCCGGGTCAGCCCGGCGGCTCCCGCGAAGAGGTCGAGCGGTTCGCCGTCGCCGATCCAGCGGGTGTTCAGCAGGTCGAGCGCGACCGGCTCCCCGGTCAGGGGTCGTGGGTCCGCCGCCGCCGTCATGTCCCCGAACCCTTCCCGCCGCCTTGCCGCTAACCCCTCAAGAGTACGTGACCGGTTGACGCCGTTCCGTCTAACCCTTAATCTCGATGTAGAAGGTTAGAAAGAATCCTCTGGGGAAGGTACTGCCATGACGACCGTCATCAGCAAGCTCCGCACCGGCCACGTGGGCCTGAACGTCACCGATCTGGACCGGTCGCTCGCCTTCTACCGGGACGCCCTCGGATTCCAGGTGCTGGGCGAGGGCAAGGAGGAAGGACGCCGCTTCGCCTTCCTCGGCCAGGACGGCGAGCTGGTCCTCACCCTGTGGCAGCAGGCCGACGGCGCCTTCGCCCCGGCCTCGGCCGGACTGCACCACCTGGCGCTCTCGGCCGGCGCCATCGAGGAGGTACGGGCGTACGAGGAGCGGCTGCGGTCGCTGGGCGTGGAGTTCGCGTACGAGGGAGTCGTCGCCCACGGCGAGGGCGCGGCCTCCGGCGGCATCTTCTTCCACGACCCCGACGGCACCCGCCTGGAGATCTCCGTACCGACCGGCGCAGAGGGTGCTTCCGCCCCCACCGCGGGGGCGCCGACCTGCGGATTCTTCTAATGAGCACGGGCGCGTACCACTGGGGTCCGCTGGCCGTGCAGGAACGGGTCGGAGTACGGGACCTGGCCGAGCACGTCGGCCGCTCGATCGGCACCGGCATCCGGGACGTCGCCGCGGCCTTCCTGGGCCTCCAGCCCCACCTGGTCGTCGGGGCCGCCGACGGCGCGGGGCGGATGTGGGCCTCGCTGCTCACCGGGGCGCCCGGATTCGTACGGGCCACCAGGCCGGACCGGATCACGGTCGCCGGCGGACTACCGGCGGGCGACCCGCTCGCCGAGGCGCTGGCCACCGCGGGCACCCGGGTCGGCACCATCGCGCTCGACCCGCGCACCCGGCGCCGGATGAGGCTGAACGGAACCCTCGAGGTGACCGGGCACGGGTTCGCCGTGCGGGCGGAGCAGGTGTTCGCCAACTGTCCGAAGTACCTGCAGCAGCGGCGGCCGCTGGACCTGGCCGCCGAGGGAGCCGGTGTCGTGCGGCGCGGGGACGCGCTCACCCCCGGCCAGGAGCGGGCCGTCCGCGCCGCCGACACCTTCTTCGTCGCCACCACGGCGGAGGCGGACGGGGCCGACGCCAGCCACCGGGGCGGGCTCCCGGGCTTCGTGGAGGTGTCCTCGCCCGGGGAGCTGAGCTGGCCGGACTACGCGGGCAACGGCATGTTCCTCACCCTGGGGAACCTGACGGCCGATCCGCGGGCCGGACTGCTCTTCCCCGACTGGGAGAGCGGGGCGCTGCTCCAGCTCAGCGGCCGGGCGGAAACCGAGTTCGGGGCCGACGGGGAGCGGCGCGTCCGCTTCCATGTGGAGTCGGTGGTGGAGAGTCTGCATCCGGGGCGGCTGCGGTGGAGCGCCCCGGAGTACTCGCCTCACCTGGGGAGCACCACCAGATAGGAGGCGGGTTCGCGGTCGCCGGACGCCGCCAGGGCGGTCCTGATGACCGCGGCCTGCTGTTCGGGCCAGTCGCGGAGCTTGCGCGGGGTGATGTGGATGACGGTCACCCCGAGCCGCTCCAGGGTCTCCCGCTTGCGGACGCACTCGGACCACTGCTCGTCCTCGCCCTGGCGCGGGGCGCGGGTGTCGATCTCCAGGGCGACGGAGTGCTCGGGCCAGAACGCGTCGACCCCGCCGAGGTGGGGGCCGCCGGGCAGGCGCAGGTCCACGTTCCAGACGGGCTCGGGGAGGTCGTGGCCCCGTACGAGGTGGTAGAGCCGGTCCTCGGCCAAGGCGCGGCCCTCGGCGAGCAGTGACTCGACGGCGTCGACCACGTGCGGGCGGTTCAGCAGCCGGGCCACCGTCAGCTCCCGTACGACGGCGGCAGGTTCGCAGTGCCCGGCGCGGACCGCCTCGCTGAGCAGGCGGCGTACGGTGCCGGCGTCGGAGAGCTGGGCGACGGCGTCGGCCACGGCCCGCGCGACGGGCGCCACCGGCAGGCCGGTCACCTCCTGGGAACGCGGCGGGGTGTGCGAGCGGACGATGCGGACGTCGCCGGTGGAGCGCAGCCGCCGGGTGCCGGGCACCAGTACGTCGATGTGGGAGAGGACCAGCAGCGCGGGCGCGGAGCTGAACCGGTACAGGGCGAGCGCCGCCAGCCCGGTGATCATGGCCTCGCCGCTGCCGCGGCGGCCCGCGTACAGCAGCGCGGCGTGCAGCCGCTCCTCGCTGGTCGCGGGCCCCGAGTGGAGCAGGAACACCCCGGGCAGGATCTGCTGCCAGGGCCGCTCGGCGGCGTCGGAGGCGGTGATGCCGTGCTCACGCAGCTGGGCCAGGGTCAGCACGCGGGGGCGGGTGCCGGTGAGGTGGGCGAGGGGGAGGGGTGCGTTGTGGTTCATGACGCGGTGATTCCCTCAGGCCATGGCCTCGCTAACCCCTGTTACACGCTCGTCGGCAAATCGGGACAAGCCGGGGCTAAAGTACGGGCGTTCGACTGCCGATGGGGTGCGCCGCTGAACAGGCTCGGCGGGGCTGGATTGCCTGGAGGGCAATTCCAGCCCCGCCGGCGTTTGAGGCGCGGGGTCTGGGGCGGAGCCCCAGCAGCGGCGCCGCGGGCTAGTTGCCCGCCGCCTCGTCGCAGCGCTGCGCGCGCAGGGCCCGGGCCAGGTCGTCGCGGGACTCGAGCACCAGGCGGCGCAGCGCCGGAGCCGCATCCACATGGGCGGAGAGCCAGGCGTCCGTCGCCGAGACGGTGGACTCCGAGTCCTGGAGCGACGGGTACAGCCCCTTCACCACATCCATGCCGATCTGGATCGACCGGTCCGCCCACACCCGCTCGATCACCTCGAAGTAGCGCTCCGAGCAGGCCGCCAGCAGACCCCGCTGCGAAGGCTGCTGCATACCGGCGATCGTCGCCTCCACCAACGCGTTCGACAGCGCGTCCGACTCGACCACCGCCGCCCACGCCTGGTCCTTCACCGCCGCCGACGGCCGCGCCGCCAGGCACCGCACCTGGTGCCGCTTGCCCGACGCCGTGTCGTCCCGCGCCAGTTCGGCGCTGAGCACGCCCTCGTCCACGGCCCCGTGCGCGGCCAGCGGCAGCAGGAAGTCCCAGCGCAGCTCCTGGTCCACGTCCAGCCCGTCGACCCGGGCGGACCCCTCCAGCAGTCCCAGCAGCAGCTGGAAGTCGCCCTCCGTCGCCGCGCTCGCCGCGAAGAAGCGGGCCCAGGTCAGCTGGTGCTCCGACCCCGGCTCCGCCAGCCGCAGTTCGTGCAGCGCACCCGCCGCCAGCTCCCGGCCGCCCTGCTCGCGCCAGTCCGGCGCCGCGTAGTGGGTGATCGCGGTCAGCGCCTGCGCGTGCAGCATCTGCAGCACGCCGACGTCCGTCTCCCGCCCCGCGTGCGCCAGTACCAGCGAGATGAAGTCGCGAGCGGGCATCAGCCCGTCCCGCGTCAGGTTCCACAGCGCCGACCAGCTCAGCGCCCGCGCGAGCGGGTCCGTCAGGTCGCCCAGGTGCGCCCGCAGCGTGGCCAGCGAACCCTCGTCGAAGCGGATCTTGCAGTAGGTGAGGTCCTCGTCGTTGACCAGGACCAGGTCCGGCCGCTCCCGGCCCGCCAGCTCCGTGACCACGGTCCGCGCGCCCGACACGTCCGTCCCGGCCCGCGCGTAGCGGACCAGGGTGCCGTCGGACTCCAGCCGGTACAGGCCGACCGCGACCCGGTGCGGCCGCAGCTCCTCGCCCTCCTGCAGCACCGCCAGCTCGGTCACCCGCCCGCCCGCGTCGTAGGTCACCACCGGCGTCAGCACGTTCACCCCCGCCGTCTGCAGCCAGGCCCGCGACCACTCGGCCATGTCCCGCCCGGAGACCTCCGCCAGCACCGACAGCAGGTCGTCCAGCGTGGTGTTCCCGTACGCGTTCGCCTTGAAGTAGCGCCGCGCGCCCTCCAGGAACGCGTCCCGCCCCACGTAGGCGACCAGCTGCTTGAGCACCGCCGCGCCCTTGGCGTAGGTGATCCCGTCGAAGTTCAGCTTCGCGTCCTCCAGGTCACGGATGTCGGCCGTGATCGGGTGCGTGGACGGCAGCTGGTCGGCGCGGTAGGCCCACGCCTTGCGGCTGTTGGCGAAGGTGACCCACGCCTGGTCGAAGCGGGTGGCCTCGACCAGCCCGAAGGAGCCCATGAAGTCCGCGAAGGACTCCTTCAGCCACAGGTCGTCCCACCACTTCATGGTGACCAGGTCGCCGAACCACATGTGCGCCAGCTCGTGGAGGATCACGTTCGCGCGCCGCTCGTACGAGGCCTGCGTGACCTTGCCGCGGAAGATGTACTCCTCCCGGAAGGTCACCATCCCCGGGTTCTCCATGGCGCCCAGGTTGTACTCCGGCACGAAGGCCTGGTCGTACTTCCCGAAGGGGTACGGGTAGTCGAAGATCTCGTGGAAGAGGTCGAAGCCCTGCTTGGTGACCAGGAAGACGTCGTCCGCGTCGAAGTGCTTCGCCAGCCCCTTGCGGCACATCGCGCCGAGCGGGATCGTCAGGTCCCCGCGCGTGTAGGAGTCCGTCACGTAGTGGTAGGGGCCCGCCACCACACAGGTGATGTACGTCGAGATCGGCGCGGTCTCGGCGAACCGCCAGACGCCGCCCTCCCGCGACTCCTCCGCGCCGTTGCTCCACACCTGCCAGCCCTCGGGCGCGGACACCTCGAAGCGGTAGGGCGCCTTCAGGTCCGGCTGCTCGAAGTTCGCGTACACCCGCCGGGCGTCCGCCGGCTCGTACTGGGTGTAGAGGTAGACCTCGCCGTCCTCCGGGTCCACGAAGCGGTGCAGGCCCTCGCCGGTGCGGCTGTACGCGCAGTTCGCGTCCACCACCAGGACGTTCTCGGCGGCCAGGCCGGCCAGGGCGATCCGTGCCCCGTCGAAGACGGCGGCCACGTCCAGCGCGCGCCCGTTGAGGGTCACGGAGTTCACGGAGGGGGCGATCAGGTCCGCGAAGGTGTCGGTGGCGGAGGCCGCGGCCCGGAAGCGGATCGTCGTCACCGAGCGGAAGGTCCGGGGGCCCTCGGCCGGTTCGGCCTCGTCCACCGCGGACCTGACGTCGAGGACCACCTCGTACCCGTCGACGGACAGCAGTTCGGCCCTCTCGCGGGCCTCGTCGCGGGACAGATTCTCTCCGGGCACATGCACTCCTTCGTGCGTGGTCGCGTTCTTCGATCGAATCCTCCCATGGAGGGAATGCGTGCGAACGCGTGCTGGTTGGGGAGGGGGACACCACGAACGACGCCGTGAGCAATGCGAGGAGAGACATGACCGACACCCAGGTGCGCGAGAAGACTCCGGTCGACTTCTGGTTCGACCCGCTCTGCCCCTGGGCCTGGATGACGTCCCGCTGGATGCTGGAGGTCGAGAAGGTCCGCGACGTCGAGGTCCGCTGGCACGTGATGAGCCTGGCCGTGCTGAACGAGAACAAGCTCGACGAGCTGCCCGAGCGCTACCGCGAGCTGCTCGGCCCCAAGGGCTGGGCGCCGGTGCGCGTAGTCGTCGCGGCGCAGCAGAAGTTCGGTGACGAGATCACCGGCAAGCTCTACACCGAGCTCGGCACCCGCATCCACAACGAGGACAAGGGTGCGACCCGCGAAGTGATCGCCGAGGCGCTCGCCGCGCTCGAGCTGCCGGCCGAGCTGCTCGCGTACGCCGACTCCGACGAGTACGACGAGGTGCTGCGCGCCTCCCACAACGACGGCATCGACCGGGTCGGCCAGGAGGTCGGCACCCCGGTGATCTCGGTGCCCGGCGCCGACGGCGAGGACGTGGCGTTCTTCGGCCCGGTCGTCACCCCGGCCCCGCGCGGCGAGGCCGCGGCCCGCCTGTGGGACGGCACCCTGCTCGTCGCCTCCACCCCCGGCTTCTACGAGATCAAGCGCACCCGCACCAAGGGCCCGTCCTTCGAGTAGTCCCTGCCGGTGCACACAGAAGACCCCCGTGAGTCATGTCCTCACGGGGGTCTTCTCCTGTCCACCCCCGCCCGGTGAAGGCTGAGAAGACGATCACGAGGCTGGGGGCACCTCCCAGCGGTAGCCGGGGGAGGGCTGGTGGGGCTGATCAGCCCCTGTTCGCGGGGATCAGCAGCGGGGTGTTCGCCTTGGCGTCGGCGTAGCGCTTCGCCACGTCCTGCCAGTTGACGACGTTCCACATCGCCTCGATGAAGTCCACCTTCTGGTTCTTGTACTGCAGGTAGAAGGCGTGCTCCCAGGCGTCGAAGACCAGGATCGGCACGGAAGCCTGGCCCACGTTGCCCTGGTGGTCGTAGATCTGCTCGACGATCAGGCGGCCGCTGACGGGCTCGTACGCGAGCACCCCCCAGCCGGAGCCCTGGGTCGCGGAGGACGCGAAGGTCAGCTGCTTCCTGAAGGCGGCGAAGGAGCCGAAGGACTCGGTGATCGCGGCCGGGAGCTCGCCCAGGCCGTCCTTCTCGTCCGGGACGCCGCCGCCCTCACCGGTCTTCGGGCTGGCCATGTTGTGCCAGTAGATGCTGTGCAGGATGTGGCCGGAGAGGTGGAACGCGAGGTTCTTCTCCAGGCCGTTCAGCGCGCCCCAGTTCTCCTTGTCGCGCGCCTCCTCCAGCTGTTCCAGCGTGGTGTTGGCGCCCGCGACGTAGGCCGCGTGGTGCTTGTCGTGGTGCAGTTCGATGATCTGCGGGTTGATCACCGGCTCCAGCGCCGCGTAGTCGTAAGGAAGCTCAGGAAGCGTGTAGATGGCCATGCGTGTATCCGGTCCCCTCGGCGTGCCAACTGCTTATTGCAATCCATGCGCAACTGCACGCTAGCAGTATCTATCCCTGGTTACGCATAAGGGTTACCTGAGTGCGGGGGCGCACGAAGAAGGCGGGCCCCGTGCCTGTGCACGGGGCCCGCCTTCGGTTGCCGTCGGGGCGTCAGGCGCGCGCGGCGGCCCGGCGCTGGAGTGCACGCTTCTGAAGCACCCAGCCGGTCGCCGCGAGGGCGAGGGTCAAGCCACCGGTGAAGATCACCTGGATCCGGGTGTCCTCGCCCAGGGCCATCAGCACCAGCACCCCGGCCACGCCCGCCAGCGCCACCCAGGTCAGATACGGGAACCCCCACATCCGCACGACCAGCTTCTCGGGAGCCTCCCGCTCCAGCCGGCGGCGCAGCACGAACTGCGAGACGGCGATGAAGCCCCAGACGATCAGGATCACCCCGCCGACCATGTTCAGCAGCCAGGCGAACAGGGTGTCCGGGTACCAGTACGACAGCAGCACGGTGACGAAACCGAAGCCGGAGGAGGCGAGCACCGCCCGGCGCGGCACGCGGCCGGTGACCTTGCCCAGCGCCTTCGGGCCCTGGCCGCGGGAGACGAGGGAGTAGGCCATGCGCGAGGAGCCGTAGATGTTGGCGTTCATCGCCGACAGCAGGGCGATCAGGATGACCACGTTCATGATCTCGCCGGCGGCCGGGATGCCCAGGTGGTCCAGGGTCGCGGCGTAGGGGCCGTCCGCCGTGACCGCCGGGTCGTTCCACGGCAGCAGGGTGACGATCACCAGCATGGAGCCGACGTAGACGACCGCGATCCGCCACATGGTCGTCTTTACCGCCTTGGCCACGCCCTTGACCGGGTTCTCGGACTCGGCGGCCGCGATGGTCACCGTCTCCAGCCCGCCGTACGCGACGACCGAGGCCAGCAGTCCGACCAGCAGGCCCTCCACCCCGTTGGGCAGGAAGCCGCCGTCGTGCAGCAGGTTGGCGGTGCCGGGGGAGCCGGCGCCGGGCAGCACGCCCAGGACGGCCAGCACGCCCAGGCCCAGGAAGAGCCCGATGGCGCCGATCTTGAGGGTGGCGAACCAGAACTCGAACTCGCCGAAGTTCGAGACGGCGGCCAGGTTGGACCCGCAGAAGACCGCCATGAAGACCAGCACCCACATCCAGGAGGGGGTGCCCGGGAACCAGCCGGTCATGATGTGCGCCGCTCCGATGGCCTCGATGGCCACGCCCACGCACAGCAGCGTCCAGAACATCCAGCCGGCGGTGAATCCGGCCCACGGGCCGATGGCCCGCTCGGCGTGGACGGAGAAGGCGCCGGAGGCGGGATCCGCGGCGGACATCTCGCCGAGCATCCGCATCACGAACATCACCAGGATCCCGGACGCGGCGTACGCGAGCACGATCGAGGGGCCGGCGGCGGCGATGCCCGCGCCGGAGCCCACGAAGAGTCCGGCGCCGATGACACCGCCGAGGGCGATCATCGAGAGGTGGCGCTGCTTGAGTCCGTTGCCGAGGGGGGATCCGGCGTCGGTCAGCGGCGGCGCCTGCTGCCCGGGGGGTGTGATGGTGCTCTGGCTCATTGGGGTGTGCCTGTCCGGTGTGCGGGGGACGTGATGAGGTGCCCCAGTCTCACCTCTGTCCGATCTTCGGATGGTCGACGTCCGATATTCGGACAGCCGGATGACCGGCCGTGATCATCCCCGTACGCTGCCGACAGGACGCGCTGACGCGACGACAGGGGGACCGATGAACGACCGAACGGACCACGTCATACGGGAATTGCCGGCGACGGGCCGGGGGGTGCTCGTCACCGGGGCCTCCCGCGGGATCGGACGGGCCATCGCCACCGCCTTCGCAGGGCAGGGCGACCGGGTCGCCGTGCACTGCACGGCCCGGCAGGCGGACGCCGAGCGCACCCTCGCGGAACTGCCGGGAGAGGGCCACGTCCTCGTCAGCGGCGACCTCCGCGACCCGGACCGCGTGGAAGCCCTCGCGGCCGAGGCCGAGGAGGCGCTCGGCGGCATCGACGTCCTCGTGAACAACGCCGCCGTGATGCTCGCGCACCCGCTGCCCACGACCTCGTACGCCGACTGGCAGGAGGCCTGGCGGCAGACGGCCGCCGTGAACCTCTTCGCCCCGGCCAACCTCACCCACTGCGTCGCCCGCCACATGATCGCCGGCCGGCGGGAGGGCCGCGTCGTCAACATCGGCTCGCGCGGGGCGTTCCGCGGCGAGCCCGACCACCCCGCCTACGGCGCCACCAAGGCGGCCCTGCACGCACTCGGCCAGTCCCTCGCCGTCTCCCTGGCTCCGCACGGCATCGCCGTGGCCTCCGTGGCGCCCGGCTTCGTGGCCACCGAGCGGGTCGCCGGGCGGCTCGAAGGGGAGGAGGGCGAGCGGATCCGGGGGCAGAGTCCCTTCGGCCGGGTCGGCGCCCCGCAGGAGGTCGCCGCCGCCGTGCTGCACCTGGCCTCGCCCGCCGCTCGCTGGAGCTCGGGCACCGTGCTCGACGTCAACGGAGCCTCGTACCTGCGCACCTGACGCGACGAGGCCCCCGCGCACCCGGCGCGGGGGCCTCGGGCCGGTGGCCGGTCAGGACTTCGGGGTGCGCCGCTCCCGTACGAAGGCCACCACGAGGACGAGGGCCGCCGCACCCGTGGACCACAACAGTTGCGGGCGGGTCGCGTCGTCGAACAGCATCAGGAGCAGCACCGCCGCCATGCCCAGCAGCGCCGCCCACGTCGCGTACGGGAACAGCCACATGGGCAGGGTCAGCCGCTCCGGCATGTCCCGCTCGATCACGCGGCGCAGCTTCAGCTCCGAGACCGCGATCAGCGCCCACACGAACAGCAGCACCGCGCCGACCGCGTTGAGCATGTAGAGGAAGATCGTGTCCGGCCACAGCAGGTTCAGCACCACCGACACGAAACCGAAGGCCACGGAGGCGAAGACCGCGCGGCGCGGCACTCCGCCGCCCGAGACCTTCAGCAGCGCCTTCGGCGCCTCTCCCCGCTCGGCCAGCGAGAACACCATGCGCGAGGACCCGTACAGGTTCGCGTTCAGCGCCGACAGCAGGGCCACGAACACCACGATGTTCATGATCTGGCCGGCCGCCGGGATGCCGATCGAGTCGAGGACCGCGACGTAGGGGCTCTCGCCCGGCTTCAGCGAGTCCCACGGCAGCAGGGTCACGATGACCACCATCGAGCCGACGTAGAAGAAGAGGATGCGCCACACCGCGCTGCGCACCGCCCGGGACACCGACCGAGCGGGGTCGTCCGACTCGGCGGCCGCGATGGTGACGACCTCCAGGCCGCCGAAGGCGAAGATGACGGCCAGCATGCCGGCGACCACTCCGCCGAAGCCCTCGGGGAAGAAGCCGCCCTGGCCGGTCAGGTTGGCCATGCCCACGGGGTCGGTGTCGGGGAGGACGCCGAAGATCGCGAGGGTGCCGAGGATCAGGAACAGCACGATCGCGCCGACCTTGAGGGCGGCGAACCAGAACTCGAACTCGCCGAAGTTCCGTACGGCGGCCAGGTTGCTCACGGTGAAGACCACCATGAAGAGCAGCACCCAGACCCACTGGTCGATCGAGGGGACCCAGCCGTTGGCGATCTTCGCGGCGCCGGTGGCCTCGACGGCGAGCACCACGACCAGCAGGAACCAGTAGAGCCAGCCCGCCGAGAAACCGGCCCAGCGGCCCAGGGCCTTCTCCGCGTAGACCGAGAAGGAGCCGGAGGCGGGCATCGCCGCGGACATCTCGCCGAGCGCCCGCATCACCAGCATCGCGAGCACGCCCGCGAGCAGGTAGGAGCAGATGATCGCCGGTCCGGCGATGCCGATGCCGGCGCCGGAGCCGACGAAGAGCCCGGCGCCGATCACGCCGCCGAGGCCCAGCATGGTCAGGTGGCGCTGCTTGAGGCTGTGACTGAGGGGTTCCGCGGGCAGGTCGCCCGTCATCGGAGGTGCTTCGGGCAAGCGGTCGCGCATGAGGGGGTGCTCGTACTCTCGTTCGGCCCAGCGGCGGTGGGGGCTTCGCCTCAGGATTGGCGGGACCCTACAGTCTCGCTGAGCGGCGGCCTTGCGTGCAAAACGGACGTGTTGTGGGATCTTCCCCGTGACGCGGATCACGCGAACACAGGTGTGAGTGAGGGTCTTTGTGCGGTCTCCACCAAACCGAGGAGTATGCCTTTGTACCGGGCGGCGGTGGGGGCGCGGCGGGCCTCGGACTAACGTCGGTGATCGTCCTGTCACCACCACCCTTCCGGAGCCCCCGATGAGCACCGCTTCCGTCTCCTTCCGGCCCGGCGCCGTCCTCGCCGATCTGCTGCCCGCGAGCCGCGTCCGCGACATCGCGCTCGTCGTCGGCGGAGCCGCGCTCACCGGACTGGCCGCGCAGATCGCCGTGCCCGTGCCCGGCTCCCCGGTCCCGGTCACCGGCCAGACCTTCGCGGCGCTGCTCGTCGGCACCGCGTTCGGCGCCCGCCGCGGTTTCCTCGCGCTGGGGCTGTACGCCCTCCTCGGCGCGGCCGGGATGCCCTGGTTCGCGAACGGCACCTCCGGTGCGAGCGGCGCCTCCTTCGGCTACGTGCTCGGCATGCTGCTCGCCGCCACCCTCGTCGGCGCCCTCGCGCGGCGCGGCGCCGACCGCTCGGTCCTGCGCACGGCGGGCACGATGGTGCTCGGCTCCGCGGTGATCTACGCGGTGGGCGTGCCGTACCTGATGGCCGCCACCGGGATGTCCCTGAGCGCCGCCGTCGCGGCGGGCCTGACCCCGTTCCTGATCGGCGACGCGCTCAAGGCCGCCCTGGCGATGGGCGCCCTGCCGGCCGCCTGGAAGCTGGTCGGCCGCCGGGGCTGAGCAGAACCCGGCTGAGCAGAACCCGGCCGAGCGGTTCCCGGCCGAGCGGTTCCCGAACGTGCCGGAGCCCGGCCCGCCGTGACGGCGGGCCGGGCTCTGTCGTACGTACGCGATCAGGGGTCAGCCCTGCAGCGCCCGCTTGCGGCGGAAGTCCAGCACCACGCCGACGAGCACGACCAGGCCGGCGACCAGGGTGGACAGGGTGACCACCTCGCGGTTGGCGTCGTCCACGAACATGTAGCCGATCACGAACGTGATCAGTGCGGCGGTGGCCCAGGTCAGCCACGGGAAGAGCCACATCTTCACGGTCAGCTTCTCCGGGGCCTCGCGGACCAGGATCCCGCGCATCCTCAGCTGGGTGAAGCAGATCACCAGCCACACGAAGAGCGCGATGGCACCCGAGGAGTTCAGCAGGAAGTTGAAGACCGTGTCCTTGAACGCGTAGTTGAAGTACACGGCGACGAAGCCGAAGACCGTGGAGCCGAGGATCGCGGCCACCGGCACGCCCCTGGAGTTGACCTTGGCGAACGCCTTCGGGGCGTCGCCGCGCTCACCGAGCGAGAAGGCCATGCGGGAGGCGGTGTAGAGGCCCGAGTTCAGGCAGGACAGCACGGCGGTCAGGACGATGACCTCCATGATCGTGCCGGCGTGCGCGATGCCGATCGAGTCCAGGGCGGCGACGTACGAGCCCTTCTCGGTGATCGACTTGTCGTTCCACGGGAGCAGGGTCAGCACGATGAAGATCGAGCCGAGGTAGAAGACGCCGATCCGCCAGATGACGGAGTTGGTGGCGCGGGTGACCGCCTTGCGGGGGTTCTCCGACTCGCCCGCGGCCAGCGTGACGATCTCGCTGCCCATGAAGGAGAAGACGACCATCAGCACGCCGGTCAGGACGGCGCCGTAGCCGTTGGGGAAGAATCCGCCCGCGTCGGTCAGGTGCGCGAAGCCCGCACCCGGGTTGTCCGAGCCCGGCAGCAGGCCGAAGACGGCCAGCATGCCGACGATCACGAACGCGCCGATGGCGACGACCTTGATGCCCGCGAACCAGAACTCGAACTCGCCGTACGAGGCGACGGAGCCGAGGTTGGTGGCGGTCAGCACCGCCATCACGATCAGTGCCCAGGCCCACTGCGGGACGGCCGGGATCCAGCTCTCCAGGATGGCGGCACCGGCGGTGGCCTCCACGGCGAGAACGACGACCCAGAAGAACCAGTACAGCCAGCCGATGGAGAAGCCGGCCCAGCGGCCGAGCGCGCGGTCGGCGTAGGCGGAGAAGGAGCCCGAGTTCGGGCTGGCAGCGGCCATCTCGCCCAGCATCCGCATCACGAAGACCACCATCGCGCCGACCAGCGCGTAGGAGATCAGGATGGCGGGACCGGCCTTGGCGATACCGCCACCGGAGCCGACGAAGAGGCCGGCGCCGATGACGCCGCCAATGGCGATCATGGACAGGTGGCGGTTCTTGAGACCGGCCTTCAGACCATCGGAGGGCTGGCCCTCACCGGAGTTACCGGTGGGGTTGCCTTCTTTTTGGAGGGTCGTCGTGGAGCTCATGGACGGATCCTTAGGTTCTCGGGTTGCGAGCCCCGGCATTCAAACCTGAGATGAACGCAGGACGGAAGACCTCAGTCCGGATCGTTGCGTAGGGACGAACGTCCCGGACCAAAGCCCCGCCGTGTCCCATCTGCGTTCTTTGGGTTTACTTGAGCTTTAGAAGTGACTTACGCGACACCCCGTTGCGGGCTGCCGGGCCCCCTCGTGCCACACTCGACCCATGCGCGTGTACCTCGGATCCGACCATGCCGGCTTTGAGCTCAAGAACCACTTGGTGGACTGGCTCAAGAACAACGGCCACGAGCCCGTCGACTGTGGGCCCCACATCTACGACGCGGTGGACGACTACCCGCCGTTCTGCCTCCGCGCCGCGGAGAAGACCGCCGCGGACGCCGGCAGCCTCGGCATCGTGATCGGCGGCTCCGGCAACGGCGAACAGATCGCCGCGAACAAGGTCAAGGGCGTCCGCGCCATCCTCGCCTGGAGCGTGGAGACCGCGAAGCTCGGCCGCGAGCACAACAACGCCAACGTGATCTCCGTCGGCGGCCGGATGCACACGCAGGACGAGGCCGTCAGCTTCATCGAGGCCTTCCTGGCGACCCCGTACTCCGACGAGGAGCGCCACACCCGCCGCATCGACATGCTCTCCGCGTACGAGACCACCGGCGAGCTCCCCCCGATCCCGGCCCACCACCCGCAGGGCTGATTCCGCTTCCGGCCGTGCCGCCTTCCGGGGCGGTGCGGCCGGTTTCTCTTTCCCGAGGAGCTTTGCCGTGCCCGAGGGGCATACGATCCACCGCCTCGCCCAGGACCACACCGAGCGGTTCGCCGCCCGCCCGGTCCGGGTCAGCAGCCCGCAGGGCCGCTTCGCCCAGAGCGCGGAACTGCTCGACGGGCGCGAGCTGGAGGGCGCCGAGGCGCACGGCAAGCACCTCTTCCTCGAGCTGGGCGACGCCTGGATCCACATCCACCTCGGCCTCTTCGGCAAGCTCGGCTTCGGCCCCGCCCCGGCGCCGCCCGCGACCGACACGGTCCGGCTGCGGCTGCTGAACGAGGAGCACTACGCCGACCTGCGCGGGCCCACCGCGTGCGCGCTGATCGGCGAGGGCGAGAAGAAGGCGATACACGACCGGCTCGGGCCGGACCCGCTGCGGCCGGACGACGACCCCGAACGGGCCTGGAAGCGGATCTCCCGCTCCCGCACCACCGTCGCCGCCCTGCTCATGGACCAGAAGATCGTCGCGGGCATCGGCAACGTCTACCGCGCCGAGGTCCTCTTCCGCCACGGCATCGACCCGTACCGGCTGGGCAAGGACCTCACCCGCGCCGAGTGGGACGCCATGTGGGCCGACCTGGCCGCGCTGATGCGCGAGGGCGTACGGAACAACCGGATCGACACCGTCCGCGACGAGCACCTGCCCGAGGCGATGGGCAGGCCGCCGAGGGTGGACGACCACGGCGGCGAGGTGTACGTCTACCGCAGGGCGAACCTGCCCTGCCACATCTGCGGGGGCGAGATCCGCACCGCCGACCTCGCCGCCCGCAACCTCTTCTGGTGCCCCGCCTGCCAGCAGCGCTAGACGGGGTCGGCTAGAAACCGTGCGGCAGCCAGGGCGCCACGTCCCCGGCGAAGGCGCGCGAGGTCCGGGCCAGGGCGCCCGGACGCAGTTCGCGCACCCGCCCGGCCGCGGCGAGCGAGGCCAGCGTGATCCCGCCCAGGTAGGCCGAGCCCAGCTCCCGGACCGACAGCGCCAGGTCCGCCGGCTCCTCGGTCCGCGTGCAGACCGCGGAGCCCGCCCCGTCGGCCACCAGCCGCCACCGCCCTTCGTTCCACGGGCAGAACGCGTCCTCGACCTCCAGCACCACGTCCACCGCGGCCCCGTACGTCCGCGCCCCGAGCGCCGCCGCCACGTCCACCAGCCGTAGGTGGAGCGCGTCGCGCGAGATCGCCCGTGACCGCCGGACATCGCTCACCAGGTGCAGCACCGGATCGTCCACCGGCCGCTTGTGCGCCCGTACCGTCCAGGTCAGGTCGATCCCGAACAGATAGCGCCACAGCGCCGCCGTCGCCGCCGGGTCGAGCGCGTCGAGGTCCACCACCTCGACCTTGCCGTCCGAGCCGGACGGGCCCCACTCGGGCTTGACCCGGTAGCGGGCGTACCCGACCACCTCGCCGTCCGGGCCCTCGGCGACCACGCACTTCAGCGGGGAAGCGCCCTCACGGCCCTCCGGCGGATCCACCAGCGCCTGCCGCTCCCAGCCGGGCTGCCGGGCCGGCATGCCGGGCCGCCGGGTGACCAGTTCGGCGTACACCCGCTCGCAGTCGGCCAGCGCCTTCTCCGGGTCGACGAGCCGCAGCCGCACCCCGTCCGTCCCCGGCGGCACGGAGAGCCGTACCCGGGTCGTGTCGATCTCCAGAGACAGGGCGTACGTCGCCGTGCCGTAGCCGAAACGCCCGTAGATCGCCGGATCCGAGGCCGTCAGCACGGCGAGCGGCTCACCGGCCGCCCGTACGTCGTCCAACTGGCGCCGCATCATCGAGCTGAGCACGCCCTGCCGCCGGTGCGTGGGGGAGACGCCCACCATCGTGACCCCGGCCGCGGGCACCAGCCCCCCGCCCGGCACCGAAACGCGGAAGCTGAACGCCGAGGCCGAGCCGACGCAGTCCTCGCCGTCCCAGACGGCGAGCGAGCGTTCCGGCTCGGTCAAGGACCGGTAGAGCTCCCGGCCCTGCGCGAGCTCGGGCACTCCGCCGAACGCCAGTTCCAGATGATCGAACCAGGCATCCCACTCATCCCACTTCAAAACGCGCATCTCAAGAGACATATGGCCATCCCTATCAGGGCATTCGGTCCCAGTCGAAGAGTTTTCGGGCGCCGTGGGACCCCAGGACGAGGGGTACCCCTGCGCATCCACAGCCGGGATGGATAGGGTCCCGATGCAATGGCCGGAGCACGCGTGGACACCGTCATGGCCCGGATGCGCATGCTGTCGCACCGGGCACGCACCTCCCTGCGCAAATCCGCTGTCGACTACTTCCGCGGAGACGCCTCCGACTGGCTCGCCTTCGCCGGGCTGCTGATCACCATCCCCGCCATCGCCTGCGGCACCATGATGCTGCCGGTCTGGTTCTCGCCCGCGGCGCTCGTCCTGCCGATCGTGGCCGGCGGCCTGCTGCTGCGCCCCGCCAGCCTCCTCGCGCTGTACGCCGCCTCCGCGGCCGCACTGATCGTCGAGGCCCTCGTCCTCGGCCCCTACACCCAGGGACCGGCACGCGTCACCCCCGGCACCGTCCTGGTCGTCGCGGCCTGCGGCCTCTTCGGGCTGGTCATCGCCCAGTTCCGAAGCCGCGTCGGCGTGCCCTGGCGGCGCGGCGGCACCATGCTCTTCGACCTGCGCGAACGGATCCGGATCCAGAGCAAGCTGCCCGCCCTGCCGCGCGGCTGGCACCGCGAGATGGCCCTGCGCCCGGCCGGCGGCCAGTCCTTCTCCGGAGACTTCGTCGTCGCGGCCCGCACCAACGGCGGCCGCACCCTGGAGATCGTCCTGACCGACGTCTCCGGCAAGGGCATGGAAGCGGGCTCCCGGGCCCTGCTGCTGTCCGGCGCCTTCGGCGGCCTGCTCGGAGCGCTGCCGCCGCACGGCTTCCTGCCCGCCGCCAACGGCTACCTGCTCCGCCAGGACTGGGACGAGGGCTTCGCCACCTCCATCCACCTCGTCCTGGACCTGCAGACCGGCGACTACGAACTCCTCTCCGCCGGCCACCTCCCCGCCCTCCAGCTCTCCGCGGGCACCGGCCGCTGGCAGGAGAAGACCGGCGAGGGCCCGCTGCTCGGCGTCTACGACGGCGCCGAATTCACCCCCGCCCGCGGGAACCTCCGCCGCGGCGACGTCCTGATGCTCTTCACCGACGGCCTGGTCGAGACGGCCGACCGCGAGATCAGCGAGGGCATCGACCGGCTCACGGGCGAGGCCGACCGCTACGTCGCCGCCGGCTGGGAGGGCGCCGCCTGGCACCTCATCGAAAAGGTCGCCAAGGACGTCAACGACGACCGCGCCCTGCTCCTGATCCGCCGCTCTCCCTGACCGGGGGTGGGGTTTGCCCCACCCCCGGCCCGCCGGGCTCCGCCATGGCCGCCGCCCCGCCGTGATCCGTAGCGTCGGAGCCACGACCAGGACGGCATCGAGAGGCGGCCCACCATGGGAATCCGGCGAACCAAGCGGCGCAGCGACGACGCGGCACACACGTACGACGGCGCGGCCGCCGTCGAGCTGCGCGGCGTACGGCGCCGGTACGGATGCGGAGCCGAGGCCGTGCACGCCCTGCGCGGGATCGACCTGAGCCTGCACCGAGATCACCGGCATGAACGAGAACGAGCTCACCGAACTCCGCCGCAGCCGGCTCGGCTTCGTCTTCCAGGCCTTCAACCTGCTGCCGTCGCTGACCGTCGAGCAGAACGTGCTGCTCCCGATGCGGCTGGCCGGCGGCCGGTCCGCGCACCAGGGCCGCGCCCGGGCCGCCGACCTGCTCGCCCGCGTCGGTCTCGAGGGCAAGGGCGGCCGCCAGCCCGCCGAACTCTCCGGTGGGCAGCAACAACGGGTGGCGATCGCCCGGGCGCTGGTCACCTCGCCCGACGTGGTCTTCGCCGACGAACCCACCGGCGCCCTCGACACCACCACCGCCGCCGAGGTCCTCGGGCTGCTGCGGTCCGCCGTCGACTCCCTGCGCGCCAGCGTCGTCATGGTCACCCACGACCCGGCCGCCGCCGCCCACGCCGACCAGGTGCTCTTCCTCGCCGACGGCCTCATCGCCGACCGGCTGCCGCGCAGCTCCGCCGCGGCCGTCGCCGCCCGCATGACCGCCCTCACGGCCCGCCCGGCCCAGGCGTACGCGGCCTGAGGAAGCCCGGGCGGGGCGGGCGGAGGTGGGCCACTCGGCGCGGATTGGCCCGCCCCGGCGGCCCCGGCGAGGCCTAACGTGCCCCCATGGACCGTACGCTCGCCGCCGACCTCGCCCGGCTCCCCGACCTCCTCGACGCCACCCGCCGCGCCGCCGCCGACGCCCTCGCAGCCCTGGACGCGCGTCCCGTCGTACCGCCCGCCGGGAAGCCGGACGAGGCTCCCGAGGCCCTCCCGGAGCACGGCGCGGGCGCCGAAGCCGCCCTCGCCGCCTTCCGGGACCGCTGGGAGCCGCGGCTGTCCGCCTCCGCCGGCCCCCGCTACCTCGGCTTCGTCACCGGCGGAGCCACCCCCGCCGCCCTCGCCGGGGACTGGCTCACCGCCGCCCACGACCAGAACTCCAACTCCGCCCTCGACGGCGCCGGCCAGGACCTCGAACGCGAGACCGTCGGCTGGCTCCGCGCCCTCTTCGACCTCTCGCCCGACCACTCCGGCACCTTCGTCAGCGGCGCCACCATGTCCAACACCACCGGCCTCGCCATCGCCCGCGAATGGCTCGGCGAACGCCTCGGCGTCTCCCCGGCCGAGGACGGCGTCGCGGCCCTCGGCGCCGTCCGCGTGCTCTCCGGCGCCCCGCACTCCTCCATCGCCAAGGCCCTCTCCGTCCTCGGCCTGGGCCGAAGCTCCCTCGTCAAGGTCCCGACCCTGCCCGGCCGCGAGGCCGTGGACCCGGCCGCCCTGGACCGGGCACTGGCCGACACCCCCGGCCCGGCCGTCGTCGTCGCCAACGCAGGCACCGTCAACACGGTCGACTTCGACGACCTCCGGGCCGTCGCCGCCCTCAAGCGGCGCCACGACTTCTGGCTGCACACCGACGCCGCCTTCGGCGCCTTCGCCGCCCTCTCCCCGGACCACGCCCACCTCGCCGCCGGCCTCGACGCCTCCGACTCCCTCTGCGTCGACCTGCACAAGTGGCTCAACGTCCCCTACGACAGCGCCGTCCAGTTCACCCGCCGGCGCGACCTCCAGGCCCGCGTCTTCCAAAACTCCGCGGCCTACCTCGGCCCCCTCGGCGACGACCCCGACCTGGTCCACCTCACCCCGGAGAACTCCCGCCGGCTGCGCGCCCTCGCCGCCTGGTTCACGCTCCGCGCGTACGGCCGCCAGGGCCACCGGGAGATCGTCGAACGCGACATCGCCTGCGCCCGCGCGCTGGGCGAGCGGCTCTCCCGGGACCCCGCCTTCACCCTGCTCGCCCCGGTCCGGCTCAACGTCGTCTGCTTCACCCTCGCCGCCGACCCCACCCCGGCCCGGCTGACCGCCCTGCGCGAGGCGGCCGCCGCCGAGGTCTTCGTCACCCCGACCGTCTACGAGGGAACCCCCGCCCTGCGCGCCGCGTTCTCCAACTGGCGTACCACGCAGGCGGATGTACACCGGGCCGCGGAGGCCCTCCGGACAGCGGCAAGGGAGATCGCATGACGAGCAGCCCCCTGACCCTCATCGAGGTCGAGGCGCTCGCCCGCGCCGCGCACGAGGGCCAGACCGACAAGGCCGGCCGGCCGTACGCAGAGCACCTCGCGGCCGTGGCCGAGGGCGTCCGCCTGCGCGGCGGCAGCCCCGAACAGCAGGCGGCGGCCTGGCTCCACGACGCGATCGAGGACGAGGCGCTCAGCCTCACCTGGCTGGATTCCGCCGCCCTGCCGCAGCCCGTGAAGGACATGGTCCTCGCCGTCACCAAGCGCCCCGGCGAACCGGTCGAGCAGTACGCGGCCCGGATCCTCGCCACCCCGGGCGCCCTGCTGGTCAAGGAGGCCGACCTCGCGCACAACGCCGATCCCGTACGGCTCTCCGTGCTGGACGGCCCCACGCGTGAGCGGCTGTCCGCGAAGTACGCGTATGTCCGCTCGCTCCTCGGCCTCACCTGACCCCGTCGCCAGGGCGGCCGGAAGAAACGGAACGATGGCGATTCGTCACGGGGCGGATAGCCGGGGCCCGTTGGTGGGAGGATGGTCCATGTGGGTGTGCGTGGCCGTACGCCCCGGGCCGACCAGGGGACGACCGAAGGTGTGATCAGTAGTGGCCATTTCGCTGTCAGTGGTGGTTCTGTTGGCGGTCATCCTGGTGGTGCTGATCCGCGGCAACCACATCAAGACGGGCCCCGCCATCGTCGCGGCCCTCTTCGGCTTCTTCCTGGCGTCCAGCTCGATCTCGGACGACGTGAACCGTTTCCTCAACTCCCTCGCGACGATGATCGCGAACATCAAGCTCTAGGCGGCGTGACGTCCGTGGGCTGCAGGTCGGCGCTCACCTGACCCCCCAGGGTCATGACGTTCAAGGTGGCCGAGTTCTCGTTCGCTATGGCCTTCTCCACCCGTGCCACCAGGGTCGTGAAGGACTCGCTCTCCGACAGGCCGAGATAGGGGCCCACGCCCGACTGGAAGTAGACCTTCTCGTGGCCGAGCAGCTGCTCGGTCGACCGGTAGTTCTTCCACTGCTCGCGGTAGCGGTACACGCTCTCCAGCGAGACGGAGCCGACGACGACCAGGCTGAGCGCCGTCGCGGTGAGCCGGGCGAACGGCAGGTCGATGTTGACCAGTACGGGCACCATCGCACCCCCGACCACCGACACGGTCCGCATCCTGAGATGCATGGCCTTCATCTTGACGGCCTTCCGGTCGTACCACTTCTGGTACTGGGAAAGCCTGGTGTCCACGTAGCGCTCGGCCTTGCTCGCCTCCGGCATGCGTGGGAGTAGACCGGCGAACTCGTGTGGAGTCAACCCACCGTCTGCCGGGGCCTGTTGGCCGAACCCGGAACGACTGAGGGCCAGGTGGAGGAAATATCCTCCGACCTGGCCCTCGAGTACTCAGAGCGGGCGACGGGAATCGAACCCGCGTAGCTAGTTTGGAAGACTAGTGCTCTACCATTGAGCTACGCCCGCAACGCGCGCGCCGCAGGTCCGGGGACCGCGGCACGGACAGCATCCTAGCGGGTCGCGCGGGGGGAGCGCACACCGCATTCGAGCCCGCCGCGAGCACCTGCCGAGAAGCCGGCCGGGAAACTCGGGAAACCCCGCACATCGGAGGGTCTCCGGGCATGTACCCTACGTGTCGCACCGACGGGGTGTGGCGCAGCTTGGTAGCGCGTCCGCTTTGGGAGCGGAAGGTCGTCGGTTCGAATCCGGCCACCCCGACCACAGCAGTGTCCCCTCCGATCCCATCGAGGGTCCTCCACAAGATCGCGTTGTGGGCTGATTGCCGCTTGCGGTTACTATGCAAGCTGCGTGCCCGTGTGTCTGATGTACCGGGCCGAAGTCCGCTGAACCGCTGAATCACAGCGTGACGGCAGAACCCCCAGCAGTCAGCCACAAGGAGACCGAACCGTGAAGAGCGCCGTGGAGACCCTGAACCCGACTCGGGTTCGGCTCACTGTTGAGGTGCCCTTCGAGGAGCTCAAGGACAGCCTCGACGCGGCGTACAAGAAGATCAACCAGCAGGTCACGGTGAAGGGCTTCCGCAAGGGCAAGATCCCGGCCCGCGTCATCGACCAGCGCTTCGGCCGCGGTGCGGTGCTGGAGGAGGCCGTCAACGACGCCCTCCCGAAGTTCTACACCGAGGCGGTCAACGAGGCCGACCTGAACCCGCTGGGCCAGCCCGAGGTCGACATCACGGAGCTGAAGGACGGCGAGCTGCTGGCCTTCACCGCCGAGGTCGACGTTCGCCCCGAGATCGAGATTCCGGACTACTCCGGCATCGAGGTCGAGGTCGACGCCATCGAGGTCTCCGACGAGGACATCGAGAAGTCCGTCGAGCAGCTGCGCGGCCGCTTCGCGTCCACCAAGGACGTCGAGCGCGCCGCCCAGGACGGTGACGTCGTCACCCTCGACCTCGAGGCCAAGGTCGACGGAGAGGTGCTGGAGGACGGCGTCGCTTCCGACGTGTCCTACACCATCGGCTCGGGCGAGCTCCTCGAGGGCATCGACGAGGCCGTCAAGGGCCTGGAGGCCGGTGGCGAGGCCACCTTCACCTCCCAGCTGAAGGGCGGCTCCGCCGAGGGCAAGGACGCCGAGGTCACCGTCAAGGTCACCAAGGTCTCCGCCCGCGAGCTGCCGGAGCTGGACGACGAGTTCGCGCAGATGGCGAGCGAGTTCGACACCCTCGACGAGCTCAAGGCCGACAGCCGCAAGCGCCTCGAGAACATGAAGCAGTACGACCAGGCCACGCAGGCCCAGGAGCGCGTCCTGGAGAAGCTGCTGGAGCTCGTCGAGGTGCCGATCCCCGAGAAGCTCCTCGCGGACGAGGTCCAGACCCGCAAGCACAACCTGGAGCACCACCAGCTCGGCCAGATGGGTCTGACCATCGAGAAGTACCTGGAGTTCCAGGGCAAGACGGTCGAGGAGTTCGACGCCGAGACCTCCGAGCAGGCCATCAAGGGCATCAAGACCCAGTTCGTCCTCGACGCGCTGGTCAACAAGGAGAAGCTGGGCGTCAACCAGGAGGAGCTCACCGAGCACCTCATGCGCCGTGCCCAGTCCTCCGGCATGTCCCCCGACCAGTTCGCCCAGGCCGTCGTCGAGGGCGGCCAGGTCCCGATGCTGGTCGGCGAGGTCGCCCGCGGCAAGGCCCTCGCGGTCGTCGTCGAGGCCTCCAAGGTCGTCGACACCAACGGTGAGGTCGTCGACCTCTCCGACGAGGACGAGGAGCAGGCCGTCGAGACGGTCGAGGCCGCCGTCGAGGGTGACGCCGAGGACAAGGCCGAAGAGGCCAAGTAACACCCAGGGCGAAGCCCACTGAGCAGTACCCCGAAGGGCCCGGACGCCGTCGCGTCCGGGCCCTTCGGCACTGCCGCCGAAAGGCTCCCGGACCTTGCGCTCCGAGCGAACAGTTCGGGAAGCGGGATGGCGTTGTCCTACCTGCGCGTTAGGGTCCATGAATACGAGGGCACGTGAGTACCCGGATGCCGGCGGACTTGTCCGCACCGGCCGGACCGCGCCCCAGAACGAGACGCTGAGACGGCACATGGCCGTCGGAGACGAGCAGGTGGATACGTGACGAATCTGAAGCCTTACGCCGCGGGTGAGCCGTCCATCGGTGGCGGCCTCGGCGACCATGTCTACAACCGGCTGCTCGGCGAGCGCATCATCTTCCTCGGCCAGCAGGTCGACGACGACATCGCCAACAAGATCACCGCACAGCTCCTCCTCCTGGCCGCCGAGCCGGAGAAGGACATCTACCTGTACATCAACAGCCCCGGTGGCTCCGTGACGGCGGGCATGGCGGTCTACGACACCATGCAGTACATCCCGAACGACGTCGTCACCATCGGCATGGGCATGGCGGCCTCCATGGGCCAGTTCCTGCTCACCGGTGGCGCCAAGGGCAAGCGCTTCGCCCTGCCGAACACCGACATCCTGATGCACCAGGGCTCCGCGGGCATCGGTGGCACCGCGTCGGACATCAAGATCCAGGCCCAGTACCTGCTGCGCACCAAGCAGCGCATGGCCGAGATCACCGCGTTCCACTCGGGCCAGACCGTCGAGGCGATCATCCGCGACGGCGACCGCGACCGCTGGTTCACCGCCGAGGAGGCCAAGGAGTACGGCCTCATCGACGAGATCATCTCGGCCGCGTCCAACGTGCCGGGCGGCGGCGGCACCGGGGCCTGATCCCGGCGCGCGACCTCTCGTACGCCCGCCCGTACAGGCAAGCCTCAGCCCGCAGAACGCCACCAGGATGGTGAACACCCAGATGCACATGAACAACCTCTCTCCCGCGAGCGGCCTCTACACCGGCGCTCAGGTGGACAACCGCTACGTCATCCCGCGCTTCGTCGAGCGCACCTCGCAGGGAGTGCGCGAGTACGACCCGTACGCGAAGCTCTTCGAGGAGCGCATCATCTTCCTCGGGGTGCAGATCGACGACGCCTCGGCGAACGACGTCATGGCGCAGCTGCTGTGCCTGGAGTCGATGGACCCGGACCGGGACATCTCGATCTACATCAACAGCCCCGGCGGCTCCTTCACCGCGCTGACGGCCATCTACGACACGATGCAGTTCGTGAAGCCGGACATCTCCACGGTCTGCATGGGCCAGGCGGCCTCCGCCGCCGCGGTCCTGCTCGCCGCCGGCGCCCCCGGCAAGCGCATGGCCCTGCCGAACGCCCGCGTGCTGATCCACCAGCCGTCCGGCGGCACCGGCCGTGAGCAGCTCTCCGACCTGGAGATCGCGGCCAACGAGATCCTGCGCATGCGCGACCAGCTGGAGACCATGCTGGCCAAGCACTCGACGACGCCGATCGAGAAGATCCGCGACGACATCGAGCGCGACAAGATCCTCACTGCCGAGGACGCGCTGGCGTACGGCCTGATCGACCAGGTCGTCTCCACCCGCAAGAGCTCGGCCTGATCCTTGCCTCCAGTTGGCGTGGGCACGCTGCCGGATTCGGCGGTGTGAACCACGTCAAGGGGGCCCCGCACGGGGCCCCCGGCAAGGTACCGTCGGATATGAGGCACCAGGAGCGCTGAACCAGGCGTCTCCCAGGCGAAGGGGAAGCACCTCGTGGCACGCATCGGTGACGGCGGCGACCTGCTCAAGTGCTCGTTCTGCGGAAAGAGCCAGAAGCAGGTGAAGAAGCTCATCGCAGGGCCCGGTGTGTACATCTGCGACGAGTGCATCGACCTCTGCAACGAGATCATCGAAGAGGAACTCGCGGAGACCTCCGAGGTCCGGTGGGAGGAACTCCCCAAGCCCCGTGAGATCTACGAGTTCCTGGAGAGCTACGTCGTCGGCCAGGAGCCGGCGAAGAAGGCGCTCTCCGTCGCGGTCTACAACCACTACAAGCGGGTCCAGGCCGGCGAGAACGGCGGCGCGCAGGGCCGGGACGACGCGATCGAACTCGCGAAGTCCAACATCCTGCTGCTCGGCCCCACCGGCTCCGGCAAGACGCTGCTCGCGCAGACGCTCGCCCGCATGCTCAACGTTCCGTTCGCCATCGCCGACGCGACGGCGCTGACGGAGGCCGGGTACGTCGGCGAGGACGTCGAGAACATCCTGCTGAAGCTGATCCAGGCGGCGGACTACGACGTCAAGAAGGCCGAGACCGGGATCATCTACATCGACGAGATCGACAAGGTCGCCCGCAAGAGCGAGAACCCGTCGATCACGCGCGACGTGAGCGGCGAGGGCGTTCAGCAGGCCCTCCTGAAGATCCTGGAAGGCACGACGGCCTCCGTTCCGCCGCAGGGTGGCCGCAAGCACCCGCACCAGGAGTTCATCCAGATCGACACGACGAACGTGCTCTTCATCGTGGGCGGCGCCTTCGCCGGCCTGGAGAAGATCATCGAGTCGCGTGCGGGTTCCAAGGGCATCGGCTTCGGGGCGACGATCCGCTCGAAGCGCGAGATCGAGGCCAGCAACCAGTTCCAGGAGGTCATGCCGGAGGACCTGGTGAAGTTCGGGATGATCCCCGAGTTCATCGGCCGCCTCCCCGTGCTGACCTCCGTGCACAACCTGGACCGCGAGGCCCTGCTCCAGATCCTCATCGAGCCGCGTAACGCCCTGGTGAAGCAGTACCAGCGCCTGTTTGAACTCGACGGTGTGGAACTGGACTTCGAGCGGGAAGCCCTCGAAGCCATCGCCGACCAGGCGATCCTCCGCCAGACGGGCGCGCGCGGCCTGCGCGCCATCATGGAGGAGGTCCTGATGTCGGTGATGTACGAGGTCCCGTCCCGCAAGGACGTGGCCCGCGTGGTCATCACCTCGGACGTGGTCCGCTCCAACGTCAACCCGACGCTGGTCCCCCGCATCGTTCCGAAGGACCAGGGCCCGCAGGAGAAGTCGGCGTAGCCGCCGCCAAGCAGCAAGCAGAAGGGGCGCCCCCCGACCGGGGGCGCCCCTTCGCGCATTCAGGACTTCGTTGCACGATAATCGGTCAACTGTTCCAGTTTGCCCTGGTGTGGGGAAGTCTTCCTTGATCAAATTCATCCCGGAAACGCTTCCACGGAGGGATGAGGACATGAAGAAGAAGCGGGCGCTCGGCGTTCTGGCGGCCACATTCATCGCGGCTGCGCTGCCCATGGTGGCGGCTTCACCGGCGTCGGCCTCGTCGGCTGACTGTCAGGTCTACCTGCGCAATCTGGGCTACAACGTGGGTCCGAGGGTGCAGGACTCATGCAATATCGGCGCCGCATGGGATATCCATGGGTTGAACCGCCTTACCTGCTTCAGGGCCTTGACGGACCTTGGAGTGAAGGTGAATGACGCTTCCACGGCGTGCTTCGACCTGGCGTGAGGACGCGGACGGATCGGCGCGGGGCGCGCGCCCCGCGCCGACGTCCTTCTGATCAGGCCTTGACGCGGGCGGTGTTGTAGAGCTTCGCGGTGAGGTCTGCGGTCTGCTCCAGGGTGTAGCCCGGCTTGCCGGCGAGGATGGATGCCACGTCCGAGGCGCTGACCACGCTCAGGGTGCTGTAGTCACCCCAGATGCAGAACGGGAGCGTGGCTTCCTTCGGTCCCTTGGTGCTCGTGTCCTTCGAGGTGAACTTGATGTTCTGGCACTTCATCACGGCACCCTTGAAGCCGGCCGGGGTCATCGCCTGGGGGCTGCCAACGAGTTCCACCTCCGACTTGCCGTCCTTGGCGGCGTTCAGCTTGGCCATCGCGAAGTAGCCGTCCACCGACTTCTCCGGGTCGGCGAGCTCCCCGTAGAAGCCCTGGAAGTTGAGGCCCTTGGCCGACAGCGGGTTCTTCGGGTCGCCGGACTGGTAGGTCATGCTCACCTGGGCCGGGTTCTTGATGCCCGCCGCCTCGGCTTCCTTCTTGTCCTTGTCGCTGAACTCCTTCTCCTTGTACTTCGGGTCCTTCTTGAAGTCGTCCACCGACTCCGGGGCTACCAGCTTGTAGCCCTTGGTGTCGGCGGAAACGGAGCCGCCCGCGCCGCCGCCCAGGAAGTACCAGCCGCCGCCCGCGATCACCGCGACCGCGACGACCACCGCGATGACCACGCCGGCTTTGGACTTCTTCGGCTGCTGCGGGGGCATCCCGCCGTACGGGGGCTGCTGGTAGCCGTAGCCCGGCTGCTGCTGGGGCTGCTGGGGGTATCCCTGCGGCGGGACGCCCGGCTGCTGCGGGTAGCCGTAACCGGGCTGGGGCGCGGGCTGACCGTAGGGCCCCGGCGGCGGGGGCTGCTGCCCGTACGGTCCGGGCTGCTGCGGCTGCTGTCCGTAAGGTCCCGGCTGGTTGTAGCTCATCCCGCGTCCCCCAATGAGGTTGCTTATACGTTCCACACATCCTGTCGGAAGCCGAAGTCTCCGGGTTCGCCGGGTCACCTGAATACCGGTTTCAGTACCGGACCGTTACGCCTCTAAACTGACCCCGTGACCGAGAACACGCAGACACCCAGCAGCCCCAACTCCGAACTGCCGACCCAGTACGCGCCGGCCGAGGTAGAGGGGAAGCTCTACGAGCGCTGGGTAGAACGTGGTTACTTCACGGCCGATCCCGCGAGCGAGAAGCCCGCGTACACCATCGTCATCCCGCCGCCGAACGTCACCGGCTCCCTGCACCTGGGGCACGCCTTCCAGCACACGCTCATGGACGCCCTGACCCGCCGCAAGCGGATGCAGGGCTACGAGTCGCTGTGGCTGCCCGGCATGGACCACGCCGGCATCGCCACCCAGAACAAGGTCGAGCAGCAGCTCGCCGAGGAGGGCAAGTCCCGCCACGACCTGGGCCGCGAGGAGTTCGTCGAGCGGGTCTGGCAGTGGAAGGAAGAGTACGGCGGCAAGATCCTCGGCCAGATGAGGCGGCTGGGCGACGGTGTGGACTGGTCGCGCGAGCGGTTCACGATGGACGAAGGGCTGTCCAAGGCCGTCCAGACGATCTTCAAGAAGCTCTTCGACGACGGGCTCATCTACCGCGCCGAGCGCATCATCAACTGGTGCCCCCGCTGTCTGACGGCCATCTCCGACATCGAGGTGGAGTACCAGGAGGACGCGGGCGAGCTCGTCTCGATCAAGTACGGCGAGGGTGAGGACACCCTGGTCGTCGCGACCACCCGCGCCGAGACGATGCTCGGTGACACGGCCATCGCCGTCCACCCGGACGACGAGCGCTACAAGCACCTGGTCGGCAAGCTGATCAAGCTGCCGCTCACCGACCGCTCCATCCCGGTCGTCGCGGACACCCACGTCGACCCGGCGTTCGGCACCGGCTGCGTCAAGGTGACCCCGGCGCACGACCCGAACGACTTCGCCATCGGGCAGCGGCACGGCCTGCCCAACCTGACGATCATGGACGAGCACGGCGTCATCACCGTCCACGGCCCCTTCCTCGGCCTGGACCGCTTCGAGGCCCGCTCCGCCGTCGTCGGCGCCCTGCGCCAGCAGGGTCGGATCGTCGCCGAGAAGCGTCCGTACATGCACTCCGTCGGGCACTGCTCGCGCTGCTCCACCACCGTCGAGCCCCGCCTGTCCCTCCAGTGGTGGGTCAAGGTCGAGACCCTCGCCAAGGCCGCCGGTGACGCGGTCCGCGACGGCCGGGTCGCGATCCACCCGCAGGAGATGGAGAAGCGCTACTTCGACTGGGTCGACAACCTCAACGACTGGTGCATCTCGCGCCAGCTGTGGTGGGGCCACCGGATCCCGGTCTGGTACGGCCCGGACGGCGAGGTCGTCTGCGTCGGACCGGACGACGAGGCGCCGACGGGCGAGGGCTGGGTCCAGGACACCGACGTCCTCGACACCTGGTTCTCGTCCGGGCTGTGGCCGTTCTCGACGCTCGGCTGGCCGGAGCAGACCCCGGACCTGAAGAAGTTCTATTCCACGGACGTCCTGGTCACCGGGCACGACATCATCTTCTTCTGGGTCGCCCGGATGATGATGTTCGGCCTGTACGCCATGGACGGCGAGGCCCCGTTCAAGACGATCGCGCTGACCGGTCTGGTCCGCGACGAGCGCGGCAAGAAGATGTCGAAGTCCTTCGGCAACGTGGTCGACCCGCTGGACTGGATGGACAAGTACGGCTCCGACGCCGTCCGCTTCACCCTGGCCAAGGGCGCCAACCCCGGCACCGACGTCCCGATCGGTGAGGACTGGGTCCAGGCCTCCAGCAAGTTCGCCAACAAGATCTGGAACGCCACGCGCTTCGCGCTGATGAACGGCGCGACGATCGAGGGCGAGCTGCCGGCCGCGGAGCAGATGTCCGCGACCGACCGCTGGATCCTGTCGCGGCTCAACAAGACCGTCGCGCAGGTCGACGCGTACTACGAGGACTTCCAGTTCTCGAAGCTCAGCGAGGCGCTGTACCACTTCGCGTGGGACGAGGTCTTCGACTGGTACGTCGAGCTGTCGAAGACGACCTTCTTCGCGGGCGGCGAGCAGGCCAAGGTCTCCGGCCGGGTGCTGGGCGAGGTCATCGACGTCATGCTGCGGCTGCTGCACCCGGTGGTCCCGTTCGTCACCGAGACGCTGTGGACCACGCTGACAGGCCGCGAGTCGCTCGTGATCGCCGAGTGGCCCAAGGACAGCGGCTTCCGCGACGAGGCCGCCGAGGCCGAGATCGGGAACGTCCAGTCGGTCGTCACCGAGGTCCGTCGCTTCCGCAAGGAGCAGGGTCTGCAGGACGGCCAGAAGGTCCCGGCCCGCCTGGACCTGGCCGGCACCGCGCTGGCCGCGCACGAGGCCGCCATCCGGCAGCTGCTGCGTCTGCAGCCGGAGGGCGACTCCTTCAGCGCCACCGCGACCCTCCCGGTCGCCGGCGCGAGCGTCGCGCTCGACCTGTCGGGCACCATCGACGTGGCCGCCGAGCGCAAGCGCCTCTCCAAGGACCTCGCGGCCGCGGAGAAGGAGAAGCAGCAGGCCGAGGCGAAGCTCGGGAACGAGGCGTTCATCGCCAAGGCTCCCGACAACGTCGTGGACAAGATCAAGGGCCGGCTGGCCAAGGCCGAAGCGGACATCGCCCGGATCCAGGCCCAGCTGGACACGCTGCCGCCCGCGTAGCCGCCCGCAAGCGAGTGAAGGCCCCCACACCGTCGGTCGATGTGGGGGCCTTCCCCGTATGCCTTCCCCGCGCGGGGGCCGGCGTCACAGGAGTCATCGGGGGTGCGCAGGGACCTCCGGCCTGTCCGAAGTGCCCTATATCACTCCTTATCTGGTCCGGGGGGACCCCGATCCGAGGGGATGACCACGGATGATGGAGGGCATGCAGGCCAAGCCCGTCGTCTCGGCGCTCCACTGGGCCGCGGCCTCCGGCCGCCGGCTCGCCGAGAGCTGGGCCGGTTCACCGCGGGCGCTGGACGTGCTGACGGCGCTCAGCTGCCTCGCCCTGATGGCGCTGGACCTCCCCGGCCTCGCCGCCGCAGACAACTCCCTCAACGGGCCGCTCGCCGCCGTGGTGCTCGCCGTCGGCTGTTCGAGCCTGCTGGTGCGCCGCCGGGCGCCCTGGATCTCGTACTTCGCCGCGCTGCTCTTCATCGGCTGGCTGCACGAGCTCACCCTGATCCAGTTCGCCCTCTACTCGGTCGGCCGCTACCGCGGGCGCCGGGCCGGGATACTCGCCACCCTCGGGTACGTGGGCTTCGCGCTGGTGGTGTTCAGCGTGCCGGGCTGGCCCGGGCCGAAGGCCGAGAGCCTGAGCGCCTTCCTCAGCCTGGTCGTGCCCATCGGGGTGCTCGCCTCGGCCGTCGGCATCGCCGCCTACCGGCACGACCTGGTGTCGGAGCTCACCGCCCGGCGGGCCGAGTCCGCCGTGCTCCAGGCCGTGCAGCAGGAGCGCACCTCCGTGGCCAGCGACGTCCACGACTTCGTCGGGCGGGAGCTGACCCTGCTGACGGTGCGCTCCGAGGTGCTGTCGACGCGGGCGCGCGAGACGGCGTACGGATCAGACTTCGAAGAGCTGGCGGACACCGCGCGCCGGGCCCATCTGGTGCTCAACGAGATCATCGTGCTGCGCGGGGAGCGGGCCTCGACCCCGGGGGTGGACGGGCTGCCGGCGCTCGCGGAGGAGAGCGGGCGGGCCGGTTCGCCCGTACGGCTCGCCGTGGACCCGGACGTACACGCGCTGTCGCCGCTGCGGCAGGCGGCGGTCTACCGGGTCGTGCAGGAGTGCCTGACGAACGCGGCCAAGCATGCGCACGGCGAGACGATCGAGGTGTCGGTCAAGGCGGACGGCCCGCGGCTGCGGATCGCCGTCAGCAACGCGCTGCCAGCCCGGACCCCCGGCCGGGCCCCGGTCTCGGCAGGTTCGGGCACGGCGAGCATGTCCGAGCGGGTGCGCAGCCTGGGCGGCGACCTGACGGCGACGCGCACGCGGGACTCGTACGAGGTCGTCGCCACCCTGCCGCGCCACTAGGGCGTGTCCGGGCCGCGCGCTACGCCTTCGCCGGGGCCAGCAGGCTGTTCAGGGTGTCCAGGTCCTCGACGCAGCGGCCCGAGCCCAGGGCCACGCAGTCCAGGGGGTTGTCGGCGACGAAGACCGGGATGCCGGTCGCCGAGGCCATCCGCAGGTCGAGGCCGGGCAGGAGCGCGCCGCCGCCGGTCAGGACGATGCCGTGTTCCATCACGTCGCCGGAGAGTTCGGGCGGGCACTCCTCCAGGGTGGTGCGCACGGCGGCGATGATCGCCTCGATTGGCTCGTGCAGGGCGGCCCGTACGTCCGGCGCGGTCAGCTCCAGCGTCTTGGGCATGCCGCCGACCTTCTCGCGGCCGCGCACGGTGAAGGTGCGGGTCTCCAGCTCCGGCCGGCCGGGCACCGGCCAGGCCGATCCGATGCCGACCTTGATGTCCTCGGCGGTGCGCTCGCCGATGAGCAGCGCGTGCTCCTTGCGGACGTAGTCCATGATCGCCGCGTCCAGCCGGTCTCCGCCGGCACGCAGCGACTGGGAGGTGACGATGCCGCCGAGCGAGATGACGGCGACCTCCGAGGTGCCGCCGCCGATGTCCACGACCATCGAGCCGCGCGGTTCGGCCACCGGGAGCCCGGCGCCGATGGCCGCGGCCATCGGTTCCTCGATGAGGTGGACGGTCCTGGCCCCGGCCCGGGTGGAGGCGTGGACGATGGCGCGCCGTTCGACCGGAGTGACCCCGGACGGGACGCAGATCACCATGCGGGTGCGCGGCCGCCGGCCGGGGACCGCCTTGCGCACGAAGTGCCGGATCATCTCCTCCGCGGCCTCGTAGTCGCAGATCACGCCGTCCTTGAGGGGGCGGATGGCGGTGATGGAGCCAGGGGTTCGGCCGATGGTCTCCTTGGCCTCCGTCCCGACGGCAAGGGCGGTGGTGGTGCCCGCTTTCACGGCGACCACGGACGGCTCATTGAGGACGATCCCGTGCCCCCGTGCGTAGATCAGGGTGTTCGCGGTCCCCAGGTCCATCCCTATGTCGCGGCTGGATGCTGTCTTGTTGCTGCTGGCCTGCGGCATTTGTTCCCCAATCTCCTGCCCGCAAGGCTTGCATAACGATCTGGTCGCTTTGCCGGTCGAAGGTCCTGAAACGCCCGGGTCGAAGGTCCCGCCGGTCCTCGTCCGTAGACTGGGCCCCGTGAGTGAGCAGCAGCCCGAGAGCCACGACCGCGACCGCGATGGCGCCTTCGACGAATCCGACGAGTTCGACCAGATCGTGGCGGAAGAGTCCGACCGCGACCCCGACCTGGCGGTGATCGAGGCCGGCAGCCGCACCCTGCGCGCGCAGGCCGGACCGCCGCAGGGCGACCCGGTGCCCGCCCGGCCCGTCGACCCGGAGGTCGCCAAGGCGCTGCTGGAGGTGGAGCAGGAACTGGCCGGCCGCTGGGGCGAGACCAAGCTGGAGCCGTCCGTGACGCGGATCGCCGCGCTGATGGACGTCCTGGGCGAGCCGCAGCGCGCGTACCCCTCCATCCATGTCACCGGCACGAACGGCAAGACCAGCACGGCCCGCATGATCGAGTCATTGCTGAACGCCTTCGAGCTGCGTACCGGCCGCTACACCAGCCCGCACGTGCAGTCGGTCACCGAGCGGATCAGCCTCGACGGGGCGCCGATCACCGCCGAGCGGTTCGTCGAGACGTACCACGACATCAAGCCGTACGTGGAGATGGTCGACGCCGCCGAGGAGTTCCGGCTGTCGTTCTTCGAGGTGCTGACCGGGATGGCGTACGCGGCCTTCGCGGACGCCCCGGTGGACGCGGCCGTGGTCGAGGTCGGCATGGGCGGCACCTGGGACGCGACCAACGTCATCGACGGCTCGGTCGCCGTGGTGACCCCGATCAGCCTGGACCACACCGACCGGCTGGGCACCACGCCCGGCGAGATCGCCCTGGAGAAGGGCGGCATCATCAAGCAGGGCGCCACCGTGATCCTGGCGCAGCAGCCGGTGGACGCGGCGCAGGCGCTGCTGAAGAAGGCCGTCGAGGTCGACGCGACGGTGGCCCGCGAGGGCATGGAGTTCGGCGTGGTCACGCGCGAGGTCGCGGTCGGCGGCCAGCAGCTGACGCTGCGCGGGGTCGGCGGCGAGTACGACGGCATCTTCCTGCCGCTGTACGGGGCGCACATGGCGCACAACGCGGCGGTGGCGCTGGCCGCGGTCGAGGCCTTCTTCGGGGTCGGGACCGGCGGGCAGGAGCACGCGCGCGTGCTGGACCTGGACACCGTGCGGAAGGCCTTCGCCTCGGTGACCTCGCCGGGCCGCATGGAGGTCGTGCGGCGCAGCCCGACGGTGGTGCTGGATGCGGCGCACAACCCGGCGGGGGCCGCGGTCACCGCGGACGCCGTCACCGAGTCCTTCGGCTTCAGCCGGCTGATCGGCGTCGTGGCCGCGAGCGAGGGCAAGGACGTCCGCGGGGTGCTCGAGGCCTTCGAGCCGATCTGCGCGGAGGTGGTGGTGACGGAGAACTCCAGCCACCGGTCGATGGGCGCGGACGAGCTGGCGGCCGTCGCGGTCGAGGTGTTCGGCGTGGACCGGGTGCAGGTGGAGCCGCGGCTGGACGACGCACTGGAGGCGGCGATCACCCTGGCGGAGGAAGAGGCCGAGTACGGAGGGGCCGGGGTCCTGGTGACCGGTTCCGTGATCACGGTGGGCGAGGCCCGCCTGCTGCTGAAGAGGGGCTGAGGATGCGCACGCTGTGTGCGAGCACGCTGATCGGCGAGTTCTTCGTGATCGGCTTCGCGGGCCTGGTGGCCATGAAGAACCCCGACCTGACCCAGACCGCGGTGTGGACGGTGTGCGGGGTCACGATGCTGCTCTCGGTGCTGCTGTGCGGGATGCTCTCGCGTCCCGGGGCGGTCCAGCTGGGCTGGGCCCTGCAGATCGGCCTGATCGTGAGCGGGTTCGTCGTCCCGGCGATGTTCTTCCTCGGTGCGGTGTTCGCGGGGCTGTGGTGGTGCTCGGTGCACTACGGCCGCAAGATCGACGCGGCCAAGGCCCGGTGGGCGGCCATGGCGGAGGCGTCGGCGGTCCCCGGGGCGCCTGACGCTGTGTGACAGGTCCCCGGAACGGCCCTGTAGATTCGTCCTACCGCACCCGTATGCCGCAAGGAGCCGCAACATGACCCAGCGCACCCTCGTCCTGCTGAAGCCCGACGCCGTCCGTCGCGGTCTGGTGGGCGAGATCATCGGCCGTATCGAGCGGAAGGCCGGCTGGACCATCCCCGCGCTGGAGCTGCGCACGCTGGACCAGGAGACGCTCGAGGCGCACTACGGCGAGCACAAGGGCAAGCCGTTCTACGAGCCCCTGATGGGCTTCATGGCCAGTGGTCCGATCGTGGCCCTGGTCGTCGAAGGGGAACGCGCGATCGAGGGTGTCCGCCAGCTGGCCGGTCCCACCGACCCGATCGCCGCGGCGCCGGGCTCCATCCGGGGGGACTTCGGCACCATCGTCCGGGAGAACTTGATCCACGCCTCGGACTCCGAGGAGTCCGCGGAGCGCGAGCTGAAGCTGTTCTTCCCGGCTCTCTGACCATTCCGTGAATATTCTGTGAGCACTATTTCCTGACGTGACATCAGCCGAATAGCGCTCATGACCTGGGGCGACCGAAGTAATTTCGGTCGCCCTGCGGTATTTCCGGGCGATACCGGGAACGCCTGGGCAGGACACGTCGTCACCACTAAGGGGGCGGGTATCCATTCCGGCGGGATTGCCGGAGTCCCGTCGCGCGGTGTCCGTACTCCCGGCACTACGATGGGGCCTCCACCCACACACCCACCTCGCCGACCTGACAGCAGCCGCTATCAACTGGAAGGCCAGACGCTCCTCATGGGGAACAAGGGGAACACTATGTCGTTCATCGGCCGTGACATGGCGATCGACCTCGGGACCGCCAACACGCTGGTGTACGTGAGGGGCCGGGGGATCGTCCTGAACGAGCCGTCCGTGGTCGCCATCAACACGAACACCGGCGGCATTCTGGCGGTCGGCTCCGAGGCGAAGAAGATGATCGGGCGCACGCCCGGCAACATCGTCGCCGTAAGGCCCCTCAAGGACGGCGTCATCGCCGACTTCGAGATCACCGAGCGCATGCTCCGGTACTTCATCCTCAAGATCCACAAGCGCCGCTACCTGGCCCGCCCGCGCGTCGTGGTGTGCGTGCCCTCCGGCATCACCGGAGTGGAGCGACGCGCCGTCATCGAGGCGTCCACGCAGGCCGGCGCCCGCCAGGTGCACATCATCGAAGAGCCCATGGCCGCCGCCATCGGCTCGGGCCTGCCCGTCCACGAGGCCACCGGCAACATGGTCGTGGACATCGGCGGCGGCACCACCGAGGTCGCCGTCATCTCCCTCGGCGGAATCGTCACGGCACAGTCCATCCGGGTGGCCGGCGACGAGCTCGACAACGCGATCATCCAGCACATCAAGAAGGAGTACTCGCTCCTCCTCGGCGAGCGCACCGCCGAGCAGATCAAGATCACCATCGGGTCGGCGTACGACCTCGACAAGGACGAGCACACCGAGATCCGGGGTCGCGACCTGGTCTCCGGCCTGCCCAAGACGGTCGTCATCTCGGCTGCCGAGGTGCGCAAGGCCATCGAGGAACCCGTCAACGCCATCGTCGACGCCGTCAAGACCACCCTCGACAAGTGCCCGCCGGAGCTCTCCGGCGACATCATGGACCGCGGCATCGTCCTGACCGGCGGCGGCGCCCTGCTGCGCGGCCTCGACGAGCGGCTGCGGCGCGAGACCGGGATGCCCATCCACATCGCGGAAGACCCGCTCGACTCCGTCGCACTCGGCTCCGGCAAGTGCGTCGAGGAGTTCGAGGCCCTCCAGCAGGTCCTGGACGCCCAGCCCCGTCGCTGACAGACACCCCTCCACGCCGGAGGGATCATGCGGAACACACAAGGATCCGCCGTACGGGTGCTACCGGGCCCGTGCGGCGGATCGTTGATATACAGGCAAAACAACATTCCGACGAGGAAGGCACGGCCGCCGCACGTGAGGGACACACGAGAAAGCCGGCTGCTCCTGGTGCTTCTGATCGCCATCGCGTTCGCATTGATCACGGTGGACATCAGGGCAGGCGAGGAGTCGCCGGTCGACGGTGCCCGGCAGGCCGCCGCAGCGGTCTTCGGCCCGGTCGAGAAGGGCGTGGCAACCGCCGTCGACCCGGTCGCCAACGCCATAGGGGCGGTACGGGACTCCGGCGAACGCCACAACCGCATCGCCGTGCTGGAGCAGCAGAACGCGGCCCTGAAGGCCAAGCTGGGCAGCGAGGACCAGACCCGCAGCCGCATCCACGAGCTGGACGAGATGCTCAAGCGGGCGGGCGCCGGACAGTACGGCATCAAGGGCGCCGAGGTCATCGCCATAGGAGCGGCCCAGGGCTTCTCCTGGACCGTCACCATCGACGCCGGCAGCAAGGACGGCATCGAGCGCGACATGACCGTCCTCAACGGGGACGGACTCGTCGGCCGGGTCACCACCGTCGGCCCCGACACCGCCACCGTCGTCCTCGCCAACGACCCCGACTTCACGGTCGGGACCCGCCTGGAGAAGACCGGCGAACTCGGCTTCGCCACCGGCCAGGGCGACCGCGCCCTGTCCGTCCAGATGCTCAACGGCAAGGCCAAGGTCAGCCCCGGAGACCGCCTCCTGACCTTCGGCTCGCACGGCAACAAGCCCTTCGTGCCCGGCGTGCCGATCGGCGAGATCGTCAAGGTCGACCCGGCCCGCGGCGACCTGACCCGCACCGTCTGGGTGCGTCCGTTCGTCGGCTTCTCGCGACTGGACATCGTCGGCGTCGTGGTGATGCCGCCGCGCGAGGACCCGCGCGACGCCGTCCTGCCGCCCAAGCCCGAGGCCCCCAAGCCCACCCCGACGGTCACCGTCACGGTCACCCCGTCCGGGTCCGCCAGTGTGCCCGGCACGCCGGCCGACGAGTAGGAGCAGACCGACCATGCGCTTCAACCGGATCCTGCTCTCGGCCACGCTCGTCGTGGTCGCCCTCGTCGTGCAGGTCACCGTCCTGGGCCGGCTCCAACTGCCCGGCGCCGTGCCCGACCTGCTGCTGCTCACCGTGGTCGCCCTCGCACTCGTGTACGGGCACGTCAGCGGCGCCCTCATCGGCTTCGCCGCCGGTCTCCTCGCCGACCTGGCACCCCCCGCCGACCACGCCGCCGGACGGTACGCGCTCGTCCTGTGCGTCATCGGCTACGTGTGCGGCCTGGTGCGCCCCGACAACGGACGGTTCCGCTCCGCCTGGGGCCCCCTGCTGACCGTCGTCGCCGCCGCGATCGGCTCCACCCTGCTCTACGCGGGCGTGGGCGCCCTCGTCGGCGACACCGCCGCCCGCCACGTGGGCCTGACCGGGCTGCTGTTCACCGCCACCCTCTACGACCTGCTGCTCGCGCCGTTCACCGTGCCGTTCATCATGGCGCTGGCCCGGCGCGCCGAGAACGACCCGATGGCCGTCGAGGCCGGCGGCGGACCGCCGCAGGGCAAGGACGTGACCTCGGGCTGGCTGGCCGGCGGCACCGGCCTGCGCATCGGCAGCCAGCGCGGCGGCCTGCGGCTGAAGACCGCGCGCGGCCGCGCCAACCGGGCCGGCCGGATAAAGGGCGTCAAGGCGGTCAAGATCGTGAAGAGCGTCAAGAAACTGTGAGGGAGGAGCGGACGTGACCAACATCCCCGAGACCGGCCGCACTTCCCGGGTGCAGATCCGGCTCGTCATGATCCAGGTACTCGTCCTGTCGATGCTGGTCACCCTCGGCGGTCGCCTCTGGTACCTCCAGATCCGCAACGGGGACGAGTACTACCACGAGGCGAAGAGCAACCACGTCCAGCGGGTCGTCCAGCCCGCGGTGCGGGGGTCGATCCTCGACGCCCGCGGGGTCCCGCTCGCCGACAACGAGACCCGCCTGGTCGTATCCGCCAGCCGCACCTCGCTGATGAAGATGAAGGACCGGGGCAAGTCCGTCATGACCCGCCTCGCCGACGTCCTGGGCATGACCCCCAAGGAGGTCATGGAGAAGGTCCGCCTCTGCGACTCCCAGACCCCTGCGCCCTGCTGGAACGGCTCCCCGTACCAGCCGATTCCGGTCACCCTCGAAGCCACCACGCAGCAGGCGCTGCAGCTGCGCGAACGCCCCGAGGAATTCCCCGGCATCACCGCGGAGCCCACTGCCGTGCGCCGCTACCCGGCCCCCGGCGGAGCCCGTACCTCACAGGTGCTCGGCTACCTCTCGCCGGTCACCGACGAGGAGATCCAGAAGGCCAAGGACACGGACTCGCCGCACCTGCGGTCCGATCAGGTGGGCCGCTCCGGGATCGAACGCACCTATGACAAGCAGTTGCGCGGCAAGGCGGAGGTCACCTCGTACGAGGTCGACAACCTCGGCCGGGTCATGGGTCAGACCAAGTCCGACCCCGGTGTGGCCGGGGCCACCCTCATCACCAGCATCGACGCCCGGGTCCAGGCCGTCGCCGAGTTCGAGCTCCAGCAGGCGATGAAGGTCGTCCGCCACGAGACCGACAACATCACCGGCCGCAAGTACGAGGCCGACTCGGGCGCCGTCGTCGTCATGGAGACCAAGACCGGCCGCGTCGTCGCGATGGCCTCCCAGCCCGACTACGACCCCAACGCCTGGGTCGGCGGCATCTCCGGCAAGGACTACGCCCGCCTCACCAGCAAGAACTCCAACTACCCGCTGCTCAACCGGGCCATCCAGGGCCAGGCTCCCGCCGGCTCCATCTTCAAGGTGGTCTCGGCGAGCGCGGCCGTGCGGGCCGGCTACGACTTCAACGGCAAGTACAACTGCAGCGCTTCCTACAACATGGGCGGCCGGAGCTTCGCGAACTTCGAGTCCAAGGGACACGGCCCCATCACCCTCGGAGACGCCCTCAAGTTCTCCTGCAACACCGTCTTCTACGCCCTCGGTCACAAGGAGTGGAACCGCGACGGCGGCCTCAAGCCGAAGAAGGACGCCCACGACTGGTTCTACCGGACCGCCCGCGAATTCGGGCTCGGCTCCGAGACCCATGTCGACCTGCCGAACGAGGTCACCGGCCGCATCCCCGACCGCAAGTGGAAGCAGAGCTTCTGGGCGGCCAACAAGGACTCCTGGTGCAAGCAGGGCAAGCGGGGCGGCACCTACGTCGAGCAGATCGCCTACGAGAGCTGCCTCGAAGGCAATCAGCTGAAGGCCTACGACAGCATCAACTTCGCCATCGGCCAGGGCGACGTGCTCGTCACCCCCATCCAGATGGCGACCGCCTACTCCGCCATCAGCAACGGGGGCACCCTCTACAACCCCACGGTCGGCAAGGCCGTGATCAGCCCCGACGGCAAGCGCATCGAGTGGATCAAGCCCCAGGCCCACGGCAGGCTGCCGATCACCGCCGAGACCATCGGCGACCTCGACAAGGGACTGCGCTCCGTCGCCGAGCCCGGCGGCACCGCCGCCTGGCGGTTCATCGGCTGGCCGCTGGACAAGATCCCGATGCGGGCCAAGACCGGCACCGCCCAGGTCTACGGCAAGCAGACCACCTCGTGGCTGGCGACCTACACCGACGACTTCGCGATCGTCATGACGATCTCCCAGGGCGGCACCGGCTCCGGAGCCTCCGGCCCCGCCGTCCGCAACATCTACAACGCCATCTACGGCCTCGACATGGCCGGCAAGCAGGACCTGAAGAAGGCCCTGCTGCTCAAGCCGGAGGCGAAACTGCCCAAGATCCACCCCGACGGCTCCATCGACTCACCCGAGATCCGGCCGTACGTACCGCCGTCCCCGGAGGAGCTGGAGCCGCCCGCGCTCGCCGGGCCGCCCGCCCCGCCCCCCGCGCGTCAGGACTGAGGACCGAGGACCGAACGACCATGCAGACCGCCAACAAGTTCTCCGTCTCCCGGTACGCGCCCCAGCGCGGGACGGTGGCCCGGCTCACCGCCCGCGACTCGGTGGTGCGCCGGCTCGACTGGCCGATACTCCTCTCCGCGCTCGCGCTGTCCTTCATCGGCGCCCTGCTGGTGTGGTCGGCGACCCGCAACAGGACGCAGCTGAACCAGGGGGACCCGTACTACTTCCTCGCCCGGCACGCCCTGAACACCGGCATCGGCCTCGTGCTGATGATCGGCACCATCTGGCTCGGCCACCGCACCCTGCGCGGCGCGGTGCCGATCCTCTACGGGCTCTCGCTCGTGCTGATCCTCGCGGTGCTCACCCCGCTCGGCGCCACCATCAACGGCGCCCACGCGTGGATCGTGATCGGCGGCGGATTCTCCCTCCAGCCCTCCGAGTTCGTGAAGATCACGATCATCCTGGTCATGGCGGTGCTGCTGGCGGCCCGGGTGGACGCGGGAGACCTCACCCATCCCGACCACCGCACGGTCGTCAAGGCCCTGTGCCTGGCCGCCGCCCCCATGGGCATCGTCATGCTGATGCCCGACCTCGGCTCCGTCATGGTCATGGTCGTCATCGTGCTCGGCGTTCTGCTGGCCTCCGGCGCCTCCAACCGCTGGGTGCTGGGCCTGCTCGGCTCGGGCGCGGGCGGAGCCATCCTGATCTGGCAGCTCGGCGTCCTCGACGAGTACCAGATCAACCGCTTCGCGGCCTTCGCCAACCCCGAACTCGACCCCGCCGGCGTCGGATACAACACCAACCAGGCGCGCATCGCGATCGGCTCCGGCGGGCTGACCGGCTCCGGGCTCTTCAAGGGCTCGCAGACCACCGGCCAGTTCGTGCCGGAGCAGCAGACCGACTTCGTCTTCACGGTGGCGGGGGAGGAGCTGGGCTTCCTCGGAGCCGGGCTGATCCTCCTGCTGCTGGGCGTGGTGCTGTGGCGAGCGTGCATGATCGCCCGCGAGACCACCGAGCTCTACGGGACGATCGTGTGCGCCGGGATCATCGCCTGGTTCGCCTTCCAGTCCTTCGAGAACATCGGGATGACCCTCGGGATCATGCCGGTGGCCGGGCTCCCGCTGCCGTTCGTCTCGTACGGAGGCTCGTCGATGTTCGCCGTGTGGGTGGCCATCGGGCTGTTGCAGTCGATCAAGGTGCAACGGCCATTGTCGGCCTGATGTCCCGTTCACCCTGCCGTCGTGATCCGTTCAGGACTAAGTTCGGTCTATGGCGGACACGAAGCGCGAGATCGAGCGGAAATTCGAGTTCACTAAGGCGTCGGCGGCCCGGCGCGGGGTGCCGGACCTGACGGGCACTGCCGCGATCGCGGCCGTCTCCGACCAGGGCACGGTCGACCTCGACGCCGTCTACTACGACACCCCGGACCACCGGCTCGCCGCCGACGGTCTCACCCTGCGGCGCCGAACCGGCGGCGGCGACGCGGGCTGGCACCTCAAACTGCCCGTCTCCCCGGGCGTGCGCGACGAGATCGGGGCCGCGCTCAGCGACACCATCCCCGGCTCACTGGCCGCCCTGCTCCGCTCCCGGGTGCGCGGCGCCGGGCTGGAGCCGCAGGTCAGACTCCTCTCCTCGCGCAAGCTCAGCCATCTCCTGGACGCCGACGGAGCGCTGCTCGCGGAACTGAGCACCGACACGGTCCGGGCGGAGCGCGGCGAGGCCACCGCCGCCTGGACCGAGGTCGAGGTGGAACTCGCCGACGGGGTCGACCCCCAACTGCTCGACGCGGTCGAGAAGGCCTTCCGCAAGGCCGGGCTCCGGGTCTCCGCCGCCCCCTCGAAACTCGCCCGGGCCCTCACCGAGACCGAGGCCGCGACCGAGGCCGAGCCCGGCGCCGAGCCCGCGGCCCCGCCCGTGGCGGATCCCGGTGACGGCACGGCGGGCGCGTACGTCCTCTCGTACCTGCGCGAACAGCGAGACGCCCTGATCACCCTGGACCCCGCCGTGCGGCGGGGTCTGCCGGACTCCGTACACCAGATGCGGGTCGCCACCCGGCGCCTGCGCAGCGCCTTCAAGACGTACCGCAAGGTGCTGGACCGGGCCGTGACCGACCCGATCGGCGAGGAACTGCGCTGGCTGGCCGCCGAACTCGGCGTCGACCGGGATCAGGAGGTCCTGCTCGAGCGGATCCAGACCCGCCTCGACGAGCTCCCGCGCACCCTGCTGCTCGGCCCGGTCCGCAGCCGGCTGCGGACGTGGAACAACACCCGCCGCTCCGGATCGCGCCGCCGGGCTCTGGCCGTGCTCGACAGCGCCCGGTACCTCGCCCTGCTGGACTCCCTCGACGCCGTGCTGGACGCGCCGCCGCTGCTCAAGGCCTCCGGCGGGCGGGCGGAGCGGGTCCTGCCCAAGGCGGTGCTGCGCGACTACGAGCGACTCGCAGGCCGGGTCGAGGACGCGCTCGCCATGGAACCGGGCGGGGAACGCGACCTGGCCCTGCACGAGGCCCGCAAGGCGGCCAAGCGCGCCCGCTACGCGGCGGAGGCGGCCACCCCGGCCCTCGGCAAACCGGCGAAACGCCTGGCCAAGGCCGTGAAGGCGGTCCAGACCCTGCTCGGCGACCACCAGGACAGCGTGGTCGCCCGCGAGGCCTTGCGCGGCCTCGGCGTCCAGGCGGCGGCCGCGGGCGAATCGGCTTTCACCTGGGGCGTGCTCTACGCCCGCGAGGAGGCCCTGGCCGAGCGCCGAGAACGGGAGCTTCCGGACGTCTGGGGCAAGACCTCCGAGCCGGGGCTGCGGGCCGCCCTGGGATGATCATGTGGATGGGGGCAGCTGGGCCTAGAGGTACGCTTGAGAGCTGCCCCCTGCCCGCTTCACGAAAGTCGCGTGATGACCGAGTCGGTCTTCCCTCAGCTTGAGGCCCTGCTTCCGCATGTGCAGAAGCCCATCCAGTACGTCGGCGGTGAACTCAACTCCACGGTCAAGGAGTGGGAGAGCTGCGACGTCCGCTGGGCGCTCATGTACCCGGACGCGTACGAAGTCGGGCTGCCCAACCAGGGCGTCATGATCCTTTACGAGGTGCTCAACGAACGCGAGGGCGTCCTCGCCGAGCGCACCTACAGCGTGTGGCCCGACCTCGAAGAACTGATGCGCGAGCACAAGGTGCCGCAGTTCACCGTGGACAGCCACCGCCCGGTCTCCGCCTTCGACGTGTTCGGCCTGTCCTTCTCCACGGAGCTGGGCTACACCAACATGCTCACGGCACTGGACCTCGCGGGCATCCCGCTGGAGGCCAGGAACCGTACGGTCGACCACCCGATCGTCCTCGCGGGCGGCCACGCGGCCTTCAACCCCGAGCCGATCGCGGAGTTCATCGACTGCGCGGTCATCGGCGACGGCGAGCAGGCCGTCCTCGACATGACCGAGATCATCCGCACCTGGAAGGCCGAGGGGCGGCCGGGCGGACGCGAGGAAGTCCTGCTGCGCCTGGCGAAGACCGGCAACGTCTACGTGCCGGGCTTCTACGACGTCGAGTACCTGCCGGACGGCCGCATCGGCCGTGTCGTGCCCAACCGCTCCGGCGTGCCGTGGCGCGTGTCCAAGCACACGGTCATGGACCTCGACGAGTGGCCCTACCCCAAGCAGCCCCTGGTCCCGCTCGCCGAGACCGTCCACGAGCGCATGTCCGTGGAGATCTTCCGCGGCTGCACCCGCGGCTGCCGTTTCTGCCAGGCCGGCATGATCACGCGCCCCGTGCGGGAGCGAAGCATCACCGGCATCGGCGAGATGGTGGAGCGCGGCCTGAAGGCCACGGGCTTCGAGGAGGTCGGCCTCCTCTCCCTCTCCTCCGCGGACCACACGGAGATCGCCGACATCGCCAAGGGCCTCGCGGACCGCTACACGGACGACAAGGTGGGCCTGTCCCTGCCGTCGACCCGCGTGGACGCCTTCAACGTGGACCTGGCCAACGAGCTGACCCGCAACGGCCGCCGCTCCGGTCTGACCTTCGCCCCCGAGGGCGGCTCCGAGCGCATGCGCAAGGTCATCAACAAGATGGTCTCGGAAGAGGACCTGATCCGGACCGTCGCCACCGCGTACGGCAACGGCTGGCGCCAGGTGAAGCTGTACTTCATGGTCGGCCTGCCGACCGAGACCGACGAGGACGTCCTCCAGATCGGCGACATGGCGGTCAACGTCATCGCCAAGGGCCGCGAGGTCTCCGGCCAGAACGACATCCGCTGCACGGTGTCCATCGGCGGGTTCGTGCCGAAGCCGCACACCCCGTTCCAGTGGGCGCCTCAGCTGTCGGCCGAGGAGACGGACGCCCGCCTGGGCAAGCTCCGCGACAAGCTCCGCGGGGACAAGAAGTACGGCCGCTCCATCGGCTTCCGCTACCACGACGGCAAGCCGGGCATCGTCGAGGGCCTGCTCTCGCGCGGTGACCGCCGCATCGGCGACGTCATCCGTGCCGTCTACGAGTCGGGCGGCCGCTTCGACGGCTGGCGCGAGCACTTCTCGTACGACCGCTGGATGCAGGCCGCGGAGAAGACGCTGCCCGCCTACGGCGTGGACGTGGCCTGGTACACGACGCGTGAGCGCACGTACGAGGAGGTCCTGCCCTGGGACCACCTGGACTCCGGTCTCGACAAGGACTGGCTCTGGGAGGACTGGCAGGACGCCCTCGACGAGACCGAGGTCGAGGACTGCCGCTGGACCCCGTGCTTCGACTGCGGCGTCTGCCCGCAGATGGACACCCAGATCCAGATCGGCCCGACGGGCAAGAAGCTGCTGCCGCTGTCGGTCGTGAAGTGACCTCGCGCTGAACCCGCCCACATGTGCCCCCCACCGGGAACGGTGGGGGGCACACGTGCGTCGTCACAGGCATGGACCTGGAAAAACGTACAGCGCACGAGCCGCGTGAGCCCCAACCCGGTGGGCAGGGGTGCGTGTTCGCGATGGTCCGGATCCCGGTGCGGATCCTGGCCGTGGTGATCGTGCTGCCCGTGCGGGTGGTCTGGGACCTGCTCGTCCTCGCGGCGCGCACCGTGTACCGGCGCGCCCTGCGCCCGGCCGGGGACGCGGTGGCCCGCGCCTGCGCCTGGCTGCGGCGGTACGTGCTGACTCCGGTCGGGCGCGCCCTCGCCTGGCTGGCGCGGGGGACCGGGCTGGTGCTGAAGTGGGCCGCGCTGGCCGTCTTCTACTGGCCCTGGGCGGGACTGTGGCGGTACGTGCTCGCGCCGGCCGGGGCCGCCCTGTGGCGCTGGATCCTGGTACCGCTAGGCAAGGGGATCGCCCTGCTGGGCCGGGGAACCGCCGTCGCGCTGGAGTGGCTGGCCAAGGCGCTGTTCGTGTGGCCGTGGGCGGCGCTGTGGAGGTACCTGCTCGTCCCCGTCGGCGCCGCGCTGTACCGGTACCTGCTGAGGCCGGCCGGCAAGGGGCTCGAATGGGTGGTCCTGGCTCTGGTCCGGTACCTGCTGAAGCCGTCGGGCGCGGCCGTGGCCTGGACGGTCACCGCCGTCTACCGGTACCTGCTCGTGCCGCCGGTCCGGGGCATCGCCTGGCTGGTCCGCAGGCTGTACCGGTACGTCCTCACCCCGGCCGGGCACGCCCTGGTGTGGTTCCTGCCGCGCGCCTTCGCCGCCGTGTTCGTGTGGCCGTGGGTGGCGCTGTACCGGTACGTCCTCACCCCCGGCGGACACGGCGCCGCCTGGCTGGCCCGCGGTGCCTGGGCCGTACTCGGCTGGCTGGGCAAGGCGCTGTTCGTCTGGCCCTGGGCCGCGCTGTGGCGCCACGTCCTCGTTCCGGCCGCGATCGCCACCCACCGGTACCTGCTGACCCCGCTCGGGCACGGCGCCGCCTGGCTGGCCCGGGGCCTGTACCGGTACGTGCTGACGCCCCTCGGTCACTTCGCCGCCTCCACCTGGCGGCTCGCCGGGCGCGTCAGCCGCGCCCTGGGCCGCGGGCTCGTGTGGCTCTGGCGCGGCTGCGTCGCCCGCCCCGCGACCTGGGCCTACCGGCAGGTGGCCACGCCCGCCGGACATCTGGTCCGCGAGGTGTGGCGCGCCTCCCGGACCGCGGCACGCGAGGTATGGCGTACCTCCCGCGCCGCGGCACGCGAGGTGTGGCACACCGCCCGCAGCGCCGTCCGGGAGGCGCGGGCCGGGGTGCGGCAGGCGCTCTTCGGTACTCCTCCCCGGGAACCGGCGAGGTCACGGGCGCGTACTCTGGGTAGTACGACAGCCGCAGGCAAGACGCCCGCTCCCGAGATCTCCCTCCACGAACGGCAGGGGTGAGCCGGAGGCAGGGCGTGGCCCGCAGGCCCCACAGACGCTCAGGGCGACGCGCGAGCCGCGGAGCCCCGCACAAGGAGAAGAACCACTGGGCAAGCGACAGCCCGAAGGCCCGCCTCCCGCACCGGTGGTGCAGCGCATCCGACTGCGCTACACCAAGCGCGGCCGCCTCCGGTTCACCAGCCACCGCGATTTCCAGCGCGCCTTCGAGCGGGCCCTGCGCCGCGCCGAGGTGCCGATGGCGTACTCGGCCGGTTTCACCCCGCACCCCCGCGTCTCGTACGCGAACGCCGCCCCGACCGGGACCGGCAGCGAGGCCGAGTACCTGGAGATCGCCCTCGCCGAGCCCCGCGACCCCGAGAAGCTCCGTGAGCTGCTCGACGAGTCGATGCCGGCCGGGCTCGACATCATCGACGCCGTGGAGGCCCGCACCTCGGGCCTCGCGGACCGGCTCACGGCCTCCGTCTGGGAGCTGCGCCTGGACGGCGTGGAGCCCTCCGAGGCCGAGCGGGCCGTGGCGGCCTTCCTCGCCGCCGAGACCGTGGAGGTGCAGCGACGTACCAAGAACGGCATCCGGACCTTCGACACGCGCGGCGCTGTAGTCAGTCTCGAGGCACTTCCTGCCCAGGCTGATAGGCCCCTGGACAATGCCTGTGCGATACTGCGCCTGGTTGTTCGGCATCTGACACCTGCCGTGCGACCCGACGACGTCCTGTCCGGTCTCCGAGCTGTGGCCGACCTGGCGCCGCCGGTCCCCTCAGCGGTGACCAGGCTGGCGCAGGGGCTCTTCGACGAGGAGTCCGGCACGGTGACCGACCCGCTCGCGCCCGACCGCGAGGCTGATACGGCCGCTACACCCACGGCCGCCGTAGCCGCCGACGCGAAGGCGCCGGAAGGTCCCGCCGCGTAAGGAACGCCGTCGTCGCGCAGCCCTGGCACTCGGGAGCCACCTGGGTCGGGCCGCGCACACGACCTGAAGACTTCCGCCAGGCCGTACGGACAACACGTACGGAACCGGCGGCCATGAAACTGAGCTCCCGTGTGGCGAACGCGCCCCGGAGGCCGGTTCCGCGCTCATTACGCGGAGCCGTGCCGGACCGGAAGTCAGCCGCGGCGCCCGGGAGCGTGACGGGAGAACCGCCCGCAATGCTCAACAACGAAAACGACACCAACACCACCAACGCCGACAACGGCAGCCCCAGCGACAACCTGCCTCCGCGCAGGCGTCGCCGCGCCGCCTCCCGGCCCGCCGGCCCGCCCGGTGCCACCGCCGCCGAGACGACCCCGGTGACCGAGGCCGCCCCGGCCGCCCCCGTGGAGGAGGCCGCTCCGGCCGCCGCCCCCGCTCGTACCCGCCGCCGTGCGACCCGCGCCGTGACCGCCCCCGAGGCTCCGGCCGCAGAGGCCGTCGCCGAGGCCCCGGCCGCCGCCGAGGAGGAGCCCGCCGCTCCCGCCCCGCGGGCCCGCCGCCGCGCCACCCGCGCCGTGGCCGCTCCCGAGGCTCCCGCCGCCGAGGCTCCGGCCGCCGCCGAGGAGGAGCCCGCCGCTCCCGTCCCGGCCCGTGCCCGCCGTCGTGCGACCCGCGCCGTGACCGCCCCCGAGGCTCCGGCCGCAGAGGCCGCGCCCGTGGTGGAGGAGGAGGCTCCGGCCGCTCCCGCCCCGGCCCGTGCCCGTCGCCGCGCCACCCGCGCCGTGACCGCCCCGGCCGCCGAGGTCGCGGAGGTCGTGGAGGCCCCCGTAGCCGAGGCTCCGGTCGTCGAGGCTCCGGCCGCCGCCGAGGAGGAGCCCGCCGCTCCCGCCCCGGCCCGTGCCCGTCGCCGCGCCACCCGCGCCGTGACCGCCCCGGCCGCTCCCGCTGCCGCCCCCGTCGTGGACGAGGCTCCCGCCGAGGCGGAGGAGGCCCCCAAGGCCGCCGCCCGTGCCTTCACCGTGGCCGACGCCCTGGACTCCCCGAAGCGCGGCGGCCGCCGCCGCGCCACCCGCGCCGGTGCCGCGCCCGCCGCGCCGCAGCCCGCCGCCGAGCCCGAGGCGCCCGCCGCCCCGGCCCGTGCCCGCCGTGCCGCGCGTCCCGCCGTCGCCGTGTTCCAGGCCCCGGTGTTCGCCGAGCCGATGTTCCAGACCCCGAGACCGCCGCCATGGCCGCCGCGGCGGCTGCCGCCGCCGTGCAGGCCGAGGACGCGGAGGAGGAGGCCGAGACCGAGCTCGAGGCCGAGGTCGTCGGAAACCCCGCCCCGCAGCCGGCCGGCCGTCGCCGCCGCCGTGGCCGCGGCGCCGCCGCCGAGAGCGCGCCGGTGTCCCTCCCCGAGGTGCTCGCCGAGGAGGAGCCCGAGGCCGAGGCCGCCGAGCTCGAGGACGAGTCCGCCGAGTTCGAAGAGGGCGACGAGTCGGGCGAGCGCCCGTCGCGCCGCCGCCGTCGTGGTGGCCGTCGCCGCCGCCGCGGTGAGGCCGCCGACCTCGACGAGTCCGCCGAGGAGGAGACCGAGGCCCCGGCCGCCGAGCAGGAGTCCGACGAGGAAGAGGGCGAGGACGAAGAGGGCGAGGACGCCGAGGCGCTGGGCTCCAGCTCCAGCCGTCGCCGCCGTCGCCGTCGCCGTCGCAGCGGTGAGCCCGCCGACACCGATGGCGAGTCCGCCGCGGGCGACGAGGACGGCGTACGCACCGTCGTCAAGGTCCGCGAGCCGCGTCCGGCCCGCGAGCGCGGCGAGTCCACCTCCTCCGACGAGGTCCAGTCCATCAAGGGCTCGACCCGCCTGGAGGCGAAGAAGCAGCGCCGCCGCGAGGGCCGCGAGCAGGGCCGCCGCCGCGTCCCGATCATCACCGAGGCCGAGTTCCTGGCCCGCCGCGAGGCCGTCGAGCGCGTGATGGTCGTCCGCCAGAACGGCGACCGCACCCAGATCGGCGTCCTCGAGGACAACGTGCTCGTCGAGCACTACGTCAACAAGGAAGAAGCCACCTCGTACGTCGGCAACGTCTACCTGGGCAAGGTCCAGAACGTGCTGCCGTCCATGGAGGCCGCCTTCATCGACATCGGCAAGGGCCGCAACGCGGTCCTGTACGCCGGTGAGGTCAACTTCGAGGCGCTCGGCATGGCCAACGGGCCGCGCCGCATCGAGTCCGCCCTCAAGTCCGGCCAGTCGGTCCTCGTGCAGGTCACCAAGGACCCGATCGGCCACAAGGGCGCCCGCCTGACCAGCCAGGTCTCGCTGCCCGGCCGCTACCTGGTCTACGTGCCCGAGGGCTCGATGACCGGCATCAGCCGCAAGCTGCCCGACACCGAGCGCGCGCGCCTGAAGACCATCCTCAAGAAGATCGTCCCCGAGGACGCGGGCGTCATCGTGCGCACCGCCGCCGAGGGTGCGAGCGAGGACGAGCTGCGCCGTGACGTCGAGCGTCTGCAGGCCCAGTGGGAGGACATCCAGAAGAAGTCGAAGCAGATCTCGACCTCTTCGCCGAGCCTCCTGTACGGCGAGCCGGACATGACCGTCCGCGTCGTGCGCGACATCTTCAACGAGGACTTCTCGAAGGTCATCGTCAGCGGTGACGGGGCCTGGGAGACCATCCACGGCTACGTGAACCACGTCGCCCCGGACCTGGCCGACCGGCTGTCCCGCTGGACCTCCGAGGTCGACGTCTTCGCGACGTACCGGATCGACGAGCAGCTCGCCAAGGCGCTCGACCGCAAGGTGTGGCTGCCCTCGGGCGGCTCGCTTGTGATCGACAAGACCGAGGCGATGATCGTCATCGACGTCAACACCGGCAAGTTCACCGGTCAGGGCGGCAACCTCGAGGAGACCGTCACCAGGAACAACCTGGAGGCGGCCGAGGAGATCGTGCGCCAGCTGCGGCTGCGCGACCTGGGCGGCATCGTCGTCATCGACTTCATCGACATGGTCCTGGAGTCCAACCGCGACCTGGTCCTGCGCCGCATGCTGGAGTGCCTGGGCCGCGACCGCACCAAGCACCAGGTGGCCGAGGTCACCTCGCTGGGCCTGGTCCAGATGACCCGCAAGCGGGTGGGCCAGGGTCTGCTGGAGTCCTTCTCCGAGACCTGCGTCCACTGCAACGGCCGCGGCGTCATCGTGCACATGGAGACGCCGACCGCGATCGGCGGCGGCAACGGCAAGCGCGCCAAGCGCCGCGGCGGCAAGGCCGAGTTCGACCAGCACGACCACGAGGTCGAGACGGTCGAGGCGGAGTTCGAGTCCGAGGCCGAGGTGGCCGCCGAGGCCGCCGCGCCGCGGGCCCTGCCCGAGCCCGAGTTCGTCGCGGACGAGGAGCTGTACGGCAGCCCGGCCGAGGCGGAGGCCGCCGCGGGCCTGAGCGGCCGCCGCAACCGTCGCCGTGCCACCCGCAAGGCGACCGCTCCGGCGGGCGCCCCGCGCGGTGCGGCCGCCCAGGCTCCGGCCCCGGCGCCCGTCGTCGAGGCCGAGCCGGTCACCGAGCCGGCCGACACGGTCCTGGAGCCGGCCGCCGAGGTCGTCGCCGAGGCCGTGGAGGCCCCGGAGACGGTCGAGGCCGCCCCGGTCGAGGAGGCCGCGCCGAAGGGCCGCACCCGTCGCCGGGCGACCCGCAAGGCCACCCCCCGGCGGGTGCCCCGGCCCCCGCGGCCGAGGTGGCCCCGGAGCCGGTCGTCGTGGCGGAGCCCGAGCCGGTCGTCGAGCCGGAGCCGGTCGTCGAGCCCGAGCCCGTCGTGGAGCCCGTGGCCGAGGCCGCGCCGGCCCGTCCGCGCCGCCGTGCCACCCGTAAGGCCACCGCACCCGCCGGTTCCCCGGCAGGCGCGGCAGAGGCCGCCGTGGTGGTCGTCGAGGCCCCGGTGACCGAGGCTCCGGTCGAGGAGACCGCCGAGGAGACGGCCGAGGCCGCTCCGGCCAAGAAGGCCGCCCGCAAGGCTCCGGCCAAGAAGGCGACCGCGGCGAAGAAGGCCACCACCGCCAAGAAGGCGACGGCGGCCAAGAAGACCGTGGCCAAGAAGGCGGCCACGACCAAGAAGACCGTGGCGAAGCGGGCGACGAAGAAGACCGCGGCGGCCGAGCAGCAGACGCTGCCCTCCGTCTCGGCTCCGACCGAAGCCTGATCCGCTTCAGAGCCGTGGGCCCCGCCGCGAGGCGGGGCCCACGGCCGTGCGGGAGCCGGTTTGACCCCCTGGAACCGGCCCCGTAACCTAGACCGTCGGCATGCTTAGACGAATAACGTCTAGCGCGCCGCGCTCCTGAGCACCTTCCTTCGGGCCCTGCCCGGAGAGGCCGCTCGTCCATTCCGGATCAGTCGCGGGCCCCCGGCCCGACTGAGCGGCTGGCTTCAGGAGCATCCGTCCCGAGTGAGAGAGAGATCCGCGTGTACGCCATCGTGCGCAGCGGTGGTCGCCAGCACAAGGTTGCTGTCGGCGACATCGTTGAAGTTGACAAGATTCCCACTGCCAAGGTTGGCGACACGGTCGAGCTCTCGACCCTGCTCGTTGTCGACGGCGAAGCCGTGACCAGCGACCCGTGGGTCCTGGCCGGCATCAAGGTCCAGGCCGAGATCGTGGACCACCACAAGGGTGCCAAGATCGACATCCTTCGGTACAAGAACAAGACCGGCTACCGCCGTCGCCAGGGTCACCGCCAGCAGTACACGGCGATCAAGGTCACCGGTATCCCCGCGGCTGCGAAGTAAGAGGGACTGAGACATGGCACACAAGAAGGGCGCATCGTCCACCCGGAACGGGCGCGACTCCAATGCCCAGCGGCTCGGCGTGAAGCGCTTCGGCGGTCAGGTCGTCTCCGCCGGCGAGATCCTCGTCCGCCAGCGTGGCACCCACTTCCACCCCGGTTCGGGTGTCGGTCGTGGTGGCGACGACACGCTGTTCGCGCTGCAGGCGGGTGCCGTCGAGTTCGGCACGCACCGTGGCCGCAAGGTCGTCAACATCGTTCCGGCCGCCTGATCCAGCTTCTGCTGATCAAGCGTTCGTAACTTCCCGAGGGCGGATCTCAGCTCTTCCCGGCGCAAGCCGGGAAGAGAGGTCCGCCCTCGGCGCGTTGTCACATAGACACGTTTAATGGGCAGCAAGGCCTGCCCGGGACATTCCCGTATGTATCTGGAGGAACACCCATGACCACCTTCGTGGACCGCGTCGAGCTGCATGTCGCCGCGGGTAACGGGGGCCACGGCTGCGCCTCCGTTCACCGGGAGAAGTTCAAGCCGCTCGGCGGCCCCGATGGCGGCAACGGCGGCCGTGGCGGCGACGTCATCCTGGTGGTGGAGCAGGCGATCACCACCCTGCTGGACTACCACCACAGCCCCCACCGCAAGGCCACCAACGGCAAGCCCGGCGAGGGCGGCAACCGCTCCGGCAAGGACGGCCAGGACCTGGTCCTGCCCGTGCCGGACGGCACCGTCGTCCTCGACAAGGAGGGCAACGTCCTCGCCGACCTCGTCGGCCAGGGCACCACCTACGTCGCCGGCGAGGGCGGCCGCGGCGGCCTCGGCAACGCCGCGCTCTCCTCCGCGCGCCGCAAGGCCCCCGGCTTCGCGCTCCTTGGCGTCCCCGGCACCACCGGCGACATCGTCCTGGAGCTCAAGACAGTCGCCGACGTGGCGCTGGTCGGCTTCCCGAGCGCCGGCAAGTCCTCGCTGATCTCGGTGCTCTCCTCCGCCAAGCCGAAGATCGCGGACTACCCCTTCACCACCCTCGTCCCGAACCTGGGCGTCGTCACGGCCGGCTCGACCGTCTACACGATCGCAGACGTCCCGGGCCTGATCCCCGGCGCCAGCCAGGGCCGTGGCCTGGGCCTGGAGTTCCTGCGCCACGTCGAGCGCTGCTCGGTGCTCGTGCACGTCCTGGACACCGCCACCCTGGAGTCCGACCGCGACCCGATCGCCGACCTCGACGTCATCGAGGAGGAGCTGCGGCTCTACGGCGGCGGCCTGGAGAAGCGCCCGCGCCTCGTCGTCCTGAACAAGGTCGACATCCCGGACGGCCAGGAGCTCGCCGACATGGTCCGCCCGGACCTGGAGGCGCGCGGCTACAAGGTCTTCGAGGTCTCCGCGGTCGCCCGTACGGGCCTCAAGGAGCTCTCCTACTTCCTCGCCGAGGTCATCGCCAAGGCCCGCGCCCGCAAGCCGAAGGAGGAGGCGACCCGTATCGTCATCCGCCCGAAGGCCGTGGACGACTCCGGCTTCACCGTCACCTACGACGAGGTCGAGGACGTCTACAACGTGCGCGGCGAGAAGCCGGAGCGCTGGGTCCGCCAGACCGACTTCAACAACGACGAGGCCGTCGGCTACCTGGCGGACCGCCTCAACCGCCTCGGTGTCGAGGAAGCGCTGAGGAAGGCCGGCGCCCGCGCCGGCGACGGCGTGGCCATCGGCTCCGACGAGAACGCGGTCGTCTTCGACTGGGAGCCGACCATGATGGCCGGCGCCGAGATGCTGGGCCGCCGCGGCGAGGACCACCGACTGGAGGCTCCGCGCCCGGCCACCACGCGCCGCAAGGAGAAGGACGCCAAGCGCGGCGACTCGGCGCAGCAGGAGTACGACGAATTCCGGCCGTTCTAGTTCCGTTCCCCCGGAGGGCACCCGGGCGGCATTGAAGGCGTCTTTACGTCGGTCGCCTAGGATCCTTCGGGTGAACAGCACCAACCTCCCCACCGTTTCCGTCGTGGTGATCGCGTACAACGACGCCGGGCTCGTGGGCGAGGCCGTCTCCTCGGCCCTCGCCCAGGGCCCGGTGGTCGCCGAGGTCATCGCCGTGAACGACGCCTCGTCCGACGGCACCGCGCGGGTGCTGGACGAGCTGGCTGCCGCACACCCCCGCCTGAAGGTCGTTCACCGTACGGAGAACAGCGGAGGGTGCGGCACTCCGCGCAACGACGGGATCGCCGTCGCGTCCTGTCCGTACGTCCTGTTCCTCGACAGCGACGACATCCTGCCGGCGGGCGCGGCCGAGGCGCTGGTGCGCGCCGCCGTCCAGCACCGCGCCCCGGTAACCGTCGGCGCCGCCGTACGGCGCGAGCTGCCGCTCCACCACGACGTGCCGTGGATGCCGGGGCTCTACACCCCGGGCGACGTCATCGAGCGGCCCGCGGACCGCCCGGAGCTGGTCCGCGACACCCTCTGCGTCAACAAGCTGTACGAGCGCTCCTTCCTGGAGGAGCACGGACTGCGCTTCCCCGACGGCCGGTTCGTCTACGAGGACTTCGTCTTCACCTCCCGGGTGCTGGCCGCCGCCCCGCGCATCGCCGTCATCGGCGACCTCGTCTACGTCTGGCACGTGCGCCGCAGTGCCGCCCAGGTGTCGATCTCCCTGGACCGCAAGGACGTCTCGAACTGGCGCTCGCGCATCGAGGCCCACCGCACGGCCTCGCGCACCCTCGCGGCGGCCTCCCCGGCACTGGGCAGCGCCTGCCAGGTGAAGTTCCTCGAGTACGACCTGCGCATGTACCTGCGCGAGCTCGGCAAGGACCCCGAGTACCAGGCCGCCTGGTGGACCCTGACCCGCGAGTACCTCGACACCTTCGCCGAGGCCGACGTCGAGGCCGCCGGGGCCCACGCCCGCTGGATCGTACGGGTGCTGCGCGCCACCCCGGCCCCGCCCGCCGACATCGAGCGGCTCACCCGGCTGGCCGCCGAGCCGCCGCGCCTGCTGCCCCCGTACGCGGCCGCCGCCGACGGGACGCCGGTGTGGAGCGAGGAGCTCCCGGTCGAGCTGGACGGCCTGGCCGGGCTGCCGACGGACCGGCTGCCCCTCACCGTCGACGCCGAGCCGGCCGGCCGCGCGGCCGTCCGGATCCGCGTGCACGACCTGTACGGGCGCCTCGCCGAGGCCGGTCCGCGCACCGTGCAGCTGCGCTTCCTGCCCCGCGCGGGCGGCGAGCCGGTCCTCGCCCAGCCCGTGGAGCTGCATCCCGACCCGACGGGCGGCTGGGTCGCGCTGCTGCCCTTCCGCCTCGCCGACGTGGCCGCCACGGGCCGCCGCCAGGGGCTGCGCCGGATGCAGGCGTGGAACGTGGGGGTGGGCGTGCAGTGCGCCGACGGGACCTCCGTGTTCACCTCCCTGCGCCCCCGGGGCCGGCTGCTCCGCCGCCGGGCCCTGCCCAGCAGCCGGTACGGTGTTCTGCTGGCGCAGCCCTACCGCACGGGGGCCGGCGCGCTCGCGCTGCGCCTCGCGCCCGGCGCCGAGGGCGCGCTGTACCTCGTACGCAACCGCCTCCACCGGGCCAGGGCAGGCCACGGGGCGGGCTGAAGGCCGCTTCCTTCACAACAAGCGCCGCACATCGAACTCGGACAGGACCAAGGAGATACACATGACGTTTCTGATCACCGGTGGCGCCGGATACATCGGCGCACACGTCGTCCGGGCGATGCTGCTCGCGGGGGAGAACGTGGTCGTCCTCGACGACCTCTCCACGGGCAACGAGGACCGTGTCCCGGAGGGCGTACCGCTGGTGGTCGGCTCGGTCCTGGACCGGCTGATCCTCGACAAGACCATCCGTGAGCACAAGATCACCGGTGTGGTGCACCTCGCGGGCAAGAAGCAGGTCGGCGAGTCCGTCGAGAAGCCGCTGTACTACTACCACGAGAACGTGCAGGGCCTGACGGTGCTGCTCCAGGCCGTGGCGGCCGCGGGCATCCGCAACTTCCTCTTCTCCTCCTCCGCCTCCGTCTACGGCATGCCCGACGTGGACCTGGTCACCGAGGACACCCCGTGCGCGCCGCTGAGCCCCTACGGCGAGACCAAGCTGGCCGGCGAGTGGCTGGTGCGCGCCGCCGGCAAGGCGCACGGCATCTCCACCGCCTGCCTGCGCTACTTCAACGTGGCGGGCGCCGCGACCCCCGAGCTCGCCGACACCGGCGTCTTCAACCTGGTCCCGATGGTGTTCGAGCGCTACGACGCCGGCCAGGGCGCCAAGATCTTCGGCGACGACTACCCGACCCCGGACGGCACCTGCATCCGCGACTACATCCACGTCGAGGACCTGGCGGAGGCCCACGTGGCGGCCGCCCGCAAGCTCGCCGAGTGGGCCTCGGCCGGGGACTACAAGGACCTCACCGTCAACATCGGGCGCGGCGAGGGCGTCTCCGTCGCCGAGATGGTCGAGCTCCTGAACAAGAACACCGGGCACGACCTCGCCCCGGTGATCAGCCCGCGCCGTCCCGGCGACCCGGCGAAGGTCGTGGCCTCGGCCGACAAGATCACGGGCGAGCTGGGCTGGAAGGCCCGGCACGACGTCCGCGAGATGGTCACCTCCGCCTGGGCGGGCTGGGAGGCCAACAAGGCCGCCCGCCTGGACGCGCACAAGGACGCGCACAAGGACGTCCACAAGGCCTGAGACTCCATCGGCCACACACGGAGCCGCCCGCCCCGGACGCGTCCGGGGCGGGCGGCTCCGTCGTACCTGCGGTCAGCGCTCCAGGAAGGCGAACAGCGTTTCCCACCGGTCGGTGATCTCGGCGCTGGAGTACCGCTTCACCGTCTGGAAGGCGGTGTCGCCGAGTCGGTCGCGCAGTTCGCGGTCGGACATCAGCGCGTTCAGGTGCCCGGCCAGCTCCATCGTGTTGCCCAGCCGGGCCAGCAGCCCGTCCTCGCCGTGCGTGACGATCTCCCGTACGCCCGGCGCGCAGTCGAAGGCGGCCACCGGTACGCCCGCCGCCATCGCCTCCAGCAGGGTGATGGGGAACCCCTCGGCGCGCGAGGCCTGCGCGAAGACCGAGGCGCCGCGCAGGGCGCCCAGTACGTCGTCGGTGCTGCCCATCCACTCCACGGAGTCGTCCAGCCCCAGCGCCGTGCAGTGCGCCCGCAGGGTCGGCTCCTCCAGGCCCGCCCCGTAGATCCGCAGGACCCAGTCGGGGTGGTGCGGGGCGGCGTCGGCCCATGCGTCCAGCAGCAGGTCGACGCCCTTCTCGAAGGCGAGGCGGCCGACGCTGGCGACGACCTTCTCGGTGCGCGGGGCGGGGGAGTCCGGCATGAAGGGCAGCGGGTTCGGCATGCTCCCGACGTTCTCCATGCCCGCCCGGATCCACAGGTCCGCGTCCTCGGCGGTCAGCACCAGCAGCCGGTCGACCTCGGGGTAGTGGCGGCGGACCCGCTCGCCGCGGGTGGACTTCTGGCTGGCCTCGAACGACTCGTGGCTCATGCCGATGACGCTGAGCCCCTTGGTGTCGGCGAGCGCCACCCACTCCATCGCCCAGACCTGGGTGACGATCACGACACTGCCGGGGCGGGCGGCGCGGAACAGTTCGCTCAGCTGCTCCGCCTTGGCCCGCATCCGCGCCCGCCGGGCCGCCTGGCGGCGCCGCTCGGGTGCGTTCAGCCGGCCCTTGATCCCGTGCAGCCGGCGCGCCGCCGGCGGGTGGGCCTCGTACAGGGTGGTCATCTCGTACGGGAGGTCCGCGGGCAGCTTCTGCCGGATCTCCTCGGCGACCGGGGCGATGCCGACGATGTGCACCTTGTGCCCGCGTTCGGTGAACAGCCGGGCCATCTGGTGCGACCAGGTGGTCACGCCACCGAGCTCGTCGACGTTGTTGGAGACGAGGAAGATGTCACGGCCGCCCGGGGTGGCGGTCTGCTGGCTCACTTGCCGCTCCTGGTGAAGAACTTCTCGACGATCTGGCGGGCCGCGTCCCCGCGGTCGTACTCGCCGAACTCGGTGAGGAAGCGCTGCCGCGCCTCCGCGTACTTGGCGTCCGCCTCCTCGAAGGCGGAGAGGGCCTGCAGGAGTTCGTCCGCCGTCGCCACCACCGGGCCCGGGGCCTTCTCCTTCAGGTCGAAGTACGTGCCGCGGATGTCGTTGGCGTACTTCTCGTAGTCGTACGCGAAGAACAGCATCGGCCGGTCCAGGACCGCGTAGTCGAACATCACGGACGAGTAGTCCGTGATCAGTCCGTCGGCGAGGGCCAGCAGCGGGGTGATGTCGTGGTGCCGGGACACGTCGATCACCCGGCCCGCGACCGACGGCGGCAGCGACACGCTGTTGAGGTAGTGGGTGCGCACCAGCAGCGTGAAGCGGTCGCCGAGCCGGTCGGCGAACTCCTCCACGTCGAAGGGGAAGGTGAAGCCCTCCACCGCGCCGTCCGCACCCGCCCGGAAGGTCGGCGCGTAGAGCAGCACCTTCTTCTCCGGGTCGATGCCGAGCTCGGCCGCCAGCGGACCGCGCACCCGCTCACCGCTGTCCGCTTCGCTCAGGTGCGCCTCGACGAGGGCGTCGTTGCGCGGGTAGCCCGTGCGCAGCAGCACCTCGTCGCGCAGCCTGAAGCCCTTGGCGAGGGTGCGGGTGTCGTGCTCCGAACGGATCAGGAAGTGGTCGAAGCGGTCGACGGCCGCCTGGAACCGGGCCTGGCCCGCGCGGCCCTGCGCCTTGGTGCGGGGCTCGTGGAAACCCATCCGCTTGAGCGCGGAGCCGTGCCAGGTCTGGATGTACGTGGTGCCCGGGCGCTTGGCCAGGGCCAGCGGGAAGCCCTGGTTGTCGACCCAGAACTCGGCCTGGGCCAGCGCCCGCAGGTAGGGCCAGCTCCAGCGCCGGACCAGGGTGGCCTCCTTGGGGAAGCCGGTGGGCCGGGCGCCCGCGTAGGACCAGATCGCCTCGAACGGGGCGCCCTGGCGCACCAGCTCCTCGTAGATCGCCTTCGGGCTGTCGCTGTACTGCTTGCCCATGTGGCTCTCGAAGACGACCGTGCCCTTCTTGACCGGCAGCTTCGAGAAGACCTCGTGGTAGACCTTCACCTTCTGCTCGCCGGAGCCCATGCTCCGGCGGACCCGCAGGGCCTTGCGCAGGCCCCGCTTGACCACGTTGGCCGCCTTGCCCTGTATGGCGTTGTTGATCAGGCTCTGGGTGCGGACGGCGGCGGCGCTCTCGGCGGTCAGGACGTAGGAGAGGTTGCCCTTCTTGGTGACCTCCGGCTCGAAGCGGTCGGAGACCAGCCGGGTCAGCCGGGGCCGCACGCGCAGGCGGGCCGCCGAATCCAGGTCGAGGCCGCCGACCGAGACGCGGGTGGTGATCTTGTCACTCCCCGCGGTCAGCTTCAGCCGGACGTCCCAGACGGCGTCGATGATGCCGAGCGGGCGGACGGTGCTGCCGATGTCGGCCGTACCGGTCCACTCGATCGTGTCACCGGCGTGCCGCACGGTTGCCACCGGGAAGCTGAAAGAACGCACGCCGATCTGCCGGCGGGCCCGGAACTCGAGCGAGGCCTTCAGTTCCGCGTCGTCCGGGATCCGGCCGAGCGGGTTCACGACGGTGCCGGAGAGCGTGACGCTGCCGCGCCCGTCGTCCTCGTAGGAGGTGAGACGGTTCCCCAGGGTGAGGGAGGTGAGCGGGGTGGTGTGGAAGCCCTGCTCGGTGACGTCCAGTATCCGGCGGGCCTCCGCGTCGTCGAGGTGTCCGCCGCACCAGTAGACGCGCCCGTCCCGCTCGGCGAGCGGCGAGGTGAGCCGGCCCTTGTTGGTCATGGCGTCGGCGGCCGGGAGCAGGTTGTCCCAGTCCTCCTTGCCCAGCAGGTAGGCGCAGATGGCCTGGAGGTACGTGACGTTCTCGTACGCGGCCGGGTCGATTCCGGCGAGGTAGCCGTTGGCGAGCCGGGCGAACTCCTGGCGGTACGCGTCGCTCAGCAGCGGCAGGTCGCGCAGGTGCAGGACCAGGTCGTGCTTGAGGAACTTGGCGTCCTTCGCGGACTTGATGTCCGTGTGGCCCTTGGACGCCAGCAGCTCGTCGACGCGGCGGTGGATCTCCATCCGGTGGACGAAGTTCGCGATCTCGTGGCGCCGGTTGCTGATCGACTTCGCCGCGGCCTTCTCGATCACGTTCCAGAAGTAGACGTGGTTCGGGATCAGCGTGATGCGGCGGGCGGCGACGTACGCCTGGGCCGAGAACAGCAGGTCCTCGTAGTGGATCCCGACCGGGAACTCCAGGCCCTGCTCCAGCAGGAACGAGCGCCGGTAGCACTTGTTCGTGGAGAGGGTGTCGTAGACCAGCAGGTCGGGGAACTCGGTGATCGACTCCAGCGTGCGCGTGCGCGAGTAGATCCACGGGTACCACTCGGTGGTCTTGTTCCACCGGTTGTCCAGGTGCACGCGCACGCACATGCCCGAGACCAGGTCGGAGCCGGTGCGCTCGGCGGCGTCCAGCATGTTCCGGCAGGCGTTGCGCTCAAGGACGTCGTCGCTGTCCAGGAACATGACGTACGTTCCGGTGGCCTGCTGGATGCCGTGGTTGCGGGGCGCACCGCAGCCGCCGCTGTTCTCCGGCAGCCGGAAGGCGCGCACTCTCCCCGGATGCGCGGATTCCAGTTCCTGGGCGACCGCGTAGGACCGGTCCTTGCTGCAGTCGTCGACGATCACGACTTCGACCCCGTGCAGGGTCTGGTCCAAAACCGACTGGACTGCTGTCGACAGACGCTCTGCGTCGTTGTAGACGATGACGACCACGGAGACGTCGGGCACGTGCACCTCGATCCCTTCGTTTCGTTTCGTTTCGTTCAGCTCATTCCGCTTATCTCGTCCACGCTACCGTGCGCCGCACTCGTCTCAGGCAGGCCGACTCTCGGCGTGCATACTTCTAAGGAAGTGGTGAGTGGCGGGTCCGGTCGCTGACATTCACCCGTTCGGATCCAGCAGGAAGTGTTCATGACGAAGCTGTCCGTAGTTGTCCCTTGCTACAACGAAGAGGCCGTCATCGACAGCTTCGACGTGGAGATCCGCAGGGTTCTGGACGCCCTGCCCGTCGAGTACGAGGTCTGCTACGTCGACGACGGCAGCCGCGACGGCACTCTCGGCAAGCTCCGGAAGATCGCGGCCGAGCACGGCGAGCAGACCCGGTACGTCTCCTTCAGCCGCAACTTCGGCAAGGAGGCCGGCATGCTCGCCGGCCTGCGCGAGGCCACCGGCGACGCCGTCGTGATCATGGACGCGGACCTCCAGCACCCGCCGGAGCTCATCGCGACCATGCTCGACCACTACCGGCAGGGCCACGACCAGATCATCGCCCGCCGTACGCGCGAGGGCGACAAGAAGCTCCGCTCCGCGCTCAGCCGCCTGTACTACCGGGGGGTGAACCGCTGGGTCGACGTCGAGCTCGCCGACGGGGTCGGTGACTTCCGGATGCTCTCGCGCGGCGCCGTGGACGCGCTGCTGTCGCTGCCGGAGTACAACCGCTTCTCCAAGGGTCTGTTCTCCTGGATCGGCTTCGACACCGTCCACTTCGACTACCGCAACGCGCAGCGCGAGGCCGGCGAGACGAAGTGGAAGTTCGGCTCCCTGCTGAACTACGGCATGGACGGCCTGATCTCCTTCAACAACCGGCCGCTGCGGATCGGGATCTGGCTCGGCGTGTCGCTGGTCGCCCTGACCGGCCTGTACGCGCTGTGGATCACCGTCATGGCGATCACCAACGGCGTCGAGTCCCCGGGGTACGTCACCCTCGTGGCGATGATCGCGGGCATCGGTGGCGTACAGATGATCATGCTGGGCCTCATCGGCGAGTACATCGGCCGCATCTACTACGAGACCAAGCGCCGGCCGCACTTCCTGGTGAAGGAATCGCACGGCGCGGAGCGTGCGGACGGTGTCGTGCGCGCGGGCGGCGCGGCGCGCGCCGACGGCGTGGCTGCCCGCGCGGTGGAGGCATCGGTCGTGGAGCGCAGCTCGGAGCGCAGCCCCCGATGAACAGCAGTCGCAAGGACCAGCTCGGCCAGATCTTCCGCTTCGCCCTCGTGGGCGGGGTCAACACCGGCACCTTCTTCGGCATCTACCTGCTCCTGCACCCGTGGATGCCGTACTTCGCCGCCTACTCGCTCGCTTTCGTGCTGGCGATGGTCGGCTCCTTCTTCATGAACACCTACTTCACCTACCGGACCCGGCCGACGTGGAAGAAGTTCTTCCTCTTCCCGCTGACGAACATCACGAACTACGTGATCCAGTCGGTCGGCCTCTACGCGCTGGTGGCCTGGGCCGGGATGGACACCCGGATCGCCCCGCTGGTCGCGGCGGTCGTGGCCATCCCGTTCACCTTCCTGATCTCGCGCAGGATCCTCATCCCGGGGGCGGCCCGGGCCGCGGAGCCGGAGCCCGTGGAGGCCGGGCGGTCCAGGAGCTGAAACCCCCGAGCAGCCGCCCCTTCCCACCCCGTAGATTTGACCAGGCAGGCATTCCGGCAAGGGGCAAGGGGACAGACGTGTCAGCGGCTAGGCAAGGTGTCGTGGACGCCCGCAGGATCGTGGTCAAGGTCGGCTCCTCCTCCTTGACCACCGCGGCGGGCGGACTCGACGCCGACCGGGTGGACGCTCTGGTCGACGTCCTGGCCAAGGCCCGCAGCGGCGGGGAGAAGGAGATCGTCCTCGTCTCCAGCGGAGCCATCGCCGCCGGACTCTCCCCGCTCGGACTGCGCCGCCGCCCCAAGGACCTGGCCCGGCAGCAGGCCGCCGCCAGTGTCGGGCAGGGGCTGCTCGTCGCCCGGTACACCGCCTCCTTCGCCCGGTACGGGGTCCGCGTCGGCCAGGTGCTGCTCACCACGGACGACACCAGCCGGCGGGCGCACTACCGCAACGCCTACCGGACCCTGGACCAGCTGCTGGCCATGGGCGCGCTGCCCGTCGTCAACGAGAACGACACCGTCGCCACGGACGAGATCCGCTTCGGCGACAACGACCGTCTGGCGGCCCTGGTCGCCCACCTGGTCCGGGCCGATCTGCTGGTGCTGCTGTCCGACGTGGACGGCCTCTACGACGGCGACCCGTCGCTGCCCGGCACCACCCGCATCGACGAGGTCCGCGGCCCCGAGGACATCGCGCACGTCTCCATCGGCAGCGCGGGCAAGGCGGGCGTGGGCACCGGCGGCATGGTCACCAAGGTCGAGGCGGCCCGGATCGCGGCCGCCGCCGGCATCCCCGTGGTCCTGACCTCCGCGAGCCAGGCCGCCGACGCGCTGGCCGGGCGCGCCACGGGCACCCACTTCCACGCAACGGGCCGCCGCTCGGCGGACCGGCTGCTCTGGCTCCAGCACGCGTCCACGCCCCAGGGGCACCTGGTCCTCGACGAGGGCGCGGTGCGCGCGGTCACCGAGCGCGGCAGCTCACTGCTGCCCGCCGGGATCGCGGCGGTCGAAGGCGACTTCGTCGCCGGGGACCCCGTGGAGCTGCGCTCCGCCGACGGCCGCGCCGTCGCCCGGGGTCTGGTCAACTTCGACGCCAAGGAGCTCCCGCAGCTCCTCGGCCGCTCCACCCGAGAGCTCGCACGGGAACTCGGACCCGCGTACGAGCGGGAGGTCGTCCACCGGGACGATCTGGTCCTGCTCCAGGGCTGAGGTTCGGCAAAACCGCCGCGCGGCGGGCCGTGGGCTGGTCAACTGTGAGGGGCGGGCGGACACGCGTGGCGGAGACAGGAGGCGGCTGGTGAGACGAGCGCTGACCAGTGTCGGTCCGGGGGACGGTGACGGCGGCGGCGGTGGTGGCGGGGACGAGCAGAACCACGACTCGCGCCTCTGGCACGTGACCCTGAGCGTCTCCGGCAAACCGGCCCCGCTGTCGGACGTCCGGCGCGGACTGGAACAACTGGCCCATGACCACCCCTTCCTGCTGACCAGCCGGTACGCCGACGACCACGCCGAGATCCGGTACTGGGAAGAGGCCCGCGACCTCCACGACGCGGCGGCCGTCGCCCTCCGCCTGTGGGGCGAACACCGCTCGTCGGCGCAGCTCCCGCCCTGGGAGATCGTCGGCCTGGAGGTCATCGACCGCGCCACCTACCACCAACGCGTGGCCGAGGGCTACGGCCCGCCGCCGGCCCACCCAGTCGGTGTACACCCGTACTGACAATCCAGCCCCGCCGGCGTTTGAGGCGTGGGGGTCCCCCCGGACGGAGTCTGGGGGAGGGTCTGGGGCGGAGCCCCAGGTATTTGAGCCGCGGTCCGGCCGTCTCGGGGGCTGGAAACCCCATCGGCCAGGGTCCGGCCGGGGATTACCCTGGCGGCATGACCTCGCTCGATGCTGCCACCTCGCCCGTCCTCGCCACCGCGCAGCGGTCCCGCACCGCGGCCGCCGCCATCGCCCCGCTCCCGCGGTCCGCCAAGGACACGGCCCTGCTGGCGATCGCGGACGCCCTGGAGGCCCGTACGGCCGAGATCATCGCGGCCAACGCAGTCGACACCGACAAGGCCCGCGCCGCCGGCACCAGCGAGACCGTCATCGACCGCCTCACCCTGACCCCCGAGCGGGTCGCCGCCATCGCCTCCGACGTACGGGACGTCGCCGCCCTCCCCGACCCCGTGGGAGAGGTCGTCCGCGGCAGCACCCTCCCCAACGGCATCGACCTCCGGCAGATCCGCGTCCCCCTCGGCGTCGTCGGCATCATCTACGAGGCCCGCCCCAACGTCACCGTCGACGCCGCCGCGCTCTGCCTGAAGTCCGGCAACGCCGTCCTGCTCCGCGGCAGCTCCTCCGCGTACGCCTCCAACACCGCGCTCGTCGGCATCCTGCGCGACGCGGTCGCCGCAGCCGGGCTGCCCGCCGACTCGATCCAGCTCGTCCCCGGCGAGTCCCGCGAGTCCGTCCGCGAGCTGATGCGCGCCCGCGGCCTCGTCGACGTGCTCATCCCGCGCGGCGGTGCCTCCCTCATCAAGACCGTGGTCGAGGAGTCCACCGTCCCGGTCATCGAGACCGGTACCGGCAACTGCCACGTCTACGTCGACGCGCAGGCCGACCTCGACATGGCCGTGGAGATCCTCGTCAACTCCAAGGCCAGCCGGCCCTCCGTCTGTAACTCCGCCGAGACCCTCCTCGTCCACCGCGACATCGCCGACGCCTTCCTGCCGCGCGCCCTCGACGCCCTCGCCGACGCCGGCGTCACCGTCCACGGCGACGCCCGGGTCCTCGCCGCCGCCGAGGACACCAAGGTCACCGCGCTGCCCGCCACCGACGAGGACTGGGCCGCCGAGTACCTGTCCTACGACATCGCCGCCGGCGTCGTGGACTCCCTCGACGACGCCGTCGCCCACATCCGCCGCTGGACCTCCGGGCACACCGAGGCCATCGTCACCACCTCGCAGGCCGCCGCGCGCCGCTTCACCCAGCTGGTCGACTCGACCACGGTTGCCGTGAATGCCTCCACCCGGTTCACGGACGGTGGCCAGTTCGGCTTCGGCGCCGAGATCGGAATCTCCACGCAGAAGCTGCACGCCCGGGGCCCGATGGGCCTTCCCGAGCTGACCTCCACCAAGTACATCGTCACCGGCGACGGTCACGTCAGGTAATCGGCGACTGAACACGGTGTGGCCGGATTTCGGCGGACACCCTGCCCAAAGCAGCCCCCCAGGTCTACGCTGGTCCTGTGCCGGACGACGTGGGGGGCAAGCCGTTCCCGGACGACGGGGAGCCCGACGACGACCGCGGAGGCGCGGACAAGGACTTCGCCTCCGTGGTGTTCGACGAGGACTTCGTCCGGAACGCCGAGATCCATGAACCGAGCGCCGCGGAGCGCCAGCGGGCGGCCGACCGGGCGCGCGCCGAGGCGGAGGCCGCCCGCGCCGTCGCCGGAGGCTGGACGGGCGACGACGACTACGACAGCTACGGATACGGCCACCCCGACGGGTACGGCCTCGACGACAACGGCTGGGACCACGACCGCGGCTACGGCGGTGCCGACGGCCCGTACGGGGCCTACGGCGGTAGCCTGCGCCCCTACCGCGGCCGCGCACCCTGGCTGCGTCCCGTCGCCTGGGTGCTCGCCTTCGTGATGGGCCTCGGCATGGTCGCACTCGCCTTCAGCGCCGTCTACCGAAGCGCCGCGGGCGAGGCGGACCCCGCCCCGGCGCCCGCCAGCACCCCCCTGAGGGAAGTCACCGGCGTCGGTGCGTTTACGTACCCCTCCGACCGCCAACCCTGAAGGTAACGACCCCACTCGCATACGCCGGAGCTGGGGGCTTCTCTGAAGCGGGGACAGCGGGGAGAAGCGATGGCCGTGCCAGGAGATCCACCCAACGGCACCCCCGAGGACATCGGAGGGGGTGACGACGAATTCCGGTCGGAGGAGCTCCGCTCGGTGGTGTTCGACGAGGACTTCGTCCGAGCTGCCCGGCTCCAGGAATTCTCCGCACAGGAGCGCATGGGCGAACACGCCCGCGCCGTCCGCAGCCGCTCCATCTGGTCGGCCGGCGGCGGCTCCGGCTCCCGGACCAGTACCCCCGGCCGGGGCGCCCGCCAGGGCATGCTGCTCGTGCTGCTCATCGCCACGGCCTTCTCCTGCGCCGTCTACATGGGGCTGCGCAACCCGTACGTCCCCCCGGCCGGGGGTCCCGCCGAGCCGCTCAGCAGCACCGTCGTCCCGCTCGCACCCGCCGCGGCCGTGCCCGGCGGGCGGCCCGCCGACCTGTACGCCAACAGCCCTGCCGCCGACTACCGCGTCGGGGCGGCCGGAATCGCCCTGCCGGCCGTGCGCCGCACGCACCACTTCACCGACGCCCAGGTCATCACCGCGCTGTCCATCGCCAAGGACTACCTGGTGCAGTCCTCGCTGGACCCCGACATCCTGGCCGGAGCCGCCACCCGGCCGGTGCGGGTCCTGCTCGACCCCGACCAGCTGGCGCAGTTCGACCGCAGCATGACCTCGCCCGCCGGTGACGGCCGGCACGCCACCACCGGCTGGCTGATCCGCTTCGACCCGGGCACCGCCGTCGTGGCCGACTCCCGGGTGCGGGTCCGGGGCACCCTCGCCTTCGAGGAGGTCACCCCCGATGTTCTGGAAGTGACCACCGACCACACCTTCGTGTACGCCGTGCGCCCGGCGACCGGAGCACCCGCCGCGGCCGACGGGGCCTCGCTCTTCACCGTCCGCCGCGAGCTTCGGCTGCGCTTCGACCGGGAGGACCTCAATGCCCGGCGGACGGAGCTGGCCTCGGCCTATGTGATGGCCGGGCCGCAGGCCTGCTCGAGCGACCCGGCCGACGGATTCCGCCCGCTGCTGGCCGGAGCGGGCCCGACCACGGTGGGCCCGGCCGCGAGCGACCCGTACGCCAGCGGCCAGCCGCGCCGCACGGCCGGGCTGTGCGGCGTGCTCGCGCAGACCACGACCCCGCCGGCGACGACGACCCCGGTCAGCCCCGTCAGCCCTGCTCCGTAGCCCCGCCCTTGCCCTCCGAGGCGCCACCGGCAGCGGCGCCGGTGCCCGTGAACTTGTCGCGGAGCTTGCCGCCCAGGTCGCCCGCTCCGCCCGCGATGTCGCCCACCAGCTTCATCAGCGGATCCTTGCTGGTACGCACCGAGTCGGCGTAGTGCGCGGCGGACTGCCGGAAGGAATCGGTCACCGAGGTGTCCTTGTCTTCGTCCCGCCGCGGGTAGTGGCCGTCCATGATCCGCTGGAAGTCGCGGTTCTCCGACCACTTCTTCAGCTCGGCCGCCCGCACAGTGGTGAAGGGGTGCGTCCGGGGCAGCATGTTCATGATCTTCAGTACGGAGTCGCGCAGATCGCCGCCCGCCTCGTACTCCTCGGCCTGGGCCAGGAAGGCGTCCACGTTCATCTCGTGGATGTGGTTGCCGCCCGCCAGCTTCATCAGACCGCGCATCGAGGCCTGCAGGTCCTGCCCCACCAGCAGCCCGGCCCGGTCGGCGGAGAGCTCCGACTTGCGGAACCACTCCCGCAGCGCGGTCACGATCGCCATGATCGCCACATTGCCCAGCGGGATCCACGCCACCTTCATGGCCAGATTCGTCAGGAACAGCAGGATCGTGCGGTACACGGCGTGCCCCGACAGCGCGTGGCCCACCTCGTGGCCCACCACCGCCCGCATCTCCTCCTCGTCGAGCAGCTCGACCAGGCTCGTCGTCACCACGATGATCGGCTCGTCCAGCCCGATGCACATGGCGTTGGGCCGCGGGTCCTGCTGCACGTACATCTGCGGGACCTTCTCCAGGTCCAGGATGTAACAGGCGTCGCGCAGCATCTCGTGCAGGTGCGGGAACTGGGTCTCGCCGACGCGCACCGAGTCCGACAGGAACAGCAGCCGCAGGCTGCGCTCCGGAAGCAGCCCGCTCAGCGCCTTGAACACCGTGTCGAAGCCGCTCAGCTTGCGCAGCGCGACCAGCGCCGAGCGGTCCGCCGGGTGCTCGTACGCCCGCGAGGAAATGCCGGGGAACCTCCTGCGGTCCCGCGCCGGCACCTTCTCGAACCCTGTCTGCGTCATAGCGCCCTCCCCTGGATCGACCTTCGTGGCCCTGCGTCTATCCTCTCCAACGCCTGAGTCGGCGCGAGCGTGCCCCAGGCCCCCGCATACGATGTGAGCGAAGTCTCCGCCCGCTCCCCGACTCGATAGGTACCTGCCTGATGAGCCTCTCCTCCACCGCCCACAACCTGGTCGTCCTCGCCTCGGAGGGGGCCGAGCAGCACGGCGGCAACCACGACAGCCTCAACCCCTACCTCACCGGCGGCGGCGCGCTCTTCATCCTCCTCCTGATGCTCTGGGTCACCACGCGCCTGAACCGCGACCGCTAGGTCGACCCGGCCTGGACCGCCGGGTCCCCCGGGCCAGTAGGCTCTGCGCTCATGGGAGAGCAGGAGACGCCTACCGGCCCGGTCAAGCGCCGGCTCGGGGTGATGGGCGGCACATTCGACCCGATCCACCACGGACACCTGGTGGCCGCCAGTGAGGTGGCCTCGCTTTTCCACCTCGACGAGGTGATGTTCGTGCCGACCGGCGAGCCGTGGCAGAAGTCGCAGCGTGCCGTGTCGCCCGCCGAGGACCGCTACCTGATGACGGTCATCGCCACGGCCTCGAACCCGCAGTTCTCGGTGAGCCGCATCGACATCGACCGCGGCGGGCCGACGTACACGATCGACACCCTGCGGGACCTGAAGGCGCTGAACGACGACGCCGACCTGTTCTTCATCACCGGTGCCGACGCGCTCGCCCAGATCCTGACCTGGCGAAACGCCGAAGAGCTGTTCTCGCTCGCCCATTTCATCGGGGTCACCCGGCCCGGCCACGTCCTCACCGACGACGGACTGCCCGAGGGCGGTGTCTCCCTGGTCGAGGTGCCCGCGCTGGCCATTTCCTCCACGGACTGCCGCGCACGGGTCGCCGAGGGGGATCCTGTCTGGTACTTGGTGCCCGATGGCGTGGTGCGCTACATCGACAAGCGTGAGCTGTACCGGGGAGCCTGAGCTTCCGGAGAGAGGGGCCCCGCGGTGAACGACCGACAGGATCCGTACGACCCGTACGCCCACGAGCAGCCGCTCATCGGCTACGACGCGTACGGGCGGCCGGTGTACGGCCAGGCGCCCGCGCAGCCCGCCCAGCCCGCCCAGGACTACGGACAGCAGCAGTACGGCTACGACTACCAGGCGCAGGCCCAGGGGTACGGCCAGCAGCCGCAGCAGCAGTTCTACGCCGAGCAGGCCCAGCCCGCCCAGGACTACGGGCAGCAGGAGTACCAGCAGGCCCCCGCCTACGGGTACGACACGCAGCAGACCCAGCAGGCCCAGCAGACGCAGCAGTGGATCCCGCAGCAGACCGCCCCGGAGCCCGAGCCCGAGCGGCAGCGGACCCCGCAGGTCCCCGAACCGCGCCGGCCCGACACCGAGCCCCAGGCCGGGCGGGACTACCGCACCGAGATGTTCGCCTTCATCGACCAGCCGGACGAGGACTCCGAGGACGTCATCGACTGGCTCAAGTTCACCGAGAGCCGGACCGAGCGCCGCGAGGAGGCCCGCCGCCGCGGCCGCAACCGGGTGGTGGCGCTGATCGTCGTCCTCGCCGTGTTCGTCGTCGCCGGCCTCGGCTACCTCTGGTACGCGGGCAAGCTGCCCTTCCTCGACGGTCCCGGACAGAAGAACAACGCCGCGACCGCCGACGCCGGGGCGCAGAAGCGCGACATGATCGTCGTCCACGTGCACAACACCAAGAAGGGCGGCACCTCCTCGGCGCTGCTCGTCGACAACGTCACCGCCAAGCAGGGCGCCACCGTCCTGCTGCCCAACACCCTCGGCGTGCCCGGCCCGGACGGAACCGCCACGGGACTCGGCAAGGCCGTCGAGGGGGGCGGCCTCGGCACCCGCGAGGCCCTCGACTCGGTGCTCGGCACGCACATCGGCGGCACCTGGCGGCTGGACACCCCCTTCCTGGAGAACCTGGTCGAGCTGGTCGGCGGCATCGAGGTCGACACCGACGCGGCCGTCCCGGCCGACGACGCGGCGAAGGCACCGGCCGTCGCCCAGGGCCAGAAGCAGAGCCTGAGCGGCCCGATGGCCGTCGCGTACGCCACGTACCGGGCCCAGGGCGAGCCGGAGGCCAAGCAGCTGGAGCGCATGGGCAAGGTGCTGTACGCGGTCCTGCGCAAGGTCCCGAGCGACCCGAAGGCGGCCGCGGTGACGGTCGACAGCATGGGCCAGATCCTCGACCCGGCCCTGAACTCGCAGACGCTCGGCGCCCTGCTGTCGCGGCTCGGCGCGCACGCCAAGGTGGGCGCGTACCGCACCGACGTCCTCGGGGTGAAGCCCGACGGGGCCCTGACGGACGACGCCACCCAGAAGGTCGTCAAGGAGGTGCTCGGCGGCTCGGTCGCGGCGGCGCAGCCCGGTGCGGCCCCGCGCGTCGGCCTCAAGGACGCCACCGGCGACGAGAAGACACAGATCGCGGCGAAGGCGGCGCTGCTCAACGGCGGCTACGACTTCGTGGACGGCGGCAAGGCGGACAAGACCGCTGCCGCCTCGCAGATCACGTACCAGGACGACGCCCAGAAGGACCGGGCGATCGAGGTCGCCAAGACGCTGGGGCTGCCCGAGACGGCCGTGAAGAAGGCCGAGAACGCCGTGAACGCGGACGTCGTGGTGATCCTGGGCAAGGACTACAAGGCGTCCTGACCCGGATCCGAGGCTCTGACATGTGGTTTCGCCCGCGCGGAACGTTCCGCGCGGGCGGTGTCGGCGGTACATGAGACCCTTGTAAGGATCTGCCCGCCAACCCGAAAGCATGGCCAGTGACCGCCACGGACCGCTCCATCGAGCTCATCACCACCGCCGCCCAGGCCGCGGCTGACCGGCTCGCGCACGACATCATCGCGTACGACGTCAGCGACGTGCTGTCGATCACCGACGCCTTCCTGCTCGCCTCGGCGCCCAACGACCGCCAGGTCAAGTCGATCGTGGACGAGATCGAGGAGCGCCTGCTCAAGGAGCTCGGCGCCAAGCCGGTGCGCCGCGAGGGCGACCGCGACGCCCGCTGGATCCTGCTCGACTACGTCGACATCGTCGTCCACGTCCAGCACAGCGAGGAGCGGGTCTTCTACGCGCTGGAGCGCCTGTGGAAGGACTGCCCCGAGATCGAGCTGCCCGAGGACGCCAAGCTCACCATCGGCAAGGCCGAGGAGCACGCCAAGCTGCGCGAGGCGGCCGGCGACGACGAACTGGACGGTGATCTGTTCTGAGCACGACCACCACGGGCAAGTCCGGCAGGAAGATCGTCCTCTGGCGGCACGGCCAGACCGCGTGGAACCTGGAGCGGCGCTTCCAGGGCTCCACGGACATCGAGCTGACCGAGACCGGAGTGGCGCAGGCGCGCCGCTCCGCTCGGCTGCTCGCCTCGCTGAAGCCGGACGCCATCGTGGCCTCCGACCTCCGGCGCGCGGCGGCCACCGCCGAGGAGCTGGCCTCCGTCACGGGGCTGACCGTGACGCACGACGCGGCGCTGCGCGAGACGTACGCCGGCGAGTGGCAGGGCCTGACGCACGACGAGATCCTCGGGAAGTACGGCGAGCAGTACGCGGCGTGGAAGCGCGGCGAGCCGGTCCGCCGAGGCGGCGGTGAGCTGGAGACCGAGGTCGCCGACCGCGCCGCGCCGGTGGTGCTGGAGCACGCCGACCGGCTGCCGGAGGGCGGCACCCTCGTCGTGGTCAGCCACGGCGGCACCATCCGTACGACCATCGGCCGCCTGCTGGGCCTGGACTCGTACTACTGGGAGGGCCTGGGCGGGCTCTCCAACTGCTGCTGGTCCGTCCTCGGTGAAGGCGCGCGCGGCTGGCGTCTGATGGAGCACAACGCCGGCACGCTGCCGGAACCGGTGCTCGGCGACGACGACTGAGCCGAGCTCCCGGCGGCCTGTCCGCCGCTCCTCCGCCGCTCCCCGCCGGGGCTGCCACCCGGATTTCACTTTCCGGCTGGTCACAGGCTAGAGTTCTTCTTGTTCGCAGCGCGGAACACCGGAGACGGGGGGAGCGCGGCGGAGAGCGGGGCTATAGCTCAGTTGGTAGAGCGCCTGCATGGCATGCAGGAGGTCAGGAGTTCAATTCTCCTTAGCTCCACAATCAGGATCCCGTCCCCAACAGGGGGCGGGATCCTTGTTTTTGTACCCTTTGCGATTGCTGACCCGGCCTGCACTTGCATGGCAGAATCGGACGGCCGGAGGGGGAGACGACGGCCCGATGCGGGAGGGAGTCGCTGACGGATGGGTGCACACCGGCGCCGGTGCGACTGGTGCAACAACGGCACGCCGATCGTGCGGGACATGGACCCGGTCAACCCCGACTACCAGTACTGGTGCGAGGAATGCGCGCGGGCGCTGATCATAAAAGGCGACCCGATCGAGACGTACCGTGAGCTGGAGGGGGAGCCGATCTACGGCCGGCTGCTCGACGAGCACTGCACGCTCAAGCGGTTCTATCAGTTCGCAAGAGCGTGACGAATAGGTCAAATCGGGCATGGCCTTCGGTCGACGGAAACCGATTTTTGGACCAGGGCCATGACCGTGTAATGTTTGGGACGTCGCCAAGGAGAGCCGGAAACGGAAGCCGGGCGGCAGGCAAGACAAGGGGCTATAGCTCAGTTGGTAGAGCGCCTGCATGGCATGCAGGAGGTCAGGAGTTCAATTCTCCTTAGCTCCACAGTGAAGAAGCGGGCCACCCGGATCGGGTGGCCCGCTTCTCGTCGTGTGCTCACCGTTCGGAACGGCAGAGCGTCGGCGGGGGCCGCTGCGGTACCCTGACGCCATGCGTGCCGTACGCCTTCTGCTTACCGAGCCGCGCTGATCAGTACCGACCCTTCCAGACGGTCGGCATCGGCGCGGCGTCCCCTCCTGTGCGAGGGGTTTTTTCGTTTGGGCAGGCAGAGACGGCAGAGACGATCGATGGAGCTTCAGAAATCATGAGCGAGACGAACACCCCGGCCCCCGAGGCGGCCGAGGGGCACCGTTACACGGCTGCCATGGCCGCCGACATCGAGGCACGCTGGCAGGACGTATGGGACGCGCAGGGCACGTACGAGGCCCCGAACCCGACGGGTGACCTGGCCGGTACTGATTCAATTCAGGCGGCCGCGGTGGTCGCACGGCCCAAGAAGTTCATCATGGACATGTTCCCGTACCCGTCCGGCGCGGGGCTGCACGTCGGCCACCCGCTCGGGTACATCGCCACCGATGTCTTCGCCCGCCACCAGCGGATGACCGGGCACAACGTCCTGCACACCCTGGGCTTCGACGCCTTCGGCCTGCCGGCCGAGCAGTACGCGGTGCAGACCGGTACGCACCCGCGCGTGTCGACCGAGGCGAACATCGAGAACATGAAGGTCCAGCTGCGCCGGCTGGGCCTGGGCCACGACAAGCGCCGGTCCTTCGCGACGATCGACCCGGACTACTACAAGTGGACCCAGTGGATCTTCCTGCAGATCTACAACTCCTGGTACGACACGGACGCGCGCAAGGCCCGTCCGATCGCCGAGCTGGTCGCCGACTTCGAGAGCGGCTCCCGTGAGGTGCCCGGAGGCCGCGCCTGGGCGGAGCTGACCGCGGGCGAGCGGGCCGACGTACTGAACGAGTACCGGCTGGCGTACTCCTCGGACGCGCCCGTCAACTGGTGCCCCGGGCTGGGCACCGTACTGGCCAACGAGGAGGTTACCTCCGACGGCCGTTCCGAGCGCGGCAACTTCCCGGTCTTCAAGGCCAAGCTGAGCCAGTGGAACATGCGCATCACCGCCTACGCGGACCGGCTGCTGGACGACCTGGACGCGCTGGACTGGCCCGAGGCCATCAAGCTGCAGCAGCGGAACTGGATCGGCCGCAGCGAGGGCGCGCGCGTCGACTTCCCGCTGGGCGACGAGGCGATCACCGTCTTCACCACCCGCCCGGACACCCTGTTCGGCGCCACCTACATGGTGCTGGCGCCCGAGCACCCGCTGGTCGAGAAGTTCATTCCGGCCGCCTGGCCCGAGGGCACCCACGAGGTGTGGACCGGCGGACACGCCACGCCGGCCGACGCCGTCACCGCGTACCGCAAGCAGGCCGCCTCGAAGTCCGACGTCGAGCGTCAGGCCGAGGCCAAGGACAAGACCGGTGTCTTCACCGGTGAGTACGCGGTCAACCCGGTCAGCGGCGAGAAGGTCCCGGTCTTCATCGCCGACTACGTGCTGATGGGCTACGGCACCGGCGCGATCATGGCCGTACCGGCGCACGACGGCCGCGACTTCGAGTTCGCGCGCGCCTTCGAGCTGCCGATGCGCTGCGTCGTGCAGCCGAACGACGGGCGGGGCACCGACCCGGCCGAGTGGGACGACGCCTTCGTCTCCTCCGAGGCGAAGCTGGTCAACTCCGCGGGCGAGGGCATCTCCCTGGACGGCCTGGGCGTCGTCGAGGCCAAGGCCGCCATCACCGACTGGCTGGCCGGGCGCCGCATCGGCGAGGGCACGGTCAACTTCCGGCTGCGCGACTGGCTGTTCAGCCGCCAGCGCTACTGGGGAGAGCCCTTCCCGATCGTCTACGACGAGGACGGCGTCGCCCACCCGCTGCCGGAGTCGATGCTGCCGCTGGAGCTGCCGGAGGTCGAGGACTACTCGCCGCGCACCTTCGAGCCGGACGACGCCACCTCCAAGCCGGAGACCCCGCTGTCCCGCAAGGCGGACTGGGTCGAGGTCGAGCTGGACCTGGGCCGCGGCGAGGGCGTCAAGCGCTACCGGCGCGAGACCAACACCATGCCGAACTGGGCCGGTTCCTGCTGGTACGAGCTGCGTTACCTGGACCCGAACAACTCCGAGGCGCTGGTCGACCCGGCGATCGAGCAGTACTGGATGGGCCCGCGCGAGGGTCAGCCGCACGGCGGTGTCGACCTGTACGTGGGCGGCGCCGAGCACGCGGTGCTGCACCTGCTGTACGCCCGCTTCTGGTCGAAGGTGCTGTTCGACCTGGGTCACGTCTCGTCGGTCGAGCCGTTCCACAAGCTCTACAACCAGGGCATGATCCAGGCGTACGTCTACCGCGACGAGCGCGGCTTCCCGGTGTCGGCCACGGAGGTCGAGGAGCGCGACGGCAAGTTCTACTTCGAGGGCGAGCCGGTCAAGCGCGAGCTGGGCAAGATGGGCAAGTCCCTGAAGAACGCCGTCACGCCCGATGAGATCTGCGAGGAGTACGGCGCGGACACCCTGCGCCTGTACGAGATGGCGATGGGCCCGCTGGACGTCTCGCGTCCGTGGGACACCCGGGCCGTGGTCGGCCAGTACCGGCTGCTGCAGCGTCTGTGGCGCAACATCGTCGACGAGGAGACCGGCCAGGTCACCGTCGTGGACGGGGAGCCGGGCGAGGACACGCTGCGCGCGCTGCACAAGGCCATCGACGGGGCCGGCTCGGACATGGCGGGGCTGCGGTTCAACACGGCCATCGCGAAGATCACCGAGCTGAACAACACCCTGACCAAGGCCGGGCGCCCGCTGGAGCGGCCGGTCGCCGAGGCGCTGGTGCGACTGGTCGCCCCGCTGGCCCCGCACATCGCGGAGGAGCTGTGGCACCGCCTGGGCCACAGCGACACGGTGGTCCACCAGGACTTCCCGGTCGCGGACCCGGCGTACGTCGTGGACGAGAGCGTGACGTGCGTGGTGCAGGTCAAGGGCAAGGTCAAGGCGCGCCTGGAGGTGCCGCCGACGATCTCGGACGCGGAGCTGGAGCAGCTGGCGGTCAGCGATGAGGGCGTGGTCGCGGCCCTGGGCGGTGCGGAGATCCGCAAGGTGATCGTGCGCGCGCCGAAGCTGGTGAACATCGTCGTCTGAGTCACCCGCTTGCCATGGGGGACATCCCGTACGGGCAGGTTGGGGGTTCGATTGGAACCCTCAACCTGCCTGTGGCGTTTACGGTGGAGGGGACGGACAAGAGCAGCGGGGACCGGGGAAGGGACACTCATGGAGGCCGCGTTGATCATCTTCGCGCTGATGGTGCTTTTCGCCTTCCTGGGGCTGGGCGTGTACGCCACGGTCAAGGTGGTGAAGGCGGCCAAGCGCGGCGTGGATCGTACGATCACACAGGCCCGCCGGACGGTGGAGGACACCACGCTGCGGGCCAGGAGCCTGGGCCAGGTCGGGGTCGCGGGGGCACTGGCGCAGCTGCGGCTGGACCTGCGGATGTCGATGCGGGCGACGCAGCAGGCGCTGTCTGACGGGGTCCGGTCGGATGCCTCGCTGAAGGAGTCCATCGGGCTGTTCCGGCGGCTGAGCGAGCACGGGCAGGAGCTGGACGCAGAGCTGAAGCGGCTGGAGCAGGAGCCGGACCGGCGGAGGATCGCCGAGAGCCTGCCCGACCTGCGCGAGCGCACCGCCAAGATCACGCAGGCGGCGGACTCGCTGCGGTGGGCCGCGCGGGATCGTGCGCGCCGGTTCGCGGCCGACGACCTGTCCACGCTGTCGGAGCAGATCGAGGTCGAGTCCGGGGCGCTGCGGGACTGGTCGCGGGAGTCGGTGGACGACCTGACGGCGGCGGCCGCGGCGTGGGACGCGGCGCAGGCGCAGGGTGCGGCACAGGGTGCGGCACAGGGCGCTGCGCAGGCGCAGGCGGCGCATGGCCGGGGTGCGGGTTCGGGGCCGGGGCCGGCGGCGCTGAACCGGGCCGCTCCGGCGCCCCAGTACCCCTGGCAGAAGGCACGCCGGCCGGAGAGCACCACCTGATCCGGGGCGTGCGGGGCCGGATGCCGTGACCTGGGTGCCGTAGGCTCTGGCCGCTGCCGGGACCCGGCCAGCGGCCCCGCCGAGGGGCCCAGGCTGCCGTCGCACCCCCACTGGCGGTAACCTCCGGCTCATGTCCCGCCATGTCGCCATCGTCACCGATTCCACGGCCTACCTGCCCCAACCGGCCATGGCGCGGCACGGAATCACCTCCGTCCCGCTCACCGTGGTACTCGGCGGCGAGGCCCTGGAGGAGGGCACCGAGATCTCGGCGCGCAGCCTCGCCCTGGCCCTGCAGAAGCGCCGGTCGGTCACCACCTCGAGGCCCAGCCCGGAGGAGTTCGTCCGGGCGTACCGGGCGGCCGCGGACGCGGGTGCGACCGGCATCGTGAGCCTGCACCTGTCCGCCGAGTTCTCCGGTACCTACGACGCCGCCGTGGTCGCGGCGAGGACCGCGCCCGTGCCCGTCCGTGTCGTGGACACCGGCATGGTCGCGATGGCCCTCGGTTTCTGCGCGCTCGCCGCCGCCGAGGTGGCCGAGGCGGGCGGTTCCGTCGACGAGGCGGTGGCCGCCGCCGAGAAGCGGGCGGCGAACATGTCCGCGTACTTCTACGTCGACACCCTCGACTACCTCCGCCGCGGCGGGCGGATCGGGGCCGCCCAGGCCCTCCTCGGCTCGGCCCTGGCGGTGAAGCCGCTGCTGACCCTGGCCGACGGGCGGATCGAGATGCTGGAGAAGGTGCGTACGGCCTCCAAGGCCATCGCCCGCCTGGAGGAGCTGGCCGTGGAGCGCGCCGGGTCGGGCAGCGTCGATGTCGCGGTGCACCACCTGGCGGCGCCGGAGCGCGCCGAGAAGCTCGCCCAGCGGTTGCGGGAACGCATTCCCGGGCTGGTCGAACTGCACGTCAGCGAGGTCGGTGCGGTGATCGGAGCGCACACCGGGCCGGGGCTGCTGGCGGCGGTCGTCTCGCCGCGCTGAACAGCGGGGCGGAGCCGAGCACGGGGCTGAGCGCCGGGGCGAGCACGGGGCTGAGTGTTGTGTGGATCGCCGTGCGGATCGCCGTGCGGATCACCGGAACGAGTGGCACGGATATCCACAACGGGGCTGTTGTCCACCGGAATTGAGGGTTCCGAACGGGGGCCGGGATTCGTACCTACCGTCGTGGCATGACTCTTCGAACGCGTACTTCGCATCCGTCGGGCGCCACCAGCGGCCCGGGCCGACCCCGTCTCTCCGACGGCCGTCTGCGACACCGCCGCGGCCATGGCGTCCGCCGCGGTCACCGGGCCCCTCATGCGGAGCCGGAAGCCGTGCGCCGTCGGGCCGAAGCCTTGCTCGGCGGCAGCAGTCCGCCTCTGCCCCCGTCCGAGGCCGATCCCGGGCCCCCGGCCGAGGAGACCGCCGGGCTGTCTCCCGATGTGGCGCGGAGGCTGGCCCTGCGGGAGCGGCTGCCGGTGTGGTTCCAGGCCCGCTGCGGGGTGGAGCCGCGCACGGTGGCCGCGGTCGGGATGGTGCTGGTCATCGCGGTCGGCTTCGCCGCGCAGCAGTTCTGGTCGGCCTCACCGAGGCCGGTGACAGCGCCCGCGGTGATCACCCCGGCAGCGGCGCCGGCTGCGGCCGGGGCGACCGCACCGCCCCTGGCGGGAGGCGCCGCGCGGGTCGTCGTCGACATCGGCGGCAAGGTCCGGGACCCGGGTGTGCGGCGGCTGCCCGCGGGTTCGCGGGTCGAGGACGCACTGGCCGCCGCGGGAGGTGTGCGGCCCGGTACGGACACCACCGGACTGAACAGGGCCCGGGTGCTGGTGGACGGCGAGCAGGTGCTCGTGGGAGCCCCTGCGCCGCCTCCGCCGGGCGGGGGAGGGCCGAGTCCGGGCCCGCTCAGCCTCGGCTCGGCCACCGTCGAGCAGCTGGACGGCCTGCCGGGGGTCGGGCCGGTGCTGGCGCAGCACATCGTGGAATTCCGCACCGCCCGCGGGGGCTTCCGCTCCGTGGAGGAGCTCCGGCAGGTCAACGGGATCGGCGAACGGCGCTTCGCCGACCTGCGCACGCTGGTGCGGCCGTGAACCGCCCCGAGGACGCGGGGCCGGCGGACCTCCGCCTGGTGGCGCCGGCCCTGGCCGCCTGGGCGGCGGCCGCCCTCGCCCTGGACGCGCCCGCCGGACCGACCGCCGTCGGGGTGGGCGTGGGCGTGGCCGGAGCGGGGCTGCTGCTCCTGGCCGGGTGCCGGAGTCCCGGAACCCGGTGGAGAGCCGCCCCGGCGTTGGCTGCGGCCCTGCTGTGCGCCTGCGCGGGGGCCGCGGGGGCCGGGGTGGCCGGGCTCCAGCGGGCCGAGGCACGGGCCGGGCCCGTGGCGGGACTGGCCCGGGAGCACGCCCGCGTCCTCGCGGAGCTCACCGTCGGTTCCGATCCGCGGGTCGCCCGGAGCGGGAGCGGGCCGCCGGTGGTGGCGCTGGACGCGGTGGTGACCGGGGTGACCGGGCCCGACGGGGCGCGGACCCGGGTCGAGACCCCGGTGCGGGTGCTGGCCGGGCACCCCGGATGGGCCCGGCTGCTGCCCTCCACCCGGGTGGCGGTCGTCGCCCGGCTGGCCCCGGCGCGGGAGGGCGAGCGGGCCGTGGCGCTGCTGCGGCCGGCCGGTGACACCCTGCCCGCGGTGACCGGCGGCCCGGACACCGCGCAGCGGCTCGCCGGGCGATTGCGGGCCGGGCTGCGCGAGGCCACCGAGGGGCTGGCGCCGGATGCCAGGGCCCTGCTGCCGGGGCTGGTCGTCGGGGACACGTCCAGGGTTCCGCCCGATCTCCACGAGGCCTTCAAGGCCACCGACCTGCTGCACCTGCTGGCCGTGTCCGGGTCCAACCTGACCGTGGTGCTGTTCCTGCTCATCGGGCCCCCGGCCCGTGCGCAGCAGGCCGAGCGGCGCGGGCTGGCGCCCCGGCTCGGGCTCTCGCTGCGGGCCACCGCCCTGTGCGGGGCGGCCCTGACGCTGGCGTTCGTGGTGGTGTGCCGGCCGGAGCCGAGCGTGCTGCGGGCCGCGGCCTGCGGGGCGGTCACCCTGCTGGCCCTCGCCACGGGGCGGCGCAGGTCCCTGATCCCGGCGCTGGGCGCCGCCGTTCTGCTGCTGGTCCTCTACGACCCCTGGCTGGCCCGCAGTTACGGATTCCTGCTCTCGGTCCTGGCCACCGGCGCCCTGCTCACCCTCGCGCCCCGGTGGAGCGCGGCCCTGCGCGGGCGCGGGATGCGGCCCCGGTTCGCCGAGGCGCTGGGGGCTGCCGCGGCCGCCCAGGCGGTGTGTGCGCCCGTGGTCGCGGCGCTCTCCGCCCGGGTCAGCCTCGTGGCGGTGCCGTGCAACCTGCTGGCCGAGCTGGCGGCCGGTCCGGCGACGGTGCTCGGCTTCGCGGCGCTCGCCGTGGCCCCGCTGTGGATGTCCGCCGCGCGGGTGCTCGCCTGGTGCGCGGGGGTGCCCGCGGGGTGGATCGCCGCCGTGGCCCGGGCCGGGGCGCGGCTCCCGGGCGCGGAACTGGCCTGGCCGGGCGGGCTCACCGGCGGGCTGCTGCTGGCCGCCGCCACGGTGGCCGTCGTACTGCTCGGCGCCCGGATCGGCAGGCGGCGGTGGGTCTGCTCCGCCCTGGCGGTGCTGCTGCTCCTGGCCGTACTGCGGCCGCCGCAGCTCACCCGTACCCTCACCGGCTGGCCGCCACCCGACTGGAGCTACGTGCAGTGCGCCGTGGGGCAGGGGGACGCCGCGGTACTGGCCCTCGGCCCGGGCGAGGCCCTGGTGGTGGACGCCGGGCCCGATCCCGCTCCCGTGGATGCCTGCCTGCGTGCCCTGGGCGTGCGCCGGGTGCCGATGCTGGTGCTGACGCACTTTCACGCCGACCACGTGGGAGGCCTGTCCGGGGTGTTGCGGGGCCGGTCGGTGGGTGTGATTCAGACCACCACGCTGGAAGAGCCGCCGGGGCAGGCGCAGTTGGTCCACCGGACCGCGGCCGGCGCGGACGTACCCGTCGTACGGGCGGTGGCGGGGGAGCGGCGGCGGGCCGGACCGCTCGAGTGGCAGGTGCTCTGGCCGCCGGCGGCCGGGCCGCCGCCCGAGGGGCCCAACGATGCGAGCGTCGCCCTGCTGGTCCGGGGTGCGGGGCTGACCCTGCTCCTGCTCGGCGACCTCGAACCGGCCGCGCAGCAGGCCCTCTTGAGGGACCATCCGCACCTGGGTCCGGTGGATGTCGTCAAGGTCGCGCACCACGGCTCCGCGCACCAGGACCCGGAGCTGTACGCGCGGCTCCGGCCCCGGCTCGCCGTGGTCCCCGTCGGCGCGGCCAATCGTTACGGGCACCCCGCACCCGGTACGCTCGCCCGGCTGCGGGAGTCGGGGGCGGCCGTACTGCGAACCGACACCGACGGGTCGATCGCCGTGTCCGGCAGCGGCCCGGAAATGCGGGTGTTTCCGGCCGGCCGGCGGCGGGAGCGTCGCGGGCATCGCGGGGGCGGTCATTCTGTTTGCCCACAACCCGGCAGCATGATCGAATGCGTTTTCGCCAGAACGGTCCAAGTCCACACAGCACGGGGGTGCATCAGCCATGTTCGGACGCCGACGGGGGATGGAGACGGCCGGAAGTTCCAGCCCGCACACATCCGCGACACTGACACTGCCACCGAGGGCAGGTCTGCTCAGCTGCCGGGTTCTCGACACCGTCCACCAGCCGGTCAGGCAGGCCACGTTCGAGGTGACCGACCCGATCGGGCGCCGGATCGTCAGGGGCGAGACCGACCCGTACGGCGGGTTCACGGCGGCCGTGCCGGAGGGCGAGTACCGGCTCTCCGTCACCGCCGAGGGGTACGCGCCGTTCCATGGGGCGACGCTGGTGGGGGACCCGGCGCAGCCCGGCACCGGGGAGATCATCCTCGACGCGGTGGAGCCGCCGCTGCTGCCGCAGCCCGGCCACTGGGAGCTCGACCCGACGCACTCGTCGATCGCCTTCACGGCCCGGCACATCGGCTTCGCAAGGATCGGCGGCCGGTTCAACACCTTCGCCGGCGCGGTACGGATAGCCGACCGCATGGAAGACTCCTCCATGCACGTGATCATCGATGCGGCGAGCATCGACACCGGGGTGCGGCTGCGCGACGACCACCTGAGGTCCGGCGACTTCCTGGACGCCGCCCGGTACCCGACGGTGGAGTTCTACAGCGAACGGTTCATCCACCGCAGCGGCAGCCGCTGGGCCGTCGCGGGCGCCCTGACCCTGCACGGGGCCAGCCGCTCCGTCACCCTGGACACCCAGTACCTGGGGCTGGGCACGGGACTGGAGGGCGAGCCGCGCGCCGCCTGCCGGGCCACCACCGAACTGCACCGCGAGGACTTCACCCTGAACTGGCAGTCGGTGCTGGCGCACGGCATCGCGGCGATCGGTTCGAGCGTGGAAGTGACGCTGGACGTGCAGATCGTCCACAAGGCCTGAGGCGGGCCCTCCTTCTGCGGCCCCTCCTTCTACGGGGCCTCCAGCCAGCCCTCGTACTCGGCGGCGAGGGCGTCCAGCGAGGCGGTGTCGAGCAGCTCCCGCGGGTCCTCGACGACCACCAGCCACTGGGCGTCCTCGGCGTCGTCCTCACCGGCCAGGGCGTCGCGGACCAACCGCGGTTCCTCCGGGAGGCCGAAGCGGTCGAGGGCCTCCTGCGCCACCTCCTCGGCGGCGTCACGGTCGGGCAGGACGAGTACATGTCGCACGTTCACGCGACCATTCTCGAGCATCGGGTCAGGGGGGCCGCGCCGCCGGGGGCTGTCAGTGCGGCATGGGATGCTGGAGCCGATGGCCACCAGGAAGAACTCCACCGACGATCCGCTTGCCCCGCTCACCCTTGCGGTGGGGCAGGAGGACCTGCTGCTCGACCGTGCCGTACGGGAGGTGGTGGCGGCCGCCCGCGCCGCCGACGCCGACACGGACGTTCGCGACCTCGCCTCCGAGCAGCTCCAGCCCGGCACGCTGGCCGAGCTGACGAGCCCTTCGCTCTTCTCCGAGCGCAAGGTCCTGATCGTGCGCAACGCGCAGGACCTGTCCGCCGACTCGGTCAAGGAGGTGAAGGCGTACCTCGACGCGCCCTACGAGGAGATCATCCTCGTCCTCCTCCACGCGGGCGGCGCCAAGGGCAAGGGCCTGCTGGACGCGGCGCGCAAGGCGGGCGCCCGGGAGATCGCCTGCCCGAAGATGACGAAGCCGGCGGACCGGCTGGCCTTCGTACGGGGCGAATTCCGCACGCTGGGCCGGTCGGCGACCCCGGAGGCGTGCCAGACCCTGGTCGACGCGATCGGCAGCGACCTGCGGGAGCTGGCGAGTGCGGCGGCGCAGCTGTGCGCGGACGTCGAGGGCACCATCGACGAGGCCGTGGTCGGCCGCTACTACACGGGCCGGGCCGAGGCCTCCAGCTTCACGGTCGCCGACCGGGCGGTCGAGGGGCGTGCGGCGGAGGCCCTCGAAGCCCTGCGGTGGTCCCTGTCCACCGGGGTGGCGCCGGTCCTGATCACCAGCGCCCTGGCCCAGGCGGTGCGCGCGATCGGCAAGCTGGCCTCCGCCCCGCGCGGGGCCCGCCCCGGCGACCTCGCCCGGGACCTGGGCATGCCGCCCTGGAAGATCGACCGGGTCCGCCAGCAGATGCGCGGCTGGTCGGCCGACGGCGTCGCTGACGCCCTGCGCGCCGTGGCCGCCGCGGACGCCGGGGTCAAGGGCGGCGGCGACGATCCCGAGTACGCCCTGGAGAAGGCGGTCGTGGCCGTGGCCCGCGCGGCCCGCCCCCAGCGCGGCTAGGCCCTGTCCGGAACTGTCCGGGTAGCACGAAGGCCCCGGCCGCACCCTGGGGAAGGGTGCCGGCCGGGGCCTTCGTCGTATTGCCTTTGTGCGCCGTACCCGCGTGGCGAACGCTTCGTGTACGGCGCGGGGTGCCGGTCAGGAGCGGGAGAGAGGGCCCGCTGGGTCCGTTCCGGCGATCACATCAGAGCTCAGCCCTGCAGGGAGGCAACCTTGGTGGCCAGCGCCGACTTCTTGTTGGCGGCGGCGTTCTTGTGGATGACACCCTTCGAGACAGCCTTGTCGAGCGCACGCGCGGCGGCGCGAGAAGCCACGGTGGCCTTCTCGGCGTCACCGGCGAGGACGGCCTCGCGGGCCTTGCGGATCGCGGTCTTGAGCGAGGACTTGACGGCCTTGTTGCGCAGGCGCGCCTTCTCGTTCGTCTTGTTCCGCTTGATCTGGGACTTGATGTTCGCCACGAAAGAGCCTTTTCAGGTTCAGAGATTTGATCTTCGGATTGTGCCTCGACAGCTGAGAGGGCATACGAGACACAGCTGCCCAGGCTACCAGGCACGCTCCTGGCGGCCCAAACCGAGCGCACTGCCCCGTCCATGGGACCATGGGAGGACTCAGACTTCGTTCCGAGTTCCGACTGCGACCGAGAATCAGGACACTGCGTGCCCGCGATCCCCAGCCACGTGCCCGAGCCGAGCCGTACCGACCCGGCGCTGATCCGCAATTTCTGCATCATCGCGCACATCGACCACGGCAAGTCGACCCTTGCCGACCGGATGCTCCAGCTCACCGGTGTGGTCGACCAGCGGCAGATGCGCGCCCAGTACCTCGACCGCATGGACATCGAGCGTGAGCGAGGCATCACGATCAAGTCCCAGGCGGTCCGACTGCCCTGGGCGCCCACCACGGGCGAGGGTCAGGGCGGCACCCACATCCTCAACATGATCGACACCCCCGGGCACGTCGACTTCACCTACGAGGTCTCGCGCTCCCTCGCCGCCTGCGAGGGCACGGTCCTCCTGGTGGACGCCGCCCAGGGCATCGAGGCGCAGACCCTCGCCAACCTGTACCTGGCGATGGAGAAGGACCTCGCGATCGTCCCGGTCCTGAACAAGATCGACCTGCCGGCCGCCCAGCCGGAGAAGTTCGCCGAGGAGCTCGCGAACCTGGTCGGCTGCCAGCCCGAGGACGTGCTGCGCGTCTCGGCGAAGACCGGTCTCGGCGTCGACGCGCTGCTCGACAAGATCGTCGCCACGGTTCCGGCCCCGGTCGGCCCCAAGGACGCCCCGGCCCGCGCGATGATCTTCGACTCGGTCTACGACTCGTACCGCGGCGTGGTCACCTACGTCCGTGTCGTCGACGGCCAGCTCAACAAGCGCGAGCGCATCCGGATGATGTCCACCGGCGCCACGCACGAGCTGCTGGAGATCGGCGTCTCCTCCCCGGAGATGACCCCCTCCGACGGCCTCGGCGTCGGCGAGGTGGGCTACATCATCACCGGCGTGAAGGACGTCCGTCAGTCCAAGGTCGGTGACACCATCACCAGCCTGCACAACGGCGCCACCGAGGCCCTCGGCGGCTACAAGGACCCGCGCCCGATGGTCTTCTCGGGCCTGTACCCGCTCGACGGATCGGACTACCCGGACCTGCGCGAGGCCCTCGACAAGCTGCAGCTCAACGACGCCGCGCTCGTATACGAGCCGGAGACCTCGGCGGCGCTCGGCTTCGGCTTCCGCGTCGGCTTCCTCGGCCTGCTCCACCTGGACGTGGTCCGCGAGCGCCTGGAGCGCGAGTTCGGCCTCGACCTGATTGCCACCGCGCCCAACGTGGTCTACCGGGTGGTCATGGAGGACGGCAAGGAAGTCACCGTCACCAACCCGAGCGAGTTCCCCGAGGGCAAGATTTCGGACGTGTTCGAGCCGGTCGTCCGGGCGACCCTGCTCGCGCCTTCCGAGTTCATCGGCGCGATCATGGAGCTCTGCCAGCAGCGCCGCGGCACCCTCCTCGGGATGGACTACCTCTCCGAGGACCGGGTCGAGATCCGCTACACGCTCCCGCTCGCGGAGATCGTCTTCGACTTCTTCGACCAGCTGAAGTCCAAGACGCGCGGCTACGCCTCCCTCGACTACGAACCCACCGGCGAGCAGGCTTCCGGACTGGTCAAGGTCGACATCCTGCTGCACGGCGACAAGGTCGACGCCTTCTCCGCCGTCACGCACAAGGACGCCGCCTACGCCTACGGCGTGCGCCTGGTCGCCAAGCTGCGCGAGCTCATCCCGCGGCAGGCCTTCGAGATCCCGATCCAGGCCGCGATCGGCTCCCGCGTCATCGCCCGCGAGACCATCCGCGCCATCCGCAAGGACGTCCTCGCCAAGTGCTACGGCGGTGACATCTCCCGTAAGCGGAAGCTGCTGGAGAAGCAGAAGGAAGGCAAGAAGCGCATGAAGATGGTCGGTTCCGTGGAGGTCCCGCAGGAGGCCTTCATCGCCGTCCTCTCCAGCGACGAGTCCGGCGGCAAGAAGAAGTAGCGCCGCCCGCGACCGCTGCGGAAGCAGGCCCTCACGCTCTGGCGTGGGGGCCTCTTTCGTTATGAACCGGCCGCATGCGGGCCCTTACGCAGGCGGCGGACGGCCTTTAGTCTGATCACTGCTCGATGGTTACTCGCCAGTCACCTGCTGGCTATGTCTCAAACCCCGCCAGTCCCGAAGCGCCCGCCCAAGCGCCCCACGCCCACGCACTGCCGCGTGGTCCGGTCCGGAGGATGTCGTGAGCGACACACAGACCTTGATCGAGAACCGCCCGCCCACCGTGGCGGCCCTCTTCCTTGAGCGCGTGGCCGCCACGCCTCATGCGGAGGCGTACCGGTACCCGGTGCCCGCGGCCGACGGCCAGGGCCCCGACGACTGGAAGTCGCTCAGCTGGGGCCAGGCGGCCGAGCGGGTCTTCGCCATCGCCGCCGGGCTGGCCGACCTCGGCCTGGGGCCGGAGGAGCGGGTCGCGCTCGCCTCCAACACCCGGGTCGAGTGGATCCTCGCCGACCTGGGCGTGATGTGCGCCGGCGGCGCGGTCACCACGATCTACCCCAGCACGAACGCCGAGGAGTCGGCGTACATCCTCGCGGACTCCGAGAGCCGGGTGCTCATCGCCGAGGACGGCAAGCAGCTGGCCAAGGCGCGCGAGCGCCGCGCCGACCTGCCGAAACTCGCCCACGTGGTGGTCATGGAGGCCGCGGACGCGGTCGCCGCCGAGGGCGACCCCGAGGGCTGGGTGCTCTCGCTCGCCGATCTGGAGGCGCGCGGCAAGGAGTACCTGGCCAAGCACCCCGAGGCGGTCAAGGAGCGGATCGGGGCCATCACCGCCGATCAGCTCGCCACCCTCATCTACACCTCCGGCACCACGGGCCGCCCCAAGGGCGTCCGGCTTCCGCACGACAACTGGTCGTACATGGCCAAGGCCACCGTCGCCACGGGCATGATCCACTCGGACGACGTCCAGTACCTGTGGCTGCCGCTGGCCCACGTCTTCGGCAAGGTGCTGACCTCCGGCCAGATCGAGGTCGGGCACGTGACCGCCGTCGACGGCCGGATCGACAAGATCATCGAGAATCTGCCGATCGTGCAGCCGACGTACATGGCGGCCGTTCCGCGCATCTTCGAGAAGGTCTACAACGGCGTGGCCGCCAAGGCCCGGGCCGGCGGCGGAGCCAAGTACAAGATCTTCCAGTGGTCGGTCGGCGTCGCCCGCGAGTACGCCAAGGTCACCCAGGACAACTTCCGGCGCACCGGCCAGGCGACCGCCCCGTTCGGCCTCGCCACCAAGCACAAGATCGCCGACGCGCTCGTCTACTCCAAGCTCCGCGAGGCCTTCGGCGGCAAGCTGCGCGCCGCCGTCTCCGGCGCCTCCGCCCTGGCGCCCGACATCGGCTACTTCTTCTCCGGCGCCGGCATCCACATCCTGGAGGGCTACGGCCTCACCGAGTCGAGCGCGGCCTCCTTCGTCAACCCGGGCGAGGCCTACCGCACCGGCACCGTCGGCAAGCCGCTCCCCGGCACCGAGGTCCGCATCGCCGAGGACGGCGAGGTGCTGCTGCGCGGTCCCGGCATCATGCAGGGCTACCACGGGCAGCCGGAGAAGACCGCCGAGGTCCTGGAGTCCGACGGCTGGCTGCACACGGGAGACATCGGCGAGCTGTCGCCCGACGGCTACCTGCGCATCACGGACCGCAAGAAGGACCTGATCAAGACCTCGAACGGCAAGTACGTCGCCCCGGCCGAGATCGAGGGCCGGTTCAAGGCGATCTGCCCGTACGTGTCGACCATCGTCGTGCACGGCGCCGACCGGAACTTCTGCACCGCCCTGATCGCGCTCGACGAGCCGTCCATCCTCACGTGGGCGGCCGAGAACGGGCTGGAGGGCAAGACGTACGCGCAGGTGCTGGCCGCGCCGGAGACCGCCCGGCTTATCGAGACGTACGTCCAGACCCTGAACGAGGGCCTGCAGAAGTGGCAGACGGTCAAGAAGTTCCGGCTGCTGCCGCGCGACCTCGACGTCGAGCACGGTGACCTGACGCCGAGCCTCAAGCTGAAGCGCCCGGTCGTCGAGCGTGAGTTCAAGCACCTGATCGACGAGATGTACGAGGGCGCGCGCGAGGCGTAGCCCGAGGCGTGAAACGACCATGGGGCAGTGCGGGACAATGGGTCCATGCCTTCCGCACTGCCCGACGGTGAACCCATGCCCGAAGACGGCTCGCTGCCGTCGCACGCCCTGGCGGGCGCGGGAGACCGGCCGCTCGGCTTCTACCTGCACGTCCCGTACTGCGCCACGCGGTGCGGGTACTGCGACTTCAACACCTACACGGCCACCGAGCTGCGGGGTACCGGTGGTGTGCTCGCCTCGCGGGAGAACTACGCCGACACCCTGATCGACGAGGTGCGCCTGGCCCGGAAGGTGCTCGGGGACGACCCGAGGGCCGTACGGACGGTGTTCGTGGGCGGCGGTACTCCGACGCTGCTGCCCGCCGGGGACCTCGTACGGATGCTCGCGGCGATCCGGGACGAGTTCGGCCTGGCCGAGGACGCGGAGATCACCACCGAGGCCAATCCGGAGTCCGTGAACCCGGAGTACCTGGCCGAGCTGCGGGCCGGCGGCTTCAACCGGATCTCCTTCGGCATGCAGAGCGCCAAGCAGCACGTCCTTAAGGTGCTGGACCGCACGCACACCCCCGGCCGCCCGGAGGCCTGTGTCGCGGAGGCGCGGGCGGCGGGCTTCGAGCACGTCAACCTGGACCTGATCTACGGGACGCCCGGGGAATCGGACGAGGACTGGCGGGCGTCGCTCTCCGCGGCGCTCGGCGCCGGGCCCGACCACATCTCGGCGTACGCGCTGATCGTGGAGGAGGGCACGCAGCTGGCGCGGCGCATCCGCCGGGGCGAGGTCCCGATGACGGACGACGACGTGCACGCCGACCGCTACCTGATCGCCGACGCGGTCATGGCGGAGGCCGGCTACTCCTGGTACGAGGTGTCGAACTGGGCCACTTCGCAGGCCGGGCGCTGCCTGCACAACGAGCTGTACTGGCGCGGCGCCGACTGGTGGGGCGCGGGGCCGGGCGCGCACTCGCACGTGGGCGGGGTGCGGTGGTGGAACGTCAAGCACCCCGGAGCGTACGCCGCCGCACTGGCGGAGGGGCGCTCCCCCGGGGCCGGGCGCGAGCTCCTCTCCGAGGAGGACCGGCGGGTGGAGCGGATCCTGCTGGAGCTGCGGCTGGTGGACGGGGTCCCGCTGTCCCTGCTGGCGCCTGCCGGGCTGGCGGCGTCCCGCCGCGCCCTGGCGGACGGACTGCTGGAGGCGGGGCCGTACGAGGCAGGGCGGGCCGTGCTGACCCTGCGCGGGCGGTTGCTCGCCGATGCCGTGGTCCGGGACCTGGTGGACTAGGCCCCGTCCGGCCTGGGTCCTGTCCGACCTGGGCTCCTCCCGGGCAGCGAGCCGCAACGAACCGACCTAATATGGCCGATAAGGCTAAATAACGTACGTCCGGCGGCTTCGAGGTGCCCCTACAGGCCGTTCGGCCGGCCCGGGAGGCGTGATGACCGTACCCTCCGACGCGTCACCGATGCACACGCAAAGTGACCCCGAGGACGTCCTCAAGCAGGTCGGAGGCTCGTGGCACTGGGCCCTCGGCTTCGCCCTCGCGACCCTGATACCAGGCATCCTGGTGCTCGTCTGGCCCGACGAGACACTGCACATCCTGGCCGTGATCATCGGCCTGCAGCTCCTGGTGGCGGGTGGCTTCCGTTTCGTGACGGCCTTCTCGCACACCGACGGGGGCGGCAGCCGGCTGGCGGCCGTCCTGATCGCCCTGCTGGCGTTTCTGGCCGGCGTCTTGGTGCTGCGGCATCCGATGCAGACGATCGGCGCGCTGTCCCTGGTCGTCGGCGTGTTCTGGCTGCTGACCGGAGTGCTCACCGCGTACGTCGCGATCGCCGACCGCGCGCTCCCGCACCGTGGCCTGACCTTCGGCCTGGGCGCCCTCGGCGCCGTCGCCGGAATCGTCGTCCTCTGCTTCCCGGTGGACTCCGCGGTCGCCCTGACGCGGCTGCTGGGACTGTGGCTCGTCCTGCTCGGCGTGTTCGAAGTGGTGATGGCCTTCGCACTGCGCTCCGCCGACCGCCGGGTCACCCGCACGCCTCCGGGGTGAGCGCCGGGCCGGGCGGTCGCCCCCGGGTCAGGCCGTGACGTGGTCGATCAGGTGCTCCACCGCGCCCAGCAGGGTGGGCTCCAGATCACGGTACGAGGTCACCCGGGACAGGATGTGCTGCCAGGCGGCGCCGGTGTTCTCGGGCCAGCCCAGCGAGCGGCAGATGCCCGTCTTCCAGTCCTGGCCGCGGGGGATCACCGGCCACGCCGGGATGCCCAGCGCCGACGGCTTCACGGCCTGCCAGACGTCCACGTACGGGTGGCCCACGATCAGGACGTCCGGAGAGCTCACCGACGCGGCGATCCGGGACTCCTTCGAGCCCGGCACCAGGTGGTCCACCAGGATCCCCAGGCGGGCGTCCGGGGCCGGGGCGAACTCCGCCACGATGGCCGGGAGGTCGTCGATGCCCTCCAGGTACTCCACCACCACGCCCTCGATCCGCAGGTCGTCACCCCAGACCCGCTCCACCAGCTCGGCGTCGTGCCGGCCCTCGACGTAGATCCGGCCCGCCCGCGCCACCCGGGCCCGGGCGCCCGGGACGGCGATCGAGCCGGAGGCCGTACGGGCCGGTCCGGCCGGGCCCCGGGACGGGCGGACCAGGGTGACGACGGCGCCCTCCAGCAGGAACCCCCGCGGCTCCATCGGGAACACCCGCCGCTTGCCGAAGCGGTCCTCCAGGGTCACCGTGCCCGCCTCGCAGGCCACCACCGCGCCGCAGAAGTCCGTACCGGCCACCTCGACCACCAGATCGGGTTCCGCCGCCACCTCCGGCACGGCCTTGGAACGCTTCCACTGGGGGGTCAGGTCGGGGGAGTACTCGCGCATCCGGCCGACACTAGGAGAGCCGCGGCCGTCATGCCCCCGACACGCCGAAACGGGCGGCCAGTGTGGCGCGTTGCGCACGCACGAAGGCCGCGGAGACCACCGCTCCGTGACCCGGCACGTACTGCGCGTCGTCCCCGCCCAGCGCCAGCAGCCGGTCCAGGGCCGCGGGCCACTGCCGGGGCACCGCGTCCGGGCCGGCCAAGGGTTCGCCCGACTCCTCGACCAGGTCCCCGCAGAACACCGTCTCGCGCTCGCCCGGCACGAAGACCGCCAGGTCGTGGCGGGTGTGCCCGGGCCCCACATTGGCCAGCAGCACCTGCACCCCGCCCAGCTCCAGCGTCCACTCGCCCGACACCAGGTGCTTCGGCGTCACCAGCAGGTCCACCGCCTCCGCGGCCTCCGTGTCCGCCAGACCGTGCCGCACCGCGTCCCCGCGCAGCTCCTGGCGGCCCGTGGCGAGCAGCGCGTCCAGCCCGACCGCCCCGTACACCTCGGCCCCGGGGAAGGCCGCCCCGCCCAGGACGTGGTCGAAATGGCCGTGCGTGAATGCGATATGGGTCACGTGCCGGCCCGCCAGCCGCTCGGCCTCCGCCCTCACCTGTGCGCCCTCGCGCAGGCACGAACCGGGGTCGACGAGGAGGACGGAATCGTCCCCCACCACCAGCCCCACCGTGCAGTCCCACACCGGGAGCCGCCGACGGCCGGTCCGTCCGGTCAGCCTTTCCCAGCCCGCCTCTTCCCAACGCACGTCCATGCCGCGACGCTACCCTGGCGGGCCTCCCTTGCCAGGGTCTTACTACCCGGCCGTACACTGAGCGGGGGATCTCTGGCACTCGAACGACCAGAGTGCCAACGACCGAGCTTCAACACGGCAACGGACCACAGCTGGAGGTGTGCGCGATGCTCAGCGAACGCAGACTCGAAGTGCTGCGCGCCATCGTCCAGGACTACGTCGGGACGGAGGAGCCGGTCGGCTCCAAGGCGCTCACCGAGCGGCACCGGCTCGGAGTCTCGCCCGCCACCGTGCGCAACGACATGGCCGTGCTGGAGGACGAGGGCTACATCGCCCAGCCGCACACCAGCGCCGGCCGGATCCCCACCGACAAGGGCTACCGCCTCTTCGTCGACAGGCTGGCGGGGGTCAAACCGCTGTCGACGCCCGAGCGCCGGGCCATCCAGAACTTCCTCGACGGCGCCGTCGACCTCGACGACGTGGTCGGCCGGACGGTGCGGCTGCTCGCGCAGCTGACCCGGCAGGTCGCCGTCGTCCAGTACCCGAGCCTGACCCGGTCGACCGTCCGGCACGTGGAGCTGCTCTCGCTCGCTCCCGCGCGCCTGATGCTCGTACTGATCACGGACACCGGGCGCGTCGAGCAGCGGCTGATCGACTGCCCGAGCCCCTTCGGGGAGGCCTCTCTGGCCGATCTGCGGGCCCGGCTCAACAGCAGGGTGGTCGGCCGTCGTTTCACCGACGTGCCCCCGCTCGTCCAGGACCTCCCCGAGTCCTTCGAGGCCGACGACCGCGGCACGGTGTCCACCGTGCTCACGACGCTCCTCGAAACCCTGGTCGAGGAAGCAGAAGAGCGGCTGATGATCGGCGGTACCGCCAATCTCACCCGCTTCGGACACGATTTTCCCCTGACGATCAGGCCGGTGCTCGAAGCGCTGGAGGAGCAGGTCGTGCTCCTCAAGCTGCTGGGCGAGGTCAACGAGTCGGGAATGGCCGTACGGATCGGGCATGAGAACGCCTACGAGGGACTGAACTCCACGTCGGTCGTCTCGGTCGGTTACGGTTCGGGCGGCGAAACGGTCGCCAAACTCGGCGTGGTCGGACCGACCCGCATGGACTACCCCGGAACGATGGGAGCGGTACGCGCAGTGGCACGTTACGTCGGACAGATCCTGGCGGAGTCGTAAGTGGCCACGGACTACTACGCCGTTCTCGGCGTGCGCCGCGACGCATCCCAGGACGAGATCAAGAAGGCCTTCCGGCGCCTCGCGCGTGAACTCCACCCGGATGTGAATCCGGACCCGAAGACGCAGGAGCGCTTCAAGGAGATCAACGCGGCCTACGAGGTGCTCTCGGACCCGCAGAAGAAGCAGGTCTACGACCTCGGCGGCGACCCGCTGTCCTCCTCGGGCGGCGGTGGCGGAGCGGGCGGCTTCGGAGCGGGTGGCTTCGGCAACTTCTCCGACATCATGGACGCGTTCTTCGGCCAGAGTCAGCAGCGCGGCCCGCGCTCGCGGACCCGGCGCGGCCAGGACGCCATGATCCGTCTGGACCTGGAGCTGGACGAGGCGGCCTTCGGGACGACCAAGGACATCCAGGTCGACACGGCCGTCGTCTGCACCACCTGCTCCGGAGAGGGTGCCGCCCCCGGCACCTCCGCGCAGACGTGTGACATGTGCCGCGGCCGCGGTGAGGTCTCGCAGGTCACCCGGTCCTTCCTGGGCCAGGTCATGACCTCGCGCCCCTGCCCGCAGTGCCAGGGCTTCGGCACCGTGGTCCCCACCCCGTGCCCCGAGTGCGCGGGTGACGGCCGGGTCCGGTCCCGCCGCAGCCTCACGGTCAAGATCCCGGCCGGTGTCGAGAACGGCACCCGCATTCAGCTCGCGGGCGAGGGTGAGGTCGGCCCCGGCGGCGGCCCCGCCGGCGACCTGTACGTGGAGATCCACGAGCTGCCGCACCCGACCTTCCAGCGGCGCGGGGACGATCTGCACTGCACGGTGACCATCCCGATGACGGCGGCCGCGCTGGGCACCAAGTGCCCGCTGGAGACGCTGGACGGTCTGGAGGAGATCGACATCCGGCCCGGTACCGGGTCCGGTCAGGCGATCCCGCTGCACGGGCGCGGCGTCACCCACCTGCGGGGCGGCGGGCGCGGCGACCTGATCGTCCACGTCGAGGTCACCACCCCGGGCAAGCTGGACCCCCAGCAGGAGGACCTGCTGCGCCAGCTGGCGAAGCTGCGGGGCGAGGAGCGGCCGATGGGCCAGTTCGCGCCTGGTCAGCAGGGGCTGTTCAGCCGCCTGAAGGACGCGTTCAACGGTCGCTGACCGTCTGCGACCTCTCATCGACGAGCCCGGCCGGGGATGCCCCCGGCCGGGCTCGTCGTATGTGATCCGGCCGCGCCGGGAAGCGGACTATGCCAGGCGAATGCCGTGATTCGGTCCCCTGAGCGGGACATGGCACGATGCAGAGCATGTCCTCGGCACCGAACGGTCTCTGCGCTTATCCGATCGTGCAGGCCCCCATGGCGGGCGGCGCCTCGTGTCCGCCGCTCGTCGCCGCCGTGTGCGAGGCGGGCGGACTGGGCTTCCTGGCCGGCGGGTACAAGACCGCCGACGGCATGTACCAGGAGATCAAGCAGGTGCGCGCGCTCACCCGGCGCCCCTTCGGGGTGAACCTCTTCATGCCGCAGACCGGTTACGTGGACCCGGCCGCCGTGGAGGCGTACCGCGGCCAGCTGGCCGGCGAGGCCAGCTGGTACGAGGTCTCCCTCGCCGACGAGGACATCATCGGCACCTGCGACGACGGCTACGACGCCAAACTCGCCATTCTTCTGGAGGACCCGGTCCCGGTCGTCTCCTTCACCTTCGGCTGTCCCGCCCCGGCGGTCCTGGCCTCGCTGCGCAAGGCCGGTACGTACACCGTCGTCACCGCGACCTCCGTCGAGGAGGCCCGCTGCGCGCAGGAGTCCGGGGCCGACGCCGTCTGCGTCCAGGGGGTGGAGGCCGGCGGCCACCAGGGCACGCACCGGGACGATCCGCAGGCCGACGGCACGGCGTCGGTGGGCCTGCTCGCGCTCGTGGCCCAGGTACGGGAGGCGGTCGCCCTCCCGATCATCGCGGCGGGCGGTCTGATGCGGGGCTCGCAGATCGCCGCGCTGCTGGCGGCGGGCGCGGAGGCGGCCCAGCTCGGGACGGCCTTCCTGGCCTGCCCGGAGTCGGGGGCGGACCCGCTGCACAAGAAGGCGCTGACGGACCCGCTGTTCGTCCGGACCGAGCTGACCCGGGCCTTCTCCGGGCGGCCGGGGCGGGGCCTGGTCAACCGGTTCATGCGCGAGCACGGGCCGTACGCCCCCGCCGCCTACCCGCAGATCCACTACCTGACCTCGGGGCTGCGCAAGGCGGCCGCCGCGGCCGGGGACCCGCAGGGCATGGCACTGTGGGCGGGCCAGGGGCACCGGCTGGCGCGGGCGCTGCCGGCGGGGGAGCTGATGGAGGTGCTGGCGGCCGAACTGGCCGAGGCACAGAGCACGTTGAAGGCAATGCAGATGAGGAGTGCGTCATGACGGCCCCGGTGTTCGTGGTCGAAGAGGTCCCGGCGGGACCGGAGTTCGTCCTGGACGGCCCGGAGGGCCGGCACGCGGTGTCCGTGAAGCGGCTGAACGCGGGCGAGGCGGTGGTCCTCACGGACGGCCGGGGCGGCTGGGCCGACGCGGTCGTGAAGGCGGCGGAGGGCAAGGACCGGCTGGTCGTGACCGTGTCCGGGGTCTTCGAGGAAGCCGAACCGGCCGTCCGGATCACCGTGGTCCAGGCCCTGCCCAAGGGGGACCGGGGCGAGGTGGCCGTGGAGACCATGACCGAGACGGGCGTGGACGCGATCGTGCCCTGGCAGGCCTCGCGCTGCATCACGCAGTGGCGCGGCGACCGGGGGGCCAAGTCCCTGGCCAAGTGGCGGGCCACCGCACGGGAGGCGGGGAAGCAGTCCCGCCGGGTCCGCTTCCCGGAGGTGGCCGAGGCCATGTCCACCAAGCAGGTGGCGGCCCTGCTGGCCGGCGCCGACCTGGCGATGGTCCTCCACGAGGACCGCGACACCCCATCCGAGGCCCTGGCCGAGGCCAAGCTCCCGGCAGCCGGGTCCGTCGTGCTGGTCGTCGGCCCGGAGGGCGGGGTCTCCCCTGAGGAGCTGGCCGTCTTCGCCGGGGCGGGAGCCCACCCGTACCGCCTGGGCCGCTCCGTCCTGCGGACCTCCACGGCGGGCACGGCCGCGACGGCGGTGCTGCTGGCCCGTACCGGGCGCTGGGCCTAGGAACCCCCTGGACCTCCCCTGGCGGAACTCCCGTCCGCGCTCCGGGGATACGATGCCCGGAGCGATCAACGACACGGAGGCGAACTGATGGCCGGGGAACCGCAGGCCGACTGCCTGTTCTGCAAGATCGTCGCGGGGAACATCCCGGCGACCGTGGTCCGCGAGACCGAGACGACCGTCGCCTTCCGGGACATCAACCCGCAGGCGCCGACGCACATCCTCGTCATCCCCAAGGTGCACTACCCCGACGGGGCCTCCCTGGCCGCGGCCGAGCCCGCCATCGCCGCCGGTCTCCTCGCCGAGGCCGGGCAGATCGCGCTCGACGAGAAGATCGCCGACCACGGTTACCGGGTCGTCTTCAACACGGGCGCGGGCGCCGGCCAGACCGTCTTCCACGCCCACGCGCACGTCCTCGGCGGCCGCGGCCTCCAGTGGCCCCCCGGATAGCCAGTGTCCGTACGCGAGTTCGTGGTGCTGGGCACTGCCAGTCAGGTGCCCACCCGCCACCGCAACCACAACGGCTACCTGCTGCGCTGGGACGGCGAGGGCATCCTCTTCGACCCGGGCGAGGGCACGCAGCGCCAGATGCTGCGGGCCGGGGTGGCCGCGCACGACATCAACCGGATCTGCGTTACACACTTCCACGGTGACCACAGCCTCGGCCTGGCCGGGGTGATCCAGCGGATCAACCTCGACCGGGTCCCGCACCCCGTCACCGCGCACTACCCGGCCTCGGGGCAGAAGTTCTTCGACCGGCTGCGCTACGCCACCGCCTACCGCGAAACGGTGCCGCTGGCCGAGGAACCGGTGGCCGGGGACGGGATGCGGGCGCTGGCGAGCGGGGCCTCGTACGTCCTGGAGGCCAGGCGGCTCTCCCACCCGGTGGAGTCCTTCGGCTACCGGCTCACCGAGCCGGACGGGCGCCGCATGGTGCCGGAGCTGCTGGCGCAGCACGGGATCAAGGGGCCGGACGTGGGCCGGATCCAGCGCGAGGGGCGGCTGGGCGCGGTCACGCTGGAAGAGGTCAGCGAGCCGAAGTCCGGGCAGCGGTTCGCGTTCGTCATGGACACCCGGCTCTGCGCGGGCGTGGACGAACTGGCCGAGGGCTGCGACATGCTGGTGATCGAGTCCACCTTCCTCGACGAGGACGAGCAGCTCGCCACCGAGCACGGGCACCTCACGGCCGGACAGGCGGCGCGGGTGGCGCGGGACGCGGGCGTACGGCACCTGGTGCTGACGCACTTCTCGCAGCGCTACACCGACCCCTCGGAGTTCGAACGGCAGGCCCGTGCGGCTGGGTTCGAGGGTGAGTTGACGGTGGCGGCGGACCTGGTCCGCGTGCCGCTTCCGAAGCGCCGCTGACGGGTTGGCCCCTGGGTCCGCTGCTGGGGCTCCGCCCCAGACCCCGCGCCTCAAACGCCGGCGGGGCTGGATTCTTGCTGATGTCGGCCCGAACGTGCGCGCAGCACAACCCGACGCCCTGCCGTCCGTACGCGACGGACCCGGATCTCCGCGACTTCCAGTTCCGCGGCGCCGACGCGGGGGATCGCCCCCGACGGGGTGCCCGCGCCGGCGGCGAGGACGGCCGCCGGGGCGCCACCGCGGCGGCGGACCGAGCCGGCGGTCAGCGGACGGCCACCGGCGTGCAGCGCGACGGCGGTCATCGGCCCGGCCACCGCCAGCAGCAGCGCGCCCAGTACCAGGCCCATGCCGGGGAAGCCCGCGGCCTCGGCGAGCAGGCTGCCGGTGACGGGCCCGCAGGCCACGCCCAGCGAGGACGCCGACCCGGCCAGCACCGCCCAGCGGCCGCGCGGGTCCAGTGCGGCGGCGAGGCCGATGGCGTACGAGAGCACCACCGGGTAGACGGCGTTCCACAGGATCTCCCCGGTGCCGAAGCCGCCGAGGCCGCGGGCGGACGAGGACACCACCACGCAACAGGCGATCACCGCCGTTCCCGCGCCGATCGGGACCGCGCGGCCCAGGCGGGCGCCGAGCGCCGAGGCGGCCGTGACCCCGAGCAGGCCCGCGCCGAGCGCCGCGGCGAAGACGACGCCGAGGGTGACCTCCGAGAGGCCCGCCTGCTGGGCGCCGATCCGGCCGCTGACCCCCCACAGGGCGTTCTGCGCGAGGGACCACAGCATCAGGGAGCCCGCCAGGACCACCCCGGCGCGCGGGTACGGCAGCCGGCCCGGGGCGACCCCGGTCACGGCCGGTGCGGCGGAGCCGCCCAGGCGGCCCGTGGCCGGCCAGACCACCGCCGCGACCAGCGCGATCGCGGCGAACGGGAGCCCGTGGCCGCCCCGAGCCGCGGCAGGGTCAGATACAGCGCCCCGGCGGTCGCCGAGACCGACAGCAGCCCCAGGGCCGAGGTGCGAGGTGCGGGTCGCGCTGCCCGGCGATCCCGGAGGCGGCCACGGCGGTCGCGGTCCCGGAGCCGAAGCCGCCGACCACGGCGCCCGCGACGACCAGCGGCAGCAGCGAGGTCGCGGCGGCCGTGCCGTATCCGGCGACGGCCAGCAGCAGCCCGAGGCGGGCCGGCCGGCGGGGTCCGTGCCGGCCGATCCGGGAGGCGAGGGTGAAACCGGCCGCGGCGGAGCCGAGCAGCAAGGCCGTGCCGATCAGACCGGCCTGCGCGGGGCTCAGCGGCAGGTGGGCGTCGAGCCGTCCGACGACGGTCGGCAGGAGGTACGGGGCGACGTAGCCGGCGGTGAAGAGGGCCACCAGGGGCCAGGCGGCGGGCGGCGCGGAGAGCGGCGCGGGGGTGCGGTCGTGCACGTGCGTTTTCCAGGTGGTGCGGTGTTGCGTGGCGCCGCCGCAGAGTGAGCGGGGCCACTTGTTTATCAAGTGGCCCGATACCGGGAAAAGAGCGTCCCTGTAGTGATCTGCGACACACTGGGTTTGGATTCGTGCGAGCCGGGCAGGGCTGGCAGCTTTCCTCCGGAAATCCTCCTCCGGAAACCCTCCTGAGGAAACGACCCTTCAAGACAACGGGGAGTACACCGTGACCAGTCGGGACGACGCCGACAGCCGTGCGGCAGCAGTGGACCCGCTCGGTCCGCTGCGCAACCCCCAGGAACCGGCCTGCGACGTCTTCCTGACCGGCACGGTCTTCCTCGACATCATCTTCACCGGCCTCGACTCCGCCCCCGTGCGCGGTACGGAGTCCTGGGCGCGCGGCATGGGCTCCAGCCCCGGCGGCGTCGCCAACATGGCCACCGCCCTGGCCCGCCTCGGCCTGCGCACCTCGCTCGCCGCGGCCTTCGGCGACGACCACTACGGCGAGTACTGCTGGGACGCCCTCGAACAGGGCGAGGGCATCGACCTCTCCATGTCGCGGACCATCTCCGGCTGGCACAGCCCCGTCACCGTCTCGATGGCCTACGAGGGCGAGCGCACGATGATCTCGCACGGCCATGAGGCGCCCCCGCCGGGGGGCCCCGGGCCCTTCCCGCAGTGCCCGCCGCGCGCCCGCGCCGCCGTGGCCTCGCTGGAGCCCGGCCGGCGCGAGCCGTGGATCGGGGAGGCGGCGCGGCGCGGCGCACAGGTCTTCGCGGACGTGGGCTGGGACGAGAGCGGGCGGTGGGACCTGGGGGCCCTGGCCGACCTGGCGCACTGCGAGGCCTTCCTGCCGAACGCGGGCGAGGCCATGCGGTACACGCGGACCGACTGCCCGCGCGCGGCGGCCCGGGCGCTGGCCGATCACGTGCCGATCGCGGTGGTGACGATGGGCGCGGAGGGCTCGTACGCCGTCGACGGACGCACGGGCGAGACGGCCCAGGTCCCGGGGATCACGGTGGAGGAGCTGGACCCGACCGGGGCCGGCGACGTCTACGTGGCCGGCTTCGTCACCGGCACCCTGGCGGGCTGGCCGCTGGCGGACCGCCTCGCGTTCGCCGGGCTGACGGCTGCCCTGTCGGTCCAGGAGTTCGGCGGCTCCCTCTCGGCCCCCGGCTGGCCGGAGGTCGCCCACTGGTGGCGGTCGGCCCCGGTCGAGCTGCGCGGCCTGTACGCGTTCCTGGACGACCTGATCCCGCAGGGCTCGACCCCGGCGGCCCGGCGCAGGGCGGTGCCCACGATCGGCTTCCGGCACTCCGCGTAGCCCGCGCCCGGCCCGGCGGGCCCGGGGCGCTCGGGCGCCGCTCGAAAACCTCTCGGGGAAGCCCCGAAGGCGACGTACGCTTGATATTCCGGAGGTCGTCGATCGGCGCGGCCCCTCAGCGGGAGGTATGCGCAGGCCACAGTGCCGGCCCATGACTCAGACACCGACAGCCCACATCCCAGCGCCGGGCCAGGCGCGAGCCCACTTCACGGTACCGGCCACGCACCCGATGGTGACGGTGCTCGGTTCCGGTGACGCCCTGTTGCGCGTGATCGAGAAGGCCTTCCCGAAGGCCGACATCCATGTTCGGGGCAATCAGGTCAGCGCGATCGGGGCAGCGGCGGAAGTCGCTCTGATCCAGCGCCTGTTCGACGAGATGATGCTGGTGCTCCGCACCGGGCAGCCGATGACGGAGGACGCAGTGGAACGCTCGATCGCCATGCTCAAGGCGAGCGGCAACGGCAACGAGGGCGGCCCCGAGGAGACGCCCGCCGAGGTGCTCACCCAGAACATCCTCTCCAGCCGCGGCCGCACCATCCGGCCCAAGACCCTCAACCAGAAGCGGTACGTCGACGCGATCGACAAGAACACGATCGTGTTCGGCATCGGCCCCGCCGGTACCGGCAAGACCTACCTCGCCATGGCCAAGGCGGTCCAGGCCCTGCAGTCCAAGCAGGTCAGCCGGATCATCCTGACCCGGCCCGCAGTCGAGGCGGGGGAGCGGCTCGGCTTCCTGCCGGGCACCCTCTTCGACAAGATCGACCCGTACCTGCGCCCGCTCTACGACGCGCTGCACGACATGATCGACCCGGACTCGATCCCGCGCCTCATGGCGGCCGGGACCATCGAGGTGGCCCCCCTCGCGTACATGCGCGGCCGCACCCTCAACGAGGCGTTCGTCGTCCTCGACGAGGCGCAGAACACCACGGCCGAGCAGATGAAGATGTTCCTGACCCGCCTCGGCTTCGACTCGAAGATCGTCGTCACCGGCGACGTCACGCAGATCGACCTCCCGGGCGGCGCCAAGAGCGGTCTGCGCGAGGTCCAGTCGATCCTCGAAGGGGTTCCGGACATCCACTTCTCGCGGCTCACGTCCGAGGATGTCGTCCGGCACAAGCTGGTCGGCCGTATCGTCGACGCGTACGAGAAGTACGACGACGGCCAGCAGGCCGCGAACGGCCACCAGCGGAAGTAGAACCCAGCGCACCATGTCGATCGACGTCAACAACGAGTCCGGAACCGAGGTCGACGAGCAGGCGATCCTCGACATCGCCCGCTACGCGCTCGCCCGGATGCGGATCCACCCGCTCTCGGAGCTCTCCGTCATCGTCATCGACGAGGACGCCATGGAGGCGCTCCACATCCAGTGGATGGACCTGCCCGGACCCACCGACGTCATGTCCTTCCCGATGGACGAGCTCCGTCCCCCGGCGAAGGACGACGAGGAGCCCCCGCAGGGGCTCCTCGGTGACATCGTGCTCTGCCCCGAGGTCGCCAAGAAGCAGGGCGAGGACGCCGCGACGCAGCACTCCATGGACGAGGAGCTCCAGCTCCTGACCGTCCACGGGGTGCTGCACCTGCTCGGGTACGACCACGAGGAGCCCGACGAGAAGGCGGAGATGTTCGGCCTCCAGGCGGCGATCGTCGACGGCTGGCGCACCGAGCGTGGCATGACCGGCCCGTCCCCGGCGCCGACCGTCTCGTGAACGCCCCACAACTGATCACCGGTGCCGTCCTGCTGGTGGTCGTGGCCTGGTTCGCGGCGTGTGCCGAGTCCGGGATCGCCCGCATTTCGAGCTTCCGCGCCGAGCAGGCCGTACGGGAGGGCCGGCGCGGCAGCGAGAAGCTCGCCCAGGTGACCGGGGACCCCACCCGCTACCTCAATGTGGCGCTGCTGGTCCGGGTCACCTGCGAGATGGCGGCCGGCGTACTCGTCACCTACGTCTGCCTCGACGAGTTCGGCGAGACCTGGACCGCGTTGCTCGTGGCCATCGCGGTCATGGTGCTGGTCTCCTTCGTCGCCGTGGGCGTGTCCCCGCGCACCATCGGCCGCCAGCACCCGCTCAACACCGCGACGGCGGCCGCGTACGTCCTCGTACCGCTCGCGCGGGTGATGGGGCCGATCCCGCAGCTGCTGATCCTCATCGGCAACGCGCTCACGCCCGGGAAGGGCTTCCGCAAGGGGCCGTTCGCCTCCGAGGCCGAGCTGCGCGCGATGGTGGACCTCGCGGAGAAGGAATCGCTGATCGAGGACGACGAGCGCCGGATGGTGCACCAGGTCTTCGAGCTCGGCGACACCCTGGTGCGCGAGGTGATGGTGCCGCGAACCGACCTGGTCTGCATCGAGCGCTACAAGACGATCCGTCAGGCGACCACCCTCGCGCTGCGGTCCGGTTTCTCGCGCATCCCGGTGACCGGGGAGAACGAGGACGACATCGTCGGGATCGTCTACCTGAAGGACCTGGTCCGCAAGACCCACATCAGCCGGGAGGCGGAGTCCGACCTGGTCTCCACTGCCATGCGGCCGGCGGTCTTCGTGCCGGACACCAAGAACGCGGGCGACCTGCTGCGCGAGATGCAGCAGGTGCGCAACCACGTGGCCGTCGTCATCGACGAGTACGGCGGCACGGCCGGGATCGTCACCATCGAGGACATCCTGGAGGAGATCGTCGGGGAGATCACCGACGAGTACGACCGGGAGCTCCCGCCGGTCGAGGACCTCGGCGCGGACCGCTACCGCGTGACCGCGCGCCTGGACATCACCGACCTCGGTGAGCTGTTCAAGGTCGAGGCCTTCGACGACGAGGACGTGGAGACGGTCGGCGGACTGCTGGCGAAGGCGCTGGGCCGGGTGCCCATCGCGGGCGCCTCGGCGCTGGTGGAGCTGCCGGACGGGCGTCCGCTGCGGCTGACGGCGGAGTCCCCGGCGGGGCGGCGGAACAAGATCGTGACGGTGCTGGTGGAACCGGTGGCCGCGGCGGACGCCGCGGGGGAGGAGGGGGAATGACCCCGGCGCAGCTGCGGGAATTCTGTCTGAGCTTCAACGCGGCGGTGGAGGAGTTCCCCTTCACCCCGGAGACCTCGGTGTTCAAGGTGCTGGGCAAGGTGTTCGCGCTCACCGCGCTGGACGCGGAGCCGCTGAAGGTCAACCTCAAGTGCGAGCCGGAGCTGGCGGTACGGCTGCGGGCGGAGCACGAGGCGATCGTGCCCGGCTATCACATGAACAAGCGGCACTGGAACACGGTGACCGCGGGCGGGCCGGGCGGCCTGCCGGACGCGCTGGTCCGCGAGCTCGTGGAGGACTCGTACGACCTGGTGGTGGCGGGTCTGCCCAAGGCGGAGCGGCTGCGGCTCGACCGGCCGTGACGCGCTCCGGCGGGGCCGTCGTACGGCCCCGCACGGGCGCTCCCTATGCTTCGCCCATGACCGACACCACTGGGATCGACCCCGAGGACAGCAAGATCATCACGCTGGCGCGCAGCGCCCGGGCCCGCAACGGAGTGCCGGAGGGGGCGGCGGTGCGCGACGAGACGGGCCGCACCTACGTCGCCGGCACGGTGGAGCTCGACTCCCTGAAGCTGAGCGCCCTGCAGACCGCCGTCGCGATGGCCGTGGCGAGCGGGGCCCGGTCACTCGAGGCCGCCGCCGTCGTCAGCGCCGCCGATGCCCCGGCCGAGGCCGACCGCGCCGCCGTCCGCGACCTGGGCGGCCCGGACACCCCGGTGCTGCTGGCGGGCCCGGACGGCGCCCTGAAGTCCACCACCCCCGCAGGCTGACGGCCCTGCGGCATACGCCCTACGCTCCGGCCGGGACCACCGTCGCGGCCGGAGCCGGGCGACGCCGGATCACCATCGACATCAGCGCCGCCATCGCGCACAGCGCACCCGAGGCGTACCAGACCACGTCGTACGAGCCGAACACGTCGCGGGCCAGGCCGCCCAGGAAGGCGACGACCGCCGCACCCACCTGGTGCGAGGCCAGCACCCAGCCGAAGACGATCGCGCCGTCCTCCCCGTAGTGCTCGCGGCACAGGGCGATGGTCGGCGGCACGGTCGCGACCCAGTCCAGGCCGTAGAAGACGATGAAGAAGATCATCGGCGGCTGCACGGACGGGGCCAGCAGGATCGGCAGGAAGAGCAGCGAGACCCCGCGCAGCGCGTAGTAGACCGCCAGCAGCCGCCGCGCCTCGAAGCGGTCCGTGAACCAGCCCGACGCCACCGTGCCGACCACGTCGAAGACGCCGATCACCGCCAGCAGTCCGGCCGCCGCCGTCACCGGCATGCCGTGGTCGTGGGCCGCCGGCACGAAGTGGGTTTTGACCAGGCCGTTCGTGGAGGCCCCGCAGATCGCGAAGGTGCCCGCCAGCAGCCAGAAGGGACCGGTCCGGGCCGCCTTGAACAGGACGGTGACCGCCCGCCGGGCGGCTCCCGGCACCGGGGCGGGCTTGTCCGCGTAGGTGCCCCCGTACGGGGCCAGGCCCACGTCCGCCGGGTGGTCGCGCAGCAGCAGCCACACGAACGGGGCCACGGCCAGGGCGGCGAGGGAGACCGTCACCGCCGCCGGGCGCCAGCCGTGGTGCTCCACCAGCCAGGACAACAGCGGCAGGAAGACCAGCTGGCCGGAGGCCCCGGCCGCCGTCAGGATCCCGGTGACCAGGCCGCGCCGGGCGGTGAACCAGCGGTTGGTCACCGTCGCCGCGAAGGCCAGGGCCATCGAGCCGCTGCCCAGACCCACCAGGACGCCCCAGAACAGCACCAGCTGCCAGGCGGCGGTCATCCAGACCGTGGCGACCGAGCCGCCGGATATGACCAGCAGGGCCAGGGCCACGACCCGGCGGATGCCGAAGCGGTCCATCAGGGCGGCCGCGAACGGCGCGGTGAGCCCGTACAGCGCGAGGTTTACGGAGATGGCGAACCCGATCGTGCCGCGCGACCAGTCGAACTCCTGGTGCAGCGGTTCGATGAGCAGTCCGGGCAGGGAGGCGAAGGCGGCGGCGCCGATGATCGTCACGAAGGCGACGGCCGCGACGAACCAGGCGCGGTGGACGCGCCCGGCCTGCCGGGGAGTGCGCGGGATGGCCGTGGAGGCGGGGGCTGTCTGGGTCACCCCGACAGCTTCCGGCCACGGCGCCGCATACGACAGTGGCCTGACTGTCATGCTTCGATATGATCGGGCCATGGAGCCGCAAGCCCAGACCCACCGCGTCGTCGTCCTCGCCCTCGCCGGGCTGCTGCCCTTCGAACTCGGCATCCCGCACCGGATCTTCGGGCGCGCCAAGGATCCGGCCGGGCGGCCGCTGTACGAGATCCTGACCTGCGGCCTCGCCGCCGGGCCGGTGCCGACGGACGCCGACTTCGCGATCCACGTCGAGCACGGCCCGGAACTGCTGGCCACCGCCGACACGGTGGTCGTGCCGGCCTCGTACGAACTCGGGCCGGTCCACGAGTACGGCCGGCTGACCGGGGAGCTCGCCGAGGCCCTCGCGCACATCCGGCCCGGCACCCGGCTCGTCTCCATCTGCACCGGTGGCTACGTGCTGGCCGCGGCGGGATACCTCGACGGCCGCCGGGCCACCACCCACTGGGCCTCCGCGGACCACTTCCAGCGGCTGTTCCCGGCCGTCCGGGTCGACCCGGACGTGCTCTACACCGACGACGGGGACGTGCTCACCTCGGCCGGTGTCGCCGCCGGGATCGACCTGTGCCTGCACATCGTGCGCCGCGACCACGGCGCGGCCGTCGCGAACGAGGTGGCCCGGCGGACCGTCGTACCGCCCCACCGGGACGGCGGGCAGGCGCAGTTCATCGAGCGCCCGATGCCGGAGCCGCAGCTCGCCAGCACCACGGCGGTCCGCGCCTGGGTGCTGGACCGGCTGCACGAACCGCTGCGCCTGACCGACCTGGCCCGGCAGGAGGCCGTGTCCGTACGGACCTTCACGCGCCGGTTCCGGGAGGAGTCGGGGGTCAGCCCGGGCCAGTGGATCCTGGGCCAGCGGGTGGAGCGGGCCCGGCGGTTGCTGGAGCGGACGGACCTGCCGATGGAGCAGGTGGCGCGGGACGCGGGCTTCGGGACGGCGCAGTCGCTGCGCAAGCACGTGCAGGCGGCCCTGGGGGTGAGCCCGACGGCCTACCGGCGCACGTTCCGGGAGTCGGGCACCCTGACGTCCCCGTCATCCCCGTCATCCCCGCCGTCCTTGCCATCTCCTGATGGGCCATCAGTTGATGCCCGGCCCGCGCATTGACTTCTCCTGCCGCCCGCTCGTGAATGGCCCCCTGTCGGGGCGACGGAACCCAGGGGGCGGGCAGTGCGAACAGGGGCGCGCAGCAGGAGATGGCCGGCGGCCGTGGGCATGGCCGTGCTGGCGGCCGCGACCGGGGGCGCGCTGAGCGCACCCGCCGCCGCCGAAGGGGAGTCGGTGGTGACCTTCCCGACCCACTGCCTGCCGCCCCAGGAGGCCGGACTCCCGCCCGCCGACGGGCCGACCACCGCCCGGATCACCGTCGACAACCCGGCACCGCGGGTCGGCGACACCGTCACCGTGACCTACCAGGTGATCGCCACCCCCGCCGTCAACCCGGCCGGCGGCGAACTGCCCGCCGACGCACTGACCCCGACCGGCCGGATCCTGCTCGCGGGCGCCCAGAGCGGCGAGGTCACCGTGGTCGGCGCACAGCGCAACGACCCGGTCCTTGCCGGAGCGCCCCTCCCCGCCGTCACCATGACGGGCACCTTCACCGTCACCGCGCCCGGCGAGATCACGCTGGCCCCCGGCGCCTACACCCTGCACACGAGCCACCCGCTGGACCTCGACACCGTCTGCACGGCCGACGCCGGGGCCCCCGTCTCCGAGCGGCTCACCGCGACCCCGCTGCCGACGGCCAACCTGCGCAGCGTCCTCCTCGCCGCGGCCCACGGGAAACCGGGCGACAAGGTCAAGGTCACCGCCGCCGGATTCACCCCGGGCGCGGCCGTCACGGTGGCCGGGCGGGCCGGCGCCGCCGAGACCGCCGACCGGGTGGCCGCCGCCGCGGACGAGCTCGGCGTGGTCCGGGCGGAGCTGCCGGTCACCGACAAGGCCACCACCGCGGTCGTCGCCTATGAGGGGGCGGCCTGGACGGCCGGGCAGGGCTCGGGCCCGGCCGCGTACACGGTCATCGACGCCGCCCCGCTGCCGCCCGGCACCCAGAAGCTCAGCGCCACCGTCGAGCCCGGCGCCCTCGGCATGACCCAGACCGGCGAGGACATCGCCCTGGGCGCCGTGTCCTACGGAGACGGCGGAGCCGCCCCCGGCCGGATCGGGACCGTCACCGTCAAGGACGCCCGCGGCGGCCCGGCCGGCTGGTCCCTGATCGGCAAGGTCACCGACTTCACCGGCCCCGGCGGCGTCCGCATCCCCGGCGCCTCCCTCTCCTGGACCCCCTCGTGCACCGCCGCGGCGGGCAGTCCGAGTCCCTGTACGCCGGGCAGCGCGGGCGTGGTCGGCCAGGACGGCGCGGTACTGGCCTCCACCCCCGACGCCCCCCTGGTCGGCGGCACCTTCACGGTCGACGCGACCGTGACCCTCCAGGTCCCGGCGTACACCCCGCCGGGCGCGTACACGTCGGTCCTCACGCTGACCCTGTCGTGACCCCGGGATTCCGGATCCGGCGCCTCGGGCTGCTGGGGGTGCTCGCCGCCGTACTCCTCGGGACCGCCGGGCCCGCCGGGACGGCCGCGGCCGCCGACAACGGGCAGTGGTCCGTGCTGCCAGCGGCCAACACCGTCGGGCAGCGGCCCTACTTCTACCTCGCCGCCGCGCCCGGCCAGTCCGTCACCGACTCCGTGACCGTCGCCAACCGCACCGACCGGCCCCGCACCTTCACGCTCTACGCGGCCGACGCGTACAACACCCCCCGGGACGGCGGCTTCGCCCTCCGCGGCCCCGAGGAGCCGCGGCTGGCCACCGCCGCGTGGGCGAAGCTCGGCCGGGAGCGGGTCACCGTACCGGCCCGCGGGTCGGTCGGCGTCGCCTTCACGCTCACCGTCCCCGACCGGGCGGAACCCGGCGACCACCCCGGAGCCATCGTGGCCCTGGAGGACCGGCCCGCCGCCGCGACGGCCCAGGGGATCGGCGTCCAGCAGGCCGTCGCCGCCCGCGTGTACCTGCGGGTCACCGGCCCCACCGCCCCCGCCCTCGTCGTCCGGGACGTCTCCGTCCACCGGCAGGGCTCCGGCGCGGAGGTCGCGTACACGCTCCACAACATCGGCAACGTCACCCTCCGCCCCCGCGCCGGCCTCACCGCCTCCGGAGCCCTCGGCAGACCCCTGCTCGGCCGTGCCCTCACCGGACTGCCCGCCGAACTGCTGCCCGGTCAGGAAGTCCGGCTCCACGCCCGCTGGGACGACCCGCCCACTGCCGAACAGGCCGAGGTGACGGTCCGGGCCGCGGACGGCGGAACCACAGCTCAGGGCCGTGCCGCCTACGCCGCGCACCCCTTCCTCGGCACCCTCCTCGCGGCCGCGAGCGTCCTCGCAGCCATGACCTGGTCGGCGCTGGGAGCGGCATCGGGGAGAATGGCCCGTATGAGCGATCGTTCCCCCGAGTCCACCAGCCCGCACCGCGCGGGCTTCGCCTGCTTCGTCGGCCGCCCCAACGCGGGCAAGTCGACCCTCACCAACGCACTCGTGGGCACCAAGGTCGCGATCACCTCCAACCGGCCGCAGACCACCCGCCACACCGTCCGCGGCATCGTGCACCGCCCCGACGCCCAGCTCGTCCTCGTCGACACGCCCGGCCTGCACAAGCCGCGCACGCTGCTCGGCGAGCGCCTCAACGACGTCGTGCGGACCACCTGGGCCGAGGTCGACGTCATCGGCTTCTGCCTGCCCGCCGACCAGAAGCTCGGCCCCGGCGACAAGTTCATCGCCAAGGAGCTCGCGGGGATCAAGAAGACCCCCAAGATCGCCATCATCACCAAGACCGACCTGGTCGAGTCGAAGGTGGTGGGCGAGCAGCTCATCGCCGTCCACCAGCTCGCCGAGGAGCTCGGCTTCGAGTGGGCCGAGATCGTCCCCGTCTCGGCGGTCGGCGACAGCCAGGTCCAGCTGCTGGCCGACCTGATCGCGCCGCTGCTGCCGGAGAGCCCGCCGCTGTACCCGGAGGGCGACCTCACCGACGAGCCCGAGATGGTCATGGTCGCCGAGCTGATCCGCGAGGCGGCGCTGGAAGGCGTACGGGACGAGCTCCCGCACTCCATCGCCGTGGTCGTCGAGGAGATGATCCCGCGCGAGAACCGCCCGGCGGACCGGCCGCTGCTCGACATCCACGCCAACGTCTACATCGAGCGGCCGAGTCAGAAGGGCATCATCATCGGCCCGAAGGGCGCCCGCCTGAAGGAGGTCGGGATGAAGTCGCGCAAGCACATCGAGGCGCTGCTCGGGACCCCGGTCTTCCTCGACCTCCACGTGAAGGTCGCCAAGGACTGGCAGCGGGATCCCAAGCAGCTGCGCAAGCTCGGCTTCTGATCCTTCTCGGCCCGGGACCGGGCGGCCGGTACCGGCCGCCCGGCAGTGGGCTACGGCAGCCGCCGCACCTTCAGCGCATTGTCCGGACGGGTCCCGGGCCGGCCGTCAGGGCCGGTCAGGGGCTGTACGTGCGCCTCCGCGAGCAGGACCTCCCAGCCGCCCTCGGGCAGCTCCAGCTGCGCCAGGACCTCGTCCGGGGTCGGGAAGTCGATTTCCGCGTGCTTGTCCGGGTCCCACGAGGGCCCGCCCGCATGGCCCGCGATCAGCAGGATCCCGCCGGGGGCCACGGCCGAGGCGGCCGTGCGCAGGATCCGCTCGCGGGGGAAGTCCCCGTACGAATGCAGGAAGCACGCGGAGACCAGGTCGAACTCCCCGGCGGGGAAGGACTCCGCGAGGTCGTGCCGCTGCCACTCGACGCGGTCGGAGAGCTTCGCCTCCGCGGCGTGCTCGGCCGCCCGCTCCAGGGCCACCCCGGAGATGTCGGTCCCGGTGACGTGCCAGCCCTGCCGGGCCAGCCACACCGCGTCGGCCCCCTCGCCGCAGCCGAGGTCGAGGGCGCGGCCGGGGGTGAGGTCCGCGGCCTCGCGGACCAGGACGTCATTGGCCTTGCCGCTCCAGATGCGGTTGCTCTCGCGGTAGCGGGCGTCCCAGAACTCCTCGCCCGCGGCGGATTCGTCGTGGTGGCGGTGCTGATGGTCGGACATGGGGGCTGCCTCTTCCTGTTCGGGTCTGCCGATACGGCCGATGCTGCGCCGGTACCGCTCGCGCGCGCAAATACCGTTGCCGTTCCGGCAAACCCGTCGGGGCTCAGGCGGGGGGTTCCGCGATCAGCGCCGTCGCCACGCGCCGGAAGCCGATGCGTCCGTAGACGCGGGCCACGTCCTCGTCCCCCGCGGAGAGGAAGACCGTACGGGCGCCGCGTTCCAGGGCCTGCGCGACCAGGGCCGCCGTGACCCCGAGGGCCAGGCCCTGACGGCGGGCCGACGGGAGCGTGCCCACGCCCACCACTTCGGCCACGTCCCCGACCGGGTTGTACTGGCCCGAGCACAGCACCACGCCGTCGCGGACGGCCGCCGCCATGGCGGTACGGCCCGACGCGAGCATCCCGGACACCCGCGCCCGGCGCTCAGCCGCCTCCGGAGCGGCCGTCGCCGCCGCCAGTTCCGCCGGCCCGGCCTCGCCCACCGCCGTCCCCGGGTCCGCGAAGGCCAGCGCCGGGACCGTCACCGCAGCCGTGAGCAGCGGGTCGTCCGCGCCGAACAGCCGCACCTCCGGATGCGCGGGGGTCGGTACCGCGGCAGGGTCCAGGACCATCAGCGGATGCGCGTGGACGTGCAGTCCCGCCGCCTCCACGGCGGCCCGCAGGGAGGGGCTGTTTTCGGCCACCCACTCGCAGGACTCGGGGACCTTCAGCTCCCGCTGCCGGGCCAGCACCCGCTCCACGTCGGCCGCGCTCGCGCCCGGGCCGCCGCCGGCGTCGAGCGCGGGCCGCGCGTAGTACTGCCAGCCCGCGCCCTCCTGGACGAACAGGGTCAGCGGACCGAAGTCCTCGGCCCGCGCCCCGCCCACCCGCGGCACCGTGTCGTAGTAGCGCTCCAGCTCGGAAAGCGTCGAATCGATCATGTGGTCGGTCATCGGGCCATCCAAACAAAGAGGCGCCGCTCAGGCACCTTCTTTCAAGACCCGTGAGATCAGCGCCCGCTGCGCGTCCGACAGGTTCGGCTCCTGGCAGGACACGGTCCGCCCGTCCACCGTGATCCGGTACGAGAACCCGTCCCGTACCGGTCCGCCGGTGTGACCGGGCGGACCGGGCCGCAGCGCCAGCTGCGCCAGGGCCTGCCACTCGGCCTCGTCGGCCAGGCCCGAGGTGTCCACCTCGACGCGGCGCTCGATGCCCGTGAAACCGCCCGTCCGTACCACCTGAATCCGCATGGGTGCCCTTCTACCCCGCCAGCGGGACACCCACCGCCGACCACGCCTTCTGGAGCGCCTGGTGTTCCGCGCCCCCCTCCCCGAACCGGGTCACGGCCGCGGCCGTCGACAGCCGGGCGAAGTCCGCGAAGTCCGCGTCCGAGGCCAGCTGCCCGCCGGTGAGGGTGTCGTACCAGATCTGCCCGGCCCGCTCCCAGGCCTTGCCGCCCAGTTCGGTCGCCACGACGTAGAAGGCGTGGTTGGGGATGCCGGAGTTGATGTGCACCCCGCCGTTGTCGCGCGAGGTCTCCACGTAGTCGTCCATGGTCGCCGGCTGCGGGTCCTTGCCGAGCTCGTCGTCGTCGTACGCCGTCCCCGGCGCCTTCATCGACCGCAGCGCGACCCCGGTCACGTTGGGTCCCAGCAGCCCGGCCCCGATCAGCCAGTCGGCCTCGTCGGCCGTCTGCTCCAGCGAGTGCTGCTTGATCAGCGAGCCGAAGACGTCGGACATCGACTCGTTCAGGGCGCCCGACTGCCCGTGGTACGTCAGATTCGCGGTGTACTGCGTCACCCCGTGGGTCAGTTCGTGCCCGATGACGTCCACCGACACCGTGAAGTCGAGGAAGAGGTCCCCGTCCCCGTCGCCGAAGACCATCTGCTGGCCGTCCCAGAAGGCGTTGTTGTAGTCCTCGCTGTAGTGGACGGTCGCGTCCAGCGGCAGCCCGGAACCGTCGATCGAGCGCCGTCCGAAGCCCTGGAGGAAGAGTTCGTACGTCGCCCCGAGCCCGGCGTACGCGCGGTTGACGGTGGCGTCCTTGCCCACCGGGTCGCCCTCCCCGCGCACCTTCTTCCCGGGCAGCCGGGTGCGGTGCTGGGCGTCGTAGATCGTCCGGCTCGGCCCGTCCTGGCCGGGCACCTCGACGAGCGCGGGCACGATCCCGCGGGCGGTGGTGACCCGGCGCCGGGTCCGCAGCAGGGCGTCGCGCTCCAGGGTGCGCAACGCGAGATCGGCCCGCCGCGCGTCCGCGGACAGGGCGGCCTTGTCGAGCAGGTGGGGCGGTACGACGGTGCAGAAGACGGAGTGGCGGTGGTGAGTGTGGGAGGCATTCATGCCCGGCAATGTGGCAGTGCGTCATGACGGTGTCACTACCTGCGACCATGATTCATTCGGTTGTCCGAAAGCCGTAACGGCAGGTTGACGGATCGACCTGACCTGGATGGAGCGAAAGAGGCCTAGCTCACATTTGGTACAAAACGGACCACCGGGTCTTGCATACTGAAACAGGTCCCCCGCGTACAGCGCGGCTCGGCTAGGCTCGGCCCATCATGCGTTTCGGGCTGCTTCTCCTTAGCTGCCGCGGCGAGGGTCTGTAGTCGTAGGCCGGCCCCCTCCCCGCGGAGTTTGGTGTTGCGGTTTTTACGACCGCCGTCGGCCGTTCCAGCGAACTACACGCGGACACGCGAGGAGCCCAACGCCATGAGCCAGCAGCCTTTTGTCGGTCGCCCCACGCCCATCACCAACGCGACCCACACCCAGAAGACCTCCGGGATGCCGATCCACAAGTACGGCCGGTACGAGCAGGTGGATATCCCGGACCGCACCTGGCCGGACGCCCGCGTCACCAAGGCTCCCCGCTGGCTGTCCACCGACCTGCGTGACGGCAACCAGTCGCTGATCGACCCGATGACCCCCGCCCGCAAGCGCGAGATGTTCGACCTGCTGGTGCGCATGGGCTACAAGGAGATCGAGGTCGGCTTCCCGTCCTCCGGCGAGACCGACTTCAACTTCGTGCGCTCCATCATCGAAGAGGGCGCGATCCCGGACGACGTCACCATCTCCGTACTGACCCAGGCCCGCGAGGACCTGATCGAGCGGACCGTGGAGTCCCTGGTCGGCGCCAAGCGCGCCACCGTGCACCTGTACAACGCGACCGCCCCGACCTTCCGCCGGGTCGTCTTCCGCGGCTCCAAGGAGCAGATCAAGCAGATCGCCGTCGACGGCACCCGCCTGGTCATGGAGTACGCCGGCAAGCTGCTGGGCCCCGAGACCGTCTTCGGCTACCAGTACAGCCCGGAGATCTTCACCGACACCGAGCTGGACTTCGCCCTGGAGGTCTGCGAGGCCGTCTGCGACGTCTGGCAGCCCGCCGAGGGCCGCGAGATCATCCTGAACCTGCCCGCCACCGTGGAGCGCTCGACGCCGTCCACGCACGCGGACCGCTTCGAGTGGATGGCCCGCAACCTGACCCGCCGCGAGCACATCTGCATCTCCGTGCACCCGCACAACGACCGCGGCACCGCCGTCGCCGCTGCCGAGCTGGCCCTGATGGCCGGCGCCGACCGCATCGAGGGCTGCCTGTTCGGCCAGGGCGAGCGCACCGGCAACGTCGACCTGATCACCCTGGGCATGAACCTGTTCTCCCAGGGCATCGACCCGCAGATCGACTTCTCGCAGATCGACGAGATCCGCCGCACCAGCGAGTACTGCAACCAGATGGAGGTCCACCCGCGCCACCCCTACGCGGGCGACCTGGTCTACACCGCCTTCTCCGGCTCCCACCAGGACGCCATCAAGAAGGGCTTCGACGCCATGGAGGCCGACGCGGCCGCCGCCGGCAAGACCGTCGACGACATCGAGTGGGCGGTCCCGTACCTGCCCATCGACCCCAAGGACGTCGGCCGCTCCTACGAGGCGGTCATCCGGGTCAACTCGCAGTCCGGCAAGGGCGGCATCGCGTACGTCCTGAAGAACGACCACAAGCTGGACCTGCCGCGCCGCATGCAGATCGAGTTCTCCCGGATCATCCAGGCCAAGACCGACGCCGAGGGCGGCGAGGTCACGCCGAAGGCGATCTGGGATGTCTTCTCCGACGAGTACCTGCCGAACCCCGAGAACCCGTGGGGCCGGATCCAGCTGCGCTCGGGCTCGACCGCGACCGACAAGGACGGCACGGACACGCTGACCGTCGAGGCGGTCGTGGACGGCGTGGAGACGGTCCTGGACGGCACCGGCAACGGCCCGATCTCGGCCTTCTTCGACGCGCTGGCCGGCATCGGCGTCGACGCCCGCCTGCTGGACTACACCGAGCACACGATGAGCGAGGGCGCCTCCGCCGTCGCCGCCTCGTACATCGAGTGCGCGATCGACGGCCGGGTCCTGTGGGGCATCGGCATCGACGCCAACACCACCCGCGCCTCCCTGAAGGCGGTCATCTCCGCCGTCAACCGCGCGGGCCGCTGACCCCTCGTACGTGAACCCCGTCCCTCCCTCCGGAGGGGCGGGGTTCCGTCGTTACCGGGTTCAGCGCGCGAGGTAGCCGCCGTCCACCGGCAGGATCACGCCCGTCACGAACGAAGCCGCGTCGGAGGCCAGGAACGCGATGACCCGGGCCACCTCCTCCGGCTCGCCGAGCCGGCCCATCGGGTGGGCCCCGGTGATCTCCTCCAGGTACTCCGGCCCGCCCGGCTCGTCCGCGAGCGCGACGACCCGCTCCGTACGGATGGTGCCCGGGGCCACCGCGTTGACGCGGATCCCGTGCGCGGCCCACTCCACGGCGAGGTGCTTGGTCAGACCCGACGCCACGAACTTCGCGGGCCCGTACGCCGCCTGCCGGGCCTGCCCGGCCACCCCCGAGATCGACGAGACGCAGACCAGCGCACCGCCGGGCCGCGGCTGCGCGGTCATCGCCTCGATGGAGTACTTGCAGGTCAGGAACATCCCCCGGCCGTCGATGGCCATCACGTGGTCCCAGTCCTCGGGGCTGGTCTCCCGTACGTCCGAAAGGGGGAGCACCCCGGCGTTCGCCACGGCGACGTCGAGCCGCCCGTACGCGCCGACCGCGGCGGCCACCATCGCGCGGTTGGCCCCCGGATCGGAGACGTCACCGGCCACGACGGTGATCTCGTGACCCTCTTCGGCCAATTGCGTACGAAGGGCCTCCAGGCCGGGGGCGTTGACATCGGTCGCGGTCACCCGGCCCCCGGAGCGGGCCAGCAGCAGGGCGGTGGCGCGGCCGATGCCGCTCGCGGCGCCGGTCACCAGACAGGACTTCTCGTTCATGTGGCCGAGGGTAGGGAAAAGGGCGAGGTGGCGCGGGGACGGCGGGGGCGCAGATCGGCCAAGTCCGCGTCGCACGGCATGTTGTCTTGTCGCACGACTGACGCATCCTCACCGATGTGGCTAACATCACGCGAAACCGTCCGGCGATGTTGCCGGGCGGGGGCCCCGCCCGTGTCCGCAGGACTACGGGGGAGTGACGGAGGTGCGACGTGCTGCCAGTTCGGGGTGGGGACGGCCGGAAGCTGATGGTCTGGGGCATCCGCACCACCTGGAGCACCGTGGGCGACGGGGAGTTCTTCTGCCCCGCCTGCGGTGGGGACCGCAACTACCGCAGGCGGACCGGGCGCCGCCGCTTCACCGTCCTCGGTGTGCCGCTGCTGCCGCGCGGCAGCGCCGGGCCCGTCGTCGAGTGCCAGGGCTGCCGGGAGCGCTTCGACACCGAGGTCCTGGACCACCTCACCACCACCCGCTTCACGGCCATGCTGCGCGACGCCGTGCACACCGTGGCGCTGGCCGTGCTCGCGGCGGGCGGGACGGGCTCGCGCAGCGCGCTGGAGGCCGCCGTGAGCGCCGTACGGGCCGCGGGCTTCCAGGAGTGCACGGAGGAGCAGCTGGAGTCCCTCGTGGAGGCGCTGTCCACCGACGAGGGGCGGCTCGGGCTGTACGACGTCCCGGAGTGCTGCGGGGCCGCGCTGTCGATCGAACTCCACGAGGCGCTTGAGCCGCTGGCCCCGCACCTGGCGGGCCCCGGCCGTGAGTCGATCCTGCTCCAGGGCGCGCGGATCGCGCTCGCGGACGGCCCGTACATCCCGGCCGAGCGCGAGGTGCTCTCCACGGTCGGGGCGGCGCTGCGCATCGACGCGGACGACGTGGCCCGGCTCCTGTCGGCGGTGCGCGCGCCGTAGCCGGGCTCTTCCGCCACCCCCGAAACGGCCCGAAACGGGCTCCTGAGACGTAACGATCCGGCCACGTGGGGCCGATTTCAAGATTTTCGCGCGTCCGGTGAACCGCGGAGCCGATCGCTCCGTGCCCGGACCGTCCACCCCTTGGACCACCGGAGCGGGCCCCTTCGCGTGCGCCTGCCCGCATCCAGGCGAGGGCTGTATACGCAGGTCAACCCGTAGGTGCGGCGCGGTCGAGCCGTGGTCGTGCCGTGGGAACGCCTGCCTCCGGACGGCGCCCCGTTTACTCCTGTGTGCTGAGCTCCACCACTGGAGAAACCTACAGATCTGGCCGCCGTGGACGTCAACAGTTTGTAGAAGTCGACGATATCTGTGAGGCCCTTCACAGGCGTTCAATTCCGGTCACACGACGAGACGCCGCCGTTAACACAGCGGGGCTTCGATTCACGTGAACGTACTGACAACCCTGGCGGACCAACGGGTTAGCGACCCACTTCGACCAGGGACAACCAGATCTCCTCTCACTTACCTCACCTCTTGAAGGGCAAGGCAGAGATGGCACGTGTCGCCGCCCGGCTTTCCGAAAACGGAGAGCAGAGCACGCACCCGGTCGACGAGGTGCTCCCCCTCCCCAAGCTCGCGCTGTACGGCTTCCAGCACGTACTCGCGTTCTACGCCGGCGCGGTGATCGTTCCGATCATCGTCGGCAACGCGCTGAAGCTGAGCCCTGAACAGCTGGTCTACCTGATCAACGCGGACCTCTTCACCTGCGGTATCGCCTCGATCATCCAGGCCTGGGGCATCGGCCGGATCGGTGCGCGACTGCCGCTGATCCAGGGCGTGACCTTCACTGCCGTCTCCCCGATGATCGCCATCGGCCTCGGCGCGGGCGGCGGAACCGCCGCGCTGCTGGTCATCTACGGCGCGGTCATCACCGCCGGCATCGCGACCTTCGCCTTCGCATGGCTGCCGGCGAAGGCGTTCCGGACGGTCATGCGGCTCTTCCCGCCCGTCGTCACCGGCACCGTGATCACGGTTCTGGGCATCGTCCTGATCCCGGTCGGCCTCAACGACGCGGCGGGCGGCCTCGGCAGCCCCGACTTCGGCGACCCGAAGAACTTCGCGTACGCCGGCGGCACGATGCTCTTCATCCTCGTCCTGATGAAGATCGGCAAGCAGTTCCTCTCCAGCATCTCCATCCTGCTCGGCCTGGTGGCCGGCACCGTGGTCGCCTTCCTCCTCGGGGACGCGAAGTTCGGCGACGTGAGCAAGTCCGACTGGGTCGGCGTCACCACGCCCTTCCACTTCGGCGTCCCGAAGTTCGAGTGGTTCCCGATCGTCCTGATGCTGATCGTCATGCTGATCACCATGGTCGAGACGACCGGTGACACGTACGCGGTCGGCGACATCGTCGGCAAGGACGTCGACAGCGAGACCGTGGCCCGCGCCCTGCGCGCCGACGGCGCCGCGACCGCCCTCGGCGGTGTCCTCAACTCCTTCCCGTACGTCGCCTTCGCCGAGAACGTCGGCCTGGTGCGGATGACCAAGGTCAAGAGCCGGTTCGTGGTCGTGGCCGCCGGTGTGTTCATGATCATCTTGGGGTTGCTGCCCAAGGCCGCCGCGATCGTCGCCGCCGTCCCGCACGGAGTCCTCGGCGGCGCCGCGACCGTCATGTTCGCCATGGTCGCCCTCGCCGGTATCCAGACCCTGGCCAAGGTGGACCTGAAGGAGGAGAAGAACGCGCTGATCGTGGGCGTCTCCCTCGCCTTCGCCCTGCTCCCCGCGACCGTCCCGGTCTTCTTCACCAAGCACATGGACGCGGACCTGTCCTCGCTCCTCAACAGTGGTGTCACCCTCGGTGCCACGGCCGCCATCGTCCTCAACCTGATCTTCAACGGTCTGACCAAGGACGACGCACCGGCCGTCGCCGCGGTCGAGCTGCCCGCCCAGCCGACGGCAGCCCCGGCGGACGCCGAGAAGGCCGAGAAGGCGGACAAGGCCGAGGAGCCGGCCGAGGCCGAGAAGGCGGTCGAGACGGACGAGGCGCAGACGCCCGCCTCCTGATCCTCCCAAGGGGTGCTGGCCCCTCGTCCGGACTCTGGTCCGGGCGGGGGGCCATCGCTGTCCGTGGTGCGGGTGACAATGGGCGCATGAGCCTGTTCCGCGACGACGGCATCGTGCTGCGCACCCAGAAGCTGGGTGAGGCGGACCGCATCATCACGCTGCTGACCCGCGGCCACGGCCGGGTGCGGGCCGTCGCCCGCGGGGTCCGGCGTACGAAGTCCAAGTTCGGTGCCCGGCTGGAACCTTTCTCCCACGCCGACGTGCAGTTCTTCGCCCGCGGCAGCGAGCTGATCGGGCGCAGCCTGCCGCTCTGCACCCAGACCGAGATCATCGCCCCGTACGGCAACGGCATCGTCACCGACTACGCCCGCTACACCGCCGGCACCGCCATGCTGGAGACCGCCGAGCGCTTCACCGAGAACGAGGGCGAGCCCGCCGTACAGCAGTACCTGCTGCTCGTCGGCGCCCTGCGCACGCTCTCGCGCGGCGAGCACGAACCCCACCTCATCCTCGACGCGTTCCTGCTGCGCTCCCTCGCCGTCAACGGCTACGCGCCCAGTTTCGAGGACTGTGCGAAGTGCGGGATCCACGGCCCCAACCGGCACTTCTCCGTCGCCGCGGGCGGGGTGATATGCGGGGACTGCCGGGTGCCCGGCAGCGTCGTACCCTCGTCGGAGGCCATCGCCCTGCTCAGCGCGCTGCTGACGGGCGACTGGAATCATGCCGACGCGTGCGAGGCGCGTCACGTGCGGGAGGGCAGCGGGCTGGTCTCCGCCTATTTGCACTGGCATCTGGAGCGCGGGCTACGCTCCCTGCGATACGTCGAGAAATAGGAGCTGGGCACATGGCACGACGCGGGATTCTGGGACGCTCTCGCCGCGAGTACAAGGTTCCCGAGCCGCACCCGTCCGGTGAGCGCCCGCCGAAGATCCCCGGCGACCTCGTCCCGAACCACGTCGCGGTCGTCATGGACGGCAACGGCCGCTGGGCCAAGGAGCGCGGCCTGCCGCGTACCGAGGGTCACAAGGTCGGCGAGGGCGTCGTGCTCGACGTGCTCAAGGGCTGCCTGGAGATGGGCGTCAAGAACCTCTCCCTGTACGCCTTCTCGACGGAGAACTGGAAGCGCTCGCCCGACGAGGTCCGCTTCCTGATGAACTTCAACCGCGATGTCATCCGGCGGCGCCGCGACGAGATGAACGAGCTGGGCATCCGGATCCGCTGGGTCGGACGCATGCCGAAGATGTGGAAGTCGGTCGTCCAGGAGCTCCAGGTGGCCCAGGAGCAGACCGTCGACAACGACGCGATGACGCTGTACTTCTGCGTGAACTACGGCGGCCGCGCGGAGATCGCGGACGCGGCCCAGGCCATCGCCCGCGATGTGGCGGCCGGGAAGCTGGACCCGTCGAAGGTCAACGAGAAGACCTTCGCGAAGTACATGTACTACCCGGACATGCCGGACGTGGACCTGTTCCTGCGGCCGAGCGGCGAGCAGCGCACCTCCAACTACCTGCTCTGGCAGAGCGCGTACGCCGAGATGGTCTTCCAGGACGTGCTGTGGCCGGACTTCGACCGGCGCAACCTCTGGCAGGCCTGCCTGGAGTACGCACAGCGCGACCGCCGCTTCGGCGGCGCGGTCCCGAACCAGGCGGAGGGCCCCACCGGCTGACGGGCGGCCGCGCGCCCCGGCGATAGGCTCCGCTGTCATGGACATGAACGCGGGCACGGATGCGGAGACGGCACGGCAGGACGGGCAGGCCGTCGAGCTCGTCTACCGGACGACCAAGGCGGACCTCGCGCACGCATTGCGAGTCCGGGACGCGCGCACGGCTCAGGGACGCCGTCGGCGCGGGGTATTGATCTTCGCCGGGACGCTGCTGCTGGGGCTCGGCCTGCTGGCGCTGGTGGACGGGGAGATCGCGCCGGGGAGACCGGCGGGCTTCCTCGTCGGCGGGGCGGTGCTGTGGGCCTTCGTGCTGTTCGGCCCGCGGCTCCAGGCGCGCGCCTTCGGCGGGCTGCTGGACAAGGCGGGGGAGGCCCGTACCGTCGTCGACGGGGCCGGGGTCCAGGTGAGCACAGCCGCCTCCCAGACGCGCATCGGCTGGGAGGCGCAGCCGAGGTACGCGGAGACGGCCGAGGCGTTCGTCATGCTCAGTGACGACAAGGGGGCGGTGGCCATGACGGTCCTGCCCAAGCGGGGCGTCCGGGAACCGGCCGACGTCGACCGTCTGCGGGCGCTCCTGGACGCGAACCTGCGTCGGATCTAGGCGCGGCCGTGGCCGGCTCCGGCGCCGCCGGACGGGCCCGGGGCGCGGGCGCCCGTACCGATCAGCCCGCGGCCGCGCAGTCCGCGCAGGTGCCGAAGATCTCCACCGTGTGGGCCACGTTCACGTAGCCGTGCTCGGCCGCGATGGACTCGGCCCACTTCTCCACGGCCGGGCCCTCCACCTCCACCGCCTTGCCGCACTTGCGGCAGACCAGGTGGTGGTGGTGGTCGCCGGTGGAGCAGCGCCGGTAGACGGACTCGCCGTCGCTGGTGCGCAGTACGTCGACCTCGCCGGCGTCCGCGAGCGACTGGAGCGTGCGGTAGACGGTGGTCAGGCCCACGGAATCGCCACGGTGCTTGAGCATGTCGTGGAGTTCCTGGGCACTGCGGAACTCGTCCACCTGGTCCAGCGCCGCCGCCACGGCGGCCCGCTGCCGGGTGGATCGTCCTCGTACTGGCGCGGCATTCGTCTCGCCAGGCGCAGTCGCCACCGGTTCCTCCTCGTATCGGCCTGCGGCCATTGTGCCAGTCCGCTAGACCTTCACATCGTCCCGAGTGCAGACCTCTTCCGCCGCCACCGCGGCTCTGGCCCGGCGCCGGGCCAGCGGAGCGGACAGCGCGGTCAGTGCCATGAAGACGGCGATCGCGAGCAGGACGATCATGGCACCCGAGGGCGCGTTGACGTAATACGTGGTGGCCGTGCCCGTCAGGGAGACGGCCAGGCTGATCGCGATGGCCAGGCCCAGCGTGGCGGCGAACCCGCGCGTGAGCCGCTGGGCGGCGGCGACCGGGATCACCATCATGGCGCTGACCAGCAGCAGGCCGACGATGCGCATCGCGACGGTCACGGTGACGGCGGCGGTGACGGCGATCAGCAGGTTCAGGGCGCGCACCGGCAGGCCCGTGACCTTGGCGAACTCCTCGTCCTGGCAGACGGCGAAGAGCTGCCGGCGCAGGCCGATGGTGACGGCGAGGACGAAGGCCGCCAGGATCGCCATCGCGGTGACGTCCTCGGACGCGACGGTGGTGATCGAGCCGAACATGGCGCTGAGCAGGTTGGTCGTGGAGCCGCCGCCCACGTTGATGATCATCACGCCGCCGGCGAGGCCGCCGTAGAAGAGCATGGCGAGGGCGACGTCACCGCTGGTCTTGCCGCGGGAGCGGATCAGCTCCATGCCGACGGCGCCGATGACGGCGATCAGGGTGGCCATCCACACCGGGCTGCTGTTGAGCACGAAGCCGAGGGCGACACCGGTCATGGCGACGTGGCCGAGGCCGTCACCCATCACGGCCTGGCGGCGCTGGACCAGGTACGTGCCGATGGCGGGCGCGGTGATGCCCACCAGGGCGGCGGCGATCAGCGCCCGCTGCATGAAGGCGTGGTCGAGGAGGTCCATCAGCTCAGCAGTCCCGTCCGCAGAGGCTCGGCGTCGTGCGCCGCGTGGGGGTGTACGTGGTCGTGGCCGGGCAGGGCGTGCTGGCCCACGGCCTCCGGGGGCGGGCCGTCGTGGACGACGCAGCCGTCACGCAGGACGACGGCCCGGTCGATCAGGGGTTCCAGCGGGCCCAGCTCGTGCAGGACGAGCAGGACGGTGGTGCCGACGGCGACCTGCTCGCGCAGCGCGGCCGCGAGGACCTCCTGGTTGGCGAGGTCGACGCCGGCCATGGGCTCGTCCATCAGCAGCAGCTCCGGCTCGCCGGCGAGTGCCCGGGCTATGAGCACGCGCTGGTGCTGGCCGCCGGAGAGGGCGTTGACCGAGACGTCGGCGTGCCCGTCCATGTCCACGAGGGCCAGGGCGCGCTCGACGGCGGCCCTGTCGGCCTTGCGCAGGAGGCCGAAGCGGGTGCGGGCCAGTCGGCCGGAGGAGACGACCTCGCGGACGGTGGCCGGGACGCCACTGGCGGCCGTGGTGCGCTGCGGGACGTACCCGATGCGCGACCAGTCGCGGAAGCGCTTGAACTCGGTGCCGAAGAGCGACAGGGAGCCCTCGGTGAGCGGGACCTGGCCGACGACGGCGCGCACGGCGGTGGACTTGCCGGAGCCGTTGGCGCCGAGCAGCGCGACGACCTCACCGCGACGGACGGTGAGGTCGATCCCGCGCAGCACGGGGCGCGAACCGAGCGAGGCCGTGGCCCCGCGCAGGGATATGACGGGCTGGTCCGCCTGCCGGGGCATGGACTGCATGGCTCGTGCCTCCGTAACTGCTGCTGTCATCTACTTGGCTCCGAGCGCCTTCTGGAGGTTCTTCAGGTTGGACCGCATGACCTCGAAGTAGTCAGCGCCCTGGGACTTGTCGGTGATTCCCTCGAGCGGGTCGAGGACGTCGGTCTTCAGGCCGGTGTCCCCCGCGAGGCTCTTCGCCGTCTTGTCGCTGGCCAGGGTCTCGAAGAACACGGTGGAGACATTCTCCTTCTTCGCGACCTCCTGGAGCTCCTTCATCCGGGCGGGGCTGGGCTCGGACTCGGGGTCGACTCCGGAGATGCCCTCCTGGTCCAGGCCGTAGCGCTCGGCGAGGTAGCCGAAGGCGGAGTGGGTGGTGATGAAGGTCTTGGTGGCCGTATTGGTCAGGCCGTCCTTGAACTCGGTGTCCAGCACGGTCAGCTTGCCGACGAGGTCGTCGGTGTTCTTCTTGTAGTCCGCGGCGTGGTCGGGGTCGGCCTTCTCCAGGGCCGCGCCGACACCCTTGGCGATCTCCGCGTACTTGGCGGGGTCCAGCCAGACGTGCGGGTCCGCGCCGGCCTCGCCCTCGTGGCCGTGGTCGTGGCCCGCCTCGGCCTCTGCCTCGCCCTCGTGACCGTGGTCGTGGCCGGAGGCCGCGTGGGCCTCGAGCTTGGTGAGGGTGGCGGCGTCGACGACGTTCTTCACGCCGGACTGGTCAACGGCCTTGTCGACGGCGGGCTGGAGGCTCTTGAGGTAGAGGATCACATCGGCGTCGGCGAGCTGCGCGGTCTGCTTCGGGGTGATCTCCAGGTCGTGCGGCTCGACACCCGGCTTGGTCAGGGTGTCGACCTGCACGTGGTCCTTGCCGATCTGCTCGGCGAGGAACTGCATCGGATAGAACGACGCCGTCACGCCGAGCTTGCCGTCCTTGCCGCCGGACGCGCCCGCGGCGGCTCCGGAGCAGGCGGTGAGGGCCGTGGCGCCGAGGGCGACGGCTCCGGCGAGGGCGGTGGCGGGTATGAGGCGTCGTACGTTCATGACATCCATTTTCATCAAAAATGGAAACGATTGTCAAAAAGCCTGGTGGGAGAGGTGTGGGCGGGCCCGGAGAGGGGGATCCGATTTGAAAGGGGGGGTGCGGGCGCCGGTAACCTGAGGCATTCGCCGTTCGTCCTCGTAATGAAGAGAGCACCGTGGCCGCCGACAAGATCGACACCATCGTCAGCCTGAGCAAGCGCCGTGGCTTCGTTTTCCCGTGCAGTGACATCTACGGCGGCTCCAAGGCCGCCTGGGATTACGGCCCGCTCGGTGTCGAGCTCAAGGAGAACATCAAGCGCCAGTGGTGGAAGGCGATGGTCACCGGGCGTGAGGACATCGTCGGCCTTGACTCGTCCGTGATCCTGGCCCCCGAGGTCTGGGTGGCCTCCGGCCACGTCGCGACCTTCTCGGACCCGCTGACCGAGTGCACCTCCTGTCACAAGCGTCACCGCGCGGACCACCTGGAAGAGGCGTACGAGGCCAAGCACGGCCGCACGCCCGCCAACGGCCTCGCCGACATCAACTGCCCCAACTGCGGTGTGAAGGGCCAGTTCACCGAGCCCAAGCAGTTCTCCGGCATGCTGGAGACCCACCTCGGCCCGACCCAGGACAGCGGCTCCAAGGCGTACCTGCGCCCCGAGACCGCCCAGGGCATCTTCACCAACTTCGCCCACGTGCAGACCACCTCGCGCAAGAAGCCCCCGTTCGGCATCGCGCAGATGGGCAAGTCCTTCCGCAACGAGATCACGCCCGGCAACTTCATCTTCCGCACCCGCGAGTTCGAGCAGATGGAGATGGAGTTCTTCGTCAAGCCGGGCGAGGACGAGCAGTGGCAGGAGTACTGGATGGCCGAGCGGTGGAACTGGTACCGCGACCTCGGCATCCGCGAGGAGAACATCCGCTGGTACGACCACCCGAAGGAGAAGCTGTCCCACTACTCGAAGCGCACCGCCGACATCGAGTACCGCTTCAACTTCGGTGGTAACGAGTTCTCCGAGCTCGAGGGCGTGGCCAACCGCACCGACTTCGACCTCAAGGCCCACTCCGCGGCCTCCGGCCAGGACCTCGTGTACTTCGACCAGGAGTCCAAGGAGAAGTACACCCCGTACGTCATCGAGCCGGCGGCCGGTGTCAACCGCGCCATGCTCGCCTTCATGCTCGACGCGTACAACGAGGACGAGGCCCCCAACGCCAAGGGCGTCATGGAGAAGCGCGCCGTGATGCGCCTCGACCCGCGCCTGGCGCCGGTCAAGGTCGCCGTCCTGCCGCTGTCCCGCAACGCGCAGCTCTCGCCGAAGGCCAAGGGCCTCGCCGCCGACCTGCGCAAGCACTGGAACATCGAGTTCGACGACGCGGGCGCCATCGGCCGCCGCTACCGCCGTCAGGACGAGATCGGCACGCCGTTCTGCGTCACCGTCGACTTCGACACCCTGGACGACAACGCGGTGACCGTGCGCGAGCGCGACACCATGAAGCAGGAGCGCGTCTCCCTGGACCAGATCCAGAGCTACCTCGGCAGCCGCCTGCTCGGCTGCTAGTCCCGAGCTTCCGCTTCGGCGAAACGACCGGTGGCCCGGTGCGCACGCGCGCACCGGGCCACCGGTCGTTTCTGCCGAACGTCAGACCGCAGAGGGGCCTTCGGCTGCGGCCGCCGTCGCCGTCGCCTTGGCCTCGGTCTCGGCCGCGCGGCGCTCGCCCTCGGCCTGGGACCGCTTTCCGTAGAGGGCGGTCCAGACGCCCAGGGCGCCCAGCACCGCATAGATCATGATCGGGCTGAGCGTCACCATGGTCTTGGTGTCCAGGGTGTACGTCAGCGCGATCCGGACCAGGGCCTCGGCCACGTAGGCCACGCCCCAGACGAGGGTCATGCGGCGCATGGTGGTGCGGAAGCCCTCGTACTGCCACAGGCCGTTCCACCAGGCGGTGCTCTCCGGGGTGCCGTCGGTGGCGAACTTGCGGCCGAAGTAGAACATCAGCGGGCGCGCCGCCGCCAGGGTGGCCAGGCAGAGCAGTCCGAACAGCCCCGTCACGGCGGAGTCCTTGATCAGCAGGGCCCGCGCCGAGTGGGCGCCGACGAGCGAGACAACAGCCGTGATCACGAGGAACACCAGGGTGACGACGGCGAATTCGTCGAGCTTGCGTCGCCAGGCCAGGCTGATGGCGCTGTCGAGCACCGGCCAGGCGCTGCTGAGGAGAAGGGCGGAGAACTCGCTCCAGGCGTGGTTTTCGGTCAGCGTGTTGTACGTGATGATCGGCGCGACCACGTTGAGGCCGATGGTCAGGATCCAGCCGAGGGCCGTGGCGGCGCCGGAGCGGGCGGGAGGTTCGGGTCGAGCTGCGTGGGTGGACAAGGTTCCCCCTGAAACATGCATGAAGAGTGCGGTAGGGGGACCGTAAGTACACGCCGATGACATGTACAAGGCGGGCACATCAAAATGATCACCAAGCCGACCGGACTGGACAGCTCCGGCTGCTTGATTCCTGACGGGGGCCGCGTCAGGCGCGCAGGCCCCGGATGATCAGCGCGGTGACCGCCTCGAACTCCGTGAAGATCGTGGGCGAGAGCCAGTCGGCCGCGTACTGCGGATCGTGGAAGCGGCCGGTGGCATCGAAGACCGCGCGGGCGGCGGCCGGCACGTCGTCGGCGGCGAGGGTGCCCGCCGCGACCCCTTCGGCGATGATCCGGGCCAACTGGTCGATCAGCTCGGTCAGGTGCGCGTCCACCACGCCGCTGTTCTCGGCCAGGAGCACGATGTAGGTGGCGAACAGCTCCGGGTCGTCACCCGCCTTGTGACGCTTCGCCTCGAAGAGCGCCTCCAGCCACGCCTCCAGCTTGGAGGGGGCGCTCTCGGCGGGAGCCGAGGTGATCTCCTCCAGCGCGACCACGCTCTTGGCGAGCCAGCGGTCCGTGACGGCCTCGCGCAGCGCCGCCTTCGACGGGAAGTGCCGGTACACGCTGCCGTGGCTGACGCCCAGCGCGCGGGCCACGTCCACCACCGTCGCCTTGGAGGGGCCGAAGCGGCGCAGCACGTCCTCGGTGGTCTCGAGGATGCGCTCGGGTGTCAGGGGCGCGGCAGCAGCGGGGGGCATGGGTACGACCGTACCGCCAGGTCAGTGTTCGCTGTCGAGGTGGGCCATCTGGGCCGCCGGATACCGCTCGCCCGCCGCGGCGCCGACGGGCACGGCCTCCTCGATGGCGGCCAGATCGGCGGCGCTCAGCGTGATGTCCATGGCACCCAGTGCCTCGGCGAGCCGGTCCCGGCGCCGGGCACCGACCAGCGGCACGATGTCCTCGCCGCGCGACAGGACCCAGGCGATGGCGGTCTGCGCCACGCTCACGCCCTTGCCCTCCGCCACCTTGCGCAGGGCGTCGACCAGGTCGAGGTTGCGGTCGAGGTTGTCCCCCTGGAAGCGCGGGCTCATCCCGCGGAAGTCGCCCGGGGCCAGCGCGCGGTCGCGGGTGAAGTGGCCGCTGATCAGGCCGCGGGACAGCACCCCGTACGCCGTGACCCCTATCCCGAGCTCCCGGGCGGTCGGCAGGATCTCGTCCTCGATGCCGCGGGAGATGAGCGAGTACTCGATCTGCAGATCGGCGATCGGGGCGACGGCGGCGGCCCGGCGCAGGGTGTCCGCGCCGACCTCGGAGAGGCCGATGTGGCGCACGTGCCCGGCCTCGACCGCCTCGGCGATGGCCCCGACGGTCTCCTCGATCGGGACGTCCGGGTCCACCCGGGCGATGCGGTAGATGTCGATGTGGTCCCGGCCGAGCCGCTGGAGCGAGTAGGCCAGGAAGTTCTTGACGGCCTCGGGCCGCCCGTCGTAGCCGGTGAAGCCGCCCTCGACCGTGCGCAGGGCGCCGAACTTGACGCTGGTCAGCGCCTGCTCGCGAGCCGCGGCGGGTGCGGTGCGCAGGGCTTCGTTGATCAGCAGTTCGTTGTGGCCCATGCCGTAGAAGTCGCCGGTGTCGAGCAGCGTCACGCCTGCGTCCAGGGCAGCGTGGATGGTGGCGATGGACTCCGCGCGGTCGGCCTCCCCGTACAGGGCGGACATCCCCATGCAGCCGAGGCCGAGCGGGAAGACGGCCGGCCCGGTGGTGCCGAGGCGGCGGTGGACAGGGTTCTCGTGGACAGGGTGCCCGTGGGTGGTGCTCTCGTTCGTCGTCATGGAACGAGAATGACATGACGAGTGACAGATTTCAATATCTGTCACTCGTCAGTGTGAGGGGGCTACGACAGGACCCGCAGGATCAGGGCGGCGGCCGCGACCACGGCGAGGACGGCGGCAGGTGCGAGCTCGTAGTCCTTGACGCGGAGGTGGCTGATGACCGCGCAGATGAAGTAGAGGGTCACGCCGATGGCGGCCGCGATGCCGAGCGGCGTGAACCACAGGCCCGCGACCAGTCCGATCGCACCTGCGGCCTTGAGGGTGGCCAGGCGTGGCAGCCAGGAGTCCGGGACCTGGACCTTCCGCATGCTGGCGACGATCTGGTCGTTGCGCTGGAGCGTGAAGGTGGCGGAGGCGGTGAGGACCAGGGCGAGCAGGCCACCGACGACGGCGTAGGCGATGAACATGGAGGACTCCAATGGTCGAAGATGCAGGATCATTGAATAGCATCAACGGTATCTCCGACGCAATCATTTCTCGATTGCTACGATGTGGACCATGACGGCAGATCAGGACGGATCGCACCCTCCGCAGCGGCTGGGCCTGCTGCTGGCCTGGCACGGATCGGTCACCCAGACCCGGATGAAGAAGGCGCTCAGCGCGGCCGGACTCACGCCGCGCCACGCGATGACGCTGATGCATCTGGAGGACGGCCCCGTCAGCCAGCGGGCGCTCGCCGAGCGGCTGGAGGTGGACCCGAGCGTGCTCGTCGGGATCCTGAACGACCTGGAGGGCGACGGCCTGGCCGAACGCCGCCGGGACCCGGCCGACCGGCGCCGCCACAACGTGGCCATCACCACCGCCGGATCCACCGTGCTCGGCAAGACGAACGCGGCGCTCGACGAGGTCGAGCAGGGCCTCTTCGCGGACCTCTCGGCCGCCGATCAGGAGACCCTGCGCGCCCTGCTGGCACGGATCGACGCCCACGGGGACGACGTCAACTGCGACGAGTAGCCCGGTGGCCCGAGCAGCCTTGGACGGGCAGCCCGGTGAACGAGCAGCCGGTGAACGAGAAGCCAGGTGAACGCGTAGCCCGATGGGCCGGGTGGCTCAGTGGCCGGGCTCCGACGCCCGCGGGGCCGCGGGAACGCGGGCGCCGGCCGGATCCAGGGTGCGGGCCGTGCGCTCCGCCGTCGAGCGGGCCCACTGGCCGCTCGACGCCGCGCCCACCACCAGGACCAGCAGCCCGCAGACCGTGATGATCCACCAGGCCGGGGCGGCCGACCCGGCGAAGTCGGAACCGCGCGCCAGACCGGCCGCCAGGACCGCACCGACGACCGCGACGCCGAGGGTGCTCCCGGTCTGCCGGCTGGTGGAGGCGATGGCGGCCGCGACCCCCGCCTGGGACCGCGGCATCCCGGAGACCGCCGTATTGGTGACCGGCGCGTTCACCATGCCGAAGCCGAGCCCGAACAGCACGTACCCGGTGAACATCAGCGCCGTGGACGTCTCGGCCCGGAAGGCCGCGAAGAGCAGCCCGCTCGCCGCCATCGCGACGCCGGCGATCAGCATGGGCAGCCGCGGCCCCCTGCTGCCCACCAGCCGGCCCGACAGAGGCGCGACGAGCATGGTCATCGCGGCCATCGGCAGCATGTAGAGCCCGGCGTGCAGCGCGTCCAGCCCCAGCACCTCCTGGAGGTACAGGGTGTTCAGGAAGAGGAACCCGGCCATCCCGGCGAAGGCGCTCACGGCGATCACCGTGGCCCCGCTGAAGGGCGCGCTCCGGAAGAACCGGAAATCGATCAGCGGCTCCTCGCGCCGGGGCTCGTAGCGCAGCAGCCCCACCAGCGAGGCGACGGCCACCAGGGCGCAGCCCATGATCAGCGGCGAGCGCCAGCCCGCGGCCGGCGCCTCGATGATCCCGTACGTCAGACTGCCCAGCAGCGCCATGACCAGCAGCTGGCCCACCGGGTCCACCCGGCGCGGCCGGGCCGCGCGGGACTCGGGCACGTGGCGCAGGGTCAGGGCGAGAGCGACCAGACCGACCGGCAGGTTCACCCAGAAGATGGAGCGCCAGCCCACCGAATCCACCAGTACCCCGCCGACCAGCGGGCCCGCGGCCATGGAGATGCCCGCGACCGCGCCCCACACCCCGATGGCCCGCGCGCGCTCGGCGGGCTCGGTGAAGGTGTTGGTGATGATCGACATGGCCACCGGGTTGAGCATCGCGCCGCCGACCGCCTGCACCATGCGGTAGGCGATGAGCCAGTCGAGGGTGGGGGCCAGCGAGCACAGCAGCGAGCCGACGCTGAAGAGGACCAGACCGGCGACGAACACCTTGCGGCGGCCGATCCGGTCCGCGGTGGAGCCCGCGAGCATCAGCAGCGACGCCAGCACGAGCGTGTAGGCGTCGATCGTCCACTGCATCCCCGCGACCGAGGCGTTCAGATCGCGGCGCATAGAGGGCAGCGCGACATTGAGGACGGTGTTGTCGAGGCTCACGATCAGGAGGCTCATGCAACAGATCGCCAGGACGACCATGCGCTGCCGGCGACTCGGCTGACTCGGCTCGATCATGCCGCCGATGGTACGTCTGCCGCACCGCCCCGGCATGCGGGACAATGGGCGGATGACCACGCTCCCTCCGCCCCTCGCGATCGGCCCGCACACCGTGCAGCCCCCGGTGGTGCTCGCGCCGATGGCCGGCATCACCAATGCCCCGTTCCGTACCCTCTGCCGGGAGTTCTCGGGCGGCAAGGGGCTGTTCGTGAGCGAGATGATCACGACCCGCGCCCTGGTCGAGCGCAACGAGAAGACCATGCAGCTGATCCACTTCGACGAGACCGAGAAGCCTCGCTCGATCCAGCTGTACGGAGTCGACCCGGCGACGGTCGGCAAGGCGGTCCGCATGATCGTCGAAGAGGACCGTGCCGACCACATCGACCTCAACTTCGGCTGCCCGGTCCCCAAGGTGACCCGCAAGGGCGGCGGCTCCGCCCTCCCGTACAAGCGGAACCTGCTGCGCGCGATCCTGCGCGAGGCCGTGGCCGGCGCCGGCGACCTCCCGGTGACGATGAAGATGCGCAAGGGCATCAACGACGACCACCTCACCTACCTCGACGCCGGCCGGATCGCCGTCGAGGAGGGGGTCACGGCGATAGCCCTGCACGGGCGCACCACGGCCCAGCACTACGGCGGCACCGCCGACTGGGACGCCATCGCGCGGCTCAAGGAGCACGTGCCGGAGATCCCGGTGCTCGGCAACGGCGACATCTGGTGCGCGGAGGACGCGCTGCGGATGGTCCGCGAGACCGGCTGTGACGGCGTGGTCGTGGGCCGGGGCTGCCTGGGGCGGCCGTGGCTGTTCAACGACCTGGTGGCGGCCTTCGAGGGCCGTCCCGAGGACTTCCACAAGCCGACGCTGCGCGAGGTCGCGGGCACCATGCACCGCCACGCACAGCTGCTGGGGGAGTGGATCGGCGACGAGACGCGCGGGGTGATCGACTTCCGTAAGCACGTGGCCTGGTACCTCAAGGGCTTCTCGGTCGGATCCGAGATGCGCAAGAGGCTCGCGGTGACCTCTTCGCTGGCCGAGCTGGATGCTCATCTGAGCGAGCTGGATCTGGATCAGGCGTGGCCCGAGAGCGCGGACGGCCCGCGGGGCCGGACGTCCGGAAACAACCGAGTTGTCCTGCCGGACGGCTGGCTGAAGGACCCGTACGACTGCGCGGGCGTCAGCGAGGAAGCCGAACTGGACACCTCCGGAGGCTGACAAATCGCCCTCCGTGTTGCGTGATATACGCCACGCATGGGTGGGGTTTCGCTCAGATGAGCACCAAAGTCACGGGTAAGACTTTCAAAGGGTGGCACTGGGTGCCACCCTTTGTGCATTCAATACTTGAACGCAAATGTATCGATGATCGCTCATCCGAGCGTGATCAGGCCTCAAAAGCCCCCTCCCCCTTCGGGAAGTGAAGGATCTTCGTACCTTCTGATTACCCATGAGTTACTTTCGATCTGGTGGCGCACGGGTGGTTACAGCCGCATGACGACCAAGTGGACGTACCCAGAAGCCTTCGATCTGGGTATGTTCCTGGCCGTCAGGGCAGCCACCGAGCCTCGAGGAGTCGAGACCCGTGTCGGAAAACAAAGATCAGAAGTTCGTCTACGACTTCACCGAGGGCAACCGCGACCTCAAGGACCTTCTCGGCGGCAAGGGAGCCAACCTCGCCGAGATGACCAACCTGGGTCTGCCGGTCCCTCCCGGCTTCACCATCACCACCGAGGCCTGCAAGGTCTACCTCGAGAGCGGCACGGCCCCGGCCGAGCTGCGCGACGAGGTCAGCGCCCACCTTGCCGCCCTCGAGACGAAGATGGGCAAGAAGCTCGGCCAGTCGGACGACCCGCTGCTGGTCTCCGTGCGCTCCGGCGCCAAGTTCTCGATGCCCGGCATGATGGACACCGTCCTCAACATCGGCCTCTCCGACGAGTCCGTGACCGGCCTTGCCTCCCAGGCCGGTGACGAGCGCTTCGCGTGGGACTCGTACCGCCGCCTCATCCAGATGTTCGGCAAGACCGTCCTCGGCGTCGAGGGCGAGCTCTTCGAGGACGCCCTCGACGAGGCCAAGGCCGCCAAGAAGGTCACCGTCGACACCGACCTCGACGCCGCCGACCTGAAGAAGCTGGTCAAGGTCTTCAAGAAGATCGTGGCCAAGGACGCCGGCCGCGAGTTCCCGCAGGACGCCCGCGAGCAGATGGACCTCGCCGTCGAGGCCGTCTTCAACTCGTGGAACACCGACCGCGCCAAGCTCTACCGCCGCCAGGAGCGCATCCCGAGCGACCTGGGCACCGCGGTCAACATCTGCTCCATGGTCTTCGGCAACCTGGGCCCCGACTCCGGCACCGGCGTCGCCTTCACTCGCGACCCCGCCAGCGGCCACGCGGGCGTCTACGGCGACTACCTCCAGAACGCCCAGGGCGAGGACGTGGTCGCGGGCATCCGCAACACCGTGCCGCTCGCGGACCTGGAGGCCATCGACAAGGCTTCGTACGACCAGCTCATGACGATCATGACGACGCTGGAGAACCACTACAAGGATCTCTGCGACATCGAGTTCACCATCGAGCGCGGCCAGCTGTGGATGCTCCAGACCCGCGTCGGCAAGCGCACCGCCGGCGCCGCCTTCCGCATCGCCACCCAGCTCGTGGACCAGGGCCTGATCGACGAGGCCGAGGCCCTCCAGCGCGTCACCGGCCACCAGCTGGCCCAGCTGATGTTCCCGCGCTTCGACGAGAATGCGAAGACCGAGCTGCTCGGCCGCGGCATCGCCGCCTCCCCGGGCGCGGCGGTCGGCAAGGCCGTCTTCGACTCGTACACGGCCGTCAAGTGGTCCCGCTCCGGCGAGAAGGTCATCCTGATCCGCCGCGAGACCAACCCGGACGACCTGGACGGCATGATCGCCTCCGAGGGCATCCTGACCTCGCGCGGCGGCAAGACCTCGCACGCGGCCGTCGTCGCCCGCGGCATGGGCAAGACCTGTGTCTGCGGCGCCGAGGAGCTCGACGTCGACACCAAGCGCCGCCGCATGACGGTCGGCGACACGGTCATCGAAGAGGGCGACGTCGTCTCCATCGACGGCTCCACCGGCAAGGTCTACCTCGGTGAGGTACCCGTCGTACCGTCCCCGGTCGTCGAGTACTTCGAGGGCCGGATGCACGCCGGCGCCGACGACGCCGACGAACTGGTCGCCGCCGTGCACCGGATCATGGCGTACGCGGACCGGGTACGCCGCCTGCGCGTGCGCGCCAACGCCGACAACGCCGAGGACGCGCTGCGCGCCCGCCGCTTCGGCGCCCAGGGCATCGGCCTGTGCCGCACCGAGCACATGTTCCTCGGCGAGCGCCGCGAGATGGTCGAGCGCCTGATCCTCGCGGACACCGACGGCGAGCGGGAGTCGGCACTCAGTGCCCTCCTGCCGCTGCAGAAGAAGGACTTCGTCGAGCTGTTCGAGGCGATGGACGGCCTGCCCGTCACCGTCCGCCTGCTCGACCCGCCGCTGCACGAGTTCCTGCCCGACATCACCGAGCTGTCGGTGCGCGTCGCCCTCGCCGAGTCCCGCAAGGACGCCAACGAGAACGACCTGCGCCTGCTCCAGGCCGTGCACAAGCTGCACGAGCAGAACCCGATGCTGGGTCTGCGCGGTGTCCGCCTGGGCCTGGTCATCCCCGGTCTGTTCGCCATGCAGGTGCGGGCCATCGCCGAGGCCGCCGCCGAGCGCAAGAACGCCAAGGGCGACCCGCGCGCCGAGATCATGGTTCCGCTCGTGGGCACCGTCCAGGAGCTGGAGATCGTCCGCGAGGAGGCCGACGCGATCATCGCCGAGGTCGAGGCCGCCACCGGCACGAACCTCAAGCTGACCATCGGCACGATGATCGAGCTGCCGCGCGCCGCCCTGACGGCCGGCCAGATCGCGGAGGCCGCGGAGTTCTTCTCCTTCGGTACGAACGACCTGACCCAGACGGTGTGGGGCTTCTCCCGCGACGACGTCGAGGCCAGCTTCTTCACCGCGTACCTGGAGAAGGGCATCTTCGGGGTCTCGCCCTTCGAGACCATCGACAAGGACGGCGTCGGCGCGCTGGTCCGCAGCGCCGCCGAGGCCGGCCGGGCCGCCCGTCCCGACCTCAAGCTCGGTGTCTGCGGCGAGCACGGCGGTGACCCCGAGTCCGTCCACTTCTTCCACGAGGTCGGCCTCGACTACGTCTCCTGCTCGCCCTTCCGGATTCCGGTGGCGCGCCTGGAGGCCGGTCGTGCGGCCGCCGAGGCGAAGGGCAGCGACAGCCGCTGATCCCCGGCCCTGAGAAGGGCCCCATAGACCGCGCCTGCCCCCGGGTTCCCTGACTGCCCGGTGGCGGGCGCGCCTATTTTTTGCTGTTCAACAAATCTTTACGCCAGCAGGCGGTGGACGGATCCCCACCCGTCCACCGCCGCTGTCATTCTGCCGGGCACGTCGGCGCTTCCCGGTGCGACCGACCGCCAGGCCCCGCAAAGCCCCCCACGGCCTTCACGGAGCGTTTCGGTCGCATCGGAGTGTGCCCGGCGGAGTACAGGATTTCGGTTGTCACGCCCCTGCCGAAAGGGGTTTCAACTGTGGCCGAAAGGGCGTGGTGACCACGTGTGACGGCATGCATACTCATGGGGCGGGGGGATTGCGGTTGCACAGGTGGGGGTTCGGTGCTGCGTATCCATTTCACTGGAGTGGACCTGGCACGCGTACGGATGGCAGGGCGTCCCGATGCGTTGTGGGAAACGATTCTCAGCTTTCACCGTTTAAGGGACCGGCGTGATGCCCGGTTGTTCGGTGAATGGCGCACGGAAACTCGGAGCCGGTTGAATAGTGAAACACGCATGCTGGGCATGCTCATACCGGCACGCGGCTATTTCCCCGATTTCCTGACCCCCGTGGAGGGGCAGTACGGGTGGGACGTGGCGCTCGACGCACTGCGCGGGATCCGGCCCGAGCGGATGCGGCGCGAGCTCGTGCTGCTCGGCGGCGGGTCCGGAGCGGGAGCGGTTGCCGGAGCGGTTGCCGGGACGTCGCCGGCGCCGCGGTTACGGGAGTTCATGGACGGCGGCACCAAGCACCTGCCGAGGCTCCTGGGCGAGCTGCGCGGGTACCACCGGGCGGCCGTGGAGCCGTACTGGACCCACATACAGGCCCAGATAGAGGCCGAGCGGGCCGCGCGCGGCCGGGCCCTGCTGGACGGGGGCGCGGACGAACTGCTGGCCTCGCTGCCGCCGATGCTGCGCTGGCGGGCCCCGGTGCTGGAGTGCGACTACCCCGTGGACCGCGACGTACGGCTGCGGGGGCGCGGGCTGTTGCTCCAGCCGTCCTTCTTCTGCCGGCGCACCGCAGTGACCCTGCACGATCCGGAGCTGCCGCCGGTGCTGGTCTATCCGGCCGCCTCGCACCTGGCCTCGGCCCCCACGGGGGGCGAGGCGGCGCGCACCGTCCACGTCGAGGAGCAGCGCCAGCGCACGCTGGGCAAGCTGGTGGGGCACACCCGCTCGGTGGTGCTGCGGGCCATCGGCGACGGCGCCACCACCAGCGAACTGGCCCGCCGGGCCGGGGTCTCGCTGGCCTCGGCGAGCCAGCACGCCTGCGTGATGCGCGAGGCGGGCCTGGTCACCACCCTCCGCCACGGGAACGCGGTGCTGCACACGGTGACCCCGCTGGGCGCGGCCCTCCTCAAGGGCGGCGCCGTGGCCTCGTGAAACGGTGCGGCCCCCGGCTGGGCGCCGGGGGCCGCGGTGGTGTGGGGCTCAGGTGCGGAAGGGGCCCGTCACCTCGTACGTGATGCCCGCCGACGAGCTGCCGCTCGTACCGCGCTGGCTGGAGAAGTAGAGCCGGTTGCCGGCCGGGGAGAAGGCCGGGCCGGTGATCTCCGAGGAGGACTGGCCGGTGATCCGCAGGAACGGCGCCACCACGTCGTCCGGAGTGATCACGCAGATCTCCATGTTGCCGCCGTCCTCGGCGACGTACAGGTCGCCGTAGGAGGACCCGGTGACGTTGTCGACACCCGTCAGCGGGGCCGCGCCGCCGGGCACGAGGGAGTCGTCGTACGCCAGCTCGTACGTGCTGTTGGCGAGGTTGAGCTGCCAGACGCGGTTGTCGCCCTTGGTGGTGAACCAGACCGTGTCGTTGGCGTAGTGGCAGCCCTCGCCGCCGTTGAACTTCTTGGAGCCGGAGACCTGGGTGCGGGTGGTGGTCGGGGAGCCGTCCGGGTCCGGGACGTTGGCCCAGGTGAAGGAACCGGAGGTGGCCGTACCGGCCTTGAGGACCTGGAGGGTGCCCGAGGAAAGGTTTCCCCAGGTGGTCGGGATGAAGCGGTAGAAGCAGCCGCTCGTCTCGTCCTCCGTCAGGTAGATCACCTGGCGGACCGGGTCGGCGGCGGCCGCCTCGTGCTTGAACCGGCCCATCGCCGGGCGCTGGACGGCCGCGTTCACGCCGTACGGGTCGGTCTCGTAGACGTAGCCGAGGCTGACCTCCTCACAGGAGAGCCAGGTGTTCCACGGGGTCTTGCCGCCCGCGCAGTTCTGCCGGGTGTTGGAGAGGATCCGGTAGGCGCCGGTGATGGTGCCGGAGGAGTTGAACTTGACCGCGCTCGCGCCGCCGGACGGGTTGATCTCCGAGTTCGACACGTAGATCCAGCCCGTGCCGTCCGCGAAGCAAGCGCCGCCGTCCGGGGCGCTGTGCCAGGTGTACGAGGTGCCGCTGACGGTCTGGCTCGAGCGGGCGATCACCCGGCTGCTGAAGCCGGCGGGCAGCTGGATGCCGTTCGCGTCCGCCGCTCCGAGTGCTCCGTACGGCCCGGCGCCGGGCTGGGCGGGCGCCGCGTAGGCGGCCCCGTGCATCAACGTGCCGCCGAAGGCGGCGGCCGACGAACCGATTACAGCGCCGCGCAGGAAGGTACGACGTTCCACGGTCACTCCTGTGGGAGGAAGGCCCCGCGGCCGGTCGGACGCGGGGTCGCACGCGTCGAGGAACCTAGGAGACGCCAGTTGACGTGGCGCCAATTCCTCATTACGCCCGAGCGACCGGTCGAGGTTCAATCCTGCGGCAGAGATTTCAGGGCGGCGAAGCGCCCTTTCCGGAAGGTGGCTGATTTCCCCGGCCGGTGCGTGCGCAGGTCGAAATCGGCGTGCGGCAGCCGGCGTTCGCACGGCGCCGGCGCCCGCCAAGGCCTCGGTGACCCGCTCGGCATCGGCCACCGCGGCGCGCCTGCCGGTCCCCTTCGCCGGACCGGCCGAGCCCGCGCATCCCGCGCTCCTGCCCGTGACCGACCGTGACCGCCCGGGCGGACCACGCACCGGCACGATGTGACGTACCGCGGGACTTTCTCCCCTGGGGAGGCCCGTCGTGGGGAAGGATGGTGGAGCAATGAACCACTTCGCCGCCGCCGACGACATCTCGGGCCGCGCCGACCTCGACGTCGTGCTGCGCCGCTTCTACACGGCGGCCTTCGCCGATCGCGGGATCGGGCCCTTCTTCACCGAGATCGCCGGCACGGACCTCGAGGCCCACCTGCCCCGGATCACCGACTTCTGGGAGCGGGCCCTCTTCCGCACCGCCGAGTACCGGCGGGACGCCTTCGCCCCGCACGCCGCCCTGAACTCGGCGCGGGCACTGACCGCCGCCGACTTCGGGCGCTGGGTACAGCTGTGGCACGCGACCGTCGACGGCCTGCACCGGGGGCCGAACGCCGAGCGGGCCAAGGCGCAGGGCGAGCGGATCGCGCTGGCCCTGCACAAGCGGCTCGCGGGCCCTGAGGCGTCCATGGCGAGCGAGGACGGCCTCGGCTTCGTCCCGCTGGCCGCACTGGAGCTGCGCTCGGTGGCCTGACCTGCGGTTTCGTGCTGCCGGGCAGGGTCGGGAAGAAATCTCGGGAAAACTTTGCGGGGAGCGATGAGTTTTCTCGCGGCCCCCGGTCTACCTCTCGAAGCAGCGAACACCGCGTGAGAGAAGAGAGACCGAGATGCCCCAGCCCCAGATGATCTTCGTAAACCTGCCGGTCAAGGACCTGGACGCCACCAGGGCCTTCTGGGAGAAGCTCGGCTACTCCTTCAACCCGCAGTTCTCCGACGAGACCGCCGCCTCCCTGGTGATCAGCGACACCATCTTCGCGATGCTGCTGACCGAGGAGAAGTTCAAGCAGTTCGCCACCAAGCCGGTCGCCGACGCCGCGAAGACCACCGAGGTGATGGTCGCGCTGAGCGCCGACAGCCGCGCCAAGGTCGACGAGATCGTGGACGGCGCTCTCGCGGCGGGCGCCATCGAGCCGCGACCGGCCATGGACATGGGCTTCATGTACGGCCGCGCCTTCGAGGACCTGGACCACCACGTGTGGGAGTACGTCTGGATGGACCCGGCCGCCATCCAGGGCTGATGCCAGCTACGAGGTCGCGGCGGTCCGCACCGGGTAGGTCCGGACCGCCACCTCCTCGTCGTCCAGGCATCGCCCCGACTCCAGGTCGAAGCGCTGCTTCAGCAGCGGCGAGGCCACGAACGGCCTGCCCGCCGCGCTCCCCAGCAGCCCCCGCGACAGCACCTGAGCGCCCGTGAAGGGGTCCTGGTTGCCGATGGCGTACGGGCGCCCCGCGCGGTCGACGAACACCGCGGCCTGGCTCCCGTCGGGCAGCAGGGCCGCGACCCCGCGCCCGGGGACGAGCGCGGACAGCTCGCACACCGTCAGCCAGCCTTCGGCCACCCGCAGTTCGATGGTCATCGGACAGCTCCTCCTATGGTCAGAACGGCCAGGTCGGGCTTGACCTGGTCGCGCTCGGGGACGAACTTCACGGTCGGGTCGGGGGCGCCGGGCGCGTTGACGAAGGACACGAACCGGCGCAGCCGCTCCGGGTCCTGGAGCGTCTCGGCCCACTCGTCGCGGTAGTGCGCCACGTGGTCGGCCATCAGGGCCTCCAGCTCCGCGCACAGCCCCAGCGAGTCGTGCACGACCACGTCCCGCAGATGGGCCAGGCCGCCCTCCAGCCGCTCCAGCCAGGTCGAGGTCCGCTCCAGCCGGTCGGCGGTGCGGATGTAGAACATCAGGAACCGGTCGATCAGCCGGACCAGTTCCGCGTCCGACAGGTCCTGGGCGAGGAGGTCGGCGTGGCGCGGGGTGGCTCCGCCGTTGCCGCCCACGTAGAGGTTCCAGCCGCTCGCCGTCGCGATGACCCCGAAGTCCTTGCTCTGCGCCTCCGCGCACTCGCGGGCGCATCCGGAGACCGCCGACTTGAGCTTGTGCGGGGCGCGCAGTCCCCGGTAGCGCAGCTCCAGGTCGATGGCCATCCGTACGCTGTCCTGCACCCCGTAGCGGCACCAGGTCTGCCCCACGCAGGACTTCACCGTCCGCAGGGCCTTCCCGTAGGCGTGCCCGGACTCGAATCCGGCGTCGACGAGCCGGGCCCAGATCCGCGGGAGCTGGTCCACGCTCGCGCCGAAGAGGTCGATCCGCTGACCGCCGGTGATCTTCGTGTAGAGGCCGAAGTCGCGGGCCACCTCGCCGATCACGATCAGCTTGTCGGGGGTGATCTCACCGCCGGGGATGCGGGGGACGACCGAGTAGGAGCCGTTGCGCTGCATGTTCGCGAGGAAGTGGTCGTTGGTGTCCTGGAGGGCGGCCTGCTCCCCCTCCAGGACGTAGCCGCTGGCGCCGACGGTCGGGGCGAGCGAGGCGATGATCGAGCCGACGGTGGGCTTGCACACCTCACAGCCGTCGCCGCCGCGGGCCTCGGGGCGGCCGTGGCCGTCGAGGAGCTGCTGGTACGAGGTCAGGCGGAGGGTGCGGACGATCTCGTAGAGCTCGGCACGGGTGAAGGGGAAGCAGCCGCACAGCCCCTTGTCGGCGGAGGCCGGCAGCAGCTGACCGATCACCTTGAGGCAACCGCCGCAGCCGGTGCCCGCCTTGGTGCACTTCTTCACCTCGGGGAGGGTGGAGTAGGCGGTGATGGCCTTCTTGGTGACGTTGTGGCAGGAGCAGATCACCGCGTGGTCGGGGAGCGAGGACGGGCCGAGCGCGACGGGCGCGCCGAGACCGGCGGGCAGGACCAGCTGCTCGGGTGCGACGGGCGGCACGCTGCCGGTGAGCGGGCGCAGCAGACCGTACGAGTCGGCGTCGCCGACCAGGACCCCGCCGAGCAGGACCCCGTCCGGGGAGACCACCAGCTTCTTGTAGACGCCGGAGCGGGAGTCGGACCAGACGACGTCGAGGCTGCCCGGGGCGCTGCCGTGCGCGTCACCGAAGGAGGCCACGTCCACGCCGAGCAGCTTGAGCTTGGTGGAGAGATCGGCTCCGGTGAACTCCTTCTCCCGGCCCAGCAGATCGTCGGCGGCCGTCTCGGCCATCTCGTAACCGGGGGCGACCAGGCCGTAGACGCGGCCGTCGGAGGCCAGCGCGCACTCGCCGATGGCGTAGACGTGCGGGTCGGAGGTGCGGCAGCGGGAGTCCACCGCGATGCCACCGCGCTCGCCGACGTCCAGTCCCGAGTCGCGGGCCAGCTGGTCGCGGGGGCGGACACCGGCGGAGAAGACGACGAGGTCGGTATCGACGGCGGAGCCGTCGGAGAGCAGCATGCCGTCGACGTGGCCGTCCTCGCCGGTCCGCACCTCCTGGGTGCCGACACCGGTGTGGACGGTCAGCCCCATGGACTCGATGGTGCGCAGCAGGGCGGCGCCGCCGCCCTCGTCGACCTGGACGGGCATCAGGCGCGGGGCGAACTCCACGATCCGGGTGGCGAGTCCGAGCCCCTGGAGGGCGCCGGCGGCTTCGAGCCCGAGGAGGCCGCCGCCGACCACCGCGCCGCGGGTGCGGTCCTTCGCGTACTCCTCGATGGCGAGGAGGTCCTCGATGGTGCGGTAGACGAAGCAGCCGGGGGCGTCCTTGCCGGGGACGGGCGGCACGAAGGGGAAGCTGCCGGTGGCCAGGACCAGGACGTCGTACGGGAAGACGCGGCCGGAGCGGGAGGTGACGGTACGGGCGTCCCGGTCGATGGCCTCGGCGGGGTCGCCGAGGTGGAGGCCGATGCCGTGCTCCTCCATGAAACCGGGCGGCGTCATGGACAGGTCCTCGGCGGTGCTGCCGGAGAAGTACGAGGTCAGGTGGACGCGGTCGTAGGCGGGCCGGGGCTCCTCGCAGAGGACGGTGATCCGGTGGGACCGGGTCGCACCGCGCTCGGCGAGCGCCTCCAGGTAGCGCTGGCCGACCATGCCGTGCCCGATGAGCACGATCGCGGGCAGGGGCTCGGTCATGTCAGTGGCCTCCGTCGTCGGTGAGCAGGTGGAACAGGTCGTGGGGTGCCTCGTCGCCCTCCCAGGTGCGGGCGACGGCGCCCACGGTGGAGAGTTCGCCGAGCAGGACCCCGCCGACCAGGCGGTCGTCGCGGAGGACGACCGTGCGGTAGGTCCGCCGGGTGGCGTCGGCGAAGCGGACCACGTCGTCGCCGGGGCGGGGGGTCGTCTCGCCGAAGCAGGCGAGGTCGAAGGGGCCGCTGCCTCCGGCGGTGGTGAGGGTGAGCCGGGTGAGGGCGCGGGTGCCGGTGTACGCGGTGTCCGCGCCGGCCAGGACGCCGGCGAGGACGTCGGCCTGCTCCAGCGCGGCTCCCGCCAGGCCGTACACCTGGCCGGCGTGCTCGGCGCAGTCGCCGATGGCGTGGATCCGGGGGTCGCTGGAGCGCAGCCGGTCGTCGACCACGATGCCCTTGCGCACCTCGAGCCCGGCGGCCTGGGCGAGCCCGGTGCGGGGCCGTACACCGCAGGCGAGCACGACGAGATCGGCGTCGAGCCGATAGCCGTCGGCGAGCTCGACCCCGGTGACCCTGCGCTGCGCCGTCGTCCGCGGAGCCGCAGGCGAGGTGGTCAGGCCGCGGACGCGGCACTCCGTGTGGATCTCCACGCCCAGGGCTTCGAGGTGGGCGTGCAGCAGAGCGGACGCCTCGGCGTCCAGCTGCCGTTCCATCAGGCGTGCGGCCTGCTGGGCCAGGACCACCTGCGCACCCCGCGCGGCCAGCGCCCTGGCCGCCGAGACGCCCAGCAGGCCCCCGCCGATCACCACCGCCCGCACGCCCGGACGGACGGCCGCCGAGAGCGCGAGGCAGTCGTCCATCGTGCGGAACGCGTGGACCCCGTCGGGGAGTTCCCGCCCCTCGGGCTCGAACAGCCCGCGCAGTGGCGGCAGCACCGGGTTGGACCCGGTGGCCAGCACCAGCGTGTCGTACGCCAGCGCCGCGCCGTCGTCGCAGTGGACCGTCCGGTCGGCGCGGTCGATGCGGACGGCACGGACCCCCCGTCGCAGCGCCGGACCGACCGCCGGGAGGGCGGCCACCTCCGGCGCGTACCGGCCCGCCAGGACCTCGGCGAGCAGCACCCGGTTGTACGGAACGTGCGGCTCCTCGCCGAGGACGGTCACCGCCGCACCGCCGGTCAGCCGCGCAGCGAGCCGCAGGCCCGCGAGGCCGCCGCCGATCACCACCACACGCTGTTCCGAGGTCATGCCCCGAGCGTGCGGGTCCGCTGTTTCCCCGCCGCATCGCCGTTGTTACCCGGACGGAACACCGGCCTCAGCGCACGGGTTAAGCGTCAGTGAGGCCTCCCTCAAGGCCGCCTTAAGGATCATCAAACCCGTCCGCCGGGCCCTTAGCGTGACCCGTATGCGAGATGTGGCGGTGCTGGTCAGGGGCGGGATGCTGGGCGGGGCGGGGGTGGTGGCCCTGCTCTGGGCGGTGCAGGTACGGCCCTCGGCCCGGCCCGACGCGCTGTTCGCCACCGCCGCGCACCTGACCGGCCTGTTCGCCGGGTACGGGGTACTGGTGCTGTTGTTCCTGATGGCCCGGGTGCCCGCCGTCGAGCACGGGGTCGGCGCCGACCGGCTCGCCCGCTGGCACGCGCTCGGCGGCCGTCATGTACTGCTCCTCTGCTTCGGGCACGGGCTCTTCGCCCTGCTCGGATACGCCGTGCACGAGGGGGTCGACGTGCTCTCCGCCGCCCGGGAGCTGCTCGGCTACCCCGCGCTCGCCGCCGCCGCGGCCGGGACCGTCCTCCTGGCCGCGGTCGGTGTGACCTCCGCCCGGGCGGTACGCCGCCGGGTGTCGCACGAAACCTGGCGCGGGGTGCACCTGCTCGTCTACCTCGCCGCCGCCCTCGCCTTCGGGCATCAGCTCGCCGGGCCCGATCTCGCCCTCGCCTCCTGGTTCTGGGCGCTCGCCCACACCGTGGTCGCCGTCCTGCTCCTGTGGTACCGGGCCGTCGTCCCCGTACGGCAGGCCATGCGGCACGCGCTGCGGGTCGCGGAGGTCAGGGCCGAGGGGCCGGGGGTGGTCTCCGTCGTCATGTACGGGGAGCACCTCGCGGAACTGCGCGCGGAGCCGGGCCAGTTCCTGCGCTGGCGGTTTCTCCAGCGGCGGCTGTGGCACACCGCGCTGCCGTTCTCGCTGTCCGCGCCGGTCCGCGGGAACACCCTGCGCATCACCGTCAAGGGGCTCGGCGGCCACTCCCGCCGGATCCGCCGGCTGCGGCCCGGCACGCGGGTCCTGGCCACCGGGCCGTTCGGGGCGCTCACCGCCGCCCGGCGGACGCGGCCCAAGGTGCTGCTGATCGCGGGCGGGGTCGGGATCACGCCGATGCGGGCCCTGTTCGAGACGCTGCCCGGCGGCCCCGGGGACATCACCCTGCTCTACCGGGCCGGGGCCGAGGAACAGCTCGTACTGCGCGCCGAGCTGGAGGCCATCGCCGCGGAACGGCAGGCCGGGCTGCACTACCTGCTCGGGCCCTCGGGCGCCGCCTACGATCCGCTCGCGCCGCAGGCGCTGGCCGCGCTGGTGCCGGACCTGGCCGAGCGTGACGTGTACCTGTGCGGGCCGCCCGGGATGTCCGGGGCGGCGCAGGCCGGGCTGCTGCGGGCCGGGGTGCCGGCCGGACGCATCCATTCCGAGTGCTTCGGCTTCTGACTCCGGCTTCCGACTGCAGGTACTGACCGCAGCCTCCGACTTCAGCTTCCGAGAGGGGCCACCGCTCCATGCGTCATCCGCTGCACATCGCCCTGTCCGCGCCCGTACCGGCCACTGCCTCCGCCGGCCGGGTGGCCCGGCACCGCAAACCCCGTAGGCCCCCGGTGCTCGCCGCCGGGCTGGGGCTGGCCAGTGTGCTGGCCGCCAGCGTGCTGACGGCGGCCGTGGACCCGGCGGCGCCGGTGGCCCCGGACCGGGCACCCGCCGGGCGAAGCTCAACCTTTGCGCAAGTTTCCGGAGATTGATGGCACCTGCACGCGACAGCTCCATAGGGTCAGGTCGTGCCTGACATATCAACGACCATGATCATCGTGCTGTGCGTGGCCGCCGCGGCGGCCGGCTGGATCGACGCGGTGGTGGGCGGCGGCGGCCTGCTGCTCCTGCCCGCCCTGCTGCTCGGCCTGCCGAACGCCCACCCGGCCACCGTCCTCGGCACCAACAAGGCCGTCGCCATCGTCGGTACCACGGGCGCGGCCGTGACCTACCTCCGCAAGACCACGGTGGACGTGAAGCTCGCCGTCCGCATCGGCCTCGCCGCGCTCGCCGGCTCGATGGGTGGCGCCGCGCTGGCCGGTGGCATCAGCAAGGACGCGCTCCGCCCGCTGATCATGGTGGTGCTGGTGGTGGTCGCCGCCTTCGTGCTGTTCCGGCCCGCCTTCGGCACCGCCCCGAGCGCCTCGGCCGTCAGCCGGCAGCGGGTGCTGCTCGCCATCGGCCTCGCCGGGCTCGGCATCGGCTTCTACGATGGTCTCATCGGGCCGGGCACCGGCACCTTCCTGGTGCTCGCGCTCACCGCACTGCTCCACCTCGACCTGGTCACCGCCTCCGCGACCGCCAAGATCGTCAACGTCTGCACGAACGCCGGGGCGCTCGCGATGTTCGCGTACCAGGGCATGGTGCTGTGGCAGCTGGCCGCGCTGATGGCGGTGTTCAACCTGGCCGGCGGCATGATCGGCGCCGGCATGGCCCTCAAGAAGGGCAGCGGCTTCGTCCGCGGCGTCCTGCTGACGGTGGTGGGCGCGCTGGTCATCAAGCTCGGCTTCGAACAGTGGGGCTGACCGGGCCGGCTCAGTACGTCCCGGTGAGGTGGGCGAAGACGACCACGTTGCCCCGGTAGCCCGTACGCGGCGAGAAGCCGCCGCCGCAGGTGATCACCCGCAGTTCGGCGCGCGCCGAAGGGCCGTACACACGCGTGTCGGGAAAGGCCTTGGCGTCGTAGACCTCGACCGCGTGGACCGTGAACACGGCGGTACGGCCGTCCGCGCGCCGGATCTCGACGCCGGCCCCACGGTGCAGGGCGCCCAGGTGGTAGAAGACCCCCGGCCCGGCGGCGTCGTCCACGTGCCCCGCGATGACAGCCGTGCCGGTGGCGCCCGGGGTGGTCCCGTCGCGGTACCAGCCGGCCAGGTCCCGCCGGTCGGGCGGGGGCACTTCGAGGCTGCCGCCCGGCTGCAGGCCGAGCCCGGTCAGCGGGGCGTCGACCCGGATGGAGGGGATCCGGATCCGCGTGGGCGGCGATCCGGGGAGCGGCGCGATGCCCGGGCCCGTGGCGCCGGCGGCCGTCAGGGCCTCGGCGGGGGAGGGCAGCGGCGGCCCGACGGGCTCGCGGGAGCCGCTGGTCACGAGCCAGACGCCGACACAGGCGGCGAGGGCCACGAGGCCTCCGTGGCGGGCTCCGCGGAAATCGCCACCCATGCGTACCCCCTCGGCCTTCCGTTTCGGGGTGACTGGCCGTCGCCCGGCCCCGCGAACGGGGGGACCTCGCGGGGCGGGCGACGGGGGACGGTACCGGTCGGACCGCGGCCGGAGCCGCGGTGGGCGTCCGTCAGCTCCGCGTGCCGCTCGCCCGGCGACGCAGGAGCCAGGTACCGCCGACGGCGGTCGCGGCCAGCACTGCCGCTCCCGCCGCGATCTTGGCGGGGTCGGTGGTGGTGGTCGTGCCACCGCCCACCCCGGTCTGGACGTGGCCCTGCGGGCCGCGTTCGGTGACGACCAGGTCGCCGGTGGCGAACTTGCCGTTTGCGCAGGTCGCCCCGATGCCGTAGGTGCCGGGGCGGGTGCCGGGGGCGACCTGGAACTGCCCCACGACCACCTCCTTGTGGGTCCCCGGGACCAGCTTGAACCGGCTGCCGCCCACCGTGGTGGCATCACCCTCGGCATGGCTGCCGGACCCGCAGGCGGTGGTGTTCACGGTGACGGTGGCGCCCGGGGCGGCGGACTTCGGCCACACCTCCAGCGCGGCGAAGTCTCCGGGAGCGAAGCTCACCATGCCGAGATCCACGGCGGCGACCGCACCGGCGACGGGGCCGGCGAAAGCGGCGCAGGTCATCGCGGTGGCAGTCAGCGCGTGGGCCGTACGTCGGCGCATGGGAACTCCCTGGAGACACGGGGTCGTGTCTCCGAGATAACCCGGCCCGCCCGCCGCGCGCCTGCTGATGTTCTGTCAGATTCCCTCGCGAGCGGCCTGCCACCGAGTCGTTTCCGCAGGTCAAGGCCGCCTATTCGGCCATCCGGGCCGCCTTCGCCGTCCGGGTGACCGCGGGGAGGAAGCGGGTCAGGCCGGCGGAAGCACCACCGTGGCCAAGGCTCCCGAAGGCGGCAGGTTCTCGAGGGTGACCCGGGCGCCGATCACCTGCGCCTGGCCGAGGGCGATGGTCAGGCCGAGCCCCGTGCCCTGGCCGCGCTCGGCGGCGCTGGTCAGGAACCGCTGCGGTCCCTCGCGCAGCAGCTTCTCCGGGAAGCCCGGCCCCCGGTCCCGGACCGTCACCGTGGTCCCGGACACGGTCACGGTGACCGGCTCCCCGCCGTGCCGCCGCGCGTTGGCCAGCAGGTTCGTCAGGATGCGCTCGAAGCGCCGTACATCGGTGCGGACGTACGCCGCCTCCGCCGTGCCCGCCGCCTCCGTACCGGAAGCACCGGACGCCCCAGCCGCCCCGGACGCGCCCACCACCTGCGCCGTCACCCCCGAGCGCCGCGTGATCGACTCCACCAGCGGCCCCAGCCGGTGCGCCTCCAGCTGCGGTTCCTCCCGGTTGGCGTCGAGCCGGGCCACCTCCAGCAGGTCCTCGGTCAGGGTCCGCAGCGCCGCGACCCGGTCCCGTACGAGCTCCGTCGGACGCCCGGGCGGCAGCAGTTCGGCCGCGGTGTGCAGACCCGTCAGCGGGGTCCTCAGCTCGTGCGCCACATCCGCCGTGAACCGCTGTTCTGCCTCCAGGCGCTGCTGCAGGCTGGCGGCCATCGTGTCGACCGCCGAGGAGAGTTCGGCGACCTCGTCCCGCGTCCCCGGCACCCCGGACAGCCCGATCCGCGCGTCCAGTTCGCCCGCGCTGATCCGGCGGGCCGTCTCCGCCGCCGTCCGCAGCTCCCTGCTCAGCCGGCTGGCGATCAGCGCCCCGCCGACCGCCGCGAGCGCCACGACCACCACCCCGTACGCCACGAGCCCGCGGTCCAGCTCGGCCAGCTCCTCGCGGTCGTCGGTCAGCGACAGCCGTACGGACAGCACGTGCGCCCCGCCGACCGGCCGGGCGGCCCAGACCGCCGGGTGCGGCCCGGACATGTCCAGGTAGGTGGTGCGCTCCCCGGCGAGGGCCGCCGTCCGCAGCGGGGCCGGCAGCTCCGGGCAGTCGATCCGGGCATCGGCCTCGCCGGAGGGTCACGGGCACCGGGAGGTCGTGTAACAGCGGTGCGTACGGTGGTGGGGCGCAGGCAGGTCGGGACCTTGGTCCCGGTCTGCGGAGTGTTCCGCCGTACCCCAGGGAGGGCCCCGTGACATCGGTCGTTCGGCCACAAGACCCGACCGCACCGCTCCCGTTCTTCGTCTACGGGACGCTGCGCCCGGGCGAGGTCAACCACGACCTGTTCCTGCGCGGCCGAACCGTCTCGGAGGAGCCCGCCGGCCTCCCGGACGCGGCCCTGTACGAAGGTCCCGGCTATCCCTTCGCGGTCGACTGCCCGGGTTCGGTCGTGGTCGGGGAGCTGATCACCGCGGCGCCGGGTGCGTACGGGGAGCTGCTGGCCGCCCTGGACGTGCTGGAGGAGTACGGGGGCCCGGGCCGCCCGGGGAACGTCTACGACCGGATCGCCCGCGATGCCGTGCGCCCCGACGGCACCCCGGTCCGGGCCTGGGTCTACCTGGCGTCGCCGCTGCTAGCCCGTGACCTGCGGGAGTCGGGCACCGAGATACCGGGCGGGGACTGGCTCAAGCGGCTCTAGGTCGTGTCGTCAAAGTCCCGTCTGGCTGGCGGGGCCTGGCACGCACGCTCGCCGCGTTGTCGTCGGTCACCGACGCTCCGCGTCGATTCCCTCCTCCGCCTTGCGATCGCACGCACCAGGCCCCGCCAGCCCCGCCCTTCGGGCGGCCGACGCTACTTTGACGACACTCCCGAGGGCCTAGAGGCCCTCGGCGCCGCGGTTGCGCAGCCGCTGGCCGTACTGCTGGAGCACCCACAGCTCCTCCTGGACCGCAGCCAGTTGCTCCGGCGGGGCCTGCGGGCCCAGCCGGGACAGCGTGCCCTGGATCTCGTGGACCCGGCGGTCGACGGCGCGCAGCCGCACCTGGACCAGCTGCACCCCCGCGTAGACCTCGTCCACCGTCTTCGCGTGGATGGCCTCGACCGCCAGCTCCGTGACGAGCGCGCGGACGGTGTCGTTGGGGGCCGCGTCACGTACGCGGACCAGATAGTCCTCGGTACCGAGCGAGGCGCCGCCGGCCTCCTGGATGGCCTGGCGCACGGCCGCGTAGGGCGGGGCGGTGAACTCGTCGCCCCCGTACGCGTCGAACGCCGGGGAGACCAGGGCCGGGCGCTGGAGGGCCAGCTTCAGCAGCTCGCGCTCGGTGCGGTGGGCCGGGCTGCGCAGGTTCAGCGCGGGGCCGCCCCCCGGCTGGGCGGCAGGCGCGGCGGCGGCCTCGTAGGACGGGCGGCCCCTGCCCTGCTGCTGGGGCTGGTTGCCGCGGTCGCGGGCCCAGCGCGCGAGCTGCGCGACGCGCTTGACCACGAACTGTTCGTCGCGGATGCCGAGCATTCCCGCGAGCTGCACGGCGGACTCGTGCTGGATCGCGATGTTCTTGATGTGGGCGACGACCGGAGCGGCCTCGTCCAGCGCCGCCGCCCGGCCCGCCGGGTTCTCCAGGTTGTGCCGGGCGACGATGTGCCGCAGCGCGAACTCGAAGAGCGGGGTCCGGGAGTCCACGAGCCCGGCAACGGCCGCGTCCCCCTGTGCCAGGCGCAGGTCGCAGGGGTCCATTCCGCCCGGGGTGATCGCGATCGAGGTCTCGGCGGCGAACTTCTGGTCGTCCTCGAAGGCCCGCAGCGCCGCCTTCTGGCCGGCCGCGTCGCCGTCGAAGGTGAAGATCACCTCGGCGGTGGCGTTGTCCATCAGCAGCCGGCGGAGGATCTTGATGTGGTCCCCGCCGAAGGCCGTGCCACAGGTGGCGATCGCGGTGGTGACCCCGGCCATGTGGCAGGCCATCACGTCCGTGTAGCCCTCGACCACCACGGCCCGCGAGGTCTTCGCGATCTCCTTCTTCGCCAGGTCGATGCCGTACAGGACCTGGGACTTCTTGTAGATCGCCGTCTCGGGCGTGTTCAGGTATTTGGGGCCGTTGTCGTCGTCGCGCAGCTTGCGGGCGCCGAAGCCGACCACCTCGCCGCTGATGTCGCGGATCGGCCACATCAGCCGGCCGCGGAAGCGGTCGATGGGCTTGCCGCTGCGGCTGTCCTGGGCGAGCCCGGAGGTGATCAGCTCCTTGTCGCTGAAGCCCTTCCCGCGCAGGAATCGGGTCAGGTGGTCCCAGCCGGCCGGGCTGTAGCCCACGCTGAAGTGCGCGGCCGCCCCCTGGTCGAAGCCCCGCTCGGCCAGGAACTTGCGGCCGATCTCCGCCTCGGGGCTGTCCAGCTGGTCGACGTAGAACTGGGCGGCCGCCTTGTGCGCCTCGACCAGCCGGATGCGCTCACCGCGGCCGCTGGTGCCGGCGGTGTAGCCGCCCTCCTCGTACCGCAGGGTGATGCCGGCCTGGCCGGCGAGGCGCTCGACCGCCTCCGAGAAGGAGAGGTGGTCGATCTTCATGATGAAGTCGAGGGTGTCCCCACCCGCCTGGCAGCCGAAGCAGTGGTAGAGACCCTTGCTGGGGCTGACCTGGAAGGACGGGGACTTCTCGTCGTGGAAGGGGCACAGGCCCTTGAGGTTGCCGCCGCCCGCGTTGCGCAGCTGGAGGTAGTCGGAGACCACGGCGTCGATCGGGACCGCGTCCCGTACCGCCTTCACGTCGTCGTCGTTGATCCGTCCTGCCACGCGTGAAGTCTACGGCCGGACGCCGACAAACCCGTCAGGCCCCCTCGGGCGTGAGCAGCGACGAGAGCGGAACCGAGGGATCCGACAGTTTCTCGCGGTCCACGGGCTCCTTTGACCTGATCAGGGCCTGGATGTGCTCGGTCACATCCCACACGTTCACGTTCATCCCGGCGAGCACCCGCCCCTCCGAGAGCCAGAAGGCGATGAACTCCCGCTTGCCCGCGTCCCCGCGGATCAGCACCTGGTCGTAGCCGCCGGGCGGCGCGTAGCCCGAGTACTCCAGACCCACGTCGTACTGGTCGGAGAAGAAGTAGGGCACCCGGTCGTACGAGACCTCCTGCCCCAGCATGGCCCGCGCGGCGGCCGGGCCCCCGTTGAGGGCGTTGGCCCAGTGCTCGACCCGCAGCCGGGTCCCGAGCACCGGGTGGTGCGCGGCGGCCACGTCCCCGACCGCGAAGACGTCCGGGTCGGAGGTGCGCAGGGAGGCGTCCACCGCGATCCCGCCACCGTGCTCCCGGTCGACCAGGGCCAGCCCGGAGGTCTCGGCGAGCGCGGTGCGCGGCGCGGCCCCGATCGCGGCGAGCACCGCGTGCGCCGGGTGCTCCTCCCCGTCGTCCGTACGGGCGGCCAGCACCATGCCGTCGTGGCCCACGATCTCGGTCAGCCGGGCCCCGAAGTGGAACCGCACCCCGTGATCGGCGTGCAGGTCCCCGAAGAGCCGGCCGATCTCCGGGCCGAGCACCGCGTGCAGCGGGGTGGGCTCGGGCTCGATGACCGTGACCTCCGCGCCGTACCCGCGGGCCGCCGCGGCGACCTCCAGGCCGATCCACCCGGCGCCCGCGATCAGCAGGTGGCCGTTGTCCCGGCCGAGCCCGGCCAGGACGCCCCGCAGCCGCTCGGCGTGCGCGAGGCGCCGCAGGTGGTGCACCCCGGCCAGGCCCGTGCCCGGGATGTCCAGGCGGCGCGGTTCGGCGCCGGTGGCCAGCAGCAGCTTGTCGTAGTGCAGGGCGGTGCCGTCGCCGAGGACCACCTTCTTGGCGTCCCGGTCCAGGTGGACGGCGGGCTGGCCGAGGTGCAGCTCGATGTCGGCGGCCGCGTACCAGGACGGCTCGTGGACGAAGACGCTGTCGCGGTCTTCCTTGCCCATCAGGTACCCCTTGGACAGCGGGGGCCGTTCGTAGGGATGGTCGCGCTCGTCGCCGATCAGGATCACCCGCCCAGTGAACCCCTCGGACCTCAGCGTTTCGGCCGCCTTTGCCCCGGCAAGCCCTGCGCCGACGATGACGAATGTCCGGTGTGCGTCGACCACCTGATGCCTCCTCATAACCTCTCCGCCACATGCGACCACATGCGAGCGTCCCGCAATGAGCCTGCCGCGTGAAGGGGGAGTGGCCCGATCAGCTCACCTGTCGGCGCGTCGCGTGCGCAGGGTGAGGCGTGCGTGCAGGGAACGGGCGGCTGCGTCGGTGAGGGACGCGATCTGGTCGATGACCGCTCGTTTCCTGGCCTTGTCGTTCGGTGCCGCGTCGAAAATGGCCCGGAACTGAGGGTCCAGACCCTCGGGGGCGCGGGCGCTGAGCGCCTCCGCGAGTTCGGCCAGGACGATGCGCTGGTCGGCGCGGATCCGCTCCTGTTCGTCGCGCTGCATGACGTACAGGTCGGCGACCGCCTTGAGGACGGCGCATTCGTTGCGCGCCTCGCGGGGGATCACCAGTTCGGCGGCGTACCGGGTGAGGCGGCCGGAGCCGTACGCCTCGCGGGTGGCGCCCTCGGCGGCCAGGCAGAAGCGGCCGATGAGCTGGCTGGTCGCGTCCTTCAGGCGGGCCTGGGCCACGGCCGAGCCGTCGTACCCGTGCGGCCACCACTCCTGCTCCATCAGCCGGTCGAGGGCGGCCCGCAGCTCCTCCGGCTCGGTGTCGGCGGGCACGTAGCGGCCGATGGCGACCCGCCAGATCGCGGTGCGCTCGGGTTCGGCGAAGAGGAGATTGGGGTCGAGGTGGCCGGCGTGCAGCCCGTCCTCGAAGTCGTGGACGGAGTACGCGACGTCGTCCGCCCAGTCCATGACCTGGGCCTCGAAGCACTTGCGGTCCGCGGGCGCGCCGAGGCGCAGCCACTCGAAGACCGGCAGGTCGTCCTCGTAGGCCCCGAACTTCACCGAGCCGGGGTCGGTCGGGTGGTCCCCGCGGGCCCACGGGTACTTGGTGGCGGCGTCCAGGCAGGCCCGGGTGAGGTTGAGGCCGACGCTGACGAGTTCGCCGCTCGCCGGATCGGGCACGAACCGCTTGGGTTCCAGACGGGTCAGCAGGCGCAGCGACTGGGCGTTGCCCTCGAATCCGCCGCAGTCCTTGGCGAACTCGTTCAGCGCCTCCTCGCCGTTGTGGCCGAAAGGCGGGTGTCCCATGTCGTGGGAGAGGCAGGCGGCCTCGACGAGGTCGGGGTCGCAGCCGAGCGCGGCGCCCAGCTCCCGGCCGACCTGGGCGCACTCCAGGGAGTGCGTCAGGCGGGTACGGGGGCTGGCGTCCCAGTCGTAGGAGCGGGTGCCGGGGGTGACCACCTGGGTCTTTCCTGCGAGGCGGCGCAGGGCGGCGGAGTGCAGCACGCGGGCGCGGTCGCGCTGGAAGGCGGTCCGCCCGGGCCGCTTGTCCGGCTCGGCGGCCCAGCGCTCGGTGGCGGTGGAGTCGTACAGGTCGTCTGCCAGGGCGTGCGCGGTGCCTTCCATGAAGAGACGGTAACCGGAACCTCTGACAAACCGGGATCAGGCGGAGAGGAGTTCCGGCCGTTCGGCGCTGAGGGGCAGGGCGCGCGCCCGGTCGTAGCGGTGGAGCAGGAGGCGGGCCAGGGCGGGGTGGTCGCCCAGGGGCGCGGCGGCGAGGGCGGGCGCGGCCGCGGCGGCCTGGGTGGCGAACCGGCCGGGCGCGGCGAAGTACGAGGCCACGGCCGGCCGGTGGTGACCGCGGGCGGCCAGGGCGCGGACGGCCTCGGGGACGGTGGGGGAGGCGGCGGAGGCGTAGGCGGGGACCACCGGGACGCCGCCGAGGCGCTCGGTGAGCAGGGCGGCGGTGTGGCGGGTGTCGGCGGCGGACTCGGGATCGCGGGAACCGGCGGCGGCGAGCACGACGGCCGTGCTCGCGTGGTGGGCGGAGCCCCAGCCGGCCTCCAGGAGGCGTTCGTACAGGGCCTCGACGAGCAGCGGGTGCGGGCCGAGCGGCGCGGCGACGGCGACCCGCAGGTGCGGGGCGGCGGCGGCCGCCGCGGGGAGATCACGTTTGACGTGGTGCCCGCGGCCGAGGAGCAGCGGGACGAGGACCGCCTCGCCGTCCAGCTCGTGCAGGGTGTCGCCGAGCAGCGGCCGGTTCAGCTCGATGTGCCCGAGCCGGACGTCGAGCCGCGGGCGGAGCTCGCGGACCTGTTCGAGGAGGGCGAGGGCGGTATGGAGGGCGCGCGGGTCGCGACTGCCGTGGGCCACGGCGACGAGGGTGGGCTGCTGCATGGGTGGGCTCCGTGGGGCCGGGCGCGCGGCGGGCGCACTCCGCTGAGCTGCGTGCCGAGTTGGGCGGTGATCCGGGACAGCAGTTCGGCGGCGCTGCCGAAGGGGAGGGGCAGGGTGTCGGGAGGGTGCACCGGCTCCGTCATGAATCGATCCTGCGCGCCGGAGGTTGCCGGTGCGTTGCGCGGGGATGACGGGTGTTTTCCGGGTGCTCACCCGCCCGCTCGGTCATCCGTGCGAGTGAATGGAGGGGAGGAGGGAACTGGGGGCCGGGGCCCGCTCGTCAATCCGTGCGAACGAGGTGTGAAGCGTGGGGTGCAAGGGGGCGGTCATGAGGATGGACAGCTGGGCTCGGTCGGCGGCTCGGTCGGCGTCACGGACGGTGGCGCGGGCGGTGGCGGGCCGGCGGCCGAGGCTGCCGCGGGGCGTGCGGGCGCGGCGGCGGGTCGTGCAGGTGGTGATGGCGGGCTGCGCGCTGGCGCTGCTGCCCGCGGCGTGGACGCACGCGGCGGCCGCGGACCGGCTGCGGACCACGGCCGACGCGCCCTCCGCCGAGGTGGCCGTGGTGTTCGGGGCGGGCCTGTGGAACGGGCGGCCGACGCCCTATCTGGCCAACCGGCTCGATGCCGCCGCCGAGCTGTACCGCGCGGGCAAGGTCAAGGTCGTGCTGGTCACCGGGGACAACAGCCGCACGGAGTACGACGAGCCCGACGCGATGCGCAGGTATCTGACCGGGCAGGGGGTGCCGGACGGACGGATCGTCAGCGACTTCGCGGGCTTCGACACATGGGACTCGTGCGTCCGGGCCAAGGAGATATTCGGGGTCGACCGGGCCGTGCTGATCAGCCAGGGCTTCCACATACGCAGGGCCGTCGCCCTGTGCCAGGCGGCGGGCTTGGACTCGTACGGGGTCGGGGTGGTCGACGAGCACGACGCCACCTGGTACTACGGCGGGACCCGCGAGGTCTTCGCGGCCGGCAAGGCGGCGCTGGACGCGGCCTTCAAGCCGGATCCGCACTTCCTGGGACCCAAGGAGCAAGGGGTGTCGCGGGCCCTGGGGGCTCTGGCAGACTGACGCGGCGTCGGCTATGCCGATTAGTCATATCCCGGTCGGTCTGTTCGAGCATCAGAGGTGTGAACCGTGGCTGTTGTGGATCTGAGCGGCAAGGTCGTCGTCATCACCGGCGCAGCCCGCGGCCTGGGCGCGGCGGCGGCGCGGGCCGTGGTGGACGGTGGCGGCAAGGTACTGGTCACCGATGTGCTGGAGGCGGAGGGCGCGGAGACGGCCGCGAAGCTCGGCGGCTCGGCACGCTTCCTGCGGCACGACGTGACGAGCGAGGCCGACTGGCAGGCGGCACTGGAGTACGCGGTCGCCGAGTTGGGCCGCATCGACGGACTGGTGAACAACGCCGGGATAGCCACCGGCCAGTTCCTGGAGCACGAGAGCGTCGAGCACTTCCGCCAGGTCGTGGAGATCAACCTGGTCGGCGTGTTCATCGGCATCAAGACCGCGATCCCGCTGCTGCGGGCGAACGGCGGCGGCTCCATCGTCAACATCTCCTCCGCCGCGGGCCTGACCGGCCTCGCGCTCACCGCCGGCTACGGCGCGTCCAAGTGGGGCGTGCGCGGCCTGTCGAAGATCGGCGCGGTCGAGCTCGCCGAAGCCCGGATCCGCGTGAACTCCGTACACCCCGGCATGACCCTGACCCCGATGACCGCCCCCGTCGGCATCCAGGCCGGCGAGGGCAACTACCCCGGTACCCCGATGGGCCGCGTCGGCGTCCCCGAGGAGATCGCCGCCGCCGTGGCCTTCCTGCTCTCGGACGCCGCCGGATACATGACGGGCGCCGAGCTGGCGGTCGACGGCGGCTGGACGGCGGGCCTCACGGTGAAGTACCTGACCGGCCAGTGATCCTCGCGGAGGTGCGCGTGCCACCGCCGGTGCTCCGGGCCTCACAGGAGCGGGCGGGCGGTGCTGAGGGGGAGCAGGCCGGCTTGTAACGCGAGGCGGCGGCCCGCGTAACACCGCCGTCGCACGCTGGACCGCATGCACACCCCGGAAGCAGCCGCCACCGCCACGCACTGTCCGTACTGCGCGCTGCAGTGCGGGATGAACCTCCGCCCTGAACCGGGCGGCGAAGGCGTCGCGGTGGAGGAGCGGGCGGACTTCCCCGTCAACCGGGGCGCGCTGTGCGGCAAGGGCCGTACCGCCCCCGCCGTGCTCTCCTCCCGGGTACGCCTGACCGGACCGCTCGTCCGCACCCACGCAGGGCGGCTCGAACCGGCCACCTGGGAGGAGGCCCTCGACACCGTCGCCGAGGGCCTCGCCCGCACGGGCCGCGCGTACGGGCCGGACGCGGTCGGCGTCTTCGGCGGCGGCGGGCTCACCAACGAGAAGGCGTACGCGCTCGGCAAGTTCGCCCGGGTGGCCCTGCGCACCTCGCAGATCGACTACAACGGCCGCTTCTGCATGTCCTCGGCCGCCGCCGCGCACCAGCGGGCCTTCGGGCTCGACCGGGGCCTGCCCTTCCCGCTGGAGGACATCCCCCGCACCGGCTGCGTGATCCTCGTCGGCTCGAACCTCGCCGAGACCATGCCGCCCGCCCTGCGCTACCTCACCGAACTGAAGGAGAACGGCGGCACCCTGATCGTCATCGATCCCCGCCGCACCCGCACCGCCGAACAGGCCGACCTGCACCTCGCCCCACGGCCCGGTACCGACCTCGCGCTCGCCCTCGGCATGCTGCACCTCGTGGTGGCGGAGGGGCACACGGACGAGGAGTTCATCGCGGACCGCACCACCGGCTGGGAGGCGGCGCGGGCCGCCGCCATGGCCCACTGGCCCGAGCTGGTGGAACGCATCACCGGCGTCCCCGTCCCCAGGCTCCGCGAGGCCGTCGAGATGTTCTGCGCGCCGTCCTCCGCGATGGTCCTCACCGCCCGCGGCCCGGAGCAGCAGTCCAAGGGCACCGACACCGTCGGAGCCTGGATCAACCTGTGCCTGGCCACCGGCCGGGCCGGCCGCCCGCTCTCCGGCTACGGCTGCCTCACCGGCCAGGGCAACGGCCAGGGCGGCCGCGAGCACGGCCAGAAGGCCGACCAGCTCCCCGGCTACCGCAAACTGACCGACCCGGCGGCCCGGGCGCACGTGGCAGGGGTCTGGGGCGTCGACCCCGACGCACTCCCCGGCCCCGGCCGCAGCGCGTACGAACTCCTCGACGCCCTCGGTACGGACGTCCGCGCCCTCCTCCTCATGGGCTCCAACCCGGTGGTCTCGGCCCCCCGCGCCTCCCACATCGAGGACCGCATCCGCTCCCTGGACTTCCTCGCGGTGGCCGACGTGGTCCTCTCCGAGACCGCCGCCCTCGCGGACGTGGTCCTTCCGGTCACCCAGTGGGCGGAGGAGACCGGCACCACCACCAACCTCGAGGGCCGCGTCCTGCTCCGCCGCCGCGCCCTGACCCCGCCGCCCGGAGTCCGCACCGACCTGGAGGTCCTGCACGGCCTCGCCGCCCGCCTCGGCATCGAGAAGGGCTTCCCCACCGCCCCGGAGGAGGTCTTCGACGAACTGCGCCGCGCCTCCGCCGGCGGCCCGGCCGACTACTCGGGCATCAGCTACGACCGCATCGAGGCCGAACAGGGCGTCTTCTGGCCCTGCCCGGACGGCTCTTCGGGCACGCCCCGCCTCTTCCTGGACGGCTTCGCCACCGACGACGGCCGGGCCCGCTTCGTCCCCGTCACCCACCGGGACGCCGCCGAGGTCCCGGACGCCGACTACCCGCTGTTCCTCACCACCGGCCGCGTGGTCGCCCAGTACCAGTCCGGCGCCCAGACCCGCCGCGTCGCCGAGCTCAACGCGGCCGCCCCCGGCCCCTTCGTGGAACTCCACCCCCGCCTCGCCGCCCGCCTCGGCGCCGTCGACGGCAGCCCGCTGGCGGTGATCTCCCGCCGCGGCCGGGCCGTGGCCCCGGCCCGCATCACGGACACCATCCGCGCGGACACCGTCTTCATGCCCTTCCACTGGCCGGGCGAGGGCCGCGCCAACACCCTGACCAACCCCGCGCTGGACCCGGTCTCCCGCATGCCGGAGTTCAAGGTCTGCGCGGTCCGCGTCGAGCCGGCCTGACCGGCAGGACGCCCCGCGCCCTCAGGACGCGAGCCGGGTCACTTTCGTCACCTTGCACGTGACCTGTCCTCGAATCTGCTCGAGGGCACCGGCGGTCGTCTCCGCCCGCTGCCCCGGGGCCAGGTCGTTGCTGAGGGCCGCACCCTCGGCGAGCCGCACGCCCGAGGGGCCCACGAACTCGACGCCGACGATGTACGTACTGGTCTCGCCGCTGCGATTCGTGATCATCAGCTTGGCCGACGGCCAGTGCGTGGCCGGGTCCACCTGGCACGAGGTGATCCGCACGCGGTCCGGGCGGAGGGCGGCTGTCCCGGGGGTGCCAGCCGGGGGGCGGATTCGGGTTCGACACGGGACACCCCCGGGGTTCGGGCCGGTGGCCTGCCTGCGGCTTCGACGTCTGCCGTGCTGTTCAGCATCGCACCGGTCCGGCGCGGCCACCTGTCGGCGAAGGCCCGTCCGGGCGCCGCGGCCGGATCGGACATGGGTGCGGCCCGCTTCGGGGCCGCCCTCGGGGGGTAACCATCCGGTCACGCACCGGACGCAGAAAGTGCTCGCACGCCCCTCGTGGCAGCGATGTGTCGTACCCCACACTGAGTTGCGGTGCCTGAGTCCTCGGACCCCTGGAGGTCGCCCCCGTGCAGACCCAGACGCAGCCCCCGACCGCCACCCTGACCGTGACCGATCAGCCCGAGCGCGAGGCCGAGGCCATGGACGACGAGCCAGAGCCCCTCGACCTGGCCGAACAGATCGAACAGGTCGAGCAGGTGCCGGCACAGCGCAAGCGCGTGGACAGCGGGGGCGGAGCGGCGAGTCCGTCCGCCGACCTGTTCCGGCAGTACCTGCGCGAGATAGGCAGGATCCCGCTGCTCACCGCCGCCGAGGAGGTCGACCTCGCGCGGCGCGTCGAAGCCGGCCTGTTCGCCGAGGAGAAACTCGCCGGCACCCCGGACCTCGACTCCCAGCTCGCCTTCGACCTCGACAAACTCGTCGTCATGGGGCGCATGGCCAAACGCCGGCTCATCGAGTCGAACCTCCGCCTCGTGGTCTCCGTCGCGAAGCGGTACGTGGGCCGCGGGCTCACCATGCTCGACCTCGTGCAAGAAGGGAACCTCGGGCTCATACGGGCCGTTGAGAAGTTCGACTACGCCCGCGGGTTCAAGTTCTCCACCTACGCCACCTGGTGGATCCGGCAGGCGATGTCCCGGGCCCTCGCCGACCAGGCCCGGACCATCCGCGTGCCCGTCCACGTCGTGGAGCTGATCAACCGCGTCGTGCGCGTACAGCGCCGCATGCTCCAGGAGCGCGGGTACGAGCCCACCGCCGAAGAGGTCGCCGCCCACCTGGAACTGACCCCCGAGCGGGTCCTCGAGGTGCTCCGCCTCGCGCAGGAGCCGGTCTCCCTGCACGCCCCGGTCGGAGAAGAGGACGACGTCGCGCTCGGCGACCTCATCGAGGACGGCGACGCCGCCTCTCCCGTGGAGTCCGCCGCGTTCTTCCTGCTGCGCGAGCACCTGGAGGCCGTGCTGTCGACCCTCGGCGAGCGCGAGCGCAAGGTCGTCCAGCTGCGGTACGGGCTCGACGACGGGCGCCCGCGCACCCTGGAGGAGATCGGCCGGATCTTCGGCGTGACGCGCGAGCGGATCCGCCAGATCGAGTCCAAGACCCTCAACAAGCTGCGCGATCACGCCTTCGCCGACCAGCTGAGGGGCTATCTGGACTGAGGCGGGACACCGGAAGGGGGCGCCCCGAAGGACGCCCCCACCCCACCGTTCGACCGCGGTCGGCCAGTCGGCCGCTCGGCTAGTCGACCTCGGCCACCGCCTGCGCGAACTGCGCCGCGTACAGCCGCGCGTACGCGCCGTCCGACGCGAGCAGCTCCTCGTGCGTGCCCTGTTCCACGATCGAGCCGCTCTCCATCACCAGGATCACGTCCGCGTCGCGGATCGTGGACAGCCGGTGCGCGATCACGAAGGACGTACGGCCGTGCGCCAGGCGCGCCATCGCCTTCTGGATCAGCACCTCGGTACGGGTGTCCACCGAGCTCGTCGCCTCGTCGAGCACCAGGATCACCGGGTCCGAGAGGAACGCCCGGGCGATGGTGATGAGCTGCTTCTCGCCCGCGCTGACCCCCGCGCCCTCGTCGTCCAGCACGGTGTCGTAGCCGTTCGGCAGGGTGCGGATGAAGCGGTCCGCGTGGGCCGCCCGCGCCGCCTCCTCGATCTCGGCGCGCGTGACCTCTCGCGAGGCACCGTAGGCGATGTTCTCCGCGATGGTGCCGCCGAACAGCCAGGTGTCCTGGAGCACCATGCCGATGCCGCCGCGCAGTTCCTCGCGCGTCATCTTCGCGATGTCCACGCCGTCCAGGGCGATCTCGCCGCCCGTGACCTCGTAGAACCGCATCAGCAGGTTGACCAGGGTGGTCTTGCCCGCGCCCGTCGGGCCGACGATCGCGACCGTGTGCCCGGGCTCGACGGTCAGCGAGAGGTTCTCGATCAGCGGCTTGTCCGGCTCGTAGCGGAAGGCCACCTTGTCGAGGGTGACCTGACCGCGCAGGGTCTCCGGCCGCTCCGGAACCTCGGCGTCCGGCTCCTGCTCCTCCGCGTCCAGCAGCTCGTAGACCCGCTCCGCCGAGGCGACGCCGGACTGGATGAGGTTCGCCATCGTGGCGACCTGCGTCAGCGGCATCGAGAACTGGCGCGAGTACTGGATGAAGGCCTGCACATCACCGATCGACAGGGTGCCCGAGGCGACCCGGAGACCGCCGACGACCGCGATCAGCATGTAGTTGACGTTCGATATGAAGAACATCACCGGCTGCATGATGCCGCTGACCAGCTGCGCCTTGAAGGAGGCCCGGTACAGCGCTTCGTTCTGCTCGGCGAAGAGGGCCGCGGACTCCTTCTGCCGGCCGAACACCTTGACCAGCGTGTGGCCCGAGTACATCTCCTCGATGTGCGCGTTGAGCGTGCCGGTGGTCTTCCACTGCGCCACGAACTGCGGCTGCGACTTCTTGCCGATCTTCGCCGCGGCGTAGACCGAGATCGGCACGGTCACCAGCGCGACCAGCGCCAGCAGCGGCGAGATCCAGAACATCATGGCGAGCACGCCGAGGATGGTCAGCAGCGAGTTCAGCAGCTGCCCCATCGTCTGCTGGAGCGTCTGGCCGATGTTGTCGATGTCGTTGGTGGCCCGGCTGAGCACCTCGCCGCGCTTCTGCTGGTCGAAGTACGACAGCGGCAGCCGCGACAGCTTCGCCTGGAGCTCCTCGCGCATCCGGTAGACGGTGCCGTTCATGACGTGGTTCGACAGCCTGGTGGCGACCAGCATCAGCAGCCCGGCGAGGGTGAACACCACCAGCGCCCAGATCGCCACGACCCCGACCGCGCCGAAGTCGATGCCCTGGCCCGGCGTGAAGTCGGTGCCGGACAGCATGTCCGCCATGCCGTCCTGGCCCTTGGCGCGCAGCCCGTCCAGCGCCTGCTGCTTGCTGATCCCGTCCGGCATCTGCCGCCCGACGATCCCCGCGAAGACCAGGTCGGTGGCCTCGCCGAGGATCTTCGGGCCGACGACCGCGCACCCGACGCTGCCGACGACGGCCGCGACCATGCCCCACAGCTTGGCCCGGTCCTGCGCGATCTGGCCGAGCAGCCGCTTGCCCGAGCCCTTGAAATCCATGGACCGTTGGACCGGTCCCGCCATCATCCGTCCTCCGGGCCCGCTCATGCGGCCTCCGCCTCCGTCAGCTGGGAGAGCACGATCTCCCGGTAGGTCTCATTGCCGGCCATCAGCTCGTGGTGGCGTCCTTCGCCCACGACCTGTCCCTCGTCCAGGACGATGATCCGGTCGGCGTCGCGGATCGTGGAGACCCGCTGGGCGACGATCACCACGGTCGCGTCCTCGGTCTCGCGGGCGAGCGCCGCGCGCAGCGCCGCGTCCGTCGCGTAGTCCAGGGCCGAGAAGGAGTCGTCGAAGAGATAGATCTCCGGGCGCTGAACCAGGGTGCGGGCGATGGCCAGACGCTGGCGCTGCCCGCCGGAGACGTTGGTTCCGCCCTGGGTGACGGGCGCCTCCAGACCGCCTTCCAGCGCGGACACGAACTCCTTGGCCTGGGCCACCTCCAGCGCCTGCCACAGCTCTTCGTCGGTCGCGTCCGGGCGCCCGTAGCGCAAGTTGGAAGCGACGGTTCCGGAGAACAGGTAGGGCTTCTGCGGGACCATGCCGACGGTCTTGGCGAGCAGGTCCGGGTCCAGCCGCCGTACGTCCTCCCCGTCGACCAGCACCTCGCCGCCGGTCGCGTCGAACAGCCGCGGGATCAGGCCCAGCAGCGTGGACTTGCCGCTGCCGGTGGAGCCGATCACGGCCGTGGTCTCTCCCGGACGGGCCAGCAGGTCGACCCCGCGCAGGACCGGGGCCTCGGCGCCGGGGTAGCGGAAGTCGGCGCCGCGCAGCTCGAGGCGTCCGCTCCGGGTGAGCTCGCGCACCGGGTCGGTGGGCGGGACCACGCTGGAATCGGTGTCCAGGACCTCCTGGATGCGCTCGGCGCAGACCTCGGCGCGCGGCACCATCATGAACATGAAGGTGGCCATCATCACGGACATGACGATCTGCATGAGGTAGGCGAGGAAGGCCGTCAGCTGGCCGATCTCCATGCCGCCGCTGTCGACGCGCATCGCACCGAACCAGATGACGGCGACGCTGGAGATGTTCACGACCACGATGACGGTCGGGAACATGTACGCCAGCAGCTTGCCGACGGCCAGCGAGACGCCGGTCAGGTCGGCGTTCGCGTCCCGGAAACGATCCTTCTCGTAGTCGTCGCGGACGAAGGCGCGGATCACCCGGTTGCCGGTGATCTGCTCGCGCAGCACCCGGTTCACGGTGTCCAGGCGGTCCTGCATCTGGCGGAACAGCGGCCGCGTCTTGAAGACGATCGTGCCGACCGACAGGCCGAGTACGGGGACCACGGCGAGCAGGACGCCCGACAGCTTCACGTCCAGCGACAGCGCCATGACGATGCCGCCGACGCACATGATCGGCGCCGAGACCATCAGCGTGAAGGTCATCAGCACCAGCATCTGGACCTGCTGGACGTCGTTCGTCGTACGGGTGATCAGCGACGGGGCGCCGAACTGGCCGAGCTCCCGCGCGGAGAAACTCTGTACGCGGTCGAAGATCGCGGCGCGCACGTCCCGGCCGAAGGCCGCCGCCGTGCGGGCGCCGTAGTAGACGGCCCCGACGTTGCAGACCAGCTGGACGAGCGAGACACCGAGCATCAGCACGCCGAAGCGCAGGATGTAGCCGGTGTCACCGTTGACGACACCGTTGTCAATGATGTCCGCGTTGAGGGTGGGCAGGTAGAGGCTCGCACTGGTCTGGAGCAGTTGCAGCAGCACCAGCAGGGCGATGGGTTTTTTGTACTGACCCAGATGGGTCCGCAGCAGTCGTATGAGCACGCGCAGGCTCCGGTCGGCATGATCGAGGGGGTTCACCCCATCTTCGGCCAACCGGAGGCTTGATCCCCAGCGGTTTTCGCAAAGGACGGTCAAAAGGAGTAGACCGCTCTGCGACGCCCGACCTAGAACGCGCCGGGGTGGATCTGCTCCCGCGTCGCGATGTACTGCTGGCGCACGGCCTGCCAGGCCGGGAACTCCTCGCCGGGCTCGAACACCTGCGCCGCGGGGGCCGGCCAGACCGGCGGGGTGTGCGGGGCCAGTGTGCCCTGCGCCACTCCGAGCGCCCACGCCGCCTGTCGCGCCGCGCCCAGCGCCGCGTAGTCGGCCGGCGCGGGGACGACGATCTGCGTCCCGAACAGCCCGGGGGCCGCGGCCTGTACGGCGGGCAGCTCGGCCGCCGCGCCCAGCAGGAACACCCGGCGGATCTCGACCCCGCGCGAGCGCAGCACGTCCAGCGCGTCCACCAGCCCGCACAGCATGCCCTCGAAGGCGGCCCGGGCCAGGTGCTCCGGCTTCATCGAGTCGCGGCGCAGCCCGGACAGCGTTCCGGCGGTGTGCGGCAGGTTCGGCGTCCGCTCGCCCTCCAGGTACGGCAGGAGTACGAGGCCGTGTGCGCCCGGCGTCGACTTCAGCGCCAGCTCGGACAGTCCCTCCAGGTCGGTGCCCAGCAGTTCGGCGGTGCCGCGCAGCGCCCGTACGGCATTGGAGGTGTTCACGACCGGCAGGTGCATGCCGCTGGCGTCGGCCAGCGAGGTGATCAGGCCGCCCGGCTCCGACAGCGCCTCGTGGTGCACCGCCATCACCGAGCCGGAGGCGCCCAGCGAAACCACCGCGTCGCCGGGGCCGAGCCCCAGCCCGAGCGCGGCGGCCATCGTCTCGCCGGTGCCGGCCGATATCAGCAGCCCCTCGGGAGTGGTCCCGGCGGCATCGGCCGGACCGAGCACCTCGGGCAGCAGCGCCCGGTGCCCGAGCGCCAGCTCGACCAGGTCGGGCCGCCAGGAACCGGTGGCCGCAGACCAGTACCCGGTGCCGGAGGCGCCGCCCCGGTCAGTGGTCCGGCGGGCCGGCCGGCCCAGCAGCTGCCAGACCAGCCAGTCGTGCGGGGACATCACCACGGCCACCCGGCGGGCGGCCTCCGGCTCGGTCCGGGCCAGCCAGGCCAGCTTCGCTACCGGCTGGGCGGCGTGCGGGACCGAACCCACCGCCTCGGCCCACGCGTGCCGGCCGCCGAAGGTGTCGACGAGGTCGGCCGCGGCGACCTGCCCGCGCTTGTCGTTGCCGACCAGGGCGGGGTGTACGAGTGCGCCCTGCGCGTCCAGCGGCAGCAGGCCGTGCTGCTGCGCGGAGACCCCGATGGCCTGGACCCCTTCGAGGAGCCCGCCGCCGGCGGCCTCGCCGAGCGAGAGCAGCCAGGCCTGCGGATCGGTCTCGTAGGGGTTCGTGCCATCGGGTTCCCCGGTGGGCTGTGGATGGGGTGCGTACCCCTGGCGCAGCACGGCACCGGTGTCGGTGTCGCAGACGACTATGCGAGTGAAGGCGGAAGAGCTGTCCAGCCCGGCGACTATCCCCATGTGGAGAATTCTGCCGCACGCCGGGCCGGTCTCCTCCGCCTCGGACGCCTCAGGTGTTGCTGGTGCCCCAGTCGTCCTCGCCGCCGCCGACCCGGTCGCGCAGTCCGCGTACCCGCCCGGCCAGCGACGCGGGTACGGCGTCGCCGACCTTTTCGCTCACCGCGGCGAAGGCCTTCCCGGCGAACTCGCGCCCGGTGTGCCCGGCGGTCTCGGCGGCGTTCCGCACCGCGGGATTCTGCGCGAACTCCCGCGCCGACTTCTTCAGCGACTCGTAGCGCTCGCGCCCGGCCCGGGTCCCGAGCACGTACCCGAGGGCCAGTCCGACCGCGAACGTGACCTTGTACCGCATGCCTGCCACCCTTCGTCGTGTGGTGCCCGGCCTGCTGTCGATACCGATTGGCGGAGCACCCCCCTGCTTGCGCTAATCTATGACTCGCAACGGGCGCTCGCCCCCCGGCAAGGCCGGAGGTGGGCTGTTCGATGCACCGCAGCAATCCCCTGTAGCTCAATTGGCAGAGCAGCCGGCTGTTAACCGGCAGGTTACTGGTTCGAGTCCAGTCGGGGGAGCGCGGTCCCCTGTAGCTCAATTGGCAGAGCATTCGGCTGTTAACCGGAGGGTTGCTGGTTCGAGTCCAGCCGGGGGAGCAACGAGAAGAAGAGGGCCCCTCGTGGGTCCTCTTCTTTTCTTTGTCGCCCCGTCCGGGAACCGGGCAGCCCTCAGCGCGGTCTCTCTGAACAGGCGAAGCCGATCATGCGAGGCATCCGAGGCAGGAGATCGTATGAGCGGCTATGCTGCGGCAGACGGCGCGCACACATGTACGCGCCACGCCGTGAAGGGGCGGTAGCTCAGCCGGTTAGAGCAGCGGACTCATAATCCGTCGGCCGTGGGTTCGAGTCCCACCCGCCCCACTGCGAGCCGCAGGTGCAGAAACGATCGCACCTGCGGCTTTGGCGTGTTGCGGGCTAGAAGTTCTCCGTTTCGTCCGCGAGGTGGCGCAGTACGTCCGTCAGATCCTGGCGGCGGGCGAACGCGACGCGCTGGCGGTGGGCGCCCGAGCCGTCGCGGAGCAGGCCCGCCAGGGTCTTGGCCGCGTGGTCGAGGTCGCCCGAGGCGGCCAGGGCCGGGGCGACCAGGTCCAGCAGGGCCTCCGCCAGGTCGGCCGCCGGGAGTTCGGCGCCCGTGTACGGGTCGAGGCCGAAGCCCTCCAGGCCGTCGTGGGCCGCCCGCCAGCGCGCCAGGCGCAGTACGTCGTCCCGCAACGGTGGATCGGGGTGCTGTTCCGCGATCTCCCGCAGCGCCGTGGCCACCAGCGCACGGACCAGCTCGGCCTGGAGGATGGCCGTGTCCAGGTACGGGGACATGTCCGGCGCCCGGATCTCGAGCGTCGGCCAGTGCCCCGAGGGGCGCAGGTCCCAATAGACCATCTTCGTGTCCAGCGCCGCGCCCGAGCCGAGCAGCGTCTGCACCGAGCGCCGGAAGTGCGCCGTGGACGTGAAGTGCGGAGGCAGTCCCGCGGAGGGCCAGCCCGACCAGGCCATCGCCCGCCAGCTGGCGTGGCCGGTGTCACGGCCGCCCCAGAACGGCGAGTTGGCGGCCAGCGCGATCAGCGTCGGCAGCCACGGTCTGACCCGATTGGACACCGCGACCGCCGTGTCCACGTCGAGCGTCCCCACGTGGATGTGCCGGCCGCAGCTCACCAGGGTGTCGGTGAGCGCGCCGAAGCGGCGGTGCTGCTCGCGCTGGCGCGGCTCGTCGTCGGTCAGGTGCAGGGGCCCCTCCACCGCCAGGACCGGAGAGGGAGCGGCCAGCAGGCGGCAGCCGTGGGCGCGGGCGGCCCGGCCGAGGGTGCGCCGCAGGGCGGCGAGCTCCTCGCGCAGCGTGGCCGCCGAATGGGCGATCGGGGTGGAGATCTCCACCTGGTAGCGGGTGCCCTCGGGATGCAGCTCGCCCGGCAGCCCGCCGGCCGTGGCGAGGACGAGTTGGGCGGCGGGGACCACCCGGAAGGTGCGGGCGTCGACGAGGAGGAACTCCTCCTCGACACCGACGGTGAGGGGAACGGTGGAACGCACCGTGTTCTGCGCGGTGCCGGTGCTCGTGGTGCTGTTGCCAGGTTCGATCACTACGCCTCCCTGGACATACGAGTCTTTTCATCATGAGCTGAACACCAGGCGAGGAGCGCACGTCGATTCGGTCAAAAGTCCGGTGATAGTGGCGAGTTAGCGGCAAGGGCCGGTCCGGCGTGGGGCCGGGGATCCGGGTGGGGTGACTGGTGCCGGTGCGTGCATACGGAAAAAAGATCCGGGGGCCGCCACCGGCCGGTGGTTATCATCCGCTGTGACCCCGATCGCCGCGCCCGACCGCCCGCAGCGGCGAATATTCGCCGACCTCACCCCGTTGCGCACGTCCCGCGACTACCGGCGGCTGTGGATCGGCGGCACCATTTCCTGGGTCGGCCAGGCGATGACGGCCCTCGCGATCTCCCTCCAGGTCTACGACATCACCCGGTCCAGCTTCTCCGTCGGGCTTGTCGGACTCTTCTCGCTCGTCCCGCTCGTCGCCTTCGGGCTCTACGGCGGGGCCATCGCCGACACCGTCGACCGCCGCAAGCTCGGCCTCTACAGCTCGCTGGGCGCCGCCGGACTGTCGGTCGCGCTCGCCGCCGCCGCGCTGCTCGACTACCACCGCGTCTGGTTCCTGTACGCCGTCGTCGCACTCCAGGCGGTGTGCGGGGCGCTCTCCGGGCCGGCCAGGTCCGCCATGATCCCGCGGCTGCTGCCGGCCGGGCAGCTGCCCGCCGCCAACGCGCTGAACTCCGTGACGATGACCTCCGGGACCATGGCGGGCCCGATGCTGGGCGGGCTGATCGTCGGCTGGTGGGGGTACCAGGCGGCGTACCTGATCGACGCCGTGACCTTCCTCGCCGCCCTCTACGCGATGTGGCGGCTGCCGTCGATGAAGCCCGACCGCGCGGAGGGGACGCGGGGGAGGGCCTCCGTCGTCGACGGCCTGCGCTTCCTCGGGACCCGGCCCAACATCCGGATGACCTTCTTCTCCGACATGGCCGCCATGGTGCTGGCGCACCCCCGGGCGCTGTTCCCGGCCGTCGCCGTGCTCTGGTACGGCGGCGACGCCAAGACGGTCGGCCTGCTGGTGGCCGCGCCCGCCGTCGGAGCCCTGCTCGGCGGGCTGTTCTCCGGATGGCAGGGCCGCATCCGCCGGCACGGGCTGGCGATCGTGTTCGCCGTCGCCGCGTGGGGGCTGGCCATCGCGGTCTTCGGGCTCACCCGGAACCTGTGGCTCGGGCTGTTCTTCCTGGCCGTGGCCGGGTGCGCGGACACCGTCTCGATGGTGTTCCGGACCACCATGCTCCAGGCCGCCACCCCGGACGAGATGCGCGGCCGCCTCCAGGGCGTGTTCATCGTGGTCGTCGCGGGCGGGCCCCGGCTCGGGGACTTCCTCGCCGGGACCGCCGCGGACCTGACCTCCCCCGCCGTGGCGATCACGGGCGGGGGCCTCGGCTGCGTACTGGTGCTCGGCCTGCTCGTGCTCCGGTGGCGGGGCTTCGCCCGCTACGACGCGCGGTCGCCGCAGGCCTGATCGCCCGGACCGGACAGGGCCTAGGCGTCCACCGGTTCCCGGGTGCGGTCGCCGCCCGCCGTGCCGGTGTTGGTGGTGCCGGCCGGCTCGAACAGCAGGATCTGCGCCTCCTCGTCCGCCGCCGGGCAGTGCTCCACCCCGCGCGGGACGACGTACATCTCGCCGGGGCCCAGGACCACGTCCCCGTCGCGCAGACGGATCGTCAGCGTGCCGCCGACCACCAGGAAGAGCTCGTCGGTCTCCTCGTGGGTGTGCCAGACGAACTCGCCCTGGAGCCTGGCGAGCTTGACCTCGTAGTCGTTGACGCGGGCGATCCGTCGCGGGGCCCACTGATCGGTGAATCCGGCCAGCTTCTCGGCGATGTTGACCTTCTGTGTCGTCATGCGGACAGCCTGGGGGAGGCGTCGCGGGCGGTCTTGTACGTTCCTGACATGGCCGCGATACGTCCGCGCAGTACCGTCTCCGCCTGGCAGCCGCCGGTTGCGGGCATCGCCGAGGTCTTCCACGCCCGCTTCACCGAGCACGCCTACCCGGCCCATGTGCACGACACCTGGGCGCTGATGATCCTGGACGGCGGACGGGTCGACTTCGCGCTGGACCGCGAGCGGCACGGCGTCGGCGTCGACGGGGCGGTGATCCTGCTGCCGCCCGGGGTGGTCCACGACGGACGGACCGTGACCGAGGCCGGCTTCCGCAAGCGCGTGCTGTACCTGGACACCTCCGTGCTGCCGGAGCGGCTCACCGGAGCCGCCGTCGACACCCCGCTGCTGGCCGACCCCGCGCTGCGCGAGCGCGTGCACGGGCTGCATCTGGCGCTCGGGGAGCGGGACCCCTTCGAGGCCCAGTCGAGGCTGGCCTTCGTGGGGGAGCGGCTGCACCGGTGGCTGGCGGGGCGCGAGGCGCCGGCGGCCGGGGCGGCGGGCGCGGAGGTCGCCGTACGGCTGCGCGAACTGCTCGACGCGCGGGTCGTCGAGGGGATCACCCTGGAGGAAGCCTCGGCGGAGCTGGGGCACATCCATTCCACGCAGCTGATCCGGAGCTTCCGGACGGCGTACGGGCTGCCGCCGCACGCGTATCTCACGGGGCGTCGGGTGGCGGCGGCGCGGCGGCTGCTGCTGGCGGGGATGCGGCCGGCCGAGGCGGCCACGGCGGCGGGGTTCTACGACCAGGCGCACCTGACCCGCCACTTCGGGCGTCATGTCGGGATCAGTCCGGCGCGGTTCGCCCGGTCCGGCCGGTCCGGCCGGCCGTGACGGACGTACGGTCTCCGGCCGCCGGCGTCAGGGCCTGCCGACGATGCCGCGGGCCACGCCCAGGTCCACCAGGTCCTGGGGGCGGATGCGGAGTTGGTCCGCGGTGGCGGGGGCGTCCTCCGGGGGGCGCTTGAGGATGGCCGCCGCCAGTTCCGGGGCGATGACCGAGAAGTAGCTGTCCGGGGTGACCCAGGTGTTCCCGGGCGCGGCCAGCGCCAGGGCGCCGCCCGAGCCGCCCTCGCCGATCAGCAGGGTGGTGATGGGAACGGCGGCCGCGGCCAGTGCCGCGAAGGCGTCCGCGATGGCCGGGCCCGCGCCCGCGTGTTCGGCGGCGGCGTCGTTGGCCGCGCCCGGGGTGTCCACCAGCGTGAGCACGGGGACGCCGAGCCGGTCCGCGAGGCGGATGACGCGGGCGGCCGTACGGTATCCCGCCGGGCGGGTGGCGGTGCCGCACTGGGCGGCGTACGCCACGGCCCGGCCCTCCCGCAGCCCGAATCCGCACAGCATTCCCGGGTCCGTGCCGCCCGCCCGGTCCCCGGAGAGGGGGAGGCGGAGGTCGAAGTACGCGTCCAGGTACGCCTCGGCGCGCGGCCGGTCCGGACGGCGGGCCTGGAGTACGGCGTCCCAGCCGGTCTTCGGGAGCTCCGCGTCGGCCAGGGCGGCCGGGGGCTCGACGGGACCGTCGGCGCGGAGCGCGGCCAGTACGCGGAGCCAGTCGGACAGGGTCCCCGGGAGCTCCGCCGGGGGCACGACGGCGTCCACGTGGCCCGCGGCGTACTGGCCCTCGGCGCAGTACGCCGCCGGGTCCGCGTCCGCCGGGCGCACCCGGGAGCCGGCGAAGCCGACCTGGGCTCCGGGCAGCGCGAGGACCACGTCGGCCCCGGCGCCGAGGGTGGCCCAGCCGCCGCCGGTGGTCGGATCGCGCAGCACGGCGATCTGGGGGAGCCCGGCGGCCCGGGTCAGGACGCACTGGCGGGCCACGCGCTGCAGCTGGGTCAGGGCGAGCATCCCCTCCTGCATGCGGGAGCCGCCGGTGGCGATCAGGGAGACGAGGGGGAGGCCGTGCTCGCGAGCGTGGGTGTACGCGGCTTCGAGCCGGTCTCCGGTGCGCTCGCCCAGCGAACCGCCGAGGAAGCCGAACTCGAAGGAGATCACGGCGGCTTCGCGGCCGCCGATGCGGGCGGTGCCGGTGACGACGGACTCCCGCTCGCCGGTGCGTGCTTCGGCGCGGGCGCGGGAGGCGTCGTAGCCGGTCCAGGCCAGGGGGCCGTCGGCCGGCGACGTCCTCGGGGGCGAGGGGAGTTCGGTGAAGCTGCCGGGGTCGGTCACGGAGGCGATGGCCGCGCGGGCCGAGAGGCGGGTCGTCACGGGTTCACCCTAGGGCGCGTCGTGCCGATCAGGCAGGGGGCGGCCCAGGGGGCGAGCGCCGGGGTCGGGTGTTACCCGAGGGGCGACGGCAGCGGGAGGGCGATCTTGACCGCGTAGGCGGCGACCAGGCCGTAGCCGAGGCGGAAGGTCCACGCGCGGGCGGTGGCGGAGATCCGGCTCCCCGCGAGGGCGCCGAGCGTGACGAGCGTCTGCTGCCAGAGGAGGGAGGAGGCGCCGACGCCGACGAGGAAGGCGGCTCCGGCCGCGCCGGTGCCGAGGGCTGCGCCTTGCGCGGTGGTGAGGGCGGCGAAGTAGAGGGCGGTGGTGGGGTTCACCGCGGTGAGGCCGACGTACCGCGCGAAGGCCTTGACCGGCCGGGCCGCGAGCGCGGAGTCCGCCGCCTCGAGCGGGGGCGGGGGCGAATGGTCCGGGCGGCGGCGGGACTTCGCGAGGCCGTGGGCCGCGATGGCCAGGAGGATCAGCGCCGAGGCCAGGCGGACCCAGGCCTCGACCGGGGAGACGTGGGAGGCCACCCAGGGGCCCAGGGCCGTGGCGAGGGCGGCGTATCCGAGGTCGACCGCAGCGATCCCCGCGGCCGCCGCCACCGCCGTCCGGCGGTGGCGCATCGCCTCCTGGAGCAGCAGCACGCTCATCGCGCCCATCGGCATCGCCACGCCCAGGCCCGCGGCCGTTCCCGCAAGGGCCGGTGTCATCAGTTCGCTCATGACGGGAGGGTCCGGCCCGCGGGCCGCCGGACGGGCGCGAATATCGGCCCCGACTGCGAGAATCGCGGTATGGACCGCCTCGACAGGGAAATCCTCGGCATCCTCCAGCAGGATGCGCGGATCTCGTACCGCGACCTCGGCGTCCGCGTCGGCCTCAGCGCCAACGCCACCGCCGACCGGGTGCGCCGGATGCGCCGGGACGGGGTGATCCGCGCCTTCACGGTCGTGGTGGACCCGGCCGCCGACACGGCCGGCGGGCTCGTGGTGTTCATCGACGTCACCTTGCGCCAGGACACCACCAACGAGGAGTTCGAACGGCAGGTCGCCAAGCTCTCCGGGATCACCGAGGTGGTGCACGTGACGGGCGAGCACGACTACCTCGTACGGGCCCGGGCCGCCGATCCCGCCGCCCTCGACGGGCTGCTGCGCCGGCTGAAACGGGAGGCGGGGGTGGCCCAGTCCAACACCCGGATCGCCCTGCGCGCCGCCGACCGCCCGGCCTGAGGGTGCCCCGTACTCGCGGCGAGCGCTGAGCGGCGACCGGCATGCTGCTCTTGCCCGCCGCGAGGCGGTACGGGATTACGCGGTGTGCTTCGCGCGGTGCCGCTCGATCTCCAGGGCGAGTTCACCGCGCTCCCGGCGGGCCGCGTCCGCCTCCTCGCGCACCGTGTCGAGACGCTCCTCGAGCTGGCCGACCCGCGCGCGGTAGCGCTCGAGCTCGGCCCGCACGAACTCGGCGTCGGCCACCTGCTGCGCGGCCTCGTTGCGGATCTTCTCCGTCTCCTCTTCGAACCTCTGCTTGGCCTCGTCCAGCTGGGCGATGGCCAGCTCCGCGGCCTCTTCCGCCAGCGCGGTGCGCTGCTCGGCGGCCAGGTTCCGCTGAGCGGCGGCCTTGGTCACGGTCTCGATGCGCGCTTCGGCGGCAACCGAGTCCGTGATGATGGCCAGCTCTTCGAAGTAGGCGGGCAGGTCCGTGGCCAGCTGGGACATGAGCGCGATGAGCTTGTCGCGAGCCTCAGCCCCGTCCCGTACGGCCTCCATCGTCTCCTCGGCCTGGGGAGCGGCCGAGCCGGGCGCCACGGGGGGCGGCGTGGTGGACTGGGCGGGGAGCTGGGCGGAGGCCGCTGCCTTGGCCGCCTTCTTGGCCTCGGAGGCCTGGCGCTTCTCCTCCTTGCGCTGCTGCCTCGTGGCCCGGAACTTGCGGAATGCCCCCAGCGCGTTGTGGTCCGGGTGAGCGCAGTAGTGGGGCGTCGGGTTGCCGGGCGCCGGCGCCTCGACGGGGTTGGTGCATTCCGGGTAAGCGCAGTGGGGAAGCGTCTCGACAGTCATTTCTCCGCCAGTCCAATGGTGTTCGGGGTCGACGCGGCAGCCGGCGCGGCTTGAGCCGACCGGTCGCACGCGGGGGATGTACCGATCACGCTAGAGGCGGACGGAGCCCTGCGGGCGGTCCAGGGGGTGGCCGTCAGGAATCGGTAAGATCGCGCGGCCGCCCAGGGCTTGTGTCCTGGAGCGCCGACTTCCAGGTCATCGTCGTGCCCCGCGTCCCCGATTCCGTACGGCCGTCGTCCGTGACCGTCAGACGCACCACGGACGGGTTCGCGTCCACCGCCACCTCGATCGAGGTGACGTCGCCGCGCCGGTGCGCCGCGGCCAGGGCCCCGCGCAGCGCGGACAGCAGCTCGCCCGCCACCGGCTCCGTGAGCAGGGCGTCCACCGCTCCCGCGAACTGCACCGACGGCTGGAAACCGAGCAGCACCCCCGCGCCGCCCGTCTCGCGCAGGACCCGGCCCCGGAACGTCGTCGGGGCATCGGTCGGCGGCTGCTGGAGGGCGAAGATGGCCGTCCGGACCTCCTGGATGGTGGAGTCCAGTTCGTCCACGGCGAGGCTGAGTTCGTCTCCCACCAGGTCACCGGCAGGGGCGTTCGAGGAGCGCCGCCGGGTGCTCTCCAGCATCATCTCCGTCGCGAACAGCCGCTGGACCACGAGGTCGTGCAGGTCCCGGGCGATCCGGTCGCGGTCCTCGTACACCGCGAGCTGCTCCCGGTCGTGCTGCGCGTCCGCGAGGACGAGGGCCAGCGCGGCCTGGGACGCGAACTGCGAGGCCAGCAGCCGGTCCACGGCGTCGTACGGGCGACCGCCCCGGGCACGCGGCAGCGCGAGGGTGCCGATCAGCTGGCCGCCGCTCTGGAGCGGGAGCATCATGCTGGGCCCGAACCGCTCCCGGACGTGCGTGGTCATCCGGGGATCCGTCGCCGAGTCCTCTATGAACACCGGCTCGCCGCCCAGGAGTTGCTCCAGAACCGGCGAACCGGGGGCGATCGCCGTCCCCACCAGGTCGCCGGGATCCCCGTGGGTGGAGGCGGCCACGATCTCCATGCCGCCCTCGGGGGTCGGCTGGAGCACCACCCCGGCCGCCGCGTCCGCCAGCAGCCGGGCCCGTTCGGCCACGCACATCAGCGCGTCCGCCGCCGGACGCCCGGCCAGCAGGGCCGTGGTCACGGCGGCGGCGCCCTCGATCCAGCGCTCCCGGCGGCGCGCGGTCTCGTAGAGCCGGGAATTGCCGATCGCTATGCCCGCCTGGGCGGCCAGGACGCGCAGCAGGGAGAGGTCCGTCTCGGTGAAGCTGCCGCCGCCGCGCTTCTCGGTGAGGTAGAGGTTGCCGAAGACCTCCGTGTGCACCCGGATCGGCACGCCCAGGAAGCTGTGCATGGGCGGGTGGCCCGGCGGGAAGCCGGCCGCCCGGGGGTCCTGCGTGAGGTCGTCCAGCAGGAGCGGGCGCGGGTCGCGGATCAGGATTCCGAGCAGGCCGGAACGCCCGTCCGGCAGGCGGGGGATCACGTTTCGCTCCGCGTCGCTCATCCCCGCGGTGAACAGCTCGGTCAGCCGGGAGCGCTCGGGGTCGATGACCCCGAGCGCTCCGTAGCGCGCCTCGCAGAGCTCGGCCGCGGAGTCCACGATGTGCTGGAGGGTGGAGTGCAGCTCGAGCTCGGAGCCGACGCTGAGCACCGCCTCCAGCAGGACGGGGAGACTCGCCCGCACCGGCTCGGGATGCGTCATTCGGCCAGCGGGTTGAGGACCATCGGGGCGATCTTCCCTTCCAGCATGGCGCCGAGACCGAGTACGGCGCACACGTCCGGCCGCTCGGCGATGGCGACGGGCATCCCGGTGGCGTCGCGGAGCATCTGGTCGAGGCCGGGCAGCAGGGCGCTGCCGCCCACCATCATGATCCCCCGGTCCGTCAGGTCCGCGACCAGGTCCGGCGGGCAGTCCCGCAGCACCTTGCCGATGCCGTCGAGGACGGCGGTCAGCGGGGTGTGGATGGCGTCCCGCACAGCCGCCGTGTCCACCTGCACGGAACGGGCCAGTCCGGTGGCCACGTCGCGGCCGTGGATGAGGGTGGAGGCCGGTCCCTCGGCGGTGATGCCGTTGCCGTGCAGGGCCAGCTGGAGCGGCCGGACCGCCTGGCTGGGCAGCATCAGCTCGTGCGCGTGGCGCAGGTGCTGGACCACCGCGTGGTCGATGGCCTCGCCGCCGACGGGGATCCGCTCGGCGGTGACGATCGAGCCGAGGGACAGGACGGCGACCTGGGTGGCCGCGGCCCCGCACACCATGATCATCGTCGCGGTCGGCTGCTCCACGGGCAGGCCGCAGCCGACGGCCGCGGCGATCAGGGTGTCGACCAGTTCGACGCGTCGGGCACCGAGCCCGACGAGGGTCTCCACGGTCGCCCGCTGGGCCAGCGGGTCGGCGTCGTGCGGGGTGCAGGCGGCGGCCCGTAGCCGCGGCTTGCGGCGCAGGGCGCGCCGCAGCTTCTCGCCGAGCAGGTGGCGCAGCATCCGCTGGGCCATCTCGATGTCGACGACGGTGCCGCCGGAGACGGGGCGTACGACCCGGATGTAGTCGGGTGTGCGGCCGGTCATCCGCTCGGCGAACGTCCCGACGGCGATGAGCGCGCCGGTTCGTGTGTTCACCGCGGCGACGCTGGGCTCGTCGACGACGAGGCCGGCGCCCTTGACGTATACGCGGGTACGGGCCGCCCCCAGGTCGACGGCGACGTGGCAACGGCGCAACTGCTCAAGACTGACGGTCACGGCAGATCCTCCCGAGAGCGCTGACGCAAGAGGACCGGCAGGGCGCCGGTCGCTTTTCATATCATCCCGGGCATTTGGGGCTATCCGCCTGTTGGGCTGCTCCGGCCGGGGGCTGCCGCATGGCCGATTCGCAGCTGCATGGGGGTGGATTTCTGTACCGACAGGCAGCAGCATGCGCGCACCGCACGCGCTACTCGCCCGTAACAAGGTAAAGGGGACCCGATGCTGACGGCCCGCCAGGGATTGCTGGCACTCCTGACACTCTGCCTGGCGCTGCTGGCGCCCTTCCCCGCCCATGCCGCCGACCGGGTTACGGGCCTCGCTCCTGACCAGGTGTCATCGCGCAATCCGGTGATCTTCGTGCACGGCTACAACGCCGATCCGGGGGTCTGGGGAAGCCTGCGCGAGGACCTGCGGGCCGCCGGGTACGCCGACTCGGAGCTCTTCTCCTGGGGCTACGACACCCACCAGTCGGTCAACGAGGTCCTCGCGGGGCGGTTCGGCGCGTACGTCGACGAGGTCCGCCGGCAGACCGGCGCCGCCAAGGTCGACGTCGTCGCGCACTCCTTCGGCTCGCTGGTGAGCCGCTGGTACGTGAAGTTCGGTGGCGGCACGGCCACCGTGGACCACTGGGTCTCCCTGGCCGGGCCCAACCGCGGCACCTCCACCGCCTGGGCCTGCGCCCTGTGGGACCAGGCATGCCGGGACATGACCCCCGGCTCGTACGTGGTGAAGAACCTGAACGGCGGGGACGAGACCCCGGGCGCGGTGAAGTACGCGACCTTCTGGTCGAACTGCGACGAGGTCGTCAACCCGGACGACAGCGTCCCGCTGACCGGAGCCGCCAACACGCCGGTCGGCTGCCTCAAGCACAACGACCCGCTCGGCGACGACGGAACCTCGGCGGGCGTACGGGCCTTCCTCGCCGCCTAGCCCGTCTGGGCGTCCACGGCGACCCGCTGGAGCAGGCCGTACGTGAACTCCGCCACGCAGGGCTTGCCCCGGGCGGTGAACGCGAGGCGCCAGCGGGTCGGCGCGGTGCCCTCCATCGGCCGCACCGGCGCGAAGGCCCGCGCCACCTCGTCCACCGTCGCCGACCAGGGCAGCAGATCGTCCGGCGACTCCAGTACGGGTCCCCGTGCGCCGGGGGCCCGTACCAGCCACTCGTTCCACACCGCACCGTCCGGCGCGGCCAGCACCTCGAAGCGCAGGTCCGGCCAGAGCGGCACCGCCCACAGCAGTGCCTCGCACTCCAGGTCCCCGATCCTGCGGGGCCCGGCGGACTCCGGCGGGCCGAGCACCGAGCGGTAGCGGGCCAGGGCCCCGCGGGCGCGGGGCTGGGGGCCCCTCCCGGACGGAGTCTGGGGGAGCACCATCGCCTGCCAGCGTTTGTTTGCCTCCCGCTGCTCCGCGAGCGAGGCGCCGAGCCGGCGCCGCGCCTCATCGGCGAGGTCCGGCTGGAAGTCCGCCATTCTGCGCAGCAGCACCAGTTGGAAGGCGGCCGGCCCGAAGGATCCCCGGACGCCCGGAGGAGGATTCGCTGTCACGGAGTCAACGATTCCACACAGGATCCTTACGTTCCCGGGATCCGGATGTTGCCGGGGACCGCGTAGCCTGCGGGCCCTATGAACTACTGCCCCGCTTGTCGGAGGCACCTCAACGGCGCACTGGCGTGCGCCGGGTGCGGAACCCCGGCCGAATACCTGATGCCCGCGCCGCCTGCCGCGCCCGCGGTACCGGCTGCCGCGGTGGCAGAGCCCGAGCCGCAGTCCACGTTGGCCGACGTGTACGCGGACTCCCTCGTCGTGCTGTCCGCGCCGAACGAGCGCCGGACCGGTGCCCGGCGCCGCGCCACCCACCGCAGGCGCCGCCGGACCGTGCTGACCATGGGGCTCGGGCTGCTGGTCGCCACCGCCGGCACGCTGGCGGTGGCCCGGATGGCCACCGAGGGGCAGCGCAGCGACCGGGCCGCCACGGTGGTGCTGACCGACGACGGGCCCCAGCAGCCCGCGCCGCTGCCGCAGGCCTCGACCCCCGTGCGCCCGCACCCGCCGGGTCCGGGAAGGCCTCCGCGGCCGCGAAGGCCACCGGGGCCGCTTCGAAGACGGGCGGGCCCGGGGTGGGCTCCGCGGGGGTCACGCAGCCGGGACCGGCGTCCTCCGCCCCCGCGCCCGCGACATCGGGACCGGCCTCCGGTACCCCCGGTCCGGGGGGCTCCGTAAAGCCGAGTGGTTCGGGACAGCCGACGCCGAGCGGTTCCGCGACGACGCCACCGCCACCGAGCCCTTCGCCCGCGCCGCCCAAGGACTGCGGCTTTCTGGGCATCCTGTGCTGGGGCGACTAGCCGAGCATCCGCTTGAGCAGGTCCCGCAGGGCCGTCCGCTCCTCCGCCGACAGGCCCGCCAGCGGTTCGCGCGCGAAGTCCAGTGACTCGCGCAGCCGGTCCGCGGTCTGCATGCCCTCCTCGGTGGGGGCCGCCAGCTTGACCCGCCGGTCGGCGGGGTCCGGGCGTCGTTCCACCAGGCCGCGGGTCTCCAGCCGGTCGACGATGCCGGTCACGTTCGAGGGCTCGCACCTCAGCTTCTGTGCGATCCGGCGCATCGGCAGCGGCTCCAGGGCCAGCAGGTTCAGCACCCGGGCCTGGGCGCCGGTCAGCTGGTGGCTGGCGGCCGCGTGCTCGTACTCCATGTGGTAGCGGGCCACGACATCGCCGATGAGCTCGACGACCTCGACGGTCACTGGGTCTGCGCGACGACTGGGCATGGAACCAGCGTACCCATTTACTTGACAACATGAAATATCCAGGCGCATGGTTGTTTCACCTAGTGAAGCAATTTTCGTTCTTACCAGGAGCGCCGCATGTCTGAGATCCCCGCCGTCAGCCGCGAGTGGCACCTCGTCCGTCGCCCGCAGGGCTGGCCCGTCGCCGAGGACTTCGCCCTGCGCGAGGTCCCCGTATCCGCCGAGCCCGCCGCCGGCCGGATCCTCGTGCGCAACCTCCACATGTCCGTGGACCCGTACATGCGCGGCCGGATGAACGACGTGAAGTCGTACATCCCGCCCTTCCAGCTCGACGAGCCGATGCAGGGCGGTGCGGTCGGCGAGGTCGTCGCCTCCGCCGCCGAGGGCTTCGCCGTCGGCGACCACGTCCTGCACCACCTGGGCTGGCGCGAGTACGCGGACCTCGACGCGAAGTTCGCCACCAAGGTGGACGCCTCGCTCGCCCCGCTCTCCGCCTACCTCGGCGTGCTCGGCATGCCGGGCCTGACCGCCTACGCCGGCCTCTTCGAGGTCGCCTCCTTCAAGGAGGGCGACTCCGTCTTCGTCTCCGGCGCGGCCGGTGCCGTCGGCAGCCTCGTCGGCCAGTTCGCCAAGATCAAGGGCGCCTCCCGGGTGGTCGGCTCCGCCGGCTCGGACGAGAAGGTGACGCTCCTCACGGAGAAGTACGGCTTCGACGCCGCCTTCAACTACAAGAACGGCCCCGTCGCCGAGCAGCTCCCCGCGGCCGCCCCCGAGGGCATCGACGTCTACTTCGACAACGTGGGCGGCGACCACCTGGAAGCCGCGATCTCCTCGATGAAGGTGGGCGGCAGGGCCACCCTGTGCGGCGCGATCGCCGGCTACAACGACACCGAGGCCGCCCCCGGCCCGCGCAACCTGATGCAGGTCATCGGCAAGCGCCTGCGCCTCCAGGGCATCCTCGTCAACGACCACGCCGGCCTCCAGACGCAGTTCGTCCAGGACGTCGCCGGATGGCTGCGCTCCGGCGAACTCCGGTACGACGAGACGGTCGTCGAGGGTGTCGAGAACGCGACCTCCGCCTTCCTCGGCATGCTGCGCGGCGAGAACACCGGAAAGATGATCGTTTCTTTCACCGGTTAGGCTCACCCCACACCGCTGTGGTCGTGGGCGCGAGTCACGGCGATTCACCTGGAGGATTTTCTTCATGTCCATCACGCAGTCCGACGTCGCGTACACCGCTGTCGCCACCGCCGAGAACGGCCGTGACGGCCGCGTCGCCACCAACGACGGCTCGCTCGACGTCGTCGTGAACCCGCCGAAGGAGCTCGGCGGCAGCGGCGCCGGCACCAACCCGGAGCAGCTGTTCGCCGCCGGCTACAGCGCCTGCTTCCAGGGCGCCCTGGGTGTCGTCGCCAAGAACGTGAACGCCGACATCTCCGGCTCCACGGTCACCGCCGAGGTCGGCATCGGCAAGAACGACGAGGGCTTCGGCCTGATCGTCAAGATCTCCGCCGTGATCCCGAACGTGGACGCCGCCACCGCCAGGGACCTCATCGAGAAGGCCCACGAGGTCTGCCCGTACTCCAAGGCCACCCGCGGCAACATCACCGTCGAGCTCGCCGTCTGATCCGGCACCGCTCAGCGAAGGCCGCACCCCGATCCGGGGTGCGGCCTTCGTCGCTAGGGGGTGTTCCTCCTAAACTGGCGCCATGCGTGATCTTGCGGGGGGTTTCCGGTATCTGCTGGCCGGACAGCGATGGGTGTTCGGGCACGGACGGTGGCTGGGCTTCGGGCTGCTGCCCGGGCTGGTGTCGCTCGTCCTCTACGCGGGCGCGCTGATCGGGCTCGGCTACGGCGCCGACGACTTCACGGCCTGGGCCACCCCCTTCGCCGACGGCTGGGACTCACCGTGGCTCGGGCTCTTCCGGGGCTTCCTGACCGGGCTGGTCTTCTCCCTCGGGCTCTTCCTCTCCGTCATCACCTTCACGGCCGTGACCCTGCTGATCGGCCAGCCGTTCTACGAGTCCCTCGCGGAGCACGTCGACCGCAGCGAGGGCGGCGACGTCCCCGAATCCGGGCTTCCGCTCTGGCGGGAGCTGTGGGTCTCGGCCCGGGACAGCGTGAAGGTGCTCGGCCGGGTGCTCCTGTACGGGATCCTGCTCTTCGCCCTCGGTTTCATCCCGCTGATCGGGCAGACCGTGGTCCCGGTACTCGGGTTCTGCGTCTCCGGGTACTTCCTGACCCAGGAGCTCACCGCCGTCGCCCTCCAGCGGCGCAAGGTGGACCTGCCCGAGCGGCTGGTGCTGCTGCGGTCGCGGCGGATGCTGGTGCTGGGCTTCGGGGTGCCGCTGGTGCTGGCGTTCCTGGTCCCGCTGGTCGCGGTGTTCCTGATGCCGGGCGCGGTGGCCGGGGCCACCCTGATGGCGCGGGACCTCCTGCGGACCGACGAGGCCCCGGCTGCCGAAACCACCCCCGCGGGTTTCGGACCGCCGCCGCCCGCTTACTCGTGATCAGGGGCGCTTGAGCAGAGTGATCGCCCCGGCCGTGTCCTCGGCGCCGTGCGCGGCCGGGTCCGCGGCCAGCCGGCGCCGCAGCAGGTCCACGTACGGGGAGATCAGCTCGGTGCTGACGCCCTGCTCCTCCGCCGTGCGCAGCATGGTGCCGGTGCCCGTGACCTGCATGGCCAGGTTGGAGACCACGCCCGAGGTGAAGTCCCGCGAGGTCAGCCGCTCGGCGGCGTTGCCGACGAAGAAGCCCATCGCGCCGAGCCACTCGGACAGCAGCGGAGCCAGGTCCTTCGGGGCGATGTCCTCGCCCTCGGTCAGCGCATAGGCCTGCGAGATACCGGCGAACATCCCCCACATCGCGCTGAGCAGCGCCACGTCGTGCAGGGCTGCGTGCCCGGGGTTCTCGCCGACGAAGCGGGCGCCGGCCGGGACCTCCAGTACCGCCCGGTGGGTGTCGAAGAGGTCGCGCGAGCCGCTGTAGAAGACGTAGCCGCCGGACTCCGGGACCCCGATCATCGTCGGGGTGGCCATGATGCCGCCGTCCGTGAACCGGGCCCCGCGCTCCTCGGCCCAGGCGGCTCGCGCGCGGCCCTCGGCCGGGGTGCCGGTGGTGAGGTTGACCAGGTCCTTGCCGGTCAGGTCGATGCCGTCGAGGGCGGAGCCGACGGTGGAGTCGTCGAGCAGGCAGACGACGACGAGCCGGCTCGCGGCCACCGCCTCGGCGGGGGTCGCGGCGACGACGGCGCCCTGGGCGGCCAGCGGCTCGGCCTTGGCGGCGGTGCGGTTCCAGACGGTGAGGCGGTGCCCGGCGGCGAGCCAGGTGCGGGCCAGGGCGGTGCCCATGTCGCCGAGGCCGAGCAGGGTGAGCGAGTTCTGAGGCGTGTTGTCGGTCATGGCGTTTAGCCTGGTGGCAGGCCGTGAGGCGCTCAAGTACGCACCTTGGAGTGGGTGGTTACCCCGAGGTGAGCGAGCAGGTGGGAGGGGTGCGCGATGGCGGTGACACGGAGGCCCGGTGCGGATCACTGCGGGATCGCCGCGGCGATGTCGGTGATCGACGGCAAGTGGAAGGTCTCGCTCCTGTGGGAGCTGGAGCAGCGCCCGCAGCGCCGCTTCGGCGAACTGCGCCGGCTCGTACCGGGAGTCTCGGAGAAGGTGCTCGCCGCGCAGCTGCGTGAGCTGGAGTCGGACGGCATCGTGCACCGCGAGGTCTTCGACGAGGTCCCGCCGCGGGTCGAGTACTCCCTGACCCCGCTGGGCCAAGAGCTGAACACGGCTCTGGAAGCCCTGGGGCAATGGGGTGCGAAGCACCTTCTTCCGGATTCGGCGTAGCCTCCGGTCCTCGGTTCCGGGCCCCCCTTTACCCCCGGTGGGCCCGTAGTATGCATGGCAGCAAGTGCCAAGGCTGTCTCTCACTGCCCTTGAGTTCGCCCTGGCCCGGAGCTTCGGCGGGGGCCGGAGTCGGGCAACGGCTTGCCGAGCAACGACCGGCCGTCGGGCCGAGGACCGACCAGCAGTTAGGGACACAGCAGTGACAGTCAGTACCGAGGGCACGGTCACCGTGCTGCCCCCGGGCGGACCGGCCGCGCCCGCCCGCCCGATACCGGCCGTCCGGCGCGGGCCGGCCTCCCGAGGCACGCTCCTGCTCCTCGAAGCCGTCGTCGCCTTCGCCGCCGCGCTCGTGCTCCCGCTGCTGGCCCGTGGCTTCAAGCTCGACCCGCTGGACCGGATCGCGCAGGTCAGCGGCCTCGCCGCGATCCAGCTGCGGTTCGCGCTCGTCGGCCTGCTGTTCATCGCCGCGGTGGCGCTGGCCATGCGGCTGCGCAAGGGCCGGCACTTCAACCTGACCGTCCGGATCGCCGCCGCCGCCATCGCGGGGCTGGCCAGCGGCTTCGTCGCCGCCGGCGCGGTCGTCGCCCTGCACGGCACGCCCTGGCCGATGTTCGGCCTCAACGGCGACAGCGGCCGCATCGTGGAGTGGGCCCACGCGGTGGCCAACGGCCGCCCCTCGGGCTCCCCGGTCTACCCGCCGGCCCCCCTCTACACCCTCGGCTACTACGCCGAGTGGTTCCGCGGCGGCAACACCGCGTACGCCTTCAAGGACCTCCAGATCCTCGGCGCCGCCGCCTTCGGCCCGCTGGTCTACCTCTGCTGGCGCATGCTGCTCAGCCCGGTCCGGGCCCTGGCCTTCGGAGTGGCCCCGGCCTTCGCGCTGATCGACGCGTACAAGCCGTACAGCCAGACCGTCCTCGTCCTGCTGGTGCCGGTCCTGGTGGCGCTGGTGGTGTCGCTGAGCCGCAGCGCCGCGCAGGGCTGGCGGCCGCTCCTGATCAAGGGCGCCGGATTCGGTGCGCTGCTCGGCGTGCTGTTCCTCACCTACTCGGGCTGGTTCCTGTGGAGCGCGGCGGGTGTGTTCTTCGCCGCGCTGCTGTACTTCCCGTGGCGGACCGGCCGGCTCGGCCGGCTCAAGGGCGCGGCCTTCCTCGGCACCACCCTGGCCGCCTTCCTCGTGGTCGCCGGGCGCTACCTGATGGTCATGCTGACCGAGGGCCAGACCACCAAGGACTACAACTTCCGGTTCGACAACTTCACCGACCCGGCGTATTACCTGATGTGGCGCACGGACATGCCCGGCAAGGTGGGGGACTGGCCGCCGCCCGGCGAGTACGGCGGGGTCGGGCTGTTCGCCCTGGTCACCTTCGTCTGCCTCGGTGCCGCGATCTGGCTGGGCATCCGCAAGCCGATGGTGGTCACCATCGCGGCCATGTTCATCAGCGCGTGGGTGATGCGCATGTACATCGCCTCGCACATGTACGAGACGCAGACCGTCCAGCTGTACACCCGCACCAACAACCAGCTGCTCTACTGCGGGCTGCTGCTGTGCGCGCTCGTCGCGCACCTGGTCTCGCAGCGGATGGCCGCACGCCGGGCCGAGTCGGCGACCGGGTCCGAGGCCGCGGGTGGTACGGCGGGCACCGGCCTCCCCGGTCGCGAAGGGGCGGTGATCGGAGCCCTGTGCGCCCTGCTGCTGCTCCTCGGCACCGTCTCCTCCTCGATGGCCGACCGCTACATGCCGGCCAAGGAGAACACCTACCGGATCCTGCCGTGGGTGTCGCACACCATCACCGAGAAGGACGGGAGCTGCCCGAAGTACGCACCCGGCGGCACCTGCTCCAAGGACGGCGACCAGACCTGGCTGAGTTTCATCCGATGACTCGAGGGAACCGATGATCTCCGCACTGACGCGGCTGGCCGACTGGTCGGCCAGAACACCCAAGCGGCTCTGGCTGATCGCGTTCGCGCTGTTCTTCGCGCTCGCGGGCTCCTGGTCCGCCGCCAGCCCCCTCGGGAGCTCCCCCGACGAGCACGCGCACTTCATCCGTGCCGCTGCCGTCGCCAGGGGTCAGATCGGCGGAACCCAGGTGATGGTTCCGCACACGGTGGCGGGCATCGAGGGGCAGTTCGCCGAGACCGGCGTGCAGCTCCCGGAGTGGTACCGGAACCTGCCCGCGGTGCACGAGTGCTACTCGTGGCACCAGTCGAGGCCCGCGTCCTGCGCGCCCTCGCTCGGGAACTCCGAGAAGATCGTGCAGGCCACCACGGCGGCCGGCCGCTACCACCCGGCCTACTACCTGGCGACCGGCTGGCCGAGCCTGCTGGTCGACGGCCCCAAGGGGCTGTACCTGATGCGCTTCGTGTCGGCGCTGCTCTGCTCGGCCCTGCTGGCCAGCGCGGTGGTCACGGCCGCCGAGTGGCGGCGGCGCTCGCTGGCGATGATCGGCGTGCTCACAGCGGCCACGCCGATGACGCTGTACATGGCCGGCATGGTCAACCCCAGTGGTGGTGAGATCGCCGCCGGGATCCTGGTGTGGACGGCCCTGCTGTCGATCGTGCTGTCGCCCGACCCACAGCTGCTGAACCGCCGGCTCGCCCGGCTGGGCATCGGCGGACTGGTGCTGATCAACATCCGGCCGCTGGGACTGATCTGGTTCGCCGGGGCCGTGGTCTTCTGCCTGCTGCTGACGCAGCGGCGCGGAGTACTGGGATCGGTGCTGCGCCGCAAGGCCCTGTGGATGTGGACGGCCCTGCTGGGCGCCGCGACGGCCGGTGCGCTGCTGTGGGCGGCGTCGCACCCGGACAACTCGAAGATCGACATCCCCGACTCGCTCACCTCGGGCGTGGCCGCGAAGCGCACCCTCGGCAACACCGAGGTCTACATCAAGCAGATGCTCGGGTACTTCGGCTGGCTGGACACCCCGGCCCCGGCCTTCATGTACGTGGTGTGGATGGCCGTGCTCGGGACGCTCGTCGCGCTGGCGCTGGTCTACGGCCGCAGGCGCGATGTGGTGGCGGTACTCGGCATGCTGGCGGCCGTCGTGCTGGTCCCGGTGGCCGCCCAGGCTTCGGAAGCGGAGCGGATCGGCATGGTGTGGCAGGGCCGCTACCTGCTGCCCTTCGCCGTCGGCCTGCCGCTGATGGCCGTGCTGATCTGCGCCACGCGCGCCCCCGAGCGGGGCTTCCCCTGGCGACGGCTGGTCGGCTTCTCCGTCGCCGGCCTCGCGCTGGCCAACGGGGCGGCGTTCTACTGGACGCTGCGCCGCTTCACGGTCGGCACCAAGGGTTCGTGGCTGGCGACCCACGCGCACTGGGCCCCGCCCGGCGGCTGGGTTCTGTGGACCGGCGTGTACACGGCGGCGGCTCTCGCCATCGTGGTGGCGGCCCTGGTGTCGGACCGCAAGCCCGCCGCGCCGCAGCCCCCGGACCTGGACACCCCGCGTCCGGGCCGCCACTCGCGGGTGCCCGAGCCCGTCTGACGCACCCCGTCAGGTGGTGACCCCGATCTCGGTGGTCACCACCGACGGCGTACGGTCGTCCGCCTCGGCCAGCAGCATGCCCCCCGGGGCCCACACGGCCGCGCCGCCACAGCCGGTCCACGGGCCCGCCGGGCCGACGTGGTTGGCGAGGACGACGTACAGACCGTGCTCCTTCGCGATCCCCGGATGGACGGTCGCGCGCTCGTGGACGCCGTCGCCCGTCCCGTACAAGGACGAGGCGAGGTGCACCCGGCAGCCGTCGGCCGCGCCCCGGCCCGGCAGGTCGGGGAAGTGGTTGTCGTAGCAGATGCCCAACGAGAAGCGGATCCCGCCGAGTTCGAACCGCCCGTCGCGCTCCCCGGGCCGGAAGACGTCCTGCTCGTGCCGGAAGAGGTGCTGCTTCAGGTACGTGGTCACGTGCGCGCCGTCCGCGTCGTGGACCAGCGTCGCGATGGCGGGCCGCCCGTCTTCGGTCGGCAGCGCGACGTTGACCGCGGTGGCGATGCCGGCGGAGCGCACCGGGTCCAGCCGGGGGTCGTCGGCGGCCGTCCACAGCCCGGGGTCGGCGGCCAGCGCGTCCAGCTCGTAGCCGGTGAGCGTGAACTCGGGGAACACCACGAGCCCGGCGCCCTCCTCCCGGGCCCGGACGGCGAGCCCGGCGGCCCGGTCGGCATTGGCCCGCACATCGGCGGGAACACAGGTCATCTGAGCTGCGGCGATCTTCACGCGGCCCAGCCTAGGGGATGTCCTGGCGCTGCCGTCAGAGCTCCGCGGGCCCCCGCAGCAGGGTCAGGAAGGAGCGGAACGCCGCGGGCATGTCCACCGATTCGGGGGCGAGGAGCCACTGGTACTGGAGGCCGTCCATGACCGCCGTCAGGAGCGGGGCCGCCTGTTCCGGGGTGAGGCCCGAGGGGAGGCGGTCGCCGAACTCGGCGCGCAGGACCGCCGCCATCTCGCCGCGGACCTGGGCGTAGCGCTCGGTGAAGAACTCCCGGGCCGGGTGCCCGTCGGTGACGCTCTCGCCCAGCAGCGCCGAGAAGGTCTGCACGATGCCCGGGCGCATGGCGTTGTACTCCACCAGTGAGGCCAGCAGGTCCAGGCGCCAGGTGTCCGCCGAGGCGCGCGAGCCGCCGCCCGTGTCCCAGCGGTCGCGTTCCTGCAGCACCGCGACCAGCAGGGCCTCCTTGGTCGGGAAGTAGTGCAGCAGCCCCTGCTGGGTCAGACCGACGCGCTCGGCGACCGCACCCAGTGACGCGCCCCGGTAGCCGCGCTCTGCGATCACCTCGACGGCCGCGCGGACGATCTCCTCGCGCCGCTCCTCGCTCCTCGCCCTGGCCATCGCCCCGGCACCCCTTTTCGTTCGCGCCTGTCCGCAGCACCGTACGACATCCGGATATTACGAACAGATTACGAGACCTACCGCTCTACAGGCAACAGGTCCACGATGGGGGCACCGCACCGCACCGCACGCATCGCACTCAACGAGGAGGCACGGCCGTGACCGATGCCGATCAGGTCCGCAACAGCGTCGTAGAAGAGGCGCTCGGCAAGCTGGATCTCGACACCAAGGCCCGCCTGCTGGCCGGCCAGGACATGTGGTCCCTGCCCGCCGTCCCCGAGATCGGGCTGCAGTCCCTGGTCATGTCCGACGGCCCCATCGGGGTGCGCGGTGTGCGCTGGACCGCCGACGACCCGTCCATCGCGCTGCCCTCCCCGACCGCGCTCGCTGCCGCCTGGGACCCCGCCCTCGCCCGCCGCGCCGGCCGGCTCCTCGCCCAGGAGGCCCGCCGCAAGGGCGTCCACGTGCTCCTCGCGCCCACCGTCAACCTGCACCGCTCCCCGCTCGGCGGCCGCCACTTCGAGTGCTACTCCGAGGACCCGTACCTCACCGGCGTGGTCGGCGCCGGCTACGTGAACGGCGTCCAGGACGGCGGGGTCGGCACCACCGTCAAGCACTTCGTCGGCAACGACGCCGAGACCGAGCGGTTCACCGGGGACAGCGTCATCGCCCCGCGCCCGCTGCGCGAGCTGTACCTGACACCCTTCGAGGCCATCGTCGCCAATGCCCACCCCTGGGGCATCATGACCGCGTACAACCAGGTCAACGGCACGACGATGACCGAGCACCGCTACCTGGTCAACGAAGTCCTGCGCGGCGAGTGGGGCTTCGACGGCTACAACGTCTCCGACTGGATGGCCGCCCGCTCCACCACCGGGGACATCGAGGGCGGCCTCGACGTGGCCATGCCCGGCCCGCAGACCGTCTACGGACCCGCCCTCGCCGAGGCCGTCCGGGCCGGCGAGGTCCCCGAGTCCGCCGTGGACGAGGCCGTGCGCAACGTGCTGCGCCTCGCCGCCCGCGTCGGCATCCTGGAGGGCGCCCCCGCCGTGGTCACCGAGGCCCCCGCCCCGGTCGACGGCCAGGCGCTGGCCCGCGAGCTCGCGGCCCGCGGCTTCGTCCTCGTACGGAACGAGGGCGGCGCCCTGCCGCTCGACGCCGCCGGCCGCACCGTCGCCCTGATCGGAGCCGCCGCCCGCGACGCCCGCGTCCTCGGCGGCGGCTCCGCCACCGTCTTTCCCGAGCGGATCGTCTCCCCGCTCGACGGCCTCACCGCCGCGCTCCCGGACGGCGCGCTGACCTACTCCGTCGGCGCCGACCCCTCCGACGAACTCGCCCCCGCCGAAAAGGGCTTCGAGCTCCGCGCCGTCTGCCGCGACGCCTCCGGCGCCGTCCTCGGCGAGGGCAGCCTGCCGACCGGCCAGGTCCAGTGGATCGGCAACGACCTGCCCGCGGGCGCCACGTACGAGACCATGGCGAGCATCGAGGTCACCGGTACCTTCCTGCCGCGCGAGAGCGGCGAGCACGCCTTCGGCACCCGGGGACTGGGCGCCTTCACCCTCGCCGTCGGGGGACGGACCCTCTGGGAGGGCGTCCAGGAGATGGGCAACGAGGCCGACCCCTTCGAGGCCTTCTTCGGCGCCCCCAGCGAACGCGCCCGGATCGACCTCACCGAGGGCGAGCCCGTCGAGGTCTCGCTGACCTTCCACGTCCCCGACATGACCGCGCTGCCGCTCAAGGCGATCATGTTCTCGCTGCTGCACCTCGGACCGCGGCGCGACGCCGAGGAGCTCATCGCCGAGGCCGTGGCGGCCGCCCGCGCCGCCGACACCGCCGTCGTGGTCGTCGCCACCACCGACCGCGTGGAATCCGAGGGCTTCGACCGCAAGGACCTCGACCTGCCGGGCCGTCAGGACGACCTGGTCCGCGCCGTCGCCGCCGCCAACCCGAACACCGTGGTCGTCGTCAACGCCGGCTCCCCGGTCGAGCTCCCGTGGCGCGAGGACGTCGCCGCCGTGCTGCTGACCTGGTTCCCCGGGCAGGAGGGCGGGGCCGCGCTGGCCGACGTACTCCTCGGGCACGCAGAGCCGGGCGGGCGGCTGCCCACCACCTGGCCCGCGCGGTTCGCGGACGCGCCCGTCACCGAGGTCGTGCCCACCGAGGGGCGCCTGGAGTACCGCGAGGGGCTGTTCATCGGCTACCGGGCGTACGAGGCCCGGTCCATCACCCCCGCCTTCCCCTTCGGGCACGGCCTCGGGTACACCGACTGGGCGTACGAGTCCCTCGAGGTCACCGCCACCACGGCCCGGGTCCGCATCACCAACACCGGCACCCGGCCCGGCCGCGAGGTCGTCCAGGTCTACCTGGCCCCCGTGGCCGACCCCGTGGAGCGCCCGGCGAGCTGGCTGGCCGGCTTCGCGGGCGTCGAGGCGGGCCCCGGCGAGAGCGTCGAGGCCGAGATCGCCCTGCCCGCCCGGGCCTTCGAGATCTGGGACGAGGAGGCCCGCGGCTGGCAGCGGATCGGCGGCACCTACGAGGTCCGCGCGAGCCACTCGCACGGCGACACACGGCTGACGGCCACGCTCGACCTCGGGTGACGCAGCGTCACGACACGCCGTAAGGACGAAATGGCCGGAAATAACCCCTGTCGCGTCCTCTGAAGCTGGACCGGAGGCGGGCCCTGACTCCCGCCTCCGGTCCGTCGCGTCAACGTGGCGGCTGCGCCGCCGTCACCTGTCGGTGCGCCAGTTCCGCCAGCCGCGCCTGCCCGTCCTTGCCCGGATGGAACCAGTCCCAACGGCTCAACTGGTCCGCCGAGAACGGGTACTGGAAGACCGCGCCGCCGTCGTAGCGGCACAGCGCGTCCTTCGCGCACACCTCGCGGAGCACCTCGTTGTACTCGACCACCCGTGCCCGCACCTGCTCGCGCCGGGTCTTCGCACCCGAGCCCGCCGCCAGCGGATCGGCGAGCATCGACTGGCAGATGCCCAGGCTCCAGATCCTCCGCACCATCGGGTCGTCCTTGCCCTGCTCCCACAGCCGCTGGAGGTCCGGGACGCTGGAGACGTACACCTGGGTGGAGGCGGACGAGGCCCGCAGCCCCGCGAGGGCCTCCTCGAAACCGGACCGGAACTCCGCCACCGGCGTCATCGACGAAGTCGTGGGCCGGCAGGCGTCGTTCGAGCCCACCATGACCGTGACCAGGTCAGGCTTGTGTGCGACCGCCTGGGACAGCTGCCCCGGCAGGTCCGCCATCCGCGAGCCGGTCACCGCGAGGTTCCAGCTGCGGGCGGGCGCCTCGGCCTCCCCCAGAAGTCGCGCGGCCAGCGAGCGGACCGCCGGATCGTTCCCGGTGACCCAGGAGACCTCCGGGCAGTCGGCGAGGACCGAACAGGCGTCGAAACCACGGGTGATGGAGTCGCCGACGGCGGCGATCGAGGCGGGCGCCGTGTTCCAGCGCGGCCCGGCCTGCGCCCCGCGCTCGCCCTCGTCACCCGAGTCGCCCGGCCCGCACCCCGTCAGCGCCCCGGCCAGCAGGGCGACCGCCGCTCCCGCGCCCGCGAGCGTCCGGCGCGCGCGGCGGCGCGGAGCGGTGGTGCGCATCGGATGGTCCCCTCCTCGACACCCCCGCGTCGTTCGGGGGGTCCTGCTGAGTGAAAGCTCTGTGTTTACCGGCCTTGGAGCGACCGTACGTCACACCATGACCCCTGACGCACGGTAGCTTTTTCCCGTGGCGTTTCGGCCGCAGGTCCCGTAGCGCAATGTCAAATAATTTCCGTTACATTACATCACGTCACATACTGTCCGTTTTCTGGAGTTTATTCCCGACCTCGTCCCACACTGGAGGTCCCGGTGACGACACGTGGAGTTCTGTACGTGCATTCCGCACCGCGCGCGCTCTGCCCGCACGTGGAATGGGCTGTTGCGGGCGTGCTCGGGGTGCGGGTGAACCTCGACTGGATCAGGCAGCCCGCCTCCCCGGGCACCTGGAGAGCCGAGTTCTCCTGGCAGGCCGAGGCGGGCACCGCCTCGAAACTCGCCTCCGCGCTGCGCGGCTGGCACCTGCTGCGCTTCGAGGTGACCGCGGAACCCTGTCCGACCGCCGAGGGCGAGCGCTACAGCTCCACCCCGGAGCTCGGCATCTTCCACGCCGTCACCGGCATGCACGGCGACATCCTGATCCCCGAGGACCGGCTGCGCGCCGCCCTCGCCCGGTCCGGCCGAGGCGAGACCGACCTGGAGGCGGAGATCGCCAAGCTGCTCGGCAAGCCCTGGGACGACGAACTGGAGCCCTTCCGCTACGCGGGCGAGGGCGCCCCGGTCCGCTGGCTCCACCAGGTGGTCTGACACACGCGAAGGGCCCCGCCCGGCAATTGCCGGGCGGGGCCCTTCGTACGTGCGTCAGACGGTACGGAACGCGAGCGTCACGTTGTGGCCGCCGAAGCCGAAGGAGTTGTTGATCGCGGAGATCGGGCCGTCGGCAGGCAGCTTGCGCGGCTCGCCGCGCACGATGTCCGCGTCGATGTCGTCGTCGAGGTCGTCGACGTTGATCGTCGGCGGGGCCAGCCGGTGGTAGAGCGCCAGTACGGTCGCGACGGTCTCGATGCCGCCCGCACCGCCCAGCAGGTGACCGGTCATCGACTTGGTCGCGGAGATCGCGATGTGGTCGAGGTCCTCGCCCAGCACCTTGCGCAGGGCCTTCAGCTCGGCCGTGTCACCCTGCGGGGTGGACGTGGCGTGCGCGTTCAGGTGGACCAGTTCGGCCTTGTCGAGCCCGGTGTTGTCGAGCAGGTTCTGCACCGCGGCCGCGACACCGCGGCCGGTCGGCTCCGGCTGCGCGATGTGGTGGCTGTCCGCGGACAGGCCCTGGCCCAGCACCTCGCAGTAGACCCGGGCGCCGCGCGCGGCGGCGTGCTCGGCGGACTCCAGGACGACGACGCCCGCGCCCTCGCCCAGGACGAAGCCGTCACGGGCCTTGTCGTACGGGCGGGAAGCCTGCTCGGGGTTCTCGTTGTTCTTGGACATCGCCATCATGTTGGCGAACGCGGCGATCGGCAGCGGGTGGATCGCCGCCTCGGTGCCGCCCGCGACGACCACGTCGGCACGGCCGCTGCGGATCATCTCCATGGCGTAGCCGATGGCCTCGGCGCCGGACGCGCAGGCGCTGACCGGAGTGTGCACGCCCGCCTGGGCGTTGACCTCCAGGCCGACGTTGGCGGACGGGCCGTTCGGCATGAGCATCGGGACGGTGTGCGGGGAGACCCGGCGCACACCCTTCTCCTTCAGCACGTCGTACTGGTCGAGCAGGGTCGTCACGCCGCCGATGCCGGAGGCGATCACGGTGCCCAGGCGCTCGGGCGCGATGGGGCCGTCCTCACCGGCAGGGGCGGTGTAGCCGGCGTCGGCCCACGCCTCCCGGGCCGCGATGACGGCGAACTGCGCCGAGCGGTCGAGCTTGCGGGCCAGCGGCCGGGGCAGGACCTCGCTCGGGTCCACGGCGGCCGGCGCGGCGATGCGGACCGGGAGTTCGGCGAAGCGCTCGCCCTCCAGGGGCTTTACGCCGGAACGGCCGGCGAGCAGACCTTCCCAGGTCGAAGCGCTGTCGCCACCCAGCGGAGTGGTTGCGCCGATACCGGTGACGACCACGGTGCGATTGGTCGGGCTCACAGGAATTCTTTCTCCACGTCTCAGGGGGTGCTGAATTGTCACGGCGCCACCGCCAGGTGGCGACAAACGCTCGTCAGGCTCAGGCCTGGTGCTTCAGGATGTAGCTCGCGGCGTCGCCGACCGACTTGAGGTTCTTGACGTCCTCGTCCGGGATCTTGACGTCGAAGCGCTCTTCGGCGGCGACGACGACCTCGACCATGGAGAGGGAGTCGACGTCGAGGTCGTCGGTGAACGACTTCTCGATCTGGACGTCCTCGACGGGGATGCCGGCGATCTCGTTGACGATCTCCGCGAGACCGGCGACGATCTCTTCCTGGGTGGCGGCCATGTGGCGCTCCTTCTCTGGGTAACTGGGTAAAGCAGGATCGGAATGTGGTTCCCGGTCCTAGGGGAGGGTAACGACCGTCGCGGCGTAGACGAGTCCCGCCCCGAAGCCGATGACGAGCGCGGTGTCGCCGCTCTTCGCCGCTCCGGTCGCCAGGAGCCGCTCCATAGCGAGCGGGATCGAGGCGGCCGAGGTGTTGCCGGTGGTCTCCACGTCACGGGCGACCGTGACGTGCTCCGGCAGCTTCAGAGTCTTCACCATCGAGTCGATGATCCGCATGTTTGCCTGGTGCGGAATGAAGACGTCCAGGTCGTCCGCGGTGATCCCGGCGGCGTCGAGCGCCTGCTGGGCCACCTTGGCCATCTCGAAGACGGCCCAGCGGAAGACCGCCTGACCCTCCTGCGTGATGGCCGGAAACTTCTCGGCGCTGTCCTTGCTGCGGAACTCGTCCCACGGCACGGTCTGCTTGATGGTCTCGGACTTGTCGCCCTCCGAACCCCACACCGTGGGGCCGATGGCCGGCTCGTCCGAGGGGCCGACGACCACGGCACCGGCGCCGTCGCCGAACAGGAAGGCCGTCGCGCGGTCCTCCAGGTCGGTCAGGTCCGAGAGCCGCTCCACGCCGATGACGAGCACGTACTGGGCGGAACCTTCCACCACCAGGCCCTTGGCCAGGGTCAGGCCGTAGCCGAAACCGGCACAGCCCGCGGAGATGTCGAAGGCGGCGGGCTTGACCGCGCCGATCCGGTGCGCGATCTCCGTCGCGATGGCCGGGGTCTGCTTGAAGTGCGAGACCGTGGAGACGATCACCGCCCCGATCTGCTCGGGGGAGACACCGGCATCGGCCAGCGCCTTTCCGGAGGCCTCCACCGACATCGCGGCGACGGTCTCCTGGGGCGAGGCCCAGTGCCGGGTCGCGATGCCGGAACGGGAGCGGATCCACTCGTCGGACGAGTCGATCGTCTCGAGGATGACCTCGTTGGGCACCACACGGGTCGGGCGGTAGCCGCCGACACCGAGAATGCGGGCGTAAGGGGAGCCCTTGGCCGGCTTGATCTTGGACATGCTGTGTGGGCTCCTTCTCTCAGACCGTCTGCTCGGCGACGAGCGCCGCGGCCTTGTCGAGATCGTCCGGGGTCTTCAGGGCCACGTTCGGTACGCCCTTCAGCGCGCGCTTGGCCAGACCCGTCAGGGTGCCACCGGGGCAGAGCTCGATGATCCCCGTGACGCCCAGCTCGGCGAACGTCTCCATGCACAGGTCCCAGCGGACCGGGTTCGCGACCTGGCCGACCAGGCGGGCGACGACGTCGGCGCCCTTGGTGACGACGAGACCGTCCTTGTTCGAGACGTACTTCAGCGCCGGGTCCGCCGGAGAGAGGGCCTCGGCGGCCTTCTCCAGCGTGGCGACCGCGGGGGCCATGTGGTGCGTGTGGAAGGCGCCCGCGACCTTGAGGGCGACGACCTTCGTGGAGCCTTCGGGCTTCTCGGCCACCAGGGCGGCGATCTGCTCGGCGGTGCCGGCGGCCACGATCTGGCCCGCGCCGTTGATGTTGGCCGGGGTCAGCCCCATCTTCTCCAGGTGTGCGACGACCATGTCACGGTCACCGCCGAGGACCGCGGCCATGCCGGTCTCCGTGACGGTGGCGGCCTCGGCCATGCCCAGACCGCGCGTACGGACGAACGACAGCGCGTCGGCGTCGGACAGGACGCCGGCGTACGCGGCGGCGGTGATCTCACCGACGCTGTGGCCGGCGACGGCACCGAAGGCCGAACGGCCGGTGCCGTTGACGGTGAGCAGGGCATCGGCGGCCAGCAGACCCGCCGCGACCAGCAGCGGCTGGGCCACGGCCGTGTCGCGGATCTCGTCCGCGTCGGCCTTGGTGCCGTAGTGGGCAAGGTCGAGCCCGATGGCGTCCGACCAGGCGGCGACGCGGTCAGCGGCACCGGGAAGGTCGAGCCAGGGAGTCAGGAAGCCGGGCGTCTGAGCGCCTTGGCCGGGAGCGACGAGTACGAGCACCCTCACACTCTCTCTTGTGGATGGTCCCTGCCGCCCGTGGGGACAGGGACGAAGAACCGTCGGGGTAATTGTTGATGTCCGACAAAAGTCTAGGACTGGCTGTCGCCGTCGGCCAGACGCCCCAGAATCAGGGCGATCCGCAGCGTGAACGCCGAGCGGACATCAGAGGGTGACCAGCCGGTGACGTCGGTCACACGTCGCAGCCGGTAGCGCACCGTGTTCGGGTGCACGAACAGCATGCGGGCCGCCCCTTCGAGGCTGCTCGCCTGCTCCAGATAGACACTCAGCGTCTCCAGCAGCGCCGAGCCCGCCTCTTCCAGCGGTCTGTAGATCTCCTCCACCAACTGGTCCCGGGCGGCGGGATCCGAGGCGATCGCCCGCTCCGGCAGCAGATCATCCGCCAGGACCGGGCGCGGGGCATCCTGCCACGCCGTGCAGGCCTTCAGCCCGGCCGCCGCGGCCTGCGCCGACTTCGTCGCGTTCAGCAGGTCGGACACCACCGGGCCGGCCACCACCGGACCGGCCGCGAACGGTCCGATCAGGGACTTCGCCACCTGCATCGGGTTGTCGCTGCCGCCCGCGATGACGACCAGGCGGTCGCCGAGCACCCCGGTCAGGACCTGGAGCTTGTGGTGCCGGGCCGCCCGCCGGATCGCCTCGACCGTCAGCTCGCTGTCCCCCTCCGGCGCGGTGCCCAGCACCACGCACACGTGCTCCGGAGAGTTCCAGCCCAGCGCCGCCGCCCGCGAGAGCGCACCCTCGTCGGCCTCACCGGACAGCACCGCGTTGACGACCAGCGACTCCAGCCGCGCGTCCCACGCCCCGCGCGCCTCGGCGGCCTGCGCGTACACCTGGGCCGTCGCGAAGGCGATCTCCCGGGCGTACACGAGCAGCGCCTCGCGCAGGATCTGCTCGTCGCCCGGGGCCGCCACCTCCTCGATCGCCGTCTCCATGACCTCGATCGTGGTGCGGACCATCTCGACGGTCTGGCGCAGAGTGATCGCCCGGGTCAGCTCGCGCGGAGCCGTCCCGAACACGTCGGTGGAGATCGCCTGCGGGGTCTCCGGGTGCCGGAACCACTCCGTGAACGCGGCGATGCCGGCCTGGGCGACCAGGCCGATCCAGGACCGGTTCTCCGGGGGCATCGCCCGGTACCACGGCAGGGTCTCGTCCATGCGCGCGATCGCGTTGGCGGCGAGCCGGCCGGAGGACTTCTCCAGTCGGCGCAGCGTCGCGGTGTGCGGATGGGCGGGAGCGGGATGCGCGGCGTGTGTCGCGGGGGAATGCTCACGTTCGGGTTGGGGCACGTGACAAGACTGCCTTATCGGGACGGCTGCGCGGAGTCCGGTCCCATGCCCGCCGCGCACGCGGGGGCTACGGTGGCCTCCATGATTGATGTACGGCGCGGCTCCGACCGGTACGAGGGCGGGGAACCGGCCGCCGGGATCACCACCCGGCACGCCTTCTCCTTCGGGTCCTTCTACGACCCGGACAACCTGCGCTTCGGCCCGGTCCTGGCCTGCAACGAGGAGACCCTCGCCGCGGGCGCCGGATTCGACGAGCACCCGCACAGCCACACCGAGATCGTCACCTGGGTGGTCGAGGGCGAGCTCACCCACCGGGACGACACCGGCGAGGAGGGCCTGGTCCGGCCCGGCGACGTACAGCGGCTCAGCGCCGGATCCGGGGCGCGGCACGTGGAGCGCAACGACGGCGGCGGGCGGCTGCGCTTCGTGCAGACCTGGCTCGCGCCGCTCACCCCGGGCGGCGACCCCTCGTACGAGGTGATCCGGGGCATCGCCGACAGCACGCCCTACGCGGTCCCCGCGGCCGGAGCCGTGCTGCACGTCCGGCGGCCGGGCGCGGGCGAGCGGGTCCCCGTACCGGCGGCGGAGCGGGTGTACCTGCACGTGGTGCGCGGGGACCTGCGGCTGGACGGGCAGGAACTCGGCCCGGGGGACGCGGTCCGGATCACCGATGAGAAGGATCTGGAGATCGTCGCCGGGTCCCCGGGCGAGCTGCTGATCTGGGAACTGCCGGGTGAGTCCGCCCAGGGCTAGCGGAGCTCGGCGAGGACCGCGTCGGTGAACGGGGTCCAGGCCTCCACCGCCCACGGGCCGAACGCGCGGTCCGTCAGGGCCACGCACGCGGCGCGGGCGTCCGGGTCCACCCACAGGAAGGTGCCGGACTGGCCGAAGTGGCCGAAGGTGCGCGGGGAGGACGAAGCGCCCGTCCAGTGCGGGGACTTGCCGTCGCGGATCTCCATGCCCAGACCCCAGTCGTTGGGCGACTGGTGCCCGTAGCCCGGCAGGACGCCCTTGAGGCCGGGGTGCACGACGGAGGTGGCCGCCGCGACCGTGCGGACGTCGAGCAGCCGGGGCGCCTGGAGCTCGGCGGCGAACCGTACGAGGTCGGAGACGGTCGACACGCCGTCCTTGGCGGGCGAACCCTCCAGGGTGGTGGACGTCATGCCCAGCGGCTCGCACACCGCCTGGTGCAGGTACTCCGCGAAGGGGATCCCGGTGGCCTTGGCGATGTGGTCGCCGAGCACCTCGAAGCCGGCGTTCGAGTACAGCCGGCGCTGCCCGGGCGGGGCGCTCACCCGGTGCTCGTCGAAGGCCAGCCCGCTGGTGTGCGCGAGCAGGTGACGGACCGTCGACCCCTCGGGCCCGGCCGGTTCGTCCAGCTCGATCGCCCCCTCCTCGTACGCGACGAGGGCCGCGTACGCGGCGAGCGGCTTGGTGACCGAGGCCAGCGTGAAGCGGTGGCCGACGGGCCCGTGGGAGCCGGCCAGGCTGCCGTCGGCGCGCACGACGGCAGCCGCGGCCGTCTGCACCGGCCAGTTCTCGATGATCTGCAAGCTCTGCATGGCGTCGAGCCTACTTGCTTGGAGTGCACTCAAGGGTTTTAGCGTGTGGGCCATGAGTCTGACGCAGACGCGGTACACGATCAGCGAGGTCGAGGCCCGGACCGGTCTGACCCAGCACACGCTGCGCTGGTACGAGCGGATCGGCCTGATGCCTCACGTGGACCGCTCCCACTCGGGCCAGCGGCGGTTCAGCGACAAGGACCTCGACTGGCTGGCCTTCGTGGGCAAGCTGCGCGCTACCGGGATGTCGGTGGCGGACATGGTCCGGTACGCCGAACTGGTCCGCGAGGGCGACCACACCCTCGGCGAACGCCGCGAGCTGCTGGAGCGGACGCGCCGCGACGTACGGGCGCGGATCTCGGAGCTGACGGACGCGCTCGCCGTACTGGACTACAAGATCGATTTCTATGCGACGAACGCGGTCGCGGGGAAGGCGCAGTCATGACAGTCATTTCGGAGTATGACGGCTCCCCCATCGAGCAGGCCGAACTCGGCAAGGGCGGCCCGCTGGTCGGCGTCCAGGGCCTGGGCTGCATGGGCATGAGCGAGTTCTACGGGGACACCGACGAGGCGGCGGCGCGCGAGACCCTGGAGGCGGCGCTGGCCGCCGGGGTCACCCTCATCGACACCGCGGACGTCTACGGGCGGGGGCGCAACGAGGAGTTCCTCGCCCCCTTCGTGGCCGCGCACCGCGAAGAGATCACCCTGGCGACGAAGTTCGCCATAGAGCGCAGCGACGACCCGGGCTACCGCGGCGTCCGCAACGACCCGGCCTACGTCCGGCAGGCGGTGGAGGACAGCCTGCGCCGGCTCGGCGTGGAGGTCATCGACCTGTACTACATGCACCGGCGCGACCCGGCCGTGCCGCTCGCCGAGTCGGTGGGCGCCATGGCGGAGCTGGTGCGGGAGGGCAAGGTGCGCCACCTCGGGCTCAGCGAGGTCACCGGCGCGGAACTGCGCGAGGCGCACGCCGTGCACCCCATCGCGGCGCTCCAGTCGGAGTGGTCGCTGTTCAGCCGGGACGTGGAGCGCAGCGCGGTGGGCGCGGCGGCCGAGCTGGGCGTGGCCTTCGTCCCGTACTCACCGTTGGGCCGGGGTTTCCTGACGGGGGCCTTCACCGACGCGTCGACGGACCTGGCGGCCGAGGACTTCCGCCGCCGGCAGCCCCGGTTCACCGGCGACAACGCGAAGGCGAACGCCGCGCTGCTGGCCCCGGTCCGGGAGGTCGCCGAGGCGCACGGGGCGAGCCCGGCGCAGATCGCCCTGGCCTGGGTGCAGCAGCGGGCGCGGGTGCACGGGCTGACCGTGGTCCCGATCCCGGGCACCCGCAAGGCCACGCGGCTGCGGGAGAACGCGGCGGCGACGCGGATCACGCTGACGGCGGCGGAGCTGGAGCTGCTGGAGCCGATCGCGTCCCGGGTCGCGGGGGACCGCTACCCGGACATGACCTTCACCTCGGCGTCCCGCGAGGTCTGAGGGGACCGGAGCGGGGTCGGGGCTCAGGGCCGCTCCGCGGTGAACCGGTCCCGCAGGGTCACGTACTCCGCGTCCGTCAGCAGGCCCGCGCAGTGGAGCTCGCTCAGGTGCTCGAGCCGGTCGTCGGACGGCCGGGGCCGGGGGACGGCGGCGACCGGGGTGCGGCCGCGCAGGGCGGCCAGGACGGCCGCGGCGAACGGCAGCGACTCGTGCACCGCCCCGTACCCCATGCCGAAGACGGCCGCCGCGAGATCGTGGCTCGGACGGGGGTCGGCCGCGGTGAGCCGGGGCTCCCGCAGCAGCAGCCGCAGGTGGCCGCCGGGGCCGTCCGGTGAGCTCCACTCCACGCCGGCGAGGGCGGCCAGCGGGTAACGCTGGTCGCCCGCCTTCCATTTGGTGCTGGTGGCGCCCGTACGGGACCAGTGGAAGGTGACCGCCGAGCCGTCGAAGGCCACGCGCGCGTCGTACGCCTTCAGCTGGAGCGGCGGCTGCGGGACGTCGACCAGGAAGTGCGCGGCGGGCTCGGCGGCCTCCGGGCCGAGCCGGGAGCGCAGCGCGTCGGCGAAGGCGGCCGCGTACGGGGCCCGTTCGCCCGGCAGCACCAGCCGGTAGGGGTCGCAGGCCTCCTTCAACTGCCCGGCGGCGGCCTCCATCAGCGGATCCGCGCCCGGCCGCGGGACGGCACGCAGCACCACCGTGTCCCGCTTCCCGGCGCTCACGGTCACCCCGGACACCGCTTCCAGGGGGATCCGGCGCTCGCCGAGGGCATGGAAAAGTCTCGGCGCCCTCGGCGTTCTTATCCCCCGTGCGAAGCGGATGAGCACCGAGTCCGAGTCGAACTCCCAGACGGCATGGTTTCCGGCCAGTACGTCACCCATGTGCCACATGGTAAAGGGAGGCGCCCTCGCGCGTCCCCCTCGATGCGAGGCCCACTTTCCGGGCCTCTACGCGCGTCAGTCCCCCTCGGCGCCGGAAATACCGTCTCGGCAGGCGTCGTCCCCGGTCGCGCACACAACGGAACCGAATGCACCGGTTCCGATTTTGGCGAAGTTGTCCACCGAGTCGGTCCCTGGCGCGAAATAGCCGGTGTGGCTCTTGGCCGTGGCCGAGGACAGCAGCCGCGCGCCGAACTCCGGGGAGACCGGGTCGGCTCCGTGGCCCAGCCCGCCGACCTCCAGGTGCGGTACGTCCGCGATCCAGTCGCCCTCGTCCCGCGTGGCCCAGACCCGGGCCGAGGTGTGCAGTCCGGCGACGCTCGAAGCGCGCATCCCGGGGCTGCCCGCCACCACCACGTCCGTCACCCGGTCCGGCAGCTCGTGCGCGGCGACCCCGCACACCACCGATCCGTAGCTGTGGCAGAACAGCGCCACGCGGGAGTCCCCGGGCAGGGCGGTGGTCAGGGACTTGAGCCGGACGGCGCCGTCGAAGGCCATGCGGCCGGTGGCGGCGTCCATGCCGACCCCGGTGGGCGCGTTGTACCCGGCCCAGGCGATGACCGCCGTCCGGCCGTCCGGGTCGGCCGCGCGCTGGGCGTCGTACAGGGACCGGGCCATGCCGACCGGGGCGGTGAAGCGGCGCTGCGTGCGCTCGAAGGTGACCACGTCGGTGTCGACGCCGGGGACGACCACCGAGACCCGGCGGGCCAGGTCGAGGTCGCCGAACACCTCGGCGACGAGGCCGCCGCCGGTGGGGTCGAAGGCGAGGATCTGCCGGCCGGGCTCGGTGAGCGAGGCGAAGCGGTGGGCGCGACGGGTGGCCGCGGCCCGGTCGGCCGGGGTCAGGGCGACGTCCTGGCTGCGGGCGTTCTCGACCTGGCCGGCCTGCTCCAGGCCGCGCTGGTTGGCCCGGTAGCGGGTGGCGGCGGGGGCCCCGTCGAGGTTGCCCACGACGAGGGGGTAGCCGTCGGCGAGCCGGGCCCGCTGGGCCCCGTCGAGCCCGTCGAAGAAGCGGGCCACCGTCCGTGCGGGGGCGTCGGCGGGTGGCACCGGGCGGCCGCCGATGCGGGCCTGTGCCCAGGCGGCGAGAGCCGCGGCGCGCAGCGGGGTGCCGCCCTCGGGGCGGTGCACGGCCGTCCAGCCGGTGGTCGCCAGCATGACGAAGACCACCGCCAGCGCGAGCAGGGTGCGCAGGACGGCGGGGCGCGGGTCGGCGCCGTGGGCGGTGGGGAGGGCATGGCCGGACAGGTTCACTGGGACCAGCGTAGGAGACCTCTTCCGGCCGGGGCGCGCCGGGTGACGGGTCTCACGGCCGACCGGGTGCCGCCGCGCCGACGGTCGTTGATCAGCAGTCAGCCGTTCGCAACCCCGGCTCCGGCGGACGTACGGCGCCAGTTCCCGGCCAGGGCAGGGCCGATCTGGTCCAGACAGGCCTCGGTCATCCGCCGGATCGTGGCCACGCTGGTGTCCTCGCCCTGCCCCCAGAGCCGCCCGGTGACCCGCATCACACCCGAGAACGCGGCGACGGCCACGCGCGGGCGCGGGTCGCCGTCCACGTCCAGGCCCTCGCGGGCGGCGATCAGCCGGGAGATCCGCTCCTCCAGGCCGGTGCAGCGGCGCAGGTGCACGGCGAGCAGGGCCGGGGTGGACTCGATCAGCCGGTAGCTGCGCATGTAGAGGTCGACGGGGACCACATCGGAGAGGGCCTGCTCGAGGTGGTCCCAGGTGGCGAGCACCGCGCCGCGCATCGCCTCGAGCGGGCCCTCGGTGGCCGGCCGGGCCTGCAGTTCGGCGAAGAAGTGCGACTCGACCAGGTCCTGGACGGCGAACGCCACCTCCTCCTTGTTCGCGAAGTAGCGGAAGAAGGTCCGCTGCGACACGTGCACGGTGTCGGTGATCTCGTCGACGGTGGTGCGCTCGTACCCCTGGGAGACGAAGAGCAGCAGGGCGGCGCGCAGCAGCGCGTCCCGGGTGCGCCGCTTCTTGCGCTCGCGCAGTCCCGCCACCACCGGTGCGGCCGGTGCCGGCCGCTCGTCGGTCATCACGGGGGGCTCCTTTCTGACGCCGAGTGGGCGGTCAGGCTATCTGTGACCCACATGACAGCGGCCGTCCCGTTAAGCCGTTGGTGGGCCTCGGCGGCTGCCGGGCCGCGGTCATGGCCCCGCGGTCGGCAACTCGTTCGGGGACAACCGGCGGGCGGCGCCGCTGCCTCTGCCCCGCGGAGGCGTCAACTCCGCACCTACGACGGCCCCGCCGGACGGTTCCCGCCGGGCCGTCGCCTATCAGGGTGGAGCCGGCCGAGCCCCCTTCCCACCGCCCGTATTCGCAGGTCAGCGTGGTGTCGACGGCGCTTCGGAACCCACCGCGGCGCCCCTCGTCCACAAGGAGTTGACCCGTCATGCGTACGTGTAACACCGCTCGCGTCACCGCCCTGGCCGCCGCCGTCCTGGCCGCCACCGCCCTCATCCCGAGCGCGGCCGGTTCCGCGCACGCCGCGGGCCCGGCGACCCTCGGGGCATGCGCCACCGGGCAGCTGTGCCTGTGGGCGAAACCGGAGTTCAAGGGCACCCGGTACACCCACGAACTGAGCACCCTGGACATCAACAGCTGCACCGCGCTGCCCGCCGGAACCAGCGCGCAGTCGCTCACCAACCGCACCGGGCGCCCGGTGACCACCTACCAGTCGGCCGTGTGCGCGGAGACCGGCGAGTTCCAGACCTATCCCGGGGACGGGGTCTGGCTACCCCAGTCCCCCTACCAGGTGAGGGCGTTCAAGGTGTGGGAGAACTAGGCCCCGCCACGGCCTCGCGCGGCGCCGGGGCGCCCGGCTGCCCGGCCTGCGGGTCACCCAGCCGGGCGACCTCGGCACGCAGCGCCCGTACCTCCGCGTGGAGTTCCTCGATGGCCGCCAGCTGGAGGCGCTCCGCCCGGTCGTCCCGCTCGAAGCGGGAGATGAACCAGGCGGCGATGTTCGCGGTCACCACACCGAGCAGGGCGATCCCCGACAGCATCAGACCGACGGCCAGGACCCGGCCGAGGCCGGTGGTGGGGGAGTGGTCGCCGTACCCGACCGTCGTCATGGTGGTGAAGGACCACCACACCGCGTCGCCCAGGTTCTTGATGTTCCCGTCCGGGGCGTCCCGCTCCACGCTCAGCACCGCGAGGGAGCCGAACATCAGCAGCCCCACGACCGCTCCGGCCACATAGGTCGTCAGCCGGATCTGCGGAGCCATCCGGGCCCGCCGGCCCACCAGCAGCAGCGTCGACACCAGCCGCAGCAGCCGCAGGGGCTGCGCCAGCGGCAGCACCACGGCGCACAGGTCCAGCCAGTGCGTCCGTACGAAGTGCCGGCGGTCCGCCGCGAGACCCAGCCGGACCACGTAGTCGACGGCGAAGGCCCCCCACACCACCCACTCCGCGTACGTGCACGCCCGGTGCACCTGCGCGCTCGCGTCGGGGACGACGATCGGCACGGCGTACGCCACGGCGAAGCCCACGGCGAGGACGAGCAGCGGGGTCTGGCTCCGCCGCTCCCAGAGCAGCTGGCGGGAGGGTTGCTTCATGCCCAGCATCGTAAAGAACGCGTAAGGGGCGCTGGGACAGGTGTCCCGGCGCCCCTCACGGAAGGGTGACGGCTACGCGTCGCCGCCCGCCGCGCCCGGGTCCGCCGCCGCGACGTCCAGCAGCTGGTACCGGTCCACGGCCTGCTTCAGCACCGAACGGTCGATCCGGCCGGCCTTGGCGAGCTCGGTGAGCGTCGCCAGGACCACCGACTGGGCGTCGATGTGGAAGAAGCGCCGGGCCGCACCACGGGTGTCCGCGAAGCCGAAGCCGTCCGCGCCCAGCGAGGTGTACGGGCCGGGCACCCAGCGCGAGATCTGGTCCGGCACCGCCCGCATCCAGTCGGAGACCGCCACGAACGGACCCTCCGCACCCGACAGCTTCCGCGTCACGTACGGGACGCGCTGCTCCTCCTCCGGGTGGAGCAGGTTGTGCTCCTCCACCTCGACGGCCTCGCGGCGCAGCTCGTTCCAGGAGGTCGCCGACCAGACGTCCGCCTTGACGTTCCAGTCGGCCGCGAGGATCCGCTGCGCCTCCAGCGCCCACGGCACCGCCACGCCCGAGGCCATGATCTGCGCCCCGATGGTGCCGGACGTGCCCGCCGACACCCGGTGGATGCCCTTGAGGATCCCGTCCACGTCCACGTCCGCCGGCTCGGCCGGGTGCTGGATCGGCTCGTTGTAGACGGTCAGGTAGTAGAAGACGTCCTCCGCCTGCGGCCCGTACATGCGCCGCAGACCGTCCTTGACGATGTGCGCGATCTCGTAGCCGTAGGCCGGGTCGTACGCGACGCAGCCCGGGTTCGTCGACGCCAGCAGCTGGGAGTGACCGTCGGCGTGCTGGAGCCCCTCACCCGTCAGGGTGGTCCGGCCCGCGGTCGCGCCCAGCACGAAACCGCGTGCCAGCTGGTCGGCCATCTGCCAGAACTGGTCACCGGTGCGCTGGAAACCGAACATCGAGTAGAAGACGTAGACCGGGATCAGCGGCTCGCCGTGCGTGGCGTACGCCGAACCCGCGGCGATCAGCGAGGCCGTGCAGCCCGCCTCCGAGATGCCGTCGTGCAGCATCTGGCCGGTCGGCGACTCCTTGTACGCGAGCAGCAGGTCGCGGTCGACCGCCTCGTACTGCTGCCCCAGCGGGTTGTAGATCTTGGCGCTCGGGAAGAACGCGTCCATGCCGAAGGTGCGGTACTCGTCGGGCGCGATCAGCACGAAGCGCCGGCCGATCTCCTTGTCCCGCATCAGGTCCTTCAGGATGCGGACGAAGGCCATCGTGGTGGCGATCGACTGCTGGCCCGAGCCCTTCTTGGCCGCCGCGTACGTCGCGTCGCCCGGCAGCTGCAGCGGCTTGGCGCGCACCACACGGGTCGGCACGTAGCCGCCGAGCGCGCTGCGCTGGTCGTGCATGTACTGGATCTCGGGCGACTTCGGGCCCGGGTGGTAGTACGGCGGGGCGCCGCTCTCCAGCTGCGCGTCCGTGATCGGGATGTGCAGGCGGTCGCGGAAGCGCTTGAGGTCGTCGACCGTCAGCTTCTTCATCTGGTGCGTCGCGTTGCGGCCCTCGAAGTTCGGGCCCAGCGTCCAGCCCTTGACCGTCTGGGCCAGGATCACCGTCGGCTGGCCCTTGTGGGCCTTGGCCGCCGCGTAGGCCGCGTAGACCTTCTTGTGGTCGTGCCCGCCGCGGCCCAGGTGCTGGATCTGATAGTCGGTCATGTTCTCGACCATCGCGCGCAGCCGCTGGTCGCCGCCGAAGAAGTGATCACGGATGTACGCGCCCGACTCGGTGGCGTACGTCTGGAACTGCCCGTCCGGGGTGGAGTTCATCTTGTTGACCAGGATGCCGTCGCGGTCCTGGGCCAGCAGCGGGTCCCAGGAGCGGTCCCAGATCAGCTTGATGACGTTCCAGCCGGCGCCGCGGAACTGCGACTCCAGCTCCTGGATGATCTTGCCGTTGCCGCGCACCGGGCCGTCGAGGCGCTGGAGGTTGCAGTTGACCACGAAGGTCAGGTTGTCCAGACCCTCGCGGGCGGCGATCGACAGCTGGCCGAGCGACTCCGGCTCGTCCATCTCGCCGTCGCCGAGATACGCCCAAACGTGGGACTTGGAGGTGTCCGCGATCCCGCGCGCCTCCATGTACCGGTTCATCCGGGCCTGGTAGATCGCACCGAGCGGGCCCAGGCCCATCGAGACGGTCGGGAACTCCCAGAAGTCCGGCATCAGCCGCGGGTGCGGGTAGCTCGAAAGGCCGTACGGGGCCTTCGACTTCTCCTGACGGAACGCGTCGAGCTGCTGCTCGGAGAGCCGGTCCAGGAGATAGGCGCGCGCGTAGATACCGGGGGACGCGTGGCCCTGGAAGAAGATCTGGTCGCCGCCGTCGCCCTCGTCCTTGCCCCGGAAGAAGTGGTTGAAGCCCACGTCGTAGAGGGAGGCGGAGGAGGCGAAGGTCGCGATGTGGCCGCCGACCCCGATGCCCGGGCGCTGGGCGCGCGAGACCATGACGGCCGCGTTCCACCGGGTGGCGTTGAGGACCTTGCGCTCGATCTCCTCGTTTCCGGGGAAGAACGGCTCGTCCTTGGTGGCGATGGTGTTGACGTAGTCCGTGCTGCGCATCTCGGGCACGGCCACGCGCTTCTCGCGGGCCCGCTCGATCAGCCGCAGCATCAGATAGCGGGCGCGCTCACGGCCCCGCTCGTCGACCGCTGCGTCCAGGGAGTCGAGCCACTCCTGCGTCTCCTCCGGATCGAAGTCCGGGACCTGACTGGGCAGGCCGCCAATGATGATCGGATTGCGATCGGATGCGGAAACCACGCTGTTCCTTCGCTGTCGGGGGAGTCGTGCCTTGGGTTCGCCGCCTCCCATCGTCTTACGCTCGGCCGAGATCGTCATCTCTACCGCTGGGTAATCCCTGGAGTCGGCAGGAAGTCTGGGGTGGGCGATCCGAAGGCGGGCCGGTCAAATCGCAACCTTACGCCCAAGTCGGTCACACGCCGCCAACAAAGTCGTAAGGACGTTCGTCCCTCAAGCGGGTAGGAAAGTCATCAAGCGTTGCCGATGATGCCGAATGGACCGCAATGGTGTGGGATGAGTCACCAGAGCCCCACACGGGGAGGCTGAAAGTTGCGGCGAGACGGCCGCAATCGTCACCGTTTCGACGGTCTCGGCGGCCGGGTACTTGCGCGATCCGCCGCGCCCGTGTGGACTACGTCCAATGCTGCGCGTACGCGCGCCGCCAGAAGACATTCACCGAACATGAGCAGGAGGCACCCCGTGAGCGCGACCGCGGACCACGCGGAGAACCTGGCCGCCCGGCTGGGTTTCCAGTCCGAACAGGTGGTCCAGGAGATCGGCTACGACGACGACGTCGATCAGGATTTCCGTGATGTCGTTGATGAGCTCGTCGGCGATCTCGTCGACGAGGACTACGACGACGTCGCGGACGCCGTTTTGCTGTGGTTCCGCGAGGACGACGGCGATCTGGCGGACGCACTGGTCGATGCCACCGAGCTGATCGAGGACGGCGCACTGATCCTGCTGCTGACCCCCAAGACGGGCCGCCCCGGCTACGTCGAGGCCAGCGACATCAAGGAAGCCGCGGAGACCGCCGGCCTCTCGCTGGCCAAGGGTCTTCCCGTAGGCAAGGAGTGGGCCGCCACCAAGCTGGTGACGCCCAAGACAGCCGTCAAGAAGCGCTAAGCCGCGCCTTCCGCTGCCGAGCGGACACATCGTGCACCCCGTCGACCCCCGGTCGGCGGGGTGTGTGCGTTCCGGGCCCCGCCCCGCCTAGGCTGTGCCTCACCCGAACGGCCCACTGCGGGCATCCAGGAAATGCGGGACGAAGGGATGCGAGAGATGGCGATCGAGGTCGGCGACAAGGCCCCGGACTTCGAGCTCAAGGACAACCACGGCGCCACCGTGCGGCTCTCCGACTTCCGGGGGGAGAAGGCCGTGGTGCTGCTCTTCTACCCGTTCGCCTTCACCGGCGTCTGCACCGGCGAGCTGTGCGAGCTGCGCGACCAGCTGCCGCGGTTCCAGAACGACGAGGTCCAGCTCCTCGCCGTCTCCAACGACTCCGTGCCGACCCTCCGGGTCTTCGGGGAGCAGGAGAACCTGGACTACCCGCTCCTGTCGGACTTCTGGCCGCACGGGGAGACCTCCCGCGCGTACGGGGTCTTCGACGAGGAGAAGGGGTGCGCGGTCCGCGGCACCTTCATCATCGACAAGGACGGCGTCGTGCGCTGGACTGTCGTCAACGGACTGCCCGACGCGCGTGACCTGAACGAGTACATCAAGGCACTCGACAGCCTCTGAGGCTCGTCGTCGCAGTTCCGCGCGAAAACCGTTTACAGGCGGGAACCCGTCACTAGGATCGAAACGTTGATCCGGTAGCTCCCCCGGCCACGGCCGGGAGAGCCCCCTGCACGACGGGGCACCGCCCCACACACAGAACCCAATGGAGGACCCGTGGGAGTCAGCCTCAGCAAGGGCGGCAACGTCTCGCTGACCAAGGCCGCGCCTAACCTGACGGCGGTCATCGTCGGTCTGGGCTGGGATGCTCGCACCACCACCGGTGTCGACTTCGACCTCGACGCCAGCGCGATCCTGACCAACGACCAGGGCAAGGTCGCCAGCGACGCGAACTTCGTCTTCTTCAACAACCTGAAGAGCCCCGACGGCTCGGTCGAGCACACCGGTGACAACACCACCGGTGAGGGCGAGGGCGACGACGAGGCGATCAAGGTGAACCTCGCCGGTGTACCGGCCGATGTCGCCAAGATCGTCTTCCCGGTCTCGATCTACGAGGCCGAGAGCCGCCAGCAGAGCTTCGGCCAGGTCCGCAACGCGTACATCCGCGTCGTGAACCAGGCGGACAACACCGAGCTCGCCCGTTACGACCTCTCCGAGGACGCCTCGACCGAGACCGCCATGGTCTTCGGCGAGCTGTACCGCAACGGCGCGGAGTGGAAGTTCCGCGCCATCGGCCAGGGCTACGCCTCGGGCCTGCGCGGCATCGCGCAGGACTTCGGCGTCAACGTCTGAGCCCAGAGCAGTTCACCCGTCCGGCGCCGTGCACTGTGTGTACGGCGCCGGACCGGCTTTGCGGCCCGTACGGACCGGTTCCACGGCCGGTACGGGGCCGCGTCGCACGGCACACCGTCAGTCAGCACACCGTCACACAGGCACACCGTCGTCCGGGGAGGACCACAACATGGGCGTCACACTCGCCAAGGGGGGCAATGTCTCCCTGTCCAAGGCCGCACCGAACCTGACCCGGGTTCTCATCGGGCTCGGCTGGGACGCGCGCTCGACCACGGGCGCGGACTTCGACCTCGACGCCAGCGCGCTGCTGTGCAACAGCGGCCGGGTGCTCGGGGACGAGTACTTCGTCTTCTACAACAACCTGAAGAGCCCCGACGGCTCCGTCGAACACACGGGGGACAACCTCACCGGCGAGGGCGACGGCGACGACGAGTCGATCATCATCGACCTCACCAAGGTGCCGGACCGCGTCGACAAGATCGTCTTTCCGGTCTCGATCCACGAGGCGGACAGCCGCCGGCAGAGCTTCGGCCAGGTCAGTAACGCCTTCATTCGCGTGGTGAACCAGGCGGACGGCCAGGAACTGGCCCGCTACGACCTTTCCGAGGACGCCTCCAGCGAGACCGCGATGATCTTCGGCGAGGTCTACCGGTACGGGGGTGAATGGAAGTTCCGTGCGGTGGGGCAGGGGTACGCGTCGGGCCTGAGGGGCATCGCTCTAGACTTCGGGGTCAACGTTTCGTAAAGCCGTACAAGACGATGGGGTGCCAGTGGTTCTCAAAACCTTCGGCTGGTCGTTCGCAATCACTGCGCTCGGTCTGGTCGCAGCGGTGTTCTACGGGGGGTGGCAGGCCTTCGGTATCGTGGCGATCCTGTCGGTCCTCGAGATCTCGCTGTCTTTCGACAACGCGGTGGTCAACGCCGGAATCCTGAAGAAGATGAATGCCTTCTGGCAGAAGATCTTCCTCACCGTCGGCGTACTCATCGCGGTCTTCGGTATGCGACTGGTCTTCCCCGTTGTGATCGTCGCGATCAGTGCCAAGATCGGGCCCCTCGAGGCCGTGGAACTGGCCGTCAACGACAAGGAGATGTACGAGCAGCTGGTCACGGACGCCCACCCGTCCATCGCTGCCTTCGGCGGCATGTTCCTGCTGATGATCTTCCTCGACTTCATCTTCGAGGACCGTGACATCAAGTGGCTCGCCTGGCTGGAGCGTCCGCTCGCCAAGCTCGGCAAGGTCGACATGCTGTCCGCCTGCATCGCCCTGATCGTCCTGGTCGTCACCTCGATGACCTTCGCCGCCAACGCCCACCAGCACGGCGGCGTCCACGTGGACAAGGGCCAGACCGTCCTGATCTCCGGCATCCTCGGCCTGATCACCTACATGGTCGTCGGCGGCCTCTCCGGCTACTTCGAGAACAAGCTGGAGGAAGAGGAAGAAGCCGAGCACGAGGCCGAGGAAGAGGCCAAGAAGAGCGGCAAGCCCGTTTCGGCCGTCGCGATGGCCGGCAAGGCCGCCTTCTTCATGTTCCTCTACCTCGAAGTCCTCGACGCCTCGTTCTCCTTCGACGGGGTCATCGGCGCCTTCGCCATCACCAACGACATCGTGCTCATGGCCCTCGGCCTCGGCATCGGTGCCATGTACGTCCGGTCGCTGACGGTCTACCTCGTCCGCCAGGGCACCCTCGACGACTACGTCTACCTGGAGCACGGCGCGCACTACGCCATCGGCGCGCTCGCCGTGATCCTGCTCGTCACCATCCAGTACGAGATCAACGAGATCATCACCGGCCTCGTCGGCGTGCTCCTGATCGGATGGTCCTTCTGGTCCTCGGTGCGCCGCAACAAGCGCCTGGAACTGGAGGGTTCCGCCGCCGAGGCATGACGGCGGCGGTAATGCGGAACGCTCCATGGCGGGGCGGCCTGCGGGGTCCACGGACCCGGCGGGCCGCCCCGCTTCCGTAGGCGTCCACGGACACACAGGGGACCAGGGGAACAGGGGGGTAGGGGAATGGGCTTCTTCGACGGCATCATGGGCAGCCGCGCCGTGCAGTTCCAGTCGGGCAGCGCCTCGTCCAACGCGATCGAGCTGACCAAGCGGCACCCGACGGTGTCGCTCACCAAACAGGGGGCGGTCCACGGCAATCTGCGCGTCAACCTGTCCTGGCGCATGCGCACCTCGGACATCGGCGGCAGCAGCTACGGGCAGAGCGGCCGGCTCCTGCGGCATCCGTTCAAGCTGTTCAAGCCCGACATGGTGCAGGCGCACACCCAGGGCATGGTCAACGTCGACCTCGACATGGGCTGTCTGTACGAGCTGACCGACGGCACCCGGGGCGTCGTCCAGCCGCTGGGCAACCTGCTGGGCGACATCAACGACCCGCCGTACGTGAAGCTCAGCGGGGACGACCGGTTCGGGTCGGCGTCGGGGGAGACCCTCTACGTCAACCTCGACCACGCCGATGAGATCAAGCGGATGCTGGTCTTCGTCTACATCTACGACCAGACCCCGGCCTTCGACCGCACCCACGCCATGGTCACGCTGTTCCCGGTCACCGGGCCGCGGGTCGAGATCCCCCTGGAGGAGCGGCACCCGCAGGCCCGCTCCTGCGCGGTGGTCTCCCTCGAGCACGTCAAGGGCGAGTTCGTCGTACGGCGCGAGGTGAAGTTCGTGTACGGGTTCCAGGCCGAGCTGGACCGGCTGTACGGCTGGGGGCTCCAGTGGGGGCGGGGCTACAAGAGCACCAAGGCCTGACCGGAGCCCCGAGCGGGGGCCGGATGCGTCTGCGGCGTCAGCGGCGTGTGCGGCGTCAGCGGCGGATGAACTGCGGGCCCTGCACCGGCAGCCGGAAGGACGGGTCGGCGCCCGGACCCGGCACCGGGGCCGGGGACACCGGCTGCGGATACCCGTAGGCGGGCTGGACGGGCGGCAGGGCCTGGGTGGGCGGGGCCATCGCGGCCGTCTGCTCGGCGGTGGGCCCGGCCGCCGGGCTCCCGGCCGCCGGGCTCGCGGCGGGCTCGGGGGCGTTCTCGTCGACCGAGATCCCGTGATCGGTGGCCAGCCCCACCAGCCCGTCGGAGTAGCCCTCGCCGAGCGCGCGGAATTTCCACCCCTCGCCCCGGCGGTACAGCTCCCCGCAGATCAGAGCCGTCTCGGCGCCGGTCTCGGGCCGCACGTCGAAGTAGGCCAGCGGTTCGGAGCCACCGGTCGCGGTGGCGTCGTAGAGGAGGATCCGCAGGTCGCGGACCCGCTGGAAGGGGACGTCCTCGGCGGAGGCGACCACCAGGATCCGGTCCACGGCCGGGGTGACCGTCCGCAGGTCCGCCTGGACGGCGTCGGTCACCGCCTCGCCGAGCTGCTTCTTGCCCAGCCGCCAGACGGCCCCCGAGGGGTGCCGGGGCTGGTTGTAGAAGACGAAGTCCTCGTCCGAACGCACCCGGCCGTCGGGGCCCACGAGCAGTGCGGAGGCGTCCACGTCGGGCACCTCGGGGCCGGTTGTCCAGCGCAGCACCGCCCGGACCGCCGTGGCGGCCACCGGGATGTTCGAGCCCTTCTGCATCGCGTGCGTCATGCCCGTCATCCTGCCCTCCCCGGGTGGACCGGGACAATGCGGCCCCCCGTAGGGCCTTGTCTCGAACGCGAGAGCTGGGCATGGTGCAAGAGGGTTACCTGAACTTCATGTGCTTGAGGAACTCTTGACTCATGTTCGTACGTACTATTACCGGCTATTACCGGCCATGCCAGTTGGGCCGCCGAGGCAGTACGGGGGAAGCACATGCGTCACTTTGGGCACGTATCGCCCACCGTCCGTAAGGACCTCTTCCACCAGGAACCGGCGGAATTCACCGGAGCCTCGCCCGCCCGCACCCTCGCCGCGGCCCTCGGGGCCACGCTCTACAGCCCCGCCACCCGCCCCCAGCTCGCCCGGGACATCCGCAAGCAGGCCGGCCGCGGAGTCGTCTCCATGGTCCTCTGCCTGGAGGATTCCATCAGCGACGGCGACGTCATCGACGCCGAGGAGAACCTCGTCCGGCAGTTCGGCGAGCTCGACGCGGACAGCGACGAGCTCCCGCTGCTGTTCATCCGCGTCCGCACCCCCGAGCAGATACCCGACCTGGTGCGCCGCCTGGGCGGCTCCGCGCGCCGACTGGCCGGATTCGTACTTCCCAAATTCAACGAGAGCAGTGGTACCGCCTTCCTCGAGGCCGTGGCCCAGGCGGAGGCCGTCGGCGGCCACTCCCGCCTGTACGCCATGCCCGTCCTGGAGACCCCGGACCTGCTCCACCTCGAAACCCGCGCCGAAACGCTCGCCGGCATCTCCCGCACCGTCAACAGCCACCGCGAGCGGGTCCTGGCCCTGCGGCTCGGCGTCACCGACTTCTGCTCCGCCTACGGCCTGCGCCGCACCCCCGACATGACCGCCTACGACGTCCAGATCGTGGCCGGGGTGATCGCCGACGTGGTCAACGTCCTCAGCCGCGCCGACGGCACCGGCTTCACCGTCACCGGACCCGTATGGGAGTACTTCCGCAGCCAGCAGCGCCTCTTCAAGCCCCAGCTGCGCCGCAGCCCCTTCCTCGCGGAGGGCGTGGAGGAACTGCGCACCGCCCTGATCGAACACGACCTGGACGGCCTGCTGCGCGAGATCGAACTCGACCGGGCCAACGGGCTGCTCGGCAAGACCTGCATCCACCCCGCCCACGTCACACCCGTCCACGCACTGTCCGTGGTCTCCCACGAGGAGTACTGCGACGCCGAGGACATCCTGCGCCCCGAGCGCGGCGGCGGCGGCGTGATGCGTTCCGCCTACACGAACAAGATGAACGAGGTGAAGCCCCACCGGGCCTGGGCCGAGCGCACCATGCAGCGCGCCGAGGTCTTCGGTGTGGCGAAGGAGGAGGTCGGCTTCGTCGACCTGCTCACGGCCGGGCTCCAGGTGTGAACCCCCTGGTGACGGCGTCGACGACGAGGAAAGGCAAGAAGATCGAAGCGGTGTGGTCGGGAACCTGGGTCGCGGACCGGCTGGGCGTCAGCCTGGAGGAGGCCGGTACGCCGGGCTCGCCGCGGCTCGCGGAGCTGCTCGGACTCGCGCTGCGGCGCAACCCCAAGCGGGCCCACCTGCTCGTCTCGCAGGTGCTGGGCAAGCACGTCCCGCAGTCCCCGGCGACCGTCTACGCCGCCGGGTACGGGCTCGGCGAGCGGGTCCGGGCGCTGCTCGGCGAGGACGGCGCCGCCGCGGCGGTGGTCCTCGGCTACGCCGAGACGGCCACCGGGCTCGGCCACTGCGTGGCCGACGGCCTGGGCCCCGCTCCCTACCTGCACTCCACCCGCCGTCCCGTGCCGGGAGTGCGGCCCGCCGGCGGCTTCGAAGAGGCCCACTCGCACGCCACCTCGCACCTGCTGCTGCCCGAGGACCCCCGGCTGCTCGCGGGCAGCGGGCCGCTGGTCCTCGTCGACGACGAGTTCTCCACCGGCAACACGGTCCTGAACACCATCCGCGACCTGCACGCCCGCCACCCCCGCGGGCACTACGTGGTCGTCGCCCTCGTCGACATGCGCTCCCCGGCCGACCGCGACCGGCTCACCGCCTTCGCCGCCGAGATCGGCGCCCGCGTCGACCTCATCGCCCTGGCCTCCGGCACGGTCTCCCTCCCGGACGGAGTCCTGGCCAAGGGCCAGGCCCTGGTGGAGGAGTACGAGTCGCACGCCGGGGCCCAGGCCGGGGCCCAGGCCGGGCACACCGGGCAGCCGGTCACGCGCGTCGACCTGAACTGGCCCGCCGGGCTCCCCGACGGCGGCCGCCACGGTTTCACGGCGGCCCACCGCGCAGCCCTCGAAGCGGCCCTGCCGGACCTGGCCGGCCGGCTCACGGCCGCGCTCGGCGACGGGCCCGGCCGGGTCCTCGTACTCGGCAACGAAGAGCTGATGTACGCGCCGCTGCGCCTCGCGAAGGCCCTGGAGGAGGCGGGCGCGGCCCGCGAGGTCCGCTTCTCCACCACCACCCGCTCGCCCGTGCTCGCCGTCGACGACCCCGGCTACGCCATCCGCACCCGGCTCGTCTTCCCCGCCCACGACGACCCGGCCGACGGCCCCGGCGACCGGTACGCCTACAACGTCGCGGGCGCCCGTTTCGACGCCGTCGTCGCCGTCGTCGACTCGGCCGGTGACACCCCCGAGCTGCGCGCCGGACTGCTCGCGAGCCTCGCCCCGCACACCGGCCGCGTCCTGCTGGCCGCCGTACCTTCCTACGTACCCGACCGGCAGGAGCACAAGCCGATCATGCCCGAGCCGATCACGCACGAGTCGATCACGCACGAGCCCTTGCGCGGGCCCGCCTTCTCCTCGTACGCCGCAGAGGACGTCGGCTGGCTGCTCCAGGACTTCTCCGACGTCGAGCTGGAGGCCCCGACCGAGGAGCGCGAGGAGGCGATCCAGGCGGGCGGTGCGCACTACGCCGAATCCCTGCCCGTCGAGTACCAGCCGTCCCCGCAGTACCAGGAGCTGTACCAGAACGCCCTGACCGCGTCCGCTGCCCGCATCGCCCGCGCCGTCGGCACCGTCACCGAGACCGTCCTCGCCGAACGCTCCCCGTCCCCGGTGCTCGTCTCCCTGGCCCGCGCCGGCACCCCCGTCGGCGTACTGATGCGCCGCTGGGCACAGGCCCGGCACGGCCTGGACCTCCCGCACTACGCCGTCTCCATCGTGCGCGGCCGCGGCATCGACGCCAACGCCGTGCGCTGGCTGGCCGCCCGGCACGACCCGGCCGACGTCGTCTTCGTCGACGGCTGGACGGGCAAGGGCGCCATCACGCGGGAGCTGACGGCCGCGCTCGCCGAGTACCCCGGCTTCAACCCGGAGATCGTGGTCCTCGCCGACCCCGGCTCATGCGTGGAGACCTACGGCACCCGCGAGGACTTCCTGATCCCCTCCGCCTGCCTCAACTCCACCGTGTCCGGGCTCATATCGCGTACGGTCCTGAGGTCCGACCTGGTCGGGCCCGCCGACTTCCACGGCGCGAAGTTCTACCGCGAGCTCGCCGGCGCGGACGTCTCCACGGCGTTCGTCGACACGGTCGCCGCCCACTTCGACGAGGTGGCCGACGCCGTCGACGAGGAGGTCAAGGAACTCCTCGCCGCGGACCGCACCCCGACCTGGGAGGGCTGGGCGGCCGTCGAGCGGATCAGCGAGGAGTACGGCATCCACGACGTGAACCTGGTCAAGCCCGGCGTCGGCGAGACCACCCGGGTGCTGCTGCGCCGGGTGCCGTGGAAGATCCTCGCCCAGCGCGGCGCGGGCGCCGATCTGGACCACGTACGGCTGCTCGCCGAGCAGCGCGGGGTCCCGGTGGAGGAGGTCGACGGACTGCCCTACACCTGCGTCGGACTCATCCACCCACGATTCACGCGCGGCGCCACCGGCGCCGACGGAAAGGCTGTGGCCTCGAAGTGACTGTCCTGGTAGCCAGTGATCTCGACCGTACGCTCATCTACTCGGCGGCGGCCCTCGGCCTGACCATGCCCGACCCGGTGGCCCCCCGGCTGCTGTGCGTCGAGGTCCACGAGAGCAAGCCGCTGTCCTACATGACGGAGACGGCGGCGGGACTGCTGGCGAAACTGACGGCCGACCCGTCGGCCGTCTTCGTCCCGACGACCACGCGGACCCGCAAGCAGTACCAGCGCATCCGCTTCCCCGGCCGCCCGGCCAAGTACGCGATCTGCGCGAACGGCGGCCAGCTGCTGGTCGACGGGGTGCCGGACCGGGACTGGCGGCGGCAGGTCGCGGCGCGCCTCGCCGAGGAGTGCGCCCCGCTGGAGGAGGTGCACGCCCACCTGCTGGCGACGGCGGACCCGGCGTGGCTGCGCAAGGCGCGGGTGGCGGAGGAGCTCTTCACGTACCTCGTCGTGGAACGCGCGCTCGTCCCCGACGCATGGCTGAAGGCCCTGGTGGAGTGGGCGGAGGCGCGCGGCTGGACGGTCTCCCTCCAGGGCCGCAAGATCTACGCCGTACCGCGCCCGCTGACCAAGAGCGCGGCGATGCGCGAGGTGGCCCGCCGTACGGGCGCCACCGCCACCCTGGCCGCCGGCGACTCGCTCCTGGACGCCGACCTGCTGCTCGCGGCGGACGCGGCATGGCGCCCGGGCCACGGCGAACTGGCCGACGCGCAGTGGCACGCGCCGACCGTGACGGCCCTGTCCACGGCGGGCGTGCTGGCGGGTGAGGAAATCGTCCGCGAATTCGGCCGCGCGGTTGCAAGACTGGCCGTATGACCAAGGGCAACAGCACCAAGATCACTGACGAGCTCTACCGGTACATGCTCGACCACAACCCTCCGCTGGACGAGGTCCAGCGGAGGCTGGTGGCGACGACCTACGCCACGTTCCCGGACGTCGCCGGAATGCAGTCGGCGGAGGAGCAGGGGCCGCTGCTGGCCTTCCTGGTCCGGCTGACGGGCGCCCGCCACATCGTGGAGGTGGGCACCTTCACCGGCTTCTCGGCCCTGTCGATGGCCCAGGCGCTGCCCGCCGACGGCCGCCTCATCGCCTGCGACGTCTCCGAGGAGTGGACGGCGTACGGCAAGGAGGCCTGGGAGGCGGCGGGCGTCGCGGACCGCATCGAGCTGCGGATCGCCCCGGCGCTGGACACGCTCCGCGCCATGCCCGCGGAGCCGCACATCGACCTGGCCTACGTGGACGCCGACAAGGAGAGCCAGATCGCGTACTGGGAGGAGCTCGTGCCGAGGCTGCGTACGGGCGGCCTGATCGTCACGGACAACACGCTCTTCCACGGCACGGTCCTCGACGAGTCGGCCACCGGCTCGGCGGCCGGTGTCCGCGCGTTCAACGACCACGTTTCGGCGGATCCCCGCATGGAATCCGTCCTGCTGGCGATCTCGGACGGCCTCACGCTCTCCCGGAAGCGGTAGGCCTGGCTGCTGCGGCGGCCGCCACTGCTGCCGTCGCCTAGCCGCAACCGCCTCCACCGCAGCAGCCCCCGCCGCCCATGGCACGAGCGGGCGCGGGGGCACTGCTGGTGCCGCCGACGGCGACGGCGGACAGCAGCTTGACGGTGTCGGCGTGCCCTGCGGGGCAGTCGGCGGGCGCGGACGACTCGGCCATCGGCCGGCTCAGCTCGAAGGTGTCGTCGCAGGTCCGGCAGCGGTACTCGTATCGAGGCATGCGGCCAAGGCTATGCGGCCGGAGCCGGGACTTCTACGGGCGACCCGGTCTGCTGCGGGTGACCCGTGTTGCTACGGGCGACCCGCATAGCTACGGGCGGCCCCGCCCGGGCTCCGCGTACGCCCGGTCCTCCCGGGCCGCCTGCTCGGGGTGGCGGGCCCGCCAGTACGGATTGTCGTGCGGCAGCGCGCTGCCCACCCGCCCGTACATCCCGAACCACATCAGCATCACGCCGACGACGAAGCTGAACAGTACGTTCTGGATCTTGAAGGCCAGGAAGTTCAGCTCCGTGTCCAGCAGCGCGAGGTTCACGAACCCGCTCGCGATGAACAGCAGGCCCAGCACGATGTTCAGGGTGGAGGCGAAGGTCCCGCCGATCACCATGCCGATGAACAGCAGCGCCCCGATACAGATCGACAGGACGCTCAGCGCGCCGTTGGTGTTCAGGGCGAGCACCGTGTCGCCGCCGGTGTCGAAGAACCCGATCCGGTCGATGAGCCCCAGGATGCCGAAGGCGATCAGCAGCAGCCCGGTCAGGCCGGCGCCGACCCGGTAGACCTTGTTGAGCTTGTGATCGGAGGGCAGATGCTCGTCGAGCCGGGTATTGACGGGATGCAGGACGCGTTGCAGCACCCGGTGCGAGACCGGTGGTGGTTCGTGGGACGCATAAGGCTCATGGGGCACGTACGGCGCGTAGTTCTCATGGGGCTCGGTGCACCCGTAGAGCGCATGAGGCTCGTAGGGCTCATGCGGCACCGGGGGTGCCTGGCGTACGCGCGGTGCACGAGGCTTGTGGAATACGTGGGCAGCCATACCGCCCCTCCTCTGCTCCGTTCCGGGCACCTCCAGCATCCGCCCATGCCCACCCGCGGACAACTCCCGGCTCACCCGACGGCGCGCCGGCCCCGGATATCCGCCACCACCCGGCCTACCGCCACCCGGACCTCCTCCATCTCCTGCAGGAAATGCCAGTAGTCCGGATGCCGCCCCTCCAGCTCGGCCAGCGCCCGGCCCACCCGGGCCACCGACTCGTCCAGCGGCCCCGCGTGCCGCGGATCGGGCACGCTGCGGCCCGCCATCGCCAGCCGCTGCGCGTCCCGGATCGCGAACCGGGTCCGGTCCACCTCGGCCTGCGGATCGCGCGCCACCGCCTCCAGCCGCGTCAGCCGGTCCTGCGCCGCCGACACCGCCTCGTCGGTGGCCTCCAGCGAAGCCCGCACCGCGTCGATCAGTTCCCCTACGTCGGTCCAGCGCTGCTCGTCCCGGGCACGGGACGCCTCCCCCAGCCGGTCCTCCGCCTGCGCGACGTCCCGTATCGCCTGGTCCGGAACGTGCTGGAGGTCCTGCCAGCACGCCGCACTGAACCGCCGACGCAGCTCGCTGAGGACCGGATCCACCCGGTCCGCCCGATTGCGCAAGGCCTGGGCACGCGTCCGCAGGCTCACCAGCCGCCGGTCGATCTCCGCAGCCCGCTCCGGCAGCCGCGCCGCCTCCGCCCGTACGCCCTCCGCGTCCCGCAGGATCCGGTCGGCGCGCTGCACGGTGTCCTGCACCCCGTGCCGGCCCGCGCCCTCGTTCAGCTTGGTCAGCTCCGGGCCCAGGGCCGCCAGCCGCGCGGCCAGGTCATCGGCCCGCATCCCCTTGGCCCGTACGGCATCCAGCGCATCGCTCGCCGCGAGCAGCGCGGCCTTCGCCCGCTCCCTGGCCGGCGCGACCCGGGCGAGCTGCGTCTCGGCCTTGTCCAGCAGCGGCTGCAACCCCTGCGCGAACCGGTCCAGCTCCCCCTTGACCCGCATCAGCTCGTCGCGCGCCCGGGTCAGCTCCTCCCGGGCCCGGGAGGCGGCGGACGCCTCCAGATCGACCCGGTCCAGGTCGTGCGCGTCCACGGCCTCGATGTACACGTGGCTGACCTGATCGATCCGCTGCCCCAGCGCGGCGAACCCCTCGCTCGCCTGCCGCCCGGCGGGAGACCCGTCCGCGGCGGCAATGGTCTCGATCGAGATCCGCAGATCCCGCTGCGCCGAGTCCAGCTCGTAGAACGCCGCGGCGGCGGCATCCTTCGCCGCCTGAGCATCCGCCCGCCGACTCTCGTCCCGCCCACCAAACCAACGCCGGGATGCCGTTGTCACAATCCCTCTCCCGTACCGCGTCCGCCTTGCCCCGGACCATTCTCCCCCACGGGAACGCGTTTGCGTCGGGGGTGTGCCCGCCATGTAGGCTGTCCACTCATCCACGGGTGTGTAGCTCAGGGGTAGAGCGCTGCTCTTACAAAGCAGATGTCGGCGGTTCGAAACCGTCCACGCCCACCAGTACGAAGGCCCCCGCCGATCACGGCGGGGGCCTTCTGCGTGTTCGTCCGGCACCAACGAGCAGTCGGGCAGGGCCGGGACGCCGTCGCGTACGCCTCGCCCCACGACGCTCCCTCGCTCCTGCCGGTGCCCGTATCGGCCCGGGCGGGCGGGCTACGTGAGCCAGGCCGTCAACGCCTGCTCCTCTTCCTGTTCGAGATCCACGACGCTCCCGATTCGGTTGGTGATAAACGAGGAGTAGATGTTCTTGACCTGTTCCTCCGTCAGCGGGCCGCGTAGATTCTTGGAGAAGAGCAGAGCCTTTGTGATGTAGTCCAGATTGGGTCGCGAAACGGCGAGGCAGTCGGAGTCGACCTGACGCGCCCGACGGGTCATGTCATTCACCCGGGCGAGATCGGCCACCGCCTCGGCCCAGTTGATGTCCTGGGACGCGCGAGAGAGTCGCTCGTAGGCGGCGAGCAGCTGTTCCCGGCTGAGGAGGGGAAAACCCTTGTCGATTTCCTTGAGGGTGCGGGCCGCTCCCGGAATGTTCGCCGGAGTCAATGATCCGGCCGCAGCGGATGCCACGAAATCCGCAGGCATGACATAGGCCGGCGGCCGATCCGTGATCGTGACTCCCTTGGATGACGCCCGGACAAGCGATTTGAACGACTGGAACCCGAACCAGCTCTGGCTGACCTCCTGTCCGAATTCGCGCTGGAGCTCCCATGCCAAGCTCGCGAGATCGATCGGGCGATTCAGACCGTCCAGGCGTTCACGCAAATACCGCATGGCAGCCTCTTGCGACCCTGCCTCGCTCCTCATCTCGGCCGGGACCCGCTCCGGTTCTTTTCCTTGCGGGTCCGCAGACGTGGACTCTGCAGGTTCATCGATGGCGACGATGGAAAGCCTGTCCAGCTCCTCCCGCAAATCCTGTGCAATGTCATCCACGGCGGCGAGCAGGTCGGCCATTCGCCTGCTCAGAGTGCGCACCAGTGCGGGCGGCTCACTGCCTGGTTTGTAGGTGTCCTCGTGGGTCAGCTCTCCCCAGCCGTCTTGCAGGAGAGTTCTGACCTGCAATTCGCACGTCACGAGGTGCCATTCGACACTCAGGGAGATCGCCGTCTTCAGGTTCACGTGGACGGCTCGATAGCCACTGGGCTTGGGGACATCGGCGTAGTCTTTCCAGGAGTCGAGCTCCTGGGTCAATACCGATTCAAATGCCCCATCGGAGACCGGCAGCTCCTTGATCAATTCAGTCACCCGGATGACATCGGACTGGTTGTTGCACGTGATGCGAAGCCCGACGAGATCGTCGATGATTTCCGGAATCTCGTTCAGACTTCCGATCGAATCCATGTACTTCGGCAGGTTGAGCTTCCGCCATGTTCGGGCCTTGCTCTTGACTCGACGTCCGGTGATTCGTACGCGAGCCCCCTCCATCTCGCTCAGCTTGTCTTCCAGATATTCCGAGAGCGCTCGCGCGGCGGCATCCCGGGCGGTATCGAGATATTTCTTGCGGTGCGCGTCGTACCAGTCGCTGAACTCCGGGTAGGAGAAAGGAGGCTCGTTCGCCAATTTGCGTCCCTGGGTGAAAGGATGAATCAAAGTGCGGCGGGCAGGGCAAGATTTCAGGACGACCCGAATATGGGATTGTCGCCCGATTGCCCAACAGGTTACATGGTGATCATGGTCTGAATGGGCCGATTACCTCGAGAGGGTTACCGGCTCCCGGGAGACGGGGTCGGGCCGCGGCCGCGCGACGGCGGCGGTCGCCGGCGGGCAGGCCGGGCGAAGCGGTTGTGGGGGGTGGGGATGGGCGGATTCCGGCGAAACGCGGCGGAGTTGGGGTGGCGTTCATATGATGTGCCTCCTCTTTGAACCGCTTTTGGGTGGGGGTACCGATGAGCAGTGGCATGGGTGAGGGCCGGAGAGGTCACAGACGGGCTGGGGGCGCCGTTCGGCGGGCGTTGGTCGCGCTGGTGGTGGCCGGGATGGCCGTCGCGTGTGGGCCGGCCGAGGGTGGCGGGCCCGCCGTGTCGGCGCCGCCGCCCCTTACCTCGGCGGCGCCGACCACCGCCTCACCGACACCGACGCCGTCCCCGACGCCATCGGCCGAACCGACTCCCGCTGCCGACCAGAAGGCACCCAGCGTCGCCCCGGTGACTCCGGCCGCCACCAAGCCCGCGCCGAAGCCCACGACCAAGGCCCCGACGAGGGAGCCGACCGAGCCCGCGGCCGCCGAGTGCGAAATCGTCTCCAACGCCGGGAACTGCTACAACGCGGGCCAGTTCTGCCGCAAAGCCGACGTCGGCCGGTCCACGCACGCCGCCAACGGACGCATGATCTACTGCCGCCAGGACGGCGGCCAGCCGCGCTGGGGTTACTAGGACGGCCGGGCCGTGGGAACCTCGGGGGATGGGCGAGTGGCTCGCGTGGGGTGGGGTGGTCGTGGCGGTCGCCGCGGCCCTGTTGGTGCTCGTGATCCTGGATCGGGCGGCCGGTGTGGCCTTCGAGCGCAAGCGGGCCGAGGAGAGGGTCCGACTGCTCGCCCACGTCGCCGAGCCCACTGCCGCGCCGGGGAATCCGAAGTTCGACGACGTCGGCGGCATCCCGCATCCGACGGTGGCGCAACTCGGCGACCGGCGCGACGACTTCACACCGATCCTCGTCGAGTACTACGCCTACGGACTGACGCAGGCCCGCAGCAGCTTCGCGACCAGCCAGCGGTTCGCCGGGGTCGGCGCGGCGATCCTCCTCGTCGGAGTGGCCCTGGCCGTCTGGAAGGCCGAAAGCGGCGGGGAGCTGTACCTCGGGATGGTGACCAGCTCGGTCGGACTGGTCACGACCCTGGTCGGCCAGCTGTTCCACCGGCGGGCCGACATCGCCCTCAAGCACATGGCCGACCAGACCACCTCGCTGCGCGACGACCGGCGCGCCGCCGAGACCACGCAGCAGGCCATAGGGCTGCTGGACGAGGTCGCGGACCCGGAGCTCCGGGGCCGGCTCCAGGCCGGACTGATCATGAAATTGTCCGGGGCCGAGCTGCCCCGCTAGCGGGATAGTAGGAGTATGTGCCGCTCCATTAAGACCCTGCGCCCGCCCGCCATCCCCGAGAAGGCCACCGAGGAGGAGATCCGCGCCGCCGCGCTGCAGTACGTACGCAAGGTGTCCGGCTTCCGGGTGCCCGCCGCGCACAACCGCGAGGTGTTCGAGGCGGCGGTGGACGCCATCGCCGAGGCCACCGCCGAGCTCCTCGACGGGGTGCACGTACGGGGCCAGGCCGCCCCCGCATGACCCGGGCGGGGGCCGCCCCGATCGGGTGCGCGGTCAGGCGGCCGCGCGGCGCCGCAGTACCCACACCCCGGCGCCCAGCGCACCCGCGACGAGGGCGCCGCCCATGGCGATCTGACCCGGGCTCATCGAGTCGATGCTGCCGCCCATCCCGCCGCGCGCGGCGCCCGAGCTGACCTGCAGGGACACGGTGACGCGCTCACCGCCCGGGCTGCACTCGAAGGTGACGCGGTGGGTGCCCAGGGAGGCGTTGCGGTAGACGGTGGCGCCGCCGAAGAGGTTGGTGGCCTCCAGGTTGCCCGGAGTCAGGCGTACCTCTCCGAAGGCGCTGGAGGTGGCCCGGCCGACCTTGGTGCCGCAGCCCGCGAGGTTGAGGGCCACCCGGCCGCCTGGGGCGACGGTGTTGGGGGAGACGGTGGCGGTGGGGGCGGCATACGCGATGGCGGCGGGCGTGGCGGCGGCGATGGCGAGGGTCGCGGCCGCGACGGCCAGCAGGCGGCGCGGCGCGGCACACGGCCGGATGGTCTCCTGGCCGGACTGGCGTACGGACTGCTGGACACGGGGCGTGGCGGGCTGTTTGGCGGGCATGGAGAGAACTCCTCGGCTCCTCGAAACGGCGCGGCCAGGGCACGGGTGTGACGCGGATTCGGTTGCGCACCGTGCTGTGGACGCTAGGAGCCCAGCCCGGGGGCGGCGATCGGGGCCGGGTGAACGGGTGAGCCACTGCTCCGCCCGGGGGAGCGGCGGGGTGGCTCCCTACGCCACCGGCGCCGCCGTCGGCGGGGCCGGGCGGCGGACGAGGAAGGCCGCCAGGGCGCCCGCGGCGAAGAGAGCGACGATGGAGACGGCGGTCCCGAGCCACTGCGTGCCGAGCCACTGGGTGCCGAAGTAGCCCAGGGCCACGCTGTAACCCGCCCAGGCCATGCCCGCCAGCATCGACCAGGGCAGGAACTCCTTCACCTTGCGCTGCGTCTTGCCCGCGCCCAGTGACACCACCGAGCGCCCGGCCGGGGCGAAGCGGGCGATCACCACCAGGGCGCCGCCACCACGGGCCAGAGCCGCGCCGAGACGCTCGTGGGCCCGCGTCAGTCGGCGGGAGCGGGCGATGGCCCGGTCCAGCCGGGCACCGCCGCGCCGGCCCAGCCGGTACGCGGCCATGTCACCCAGCACCGAGGCGGTCGTGGCGATCACGAGCAGGGCCAGGATGTCCGGCACCTGTTCGGGCACGGCCACCGGACCCGCCGCCCCGGCTGCCGCCGCGGCCGCCGCAGCGGTGATCACCAGGACCCCGCTCGGCAGTACCGGAAGGAAGACGTCGAGCACGACGGACACCGCCACCACGGCGTAGATCCATGGGCTCGCGGTCAGCGACCCCAGAGTCTCAAACAAAGCGGGACTCCCCAGTCCGGTTGACGTGCAGCGGCATGAAGCGCCGCGACGTCGCGGGGGAGCGGCAGGAGCGGCTTGACAGCCATACAGCGTACGCCCGGCGTTCGCACACCGGTTGCCCGGGGCGCCCCCGCACCCCCGGCGCGTCAGGCCCCCGACGCCACACCCGATGACACACCGAACGTCACACCCGACGTCACACCCGAGGCCAGGCCCGCACCCTACTCCGCCCCGGTGAGCTCCCGGTCCAACACCGTCACCAGCCGGGCACTGCCGCGTCCCCTGCGACCCTTGCGCGCCTGGTCCAGCCGCAGCCGGGCCGTGCGACCCGCCAGAGCCAGCGTCATCAGCTGGTTCCCGAACCACGGCCCGTCCGTACGCCGCCAGCTCAACGGCGGCCGCCCCGTACGCCCGTGCCGGGAGAAGCCGCGCCCCAGCCACCGCCCCACACGCGACCAGCCCAGCCGGAAGCCCAGCTTCACCGCCGTGTGGATGGAGTTGTGCACCGGTGAGCACGTCAGCTGGAACACCCGCGCCGTGCTCGGTATGCGGGGTTCGGCCACATACGCGTGGTGCACGTCCCCCGACAGTACGCACACCGTCGCCGGCGCCCGCGGCCCCGTCCCCACCTCCTCGATCAGATCGGTCAGCGCCGCGAACGAGGCCGGGAACGCCGCCCAGTGCTCCAGATCGCTGCGCCGGCGCAGGTTCTCACCGATCCGCGCCCACCGCGGCCCCCGGTCCCCGCGGCACAGCGCGGCGTTCCACGTCTCCGCGTCATGGATCAGCGGCGGCATCAGCCACGGCAGCGAGGACCCGATCAGCAGGTGGTCGTACCCTCCGTGCCCCGCGAGCGCGTTCTCGCGCAGCCACCCCTGCTCCGCCGGGTCGAGCATCGCCCGCCCGTCCTCGGCCAGCACCCGGGCGGCCCGGGTGTCCACCATCAGCAGCCGGGTCCGGCCGAAGTCGCGCCGGTAGCTCCAGCGCACCGTGGCCGGATCGGCGTCGGCCGCGGACGCGAAGGAGCGCAGCAGGTCGGTGCCGTCAGGGGTCTGCCGTATCGCCCCGTACAGCCCGTCGGCCGCCAGCTCGGCGGGCGAGAGATTGCCCAGGTGCTGGTACACCCAGTACGACATCAGCCCACTGAGCACCCGCTCCTGCCACCACGGGGTCGCCCGCATCTCCGCGAGCCACGCGGCGCTCGTGTTCCAGTCGTCGATGACGTCGTGGTCGTCGAATATGTGCAGGCTCGGCACGGTCGACAGCAGCCAGCGGATCTCCGGATCGAGCCAGGACTCGTAGTAGAGCCGGGTGTACTCCTCGTAGTCCGCGACCTGGGCGCCGGGCGGTTCCCGCAGGTCCCGCCGGGCCGCGAGCCACTGCCGCGTCTCCTGCGACAGCGCGTCGGCGTACACCTGGTCGCCGAGCAGCAACAGGACGTCCGGGCGCACCGCCTCAGGGTCGGCGGCCAGCCGCGCCGCGAGGGTGTCGAGGGCGTCCGCCCCGTGCGGACCGTGTCTCCCGGCGGGCGGCGCGGCCTGCCGGCAGGAGCCGAAGGTGATGCGCACTCCGGGATCGCCCGGGAGTGCCGGGGCGGCGATCGTGCTCGGCGGGAAGCCGCTGTCCGGCAGCGGCCACACGCTTACCCCGTCGAGCAGGACCTCATACGCCGTCGTGGTCCCCGGAGTCAGTCCGGTCACGGGCACGAGCGCGTAGTGGTGCCCGGCGATCTGGAAGGTGCGCACACTGCCGCCCGCACCATCGGCGCACCGCACCTCGGCCGTGCACGGGCGGTCCGCCTCGACCCATATGGTGGCGGACCCGCCCGTGTCCCAGTCGACGTGGCGCAGCAGCGGCCCCAGACGCAGTCCGGCCATCTAACTCCCCCTCCTCCGTAGCCCCTTTGATCACGGTACGACGGGGAGGGGGAGCCTCGCCTCCCCCTGGCGGGGGAAATGATCGGCCGGCCGGGTCAGCAGCCGTTGAGGACGTTCACCAGGGCGGTCTTCTCCGCGGAGTCGATGCTCAGGCCCCAGTACTGCTTCACGTGGACCCACATCCGCGCGTACGTGCAGCGGTACGAGGTGCGCGACGGCATCCACTCGGCGGGGTCGAGGTCGCCCTTGGCCTGGTTGACGTTGTCGGTGACCGCGATGAGCTGCGGGCGGGTGAGGTCGTTGGCGAACTGCTGGCGCTTGGCGGTGGTCCAGGAGCTGGCGCCGGACCGCCAGGCCTCGGAGAGCGCCACGACGTGGTCGATGTCGAGGTCGGCGGCGGCGGTCCAGGTGGCGCCGTCGTACTCGGAGTACCAGGTTCCGCTCACGGCCGCACAGGCGGAGTCCTGGACGACGTTCACGCCGTCGCGCTTGAGGACGGTCTCGCGGGTGTTGCAGCTGCCGGAGACGGTGCTCCAGTGCGGGAAGAGGTCGCGGCTGTAGCCACTGCTGGATCCTTCCGCCTTCGGCGTGACGGTCGCCAGGTACGAGCGGGCGGCCGAGGCGCTGATGGGGGTGGGCGGAGCGGCCTGGGCGGCGGGGGCGTTGACGAGGGAGGTGAGGGAAGCGAGGGCGACTGCCGACGCGAACACGCCAATTCGACGCGCGTAGACGGTGGGTATGAGTGCCATGAGGGGCTCCCTGAGTGCGGGGGGTGTGGCCGTGCGGGCCCCGGCGGGGCGCGGCCATGCTTCCGGCGCCAGGTTTCGCGGGGATGGGCGCCAGGTGACAGCGTGGCGACATGAGCACGTCAGATCAAGCCGCACAACACCGTTCCCTCAATCGGAAGTTGAGATTCCGGCAGGGTGGGGCGTCAGGAGCGGGATGGAGCGGGGTCAAAGACCTATTCCGGACGGCCGGGGGCGTCGCATGCCCCGGGTGGAGCAGAAGGGGAGTGACTCTTCGCCGGAAGCGACCCCGGGCACGCGCACTTCAGGTCTCTCGGTACGGCGGCGTCCTGCCCGACCGATCGAGGTTCCATCCTTGTGCTTCAGCTTCAGCTTCAGCGTCACGGCGATCGCCTTCGGCGTCGCCTTCCTCGCCGAACTCCCCGACAAGACGGCCCTCGCCGGCCTGATGCTCGCTGTACGAGGCGGTTGGGGGGTGAGGGGGTGGGGCGGGGCTTCGGGGGGCGGGTGGGGGCTTCGGGGGTCGGGGTCTCGGCGGGGCGGGATCAGGGAGGGTTTGGGGGTTTCCCGTCAGTCCCACTGTCTCCCCGGGTCGGGCCGGTCCCTCAAGAGCGCTCCTTCGTTGCGTCGCTTCGCGATGTCGCTGCGCTCCACTCTTGACCGACCGTCCCGCCCCGGAAAGACAGGACTGTCGGGAAGCCCCCAAAAGAACGGTCCACCGGTTCCATGGACGGGCAGGAGCCATCAGCGACCGGCTCCCTGGTTGCCCTGGGCGGGCATGCGCCCGGGCTCGTAGCGAGCGGATGGCGGGGTCGGCGGGCGCATCAGATCGCTACACACTTCTCGCCCATGGCGTCCGGCGCCCGTCTGGGGCTGGACATAAGCCGCCCACGGCCGGCACACGCGTCTCGATCACGCGACTGCGGGCCGTTTGTCCCTATTTGGCGGCGAGTTGAGAGCCAATCGATCACTTCCCGGAGTGAGAGACCCAAAAGTCCGGCACCACACTCCGCCAGAGCACTTTCCGTGCCCGCGAACACCCGCAGACGCCCTCCAAGAGCGTCAACTGACGGTCTCGGGCGGCTTATTGTCCAGCCCATGCCGGTCTGATCGCCGCCAGACCACCTCAGGCGGGCAGCGACCAGTGGGCGGCCTATTCCCAGCCCCAGACGGCCCGCAGCCGCCAAGCAATGAGCAAGCGCGTAGCGATCTGACGCGCCCACCGACCCCGCATCCGCTTCCGACGGGCCCGGGCTCAGACCTGCCCCCTGGCCACCAGGGAGCCGGTCCCTGATCTCCCCCGGTCTGAATCGTGAACCGGTGGACCGTTCTTTTGGGGGCTTCCCGACAGTCCTGTCTTTCCGGGGCGGGACGGTCTGTCAAGGGTGGCCGAAGGCCATCGCGAAGCGACGCGACCGAAGGGAGCGCCCTTTACAGACCGGCCCGACCCGGGGAGACGGTGGGACTGACGGGAAACCCCCAAACCTTCTCTGATCCCGCCCCGCTGAGACCCCGACCCCCGAAGCCCCCACCCGCCCTTACGCCCCCGCTTACGCCCCCGCTTCGACCGTGACCCGGATCGAGCCGTCAGGGGTCGTGGTCACCCGGAGGGTCGTGAGGTCCGGGGCGTGGGTCGTCGGGTTGTGGGCGGCCGCGCGGGGGCCGATGCCGATCACGCGCATGCCCGCGGCCTGGCCTGCGGCGATGCCTGCGGCCGAGTCCTCGAAGACGATGCAGTCGGCCGGGTCCATGCCCAGCGCGGCGGCGCCCTTGAGGAAGCCCTCCGGGTCGGGCTTGCTGGCCTGGACGGACTCGGCGGTGACCCGTACCGCCGGCATCGGCAGGGCCGCCGCGGTCATCCTGGCCGTGGCCAGGGGTGCGTCGGCGGAGGTGACCAGGGCGTGCGGCAGTTCGGCGATCGACGCCATGAACTCCGGGGCACCCGCGACCGGGACCACGCCGTCGGTGTCGGCGGTCTCGCGGGCCAGCATCACGGCGTTCTCCGCGAGATTGACCTCCATCGGGCGGTCCGGCAGCAGGACGGCCATGGTCGCGTAGCCCTGGCGGCCGTGGACCACCTTGAGGGCCTCCTGCGGGTCCAGCCCGTGTGACACCGCCCAGTCGCGCCAGCACCGCTCGACCACCGCGTCGGAGTTGACGATGGTGCCGTCCATGTCCAGGAGCAGGGCCTTGGCAGTGAGGACGACAGGTGCGGTGGTGGTGCTGGCCGACATATGCGGGGCTCCAGACGAGGCGGGAAAAGAGAACAAGTGGTTCCGTCCACCGGTCAGGGAGTGAGGACGGAACCACTTTGTTCCTCCACGATACAAAATGGTTTCGCTCCGCGCCACCGCAGGTGGTGTGACCCCCGTCCCGTCCCTACCCCTCCAGCGCCTTGCGGGTGAGCGGGCCGTAGACGCCCCACTCCTCGTCGATGCCGTTGTCGTACTGGAAGGTCGACACGGCGTTCTCCACCCGCCAGTCGAACTTGCCGTTGATCTTGTACGTGAACAGGCCCCTTGCCGCCAGCAGCCGCTGAAGCTTCTCCACCTCCGCGCCCGAGTCCCCGTACCGCAGGGTCGGTGCCGCTGCGGGCGGCGTAGGGCTGGGGGCGCGGCTCGTGCTCGGTGACGCGCTCGGGGAAGGGGGTGCCGACGAGCGGGACGCGCTCGGGGAGGGAGACGGCGACTTGGACGCGCTCGGCGACGCGGACGGCGAAGCCGAGGGAGAGGGGCTGGACGTCGCGGTGGTGGCCGGGGTGTGGGACGGGCCGGCCGGGGCCAGGCTCGTCACGGGCGCCGATGCCTTCGCGTCCATCAGGGCGGTGTCGTTCCCGGCGGAATCCGGGAGCACCCACAGCGCCGCCGCCGTCCCTCCGAGGGCCACCACCGTGGCGCCGGCGATCAGGAGCGGGAGCAGCCGGCGGAAAGCCGGGCCGGTCCGCTTCTCGGCGCCCTCTTCCGGGATCGCCCGGAGTTGCGCCGTCTCGGCCGGGTGCGCCGCATGCCCGCCCTGCCAGTCCTGGCCGCCCTCGGGCCAGGGCTGGTGGGCCGGGGTCACGGGTATCCCGTACGCCGGGGTGTCGTGCTGCGGTGGCGGCGTCACCACGCGCGGTACCGGCGGCGGCGGAGCGTCGTCGTCCGGCTCGCCCGGGTCGGGCAGCGATACGTACGGGCGGACGCGCAAGGGGTCGAAACCCGCACCCGGCACACACCGGCAGCGGGCACCGACGGCGCCGCAATCTGGACAGTGCTCACCGTTCACTGGAATCCCTCCCTGGACACTGCCAGGCATTATGCAGACCCGCCGGGCAGCTCCCAACCCTCGGCCATTCCCGCCGAGAGGCCATAACCGGACACACCACGCAGGATGGAGATGATGATCTGGCCTGAGGAGGAAGCGATGGCTCAGGATGCGACGAAGGATGCCGTGGACCCCGTTCCCGGCCCGCAGAACTCCGGACCCGCCGCCGAACGCGCTTCCCGCGAGGTTCTCGTCCCCATCGGCGCCCTGCTCCTGGGCCTGCTGATCGCCGCTCTCGACCAGACCATCGTCTCCACCGCCCTGCCGACCATCGTCAGCGATCTCGGCGGCATGGCGCACCTGTCCTGGGTCGTCACCGCCTACATGCTCGCCTCCACCGCCGCCACGCCCCTGTGGGGCAAACTCGGCGACCAGTACGGACGCAAGAAGCTCTTCCAGTACGCCATCGTCCTCTTCCTCATCGGCTCCGCCCTGTGCGGCCTCGCCCAGGACATGCCGCAGCTCATCGGCTTCCGCGCCCTCCAGGGCCTCGGTGGCGGCGGGCTGATCGTGCTGTCGATGGCGATCGTCGGCGACATCGTCCCGCCGCGCGAACGCGGCAAGTACCAGGGCCTCTTCGGCGGTGTCTTCGGTGCGACCAGCGTGCTGGGTCCGCTGCTGGGCGGCCTGTTCGTCGACCACCTGTCCTGGCGCTGGGTGTTCTACATCAACCTCCCCATCGGTCTCGTCGCACTCGCCGTCATCGCCGCCGCGCTGCACATCCCGGTGCGCTCCTCGAAGCACACGATCGACTACCTCGGCACCCTCCTCATCGCCTCCGTCGCCACCTGCCTCGTCCTGGTCGCCTCCCTCGGTGGCACCACCTGGGACTGGGGGTCGGCCCAGATCATCGGGCTCGCCGTCCTCGGCGCGGTGCTGCTCGTCGCCTTCCTCCTCGTGGAGCGCAAGGCCGCGGAACCCGTCCTGCCGCTGAAGCTGTTCCGCATCCGCACCTTCACCCTCTGCTCGGTGATCAGCTTCGTCGTCGGCTTCGCCATGTTCGGCGCGATGGTCTACCTGCCGACCTTCCTCCAGGTCGTCCAGGGCGTCTCGCCGACGATGTCCGGAGTCCACATGCTGCCGATGGTGCTCGGCATGCTGATCTCCTCCACCGCCTCCGGCCAGATCGTCAGCCGCACCGGCCGGTGGAAGGTCTTCCCCATCGCCGGAACCGGCGTCACCGCAGTCGGCCTGCTCCTCCTGCACCAGATGCACCGCACCAGCTCCACCTGGGAGATGAGCGTCTACTTCTTCGTCTTCGGCGTGGGACTCGGCCTGGTCATGCAGGTACTCGTACTGGTGGTGCAGAACTCCGTCAGCTACGCGGATCTCGGAGTGGCCACCTCCGGCGCGACCTTCTTCCGTTCCATCGGCGCCTCCTTCGGCGTCGCGATCTTCGGCACGATCTTCACCAACGGTCTCAACGAGAAGCTGGGCACCGCCCTCACCGGCGTCCCGCTGCCGCCCGGCGCGAGCGCCGCCCAGCTGGAGGCCGACCCGCGGGCCATCGGCGCACTCCCCGCCGAGCTGCGACCCCGCGTGCTCGACGCCTACGCCACCTCCATCACCGACGTCTTCCTCTACGCCGTGCCCGTCGTCCTCATCGCGTTCGTGGTCGCCTGGTTCCTCAAGGAGGACAAGCTCCGCGGCTCGGTCACCGCGCCCGACGTGACCGAGACCCTCGCCTCCAACCCAGTCGAGCGGTCCTCCCGCGACGAGGTCGCCCGCGCACTGTCGGTGCTCGGCACCAGGGAGGGCCGCCGGCACGTCTACGAGAAGATCACCGAGAAGGCCGGCTACGACCTGCTGCCCGCCGCGAGCTGGCTGCTGCTGCGGATCAACAAGTACGGGTCGGCGGAGCCGTCCGTGCTGGCCGAGCGCACCATCGTGCCCTTGAAGGCCATCACGGACGCCGCCCGCCAGGTCGAGGAGCGCCACCTCGCCGTACGGGACGGGCTGGCGCTGATCCTGACCGACAAGGGGCGCGAGGCGGCGGCCAAGCTCTCCGCCGCGCGCGAGGAGTCCCTCGCCGAGCTCCTCGGCGACTGGTGGGGCCCGGACCGCCCGACCGACCTGATCAAGCTGGTCCAGGAGATCAACGCGGAGCTCTGCGGTTCCGACGCCGAGGAGCCCTACGACGCCGCGCCGCGGCGGGACCACGCCGCGCCCTGAACCTCGCGCAGCCCGGATCAGCCCTCAGACCAGGTGCTTCTCGAACCAGTGCTCCGCATACTGCCCGTCGTTGTATGCCGGTATCTCCGCGTACCCGTGCCGCGCGTACAACGCGCGGGCCTCCACGAGATCCGACCTCGTGTCCAGCCGGACCCGCTCGGCGCCCAGCGCTCGGGCCTCCGCCTCCAGGACTTCGAGCAGCGCCGCCCCGCCGCCGGTACCGCGGGCGCGCCGGTCCACGTACACCCTCGTGAGCTCGGCGGTGACGGGGTCGATCAGGCGTATCCCGCCGCACGCCAGGGGCTCGCCGTCGCGCCGGCCGACGACGAACTGGCCCGTCGGTGGGACGAGGCCGTCGTCGGGGAAGTCCAGGAGCCCCTGATCGATCTCGGCCTCCGTGACGGTCCGTTCCCAGTAACGCCCCGCGACCTCGGCGTAGTACGCGCGGCGCAGGACCGTGGCGTCAGGCGTGGTGAACGGCTCGGGGGTCACGGTCCAGGAGTCCGTGCGGTGTTCGCTGTGAGTGGTCATGGCGTCATTGTGGAGTCCGCCGCGGATCTCTGGCGTGGAATATCCACAGGTACGGGCTGATGATAGGAAAACGACAAACCGCTCGTCCCTGGAGGGTGTGAACACCATGTCCGAGCATCCCGACTGTGCCCTGATCCGCCGCGGCTACGAGGCATTCGGCAAGGGCGACATGGAGACGCTGAGCACGCTGATGACGGCCGACGTCATCCACCACGTGCCCGGCAGCAACCCGCTGTCCGGGCACCACAAGGGGCGGGAGAACGTCATGGACTTCTACCGCCGGCTCGGCGAGGAGACCAAGGGCACCTTCCAGGTCCACCTGGAATCGGTCCTCGCCGACGGCCGCGGCCACGTCATGAGCTTCCACACGGCACGCGGTGACCGCGGTGACCGGGGCATCGAAATCCACCAAGGCCTCTTCTTCACCATCATCGGCAACAAGATCACCGACATCGACCAGTGCACGGCCGACATCGACGAGGAAGACACCTTCTGGGGCTGAGCGCACATGCAAGCGGCGGCCAGGGGCCCCGTGCCCCGGACCGCCCCCTCACGGCCTCACGCCTGCCTCACGGCTTCTTCGGCGCCGCCTGCTGCACGACCTCGAACGACCACACCGACGAGCCCGACGCCGCCGGCTTCGGGCGCTCGCCACCCGCGCCGCCGGCCCCGCCACCAGCCCCGCCGCCCTGGTGAGCGGCCTTCATCGGCCCCTCCATCCACGCCTGGAAGTCCTCCTCGGACCGCCACCGCGTGTACACCAGGTACTGGTCGGTGCCCTCCACCGGCCGCAACAGCTCGAACCACTCGAACCCGTCCGAGCCCTCCACCGCCCCCGCCCGCGAGGCGAAACGCTGCTCCAGCACCTCCCGCTGCTCAGCCGGCACGGTCAGCGCGTTGATCTTCACGATGCTCATGCGGGCCATCCTAGGTATCCAGCGCGGGATATCGTCGTCCAGGTAATGGAACGGGGCACGAAACGCGGCAGCCAGGCAAAGTCAGGGTTGCGGTCAACAGGGCGGGAGGCCGGCGAGGCGTGGCTAACGCGGCAGAGCACAGCGGTGCGAACGGACATGCCGGAGTCATAGGCGGTAGCGGCAGGCTCGGGGCGGCACGCCTCCTCCTGTGGGCGCTGGCAGGCGCACTCGCCGTCAGACAGGCAGCCGTCGTGCTGAGCGTCCCACCGGGCCAGTGGCTGAGCGGCTTCCACCTCCCCGGCAGCCTTCCCGGCTCGCTCTACGACGCCGGCCAGTTCACCGGTACGCCGTTCGCCGGGCTGGTCCTCAAACCCCTCGTCGGCCTCGCCGCGCCGTCGCTGGAGGTCGCCTGGATCTCCCTGACGCTGCTGTTCGTCGCCGCCATCGGACTCGTCGCCGCGCGCGGCCTGCCCGACCCCGTGCCGCGCCGCACCGCGCTGCTGGCCGCGCCCGTGCTGACCGCTCTGATGATGGTCTCGCTGCCCGTCCGCGAGGCCTCTTCACCCGGCCAGACCGCCGTCCTGCCGGTGCTGCTGGTGCTCCTCGCCGTCTTCCGCGTCCCCGGCGGGCGCCAGGCCGGCTTCCTCATCGGCCTCGCCGCGGCCCTCCAGCCCGCCCTGCTGCTCTTCGTCCCGCTCCTGTGGCTCACCGGCCGCCGCCCCACCGCCGGGGCCGCCGCCGTCTCCTTCGCCGGAGCCACCGCGCTGTCCTGGGCGGCCATGCCCCGCGACTCCTGGACGTACTGGATCCACCACCTGGCCGGCACCGGCCTCGGCGGGGCTCCCGACAGCCTCGCCAACCAGTCCGTGCACGGCGCCCTGCTGCGCCTCGGCCTGACCGGACCCGTCGAGATCCTGCTCTACGTGGCCCTCGCGGCCGGCATCGCCTTCATCGGCCTGCGCCGCGCCGTCCGCTACGCCCGCGACGGGCAGCTGCTGCTCGCCGTCGCCATCACCGGCTGCGTGGCCGTCGCCGTGTCCCCGACCGGGTGGCGCCACCAGCTGCTGTGGGTGCTGCTCGCCGTCGCGGGCAAGGTCGGCAGGCGCGCCGCCGACCGGCCCGTGTGGCCCGTCGCCGTCGTCCTCGCCATGACCCTGCCCAGCGCCGTGCTGCTGCCGAACCTGGCCGCGCTGGCCCCCGTACGCGACAACGTGCTGCTCCTCGCCGCACTGGCCGCCGCCTGCGCCGTACCGTTCCTGCCGCGCTCGTCGCCGTACTGGCGCGAACCCGTTCCGACGGCCTACGGGGAGCCCGCGGCCGCCCGGTGGCAGCGGGTGCCGCTGCTGCCGTTCTGGCGGCGCGTGCTGTCCCGCCCCAACCTGCTGCTGGAACTCCTGCTGATACGGGTCGGGTACTCGCTCTACTCGCACATCAGGGCCGCGGCCCCCACCAGCCGCGACCTCGCCGAGGGCAACGGGAACCAGATCCTCGGGATCGAGCGGGCGCTGGGCATCGACATCGAGCACGCCGTGAACCACGCCGTCGTCGACACGCCCTGGCTGGAGGCGTTCTTCAACTTCTACTACACCTCCTTCCACTTCGTGGTCCCGCTGACGATCCTGGCCGTCCTGTACTGGCGCCGCCCGGGCGACTACCGCTGGGCGCGCGCCTCCCTGGGGCTGGCGACCGTACTGGCGCTCATAGGCTTCTGGCTGTACCCGCTCGCGCCGCCGCGCCTGATGCCCGGCCTCGGCTACATCGACACCGTCCACGGCCCGCAGGACCTGGCCAACCCGTCGTACGGGGCCATGACCGCGATCTCCAACCAGTACGCGGCGATGCCCTCGCTGCACTTCGGCTGGTCACTGTGGTGCGGGATCGTGATCGTCGTGCTCGCGCCGAAGGGCTGGCAGAAGCTGCTCGGCGCGCTGCACCCGCTGATCACGGTGTGCGCGATCGTCGCCACCGCCAACCACTGGGTACTCGACGCGGTGGGCGGCGCGGTCGTCGTGAGCGCCGGATTCGGGCTCGTGTACGTGCTCTCCGGGCCGCGGCGGCTGCGGGCGCACCTGCCCGCGCAGCGCACGACGAACGGCGAGGAGCAGGAGCAGGGACAGGAGCAGGAGCTCAGGACTCCGGCCGGGGCTCGGACTTCTTAGCCGGCGTCGCTGACGGCTTAGCGGACGGCGTCGCGGGCGGGATGTTCGGGTTGAGATGGAAGAGGTTCCCGGGGTCGTAGCGGCGCTTCAGCTCCCGCAGGCGCCGGTACTTCTCCGTCCCGTAGGCCTGCTCGACCCGCTCCTCGCCCTCCTCCATCAGGAAGTTCGAGTAGACCCCGGTCTGGTGGGGCGCGAGCGCCGACCACAGGCCTCGCGCCCACGTCCGCTCCGCGTCGAAGCCCTCGAAGCCCTCCGTCGTCCCGTTGATGTTGAAGGTGTGCCCGGCGCCGCGCCCGCCGAAGGCCGTCTCGTCCTCCCCGACGCGCGCGATCGCCCCGCCGAGCTGGAAGATCGGGAACGCCGTGAACGGCGAGACGATCCGGGCCGCATGCTCGGCCGTACGGTCGATGACCTCGTCCGTGAGCCGGTCGACGTCGCAGGACTTGAAGTAGTACCAGCGGCCGTGCGGGAAGGACGGGTCGAACATCGCCTGGTGCTCGGTGAACGGCTTGGGCGCACACAGGTCGAGCACCGGCGCCGACCCCGAGCCCTCGCGCAGCGGCCGCAACACCTCCTGCCCCTCCTCTACCGGGCCCGCGTAGCAGCAGACCACCATCACGACCGGCTTCCCCTGCAGCTCGGGCGGTATGTACGGGGCCGTCGGCGCCTTGCGGTGGACGACCGCGGTGGTCAGCTCGTCCGGTACGTCGGTGATCCACTCGCGGTAGAAGCGCAGCAGCCGCGCCGATTCGGCCATCGGCCAGATCACCGGACCGGCCAGCACGATCGGCCCGAGCGGGTTGAGCCGGAACGTGAACTCCGTGACGATCCCGAAGTTCCCGCCCCCGCCGCGCACGCCCCAGAAGAGGTCCGGGTTCTCGTCCTCGCTCGCCTTCACGAAGGATCCGTCCGCGGTGACCAGGTCCACCGCGAGCAGCTGGTCGATGGTGAGCCCGTACTTCCGCATCAGCCAGCCGATCCCGCCGCCGAGCGTGAGCCCCGCCAGCCCGGTGTGCGTGACGATCCCGGCCGGTACGGCCAGCCCGAACGCCTGCGTCTCGTGGTCCAGCTCGCCCAGCAGCACCCCGGCCTGAGCCCTGACCGTCCGGGCATCCGGGTCCACCCGGATGCCGCGCAGGGGCGAGAGGTCGACGACGATCCCGCCGTCGCACACGGACTGCCCGGGGAAGCTGTGCCCGCCGCCCCGTACGGCGACCGGCAGCCCGGCCGCCGGCCCGGCCGCGAACCGCACGGCGTCGATGACGTCCGCGACGCCCGTGCAGTGGGCGATGAGGGCGGGTGACCGGTCGATGGAGCCGTTCCACACCCGCCGGTCCTCGTCGTACGTCGGGTCCCCGGGCTGCACCAGCCGCCCCCGGAAGGACTGACTGAGCGTAGCCATGCCTTCAGTCTGGCACCGGGCCATGAGGGATGCACTCGAGCCGGATCCCGGTGGGCCGGTGCCGCCTTCGCCGTGTTCGTCGAGTACGTCGCCTACGGACCGCTTGGCTCCAGAATGTGCGGCATGAGCGACAACGACGGGGTGGAACTGCTGCATCGCCGGTTGGACCGGATCGAGGCCCTGCTCGAACCCCCCGCCGAACGGGGCGAGGAGAGACCGGCTTGGCGGCAGCCCACCGACGGCGAGGAGCGCTGGGCGGTCACCGTGGCGATCCTGGTCGCCGTGTGCCTCCAGCTCGCCCTGCCGGACCGGCTGACCCTCGATCCGCACTGGCTGCTGCCGGCGCTGGAGCTCAGCCTGCTGCTGGCGCTGGCCGCCCTCAACCCGCACCGCCGTTTCGACCGGACCTCGTACCTGTTGCGCGGCCTCAGCCTGGCTCTGGCGGCCTCGGTCAGCCTGGCCAACGCGTGGTCGGCCGTGAAGCTCGTACGCGAACTGCTCCTCGGCATCGGGCCGGAAGGCGCGCTCGGGCTGCTCAGTACGGCCGGTGCCGTCTGGGTGACCAATGTGATCGCCTTCGCGCTCTGGTACTGGGAGTGGGACCGGGGCGGCCCGGTGGCCAGGGCCCAGGGCACCAAGGACTACCCCGACTTCCTCTTCCCGCAGATGGGGCAGGCGGGGATCTCCGCGCCCGAATGGAAGCCCTATTTCGGGGACTACCTGTACGTGGCGTTCACCAACGCCACCGCCTTCAGCCCGACCGACACCATGCCGCTGACGACGTGGGCCAAGCTGCTGATGATGATCCAGACTTCGGTGTCGCTGATCACCGTGCTGCTCGTGGTCGCGCGGGCCGTGGGGATCCTGCAGTGACGATGTCGCGCGGCGGGCGGGGCATGCCCGAGCAGGCCGAAGGGGCGCCGGGGCAGCTGTGCCCCGGCGCCCCTTCGGCTGGATCGCCGCTGTCAGTCAGGATCACCCCGTTCGGGCGGGGCCGCCACTCGAACGGGTGCGCGTGTGCTGCCAGCGGACGGCAGGGGCCGGGGCGTGGGAGGAAGGGGCCCCTGCCGTCCTGGGTCGCGGGTCAGCCGTGGCTGACCCGGAGCTCCTTGATGCCGTTGAGCCAGGCCGCGCGCAGGCGGCGCGGGTTCTCGCCCGTCAGGCGGAGGTCGGGCAGGGTGTCGGCCAGGGCGTTGAAGATCAGGTCGATCTCCATGACGGCCAGGGACTTGCCGAGGCAGAAGTGCGGGCCGCCGCCGCCGAAGCCCAGGTGGGGGTTGGGGTCGCGGGTGATGTCGAAGGCGTCCGGGTTCTCGAAGACCTCGGGGTCGTGGTTGGCGGAGGAGTAGAACATCCCCACCCGGTCGCCCGCCTTGATCTTCTGGCCGCCCAGTTCGGTGTCCTGGGTGGCGGTGCGCTGGAAGGACACCACCGGGGTGGCCCAGCGCACGATCTCCTCCGCCGCGGTGGACGGCCGGGTCGCCTTGTACAGCTCCCACTGGTCGGGGTGGGTGAGGAAGGCGTGCATGCCGTGGCTGATGGCGTTGCGCGTGGTCTCGTTGCCCGCGACCGCCAGGAGGAGGACGAACATGCCGAACTCGTCCGAGCCGAGGTTGCCCTGGCCCTCCGCCGCGACGAGTTGGGTGACGATGTCCTTGGCCGGGCACTCCTTGCGTTCGGCGGACAGGTTCATGGCGTAGCCGATGAGCTCCATCGCCGCCTCGGCGCCGACCTCCTCGGTGATCGCGTACTCCGGGTCGTCGTAGGCGATCATCTTGTTCGACCAGTCGAAGATCTTGGCGCGGTCCTTCTGCGGTACGCCGATCAGCTCCGCGATGGCCTGGAGCGGGAGCTCACAGGCCACCTGCGTGACGAAGTCGAAGCTGCCGTCGCCCGCCCCGGCCACCGCCTCCTCGACGATCTGCCGGGCCCGGTCGCGCAGGGCCTCCTCCAGTCCGCGGATCGCCCGCGGGGTGAATCCGCGCTGCACGATCTGGCGTACGCGCGTGTGCTCCGGCGGATCCATGTTCAGCATGATCAGGCGCTGGGCATCTATCTGGTCGCGCTGGATGTGCTCGTTGAACCGGATGATCGCCGTATTGGTGGTGGAGGAGAAGAGTTCCGGGTGCGTGGAGACGTACTTGACGTCCGCGTGCCGCGTCACCGCCCAGTAGCCCTCGTCGTCGAAGCCGGTGATCCCCCGCTGCTGCGGGCACCACCACACGGGTGCGGTCTGCCGCAGCTGGGCGAACTCGGGGTGCGGGACCCGGCTTTGGAGCAGGTCGGGGTCGGTGGCGTCGAAGCCTTCGGGCAGCGCGGGGCATGACATCGGGCGACTCCAAAGTCTGACGGCCCATCAGAAGTTGGCTTGAAGGTAGTAACGAGTTCTAGAAGTGACAAGGGTCCCGGCGCCAACTGTTGCGTGTGGAATCCGTGCAGGGCGCGTGCAAGACCCTTGCGTGCCGGGGCTTGAGGTCATAAGACTGCGGGGAGAACTAGAACGCGTACTAGTTCGGGGCGGGGCGCCGGGACGGCCCGCCGCGCTGTCGCAGTGCAGGAGAGGACGAGCTCATGGCCGCGGAACCCGTCATCGTCGAAGCCGTACGCACCCCCATCGGCAAGCGCGGGGGCGCGCTCGCCAACCTCCATCCCGCCTACCTGCTCGGCGAGACCTATCGGGAACTCCTCGCCCGTACCGGAATCCAGCCCGACTGCGTCGAGCAGATCGTCGGCGGCACCGTCACCCACGCCGGCGAGCAGTCGATGAACCCCGCCCGCAACGCCTGGCTCGCCATGGGGCTCCCGTACGAGACCGCCGCGACCACGGTGGACTGTCAGTGCGGCAGCTCCCAGCAGGCCAACCACATGGTCGCCAACATGATCTCCGGCGGGGTCATGGACATCGGCATCGCCTGCGGGGTCGAGGCCATGAGCCGCGTGCCGCTGGGCTCCGGATCCAAGCACGGCCCGGGCAAGCCCTTCCCGGACGAGTGGAACGTCGACCTCCCGAACCAGTTCGAGGCCGCCGAGCGGATCGCCCGCCACCGGGGTCTGACCCGCGAGGACGTCGACAAGCTGGGGCTGCTCTCGCAGGAGAGGGCCGCGGCCGCCTGGGCCGAGGAGCGGTTCAAGCGCGAGACCTTCGCCGTGCAGGTGCCGACGACGGAGGAGGAGCAGGCCGCCGGGCAGGGCATGTGGCGCCTGGTCGACCGGGACGAAGGCCTGCGCGACACGTCGATGGAGGCACTGGCCCGGCTCAAGCCGGTCATGCCGACCGCCGTGCACACCGCCGGGAACTCCTCGCAGATCTCCGACGGGGCCGCTGCCGTGATGTGGGCCTCGCGCAAGATGGCCCGCGCCCTCAAGCTGCGGCCGCGCGCCCGGATCGTCGCGCAGACGCTGGTCGGCGCCGACCCGCACTACCACCTGGACGGGCCGATCGACGCGACGCGGGCCGTGCTGGGCAAGGCCGGCATGTCCCTCAAGGACATCGACCTCGTCGAGATCAACGAGGCCTTCGCCTCCGTCGTCCTCAGCTGGGCCCAGGTCTTCGAGCAGGACCTGGAGAAGGTCAACGTCAACGGCGGGGGCATCGCGCTCGGCCACCCCGTCGGCGCCACCGGCGCCCGGCTGATCACCACCGCGCTGCACGAGCTGGAGCGCCGTGACAAGGAGTTCGCGCTGATCACCATGTGCGCGGGCGGCGCGCTGGCGACCGGCACGATCATCCAGCGCCTGTAGGCGCTGCACACAGACCCCGTGGGATGGGATGCAGAAGGCCCCGGTGGCCGGACCTGGGGAGGCCGGCCACCGGGGCTTTCGTATGTCTGCTGTGTGGGTCTGCTCTGCCGCTGGTGGCTTAGTACCAGTGGTTGGCGGACCAGAAGTTCCAGGCGTCGACGGGGCTGCCGTAGCGCTCGTTCATGTAGTCCAGGCCCCACTTGATCTGGGTGGCCGGGTTGGTCTTCCAGTCCGAGCCCGCCGAGGCCATCTTCGAGGCCGGCAGGGCCTGGACCAGGCCGTACGCACCGGAAGAGGAGTTCGTGGCGGTGTAGTCCCAGCCGCTCTCGTGCGAGATGATCTTGTCGAAGGCGGCGAACTGGGCCGGGTCCTTGATCATCTGCTGGGCGATCGCCTTGGCACTCGACGGGGCGGCCTGCGCGGGAACCGCGGCCAGCATGGAACCGGCGACGCCCAGGGCGAGGACGGTACCCGCGAGGGTCTTCTTAGAAGCGGCGATGCGGCGGATGACAGCGTTGGACACGGATTGACCTTCCGAAGGGAACAAGGACGGTCGCGGCACGCCGAAGCATGCGTGAGCCACTCACGCGGAGGAGAGGGATTCGTCGGCGGCGGGTGAACAACCCCTGCCGCCCTGCGACTCATCCAGTTCTACAGACCCCCCGGGGCCCTCGCAACGACCCCTCCTACTAGTGGTCCTCGGAGCCGGGCAGGGACGGCGGCCCTGGCGCGGCGTATGGGGCGTTTGAGGCCTACTATCCCGGTTCGTGTGTGACCTGGGTCCTATGGGGCGGGTCACCGCCGAGGGGTCGGAATCTCACTCTTTGTGGATACTTCGTCCCTTTTGTGGGTGTGGTCCGGGCCACTTCCCGCCCCCGAATCGAAGGTGACGGGGGCATCGAACGCTGCTTTGCGCGTCGCGCGGCGGAGCGCCTTGAGCAGCGTGGCGCCGAGCGTGAGCGTCAGTACGACGGTCAGCGCGGCCCGGCCCAGGTCCCAGCCCACCGACGTCGCCAGGCAGTACGCGACGAAGCGCGCCAGGTTCGCCGAGACCGGCTCGCCCGGGTGGAAGGAGATGCCCTGCCCCATGCCCTGCAGGATCACCCAGCCCTGGAGGTTCATGATCGTGCCGTACGCGAACGAGCCCGCGAAGCCGTACGCCGCCAGCATCAGCAGCTCCGCCCGGCCCCGGATCCTCTCCGGACCGGGCAGCAGCCCGGCACCCAGCGAGAACCAGCCCATGGCCAGCATCTGGAACGGCATCCACGGGCCGACCCCGCCTGTCAGCAGGGCGGACGCGAACATCGTCACCGAGCCGAGGACGAAGCCGAAGCCGGGACCGAGGACGCGGCCGCTGAGCACCATCAGGAAGAACATGGGCTCCAGGCCGGCCGTGCCCGCGCCCAGCGGTCTCAGCGCCGCCCCGACGGCGGCCAGCACCCCGAGCATCGCCACCGCCTTGGCGTCCATGCCGTTGTCCGCGATGGTCGCGACGACGACGGCGACGAGGAGGGGGAGCAGCGCGGCGAAGAGCCAGGGGGCGTCCTGGGAGTGGGCGAGGCCCGACTGACGGTCGGCGAGGAGCGGCCAGCCGAAGGCCGCGATCCCGATGAGGGTGACGAGCACCAGGGCCGCGGCGGCGCGGGGGCCGATGCGGACGGGGCGGGGCGCCGCGCGGCTCATCGCAGGGCCTCGGCGACCTGGCTCACCGTGAGCCAGTGGCCCGGGGCCAGGATCTTCGCCACCTGCGGCGCGAAGGCGGGGGAGGAGACGACGACCTCGGCGGTCGGGCCGTCCGCGACGATCTCCCCGCCGGCCAGGATCACCACGCGGTGGGCCAGCTCGGCGGCCAGCTCCACGTCGTGGGTGGCCAGGACGATGGCGTGGCCCTCGGCCGCGAGCGCCCGCAGGATCTCGATCAGCCGGACCTTGGCGGCGTAGTCCAGGCCGCGGGTGGGCTCGTCGAGGAGCAGCAGGGCCGGGCGGCCGGTGAGGACCAGCGCCAGGGCCAGGGCCAGGCGCTGGCCCTCGGAGAGGTCCCGGGGGTGGGTGTCGTCGGGGACGTCCGGGAGCAGGGCGGAGACCAGATCCCGGCAGGTGCCGGGGGGTGCGGAGGCGTCGGAGTCGGCGGCGGCGCACTCGGCGGCCACCGTGTCGGCGTAGAGGAGGTCGCGGGGTTCCTGGGGGACGAGGCCGACGCGGCGGACCATCTGGGCGGGGGCGGTCTTGTGCGGGGTGGCGCCGGCGACCGTGACGGAGCCGGTGGCGGGGGCGACCGTGCCGGTGAGGGCGGCGAGGAGGGTGGATTTGCCGGCGCCGTTGCGGCCCATCAGCGCGATGGTCTCGCCTTTCGCCACCGCGAGGTCGATGCCGCGGAGCACCTCGGTGCGGCCGCGGCGGACTCCGAGGTTCCGGGCCTCAGCCGGTCCCGTGCCCGTGCCTGTGCCCGTGCCGGGGGCGGGGTCGGGGCTCGGCTTGCTCCGGCGGAGCAGGCGCGTGAGCAGCCCGGGGGCTGCGCTGCTGGGGGCTCCGCCCCCAGACCCCCGCGCCTCAAACGCCGGCGGGGCTGAATGTGGCTGGTGCGGTCCGCCGGGCACATCCAGCCCCGCCGGCGTTTGAGGCGCGGGGTCCGGGGCGGAGCCCCGGGAAGCGGCGGTAGCCGAGAGGCGGGAGCGGAGCGGCGCAGCCTGGCGGCGGGCGTCGCGGATGGAGAGGGGGAGGGGGGACCAGCCCGCCAGGCGGCCGAGGGCCACCACCGGGGGGTGGACCGGGGAGACGGACATGATCTCCGCCGGGGTGCCGAGGACCGGCGCCGCGCCCGGGGAGGGCAGGAGCAGCACCTGGTCGGCGTACTGGACCACCCGCTCCAGCCGGTGCTCCGCCATCAGCACGGTCGTGCCGAGGTCGTGGACCAGCCGCTGGAGCACCGCCAGGACCTCCTCCGCCGCCGCCGGGTCGAGGGCCGAGGTGGGCTCGTCCAGGACGAGGACCCTCGGGTGCGGGGTCAGGACCGAGCCGATCGCGACCCGCTGCTGCTGGCCTCCGGACAGCGTGGCGATGGGGCGGTCCCGCAGTTCGTTCAGGCCGAGGAGGTCGAGGGTCTCCTCGACCCGGCGGCGCATCACCGCGGGAGCCAGCCCGAGGGACTCCATGCCGTACGCCAGCTCGTCCTCGACCACGTCCGTCACGAAGTGCGCGAGCGGATCCTGGCCGACCGTACCCACCACGTCCGCGAGCTCCCGCGGCTTGTGCGTACGCGTGTCACGGCCCGCGACCGTGACCCGGCCCCGGAGCGTGCCCCCGGTGAAGTGCGGGACCAGGCCGGAGACGGCCCCGAGCAGGGTCGACTTGCCGGCCCCCGACGGGCCCACGAGCAGCGTCAGCTCACCCTCCGGAATCACCAGGTCGACGCCCTGGAGCGAGGGACCGGCCGCGCCCTCGTAAGTGACCGAGACCTGTTCGAACCGGATCACGGGGACGCCTCCTTGGGCGGTACGGGTGCCACGAAGGCGGGCAGCAGGCCGATCAGGATCGCGGCCGCCGGCCAGAGCGGGAGCGTGGGCGCGACCAGCGGGACCACGCCCGGGTGCAGGGCCTCGGGGGCGACGGTGCCCGCGTGGAGGAGAAACGCGGCGACGGCCGCACCCGATCCGGCGACCAGCCAGGCGCGCGGCCCCCACCGGTCGGGCCGGTAGCGGGTGCGGACCGACCGGCGCCCGCCGAGGCGCAGCCCCGCCAGGGCCAGGACCAGGCCGATGAAGAGGACGGGCAGGCCGTACACCGCCCCCTCGGCGGCGAGCAGCCCGTACGTGCCCGCGCACATGCCGAGCAGGCCGCCGAGGGTGAGGACGTTGGTGGTGTGCCGGACGGCGGGCGGGACCTGCGCGGTACGGCCGTACCCGCGCGCGTCCATCGACGCGGCGGTGGCGACGGAGCGCTCGAGGGCGCCCTCCAGGACCGGCAGGCCGATCTGGAGGATGGCCTTGATGCCACCGGTGGGGCGGCCGCGCAGGCGGCGGGCGGTCCGCAGACGGACCACGTCGGCGACCATGTTCGGCGCGAAGGTCATGGCGACGACGACGGCGACCCCGGCCTCGTACAGGGCGGCCGGGAGGGATTTCAGGAGCCGGGCCGGGTTGGCGAGGGCGTTCGCGGCGCCCACGCAGCCGAGGAGGGCGGCCAGCTTGGCGCCGTCGTAGCAGGCGAAGACCAGCTGCTCGGCGGTCACCTTGCCACCGAAGCGGATGCCCTGGGCCCAGGCGGGGAGGGGAATCTCCGGCAGGGTGAAGAGGGTGTGCGAGCCGGGGATGGGGGAGCCGAGCAGCATGGAGAAGAGGAGGCGCAGGCCGATGACGACGAGGCCGAGCTTGAGGAAGGCCCCGTAGGAACGGGCCCAGGGCGCGCTGGTGCGGCGGGCCGCGACGACGTAACCGGCCACGCCGATGATCAGGCCCAGGAGGAGCGGGTTGGTGGTCCGCGAGGCGGCGGTGGCCAGGCCGAGGGCCCAGAGCCACCACGCTCCCGCGTGCAGGGCCGTGGCCCGGCCGTCCTGCGGGGGCTTCCAGCGGTCGTACGGGGACCCGGGCTCGGGATCCGGCGCCGCGAGCCGGCTCCGCCGGAGCCCGGTCGCGTCGCCGGGTGCGGCTCCGGTGGGGGTGCGCCCGGCCTGCGGCCGGACGGGGGCCCCGGTGGTGGGCCGAGCGCCGTCGGCGGCCGCCACACCGTCGTTCGTCATCGGGCGGGGCGGCGGCGGGACTGCCAGATGGCCGCCGTGGACAGGGCGGCCACCGCCGCGATGCCCGCCAGCAGGCCCGCCGACGGGCCGCCGCCGTCGTCCGACTTCGGCGGGGCGGCCGCCGGGGAGTCCTCGGCCTCCGGGGCGTCCGGCAGCGGCTCGCCGCAGCCCTGCTTCGGGTAGCCCGAGATCGCGCACAGCAGCGCCGCGCTGTTGTAGCGCAGCGGCTTGGCGACCGACGCCAGCGCCTCGGCCGTCGTGGCCTCCGGGGCCACCTGGGCGCAGGCCGTGCGCGGCTCCGGCTGCGGCGGGGCCTCGCCTGCAGCGGCGTCCGCCGGGAGGCCGAAGTCGATGACCAGCGCCACCCGCTTCCTGCCCTCGGCCGCCGGGGTCGCCCCGCAGACCGCCGTGAAGTCCGCCGCCGCCCGCGGCCGGGCCGACTCGGCCGCCGCGTCCCTGCTCACCGAGAAGCGCAGGCCCTGCACGGAGCCGTCCGCCGGGCGGGCCATCGAGGGCCCGACGGTGGCGTACGCCCACTTACCGCCCGCGCCGTCCCAGAACGACCAGTAGCGGTAGCTCGACGCCAGGGCCGGACCGGCGGCCAGCACGGCCAGGACGATGCCGAAGGCCAGGGCGAGGGCGGGCAGGCGGCGGCGCATCAGAGCTGGTTCTTCTTGCGGCGGCCGCTCAGCAGGATGCCGATGCCCACGCCGGCCGCGGCGCCCGCGCCGATGATCCACCACACGCTCTGGCCGCCGGAGGGCTTGTCCTTCTCGCCGTCCACCGTGGTCGCGGAGGTGTCCGCGCCCTGCGGTGCCGGGCCCGTCGCGTTCAGCGCCGCGACGAGGTCGGTGCCGCCGAAGGCCTTCGGGTCGGTGCCGGTCGCGTGGGCGGCCAGGATCAGCGTGCCGAGGCCCGCCGGGCTGCCCTTCGACCACTCCGCCGAGTTGGCCTTGAGCCACTCCAGCGCGCCCGCCGCCGACTGCTTGTGCCCGGCCGCGGCCAGGGCGATCACCGCGTCGGCGGTGTTGCCGGTGTCCGGGGTCGGCTGGTCCGCGCCCGGGGTCACGGCCGTGAGGTGGCCGTCCTTCTTGAGGACCTCGGCCAGGTACCCGGCCGCGCCCTGGGCGGCGGCCACCGGGTCGGCGGCGCCGGCCGCCGGGCAGGCCAGCGCGGCCGCCGGGGTGTCCGTGGTGGACGGCACGACGGCCGTGCCCTTGCCGAGGCCGGCCAGGGTCGCGGCGGCCGTGGCGTCGGCGTTGGCGAGCAGCTTGCCGTCGACCGGCTGGTAGGCGAACGCGCCCCGGTCGGCGGCCGGCTCGGCGGAGCAGCCCAGCTGGAAGGGGAGCAGCCCCTCGTACGCCGACTTGCCCGCCTTCGACTTGACCTCGGCCGGCTTCTCACCGGCCACCGCGAGGGCGCTGATCACCAGGGCGGTGGAGTTGGCCTCGCTGGGGGAGCCGGGCACGTACGCCCAGCCGCCGTCCTCGTTCTGGACGGACTTGAGCCACTCCACGCTCTGCCTGACGGCCGCGTCCTGGCCGCCGAGGGCCTGCAGTGCCTGTACGGCCGCCGCGGTGGCGTTCGTGTCGTACATCGTGTTCGCGTCGCACGTCACGCCGGGGTTCGGGCGGAAGGAGGGGAAGCCGCCGGTCTGGCACTGCTGGCCGAGCAGCCAGATCACGGCCTGCCGGGAGGGCTTGATGCCGACCGTGTGCTGGGCGAGCAGCGCGAAGGACTGCCGCCACACGCCGTCGTACGTCGGGTCGTTCTTGCCGTAGAGCCCGGAGGGGATGACGGGCGGCGCGGAGGGGGAGGCGGGCGGCGCGGTGTCGGCGAGGGCTGCGGGGGCGGCGCCCACGCAGAGCACGGCGGAGGCGGCGAGCGCGGCGGCGCTGCGGCGGACGTTCATGGGGGCGGGTGCCTCTCGTGCTGGGGAGCTGGAGGCAGGCACGCTGAGGCACCGGGCTCCGGCTCCGTATACCTCGACGGTGCCGGCCGCCGGAAGACCCGGCGGCGCGAGCCGCGCACCTCCGGTACGGGGCGTTCCGACTCCCCGCCGCCCGGTGGTGCCGGGGGTGGGTCACGGTTGCGGGTCAGTGCCGGAATCGCACCGGCTTTCCCCCGTACGGAAGTGTGGACGACGGATTCACTCTACCGGCCCGTAGGGTGCCGGCCCCGGTGACCGGAGCGGTCCTATAGCGCCCGGTACGTGACCGGGTCGCTGCCCGGTACCGCCTCCGCGCGGCCCTGTTTCACCAACCGCCGCAGGTGGGCCTCGGCTTCGGAGACGGCGATATTGCGGGAGCCGTACGGGATCTGCTCCCAGGGCCGGTTCCATTCCATCCGCTCCGCCAGCTCCCACGGCGTCAGCGGCACGGCGAGCAGCTCCCGCAGGCCGGTCAGCCGTTCCTCGTGGTGCTCGAGGAGTTCCCGTACGCGGGCGGGGGCGTCGGTGAAGGCGTGCTGGTGGGCCGGGAGCACCTCGGCCGGCTCGAGGCGTCCGATGCGTTCGAGGGAGTCGAGGTAGTCGCCGAGGGGGTCGGTGACGCGGGTGACACCGTTCTCGTCCGGCGCTTCGTACAGTCCGATGTGCGGGGAGATCCCCGGCAGCAGGTGGTCGCCGGAGAAGAGGCGGCCGTTGCCGGGGAGGTTCGCCGGATGGGTCTCCTCCAGGTGCAGGCAGACGTGGCCGGGGGTGTGGCCCGGGGTCCAGATCGCGCGCAGCCGGCGTCCGGCGAGGGGGAGCAGCTCGGCGGGGACGATCTCCCGGTCGGGGACGGCGGCGCGCAGGCCGGGCAGGGTGCGCAGGCGGCCGCTCGCGCGGGCGGCGCGCAGCGGGGCGATGTGTTCCTCGGGGGCTCCGGCGGCCGCGAGCTTCTCGCTCATGTAGTCGAACCAGACGCCGGGCTCGGCGGCCCTGGTCCGTACGACGACCTCGGTGTCGGCGGCGTGCATGGCGATCCAGGCGCCGGAGGCCTCGCGCACCCGGCCGGACAGGCCGTGGTGGTCGGGGTGGTGGTGGGTGATGACGACGCCGTGGACGTCGGCGACGGGGATGCCGAGCGCGGCGAGGCCGGCGACGAGGGTGTCCCAGGAGGCGGGGTCGTCCCAGCCGGTGTCGACGAGGACCGGGCCGCGGTCGGTGTCGAGGACGTGGACGAGGGTGTGCCCGAGAGGGTTGTCGGGGATGGGCACCTTGATCCCCCATACCCCGCCGCCGTGATCGGTGACCGGTGGCGCGTCCGCCGGCGCGTCCAGTGGCGCGTCCGCCGCCGTGCCCGGTGACCTGTCCGGTGACGTGTCCTGCGACATGAGATCCCCTGCCTGCCCGCTCGCCAACAAGAACCTGTTCCAGTAGTAGCCCAAGTCGACCACTTCCGGCTGCTCCTGACTAGCCGTTGGATCTTCCAGACCTCCCGGCGGGCTGTTCGGTCCTGGCCGTGGACTCCTCTAACTAGAACTGGTATCAGTTCTGCAACGCCAAGCCGCAGGAGGCCTCAGCCATGACCGAGCTCGTGGAACACGGACAACTGTTCATCGGCGGGGAGTGGACGGATCCGCTGGGCACCGACACGATCCGGATCGTCTCCCCCCACACCGAGCAGGTCATCGGCTCCGTCCCGCACGCCTCGAAGGCGGACGTGGACCGGGCCGTCGAGGTGGCGCGCAAGGCCTTCGACGAGGGGCCGTGGCCCCGGATGAGCCTGGAGGAGCGCATCGCCGTCGTCTCCCGGATCAAGGACGCCATAGCCGTCCGGCACGAGGAGATCGCCCGCTCGATCAGCTCCCAGAACGGATCCCCGTACTCCTGGAGCGTCCTCGCGCAGGCGCTCGGCCCGATGATGGTCTACGACGCCGCGATCACCGTCGCGCGCGCCTACCCGTACGAGGAGCACCGCCAGGGCGTCCTCGGCCCGATCCTGGTGCGCCGCGAACCGGTCGGGGTCGTCGCGGCCGTCATCCCGTGGAACGTGCCGCAGTTCGTGGCGGCGGCCAAGCTCGCCCCCGCGCTGCTCAGCGGCTCCACCGTCATCCTGAAGCCCTCCCCGGAAGCCCCCCTCGACTCCTACATCCTCGCCGACATCGCGCGCGAGGCCGGGGTGCCGGAGGGGGTGCTGTCGATCCTGCCCGCCGACCGGGAGGTCAGCGAGTACCTGGTCGGCCACCCCGGCATCGACAAGGTCGCCTTCACGGGCTCGGTCGCCGCGGGCAAGCGCGTGATGGAGGTCGCCGCACGCAACCTCACCCGGGTCACCCTGGAACTCGGCGGCAAGTCGGCCGCGGTGATCCTGCCGGACGCCGACCTGGAGACCACGGTAGCCGGGATCGTCCCCGCGGCCTGGATGAACAACGGCCAGGCCTGCGTGGCACAGACCCGGATCCTCGTCCCGCGCAGCCGGTACGAGGAGGTGGCCGAGGCCCTCGCGGCGGCGGCCGGCGCCCTGGTCGTCGGCGACCCGCTGGACCCGGCGACGCAGCTCGGCCCCCTCGTCGCCCAGCGGCAGCAGCAGCGGTCCCTGGACTACATCCGGATCGGCCAGGAGGAGGGCGCGAAGGTCCTGTCGGGCGGCGGCCGCCCGGCGGGCCTGGACCGCGGCTGGTACGTGGAACCCACGCTCTTCGGGGACGTGGACAACTCCATGCGGATCGCGCGCGAGGAGATCTTCGGCCCGGTCGTCTGCCTGATCCCGTACGGGGACGAGGCGGAGGCGGTAAGGGTGGCCAACGACTCGGAGTTCGGCCTGAGCGGCAGCGTCTGGACGGCCGACGTCGAGCACGGCATCGACTTCGCCCGGCAGATCCGCACCGGCACCTTCAACGTGAACACCTTCAGCCTGGACATGCTGGGCCCGTTCGGCGGCTACAAGAACAGCGGCCTGGGCCGGGAGTTCGGCCCGGAGGGCCTGAGCGAGTACCTGGAGCACAAGATGATCCACCTGCCGGCCGGCTATGAGGCGGGTGCCTGATGGGAGACCGCTGGCAGGTCGAGGTGGACCGGGGCGTCTGCATCGGCTCGGGCATGTGCGTCAACCACGCCCCGGACGGCTTCGCGCTCGACTCCGCCCGCCAGTCCCACCCCCGCACCCCCCAGACCGACGCGAACGAACCCCTCCTGGCGGCGGCGGAGGGCTGCCCGGTCGAAGCCATCCTGATCACCCTGGCGGCAACGGGCGAACCGGTCTTTCCGCCGGAGGAGTAGGGGCGGGGTTTGGTGCTCGGGGGCGTAGGGGCGGGCGGGCGGGGGCTTCGGGGATCGGGGTGTCAGCGGGGCGGGATCAGGGAGGGTTTGGGGGTTTCCCGTCAGTCCCACTGTCTCCCCGGGTCGGGCCGGCCTGTAAAGGGCGCTCCCTTCGGTCGCGTCGCTTCGCGATGGCCTTCGGCCACCCTTGACCGACCGTCCCGCCCCGGAAAGACAGGACTGTCGGGAAGCCCCCAAAAGAACGGTCCACCGGTTCCATGGACGGGCAGGAGCCATCAGGGACCGGCTCCCTGGTTCCCAGGGGGCGGGGTTTGCGCCCGGGCCCGTAGGGAGCGGGTGCGGGGTCGGTGGGCGCGTCAGATCGCTACACACTTCTCGCCCATGGCGCCCTGCGGCCGTCTGGGGCTGGACATAAGCCGCCCACGATCACCGCAGGCCTCGCCGTCACGCGACAGCGGGTCGTTTGTCCCTATTTGACAGCGAGTTGAGAGCCAATCGATCTCTTCTCGGAGCGAGAGACCCAAAAGTCCGGCACCAGACTCCGTCAGGGCGTTTTCTCTGCCCCAACCGCCCGCAGACGCCCTCCAAGAGCGTCAACTGACGGTCTGGGGCGGCTTATGTCCAGCCCATGTCGGGCTGATCGCCGCCAGATCACCTCAGGCGGGCAGCGACCAGCGGGCGGCCTATTCCCAGCCCCAGACGGCCCGCAGCCGCCAAGCAATGAGCAAGTGTGTAGCGATCTGACGCGCCCACCGACCCCGCGCCCGCTCCTGATGGGCTCGGGCTCAGACCCTGCCCCTGGCCACCAAGGATTCGGTCCCTGATTGCCCCTGCTCGTTCATGGAACCAGTGGACCGTTCTTTTGGGGGCTTCCCGACAGTCCTGTCTTTCCGGGGCGGGACGGTCGGTCAAGAGTGGAGCGCAGCGACATCGCGAAGCGACGCGACGAAGGAGCGCTCTTGAGGGACCGGCCCGACCCGGGGAGGCAGTGGGACTGACGGGAACCCCCAAACCCTCCCTGATCCCGAGCAACCGGCACCCCGACCCCCGAAGCCCCCGCCCCGCCCACCCATCACCCCCGCACGGGGGCGGGTTCAGGCCTTTTCCGGGGCCTTTTCCGGGGCCGTCAGGTCGATCAGGCGGCAGACCGTTTCGATGTCGATCTTGACCTGGGCGATCGAGGCGCGGCCCGAGAGCCAGGTGATCAGGGCCGAGTGCCAGGTGTGCTCGATGACGCGGACCGCCGAGAGCTGTTCCGCCGTCGGCGGGGCGTCCAGGCCCATCGCGTCCAGGATGATCGCCGTGGTCAGCCGGGACACCGTGTCCACCTCGGGGCTCACGCTGCGGTCCGCGAAGGTCAGCGCCCGCACCATCGCGTCCGCGAGGTGCGGTTCCCGCTGGAGGGCCCGGAAGGCCCGCATCAGCGTCTCCGCGACCCGCGCCGCCGGGTCGTCCCCGGCCGGCGGGCGCTTGCGCAGCGTCGTGTGCATGTGCTGGAGCTGGTCCTGCATGGTGGCGACCAGCAGGTGCACCTTGGACGGGAAGTAGCGGTACAGGGTGCCCAGAGCCACGCCGGCCGCCTCGGCGACCTCGCGCATCTGGACCGCGTCGAAGCCGCCCCGGCTGGCCAGCTGGGCGCTGGCGTGCAGGATCCGGCGGCGGCGCGCCTCCTGGCGCTCCGTCAGGGGAGGCGACGCCGGTGTGGTGACGGCCTTCACTTCCGCTGTCATGTGTCCCGTTGTCCCGTTCCGTGTCGTTGCGCGAGCTGATTCCGGGCCGATCGGGAGTCAGCATGGCAGGCGCCCAGTCGTGGCGCGAATCACCTGCTCCGCCTCTTACGGTGTAGTTTCCGGCCGGTAGATTCAATGGTCTTCAACGGATCAAGTCTGAAACTTGTTCTACATTATCCGAGCGGTTACGCTCCGGCGAAAGTTGCAGGGAGAAGGGGGCCGAGAGTGACCGCTGAGGCCATGGTGACGAGCCCTTTCGCGGGTTCCGCCACCGACGGCGACCGCCCGCTGCGCATCGCACTCCTCACCTATAAGGGGAACCCGTTCTGCGGCGGCCAGGGCGTCTACGTCCGCCACCTCTCGCGCGAGCTCGTACGCCTGGGACACTCCGTCGAGGTCGTCGGAGCGCAGCCCTACCCGGTGCTCGACACGGGCGCCACCCTCACCGAGCTCCCGAGCCTCGACCTCTACCGGCAGCCCGACCCCTTCCGGACCCCCAAGCGCGGCGAGTACCGGGACTGGATCGACGCCCTCGAGGTCGCCACCATGTGGACCGGCGGATTCCCCGAGCCGCTGACCTTCTCCCTGCGGGCCCGGCGCCATCTCGCCGCCCGCGCCGGTGAGTTCGACGTCATCCACGACAACCAGACCCTGGGCTACGGACTCCTCGGCGACCTCGGCGCCCCGCTGGTCACCACGATCCACCACCCCATCACCGTCGACCGGCAGCTCGACCTCGACGCCGCGAAGGACCGCAAGAAGCGGGCCTCCGTACGCCGCTGGTACGCCTTCACCCGCATGCAGGGCCGCGTCGCCCGCCGGCTGCCCTCCGTACTCACCGTCTCCGGCTCCTCCAAGCAGGAGATCGCCCAGCACCTGGGCGTCCAGGACGGCCGCATCCACGTGGTGCACATCGGCGCCGACACCGACCTGTGGTCCCCGGACGCCTCCGTCGCCGAGGTCCCGGGCCGCATCGTCACCACCTCCAGCGCCGACGTGCCGCTCAAGGGGCTCGTCCACCTCGTCGAGGCGCTCGCGAAGCTGCGTACCGAGCAGCCCGACGCCCACCTCGTCGTCGTCGGCAAGCGCGCCGAGAAGGGGCCGGTCGCCCGCGCCATCGAGACGTACGGGCTCCAGGACGCGGTCCGCTTCGTCAAGGGCGTCACCGACGCCGAACTCGTCGACCTCGTCCGCAGCGCCCAGGTCGCCTGCGTGCCCTCCCTCTACGAGGGCTTCTCGCTCCCGGCCGCCGAGGCCATGGCCACCGGCACCCCGCTCGTCGCCACCACCGGCGGGGCGATCCCCGAGGTCGCCGGCCCCGACGGCGAGACCTGCCTCGCGGTGCCCCCCGGCGACGCGGGAGCGCTGGCCGCCGCGCTCGGCCGGATGCTGGGGGACCCGCAGCTGCGCGCCCGCCTCGGCGCCGCCGGACGCGACCGGGTCCTGGCACGCTTCACCTGGGCCAAGGCCGCCGAGGGCACCGCCGCGCACTACCGCGCCGCCATCGCGCAGGCCGCCCGTACCCGCCGCCCGCGGTGACGGCCCACCAGACTCTGCTTCCCCCTCACCACCCCCGCGACCGCGAAGGCAGGACCCCGTGCTGACCGTCGATTTCTCCCGGTTCCCGCTCGCCGCAGGCGACCGCGTACTCGATCTGGGCTGCGGCGCAGGCCGGCACGCCTTCGAGTGCTACCGGAGAGGCGCCCAGGTGGTCGCGGTCGACCGCAACGGCGAGGAGATCCGCGAGGTCGCCAAGTGGTTCGCCGCGATGAAGGAGGCCGGCGAGGCCCCGGCCGGTGCCACCGCCACGGCCATGGAGGGCGACGCGCTCGCGCTGCCCTTCCCCGACGAGTCCTTCGACGTCGTCATCATCTCCGAGGTGATGGAGCACATCCCCGACGACAAGGGCGTGCTCGCCGAGATGGTCCGCGTCCTCAAGCCCGGCGGCCGCATCGCCATCACCGTGCCGCGCTACGGCCCCGAGAAGATCTGCTGGGCGCTCTCCGACGCCTACCACGAGGTCGAGGGCGGCCACATCCGCATCTACAAGGCGGACGAGCTGCTCGGCAAGATGGAGGCCGCCGGCCTCAAGCCGTACGGCACGCACCACGCGCACGGGCTGCACTCCCCGTACTGGTGGCTCAAGTGCGCCTTCGGCGTCGACAACGACAAGGCGCTGCCCGTCAAGGCGTACCACAAGCTCCTGGTCTGGGACATCATGAAGAAGCCCGCGCTCACGCGCCTCGCGGAGCAGGCCCTCAACCCGGTCATAGGCAAGAGCTTCGTGGCGTACGCGACCAAGCCGCACCTCCCGGTCCTCCCCGACGGCGACACGAAGTGAGCTCGCCGGGGCGCACCGAACACCTCGTCCTGGACGGGGTGCTGACCGCGGACCAGGCCGCCGAGACGGTGGCGGGGATCCTCGCCGCACAGCGCGCGGACGGGGCCATCCCGTGGTTCCGCGGCCACCACCTCGACCCGTGGGACCACACCGAGGCCGCGATGGCCCTGGACGCGGCCGGCGAACACGAGGCCGCCGAGCGGGCGTACGCATGGCTGGCCCGGCACCAGAACCAGGACGGCTCCTGGTACGCGGCCTACGCCGACCGGGCGGAGGGCGTGGACACCGCCGAGCCGCAGGACGCGAGCCGGGAGAGCAACTTCACGGCATACATAGCCGTCGGCGTCTGGCACCACTACCTGTCCACCGGCGACGACGCCTTCCTGGACCGGATGTGGCCCGCCGTGTACGCGGCCGTGGAGTGCGTGCTCACCCTCCAGCAGCCCGGCGGCGAGATCGGCTGGAAGCGGGAGGCCGACGGCACGCCCGTCACGGACGCCCTGCTGACCGGCTCCTCCTCCATCCACCAGGCCCTGCGCTGCGCGCTGGCCATCGCCGAGCACCGCGAGGAGCCGCAGCCCGACTGGGAACTCGCGGCGGGCGCGCTGCGGCACGCGATCCGCCGCCACCCCGAGCGGTTCCTCGACAAGAACCACTACTCGATGGACTGGTACTACCCGGTCCTCGGCGGGGCCCTGACCGGGCCCGAGGCCAAGGCGCGCATCGAGGAGCGCTGGGACGAGTTCGTCGTGGCGGACCTGGGAGTGCGCTGCGTCCTGCCGAACCCGTGGGTGACGGGCGGCGAGTCCTGCGAGCTGGCGCTCGCGCTGTGGGCGACGGGGGAGTCGGACCGGGCGCTGGAGATCCTGCGCTCGATCACGCACCTGCGCGCCGACAACGGCATGTACTGGACGGGGTACGTGTTCCAGGACAAGGCGGTGTGGCCGGTCGAGCAGACCACCTGGACCGCCGGGTCCCTGCTGCTCGCCGTCGCGGCGCTGGGCGGCGACGAGGCCACCACCGAGGTGTTCGGCGGGACCTCGCTCCCGGCCGGGCTGGAGCCGGACTGCTGCGGCTCCTAGGGCTTTCCTAGCGGCGGTAGAGCCAGCCGGCGACGGCGTGGCCGACGAGGAGGTACGCCACGGCCGCCAGGCCGTAGCCGAACACGACCTGGACCCACTCGCGGCTGAAGGTGAACAGGTCGTAGGACCAGCCGGCCAGCCAGGTGGCGGTGTCGTGGACGAACTCCACCAGCTCGTTGCCCCGGTTGGCGTCGAGCAGGTACAGCAGGATCCACAGGGCGATCACGAAGGCGAGCACGTCCGCCACCAGTGCGACGGCCCGGCCTGCCTGATTGCTTCCTCGGGCGTGTACTCGGGTGTGCGTGTGTGAGGGCATGTTGCGCGTCTTGCCGCCCGGGCGCGCCGCAAACCCGAACGGGTCGCCCAAGTGGCGCAGCTGCGGGGCCGGGGCGAGGCTGCGGGGGACACCCCACTCCCCGGAGGACACCGTGTCCGTACCCACGACCGTTCGATTCCGCCGCGCTCTGACGGCGGTGGTCCTGTCCACCGCGCTGATGGCCGGCGCCACCGCCTGCGGCAGCGACGGCGGTGGCGGCGCGGGGCAGCGCGAGGAGGTCTCCTCGGCCTCGGTGGCGGAACTGGCGGCCCTGGCGGCCGCCGAGCCGGCCGCCGTCGAAGCCGATGAGCTGGCTGCCCCGACGCCCTCGCCCAGCACGTCCGCCGAGAAGCAGAAGTTCGCCAAGACGCGCTTCGTCGCCAACGCCGGGCTCGCGGCCGGGGCGACGTACCAGTGGATCATCAAGCCGTACCGCGCGGGCAAGTTCAAGAAGGGCGCGAAGGGCCGTACGTTCGCCCTCATCAAGGCAGGTCTCGCGGGTGCCTTCGCGTACAACCGGCTGAAGGCGGCCTCCGAAAACGCCAAGGGCGACCCGCTGCTGTCGAAGGCGATGGTCCCGCTGACGGCGGGCATCGAGTCGCTCAAGGGCCTGGGCAGCAAGCTCCGCAAGGGCCAGGCGGGTGACGCCGACATCAGCTCCTTCGACAACGTCATCAACGGCGTCAAGGAAGCGGGCAAGAGCGCGGGCGCCGAGGTGACCGACAAGGTCCCGAGCGTCTCCCAGCTGGGCGGATAGCGCAGCGCGGCGGCAGCGCGGCCCGGGCCCGGCGGCCTGTTTCAATGGTCGCGTGATCGAGATGGTGGTGGTCGTCCTCGCCGCCGCGGGAGCCGGGTGGCTCCTGCGGCGCAAGCACCTCGCGCGGACGGCCACCGGCCCCGTCCCCGGGATCCCGGGGATGGCGCGCCGGCCCGCCGGCGAGGGGCGCTGGCGGGCGGGGCGGGTGTACGCCGACGAGGGCGCGGCCCGCTGGGTCCCGCAGCGCGGTGAGCCCGTACCGCTGCCCGGCGGGCGCGCCACCGGGGTGCGGGTCCCCTCCGTGAAGGAGGGCATCTCCATCAACCCCGGCTCGCGGATCGTCACCTGCACCTACGAGGGCGGCGGGAGCATCGAGATCGCCGTCATGCCACTGGACCTGCGCGAGCTGCTGGAGGCCGTCGGGCAGACGGACACGGACACCCCCTCGCCCTGACGCGCCGGGAGCCCCGGTCACCGCGGTGTGCGCGGTGACCGGGGCTCCGGTGTGCTGCGGTGTTCCCCGATAGGGGCTAGCCCTGGGTGAAATAGCCGAACAGGTCGGTGATCACGTGGGTGCTGCCGCCGTAGCTGTTCCAGATGCCGACGCGGCCGTCCGCCACCGGCGTGGTCACGTGGTTGGGGACGGTGATGCCGGGGATCGTCTGGAGGCTGCTGGCCTCGGGCCGCGTGCCGCCGTGGCCGTAGACGGTGAGGAAGCCGGGCCCGGTGGTGTCCGTGGCGGTCACGTTCAGGGCCGCGCCGAGCGCGTTCCCCGGGATCCCGGCGACGGTGGTGCTGGCGCCGGGGGCGAGCTTGCCGGTGGTGCGGGTGTCGGCCAGACGCTGCGGGACGACGGGGGTGAAGAGGGCCTTGCCGTCCTTGGCGTAGTAGCCCACCGCGTCCAGGATCAGGTGGGTGGAACCGGTGTTGGTGTAGAGGGTGATGGTGCCGTTCGGGCCGACCGGGACGATGGCCTGGTTGGACTTGTCCTTGCCGGGCTCCACGTTCAGGTTCGAGGTGGTGGGCCGCTTGGCCGGGTCCGGGTAGGCGATGACGTGGCCGTTCTCCGTCGAGCCCGTGCCGGTCAGGTTCAGCGCGACGGCCGTGGCGTCGGCCGGGATGCCGTTGACGCCGGCGACCTTGACGGTGCGGGTCTGCCCGCCGCCCAGCGCGCCGCCGGTGGTGCGGGTGTCGACGACGCGGGTCGGGGCGAGCGGCGAGAAGCGCTGGCCGGTGTTGGGCTGGTAGTAGCCGACGAAGTCGACGATCAGCGCGGCCTTGCCGGAGTTGAGCTGGGCGGAGACCTTGCCGTCGGCGCCGATGGGCACGGTGACGGTGTTGGAGGAGGTGCCGCCCGCCTTGATGTTGACGTTCGAGGTGACGGGGCGGGGCTGGCCGGAGGGCCAGACGCTGAGGTGGGTGTCCTCGGTGGACCCGGTGACCGTCACGTTCAGGACCGCCGCGGAGGCGCCGGCCGTGTGGCTCTGGCCCCAGCTGTACTGGGCGATCGGCAGGGTGATCGGGGTGGCGGTGCCGCCCTGGACGGGCGCGTCGGTGGTGCGGGTGTCCAGTACGCGGGAAGGGGCGAGGGGGACGTAACCGGCCGGGGTGTAGCCGACCTGCACGGTCCGCTCGGCCGTGGAGGTGGCGCCCTTGGCGTCCTGGAGGGTCACCGTCACCTTGTACGTGCCGGGCATCTTGTAGGCGTGGCGGGTGATGATCAGCGGGTCGCTGACCTCCTTGGCACCGTCCCCGTAGTCCACGTCCATCCGCACGATCGGCCACGGCGTGGTGGAGCTCCGCGGGTCGACCTCGATGGCCAGCGGAGCCACGAACACGCTCTGGTCGTCCGCGTTCGGCAGGTACGGCTTGGTGGTGAAGGCCGTGGTCAGCGAGCCGGCGGCGGTCACGTTGGCCGTCTGCTGGCCCTGGGCCTTCTGACCGGCGACGTTGACCGCCGTCACCGTGACGACGCATGCGCACGGCGCGCTGTACACGTGCTCGGCGGTGGTGGCCTTGGTGACCACCGGGGCGGTGCCGTCACCGAAGTCGTACTGGTAGGTGAGCGCGGCGGCCCAGCTGCTGTCCGAAGTGGCCTTCGCCTTCACCGTGGAGCCGACCGGGGCCCAGCCCTGTTCGAGCTCCACCCGGACGTTCCGCAGGTCGTCCTGTGTTTCTTTCTCACCGCGGTCGATGTACCCCCCGTCCTTACCGGTGTTGGGCACGCGAGGGTCGTCTGCGACAGGTCGCCCGTAGAAGTCGACGGGCAGCACGCCCGGTGCCGTCGGGTCGCCGGAGTCGACGATGAGGGATCCGCTCCCCGTCCGTTCCGGGGTCAGGATGTCGTAGGAGCCCTGGCCGGTCGCGGCGTGGAAGGCGGCCTGCTCCTGGTAGGGGGTGCCGGCCCACTTGTAGGCCACTCGGGCGTCGCTGAAGGGGCCGGTGATCAGGTTGGAGTCGGCGCGGGTGCCGGCGGCCGCGCTCTGCGCGACCGTGATGCCGTACCGCGGACCGGGCGCCGGGCACCCGGCGTCGGACTCCGTGTGGATCAGATTGTTGAACAGGGCCGAGGCCGTGGAGGCACCACCGAGGGAGACGGCTGCCTCGCACTCGAGGTAGATCGTGTTGTTGGTGACAACGGTGCCGGGCGCATCGAACGTGGTGACCGCCGCATCGACGTATCCGTGCAGCCGGTTGCGGCTCAGTACGGTGCCCTGGGCCCCCTCGATCCGGACGGAGGTCGCCAGCTGGCTGCGGATGAGGCGTACGTTCGAGCTTCCCGCGCCGATCGTGAGGCTGTCGGGGTCGTTGCCACCGATGTGGAACTGTTCCAGCTCCACATCGGTGGAGCCGGTGATTTTGAGACCGGTCGTGGCGTACATCCCTCGGACCGCTACGTGGGAAGCGCCGGTAACGGTCAGGCCCTTGCCGGCCGCCAGCGAGAACTGGCCCACGTTCGGTGACGTGCCGCCGATGAAGGTGATCGGCTTGCCCGGCTGGCCGGAACGGCTGATGGTGACGGCTTCGTCGTACGGCTTGCCCGACGCGATGCGCACGGTCTGACCCGGCTGCACGACCTTGACCGCGGCCGAGATCGTGCAGAAGGGGTTGGCGTACGTGCCGGGGCCGGTGTCCGAGCATTCGGAGACCGCGGCATTGTTCACGTAGAGGTTGGCCGGGATGTCGGCGGCGGCCGCGGTGGCCGGCAGGCCGAGGAGGGAGACGAGACCCGCGGTCAGCAGGACCGTCGCACGAGTGGGACGCACCAGAAGTGTTCCTTCGAGCAGAGGATGGCGTGGGTCGCCACGGGTGCGGCGCTTCGCGACCTGTATGCGGCCAGTTCCCCCCGGCGGCAGTCGGGCGCACGCGAAACCCGTAGCGGCAACGATCATCATCCACTTTCGGACAGCCGCTGTCATCTCACATGGTCATATCGGAGCCCTAGTTGTTGAGCTCCGCCAGCACCCGCAGGGTGTGCGGGTCCGGGGCCGTCACGAGCAGGTCCGTGACCGGGCCCTTGCGCCACAGCTCCAGCCGCTCGGCGATCCGCTCGCGCGGTCCCACCAGTGAGATCTCGTCGGCGAAGGCGTCCGGGACGGCGAGGACGGCCTCCTCCTTGCGGCCGGCGAGGAACAGCTCCTGGATGCGGCGGGCCTCCTCCCCGTACCCCATCCGTGCCATCAGATCGGCGTGGAAGTTGCGGGCCGCGTGGCCCATGCCGCCGATGTAGAAGCCGAGCATCGCCTTGACCGGAAGCAGTCCCTCGGCGACGTCGTCGCAGACCTTGGCCCGGGTCATCGGGGCGATCATGAACCCGTCGGGGAGGTCGGTCAGCGAGGCCTGGTACACGTCCGTGCGGGTCGGCGACCAGTACAGCGGGAGCCAGCCGTCCGCGATCCGGGTGGTCTGGGCGATGTTCTTCGGCCCCTCGGCGCCCAGCAGGACCGGCAGGTCCGCGCGGAGCGGGTGGGTGATGGGCTTCAGCGGTTTGCCGATGCCGGTGCCGTCGTCCCCGCGGTACGGGTGCTGGTGGAAGCGGCCGTCCAGCGCGACCGGGCCCTCGCGGCGCAGCACCTGCCGGATGACGTCGACGTACTCGCGGGTCGCGGTGAGCGGGCTCGAGGGGAAGGGACGCCCGTACCAGCCCTCGACGACCTGCGGGCCGGACAGGCCCAGGCCCAGCATCATCCGGCCGCCGGAGAGGTGGTCCAGGGTGAGGGCGTGCATGGCGGTGGCGGTGGGGGAGCGCGCGGCCATCTGCGCGATGGCGGTGCCGAGCCGGATCCGCGAGGTGTGCGCGGCGATCCAGGTGAGCGGGGTGAAGGCGTCCGAGCCCCAGGCCTCGGCGGTCCACACCGAGTCGTAGCCGAGGTTCTCGGCCTCGGTGGCGAGGTCGAGGTGGTGCGGGCCGGGGCCGCGGCCCCAGTAGCCGAGTGCGAGTCCGAGGCGCATGAACGGTCCCCTCCGCGATGCCGACAGCTGCGGGCCATTTCTGACGGTGCGTCAGGTGACTGTAGGGCAACGGCCCCCCGCCCGGAAGGGCGGGGGGCCGTGCTCGCAAGGTCCGGGGATCAGCCGCGCTGGATGCCCGAGGTGTCGCTCAGGACGCCGCGGCGGCCGTCCTGGGTCTGGGCGACCAGGGTGGCCGCGTCACGCTGCTCGACCGCCAGGTACCAGGTGCCCGGGGCGAGTTCGGCGATCGGGTTGGGGGAGCCGTCCTCGGCGAAGAGGGGGCGGGCCACCGGAACGGCGAACCAGTACGGGGTGAAGTCGGCCGCGGGAGCCGGGGAGGCCTCCTGCGGAGCCGGGGTCGGCGTCGGGGCCGGGGTGGGGGTGCCGCCGTACGGCGGGACCGGCTGCGGGGTGGAGCCGTAGGGCTGCGGCTGCTGCTGCCCGCCCGGGTAGCCGTACCCGGCACCCGGCTGGGGCTGGCCCGCGTACGGCGGGACGGCGGCGGGCTTCGGGTCCGGCACCAGCTGGCCGGCCAGCGCCGGGACCTTGGCGCTGAACAGGGCCACGCCGGCCAGGGCCAGGGTGGCGAGGAAGGACAGGATGGCGCCGGCGCCGAGGTCGACCGCGCTCGGGCAGGTGATCAGCGCCCACAGCGCGGACCAGGCGGCCGACACGGCGAGCACGGTGCCCCAGGCGGCCAGCGGCAGCCCGAGCACCTTGCGGGTCTCGGGCTGGAAGCGGCCGGCGATCAGCAGGCCGGCGGCGATGAACCCGATCAGGAAGACGCTGGGGAGCACGAGTCGGTAGGAGTCGGTGTCCCACGCGCTCGGCAGGTCGCCACCGGTGGTGGAGTAGAAATCGAGGAACGAGGCGATGAACAGCAGCACCGCTGCTCCGATCACCACGCCGTCGCCTCGAGTGAGGGAGCGGATGTTCACGTCTTAGGTGTCCTTCTCGGTCTCGGTCGTCTCGTGGTGCCGCGGTCGCAGAACGTGCCTGGAGCGGGGCGGGCGGCACCATGGTACGGAGTCTCCCGCGGCCGAGAAGATCGGGGCTGCGGGGGAGCCCCGGGAGAGTACCGGAACTGATCACAGTGCATCTGGTCTTTCCGGATCTGAACCATGTAGGCGGTAACCCACGGGCACAGTAGGGGCGTGAAGGCAGATGCGGGGCGCAAGTACCGTGCGTACCCCACCGCTGAGCAGGACCAAGTGCTCATCAGGTGGGGTCACACGGCGCGTGCTCTGTGGAATGTGGCTCTTGAACAGCGCGTGTACCTGTGGGACCAGCGCCGCTACACCCTGCGGTCGGCTGAGCAGTGCCAGTACCTGACGGCCGCTCGTACGGATCTCAACTGGATCGGTGATCTGCCCGCGCAGGCGGGGCAGCAGATTCTGCGTCAGCTGGACCGGGCGTACGACAACTTCTGGAACCCCCGGCATTCGGCCCGGTTTCCGGCGCGGAAGAAGCGTGGTCACCATCTGTCGGTCCCGTTTCCCGGGCAGGCGGTGGAGGCCCGCAAGCTGAACCGGCATTGGGCTGAGGTGCGTCTGCCGAAACTTGGCTGGCTGCGGTTTCGGCTCTCCCGCAGCCTCGGGGCACGATCCGCAATGCCACCGTGTCCCGGGACGGCAACGGATGGCACATTTCCTTCGGTGTCCACACCGGCCGCAAGCCGGACGGGCCGAACGGAAAGCCCGCGTGCGGGGTGGACTTCGGCGTCTCCGCGTCCGCTTTCGTCTCCACCGAGAGCGCACCCCGGCTCATGACGCCGACGCTGACCGCCAACGAACGCAAGCGGCTCAAGGCGCTGGAGCAGCGCAAGGCCCGCCAAATCACCTACGCGAAGAAACACAACGGAGGTGCGTACAGCCGCCGCCTGCGCACGACGATCGCCCAGATCGCAAAGCTCACCACCCGGCGGGCCAACCGGCGGCGCGACTTCACGCACAAGCTCACCACCGACCTCGCCAAAAACCACGGCCTGATCGGTATCGAGGACCTGCGTGTGAAGAGTATGAGCAAGTCTGCGAAGGGAACCGCAGAGAAGCCGGGGAAGAACGTCCGGGCGAAGGCCGGGCTGAACCGGTCAGTCCTCGACAACGCCCCGGGCGAGCGGAGGCGCCAGCTCGAGTACAAGTGCCGCATGTACGGGTCCGTGCTCGTGGCGGTGCCGCCGTTCCACACCTCTCAGACCTGCGCAGCCTGCGGACTGGTCGATCCCGGATCCCGTAAGGGATGCGGTCGGCTGTTCGCCTGTACCCGGTGCGGGCATGAGGACGATGCCGACCACAATGCCTCGGTCGAGATCGAGGCCCGAGCCCGCCGGACGGGTGGCTCGGACATCAACAGCACGCGCAGCACTCCCAAGGTGCGAGTCCCGGCCAGCGGCCGGAGGCGGATGCGTGAAGCCCCGACGCCCGCCCACGCGAGCTGAAGGGAATCGCCTCCAGCCATGGAGGCGAGATCGTCAACCGCCGAGGAAGCCTACGACTCCGTCCGCGATGCCCTGGGCCGCCTTCTGGCGCCACTCCGGACTCGTCAGCTGCGCCGCGTCCTTGGCGTCACGCATGTTGCCGCATTCGATGAACACCTTGGGCTGAGTTGACAGGTTCAGTCCCCCGAGGTCGTCGCGGACGACCAAGCCGGTCCCGCTGCCGAGGTAGTTGGCGGGGGCCGATCTGGTGGTCCGGGCGAAGTTGCCGGCGATCCGCTCGCCGAGCCGGCGGGAGGGTTCGACGATCGCCGCGGTGTCGGCGGCGCCGCCCTTGACCTTGGCGGGGAGGATGACGTGGTAGCCGCGGCTGCCCGCCGAGACGCCGTCGGCGTGGACGGAGACGACGGCGTCGGCCTTCGCCTCGTTGCCGATGCGGGCGCGCTCGTTGATGCAGGGGCCCCAGGGGCGGTCGGCCTCGTGGGTGAGGACCACCTTCGCGCCCTGCGCCTCCAGGACGGTCCGCAGGCGCAGGGAGACGTCGAGGGTGAACTCGGCTTCCATGTAGCCGGAGTTGGTGGTGGTGCCGGTGGTGTCGCACTCCTTGCGGGCCGTGCCGATGTCCACCTGCTGGTCGATCTCGTCGGTGTGCTGGAAGTTGCCGGTGTTGTGGCCGGGGTCGATGACGACGGTCCGGCCGGTCAGCGGGCCCTTGGCGGCGGCGGCGGGGGCGGCGGGCGCGGAGGGGGAGGCGGCCGGGTTCCCGCCCGTCGAGACGGGCGGCTTCGCGTCGTGCCCCTCCGCCCGCCCGGCCCCGGTCAGGACCTGGGTCAGCACCCAGCCCGCCAGGCAGGCCGGGGCGAGCGCCGCGACCGCGACGACCAGCGTGGAGCGGCGGGTGAACCAGGGCCGGTCGGAGGGGACCGGCGAGGCGGACTCGGGGGGCGGGGGGCTGTCGTGGTAGCGCACGCGGCGATGCTAGACCGGGGTCCCCCGGCCCGTACGGACCATGGGCCATCCGAGGGCGCGGTGCGATTGTCGGGTAAGCGGCATTCGGGTGGACAGGCCCCCGGACAAGCCCTAGATGCCCTGGCCGGTGCGGCGCAGTACGCGCAGGGAGTCGGTCACCGAGACCTCCTCGAAGGCACCGGAGGCCAGCGCGCGCAGGTAGATCCGGTACGGGGCCTGGCCGCCGTCGGCCGGGTCCGGGAACACGTCGTGGATGACGAGCGTCCCGCCCTCGGCCAGGTGCGGGGCCCAGCCCTCGTAGTCGCCGGTGGCGTGCTCGTCGGTGTGGCCGCCGTCGACGAAGACGAAGCCGAGCGGGCCGCCCCAGGTGGCGGCGACCTGCGGGGAGCGGCCGACGATCGCGATCACGTGGTCCTCCAGCCCGGCCTTGTGGAGGGTGCGGCGGAAGGTGGGCAGGGTGTCCATCAGGCCGACCTCCGGGTCCACGACCGTCGGGTCGTGGTACTCCCAGCCGGGCTGCTGCTCCTCGCTGCCGCGGTGGTGGTCGACGGTGATCGCGGCCACCCCGGCCTCGCGGGCGGCGTCGGCCAGCAGGATCGTCGAGCGCCCGCAGTACGTCCCGACCTCCAGCAGCGGCAGCCCGAGCGCCCCGGCCGCGACGGCGGCCTCGTACAGGGCGAGCCCCTCCCGTACGGGCATGAACCCCTTGGCTGCCTCGAAGGCGGCGAGGGTCTCCGGCTTGGGGGTGGCCATGGTTCCTCCGACGGTGAGCGTGTGTGGCGGCCCATGGTGCCCTACCGCCGAGTAGCGGTCCATGCCGGGGCCGCCGGGACCGCGGCAGGGATCCGGCGCCCGGGCGGATCAGTCGGCGAAGCGGGAGCCGAAGCCGAGTCCGGCGGTCGCCGCCAGGCCGGCCTCGCCGGGGAGGACCAGCCGGGAGCCGGGCGCGGCGACCTTCGCGCCGTTGGACGGCAGGTAGGTGACCGAGCCGCTGTTGCCGCCGTCCGCGTCGCCGGATCCGACGATCAGGTCCGCCTTGCCGTCCTTGTTCGCGTCCGTCAGCGTGACCGCGATGCCGAACTGCTCGGCCCGCCGGGCGTCGCCGGGGACCCCGGGAGAGGTGCGGTTCACCGCCTGCACGCCGGCGCCCGTGACGAGGCCGGACGCCGACCCCCGGAACACGTGCACCCCTCCGGCGAGCGAGACCGGGTCGAGGGACTCTCCGTACGATCCGACCGCAAGGTCCTGGTATCCGTCGCCGTCGATGTCACCGAGTGCGAGGGAGACGCCGAATTCGTCGCCCTGCTCGCTCGCGCCGGGCACTCCGGGCGTGTTCTGGTCGATGACGGCCGGGGTCGCGGACGGTCCGGCGGCCGAGCCGTACGCGACGAGGATCTGGCCGCCCTTGCCCGCCGACCTGTTGCCGATGACGACGTCCCCGTACCCGTCGCCGTTGATGTCCCCGACGGCCTGCTCGTCGCCCGCCCCGAGGTCCTTCGCGGCACCGGGGAGGAGACCGGTGGGGCTGCCGGGCACGTAGTGGTTCAGGCCGGATACGGCGCCGGCCAGCACCAGGTCGTCGCGGCCGTCGCCGTCGACGTCCCCGCTCGCGAGGCCTTCGAGGTCGTGGGTGAGGCGGAAGCCGAGCGGGGTCTTCACGGGTGCGGCCTGCCGGCCGGACCTGGCGATGTTCCTGAAGGTGTAAAGCGTGCTGTTCGCGGTCGCGTTGGTGGACGCGGCCACGACGAGCTCGTCCTTGCCGTCCCCGTCGAAGTCGCCGACCGCGAGCTTCCCGCCCCAGGTGCGCCGGTTCTGGATGCCGGGACTGGCGAGCTTGTCGGGGTCCTCGAGCGTGACGCCGTCGGTCAGACCGCCCTTGGATCCCCATACGACGGTGAGCAGGCCGGCGCCCTCGTTCTCGTGGTGCGCCGTCACGGCCAGGTCGCAGAAGCCGTCGCCGTCGAAGTCGCCGGCCGCCGAGACGCCGCCGAAGCCCTCGTAGGCCTCCGCGGTGTCGGGTATGCCGGGCGACTCCTGGCTGAGCAGCTGCCGCTTGGACGCCGTGACCCCGCCGGCGGACCCGTAGAGCACGACCACCTGGCCCGCGGCCTTCACCTCGCCGACCTTCGCGTTCGGCGCGCCCACGACGACGTCGGCGAAGCCGTCGCCGTTGAAGTCGCCCTTCGGGGCGGGCGCGTCCGCGGCCGCCGCAGTCCCCGCCGGCAGGAGCAGGCCGCCACCGGCGACGGCGGCCACGGTGAGGGCGGCGAGGGCGGTGCGGAGGTTCGGTCTCATGCGGGTCCTTCGGCACAGTGGGAAGATCGCCGAGTAGACCGGCCGCGTCGCCCGATGGTTGTACGTGGCACGAGGGCGTTTCGCGTCACACTCGAACCACGCCGTCCTGAATGTGGGCGCTCTGCCGCCGGCTTCGGCTCCCGCGACTCAACTTCCCTGGGAATCACCTCCCTTGGCGCACGACGCGGATCTAGCATCGCCGGATGAGCGGGTATCAGTACCTGTACCGCGGCGAGCTCTGGATGTGGGACACGGGGCGCGAGCAGGCCGTGTACGAACAGGCCGTGAACGACTGCCTGCGGGACTCGCGGGTGGGCCGACGCCTCGGCCGTCGGCCCGGCGTGACCGAGGAGGCGGTGCGGCAGGCCATGTGGCGGGCCGCCAACGTCCACCGCGCCCTGGAGCCGTGCGAGGCGACGCACCTCGAGTTACGAGAGGCGATGCTGCGGCTGTCGGAAGCACGCCACGGGCCGTTCGCGGCGCTGACCGCATGGCGGCCCTTCTCGTTCTGGCGTCTCTGGGCGATGTTCTTCTCCCTGACCTTCCTGGTGGGTGCCCTGACCGGCGACCGCGCCCTCCTCGCGCTCGCCATCGCGGCGGTCTTCGGGCTGCTGGCCGTGGTGCCGGTGCCCGGGGCGTTCTCCGGGGGCCGCACCGCCGAGCCGGAGCTGTGGGCCGGTCCCCTGCTCCGGCCGGTGCTGGTCGCGACCGCCAGGCGGGCGGAGCGCGCATGGGCGCGGGATCTGGTGGAGGCGGGTGTCGGGCCGCTGACGCTGCGGGTGGTCGACGCGCTGCTCGGCGAGGACCCGGACGGCCTGCTGCTGACGGAGAGCCACGCCGGTCTGAGGGCCTCCTACGACCCGGGGTTCCTGGTCCCGGGCCGGGCCGCCGAGCAGCTCCGGCACCGGATGGACCAGTTCGACGGCGGGACGATAGCGGTCTGCGGACCACGGGGCGTGGGCAAGACCACGCTCCTGAGGGACGCGGCGGACACGGCCGAGTTCTCCGTGATGGTGTCCGCGCCGGCGACGTACGCACCGCACGACTTCCTGCTGTCCCTGTTCACCGAGCTGTGCCGGCGCCACCTGGCCGCTGAGGGGCATCCGGCCCCCGACTTCGTCCGGCTCTCCGCCACCCGCCGACTGCTGCGCCGGGTCGGCCCGTACGTACGGCGCCTGCTGCGGCTGCTCGCCGTCGGGATCCCCGCCGCCGCGCTGGTGGTCCTGGGCATGGCCGCGACGGTGCATTCGCTGGCCGAGCGGCCGGCGCCGCTGCTGCGGGGCACGTACGACACGGCCGTGGAGCTGGCCGGGAGCTGGATCCCACGGATCTGGCGGGGAGAGGAGCTCGGCGCGGCCCTGGTGGTGACCTGCGCCGGGCTCCTTGTGTGGCGGCTGCGCCGCGAGGCGTGGGCGGCGACGCTCCTGCGGACGTGCGGTGCGGGTCTGCTGGCGCTGACGGTCCTCGCCCTCAAGGTCGGCCCGTTCGTCTCCCTCGCCCTGGACGCGCAGGTGCAGGGCCACCTTGTCGCCGCTCTCGGCTTCAGTCCCCTCACCGCTTTCCTCGTGCTCCTCCTCCTCGCGAGCTGCGCCGCCGCCCTGGGTGCCTTCGAGCCGACCGTCCACCTCGGCACGCTCCAGCCCTCCCGCCGGGAGGTCGTCTGGGCGGCGGTGTACCCGGCAGTGCAGTCGCTCCTGCTGGCGGGACTGGCAGCGGCCCTGCTCACGTCGGACGAGGTGCGGGCCGCACTGACCGACCCCGGGAACCCCGCCCGGCTGGCGGCCCTGCTGGCCGGTGTGCTGCTCGGCCGGCTGATCCGCTGGCGTCCGGCCCCGACCGAACCGAAACTGGTGCGGGACTGCCGGGACCAGCTGTACCGGCTGCAGACCGTGCAGACCTCCTCCTCCGGCCTCACCTCCGGCGCCACGCAGCTGCTGACGCTCGGCGGCACCCACACGACCGCCCTGTCCACCGTCCCGCCCAAGTTCCCCGAACTGGTCGCCGACTTCCGCGAGCTGCTCGTCGACATCGCGCAGGAACGGCACGACCGCGAACAGCGGGTGGTCATCGCCATCGACGAGGTGGACCGGCTCGGGTCGGACGCGAAGGCGCGGGAGTTCCTCGCCGAGATCAAGGCGATCCTGGGTGTCCCGCACGTGCACTACCTGATCTCGGTGGCCGAGGACGTCGGGGCCGCCTTCGTCCGGCGCGGACTGCCCCACCGCGACGTGACGGACAGCTCGATCGACGACATCGTCCACATCCAGCCCTGCACGCTCGACGAGTCGAGGGAGATCCTGCGCAAGCGGGCACCGGGCATATCCGATCCGTACGTCCTGCTGGCGCACGCGCTCTCCGGCGGACTTCCGCGGGACCTGATCCGCTACGGCCGCCGGATCATCCAGGCGGAGAGCGCCGCGGGATCCGTGGAACTGCACGACATTTCCAGGGAGATGATTCTGGAGGAGCTGTCCGAGACGCTCGCCGGCTTCCGCACCCTGCTGAGCAAGCAGCAGTGGACCCCGCAGACCGGGGTGGTGCTGACCTCCTTCCGCACCCTGACGGGCCGGCTGCGCTCGGTCGGCGCGACCCCCCGGCAGCCGGGCGACCTGGTGTCGGCCCTGGCGGACTTCGCGCTGCGGGCGCCGCAAGAGCCATTGGGCTTGGCGGACTTCGCGCTGCGGGCGCCGCACGAGGCACTGGGCCTCGCGGAGGACGCGCGGCAGCTCATCGACGAGGCCTCGGCCTACGCGTACTTCTCCCTGACCCTGCTGGACATCTTCGCCGAGGAGGGGTACGGCCGCCGCCGGGAGAGGGCGGAGGCCCAGGGCGCCGACGGCGATCCGGAACTGCTGGCCGAGGCCCGCCGGGAGCTCGCGGTGTCCCCGTACAGCACCCGGCCGCTGCTCTCGGCGATCCGTACGGCATGGGGCCTGTCCACCGGAACCGCCTGAAGCGGCCCCCGGAGGTGGTCAGTTACGTGATTCACGTCACCAGTGCGCGGTCGCGTGGTTACGCTCGGCTACGGAGACCGAAACGAGCTTGAGGGGTGGCTGCCCATGGTCGGCGTCCGCGATCTCGACCCCAGCGCTTCGCCGCTGGACTACTACGGCTACGAACTGCGCCGGCTGAGAGAGGCCGCAGGCCTGAAGCAGCAGCAGTTGGGCGACATCATCTACTGCACCGGCTCGCTGATCGGCCAGGTGGAGAACACCAAGCGGGTGCTGACCCGGGACTTCTCGGAACGGGTGGACGCGGCGCTGGGCACGGACGGGACGTTCTCCCGACTGGTGGGGCTGGTCCTGCGGAGCGTGCTGCCGACGTGGTTCCAGGCGTACGCGGAGATGGAGGCGCGGGCCTCCTATATCTCCACCTTCCAGGCGCAGTTGGTCTACGGGCTGTTGCAGACCCCGGACTACGCGCGCGCTGTGCTGGGCGTGCGGAACGAGAAGGGGCTCGACGCGAGGGTGGCCGCCCGGATGGAGCGCCAGCGCGTCCTGGACCGCGAGAACCCGCCATTGATGTGGGTCGTGCTGAGCGAGGCGGTGCTGCATCAGGAGATCGGTGGTCGCGAAGTCATGCGGAACCAACTTGCCCACTTGTTGGACCTGCGGAGGCGGGAGTGGGTGCGGGTGCAGATCCTGCCCTTCGAGGCGGGCGCCCATACCGGACTGATGGGCTCGTTCAACCTCCTGCGCTTCGACGACGACCCGGACATCGTCTACACCGAGGACTTCGTCCAGGGCCATATGACGGCCAATCCGCAGGCTCTCAGGGAAGGTTCGCTCCGATACGATCATTTGCAGGCCGCCGCGCTCTCCCTGGATGAATCGGCGGTGCTGATCGCCCGCGTATTGGAGGAGCGCTATGGACATCAACCAGCACCTGACGGGCGCGAAGTGGCGTAAGTCCTCGTACAGCTCCGACACCGGCGGCGAGTGCGTCGAGTGCGCCCCCCTCGGCGGCGCCGCCTGGCAGAAGTCCTCGTACAGCGGTGACACCGGCGGCGATTGCGTAGAAGTCGCCGCCCAGCCCTGCCTCGTTGCCGTGCGGGACTCCAAGAACCCCGAGGGTCCCGCTTTCACCGTCAGCCCCGCCGCATTCGCCGCCTTCGTCGGGGCCCTGTCTGCATGAAGGCCTTGGAACCGTCCGGCCCGACCTACATGGGGCCCTTCCGGGTGCTCGGTGTGCTCGGGCAGGGCGGGATGGGGCGGGTGCTGCTGGGGGCCGGGCCCGACGGGCGGCTGGTTGCCGTCAAGCAGGTGCTCGCGCACTTCGCCGACGACGAGGGGTTCCGGGCCCGGTTCCGCCGTGAGGTCACCGCCTCGCGCAAGGTTGCCGGGGCCTATACGGCGGCCGTGATCGACGCCGATCCGGACGCCCCGACGCCCTGGCTGGCCTCGGTGTTCGTGGCCGGGCCGTCGCTCGGCGCCGTCGTGAAGGCGGCCGGTGTGCTGCCGGAGGACGTCGTACGCCGCCTCGCGGCGGGGCTGGCGTCGGCCCTGGCGGAGATCCACCGGGCCGGGCTGGTCCACCGGGACCTCAAGCCCGACAACGTGCTGCTCGCCGAGGACGGCGTACGCGTCATCGATCTCGGCATCGCGCGGGAGACGGAGGGCGAGGCCGAGGGGGACGCCGGGCTGACGCGGACCGGGCTGGTCGTCGGCTCGCCCGCGTACATGTCGCCCGAGCAGGCCGAGGGCAAGCCGCTCACACCCGCGAGCGACGTCTTCTCTCTCGGCTCCGTCCTGGCCATGGCGGCGACGGGCCGCAGTCCCTTCGCCGGGCCCTCCACCTTCCAGACGCTCTACGACGTGGTGCACACGGAGCCCGACCTGAGCGGTGTCCCGGCGGGGCTGCGGGAGGTCGTCGCCGGGTGCCTGGCCAAGGACCCGGCGGCCCGGCCGTCCCCGGCGCGGTTGCGGGAGCTGATCGGCCCGGTGGCTCCGGCGGGCCGCCAGTGGCCCGACGCCGTGTACGGGATGCTCGCCGCGCAACGGGCGGAGATCGACGGGCTGCTCGGTGGCCACCCGGCCGGCGACCCGGAGCCGCACGCGCCAGAGCCCGTACCCGTACCCGTACCTGAACCGCAGGACGCGCCGCCGCCCCAGAGCCCGCGGCGCGGGCGGCGCCGGATCACGGCCCTGGCGGCGGCCGGGGTCCTGCTGGTGGCCGGCACCGGAGTGGTGGCGTACGTACGGGACCGGATGAACGCCCCCGTCGCCTATACGGCCGTCCCCACCTGCCGGGAGGCCGCCCGCGCCTTGCCGTTGTCGGCTCCGGTGAACTCGTCCGACGCCCGCTCGGGCTGTACCTGGGAGGGGTCCGGCCTGGCCGAGGCGCCCCGCGCCCTGGTCCGGTGGGACCTCAGCCTCGGAGGGGACGCGGCCGCCGACGCGGCCACGCAGAAGCGGCGTTTCCAGGGGGAGGCGGCCGGTCAGCGCGAGGCGGCCCGCCTCGGGTTCGGCACCGAGGCCTACTGGGGCTCTCCCGGTGCCGACTGGACCTGTGTCCTCGCCGTCCGCGAGGGCAATCTCTCCGTCTGGACGGGCCTGCGGGCGAAGCCGTACACCAAGGCCGCATGCGAGACGAAGGCGAAGGAGGTCGCCCGCGCCGCGCTGAAGGCCGCCACCCGCTGATCCGGCGCCGCAGAAGAACACAGTTATCTGACCTTCCGTCAGATTGGAACGTGTTCTAGTCTGCCGCGCATGGGCATCGGAATCACGCAGGAGCAGCGGGAGTTGGCCGAGGCGGTGCGCGGCTGGGTGGCGCGGGCCGTGCCTCCCGAGGAGGTGCGAAAGCTGCTCGACACCCCACCGCAGACCGGGGCGCGGCCCGCCTACTGGGACGCGATGACCGCACAAGGGCTGCTGGAGCCGCACCTGGAGGGCGGGACCCTGCTCGACCTGGCCGTCGTCGTCGAGGAGGCCGCCCGGGCGGCGCTGCCCGGGGCGTACCTGCCGAGCGCGCTGGCCTCCGTACTGCTGGACCGGGCCGGGGCGCAGCCGCTCGACGGCCGGGTCGGGGCGGTCGCCCTCGGTCCCGGGAGCCTGACCGCCGTCGCCGTCGAGGGCGGCGGGTACCTGCTCGACGGCACCGCGCCCCCGGTGCTCGGCGCCGGTGAGGCCGACCTCGTGCTGCTCGCCGCCGAGGCCGCGCACGGCACCCGCTGGTTCGCCGTGGACGCGGCCGCGCTGGACATCCGTACGCACGAGAGCGCCGACCCGACCCGGCCCACCGCCGAGGTGCACGCGCGCGGGGTCACCGCCGGGCCCGGCCGGGTGCTGGAGCTGGACGCGGCCCTGGTGCGGGACCTGGCCTGCACGCTCTTCGCCGCCGACGCCTGCGGCACCGCCGCCTGGGCGCTGCACACGGCCGCCGAGTACGCCAAGGTGCGCGTTCAGTTCGGCCGGCCCATCGGACAGTTCCAGGGCATCAAGCACCTGTGCGCCGACATGCTGGTCCGGCTGGAGCAGGCCAGGGCGCTGGCCTGGGACGCGGCGCAGGCGATGGACGAGCCGGCGGAGGTGCGTTCGCTGGTCGCCGCCCTCGCCGCCGGGACCGCGCTGGACGCCGCGTACTCCTGCGCCAAGGACTGCATCCAGGTGCTCGGCGGGATCGGCTTCACCTGGGAGCACGACGCCCACGTCTACCTGCGGCGGGCCCTGGTCGCCCGCCAGCTCCTCGGCCCGGGCGACGGGCATCGCGTACGGGCCGTACGGCTCGCGGCGGCGGGAGCCCGGCGGGAGCTGCGGCTGGAGCTCCCGGCGGAGGCCGAGTCGTACCGGGCGAAGGCGCGGACCGCCATCGAGGACGCACGCGGACTCGACCCGGCGGCCGCCCGGCGGATCCTGGCCCCCACCGGCTACGCCGCCCCGTTCCTCCCGCCCCCCTACGGCCTCGGCGCCGGACCCGTCGAGCAGCTCGTCGTCCAGCAGGAGCTGCGCGCGGCCGGGGTCAGGATCGCCGACCTCGGCATCGCCACCTGGGTCGTGCCCTCGCTGCTCGCCTACGGGACGGACGCGCAGCGGGAGGCGTACGCCCTGCCGACGCTGCGCGGGGACGTGACCTGGTGCCAGCTCTTCTCCGAGCCGGGGGCAGGCTCGGACCTGGCCTCGCTGCGGACGAAGGCCGAGCGCGCCGAGGACGGCTCCTGGAGGGTCAACGGACAGAAGGTGTGGACGAGTTCCGCGCACAGCGCGGACTTCGGGATCCTGCTGGCCCGGACGGATCCGGACGCGCCCAAACACAAGGGGCTCGGCTATTTCGTCGTCGACATGAAGAACACCCCCGGCATCGACATCCGGCCGCTGAAGGAGATCACGGGGGAGGCCCTCTTCAACGAGGTGTACTTCGACGACGTGGAGCTCCCGGCGGACGCGCTGGTCGGGGCGGCCGACGGCGGGTGGAAGGTCGCCCGCAACACCCTCGGCAACGAACGGGTCCACATGGCCGACCAGATGACCTTCGACACCGGCCTGGGAACGCTCCTCGCCCGCTCGGCCGAGCTCGACGGGGCGTACCGGGCGCGGATCGGGGCGCTCGCCGCCGAGGCACACGCGCTGGCCTGCATCGGTCTGCGGACCACGCTCCAGCAGGTGTCGGGGCTGGAGCCGGGCGCGGGTGCCTCCGTACGCAAACTCGTCCAGACCCCGCACCAGCAGCGGACCGCCGAGCTCGCGCTCGAACTGCTGGGGCCGGCGGGCGCGGTGCGGGAGGGGGCGGGGGAGCGGGCGGTGCACGGGATGCTCATGTCCCGCTGCCTGACCATCGCGGGGGGCACCACGCAGGTCCAGCTCAATGTCGTCGCCGAGCGGATTCTCGGCCTCCCGAGGGACTAGGAGTTGTCGGACATGAAGTCGTACATCGTGGGCGTCGGCATGACGAAGTTCGAGAAGCCGGAGTCGCGGGACTGGCAGTACTGGGACATGGCCAAGGAGGCCGGGTCAGCGGCGCTCGCGGACGCGGGGGTGGACTACGGGCTGGTGGAGCAGGTGCCGGTGGGGTACTGCTTCCAGGCCTCCACGGCCGGTCAGCGAGCGGCGTACGAGCTGGGGCTGAGCGGGGTCCCGGTCTACAACGTGAACAACAACTGCGCGACGGGCTCGACGGCGCTGATGATGGCGCGGCAGTTCGTGGAGGGCGGACTGAACGACTGCGTGCTCGCGCTCGGCTTCGAGAAGATGAAGCGCGGTGCGCTGGGCGGCGGGGCGGACGGGGGCGACTTCAAGACGTCGCCGGTGGCTCGGCACTACGGGATCATGGCGGCCGGCCACGGCTTCGAGATGTCCCCGCCGACCGCGCAGATCTTCGGGAACGCGGCGCGGGAGCACATGGAGCGGTACGGGACAACGGCCGCGCAGCTGGCGGCGGTCGGCGCGAAGAACCACCGGCACTCGGCGAACAATCCGAACGCGCAGTTCCAGGACGTGTACTCGGTGGAGGAGATCCTGGCGGCGAAGGAGATCCACACGCCGCTGACGAAGCTGCAGTGCTCGCCGACCTCGGACGGGGCGGCGGCGGCCCTCGTCGTCTCCGAGCGGTTCGTGGTGCGGCACGGGCTGCACGACAAGGCCGTGGAGATCGTGGCGCAGGCGATGACGACGGACACGGACGAGTCCTTCTCGTCGGGCTCGTGCATCGACGTGGTCGGCAAGCCGATGTCGGCCGCGGCGGGACGGCAGGTCTTCTCGGCCTCGGGCCTGGGCATCGAGGACGTGGACGTGATCGAGCTGCACGACTGCTTCTCGATCAACGAGCTGCTGACGTACGAGGCGCTGGGCATGTGCGAGGACGGCGCCGCGGGCAAGCTGGTGGAGAGCGGGGCGACCACGTACGGGGGCCGCTGGGTGGTCAACCCGTCCGGGGGGCTCATCTCGAAGGGGCACCCGCTGGGCGCGACGGGGCTGGCGCAGGCGGCGGAGCTGGTCTGGCAGCTGCGCGCCGAGGCGGGCCCGCGCCAGGTCCCCGGAGCCCGGGTCGGCCTGGCCCACAACATAGGCCTGGGCGGCGCGGCGGTGGTGACGCTGCTCCGAAAGTAGCGGGCGGATGCCGCTGCTGGGGGCTCCGCCCCCAGACCCCCGCGCCTCAAACTCCCCCAGCTACCGCTGGGAGGTGCCCCCAGGCGGGGCTGGATTTTGGCTGAGCTGGGCTCCAAGGTGCCGCCCGGCGGGCTGGATTGCCGCGCAGCGGCAATTTCAGCCCCGCCGGCGTTTGAGTGGGGGTCCCCCCGGACGGAGTCTGGGGGAGGGTCCGGGCAGAGCCCGGGAGGCCCCGCGCAGCGGCCAGGCACGGCACCGGCGGCTACGGGGTGCCCAGTGCCGGGTCGACCACCGTTTCACCCATCGAGGCGCGCCGGATCGCGTCCGCCAGTTCCTCGATCGGGCCGTCGCGCAGGACCAGCCCTGCCGCGCCCGCGGCCAGGACCGCGGCCGCCAGGCCCGGGTGGGCGGAACCCGTCAGGACCAGCACCCGGCACTCCGGATCCTCCGCCAGCAGCGCCGAGACGGAACCGGCGTCCTCCACCAGTGCCACCGCCGGGCGGGCCATGGAATCCCGTACGACCTCCAGATCCGGCTGGAGCTCGAGCCGGAGCGCCAGGGCCGGGTTCGGCGGGTGCAGCAGGACGCGCAGGGATCGGGCAGGTCGGTGCGCAACGGGCATTTCGTCCACCGGAGAAGCCTATCTGACGCGAAGTCAGCAGTCTTCCCAACTGCTGGGGCGTGCGTTATACATTCCTCACCGGCCGGGGCTAGAACGCGTTCTAGAACCGGTCCCGCATACGACCTCGGTGCGGCCGACGGTGCGGACGGCCGCACCGAGGTCTTCCAAGGCAGTGACCTTTCAGAAACAGGGAGCAGCATCCTCATGCCGATCGATGCCGCCAAGGCCCTCGCCGCAGACCCCCGCCAGGGGGAGATCGCCTGGGACCACAAGGACATCCAGCTCTACCACCTCGGCCTCGGCGCCGGCCTCCCGGCCACCGATCCCGACGAGCTGCGCTACACCCTCGAGTCCAAGCTCCACGTCCTGCCCAGCTTCGCGACCGTCGCCGGCGCCGGCATGGCCATGATGGGCGGGCTCGCCGCCCCCGGGATCGAGATCAACCTCGCCAACGTCCTGCACGGCGGCCAGTCCATCGAGCTGCACCGGCCCATCCCGGTCAAGGGCAGCGCCACCTCCACCGCCAAGGTCGCCGCCCTCTACGACAAGGGCAAGGCCGCCGTGGTCGTGCTGCGCACCGAGGTCGCGGACGCCGACGGGCCGCTGTGGACCAGCGATGCGCAGATCTTCGTACGCGGCGAGGGCGGGTTCGGCGGCGAGCGCGGGCCCTCCGTCCGCGAGGAGCTGCCCGAACGGGCGCCGGACCGCGTCGAGGAACGGACGATCCGGGAGGAGCAGGCGCTCCTCTACCGGCTCTCCGGCGACTGGAACCCCCTGCACGCAGACCCCGAGTTCGCCAAGCTGGCCGGCTTCGACAGGCCGATCCTGCACGGCCTGTGCTCGTACGGGATGACCCTCAAGGCCGTCGTCGACACGGCCCTGAGCGGGGACGTGTCCCGGGTCCGCGCCTACCGCACGCGCTTCGCCGGGATCGTCTTCCCCGGCGAGACGCTGCGCATCCGGATGTGGCAGGAACCCGGCCGCGTCCTGGTGGCGGTGACCGCCGCCGACCGGGACGACGCGCCGGTCCTCGCCGACACCGTCGTCGAACACGCGTAATCCAAGACCGGACTGAAGGAGCCGCACCGTGCGCGCAGCACTGCAGAGCGAGATCGGACAGGACAAGCTCGAGGTCGTCGACGACATGGAAGCCGTGGGCCTCGGTCCCGGCAAGGTCAAGATCCGCATCAAGGCCACCGGCCTGTGCCACTCCGACCTCTCCGCGATGAGCGGCATCCTGCCGCAGCCCGCCCCCTTCATCCCCGGTCACGAGGGCTCCGGAGTCGTCTCCGACGTCGGCGACGGCGTCACCAGCCACAAGATCGGCGACCGGGTCCTCGTCTGCTGGCTGCCGCCGTGCGGCCACTGTCCGTCCTGCAAGCGCGGCCAGGGCCACCTGTGCCTGGAGAGCCTGGTCAACGCGGGCATCCCCAACTTCCGCCGGGCGGGCGGCGACATCTTCGGATTCGCCGCCACCGGCACCTTCGCCGAGGAGCTCGTGGTCGACGCCAAGTGCGCCGTCCCGATCCCCGACGACGTGCCCTTCGACATCGCCGCGCTCATCGGCTGCGGCGTCACCACCGGCCTCGGCGCGGCCATCAACACCGCCAAGGTGGAGGCCGGCTCCTCCGTTGCCGTCATCGGCTGCGGCGGCGTCGGCATATCCGTCATCCAGGGCGCCAAGGTCCAGGGCGCGGCGCAGATCATCGCCATCGACCCGGTGGAGTCGCGGCGCGCGGCGGCCCTGAAGTTCGGGGCCACCGAGGCGGTCGCGCCGGACGCCTTCGACGACGCCAAGAACCGGATCACCGGCGGCGAGGGCTTCGACTACGTCTTCGAGGTCGTCGGCAAGTCCGCCACCGCGCAGACCGCGTACAAGATGACCCGGCGCGGCGGCAGCGTCGTCATCGTCGGCGCGGGCGCCATGGACGACAACTTCCAGATCGACATGTTCTCGCTCTTCTTCGACGAGAAGAAGATCCTCCCGTCGATGTACGGCGGCGGCGACGTGCTCCGGTCGTACGAGCGCACCATCGCGCTGTGGCGGGCCGGCCGGGTGGACCTGGCGAGCCTGATCACCCACCGGGTACAGCTCGCCGAGATCAACGACGCCCTCGACCAGATGCGTACGGGCGTGGCCCTGCGCACCTGCATCGAACTCTGACCCGTTCTGAGAGGAATCCGGTAGATGTCACTGCCACTTGAGGGGCTCTCCGCCATCGTCACCGGCGCGGGCCGCGGGCTCGGCCGCGCCGAGGCGATCGAACTCGCGCGGCTCGGCGCGAGCGTGGTCGTCAACGACTTCGGGCAGCCCGGCCGGGACGGCTCGGGAGAGGCCTCGGCCGCCCCGGCGGAGGAGGTCGCCGCGGAGATCCGGGCCGCGGGCGGACAGGCCGTCGCGCACCTGGGCGACGTGGCCGACTTCGAGCAGGCGCGCGAGCTGGTCGAGCTGGCGGTCGGCAGCTTCGGGAAGCTCGACATCCTGGTCAACAACGCGGGCATCCTGCGCGACCGGATGGTCTTCTCGATGTCGGAGGCGGAGTGGGACTCGGTGATCCGCGTCCACCTCAAGGGCCACTTCAACACCACGCACTTCGCGTCCGTGCACTGGCGGGAGCGGTCGAAGGCGGCGGGCGGCCCGGTCTACGGCCGGATCGTCAACACCTCGTCCGAGGCCTTCCTCGGCGGCTCGGCCGGCCAGCCCAACTATGCGGCGGCCAAGGGCGGCATCGTGGGGCTGACCACCTCCACCGCCCTGGCCCTGGCGAAGTACGGGGTGACGGCCAACGCCATCTGCCCGCGGGCCCGCACCCGGATGACCGAGGACGTCTTCGCCGGCTTCCAGGTCCCGGAGGACGGCAAGCTGGACGCCCTCGCCCCCGAGCACGTCTCGCCGCTCGTCGGCTACCTGGCCTCACCCGCCTCGGCCAAGGCCAACGGACAGCTGTTCGTCGTGCACGGCGGGATCGTGGTCGTCATGGAACGCCCCAAGGTGGCCGCGAAGTTCGACACGACCAAGGAGGCCTTCTCCTACGAGGAGCTCGACGAGGTCCTGACCCCGCACTACGACTCCCGCCCGGCGAACGAGACCTTCGCCGCGACGGAGGTGCTCGGCCTCAAGCACGACTGAGCGGCGCCTGCTGGAGGGGGACCGGGCGGGGCGCGGGCGGCGGTACGGGGTCCAGGCGGACCGGCGGGGGAGGGGAGACCGGGAGGGTCAGCCCGACGATCCCGCAGGGCACGTCGGGGGTCGCGTACGGGAGGCGCAGGCGCCCCTCCGGGCTCCACAGGCCCGTACCGCCCAGCCAGCCCACGGGCGGCCCGATCCGGAAGACGTGCCGGTCCGCGGGGCGCCACAGGCCGATCCCGCCCTCCCCCGCCGGGCCCAGCCGCAGCGCCACCCCGCAAGTCTCCGGCATCAGCGCCTGGCCCGGCTGGACCGCGAACGGGGCCGCGTCCACGTGCCGCAGGCACTCCGGGAAGCGGACCGGAAGGGAACTGCCCAGCACCCCCCAGCCGAGGCGCGGTTCGCCCGGCGCGTCGGAGCGGATCAGCAGCAGCCCGCTGTCCGGGTCGGCGAGCAGCAGCCGGTCGTCGCTGTCCTCCGTGATCTGGAGCAGCGGGGACACCTCGCCGCCGCGCTCCAGGTCCACGGCCACGGCCTTGGTGGCGCCGTCCAGCTCGCGGTCCAGGGCCAGCAGCCGGCCCGTCCGGTCCAGCCAGACGCCGCCGGAGCAACGCCCCGGGACCTCGGCCACCCGCCGCGGCCCGAAGGCGTCCCCGGCCACCCGCCAGACCGTGCTCCCGGTGTCGCCCGCGGCCAGCGCGAAGGCGCCGCGCCCGTCCGGGGACGGCGGCAGCAGGCGCACCCGTACGCCGTCCTCCTGCTCCACCCCGCCCAGCTGGAGCTCCCCGGTGCGCGGCCCGGCCGCGGCGCCCGTCGGGTACAGCAGCGCGAAGGCGTGCCGCTCCGCCACCCGCCGGTGGATCAGCACCCGCCCGTCGGCCAGCGGCAGCACCTCGCTGTCGGCCTCCTCGGGCTGCGCGAGCGGCAGCGGCACCGCGTACGGCTCGGGCCCGGCCAGGGTCCAGCGCTCCGCGTAGAGCGCCTCGCCGTTCCCCGCGAGCCGGGCGGCGTACGCGCCGTCGGCGGCGATCGTGAACGGGGTCGTGCTCGTCGTCTCGATGGCACAGACAGTCATCCGCGCCTCACCTCCGGTGAGGAAACTAGGTTTCGCGCTTCCTGCCGAACAACATCAGCAAGCCCGCTTCACACATACGGGTGGCCGGGCGGCGATTCCCCTGAGGTCGCGGAGGCGATTGTGCTGTGCGATATCGGGGCGTTTGGGGTGGGGAGCCAGTCAGATATGCCTAACTTGCCCCACGGTCGTCCTCAAGCCCGACTTGATCCTCGGCAGCCAGCTGCGCGCCGCGGACAAGTACGACGCGCTCTCGAAAATCGCCCCGACCGTGCGCCGACCTCGGCGAGAAGAGGCCCACCGTCACGATGCCGTCGAGATCGGCCCGGAGCGGATGGACGAGGCCGCCGCCGACTGGATCTTCACCGGCGTCTACGGGGCCAAGGACAAGACCAAGCGCGACTCGGCCGAGGCCAACCCGCTGTGGAAGGGCCTGGAGGCCGTGAAGCAGGGCCGGGCCAAGGACGTCCCGGACGAGACCTGGTACCCGGGCCTCGGCGTGACGGCCGCCGACAAGGTCCTCGACGACCTGCGCGGGCTCCTCGTCAAGCAACGACGACCCCCGACGCCCGCCGCGACGCCCGCCCCATGGCCCGGTCGGCGAGCGGTCGGGCCATGGGGCGGGCGCCACGGACGGTAGCCTTGCACCGTGCCCCGTCTCTCTGAAGTCATCGCCGCGCTGGACGCTCTCTGGCCCCCCTCGCGGGCCGAGCAGTGGGATGCCGTCGGCACCGTCTGCGGCGACCCCGATGCCGAGGTCTCCCGGGTCCTGTTCGCCGTGGACCCCGTACAGGAGATCGCCGACGAAGCCGTGAAGCTGGGTGCCGACCTGATCGTCACCCACCATCCGCTCTACCTCCGCGGCACCACCACCGTCGAGGCCGGCACCTTCAAGGGCCGCGTCGTGCACACGCTGATCAAGAACGACATCGCGCTGCACGTCGCCCACACCAACGCCGACACCGCCGACCCCGGAGTCTCCGACGCCCTCGCGGGCGCCCTGGACCTGCGGATCACCGGCCCGCTGGTGCCCGACGCCACCGACCCCGAGGGCCGCCGCGGCCTGGGCCGGATCTGCGAACTGGACCGCCCCGAGACGCTGCGCGAGTTCGCCGCGCGCGCCGCGGCCTGGCTGCCGCAGACCGCCCAGGGCATCCGGGTCGCCGGCGACCCGGACGCGCTGATCCGCCGCGTCGCCGTCAGCGGCGGCTCCGGCGACAGCCTCTTCGAGCAGGTCCGCGCCGCCGGCGTGGACGTCTTCCTGACCGCCGACCTGCGCCACCACCCGGTCTCCGAGGCCCGCGAGCAGAGCCCGCTCGCCCTCGTCGACGCCGCCCACTGGGCCACCGAATGGCCCTGGTGCGAGCAGGCCGCGGCCCAGCTCGACGCGATCTCCGAGCGCCACGGCTGGGGTCTGCGTACCCACGTCTCGCGCACGGTCACCGACCCGTGGACGGCGCACGCGCCGTCCGTCACACACCCTTCTATCTCTGGAGCCCCCAACTGAACGCCGAGCCCGCCGACCAGATCCGACTTCTCGACGTCCAGGCCCTGGACGTGCGGCTGTCTCAGCTCGTCCACAAGCGCAAGTCGCTGCCCGAGCACGCCGAGGTCGACTCGCTGACCAAGGACCTCACCCAGCAGCGCGACCTGCTCGTCGCCGCGCAGACGCAGGCCAGCGACGCCGCCCGCGAGCAGACCAAGGCGGAGCAGGACGTGGACCAGGTGCGCCAGCGCGCCGCCCGCGACCAGCAGCGCCTGGACTCCGGCGTGGGCATCTCGGCCCGGGACCTGGCCAACCTGCAGAGCGAGGTCGTCTCCCTGGCCAAGCGGCAGGGTGACCTGGAGGACGTGGTCCTGGAGGTCATGGAGCGTCTGGAGGCCGCGCAGGAGCGGGTCACCGAACTCACCGCGAGCGTCTCCGCCCTGGAGGGCAAGCTGACCGACGCCACCGCGCGCCGCGACGCCGCCACCGGCGAGCTCGACGCCGAGGCCGCCAAGATCGCCAAGGACCGCGAGGTCATCGTCGGGTCCATGCCGACCGACCTGATGGCCCTGTACGAGAAGATCCGCGTCAAGCAGGGCGGGGTCGGCGCCGCGCGCCTGTACCAGCGCCGCTGTGAGGGCTGCCGCCTCGAGCTCGACATGGCCGAGGTCAACGAGATCAAGGCCGCGGCCCGCGACCAGGTCGTGCGCCACGAGAACTGCGGCCGCATCCTGGTCCGTACGGCCGACTCGGGGATCTGATGCCGCAGTTTGTCGTGGAGGCGGACGGCGGTTCACGGGGCAACCCGGGGCCCGCCGGCTACGGCTCGGTCGTCCTCGACCCGGCGACGGGCGAGACGCTGGCCGAGCGCGCGGAGTACATCGGCGTCGCGACGAACAACGTGGCGGAGTACAAGGGCCTGATCGCCGGACTCAAGGCGGCCCGCGAGCTGGCGCCGGACGCGCAGGTCCTGGTCCGGATGGACTCCAAGCTGGTCGTCGAGCAGATGTCCGGCCGCTGGAAGATCAAGCACCCGGACATGAAGCCGCTCGCCGCCGAGGCCGCGAAGATCCTGCCGCGCGCCCAGGTGACGTACCAGTGGATCCCGCGCGAGAAGAACAAGCACGCGGACCGGCTCGCCAACGAAGCGATGGACGCGGGCAAGCGCGGCAAGCAGTGGGAGCCGTCGGCCTCCTCGGCCGCCCTCGACCACGGTGCGGCCCGCGCCGTGGCCTCCGGCGGCGTTCCGGGGGATGCGGCGAAGGGCGCTGCGGCCGTGCGCGCCGCCCTCGCCTCCGGCGGTGGTACGGGGACCGGCGCGGCCGAGGCTGCGGACACGCGCGCCGCGCGAAGCACCGGCTCCGCCGAAGCGGGCGGCACCGGCACCCTGTTCGGCGAAGCCGGGGCGCTCGCGCCCGGCCGGGCCCCGCCTTGGCGGGGCGCGTCCCGGCCCCCGCGGCCGGATCGGGCTCGGCCGTCGAAGACGCCGCGCCGGAGGCAGGCCGTACCCGCACCACCGCCGGAGGCCAGGGCTGGGGTCCCGACATGGGCACCCCCGCCACCTTCGTGCTGCTGCGCCACGGCGAGACGGCCCTCACCCCGCAGAAGCGCTTCTCCGGCAGCGGGGGCAGCGACCCCGAGCTGTCCCCGGCCGGGCGGCGCCAGGCGTCGGCCGTGGCCGAGGCGCTGGCCGCCCGCGGCACCGTGCAGACGGTCATCAGCTCCCCGCTGCGCCGCTGCCGCGAGACCGCCCAGGCCGTCGCCGACCGCCTCGGCCTGACGGTGACGGTCGAAGAGGGCCTGCGCGAGGTGGACTTCGGGGCCTGGGAGGGTCTGACCTTCGCCGAGGTGCGGGAGCGGTTCCCCGACGACCTCCAGGCGTGGCTGGACTCCCCGCGGGCGGCCCCCACGGGCGGCGGCGAGAGCTTCACGACCGCCACCCGCCGGATCTCGGCGACCCGCGACCGGCTGCTCGCCGAGCACGCGGGCCGCACGGTCCTGCTGGTCTCGCACGTGACCCCGGTCAAGATCCTGGTCCGTCTCGCCCTGGGCGCCCCGCCGGAGTCGCTGTTCCGCATGGAACTGTCGGCGGCTTCCCTGTCGGCGGTGGCGTACTACGCGGACGGCAACGCCTCGGTGCGGCTGCTGAACGACACGTCCCACCTGCGGTAGCCGGCCCCGGCCGGCGAAGCAGCGGCGAGCCCCCCGTGCACGGCACGGGGGGCTCGCCGCGTCCGCGCCGCAGGCCGATGCCCAACGGCCGCCCGGCCAGGACCTATTCGTCGCCGTCGCCGCTGTTGCCGCCGCCCCTGTTCAAGCCCCGGCGCCGGCTCTTCCCGGCGCCGCCAACCATCGCGCCGATGCCGAGCGTCACGCGCGCCACGATGCGGACCCAGCGGGGCCCACCGCGCTCCGCCCACACCACGCAGGCGGCCCCGCCGACGGCGCAGGCCAGGAGCAGCACGAGCAGAACGGTCATTTTCCCCACCTCTTGTGTGTGCCGGGGGTGATGCAGAACCGCCCCGGACCGGAGAGGACCCCCGGTTCGGGGCGGGACGGCAGACGAGCCGGCCTGTACGCCGGGTTCTGTCGCCCGGCGACCTCGCGGTCACCGGGGAGACGGCCATCCATCTAGGACCGGCGTTGCCACCGGTCTCGTGCGGTCTACCCGCGAACTCGGGCGGGCAGCCCTCGATCGTTCGCGCAGACCCGTCCGAAGACGGATCCTCTTGACCTTGCTCCGGGTGGGGTTTACCTAGCCGCCTGAGTCACCTCAGGCGCTGGTGGTCTCTTACACCACCGTTTCACCCTTACCGGGGACCGAAGCCCCCGGCGGTCTGTTTTCTGTGGCACTGTCCCGCGGGTCACCCCGGGTGGGCGTTACCCACCACCCTGCCCTGTGGAGCCCGGACGTTCCTCGGCGGGATCCGAAGATCCCGACGCGGCCGCCCGGCCGACTCGTCTGCCGTGGCGACCATGTTACCGGCTGTGCCGTCGCCGCTTGACCTTGACGCAGCGGCAGGGTTTCTACTGGGGTCATGCGGATCGGAGAGATCGCCGCGCTCGTCGGGGTCACGACCCGGGCGATCCGGCACTACCACCATGTCGGGCTGCTCCCGGAACCGGAGCGGCGCCCCAACGGCTACCGGGCCTACAGCGTCCGCGACGCCGTCCTGCTGGCCCGCGTGCGCCGGCTCACCGAGCTCGGGCTCAGCCTCGACGAGGTGCGCGACGTCCTCGCGGACGACGCCGGGCGCGAACTGGCCGACGTACTCGAAGAGCTCGACGCCGACCTGGCCCGCCAGGAGGCCGAGATCGGCGAGCGCAGGCGGCGGCTCGCGGCGCTGCTGGCCGCCCCGCCCGGGGAGGTCGAACCGCTCTCGCCCGCTCTCGCCGCGCTGCTGGCCAAGGCGCCGGCCACCGACTCGCCGGCCGCCGCCAAGGACCGCGAGCACCTGACGCTCCTCGACGCCTCGGGCCCCGGCGGCGAGGAGCTCTACGCGGCGCTCGGGCCGCTGGCCGCCGATCCCGCGGTGCTCGCCCTGTACGAGCGGCTGGACGCGCTCGCCGACGCCCCCGTGGACGATCCGCGGATCCCGGCCCTGGCCGCGGAGCTGGTCGCGGCCGTTCCCGACGAGGTGTTCGCCGCGATCCCCGCCGGGGGCGCCGTCGTGGCCGGGTTCAAGGAGGCACTGCTCGCCGAGTACGCCCCCGCGCAGGCGGAAGTCGTACGCCGGGTCATGGAGGCGTTCATGGAGAGGGGACGGGGATGAAGGGGATACCGGTGTGGGCGCGGAGGCTGGTGCGGCACGAACTGCGTGCCACCGCCTCCCTCGGCTGGTGGGCGCTGCGCCGCAAGCACGGGGTCCGGGCCGGGGACCTCGCCGCCGGGTACACGGGACCGCAGACCGCCATGATGTACGGGATGCTCTTCGTGTCGGCGATCGAGACGGTCGCCCTGGCCGTGCTCATTCCCTGGCCGGCGGTCCACCGGGTGCTGCTCGTCCTCGACGTGTACGGGATCGTGGTCGTGCTCGCCCTGCACGCCGCCTGTGTCACGCGTCCGCACGTGGTCCGTCCCGACGGCTCCCTGCGGATCCGTTACGGGGCCCTGTTCGACCTCGTCGTCCCGCCGGACGCGGTGGCCTCGGTCCGCGTCGACCGGCGCTATCCCCAGGGGCGGCTGGTCACGGTGTCCGAGGACGGGGTGCTCGACCTGATCGTGGGCAGCCAGACCACGGTGACCCTGGAGCTGACCCGGCCCCTCCCCTTCACCCGCCCGCTCGGCGCCCGGGGACGGGCGCGGACCATCCGCTTCCACGCAGACGACCCGCGCGCGCTGGTCACCGCGCTGCGACAGCCCGCGTAGGTCAGGTCCGGGGCGTCAGGCCGGGGCGAACAGGACCTTCGCCGCGCCCGGGTCGGCCTCCGTCAGCCGGACCAGGATCCGCTCGCCCAGGGGCAGTTCCCCGGCGGTGGACACCACGCGGCCGACCACTGCCGGATCCTCCAGGTGGACCGTGCCCTCCAGCGGCTCCCGGTCATCGACGTCGATCACCGTGGCCTCGAAGGTCTCCCCGACGCGGTCCTTGAGCAGGGCGGCCTCGACGAGGTCCACGCACTCCCGCTCGGCCGTGTTGGCCAGCCGGGCGCCGTCCGCCATCTCCTTGGGCAGCGCCTCCAGCGCCGCCACCGCCCACTGCGGGGGCTCGACTCCGGACACCGCCGCCAGGCACAGCTCGCCGGAGTACCGGTCGACGAGCCGGCGCAGCGGCGCGGTGCAGTGGGCGTACGGGGCCGCGACCGCCGCGTGGATCGCCGGGTCCGGAGCCTGGCCGCCGCTGAAGACGGTGTAACCGGCGCCGCGCAGCAGGGCCGTGCACTCCTGGAGGAAGGCCGCGTGGTCGGGCCGGTGCGGGTCGAGGGAGCGTACGAGTTCGGCGTACGGGACGTGGTGCGGCCAGTCGATCCGCAGGGCCTTCGCCGCCCGCCGGAGTCTGCCGACGGCGCCGTCGGGCGCCCTGGGGAGGGTGCGCAGGATGCCGGTCCCGGCGGCCAGCATCAGGTCGGCCGCGGCGATGCCGGTCATGAGGGAGATCTGGGCGTTCCAGCCGTCCGCTGGAAGCGGGGCGCGGTAGGCCAGCGTGTACGAGCCGTCGTGCGCGACGACCTCCTGCTCGGGCACGTTCAGCGAGATGCCGCCGCGCTCCACTTCGAGGGCCTCGCGGAGCCGGCCGATGTCCTCGAGGAGGGCGACGGGCTCCTCCGCCGTACCGGTGTCGATGGCCTTCTGCACGCCGTCGTAGTCGAGCTTGGCCCGGCTGCGCACGAGCGCGCGGCGGATGTCGGTGGTCTCCACCCGGCCCTCGGCGTCGAGGTCGAGGCGCCACAGCAGCGCGGGGCGGGTCTGGTCGGGCAGCAGGCTGGCCGCGCCCTCCGAGAGCACGGCCGGGTGCAGCGGGACCTTGTCGTCGGGGAAGTAGAGGGTGCTGACGCGGCGGTGGGCCTCCGCGTCGAGCGGGCCGCCCGGGGTGACGAAGGCGGCGACGTCGGCGATGGCGTAGTGGACCCGGAAGCCGCCGGCGGGCCGCCTCGCCAGGTGCATGGCCTGGTCGAGGTCGCGGGAGGTGGGCGGATCGACGGTGAAGAAGGGGAGGTCGGTGGCGTCGGTGTCGGGCAGGCGGGGTTCCCGGGCGGCCCGCTCGGCCTCGGCGAGCACCTCGGCCGGGAACTCCTCCGGCACACCCAGCTTCGTCCGCAGTTCACCCAGGGCGGCCCGCAGGCCGGCCCCGTCTGCGCCGGTCATGTGCATCGGACGGCGTGGCATGCACCGAGCCTATGGGCGGCGGGCCCGGACGGCACGGCGAGGCGTCTACCCTGGCCCGGGGGCCGCATCCCCTGCGACGTGTCGTACCGAAGGAGATCCACCGTGCTCGTGCTGCTGCCGCCGTCCGAAGGAAAGGCCGCCGGCGGCTCCGGCGCACCGCTGAAGCCGGAGTCGCTGTCGCTGTCGGGTCTGGCCGAGGCCCGTGCGGCGGTCCTGGACGAGCTGGTCGAGCTGTGCGCGGCCGACGAACTCAAGGCCCGCGAGGTGCTGGGCCTGAGCGAGGGTCTGCGCGGCGAGGTCGCCAAGAACGTGGAGCTGCGCTCGGCGCCGGCCCGGCCGGCCGGGGAGATCTACACCGGGGTGCTGTACGACGCCCTGGGGCTGGCGGACCTGGCCCCGGCGGCGCGGGCGCTGGCCGAGGAGGCGCTGCTGGTCTTCTCGGGGCTGTGGGGTGCGGTGCGGATCACCGACCGGATCCCGTCGTACCGCTGCTCGATGGGCGTGAAGCTGCCGGGGTGCGGGGCGCTGGGGGCGTACTGGCGGGGGCCGATGGCGCAGGTGCTGCCCGCGGTCGCCGGGGAGGGGCTGGTGCTGGACCTGCGGTCGGCGGCGTACGCCTCGGCATGGAAGCCGAAGGGAGAGGTGGCGGGGCGGACGGCCACCGTGCGGGTGCTGCACTCGCAGCTGGTGGACGGGGTGGAGAAGCGGTCCGTGGTGAGCCACTTCAACAAGGCGACGAAGGGCCGGCTGGTGCGGGATCTGCTGCTGGCCGGAGCCGTGCCGTCCGGTCCCGCCGAGCTGGTCACGGCCCTGCGGGACCTGGGCTACGTCGTCGAGGCCGAGGCCCCCGCGAAGGCCGGCAAGGCCTGGGCCCTGGACGTGGTGGTCACCCAGATCCACTGACCCGCCGTTGCCGGCCTGACCGGCAGGACACCCCCTAGCGGCCCAGGGGCCAGGCCAGGGCCGTGGGGGTCTGGGAGGACGCGCCGGCGTAGGTGGCGCAGGCGTCCGTCAGGGTTTCCAGGAGGGTGAGGGGGTCCGGGAGCGGGTGGTCCATGCCGCGCAGCCAGGTCACCGACTGGTCACCGGGGAGGGCCGACGGGGGCACCAGGACGTAGCTGCCGCGGCAGTGCCAGCGCAGGCCCGGGTGCTCGTCCATCGTCTCGGGGTGGCAGTCCAGTTCGCAGGGCCACCACTCGTCCTCGTCCTCGGGGGTGCCGCGGGTGGCGGTGAAGAAGAGCATCCGGGCCTGGTCCCCGGTGCCGCCCGATTCGGCGACGGGGCCGACCTCGATACCGGCTTCCAGCAGGCGGGCGAGCGCGGCGGCGCCGGCTTCCAGCGGGACGTCGAGCACGTCGTGGACCATGCCGGTCGCGGTGATGAAGTTGGCCTGCGGCTGGTTGCGCGCCCACCGTTCGACCTGTGCGCGGTCGGTGGTCGACTGGGTCTGCCAGGCGAAGGAGAGGGGGTGCCGTGCGGGCGTCGGACAGCCGATCCGGTCGCACGAACATCGGTATCCGGCGGGATGGGCGGCAGGTGAGAGCGGCAGACCCGCGGCGGCGACGGCCAGGAGGAGCGCCTCGCGCTCTTCTGCGGGGTCCTCGACGGCGGGTTTCGGCCGCCGGCGCAGCCACTGGGAAATCCTGCTCTGCTCGCCGCGTTTGACGCGGCCGGACTCAGACCCCATCTATCCCCTCACCTCACCGTATCCCCGGCGGACCTTCACATGGTCCCACCATCCTGAGCCCCGGGTGACCGGTCTCGGTGACCGGGGGGTTGGGGATGGGGCATCGGCAACCCCCACATAGCCACACAATTCAGCCATTTGGGTTCCGGCTGGGGGGTGGTCAGGGGGCGGTGACGTTGGCCACCCCGCCCAGCACCCGGTCCACCAGCGCGTCGGTGAAGGCGTGCGTCAGCGGCTGCGTCCGCAGCAGCCAGCGGTACGTCAGCGGGCCCAGCAGCATCTCCACCGTCAGCCGCAGATCCGTGTCCGGCGCGAGCTGTCCGGCCTCCCGGGCGGTGCGCAACCGCGTTTCGTACAGGGCGAGCTGCGGCTCCAGCAGCCGTTCGTTGAAACGGGCGCCGAGCTCGGGGTCGGTCGCCCCGGCCGCCGTCAGGGCGCGCGCGGGGGCCTCGTACTTCTCGTCGCACAGCTCGTCCACCGTCGCCCGCAGGACGGACTTCAGGTCTGCCGCGAGGTCCCCGGTGTCGGGGAAGCCGGTCCACTGGGCGTCCGTCTCGGCGTCCCCGGCGAGCGAGAGCGAGGCGTCGAGGAGGACGGCGGCCTTCGACGGCCACCAGCGGTAGATGGTCTGCTTGCCGACCCCGGCCCGGGCGGCGATCGCCTCGATGGTCAGCTTGTTGTAGCCGACCTCCCCGACCAGGGCGAGCGCGGCGTCGAGGATGGCCCGCCGGGAGCGGTCGCTGCGGCGGGTTGCGTCAGGGGACTTGGTCATGTCCTGAAACTACCAACCGAGACGTCTCGTCTTCCTCTGAGGTCGGTCACTCGTTCGGGTGGGTCGTCTCGGTTCCGGGGAGAGCGGCGGGGCCGCGGTTCTAGGTTGGCGGTATGACGGCATCCGGGGGAGTTGGGGAGCCCGCGCACGTCCGGTTCACCTATCGGCTGCGTGTGTCGTCGGCCGCCTCGTCAGCCCTGCTTGCAGAGTGGAACCGGTGTCGCTGGGTGTGGAACCGGTGCGTCGCCGAGTCCAGGGCGGCGCACGAGGCCGGCGAGAAGTGCGGACCGGCGCAGCTGGACAAGATGCTGACGGGGTGGCGTGGCGAGCGGGAGTGGCTGAGCCTGGGTGGCAGCGTGCCGCAGCAGCAAATAGTCCGGGACTTCGCTACAGCCCGTGCCAAGGCGCTGAAGGACATCAAGGGGCGGCTGTCAGTGCGGCAGCGGGCTGGGATGCCTCGCTTCAAGAAGAAGGATCTTGCGGAACCGACGCTGAACTACACCCGTCGTGGTTTCCGGCTGAAGGATGGGCGTCTGCACCTGGCGGGCGGGATATCGGTGACGGTGGTGTGGTCGCGTGAGCTGCCCGCCGACCCGTCGAGTGTGCGGGTGTACCGGGACAGCCTCGGCCACTGGTACGCCTCGTTCGTCGTCCCTGCCGAGGTGCAGCCGCTTCCCGCGACCGGTGCGGTGATCGGTGTCGACTGGGGTGTGAAGGAGACGGCGACCACCACAAGCGATGGTCACGATCTCCCGCACTCGGAGCACGGGAAGAAGGCGGCCGGGAAGCTGGCCGGGTACCAGCGGATGATGGCCCGCCGGAAGCCGAAGGCTGGGCGGGCCGCCTCGAAGGGCTACCGCAAGGCGAAGCGGCAGGCCGCGAAGGCGCACAAGAAGATCGCCCGGCAACGGCAGGACGGCGCTCGAAAGTGGGCCAAGCGTGTCGTCACGGATTTCGACCATCTTGCCGTGGAGGACTTCCGGCCGAAGTTCCTCGCCAAGACCTCCATGGCCCGCAAGGCGGCCGACGCGGCGATCTCCGCCACCAAGCGCGAGCTGATCAACATGGCGCGCAAGCACGGTCGCGACCTGCGGCTCGTGAACCCTGCGCACACCACCATGGACTGCGGACGGTGCGGAGCGAGAACCAAGCACGCACTCCCGCTGTCGGAACGAACGTACACGTGCACCGCGTGCGGAGCCCTCTCCCCTAGAGACAAGAACTCCGCACGCGTCATGCTCGTCCGGGCTGGTCTCAACCCGGCTGATGCTGATCGCGGAAGACCTGACGGGCCGCCGGTCCGCCAGGCGGCGTAAGTCAGGAATCTCCTTCTTCAGGAAGGAGAGGATTTCAATGCGGTGTTCCGCGTGAGGAGAGACGATTCTCTCCACACTCGTCGTAAGTCGTGAGGAGCCTTCTTTGCGCAGAGACGCCACACCCCGGCGCTACCTGATGTGCCCACCCGCACACTTCAAGGTCACCTACTCCATCAATCCGTGGATGGACCCCACGAAACCGGTGGACCTGCCCCTCGCACACGCCCAGTGGGAGGACCTGAGGGACCGCTACCGCTCCCTCGGGCACACCGTCGAAACCCTCGTACCGCACCCCGAGCTGCCCGACATGGTCTTCGCGGCGAACGGGGCCCTTGTCGTCGACGGCCGGGTGCTCGGTGCCCGGTTCGCCTATCCGGAACGGGCCGCCGAGGCCGAGATCCACCTCGAGTGGTTCCGCGGCCACGGCTACCGGGACGTCCACGAGCCGTCCCACGTCAACGAGGGCGAGGGCGATTTCGCCGTCACCGCCACCTACATCCTGGCCGGCCGGGGCTTCCGCTCCAGCCCGCTCTCGCACGACGAGGCCCAGGAGTTCTTCGGCCGCCCCGTCATCGGCCTCGACCTGGTGGACCCGCGCTACTACCACCTGGACACGGCCCTGTGCGTCCTCGACGGCGACGAGGTCATGTACTACCCGCCCGCGTTCTCGCCCGGCAGCCAGGCCGTGCTCAAACGCCTCTTCCCCGACGCGCTGCTCGCCGACGCCGAGGACGCGGCGGCCCTGGGCATGAACGCGGTCTCGGACGGCCGGCACGTGCTGCTCCCGCAGGCGGCGACCGGGCTGCTGGCGCCGCTGCGGGACCGGGGCTTCGAGCCGGTCCCGATGGACCTGGGAGAGCTGCTCAAGGGCGGCGGCAGCGTGAAGTGCTGCACCCAGGAGCTGAGGCCCTAGCCCTCCGGGGAGGAGGGCGGCGGCCAGGCCTGGCCCCAGTCGGCGTCCCGCGCCGCCTTGTAGAGGTCACCGTGGCGCTTGGTCACGTTGACCCGGGTCAGGCCTGACGAGTCGCCTTCCTCAGGACCGCACAGTTCCAGCTGGACGAGCCCCTTCCGGATCTGCGGCCTCCGCGTGATCCGGAAGGTGGCCGGCTCCGTCGGGAAGCGGGTCGCGGCGACGTAGCTGAACTTCTCGTCCTCGTACGGGAGCGAGCCGCCCTTGACCTGCCGGTGCAGGGAGGACCGGCTGACCCGCGCCGAGAAGTGGCACCAGTCCTGACCGACCTCGATCGGGCAGGTCCCGTCGTGCGGGCACGGGGCGGCGACCCTCAGCCCGGCCGCGATCAGCTGGTCGCGGGCCTCGCGGATGCGGAGGTAGCCCTCCGGCGTGCCCGGCTCGATCAGCACCACGGCCTGACCGGCCCGCGCCGCCTCGGCGACGACCGCCGTACGGGCCTGCGGGGTCAGCTCGCCCAGCACGTACGAGACCGTCACCAGGTCGGCCTCGGGAAGCACCAGCCCGGAGCCGATGACCGCCCGCCGCCAGGCCGCGCCGCGCAGCGCCTCCGAGGTGGAGGCCGCCGCCAGCTCCCGGCCCAGGACCAGCGCCGGCTCCGCCCAGTCGAGCACCGTGGTCTCCCGCGGGCCGTCCCAGGTGGCGTCCACCGCCCAGGTCGCGGCTCCCGTGCCGCCGCCCACGTCCACGTGCGAGCCCGGCGCCCACCGCGGGGCCGCCTCCGCGAGGCCGTCCAGGGCGGCCCGGACGGCCTCGAAGGTGGCGGGCATCCGGTACGCCGCGTACGCCGCCACGTCGGAACGGTCGCGCAGCACGGGCGCGTCGGTCGGAATCCGCCCCCGGTAGCTGGCGATGAGCCGCTCGACGGCGGCCGTGGCCTGCTTGGGCGGGAGCCCGTCGAGCAGCCTGCCGAGCGTGCTGCGGAGGGTTTCGGCGGTGGTGGGGGCGGAGACGTTCACCTGCGAAGTTTACGGCGCCGCGGGCGCGCCGGATTCGCGGTTCTGCCAGGGCCGGCACAGGCCCAGGAAGCAGGCCACCGACAGGAAGGCGCACACCAGCTGCACCAGCGCCATCGGCACCGCCGTGTCCTCGCCCGCGATCCCGACCAGCGGCGAGGCGATCGCGCCGACCAGGAAGGAGGAGGTGCCGAGCAGGGCGGACGCCGAGCCGGCGGCGTGCGGGGTGCGCATCAGCGCCTGCGCGTTGGTGTTCGGCAGCACCAGGCCCATCGCCGACATCAGCACGAACAGCGCGGCGGCGATCGGAACCAGCCCGACTTCCCCGAACACCCCGGTCGACATGAGCAGCAGGGCCACCGAGGCGACCGTGATGATCCCGAGCCCGACGGCCAGCGCGTTGTCCAGGCGGACCCGGCCGACCAGCAGCTTGCCGTTGATCTGCCCGACGGCGATCAGGCCGACGGAGTTGACGCCGAACAGCAGGCTGAAGGCCTGGGGCGAAGCCCCGTAGATCTCCTGCACCACGAAGGGCGAGGCGGCGATGTACGAGAACAGCACGGCGAAGGCGAAACCGCCGGCCAGCATGTAGCCGGCGAAGACGCGGTCGCCGAGCAGCCCCCGCATGGTCCGCAGCGCGGCGCCGACGCCGCCCGTCTGGCGCCGCTCGGGCGGCAGGGTCTCGCCGAGGCCGCGCCACACCATCAGGGTGAGCACGAGGCCGACGGCGGTGAGGATGACGAACACCCCGCGCCAGTCGGCGAAGCGCAGCACCTGGCCGCCTATGAGCGGGGCGATGATCGGGGCGGTCCCGGATATGAGCATCAGGGTGGAGAAGAACCGGGCCATCTCGACCCCGTCGTACAGGTCGCGTACGACGGCCCGTGCGATGACTATCGCGGCCGCGCCGGCCAGGCCCTGGAGCAGGCGGAAGGCGATGAGCAGTTCGGCGGTCGGGGCGAGCGCGCAGATCGCGGTGGCGAGGACGTACACGATCATGCCGATGAGCAGCGGCCGGCGGCGGCCCCACTTGTCGCTCATCGGGCCGATGACCAGCTGGCCCAGCGCCATGCCGGCGAGGCAGGCGGTGAGGGTGAGCTGGATGGTGGCGGCCGGGCTGTGCAGGGCGGTGGTGACCTCCGGCAGGGCCGGGAGGTACATGTCCATGGACAGCGGGGGGAGCGCGGTGAGCCCGCCGAGTACGAAGGTGACCAGCAGGCCGGTGCGGCGTGCGGCCTTCAGGGGCGCGGTGGCGGTGGGGGCGGAGGGCGATTCGGGTGACGGTTCGTGCGAGCGGGCCGTCACGGGGCCTCTCTCCGACATGCGGAACTCCAGTCTGCTTGTCTTCTTTATGCACCCCTGACCGACCCATGCTCTCAGCAATCGGAACGTCCGGGGACCGGGGCGCCGTGTGACGTAGCCTGCGGCCCCATGGACGAACGCACGAAGAAGATCGCTGTAGTGACGGGTGCCGGCTCCGGAATCGGCCGCTCTGTGGCGCTGACCCTGGCGGCGGCCGGCTGGGCCGTGGCGGTGGCGGGCCGCCGTACCGGGCCGCTGGAGGAGACCGCCGCGGCGGCGGGCGACGGCGCCGACGTGTTCTGCGTACGGACGGACGTCAGCGATCCGGAGGACGTCACTGCGCTGTTCGGGGCCGTACGCGAGCGGTACGGGCGCCTCGACCTGCTCTTCAACAACGCGGGCACCTTCGGCCCGGGCGGCGTCCCGCTGGAGGACATCTCCTACGAGGCCTGGCGCTCGGTGGTCGACGTCAACCTGACCGGCGCCTTCCTGTGCGCGCAGGCCGCCTTCCGGCAGATGAAGGCGCAGGACCCGCAGGGCGGCCGCATCATCAACAACGGCTCCATCTCGGCGCACGTGCCGCGCCCGAACTCCATCGCCTACACCGCGACCAAGCACGCGATGACCGGCCTGACCAAGTCCCTGTCGCTGGACGGGCGCCCCCACCGGATCGCCTGCGGCCAGATCGACATCGGCAACGCGGCTACCGAGATGACCGAGCGGATGCAGACCGGCATCCTCCAGGCCAACGGGCAGCTGGCCGTCGAACCGGTGATGGACGCCGCCGACGTGGCGCGCACGGTGCTGCACATGGCGGAGCTCCCGCTGGAGGCGAACGTGCAGTTCGCGACGGTGATGGCGACGACGATGCCGTACATCGGGCGGGGCTGAGCAACCCCGTTGCCAGGGCGCGGCGGCGGAGACGATCATGAGGCCCATGACCGATACCGAAGTCGAAGTACTGCGCTACACGGCCTTCTCCGGCGACCCGGCGGGCGGCAACCCCGCCGGGGTCGTCCTCGACGCGACCGGACTGGACGACTCCGCGATGCTGGGCATCGCCGCCGAGCTCGGCTACAGCGAGACCGCCTTCCTGACCGCCCCGCCCGAGGGGCTGGAGGGCGAGCCGGGCCGGGCCTTCACCGTGCGCTACTTCAGCCCGAAGGCGGAGGTGCCCTTCTGCGGGCACGCCACCGTGGCCACCGCCGTGGCGCTGGGCGAGCGGATCGGCCCGGGGGAGCTGGTCTTCGCGACGCGGGCCGGGACCGTACCGGTCTCCGTCACCGCCGAGGAGGGGCGCCTGCGGGCCATCCTGACCAGCGTCGTACCGCACGTCGAGGAGATCGGCGCGGCCGACCTCGCCGAGGCGCTGGCCGCGCTGGACTGGCCGGAGGCCGACCTGGACCCGGCGTTCCCGCCCAGGATCGCCTACGCCGGAGCCCGCCACCTGGTGCTCGGCGCCGCCACCCGGGCCCGGCTCGCGGACCTCGGTTACGACTTCGCCCGGCTGGAGGCGCTGATGCGGCGCCTGGACCTGACCACCGTGCAGCTCGTGTACCGGGCGGGCCCGGCGGAGTTCCACGTACGGGACCCCTTCCCGGTCGGCGGGGTCGTCGAGGACCCGGCGACGGGCGCCGCCGCGGCCGCCTTCGGCGCGTACGCCCGGGAGCTCGGCCTGGTCCCGCAGGACGCCGTGCTCACCCTCCACCAGGGCGCGGACATGGGCCGGCCCGGGGTGCTCACGGTGGAACTGCGCGCGGGCGACCCCCGGGTCAGGGTCGGCGGCGAAGGCGTGCGGATCGCGTGACCGCGGGCATCGGCCCCGGCGGGGGCGCGGGCACGGCCCCGGCGGGAGTCCGCGCATGAGGGTGCTCGGCCTCGGCGAGGCCGGGGTGCCTGCGGCACTGGCCCGCCAGGTCGCCGACCTGGAGGCCAGGGCCTGGCCCGGATCCTCGCCCGGGCACGACCCGGCGCTGGCGCCGCGCGCCCTGCTGCTGGTGGACGCAGACGGCACCGTGGCCGCCGCGCTGGCGCTGCTGTACAAGGAGATCGGGGTCGCGGGACGGACGTACCGGGCGGCCGGGCTCAGCGGCGTGGTCACCCGGCCGGAGCTGCGGGGCCGCGGGCTCGGCGGCCGCCTGGTGGCGGCGGCCCGCTCCGAGCTGGCGGCCGATCCGGCCGTGGACCTGGCCCTGTTCAGCTGCGACCGGCCGCTGGCGCCGTTCTACGAGGCGGCCGGCTTCGCGCCGCTGCCCGGCACGGTCCTGGTCGGCGGCACCCCCGGGGAACCGCTGGCCACCGACGAGCCGGGTTTCGACAAGGCGGTGGTGGCGGCCTTCTTCACGGCCGACCCGGACCGGGACCGGGCCGCCTTCACGGGCATCCGCGTCCCGCTGTACCCGGGGACCATCGACCGGCTGTGGTGAGGCTCAGCCGACGGGCGCGGCGTCGGCGCCGTCCGTGGACCGCGCCTTCGCCTCCGCCGGGCGGCCGCGCTCCATGAAGAACAGCACCAGCACGGGGACCAGGTACAGCGCCCACACCGACAGCTGGAACACGGTGGGGTCCGGCTGGAAGTTGAACACGCCCTTGAGCAGGGTCCCGTACCAGCTGTCCGGCGGCACGGCGGAGCTGACGTCGAAGGCCTTGGTGTCCAGGCCGCCCAGGAAGCGGGCCTCCTGGAGGTCGTGGACCCCGTACGCGAGCACGCCCGCGGCCACGACCACCAGCATGCCGCCGGTCCACTTGAAGAACTTCGCCAGGTTGATCCGCAGGGCGCCGCGGTAGAACAGCCAGCCCAGCACGATCGCCGTCGCGATGCCCAGCAGCACCCCGGCCAGCGGGGCGGAGGATCCCTCGCCGCTCGCCCGTACCGACGCCCATACGAACAGCGCGGTCTCCAGCCCCTCGCGGCCGACGGCCAGGAACGCGGTCGCGACCAGCGCGCCGGTGCCCATGGCGAGCGCCGCGTCGAGCTTGCCGTGCAGCTCGCCCTTCAGATGCCGCGCGGTGCGCTTCATCCAGAAGACCATCCACGTCACCAGGCCGACGGAGACGATCGACAGGCTGCCGCCCAGCAGCTCCTGCGCCTCGAAGGTCAGCGCCTGGCTGCCGAAGGTGAGCAGGGCGCCGAAGGCGAGCGAGATCCCGCAGGCGATCGCGATGCCGAGCCAGACCGGGCGCAGGGCGTCCCTGCGCTCGGTCTTGACCAGGTAGGCGACGAGGATGCAGACGACCAGGCTGGCCTCCAGCCCCTCGCGCAGGCCGATCAGATAATTGCCGAACACGGTGGTTCCTCTCCGGCGGGGACTACGCGAACAGCGTCCGGCCCCACCAGTCGTCCTTGTCGCGGACGCCCGGCGGGACGGCGAAGACGGCCGAACCCACGTGCTGGATGTATTCGTTGAGGACGTCGGACTTCGCCAGATTGCGCTGGATGGGGATGAAGCCCTTGCGGACGTCGCGCTGGTAGGCGAGGAAGAACAGGCCCGCGTCGAGGCGGCCCAGGCCGTCCGTGCCGTCCGTGAAGGAGTAGCCGCGGCGCAGGATGGTCGCCCCGTTGTTGGTGTCCGGGTGTGCGAGGCGGACGTGCGCCTCGGGCTTCATCGCCTTCAGGAACGGCTCGTCGCGCTCCTTGGACTTGCCGACGGGGGCACCCTCGCCCTTGTCGCGGCCGAAGATGTCCTCCTGCTCCCCGAGGGGAGTGCGGTCCCAGGTCTCGATGTTCATCCGGATCCGGCGGGCCACCAGGTAGGAGCCGCCGGTCATCCAGTCGCTGCCGTCGCCGGGACCGACCCACACGTGCTTGTCCAGGGCCGCCTTGTCGGTGCCCGCGATGTTCCGGGTGCCGTCCTTGAAGCCCATCATGTTGCGCGGGGTCTGCTCGTCGGGCGTGGTCGACGAGGTCTTGCCGAAGCCGAGCTGCGACCAGCGCATCGCGGTCCGGCCGAAGCCGATGCGGGCCAGCTGGCGGATCGCGTGCACGGCGACCTGCGGGTCGTCGGCGCAGGCCTGGACGCAGATGTCGCCGCCGGAGCGGGCCGCGTCCAGGTTGTCACCGGGGAACAGCTCCAGGTCCACCAGGGCTTCCGGGCGCTTGTTCTCCAGCCCGAAGCGGTCCTTGGCGAACAGGCCGGGCCCGAAGCCGATGGTCAGGGTGAGCCGCGAGGGCTTGAGGCCCAGCGCCTCGCCCGTGTCGTCCGGGGGCGCCTCGGGGAGGCCGCCGAAGCCGCCCTCGCCGACCGGCCGGCCGGCCGTCATCAGCCGGGCCGCCTCGGTCCACTCCTTGAGGAGCTTGACCAGTTCGGCACGGTCCTTCGTCTTCACGTCGAAGGCCGCGAAGTGCAGCCGGTCCTGCACGGCGCTCGCGATACCGGCCTGGTGCTCGCCGTGGAACGGCACGGCCGCCCCGGCGGAGGCCACCGGCACCGCGTCCGAGCCGGTGCCCAGGGCCGCCACCGTGCCACCGGCCGCGGCGGCGCCGAGCGCGAGCCCGGCCCCGCCCCAGCCGAGCACGGAGCGCCGCGAGGGCACGGCCCTGCCGCCGTCGTTGTGTTCCGCTTCCGGCTGCACGGCCGGCTTCGACTCGGACATTCGGGTCTCCCGCCTGATCTCTCTGGTGCCGGTTACTTCGCGACCGCGGCCGCGAGCTTGGAGAGCGGCTCGGCGAGGGCGTTGACGCCGTCCGAGAGCTCCTTGCGCTCGGGCTCGCCGACCTTGTCGTACGAGGTGAACTCGTAGGAGGTCTTGTCGGCGCGGTACTTGTCCAGGAGGGTGTTCAGGGCCGCGAACTGGGTGTCGAGCTGCTTGGCGAGCTCCGGGTCGTTCTTGGCGGCGATCGCCTTGAGGACGTCGTACGCCTTCTGCGCGCCCTCGACGTTGGCCTTGAAGTCGACCAGGTCGGTGTGGGAGTAACGCTCTTCCTCACCCGTGACCTTGCCGGTGGCGACCTCGTCCAGGAGCTCCTTGGCGCCGTTGGCGATCGAGGTGGGGGTGATCTCCGCCTGGCCGACCTTCTTCTGCCAGTCGGTCAGGTCCGTGATCAGGGTGTCGGCGAGCTTCTTCTCCTCGTCGCCGATCTTGTTGTCGGCCCACAGGGCCTTCTCCAGACGGTGCCAGCCCGTCCAGTCCTTCGCCGGGTCCTGGCCGGCCTCCAGGCCGTCCTCGCGGACGTCGACCTTCGGGTCGATGTCACCGAAGGACTCGGCGACCGGCTCGGTGCGCTCCCAGCCGATGCGGGAGGACGCGTACAGCTTCTTCGCGGCTTCGACGTCGCCGGCCTTGACCGCGTCCGCGAAGGCCTGCGCCTTGGGGAGGGTCTCCTCGGCCTGCTGGACCACGTACCCGCGGTAGGCGGCGACCGCGGCGTCCATCTCGGGGCTGCGCTTCTCCTCGCCGGCCTTGCCGGTGGCCTTGACCTTCTGGACGATGCCGTCGCCCTTCATGCCGGGCTTGCAGACGATCTCGTACTCGCCCGCCTTGATCTCGGCGGTGATGGAGGCCTTGGTGCCGGGGCCGATGTTCTCGCGCTCGGTCACGATGCGGGCGTCCGGGAAGAGGACGTAGACCTCGGTGACCTTCGAGCCCTTGTTCTCGACGTCGATCTGCACCTTGCCCGACGGGAACTCCGTCTTCGACACGTCGCAAGCGCTGTCGGATGCCGCGACCTTGATCACGCCGTCGCCGCCCGCGTCGCTCTTCTGGGAGCAGCCGGTTACGGCGGTCAGGGCGGCCGCCACGGAGGCGGCGGCTATGACGGTGAGGCGGGCGGGGCGCATGGTGGGCTCCTGGGCGTCGGACGAGGGGGCCGTCCCAAGGGGGAGAGGCCAGTGAGGCGGACCTAACTTAACCGAGGCTTACCTGACCCATACCCACCCGTGCAGTGATTCAGCTCTCACCTTCCGGCGCCGGACACGGAGCCGTCACGGACGTTTCAGGGCGGCCCCATGACCAGGTCAAGGGGAGGTCAAGCCGGAGGGGCCGTTCCGTATCACGGAATGCTCCGTTCCGCGCACTGGGACGACCAGCGGTGCCCCGGTGTGCGGGTGCGGGAGGACCTCGACCGGCTGCCGGTAGACGCGGCTGAGCAGAGCGTCCTCGAACACCTCGGCCGGCGGACCGGCCGCGGCCATCCGCCCGTCGTGCAGGACGGCGGCCCGGTCCGCGTAGGCGGCGGCCAGCCCCAGGTCGTGCAGGACGACGACCACCGCGTCCCCGGCTGCGGCCCGCTCCCGGCAGATCCGCAGCACGAGTTCCTGATGGCGCAGGTCCAGGGCGGCGGTGGGCTCGTCGAGGAGCAACAGCGGCGCCCGCTGGGCCAGTACGCGGGCCAGTGCGACCCGGGCCCGCTCGCCGCCGGAGAGCGCGGAGAAGGGGCGGGCGGCGAAATCGGTGACCTCGGTCGCGGCCATGGCGGCGGCCACCGCCTCCTCGTCCGCGTCGGCGAGCGGGGTGCCGGCCCAGGGCGCGCGGCCCATCCGTACGACGTCCTCCACGGGGAAGGGGAAGGACAGCGCGGCCGACTGGGGAAGTACGGAGCGCCGCAACGCGAGTTCGGGGGCGCTCCAGTCGCCCACCGGGCGGCCGTCGATCCGGATCTCCCCGGACGCGGCCGGCAGGTCGGCGGCCAGCGCCGCCAACAGCGTGGACTTGCCCGCGCCGTTGGGGCCCACCAGGGCCAGCACCTCGCCGGCCCGGGCGGTCAGGTCGATCCCGGCCAGGACCTCGCGCTGTCCGAGCCGGACGTGCAGGCCCAATGCTTCGGCGAAGGCCGCGCCGGGGGCGGGGCGGGCCGGGACGGTCCGCTTGTTCCGGGAGAGCAGCCCGCTCAGCCTGCCGGTCACGCCCAGCCTCCTTGTTTGCGGCGGGTGCGGCGCAGCAGCCAGAAGAAGAACGGGCTGCCGAGCAGGGCGGTCAGGACACCGAGCGGCAGCTCGGCCGGCTGGGCGAGGGTCCGGGCGGCCAGATCGCCCGCGACCAGGACGACGGCCCCGGCCAGCGCGCTGCCGGGCACCAGGAAGCGGTGGCCCGGGCCGTTGGCCATCCGCAGCAGGTGCGGGACCAGCAGTCCGACGAAGGTGATGACCCCGGCCACGGCCACGGCGGCGGCGGTGAGCAGCGCCACGACCAGGATGAGGGCGAGGCGCAGCCGCTCGACGTCGATGCCGAGGTGGCGGGCCGGGCGTTCGCCGAGGGACAGGAGGTCCAGGCGGCGCGAGTAGAAGGGGGCGACGAGCAAACCGGCCAGGGCGCAGGGCAGTACGGCGAGCACCTTGGGCCAGGTGGCCTGGGCGAGGGAGCCGAGCTGCCAGAAGGTGATCTGGTTGACCTGCCCGCTGTCCGCGAAGAAGACGAACAGGCCGATGAGGGCGCCGGCGAAGGCGTTGACGGCTATGCCGGTGAGGATGAGGGTGACGACCTCGGTCCTCCCGCCGTTGCGGGAGAGGAAGTAGACGGAGCCGACGGTGACCAGGCCCGCGACGAACGCGCAGACGGTGATGGTCCAGTTGCCGAGGAAGCTGAGCCCGAGCCCGATGGCGGCGACCGCGCCGACGGCGGCTCCCGCCGAGATCCCGATGACGCCGGGCTCGGCCAGCGGGTTGCCGAAGACGCCCTGCATGAGGGCGCCCGCGCAGCCCAGGCTCGCGCCGACGAGCAGCGCGAGCACGACGCGGGGCAGGCGTACGTTCCACAGCACGCTCTCCCCGACCCGGTCGAGCGGCGCGCCGCCCAGCCCCGCGCGGTGCTGGACGGAGGCGAGTACGTCCCCGAGGGGGATCCGGTAGGCACCGGTTCCGGCGGAGACCAGGGCGAGGACGAGCACGGTGGCGACGAGGGCCGCGGTGAGCAGGAAGGCCCTTCTGTCGGGGAGGGTCACGTCAGGCGGCCTTGCCGTAGAGCTGGTTGATCAGTGAGGACAGCACCTGGTCGGTGCGCGGGCCGTAGTTGAGCAGGACGCCGTCGTCGACCGTGACCACCCGGCGGTCCATGCCGGCGGGGGTCTGGGCGACGCCCGGGATCTTCGTCAGGCCGTCGACGCCGCCGACCGATTCGAGGCCCTTGGACATCACCAGGATCGCGTCGGGGGCGGCGGCCGCCAGGGCCTCACTGGTGATCGGGGTGAAGTCCTTGCCGAGCCCGGACTCCTTGCCGGTGTCGACCGCGCCGGCCGCCTCCAGCAGCGAGGCGGCTCCGGAGTCGGAACCGCCCAGCAGATAGACCGAGGCGGTGCCGCGCAGGTAGAGGAACGCGACGCGGGGCTTCTTCCCGGAGGCGGCCGGAATCTCCTTGCGGACGGCGGCGATCCGGTCGGCGGTGCGCTGGTTCAGCCGCGTGCCGGCCTCGGTGACCCCGAGCGCGGCGGCGACCGCGTCGATCCGCTTCGGTACGTCCTCCAGCGACTTGGCGGGGGCGATGACGAGTACGGGGACGCCCGCGTCGCGGATCTGCTGGATCGCCTCGGCGGGACCGCTGGTGCTCTCCGCCAGGACCAGCGTCGGGCGCAGCGAGAGGACGCTCTCGGCGGAGACGTCGTGGCCACGTGTCACCACCGGCAGGGCGGCGGCCTGTTCGAAGGTGGCGGTGATGTCCCGGGCGACCACCCGCTCGCCGAGGCCCAGGGTGTGGACGATCTCGTTGAGGCTGCCGGTCAGCGGGACGACCCGGTCGGCCGAAGCGACCGTGACCCGGGCGCCGTCGGCCGAGGGCACGGTCACCGGCAGCGCGGGCAGCGGCGCCGGGGTGAGCGGTTCCACCCGGTCCGGGGCGGCCGCAGTGTGGGCGGACGGGTCCGGGGTGGTGGCCGTACCTCCGCAGCCCGTCAGCGCAAGTGCCAGTGCTGCCACGGCGAGAGCGAGACGGGGGAAGCGGTGTGACGCGGCGGGCGTAGGCACGAAGGCACCGTCCTGATCGTCCGACTGAGGTTGTGGAGACCGGGGGGTTTTCCATCCGGCCAGGGGTAGCTTAGGTTAGCCTAACCTTGCTTGCTAGACCCTGGAGGGGGCGGTCATGCCCACAAGACCCGTCCGTGCGTTCGCCGTCGCCCTGCTGGCGGCCCTGCTGGGGGCGCTGCTCCCGGCCACCGCCGCCCGGGCGGGCACCGTACAGGGGGGTCGGCTGGACTGGGGCATCAAATCGTCCTTCCAGAGTTATGTCACCGGCCCGGTGGCGAAAGGCAGTTTCAAGCTGAAGAGCGGGGCCGCCACCGTCGGCGGAAGCCTGTTCCGCTTCCACACGGCGACCGGCTCCTACGACCCGGACTCCGGCGCCTTCGAGGCCTCGTACTCGGGCGGGGTGACCTTCCAGGGCCACCAGAAGCCGGACGGCGTCTACGAGCTGGACATGACCGTCAGCCGTCCCACCGTCAGGATCAACGGCGGCAGCGGCACCCTGTACGCGGACGTCTCCAGCAAGGCCAAGGACACCGGCGCGGTCAGCAGCCAGTCCCAGGTGCCGTTCGCGACCCTCGGCCTCGGCGGCGTCGACATGAAGGGCGGCGCCGGTCCGCTGACCCTCACCAACATCCCGGCCACCCTCACCGAACAGGGCGCCAGGGCCTTCGCCGGCTACTACGCGGCCGGCGCGCAGCTCGACCCCGTCTCGCTCTCGGCCGACGTCAAGACCGCCCCGGCCGCGGGAAGCGAGCAGCCTTCGCAGTCGCCGAGCGCGCGGCCGAGCGCGTCCGCCGAGGCCCCGCAGGCGCCGGGCGCCTTCGCCGACGCCGCCGTCGACTGGGGGGTGCGCCGCACCTTCCGCGAATACGTCACCGGATCCGTCGGCCAGGGCAAGTGGACCCTCGCCGAAGGTGCCTTGGACGGCGGCGCGCTGTTCCGCTTCCCGCAGGGCAAGGGCGCGTACGACGGCGCGAAAGGCACCCTGGACGCCGCCTTCGCCGGCACCGTCCACTTCACCGGCGCCCACCTGGACCTGAAACTCGGCGCGGTGCGCGTCACGGTGGAGAACGGCAAGGGCGTCCTGTCCGCCGACGTCACCGCGGGCGGTGCGACGAAGAACGCCGTCGCGCTGGTGGAGTTTGACGCCAAGGCCCTGAAGACCGAGGGCGGCCTCGCCACCCTGACCGAAGCCCCCGCCACCCTCACCGAGGGCGGCTCCCAGGCCTTCAACGCGATGTACAAGCCGGGCACCGAGATGGACCCCGTCTCGCTCGCGATCGCCCTCGACGCCGGCGCGAAGCTGCCCACGCTGCCCGACATGGGCTCCACGGCCGCGCCCTCACCCGCGCCCGCCGCCTCGTCCGAGGCGGTCGCCAAGGCCGGGAAGTCCTCGAACACCGGGATGTACATCGCCCTGGCCGTGGCCGTGCTGGTGCTCGCCGGCGGCGCTGTCTTCCTCGTGATCCGCAAGCGCCGTGCGGCGGCCGAAGCCCCGTAGCCGCACCCCTTCCCCTCCCCCTTCTTCCTCCCCCGTCTCCCTCTTCCCAGGAGTTCTCAGCCATGTCGTCCCACCGCCGTCCGATCGCCTTCGCGGCCGCCGTCCTCACCGCCGCCGCTCTCGGCGCCACCGCCCTGGTCCTGCCCGCGTCGGCGGCGGACGGCCCACCGGCCGCCCCGGTGAAGATCGTCGGAGGCACCCTCGACTGGGGTGTGCTCGCGAGCTACCGCGCCTACGTGACCGGCATGGCCAAGGGCACCATCACCGTGGCGGACGGCGCCACGCAGAACGAGGACGGCAGCCTGCGGTTCGGCGAGCCGACCGGACAGTACGAGCCGGCCGCCGGTCACGTCGTGAAGGCGGCCTTCAAGGGCAGCGTCACCTTCTCCTCGCCCGCCCCGCCGGCCGGCCACGGGTTCGAGGTCAAGCTCTCGGACTTCCGCATGGACACCGGGACCAAGAAGCTCACCGCGGACGTCACCAAGGGCGGAGCCACGGCCCAGGACGTGCCGCTGGCCGCGGTGGCCTTCGCCGGCCAGTCGATGACCGGCCTGGCGACCACGCTCACCAGGGAAGCCGCGGACGCGCTCGGTTCGGCCTCGTACGAGAACAAGGCGGGCGACCCGCTCACCGCGAAGCTGGAGTTCGAGAAGCCCGCCCCGCCGGTGCCGACCCCGACCACCCCGACGCCGACCCCGACCCCGACCCCGACTCCGACGAAGACGGCGACCCCCACCACGAATCCCACGGCCCCGGCCGACGGCCCGCAGAAGATCCTCAGCGCCAAACTGACGTGGGGCGTGAAGGAGTCCTTCCGCAAGTACGTCCTGAGCGCGGGCTCGATCACCCCGGCCGGCGGCGCCGCCAAGAACGGCGAGCTCTTCGACTTCGCCTTCGGCAAGGGCGAACTCGACGCGAAGAAGCAGACGCTGGACGCCTCCTTCGAGGGCAATCTCCGCTTCCAGTACGCGGCCCACGGCCTCGACATGACCTTCGGCAACCTCCGCGTCGCCGCCACCGGCAAGACCGGCACCCTCTACGTGGATGTCAAGAACGCCTCGGGCAGCAGGACGGCCGTCCCCTTCGCCACGCTCGACCTGTCGAAGACGGACTACAAGACCAAGGACGGCGTCCTGGCGCTCAACGCGGTTCCGGCGGCCTTCACCGCCGAGGGCGCGGCCTCCTTCGCCAACGACACCACCGGCTCGATGTACAAGGCCGGAGACGCCATCGACCCGCTCACCCTCTCTGTGGCGGTGGACAAGGACGCCACCCTCCCGGCCGGCGGCGGCATCAGCACGACCGGCACGGGCGGCACGACGGGCACGGGCGGTACGGGAGCCACCGCCGCCACCGTCGGCGGCAGCCTCGCCGCCACCGGCGCCGAGATCCCCGCCGGGGCCCTGCTCGGCACCTCCGGCGCCGTGATCGCGGCCGGCGCCGGCGCCGTCCACCTCGCCCGCAGGCGGCGTACGCCCCAGCGCTGAGCCGTGCTTGAATGCCCGGGTGAACGATCTCGACGTGTTGAAGGTCTTCTGCGCGGGTGACGGCCGGCACGGCAACCTGCTCGGTGTCGTACGCGACGGCCGGGCCTTCCCCGACGACGCGTCGCGGCAGGCCCTGGCCGCCGAACTCGGCTACAGCGAGACGGTGTTCGTCGACGATCCCGAGCGCGGGATCGTCGACATCCGCACCCCCGGCACACGGATGTCCTTCGCCGGGCACCCGCTGGTCGGGCTCGCCTGGCTGCTGGACATCGAGGAGCTCCAGCCGCCGGCCGGCGCCGTATGGGCCCGTGACGACGGGGAGTTCACCTGGATCACGGCCCGCCCCGAGTGGGTCGAGGGCAAGCGCACGGAGCAGTACGGATCCGTCGCCGAGGTGGAGGCGCTGCCTGCCCCGCCGCCGGGCGAGGGCTGGCTGTACGCGTGGGCCTGGGAGGACGAGACCGCCGGACGGGTACGGGCCCGCGGCTTTCCGCGCCGGGCCGACGGGGTCATCGCCGAGGACGAGGCCACCGGCTCGGCGGCGATCCTGCTCACGGCACAGCTGAACCGCGCCCTGAACATCACCCAGGGCGCGGGCTCCCAGATCCTCACCGCCCCCGGCCCCGACGGCACCGTGGAGATCGGCGGCCGCGTCCGCTTCGCCCCGGGCAATTTCAGCCCCGCCGGCGAGGCTGGGCTCAGGGCTACGCGCTGAGCGGGAACTGCTCGCCCAGCTCGCGGAAGACCGCGCCGTTGAAGTCGAAGGCGCGCTTGCACTCGTCGACGATCCGCTGCTTCTCCAGGTCGTCGGCGGCGATCGCGTCCAGCAGTTCGCGGTAGGTCCGCTTGAAGGCCGCCGGGTTGGAGATGTCCGCGAAGACGTAGAAGCGGACGCCGTCGCCCTTGCGCGCGAAGCCCCAGGTGCGCTCCGCCTTGTCGCGGATGATCTGGCCGCCCGACAGGTCGCCCAGGTAGCGGGTGTAGTGGTGGGCGACGTAGCCGCCCGGCCACTCGGCCGCGCACTGGGCCACCCGGGCGGCGTAGGCCTCGGTCGCGGGCAGCGCCGCCACGCCCTCGCGCCAGTCCGGACCCAGCAGATGTGCGAGGTCGCGCTCGATCTCGGCGACGCGCATCAGCTCGGGCTGGATGAACGGGCCGGCCACCGGGTCCTCCCGGAGGGAGCCGGCGGCGTCCTCCAGGGCCCGGTACACGAACCAGAGCTGCTCGGTGTAGCGCGTGTACGCGTCCACGCCGAGCCGGCCGCCCAGCAGGTCGCTCATGAAGGTCGACGTCTCCGCCTCGGTGTGCTGCTCGTGCGAAGCGACGCGGATGACCGTAGAGAAGGCGTCCAAGACGGACCTCCAGGGAAGGGGGAACAGACGTGGCGGCGCGCCCGCCACGTCCGATCTTCCTACTTAGGTATGCCTAAGTCAATGAGTTCCCGACGGCCTGTCGGTAAAAAGTCACTTCTCCGGGCAGAGCTACGGCAGCGTGAGGATCTCCGCCCCGCTGTCGGTCACCACCAGGGTGTGCTCGAACTGCGCCGTCCGCTTGCGGTCCTTCGTGACGACCGTCCAGCCGTCCTCCCACATGTCGTACTCGTGGGTCCCCAGGGTCAGCATCGGCTCGATGGTGAAGGTCATCCCGGGCTCGATGACGGTGGTCGCGTGCGGGCTGTCGTAGTGCGGGATGATCAGGCCGGAGTGGAAGGACGAGTTGATGCCGTGGCCGGTGAAGTCCCGGACCACGCCGTAGCCGAAGCGCTTCGCGTACGACTCGATGACCCGGCCGATGATGTTGACCTGGCGGCCCGGCTTGACGGCCTTGACGGCACGGTTCAGGGCCTCCCGGGTGCGTTCCACCAGGAGCCGCGACTCCTCGTCCACCTCCCCGCACAGGTACGTGGCGTTGTTGTCGCCGTGCACGCCGCCGATGTACGCGGTCACGTCGAGGTTCACGATGTCGCCGTCGCGCAGCACGGTGGAGTCCGGGATGCCGTGACAGATGACCTCGTTCACCGAGGAGCACAGCGACTTCGGGAAGCCCCGGTAGCCCAGCGTCGACGGGTAGGCGCCGTGGTCGCACATGTACGCGTGCGCGACCCGGTCCAGCTCGTCGGTGGTCACCCCCGGCGCGATCAGCTTGGCGGCCTCCTCCATCGCCTGGGCGGCGATCCGGCCGGCGATGCGCATGGCCTCGATGGTCTCGGCCGACTGCACCTCCGGTCCGGTGTACGGGGTGGGTGCGGGCTTGCCCACGTACTCGGGACGGCGGATGTTTCCGGGAACGGAACGGACGGGAGAGAGCTCGCCTGGTACGAGCAGCGACTGGCCAGACATGCAAGCGAGTGTATCCAGCGGGGATGGGGCAGCATGGCGGCAGAGAGCGCGGTAGCGGCGGTATCGAGAGGAGCCCGACAGCGATGGCCCTGTTCAAGAAGCGCCAGGTGGGCAAACCGGGCGAGTGGTACTACTGCCTGGTCCACCAGAAGGTCGAAGAAGGCCCCGAGTGCCCTGCCAAGGACCGCTTCGGCCCGTACGAGACCCGCGAGGAGGCGGCCCGCGCCATGGAGACGGCGCAGGAGCGCAATCTCGAATGGCAGAACGACCCCAAGTGGAACGACAAGACCCGTGAAGGGGAAGAGGGCGGCGCGGGCCAGGCTGCTCCCTAGCCTGTCCTGCGGGCGGCCTACCAGCGGCTGGGCGGCGGCGCGGCCAGCTGGTCGGCCAGCCGCGCCAGCCGGTCCCGGAAGCGGCGCGGCCCGCGCTGCACCGGCAGGCTGTTCTCCCCGGCCGCCGCGCTGACCAGGTGCTGCACGGTGTCCAGGTCCATCCCCCGGCTGCCGGTGGGAGGCGCCCCCACCGCGCAGGCCTCCGGCACCGAGAGCGACTCGTGCGCGAGCGTGCCCAGATCCGGATCCCCGCCGTCGAGGGACAGTACGGTCGCCCCCGCGCGCCGGGCGTCGTGGACCCGCTCCAGCAGCCCCTCGCCCGGCTCCTCGGGAGCCACCACCAGCAGCGTGTGCCCGCGCCGGGCCGCCTCCAGCCTGCCCAGCCCCACCGACAGGTGCGGCGGTTCCCCCGGCCGCACCCGGTGCCGTACGAGGGTGGGCGCCAGCTCCGGCAGCCCCGACCAGGCGGCCTCGTCCACCAGGTGCGCCGCCAGGTGCCAGGGCTCGTACCGCTCGGTCCCCACGAGCAGCAGGTTCCCGCCGGCCGGTACGACCGAGCGCCGCAGCGAGCCGGCGAAGCGGCGCGCGGCGCCGGGCCACTCCGTACCGGCGAGGACCTCGCGCAGCAGCGCGACTCTCACGGCATCCATGGCGGCATCCTGCCGTATGAAACGGACAGAGGGGAGCGCTTCCCTCCTCTTCGACCTTGGTCTACTCGGCAGTACCCTCGCCCCCATGACTTCCTCAGACAGCAGCACGCAGAAGCCGCCGGCCAAGGACCCCTGGGACCTCCCGGACGTCTCCGGCCTCGTCGTCGGCGTCCTCGGCGGCACCGGCGACCAGGGCCGCGGCCTCGCCTACCGGCTCGCCCGGGCCGGGCAGAAGGTGATCATCGGCTCCCGCGCCGCCGACCGCGCGCACACCGCCGCCGGGGAACTGGGCCTCGGGGTGGAGGGCGCGGACAACGCCGAGTGCGCGCGCCGCAGCGACATCGTGATCATCGCGGTGCCGTGGGAGGGCCACGCCAAGACCCTCGAGGCGCTGCGCGAGGACCTCGCGGGCAAGCTCGTCGTGGACTGCGTCAACCCGCTGGGCTTCGACAAGCAGGGCGCCTACGCCCTCCGGGTCGAGGAGGGCAGCGCCGCCCAGCAGGCCGCGGCCCTGCTCCCGGACTCCCGCGTCACCGCGGCCTTCCACCACCTCTCGGCGGTCCTGCTCCAGGACGAGTCGATCGAGGAGATCGACACCGACGTGATGGTCCTCGGCGAATCCCGCGCGGACACCGACCTCGTCCAGGCCCTCGCCTCCCGCATCCCGGGCATGCGCGGCGTCTTCGCGGGCCGCCTGCGCAACGCCCACCAGGTCGAATCCCTGGTAGCCAACCTCATCTCGACGAACCGCCGCTACAAGGCCCACGCGGGCCTGCGCATCACGGACGTCTGACCCGGCCGGGCCGGGCGGTGTCCGGCCGTCCTTACGGGAACACTGCGGGGCATGGGGGACACTGGTGGGGCTCGGCCCCGTTCAGTGTTTTCGAGGAGCTCTTCCCATGCCCCGCCTTGCCGTCTTCGCCGTTGTCGTCTGCGTCCTTGCCGTGGCCGCGGCCGTTGTCGCCTTCGTGGAGGGCAGCTTCATCGGGATCGTCTGGGTGCTGCTGGCGGGCCTCACGTCCAACATGGCCTGGTACTACTTCCGCAAGGCGAAGGCCGACAAGGCAGCGCGCGCTTCCTAGTCCCGCTTCCCAGTCCCGCTTCCCAGTCCCGCTTCCTAGTCCTGCGGGACCGTGCAGACGCCGTTGCCCTCCTGCCAGAAGCGGTAGAGGTCGCGGCCGCAGTACGTCTCCAGGTCCGACACGCCGAGGCCCGACAGGATGTCGCGCACCACGTCGAAGAAGAACGTGTTGACCTCGGGTATCCACAGCAGCGCGAACACCGCGATCAGGCCGAACGGTGCCAGCGGCGCCATCTCGCGGCGCACCTTGTACGAGAGCCACGGCTCGATCACCCCGTAGCCGTCCAGGCCCGGCACCGGGAGGAAGTTCAGGATCGCCGCCGAGACCTGGAGCAGGGCGAGGAAGGCGAGCGCGTAGCGGAAGGCGAGCGGGACGCCGTCCAGGGCGTCCAGCCAGAACGGGGCCGTGCACACCAGGGCGAAGGCCACGTTGGTCAGCGGGCCCGCCGCCGAGATCAGGCTGTGCTTCCAGCGGCCCTGGATGCGGTCGCGCTCGATGTACACCGCGCCGCCCGGCAGGCCCAGACCGCCCAGGATCACGAAGATCACCGGCAGTACGATGCTGAGCAGCGCGTGCGTGTACTTGAGCGGATTCAGCGTCAGGTAGCCCTTGGCGCCCACCGAGAGGTCGCCGCCGTGCAGGGCGGTGCGGGCGTGCGCGTACTCGTGCAGGCAGAGGGAAACCACCCACGCAGAGGTCACGAAGAGGAACACGGCGAGCCCGGTGCTCGTCGAGTACCCCGTCCACACGGCCCAGCCGGTGACCGCCATGACGGCCGCGATGCCGAGGAATACGGAACTGATCCGCCGCTCACCGCGGCTGCCCTGATGACCCATGCCGCGAAACCTATCCCGGCCGCGGGATGGAAATAAGGTCGGGGCCGGGCGCCCGTCCGGCGACAATGGGCCGGTGCGTTACGCGATTCTCGGGACGACCCAGGCCATACGCGACGACGGGACCCCCGTCGCCGTGGGCGGAGCGCGCCTGCGGGCGCTGCTGACCGCGCTCGCGCTGCGGCCCGGCCGGGCGGTGCCGTCGCACCTGCTGGTCGCCGAGGTGTGGGACGGCGACCAGCCGGCCGACGCGCCGGCCGCCCTCCAGGCGCTGGTCGCGCGGCTGCGGCGGGCGCTGGGGCACGCGGCCGTGCGCTCCGCGGAGGGCGGCTACCTGCTGACCGCCGACCGCGAGGACATCGACCTGTACCGCTTCGAGCGGCTGGCCCGCTCCGGGGCAGTGGCCCTGGAGAGCGGGGACCCGGCCAAGGCCGCGGCCCTGTACGAGGAGGGGCTCGCCCTGTGGCGCGGGCCCGCCCTGGCGGACCTCCCCGACCCGGCCGCGGAGTCCGCGCGCTGGGACGCCGTACGGATGGACGCGCGCCGGGGCCGGCTCGCCGCGGCCCTGGCCCTGGGCGCGGCGGAGCAGGCGCTGCCGGAGCTGACCGCGCTGTGCGCGCAGCAGCCGCTGGACGAGCCCCTGCAGGCCCTGCGCATCCGGGCGCTGCGCGACGCGGGCCGCGCGGCGGAGGCCCTGGAGGCGTACGACACCGTCCGCCGGGACCTGGCCGCCCGCCTGGGCACGGACCCGGGCCCCGCGCTGCGCGCCCTCCACTCGGAGCTTCTCGCCGGGGCGGACGCGCCGCCCGCCACCGCACCTCCCAGACCCGCCCCCGCCGCCCCGGCCCCACAGCCCGGCCAGGGGAACCTGCGGGCCCGGCTCACCACCTTCGTCGGGCGGGAGGACGACATCCGCGTCATCGGCGACGACCTCGCCCGCGCCCGGCTCGTCACCCTGCTCGGGCCCGGCGGGGCCGGCAAGACCCGGCTCTCCCAGGAGGCCGCCGAGGCGCAGGACGCGGGCGGCTGGCCCGACGGGGTGTGGCTCGTCGAGCTGGCTCCCGTGGACGACCCGGAGGACGTCGCCGAGGCCGTACTCGCCGCGCTCGGGGCGCGGGAGACCAAGCTGCGCGGCGCCGCCGCCGAGGAACTGCGGGCACTGACCGAGCGCGCCGGGGACAACCCCCTCGACCGCCTCGCCGAGCACTGCGCGCGGCGCAGGCTCCTACTGCTGCTCGACAACTGCGAGCACGTCGTCGAGGCGGCCGCCGAGCTCGCCGAGCGGCTCCTCACCCACTGCCCCGGCGTCCGGATCCTGGCCACCAGCCGCGAACCCCTCGGCGTGCCGGGGGAGACGCTGCGCCCGGTGGAGCCGCTGCCCGACCCGGTCGCGCTGCGGCTCCTCGCCGACCGCGGCGCCGCCGCCCACGCCGGGTTCACCGTGGCCCAGGACCCGGCCGCCTGCGCCGAGATCTGCCGCCGCCTCGACGGCCTGCCGCTGGCCATCGAACTGGCCGCGGCCCGGCTGCGGCTGCTCACCCCGCGCCAGATCGCCGACCGCCTCGACGACCGGTTCCGGCTGCTGACCGGCGGCAGCCGGACCCTGCTGCCCCGGCAGCAGACCCTGCGCGCCGTCGTCGACTGGTCCTGGGAGCTGCTGGAGGAGCCCGAACGCACCGTCCTGCGCCGGCTGTCCGTCTTCGCGGGCGGCTGCGACCTCGCCGCCGCCGAGACGGTGTGCGCCGAAGGAGTCCTCGACGTCGCCGACACCCTCGGCTCCCTCGTCGACAAGTCCCTCGTCGTGGCCGCCCCCGGACCCGACGGCTCCGGCATGCGCTACCGCCTGCTGGAGACGGTCGGCGAGTACGCCGCCGAGCGCCTGGCCGAGGCCGGCCACGACCGGCAGGACACCGAGCGCCGCCACCTCGTCCACTACCGCGAGCTCGCCCGCACCAGCGAGCCGCTGCTCCGCGGCCACGGCCAGCGGGCGGCCGCCGACCGGCTCGCCACGGAGTACGAGAACGTCCGTACCGCCCTGCGCCGGGCCGTCGCCGCCCGCGACGCCGACGAGGTGCTCTGCCTCATCCACTCGCTGGGCTGGTACTGGCACATGCACGACCTGCGCGCCGAGTCCCGGCACTGGTCCGACGCGGCCGCGACCCTGGGCCCCGACCCGTTCGCCGGGCCCGTGGTCCCGGCGGAGCCGGTGTACGAGCGGCTCGTCGACACGCCCCCGCCCTACAGCGGCGAACCGCTCACCGAGGCCTGGCGCGCCGTCCACCTGGTCCGGCTGTCCTCCCGCGACCAGACCAACGGCAGCTGGAACAGCCCGGAGGTCCGCGCCCAGGTCGACGGGGTGATCGCCACCTACCGCCCCGGACTCCCGCAGACCTGCCGGACCCCCGCCTCCCTCTGGATCTACGCCGTCATGATCGCGGGCGATCCCGGACGGCTCCAGCGGGTCATCGAGGCGACCGTCGACACCGCCCGCGCGCTCGGCTACCGCTGGGAGCTGGCCTCCGCCCTCCAGCTGCGGGCCAACATCCTCGCCAACCGGGCCGACTGGGCCGGCGACGCCTCCCGCGACGCCGACGAGAGCCTGGCCCTGTTCCGTGAGCTCGGCGACGCCTGGGGCTGCGCCGAGGCGCTCTCCGCCCGCGCCGAGTCCCGGGAGAAGCGGGGCGAATACGTCCTGGCCGCCCGGGACTTCCGTGAGGCGATCGCGTACGCCGAGCGCCTGGGCGCCAAGGCGCAGGTGACGGTCCTGCGCGTACGGATGGCCGGGACCCTCACCGAGAGCGGCCGGATCGAGGAGGCCGAGGAGATCCTCACCGAGATCGTCGCCACGGTGCAGCAGTACGGCAACGAGGCCATGCCCGCCGCCCGGATGTTCCTGGCGGGCATCCTCGGCCGCACCGGCCGGATCCCGGAGGCCCGCGCCCAGCTGCAGGCGCTGCGGGAGGAGTTCGCCTTCGGCGCGTTCGCCATCTTCGACGGGTTCCTGCTCGGCACGCTGGCCTGGCTGGCGAACCAGGAGGGCGCGTACGAGGAGGCGCTCGCCCTGCTGCGCCAGGCCATGGGGACCGTCCAGGATCCGCTCGCGCGGATGGTGGCACCGCAGATGCCGGCGGTCTACCTGATGACCGCGGCGCTCTCCCTGGTTTCGCTCGGCGGCCCGCGGCGGGAGTACGACGCCGCCCGGCTGCTCGGCGCCTACCGGAGGCTGCTGCCGCCCGGGCACTTCCCCGTCACCACGGAACGCGAGGATTCCGCCCGGGCCGAGGAGCTGGCGCGGGCGGCGCTCGGCGACGCCGCCTACGAGGCGGCGTACGCCGAAGGCGGCGGCCTCACCCTGGAGGAGGCCACCGCCCTCATCTGACCCGGCCCCCGGCCGGAGCCCGTCCGGGACGCGATCCGGAACGGACCGGTCCGCGGATCAGGTCTTCTGGCGGAACTTGCGCACCGCGAGCGGCATGGTGACCGCCGTGATGGCGAGCGACCAGGCCAGGGTCATCCACACCGAGTTGCCGACGGGAGACCCGTTGATCAGGGCGCGCGCCGCGTCGGCCAGGTTGGACAGCGGGTTGTAGTCCGTGAACGTCTGCAGCCAGCCGGGCATGGTGGACGGCTTGGCGAAGATCGAGCTGCCGAACTGCAGCGGCATCAGGACCAGCATCGCCATGCCCTGGACCGCCTGCGCGGTCTTCATCGTCAGACCCAGGAGGATGAAGATCCACATCAGCGAGGCGCCGAAGACGAGCGACAGGCCGATGGCGAAGAACAGGTCCAGCACCGAGCCCTGGATCGACAGGCCGAGGATGAAGCCCACGCACAGCAGGATGGCGATGGCGACCATCATCCGGCCGATCTCGACGACGATCTTGGCGAGCAGCACTGACGAGCGGGCGATCGGCATGGACCGGAAGCGGTCCATCACGCCCTTCTTGAAGTCGTCGTTGACCCCGGTGCCCACCGCCATGGCGATGTTCATGCCCATCATGGCCATCAGGCCCGGGATCAGGTAGCTCACGTACGCGCCCTGGTTGCCCTTGCCGGCGACGGCGCCGCCGAAGACGAACACGAACAGCAGCGTGAAGATGATCGGCATGAACAGGACGTCGAACATCGACTCGGGGTCCTGCTTGATCTGCAGTGCGTTGCGGCGCACCAGGGCGCCGATGTGCCGCAGGTTGGCCCGCAGGCCGATCCGGCCCTCTCCTTGCCCATCGGCCACCGAGGCACGGCCGGGGGCGGTGGGGGCGGGCTTCGTCGTGGTTACGGTGCTCATGCCGCGACCTCCTCGGTCATCTCGGTGGGCTTCTGGCCGGTGATCGACAGGAACACCTCGTCCAGGCTGGGCAGGTAGGTGCCGAGGTCGGCGATCGCGTACCCGCGGGCGGCCAGCAGGCCGACCACGGCGGTCAGCTGCTCGTCGCTCAGGATCGGGACCAGCAGGACGCCCTCGTCCGGCACCGCCTGGGAGCCGGCCACGCCGTCGAGCCCGGCCTCGGCCAGCGAGCGGGCCATGCCCGGCAGGTCGGAGGAGTCCACCGGGCGGATCTTCAGGGTGCGGCCGCCGACCCGGGCCTTCAGCTCGTCGACCTTGCCGTTGGCGATGACCTTGCCGCGGTCGATGACCGTCAGCTCGCTGGCGAGCTGCTCGGCCTCCTCCATGTACTGGGTGGTGAGCAGCACGGTGGCGCCCTCGGCGACCAGACGCTGGACCTCGTCCCAGACCTCGTTGCGGGTACGGGGGTCCAGACCGGTGGTCGGCTCGTCCAGGTACAGGACGGCCGGGTTGCCGATCAGCGAGGCCGCCAGGTCGAGGCGGCGGCGCATACCGCCCGAGTAGTTCATGGCGGCCTTCTTCGCCGCCTCGGTCAGGGAGAACCGCTCCAGCATCTCGTCCGCGCGGGTCCGGGCGTCCTTGCGGGACAGGTCGAGCAGCCGCCCGATCATGTAGAGGTTCTCCCAGCCGGAGAGCTTCTCGTCGACCGAGGCGTACTGGCCGGTCAGGCCGATGGTGCGGCGCAGCTGCCGCGGCTGGCGGACCACGTCGTAGCCGGCGACGGTCGCGGTCCCGGCGTCCGGGATGATCAGGGTGGACAGGCAGCGCACCAGGGTGGTCTTGCCGGCTCCGTTGGGTCCGAGGACCCCGAGGACCGTGCCCTCGCGGACGTCCAGGTCGACACCGTCCAGGGCCTTGGTCTCGCCGTAGTGCTTCACCAGCCCCCGTACTTCCACGGCGTGGGGGTTCTTGTCGTTTCGCGTCATGTCCACCATGGGACCAGCCGCCACTGACAAAGCACCGACAGCCGACCGACAGTGGACCGACGGGCAGCCGACAGGCAGCCGACGGCCCGCCGGTATCGCGTCGGCGGGCCGTCGGGAACGCGCTACCCGATCAGTGGAAGGCGTGCTCCGCCTGCGGGAACGTTCCGCCCACCACGTCCTCGGCGAAGGCCTTCGCCGCGTCGTTCATGGTCTGGCGCAGGTTCGCGTACTGCTTCACGAACTTCGGCATCTTCCCGCCGGTCAGACCCATCATGTCGGTCCACACCAGCACCTGCGCGTCGCACTCCGAGCCCGCGCCGATGCCGACCGTCGGGATGTGCAGGGACCGGGTGACCTCGGCGGCCAGCTCGGCCGGAACCAGCTCCAGCACCACCGCGAAGGCTCCCGCGTCCTGCGCCGCCTTGGCGTCCCGCAGCAGCTGGTGCGCGGCCTCGTCGCCACGGCCCTGCACGCGGTAGCCCATGGCGTTGACCGACTGCGGGGTCAGGCCCAGGTGGGACATGACCGGGATGCCGGCCTGCACGATCAGCTCGGTCTGGTGCAGCGAGCGCTCGCCGCCCTCCAGCTTCACCGCTCCGACGCCGGCCTCCTTGACGAGGCGGGTGGCACTGCGCAGCGCCTGCACGGCGCCTTCCTGGTACGAGCCGAACGGCATGTCGCCGATGACGAGGGCGCGGCTCGTGCCCCGTACGACGGCTGCCGACAGCATGGTCATCTGGTCCATCGTGACCGGAACGGTGGTCTCGTAGCCCAGGTGGCAGTTGCCCATGGAGTCGCCGACGAGGATCGCCGGGATGCCGGCCTCGTCGAAGACGGACGCGGTCATCGCGTCGTAAGCGGTGAGCATGGGCCACTTCTCGCCGCGTTCCTTGGCGAGGGTCAGGTCGCGGATGGTGATGCGCCGGGTGCCCGTGCCTCCGTACAGGGTGGGGGAGCCCGACGGAGATGCTGCTGCGGGTTCGCGGGCAGGCGAAACGGCATGCGTCATTGCAACTGCTCCTTGTGTCATCTCGAGGCGCCCTTACGGCGTCCCCGGACTTACCCACCATCGTCGCATCCGCGCGGCCCGCGGCGGAAGTGGTGCGGGGCGCGGGCGCGGCCGCACGAGGGCGGCGCGAGGCCCGCACGACACCCCCTCGGCCCAATGTGCGCGTTTCGTGACAAGCGGAACCCCTGGCGTACGGCCGTTCGTCCTCCGGGGCGAACGGCCGCGACAGGCGGTCGTGACGTAGCGCACGGAAGGCTCCGTACATCGCCTAGGGTCAAGAGGCGGGGACGGAGCGCGAGCACGGCAGTGAGGGCAGCGGCATGGCACAGGCGTACATGACGGAAAAGGGAAACGGCGGCTCGGAGCCCGAGCCCTCCGAATCCCGCTTCCGACGCCGGCTGGCCGAACTGAGAGGTGACCGGGGAATCTGGCGGCGCGGGCTGGTGCTGGCCGCGATCTCCGTACTGATCGCGCTGATCATGATCTTCCACGCGCAGGTACCCAATGACGTGGGCAACCTCGGCAGCCTCACGGAGACCTTCCTGCCCTGGCTGGGCCTGGCCGTCCCGGTGCTGCTGGCCGCCGCGGTGTTCCGCCGGTCGGCGACCGCGCTCATCGCGATACTGCTGACGGCCGTGGTCTGGACGAACCTGTTCGGCGGTCTGGTCACCGACAAGTCCGGCTCCGGCGGCAACCTGATGGTCGCCACCCACAACGTGGACGCCGACAACGCCGACCCGCGCGGAACCGCCGAGTCCGTGGCGAAGTCGGGGGCCGACGTGCTGGCCCTGACCGAGCTCAAGGGGAGCGTCGTCCCCGTCTACGAGAAGGCCCTGGCGGGCGCGTACAAGTACCACTCGGTCGAGGGCACGGTCGGCGTGTGGAGCAGGTACCCGCTGACCGCCAGCAGCCCCGTGGACATCAAGATGGGCTGGACCCGGTCCATGCGCACCACCGTGGACACCCCGCAGGGTCAGGTCGCCGTCTTCGTCGCCCACCTGCCCTCGGTACGGGTCAAGCTGAACGCGGGCTTCACCGCCAACCAGCGCGACAACAGCGCCGACGCACTGGGCGCCGCGCTCGCCGCCGAACCGCTGAAGAAGGTCATCCTGCTCGGCGACCTCAACGGCACCATGAACGACCGCGCCCTGTCCGAGGTCACCTCGCAGATGCGCTCCACGCAGGGCGCCGCGGGCGACGGCTTCGGCTTCAGCTGGCCCGCCCAGTTCCCGATGGCCCGGATCGACCAGATCATGGTCCGCGGGATCAAGCCGGACGCCTCCTGGACCCTCCCGCGCACGAGCAGCGACCACCTGCCGATCGCCGCGCGGCTGACGGTGTAGGGGTGCCCCCGCGGCCGCGGGGACACCCGCACGAGCCGAGTGCGGCGGTCAGGCGTGCTCGCGCCAGCCGTTCGTGATGGGCAGCCGGCGGTCCTTGCCGAAGCCCTTCGCGGAGATCTTCGTGCCCGGCGGGTACTGGCGGCGCTTGTACTCCGCCGTGTCCACCATCCGCAGGGTCCTGGCGACCAGCTCGCGGTCGAAGCCCGCCCCGACGATCTCCTCCAGGCCCTGGTCGCGGTCCACGTACAGGGCCAGGATCGCGTCCAGCACCGGGTAGTCCGGCAGCGAGTCCGTGTCCACCTGGCCCGGGCGCAGCTCGGCGCTCGGCGGCTTCACGATCGAGTTCTCCGGGATCGGCGGGATCTCGCCGCGCTCGGCCGCGGCCCGGTTGCGGTACTGCGCGAGCCGGAAGACGTCCGACTTGTACACGTCCTTGATCGGGCCGTACGCGCCCACCGAGTCCCCGTAGAGCGTGGAGTAGCCGACGGCCAGCTCCGACTTGTTGCCCGGGGCCAGCACGATGTGGCCCTCCTGGTTGGAGACCGCCATCAGCATGGTGCCGCGCAGCCGGGACTGGAGGTTCTCCTCGGCGAGGCCGGTGAGGCCCAGCGAGCCCATGTACGCGTCGAACATCGGCTCGATCGGCACGGTGCGGAATTTCAGACCGGTGCGCTCGGCCAGATCGGCCGCGTCGCCCCTGGAGTGGTCCGAGGAGTACTTCGAGGGCATCGAGATGCCGTGGACGTTCTGCGCGCCGATGGCATCGCAGGCGATCGCGGCGACCAGGGCGGAGTCGATGCCGCCGGAGAGACCGATCAGGACGGAGCGGAACCCGTTCTTCCTGACGTACGCGCGCAGGCCCACGACCAGCGCGTCGTAGATCTCCTCGTCATCGTCGAGGCGGTCGGCGTACCCGCCGGGGACGACCGGCTCGTACGGCTCCACCGGCTCCTCGGACAGGACCACCCGGTCGATGCGCAGCCCGTCGTCCACCACGCCCTCGGGGGCCTCGGCCTGCGCGGCGGGCAGGTCGAGGTCGACGAGCACGCAGCCCTCGGAGAACTGCGGGGCGCGGGCGATGACCTCGCCGCTGCCGTCGACGACGATCGAGTCCCCGTCGAAGACGAGCTCGTCCTGGCCGCCGATCATCGCCACGTAGGCGAGGGTGCAGCCGGCCTCCTGCGCCCGCTTCCGGACCAGTTCGAGGCGCAGGTCGTCCTTGTTGCGCTCGTACGGGGAGGCGTTGATGGAGATCAGCAGTCCGGCCCCGGCGGACCGGGTGGCCGGGACGCGGCCGCCCTCCTGCCAGAGGTCCTCGCAGATGGCCAGGGCCACGTCGATGCCGCGGACCCGGACGACCGGCTGGGTGTCGCCCGGCACGAAGTACCGGAACTCGTCGAACACGCCGTAGTTGGGGAGGTGGTGCTTGGCGAAGCGCAGCACAACCTCGCCGCGGTGCAGCACGGCGGCCGCGTTCTCCGGGGAGCCGGCCGGGCGGCCGAGCCGCGGCGCCGCCTTCTCCGTGCGGTCGAGGTAGCCGACGACGACCGGCAGCTCGCCGAGCCCCTCGTCCGCCAGCCGCCGCGCGAGCTCGCGCAGGCCGGTGCGGGAGGCCTCGACGAAGGACTCGCGCAGGGCGAGGTCCTCGACGGGGTACCCGGTCAGCACCATCTCCGGGAACGCCACGAGATGGGCGCCCTGCTCGGCGGAGTGCCGGGTCCAGTGGACGACCGAGTCCGCGTTGGCGGCGATGTTGCCGACGTGCGAGTCGATCTGATTCAGAGCGAGACGTAGTTGAGGCACGGGCCCAGTCTAATCGTCTTTCTGACGCGATGTCCTGGGCCCCGCCTGATTTCCGCTCCGGAGCGCCGGGTCAGGTGACGGGACCGGCGTACTTCACGTCCGCGAGCCTGGTGCCGGCGGAGATGTCCGCGCTGATGCTCGAGGTGCCCTCGGGGACCTCGAACGCCACGACCCCGCTGGCGGACTCGCCGGGCAGGATGGAGCCCCTGATCATCTTCGGGACGCCGCCGCCGGTGCCGCCGCTGTCGAAGACCATCTCGGCGGTCATGCCCTTGTCGTCGCGGACGTTGGGCACGGCGTAGATCACCTCGTGCGGCTCGGTCGAGCCGTTGGTGATGGTGACGGTGATCTGGATCGCGTTCTTCACCCGCTCGCGGGCGATGATGCCCTTCGGCTGGTACTTCTTCGGCGCCGAGAGGCTCACCTTGACGCCGTTGTCGTACGTGAAGGTCTCGCCGAACGGCAGCGCGCTGGTCAGGCCCGGAACCTTGGAGGGCGTGGGCGAGGGCTTCGGCCAGGGCTTCGGCGAGAAGGTCGGCGAGGAGTCGGGGTAGGGGATCAGCTCGCGCTCGTGCCGGTCGAGGCCGCGCCCGGCCCGGTCGGCGGCCTTCTCCACGACGAGGGCGGTGAGGAAGACCCCGCCGACGGCGGCGCCGAGACCGAGTACGCCGAGGACGGTTCCGGTGACGGCCATCGCCTTGCGCGGGGCGCCGTTGGAGGAGCGCACCAGCGCGCCGATGCCCAGGCCCAGGGCGGTCGCGGCGAGGATGGCGCCGGCCCAGAAGAAGAAGGGGACGAGGCCGAGCAGGATGCCGGTGATGCCGACGACCAGGGCGGCGACGGCCAGACCGTTGGTGGCCGGGGCGACCTGCGGGTACCCCTGGTACGGGACCCCGCCGAAGCCGGGTCCGGGCTGGGCCCACGGATTGCCGGGGCCGCCGGGGCCGCCGGGGCCGCCGGGGCCGAATCCGGGGCCGAAGCCGGGACCGGCCGCGGGGCCCGTCGGGCGAGCCGGGGGAGCGGGCGCATCCGGGGAGGGCGGGGCGAACGGGTTCTGTGTGAACGGGTTCTGCGCGGGCGACGGCTCTTCGGGCGACGGCTCTTCGGGCGACGGGGGCTGTGCGGGCGACGGGCTCTTCTCGAGCGACGGCTTCTTCTCGAGCGACGGCGGCTGCGTGGGTGCCGGGGCCTGCGCGGGCGGCCCGGTTACCGGGGCCGCCTCGGGTATGGGCGTGCCGGCCGGTTCCGTCGGCGGGCCGTTCGGGGTGCTGGGCGGGTTCGGCGGGGTGCTCATACCGGCGGGGGCGTCCTTATGTCGCAGCAGTCGTGATCACCGCAAGAGTGCCACGCCCCCGCCCGGCCCCCGCCGGGTTTTCCCTCGACGGCCGCCTACAGCTGGTAGCCGAGCACGGTCATCATCCCGGACTCCGAGTGGTAGACGTTGTGGCAGTGCGTCATCCACAGCCCCGGGTTGTCCGCGTCGAAGTCGGCCGTCAGCCTCCCGCCCGGCAGCAGGATCGCGGTGTCCTTGCGGGCGCCGCCCGCCTCGCCGCCCAGCGCGAAGGTGTGCCCGTGCAGGTGGACCGGATGCCACATCGGCGTCGCGTTGCGGAACTCCAGGCGGACCCGCTCGCCCGCCTTCACCGGATGCCGCTGGTCCGGTGTGTAGGGCTTGCCGTCGAAGGCCCAGTTGTACCGGGACATCGATCCGGTCAGCCGGATCTGGACCGTCCGGTCCGGCTCGCGCGGGGCCAGCGCCGCGGATTCGGCGGGCTTGAGCGCGTCCGCCATCAGCGGGAGCCCGTCCAGCTCGGCGGGGCGGGTCGCGGCGGTGGGCGCCGTCCCCGTACCGGTGCGCAGTACCGCGAGCGCCGACTGCCCCTTGCCCTCGGCCAGCGCGGTCAGCGGGAACACCCCGTCCTGCGCGGTGACCAGTACGTCGTACCGCTCGCCCATGGCCAGCAGCAGCGAGCCCGTCTTCGCGTGCTCCACCGGGAAGCCGTCCGTGTGGGTGACCGTCAGTTCGTGGCCGCCGAGGGCGATCCGGAAGGCGGTGTCCCCGCCCGCGTTGATCAGGCGCAGCCGGATCCGGTCGCCGGGGCGGGCGGTGAAGACCGACGGGTCGTCCGCGACCTTGCCGTTGATCAGGTAGTGGGGGTAGGCGACATCGCCGGCTTCCTTGCCGAGGACGTCGCTGTCGGCGCCCACGAGCAGGCGCGAGGGCCCGCTGCCGGCGGTCGGCTGGGCGTGGGCGGCGTGGGCGGAGTCGCCCTGGCCCTTGCGGAGTTCGGCGAGGACGGCGTCCGGGGTGGCGCCGTCGACCCCGTCGATCCAGTCGTCCAGCACCACCACCCACTCCTTGTCGTAGGAGAGGGGCTCCTTCGGGTCCTCGACGATGAGCGGGGCGTACAGGCCGCGGTCCTGCTGGACACCGGTGTGGGGGTGGAACCAGTACGTCCCCGGCTCCGTGACGGCGAACCGGTACGCGAACGAGCCGCCCGGGGCGATGTCCCGCTGGGTCAGCCCGGGCACCCCGTCCATGTCGTTGCGCAGCGCGAGGCCGTGCCAGTGCAGGGAGGTGGCCTCGGGCAGGTTGTTGGCCAGGGTGAGGGCGAGGGTGCCGCCCGCCGTGACCCGCACCTCCTTGCCGGGCAGCCGGTCCCCGTACGCCCAGGAGCGGACGGTGTGCCCGCCGCCGAGGTCGAGCGGGGTGGCGGTGGCGGTGAGCTTGACCTCGGTGAGCGGCCCGGTGGCCTTGCGGGCGGCCTCGGCGGCCTTGACCTCCGGCCCGGCGGGGTCGACGTACCCCTCGGGTCCGTCGGCGGCGGAGCCGCCGTGGTGCATGGAGCCGTGGCGGCCCTGGCCGGCCTGCCCGCCGTGGCCGGAGTCCGGTCCGGGAGGGCGGGCACAGGCGGAGATCAGCCCTGAACCGGCACCGGTGACGGCGACGGCGGCGGATGCACCGAGCAGGGCGCGACGGGTCGGAAGAGAGCGCATGGGAGCACCTAACGGTCGGGTGTTGCCGCGCCCCCGAGCGGCGCGGCGGCTCGCCGGGAACTGCACGTCAGGCGGGGACGTTACCCGGGGTGGGTATCCGATCGGAGGACCGACGCTGCATTTGCATAGGATTAGTCACACTATGTCCCCTCATGGTCTCTCTCCGCGCACCGCCTGGCCGGTCGCGACGCTCATCGGCCTGGGCGCCGCCGCCTACACCGCGTGGGTGCTCGAAGTCGTCCTCTCCACGGGCCTGAACCCCATCGAGACGTACGTGAGCGAGCTGGCCGCCCAGGACCAGCCGCTCGGCGGCCTGTTCCGGGCCACCGACTTCACCGCCGGGCTGTTCGCCTTCCTCGGCGGACTGCTGGCGCTGCTCCGGCTGGTGCGGCACGCCGAGTCCCGCCGCCCGTGGGCGGTCGTCGGCTGGGCCGGGGTCACCCTGTTCGGCGCGGCCACCGCCGCCGACGCCTGGCTGCCGCTGAGCTGCGCGCCCACCGTGGACCCCGGGTGCGCCGCCCGCGAGACCGCCGGGCTGGTCCCCGCCACCCATCAGGCCCATGCCGTCAGCAGCAGCCTGGCCATGACCGGCGCCCTCGTCGGGGTCGTGGCCCTCACCGTCGCCGCCCGCCGCTACGGCTGGTTCGCCCCGCTCGCCCGCTACGGGCCCGTGCTCGTCGCCCTCGAACTGCTCGCCACCGTCTGGACCCTGTCCGCCATCGCGCTGTTCACCGCCGGGCACGGAACCTGGGCCCTGGGCGCCGGGCAGCGGCTCCAGGTGCTGTTCGTCGCGCTGTGGCTGGGTCTGCTCGCGTACTCCGTCCACCGGGAGGGCCGTACATGACCACGCCGCACGGGAACACGCGGTACATGACCACGCGGTTCGGAAACACGCGCTGCGGGAACGGCGTCGGCCGGTTCGTGCGGGTGGACGGGGTCCCGCTGCACGTCGTGACCGAGGGCCGCGGGCCGGTGGTCGTGCTCAGCGCCGGGCTCGCCATGGCCTGGTTCGACTGGGACGAGGTCGCCGCCCTGCTGGTCGCCCGGGGCCGCACCGTCGTCCGCTTCGACCGCCCCGGGCACGGTCTCAGCGGCCCCGCCACCGCGCCGGCGACCGCGGCCGGGGAGGCCCACCGGATCGCCGGACTGCTGGACGCGCTGGGTCTCACGGACCCCGTCACCGTCGTCGGGCACTCGATCGCCGGATTCCACGCCGAGGCCTTCGCCCGCCTCCACCCGGAGCGCACCGCCGCCCTGGTGCTGGTCGACTCCAGCGTGGAGGAGGCCCCCCGAACCCTGCTGCCCGCGGCGCTGCGCACCGCCGCCGCCCGCGCGCTCGGCCGGGCGGTGACCGCCGCCGGACTGCCCGCCGCACTGGGACCGGCGGCCCGGCGGGCGACCGTACGGGCCTCCCGCACCGGCGGCGGTGATCCGGCCGCGCGGGACCTCGTACGCCGCTGCTACCGCACCGGCCGCGTCTGGCGCGGGGCCCTGCTGGAGAACGCGGGCTACCCGGACACGGCCGCCGAGGTACTGGCCCTGCGCGGGACGCACCCGCTGACCGCGCCGGCCACCGTCCTCGCGGCCCACGACGGCTCCGGGGGCCGCCGCGCCCTGCGCTGGCCGGCCCGGCAGGCGGACCTCGCCGACCGGCTCGGAGCCCGCTTCGAGCTCGTCGAGCCCGCCGGACACCTGGTCATGCTGGACCGCCCGGACCAGGTGGCCCGGGCGGTCCAGCACGCTTGAGGACCTGTCCGGCTGAGCTCCTGTCCGGCTGAGGACTTGTCCGGCCGGTCAGGACCGCGCGTAGACCTTCTCCGCCCAGCCGGCGATCTGGTCGTCCGTGAGGTGCTTGGCCAGGTCGGCCTCGCTGATCATGCCGACGAGCTTCTTGTTCCGGATCACCGGCAGCCGCTTGATCTGGTGGCTCTGCATCTCCTCCAGGACCTCGGAGACGTCCGCACCCGCGTCGATCCAGCGCGGCGTGCCCTGGGCCATGTCACCGGCCGTCACCTTCGCCGGGTTGTGCCCCTTGGCCACACAGCCGACGACGATGTCGCGGTCGGTCAGGATCCCGCAGAGCCGTTCCGTCTTGTCGCTGATGGGCAGCGCGCCCACATTGAGGCGGGCCATCAGCTGAGCGGCCCGGTCCAGGGTCTCGGTGGCGGGGATCCACTGGGCCCCGGCGTGCATGATCTCTCCGGCGGTGGTCATCGCATCAACCTCCTGAGCGCCGATGTGCGGCGGGACGCGGACGCGTCCGCCGCGGCGTCTCCGTCCGGCACGGGCGGAATACAGGCGCACTACACGCGTGCACGCCCATACGGGTGGGAGGCGCCCTCCCACCACCGTACGGGCGTGTCCCGTCACCCGCGCGGCGCAGCCCCGCGCTGCCCCAGCATGTCCGCCATCAAGGTGAGCTCCGAGCGCTGCGCGTCGACCATGCCCTGCGCCAGCTCCCGCTCGACCGGCGTCTCGCACAGCCGCGCACAGCCCTCGGCCATCGCGACGCCGCCCTTGTGGTGGTCGGTCATCAGCTGGAGGTAGAGCACCTCGGCGTCCCGGCCGGAGGCCGCGGCCAGCCGGGCGAGCTCCTCCTTGGTGGCCATGCCGGGCATCAGCGCGCCGGGCTTGGCGGCCTGCCCGCCGTGCTGCTCGCCGTGACCGCCGTGGCCGGTGTGCTCGCCGCCGGCCCCTGACGTGCCCATCCAGGACATGGGCGGCTCTCCCGCCACCACCTTCGGCAGCCCCCACAGGTCCAGCCAGCCGAGCAGCATGCCCCGCTGGTTGGCCTGGGTGTTGGCGATGTCGTAGGCGAGGCTGCGGACCGCCTCGTCCTGGGTGCGGTCCCGCACGATGAACGACATCTCCACCGCCTGCTGGTGGTGCACCGCCATGTCCCGCGCGAAGCCCGCGTCCGGTGAGTGCAACGCCGGTGTGCGGGCCGGCGTACCGGTGTCGCCGGTCGCGGCGGTGACCGTGGCGGCCGCCGCGAACAGCAGCGCCAGCAGCACGGCCGTGCCGGCGACCCAGTACGTACGGGGGGTGCGGCCGGACGGCCGGCTCACTGGCCGGCCACCCCGCTGGTGCAGGCCGCGCCCGGCTCCGGGGTCTGCGGGCCCTGCACGTACTTGGTGAAGAACTGCGCCACGCGCGGGTCGTCCGCCTTCTCCACCGTCAGCTGCTTGCCCCACGCGTTGAGCATGATCGCGCCGGCCTGCTCCTTGACCGGGCTCATCAGCGTGTACGGGGTCTTGGCCACCGTCTCGGCGAGCTTGTCCAGGTCGCCCTGGGCGGCCTTGTCGTTGTAGGTCACCCAGACCGCGCCGTGCTCCAGCGAGTGCACGGCGTTCACCTCGGGCACCGGGCTCTTGTAGACGTCGCCGTTGCAGTTCATCCAGCGGGGGTGGTGGTCACCGCCGACCGGGGGGTTCATCTCGTACTTCACCGGGGTCTCGACGTGGTTGCGGCCGAGGTTCTTCGCGTCCCAGGTCTGCTCGCCGTCGACCGGCGTCTTGCGGGCCAGTTCGACGGCGTCCTTCTTGCGCTGCTCGGTCTGCTTCTGGTCGATCATCACCCAGGCGCCGAAACCGACCAGGCCGACGACGATGACCGCCGAGGTCGTGATCGCGATCGCCTTGTTGCGCCGGTCCCGCGCTTTGTCGGCCCGGCGCATCTCGGCTATGCGCGCCTGGCGGGAGTGCTGGTCTGTGGTCTTTCCGGACTTGCTGGCCATGGTGCCCTGGTTCCTTCTGCTGAGGGGGGTGGATGGACGCGAAACCGGACCCGTCAGGTCCGCAGCACCTGGAGGACATGCAGGTCGGGGGCGCGCGCAAGCGCCAGGGGAGCCCGGATCCGGCCCGGACCGCCGGTCGCGGCGACGGGCGGCGGTTCGCCGCCGGCCACGGTCACGGCGGGCGGCGGCACGGGCAGCAGCCCCGGCATCACGTGCGCGAGGGGCGAGCAGCCGGGCAGGTCGTGCGGGGACACGCAGACGGCGTGGGTCGGCTCGTGCGCCTGGACGGCCGTCGGGGCATGGGGTTCACCGGGCCGCGCGCAGAAGAGCAGCACTCCGGCGAGCACTCCGATGAGCACGCCGACGAGTCCGCCGACGAGCCCGCCGTAGGCCGTCAGCAGGACGGCGCGCGGAAGGCCGGGACGTGTGTGACGCCCCCCGCGCGTGTGCTGCCGGCCCCCCATGGGCGCAGATGGTAATGCTCATGACCGGTCCACGGTCAGTGCGGGGGTGCCGCGAGCTTTGCCGGGTGCGTAATGTGGCGGAAACCACCGCTGGCGATACTGGGCCGGCCCGACTGTGCCCAAACCCTCGCGGTGGTGGTGCACAGGCCGTCTGAACTGCGAGGATGAAGGCATGGACAAGCAGCAGGAATTCGTCCTCCGGACGCTTGAGGAGCGCGACATCCGCTTCGTGCGCCTGTGGTTCACCGACGTACTGGGCTTCCTGAAGTCCGTCGCGGTCGCCCCCGCGGAGCTGGAGCAGGCCTTCGACGAGGGCATCGGTTTCGACGGCTCCGCGATCGAGGGCTTCGCGCGGGTCTACGAGTCCGACATGATCGCCAAGCCGGACCCGAGCACTTTCCAGATACTGCCGTGGCGCGCCGAGGCCCCCGGGACCGCCCGGATGTTCTGCGACATCCTGATGCCGGACGGCTCCCCGTCCTTCGCGGACCCGCGCTACGTCCTCAAGCGCATCCTGGCCAAGACCTCGGACCTGGGCTTCACCTTCTACACCCACCCCGAGATCGAGTTCTTCCTGCTGAAGGACAAGCCGCTGGACGGCACCCGTCCGGTCCCGGCCGACAACTCCGGCTACTTCGACCACACTCCGCAGAACGTGGGCATGGACTTCCGCCGCCAGGCGATCACCATGCTCGAGTCGATGGGCATCTCGGTCGAGTTCAGCCACCACGAGGGCGCCCCGGGCCAGCAGGAGATCGACCTCCGCTACGCCGACGCGCTCTCCACGGCCGACAACATCATGACCTTCCGCCTGGTGATGAAGCAGGTCGCCCTGGAGCAGGGCGTGCAGGCCACCTTCATGCCGAAGCCCTTCTCGGAGTACCCGGGTTCGGGCATGCACACCCACCTCTCCCTCTTCGAGGGCGACCGCAACGCCTTCTACGAGTCGGGCGCGGAGTACCAGCTCTCGAAGGTCGGCCGGTCCTTCATCGCGGGCCTGCTCAAGCACGCCGCCGAGACGGCAGCCGTCACCAACCAGTGGGTCAACTCCTACAAGCGCATCTGGGGCGGCTCCTCCCGCACGGCCGGCTCCGGCGGGGAGGCCCCCTCGTACATCTGCTGGGGCCACAACAACCGCTCGGCCCTGATCCGCGTCCCGATGTACAAGCCGGGCAAGACAGGCTCCTCCCGCGTCGAGGTCCGCTCCATCGACTCGGGCGCCAACCCCTACCTCACGTACGCCGTGCTCCTGGCGGCGGGCCTGAAGGGCATCGAGGAGGGCTACGAACTCCCGGCCGGCGCCGACGACGACGTCTGGGCCCTGTCCGACGCGGAACGCCGCGCGATGGGCATCGAACCCCTCCCGCAGAATCTCGGCGAGGCCATCGCCCTGATGGAACGCAGCGAACTGGTGGCCGAAACCCTCGGCGAGCACGTCTTCGACTTCTTCCTCCGCAACAAGAAGCAGGAGTGGGAGGAGTACCGCTCGGAGGTCACGGCCTTCGAACTCCGCAAGAACCTCCCGGTCCTGTAACCGCAGGTCAGCGGCGATACTCCAGTCACACGGCACCCCGGGCCGACGGCACTCAGCCGTCGGCCCGGACCCGTTTCAACCCTCCTGGGCCGTCTGTGGGCCGTCAGACGCCGGATCGGCCGCCCGGTAGACCTCATCGACGGCCCGCAGGGTGCGCTCGTGGCTGCTCGGCATCAGGTGCGTGTAGACCCGGAGTGTGAAGCCGGGGTCGCCGTGTCCGAGGTACGTGCTCAGCGCCTTGATGTTCTCCCCGGAGTCCAGCAGGACGGACGCGTAGAAGTGCCGCAGCGCGTGCATCCCGTGCTCGCGCGCGGCCTGGTGGCGCTCGCCCGGCCGCGGCTGCGGAATGACGCCAGCCTGCACGAGGGCGAACTTCCACACGCGGGTGTTGAAGTCGGTGCGCCGCACCGCGCCCCCGCCCGGGAGGGAGAACAGCAGCCGCTTGGTGACGAGCGGCCCGTCCGGCTTCAGCCAGGGAAGCGTCACGTCCACCGGAGGGAACTCCTCGCGGTGTTCCCGCAGCACCTGCCCGATACGGCGGGGGAGCGGCACATCCCGTTCCTTTTCCCGCTTGGGCGGACCGAAGACGAGGTGCCCGTTCGCCACCTTCACCTGATTGGCCACCCGTAGCCATTCACCGCGGAAGTCCTCGGGGTCGTCCTGCAGGCCGAAGATCTCACCCTGCCTGAGCCCCAGTCCCCCGCCGGCATCGGCCACCGCCCGGTACCGCTTCGGCAGCGCCGCCCGGACGGCGAAGAGTCGCCCGGCTGTCCACGGCCTGACCCGCGGCGCGACCGGCGCAGGCGTCCGGACTGTACGGGCCTTGCACGGGTTCTTCGCCAGCAACTCGTCATCCACCGCGGCAGCGAGTACGGCGGACACACTCGCGAAGATGACGCGCCGGTACGAGGAGACCGGCAGGACCTGCTCCAGCTCGCTCAGCCAGTCACGGATGTGCTCCGGCCGGAAGGAGTCGAGGGGCCGCGTGCCGAGGTACGGGAACGCGTGCTTGCGGATCTGCACCTCGACAGACGACCGCGTCGTCATATCCGTTGTCAGCGACGCGAGCCACTTCTCTCCGTACTCCCGAAACGTGATTCGGCCGGCGGCGGGATCGATGTACTGCCCCCGGGACATATCCGCCTCGATGTGTGCCAGCCACTTCTCGGCGAGCCGCTTCTGCCTGTCGGGAAAGCTCTTCGACTTCTCCGTGCCGTCCGGTCCGATGAACCGGGCGCGGTAGCGCATGCCGCTGCCGTAGCGGTCGGTCTTGATCCGACGGGGCTTGCCGTCGGGTCCCTGCTCAGTCTTGAACCACCGGTCTTGGATGTGGCCTGCCACGTATGGGCCTTTCTGGGCAAGCGCCGAGGGCGGGCCCGGGTGGGCCCGCCCTCGGCGGTGGTGTGGTGAGTTAGGCGGCTTGGCTGATGTCCTTGCGCTTCTGCTCGGCGATCCAGTCGTAGAGGTCGGCGGGGTCGTAGCGGGTGTGCTTGCCGACGCGGAACCCGGGCGGGCCGGTCCGCTTCTTGCGCCACTGGTAGAGGGTCTCTACGGGGACGTCGAGGATTTCGGCGACGTCGTCGGGGTTGAGGTAACGGTCGGGGAGTCCGCCCCGCAGGATGGCGCGGGAGTCACTCTCGGCGGGCATTGCTCCTCCGGCGGGTGTGTGTCCGAGGTGCGGATTTCTGCGTCACCGCGTCGTCTGTGTCATTTGCCCGTCTGACCTGCGGTTTTTGGTGACACGGGGTGCGGTGGTGTGTCACCCGTCTGTGTCACCCGTGTCACCGGGTGACGCTGGCAGGTGACGCGGGTGACGTGTGATGACGCAGCCGTGGGCCGTCTGCGTCACCGGTATAGCCGCAGGTCACGAGCCGTTTGCTGGCATGCGGTGACGTGGGTGACGCAGCATCTCTTCTCTTAGAAAAAAGGAGAGGGAGTTTCTGTTGTGGTGCGGTGCGTCTTAGAACGTGAAAGGGGGCCGCTGCGCGGCACGTCCCTTGCAGCGGCGGCAAGCCGCCGGAACTACAAGAGGAGCACGCGCTACGGGTGGCGCGTGCTCCTCTTGCTTGTGCGCGGATGGTCGTGGCGGGGGCTGGTTAGAACGCGGCTTCCTGCTGGCCGGGCGTTGGGGCAGCGGGTCGGGTCATTTCGATGTAGCGGGCGGTTTTGGTGCGGCCCCAGTCGACGAGTACGCCGCGTGCGGCGAGCGTCGGCTGGAGCCGCTTGAGGCGGTCGGAGAGCACCTTGCCCGTGGTGGGCCAGCCCTTGGGTAGGGGACGGCAGTCCTCGCCGGTGTAGAGCTGGGTGAGGGCGTGCAGCCACTCTGTGGAGGTCATCCGGACGTCCTCGCCCGGGTTGATGCCGGCGGCGTGCTTGAGGACGGTCTGGGCGAGGAGGTCACCTTCGATGACGTCGTCGTTGAGGTCGTCGAGGCTGGCCCGGTAGGCGTTCAGCGTGCCGAAGCCGTTGGCTGCGTCGAGCTGGGCGCAGAGGTGGGCGAAGTCGGCCATGCGCAGGTCGGTGGGGATGTCGGCCTCGGTGGCGCGTACCTTCACGGTGAGGTCCAGTAGCGAGCCGAGGATGACGGGCAACACTTGCTCGTACTCCGCCCACAGCTCCGCCTCCGTGCGCCGCACGCGGGGACGTTCCAGGCGCAGGGGCAGGAGTCGTTCGGCGAGGTCGGGGCGGATGACTCCCACGTCGATGCCGGTCAGCAGCAGCGGGCGGCGGTAGCGGGAGCGGTAGACGTCGCCGTCGCTGAACAGTGCGCGTTTGATGCTCTCGGCGCCGGTGACGATGCAGCACATGAGGTCGGAGAGGTCCGGGGGCAGGTGGGAGAGGTTGTCCAGGGCGGTGACCCATCCGGCGGCGACGGCTGTGATCAGGTTCTCCTCGTCCTTCGGTGCCCGGCGTAGGTCGCCGCTCATGCCCTCGATGATCCGCACCAGCATCCGCCCGCCGGTCGACTTCCCGGCGCCCTGGGGGCCGGTGAGGAACGGTGCGGGGACGGGCACGGACGGCTCAAGGCAGCCAATCAGCCACGCGATGGCCAGGCACTCGCTCTCGGCGTTGGCAAAGTTGCACAGCCGCAGGAGCAGGTCGATGCCCTTGCCGTCGGTGTCTGGGGCTGGGAGGGGGAGTTCGCCGGTGAGCTGGGTGCGCCGCCAGCACACTTCTCGCGGGTCGGGGGTGAGGATGTCCCAGCCGGTGGGGTGGATGCGGACGGACTTGCCGTCGTCGCGGCCCAGGTCGAGCCAGGTCGCGCCGTCGAACCCGGGCGCTACGCGGATGTGGGTGGCCTGTACGTCCTGGCTGAGCGCGAGTGCTTCGATCAAGTCCAACGCCTCCTTGAGCGCGGTGCCGTTGAACACCCCGAGCCCGTCATGGAAGAGGCCCACCATGAGTTCCTGTCGGTGACTGCCGGTCGTGCCCTGGGAGCGGATGGGCCGGGCGACGGGATGGCCGTTCTTCTGCGCGTACACGGTCCCTTCGGTGGTGCGGAAGTACCGGAAGTGCGCCTGTGCGTAATCGGTGATGATCTCGCGGGCTGGAGTCTTCTCCTCCTCAGCCATGGCTACATCCCCAGCTTCGTACGGGCGTTTGACCAGGCGTCCTCGCAGCTCCGCAGGGACTCACCCTTCTCCTGCGCGGCGGTGAACAGCCGCCCGATGTCCGCTTCGGTGAGGCAGCCGCACCGGCCGTGGGCGGATAGCACGGCGAGGAACGTCCGGTAGACGGTCTTGTGGATGGCGTCGGGTGCCTCTTTGATGCGCTTCTCCGCCATGGCGATGCCCCGCTCCAGATAGACGGGCGAGCGGTGCGGGCACTCCCCAGCGCCGGCCAGCGCGGGCACGGTGATGGCGCAGGACGGCCGGGCCGCGGCCGGCTTCTTCGCGGCCAGCGCACGCACGGCTTCAGGCAAGGGCGCCATTGTCCCGGTGCCGGTGCCGCGCCACTGGGCGTAGGCCATGGTGGACTTCAGGTCGACGCCCTCACGGACGCCGTTGACCGAGCGCATGGCGCCTCGGTAGATCCAGTGCTCGCCCCGGGTGGTCGTCACGACCTTGGTCGTGGGCAGGTTATGGCGGGCCCACGCGACCGCGTCGGGGTTGTCGAGGTCCACGACGGTGAGGTCGGCACCGCCCGGGTGGTAGGCGACGGCGTGTGCCTGCCGCCACGAGGCCGCCCACGCGGGCGAGGCGAGGACGTCCGGATCGGTTGTGGCGGCGCCCCACGCGTGGCAGGGGGCGGGGCACTGGCAGGTCCCCGCCGCCTTCATGTGGGGCCGGTCCCCGCAGGTCGAGCCGGAGCAGGCGCGGCAGTTCCCGAACGGACGCTTGCCTTCTCGTAGCGGCATGACGGGCAAGCCGATTCCGGCGAGCCAGAGCGCGGTTCGCAGGTGCGGCAGTAAGGCCGGCCGCGCAGGGTCTCGCGGGAAGTCAGTGGGGTGGGTCATGCTGGAGTCCTCCGGGTCTTGAGTCGATCGGGAGATGAGGGCGGCCCCGGCTTTGGCGAGACGGGGGCCGCCCTTCGGCTTTTTCAGAACGGGGGTTCGTCGCCACACGGGTCCGGGCTGGTGTGCTGACGCCGGGGCAGGCGAGGGAGCGGGAGCAGGGTCCAGCGGCGGTTCTCGTCCCAGCAGTGGCAGGTCTCCCACTCCGTGCCGGCGTATTCGCCGGTCTCGTGGTCGCCGTAGTCGCGGTTGTGGCCGCCCTCGCCGCGGCAGTCGACACAAGCGGGGTTGGGGGTGTCGGTCAGGACCAGGGCCGGACGGGGCCAGGTGGCCCGGTGGATGCGGAGCCGGTACATGCGCTGTCTCCTCACTCGGCCTCGGTGTCGGAGTCGGCGGCAGTGTTCTGGGGGCGGTGGGTGGCGGTGATGTAGAGGCGGGTCATGAGTCCGTCGCGGGTGGGGTACTGGCGGGCCGTGCCGGTGGTGAAGGCACGGGCGAGTGCCGCGGTGACGTGGTCGGTGTCGGCCGGGTGGCAGATGACGCGGATCTCGAGGAACACGGGCGGCCCTAGAGGTTGGGGATGGCCTGCACGATGGCGGTGGCCATCTGGTTGATGGGTCCGGCGGCGCCGGTGGAGGCGAGGAAGAAGCCGAATCCGGCGGCGGTGAATGCGCCGCCGTAGCTGAGGGATCCGTTGCGCAGGAGGAAGTACAGGACGAGTCCGAAGAGCGCGACGAGCGAGACCGTTATGGCCATGCCGGAATCTCCTTTGACGGCGCTTGGGGTGGCTGGGAGGCTGCTGGGGCCCCGGGTGCTGACAAGCTCGGGGTCTTGCCGGTGGCCGTGTCCGCCTAGCTCGCCCTGTCGAGCGGGGCCCGCCTGATGGCGGGCGGCCACCGGCTTTCTGCTGTCCGGGGTCAGCGGGCGCCAGCGCGGTGGATGTCGCGGCTGTGGTTGAGCAGGCGGCGGCCGAGGCGCAGGCGCTTGCCCTGGCCGTGGCAGCGGCGGCAGACGCCGGTGGCCTTCGGCCGGCCGTGGCGGTCGGTGGTGATGCGGGCGCCGAGTCCGTCGCACTTGCGGCACGTTCCGAACGGGCTGATCCCGCAGAGTGCGGCGTAGATACCGAGGCCGAGGATGGCCAGGGAGCTAGCGGTGAGCATGGGTGGTCCCTTCCCGTCATCAGGGCGTTTCCGGGGGGTTGGGCAGAGGTGCTGCTAGGCGCTAAAACGCAGGTCAGGGCAGCGTGGGGGTGCTAGCGGGGGTGCTAGACCTAGCGGCGGCGGGTGCTAGGTCTAGCGGGTGTGCTGGGGGTGTTCAGGCGGCCCGGTCGGCGTCGCGGCGGGTGATCGCGGCCGTCAGATCGGCGCGGTCGATGCCGCGGCGGTTCTTGCCTGCGCCGTCGTCGGTCTGGCCCCACACCTGCCCGGTCTTGATCCCCCAGGGCTTGAGTGCGGCGGTGACGTTCTCGCCCTTCCACCCGGTGTAGGTGTCGGGACGCAGTTCTGCGAGGCGGGTGGCGATCCGCTCGCACCACACCGACTTCTCCGAGGCCGGGACCACCTTCAGCACGTCGGCCAGGACATCCATGCCGGAGCTCGTCTCAGGACCGGCGCCGGTGGCGTGGCCGGTGATGTTGCCGTACTCCTCGCGGGCGGTGCGGGCGCGGGCCACGACTGCTTCGGCGGCCACCGCGTCCACGAACGCGGAAGCGACGATGCGCGGGTCGTCGCCCTCACCGGCCATCCAGCAGATGCCTCGGTCGGAGCGGGAGAACATCGTGGCCCGGTACCCGGCCTTGTACATCGAAGTACCCAGGATCATGTCGTTGGCGGGCTGCCCCATCACCTTCAGCGCGAACCTGAGGACCGCGTTCGCGGAGATGCCGGTGGGCAGGGACTTCGCGTCGGGCCGTTGGGTGCCGAACATGCCGACCATGCCGAGGGCCGGGCCGCGCTTGGTGATGTCGGTGCAGATGTCCTCGATCTCCTGGCCGTACTTCTCGTGCTCGAACGCCACCTGGCACTCATCCAGCCCGACGACGATCGGGTGCAGTCCGAGCGACTTGTCCGAGGCCAGCCCAGGAGTCACCTTCGACTCCGGGCAGCGCGTACGGGGCAGGGACTTGATGACCTTCGCCCGCCGGCGCAGTTCGTCCTTCAGCTCGCGCAGGGACTGCACGACGTACTCGATGTCCTCGTCCTCTTCGCCCGCCCGGTAGCGGTGGCAGACCGGCTCGAGGGCGGAGAAGTCGCCGGTGCCCTTGAAGTCGAACGCGTGCAGTTCGGCGCGTGGGTCCAGGGCGGCGATCAGCAGGAGGAGCCGCATCAGGAACGTCTTGCCCATGCGGGGGATGGATCCGACCACGACGGCGGCGAACATGAGGGTGACGGTCACGTCGCGCATGCGCTGGTCGTTGCCGAACACGACCGGCTTGAACAGGTCCACCGTCCCCGACTTTGCCAGTGGCCAGGCCGGTTTGGTGGTCTCGTTCATCGGCTTGTCCCCCACCCACAGCACCAGCCGTCCCTCATGCTCGGACGGATCCGGGGCTGGCCACACGCAGCCGACCTTGCGCCGCAGACCCGAGGCGAGGGGCTTGCGGGCCTCCATGATGTCCTCGGGGGTGACGCCGTAGGGCAGGTCGAGGTCGGCGCGGTAGCCGGGCCCGTCGCGGACGATCTCCGAGGTGAAGCGGAGCCCGTTCATGTCGCCGCCCTTCTTGATGGCGGCGGAGATTTTCGCGCTGCCGATGCTGTCCAGACCGCGGAGCACGATCGACCCGGTCAGCTTCTGCAGCTCCGTCTTCAGCACCGCGGGGCCGATGACCTTCTCGTCCGGCTGCTGGCCGCCGAGCCCCAGCAGGAGCACCCCGCCGGCGGCGAACGAGTACAGGAAGCCGGGGGCCAGCACGTAGAGCCACAGGGCGAAGGAGAGGCCGAACACGGCGGTGACCAGGGTGACCAGCCCGCGCAGCTTCACGCGGCCCGCGCGGAGGCTGGACAGGCGCATGTACTCCTCGGCGTCCTCGTTGCGGACGGCGAACGCGCGCAGCGGGGCCGCCTCGCGGTCCCACACCCACCGGTTCGTGGAGGCGACGAACTGGCAGGCGCCGCGCGGCGAGCGGGCGGCCAGACGGGCCGTGTAGACGGGGATGCGGACACCGTGGAACAGGGCGGCGTAGCCGAGGTTCGCGCCCGTGTGTCGGGCGGTGGCGGCGAAGTCCCGCCGGTTGGTCAGCCACCCGGCCAGGACCGGCTTCCGCCGCTCACTGCGGACTTTCGGATCGGGGAGGTTCGGGTTGTCGACCATCTTCGGTATCACCGGCTCGACGTCCTCGTCCGGGACGGCGCGCAGGTGCGTGGTCGGGGTATCGGTCATGCTGGAACTCCTGCTCTGACTCGCTACGGGTTGTGTGGGGCCCGGGGCAGCCGCGCATTCTTTGGCGAGAGGGGCGGCTGCCCCGGGGCACAGCTACTTGCGGACGTTCCTGGCGTTCTTGGCCCTGGCCTTCAGCGCCGCCTTGTCGGCGGCGGCCTGCTCGGCTGCCAGACGGGCGTCGCGTTCGCGGGCGCCGTCGATGATCCGCTCGACCTTGCGCTCCAAGTCGCCCTGGTAGACGGTCTGACTGGCGATTCCGCGCTTGGCCATCCGGGCGGTGTACCAGGCGATTTTGGCGGTCTCGCCTGCGGTGAACTTCGGGTCCTTCGCCATGACGCTCCCTCCGAGGCCGGGCTGTCCGGCTCCCCTCACCACCCGCCCGCGGGCGGGTGGATCGGGCAACCGTCAGCCGCGACGGCGGCGGGCCTTGCGCATGTTCTTCACGGCAGCTCCGCCCTGCGGGCTGCCCACCGACTTCACGACGGTGTGTACGCACCAGCCCAGGACCAGGGCCAGGAACGCGAGGAACGCGATGTTCGCGGCCATCGCGGTCAGCGCGGCGATGAGCAGGGGGCCGAAGTACACCCCGGCCACGACCGTGCCGGCCCCGATACCCGAGCCGAGCGCGATGCGCTGGACGGTGCGGTCGGGCGGGGCCTGGTGGATGTGCTGGTGCACGACCTGCGGGCCGTGGAACGTGGCGGGCAGGTCTTCGGCGTAGACGTGGGTGCCGTCCGGGAGCCGGACGACGCGGGCGGGTTCGGGCAGGTTCGTCACGGTGCCTCCTCAGGCGGTGGGGCGGGGGATCGCGCGGCAGCTTTCGGCGTGTGTCTGGGCGCTGGCGTGGATGCTGGTGACGTCGCCGCTGCTGCCCCCGACGCCGCAGCCACGGCAGTCGTAGCTGTGGCCGAAGTCGCGGTTCTTGCGGACGTCGACGGTGGCGTCCGGGTCGGAGAGGATCTCTGCGGCCTTGGTCAGGTAGCGGGCGATGACGCTGGCGGGCCATGCGGTCGTGCTGGTCATTTGGTGGTCTCCTTCGGGGTCACACGGCCAGGAAGAGCGCGGCCAGGGTCAGGGCGAGGACGTGCGCGGTCTGGTCGACGTGGGCAGCGCCGCCGTGCGCGGCCCAGCCCTGCTGGCGGGCAATCCGCATCCACGCGGCGATGGGCCAGCGTCGGTCGATGAACCCGTGGCTCACGCCAATCCACAGCACCGCCGCAACGGCGGGCAGGAGCGGAAGCTGCCATCCCAGAGCCATCGAACCGGCCGTGAGGAGGAGTCCGCAGGTGACCATGTGGGTGGCGGCGTGAGCGAGGTTGGCCGTCCAGCCAGTGCGGCCGCATCCGGCCTTGTGCGCGGCCTGGCGGTCACTCTGGAGGGGGTAGTCGGCCAGCAGGTGACCGACGTAGAGCAGGAACGCGATCTCAGCGAACACAGAGAGCCCCTTCCGGGCAGGTCAGGCAGCGTGGGACGACGCCTCGGGGTAAGCGCAGGGCACGCACATGCCGAGCGAGGCCGGGATGACGTATCCGGCATCCATCCGGCAGGCGGGGCAGGTGCGGCGGGCCGTGTTGGCCTTCGCGAGCGCGACTGTCTTGGCCGGCGTCATCGGCCGGACAGGCTTGGCCCGGTCGATGCGGTACAGGAACGCGGTCAGCGGACCGCGCCGGAACCGCGGGCGCAGGACCTGCCCGGCAATGTCCTGACCCCCGGGCCGAAGCCCCAGGGCCCGTAACTGCCGGCGGGTGGCCAGACCTTCGGGGGCCAGGCGCCACGGGAAGGTAGGCAGGCCGTGGATTCTTCCATCCGGGTCGCAGCAGGCCGCGAACGTCAGGCTCATCCGGCCACCGCCGCAACGGAGTCACGCTCGCGCTCCGCCTTCAGCGCTTCCCGCACGATGCGGGCCTTCGCCGGAGATGTACGCAGGGCCTTGCGGATCCCCTCACCGGTCAGCTTCTCGACCGGCCACGACTCCGTCAGACTCCGTGCCTCCGCCAGCAGTTCGGCTTCCGTGCGGATCGGACGGGTCGATCGGGCAGCCGCAGGGACTCGACCGGTCGCCCGACGAGGACGAGTTGACTCGGCCGCCACTGCGAGCTGGGGCAGGGCCTCGATCGGCTCGATCGGAGCAGTGGGGGAAGAGGCCACCTCCGCCCCCGGACCGCTCTGCCCGGCCAGGGGTTCAGCCTGCTCAGCCATGGACTGGTTTGCCATAGTCTGAGTCGATTCCTGCGTATTCGGCTCGATCGGGGGCTGGTGGTGGAGGACTTTCGCGACGAGGTCGGAGCCGAAGTAGATCGATCCGACCGGCAGCGACGTTGCCAGCAGCACGAGCGCCCAGTTCGCTGGATCCCATTCGGCGAGGCGGGTCCAGTCGATCGACTTCGCGTGCAGGTCGGGCACCAGTCCGTGGACGTAGTTCAGGACCAGGGAGGCGAGCGTGTAGGAGGCCAGGACCCGCAGGGCGAACCTGCGGGCCTCATCAGTCAGGACGAGAGCGGCGACCAGGGCCAGGGCCATCAGCCCGTCGACGACGAACGGGTACAGCGTCGCCGCCGTGTCGTCCGCGCCGATCGCCCGGGCTACGTCCCGAAGGGCGTTCCAGGAGACCCGGAATGCCATGCCGACCACGGCTACCAGGGCCAGCACCAGCAGCGTTTTCGCCCGGCGGTTCACCGGTCCGCTCCGTCCCGGGTGAACTCGAACGGCGTGTAGGTGACGGGCTCTTCGGCGGTCCGTCGGCGGATCGAACTCGCTGCCAGCCAAGGATCGCGGCTGTGGGCGAGGTTCGCTCGGAGAAGGATCCGCACGGAGCAGGCACGCTGCTCGAGCAGCCGGTAGTAGAGCCGCTCGTCCGTGTCAGCGATCGACGGCAGAGGCACATCCAGTGCGGCCACGATCGCGGCCAGCAGGTCGGCGTGCGCGGCCTGCATGGTGCGTTCGTTCATGCCGCACCGCCGGGCAGGTGGGCCGCGATGGCCTGGTTGATCAGCGTCCGCCGGGCGGTGAGGACCTTGCGGGCCGCCCGGCGGATCCGCCGCTCATCCAGCTCCGACGGAGCCCGGTCCAGCACCGTGATCTGTGCATCGAGCAGGTCGACCTCCGCCAGGATCAGCGGCAGCTCCCACTCGATCGCGTCCAGCTCCGCGTCCGTCGGCTCCAGGTCGACGGGCAGCGGGGTAACGAGGTTCTGAAGTGCAGCGATGGACTTCATGGGTCTTGCTCCTTCTGTGGAGGAACGGGACCCGAACAGCAGCCCCCGGCGTTCCCGCGCCGGGGGCTGCACTGCGTTCGGGAGGAGAGAGACGAGCCGGAGCTAGCTGGCCTTCTTGCCGGCACCGCGGCTGTGCGCGGCGTCCAGCTCCGTACGAGCGTCCTTGCACTTGCCGGAGGTGATCCGGTCGTAGACCTTCTGGCTCTTCGCCACCGACGACGGCGACGACAGGTCAGAAGAGGACTGCGACGAGGACTTCTTGCCGAACATGCGAACTCCCTCGAAGTAGGTGATGGAGTGGCCGGACGCGCCGGCCCCGGCTCCCCTCAACCCCGCCCGTACACCGTCGGAGCGGCGGACGGGCAGAGGAGGCAGCCGGCCGCAGCGCTGAGCTGCGGAGAAAGCTGAGCGCGCGGACCTGAGCCGCGCCGGCCGCCTTACTGAGGAGGCGGCGGCCTCAACTTCACGTCCACTGTTGAGTTCTCAAGGAACGACGGCTTCCGGGGGGCGCGGTAGACCTGAGAAGGACTCCCGAAAACGGGGCACCGCCGGAACCAGCGAGGTATCGCGTGCAGCTCGGTACAGGCATCCATGCAGGTCAGCGCAGGTAGCCGCGCCCACTGCATGAGATACATGCTTGAACATGTATCTCAGATTGGCGGTTCTGGTTGAGGCTGTCAAGCTCTGCGCCTCAGCCGGTCCGTCTTGTGGTGTGACATCAGAGTGCCGTCGGAGGGCGGGACGAAGTCACCGCGTCTCTGGACGACTTGGGACGTCCTCGATAGCGTTCTGAGGGGCGATTACGTCCCTGGACGTCCCTGGGGGTGGGATGGCGAACGAGCGGTTAAGGTCCGCGATGCTGACGCAAGGCGTCGCCGTGGATGCCCTGGCGGAGCACCTTGGGGTCGACCCCAAGACGGTGGAGCGCTGGATCACCAAAGGGCGGGCGCCGTACCGGCGGCATCGTCTTGCCATCTCGGCGTTCCTGCGGGAGGACGAGGGCTATCTCTGGCCGGATGGCCTGCCGGACGGGCAGCGCAAGGAGGCTGCCGATGCCGAGGTTTTGAAGGTCTACCCGCACCGCTCCTACGTGCCGGCTGACCTATGGCTCCAGCTGTTCGGGAGGGCAGAACGAGAGATCGGCGTGCTGGTGCACGCGGGTGTTTTCCTTGCCGAGAATCCGCGTTGGCCGCAGCTGCTCAGGCTGAAGGCGGCCGGCGGAGTTCGGGTGCGCATCCTGCTCGGCGATCCGGACAGCCCAGAGATCCGGCGCCGAGGGGACGAAGAGGAAATTGGCGAGGGCGTGGCCTACAAGGTTCGCGAAGTGATGAAGCTCTACCGCCCCCTGTACTCGGTTCCGGGGGTCGAATTCCGACTCCACCGGTCGACGCTGCACAACTCGCTGTATCGGTCGGATGACGAGTGGTTGGTGAACACGCAGGTGTACGGGGTGAGCGCGCCTCTGACGCCGGTTCTCCATCTGCGCAAGGTCGCCGGTGCTGAGCTGGTCTCCACGTATCAGCAGAGCTTTGAGAAGGTCTGGTCCGAAGCCGTCCCCATTGAAGGTTGAGCATGAGCCGCCGTACTGACTATTTCGACGATCCCAACGCGCCGAAGGCCAACAGCATCGTGCCCGCAGTGACCGCCTTCGTCGTCAACGAAGGCGGCGATGTGCTGCTGGAGCGGCGGTCGGACAACGGCCGTTGGGGCATGCCGGGGGGTGTCCAGGAGATCGGCGAGAACATCGCGGGAACGGTGGTCCGGGAGGTCCTGGAGGAAACCGGGATCCTCGTCGAGGTCGTCGGCCTGGTGGGCATCTTCACCGACCCTGGGCATGTCATCGCGTTCGCTGACGGCGAGGTGCGACAAGAGTTCTCGCTCTGCTTCCGGGCCCGACCGGTCAGCGGCGAGATCAAGGTGAGTTCGGAATCCCTGGAGGTGCGGTGGGTTTCCAGGGCGGAAATCGAGGCCCTCGACGTATCGCCGACGACCCGCCGGCGGCTGGAGGAAGGCTTCCGCGACTCGCCGGTTCCCCGAATCAGCTGAGCTTGGACCGCTCTGTCTCGAAACTGCGCTGACGTACCCGGGCGACTCGGGCCAGCAACTCCGGTCGAGCCGCGTATACGGCTCGGAACACGACGTGATCCGGGCCGTACCGGTCGAGTACCTCGGTCAACCGGTCCGCTGGATCCACGAGCGCGCCCACGGGGCTGCTGGTCAGGTCGCAGTAGGTGATCGCGTCCACCAGCGCGGGCTCTGCGGGGCCGAACTCCGCCAGCATCTCGTTCAGCCCCAGCTCGGAGGCCTCCCACGGGGAAGACGTATGGAAGGCCACGACACTGCACAGCCGGGGATCGGCACCCACCACGTCACGCAGGTAGCGCGCCCCATCGATCATGTGTTGCCCGGTGTCGACGGCCGCCCGCGCGTACCCAACGTCGTGCGCGATGGCGGCCGCGGCTAGCAGCTCCGCATCCTCACCCAGAGCCGGGGCCAGCGTCAGGGCCTGCGAGTAGACGCGCTGGGAATGAGCCCACCGCTTCGGCAGGCTTTTGGCGAGCAGGGACTCCGCAAGGTCGTGAGCCCACTGAGCCAAGTGCATGCGAGTGCCTCCCAAGGTGTCGAGGTTCAGGACGCCGGGCTGACGAACCGCCCGACTCCGTGCTGAGCTTGAACGTGCCCTGCGGTCTCCAGTTCGTGCACGGCGCGACGGACGGTGCCCCGCGAGACCCCGTAGGACTCGGAGAGTTCTGCCTCGCTGGGGAGCCGAGCACCGGCGGGTAGCTCGCCCGTCCGAATGCGGTCCAACAGGTCCGTCATGATCCGCCTATACGGCGCCATCTGTGAGCGGCCGCCGACCTGGCGGCCCACCCCGGCGACGGTTGTTACGTCGCCGGTTTCCTCCAACGCGCGAAGCGCGCGACGGACGGTCGTGCGTGCCACGCCGAACTCCCGCCCGATCTCCGCCTCGGAAGGAAGGCCATCTGGGTAGGCCCCCCCGGCGATCTTTGCCCGCAGGGCCTCCGCGATCGTCAAGTACGTCCCGCGCGGGCTGGGGTTCGTCACGCTTCCTCCTTCTTCCGGCGCGCGCGGGTGGCTGATAGGGCCTGCCGCGCGGTCCAGCTTCGCACGTCCTGCTCGGTAAGAAAGAGGGGAGTGAACCGCGCCATCCAGGGACGGACCGGGACGGCCACGGATGGCTGACAACGACCAGGACGGGCCGGTGAACCCGTGGGATCGAAACCTCATTCGGCCCGGACCCTCTCGCATCTGGCCGCTCCGAGAGTCCTGGGCAGGGTCTGGCTTGGCGCACGCGGGCGTGCAAGAGGGTCCGCGTGCGGACTGAGCGGGAGAATCTCCTGCGCGTCCCGACGGTTCTAGCTACCCTCCTGGGCACAGTGAACAGTTTTGGGGGAGCGGTGTCAGACGATCTACTGTTTGTCCCTGTGCAGATGACAAAGTCAGCTTCGGATTTCTATGAGCAGCATTTCTTGAATGTGAAGCACTTTGCGCTAAGCCCCATGATGGCGGATCGCTATGACGAGTTCTTGCAATTGGCGCTCGAAGTTTTTGCCTTCAGTGAGAATTATGACCGCCGGGAACTTGTGAAGGTCCTGGCGAAAATGGAAATCCTGAAGGAATTCCTACAGGAAATCAAGGGGGTGATGCGGGAAGTCGCGGTCACGCGCACCGTTGACAATTTTCTGTCTTATGTCGCTGACATCCTCACCGAGATCATGATAGCCAGACCTGAGGTTTTGAAGTCTCAGGAACAGGTGTCCATGAAGGAGGTATTGGAGCACGACTCTCTAGAAGAGTTCACGCGCTGGGCGGCCGAGCGCCACGTAGGGCAGCTTTCCTTCAAGGGGTTGGCTGAAATTTCCGAGTACATTAGCAAGAGGCTGGGGCTGGCACTTCACGTCTCGCCCTCTGATCAGGCCCTATTGGTCAAGTCTGTTGCGATCAGAAATCTTGTAGTCCATCGGCGTTCTGTCGTGGACTTGCGGTTCATTCGCTCTTTCGGTGACCGGTGTCTAGTTGCTGGCGATAAATTTGACATACCTGCCGATGTGCTCCCGGATGCGATTGGGTGCACATTGAAGGCCGTAGCGGCCTTTGATGCCCAGGCGGCAACTAAATTCGGGATTGCGCGTATCCCGAATGTTGATCTTCCCTGGTATATGGCGACGAATGGGCCGCATCGCTTGTCGGGTGGGTAGGCAGGTCAGGGCGGCCAGCGCGAGGGGTGCAGGTCTCCTTTAAGGCCAGTGGTGTGACCCGGAGCTGGCGTAGCCTCACAGGGTTGATCGGATCGACCTAGCGGGGGTGGGGTATGAGCGCTTGGCTCCTTACGTGTAACCCGGACGTCTTTGACCTCGACGGATTTCGTCGCGATGGGCACGAGCTTCGGTCCTGGAGTGTGGGGCGGTACCGGCAGGAGCTCGCTGCTGGAGACCGCTTCGTCATGTGGGTCACCGGACCGAGTGGGGGCCTGGTGGGGCGAGGACGAGTCACTGGCACCCCTGTTCAGCAGCGGAGCACGCCGGACGAGTACTGGCAGGAAGAGCCCGGCCTTCGCTGGTACGTCCCGCTGGTCGTGGACGAATGGCTTGACCGTCCGGTCCCACGGCAGAACTTCACATCGGACGGGCGGTTCTCCCAGCAGTCGCCTCTCCGAACGCTGTTCGCCAGCAACCCTCACAAGGTCACCGGTCCGCAGTGGGAGGCGTTCGAGGAGGCTTTCGGGTCCGACCGAGCCTCCGGGGGACCCGTGTGGCTGCTGGAACCCGGCGAGACCGTGAAGCGAAAGGTGCTGCACGACCGATACGGCGGTAGCCGGCAGGGCGGTATCAGCAAGTGCGCCAAGTCTGCGAACGTGCTGATCTTTACCGACCCCAAAACGGGCCACCAACACGGCTACTTCGACAAGTGGGCTGAAGACGGCACCTTCCACTACACCGGGGAGGGGCAGGTAGGCTCCCAAAGCTTCGACAGCCCCGGCAATGCCGCCATTCGCGATCACGTGAAGTCGGGGCTTGCGTTGCGCGTCTTCGAGGGGTCCAGGGGGACGATTCGCTACGTGGGCGAGTTCGCGGTTGACCCAGCCGCGCCGTACTCGTACGACGAAGCCCCCCAGACAGGTGGAGGCCCACTCAGGAAGGTCATCCGGTTCCATCTCGTACAGGTGGGTTCTACGGCTCAGCCGCCCACTGTGCCTGTCGGATGCGGATATCGCGTCGCCGATGAGTCGGTGACGCCGTCCGCGCCGCAATTCAGCGCGCCGGACCCCGACCTCACGGGACGCAACCTCAAGGCACACCGCGGACTACAGAACGCCCTTGCGGAAGCTGCTCAGGCCCGCGGGCTGGAGATTCTGTCCCCGAGAGTCACCGACCCCGACTTTGACCTTGCGTGGCGAATGACGGCGGACGACCTGACCGTGTGCGAAGTGAAGTCGCTGACGCCGGCCAACGAGACACGTCAGTTGCGCGCTGGTGTGGGGCAGCTGCTCGACTACCACGACAGGCTGCGGGCTCGCGCAAGCAGCGTGCGTGCTGTTCTGTGGGTGGAGTATGAGCCTGCCGATGCACGGTGGATCGCCCTCTGCGAGCGGGTGGGCGTCACCCTTGCCTGGCCTGGTCGCGAGGAAGACGTGCTGGGCTAGCGCGGCCGAAGGTCTGGGCCCGCGACAACTCGAAGCGCGCGACCGGGTCGCCCGCTGGCAGCGCTCAGTCTGTGGCCGTCTGTGGCCGTCAGAGGGTGGCCGATGGCCACCGAAGACGACCATTGATGGCCGCTCCGGTGCTGGATAGAGCCGGGCCGGAGGATGCCCTACTTGGGGCACCAGGGTCATGACTTCCCGATGAAGTGACGGCAGCCTACGAGCGGCTGTGTATACGGGGATTCACAACCCGCCTCGTGCCCATTGGCGGAGCTACATCGAGGGCTAGCCATACCGGCTAGTGTTCATATAGGAATCAAATTTGCGCTGCACCTCGGCCACCATAGGGCGAACTCTAAAGCCGGAACCCTGTGCTATTCCGTCTGCTCGACCCATGGTAGCCCGGTTCGACTCCATACCGCCGTCCCTACGATTTCCCGACGGTATTAAATGCGAGGAATCGACTTCACGCCCTTGAGGATCAGGTCAGTGAAATTTTGGGTTCGGACAGTATCTCGATCGAGAATTCCATCGGCTTCTGTCGCTTGGACGGCGGAGTCAATGACCGGCAAGATACTTTGGACCAACCTCGGCCCCTCGTTCGGATCCCAGAGGCGTTCGGCGAGTCGGATGCAGTATTTCTCAAGATCCCGACGCTTGTTTGGCACGACTCCAGGTTCCGCGAAGTTTCGAATTGCCATCAGTAGTTGATAGCGGGCTGGCTTATACTTCCCGTCAATGTGGCCGTTGCGGAAAAAATATTCCAGGCGATATGAGGCCACGGCGCTCACGTAGTACGGATCAGGTACATCCCCTGGCTTGAAGATGTCATTTCCGCGAATTCGCTGCAATTCTTTGTAGTAGCGACCAGCGCGCCACGGTTCGTTCAGCATCATTGCGGCATAGCTCCGAACGAGCTGCGGCCTAGTGACGATACGCGTCTTCTCCAGTCCGGGAACTGCGCTGTATTGCTTCGAGCGTCGCTCGTAATAAAGTCTTTTTTCGACCGGGTGGGCTTCGAAGAATGCCTCAAGCTCCTTCTGGAGAATCTCCAAGGCTTTTAGGTCCTCGTCTGAAACCAGAGTCTGCTTGTTGGTAGCCGCCGTAACGCTGCTGGCCACATCTTCGTCGCGCGTGACAATCAACCGAAGCGGCACGTGGACGCCATCAAGCTGATCTTTCTCGTCGAACAGCACGTGGCTGGTCTGGCAACCGTTAACGATCTGATAGTCGCGCAGCGTGAATTTATTCCCGACGACGTTCATTTCGCGGGCGACGACAGTGATCCCATTATTCAAAACAACGAATCTACCCCGTAGGCGATCCTCCTGGAGGGTGCTCCGAATTCCCCTGTTTACGTCATTGTAGTCTTGAAAGTCTCGGACGTTTTCGTAAAATAGAGACTTTCGAATGTTTCCATTGCTGTCGCTAATCAGTCGCATGTATTCACTTGCGGCGATGGTGCCAATGTAAGACTGTTCAACCCCCTCGATGTCAGGCAAGAGGACTTGGTTGGAGAACAGGAACTCGGCCTCGACGGTATTTTTGGCGCTGCGGTATAGTGCCTGCACTTCCCGTGCCCCGAGGCATTCGAAGGTGACGGTCTCGAATATGTTGAGTCCCTCTAGCCTTTGGATGGCCGCTGAGACTTTGATCGTGAGATGAGGATCGCCACTCCATGTTCCTGTCGTGACGTAGCTAACGACAAGATCGGGGGAACCTTTTCGGAACGCGGTGCTATTCCCGTAGAGTTTCTCGATGAGCTCTTTGAATCGCCTCAGCTCGTCACTCATGGGGAGCTTCGGGGTTTCCGAAAAGAGGTCGCAAAGATTGTCGGCCAGATCCGTGATTCGCGCTCCATCGAATCCGCTGGTCGTCTTTGCCTGGACGATTAGGATGCGAGCCTGGAGGTAATTGTTCCGAGCGCGCAGGTCATCGATTTCCTCCGGCTCCGTGACGATGTCTCCATTGACTACGAGAGCAGCGGCATCAACAGCGAGGTCGTTCCCGCCACCCGTTCGAAGCTCGACTGGATCAAATTCGCCATCGTATTCACTCGATATCACGCAGTATGCTGAAAATGCTTCAAACTGGTCCGACTGTTTTTTGTGCCCAAGCTGGCGCTCCTGGGAAAATTCCTGAAGAAAACTGTCGGTAATCCTGTCCATGGGCACTCCGTGTGGCGACGTCGCTCGTATCCTGGCCGGACCGTACACCGCATGCAGGCAAGATGGGTGACGTTTCATTAGATGATCACACCGTCACTTGGCGGTGCGCCAGCAAGCAGCGAGGGAAGTCCTCCAGTCCGCATCACCCGGACCCATCTTCTGGGCCGTCCGTGGGCCGTCGGAGGGTGGCCGGCGGTCACCGAGGACGACCAATGACGGCCGCTTGGATGCTGGCTGGGGCGGGGTCGGAGGGTGACCTGGCTGATGGGCCGAGAGGATCATGACTTCCTCCGCAACAAGAAGCAGGAGTGGGAGGAGTACCGCTCGGAGGTCACCGCCTTCGAACTCCGCAAGAACCTCCCGGTGCTGTAACAGCAGGTCACAGCCCCTGCGGGCCGCGCACAACACTCCGGGCCGACGGTCAGCGACCGTCGGCCCGGAGTCGCGGTTGGGCCCCGTCAGTGGCCGAGGGTCGCCTTCGCTGCCACGATGAGCAATACGAAGGCCAGGTTGACCAGGCCCTCGATGACCGCCTGGGTGCGGGACGCACCGGCGTTCAGGGCTCCGAACAGAGCCCAGGAGAACTGCTGCGCCCCCGCGACCGACAGTGCGAGCCATCCCGCGCCGCTCGGCCCCAGCCCCAGGAGCGGGCTCACCGCCACGGCCGCCGCCGGCAGCACGGCCGCCTCGAAGATGGGCAACTCGCGCCGTCCGGCCCGTCGGACCTCGGCCCAGCCGACGGGCCGGCCAACCAGTCGTTCGCCGGCGAGGCTCGCATAGACATGGGCCGCCCAGAAGACCGCGCCCGTCACGAGAAGCAAGACGATGAGCTGGACGTAAGGGAAGTCACCGGCCGCGCTGGCCGTGGCGATCACCGAAGCCGCGAGGATCGACCCGTAGACGGCTCCCGCGTGGTCCGTCCGCGATGCCGACTGGGTGTGGTCGGATCTGTGAGGCCATCGGAAAAGGCGGTGCACCCGTCCAACCTATAGACCGCGGCGCTCCCTCGGCCGCACCACACGCGGACGGGTGCGTTCCGCCGCTGCGCCCTCGCTACGCTGACTTGGCGGCCTGGCGCGGGCCGCGGCCCAGGCCTGCGGCGACCAGGAGGGCCGCCGCGAGCACGATCACCGCGTCGATCACGAGGACCGTGCGCACCCCGTCGAAGAGCGCCGTCTGCGTCGTGGCCAGGGCGCCGAGGAGCGGGATGCCGACGGTGAGGCCGACCTGCTGTGTGGTGGTGACCAGGCCGGTCGCCAGGCCCTGTTCCCCGTCGGGCACACCGCTCGTCACGACGAGTCCGTACGAGATGATCGCGCCGAGGTGGCACATGCTGGCCAGGGACACGGCGACGGCCGCCAGCAGGGCGCCCGACTGCGTGCCCACGCCGAGCAGTCCGGCGGTGAGCACGCCCTGGCCGGCCAGGGAGGCGACCAGTGTGCGGCGGGCGCCGAAGCGGCCGATGACCTTCGGGGCGTACCAACCGGCCACCACGGAGGCCGCGCCCTGGACGCCGAACACCAGACCCGTACGGAAGGACGACAGCCCCAGCGTCTCCTGGAGGTAGAGCGTCAGCACGAAGATGACCGCCGACATCATGGAGAACGTCACCAGTCCGCCCACATTGCCCCAGGCGACCGTACGCCGCCTCAACATCGGCAAGGAGACCAGTGGAGCCGGGGACTTCGACTCCACCACCACGAACGCGGCGAGCAGGGCGAGTCCGACGACCAGCGTGCCCCACACGTCCACACCGCCGAAGCCGCGCTCGGCCGCCGTCGACAGGGCGTAGATGACCGCGAGCAGACCGCCGGTGACCGTGACGGCGCCGGGCACGTCCAGCCGCGGCCGCTCGGGGGTACGCGACTCCGGCAGCAGCCCGGGCGCGAGGAGCAGCACGACCGCCGAGGCGACCGCGAGCAGGCCCATGGTGGAGCGCCAGCCCAGGGTGTCGGTCATGACACCGCCGAGCAGCATGCCGATGGTGAAGCCGAGCGAGAGCAGGGTGCCGGAGATGCCGAGTGCCTTGTCGCGCAGCGGGCCCTCCGGGAAGGTCGTGGTCAGCAGGGACATCCCGGTCGGCACGATGACCGCCGCGCCCAGGCCTTGCAGGGCCCGCCCGGTCAGGAAGGACGCCGGATCCCAGGCGAGGGTGGCGAGCATCGAGGCCGCGCCGAAGACCACGAGGCCGGTCAGGAACAGCTTCTTGCGGCCGAACAGGTCGGCGATCCGGCCGAAGAGGAGCAGGAAGCCCCCGGACGGCAGCGCGAACGCGGTGACCGCCCACTGGAGGGCGGACCGGCTCAGCCCCAGGTCCTCGCCGAGCACCGGCAGGGCCACGTTGAGCACGGAGAAGTCGAGCGCCACCATGAACTGGGCGGCGCAGAGTACGAAGAGGACCAGTCTGGCCCGGCCCGAGAGCCGGTCGGTCCCGGGAGCCGCCGTGTGCTGCCCGGTGCTTGTCGTCTGTGTGTCGATCGCCATGGTCACAGCCTCGCGGCCCGGGAATGCCCGTGCAGAGTGGGAACTTATCCTGTTGGCGGCACCACCAGGCAGCCGAACAGGGGGATTTCGTGGTCACACCGTCCGAAGCGCACCGCCGGACCGAACTCCGCGAGTTCCTCATGAGCAGACGTGCCCGGATCACCCCGGCCGAGGCCGGCCTGCCGGACGGCGGGGCCCGCCGCCGCACCCCGGGCCTGCGCCGGGAGGAGGTCGCGGTGCTCGCCGGAGTCGGGGCCTCCTGGTACCAGTGGCTGGAACAGGGCCGCGACATCACGGTGTCCTCGCAGGTACTGGACGCGGTGGGCCGGGTGCTGAAGCTCAGCAGCGCCGAACTGCGGCACCTGTACGTGCTCGCCGGACTCAATCCGCCCGCCCTCGAGGTCGCCCCGGCCGACCGGGACATGTGCCAGGGACTGAGGCGGCTGATCGACGCCTGGATGCCGTTCCCCGCGCACATCATGGACCGGTACTGGAACACGGTGCTGTACAACGACGCGGCCGCGCTGGTCTTCGGCATGCGCCCGGAGATCGTGCAGAACTGTCTGATCGCCTTCTTCACCGACCCCATCTACCGGGCCCGCTCCCCGCATTGGGAGGAGGTGGCCTGCCAGGTGGTGGCCCAGTTCCGGGCGGCCTGCTCGGAGCACCCGCACGACGAGGGGTTCCGGGCCGTGGTCGAGGAGGCGCGGGAGCTCAGCGCGGAGTTCACCGAGCTGTGGGAGCGGCGGGACATCGAGCCCGGCGGCCAGCTCCAGAAGCAGATGGTGCATCCCGTCGTCGGCAGGCTGTACGTGGAGTCGACCCAGCTGCGCGTCCCGGCCCGCCCGGACCTGGCGATCGTGCTCCACACCCCGCTGCCGGGCACCGAGACGGCGGAGAAGCTGGAGTGGCTGACCTCGCCGGAGGGCCGGCGGGGGTCGATGTACCCCCTCGCCGGCTAAACCCTCCTCCCGGGCCTCTTCCCGGGCCGGTCAGCGAACCCACCCGGGCGGGCCTGCGGAGTCTCCCGGACGTCAGCGGACCGCGCGGCGCCAGATGGGGCGGCCGGGTGCCGCGGTCGTGGTGGTGGTGTGGAGCTGCGCGTCCAGGCCCAGGACCGCCGTCGTCGAGCCCGCGGGTTCGACGACGGCCGCCGGGGCGCCCGCGTAGAGCATCCCGGACTCCGTCCACGCGGGCGGGCCGCCCAGGCCCGTCGTACCGATGGTGCCGCTGTCCGCGCGGCCCGAGATGAGGCGGCCCGCGACGCCGACCGCGCCGTAACCGGCCCGGCCGCCCGCCTCCGAGACGCTGGAGACCTGGGGCTTGCCCGGGCCCGCCGTGACCAGGGCGGAGCGGACGACCCCCGAGTCGGGGCGGCGGAAGTACAGCCGGACGCCCGCCCCGTCCGGGGCCGCCGAGAGGGGGACCGTCGTGGCGGGCAGGCCCGTCGGCTGCGGCCCGACAAGGGGGGCGCCCGGGGCGGCCTGGGTCCAGGCCAGGACCGACTTGGTGGTGGTGGCGTACACGTGGCGGCGCCCGGCGGAGTCGAGCGCCGTCACCGGGTCGCTCTGCAGGTCCTCGCCGCCCAGCCGCCGCCAGGAGGAGAAGCCGCCGTCCGGCTGCTGGGTGGCGGCCCGCAGGGTGCGCCGGGAGTCGCGGAGGTAGACGGTGAGGCGGCCGGCCGCGTCCACGGCCGCGGCCGGTGCGCTGATCGACGAGGTGCCGTCCTCGTCGACGTGCTCGGGGGTGCCGAGCGACTGCCACGGCCCGAACGCCCCGTCGGGCGCGGACTGGACGGCGTACACGACCTCGCGGCGGTAGTCCTCGGGCTGCGGGGAGCCGAAGACGGTGCGGGTGGCGAGGACCGCGATCCGCCCGTCCGGCAGGCGGGCGGTGGTCGCCCCCGGGTCGATGCCGGTGCCCGGGAGGAGGGACGGGCCCGTCCAGTCGCCGCCGGGGTTCCGGGTCCAGTACGCGGTCTGCCCGTCCAGCGTGGCGAACGCCCAGAGGCGGCCGGGCGTGCCCTCGACCAGCCAGGAGGTGTGGTCGGCGCGGGTGTAGCGCAGCGACTGCGCCCAGTTGCGCCCGGTCGGGTTGCCCGCGACCTTGCGGTCGCCGCAGCCCGAGGGGGAGCCGCAGTAGTCCTGGCGGTCCTGCCAGGCGTACGTCCGCAGGAAGCCGGTCTTCGTCTCGGCCGTCTGCGGGTCCAGCGCGTGCGGGAGGGTGCTGTTGTGGTAGCCGAGGTAGCTCTGGACCGCGAACCGGGGGCGGTCCGTGTACTGGGCGGCGTAGGCGGCCGAGGCGGCCTGCACGAACCGCGCCCCGTACATGTGGTCCTGGTGGTCGGTGTACCGGCCGCTCTCCTCGTACCGGCCCGGCGTCGGGTCCTGCATCCGTATCGTCGTCGGCTCGTAGCGGGCCAGGACCCCGGCTATCGCCTGTATCAACTGGTCCTTCGTGTACGTGAACTGCTGCTTGACCGGGGTGCCGGAGGTCAGCTGGGCGCCCAGCGCCGGTATCCGGCCGTTCCACAGGCCGCGCAGGCTGTCGGGGGTGTCCGCGCCGGTGCTGCGGGCCTCGCGCAGCTGGAACCAGACCAGGTTGACGTGCGGCTTCGCTATGAGCACGTCGAGCTCGGCCTGGCCGCCGCCGGCGGTGGGTATGACGGTGCGCTTCCACGCACTGGTCCGGTCCCCGGTGGCCATCTGCGCGTAGGCGGAGCGTATGCCGTTCTGCCGGGCCTCCGCGTAGTGGGTGCGGTCGGCGGGCTGCTCGGGGTCCCGGATGCTCGCGCCGTGCGCCTCGTTGCGGCCGTCGGCCTCGCCGGAGGTGAGGTAGGCGGTGGTGACGGGGACGCCGGACAGCAGCGAGCGGCTGAGGTCCGGGTTCATGAAGAACAGGTCGTCATCGGGGTGCGCGACGACCTGGACGACCGATCCGGCGGTGACGCTCGCGGGCAGTGCGGCGGCGCTCTTCTCCTGGGTGGCCCCGGCCGACGTCTGCTGGCCGGAGGCGACGGCGAGCACACCGGTGGTGCCGGCGGTGAGCACGCCGAGCAGAGCCGCGAAGCGGCGGCGGGTCATGGGCATCGGGCACGCCTAGGGTTCGATCGTCCGGGCGGGAAAACCGCTGAGCAGTCAGAGAGAGGCCATTACGGGGAACTTGGTTCACCGATTTCGGCGATGACTCCTGCTTTCCGGAAATGACCGGACGTGATTGTGCCCTGTGGAGTTTTTGATCCGGATATGTGACCGAAATGTGGAGGCTGTTCGTCCGCGTGGCTGCGATCCGATGCGCTACGGACCCGCGTTGCGCGGGCCCACCGGCTGCCACGGAGCCAGGTGCGCGTCCGGGGCGTCCGCCGACGAGGTCACGTACAGCCGCGCGTCGAGCCCCACCACGGCCAGGCTGACCAGGTTCTTGCCGGTCATCGTCGAGGACGGGGCGCCGACGAACATCAGCGGCGACCGCTCCCACGGCCGGCCCCACCCGACGTCCGAGCCCAGCTGCCCGCCCGCCGCGCGGCCCGCCAGCACGTGCCCGCTCGCCGTCACCGAGCCGAAGCCCTTGAGGCCGCCGAGGTCGGTGAGATGGTTCAGCTTCAGCCCGCCGTCACCCGTCATGAGGGCGGTACGGACGTTGCCGGAGCCCGGCTTGCGGAACCACAGCCGCACCCCGCCCTCGCGGCCCTCCGCCGTGAGCGGGAGCGTGGTGTCCGGCAGTCCGGTGACGGTGACCGGGCCCAGCGCGGCGCCCGGATTCGGCTGCACCCAGCCCACCACCGTCTTGGAGGTCGCCGAGAACACCATCCGGCGCCCGGCGCCGTCGGTCGCGGTGGCCGGGGTGCCGTGCAGGTCGGAGCCGCCGTACTTCTCCCACGGCCCCCAGTTGCCGTCCGCCTGCTGCACCCTGCCGCGCAGGGTGTACGCGCCGTCGCGAACGTACGCCGCCAGCTGCCCGGTGCCGTCGACCGAGACGGCCGGCGCACTGATGTCGGAGGTCCAGTTCTCGTCCGCCGTCTCCGGGGTGCCCAGCGACTGCCACTCCCCGAACTCCTCGGAGCCCGGCCCCTTCTGGACCGCGTAGACGATCTCGCGCTTGTAATCGGCGGGCTTCGCGCCGAAGGAGGTGCGGGTGCCGAAGGCGGCCATCCGGCCGTCCTTGAGGGTGACGGTGGACACCCCCGGGTCCATGCCGGTGCCGGGCAGCAGGTTCGGACCGCTCCAGCGGCCGATCAGGCCCTGCCGGTGCCAGACGGCGACCTGGCCGTCGAGCACCTTGAAGGCCCACAGCCCGTGCTCCTTGTCGGAGGCCAGCCAGGAGGTGCCGGTGCCGCGGGCGTAGTTGATGGAGTCCGACCAGTGGTTGCCCGCCGGGTGGTCGGCGACCTTGAGGTCGCCGCAGCCGGCGTCGCTGCCGCAGTGGTTCTGCTGGTCGAGCCAGGCGTAGGTGTCCAGGATGTCCAGCTTCTCCTTGGCCTCGTCCGGGTCCAGGGCGCTGGGCAGGGAGCCGTTGAAGTAGCCGAGGTAGTTCTGGAGCGCGAAGTGCGGGCGGTCCTTGACGTCCTTCGCGTACGCGGCGGTGGCCAGCTGTACGAAGCGGGCGCCGTAGAAGTGGTCCTGGTGGTCGGTGTACCGCTTGGTGTCGGGGTACCGGCCGGGGGTCGGGTCCTGGGAGCGCACGGTGGTCGGCTTGTACTGCTCCAGGATGCCGACGAGGGTCTGGACGACCTGGTCCTTGGTGTACGTGAACCTCTGCTTGACCGGGGTCCCGGAGGCGAGCATCGACTCCAGGCGGGGGACCTTGCCGTCCCACAGGCCGTGCAGGCTGTCGGGGACGTCGGCGTAGACGTTGCCGGCCTCGCGGAGCTGGAGCCAGACCAGGTTGACCTGGGGCCTGGCGACGAGGACGTCGACCTCGGCGTGGCCGCCGCCCCTGGTCGGGACGACGGTGCGCTTCCAGGCGCTGCCGCGGTCGCCGGTGGCCATCTTGGCGTAGGCGGCGCGTATGCCGTTCTGGCGGGCCTCGGCGTAGGCGGGCTTGTTGGGCGCGGTGGTGGCCTGCTTGGCGGAGCCGGCGTTGATGCCGTCGGCTTCGCCGGAGGTCAGGTAGACCGAGGTGACGGGGAGGCCGGCGGATATGGAGTAGCGCAGGTCCGGATTCATGAAGTAAAGATCGTCATCGGGATGCGCGATGATCTGGAGCACCCGGCCGGGGTCGGGCGCGTCCGCGGGGGCCGCGGGGGCGGTGGCCTTGCTGTCGGGAACCACGGGGGAGGCCAGGCGGTCGAGGGCGTCGTTGCCCCGGAGCATGAGCATGCTGCCGGCGGCGGTGGCCGCGCAGAGGGCGACGACCTTGACGAACCCGGCCCAGCGGTGGCCCTTCGGCTCCGGCGCGGCGCTTCCGGCCGCGGCGCTTCCGCGCCGTCGGCGTCCGCGCCCGGCTTCCGGTGCGGCGGGTTCGGTTACGGCGGTTCCGGCCCGGCGGCGTCCGCGCTTCGGCTCCGGCGCCGCGGTGGCCTTCGTTCGGCCGCGCCGGCCGCCCGTGCGTTCGGCCTCGCGGGCCCGCCGTGCGGCCTTGCGTCCGCCGGGCGCCGGCTCCGGCCTGGCGGAGCCGGGGTAGGGGCGTCCGTCGGACATGGGGCTCCTCGCGGCCAGGGTCGGCGGGGAGTGGGCCCCATCACGCCATAAGTCTTCGGATAATCAGATAATCCCGCTCATGGTACGTGCCGGTGAGTCGAACACCTGCTCCGGCCAGTGCTGTGGCTGGGAAGGTTTGCCGGGGTGCCGTGCCGGGGGCCGTGGCCCGGTGAACCTTCACGGTCACAGCGCTAGGCTCACGTGGAGGTACGCCAGGGCAGTGGCAGCGACAACCGCGGGAGGCGGCGGGATGACAGTCCCGGGACGCAGGAGCAGCACCTTCATCCGGCTGCTTCGCAGCGGCTTCACCGACCCCTCCGCCGCCGCCCGGCTGCTCGACGCCGACGCGCTGGCCTCCGTACGCGCCGATCCGGTGCTCCTCGACGCCCTCGGGGCCACCGCCGATCCCGACCTCGCCCTCCTCGGGCTCGTACGGCTCGCCGAGGCGCAGCCGCCCGAGGAACTCTCCGTGCTCCTCGACACGCTGGTCAGCGCCAAGCCGCTGCGCGACCGGCTCCTCGGCGTGCTCGGCGCCTCCGAGGCCCTCGGCGACCACCTCGCCCGCCACCCCCGCGACTGGCACGCCCTCGTCACCTACGAGGCCGCCGACCTGCACCCAGGGCTCCCCGAGTTCGAGCACGGCCTCGCCGAGGCCCACGACCCGGTCGCGCTGCGCGTCGCGTACCGCCGCTGCCTGCTGTCCATCGCCGCCCGCGACGTCTGCGGCACCATAGACCTCGCACAGAGCGCCGCCGAGCTCGCGGACCTCGCCACCGCCACCCTCCGCGCGGCCCTGCGCATCGCGAGCGCCGCCGCCCCCGAGGACGCCGCCCAGTGCCGCCTCGCCGTCATCGCGATGGGCAAGTGCGGCGGCAACGAGCTGAACTACGTCTCCGACGTCGACGTCATCTTCGTCGGGGAGGCGAGCAGCGGCAGCGACGAGGGCAAGGGCATCCAGGCCGCCACCCGCCTGGCCTCCCACCTCATGCGGATCTGCTCCGAGACCACCGTCGAGGGCACCATCTGGCCCGTCGACGCGAACCTCCGCCCCGAGGGCAGAAACGGTCCGCTCGTGCGGACCCTCTCCTCCCACCTCGCCTACTACCAGCGCTGGGCCAAGACCTGGGAGTTCCAGGCCCTCCTCAAGGCCCGCGCCGTCGCCGGGGACCCCGACCTCGGCGCGCAGTACATCGAGGCCATAAGCCCCCTCGTCTGGCAGGCCGCCGAGCGCGAGAACTTCGTCGCCGACGTCCAGAAGATGCGCCGCCGCGTCGTCGACAACATCCCCGCCGCCCAGGTCGACCGCGAGCTCAAGCTCGGCCCCGGCGGCCTGCGCGACGTCGAGTTCGCCGTCCAGCTGCTCCAGCTCGTACACGGCCGCAGCGACCACACCCTGCACTCCGGCACCACCCTCGACGCCCTGCACGCCCTCGCCGCCGGCGGCTACGTAGGCCGCACCGACGCCGCCCAGCTGCACGACGCGTACCGCTTCCTGCGCACCATGGAGCACCGCATCCAGCTCTACCGGCTGCGCCGCACCCACCTCGTCCCCGAGGACGAGCACGACCTGCGGCGCCTGGGCCGCTCCATGGGCCTGCGCACCGAACCCGTCGCCGAACTCAACAAGGCCTGGCGCCGCCACGCCTCCGTCGTGCGCCGCCTGCACGAGAAGCTGTTCTACCGGCCGCTGCTCGATGCCGTCGCCCAGCTCACCCCCGGCGAGACCCGGCTCTCCCCGCGCGCCGCCGGCCAGCGCCTCGAAGCCCTCGGCTACGCCGACCCGGCCGCGGCCCTGCGCCACCTCGAGGCCCTCGCCTCCGGCGTCACCCGCAAGGCGGCCATCCAGCGCACCCTGCTGCCGGTCATGCTCGGCTGGTTCGCCGACTCCGCCGACCCGGACGCCGGGCTGCTCAACTTCCGCAAGGTCTCCGACGCCCTGGGCAAGACCCCCTGGTACCTGCGCCTGCTCCGCGACGAGGGGGCCGCCGCCGAGAACCTCGCCCGCGTCCTGTCCGCCGGCCGCCTCGCCCCCGACCTGCTGATGCGCGCCCCCGAGGCCGTCGCCCTGCTCGGCGACCCCGAGGGCCTCCAGCCCCGTACCCACGAGGCCCTGGAGCAGGAGGTGCTCGCCGCCGTCGGCCGCGCCGAGAACCCCGAGGCCGCCGTCGCCGCCGCCCGCGGGGTCCGCCGCCGCGAGCTCTTCCGCACCACCGCGGCCGACATCATCCGCTCCTACGGCACGGAGGACAGCCCGGCCGAGGAGGACCACGGAGCCCTCGTCGACCAGGTCGGCGGAGCCGTCTCCGACCTCACCGCCGCCACCGTCGCGGGCGCCCTGCGCGCCGCCGTCGGCTCCCACTGGGGCGACACCCTGCCCACCCGCTTCGCCGTCATCGGCGTCGGCCGTTTCGGCGGCCACGAACTGTCCTACGGCTCCGACGCCGACGTCCTGTTCGTCCACGAACCCCGCGAGGGCGTCGACGAACAGGAGGCCGCGAAGGCCGCCCAGGCGGTCATCGCCGAGATGCGCCGCCTGCTCCAACTGCCCACCGCGGACCCGCCGCTGCTCATCGACGCCGACCTGCGCCCCGAGGGCCGCTCCGGCCCGCTGGTGCGCACGCTGGCCTCCTACGCCGCGTACTACCGGCGCTGGGCCCTGACCTGGGAGAGCCAGGCCCTGCTGCGCGCCGAACCGGTCGCGGGCGACGCCGAGCTGGGCCGGCGCTTCATCGACCTGATCGACCCGCTGCGCTACCCGATGGAGGGCCTCGGCGAGGACGCCGTACGGGAGATCCGCAGGCTCAAGGCCCGGATGGAATCGGAGCGGATGCCGCGCGGCGCCGACCCGACCCTGCACACCAAACTCGGCCGCGGCGGCCTCAGCGACGTCGAGTGGACCGTCCAGCTGATCCAGATGCAACACGCGTGGGCCGAACCGGGACTGCGCACGACCCGCACCCGCGAAGCGCTGGCCGCCGCCCACGCGGCCGGGCTGATCCCGACCGAGGAGGCGCAGATCCTGGACGAGGCCTGGGTACTGGCCACCCGGGTCCGCAACGCGGTGATGCTGGTCCGCGGCCGCGCCGGGGACACCTTCCCCTCCGAAGCCCGCGAACTGGCGGCGGTGGGCCGCTACCTCGGCTACGCGGAGGGCACGGTCGGCGAGCTGCTGGACGACTACCGCCGCATCACCCGCCGCGCCCGCGCGGTCGTGGACGAACTGTTCTACGGGGCGTAGGGGCCGTGCGACCCGGCACGGGAGCGGGACCTCGCCGCCGACCCCTGTACGGCGGCGAGGTCCCGCTCCCGAGGCACAGCCCGGAGAGGGCCTAGGGGATGGGCTTGTCGTAGGACTTGTCCTGGTCGGAGTCGTAGACCTGGGTGCCCTGGGCGTCGTAGCCCTTGATCCGCGGGGCCTGGGTGACGGCCCGTTCCAGGATGCCGGTGGCGGCGAACCAGCCGTGGTCGAGGGCGGCTTCGGCGGTGGCGCCGCCGTAGCTGACGGTGACCCGGGCGACGCGGGGGTCGACGACGGTGCCGATGCTGCCCCAGCGGTAGGGCAGCTTCCATGGGCCCTCGGAGCTCAGCCGCTGCAGGTAGAGCTTGCCTCCGTTGATGTCGGGAACGACGGGGCCGCGCTCGGGATTGTCGTCCGCGCCGACGGAGGTGTTGAGGCCGCTCGTCTGGCCGTTCTTGATGCTGCAGATGATCCGGGTGGGCGTCGGGTTCTCCTTGACGGCGACGATGTAGCGGCCGTCGCCCGGGGTGTTGTCGTTGCCGGTGCTGCGGTGGGCGAGCAGGATCCGGTAATCGGCGGCCTTGCCCAGGTCGCCGCGCTGGAGACCCGCCCCGCCGGGGCGCTGCCGGTCGTACTCCAGGCACTGCTCCAGCCCGGCGGCCGCCTCCGGGAGGGTGATGCCGTCGGCGAGCTGCCCGGGAGTCGCCGGAGCGGCCGGCCCGGCGGGCGGCCGGGGCGACTGCGGCGCCGCGCTCGGCGTCGGGCCGCCACCCGCCACGGTCACGCGGTCCGACGGCCCGGCGCCGCGGTCGCCGGTGAGGGTGATGGCCGTGACCGGTACGACGGCCAGCACGACCAGGGCCGCCCCCGCCACCGCCAGCCTGCGCCGCCGCTGCTCCACACGGCCCTGCCGGACGATCGCCTGGTACGGCGCGGGAGCGGGCCGCACGGCCGTCGCGCCCTGGACCATCTGCACCCGCAGGTCCGACTCGAAGCCGCCCTGCCCGCCGTGGCCGTCTTGTCCGCCGTGCCTGCCCTGCCCGTCGTCTCGCCCGTTCACCGGAGCGCCCCCTGATGCGTTTCGTTCGTCGTGGTGATCTGCCCCAGCCCGGGCCAGGCGCGCAGCTTCGCCAGCGCCTTGGACGCCTGGCTCTTGACCGTGCCCTGGGAGCAGCCCAGGACATCGGCGGTCTCGGCTTCCGAGAGGTCCTCCCAATACCGCATGACCACCACCGCCCGCTGTCGGGCGGGCAGTTGGGCCAGCGCCTCCATCAGCACGCTGCGCTCGTCGGCCCACGCCACGGCGTTGTCGCGCACGGAGGTGTCCGGCACGCTGTCCGTCAGCCGCTCGGCGACCCGGCGCTTGCGGAACCGGTCGCTGTTGCAGGTGACCAGCATCCGGCGGACGTACGCCTCGGGGCTGTCACTGCGCGCGACCCGCCGCCACGACCGGTACGCCTTCGCGAGCGCGGTCTGGGTCACGTCCTCCGCATCGTGCGGATCGCCGGTCAGCAGGTACGCGGTCCGCACCAGATGGGTCCAGCGCGCGGCGACGAACGACTGGAACTGGGCCTCTTCTTGGGCTTGCATCGGCACCCCCTTCGCCCCCTTGACCACCTCCTGTTCGAGTTCGGTTGCCCGGCGCCGGGAAAAATCTCATGCGGCCTCGGCCGCGCCGCGTCACACGTGCAGGGACGCGAAGACGCCTCGGGCCGGCGTGCCGTCCGGGGTCTGCCACGTCGCCGAGACGTGGGCGGGGGTGTCCGGACCCGCCGGAGCGCCCGGGTGCAGGACGCGGGTCACCGAGAGGGTGGGGCCGTCCTTGCCCGGGACGACCGTGACCGTGGGGTCGGGGGCGTCGCTCTCGCTCTGGGCCTGGGGGACCGCCTTGCCCCGGAACAGCGCACGCAACCGGGCCAGCAGGACCGGGTCCTGAGCGCCGTCGTAGACCCACCGCAGCCCCAGTACGCCGTGTTCCGACGTGCCGACGAGGGCGTGCTCGGCGCCCTCCAGCGGCGCCCCGCGGTAGGTGAGGGGGACGTGGTAGGCGACCGGGCCGTCGCCGGCGCCATCGGTGACGACCATGAACTCGATGCCGACCTCGCCCTCGGGGTCGTCCAGCCGGAAGCCGCCCGCCTTGGCCAGCTCCGGGGTCCGGCCGGGCCGTCCCGCGTACCAGGGCTGCGACGGGAGCCAGGACGCCAGGAGCTCCAGCTTGCCGGGGGTCATGGTGGTGTGGTGGATGACAGCCATGCGGACGTGACTCCAGGGGATCGTGGGGATAGCGGGGGATGGCGGTGGACGAACTGCCCTCCGGATCCTAGGACTTCGCCTCGCTCCGCAGGGTCCGGGCGTACGTGAGGAACGCCGCCAGCCCCAGTTCGAAGGCCGCGTCCGCCCGGCCCGTGCCCACGGTGGACAGGGCGCGGGCCAGCAGCGGGGTCTGCGGGGACGGTTCCCACATGGCCTCGGGGGCGGCCAGGTCCAGGGCCGAGCCCAGGATCAGGTTCTCCAGGGCGGTCAGCAGCGGCATCACCTGGGCGCTGCCGAACCCCGCCGCCAGCAGCAGGGCGACCGCGCGTTCGTAGTGTGCGAGCACCCGCGGGGCCCGGACCGGCGTGGTCATCAGCAGCGGGATGGCCCGGGGGTACGCGGCGAAGGCCGCCCGGTAGGAGCGCGCCCACTCCTCCAGGGCCCGGTCCCAGGGCTCCAGGGTCAGGGCCTCGTCGGTGATCCGCTCGCACACGAGCTCCCGTATCAGCTCCACCACCCCGGCCCGGCCGTCCACGTGGTGATACACCGACCCGGTCTGCACCCCGAGCGCCCGGGCGATCTGCGGAACGCTGAACTCGCCCTGCTCCGCGACCAGTTGTAGGGCGGTCCTGGCGATCCGCTCTCGGTCGAGGAGGGGGGTGCGCGGCCGTGCCATCGGTTCTCTCCCTCTTCAAGGTCTTCCCGTATGCCAAAACCGGAGGCTACATTGCCGCAAACCGAAAGCCTTTAGGTTTCTGCCTCCCCAGCAGAAGGGCCCCTGCCTTGCCCGAAAGCACCACACCGGCCGAGCTGCGCCCCGCAGCGCTCGGCACCGCCGACATCACCTTCTTCGTCGTCTCCGCCGCCGCCCCGCTCACCGTCATGGCCGGCGTCGCCCCCGTCGCGATCCTGCTCGGCGGCATCGGCGCCCCCGCCGGGTACCTCCTCGCCGGCCTCACCCTCGCCGTCTTCGCCGTCGGTTTCACCACCATGAGCCGCCACGTCCGCAGCGGCGGAGCCTTCTACGCCTACATCACCCGCGGCCTCGGCAAGCGCGTCGGCATCGGCGCCGCGCTCCTCGCCCTCATCGGCTACAACGGCATGGAGATCGGCGTCTACGGGCTCCTCGGCACCACCACCGCCGACACCGGCCGCGCCCTCTGGGGACTCGACATCCCCTGGCTCCCCGCCTCCCTCGCCGGGCTCCTGCTGATCTGGTACGGCGGCTTCCGCTCCATCGACTTCGGCGCCAAGCTGCTCGGCGTGCTGCTCGTCGCCGAGACCGGGATACTCGTCCTCCTCGCCGGAGGGGTCCTCCTCAAGGGCGGCGCCCACGGACTGTCGGCAGCCTCCTTCGCCCCCGGCGCCGTCCTCGTCCCCGGCACCGCCGCCGTCCTGGCCTTCGCCTTCGCCGCCTTCACCGGCTTCGAGTCGACCGTCATCTACCGCCGCGAGGCCCGCGACCCCCAGCGGACCATCCCGCGCGCCACCTACCTCGCCGTCGCCTTCCTCGGCCTCTTCTACGCCTTCGTCGTCTGGACCGTCATCCAGGCCTTCGGCGCCGAAGAGGTGGTCACCGCCGCCACCGAGGACCCCGGCGGCCTCTTCTTCGCCGCGATCACCACCTACGTCGGCCCCTGGGCGGCGGACCTGATGCACGTCTTCATCGTCACCAGCGTCATCGCCTCCCTGCTCGCCTTCCACAACGCCATCAACCGGTACGCGCTCGTCCTCGCCGAGGAAGGCGTCCTGCCCGCCGCCCTCGGCCGCGTCCACCCCCGCCACCGCTCCCCGTACCTGGCCGGAGCCGCCCAGACCGCGCTCGGAGCCGTGATCGTCCTCGGCTTCGCCCTCGCCGGAGCCGACCCCTACCAGCAGCTGCTGCTGTGGGTGAACACCCCGGGCATGATCGCCCTCATGGCCCTGATGCTGCTCACGGCCCTCGCCGTACCCGTCTACTTCCGGCGCGTCGCCCACCGGGAAGGCCCCTGGCGGACCGTCGTCGCGCCCGTCACCGCCGCCGTCCTGCTGGCCGTGGCGATCTTCCTGGTCGTCTCCAAGGTGGCGCTCTTCACCATGGCCTCCACCGCCGTCAACACCCTCCTCATCGCCCTCGTCCCCGCCGTCTTCCTGGCCGGCCTCGCCCTCGCCCAGCGGCTCAAGACCCGCCGCCCCGAGGTCTACGCCCGCTTCGCCGAAGAGCCCGCCCACCCCGAAGGAGCAGAGCAGTGCCCGCTGCCGACACCGTCCTCACCGGAGCCCGCGTCCGCACCCTCGACCCCGGCCGCCCCGAGGCCCGCGTGGTAGCCGTCCGCGACGGGCAGATCACCGCCGTCGGCGACGAGGCCGACGTACGCGACTGGCGCGGCCCCGGCACCGAGCTGATCGACCTCGGCGGCGCCACCCTCACCCCCGGCCTCACCGACGCCCACAGCCACCCCGTCTGGGGCATCGAGATGGCAGCGGGCACCGACCTCTCCGCCGTCCGCGACCTCGAACAGCTGCGGGCCGCCCTGCGCACCGCCGAGCGCACCAAGGGATGGGTCGTGGGCCACGGCCTCGACCACAACGCCTTCGGCGGACAGCCCGTCGACCGCACCCTGATCGAGGACGCGCTGGACGGCGCCCCCGCCTTCCTGCGCCTCTACGACGGCCACTCGGCCCTCGCCAGCGGCCCGGCCCTGGCCGCCGCCGGCATCACCGGCCCCCGCACCTTCGCCCAGCGCTCCGCCATCGTCTGCGACGCCGGCGGCCGCCCCACCGGCCACCTCGTCGAGCACGCCGCGATGGCGCTGGTCGGAGCCCTGGTCCCCAAGCCCACCCACGCCGAACGCCGCACCCGCCTCGTCGCCCTCCTCGACGCCATGGCCGCCACCGGACTGACCGGCGCCCACGTCATGGACCTCGGCGACGGAGACGTACCGGCCCTCCTCGCGACCGTCGAGTACGAGGGCCACCTGCCGCTGCGGCTGCGCCTGGCCCCCTGGTGCATGCCGGGTGCGGACGAGGAGGAACTGGCCGGGCTGATCGAGCTCCAGCGCCTGGCCGGCCGCCACTGGCAGGTCGGCGGCGTGAAGTTCTTCATGGACGGCACCGTCGAGGGCGGCACCGCCTGGCTGGAGCACGCCGACTGCCACGGCCAGGGCACCGACGCCTTCTGGCCCGACCCGCGGGCCTACGCCCGGGCGGTACGGGTCCTCGACGCGGCCGGCGTGCGCACCGCGACCCACGCCATCGGCGACGCGGCGGTCCGCCACGTCCTGGACACGGTCGCCGCGCTCGGCGGGCAGGCCCGGATGCGGCACCGGATCGAGCACATCGAAACCGTGCCCGACGACCAGCTGAAGCGGTTCGCGGAGCTCGGGGTGATCGCCTCGATGCAGCCGCCGCACACCGCGTACACCCGCGCCGACCACACCGACGAGTGGTCCAGGCGGCTGGGGGAGGACCGGGCCGGGCGCGCCTGGCGCTGCCGGGACCTGCGGGACGCGGGAGCGGTCCTCGCACTCGGCTCCGACTGGCCCATCGCCCACTACGACGCCCGCCAGGTCCTGGTCACCGCCCGCAGCCCGCTCGGCGCGGCATCGGCGGGACCTGCCCTGACCGGGCTGATGGCACTGGAGGGGATGACCTCGCACGCGGCGCTCGCGGCCGGGGAACAGCAGGTGGCGGGCCGGATCGCACCCGGCAGGAGGGCGGATCTGACGGCCTTCGCACTCGACCCGGTCACGGCCGGGGTGGACGAGCTGGCCGAGGCCCCGGTCCGCCTCACGATGTCCGGCGGGCGCGTCACCCACCGGGAGAGCGGGATCCAGGGGGCCTAGCGGCGGAAGCGGTTCAGCAGCGCCGCCGCCGGGTGCGGACCCGCGTGCTCGGGGTGGCGCGGCAGCTGGTGCGGGAGCGAGCCGAACCAGGCCCGCGAGGTGCTGTAGCCGAAGGCCAGGCAGAGCATGCCGCCCACGGCGTCGAGCCAGAAGTGGTTGGCGGTGGCCACGATCACGACGAGGGTCGCCGCCGGGTAGAGCAGGCCCAGGATCCGGGCCCAGGGGGCCGAGGCGACCGCGAAGATCGTCAGCCCGCACCAGAGCGACCACCCTATGTGCATGGACGGCATCGCCGCGTACTGGTTCGACATGTGCTTGAGGTTCCCGGAGGCCATGGAGCCCCAGGTGTGGTGGACCAGCACGGTGTCGACGAAGTCCTGCCCGTTCATCAGCCGGGGCGGCGCGAGCGGGTAGAGGTAGTAGCCGACCAGGGCGACGCCCGTGGTGGCGAAGAGCACGAGGCGGGTGGCCGCGTAACGCCCGGGATGAAAACGGTAGATCCACACCAGCACGCCGATGGTCACGATGAAGTGGAGCGTGGCGTAGTAGTAGTTCATGCCCACGACCAGCCACGTCACGGAGTTCACGGCGTGGTTGACGGTCTGCTCGACGGCGATGCCCAGCGTCCGCTCGGCGCTCCAGATCCAGTCGGCGTTCGCGAGGGCGGCCGCCTTCTGCTCAGGCACCGCGTTGCGGATCAGCGAGTAGGTCCAGTAGCTGACTGCGATGAGCAGGACCTCGAACCAGATCCGCGGCCGGCGCGGACTGCGCAGCCGGGTCAGCAGGGAGCGCTCGGACCCCGTCCGGACCTCACTCTCGGCCACGGGGGGTGACGAGACGTCCGTCCGGGTTTCCAGTGTCTTCACGCTCGCTTCACCCATGGGGAGAGAGTCTGCCAGATGCGATCTCGCCTCCGATCATCCCTCGGGACGGTCTTGGGCGCCTGCGCTCCGACCTACGGACTACTCCGGCCTGAGGGACGGCTGCGGCCTACGGACGACTCCGGCCCCGGGCCTGTCCGGGGCCGGAGGCCGTGGACCCCCGGACGACCAGCTCGGGCAGGAAGACGAACTCGCTGTGCGGGGCCGGCGTACCGCCGATCTCCTCCAGCAGGGTCCGGACGGCCGCCTGCCCCATGGCCAGGACCGGCTGCCGGATGGTGGTGAGCGGCGGATCGGTGAACGCTATGAGAGGGGAGTCGTCGAAGCCGACCACCGACACGTCCTGCGGCACCCGCAGCCCCTGCTGCCGGGCGGCGCGGATCGCACCGAGCGCCATCATGTCGCTCGCGCACACCACCGCCGTGCAGCCCCGCGAGATCAGTGCGGTCGCGGCGGCCTGGCCGCCCTCCAGCGTGTACAGGGAATGCTGGATCAGCTCCTCGGTCTCGGCCTCGTCGAGCCCGAGCCGCTCCTTCATCCCGAGCCGGAAGCCCTCGATCTTGCGGACCACCGGCACGAAGCGCTTCGGCCCGACGGCGAGCCCGATCCGGGTGTGCCCCAGCGCCGTCAGGTGGGTGACCGCGAGCTGCATCGCCGCGCGGTCGTCGGGGGAGACGAAGGGCGCCTGCACCTTGTCGGAGAACCCGTTGATGAGGACGTACGGGACGCCCTGGCCGCGCAGTTGGTCGTAGCGGCCCATGTCGGCGGTCGTGTCCGCGTGCAGGCCGGATACGAAGATGATCCCGGAGACCCCGCGGTCGACGAGCATCTCGGTCAGTTCGTCCTCGGTGGACCCGCCGGGCGTCTGCGTGGCCAGCACGGGCGTGTAGCCCTGCCGGGTCAGCGCCTGGCCGATGACCTGGGCGAGCGCCGGGAAGATGGGGTTGTCCAGCTCGGGCGTTATCAGGCCGACGAGGCCCGCGCTGCGCTGGCGCAGCCGTACGGGCCGTTCGTAGCCGAGCACGTCGAGCGCGGCCAGTACGGATTCACGGGTGCCCGCGGCCACACCGGGCTTGCCGTTGAGCACGCGGCTGACTGTGGCTTCGCTGACCCCCGCCTGGGCTGCGATGTCGGCTAGCCGTGCGGTCACGGGATTGGACTGTACCGGTCGCACGTTCAGATTGCCCACCACGTGCACGAGTCCGGTGGCAGCAGCACCGTGCGGCCGTCCGTCTCCACGGGCGCGCTGGACAGTACGGGGCGGCCGGGCTCCGGGAGTTCGACCGGGGTGGGCCGGCTGTTGAGGGTGCAGGCGAAGCCGGGCCGGGTGAAGAGGAGCACGTCCTGGGGCGCGGGCAGCCAGGTCAGCGGGCCCGAGTCCGGGGAGCCGAGACCGGGCAGGGCCCGGCGCAGTTCCAGGGCGGCGCGGTAGAGCTCGAGGGTGGAGTGCGGATCGCCGGTCTGGGCGGCGACGCTGAGGCCGCCCCAGCCGGCGGGCTGCGGCAGCCAGGTGCCCGACGGGCCGAAACCGTACGGGGGCTCCGCGCCGGACCAGGGCAGCGGCACCCGGCAGCCGTCGCGCAGCCCGTCCTGACCCGCGGTGCGGAGGAAGGCGGGGTCCCGGCGGGCCTCGTCCGGGAGGTCGGCGACCTCCGGCAGGCCCAGCTCCTCGCCCTGGTAGACGTACGCCGACCCGGGCAGGGCCAGCATCAGCAGCGCGGCGGCGCGTGCCCGCTCCAGGCTGCCGAACCGGGTCCGGTGCCGTACGACGTCGTGGTTGGACAGCACCCAGGTGGTGGGCGCCCCCACCGAGGCGGTGGCGGCCAGGGACTCGTCGATCACGGTCCGCAGGGCGGTGGTGTTCCACGGGCAGTTCAGGAAGCGGAAGTTGAAGGCCTGGTGCAGTTCGTCGGGGCGGACGTAGAGGGCGAGGCGCTCGGAGGTCGGCACCCAGGCCTCGGCGACCCCGATCCGGGGGCCCTCGTAGGAGTCGAGGAGCCGGCGCCAGGAGCGGTGGATCTCGTGGACCCCGTCCTGGTCGAAGAAGGGGAGCGGCTGCGTGCCGATGAGGGTGGCCTGGGCGCCGTGCCCGATGTCGGGCAGCCCGGCGGCCTTGACCATGCCGTGGGCCACGTCCACGCGGAAGCCGTCGACGCCGAGGTCGAGCCAGAAGCGCAGGACGGAGGCGAACTCGGCGGCGACCTCCGGATGGCCCCAGTCCAGGTCGGGCTGCTCGGGGGCGAAGAGGTGCAGGTACCAGGCGCCGTCCTCGACACGGGTCCACGCGGGGCCGCCGAAGACGGACTCCCAGTCGTTCGGCGGCTCGGCGCCGCCGGGACCCCGGCCGGGGTGGAAGTGGTAGCGCGCCCGGGCCCGCGGATCCCCGGCGCGGGCGGCCCGGAACCACGCGTGCTGCTCGGAGGTGTGGTTCGGCACCACGTCCACGATGATCCGCAGCCCCAGTGCGTGGGCGGCCCGTACGAGGTCGTCGGCGTCGGAGAGGTCCCCGAAGAGCGGGTCGACGGCCCGGTAGTCGGCGACGTCGTAGCCGCCGTCCGCCTGCGGGGAGACGTAGAAGGGGGTCAGCCACACGGCGTCGACCCCCAGGCGGGCCAGGTGGGGGAGGCGCTCGCGCACCCCGCGCAGGTCCCCGACGCCGTCGCCGTCGCTGTCGGCGAAGGAGCGCACGTACACCTGGTAGATGACGGCATCACGCCACCAGCCACTGCTTGCGGTGGCGTTGCTGGAAGCGCTTGCAAGCTGGACGGCCGTCGACTCATGGGTCATATCGGGGTCAACGCAAGCACACGCCCCCTGGTTGCGGGCCGGGACAGTCGAAGGTGACTCGAACTAACAGCAAGCTGCGGCAACCGTACGGACACACCGATGTAACGATCAGCCCTTCTTGCAGAAAATTGCCGCAAGCCCTTTCGGTCTTCTTTCAGCCTTGTTACGTTCCTGGCAACTCGGGACCGCGAGGGCGCGGCCGGGATCATCGAAGGAGTTCATATGCGGCGTGGCATAGCGGCCACCGCGCTGGTCGCGGCCCTGGCGCTCGCGGCGACGGCTTGCGGTGGGGACGACAAGGACGCGGCCGGCGAGACGAAGGCCGGCGGCGAGCTGTCCGGCACCGTCACCTGGTGGGACACGTCGAACGACGCCGAGAAGGCCAGCTTCCAGAAGATCGCCGAGGCGTTCACCGCGAAGCACCCGAAGGTGACCGTCAAGTACGTCAACGTCCCGTACGGCGACGCGCAGAACAAGGTCAAGAACGCCTTCAGCAGCGGTTCCGACGCCCCCGACGTGATCCGCGCCGACGTCGGCTGGGTCGCCGACTTCGCGTCCCTGGGTTACCTCGACGAGGTCCCGGCCGAGACGGCGAAGAAGGTCGACTCCGAGTTCCTCGCGCAGGCCGCGGCCAGTGGCAAGTACGAGGGCAAGACCTACGCAGTGCCGCAGGTCATCGACACCCTCGGCCTCTTCTACAACAAGAAGATGCTCGCCGACGCCGGGGTCCAGCCCCCCAAGACGCTCGAGGAGCTGAAGACGGCCGCCGCCGCCATCAAGGCGAAGACCGGCAAGGCCGGGCTCTACCTGCGCGGCGACGACTCCTACTGGTTCCTCCCGCTGATCTACGGCGAGGGCGGCGACCTGGTCGACGCGAAGAACAAGACGGTCACCGTCGACAACGCGGCGGGCGTCAAGGCGTTCAAGACCGCCCGTGACCTGGTCACCTCGGGCGCGGCGGTCACCAACGCCACCGACGGCTGGACCAACATGCAGACGGCCTTCAAGTCCGGCGAGGCCGCCATGATGATCAACGGTCCGTGGGCGGTCGCCGACACCTACGCCGGTGACCAGTTCAAGGACAAGGCCAACCTCGGCGTCGCCGCCGTCCCGGCCGGCTCGGTCAAGGCGGGCGCCCCGCAGGGCGGCCACGACCTCGGTGTCTACGCCGGTTCCAAGAACCGCGCCGCGGCCCACGCCTTCGTCGACTACATGACCTCGCAGGAGGTCCAGGTGCAGTCGGCCAAGGAGCTGAGCCTGCTCCCGACCCGCACGGCCGCCTACGAGCAGCCGGACGTCAAGAGCAGCGAGATGGTGCAGTTCTTCAAGCCGGCCGTGGACAAGGCCGTCGAGCGCGCCTGGATCCCGGAGAACGGCTCCCTCTTCGAGCCGCTGAAGGTCGAATACACCAAGGCGATCACCGGAGCGTCGAGCCCCGAGGACGCCGCCAAGGCGGCCGGCGTCGAGTTCCGCAAGATCCTCAAGGGTTGGAAGTAACGACAAGATGGCTGCTCACACCAGCCAGTCGGTGGCGAAGGCCGCGGACGACGGCGTCGAGAACGACGCCGCCGCCCGCGGCCGGAGCCGCAGGACTGACAGCGGGAACACACGTGGACTGAGGCGTGCCCTCGCCACCCACTGGTACGCCTGGGCCATGATCGCCCCGGTGGTGCTCGTACTCGGCGTGATCATCGGCTGGCCGCTCGTCCGCGGCGTCTACCTGTCGCTGACCGACGCCAACGAGCGCAACGTCGCCCGCACGATCGGCGCGCGTCACATCGACGCCACGTACGAGTTCGTCGGACTCGACAACTACACGGCCGTGCTCGGCGACCCGGTGTTCCTGCAGCGGCTGGTGTGGACGGTGATGTGGACCGTCGCGTGCGTGTCCATCACCTTCACCCTCGGCCTGGTCCTGGCCAACATGCTCAACCGGGACTTCCGGGGCCGCGCCGCCTACCGGATGGCGCTCATCCTGCCCTGGGCCGTTCCCGGCTTCGTCTCGGTCTTCGCCTGGCGGTTCCTCTTCAACCGCGACAACGGCATCCTCAACAAGATCCTCGACGGCGGCGGCATCGCCGCCATTCCGTGGCTCGACGACCCGACCTGGGCCAAGTTCTCGGTCGTGGCCGTCAACGTCTGGCTCGGCGTCCCCTTCATGATGGTCGCCCTGCTCGGCGGACTGCAGTCCATCCCCGGTGAGCTCTACGAGGCCGCCGAGATGGACGGCGCGAGCGCCTGGCAGCGGTTCCGGCACATCACCCTGCCCGGGCTGCGCGCGGTGAGCATGACCGTGATCCTGCTCTCCACCATCTGGACCTTCAACATGTTCCCGGTGATCTTCCTGCTCACCCGCGGCGGACCCGGTGACTCCACCGAGATCCTGGTGACGCAGGCCTTCCGCGAGGCGTTCGTCTCGAGCCCGCGCGACTTCGCCGGCTCCGCAACCTGGGGCGTACTGATCCTCGCCCTGCTCATGATCTTCGCGCTGGTCTACCGGCGCTCGCTGCGCAAGCAGGGAGAGGTGTGGTGACCATGACCACCCGCACTCGGGGCGCCCGCGCCCCGCTCGCCTCCGTCGGCCTGCACCTCACCCTGCTCGGCGCGTCCGTCATCGCCGTCTTCCCGGTGCTGTGGATCCTGCTGACCTCGCTCAAGCCCGCCGAGCACGCGATCACCACCGACTTCGTCAAGGACCCGACCCTCGGCAACTACGAGTACCTGCTGGAGTCGAGCCACTTCCTCAGCTGGTTCGCCAACTCCGTCCTGGTCGCCGGCGTCACCACCGTCCTCGGTGTGTTCATCGCCGCCACCACCGGATACGCGGTCAGCCGCTTCAAGTTCCCCGGCATGAAGCCGCTGATGTGGACCCTGCTCATCACGCAGATGTTCCCGATGGCCATCCTGATCGTCCCGCTCTACAACCTGATGGGCGACCTCGGCCTGCTCAACCAGCCGCTCGGTCTGATCATCACCTACCTCACCATCGCCGTGCCGTTCTGCGCCTGGATGATGAAGGGCTTCTTCGACACCATCCCGGTGGAGATCGACGAATCCGGCCGCGTCGACGGGCTCAACCCCTTCGGCACCTTCTGGCGGCTGATCCTGCCGCTCGCCAAGCCCGGCCTCGCCGTCACCGGCTTCTACGCCTTCATCACCGCCTGGGGCGAAGTCGCCTACGCCTCCGCCTTCATGGTCGGCGAGGAGAACCTCACCCTGGCCGGCGGGCTCCAGACCTTCGTCACCCAGTACACCTCCAACTGGGGTGCGATGAGCGCCGCCTCGGTCCTCATCGCCATCCCCGCGGCGATCTTCTTCGTTTTCGCCCAGCGTCACCTCGTCGCCGGAATGACGGCAGGCGCCACCAAGGGCTGACCACCCGTGCCTGCCCCCTCTCACCCCCGGCCCGATCTCTCCAAGGACGACATGACCCAGCACCTCGCCGACGCACTTCCCACCTCCACCGGCACCCAGCCCGGCTGGTGGAGAGAAGCGGTGATCTACCAGGTCTATCCGCGCAGCTTCGCCGACTCCAACGGGGACGGCATGGGGGACCTCGAAGGCATCCGCAGCCGCCTGCCCTACCTCAAGGAACTGGGGGTCGACGCCGTCTGGCTGAGCCCCTTCTACGCCTCCCCGCAGGCCGACGCGGGCTACGACGTCGCCGACTACCGGGCCATCGACCCGATGTTCGGCACCCTGCACGACGCCGACGCCGTGATCCGCGAGGCCCACGCCCTGGACCTGCGCATCATCGTGGACCTGGTCCCCAACCACTGCTCCGACCAGCACGAATGGTTCAAGCAGGCGCTGCGCGAAGGCCCCGGCACCCCGCTGCGCGAGCGCTTCCACTTCCGCCCGGGGCAGGGCGCGGACGGCGCGGAGCCGCCGAACGACTGGGAGTCCATCTTCGGCGGGCCCGCCTGGACCCGGGTCGCCGACGGGGAGTGGTACCTGCACCTCTTCGCCCCCGAGCAGCCCGACTTCAACTGGGAACACCCCGCCGTCCAGGACGAGTTCCGCTCCATCCTGCGGTTCTGGCTCGACCTCGGCGCCGACGGCTTCCGCATCGACGTCGCCCACGGACTGGTCAAGGCCCCCGGCCTGCCCGACCTCGGCCGCGACGAGCAGCTCAAGCTGCTCGGCAACCAGGTGCTGCCCTTCTTCGACCAGGACGGGGTCCACGAGATCTACCGCTCCTGGCGCCGGGTCCTCGACGAGTACGCGGGCGACCGCATCGGCGTCGCCGAGGCGTGGACGCCGAGCGCGGACCGCACCGCGCTATACCTGCGCCCCGACGAGCTGCACCAGGCCTTCAACTTCCACTACCTGAGCACCGGCTGGGACGCGGACGCGCTGCGCGGCGCCATCGACGACTCGCTCGACTCGATGCGCCCGGTGGGCGCCCCGACGACGTGGGTGCTGTCCAACCACGACGTCGTACGGCACCGGACCCGGTTCGGCAGCCTGGAGCGGGCACGCGCCGCCGCGCTGCTGATGCTGGCCCTGCCCGGGTCGGCGTACGTCTACCAGGGCGAGGAGCTGGGGCTTCCGGAGGTGACGGACCTCCCGGACGAGGTGCGCCAGGACCCCTCCTTCTTCAAGGCGAACGGCCAGGACGGGCTGCGCGACGGCTGCCGGGTGCCGATCCCGTGGTCCGGCGACCAGGCCCCGTACGGCTTCGGCAGCGGGGGCAGCTGGCTCCCGCAGCCGGCCGAGTGGGCGGGCCTGAGCGTGGCGGCGCAGACCGGTGACCCGGCGTCCACGCTGGAGCTGTACCGCTCGGCGCTGCGGATCCGCCGCGAGCACGCGGACCTGGGCGCGGGCGACGCCGTGGAGTGGCTGACCGCCCCGGACGGGGTGCTGGCGTTCCGGCGCGGGGGCTTCGTCTGCACGGTCAACACGACGTCCGCGGCCGTACGCCTCCCCGCATTCGGCACGGTGCTCCTCGCGAGCGGCCCGCTCGCCGAGCCGGACGTCCTTCCCGCCGACACCGCGGTGTGGTGGAAGGGGTGACTTCCCCGCTGCGGCTGACGGACATCGCCGCGCAGGCCCAGGTCAGCGAGGCGACCGTCAGCCGTGTGCTCAACGGCAAATCGGGCGTGGCGGCCGGCACCCGGCACAAGGTGCTGGCCGCGCTCGACCTGCTGGGCTACGAGCGGCCGGTGCGGCTCAAGCGCCGCAGCAACGGCCTGGTGGGTCTGCTGATCCCGGAGCTGACGAACCCCATCTTCCCGGCCTTCGCGCAGGTCATCGAGCAGGCGCTGGCCGGGCACGGGTACACGCCCGTGCTGTGCACGCAGACCCCCGGCGGGGCCACCGAGGACGAGCTGGTGGAGCAGCTGGAGGAACGCGGGGTCACGGGGATCGTGTTCCTGTCGGGCCTGCACGCGGACTCGGCGGCGGACCCTTCGCGCTATCAGCGACTCGCTGCGCGCGGCACCCCCTTCGTCCTGATCAACGGCTTCAACGAGCAGGTGAACGCGCCCTTCATCTCCCCGGACGACAGGGCGGCGGCGGACATGGCGGTGCGGCACCTGGAGGACCTGGGGCACCGCAGGATCGGCCTGGCGATCGGGCCGACGCGGTACGTGCCGTCGGCCCGCAAGGAGCAGGGGTTCCTTGCGGCCGTGCCGTCCGCGGAGTCGGAGGGCCTCATCCAGCGGACGCTGTTCACGGTGGAGGGCGGCCACGCGGCGGGCGGCGCACTGCTGGACCGGGGCTGCACGGGTGTGGTGTGCGGGAGCGATCCGATGGCGCTGGGAGTCATACGGGCGGCGCGCGAACGCGGGCTCCGGGTCCCGGAGGACGTCTCGGTCGTCGGCTTCGACGACTCGCCGCTGATCGCGTTCACGGACCCGCCGCTGACCACGGTCCGCCAGCCGGTCCGCGCCATGGCGACGGCGGCGGTGGGCGCGCTGCTGGAGGCGGTGGCCGGCACCCCGGTCCAGCGCACCGAGTACGTGTTCCAGCCGGAACTGGTGGTCCGCGGCTCGACGGCCCAGGCGCCGTAGGCGGGGTACGGCTTTAGGTGCGTGCGGGGCCCTTACCCCCTCGCTCCCCGCTCCGGGGCTGGGCGGGGAGCGAGGGGGTAAGGGCCATGCGATGTGGTCCCCCTCCATGGGTTCCGGTCACGGTCAACAGTCCTCAGCGGAGCCGGACCGGCCGGGAGTCTCGGGTTTTCCAAGGGTTCGACACCATGGACATTCGCGGAGGTCGCTCGCGGCGCTCGCCGGAGGCGGCAAGGGCAGAGGGAAACCCGCCCTGTATTCGTCCCGGAGCGCCTGGATCGTCGCCGTTCTCGTCCGGGGTGGGGTGGCTGCGCACGCCGTGCCCGCTTCGGCCACGCGGTGTCCCACCTTCGCCAGCGCCGCCCACGCGGTACGCGCCACCCGCGTTGCGGCCAGCCGGAGACGACGACGAGCCATCGGCCATGGGCCACGATCGGCTGGGTCACCAGAGGCGGCCATGCTCACGCAACCCTTCTCCCGGACTGCGTGCGGATGAGCCGGAACCCGGGCCCGTGTATTCCTTTCGTCAGCCGTGCCACGAAACGAGTTCCTCCTTCTCGGTCGCACGCAACCTTGGGGGGATGTGAATGATGAACTTATCGCACCTACAGCAATGGGCGTATAATACTTCTTTCGATTTAAGCAAATTCTCACCCTTTTATTGCTGCGTCGGGCACGGGAATGCGTCGAACAGTTCTCCGCCGGTTTAGTAGCGACCCGATGTGGCGGACGTGACCGGCAATGTGCGAATTGCCGGGGTTTTTTGCATGGTCGGCAACGTGCGAATTGCCGGGGTTTTTAGAGGTTCAGTGATATCGCCCCCTTTCCGTCTTGCCCGTGTCAGAACTGCAGCCACTCGGCAGGCGGAGTCGGCCACCTGCGTGACGATGCCTTGTCGTGAAGGTCTCGTGGGAAGGGTGGCCGATGCGGCTCATGGGCGACCGGGAGAGCCTCCGCACCCAGGCAGGCCGAGGCGCCGGCGGGCTTCTCCCCCGGCCGTACCGGCGCTGCGGATTCCTGACGAGACCGCCGGAAGCAGCTGTCTACATGTCGGGACATGACGTACTGGAAGCGTTCATGGCGCCTCAGTTCGAGCATGTCCACATGCCACAGACGGCCAGTGCCTGACGACGTCAACGCGACGACGGCCGTACCCGGTACGGCGGAGATCAGCACGATCCACGGGAGGATGTCTCCCACAGCTGGTCCTTTCCGAAGGCTGATGTTCAAGGGGCGCACACGATCGGAGCCCCAGCGATCCTTCGGCATAACGCAGCGGCATATGCGGAGTTGCGCTCCTCCATCCAATTGCAGCCATGCGCAGCAATCCGCCGGCCAGGCATCTCAGTGGACTTGACGATGATCGGTCGAGTGCTGAGGGCAGCCGGACGAGAGGCCGCGCAGGCGACCTTACGGGTTCCGGCTCGACGATCGGCATGCTCGTGCAGGCCGGTGCGGCTGCAAGCGCGGGCTGGTAAGAGTGAAATATGAAGGATGGAGAAATGTGCTGGACGGTGGCCCGCTGCATGTAAGCACGCGCTGCCGCCGGCCGCACCGACGTTCGGCGGACGGGGGGCCGTCGTGGACGAAGACTCCGTCACGGCGGGGCCTGTGCCCGCCCGCCGCTCATCGTCGCCTGAGCTGCGGAATTATGCAGAAGGGTGCGGGTTCTGCACTCTTGTGACGTTTGCAGAACCGATAAAAGACACGGTCGGCTCTCGCTCATCCGCCAGCATCACCCGGACGGCGCATACCCTGACCAACATCGACAGCGTTTATGGAATATGACAACAGCAAAGCTTCCCGCTTTCTTCCGCAGGTCTGCGGAAGGCGACGGGCAGGGGGGTCGCTTTCACGCCGGGGCCACCCGGATCGGAAAGTGGATTTTCACGCCCCGCTCATCTGGCCGCAGCCGGACCGGGAACGCAACACTCGAACACGAGGACCTGGAAATCGATCTGAGCTACTCGTCTGCGATCTTTGAGGACTTCCTCCGCACGATGAGCATGATCCAGATCGAGTTCGACCGACGGTCCGGGAACGCGGCACCATCCACGACGTCTGCCGACGAGTGCGACGAGTACTCCGGGGGCACCTCCCGTGTATGAGCCGTACGGGCCCCCAGACGTCCACGGCGCCCACCCCCGGCCGGAGACCCCAGCCTTCTGGCCCGTGCCAGACCACGTGCAGCACCCTTTCCCCGGGCATCCGCTCGACGAGGCCCACGGGCCGTGGGATCCGGCGGAGGAGCTCGCGAGCCTCCTTCAAGAGGCCATCGCCCCCAGACAGCCGGAGCCGGTCACCCCCGTCGGCTGGGACACCACCGGTGACACGGTCAGCGCCGTCGGCCTCGTCGCCGGGCTGAAGCAAACCCATGCCGAGAAGCCGCACGCACAAGTCTCCGGAGGGCACCGTCGGCACCCGTCGAAGACGCGGGTGATGACCCTGCTTCAAACGGGCAGTCTGTGCACCGCCGTGCTGGTCGCCGTCATCGCCGCCGTGGTGAGCATCCTCAGCGGTCTGGCGATCTGCGACGCCCTGCGCCACAGCGCCGGACCTCAGGCAGCACGCGAAGTGGTCAGCTGGTGGCCCCTGTTGATCTACGGGCCATGGATGGTCGCCTCCCTGTCCATCCTCAGATCCGCGCTGCACCAGCGCCGCGCGCTCCATTCCTGGTCCATCGTCCTGTTGTTCTCCACCCTGGCGACGCTTCTTTGTGTAGCCCAGGCACCCAGAACAATCGCCGCCGGGGCGGCCTCTGCCCTTCCTGCCATCGCCGCGCTGGCTTGCTTCCAGCAGCTGGTCCGCCAGATCACCCTCACGCGACCGCCCCGCCAGGCCACTCCACGACACCGGAACCCGACGCCCTCCCCGCTCGGGCAGGCGGCCGCAGCCAAACGCAGCCCGACGGCCCCTCCCGGCTACTCCCTGGCGGACAAAGGGGCTGCCCGTGCTCCGTCCCACGGTCGCGGGTTCGGGTACGGCGCATGACGGTAGTACGCGTGTGGCAGTGCCATCTGTACAGGTCGGAGCAACGTCCACGCGGGTGGGCAGTGGGTTGAAGGGAGGGACCGGGCGGCCGCGTCTCAGTCCCGCATGCCGCGTGCGAGATGGGTCCGCCGTCCGGGCAAGGGGCCTTCTGCAGCCGGCCGATGGGCGCGTCAGGCGGGCAAGGCAGCGGGAGTCCTGCGCTGGTGTCCCGGTGGGAACGGCACCGCCGGACCATGACGTAAGGAAGTCGTCGAGCGTTCCGCGGGCGGCGACCGCGAAGAGCGAAGGCGGTGACAGCCGCTAATTTCCTGGACAACCCGGTCCTTCCCACACGTCAGAGGGGTCCTCGCCTGCACCTTTTGAAACGAAGATCGAAAGCGATAGTCACGGGGTGTGCGCAGACTCAACCCGACGGTCTACCTGCCCCATCGCGACCAGAACCGGGCCCACTCACTGTGCTGCGGCTCAGACCGCACCCCGCGCCCGCCCGGCAGCGAGGCCGCTGCCGTCGGCATGTCCGGCGTGCGCGCTGCCGAAGTGATCACTGCCTCGTCCCCCCTGGGGCGCCCGTGTGCCCAGAGCCTGCACATCGGGCAACGGCCACGGCCTGCTGAACCGAACCGACCGAAATCCACGACGTGTTCCGGCACCTCACCTCCCACGCCTACCACGCCTACCACGAGAGGGCAGCATCATGGTGTACGAATTGACCCGCACCGAACGAATCCAGTACAAGCGGCGCCAGGACGCCGCCTACCAGGCCGGCGAAGACGCTGTCACCAACCTCCAGGCGGCGCTTGCGCTCGCCGACCTGACCCTTCCTTCGCTGTGCAATGACGGACCGGTGGCCGGCCGCGGCTTCGTCCGGCTCGGAGGATGCAACGCGGCTTTCGCCAACCGGCTCGCCGAAGTCATCGCCGCAGGCGCCGACGCCCTGCAGTGCCAACGGTGAAGGGCCGGTGAACCGGCTTCCGGACGGCGGGGCCGCTCGGAACCCGTTGGTGTATCGATCGGGGGGTCTGGCGGTTCGAACTTCCTGACCCCGCCCGACGGGATCTGAATCTCCGGCCGCCGGGCGGGTGCCCTGTGGGCCCTGCCGCCTGAGCACGTGCCCCTGTGCGAAGGGGCCGGAGGCGCCGCCGGAGCGTGGCGCACCGCCCGGCGCCGGAAACAATTCTGCAATCTCTTGCGCAAAGTCTTGCAACACTCCGGGCTACACCTCTACGGTCGCGGACAATCCCCACCTCTCCCGCCAGGAGGCCCCCGCATGTCTGCCAGAGCCGCCAGACCCGCACGATCCCCACGCTCCACCACCATCACCGCCCGCGCCGCCGCTGCGGGCGTGCTCGCCGCCGCCGCGCTCGCCGCGCTCACCGCACATGCCCCCCAGGCCTCCGCAACGCCTCCCGGAGACAAGGACGTCACCGCCGTCCTCTTCGAGTGGAAGTTCGACTCCGTGGCCGCGGCCTGCACCGGCACCCTCGGCCCCGCCGGCTACGGCTACGTCCAGGTCTCGCCTCCCCAGGAGCACATCCAGGGCTCCCAGTGGTGGACCTCGTACCAGCCCGTCAGCTACAAGATCGCCGGGCGGCTCGGGGACCGGGCCGCCTTCAAGGCCATGGTCGACACCTGTCACGCCGCCGGGGTGAAGGTCGTCGCCGACTCCGTGATCAACCACATGGCCGCCGGGGACGGGACCGGCACCGGCGGATCTTCGTACACGAAGTACAACTACCCGGGCATCTATTCCGGCTCCGACATGGACGACTGCCGGGCGACCATTTCCAACTACCAGGACAAGGCCAACGTCCAGAACTGCGAGCTCGTGCAGCTCGCGGACCTGGACACCGGCGAGGACTACGTGCGGGGCCGGATCGCCGGCTACCTCAACGACCTGCTGTCGCTGGGCGTCGACGGGTTCCGGATCGACGCCGCCAAGCACATGCCGGCCGCCGACCTCGCCAACATCAAGTCCCGGCTGACGAACCCCGGCGTCTACTGGAAGCAGGAGGCCATCTACGGCGCCGGCGAGGCCGTGTCGCCCAGCGAGTACCTCGGCAGCGGTGACGTGCAGGAGTTCCGGTACGCGCGGGATCTGAAGCGGGTCTTCCAGAACGAGAACCTCGCCTACCTGAAGAACTTCGGCGAGGCGTGGGGGTACATGGCGAGCGGGCAGTCCGCCGTGTTCGTCGACAACCACGACACCGAGCGCGGCGGCGACACCCTCACCTACAAGGACGGCTCCGCATACACCCTCGCCAGCGTGTTCATGCTGGCCTGGCCCTACGGCTCCCCGGACGTGCACTCCGGCTACGAGTGGACCGACAAGGACGCCGGCCCGCCCAACGGCGGCTCGGTGAGCGCCTGCTACGCCGACGGCTGGAAGTGCCAGCACGCCTGGCGCGAGATCTCCTCCATGGTCGGCTTCCGCAACGCGGCCCGCGGGCAGTCCGTCACCAACTGGTGGGACAACGGCGGCGACCAGATCGCCTTCGGGCGCGGCGCCAAGGCGTACGTGGCGATCAACCGCGAGGCGAGCGCCCTGACCCGTACCTTCCAGACCTCGCTCCCGGCCGGCGACTACTGCGACGTGCAGAGCGGGCGCGCGGTGACCGTGAACTCCGGCGGTCAGTTCACCGCCACCCTGGCCGCCGGGACCGCCGTCGCCCTGCACACCGGCGCCCGTACCTGCTCCGCGGCTCCCGCCCCGGTCGCGGCCGGCGCCTCCTTCGCCGTCAACGCCACCACCGCCCTCGGCCAGGACGTCTACGTCACCGGTGACCGCGCCGAGCTCGGTGCCTGGAACACCGGCAGCGCGCTGAAGCTCGACCCGGCCGCCTACCCCGTCTGGAAGCTCGACGTCACGCTCCCGGCCGGGACCTCCTTCGCGTACAAGTACGTACGCAAGGACGCCTCCGGGAACGTCAGCTGGGAGAGCGGTGCCAACCGCACCGCGACCGTTCCCGCGAGCGGCAAGGTCGCGCTGACCGACACCTGGCGCAGCTGAACCGCCCGCCCCACCGACCAGGGCCGCCCGGCACCCCCCTTCCCCGCCAACCGCCGGGCGGCCCTTATCCACGCGACACGTACACAAGGAGATCCGCCTTGATACGCCCTGCCGCAGGAGTCCTCGCCGCCGCCCTGGCCGTGACGCTCCTGCCCGCCCTCCCCGCCGCGGCCGCCACGGCGCGGCCACCGGCGCCGCCCTCGGACGCGAAACTCGCCGCCGAACCGGCCCGGCACGACCTGACCCGGGAGCAGTTCTACTTCGTGCTCCCGGACCGGTTCGCGAACGGCGACCCGCGCAACGACCGGGGCGGCCTCACCGGCTCCCGCCTGGAGACCGGCCTCGACCCGACGGACAAGGGCTTCTACCAGGGCGGCGACCTCAAGGGGCTCACCGACCGGCTCGACTACATCAAGGACCTGGGGACGACGGCCATCTGGATGGCGCCGATCTTCAAGAACCAGCCGGTGCAGGGGAAGGGCGATGACGTCTCGGCGGGCTACCACGGGTACTGGATCACCGACTTCACCCAGGTCGACCCGCACTTCGGCACCAACGCCGATCTGGAGCGGCTGATCGACAAGGCGCACGGGAAGGGGATGAAGGTCTTCTTCGACGTCATCACCAACCACACCGCCGATGTCGTCGACTACCGGGAGGCGTCCTACTCGTACCTGTCGAAGGGGGCGTTCCCGTATCTGACCAAGGACGGCGTTCCTTTCGACGACAAGGACTATGCCGACGGGAAGGGGAAGTTCCCGAAGACCGGAGCCGGATCCTTCCCGCGGACCCCGTTCGTGGCCGACGCCAAGAAGAACCTCAAGGCGCCTGCCTGGCTCAACGACCCGCAGATGTACCACAACCGGGGCGACTCCACCTTCGCCGGCGAGTCCTCCGAGCAGGGCGACTTCTTCGGCCTCGACGACCTGTGGACCGAGCGTCCCGAGGTCGTCAGCGGCATGGAGAAGATCTACGAGAAGTGGGTCGAGGACTTCCGTCTCGACGGTTTCCGGATCGACACCGTCAAGCACGTCAACATGGAGTTCTGGAGCCAGTGGGCGACCGCGCTCGACAAGTACGCGGCGAAGCGCGGCCGGGACGACTTCTTCATGTTCGGGGAGGTCTACTCCGGCGACACCGCCGTCACCTCCCCGTACGTGACGCGCGGACGCCTCGACGCCACCCTCGACTTCCCGCTCCAGGACGCGATCCGCTCGTACGCCTCCCAGGGCGCGGGAGCCGGGCGGCTGGCCGCCGTCCTCGGCGACGACTACCGGTACACCACCGACAAGGCCAACGCCTACGAGCAGGTGACCTTCCTCGGCAACCACGACATGGGGCGCTTCGGCGCCTTCCTCAAGCAGGACCGGCCGGGCGCGGGGGAGCAGGAGCTGCTGGACCGCTACCGGCTCGCCAACGAGCTGATGTTCCTCTCCCGGGGCAACCCGGTGATCTACTCCGGCGACGAGCAGGGCTTCACGGGCGCCGGCGGTGACAAGGACGCCCGCCAGCCGCTCTTCGCCTCCCGGGTGGCCGACTACCTGGACGACGACCAGCTCGGAACGGTGCGCACCCACGCGAGCGATGCTTATGATCCGGGACACCCGCTCTACGAGCAGATCAGTGCTCTCTCGAAGCTGACCAAGGCCCACCCGGCCCTGCGCGACGGCATCCAGAGCGAGCGCCTCGCCGACGGGTCCGTCTACGCCTTCGCCCGGACGGACGCCCGCAGCCGCACCGAGTACCTGGTCGCCGCGAACAACGCGGCCGAGCCCCGGACCGTCGAGATCGACGCTCCGGCCGGCGCCCAGTACCGCACCCTGTACGGCGGCACCGCCCTGCTCCGCGCCTCCGCGGCCGGCAAGCTCACCGTCGTCGTCCCCGCCTTCGGCTCGGTCGTCCTCCAGGCCACCGCCCCCCTCGCGGCCCCCGCCGCCAAGCCCGCCCTGACCCTCAAGGCCCCGGCCCCCGGCGCCACCGGCACCGTCGAGCTCTCCGCCGACGTCAGCGGCGGCGCCCTGAACCGGGTCGTCTTCGCCGCGCAGAGCGGCAACGAGAAGTGGCAGGTCCTCGGCTCCGCCGACCACGCCCCCTACAAGGTCACCCAGCACGTCACCGCCCCGGCCGGAACCGCCCTGCGCTACAAGGCCGTCGTCGTCGACTCTCCCCCAGCTACCGCTGGGGGTGCCCCCACCGGCCGCACCGCGAGCGCCCTCGCCGAGTCCGTCGCCGGCCAGGCGCCGCCCGTCGAGACCCCCACCGCCACCCAGCGCGACTACGCCGTCGTCCACTACAACCGCCCCGACGGCGACTACACGAACTGGCGGCTCTACGCCTGGGGTGACATCGCCGAGGGCGAGGCGACGCCGTGGCCCGCCGGGCACGGCTTCACCGGCCGCGACGCGTACGGCGCCTTCGCGTACGTCAAGCTCAAGCCCGGTGCCTCCTCCGTCGGTTACCTCGTCATCGACAAGGACGGCAACAAGGACGTCGCCGCCGACCGCACCATCGACGTCACCAAGACCGGCGAGATCTGGCTGGAGCAGGGCAAGGAACCCGCCCGCACCGACCGCCCCGCCTACCCGCCGCAGGACACGGCCAAGGCCGTCCTGCACTACCAGCGCCCCGACGGCGCCTACGACGGCTGGGGACTCCACCTCTGGACCGGCGCCGCGACCCCCACCGACTGGTCCAAGCCGCTGCTCCCCGCCCGCACCGACTCCTACGGCGCGGTGTACGAGGTCCCGCTCGCGGCCGGGGCGACCAGCCTCAGCTACATCCTCCACAAGGGCGACGAGAAGGACCTCCCCTCCGACCAGTCCCTGGACCTGACGGCGGTTGATCGAGGCGGCCACGAGGTCTGGATGCTGGGCGGCCGGCCGAACTACCTCCTCCCGCAGCCCGCGGGCTCCGGCGCCGCCCTGGACCTCACCAAGGCCCAGGCGGTCTGGATCGACCGGGACACCCTCGCCTGGAACGCCCCCGCTGCCGCCGCCTCCGCCCAGCTCCTCGCCTCCCGCGACGGCGCCGTCAAGGCCGAGAACGGCACCCTGCACGAGGACGGGGCCCGATGGCTGCGACTGAACCGGACCGAGCTCACCGCCGCCCAGAAGCAGAAGTTCCCGCACCTGGCCGGGTACACCGCCTTCACCGTCGATCCGCGCGACCGCGACCGGGTCCGTGAGGCCCTGCGCGGCCAGCTCGTCGCGAGCGCCCGCGCCGCGAACGGCGCCGTCCTCGCCGCCACCGGAGTACAGCTCGCCGGGGTCCTGGACGACCTGTACGCCACCACCGCATCACTCGGCCCGGTCTTCAAGGACGGCCGCCCCACCCTCTCCGTCTGGGCCCCGACGGCCCAGCACGTCGCCCTCGAACTCGACGGCCGCACCGTCGCCATGCGCCGCGACGACGCGAGCGGCGTCTGGTCGGTGCGCGGCGAGCGCTCCTGGACGGCGAAGCCCTACCGCTACGCCGTGACCGTCTGGGCACCGAGCACCGGTCAGGTGGTCCGCAACCTCGTCACCGACCCCTACTCCACCGCCCTGACCGCCGACTCCACGCACAGCCTCGCCGTGGACCTGGCCGACCCCAAGCTCGCCCCGCCCGGCTGGAAGGAGCTGCGCAAGCCCGCTCCCGTGCCCTTCACCTCCGCCCAGATCCAGGAGCTCCACATCCGTGACTTCTCGGTCGCGGACCGGACCTCCAAGCACCCCGGCCAGTACCTGGCCTTCACCGACACCGGCTCGGCGGGCATGACCCACCTGCGCGACCTGGCCGCCGCCGGAACCTCGTACGTCCACCTCCTCCCGGCCTTCGACATCGGCACGATCCCGGAGAAGCCCGCGGACCGCACCGAGCCCGCCTGCGACCTCAAGGTCTACGCCCCGGACTCGCAGGAGCAGCAGGCCTGCGTGGCCGCCGCGGCCGCGAAGGACGCGTACAACTGGGGCTACGACCCGCTGCACTACACCGTCCCCGAGGGCAGCTACGCGAGCGACCCCGACGGCACGGCCCGTACGGTCGAGTTCCGCAGGATGGTCCAGTCCCTCAACGGGGCCGGGCTGCGCACCGTGATGGACGTGGTCTACAACCACACCGTCGCCTCGGGGCAGGCGGACAAGTCCGTCCTCGACCGGATCGTCCCCGGCTACTACCAGCGCCTGCTGGCCGACGGCAGCGTCGCCACCTCCACCTGCTGCGCCAACACCGCCCCCGAGAACGCCATGATGGGCCGCCTCGTCGTGGACTCGATCGTCACCTGGGCGAAGGAGTACAAGGTCGACGGCTTCCGCTTCGACCTGATGGGCCACCACCCGAAGGCCAACATCCTGGCCGTCCGCAAGGCCCTCGACGAGCTCACCGTCGCCAAGGACGGGGTCGACGGCAAGAAGATCGTCCTCTACGGGGAGGGCTGGAACTTCGGCGAGATCGCCGACGACGCCCGCTTCGTGCAGGCCACGCAGAAGAACATGGCCGGCACCGGCATCGCCACCTTCTCGGACCGGGCGCGCGACGCGGTACGCGGCGGCGGCCCCTTCGACGAGGACCCGCGCGTCCAGGGCTTCGCCTCCGGCCTGTTCACCGAGCCCAACGGATCACCCGCCAACGGCACTCCGGCCGAGCAGAAGGCCCGCCTCCTGCACGCCCAGGACCTGATCAAGGTCGGCCTGTCCGGCAACCTCGCCCCGTACACCTTCACCGACACCACCGGCCGTAAGGTCAAGGGCTCCGAGGTCGACTACAACGGCGCCCCGGCCGGTTACGCGGCCGCCCCCGGCGACGCCCTCGCCTACGCGGACGCCCACGACAACGAGACCCTCGCCGACGCCCTGACCTACAAGCTCCCGCCGGCCACCGGCGCGGCGGACAAGGCCCGGATGCAGGTCCTGGCCATGGCCACGGCCGCCCTCTCACAGGGTCCGGCCCTCTCCCAGGCGGGCACGGACCTGCTCCGCTCCAAGTCCCTGGACCGCAACTCCTACGACAGCGGCGACTGGTTCAACGCCGTCCACTGGGACTGCCGCGACGGCAACGGCTTCGGCCGCGGCCTGCCCCCGGCCGCCGACAACGCCTCGAAGTGGCTCTACGCGAAGCCCCTGCTGACCGCCCCGGCCCCCGGCTGCGCCGAAATCACCGGAGCCTCGGCGGCCTACCGCGACCTGCTGAGGATCCGTACGACGGAAGGGGCCTTCGCCCTCACCACCCCGCAGGCGGTCCAGGACCGGCTGTCCTTCCCGCTCTCCGGCAAGGAGGAGACTCCGGGTGTGATCACCATGGTCCTCGGCGACCTGGTGGTGGTCTTCAACGCCACCCCCACCGCCCGGCCCCAGCGCGTCCCCGCCCTCGCGGGCACCGCGTACACCCTGCACCCGGTGCAGGCCGCGGGCTCCGACGCCACGGTGAAGCGGTCCACGTACGACGCGACGACAGGAGAGTTCACCGCCCCCGCCCGCACGGTGTCGGTCTTCACACGGCGCTGAGCCGGTCCAGGCGCTTCTCCAGCAGGATCACCCCGTAGATCCTGCCGTCCTTCCCCTCCTTGTGGGGGAACTCCCCGACCACCCGGTAGCCCGCGCCCCGGTAGTACGCGAGCAGCCGGGGGTTGGTGGAGACGCAGTCCAGCCGCGCCCGCTCCCGCCCGGTCCTGGCGATCCGCCGCTCGGCATGTTCGAGCATGCGGCGCCCGGCCCCGGCGGGGGCGGCCTCGCGGGCGACCATCAGCCGGTGCACGTAGCCCGCGACGGGCGGCTGGACCCCCCAGGCCTCCTCGTCGGACCACCACAGTTCGTAGGCCCCGCAGACGTGTCCGTCGGAGTCGGCCGCGATCCACACCTCGCCGTCGCGCATCTTCGACCGGAAGTGCGCGGCGTCCTTGTCGCCGGGCTTCCACTGCTCGATCCCGTGCTTCTGCATCCAGCGGGCGGCCTGGTCGTACAGCCGCACGAGCAGTCCGGCGTCCTTCTCCTCGGCCTGCCGGAACAAGATCCCGTCGTCAATGATCACGCGGGCAATTATTGGTGATCAAGCACGCCCGTGATCACGCGCGGCCACCGGAAGCACGGTCACCTCGGGCCGGGCACTCCTGTAGGAACCAGCCCGACCAGCCGCCCGACCAGCTCCCCGAAGGGCCCGTCGGCGGGTTCGTGGGCCAGGATCCGTACGAGGATGCCGGCCATCTCGGCGTCGTACGCCGCACTCACGGCGGCCAGCGCCGCGAAATCGTGCACCAGCTGCAACTCCAGCTCGGCCCGGGGGATCTTCCGCCCGTCCAGCCAGATCAGCGCGGTGGACTCGGCCAGCGACACCCAGGACCGCACCACCAGTTCCAGCCGCGCCGGCGGGTCCTCCAGGCCGATGTTCAGGTGCGAGAGGATCTGCTCGTACGCCGCCTGCCGCACTTCGTCGATCATGGCGTTGGTCTGGCTGCTCCCCACCGCCGGGCCGCCGCGCATCAACGCCGAGAAACCCGGACCGTGTTCGTCGACGAAGGCGAAGAACCGCCCCATCACGCGCAGCAGCCGGGACCCGAGCGGCCCCTCCTGCGGCTCCACGAACCGCAGCGCCAGCTCATCGGCCGCCCGCCGCAGCGCCGCCTCGTACAGGCTCAGCTTGCCCGGAAAGTAGTGGTAGACGAGCGGCCGCGATATCCCCGCGGCCGCCGCGATCTCGTCGATCGACACATCGTCGGGGGAGCGGTGGCTGAACAGCTCCAGGGCAACCCCGATCAGCTGCTGTCGCCGCTCCTCGACACCCATTCTGCGCCGCACCCCGGTTGTCATGCGGAACACCCTACTTCGGACAGGTCACAGGTCCAGGGTGAGGTGACCGTTCTTCGCGCGCGAGACGCACAGCAGCATAGAGTCCGCGCGCTCGCCGTCCGTGAGCAGTTCGTCGCGGTGGTCCACCTCGCCCGCCAGCACCCGGTGTTGGCAGGTCCCGCAGAACCCCTGCTCGCAGGAGTACGGGGTGTCCGGCAGCTCTCGGCGCACCGCGGCGAGCGTGGTCTCGGCGGCGCCCACCTCCACCGTGCGGCCCGAGCGCCGCAGTTCGACCGTGAAGGGCCGGGCGGGCCCCGGCGCCGCCGGGGCGAAGCGCTCCAGGCGGACCGCCGCCGGGTCCGCGGCCGCCGCCGTGACGGCCCGCATCAGCGGCTCCGGACCGCAGCAGTAGACCAGCGTGCCCGGCCGGATCCCGGCGAGCGGGGCCAGGTCGGGCAGGCCCGCCTCGTCCTCCGGGAGGACCGCGACCCGGTCGCCGTAGGCCGCGAGCTCGGCCAGGAACGGCATCGAGGCGCGCGAGCGGCCCCCGTAGAGGAGGGTCCAGTCGGCGCCCGCCGCCGTGGCCGCCCGCAGCATCGGCAGGATCGGTGTGATGCCGATGCCGCCCGCGACGAAGACGTACGAGGGCGCCGGGACCAGCTCGAACCGGTTGCGCGGCGGGCGCAGTTCCAGCTCGGCGCCCTCGACCAGCTGGGCGTGGGCCTCGCGGGAGCCGCCGCGGCCGTCCTCGATCAGCCGGATCGCGATCGTGTACGTACCGGCGTCCGCCGGGTCACCGCACAGGGAGTACTGGCGGACCAGGCCCGAGGGCAGGATGACGTCCACGTGCGCGCCCGGGGTCCAGGCCGGGAGCTCCGGGGATTCCAGGGTCAGCCGGAGCACCCCCTCCGCCGGTTCGGTACGGGAGGTGATCAGCGCGCGCAGCGGGCGGCGCGGCGAGTACCCCGAGACCGGGGTCTCCAGGGCCGGCAGCGGCCAGAGCGGGGAGGTCCCGATACGGCGGTTCAGGGCGCGCTTGGCCACCCAGGCGGCGCCCGCCACCGCCGTGACCGTCAGGGCGCGCCTCACGCCTTCACCCCGCCGTTCGCCCCGGGAGAGGCGGCGAGATAGGCCACCGCCTGGGCCGTCGAGCCCTCCTGCGAAGGGTGGTAGGTACGGGCGAGGTACTTCGGTATGGACTGCAGCATGGCGCCCGCGGACGGCAGGACGCCCTGCTGTCCCGCCCGGAAGAACTGGCCGAAGGAGGCCTTGCCGTCCACCAGCTCCGGGTCGTTCTCCATGAAGAAGCGGACGCCCCGCTGCCACAGGAAGACCAGCGCCGAGAAGGCGGTCGCCCAGGTCCGCGCGCGGCGCCGGTAGCCGCCGTCCACGTGCAGGAAGAGGTCGAAGGCCACCGAGCGGTGCTCCACCTCCTCCGCGCCGTGCCAGCGCAGCAGGTCGAGCATCATCGGGTCGGCGCCGCGCCGGTCCAACTCGTCCGCGTTCAGCACCCAGTCGCCCAGGAACGCCGTGTAGTGCTCGATCGCCGCGATCATCGCGACCCGCTCCATCAGCCACCAGTGCCGGGCCCGGCCCGGCGGAAGGGTCTTGTCACCCAGCAGCTTCTCGAAGAGCCAGTCGACCTGCGCCGTGTACGGGGTCGGGTCCAGCCCCAGCCGCTTCAGGTGGGGCAGTACGTCGTCGTGCGCGGCGGCGTGCATGGCCTCCTGGCCGATGAAGCCGACGACGTCCGCGCGCAGTTGCTCGTCCTTGATGTAGGGGAGCACCTGCTTGTAGACGTGCACGAACCACCGCTCACCCGCGGGGAGCAGCAGGTGCAGCACATTGATCATGTGCCCGGTGAAGGGGTCGTTGGGCAGCCAGTGGAGCGGGGTGTCCTCCCAGCCGAAGGACACGTTCCGGGGCCTCAGGTCCACGTGTTCCGACGCCACGGGGGCGGGCGCGAGCGGCGTATTAGACATGGCGTCAATGTACTGATGGGTAGTGGAGAGGAGAACCCCTCTGCGCGGACTTCTCTCAGCGCAGCGCCCCGGCCTTCGTCCCGTCCGTGAGCTTGCCCGACAGGTCGACCTGCGCGCCGGCCGGTGCCTTGACCGCCAGCCGGTTGCCGTTGGCCGACCCGTTCACCCCGCCGCCCGACACCGACAGCGAGGCGAACTGCGCACTGCCCGCCGCGAGCACGTACCACTGGCCCGCGCGCGACTTCCACAGCACGCCCGCCAGCACCCGCGGCTCCCGCGGCCCGCACGCCGGCGACCCCTCCGACCGGGCGGCCTGCGCGGCGAGCGGCGCGCCCGGCGCGAGGAACTGCGCCTGCACCCGGTCCGCCGAGCCCTGCCAGGTCTCGGCCCGCGTACAGAGCCAGGCCGCCGTCCCGTCGCCCTCGGGCAGCGGCTGCTTGGCGTAGGTCCAGGCGTTGACCGTACGGACTCCGTGCGAGCGCACCGACGGCAACAGGCAGGCGATCCGCGACCAGTCGCCGAGCTCCGCGGCCTCCGTCACGTCGCGCTCGGCACCCGGCGCGCCCGAGGTGAGCCGGGCCGGGGTCAGCTCACCGAGGTCGGTGATCAGCCGGGTGGCGCCGTCGCCGGTCAGGGCAAGGGCGTTCCAGCTGGTGCAGTTGCCGGCCGGGGCGGGACCGGGCACCGGCGGGGTCACCCCGTCCGGGGCCGGCTTCAGCGCCACCGCGGGCTCGCCGGGCTTGAGCAGGTCGCGCAGGGCCGCGCCGCTGACCCAGGGGGCGGTGAGGTAGCGGACGTTGCCGTCGACCCTGCTCAGCACGAGGGCGGTGGCGGTGTCCGCCGAGGCGCCGTCGGTCCGGGCGAAGTCGAGGGCCGCGCCGGTGGTCCCGGCGCGCGGCTCGGCGTACCGGACCACGCGCAGCCCGTCGTACAGCAGGACCACGACGGCCTGGTCGACGGCGCCCGCGAACAGCAGCTGCGCCGGACCCATCGGCGGCCCGGCCGGGGTTCCCGGGGTGGCCGAGACGACCACGGAGGAGCCCGGGCGGGCCCAGACGGCCAGTGCCCGGCGCAGCAGTTCGGCGTCGTCGGCGCGGTCGCCGCGGGCGGGCCAGGCGGAGAAGTCCGTACGGGAGGACGTACGCCAGAGCGCGGGCGCGGCGCGCAGCAGCTTGTCGGGGTCCAGTGCCTGCTCGGCCGCGGCGTTGCGGGAGTACAAGGGGGCGGCGGCCCCGTCCGTGCCCCAGCCGCCGCCGGGCAGCGCGAGCAGCGCCCCGCACACGGCGAGGGCGGCCCCGGCGGCCAGCGCGGCGCGCACGAGCCGGCGCCGCCTCAGCAGGTCGGTGGGCCGGGCCTGGAGCACGCACGGGTCGAACTCGGGGGAGGTGAACAGGGAGTCGTTCGCCGGATCGCCGGACTCCGCGACCGCGGCGGCCGGGTCCGCGACCCCGGCTTCGTCCAGCACCCGGAGCACCTCCGGCTCGGGCAGCCGCTCCAGGGCCCGCAGTACGCAGGCGGCCCGGCCGGGCCCGTCGAGGGTGGCCAGCCACTGGTCGAGGGCCAGCTCCTCGGCCCCGCCGGAGCGAGGGAACAGCCGAAGCCCCCACACCTGCGGCAGCGCCGGCGGGAGCTGCGCGCGGCGGGGCAGGGCCCGGAAGGTCAGCGGAATTCCGGCCTCCAGGGCGGCGCGCAGCACGCGCAGCCGCACGTACGCGTACCCGGCCTCACCCTCGCCGCCGCGCTGGCCCGGGACCCCGCCGCGCACGGCGGCCGCCGCGTCCCGCCGCCCGCGCGGCAGCGCCCGCTGGACCAGCGAGTGGGCGGTGAGCACCCGGCGGTTGCGGCCGAGGGCGGGCGGCAGCACCAGGTAGGCGAGCCGCACCAGCCGCGGGTAGTGCTCGACGATGGCGGCCTCGGCCTGCTCGACATCGGGAGACGGGGGGAGGGTGGCGGTATCCGGCGCAGTCACGTTCAGCAGAACGAGCGAATCGTCGGATGGTCACCCGTCCCCGGCGCGCGCTCCCGCGTCTACACCAGACGGGCGCGCAGCGCCTCGACCGTCTCGTCGGAGACGCCGAGCCCCTCGCGCACGTACTTCTCCATCGAGCCGTAGCGCGCCTCGACCTCGGTCAGGGCGGCCTCCAGGTAGGAGGGGAAGACGCCGATCAGCGCGAGCGCGATGTCCGGGTCGCCGCCGGCCCCCGTGAAGCCCTCGATCATCGGGGCGAAGGCCTGCTTGACCGCCGGGTTCACCGACAGGTACTCCGCCATCAGCGTCTCGTCGTCCGCGCCGAGCAGCGACAGGATGACCGTGGCGCCCCATCCGGTGCGGTCCTTGCCGGCCGTGCAGTGGAAGAGCAGCGGGCCGGCCTCGGGGTCGGCGGCCTCGGTGAGCAGCAGCCGGAACGCGGCCTGGGCCGAGGCCGAGTGCACGAAGAAGCGGTAGAGGTCGGCGAACAGCGCCTGCGCCTTGCCGCCGCCCAGGTGTTCCTCGGCGACGGCCGGGTCGGACAGCAGGTCCTTGAGCTGGGCGGCGGCGGGCATCCGGCCCGAGCTCACCTTGTCCGCCAGGACGTCGGCGACCAGCAGCCGGGCTCCGGCCGGCACCCGGTCGGGGTGGTCGGTGCGCTCGGCGTCGGTGCGGAAGTCGATGACGGTCCGCAGGCCCAGCGCGGCCACCACCGGGTCGGCGTCCAGGTCGAGCCGGTCGAGCTGGCCCGAGCGCAGCACCAGGCCGGGGCGGACGGTGCGGCCGCCGGAGAGCGGGGTGCCGCCGAGGTCGCGGAGGTTGGCGACGGTCGTGGCGGGGGTGGCGGTCATCGTGGCGACTCCAGCGGTGTGCGAGTTACTCGTGTCAGGAAGCGGTCCATGAAGCCGTTCATGAATCGCTTCATGCAGCTCATGCGGTTCGTGCAGCTCATGCGGTTGGTTCAGTTCATGCAATTTTCTGATGTTTCGCCCCGGAAAGGCAATCCAGGGCCAGCGAGACCCCGATGCCGATCCCGAGCGCCGCCAGGTGCCCGGCGTCCGTGAAGGTCCGCCCCCGTTTGGCGACCGGCGCCGCGGCGAGTGCCAGCAGCCCGACCCGGGCGGCCGTTCGGACCGCTCCGCGCGGCAGGGCCGAGGTCAGCGCGCCGAGTACGGCGTTGAACCCGTAGCTGGTCCCCACGTCCAGGGCGCGTCGAGTGCGCGGATCGGTTGTCCTGCGCAGGGCGCCGTACACCAGGAGGGTCGCCGTGGCGTGCCCGAACAGGAACACCGCGGCCGTCCACCAGGCGCCGTACGCGTACTCGGCGTATCCGAGGACGGCGACGAGCAGCAGCGCGTACGGCAGGGGCATGGGCTCCTCGACGACGAGAGCGCTGGTCAGCAGCGTCTCCCAGTGTCCGGCGGCGAGATTGTCGACATTCGTCGAGCACTCGCGGAGCAGTCCCTCCCGCTCCGCCGGTGCCATCCGCTCCAGGGCGTAGGCCCCGAGCTGGACCCCACCCGTGTACACCGCTCCCAGTGGTATTGGATTCACAAGTCCATGATCGGATACGGCCCTCTGGCGGACACCACCGGGCCCCGTGGGAACATGTCCCGGCCATGCCACAGCACCCCGCGCCGATGCGCGCCACGCGGGCCGCGATGTTCGCGGCGGTGTGCACCGCTTTGGGTGCGGTGGGGCATTCGTACATGTCCGGCACCGACATTCCCCTTGCGGGGCTTCTGGGTGCTTTCGCGGTGACCGGTGGACTGGCCTGGGCCGCCGCCGGCCGACGGCGGGGACCGGCGGGGATCGCCGCCGCGGTGCTCGCCGTGCAAGGGGTGCTGCACCTCCTCTTCTCCGGGAGCAACGCGGCGAAGCCCGCGCCCGCGGCGATGCACCACCACATGCCGGGCATGGACATGGGAGCGATGGCCGCCGGAACATCCGGCGGCATGGCGGAAGCGGCCGGGCACGGCGGGGCCGCGATGATCGCCGCGCACGTGCTCGCCGGGCTGTTCTGCGCCGCATGGCTGGCGCGGGGCGAGGCCGCCGTCTTCCGGCTGGCCCGGACCCTGGGCGCCGCCGCGCTGCACGCGGCACGGCCGCTGTCCCGCGCGCTCGCCCTGGCCGGGGCTCGGGTGGCCGCCGTACCGGTCCCGCTCGCGCCCTGCCCCCGTACGAGCGGCCGCGCCGCCTGCGCGGGGCCGTGCACGCCTATGCCGTGGTGCGGCGCGGCCCGCCCGCGAGCCGCGCCTTCCGAGCCACGGCCCCCGGCCGTCCCGCCCGCGCCTGAGCGAGGGGGCGAGACCTGGGGTCGCTTCCCCACGTCTTCGCCAACGCCTAGGACCACCATGTCTCTTGACGAGGTTCAGGACGTCCGGACCCCGGACGCCGATCCAGCCGACATATCCAACACGGCCACGTCCCGCAGCGGCGGCTGGGCCGCCCTGCGGCCGCTGTTCCTGCGCATGCACTTCTACGCGGGCCTGCTGATCGCCCCGCTGCTCTTCCTCGCCGCCGCCACCGGGCTGCTCTACGCCGGCTCGTGGCAGGCCGAGAAGATCGTCTACGCCGACGAACTGACCGTCTCCCGCGTCGGCGAGAGCGCCCTGCCGCTCAGCGCCCAGGTCGTCGCGGCCAAGGGCGCCGCGCCCCAGGGCGAGGTCGTGTCCGTGTGGCCCGCGCCCGAGGCCGACGCGACCACCCGGGTGATCATGGAGCGCAAGGGGCTCCCGGAGGGCGAGACCCTCACCGTGTTCGTCGACCCGTATACGGCCGAGGTGCGAGGGCAGCTCGCCACCTCCGGCGACGCGCTGCCGCTGCGGGCCTGGCTGAGCGAGTTCCACGCCAGCCTCCAGCTCGGGGAGTTCGGCCGCAACTACAGCGAGCTCGCCGCGAGCTGGCTGTGGGTGGTCGCGCTCGGCGGACTCGCCCTGTGGATCGGCCGCCGCCGCAAGCGCAAGGCCGACCTCGTCCTCCCGGACCGCAAGGCCACCGGCCGGCGCCGGACCCTGTCCTGGCACGGGGTCGTCGGCCTCTGGTCGGTCGCCGGACTCGTCCTCCTCTCCGCCACCGGCCTGACCTGGTCGAAGTACGCCGGCGAGAACATCGGGCAGCTCCAGGACAGCCTCGGCGGGGCCACCCCGGCCGTCTCCGCCAAGCTGAACCCGGGCGCGGACTCGGCGGGGGCTGACGAGCACGCCGGGCACACCATGGGCCCCGGTGAGGAGATGCCGCCGCCCGCCCCCACCGCCGACATCGGCATCGACAAGGCCGTGGACGCCGCCCGGGCCGCCGGGGTCACCGAGTACCTCCAGGTCACGCTCCCCGCCAAGGGCAAGGGGTACGTGGTCAAGGAGAAGGACCGGCAGCTGCCGGTCCACCTGGACGCCGTCGCCGTCGACCCCGCCGACGGCCGGATCCTGGACGAACTGCGCTTCGCCGACTACCCCGTGCTCGCCCAGATGACCCGCTTCGGCATCGACCTGCACATGGGCCTGACCTTCGGGCTCGCCAACCAGATCGCCCTGGCCGCGCTCGCCGTCGGGCTGATGTTCCTCGTCTTCTGGGGCTACCGGATGTGGTGGCTGCGCCGGCCGACGAAGGACCGCAAGCTGTCCGTCGGCCGCGCCCAGCCGCGCGGTGCCTGGCGGAAGCTGCCGGTGACCGTGGTGCTGCCGCTGGCCGCGGCGACCGCCGTGGTCGGCTCGTTCGTCCCGATGCTCGGCATCAGCCTGCTCGTGTTCCTGGCGGTCGACCTGTTGCTCGGCTTCGTCGCCGCGCGCCGCGCCAAGGCAGCCGCGTAGCACGCCGACGGGCCCGTACTCCGCTCCGGAGTACGGGCCCGTCGCCCACGTCCGACAGGCCGGTCAGGGCGCGTACTTGTAGCCCACCCGGCGCACCGTCTGGATGGCGCCGCGGTGCGCGGCGCCCAGCTTGCGGCGCAGGCGGGCGATGTGGACGTCCACGGTCCGGCCGTCGCCGACGTGGCCGTAGCCCCAGACCGTGGTCACCAGCTGGTCCCGGCTGTGCACCCGGTGCGGGTGCTTCACCAGGTGGGCCAGGAGCTCGAACTCCAGGTAGGTCAGGTCGAGTACCTGCCCGTCGACCTCGGCGGTGCGCTGCGCCGGGTCGATGCGGACCAGCTCGTCGCCCTCGGGGGCGGACGGTCCCGGCGCCGCCGGGGCGGCCACGGCATGCGGGGCGAAGGCGACCGGCGGCTGCTGGTCGGCCGGTACCAGGACCAGGTAGCCGACCATCGGCGGCTGGCCGGGCAGCGTCGGGAGCGTGTGCTGCGGCGCGGGCAGCCAGGTGGCACCGGGCGGGAGCAGGTCCACCACCCGGGCCACCTCGTCCCGGTCCACGGCCCGCAGCCGGTGGCGCGGACTGGGCGGGAAGGTCAGGTGCGTGGTGGTCGCAGCGGAAGGGGCAGAAGAGATGGAACGGGTGTTGGCCATGAGTGGTCAGCTCTTTCACGCGGAGTGGTCGGCAGGAGACGTACGTACGTCGTCGATGTCGTACCGCGCAGACCGAAGGCCTCGGCGAAGATCAGGAGGGGGATCCGGAGGCTTTAGAGGGCCGGCGCGTTCTTCGCGCGGCAACACACCCGGTCGAAATCGTGGTCCTGACGGGACGGCCAGAACGGCTCGAGGTCGCTGCGACCTGACGAGGTGTGCGAGTGGCTGGCCATGGCCCCATTCAAGCAGACGCCCAGGCCCGGGGGCAGACCCCGTCTCACGTCGTGGAGCGGAATCCCATATTCCCTCCAGCGACTCGCAGCAATCCGGGACATACCGCAAGCGCGACGACGCCCGCCAGGCCTGGGGAGGCATGGCGGGCGTCGGTGGTGTGCGGGGCGGGGCAGCGTGGGGAGTTGAGGCGAGGCCTCAGACCAGGCCGTCCTTCTCCAGGCCCGCGCAGCAGGTGTCCGTGATGAGACGGGTCACCACGTACGGGTCCACGTTGGCGTTCGGGCGGCGGTCCTCGATGTAGCCCTTGCCGTCCTTCTCCACCTGCCACGGGATGCGGACCGAGGCGCCGCGGTCCGAGACGCCGTAGCTGAACTCGTTCCACGGGGCGGTCTCGTGCAGGCCCGTCAGACGCTCGTCGATGCCGGCGCCGTAGTTCTTCACGTGGTCCAGCGGCTTGCTGCCCTCGCCCAGCGCCTCGCACGCGGAGATGATCGCGCGGTAGTCCTCGCGCATCGCCTTCGTGGAGAAGTTGGTGTGCGCGCCCGCGCCGTTCCAGTCGCCCTTCACCGGCTTCGGGTTCAGCGTCGCGGAGACGTTGAAGTCCTCGGCGGTGCGGTAGAGCAGCCAGCGCGCGATCCACAGCTGGTCGGAGACCTCCAGCGGGCTCACGGGGCCGACCTGGAACTCCCACTGGCCGGGCATGACCTCGGCGTTGATGCCGGAGATGCTCAGGCCCGCCGCCAGGCAGTGGTCCAGGTGCTTCTCTACGATCTCGCGGCCGAAGATCTCGTCCGAGCCGACGCCGCAGTAGTAGCCGCCCTGCGCGGCCGGGAAGCCGTTGACCGGGAAGCCGAGCGGGCGGGCGCCGTCGAAGAAGGTGTACTCCTGCTCGATGCCGAAGATCGGCTCCTGACCCGCGAACTTCTCGGCGACCGGACGCAGCAGCGCGCGGGTGTTCGACTCGTGCGGGGTCATGTCGATGTTCAGGACCTCGCACAGCACGAGGAGGTTGTCCCCGCCGCGGATCGGGTCCGGGCAGGAGAACACCGGGTTGAGCACGCGGTCGGAGGCGTGGCCCTCGGCCTGGTTCGTACTCGATCCGTCGAAGCCCCAGATCGGCAGCGCGTCGCCGTCGGCCAGGATCTTCGTCTTGGAGCGAAGCTTCGCCGTCGGCTCGGTGCCGTCGATCCAGATGTACTCAGCCTTGTAGCTCACGGGCCCCATCCTCAGACTCTGTGGGTGCTGCTGGTCGCTGCTTCATCGCTGCGGTGATGACCGCAGCGTGCCCGCCCGCGATTTCCCTTCCGTTGCCCATGTGTGAACCCCGTGTTACCGAGGTTTGCACCGCAGGTCGGGTGGGTTGTGCGGGCCGGTCGCGGGTCGCGGGAGGTACACCTGTCCGAGTGGGGCAGACTGGGCGGGTGAGCATTTTGTCTGATCTGAACTCTGCCGGAGACCCCGCCGAGAGTGCTGCCGAGACCCCCGTCACCAGTGCCGCCGCAGGCCCCCGACCCAGGGTCGGACTGCTGGGCACCGGCCCCTGGGCGCACCGTACGCACGCACCCGCGCTCGCCGCGCACGCCGGCACCGAGTTCGCCGGGGTGTGGGGCCGCCGGCCCGAGGCCGCGGCCGACCTCGCGCAGGAGTACGGCGTGAAGGTGTACGAAGACCCCGACGAGCTGTTCGCCGACTGTGACGCCGTGGCCTTCGCCCTGCCGCCGGACGTCCAGGCCCCGCTCGCCGTCCGCGCGGCCGCCGCCGGCTGCCACCTGCTGCTCGACAAACCCGTCGCGACCACGGTCGAGGACGCCCGGGCCGTCGCCGACGCCGCCGCGCGGCACCAGGTCGCCTCCGTCGTCTTCTTCACCCTCCGCTTCGCCGAGCCCACCGCGGACTGGGTCACGGAACAGGCCGCCCGCCCCGGCTGGTTCACCGCCTCCGCCCACTGGCTCGGCGCCGTCTTCCCGCCCGACGGCACGCCCAGCGCGTACGCCGACTCGCCCTGGCGCAAGGCCAAGGGCGGGCTGTGGGACGTCGGCCCCCACGCGCTCTCCGTACTGATCCCGATCCTCGGCGACGTCACCGCGGTCAGCGCCACCCGGGGCCCGTCCGACGTGGTCCAGCTGGCCCTGCGGCACGCCTCCGGCGCGGCCAGCACCGCCGTGCTCAGCCTGGGCGCGCCGAAGGCGGCGGCCGGGGTGGGGCTGGAGCTGCGCGGGACCGAGGGCGTCCACGCGCTGCCCGGCTGGAGCGACGTACCGGGCGCCTACGGGCGCGCCCTGGACGCACTGCTCACCGCGGCCCGGACCGGGGTGCCGGATCCGCGGGGGGCGGAGTTCGGCGCCAGGCTGACGGAGATCCTGGCGGAGGCGGAGGCACAGCTTCCGGCTTGAGGGGCGTCGCGCTGCTCGATGGGCGTTACTTGATGAGCGCGTTGGCCACGATGATGGCCAGCCCGATCGTCGCGTCGGCCAGGCCGATGAGCAGTGCGGAGCTCAGCCGGTAGCCGACCCGGACCGCCACGCACGAGCCCCAGGCGAAGAGCAGGGCGGTGTTCAGGCCGAGGCCGACGGCGGTCACGCCGTACGAGTCCCAGCCGGTGAGCCCGGCGAGGACCAGGAGCAGCACGGTGGGCAGAGTGGCCGCGACCATCGGCCACTCGTGCCACAGGGCCCGGACCAGCAGCCGCCAGCGGTGTCCTGCGGAGCCCTGGTGATGTGTGGTCATGTGGTGCGAGTAGCCGTGCGCGAGCCCGGCCGCGGCCGCGGTGACGATCACCCAGCTGGCGTCGTAGAACGGGGTGTAGTCACCGCCCTTCTGATCCAGCGCGGCCAGCAGCCCACTGGCCAGCACCGTCCCGTACACCCCGCCGAACATCCAGTCGGCCGCCCGCCGAGGCGGGGGGAACGGTGCGGTGGGGGTGGCGGGGGTGTGGGTGGGGTGTGGGTGGCGTTGGGGGTGGGGGTGGCTCACTCCGGGATCCTTCAGGGCTTTTGGTGCGTTTGGTGTTGTGTGTGGCGATTTGGCGTGTTGGGGTCACCTTACGGGGGGTGGGGGTGAGGGCGGGGTGAATGGGGGCGGGGGCTGTGGGAGGCGGATCCGGGCCGGGGCAGCCCAACCCGCACCCGGCAGCGGTGAGATCACCCTCGGAGCGCTCGCGGAAAATGAGACGCGGTGTCGTGCCGGCTTTGACAGGCTGGCAGGTCGGCCCCAGAGTCCTGCAGCTCGTCATAGGAGTGTTCGTGATTCCCCCTCGTCTGGCCCCGTTGCTGGAGCAGTTCGACTTCGCGCGCGAGCGCCTCACCAACCGCATGTCCGGGCCCGTCATGGACAGTGGCGACGGGGCGGACACCAAGGTCGGGCCCATGACCGGCGAGGAGTTCCTCTGGGAGCCGGTGCCGGGCTGCTGGTCGGTGCGGCGGCGTACGGACGGGCCCGGGCCGCGTGCCACCCTGCTGGCCGGCGCGGGCGACTGGGGTCGCGACGCGGCGACCTACCCGCACCCCTGGCCGCCGCCGTTCACCACCATCGCGTGGCGTCTGAGCCACCTCAGCGAAATGATGACCCTGCGCGCCGACCACACGGCCGGCAGCCGCACGCGGACCCGGGACGACTATCCCGTCAGCGGGGACGTCGAGGAGGCGGTCGCGGCATTCGACACCGGCGCCGCCGCCTGGCGGAAGGCGCTGCTGAGTGTCGACGACGCCGCCCTCGACACCGTGGGGTACTGCACCTACCCGCACGGCAGCGACGCGGAGGAGCCCTTCATCGACATCGCCTGGTGGGTCAACCAGGAGTTGCTGCATCACGGAGCCGAGATCGCCCTGCTCCGCGACCTCCATCGCGAACGCCGGCGCTGACCCTCTCTGATCCCGGCCTCGGGGCTACGCCACGACCCCCGCCAGCGCCTCCACCGCCCTCGTGAACGCCGAGTTCGGGGGTGCCGCGTAGCCCACCACCAGGCCTTCGCGGGGTGGGGTCGGGTCCGCCCGGTGTTGGTAGGAGGAGAGGCCGTCGAGGGCCAGGCCCGCCGTTCGGGCCGCCGAGAGGGCCGGGGCCTCGCCGCCCGGCGGGAGTTCCAGTACCGCGTGCAGCCCGGCCGAGATGCCCGTCACCCGGACGTCCGGGGCGCGTGCGGCCAGTACGGAAACCAGCTGGTCACGCCGCTCCCGATAGTGCTTGCGCATGCGGCGGACATGCCGGTCGTACGCGCCGCAGTCGATGAAGTCGGCCAGCGCCAGCTGGTCCAGCGCGCTCGCCCAGGACTCCCGCTGCCCCTTCGCCGCCAGGACCTGGTCGATCAGATGGTCCGGGAGGACCAGCCAGCCGAGGCGGAGCGCCGGGGAGAGGCTTTTGCTCAGCGAGCCCGCGTACACCACGTGCTCCGGGGCCAGGCCCTGTACGGCGCCGACCGGTTTGCGGTCGTAGCGGAACTCCCCGTCGTAGTCGTCCTCCACGATCACGCCGCCGGTCCTGCGGGCCCACTCCACGGCGGCGGCGCGCCGTGCGGGCAGCAGGCGGCCCCCGGTCGGGAACTGGTGCGCGGGGGTGAGCAGCAACGTACGGGCCCGGGGCGGGAGTTCTGTCGTCCGGGCGCCGTCCTCGTCGACCGCGACGGGGTGCGGGCGGACCCCGGCGGCGTCCAGGATGCCGTGGTGGAAGGGGAGTCCGTACGCCTCGACGGCCCAGTCCCGGGGCCGGACGGACGCGAGGAGCCGAAGTCCGTTGGCGAAGCCGGAGCAGACCACGATGTTCTCCGGGCCGGTACGCACGCCCCGCGCCCGGGACAGGTACCCGGCCAGCGCCCGGCGCAGCTCGGGCCGGCCGCGCGGATCGCCGGGGCCGAAGGCCTCGGTGGGTGCCTCGGTGAGGGCCCGCCGGGCGCTGGCGGCCCACGGCCCCCGGGGAAAGGAGGCCGGGTCTGGCTTGCCCTGGAGCAGGTCGAGGCGGGGTGCCGTGGGCGTGGGTGCGGCCGCCGCGGACGGCGGGCCCGAGCCGGCGACTCGTTCGGCGGCCCCTTCGGCGACCCGGGTGCCGGAACCCTGCCGGGCGGTGAACCAGCCCTCGGCGACCAGCTCGGCGTAGGCGTCGGCGACGGCGTTGCGGGCCAGTCCGAGGTCGGCGGCCAGCGTCCGGTACGGCGGCAGCCGCGTCCCTCCGGCCAGCCGCCCGCTGCGGACGGCGCTGCGCAGGGCCTGGGCGAGGGCGGTCCGCCGGGCTCCTTCGGCGGGGAGGTCGAGATGCAGGTCGGCGCCCGTGCCGCCGTCGGGGGCCGTCATGCGCCGGCCTCCGGTGCGAAGACGGTGTGGGCGGCCGTCAGGAAGCGGCGGACGGTGTCCCGTTCGTCGGGGTCGAAGGAGTCCAGTACCTGCAGCACCCCGTCGATCAGCGGGCCGAAGAACTCCCGGCCCAGCCGGATGGCCTCCGGCTCCACGCGCAGCAGGATCCGGCGCCGGTCGCGGTCGTCGCGGACCCGCGCCACGTGGCCGAGCCGTTCCAGCCGGTCGATCACCGAGGTGGTGCCCGCCGAGTTGAGGCCGAGCCGGGCCCCGAGCAGGCCCGCCGTGGCCGCCTCGCCGGCGCGGGCCGCGTCCAGCAGGCAGATCAGGGCCCGCACATCGGTGGGGTGCATGCCGTTGCGGGCGGCGAACTCCGCCTGGCGCAGGCCGAACTCCACGGTCACCGCCCGCAGCAGGTGCACCAACTGCAGGTTGCCGGGCTCGCGGTTGCCGGATTCCCTGTTGTCGCCCACATCGTCCTCCGCCTAATATCTCTCGCTGAGCGAGATTATCGCCCGACGAGGTAGTGGAGCCAGCCGTGTTCCGGACGTCTCTCTTCCGTACCGCCTACGACGCGGTCCTGGCCCAGTGGCCCGGGCCGGTCGAGACCACCGACCTGCCCACCCCGTACGGCCTCACCCACGTCAACAGCTGTGGCCCGGCCGGGGCCCCGCCGCTGGTGCTGCTGCCCGGCGGGGGCGCCACCTCCACGGTGTGGGGAGCCTGCGCCGCGGCCGGGCTCGCGCGCACCCACCGCCTGCACGCCGTGGACCTGGTGGGAGAACCCGGGCTCAGCCTCCCGGAGCCCGGGCTCGCCATCCGGTCCGTCGGGGAACTGGTCGGCTGGCTCGACACGGTGATCGGCGGGCTCGGCCTGGACGGCCCGGTCGTCCTCGGCGGCCACTCCTACGGGGCCTGGATCGCCGCCCACTACGCGGCTTCGCGGCCCGCCCGGCTCGGCCGCCTCGTGCTGCTCGACCCGACCCAGGTCTTCGCCGGGCTCCGGCCCGGCTACGTGCTGCGCGCGCTGCCCGTGCTGGTGCGCCCCACCCCGGAGCGGATCCGCTCCTTCCTCGCCTGGGAGACCGGCGGAGCCGCTCTCGACCCGGCCTGGCTGCGGCTCCAGGACGAGACCGCCCGCTTTCCCACCGTCCGGCCGGTCACCGGGCCGCGCCCGGACCTGACCGGGCTCGGGGAACTGCCCGTACGCGTCCACGTCCTGTTCGCCGGGCGCGCCCGCTGCCACGACGCCGACCGGGCGGCCCGGGCCGCGCGCCGGGTGCTCCCGGCCGCGCGTGTCGACGTGCTGCCCGGGATCTCGCACCACGCGCTGCCGCTGACGGCGGCCGAGGAGATCGCCCGCCTCGTCGCCGCCGGCTAGGGCGTGTCTTTCGGATCTTGCCGGGCCCGCGCTGCCCGGCACCGCACCTCGCCGCGTTGTCGGGGCTCCCAAGTACGTCCAGTACGAGGGGAGCTCCTCCGCCTTGCGATGCACGGCACCGGACAACGCGGGCTCGGCCGACAAGATCCGAAAGACACGCCCTAGCCCTTGCGGGACAGGGCTTCGCGGACGGCTTCCTCGGAGCGGGCGACCACCGCCGTGCCGTCCTCGGCGGTGATGATCGGGCGCTGGATCAGCTTCGGGTGCGCGGCCAGGTGCGCGATCCAGCGCCCCCGCGCCGCGTCGGTCTCCTCGCGCGGCAGGTCCCGTACGCCCGTCTCCTTGGCCAGCGGGTCCGAGGTGCGCGTGATGTCCCACGGCTCCAGCCCGAGTCGGCCGAGCACCTCGCGGATCTCCTCCTCGGAGGGCGCGTCCTCCAGGTACCGGCGCACGGTGTAGTCGGCGCCCTCCGCGTCCAGCAGGGTCAGCGCGCTGCGGCACTTGGAACACGCGGGATTGATCCAGATCTCCATGGTGCCCAGCCTATCGAGAGCCGGTCCGAAGCCGGTTCGAAGCCGGTCGGGAAGCCCGCCCCGAGCCTGTCTGGCCAGGGGCTTTTGTCAGTGGTCCCCGGTAAAATCGAGGGAGAACGACAGGAAGCCAACTACCGTTTGGGAGGCTGTAGATGGCCACTGCCACCACCATTCAGCACGTCAAGAAGAAGCCGCTGCCGGCGGGCCTGCCCCGCGAGTGGTACGAGAGCCACAACCGCCGTCTCAAGGCGATGCGCCTGGCGATATCCCTGCTCGACTCGGGGACTTATGACGCCCGGCGCGCCACCAACCGGAAGATCCGGACGATGGCCGTCCGGACGGGGATCCACCGGCCGTCCAACGTCACCTGCAAGATGGTGCGCGCCTTCATCCAGGAGGCGTGAGCCGGCCGTACCGAGTCGTGCGGGCGCCGGCCCGCCGGGTGGAGGCCCCGGCGGGCCGGCGTCGGTGACCGGCGGGCCGGCGGTCACTTCTCGTCGAAGACGAGCTCCTCGGGCTGGCGCGTCATCCTCACGGTGTGGCCGTTGATGACCTCGACCACGCGGTGCAGACCGACCTTCTCCTCGGGTTCCGACGTGATGCGGAACCTGTCCCCGGCTCCGGCCAGGTAGGAGGGGAAGCAGTTCAGCAACGGTTCATAAGGCTTGAGGTCCAGGTATTCCTTCAGCCGGCGGAACAGCTTCGGGAGGATGACCGCCCCGTCCGCCGCCGTGATGGAGGGCATTCCGGTGATCTTCGCGCCCTTCATGGTCACGTCGACGTCGTCGGCCCACACCCCCTTCTTGGCCGCCCTCGCCTTCTGGGTCTCGGTGGTGAGGAACTCGCGCAGTTCCCTGGGGAAGGCCGAGTAGAAGGTCGGGTAGACCAGGCCGAGCGAGATCAGGTGGAAGTTGGCCGTCTTCTTCAGCAGTTCCTGGTCGACTCTGATCTCGTAGCCGGAGGCCGCGGGCGGGGTGCCGCGGCCGACCAGGGCCACACAGCGGCCGTAGATGTCGGAGCCCCCGGTGAGGATGAAGCCGGGCACGCTCTCGGGGATGGTGGCGACGGTCTCGTCCTCGTGCCGGTCGACGCTGGCGAAGCCGACCCAGGCCAGCAGCTCGTTCGCGGCCCGGTGTGCGAGGTCCAGTGGCTGATGCTGCTCAGGCCCGTAGGCGCCCTCGTAGTGGGTCTCCAGCGCGTCGACGGACTCCAGCCGGACACTGACGCGACCGTCCGCCGCGGGCACGATCTGCTTGCACCCGGGCACGAGTTTCCAGTCGGCCACGTTGTCCGGGATGAAGGGGACGGTGTCGCCGTCCGGCTTGGATTTGGGCGGCACCCGGAAGGTGCCTTTGATCAGCAGCATGGACATGGTGTCTCCCACCGCAGTCATCACTGTGTGTGCTGGACGGTTACGTACCGTACACGTGCGGGTCGGGCATCGCGGTCATTCCGGGCCGTCCAGTGTCAGCAACAGCAGTGCCACGTCGTCCCGCGGGCCGCCGTCCGTGAAGGCCGCGAGGTCCCGCCAGACCGCCCGGACCAGGCCCTCGGGGTCCCTCGTCACCACGGGCAGCCGCGCGGCCAGGGGGTAGAAGTGCCCCGCCGCGTCCCGTGCCTCCGTCACCCCGTCCGTGTGCAGCAGGAAGCGGTCCCCGGCGCGCACCGTCAGCTCCGCCACCGTCGGCGGGGCCGGACCCGCGAGCCCCAGGCCCAGCGGCGGGCCCGGATCCACGGCCACCTCATCGACCACCGGCCCGCGCAGGCGCAGTGCGGGCGGATGCCCGCACGAGACGATCCGTACGAGGTCCAGCCCGGGCGGGAACTCCAGCAGCAGGGCCGTCGCGAACAGCTCGGGGTGCCCGTCGGGGGCGGCCGCCGCGTCCGACGCCAGCCGCCGGTTCAGCCGGGCCGCGACCGCCGCCAGTTCGGCGTCGTCGAGCACCGCCTCCCGGAAGGCCCCGAGCAGCGCGGCCACCGTGCCGACCGCCGCCAGGCCGTGGCCCTGTACGTCCCCGACCAGCGCCCGGACCCCGTACGGCCCGGCCCGTACGTCGTACAGGTCGCCGCCGACCAGGGTGCCGCGCTGCGCCGCCCGGTAGAGGCCGGAGCAGCGCACCGGACCCACCCGTTCCGCCAGCGGCGGGAGGACCGCCAGCTGAGCGGCCTCCGCCACCGTCCGTACGCTGACCAGCTGCGCGTCCCGGCGCCGCCGAACCCAGGCGATCACCACGCTCAGCAGCCCGATGACGGCCACCGTGGCCAGGTCCGTCCCCCGGGCGTGGCCGATGCCGAGGGAGGGCGCCCCGAGCAGCACGAGGACGATGGCGGCGAAGATCGCGGTCCCGCCCGGCCCGTACGCGAAGGCGGCCACCGGTGGCAGACCGGCCAGGAAGAAGCCGAGCTCCACATCGCCCGGGGTGAGCAGCTGCGCGAGGACGAGCCCCACCAGGGCCGCCGCAGGCGCGATCCGGGCCCAGCGCGGCGGCGGCTCCCCGTGCAGCCGGCCCGGTTCCTCGCGTCCGCGTCTCACCCCTCCACCCTGGTACCGGGGCCAGGCGCGCGCACCCCGGACCGGTCCGCCGGGTGGCCCGGCGCGGCACGTGCCACGACAGTGGTGGCGTGACGGAAGACGATGCCTCGGGGGAGCCGGGACGCAAGGCCCCGACGAGGGCGCACCTCGAGGCCCACGGCGGCGGCAGCAGCGGTGACGGGTCGCAGAGCGCGGAGATCAGCACGCGGCTGAACTGGCTGCGCGCGGGGGTGCTCGGCGCCAACGACGGGATCATCTCCACCGCGGGCCTGGTGGTCGGCGTGGCCGGGGCCACCACCTCGCGCGCGGCGATCCTGGCGGCGGGCGTCGCCGGGCTGCTGGCGGGCTCGCTGTCGATGGCGGCGGGGGAGTACGTGTCGGTCAGCTCGCAGCGGGACTCCGAACAGGCCGCGCTGGAGCTGGAGCGCCGGGAGCTGGCCGAGGAGCCGGAGGCGGAGCTCGAGGAGCTCACCGACCTGCTCGCCGCGCGCGGGCTGAGCCGGCGGCTGGCCCGGGAGGCCGCCGAGCAGCTGACGGAACGGGACGCGCTGCGGGCCCATGCCCGGGTGGAGCTCGGCATCAACCCCGACGAGCTGGCCAACCCGTGGCACGCGGCCTTCGCCAGCTTCGTCGCCTTCACGGTGGGCGCGCTGCTCCCGCTGCTGGCGATCGTCCTCACCGACGCGTCCGTCCGGGTCCCGGTGACGGCGGCGGCCGTCCTGGCGGCGCTCACCCTGTGCGGCGTGATCAGCTCCCGGCTGGGCGGCGCGCCCGCGCTCCGCGCGGTCCTGCGCAACGTCGCGGGCGGCGCCCTGGCCATGGCCGTCACCTACGCGGTGGGCACCTGGCTCGGCACGACCGCCTGAGCCCGGCAGGATGGAGGCATGCGTATCGCGGTCACCGGTTCCACCGGTCTCATCGGCAGCGCCCTCGTGCGGTCCCTCCGGGCGGACGGGCACGAGGTGGTGCGGTTCGTGCGCCGCCCGCCCGCCTCAGGCGACGAGGCGCGGTGGGATCCCGCAGGGGGGTACGTCGATCCCGCCGGGCTGGCCGGGTGCGCGGCCGTCGTGCACCTGGCCGGGGCCGGGGTGGGGGAGCACCGCTGGACCTCCGCGTACAAGAAGGAGATCCGGGACAGCCGGGTGCTCGGCACGGCCGCCCTCGCCCGGGCCCTCGCCGCGCTCGGCGAGCCGCCCGCTGTGTTCGTCAGCGGTTCCGCGGTCGGCTATTACGGGGACACAGGCGACCGGGCCGTCGACGAGGACGCCCCGGCCGGGCACGGCTTCCTGCCCTCCGTCTGCGTGGAGTGGGAGGCGGCCGCGGAACCCGCACGCGCGGCCGGGATCCGTACCGCCTTCGCCCGTACCGGCCTGGTCGTCGCCCGTGAGGGCGGGGCCTGGGGGAAGCTGTTCCCCATCTTCAGGGCGGGAGTGGGCGGCCGGCTCGGCAACGGGCGGCAGTACTGGTCGTACATCTCCCTCCACGACGAGATCGCGGCCCTGCGGCACATCATCGACACCCCCGGCATCGAAGGCCCCGTCAACCTCACGGCCCCCGAGCCGCTGACCAACCGCCAGGTCACCGCCGCCATGGGCCGGGTGCTGCACCGGCCCGCGCTGCTGCCCGTACCCGCCCTGGCCCTGCGCATCGTGCTGGGGGAGTTCGCCGAGGACGTGCTCGGCAGCCAGCGGGCCCGGCCCGCCCGGCTGCTGGAGTCCGGCTTCGTCTTCCGCCACCCCGGCATCGAGGACGCCATCCGCGCCGCCATGTAGCAGTACCTGTCCGGCCGCGCGGCGCGGCTGTCCGGCGCGGCTGTGCGACCAGCGTGCGACCGGTTGTGACCCGGATGCGACCACTGTGCGACCGGAGTTGACCACAATCCCGCAATACCCCGGTCAACTCGGGTTCCCCTGGAGTCGGTTGGGGGAAGGAGGTCGAGACACAGCCGCGCCGACCTCGGGGAGGGGCACGTGCTCAGCAGCTCACACCATTCCGCACACCATGCGGACGTCGTCATCGTAGGAGCCGGAGTCTCAGGACTCGCGGCCGCGCACCACCTGATCGCAGCGGGGGTAACGGTCACCGTCCTGGAGGCGTCGGGCGACCCCGGCGGCCGGATGGCCACCGTGTCGGCCGACGGGTTCCGGCTGGACCGGATCGGCCAGTTGCTCAACACCTCGTACCCGGAACTCGAAAGCACTCCGGGTCTGGCAGGCCTGCCCCTGCGCAACTTCGCGCCCGGGGTCCTGGTCCACACCGACGGCAAACAGCTCCGGGCCGGAGCCCTCACCCCGGCCCGCGCCCTGGCCAGCGGCTCCCTCGACCAGGCCCGGCTCAGCGCCGCGCTCGGCCGGCTCGCCGCCCTGCCCGAGGAACGCCTGCTCGCCCGGCCCGAACGCACCGCACTGGCCGCCCTGCGCTCCCGCGGCCTGCCACCGCGCACCGCGGCCGGCGTGCTCCGGCCGCTGCTCTCGACCCTGCTCCGCGATCCGGCACTCACCACCTCCAGCCGGGTCGCCGACCTGGCCCTGCGCACCTTCGCCCGCGGCCGCCTCGCCGTGCCCGAGGGGGGAGCCGCTGCCCTGCCCGACCGGCTCGCCGCCGGCCTGCCGCCCGGCACCGTCCGCACCGGGGTCCGGGTCCGGTCGGTGGCGACCAACCTGGTCACCACCGAGGAGCACGGCGACTTCAGCTGCCGCTCCGTCCTCCTGGCCACCGGGGCCCGCGCCGCCGCCGAACTCCTGCCCGGCCTGCGCGTGCCCGCCTTCCACGAGGTCACCGTCCTGCACCACGCCACCGCCGCACCCCTGCCCTGGGACGGCTCGCTGCTCCTGGACGGCGACCCCAAGTGGCCCGTCTCCCACACCACCGTGATGAGCGCGGTCGACCCGACACGGGCCCCGGCCGGGCGGAGCCTGGTCACCACCACCGTGCTCGGCCCGCCGCCACCCCCGCGTACGGTCGCCTCACGGCTCGCCCGGCTCTACGACACCGCCACCCGCGACTGGCAGCTCCTGGCCGTCCACCACACCCCGGAGGCCGTCCCCGCCATGCCCCCGCCCTACGACGTACGGCGCCCGGTGCGCGTCCTGGCCGGGCTGTACGTGTGCGGGGACCACCGCGACACCAACACCGTCCAGGGCGCGCTGCACTCGGCCCGCCGCGCCACCACCGCCGTCCTGCGCGACTTCGGCATCCCGCTCCCGGCCGCCCGGGAGCCCGCACTCCCGGTGGCGGCCTGAGAACCACCAAGTGAGGGGCCCGGCACCCTGCGGGGAGCCGGGCCCCGGGTTCACGACAAGGCCGCCACCCGGTCCCGGTACGTCCGCACGGCCGAGGCGTCCCGGTACGGCTCCAGCCGCCGCTCGAAGTCCCGTACGTACTCCACCGCCCGCACCGACCGCATCTCCATCGCCTGCTGCGCCGCCTCCGCTCCCAGCGCGCAGGCCTGGTCCAGCTCGCCCAGCCCCAGCCGGGCCGTGGCCAGCACCACCCGGCAGAACAGCCGGGACCGCGCGTACGCCGGCGCCCGCAACTGGAGCGACCGCTCCGCGTGCTGCGCCGAGGCCCGGTACTGCTGGAGGTCCCGGTGGCAGTGCCCGAACTCGTCCGCCAGCTGCGCCTCGTCGAAGTACCGCGCCCAGTGCGGCACGTCGTCCCCGGGCCGGGCCGCGCCCAGCGCCCGCTCGGCCCGCACCAGCGAGGCCGTCGACGCCCGCACCTCGCCGAGGACCGCGTGCCCCCGCGCCTCCGCCGAGTGCAGCAGCGCCTGCACCACCGGCGGGGGACCCGAGCCGACGCCCTGCTGGGCGACGCGGGCCAGCTGCACCGCCTCCCGGCCGTGGCCCAGGTAGACCGCCTGCCGGCTCATGGTGACCAGCACGTACGAGCCGTACGGCCGGTCCCCGGCGGCCTGGGCGAGCCGCAGCGCCTGCACGAAGTACCGCTGGGCGAGACCGTGCGCGGCGATGTCGTACGAGGTCCAGCCCGCGAGCCGGGTCAGGTCGGCGGCGGCCGAGAACAGCCGTCGCCCGGTGGTCTCCCCGTAGGTCCCCCGGAGCATCGGCTCGGCCTCGTGCTCCAGGTACCGGACCAGGGCCTGCCGGGCGTGCCCGCCGCCGTAGGCGTGGTCCAGGGCGCGGAAGAGCTCGCTCACCGAGCGCAGCGCCGCGATGTCCCCGCCCGTCACCCGTTGCCCGGGCCCCCGGTCGATCTGCCGCTGCCGGGGCACCGAGGATCGCCCCTGCACCGGAACCCGGGCCGCCACCGGGTCCGCGCCCCGCCCCACCCGTTCATCGGCCCGCCCGATCAGCCAGTCCCGGCTGGGCACGACCAGCCCGGCCGGGGTGAAGGCGATCTTCCGGAGCTCGGCGTGGGATCCGGAGTCCTTGCGCCACAGGCCGCTGGCGATGTCCACGGCCTCCTCCGGGGTCGCCGCGAACTCCAGGCCCGCGTAGACGGGCGCGCAGGCGTCCAGGCCCAGATCCTGCGCGGAGAGCCGCCGCCCGAGCCGCCGGGTGAAGACCTCGGCGATCAGCGCGGGGGTGGTCCCGCGCGGCTGCTGCCCGCGCAGCCATCGGGTCACGGAGGTTTTGTCGTACCGCAGATCGAGACCGTGTTCCAGGCCGAGCTGATCGACGCGGCGGGCTAGCCCGGCGTTGGAGAACCCGGCTTCCGCGATCAGCGCCGCGAGCTGCCGGTTGGGGACGCGCTGGGCAGGTCGTTCCGTCATCGGCTCCACGGTTTCCGTACGTGACGGACCGGAGTCCCGGCCCTGTGAACGGCGTGAATGTAGCGGCGAACCTCGTCCACACCGCCCTCTCTGCCCCACATTCATCCGATCGTGTGCAGAATCGGTAGGACCCTTTACGGACTGACCCCTTCCGTCCGCGTACGCTGCGCCCATGACCCGCCGGCCCCACCGTGCGCGCCTTCCCCAGGAGCGTTCCGAATCCACCGCTCCGCTGTCTCCGCCCGAGCTGACCGAGGCGGAGTGCCGCAGGTGCGGTACCTACATCGCGGGGCTCGACGGCCGGTACGCGTGCGGGGTGTGCGGCTGGGTCAACGACCACTCGGAGGGCCACCGGCGGCTGCCGACGGCGGACGAGGACCCGGACCGGCCGCCGAAGGGCCGGCGCCGGCCCAAGCAGCTGCCGTGGCCCCCTCCGGAGCCTCCGGAAGGGCCGCCGTACCCTTGCTGAGTGCGATACGTGCACACAGCAGGTTCAACGAGGAGGCGCTGCGGTGGCTGAGCTTGGGTTTGTCCATCTGGGCTTCGGACCGGAATCCGTCGAGTACACCCGGGCCTGGGAAGAGCAGCGCCGGGTGCACACCGCCCGCTTCGCGGACGAGATCGAGGACACCTGCCTGCTGCTGGAGCACCTGCCGGTGTACACGGCCGGCCGGCGCACCGACCCCAGCGAGCGCCCCCTCGACGGCACGCCCGTAGTCGACGTGGACCGCGGCGGCAAGATCACCTGGCACGGCCCGGGCCAGCTGGTCGGCTACCCGATCATGAAGCTGCCCCGCCCGGTGGACGTGGTCGCCCACGTCCGCCGCCTGGAGGAGGCTCTGATCCGCACCGCCGCCGAGTTCGGCCTGGAGACCACCCGCGTCGAGGGCCGCAGCGGCGTCTGGGTCCTGGGCGACCCCATCGAGGAGCGCCCCAAGATCGGCGGGCTCTCCCTCGACTTCGACCCCCGGATCGGCGACGACGAGTTCGACGCCCGTCTGAACGGCCCCGAGTACGCCCCGTCCAACGCCGGCCAGCGCCGCGAGGACCGCAAGCTCGCCGCCATCGGCATCCGCGTCGCCAAGGGCGTCACGATGCACGGCTTCGCGATCAACGTGAACCCCGACAACACCTGGTTCGACCGGATCGTCCCCTGCGGCATCCGCGACGCGGGTGTGACCTCGCTCTCGTACGAACTGGGTCGCGAGATCACCATCGCCGAGGTGCTGCCGGTCATCGAGCGCCACCTGAAGGACGTACTGGAGCACGCGGAGCTGAAGCCCCGCGAAACAGAGCCGGCCGCGAGCTAGCCGCCTGGGAATGGGTCCGGCCTCTCGCAGGTTGGCCGACGTAAGAGCGTACGAAATTACGGGCGTACCCTGGTGGGCGCCCGAACAATCGAAGTCACAGGGAGCCGGTCGTGTCCGCAGTCGCACCCGACGGACGCAAGATGCTGCGCCTGGAGGTCCGTAACGCCCAGACCCCCATCGAGCGCAAGCCCGAGTGGATCAAGACCCGGGCGAAGATGGGTCCCGAGTACACCAAGATGCAGGCCCTGGTGAAGGGCGAAGGACTGCACACGGTGTGCCAGGAAGCCGGTTGTCCGAACATCTACGAGTGCTGGGAGGACCGCGAGGCCACCTTCCTCATCGGTGGCGACCAGTGCACCCGGCGCTGTGACTTCTGCCAGATCGACACCGGCAAGCCCGAGGCCCTGGACCGGGACGAGCCGCGCCGTGTCGGCGAGTCCGTGGTCACCATGGACCTGAACTACGCCACCATCACCGGCGTCGCGCGCGACGACCTGGCGGACGGCGGCGCCTGGCTGTACGCGGAGACCGTGCGCCAGATCCACCAGCAGACGGCCGGCCGCGAGGCCGGGCACACCAAGGTCGAGCTGCTGGCCCCCGACTTCAACGCGGTCCCGGAGCTGCTGGAGGAGGTCTTCGCCTCCCGCCCCGAGGTCTTCGCGCACAACGTCGAGACGGTGCCGCGGATCTTCAAGCGGATCCGCCCCGGCTTCCGCTACGAGCGCTCGCTCGAGGTGATCACCAAGGCGCGCGCCTACGGCCTGGTCACCAAGTCGAACCTGATCCTCGGCATGGGCGAGGAGCGCGAGGAGGTCTCGCAGGCCCTGAAGGACCTGCACGAGGCCGGCTGCGAGCTCATCACCATCACCCAGTACCTGCGGCCCTCGCCGCGGCACCACCCCGTGGAGCGCTGGGTGAAGCCGGCCGAGTTCGTGGAGCTGGCGAAGGAGGCCGAGGAGATCGGCTTCTCCGGCGTGATGTCCGGCCCGCTGGTCCGGTCGTCGTACAGGGCCGGGCGTCTCTACACCCAGGCGATGGAGAAGCGCAGCCGAGCTGAAGCGTAGGTTGCGGGTCTGCCCGAGGTACGAGGGCGGGCACGCGGCCGGAGCGGTAGCGAGGCGGAGCTCGACCAGTGGAGCGAGAAGCGCGCGTCGGCCGTGTGAACTCGCGCACAAAACCTTACTAGGCAGTAACACCGCATCGGCGCGGCCCCTAGGCTCTTTCACAGGAAGAGCCCGGTGGGCCGCGTCAATGTTTCGAAAACGTTTGACCAGCTGGTCATGCGCTGGTAACACCAATCAGTGACGATGGATCCACGCACCGCACACACCCCCGCACGCCATGCAGACGTGAGCACCGTGAAAGGGATCGACATCATGCAGGCCGCGCCCGTACGCGCCATCGCCATCCCGACCTTCTCCGACGCCTTCCGCGGCATCGAGTCGCTGCTCATGAGCGGCGCCCGGCGCAACGCCTGGACGGCGGTGCTGGAGGACCGCCGCAGGGCCAAGGATCGGGTCGAAACCGAACACGTACTTGAGGCCGCGGCGACCCGGACCCCGCAGGCCACGTAAACTTCGCTTTATGGCGAGGAAGTCAAACGCAGAGACTGCTGCGAACCCCGGGCGACTGAAGCAGATCGCCCTGACGTACAAGATGACGCGCAAGGCCGACCCGAAGGTCGGTCTGATCGTCGCGGGCGTGGGAATCGTCACCTTCGGTGTCTTTCTTGCGATCGGCTTCCTGATCGGCCACCCGGTCTACCTGGGCATCCTGGGCTTCCTGGTGGCGTTCCTCGCAATGGCGATCGTCTTCGGACGACGGGCCGAGCGGGCTGCCTTCGGGCAGATGGAGGGACAGCCGGGAGCGGCCGCGGCCGTACTGGACAACGTGGGCCGGGGCTGGACGACCACCCCCGCCGTCGCGATGACCCGGCAGCAGGACATCGTCCACCGGGCCGTCGGCAAGGCCGGCGTCGTGCTGATCGCGGAGGGCAACCCGAACCGGGTGAAGCCGCTGCTCGCGAACGAGAAGAAGAAGCTGGCCCGGATCATGCCGGACGTGCCGGTGCACACCTTCATCGTGGGCACGGGCGAGGGCGAGGTGCCGCTCAAGAAGGTGCGCACCACCCTGCTCAAGCTGCCGCGCGTGCTGGCCGGCCCGCAGATCACCGAGGTCAACGACAAGCTGCGTGCCATGGGTGATCTCATGAGCAACATGCCGCTGCCGAAGGGCCCGATGCCCAAGGGCATGCGGATGCCGCGCGGCGGAAAGATGCGCTGACCCGCTGAGCTGATTTTCGTATACGACACAGGGGCGCCCCCCGAACCGGCCGGTTCGGGGGGCGCCCCTGTGTCGTAGGTCTTCTCAGATGCGGACCTGCACGGCGCGCGCCAGCCGGTCGTGCAGGCCGCGGCCGTCCCGGTCCCAGATCAGCGCCGGGATGACCAGGGCCAGCAGCGCCGTGCGCAGCACCACCCGGCCGATGCCGAGGCGGCCGCCGCCCTCCGCGATCACCCGGAGTCCCACGATCCGCTTGCCGGGGGTGAAGCCCACGGTGCCGACCGTCAGGATGCTCAGGGCGACGAAGAGGCCGAGCGTCCAGTTCCCCGTAGCGCCCAGGTTGCCGCCCGTGATGAGCCCGTACGCAATCACCTGGCAGCCGACCCAGTCGAGGAGGACGGCCCCGAGCCGGCGGCCGAACCGCGCCGCGGAGCCGGGCCCCTGCTGCGGCAGGCCGAGCCGCTGACCCGGATGGCCGAAGTCGACGCCCATCTCCTCCGCGGCCGCGCGAGGGCCGGAGAGCCACGATCCGATTGCTTGCCTGTTGTCCACCCGAACACGGTACCGGTGCGGCCTCGCGGCCTTCGGACGGGACCCTGGTTAACTTGTGCGAAACAAATGGGTCATGCTTGAGAAATCCCGTCTGCTTATGGTCGGGTCAGCGTGCGGCACCGCACTGACGCACCACGAGCTATAAAGCCCGTCCCTCCCCCGGGACCGGGAGTAGGAGGAGTTGGATGTTCCAGAACGCCGACGAAGTGAAGCAGTACATCGAGGAGAACGACGTCAAGTTCGTCGACGTCCGCTTCTGCGACCTGCCTGGTGTGATGCAGCACTTCACCATTCCGGCGCGGGCGTTCGACCCGGCGGAGGAGCTCGCCTTCGACGGATCCTCCATCCGTGGCTTCCAGGCGATCCACGAGTCCGACATGGCGCTGCGTGCCGACATCACCACCGCGCGCCTGGACCCGTTCCGCAAGGACAAGACGCTCAACATCAACTTCTTCATCCACGACCCGATCACGGGTGAGGCCTACAGCCGCGACCCGCGCAACATCGCGAAGAAGGCCGAGGCGTACCTCGCCTCGACCGGCATCGCCGACACCGCGTTCTTCGGCCCCGAGGCCGAGTTCTACGTGTTCGACAGCGTGCGCTTCGCGACCTCCGCGAACGAGGGCTTCTACCACATCGACTCCGAGGCCGGCGCCTGGAACACCGGTTCCGAGGAGAACAACCGCGGCTACAAGGTCCGCTACAAGGGTGGTTACTTCCCCGTAGCCCCGGTCGACCACTTCGCCGACCTGCGCGCCGAGATCTCCCTCGAGCTGGACGCCCAGGGCCTCCAGGTCGAGCGCCAGCACCACGAGGTCGGCACCGGTGGCCAGGCCGAGATCAACTACAAGTTCAACACGCTGCTGGCCGCGGCCGACGACCTGATGCTCTTCAAGTACGTCGTGAAGAACGTCGCCTGGCGCAACGGCAAGACCGCGACCTTCATGCCGAAGCCGATCTTCGGTGACAACGGCTCGGGCATGCACGTGCACCAGTCGCTGTGGGCGAACGGCGACCCGCTGTTCTACGACGAGGCCGGCTACGCGGGCCTGTCGGACACCGCGCGCTACTACATCGGCGGCATCCTCAAGCACGCCCCGTCGCTGCTGGCGTTCACCAACCCGACGGTGAACTCCTACCACCGCCTGGTGCCGGGCTTCGAGGCGCCGGTCAACATGGTGTACTCGCAGCGCAACCGCTCCGCCGCCATGCGCATCCCGATCACGGGCTCGAACCCGAAGGCCAAGCGCGTCGAGTTCCGCGCTCCGGACCCGTCCTCGAACCCGTACCTCGCCTTCTCGGCGCTGCTCCTCGCGGGCCTCGACGGCATCAAGAACAAGATCGAGCCGATGGAGCCGATCGACAAGGACCTCTACGAGCTCTCGCCCGACGAGCACGCGAGCGTCCCGCAGGTCCCGACCAGCCTCGAGGACGTCCTCAAGGCCCTGGAGGCCGACCACGAGTACCTCCTGGCCGGCGGTGTCTTCACCCCCGACCTGATCGAGACCTGGATCGACTACAAGCGCACGCACGAGATCGCCCCGATCCAGCTGCGTCCGCACCCGCACGAGTTCGAGCTCTACTTCGACCTCTAAAAATGCCTGATGGGAGGCCCCCCGCCGCACTCCACGGAGTGCGGCGGGGGGCCTTTCTGCTTTGACAGCCCGCCGAGCCCGGGCGAGGGTGGAAATGACCCTAAAGGCCCGATAAGGGATATATGTTCGGAGGTGCATGAAGATGCGCCGTAGGATCGTCGCGGCAGCCATGGCGGGCGCCGCAGGAGTCGCGATCGGCCTGATGCCGGTCGGCATAGCTTCCGCCAGTTCCACCGGTGGTGGCGGTTCGTGGAGGTGCTCGGACGGGCGTTGGAACGACTGGCGCTGGGACGAATGCTGCAACCGCGACTGGCGGGACCGCCCGAGCTGGTGCTGGGACGACGGCGGAGTCGGCGGCAACGGAGGCAACGGCCGCTACGACCGTTACGACTGGGGCAACTGGAACGACTCGAACTGGCGTGACTGGAACTGGAACGACTCCGGCCGTGGCGGCAACGGTAACTGGGGTAACGACGACTGGGGCAACGGTCGCGGCGGTGACGGCGACTGGGGCAACGGCCGTGGTGGCAACGGCAACGGTGACTGGGGCAACGGCGGTGGCGGCGGCAACGGCGACTGGGGCGGAGGTGGCGGCGGCGGCAACGGCGACTGGGGTGGCGGCCGCTGACGCAGGTCAGGACACAGGCTGAAGCAGGTCAAGGCACCCAGGGCCACCGGGCCGATCCGATGCCCCTGTTCCGCTGAGCTCAGCGGAACAGGGGCATCGCGCCTGTGAGGTCGCGCAGGCAGCGGACCGCGAGTTCGGCGGGGGAGCCGGGGCCCGAGACGGGGTCGTCCGTGGTCGACCACAGCTCCAGGGAGATCCGGATCGCGTCCGTCGCCGCCGCGGCGAGCAGGCGGACATCGAGGGGGTCGGCAGCCGGGCCCGCCAGCCGCGCGACCACCGGGACCAGGCGCTCCTCGGAGTCCTGGTTGACGCGGTACCAGACCGCCCGCAGAGCCTGGTCGGTCGCCGCCGCGCGCAGCAGGCCGCGGGTCACCTCCAGGCCTTCCTCTATCGCCTGGAGGTCGCTCAGCGACCGCGTGACCGCGCGTTCCAGGGCCTCGGCGAGCGGCGTGCCGGGGTCCTCTTCGGCGAGCAGGGCGCGCCAGGCGTCGCCGCCGCCCGCGAGCAGCGGGGCCACCGCCTCCTGCTTGTTGCGGAAGTAGCGGTAGAACGTACGCAGCGCCACGCCCGCGCGGTGGGCGATGTCCTCGGCGGTCGTGCCGTCGGGGCCGTGCTCGGCGAAGAGTTCGCAGGCCGCGCGGGCGATGTCGAGCTGGGTGGCGGCCTTGCGGCGCTCGGTCAGCGACTGGGCTCCGGGGCCGGCCTGGGGAGAGTACGGACGAGGGGATCTCACGCAGTGAAGCGTACCCCTCGGAAGCAAGCCTGATTGCACTCTTTGTCACCCTGGCAAAACGTGTCACCGCTTCGGTACGCTCACCCCATGAACCGTTACGAAGGACGTCGCGTCCTCATCACCGGCGGCGGCTCCGGCATTGGCCAGGCCACCGTCCACCGCATCCTCGCCGAGGGCGGCCGAGTCCACACGGCCGACGTCAGCGAGGCCGGTCTCAAGGCCACCGCCGAGCGGGCCGCCTCGGACGGTACGGCGGACCGCCTCACCACCGCCGTCCTGGACATATCCGACGAGAACGCGGTCAAGGAGGGCGTGGCCGCCGCGGTCGACGCCCTCGGCGGGATCGACGTACTGGTCAACGCCGCCGGCATCCTGCGCTCCGCGCACACCCACCAGACCACGCTCGACCTCTGGAACCAGGTCATCGGGGTCAACCTGACCGGCACCTTCCTGATGATCCGCGAAGCGCTCCCGGCGCTGCTGGCGGGCGACCAGCCGGTCGTCGTGAACTTCAGCTCCACCTCGGCGTCCTTCGCCCACCCCTACATGTCCGCCTACGCGGCCAGCAAGGGCGGCATCCAGTCCATGACCCACGCGCTGGCGGCCGAGTACAGCAAGCAGGGCCTGCGCTTCGTGGCCGTCGCGCCCGGCTCCATCGAGAGCGGCATGACCACCGGCAACGGCCCCGGCCTGCCCGAGGACACCGACTGGTCGCTCTTCGCCAAGCTCGCCCCGGCCATCGGCCAGGGCTTCGCCGGCCCGCAGACCGTGGCCGGCGTCGTCGCCATGCTGGGCTCCGAGGACGGCGCGTTCATCACCGGCACGGAGATCCGTATCGACGGCGGTACCCACTGCTGAGCGGCGGCCTCAGCCCCTGAAGCGGTCCCAGAGCCGGGGGAAGCGCTCCGCGAGCACGGCTTCGTTCTCGAAGTCCAGCGCGGCGCCCTCCGGCTCTGCCGGCTGCAGCGGGACGCCCAGGTCCGGCGCCACCGAGCCGGTCAGCTGCTCGTACGCCTCGTCGGCCGCGTACCCCAGCTCCTCGCCGTCACCGTCGATCTCCTCGTCGAACTCGCCCAGGAGCTCCGCGAGCTGGTCGGGATCGTGCACCCCGCCCTCGAAGACCTCCCGGCCCTGGCCGATCAGCCAGCAGCGGAAGTAGTCGAAGGCGTCGTCGCTCGCCCCGTCGAGCAGTACCCAGGCCGCGCCCCACAGGTCCCAGGTGTACGCCCGGTTGTACCGCGACTCGAAGTGCCGGGCGAAGTCCAGGACGGAGTCCGGGTCGAGCTGGGCCAGCCGCTCCACGAGCAGCTCGGCGTGTTCCTCGGGGTCGCCGTCGGCGGCCTCGCGGGTACGGTCGACGATCTCCCAGAACTCCGTCTCGTCCATCACCGCTCCAGCATCACGGGTTCGCCCCCGCGCCGCCACCGCGCGTACGGCGAAAGGCCGGTGTCCGACCCCTTCGGGGCGGACACCGGCCTTTCACGGTCGGTCACTCGGCTCAGAGGCCGTAGCGCTCCCGGGCCTCCTTGACGGAGGACGCCGGTACCTCGCCGCGACGGGCGAGCTGGGCCAGTGCGGCCACCACGATCGACTGCGCGTCGACACCGAAGTGGCGGCGGGCGCCCTCACGGGTGTCGGACAGACCGAAGCCGTCCGTGCCCAGCGAGGTCCAGTCCTGCTCCACCCACTGGCTGATCTGGTCCGGGACCTGACGCATCCAGTCGGACACGGCCAGGACCGGGCTCGTGACACCCTCCAGCGCGCGGGTGACGTACGGGGTGCGGACCTCGCCGCGCAGCAGCGCCTCGTCGCACTCCAGCGCCTCGCGGCGCAGCTCGCCCCAGGAGGTGGCGGACCAGACGTCGGCGGCCACGTTCCACTCGGCGGCGAGCAGCTTCTGTGCTTCCAGCACCCAGTGGATCGCGGTGCCGGAGGCCATCAGCTGGACCTTCGGGGCGTCCGCGGCCGGGGCCGCCTCCGCCAGGTCCGCCGCCGTGTTGAAGCGGTAGAGGCCCTTGAGGATGCCTTCCTCGACGCCCTCGGGCATCGCGGGCTGCACCTTCGGCTCGTTGTAGACCGTGAGGTAGTAGAAGACGTCTTCCGGCTGCTCGCCGTACATCCGGCGCAGACCGTCCTTGACGATCACCGCGATCTCGTACGCGAAGGCCGGGTCGTAGTTGAGCGACGCCGGGTTCGTGGACGCGATCAGGTGCGAGTGGCCGTCCGCGTGCTGCAGGCCCTCACCGGTCAGCGTGGTGCGGCCGGCGGTGGCGCCGACGATGAAGCCCTTGCCGAGCTGGTCGGCGAGCTGCCACATCTGGTCGGCGGTGCGCTGCCAGCCGAACATCGAGTAGAAGATGTAGAAGGGGATCATCGGCTCGCCGTGCGTCGCGTACGACGTGCAGGCGGCGATGAAATCGGCCATGGCGCCGGCCTCGGTGATCCCCTCGTTGAGGATCTGGCCGTCCTTGGCTTCCTTGTAGTACATGAGCTGGTCGCGGTCGACCGGCTCGTACGTCTGGCCCAGCGGCGAGTAGATGCCGGCCGACGGGAAGAGGGACTCCATACCGAAGGTACGGGCCTCGTCGGGGACGATCGGCACCCAGCGCTTGCCGGTCTCCTTGTCCCGCATCAGGTCCTTGACGAGCCGGACGAAGGCCATGGTGGTGGCCATCTCCTGCTTGCCGGAGCCCTTGAGCAGCGGGGCGAAGGAACGGTCCGCGGGGGCGGGCAGGGCCACGTGCTTGACCTTGCGGGCCGGGGCCGGACCGCCGAGGGCCGCGCGGCGCTCGTTCAGGTACTGCACCTCGGGGCTGTTCGCGCCCGGGTGGCCGTACGGGACCTGGCCGTCGGCGAAGGCGCTGTCCGGGATCGGGAGGCCAAGGAGGTCACGCATGTCCTTGAACTCGTCGATCGTCAGCTTCTTCATCTGGTGGTTCGCGTTCTTCGACTCGAACCCGGCACCCAGCGTGTAGCCCTTGACGGTCTGCGCGAGGATGACCGTCGGAGCGCCCTTGTGCTCCAGGGCGGCCTTGTACGCGGCGTAGACCTTGCGGGGCTCGTGGCCGCCGCGGGAGCTGTGGAAGCACTCGGCGATCTTCGTGTCGGAGAGCACGCCGGCCAGCTGCACGAGCTCGGCGTTGGCGCCGAAGAAGTGCTGGCGGATGTAGGCCACGTCGCGGGTCGCGTACGTCTGGAACTGCGCGTCGGGTACCTCGCGCAGGCGGCGTACCAGGGCGCCCGTGGTGTCGAGCTGGAACAGCTCGTCCCAGGCGGAGCCCCACAGCGACTTGATGACGTTCCAGCCGGCGCCGCGGAACTGGGCCTCCAGCTCCTGGACCACGCGGAAGTTGGCGCGGACCGGACCGTCGAGGCGCTGCAGGTTGCAGTTGATGACGAAGGTCAGGTTGTCGAGCTGCTCGCGGGAGGCGAGGGCCAGGGCGGCGGTCGACTCGGGCTCGTCCATCTCGCCGTCGCCCAGGAAGGCCCAGACGTGCGAGTTGGCGGTGTCCTTGATGCTCCGGTTCTGCAGGTAGCGGTTGAAGCGCGCCTGGTAGATCGCGGAGAGCGGGCCGAGGCCCATGGAAACCGTCGGGAACTCCCACAGCCACGGCAGGCGCCGCGGGTGCGGGTAGGACGGCAGGCCGTTGCCGCCGGACTCCTGGCGGAAGTTGTCGAGCTGCTGCTCGGAGATCCGGCCGTCGAGGAAGGCGCGGGCGTAGATGCCGGGGGAGGCGTGGCCCTGGATGTAGAGCTGGTCGCCCGATCCGTCGGCCTCCTTCCCGCGGAAGAAGTGCTGGAAGCCGGTCTCGTACAGCCACGCGGCGGAGGCGAAGGTGGCGATGTGGCCGCCGACGCCGTACTTGGAGCCGCGGGTCACCATGGCGGCCGCGTTCCAGCGGTTCCAGGCGGTGATCCTGGCTTCCATCGCCTCGTCACCCGGGAACTCGGGCTCCGCGGCGGTGGGGATGGTGTTGACGTAGTCCGTCTCCAGCAGCTTCGGCAGGGCGAGGCCGGCGGCCTCGGCGTGCTGGAGGGTGCGGCGGAGCAGGTATTCGGCGCGGCGCGTACCGGCGGCCTGGGCGACGGCGTCGAGGGAGGCCGCCCATTCGGCGGTCTCCTCGGTGTCGCGGTCCGGGAGCTGGTCGAGCTCGCTCGGAAGCTTTCCTACGGGGTCGGACATCGGTGTGCGCCGCCTTCCGGACAAAGGAGAGGTGGTGAAAAAATCCCTGACGGGCAGGACAGGGTCGTTGGACCTGGTTGAGGCCCGCCGATGACTGTAAATCGCTGATCGATGATCGATCAAATGAAAGTGACAAAGAAACGTCCATCTGACGAAAGTCGGCACCGCGTGCCAGGAGATAAGGCACCCGGTGCCGGTCGAATGGGGGCAATACGGGCGGGCTCACGCCCTCGGGGCGCACCCCAGAACGTGCCGCTTCACGAGCAGACCGATCTCCGGGTCCTGGCTGCGGAACGCCTCGACGAGGGCCTCGTGCTCCTCCGCGTAGGACTTCTGGACCGTTCCCAGCCAGCGGATGGACAGGGCCGTGAACACCTCGATGCCCAGGCTCTCCCAGGTGTGCAGCAGCACGCTGTTCCCGGCCGCCCGCACCATCTCCCGGTGGAAGCCCACCGTGTGCCGCACCTGCGCCGTGCCGTCCTCGCTGCGGTCGGCCTCCCACAGGGCGGCGACGTGCGGCTCCAGCGCCGAGCAGTCCGCCGCCAGCCGGGGCGCGGCCAGCTCGGCCGCGATCTGCTCCAGACCGGCCCGGACCGGGTAGATCTCCTCCAGGTCCGCCGCGGACAGGTTCCGTACGCGCACGCCCTTGTTCGGCGCCGACTCGATCAGCCGCAGCGTCTCCAGCTCGCGCAGGGCCTCGCGTACGGGCGTCTGGCTGACCTCCAGCTCCACGGCGATCCGGCGCTCGACGATCCGCTCGCCGGGCTTCCAGCGCCCGCTGACGATCCCCTCCACGATGTGCTCGCGGATCTGCTCGCGCAGCGAGTGCACGACGGGTGGGGTGATCATCCGGGCTTCATCTCCTGTGGGGGCATGCAGAGCTCTGATGCGTAGACAATACGGCGCAGTAGCCCGGCGCGAAGCGTTCCCGGTCAGGGACTCCGGGTGAGGCTGGTTACAAGGGCCGGTTACGCGGCCAGGAGGCTCTGGATGAGGGCGCTCAGGGCTGCGGCGTGCGTGGGGTGCCGCCCGATGAGCACGGCGACCTCGGAGATGACCCGGTCCCGGTCGGCGGGTTCGGCGGGGGGCCAGACCGTGGGCGCGGGCGGGTCCCCCGCCAGGATGCCGGCGAGGGCGAGGTGGGCCGTGCCGGTGAAGTGCTCCTGGTGGGTGAAGAGCTCCAGGAGGGCGATGGCATGCAGGAGGTCGGGATCGGCCTCGGGGGCGTTCAAGAGCTGCTGGAGCCGGTCGTGGAGGGAGGGGCGATCCTCGATGTGCCGGTAGGCGGCGGGGACTCCGTCCGCGCGGGCGAGGGTGATCAAGGCGTGATGCACGGCCGAATCGGCCGTATCGAGGCGGGAGCCGAGCCGTTCGAGGGCGTGGTCATGCAGGAGCGCCGCCGCGTGACGGGTGAGGTAGGCCTGCGATTCCTCCCAGGTCGAGAGGCCGGTCCACGTGTGGAGGAGTTCGGCGGTGAGGTAGGGGCGGAAGGCAATGTCCGGGCCGGCTGTCGCTGCCTCGCCCGCGATCCGCAGATGTTCCTCGGCGGTCTGGGTGAACAGAGCAAGCTCCTCCAATGCTGCCGCGACCTCGGCTGAGCAGAGATCTTCGGCGTGCTCCTCCCAGAAGGCCCGGGAGTCGGCCCAGGTCAGGCAATTGATCCAGTCGACGGCAAGCTCCATCGCGGCTTCCGGTATCGCCAGCCAGAGCGGGGGTTCGGCTCCGGTCATGTCGTGCCAGAGGGCGCTGACCTGCGAGGCGTTCGCGGGGTCGGCCTGGCTGAGGGTGCGCAGGAGATGCCGCGCGTGAAAAGCCGTCGTGTCCGCACCGTGCGCGAGGAGGATGAGGGTGCGGAAACCGATGCCGTCGTCCGCTTGGGCGACCTCGAACGCCGCGCGCCGTAGGGCCAGGTAGCGTGCCGCCTCCGCATGCGCTACCAGGGCACGCTCAGCGTTGGCGTAGGCCGCGAGTGAGTCCTGCACCGTGGCAACGTGCGTGAGGTTGTTGAGGGCGCTGGCGAGGTTGGGGAGGTAGGCGCCCGGGTCGGTGCTGGCGAGGTCCCTGTAGAGGGTGGTGGCTTCGGTGATGGTGGCCAGTGCGCCCTGCAGGTCTCCGGTCGCGCCTTGGAAGTTGGCGAGGTTGTTGAGGGACATCGCGAGGTTGGGGAGGTAGGCGGCCGGGTTGGTGCTGGCGAGGTCCCGGTAGAGGGTGGTGGCTTCGGTGATGGTGGCCAGTGCGCCCTGCAGGTCTCCGGTCGCGCCTTGGGCGGTGGCGAGGTTGTTGAGGGCGCCGGCGAGGTTGGGGAGGTAGGCGGCCGGGTTGGTGCTGGCGAGGTCCCGGTAGAGGGTGGTGGCTTCGGTGATGGTGGCCAGTGCGCCCTGCAGGTCTCCGGTCGCGCCTTGGGCGGTGGAGAGGTTGTTGAGGGCGCCGGCGAGGTTGGGGAGGTAGGCGGCCGGGTTGGTGCTGGCGAGGTCCCGGTAGAGGGTGGTGGCTTCGGTGCTGGCGGCCAGCGCGCCGTGGCTGTCTCCGAGCGCGCCTTGGGTGGCGGTGAGGTTGTTGAGGGCGCTGGCGAGGTTGGGGAGGTAGGCGGCCGGGTTGTCGTCGGCGAGGTCCCGGTACAGGCCGGTGGCCTCGGTGATGGTGGCCAGTGCGCCCTGCAGGTCCCCGGTCGCGCTCTGGAACTTGGCGAGGTTGTTGAGGGCGCCGGCGAGGTTGGGGAGGTAGGCGGCCAGGTTGGTGCTGGCGAGGTCCCTGCGGAGGGTGGTGGCTTCGGTGATGGTGGCCAGTGCGCCCTGCAGGTCTCCGGCCGCGCCTTGAGCGGTGGCGAGGTTGTTGAGGGACATGGCGAGGTCGGGGAGGTAGGCGGCCGGGTTGCTTTCGGCGAGGTCCCGGTACAGGTCGGCGGCCTGGGTGATGGTGGCCAGTGAGGCTTGCAGGTCCCCGGTGTCGCCTTGGAAGTTGGAGAGGTTGTTGAGGGACATGGCGAGGTCGGGGAGGTAGGCGGCCGGGTTGCTTTCGGCGAGGTCCCGGTACAGGTCGGCGGCTTCTGTGATGGTGGCCAGTGCGCCCCGTCGGTCTCCTGTACTGCCTTGCAAGTTGGCGAGGTTGTTGAGGGAGCCGGCGAGGTTGGGGAGGTAGGCGGCCGGGTTGTTGTCGGCGAGGTCCCGGTACAGGTCGGCGGCTTCTGTGATGGTGGCCAGTGCGCCCCGGCTGTCTCCGGTATCGCTCTGGGTGGTGGCGAGGTTGTTGAGGGCGCTGGCGAGGTTGGGGAGGTAGGCGGCCGGGTTGTTGTCGGCGAGGTCCCGGTACAGGTCGGCGGCTTCGGTGATGGTGGCCAGTGCGCCCCGTCGGTCTCCGGTGTCGCCTTGGAAGTTGGAGAGGTTGTTGAGGGACATGGCGAGGTCGGGGAGGTAGGCGGCCGGGTTGCTTTCGGCGAGGTCCCGGTACAGGTCAGCGGCTTCTGTGATGGTGGCCAGTGCGCCCTGTCGGTCTCCGGTCGCGCCTTGGGCGGTGGCGAGGTTGTTGAGGGCGCCGGCGAGGCTGGGGAGGTAGGCGGCCGGATTGCGCTCGGCAAGGTCTCTGCGGAGGGAGGTGGCTTCGGTGGTGGTGGCCAGTGCACCCTGTCGGTCTCCGGCCTCGACTTGAGCGGCAGCGAGGTTGTTGAGGGACATGGCGAGGTCGGGAAGGTACACGGCCGGGTCGTTGTCGGCGAGGTCCCGATACAGGTCGGCGGCTTCCCGCGCTGGTGCGAGCGCATCCATGCGCCGCCCGGCCTGGGACAGGGAAAGCGACTTGATGACCAACGCCGCTGCGAGATCAGGGCGGAACAGGTTCTCCCGGAGGGCGACGAGTTCACGCACCAGTGCGATGCCGCGCCCGCCCGCCATGGCTGTGTGTGCCGCGAGCGCCCCGCGCAGGTAGGGGTTCGCCGCCTCGATCATCGTGGCGTCGGCGGTCTGCTCTCGCAGGAGGTCCACGAGCGCCCGCGCCACGCGGTACGCCGGGCCGGATTCCTCCGGGGTGTTCCGCAGGTGGCCGATGAACTCGCGGTGGTAGAGGCGGTACACCGCCTGCACACCGTCGGTGTCCTCCACGACGTAGCGGCCGTACGTGTTCAGCAGCCAGTCCACGTCCTCGGGGCCGTACGTGGCCCCACCGGAGGCGAGGGCCGAAGCCGCCGCCTCCCAGACCCCCCGCGCCGGCATGCCCTTGCCCGCGCTCCAGGCCAGGGCGGTCAGCAGGTCCTGTGCCGCGTGCGGAAGCCGTTCGCCGTCCCGTTCCCGCTGCAGCCCTTCCGCCAGGTCCTCGGTGAACGCGGCGCTGATCGAGGACGGGATGGCCTCCTCCCAATTCCAGCCCTCGCTACCTGAAGCGGCGAACCGCCTGATCACGGCGTCGGTCGCCATCCTGGCGAAGAGGAAGCCGCCGGTGTGGGCGGACGCGCGGTCCGCGATGAGACCGGCCGCCGTCGCCGCGTCCCCGGGCGGCAGCTCGCGCGCCTCCAACCGGCGCAGGCAGTACGTCCGGATGTCTTTCTCGGTGTCGGTCTCGTCGTCCAGGTCGAACGCCCGGGCCCGGACGTCCAGCAGTCGGCTCACCGCCTCGTCCAGCGGCTCCTGGAGTTCCTCCTGCGGGCGGAAGGGGCGGTCCCGGGAGCCGAGCAGCACGCAGACCAGGCGGCTCAGGGGGGCCAGGAGCTGTTCGACGATCGGGTAGGCCTGGTCGGGGGCCGCCTCGTCCAGGCCGTCCAGGACCAGGGCCGGGAGGCGGTCCCGGCAGGCCGCGGGCCACTTCTTCTCCACCTCGGCGATCAGCGCGGCGGGAGTCTGCGGGACGGGAAGGTCCAGTTCGCGGGCGATGGCCTCGGCCAGCTGCTGCACCGTGTAGCCCCGCAGGTGCAGGGAGGCGTCCACCGAGTCCTCGCCCGGATCCGGATCCTCGGGAGCGAGGGCCCCGTGCTCCAGGATGTCCGCCCGGTGGACGGGGTCGGACAGGGTCGCGATGCGGCCGAGGACGGCCGACTTGCCGCATCCCGCGCTGCCCGTCACCAGGAACAGGCCCGGCTGTCGTGCGTCCAGCCACTCGGTGATCTGCCCGAGCACGTTGCGGCGGCCGCTGAAGAACCAGCCCCCGTCGTCCACGGGCGCTCCACGGCTCGCCTGCACCAGGTGCTCGACCAGCTCCGGCTCCGAGGCGGTCTTCCGCAGCGGGTTGTCGAACATCAGCCGGGGCTCGCCGAACATGGCCGGAACCGGCTTGTGGCCGACCTCCTCGGGCCACTGGGCGAGCACGGTGTGGATGACCGTGGCACCGCTGACCTGCCCGTTCCGGCTGCTCCACTCGTGGCGGTAGTCCTCGCTGCCCGGGCCCTCGCGCAGCACCCGGGTGAGGGTTTCCAGCAGGACGCCCGCGGCCTCGGCCTTCTCCTGAGGACGGCTGCTCGCGAGCACCCCGAGCCAGCTGGATCGGCCCCGGGGCAGGTTCTTCGCGGACAGCTTGCCGAACGCCGTGTCCAGGGACTCCATGACCCCCGCGCCCGCATGACAGGTGTCGATGAGCAGCAGCATCTGGTCCGCCCCGCTGCGCACGGCCGCCTCCGTCAGGAGGTTGGCCGAATATGTCTCATCTCCGTACTGGGCGTCATCGGTGTCGTGCAGGACCAGGCGCAGCCCCCAGGAGTCGAGCACGCCGTGGCCGGACCAGAGGATGACAGCGGGGCCGCGGCCCTGTGCCGCGGTCCGGCCCGTTGCCCAGTCCTTCACCGCGGCCTTGATGTCCGGCTGCCCTGGGTCCGGCAGCACGGTCGGCGTGTAGCCGCGCTCCTCCAGGAGTGCGCACAGCTCCCGCATCTGGGAGATCGCGCCGGTCAGGGCACGGAACTTCTTCGAGTTCCGATAGTTTTCGACCACGATCCCGAGAGCCGTCCCCGAGATCTCGTCGGCGCGCTCACTCACCGGTTCCTCCCACCAGGGTCAGCGCCGTCACCGTCGTCTCCGCATGTGCGGTCACCCGTACCGCCAGCCGGTACGCCCCGGGGTCCGGCGCCGGAAAGGCCGCGATGTACCGGCCCTCGCCGAGGGGTCGCAGCGTCCGCTCGAGCTGCTGTGCGCCATCGGCCGCGCGGAGCTCTGCCGTGAGGTGGAGCGCGTCGTGGTCCGGGATCTCCGGCGGGACCGTCACCGCGACCTCGTAGGGGTCGCCGGGCTCCAGCAGCGGGGGAGCGAGCACGCTCAGCGGGACGTCGTCGTCCTCGCCGCGGTGGAAGGGGCGCTCGTGGCCCAGGAGGCCGCTCAGGGCGTCCCGTACGCCCCGGTTGTTCTGGAGGGAGCCGTGCTGCTCGCAGGGGGTGTGGGCCTCGTCGACCGCGTAACCGGTGTTGTCGGCGTTCGTGGGGCGCGCGGCGAGGCGGGGGACCGTGCCGTCGCCGCGTTCGTCGACGCCGCCGATGAGCCACAGCGGGGTCAGCCCGCCGTCGGTGATCTCCGCCGTCGTCAGGGTCGGCTGGCGGATGCCCGTGATGGCGTGCAGGTGGGTGGGGTCAGGGCGGTCGGCGGACCGGCGCAGGTCCGCGTGGAAGCGGGCCGCGTCCGCCAGCAGCTCCGGGTCGACACCGGGCAGGCCCGGCAGGTCACGGGCGTACGCGAGGCCTCCCGGGCCCGCCACGCACGCGTAGTCGGGAGCCAGCTGGTGCAGCGACGGCAGGCTGCGCGCGAACGCGCTGAGATCGACGCCCAAGGGTCCCCAGCCCTTGCGCAAGCCGTTGACCAGATGGCCGAGGGCGTCCAGGGAGCCGCGGTGCGGGGTGCCCAGGGTGATCAGGCGGCGGGTGACCTCGTGACCCCCGAGGAGTTCCACGTAGTGGCGGGCCACCAGCCCGCCCATGGAGTGGCAGATGAAGATCACCCTGGCGTCGCCGCGCTCGGGGGCGGAGGTCCGCCATCGTTCCAGCTCGCGGGCGACGACCTTCTTCAGCCGCTCCGCGTTGTAGCGGCACGACAGGCGCCAGTCGTACGGGAAGGGAACGAGGTTGCCCCCGAGGGACAGGCTGAAGGACCGCTCCAGCCAGCCCAGGAGGTCCGTATAGCCGTCGACCGGTTGCCAGATGCCGGGAATCGCGTGCACGTCGGGCATGACCCCGACGGGGACCACCCCGTCGCCGGGATGGTCGTTTCCGATGTCCTTCGGGAGGCACAGGCGCTTCACCGAGCCGCCGAAGGTGTGCAGGCCACGCCACAGGGCGCCGCCCGACAGGTCCCAGACCGGCTTGCCGTCGGCATCGGCCAGCCGGCTCCCCATGATGCCCGGCAGTACCACCACAAGATCGTTCACTCGTGCACGTGACATGCATGCCCCCGCTGGTCGTCCCTGGACCGGCAGGGTAAGACGACGGCGCCCCTGCCCGGAGTGGTTTCCGGACAAGGGCGCCGTACGTGTGACTGCCGTCCTGCGGCGAGAGCCTTACAGGCCGAGCTCGACCTCGAACTCGCCGGCTTCCAGGATGGCCTTGACGGCCGAGAGGTACCGGGCCGCGTCCGCGCCGTCCACCAGGCGGTGGTCGTAGGACAGGGTCAGGTACGTCATGTCGCGGATGCCGATGTTGGTGCCCTCGGCGGTCTCGATGACCACCGGGCGCTTCACCGTGGCACCGATGCCCAGGATGGCGACCTGGTTCGGCGGCACGATGACCGTGTCGAACAGGGCACCGCGCGAGCCGGTGTTGCTGATGGTGAAGGTCGCGCCCGACAGCTCGTCCGGCGTGATCTTGTTGCCGCGGACCTTGGCGGCCAGGTCGGCGGTCGCCTTGGAGATGCCCGCCAGGTTGAGGTCACCGGCACCCTTGATGACCGGGGTCATCAGGCCCTTCTCGGAGTCGACGGCGATGCCGATGTTCTCCGAGTCGAAGTAGGTGATGGTGCCCTCGTCCTCGTTGATCCGGGCGTTGACGACCGCGTGGGCCTTCAGCGCCTGGGCAGCGGCCTTGACGAAGAACGGCATCGGCGAGAGCTTGACGCCCTCGCGGGCCAGGAACGCGCCCTTGGCCTTCTCGCGCAGCTTCATGATCTTGGTGATGTCCACCTCGACCACGGAGCTGAGCTGCGCCTGCGAGTGCAGGGCCTTCATCATGTTGTCGCCGATGACCTTGCGCATGCGGGTCATCTTGACGGTCTGACCGCGCAGCTCGGACACCGCGGCGGCCGGGGCCTTCGCGGCCGGAGCGGCGGCCGGAGCCGGGGCAGCGGCGGCGGCCTTGGCGGCCTCGGCGGCGGCCAGGACGTCCTGCTTGCGGATACGGCCACCGACGCCGGTGCCCGTGACCGTGTTCAGGTTGACGCCGGACTCCGTGGCGAGCTTGCGCACCAGCGGGGTCACGTACGCGCCCTCGTCACCGGCCGAAACCGGGGCGGCGGGAGCGGCGGGGGCGACCGGAGCCGGAGCGGCCACCGGGGCCGGGGCGGCAACCGGAGCCGGAGCGGCAACCGGAGCCGGAGCGGCAACGGGGGCCGGAGCGGCGGCCGGAGCCGGGGCCGGAGCAGCCGGAGCGGCCACGACCGGAGCCGGGGCGGCGACCGGAGCGGCAGCCTGGACCGGAGCCGGGGCGGCAGCGGCCGGGGCGGCGGCGGGAGCCGCACCGGCGACGCCGATGACGGCCAGACGGGCGCCGACCTCGGCGGTCTCGTCCTCGCCGACCAGGATCTCCAGCAGCGTGCCGGAGACCGGCGCCGGGATCTCGGTGTCGACCTTGTCCGTGGAGACCTCGAGCAGCGGCTCGTCGGCCTCGACGGACTCGCCGACCTGCTTCAGCCAGCGGGTGACGGTGCCCTCGGTGACGGACTCGCCCAGGGCGGGGAGCACGACATCGGTGCCGGACGCGGCCGGGGCGGCGGCGGCGGGGGCCTCGGCGACCGGGGCCGCAGCCGGAGCCGCGGGGGCCTCGGCGACGGGAGCCGGAGCGGCGGCGACCGGCTCGGCGGCCGGAGCCGCGGCCGCGGCAGGCGCGCCGGAGCCGTCGTCGATGACGGCCAGCTCGGCGCCGACCTCGACGGTCTCGTCCTCGGCGACCTTGATGGAGGCCAGGATGCCGGAGACGGGCGAGGGGATCTCGGTGTCGACCTTGTCGGTCGACACTTCGAGAAGCGGCTCGTCGGCCTCGACGCGCTCGCCCTCGGCCTTCAGCCAGCGGGTGACAGTGCCCTCGGACACGCTCTCTCCGAGCGCCGGAAGGGTTACGGAAACCGACATGGTTTCAGTTGCTCCTAACGAATGTGCGGAAGTGGTCGTCGCGCCCGTGACGATTAGTCGTGGGAGTGAAGCGGCTTGCCGGCGAGGGCCAGGTGGGCCTCGCCCATCGCTTCGTTCTGGGTCGGGTGCGCGTGGATGAGCTGCGCGACCTCGGCCGGCAGAGCCTCCCAGTTGTAGATCAGCTGGGCCTCGCCGACCTGCTCGCCCATCCGGTCACCGACCATGTGGACGCCGACCACGGCACCGTCCTTGACCTGGACGAGCTTGATCTCGCCCGCGGTCTTGAGGATCTTGCTCTTGCCGTTGCCCGCGAGGTTGTACTTCAGGGCCACGACCTTGTCCGCGCCGTAGATCTCCTTGGCCTTGGCCTCGGTGATGCCGACGGACGCGACCTCGGGGTGGCAGTAGGTGACGCGCGGGACACCGTCGTAGTCGATCGGGACGGTCTTGAGACCGGCCAGACGCTCCGCGACCAGGATGCCCTCGGCGAAGCCGACGTGCGCGAGCTGGAGGGTCGGGACGAGGTCACCGACGGCCGAGATGGTCGGCACGTTGGTCTGCATGTACTCGTCGACCAGGACGTAGCCGCGGTCCATCGCGACGCCCTGCTCCTCGTAGCCCAGGCCCTGCGAGACCGGCCCGCGGCCGATGGCGACCAGCAGCACCTCGGCCTCGAAGGTCTTGCCGTCGGCCAGCGTCACGCGGACGCCGGTCTCGGTGTACTCGGCCTTGTCGAAGAAGGTGCCGAGGTTGAACTTGATGCCCCGCTTGCGGAACGCGCGCTCCAGCAGCTTCGAGCTGTTCTCGTCCTCGACCGGGACGAGGTGCTTGAGGCCCTCGACGACGGTCACGTCGGTGCCGAAGGACTTCCACGCCGAGGCGAACTCGACGCCGATGACGCCGCCGCCCAGGACGATCGCGGACTGGGGCACGCGGTCCAGGACCAGCGCGTGGTCCGAGGAGATGATGCGGTTGCCGTCGATGTTCAGGCCCGGCAGCGACTTCGGCACGGAGCCGGTCGCCAGGAGCACGTGGCGCCCCTGGATGCGCTGGCCGTTCACGTCGACGGAAGTCGGCGAGGAGAGGCGGCCCTCACCCTCGATGTAGGTCACCTTGCGAGAGGCGACCAGGCCCTGCAGGCCCTTGTACAGGCCCGAGATGACCTCGTCCTTGTACTTGTGGACACCCGCGATGTCGATGCCCTCGAAGGAGGTCTTGACACCGAACTGGGCGGCTTCACGAGCCTGGTCCGCGATCTCGCCCGCGTGCAGCAGAGCCTTCGTGGGGATGCAGCCGTTGTGCAGGCAGGTGCCACCGAGCTTGTTCTTCTCGATAAGGGCAACGTCCAGACCCAGCTGGGATGCGCGCAGCGCCGCGGCGTAACCGCCACTGCCACCGCCGAGGATCACTAGGTCGAAAACGGTGCTGGCGTCGTTCGCCACGTCACGTCCTCCATGCATGTGCGCCGGGCACCGGTCCTCTGTGACCGGGCGGCGGCTGGTAATCGGCCGCTAGTTCTTCGGCCCTGTGGTGGGGGCCCTGTCCTGCCGAGAACCCATCTTCGCATTTGTCGGCGGAACGCGGGACGCCGGGCCCACGATGTGGCAGGGCGTTCTGCCCGAAGTGAGGGTTACCAGTGCGTAGAAACCTACGGATTTCGTTGTCAGTGAACATGGCTCAAGCCTTGATCGAGTGGACGATCAAGGCTTGAGACATGTCACATCCGGCGCTACGGGGCTACGTCAGCCCAGGTCGCCGGTGGCGGTGCGCTCGGCCAGCCGCACCAGGGTGCGCACGGCGGAGCCGGTGCCGCCCTTGGGGGTGTAGCCGTACGGAGCGCCCTCGTGGAAGGCCGGGCCCGCGATGTCGAGGTGGGCCCAGGTGATGCCCTCGCCGACGAACTCCTTCAGGAAGATGCCGGCCACCAGGCCGCCGCCCATGCGCTCGCCCATGTTCGCGATGTCGGCGGTGGGGGAGTCGATGGACTTGCGCAGCTCGGCGGGGAGCGGCATCGGCCACGAGGACTCGCCGACCTCCTCGGCGATCTCGTGGACCGAAGTACGGAAGGCGTCGTCGTTCGACATGATGGCGAAGGTGCGGTTGCCCAGGGCCACCATCATCGCGCCGGTCAGGGTGGCGACGTCGACGATCGCGTCCGGGTTCTCCTCGGAGGCCCGGGTCAGCGCGTCACCGAGGACCAGGCGGCCCTCGGCGTCCGTGTTGAGGACCTCGACGGTCTTGCCGCTGTACATGCGCAGGACGTCGCCCGGCTTGGTGGCGGTGCCGGAGGGCATGTTCTCGGCGAGCGCGAGCCAGCCGGTGACGTTGACCTGCAGGCCCAGCTTCGCGGCCGAGACGACGGCGGCGAAGACGGCGGCGGCGCCGGCCATGTCGCACTTCATCGTCTCGTTGTGGCCGGCCGGCTTGAGGGAGATGCCGCCCGAGTCGTAGGTGATGCCCTTGCCGACGAAGGCCAGGGTCTTCTCCGCCTTGGGGTGGGTGTAGGAGAGCTTCACCAGGCGCGGCGGGTTGTCGGAGCCCTTGCCGACGCCCATGATGCCGCCGTAGCCGCCCTTGATCAGGGCCTTCTCGTCCAGGATCTGGACCTTGATGCCGTTCTCCTTCGCGGTCGCGGAGGCGACGGCGGCGAAGGCCTCGGGGGTGAGGTCGTTCGGCGGGGTGTTGACGAGGTCGCGGGCGATGTTGACCTCGGTCGCGACGACCGTGGCGCGCTCGGCCGCGGCCTTGTGCTCCTTGTCGCGCGGCTTGGCGCCGAGCAGGGCGATCTCGCCGAGCGGCAGCTTGGGGCCGCCGTTCTTGTCGGCGTTCTTGGCGGTCTTCGTCTCGCCGCCCTGGTAGGCGGTGAAGGCGTACGCGCCCAGCAGCGCGCCCTCGGCGACGGCGGTGACGGCGGAGGCGTCGTCCAGGGGAAGGGCGAAGGCGGCCTTCTTGAAGCCGTGCAGGGCGCGGGCGGCGGCGCCGGCGGCGCGGCGCAGCACCTCCTCGTCGAACGACTCGTCCTTCTCGGGGACGGAGCCGAGTCCGACCGCCAGCACGACCGGGACCTTCAGGCCCGCCGGGGCCGGCAGCTTGGTGATCTCGCTTTCGGTGCCCGAGGCGCCGACCGCGTCGAGCACGGCGGCGAGCTTACCGTCGTACGCCTTGTCCACGGCCTCGGCGCCCGCGGCGACGACCGGACCCTTGGGGCCCTTGGCGACACCGACGACGAGGGCGTCGGCGCGCAGCGTCGCCGCGCCGGCAGTGCTGAGAGTCAGAGCAGTCACGGTGGTGAAGTCTCGCTTCCGTTTGTGTGTGTGGGCCGAGTGGGTGGACGGCCATCCATGGCGATCGTATTCCGGCCCGACGGCTGCCAGAAATGAGCCTACGCGCACGGACTCTTCCGTACGTCACTCGAAGGTTTGGCAAGTTGTTCGATCAAGGGGCCAGGAGGTTCACCCATCTGTGGACTCTGCTCCAGGTTTGCCCCGTAGACCTGACGAGGTCCGAAAGACTCGGTCCACTCTCGCAAGGGGACGCGGGGTTCCTTTGCATGATTTCCACAGAGCCTCCCCGGCCCGGCCGACCGCCTAGGGCCGCGTCGAGGGATGCCTGCGGGGGGAAAGGCCGAAATGGTCAACAAGAACCGGATGAACAGGGTCGCCGCCGCCATGGCCGCGGCAGCCCTGGTGTCCGTGGCAGTACCCGCCGCGACCGCCCAGGCGGCCACGGCTCCGCGCATCGACCTGAAGGTGCTGGTCGTCGACGACGGCGGCAGCTCGGTCGAGGCGATCACCGCGGAACTCCGCGACACCGGAGTCCCGTACACCCGTGTCCAACTGGGCGGCAGCGGCCGCCCGGTCATCGACGCGGGCTTCCTCAGCGACACGGTGGACGGCCGTCCCCGTGCCAAGTACCAGGGCGTCGTCCTGCCGAACGAGAACCCCTTCGGCGAGGGCTCCGCGGAGATGGCCGCGCTCGCCGCGTACGAGACGACGTACGGGATCCGTCAGGTCGACGCCTACACCTGGGCCCACCCGGGGGTCGGCCTGGAGTACACCGACAACGGCGGCTTCAGCGGCCAGCTCGACGGCACCCAGGCCGCGGTCACCGCGGCCGGCAAGGCGGGGCCCTTCGGATACCTCGGAGGTCAAGTCGCCTTCGAGGACAACTCCGCCCTCGTTCCGGAGAGCTTCGGGTTCATGGGCAAGCCGCGGACCGGCTACACCAGCTACCTCGACGCCCCCGTCGGCTCCGGACGGGCCTCGCTCGTCGGCGAGTACGCCCACGACGGGCGCAGCGAGCTGGTCGTCACCTTCGGCTACAACCAGTACCAGCAGCAGTTCCGGCTGCTGGCCCGCGGCATCGTCGACTGGCTCACCCAGGGGGTCCACCTCGGCCAGAGCCGCAACTACTTCGCGGTCCACGTCGACGACGTCTTCGCCCCGGACGCCCGCTGGAACAAGGAGCTCAACTGCACGCCCGGCGACTACGCCTGCGCCGGCGGCGAGGGCAAGGAGAGCACCATCCGGATGACCGCCGCCGACGCCCAGTACGCGGCGCAGTGGCAGACGTCCAAGAGCTTCAAGCTCGACATGCTCTTCAACGCGGGCGCCGGTGAGGAGTGGAAGACCGAGAACGGCGGCACCGACGCCCTCACCGCCCAGCTCGTCGCCGACCGGGCCAAGTACCGCTGGATGAACCACACCTACACGCACCCCTTCCTCGGCTGCGTCCAGAACACCACCACCACCCCGTGGACCTGCGTCAAGAACGCCCAGGGCGCCGTCCAGTACATGAGCCGCGCGGACATCTCCGCGCAGATCCGCGACAACAACAACTGGGCCGCCGCCAAGGGCATCACCACCGACCGGACCGAGCTCGTCACCGGCGAGCACTCGGGCCTCAAGACCAACCCGCAGCAGCCCCAGGACAACCCCAACCTGGCCGGCGCGCTCGCCGACAACGGCGTGAAGTGGGCGGGCAGCGACAACTCCCGCGAACCCGTGCAGCGGGCGGTCGGCGCCGCCCTGACCGTGCCCCGCCACCCGATGAACGTGTACTACAACACGGGCACCAACGCGGAGATGGCCGACGAGTACAACTGGATCTACACCAGCCGCGCACACGGCGGCAGCGGCATCTGCGAGGACAACCCGGCGACCTCCACCTGTCTGCCGGCCCCGGTGGACGCCAACACCGGCTACCTGGACCAGATCGTCCCCCAGGAGGCCCGGACCGCGCTGCGCCACGTACTGGCCAACGACCCGCGCCCGCACTACGTCCACCAGTCCAACCTCGCCGAGGACCGCACCCTCTACCCGGTGCTCAACCAGGTCCTCGACACCTACCGGAGCCTCTACGCGCCCAGCGCCCCGATCGTCAACCAGACCATGAAGGAGGCCGGCGTAGAGCTCGGCCGCCGCGCCGCCTGGGACAAGGCCCTCGCCGAGGGCAAGGTCACCGCCTACCGCATCGGCACCGCCGTCACCGTCAAGGCGCCCTCCGGAGTCGTCGCCCCGGTCACCGCCCCCAACGGCACCAAGAAGCAACTCCTCCTGGGCACCGCCGACTTCGGCACTGCCTACGCGGGCACCCGCTCCACCTGGACCGGACCCGAGCTGCTCCAGAGCGTCGTCACGCTCAAGCTGCCCAGCTGACCGTACGGGCAGACCGCAAGCCGAGTATCACGAGCGCCGGCGCTCCGCGAACCTACGGGCGCCGGCCCCTTTCACGTCCTGGGGGGACACACCGCATGAGCCATGGGCGTCATGTCACCATGCTCACCGAAGGCACCTACCCGCACGTCCACGGGGGCGTCAGCACCTGGTGCGACCAACTGGTCCGCGGCATGCCGGAGGTCGACTTCAACGTCATAGCCCTGACCGGCTCCGGGCGCGAGCCGGTCACCTGGGAACTTCCGCGCAACGTCTACCGGCACACCTCCGTACCGCTCTGGGGGGCTCCTCCCGGACGAGGCCGCCGGAGCGCCCTGCGGGGCAAGGCACACCGCCGCTTCACCGAGGTCTACGAAACCTTCCTGCTCTCCCTGCTCGACCCCGGCCACGGAGGATTCTCCGCGGCCCTGCGCGAACTGGCCCTCCTGGCCCGCGCCGGCCGGCTCGCCCCGGCCCTGCGCTCCGAGTCCGTGCTCCGCCTGCTGATGACCGTGTGGACCCGCCCCGGCCTGACCACCGCCGCCGCCGAGCCCACCATCCACGACGCGCTCACCGCCACCGACCTGGTGGAACACGCGCTGCGCCCGCTCTGCGTGCGGATCCCGCCCGACAGCGTCGCGCACGCCGTCAGCAGCGGCCTCGCCACCCTCCCGGCCCTCGCCGCCAAGTACCTCGACGAGGTGCCCTTCCTCCTCACCGAGCACGGCATCTACCTGCGCGAGCGCTACCTCGGCTACCGCTCGGCCGCCCAGCGCTGGCCCGTCAAAGCCCTCATGCTCGGCTTCTACCGCGAGCTCAACACCGAGGGGTACCGGCAGGCCGACCTGATCACCCCGTGCAACCAGTACAACCGCCGCTGGGAGGAGCGCGGAGGCGCCGCCTCCGACCGCATCCGCACCGTCTACAACGGCGTCGACCCGCACGCTTTCCCCGAGGCCGGCCCGGAGCCCGAGGTGCCCACCCTCAGCTGGTGCGGCCGCATCGACCCCATCAAGGACCTCGAAACCCTCATCCGCGCCTACGCCTTCATGCGCGAGGAACTGCCCGCCCTGCGGCTGCGCCTCTTCGGCCCCGTTCCGGCCGGCTGCGAGGATTACCGGCTCCGCCTGGAGAAACTCGCCGCCGAACTGGGCGTGACCGACGGGATCTCGTACGAGGGCCGCATCGAGCAGGTCGCCCGGGCCTATGCGGCCGGCAGCATCGTGATGCTCTCCTCCATCAGCGAGGGCTTCCCCTTCAGCATCATCGAGGCCATGTCCTGCGGCCGCACCACCGTCTCCACCGACGTCGGCGGGGTCCGCGAGGCCGTCGGCGACACCGGCCTCGTCGTCCCGCCGCGCGAGCCCGAGACCATGGCCCGCGCCACCCTCGCCCTGCTCCGCGACGACGAACGCCGCGCGGAGCTGGGCCGGGCGGCCCGCAAACGGGTGGTGGAGAAGTTCACGCTCCACCAGTCCGTGGACGGCTTCCGGCACATCTACAAAGAACTCGCCGGCCAGCCCGTCCTGCCCGTCCGCGAAGGCGACGACTGGACCCAGCGGCTCGCCGACCCCTGGTACCGCGAGCTCGCGGCCGACGGGAGCCTGTGGTGAGCGGATCCCTCTGGCTCAAGCCGCCCGGCGCCGCCGCCGACACCCTCCTGGCTGTCCCCCGGCCGCGCGCGGAAGGGCCGGCGGCCGCCGACCCGATGGACGAACTGGCCGAGCGCCTCCACCCGTTCATCGCCGCCGCCGTCCACCCCGACGAGATCGCCGCCGTCCTCGAATCCGACGGCATGACGGACGAGTACATCCGGCTCACCTACGGCCGCCACGACTCCTTCGCACTCGCCGAGGAGCTCTACACCCGGGTGCCGCGCTCCTTCCCGGAGCCCGCGGACACCCCCGACCCCTGGAAGGTCTCCCTCACCGCCTGCCTCCTGCGCGGGGTGATCTTCGCCCTGCCCGGGCTCGCCTACGTCCTCGGCGCGCCCCTGCTCGACGGCCCGCCCGACCGGCTCGGCCTGCCCGCCGGAACCCTGACCCTGCTCGCCGGAGCGCTCATAGGGTGGGTCTGGGACCAGACCCTCTCCCACCGGGCCTACTCCTGGCTCGGGCTCGGCGACCGGGCCGCCGCCGGGCGGACCCTGCTCGCCGGCGCCCCCGCCGGGTCCCTGCTGGGCACCGCCGCCGCGCTGGCCGTGCCCGGCGGGCCGCCCTTCTCGTACGCCTTCGCCGCCGGACAGTCCCTTTACGTCGGGGCCGCCACCGTCCTGCTCGTCCTCGGCCGGGAGCGGGTGCTGCTCGCCGCCCTCGGCCCGATGGCCGCCGGGGCCGTGCTCGCGCTCTTCGTGGACCTGCCCGTGCCGGTACGGATGACCCTGCTCGGGGCGTCCCTGCTGACCGCCTGCACCCTGGCCGTACGGGAACTCCCGCTGGCCGAGGGCGCCCGGGCCGCCGCCGCCCGGGTCCGGGGCTGGTGGGTACGCCGGCCCGGAACCGGCCCGGTGCGCTGGCGGATGCTGCGCGGCGCGGAGGAGGAGTACGGGCCGCGCGGCCCCCGGCTGGGGGACTCCGTCCCGTACGGGGTCTTCGGCCTCGGCACCGGCCTGCTCGTGCTGTACGCCGCCCTCGGAGAGGTGCTCGCCGGGGGTCCCGCCGAGGCGGTCGCCGCCCCGTCGGCGGTGGCGCTCACCCTCAGCATGGGTCCCGCCGAATGGCTGCTGCACCGGTTCCGCAGCGGCAGCCTCGCCGGGCTCCGGGCGGCCCGCTCGCCCCGGTCCTTCCGGCGGCGGATGCTCAGCACGCTGGCCCGGTGCCTCGCCGTCTACCTGGTGGTGCTGCTCGCCCTGGGGCTGGCCGGAACCCTGCTCTGGCCCGGGGCCCCGGCCCTCACCGCGGCCCGCGCCCTGACCCTGCTCCTGCTCGGCGCCGTCATGTGGACCGGACTGCTGCTCCAGTCCTTCGGCGCGGTCCGGCCGGCGGCCGTGGTCTGCGCCTCGGCCGCCGTCGCCCAGAGCCTGGCCCTGCTGACCGGACTGGGGCAGCCCCGGCTGGTCCAGCTGGCGGTGGCGGGCGCGGCCGCCGCGGTGCTGGCCGCGCTGGTCTGCCTGCTGCTGGGGCGTGCGACGGCGCACCGCTGATGCCCCGACCGCCGAGTCACCGCCGATCCCCGTGACCCCGTACGAGAAGGACCCCATGCTGCTGGTGCCGCTCTACGAGCACCCCGCCGACCGGCCCGAGGAGTGGGAGCTGCTGATCCGCTCCGCCGGGCGGCTGCACTCCGTCGTGCTCAACCCCGACAGCGGGCCGGGCCGGGCCCCCGACGAACGGTTCGCCGCCGTCGCCGGGCGGCTGCGGGCGGCCGGGGTGCCCGTCCTCGGCTACGTCGACACCGACTACGGGCGGCGCCCGCACGCGGACGTCGTCCAGGACCTGCTGCGCCACCGCGACTGGTACGCCACCGACGGCGCCTTCCTGGACCAGGCCTCCGCCGATCCGGAACTGCTGCCCCACTACGGGCGGCTCGCCGTCGCCGCCCGGGCCTCGGGCGCCCGTACCCTCGTCCTGAACCACGGCGTCCACCCGCACCCCGGGTACGCCGGACTCGCCGATCTGCTCGTCACCTTCGAGGGCCCCTGGGACGCCTACCGGGACGCGGCCACCGCGCCGCCCTGGACCGCCGACCACCCCGCCCAGCGGTTCTGCCACCTCGTGTACGCCGTCCCGCCGGGCGCCCCCGCCGCCGAACTCGCCCAGGAGCGGCGGGCGGGGGTGCACTGCGCGGTCCCCGGGACCGGCGCACACCCGTGGGGGACCCTCCCGTACGCCCTGGAGGCAGCCGGATGAAGCGTTTCGCCACCGTGCTGGTCGCGGCGCTGCTGCTGCTCACCGCCTGCACCACCGCGGAGCCGGGGGACGACGGCGAGGACGAGCCGTACCCGTGGCCCGGCCAGGCGCCGGGGGAGCGCTGGCGGCCCCCGCCCGGCGTCGGCTGGCAGTGGCAGCTCACCGGGAAGCTCGACACGTCGGTGAAGGCGCCCGTGTACGACGTGGACGGGTTCACCACCACCAAGGAGCAGGTCGCCGCACTGAAGAAGGCCGGCCGCAAGACCATCTGCTACATCTCCACCGGCGCCTGGGAGGACTTCCGGCCCGACGCGGACGCCTTCCCGAAGGCGACGATCGGCCAGGGCAACGGCTGGGAGGGCGAGCGCTGGCTGGACATCCGGCAGCTGACCGAGCTGGAACCGCTGATCGCCAAACGGTTCGACATGTGCCGGGACAAGGGCTTCGACGCGGTGGAGCCCGACAACATGGACGGCTACCGCAACACCTCCGGCTTCCCGCTCACCGCCGAGGACCAGCTGAGCTACAACCGGCTGATCGCGAAGCTGGCCCACGACCGGGGCCTGGCGGTCGGTCTGAAGAACGACCTCGACCAGATCCCGCAGCTGGTCGGCGAGTTCGACTTCGCGGTCAACGAGCAGTGCGTCCAGTACCGGGAGTGCGAGAAGCTGACCCCCTTCATCGAAGCGGGCAAGGCCGTCTTCCACGTGGAGTACGAACTGCCGGCGGGCCGCTTCTGCGAACGCGCGCGCGAGCTGAAGCTGAGCTCCCTGCAGAAGCGCTACGACCTCGACGCCTGGCGCCGCCCCTGCTGACCCTCAGACCGGCAGGATCGCGTGGACCCGGTAGCCGCCCCCGTACCGGGGACCGGCGAAGCAGGACCCGCCCAGCGCGCCGGTGCGCTCGCGCATGCCCAGCAGTCCGTGGCCCCCGCCGGGCTCGGCGTCGGACGCCTCCGTGCCGCCGTCGTCGAGCACCGTCACCTCCACCGAGGGACCCACCCGCACCACGCTGACCTCGGCCCGGGCCCCCGGACCCGCGTGCTTGCGCACGTTGGTCAGCGCCTCCTGGACCACCCGGTACGCCGCCAGGTCCACCGCGGCCGGCAGCGGCCCCGGCTCGGGCCCCAGCTGGACGATCACCTCCACCGGCAGCCCGGCGTGCCGGAAGGTGTCCACCAGCTCGTCCAGGACGGCCAGCCCGGGCGCGGGCTCGGTCGGCGCCTCGGGGTCACCGGACTGCCGCAGCAGCCCGACCGTGGCCCGCAGTTCGTTCAGCGCCGACCGGCTGGCGTCCCGTACGTGGGCCAGGGCCTCCTTGGCCTGGTCCGGCCGCTTGTCCATGACGTGCGCCGCCACCCCGGCCTGCACGTTGACCAGGGCGATGTGGTGGGCCACCACGTCGTGCAGGTCCCGGGCGATCCGCAGCCGTTCCTCGGCGACCCGGCGCCGCGCCTCCTCGTCCCGGGTCCGCTCGGCGCGCTCGGCCCGCTCCCGGATGGCGTCGATGAAGGCCCGCCTGCTGCGCACGGCGTCCCCGGCGGCGGCGGCCATCCCGGTCCAGGCGAAGATCCCGATGTTCTCCTGCGCGTACCAGGGCAGCGGCCCGGCGAGCATGGCCACGCCCGTCAGACCGGCCATGGTGAGCAGCCCGATCCGCCAGGTCGTGGGCCGGTCGGTGCACGCGGCCACCGTGTACAGGGCGATCACCGTGCACATGGCGACGGGTGCCCGCGGCTCCCCGGTGGTCAGCTCAAGCAGCGAGAGCCCGCAGGTCACGGCGAGCACCGCGCGCGGCCGGCGGCGCCGGAACACCAGGACGGCCGCGCCGAGCAGCATCAGCAGCAGCGAGAAGGGATCGGGATTGCGCGTCCCGAAGGTGGGCCCGTGCGGCCCGTGCGGATCGGCGAAGGACCCGAGAACCATGCAGACGAGTGCCCCGAACGCGAGCACGGCATCGGTGGCGAGCGGGTGGGCCCGCATCCACTGCCGGGTGGGCGCGAACCGCCCGAGGTCTGTCGTCACCCCGATACGGTACGGCCTGCTCCGCCCGGCTCATCCGGTCGCCTCCGGTGGCCTCAGTGCGGCCGGGTGTCCAGCGGCGGCGGGCGCCCGCCCAGCGGTGCCCGGGAGCGCTCCGGCCCCCACTTCGCCCGGACCACGCACACGGCCATCACGGCGGCGATGGCCGCCAGGTGCTCCTTGCCCGCGAGGTTGTTCTTGACCAGCACCTCGCCGATCATCACGAGGACCACCACGGCGCCGGTGAGGTACGCCCGGTACCGCCAGCAGACGTAGATGGCGAGGCCGACCACCGCCGCCGAGGGCCCGGTGTCGTTGACGATCCGGTCGGACACCGGCAGGCCCAGGGGGTGGTCCGGGCCCAGCGAGAGCCCGATCCGCGCGTACGTGGTCCCGGCGAGCGTGGCCACGTAGCCGATCACCAGCGTGCGCCACCAGCCGATGCAGATCTCCGAGATCCCGAAGACGAGCAGGATCTGCGCGAGCGCCCCCCACACCGGCAGGTCGAGGGCGGGCACGAACAGCGACAGGGGGGTCCGCAGCAGGGCCAGCCAGAGCGGGTCGACGGCCTTGACCGACCCGAGGTTCTGGACCGGCTGGAAGCCCCAGGAGGTGTTCTGCACGATCTGGAAGACCGAGGTCAGGCAGACCGCGCCGATGGTCATCGGGATCGCGCGCCACTTGTCGCGGGCGAGCGCGCCCCGGACGGTCCAGAACAGGGGACCCCACTCGCGGCGGGCGAACCGCCGGAGTGCGGGGGCGTTCCACGCTGTCAACGGCGGGTCTCCAGGTGTCTGCGGTGCAGCCACTTCGGCAGGCCGGGGGCTTCCAGGAAGCCTTCGGCCCGGCCCGCCGCGATACCGATCCGCAACAGGTCCGAACTCTTCTCGAAGAGCATGAACCGCGGTTCCCAGATCGGCCGGTATTTGGCGTTGGCCCGGTAGAGGGACTCGATCTGCCACCAGCGGGAGAAGAAGCTGAGCAGGGAACGCCACATCCGCAGCACCGGACCCGCGCCGAGCCGGGACCCGCGCTCGAAGACGGACCGGAACATCGCGAAGTTCAGCGAGACCTGGGTGACCCCGATCTCCTTGGAGCGTTCGAGGAGTTCGATGACCATGAACTCCATCAGGCCGTTTTCGGAGTCCCGGTCACGGCGCATCAGGTCGAGCGACAGGCCCTTGGGCCCCCACGGCACGAAGGACAGCACGGCCCGCAGATCGCCGTTGCCGTCGGTGCACTCCAGCATCACGCACTGGCCGTCGCCGGGGTCGCCCAGTCGGCCCAGTGCCATCGAGAAGCCGCGCTCGGTCGCGCCGTCGCGCCAGTCGTCGGCCCGCTTGACCAGCTCGTCCATCTCCTCGGCGGGGATGTCGGCGTGGCGGCGGATCCGTACGGTGTACCCGGCCCGCTTGACGCGGTTGTACGCCTGCCGGACGGTCCGCATGGCGCGGCCCTCCAGGGTGAACTCGGCGGTCTCCACGATCGCCTCGTCGCCGAGCTCCAGCGCGTCCAGGCCGTGCCGCGCGTAGATCTGCCCGGCCTCCTCGCTCGCGCCCATCACGGCCGGCACCCAGCCGTGCTCACGGGCCTCGGCCAGCCACGGGTCGATGGCCCCGGGCCAGGCCTCGGGGTCGCCGATCGGGTCGCCGGAGGCCAGCGAGACCCCGCCGACGACGCGGTAGGTGACGGCGGCCTTGCCGGTGGGGGACCAGATGACGGACTTTTCGCGGCGCAGCGCGAAGTAGCCGAGCGAGTCGCGGTCGCCCTGCCGGGCGAGCAGCGCCCGCAGCCGTTCCTCGTCGTCCTCGGAGAGCGGGTCGACGGCGCGGCGCGAGCGGAAGGCCGCGAACAGCACGGCGAGCAGCAGCAGCATCGACATCACGTTGACGAAGACGTCCACCCAGCCGGGGGTGTCGATCGTGCTGAAGGCCTTGGCGTCCGGGTCCAGGGTGATCAGCCGCATCGCCCCGTACCGCCAGCGGGTCAGGAAGGTGGCCCCGGCGCTGTCCGCGGCGTTGTTGGTGGCGCCGACGAGCATGGCCGCGACCAGCGATGTGACGAGCAGGCCGACGGTGGCGACGACGGTGGCGAGGGCGGGGTTGGAGCGGTCGCCCTTGGCGTAGAACTCCCGGCGGCCCAGCAGCAGGGCGATGACGAAAGCGGCGGTCAGGCCCAGCGAGACCCAGTTCTGCGGGTGTTCGCGGAACTCCGGGTAGCAGGTGTCGGGGGCCCATGAGCAGGGCACGAAGGCTGCGCGGGCGAAGTCGAGCAGCAGCATCCCGCCGAGGACGAGGTTCAGGATCCAGGCGGCCCGCTTGCGGCGGCCCATGGTGACCGCCAGCAGCAGGCAGAAGAGCCCGGAGGCGAAGCCGGCCGTGAGCAGGTACGGGGTGTAGAAGTCCGCGTCGTTGTGTCTGCGCAGATCCTGCCCGAGCGAAACCCAGACCGCGCTGAGGAAGTTGACGAAGGTGACGGCCCGTAGGTACCAGACCGCGAACGCGGCGCCGCGCCGTGAACGGGTGCTCCCCCGGCCCGTCTCCCGGCCGTCCCCCGCCGCCCTGCCGGCGGGATCGCCGCCGGTCTCTTTCCTGCCGGATGCCGGTCCGGGCACCGTTCGGGTGCCGCGGTCGGTCTCTGCGCTGGTCAAACGGACCTCTCCCATAAAAAGCGATCTTATGGGGCGTTGCCGTTCATAGTGGCTGGGTCCGGGGATCGCGGGCTGGTCAGGACCGCGGGCCCCGGCAGCTCACTCCGCCGGCTCCTGCGCCGCCTGTTCCGGGAGTTCCGCCGCGAGTGCGGCGGCCGCCTGGACCAGGGGGAGGGCCAGCAATGCCCCGGTACCTTCGCCCACTGTGACGCCGTGGTCGAGCACAGGGTTGAGTGCCATCCGGTCCAGGGCCTTCGCCTGGCCGGGTTCGCCGCTCGCCTGACCGGCCAGCCACCAGTCGGGGGCGCGGAACGCGGCCCGCTGGGCCACCAGACCGCAGGCCGCCGAGACGACGCCGTCGAGGATGACCGGCGTACGGCGCACCGCGCACTGGAGCAGGAAACCGGTGATGGCGGCCAGGTCGGCCCCGCCCACCGCGGCGAGCAGCGCGACCTGGTCGCCGAGGACCGGCCGGGCCCGGCGCAGCGCGTCGCGGATCGCCGCGCACTTGCGCATCCACGCCAGGTCGTCGATGGGCAGGCCGCCGCGGCCGGTGACCACCGAGGCATCGGTTCCGCACAGGGCGCCGACGAGGGTGGCGGCCGCGGTGGTCCCGCCGACGCTGAGGTCTCCGAGGACGACCAGGTCCGTACCGGAGTCGGCCTCCTCGTCGGCGATCCGGATGCCGAGCTCCAGGGCGGCGAGGGCCTCCTCGACGGTGAGCGCGTCCTCCTTGTCGATCCGGCCGCTGCCGCGCCGCACGCGGTGGCGGACCACGTCCTCGGGGAGCAGTCCGGGGTCGCAGTCGAGCCCGGCGTCGACGATCCGCACGGTGGCGCCGAGCCGGCCGGCCAGGATGGCGACGGGGCTGGCCCCGTCCAGCACGGCCCGCACCAGCTCGTGGGCGGTGGAGGCGGCCCGGGCGGAGACGCCCTCGGAGGCGATCCCGTGGTCGGCGGCGAACAGCACCACGCGGGGGCGCTCGATCGGCCTGACCGGCACCTGGCCCTGCGCGGCGGCGAGCCACTCGGCGAGTTCGTCGAGCCGGCCCAGCGCGCCGGGCGGCACGGCGAGGCGTTCACGGCGTTCCTCGGCGTCACGCCGGACGCCCCCGTCGGGGCGCTCGATCAGATCGGAGAAGTCGTCGAGATTCAGCGTGCTCATCTGCCAGAGCGTACAGCCGGTGAGGCCCTCCCCAAGCCCCCTCTCCAAGCCCCTCAACCAGTCCCTCGACCAGCCCCCGTACGGCCCCCGCCCGACCGTCGGCGGCCCGGCCGCAGGGCGCCGAGATGGACGCCCAGCATGATGAGCGGCGCGCCCAGCAGCAGACCCGCCGTCAGCTCCTCGTCGTCGAGCCAGGCCGAGAGCGTGATCGTGACCAGCGGGATGACGACGAAGACGTACGCCGCGCGGGACGCGCCCCAGTGACGCACCGCCACCAGATAGAAGACGAAGGTCAGTACCGAGCCCGCCACGACCATGTAGGCCAGCGCCCACCAGGTCGCCGTCCGCTCCGGCAGCCGCCAGGTGTCGCCCGCGGCGAAGGAACCGGCGAGCAGCACGGCCGTCGCGGCCGTCATGCCCACCGCGTTCATCGTCACCGGGTGGACCGGCGGCAGGCGGTGCACGAGTACGGTCGCCTCGGCGAAGGACACCACGGCGCCCAGCACCGCCAGCAGGGACAGCACCGGAACATCGCCCTCCAACGGTGCCCGGGAGGCCAGCGCGACCCCGGCGGCCGCGACGAGCGTGCCCGCCAGCGCGGATCCCCGGAAGCGTTCCTGACGCTGCGCCACCGCCAGCAGCAGCGCCACCAGCGGGACCAGGGCGAGCAGCGTCTGCCCCAGACCCGCGTGGATGTGCACCAGCGCGTAGTAGGCCAGCGCGAAGGTCACCCCGAAGTTGAGCACCCCGTACAGCACCGCGCCGGCCAGCGCCCGCCCGCGCGGCAGCGCGAGACGCATGACGGCCATCACCAGCAGGAGCAGCACCGCGGCCGCGCCGAACCGCACCGAAGCACCCCACAGCGGGTCCAGTTCGCGATTGCTGAACCTGACCCCCACCGCGTTGCCGCCGCCCAGCAGAGCGCACCCGGCGAAGGCGAGGAGGCCGGTCCGCTCCGCGGCGGGGCCGGAGGGTTCCACGGGATCACCCGACCTATTCCTTGAGGACGACGGCCTGGCCCGAGACGACGAGGAGGACGTGCTCGCACTCGTTGGCCACCGCGGTGTTGAGGCGGCCCAGCTCGTCGCGGAACCGGCGGCCCGAGGCCGTCGCCGGGACGATCCCCGACCCCACCTCGTTGCTGACCAGCACCACCCGGCGACGGGTCGCGCGCAGCGCCGCCACCAGCTCGGCGACCCGGTCGCGCAGCTGGTGCTGTCCGCCCTTGACCCACACCTCGTCGTCCCAGGCCCCGGCCCGGTCCATCGCGTCCGTCAGCCACAGCGCCAGACAGTCGATCAGCAGCGGCGGACCCGCGTCGGTGAGCAGCGGGGCCAGGTCGCAGGTCTCCGCCGTGCGCCAGCTCGCGGGCCGCCGCTCCCGGTGCAGCCCGACCCGCTGGGCCCATTCCGCGTCCCCGTCCCGGCTGCCGCCGGTGGCCACGTAGACCACGTCGGGGAAGGCCTCCAGCCGCCGCTCCGCCTCGAAGGACTTGCCGGAGCGGGCCCCGCCCAGCACCAGGGTCCGGCGCGGCAGGTCCGCCGCCGGACGGTACTCCCCGACGGTCACGGTGGTCCCGTCCGGCACCGCCCGGGCGCCGACGGCCGCGCACCGGCGCTCCAGCTCCCGCCCGGGCGCGGTGTCGTGGTCGAGGTGGACGGCGATCACGTCCGTGGCCGGGCCGACCGCGCCGCTCGCCCGCAGCCGGGCGAGGGCCTCGGGCCGCCCCAGCACATCGGCGAGGACCACGTCGTACGGGCGCTGCCCCGTCTGGCCGTTGGTCCCCGCCGGGGCTCCGCCGGGCGGCAGGTACAGCAGCCGGCTGCCGTCCGGGCCCGTCACCTCGTACCCGGTGCCCGGCGCGTCCATCGGCACCGCCCGCACCCGGTGCCCCGAGATCACCGACAGTTCCCGTCCGTCCGGCACCCGCCCGGCGGCCGGCAGTCCCGGTGGCAGCTCCACGGCGGGCCCGTCGTGCGGGTGGGTCAGCAGGACCTGCCGTACGCCGGCCAGCGAATGCCCGGCGCGGGCGCCCGCCAGCACCGCCCCGGGGGTCAGGTCGAGCAGCAGCGCGCCGTCGACGAGGACGGCCGTGGCGGCGCGCGCCCGGGTGCCGACGGAGACCGCGCAGGCCGCACAGGGGCAGCCGGGGCGGGGGAGGCCCTCGGGTGTGCCGGTGCCGAGCAGAGTGAGTTCCACAGGGAGATCCTCCCGCGTCGCCGGGAGTGGTGCGCGCCCGGTTACTCTGCGGGCAGACTCAAGGCGAGCAGCGGACGAGCAACGGAGGCGGACATGGCGTGGACGTGGCGGTTCGAGACGGCCGAAGGCACCGAGACGAGCCCGGCGGTGGAACCGGAGGAGTTCACGACGCAGGGGGACGCGGAGTCCTGGATCGGTGAGGTCTGGAAGGAGCTGCTGGAGGGCGGCGTCGAGCAGGTGAAACTGTCCGACGACGGCGGTACCGAGCTCTACACGATGAGCCTGCGTTCGGCCCTGGACGCCTGAACCAGGCCCGGGGGCTGGCCGGCCTCGCCGGTCAGCCCCGTACGCCGCACAGGTGCAGCAGCGCCGCGACGCCCCGGTAGGGGTCGGTTCGCCCGGCGCGGTCCTCGGCGGCCAGCAGCTGCTCCAGCTCCTCCTCGGGCGGCAGGCTCTCGCCGGCCTCGGTGCCGTCGGTGAAGACGCGGACGCCGTACCAGGCCTGGAGCGGGGCTCCGATCCCGTTCAGCGTGGCCGTCAGCCCGGCCAGCCGGTCGGCCCGTACGTCCATGCCCAGCCGGTTGCGGTAGTCGACGCCGTCGAAGGCGGCCAGCGCGCCGGTCCAGTCACTGCCCAGCCCGGGCCGCATGGCGAGCGCGTCGCCGTTGCGCACCAGCAGGGACAGCAGTCCGCCGGGCGCCAGCATCCGGGCCAGCCCGGCGAGCATGGCGTCCGGCTCGGGCACGTACATCAGCACCCCGTGGCACAGCACCACGTCGAAGCTGCCCGGCAGGAAGTGGGCGCCGGTCTCGCGGCCGTCGCCCTCCATGAGCCGGACCCGGTCGCGGATCCCGGCGGGTTCCGCCTCCAGCGCCTCGCGGGCGACGGCCAGCATCCCCGGGTCCTTCTCCAGGCCGGTCACCTTGTGCCCGGCGCGGGCGAGGCGCAGCGCCTGGGTGCCCTGGCCCATGCCGACATCGAGAACGCGCAGCCGCTGCCCGACCGGGAAGCGCTGCGCGATCTGCTCGTCGACCTGCCGGCCCACGAGTTCCTGGCGGACCGCGTTGCGCAGTCCGCCCAGTCCCTCGAGCCACAGCCGGGCTCCCCCCGGACCTCCCCAGGCGAAACCGTCCCCCGACGCTCCGGGCGTCTCTCGGCTCAGGGCCGTTCCCCGCGCTTGACCTGCGGCTTGGGCAGGCGCAGCCGGCGCATCTGGAGGGTGCGCATGAGGCCGTACGCGACGGCGCCGCGACGGGGCTCGTTCGGGAAGCGCTCATTGAGCGCCTTGCGGAGGCGCAGCACCAGGCCGATGGAGTCGAGGAGGATCAGGGCGATCACGCCCATCCACAGGATCAGCGCGATGTTCTGGATGGATGGCACCCGCACCATGCTCAGCACCAGGATGATCACTGCCAGGGGCAGGAACATCTCGGCGACCGAGAAGCGGGAGTCCACGTAGTCACGGACGAACTTGCGGACGGGGCCCTTGTCGCGGGCGGGCAGATAACGCTCGTCGCCACTGGCCAGCGCCTCGCGCTGCTTTGCCATCTCTACACGGCGGCGCTCACGGGCACGCTTGGCGTCCTCCTTGCGGTTGCCGGTCGAGGCCACCACGGCCTTGCGCTGCGACTGGGCCACAGCACGCTTCGGCGTCGGGCGGCCCTTCGGGGCCTGCGGGTCACGGGGCTGCGAGAGGTCGGCGCTCACCTTGTCGGTGGCGGCGGCCTTCTCTTCCTTGGAGGAGCGGCTACCAAACACAAAACCCAAGCCTACGTGGTTACGGGCATGGGCCCCACCCCGGTGGGGAACGATCCGGCAACGGCGGGCGTCTTCCCCAGTGCAGGGTTCGTGCGACGGCCCGCTCTCCGGCCGGTCCGTACCGGTCGGGGGACCACCTACTCCTTACGCCTGACACGGCGGGGACGTAGTCGTCCTGGAGGAGGAGCGCATCCGTACTCGAACAGTGCGGTAATGGAGACAGGGCCCGTACTGTGGGTTCTGTTGGTGACCTGGAGCACAGTCCGTCTAGAAGGGGGCGCGCGAAGCCCATGAGCGGTGTCATGAAGCGTATGGGGATGATCTTCCGCGCGAAGGCGAACAAGGCCCTGGACCGGGCCGAGGACCCGCGCGAGACCCTCGACTACTCCTACCAGAAGCAGCTCGAGCTGCTCCAGAAGGTGCGCCGCGGAGTCGCCGACGTGGCGACCTCCCGCAAGCGCCTGGAACTGCAGCTGAACCAGCTCCAGAGCCAGTCCGGCAAGCTGGAGGACCAGGGCCGCAAGGCCCTCGCCCTGGGCCGCGAGGACCTGGCCCGCGAGGCCCTGTCCCGTCGCGCCTCGCTCCAGCAGCAGGTCAGCGACCTGGAGGTGCAGCACCAGACCCTGCAGGGCGAGGAGGAGAAGCTGACCCTCGCCGCACAGCGCCTCCAGGCCAAGGTGGACGCCTTCCGCACCAAGAAGGAGACCATCAAGGCCACGTACACGGCGGCCCAGGCCCAGACCCGGATCGCGGAGTCCTTCTCCGGCATCTCCGAGGAGATGAGCGACGTCGGCCTGGCCATCCAGCGGGCCGAGGACAAGACCGCCCAGCTCCAGGCCCGTGCCGGAGCGATCGACGAGCTGCTGGCCTCCGGCGCGCTCGACGACCAGAGCGGGCTCGGCTCCAAGGACGACATCCAGGCCGAGCTGGACCGCCTGTCGGGCGGTACGGACGTGGAGCTGGAGCTCCAGCGGATGAAGGCCGAGCTGGCGGGCGGCCCGTCCGCGCAGCAGCAGGCCATCGAGGGCGGCGCCCCGGGCACCGCCCAGCAGCCCCAGACCCAGCACCGGTTCGACAAGCAGTAGGACGGGGTCCGTCATGATTGTCCGCATCATGGGGGAGGGCCAGGTGAAGGTGGCCGACAGCCACTTTCCCGAGCTCAACAAGCTGGACGACGAACTGCTCGCGGAGATGGAGAACGGTGACGAGACGGGCTTCCGGCGCACGCTGGGCGCACTGCTCGATGCCGTACGGCGGCTCGGCGAGCCGCTTCCCGACGAGGCGCTGGAGCCGTCCGAGCTGATCCTGCCCGGGGACGGCGCGACTCTGGACGAGGTCCGGGAGATGCTCAGCGACGACGGCCTGATCCCGGGCTGAAGCCGCCACGCAGTGAAACGACGACGGGCCCTCCCCTTCCCGGGGAGGGCCCGTCGTCGTGTTCACACTGCGCCGTCTTCACACTGCGCCGTCTTCACACTGCGCCGTCTTCACTGCGTGGGCGGCTTCTCCACGGCCGCCCGCTCCGGGTCGGGGGTCCCGCCGATGAAGTTCTCGAACTTGCGGCGCGGCAGCGCCCAGCGCCGGTCGTGGTGGAAGGCGCGCAGCCCGGACTTGGCCCGGGCGCGGGGGCGTTTCGCGTAGAACCTCTTGGCATACGGGGACCCGGGCCGGGCCAGCCGGATCGCGCCGATCAGCGCCACGAAGGGGACGACCACACCGAAGAGGGCGGTGCGCGCCTTGCCCTTCCACAGGGCGATCAGGGCCAGGAAGAAGTTGGTGGCGGTGTTCATGGCGACCAGTCCGCGGCTCTGGCGTTCCTCCTGGGTCAGCTCGTTCACCCCGAAGGGCAGGAATCCGCCCAGTACCAGCGCCACCAGCGCGGCCGTCAGGACCACGATCTCCACGCTCTTGCGGCCCTGCTCGCTCCAGTAGACGTCGTCGAGGTGCAGGATCAGCGCGAACTCGTCCAGCACCAGGCCCGCCCCCAGCCCGAAGAGCACGGCCGAGATCATCGCGCCCAATCCGTACCGGCCGCTGCCGACCGCCCCGAAACCGCCGATGATCACGAGGATCACCCCGGGCACCACGTGGTGGATGTGCATCCCGCCCGGGGTGATGTTCTTGAAGGGCCCCCGTCCGGCCCGGATCATCCGGGTGATCGTGCGGGTGACCAGGAACGACGTAACGAAGGAGAGCAGGGCGAGCAGCAGGGGCAGCTTCCCCGGTTCGACGATGTTCCGATACCACCAGTGACCCATCCCACGGACTCCCTATTTGGCACGTAATGGGTAATTTACCGTCCGTGGTGAGCGGGTAGCGTTCGGGCCGATGACAGATTCGTTCGATGACCATTCGCCGACGCCGCCCCCGGAACGCGCCTCGTTCCCCGACGGCGTCCGCTTCGCGTTCGGCACCCTGACCGTGCTGCCCGCCCGCATCACCCGCTGGGACCGCCCCGCCGCTCGTACCGGCATGGCCTGCGCCCCGCTCGCCGGGCTGGTCGTCGGGCTGCTCGCCGCCGTGCCCGGAGCGCTCCTGCTGGTGCTCGGCGGCGGACCGCTGCTCGCCGCGGCCGTCACCGTCGCCGTCCCGGCGGCGCTCACCCGGGGCCTGCACCTGGACGGGCTCGCCGACACGGCGGACGGCCTGGGCAGCGCCAAACCGGCCGACGAGGCCCTGCGCATCATGAAGCAGTCCGACATCGGCCCCTTCGGCGTCGTGGCCCTGGTGCTCGCCCTGCTGGTGCAGGTGGCCGCCCTGTCCGACGCCTACGCCGACAGCTGGAACCGCGGCGCCCTCGCCGCGGTGACCGCCGCCGTCACGGCCCGCCTCGCCATGACCCTCGCCTCCCGCGAAGGGGTCCCGCCCGCCCGTCCCGAGGGGCTCGGCGCGGCGGTCGCCGGGGTGGTCCCGCGCGCCGCGGCCGCCGCCGTCACCGCCCTGGTCGTGGTGCTCGCCGCGGCCGCCGCCCTCCCGCTGGGCCTCCCGGCCGCCGGCCGGCAGGCCGCCGCCGTCCTGGCCGCCCTCCTCGTCGCGGAACTGCTGCTGCGCCGCTGCGTCCGGCGCTTCGACGGGGTCACCGGCGACGTGTTCGGAGCCCTGGCCGAGGTCTCCGCGACCACCGCCCTGATCGTCCTCGCCCTGGGCTGACCCGCCCCCGGCCGCGCGGGCCCACGTACCCTCACCCCGTGGACCACATTCCGACGGACCCGACCCCCGCCGTGCCCGCCGCGCCCATCAAGGTGCTGCTCGCCGACGACCAGGCACTGCTGCGCAGCGCCTTCAAGGTGCTCGTCGACTCCGAACCGGACATGGAGGTCGTCGGGGAGGCCTCCGACGGGGCGCAGGCCTACGCGCTGGCCCGGCAGACCCGCGCCGACGTCGTGCTCATGGACATCCGGATGCCCGGGACCGACGGGCTCGCCGCCACCCGCATGATCAGCGGCGACCCGGAACTGGCCGCCGTGCGCGTGGTGATGCTGACGACCTTCGAGGTCGACGAGTACGTCGCCGCCGCCCTGCGGGCCGGCGCCTCCGGCTTCCTCGGCAAGGGTGCCGAGCCCGAGGACCTCCTCAACGCCATCCGGGTCGCGCACGCCGGCGAGGCCCTGCTCTCCCCGGCCGCCACCAAGGGACTCATCGCCACCTTCCTCGCCCAGGGCGGCGGCGCCGACCCGGCCGCCGCCTCGGCCGGGGCCGGCTCGCACGCGCAGCGGCTCGCCGCGCTGACCGTCCGGGAGCGCGAGGTCCTCGTCCACGTCGCCGCGGGGCTGTCCAACGACGGGATCGCCGGACGGCTCGAGGTCAGCCCGCTCACCGTCAAAACCCACGTGAACCGGGCCATGGCCAAGCTCGGAGCCCGCGACAGGGCCCAATTGGTGGTCATTGCCTACGAATCGGGACTGGTCCGGCCACGCGCGGAGTAGTGCGGCACCTGACGGAGTAGGCCGGCGTACTGCGGACGCGGTATGCCGGAGATAAGGACGGGACCTGCGAGCGACGCCCGGGTGCCGTGACGTGCGAAAGGCTGAACTGCCCTCCATTACGTCACTGCAGAGAGATCCCATACCCATGTCGTGGCTGTCCCGCTTCAGCCTTGCCCAAAGGGCGTTGATCGGCCTCGTGTCGATCGTCGCGCTCCTCTTCGGCGCCATAGCCATCCCGCAGCTCAAGCAGCAGCTGCTGCCCTCCATCGAACTGCCCATGGTGTCCGTGCTCGCGCCGTACCAGGGCGCCTCGCCCGACGTGGTGGAGAAGCAGGTCGTCGAGCCGATCGAGGCCATGCTCAAGGGCGTCGACGGCATCACCGGCATCACCTCCACCGCCAGCGAGGGCAACGCCCTCGTCATGGCCACCTTCGACTACGGCGACAGCGGCACCAAGCAGCTCGTCGCCGACGTCCAGCAGGCCGTCAACCGGGCCCGCGTCCGGCTGCCCGCCGAGGTGGACCCGCAGGTGGTGGCCGGTTCCACCGATGACATCCCGACCGTCATCCTCGCCGTCACCTCCGACAAGGACCAGCAGGCCCTCGCCGACCAGCTGGAACGTTCCGTCGTCCCCGTCCTCTCGGACATCGAGGGCGTCGGCCAGGTCACCGTCGACGGCGTCCAGGACCTCCAGGTCACCGTCACCCCCGACAACGCCAAGCTCGCGGCCGCCGGCCTCGACGGCGCCGCCCTCGCCCAGGGCCTCCAGGCGGGCGGCGCGACCGTACCCGCCGGCTCCTTCGACGAGGAGGGCAAGAACCGGACCGTGCGCGTCGGCGCCGGCTACACCTCCCTCGCTCAGGTGCAGGACCTGCGCCTGAGCCCCGCGCCCGGCAAGCCGGCCGTCCGGCTCGGCGACGTCGCCACCGTGAAGCAGGAGGCCGCCAAGGCCGTCTCCATCACCCGGACCAACGGCAAGCCCAGCCTCGCCCTCGTCCTGACCATGGACAAGGACGGCAGTGCCGTCGCCATCTCGGACGCCGTCAAGGACAAGCTCCCCGAGCTGCGTTCCACGCTCGGCGCCGGCGCCGACCTGACCGTCGTCAGCGACCAGGGCCCGGCCGTCGCCAAGTCCATCTCCAGCCTCACCACCGAGGGCCTGCTCGGCCTGCTGTTCGCGGTGATCGTGATCCTGGTCTTCCTGGCCTCGCTGCGCTCGACGCTGGTCACCGCGGTCTCCATCCCGCTGTCCGTGGTCCTCGCGCTCATCGTGCTGTGGACCCGCGACCTGTCGCTCAACATGCTGACCCTGGGCGCGCTCACCATCGCCATCGGCCGCGTCGTCGACGACTCGATCGTGGTCCTGGAGAACATCAAGCGCCACCTCGGCTACGGCGAGGAGCGCGAGGCCGCCATCATCACCGCGGTCAAGGAGGTGGCCGGCGCGGTCACCTCCTCCACGCTCACCACCGTCGCCGTGTTCCTGCCGATCGGCCTGACCGGCGGCATGATCGGCGAGCTCTTCGGCTCCTTCTCGCTCACCGTCACCGCCGCCCTGCTGGCCTCGCTGCTTGTCTCGCTGACGGTCGTGCCGGTGCTCTCGTACTGGTTCCTCAGCGCGCCGAAGGGCGTGACGGCGGGGGACGAGGAGAGCGCCGCCAAGGCCCGTCGCGAGGCCGAGGAGAAGGAGGCGCGCAGCAAGCTCCAGCGGTTCTACGTACGGGTCCTGGGCTTCGCCACCCGGCGCCGCCTGACCAGTGTGGCCATCGCGGTCGTCGTGCTGGTCGGCACCTTCGGGATGACCCCGCTGCTGAAGACCAACTTCTTCGACCAGGGCGAGCAGGACGTCCTGACGGTCAAGCAGGAGCTGGCCCCCGGCACCTCGCTGGCCGCCTCCGACGCGGCGAGCCGCAAGATCGAGCAGGCACTGGCCTCGGTCGAGGGCGTCAAGAGCTACCAGGTCACCGTCGGCTCCTCCGGCTTCCTCGCCGCCTTCGGCGGTGGTACGGGCTCCAACCAGGCCTCCTACCAGGTCACCCTGAAGGACTCAGGCAAGGCGGACGACGTCAAGAAGCAGATCGAGGGCAAGCTGGCCGCTCTCGACGGCATCGGCGAGACCCGGATCGCGGCGGGCGACGGCTTCGGCAGCCAGAACCTCAGCGTGGTCGTCAAGGCCGGTGACGGCGAGGTCCTCGCCAAGGCCGCCGAGCAGGTCCGCGCGGAGGTGGCGAAGCTCAAGGACGTCACCGACGTGCAGAGCGACCTGTCCCAGTCCGTGCCCCGGATCTCGGTCACCGCCACCCCCAAGGCCGCGGACGCGGGCCTCAACCAGGCCGCGCTCGGCGCGATCGTCGCCCAGGCCGTACGGGGCAACCCGGCGGGCAAGGCCGTCCTGGACAACACCGAGCGCGACATCGTCATCAAGTCCGCGCAGCCGGCCACCACCCTGGCCGAACTGCAGGCCCTGCCGGTCGGGCCGGTCAAGCTCGGTGACATCGCCGAGGTCAAGGTGGTCCCCGGCCCGGTCGCGATGACCCGGATCGACGGCGCCCGCGCCGCCACCGTCACCGCGAAGCCGGTGGGCGACAACACGGGCGCGGTCAGCGCCGAGCTCCAGACGAAGCTCAAGGCCCTGGACCTGCCGGAGGGCGCCACCGCCTCCATCGGCGGCGTCTCGGAGGACCAGGACGAGGCCTTCGCCTCGCTGGGCCTGGCCATGTTCGCGGCCATCGCGATCGTGTTCATGCTGCTGGTCGCGACCTTCCGCTCGCTGATCCAGCCGCTGATCCTGCTGGTCTCCATCCCGTTCGCGGCGACCGGCGCGCTCGGCCTGCTGATCGCCACGGGCACCCCGATGGGCGTCCCGGCGATGATCGGCATGCTGATGCTCATCGGCATCGTGGTGACCAACGCGATCGTCCTGATCGACCTGGTCAACCAGTACCGGGCCCAGGGCATGGGCGTCGTCGAAGCCGTCGTCGAGGGCGGCCGGCACCGCCTGCGCCCCATCCTGATGACGGCCCTGGCGACGATCTTCGCGCTGCTCCCGATGGCGCTCGGCGTCACCGGCGAGGGCGGCTTCATCTCGCAGCCGCTCGCGGTCGTGGTGATCGGCGGCCTGGTCAGCTCGACCCTGCTGACCCTGCTCCTGGTGCCGACGCTCTACACGATGGTGGAGCTCCGCAAGGAGCGCCGCCGCGCCAAGCGCTCCGCCAAGCGCGAGGCCCGCCTGACGGTGGTCCCGGCCCCCGCCCCGTCCTCGGACGACGACCCGGTCACGGTCTGACCGGGTCCGACCCGCACAAGCCGAAGGGCCGCCCCTTGATCGGAGGGGCGGCCCTTCGGGCTTTCACACGGTGGGGGAGCGGGGGCTACGGGAGCGCCAGCATCCGCTCCAGGGCGAGCTTCGCGAAGCTCTCGGTCTCCTTGTCGACCTGGATCTGGTTGACGAGGTTGCCCTCGGCCAGGGACTCCAGGGTCCACACCAGGTGGGGGAGGTCGATGCGGTTCATCGTCGAGCAGAAGCAGACCGTCTTGTCGAGGAAGACGACCTCCTTGTCCTCCGCGGCGAATCGATTCGCCAGGCGGCGGACCAGGTTGAGCTCGGTGCCGATCGCCCACTTGGAGCCGGCCGGGGCCGCCTCCAGCGCCTTGATGATGTACTCCGTCGAGCCGACGTAGTCCGCGGCCGCCACGACCTCGTGCTTGCACTCGGGGTGGACCAGGACGTTCACACCGGGGATGCGGGCGCGCACGTCGTTGACCGAGTCGACCGAGAACCGGCCGTGGACCGAGCAGTGCCCGCGCCACAGGATCATCTTGGCGTTCCGCAGCTGCTCGGCGGTCAGGCCGCCGTTCGGCTTGTGCGGGTTGTACAGGACGCAGTCGTCCAGGGACATGCCCATGTCGCGGACGGCGGTGTTGCGGCCCAGGTGCTGGTCCGGGAGGAACAGGACCTTCTCGCCCTGCTCGAACGCCCACTCCAGGGCCTTCTTCGCGTTGGACGAGGTACAGATCGTGCCGCCGTGCTTGCCGGTGAAGGCCTTGATGTCGGCGGAGGAGTTCATGTACGAGACGGGGACCGTCGCACCGGCTATGCCGGCCTCGGTCAGCACGTCCCAGCACTCCGCGACCTGCTCGGCGGTGGCCATGTCGGCCATCGAGCAGCCCGCGGCCAGGTCCGGCAGGACCACCTTCTGGTCGTCCGAGGTCAGGATGTCCGCGGACTCGGCCATGAAGTGCACGCCGCAGAAGACGATGTACTCGGCCTCCGGCTTGGCGGCCGCGTCCTTGGCCAGCTTGAAGGAGTCACCGGTGACGTCGGCGAACTCGATGACCTCGTCACGCTGGTAGTGGTGGCCGAGGATGAAGACCTTGTCCCCGAGCTTCTCCTTGGCCGCGCGGGCGCGCGCCACGAGGTCCGGGTCGGACGGCGAGGGCAGGTCGCCCGGGCATTCCACCCCGCGCTCGCTCTTGGGGTCGGCTTCGCGGCCGAGCAGCAGCAGGGCAAGGGGCGTCGGCTGGACGTCCAAAGGCTGGGCGGTGGTCACGACACGCACCCTTTCTGTTCTGCGACGAGTGACTGACGAGGGACTTCTTGCGGCATCGGTTCGACTTCTCGTCTACTTGACGCTATCTATCATAACCGCTTCACGTCACTTTGACGATGCCCGATAGTGTCAATGTGACGCATTACCCCGTCGATCCGTAGGGCCCGCCCGATCCGTGGTGTGCGAGCATGAATATCTGAAACAAGCGTCGGGTCCCGGAATGAAACCGCGGTCCCGCTCGTTGCCACCGACGGCAAGAGTCCGACGTTTCCCCGCCTCCGGCGGGGAGCCGCCCACTTCGGGAGTGAATGCAGATGTCCGTACAGGACGACAAGACCACTGTGAGCGACGGCATCCTCCTGTCCGACGCCGCCGCCGACAAGGTCAGGACCCTGCTGGAGCAGGAAGGCCGCGATGACCTCGCGCTGCGCGTCGCCGTCCAGCCCGGCGGTTGCTCCGGCCTGCGCTACCAGCTCTTCTTCGACGAGCGCTCCCTCGACGGCGACGTCGTGAAGGACTTCGACGGTGTGAAGGTCGTCACCGACCGGATGAGCTCCCCGTACCTGCACGGTGCGTCCATCGACTTCGTCGACACCATCGAGAAGCAGGGCTTCACGATCGACAACCCGAACGCCACGGGCTCCTGCGCCTGCGGCGACTCGTTCAGCTAAACCTGAACCCGTACGAACGAGGGCCCGTCTCCGTCGCCTGCGCGACCGGAGACGGGCCCTCGTCCGTATGTCCGGGAACCGCCGCTACTGCCGGGGGAGCGGCTTGCCCGTGGTCGCGTCGACCACCTTCCGCTCGCCCAGCGGCTTCTCGAGCGTCACCGTGACGGACATCTCCTGCGCGAGCATGATGCACGCCTGGCCCGGCTGGTTCGGAGTGTCCGTGATCTTCACCAGGACCGACTCGGCGGACTCCCGGGCCGAGGCGGAGTAGGTGCTGCACACGCTGCCCCAGAAGTTCACGGTCAGCTTCCGGTCGGCCTGCGCGTACGAGAATCCGGGCACGGTACGACCGTCCTTCGGGGGGACCGGGTTGGCAGAGGCCTGCTCGGCGGCGGCCGGCTCGGCCACCGTGTGGCCCGGGGCGCCGCCCTTGCCCGCCACCTCGAACAGCCAGGCCGGGACCAGACCCCGCGCCCCGTCCACCGTCCCGGGCGCCAGCCCGAGCACGGCGCCCTTGACCGTCTCCGTACGCGGCGGCTTCATCGGCCGCGGCTCCGGGTTGCACGGCGGGGTGTCCGTGGCCCCCACCGGCTGGTCCGGGTCCAGTGGCACCGAGGTCGCGCAGCCGCTGGGGCCGGTACCGGTGCCGCCCGAACCGCCCGACCTCGCGTTCAGCCTGGCCAGCGCCTCCACGGCCCCGACCACCGGCTGGTCGGCCGCCCGTACGGGGGCCTTCAGCTCGCCGCTGCCCGACACCACCGAGCCGTCGGCGGCCACGCTCACCTTGGTGGACCAGCCCTGCGTGGGCAGCCCGCCGACCACCGGGTCCGCGCTCACCACCCGTACCGAGCCCTGGGCCAGCCGGGCGTCCAGCGCGGCCCCGTCCTGGCCGGCGGCGCCCAGCACCGGGCGGGCCGCCGCCTTGGCCGCCTCCTCGGAGACCGGCTTGCCGGAGCCCGCGTTCCCCGCGCCCCCCGCGTCCCGCGGCAGCGTGGCCGGGCCGCAGGTGTCCTTGCCGCGGACGCAGTCGTCGCCCGCGCCGTTGTCCGAGCCGGTCTGGAAGCGGCTGAAGTTCCAGGTCCCCGGGGCCGTACGGGTGACCGTGAGCCGCGGCCCGGAACCGTCGGCGGCCTCCCCCACCAGCCAGACGTCCCCGTTCAGCCGAGGCGCGCCCGGCAAGCCCAGGGCCGAGGCGAGGCGGGCCACCTCCGCCGAGGTGACCTCCCCGGACGCGGTGAAGGCGGGCGCGGAGGCCGGAGCCTCCGGAAGCTGCACGTCGGCCCGGTAGACCACGCCCTCGCCGGACGGATCGGGCTCCCCGGGCGCGATGCCGGGCCCGGACGGATCGCCCGCGTCACGGGGCGCGGAGGCCGCGCTGCGCTCCGTACCGGGGTCCGCACCGTCGCCGTGGGCGGTGGACGCCCAGTACGCGGTACCGCCGCCCGTCAGCAGCACGGCAGCCGCGATCGAGCCGACGGCCCAGGACGGCCGCCGTCGTGTACCGCGTGATGTGCCGGGTTGTTCGCTGGTCACCGCATCGCTCCTTCACCTGTCGCGTCCTGCCTGATGCGGGTGTGACGGAACAGACGCGCAACCGGTTCCCGACCTACTGGTCCCCGTACGCGGCGGTGGAGGCGATCAGCCGCGCCGAGGCCGGCGGGACGCTGATCCCGTGGATCTGCGAGGGTGCCACGCGGACCGGCCGGGGACCGGCCTCGGCCGCCCAGTGCGGGGCCATCCGGGCGCAGTCGCCCAGCAGCCGGGCGAAGCCGGGCTGCCGCGAGCCTTCCGCGCCACGCCTCTCGGCGGTGTACTCGGTGTACTCGGAGTAGCCGAAGCCGTCGGTGTAGGTCATGAAGGCACCGTAGGCACCGCGCCGTGGGCGAAGAAAGGCCTACTACGGGGTAGTTTCGGCCGTTCGGCCCGGGGCCGTCGACCGGGTAGTTTTGACTGTCCCCGTTGCCGACCTCCGCAGGAGCGTCCACGCCGTGCGCATCGCAGTCACCGGCTCCATCGCCACCGACCACCTCATGACCTTCCCCGGCCGTTTCGCCGACCAGCTGGTCGCGGACCAGCTGCACACGGTCTCCCTCTCCTTCCTCGTCGACAACCTCGACGTCCGGCGGGGCGGTGTCGGCCCGAACATCTGCTTCGGCATGGGGCAGCTCGGCAGCCGCCCGATCCTGGTCGGCGCCGCCGGCTACGACTTCGACGAGTACCGCGCCTGGCTCGACCGGCACGGCGTCGACACCGACTCGGTCCGGATCTCCGAGGTGCTGCACACCGCGCGCTTCGTGTGCACCACGGACGCCGACCACAACCAGATCGGCTCCTTCTACACGGGCGCGATGAGCGAGGCCCGCCTGATCGAGCTGAAGGCCGTCGCCGACCGGGTCGGCGGGCTCGACCTGGTCCTGATCGGCGCGGACGACCCCGAGGCGATGCTGCGCCACACGGAGGAGTGCCGGACGCGGGGGATCCCCTTCGCCGCCGACTTCTCGCAGCAGATCGCCCGGATGGACGGCGACAGCATCCGCACCCTGATGGAGGGCGCGACGTACCTCTTCTCGAACGAGTACGAGAAGGGCCTCATCGAGTCCAAGTCGGGCTGGACGGACGCCGAGATCCTGGCCAAGGTCGGCACGCGCGTGACCACGCTCGGCTCGAACGGCGTCCGGATCGAGCGGCTCGGCCACGACCCCATCGTGGTCGGCTGCCCGGAGGAGACCGCGAAGGTCGACCCGACGGGTGTCGGCGACGCGTTCCGCGCCGGGTTCCTGACCGGGCTGAGCTGGGGCGTCGGCCTGGAGCGTGCCGCGCAGCTGGGCTGCATGCTGGCGACCCTGGTCATCGAGACCCTGGGCACCCAGGAGTACACGCTGGCGCGGGCCCACTTCATGGAGCGCTTCACGAAGGCGTACGGCGACGAGGCCGCGACCGAGGTCAAGGCCCGCCTGTCCTAGCCTCCGACCCGCGCCTCCGCCGGCGGGGCTGGGTTGCCCGCAGGGCAATTACAGCCCCGCCGGCGTTTGAGGCGCGGGTCCGGGCGGAGCCCGGTGCCCGGCGGAGCCGGGGTCAGACCAGGCGGCGGACCGTGTACGCCACGCCCCTGGGGCGCTCGGCTTCGCCGAGGTACGCGTGCCCCCGCATACCGCACCACGCCGGGATGTCCAGCCGGGCCACCTCGTCGTCGGAGACGACCGTGACCGTCCCCCCCACCGGCACCCGCCCGATCGCGGCAGCCAGCTCGATCACCGGCTGTGGGCACCGCAGCCCGAGCGCGTCCAGCTCCAGGGACTCCGACTCCGGGGCCACCGTGACGGCTTCGCTCACGCCCAGCCGTTCCCGTACCCCGGACACCGCCCCCGGCAGCACCTCCAGGAACCCGTTGACCTCCTCCGCCGTGGTCCCCGGCGGCAGGGACACCCGTACGTTCCCCTCCGACAGCACCCCCATCGCCCGCAGCACGTGACTGGGGGTCAGCGTCGAGCTCGTGCAGGACGAGCCCGAGGAGACCGAGTACCCGGCCCGGTCCAGCTCGTGCAGCAGGATCTCGCCGTCGACGTACAGGCAGGAGAACGTGACCAGGTGGGGCAGGCGGCGGTCCGGATGGCCCACCACCTCCACGTCCGGGACCAGGCGGACCACCCGCCGCCGGATCCGGTCCACCAGGATCCGCAGCCGGGCCGCCTCCGCGTCGGCCTCCGCCCGTACGGCACGCAAGGACGCCGCCGCCGCCACGATCGCGGGAAGGTTCGCGAAGCCGGGGGAGCGGCCCGACTCCCGTTCGTCCGCCGGGTGTTGGGGGGAGAACCGGACCCCCTTGCGCACCGCCAGCAGCCCCACTCCCGGCGGGCCGCCCCACTTGTGCGCACTGGCGGCCAGAACGGACCAGGCGCCTTCCACCGGCCCCCAGGCCAGCGACTGCGCCGCGTCCACCAGCAGCGGGACCCCCGCCTCCGCGCAGACCCCGGCCACCTCCGCCACCGGCTGGACCGTGCCCACCTCGTGGTTGGCGGACTGGAGACAGGCCAGGGCGGTCGACGGGCCCACGGCGTCCGCGTACCCGGCGGCGGTCACCGCGCCGTACCGGTCCACCGGGACCTCGGCGACCGTCCCCCCGGAGGCCTCGTGGACCTCCGCCGCGTGGAGTACAGAACTGTGTTCGACCGCCGATACGACCAGATGGCCACCGACGCGCCGGCGCCCCGCGAGGACCCCCGCGACCCCCGTGTGAACCGCGTGCGTCCCCGAAGGAGTGAACACCAGCTCGTCGGCCCGGCATCCCACCGCCTCCGCGGCCGCCTCCCGCGCCGCGTCCAGCAGCAGCCGCGCCCGCCTGCCCTCCCGGTACAGGCGGGCCGGATCGGCCCAGCCCTCGTCCAGGGCGGCTTGCAACGCCTGCCGGGCCACGGGGTGCAGGGGGGCGGCGGACGCGCTGTCGAAGTACGGCATACGGGCACGCTAACCGGCGACCGGCAGCGCCCGAGGTCAGGGGCCGTCAGATGTCCTCCGGAGCCCGCCATTCAGGGCCACTCGCACCGTCCCCCGGACGGCGGATCCATCCCTTCGGGGGCAGTAGCGGCGCGTTGGGCACCCTCCCCGCGCGACCCCAAATAGCGTCCAGTAGGGTTTGGTCCGCATAAACATCCAAACCCCTGCCTGCGTCAGGGCCGGCGACCGACCCGAACACGGCCGCGCCCGGCCGCGCGGGCCGAGACTCTCGGGAAGGCGCTACGTGAGTCCCTACGGCTCCGACCGCTCGCCGCGGCGCCCGATGCGGCGGAAGCTGCTCCAGGCGCTGACTGCGGGCGCGGTCCTGGCGACCGCCACTGGTTGCTCGTATAACTGGCAAGACTTCCCCCGCCTCGGAATGCCCTATCCGGTCACGGAGGAGGCGCCTCGCATCCTGTCCCTGTGGCAGGGGTCGTGGGCAGCTGCTCTCATCACGGGCATCCTGGTCTGGGGCCTGATCATCTGGAGCATCATCTTCCACCGGCGCGGCCGGACGAAGGTGGAGGTCCCCCCGCAGACCCGGTACAACATGCCCATCGAGGCGCTGTACACCGTGGTCCCGCTCATCATCGTCTCGGTGCTGTTCTACTTCACCGCGCGTGACGAGTCGAAGCTGCTCGCCCTCTCGAAGCCGGCGCACACGATCAACGTGATCGGCTTCCAGTGGAGCTGGGGCTTCAACTACATCGAGGACGTCGACGGCGACAAGGCGTCCCCGAAGGGGGGCGAGGTTCCCAAGGAGCTCTCGACCATCCCGGACCGGTTCACCAAGGACTTCCCGGCCGGCGCCGAGGGCGTCTACGAGAAGGGTGTTCCCGGCGACCGGAACCCGCAGACCGGAAACCCGGGGCCGACGCTGGTCCTCCCCAAGGGTGAGAAGGTCCGCTTCATCCTGTCGTCGAACGACGTCATCCACTCCTTCTGGGTGGTCCCCTTCCTGTTCAAGCAGGACGTCATCCCGGGCCACACCAACGTCTTCGAGGTCACCCCGAGCCAAGAGGGCACCTTCATGGGCAAGTGCGCCGAGCTCTGCGGCGTCGACCACTCCCGGATGCTCTTCAACGTCAAGGTGGTCTCGCCCGAGAAGTACCAGGAATACCTGAAGGAGCTGGCGGAGAAGGGGCAGACCGGCTTCCTCCCGGCCGGCATCAAGCAGACCGACCCGGCCCGGAATGCGGAAGTGAACAAACTGTGAGCATCCTCAACGAATCCCAGGGTGCCGCCGAAGCTGACTCGTATGAGAACGAGCTGCCGGTGCGGCGCAAGCAGCCGGGCACCGTGGTCGTGAAGTGGCTCACCACCACCGACCACAAGACCATCGGCACGATGTACCTGGTCACGTCGTTCGTGTTCTTCCTCATCGGCGGAATCCTGGCGCTCTTCATGCGCGCCGAGCTGGCCCGTCCGGGCACGCAGATCATGTCGAACGAGCAGTTCAACCAGGCGTTCACCATGCATGGCACGATCATGCTGCTGATGTTCGCCACCCCGCTGTTCGCCGGATTCGCGAACTGGATCATGCCGCTGCAGATCGGCGCGCCCGACGTGGCGTTCCCGCGGCTGAACATGTTCGCGTACTGGCTGTACCTCTTCGGCTCGACCATCGCGGTGGCCGGCTTCGTCACCCCGCAGGGTGCCGCCGACTTCGGCTGGTTCGCCTACTCCCCGCTGTCGGACGCGGTCCGCTCGCCGGGCATCGGCGCCGACATGTGGATCATGGGTCTGGCCTTCTCGGGCTTCGGTACGATCCTCGGCTCGGTCAACTTCATCACCACGATCATCTGCATGCGCGCGCCCGGCATGACGATGTTCCGCATGCCGATCTTCACCTGGAACGTGCTGCTGACCGGTGTTCTGGTCCTGCTCGCCTTCCCGGTGCTGGCCGCCGCGCTCTTCGCGCTGGAGGCCGACAGGAAATTCGGTGCGCACGTCTTCGACGCGGCCAATGGCGGCGCCTTGCTGTGGCAACACCTCTTCTGGTTCTTCGGACACCCAGAGGTGTACATCATCGCGCTGCCGTTCTTCGGAATCGTTTCCGAGGTCATCCCGGTCTTCTCCCGCAAGCCGATGTTCGGTTACATCGGTCTGATCGCGGCGACGATCGCGATCGCCGGCCTCTCGGTGACCGTGTGGGCCCACCACATGTACGTCACCGGCGGTGTGCTGCTGCCGTTCTTCTCGTTCATGACCTTCCTGATCGCGGTACCGACCGGTGTGAAGTTCTTCAACTGGATCGGCACCATGTGGAAGGGCTCACTGTCCTTCGAGACTCCGATGCTCTGGACGATCGGCTTCCTGGTCACCTTCACCTTCGGTGGTCTGACCGGCGTCATCCTGGCCTCGCCCCCGATGGACTTCCACGTCTCCGACTCGTACTTCGTCGTCGCGCACTTCCACTACGTCGTCTTCGGCACTGTGGTCTTCGCGATGTTCGCGGGCTTCCACTTCTGGTGGCCGAAGTTCACGGGCAAGATGCTGGACGAGCGCCTCGGCAAGATCACCTTCTGGACGCTGTTCATCGGCTTCCACGGCACCTTCCTGGTGCAGCACTGGCTGGGCGCCGAGGGCATGCCGCGTCGTTACGCGGACTACCTCGCGGCCGACGGCTTCACCCTGCTGAACACCATCTCCACGATCAGCTCGTTCCTGCTCGGCCTGTCGATGCTGCCCTTCATGTACAACGTCTGGAAGACGGCGAAGTACGGCAAGAAGATCGAGGTCGACGACCCGTGGGGTTACGGCCGTTCGCTCGAGTGGGCTACGTCCTGCCCGCCGCCTCGGCACAACTTCCTCACCCTGCCGCGGATCCGCTCCGAGTCCCCGGCGTTCGACCTGCACCACCCGGAGATCGCGGCCCTCGACCACCTCGAGGACCACAGCGTGGCCGCCCAGGCCGTCACCGGTGGCAAGGAGGCCGGCAAGTGAAGATCCAGGGCAAGATGTTCCTCTGGCTCTCCTTCTTCATCCTGATCATGGCCGTCGTGTACGGCGTGTGGTCGAAGGAGCCCGTAGGCACCACCGCGCTCTTCCTGGCCTTCGGCCTGAGCGTCATGATCGGCTACTACCTGGCCTTCACGGCCAAGCGTGTCGACGAGATGGCCCAGGACAACCTGGAGGCCGACGTCGCCGACGAGGCGGGCGAGCTGGGGTTCTTCGCCCCGCACAGCTGGCAGCCGCTCTCGCTGGCGATCGGTGGCGCCTTCGCCTTCATGGGCGTCATCTTCGGCTGGTGGCTCATGTACTTCTCGGCCCCGATCATCCTGATCGGCCTGTGGGGCTGGGTGTACGAGTACTACCGCGGTGAGAACCAGAACCAGTAGCAGTACCGCTCACGCGTGTGAACCCGGGGCCCGGACACCTCTTCGGAGGAGTCCGGGCCCCTCGTTTGCAGTCACCCCGCGCGCCGTAATTGTCATATCTTCATAGCGTTGGCTCCATGAAGCACTCACCGCGTCTTTGGACGGTACTCAGCTGCTCCCTGCTGGTCGCGTCCCTCGGGGCCGGCGCCACCGCATGCGGGTCCGGCGACAACCCGCTGTCAGCCCGCCCGTACGACGCGGGCGAGCAAGTCGCCTTCAACCAGGCCGCCGGCGGCCGCCCCGTGGACCCCGACAAGCCCCTCGAAGTCACCACGAAGGGGGGTGAGGCACGCATCACCGACGTCACCGTCGTGGACACCCACGGCCGCCGCCTGGCGGGCGAACTGTCCGCCAAGGGCGACCGCTGGCACAACACGGTCCCCATGGCCGCAGGCGTCCGCTACACGGTCACCGTCAGCACCGAGAACGGCAAGGGCGCCCCGGGGCAGCGCACGATCACGTTCGACACCACCCCGGGCAAAGGCGTCCTGAAGGTGGAATTCGGCCCGGACGAAGGCAAATACGGCGTCGGACAGCCCCTCACGGCCGAACTCAGCGAACCCGTCAAGGACAAGGCCGCCCGCGCCGTCGTCGAACGGGGCCTCGCCGTCAGCGCCCCCTCCGGCGTCGAGGGCGCCTGGCACTGGGTCGACGACAAGAACCTCCACTATCGGCCCAAGGAGTACTGGCCGGCCAACACGGAGGTCTCCGTACGGAGCAACCTGGAGGGCGTCAGGGTCTCCGACCACCTCTACGGGGCCGCGGCCAAGCCGCTGAAGCTGCAGATCGGCGACCGCGTCGAGGTCACCACCGACGCCTCCTCGCACTACCTCACGTTCAAGCGCAACGGAGAAGTGATCAACACCATTCCGGTGACCACCGGAAAGCCCGGCTTCTCCACCCGCAACGGGGTCAAGGTGGTGCTCGGCAAGCAGTACTTCGTCCAGATGCGCGGCGACACCGTCGGCATCGGCGGCAGCGAGTACTACAACCTGCCCGTCTACTACGCCACTCGCGTCACCTGGAGTGGTGAATACGTCCACGCCGCGCCGTGGTCCGTCGGCTCCCAGGGCTACGAGAACGTCAGCCACGGCTGCACCGGCATGAGCACCGGCAACGCCGCCTGGTTCTACGAGAACATCACCGAGGGCGACGTCGTGCAGGTGATCAACAGCATCGGCGACGACATGGACATCTTCGGCAACGGCTTCGGCGACTGGAACATGGACTGGAAGGACTGGCGCCAGGGCAGCGCCCTCCTCAAGGGCACCCAGGAAGGCCGCAGCCCCATCGACCAGGCGCGCCTGCGGCCCACCGTCTGACGCGGGGCCGTCCGCGGACCCACGGGAACCCCGTGCGCCCGCGGACGCCCTGTCAGGCCGCCGAGGAGGACAGGCGGGAGCGCAGCAGGGCCGCCAGTGCGTCCGCGAACTCCACCGGGTCCACCGGAAGGGTCACGGCGGCGTCCGCACGGCTCCACGTGGCCAGCCAGGCGTCCTGGGGGCGCCCCATCAGCAACAGCACCGGTGGGCACCGGAAGATCTCGTCCTTGATCTGGCGGCACACGCCCATGCCCCCGGCCGGAACCGCCTCGCCGTCCAGCACGCACACGTCGATGCCGCCCGCGTCCAGCTCCGTCAGAACCGCCGGCAGCGTGGCGCACTCCAGGAACTCCACCGGCGGCAGGTCCGCGGCCGGCCTGCGCCCTGCCGCCAGCCGCACCTGCTCCCGGGTGCCCGCGTCGTCGCTGTAGACCAGAACCCGCGCAGTCGCCCGCATTTCGTTCCTCCACGTGTCACGTGAATCACGTTGATGTTGCGCGGGATGCTACTCCTCCAGATGCGCTGTCAACATCGGTTCGCACACCCTCGCACGAGACGCTCATTGGCTCATCTGATGGGCCGTTCGGGCCTTGCACACGCCCCGGACACTCCGAACGGCACCCCCCGGGGTGAGGGCGGGATAAGCGACCGACATAATGTCGGTCGTGGCGACAGCAACGACAGTAGATACCGGGCACGCGCACCCGACGGTCAACCGGCCGAACCTCGTCAGCGTCGGAACCATCATCTGGTTGAGTTCCGAGCTGATGTTCTTCGCGGCCCTCTTCGCGATGTACTTCACCCTGCGATCCGTGACGGGTCCCGAGTACTGGACAGAGCAGGCTTCGGCCTTGAATCTGCCCTTCTCGGCGACGAACACGACGATCCTGGTGCTCTCCTCGCTCACCTGCCAGCTCGGCGTATTCGCAGCCGAGCGCGGTGACGTGAAGAAGCTCCGGTCGTGGTTCATCATCACGTTCGTCATGGGTGCGATCTTCATTGGCGGCCAGGTGTTCGAGTACACCGAGCTGGTCAAGCACGAGGGCATGAGCCTCTCGTCCGGTCCGTACGGCTCGGTCTTCTACCTGACCACCGGGTTCCACGGTCTGCACGTGACGGGCGGTCTCATCGCCTTCCTGCTGGTCCTCGGCCGGACGTACGCGGCCAAGAGGTTCACCCACGAACAGGCCACGTCGGCCATCGTCGTGTCCTACTACTGGCACTTCGTCGATGTCGTCTGGATCGGCCTCTTCGCCACGATCTACCTGATCAAGTAGCGAAAACGTCACCGGGCACGACCCGGCACTCCATCCAGAAACACCGACGCAGAAGATCCTGACACCGGGGTAATCCGTGAAAAAGCTCTCCGCACGACGACGCCATCCGCTGGCGGCGGTCGTCGTTCTACTCCTCGCGCTGGCGGCCACTGGGGGGCTGTACGCCGCCTTCGCCCCCGCGGGCAAGGCGCAGGCCGATGAAACCGCCCAGTCCCTCGCCATCGAGGAGGGCAAGAAGCTCTACGCCGTGGGTTGCGCAAGCTGCCACGGAACCGGCGGTCAGGGTTCCTCTGACGGCCCGAGCCTGGTCGGCGTCGGCTCCGCGGCCGTCGACTTCCAGGTGAGCACGGGCCGCATGCCCGCCCAGCAGCCCGGCGCCCAGGTGCCGAAGAAGCCCGTCATCTACACCCAGGCGCAGATCGACCAGCTGGCGGCGTACATCGCGTCCCTCGGTGCCGGTCCGATCACGCCGACCGAGAAGCAGTACGACCCGGCGGGTGCCGACATCGCCGCTGGTGGTGAGCTGTTCCGCAACAACTGCGCGCAGTGCCACAACTTCACCGGCGAGGGCGGCGCACTGACGAACGGCAAGTACGCCCCCAACCTTGAGGACGTCTCGCCGAAGCACATCTACGAGGCCATGCTGACCGGCCCGCAGAACATGCCCTCCTTCCCGGACAGCACCATGCCGGAGAAGCAGAAGAAGGACATCATCGCGTACCTCGAGAACGTCAACGGCGAGAAGTCCACCAGCCCCGGTGGCCTCAAGCTCGGCGGCCTCGGTCCCGTCTCCGAGGGTCTGTTCGGCTGGATCTTCGGTCTGGGTGCGCTGATCGCTGTTGCCGTCTGGGTCGCGGCCCACACCGCTAAGGCCAAGAAGTCATGAGTCAAGACATTCCCGAAGACAAGCACCTGCCGAGTGAGCAGGGCGACGCGCACCACGGTGCCGTAGCGGTCGCGGACGACCCGTTCGCCGACCCGGGCCTTCCGGTCCACAAGCCGCGCATCCAGGACATCGACGAGCGTGCGGCGAGGCGTTCCGAGCGCACCGTCGCGATGCTGTTCACGCTGTCGATGCTGGCCACGGTGGCCTTCATCGCCTCCTACGTGATCTTCCCGGTCGACAAGATCGTGTACATCTTCCCCATCGGGAAGGTGAGCGCGCTCAACTTCGCGCTGGGCATGACCCTGGGCACGGCGCTCTTCTGCATCGGCGCGGGCGCGGTCCACTGGGCCCGCACCCTGATGTCCGACGTCGAGGTCGCCGCCGAGCGCCACGAGATCGCCGCTCCGCCGGAGGTCAAGGCGCAGGTCATGCAGGACTTCCGCGATGGTGCGGACGAGTCCGGCATCGCCCGCCGTCCGCTGATCCGCAACACGCTGCTGGGCGCGCTGGCCATGCTGCCGCTCTCCGCCGTCATGATCATGCGCGACCTGGGCCCCCTGCCCGAGGACAAGCTGCGCAAGACCCTGTGGGCCAAGGGCAAGCTGCTCATCAACCAGAACACGATGGAGCCGCTGCGTCCCGAGGACGTCCTGGTCGGTTCGCTGACCTTCGCCATGCCGGAAGGCCTGGAGGAGGAGCAGCACGACTTCCAGGTCCAGATCGCCAAGGCCGCCCTGATGATCGTCCGCATTCAGCCGGACGACATCAAGGACAAGCAGCAGCTGGAGTGGTCCCACGACGGGATCGTGGCCTACTCCAAGATCTGCACCCACGTCGGCTGCCCGATCAGCCTGTACGAGCAGCAGACGCACCACGTGCTCTGCCCGTGCCACCAGTCCACTTTCGACCTCTCCGACGGCGCCCGTGTCATCTTCGGCCCGGCCGGTCACGCGCTTCCGCAGCTGCGGATCGGCGTGAATGACGAAGGCTTCCTCGAAGCGCTCGGCGACTTCGAAGAGCCCGTCGGTCCTGCATTCTGGGAGCGCGGATGAGCACTGCGACCACTGACACCAAGGCGCGTAAAGCGCCGGCCGGCGAGCGCGTAGCCGACTGGGCGGACGGCCGCCTGGGCATCTACGGCCTGGCCAAGGCCAACATGCGCAAGATCTTCCCGGACCACTGGTCCTTCATGCTCGGTGAGATCTGCCTCTACAGCTTCATCATCATCATCCTCACGGGTGTGTACCTGACGCTGTTCTTCCACCCGAGCATGAACGAGGTCGTGTACCACGGCTCGTACGTGCCCATGCAGGGCGTCATGATGTCCGAGGCCTTCGCCTCGACCCTGGACATCAGCTTCGACGTCCGCGGTGGTCTGCTCATCCGTCAGATCCACCACTGGGCCGCGCTGATCTTCGTCGCGGCCATGGTCGTGCACATGATGCGCGTCTTCTTCACCGGCGCGTTCCGCAAGCCGCGTGAGGTCAACTGGATCTTCGGCTTCCTGCTGCTGTTCCTCGGCATGTTCACCGGTTTCACCGGTTACTCGCTGCCGGACGACCTGCTGTCGGGTACCGGTGTCCGCTTCATGCAGGGCGCGATCCTGTCCGTCCCGGTCGTCGGCACGTACCTGTCGATGTTCCTGTTCGGCGGGGAGTTCCCGGGCGGCGACTTCGTCGCGCGGTTCTACTCGGTGCACATCCTGCTGCTGCCCGGCATCATGATGGGCCTGCTGGTGGCCCACCTGATCCTGGTCTTCTACCACAAGCACACCCAGTTCCCCGGCCCCGGCAAGACGAACAACAACGTCGTCGGCATGCCGCTGCTGCCGGTCTACATGGCCAAGGCCGGAGGCTTCTTCTTCCTGGTCTTCGGTGTCATCGCGGCCATCGCGGCGATCGCCTCGATCAACCCGATCTGGGCGCTCGGCCCGTACCGCCCGGACCACGTGTCCACCGGTGCGCAGCCCGACTGGTACATGGGTATGCCGGAAGGCCTGATCCGAGCCATGCCCGGCTGGGAGATCAACCTGTGGGGCCACACGCTCGTCCTGGGCGTGTTCATCCCGCTGCTGCTCTTCCCGCTGGTGCTGTGCTCGATCGCCGTCTGGCCGTTCATCGAGTCCTGGGTCACCGGTGACAAGCGCGAGCACCACCTGCTGGACCGCCCGCGCAACGTCCCGACCCGTACGGCCTTCGGTGTCGCCTGGATCGCGGAGTACATCGTCCTGCTGATCGGCGGTGGAAACGACATGTTCGCGCAGTACTTCCACCTGTCGCTCAACGGGCTCACCTGGTTCGTCCGGATCGGCTTCTTCGTCGTCCCGGTCCTCGCCTTCATCGCCACCAAGCGGATCTGCCTCGGCCTCCAGCGCCGGGACCGCGACAAGGTGCTGCACGGTCGCGAGACCGGCATCATCAAGCGCCTGCCGCACGGTGAGTTCGTCGAGATCCACGAGCCGCTCTCGCAGGACAAGCTGCACACGCTCACCTCGTACACGCAGTACGAGCCGATCGAGATCGGCCCGACGGTCGACGAGAACGGTGTCGAGCGCAAGGTGAAGCTCGGCGAGAAGCTGCGGGCGAAGCTCAGCAAGGGCTTCTACGCGGAGAACAACCAGATTCCGAAGCCCACGGTGGAGGAGTACAAGGAGATCCAGAGCGGCCACGGCCACCACTGATCTCCCGCGCGACCGTTTGACCGCATGACCCGCTCGAGGGACTGATTTCGGTCAGTCCTGGTGTCGCCACGGCGAGAGCCCCGTCCAGTGTCTGGACGGGGCTCTTTGCCGTCTCCGGGGCTGGATAGGCTGAAGACCTTCCCATTTCCACGTGGAATCCCCGACCAGCAGCAGGAGCGGACCATGAACGTTGTGACCCCGGCAGGCGGCGACAGCGTGGCGGCCCGCGGCTGGCCGGGCCTCCTCGACGCCCTGCTGACCGGCCACGACCTCGGCGCGGACGACACGGCGTGGGCCATGGACCGGATCATGCGCGGCGAGGCCACCGACGCCCAGATCGCGGGCTTCGTGGTCGCGCTGCGCGCCAAGGGGGAGACCGTCGAGGAGATCACCGGCCTCGTCGGGAGCATGTACGAACACGCCAACCTGATCGAGGTGCCGGGCCGGACGGTGGACATCGTCGGCACCGGCGGCGACGGGGCCAAGACGGTGAACATCTCCACGATGTCGGCGATCGTCGTGGCCGGTACGGGCGCCAAGGTGGTCAAGCACGGCAACCGGGCCGCGTCCTCCGCGAGCGGGTCCTCGGACGTCCTGGAGAAGCTCGGGGTCAACCTGGACCTGACCCCCGCCGGGGTGGTGCGGGTCGCCGAGGAGGCCGGCATCACCTTCTGCTTCGCCGTGAAGTTCCACCCGGCGCTGCGGCACGTGGCCGCCGCCCGCAAGGAGCTGGGCATCCGGACCCTGTTCAACTTCCTCGGCCCGCTGACCAACCCGGCGCGGGTACGGGCCCAGGCGACCGGCGTGGCCGACCCCCGGGTGGCGCCCATCGTCGCGGGCGTGCTCGCCGAGCGGGGCTCCTCGGCGCTGGTGTTCCGGGGTGACGACGGCCTGGACGAGCTGACCACGACCGCGACCTCGCGGGTGTGGTGGGTCCGGGACGGCCAGGTCGTGGAGCAGCCGTTCGACCCGCGCGACGTGGGCATCTCCCTGGTGGACGTGTCGGCGCTGCGCGGCGCGGACGCCTCGTACAACGCGGACGTCGCCCGCCGCCTGCTGGCCGGCGAAACGGGTCCGGTCCGCGACGCGGTCCTGCTGAACTCGGCGGCGGCCCTGGTCGCGCTGGACCCGGGCCCGGGCACGCTGGAGGAGCAGATCGCGGCGGGCATCACCCGTGCGGCGGAGGCGATCGACTCGGGTGCGGCCCGTGCCGCCCTGGAGCGCTGGGTGGCGGCCAGCAACGCCTGATGCCGATGCACGCCGACTGATCGTTTTCGGTCAAGGCCCCGGTCCGGATGGTGGACCGGGGTCTTGCGCGTGCGGGATCGTGTGGCAGGATGCTGATCAGGTCACGAGTGACAGCGTTTAGGCCCCGGCTTGCTGTCCGGCAACCCTCCTTCCGTGGCGGGGTGCCCCGGGTGATGACCAGGTCGTAGGCAGCGAGGTCTACGGCAAGCGCGGATCCCTCGACACCAGGGGTCCTGGTCTCTCGAGGAGCGTTTTCCGTGAGCAAGCGAATGCGATAGGGCGACTCCGCCCCTTCTTCAACCCTCGGATCAGGGTCACTTCCGTGTACCCCCGTTCAGATCCGAGGACTTCCCGTACCCCGCCGCACGGCGCCGCGCCGTGGCCGCGTACGGGCACACCGAAGCCATTCACCCCTGCCTGCCGGGAGATTCCGCCATGTCCGCATCCCTGAACGCCGCCGTCGCCACCTCCGCCGTCGCCACCTCCGCCGCTGCCGTCGACCCCGCCTGTGCCGAGCCGCTGCCGGTCCTCGGCCGTGACGTCACCGTCCCGCTCGTCACCGGTGGCGAGGTCACCTACGCCGCCCTCGACTACGCGGCCAGCGCCCCCGCGCTCCAGCGGGTCTGGGACGACGTGGCCGCGTACGCCCCGTACTACGGCAGCGTCCACCGGGGCGCCGGCTACCTCTCGCAGCTCTCCACCGACCTCTTCGAGCAGAGCCGGGTCACGGTCGCCGAGTTCCTCGACTGCCGCCCCGCCGACCAGGTGATCTTCACCCGGTCCACCACCGACTCGCTGAACCTGCTCGCGGCGGTCCTCCCGGCCGGCTGCCAGGTCTTCGTCTTCGAGACCGAGCACCACGCCTCGCTGCTGCCGTGGACCGACGCCCAGGTCACCTACCTCAACGCCCCCCGCACCCCGGACGAGGCCGTCGCCACCCTGGAGCGGGCGCTGGCCGGCCGCGACCCTTACGGCCCGGCCCTGGTCTGCGTCACCGGCGCGTCCAACGTCACCGGTGAGCTGTGGCCGGTCAGGGAGCTCGCCGCGGCGGCGCACGCCCACGGCGCGCGGATCGTCCTGGACGCCGCCCAGCTGGCCCCCCACCACCCCGTCTCGGTCCAGGACCTCGACGTGGACTGGGTCGCCTTCTCCGGCCACAAGCTCTACGCCCCCTTCGGCTCGGGCGTCCTCGCCGGCCGCGCGGACTGGCTCCAGCAGGCCGAGCCGTACCTGGCCGGCGGCGGCGCCTCCCGCAAGGTCGCCCGGCGCGAGGACGGCGGCGTGGACGTCGAGTGGCACACCACCGCCGCCCGCCACGAGGCCGGCTCCCCGAACGTCATCGGCGTCTACTCCATCGCCTCCGCCTGCAAGGCCCTGGCCGAGGCGGGATTCGAGAACCTGGTCGCCCGCGAGCGCCACCTGATCGCCAAGGTCCGGGACGGCCTGGCCGACGTTCCCGCGGTTCGCGTCCTCTCCCTCTTCGGGGACGACGCCCCGCGGGTCGGCGTCATCTCCTTCGTGGTCGACGGCTGGAACAGCTCCCACTTCGCGGCCGCGCTGTCCGCCGAGTACGGGATCGGCGTCCGCGACGGCCTGTTCTGCGCCCACCCGCTGGTCCGCACCCTGCTGGGCAGCGAGCCGCAGGCCCAGGGCGAATGCGGCGCCCCGGAGGCGGCCCCGGGGGAGCGGTCCCTCAACGCCATCCGCGTCAGCTTCGGCGCCGGCACCCCGGACGAGCACGTGGAGCGGTTCGTCCGCGCGGTGAAGGAACTCGTCGCGGACGGCGCCCAGTGGCAGTACCGCACCGAGGAAGGCCGCTGCGTCCCGGCCGTGTGACAGGCTGCGGATCATGACCTACTGGGACCCGATACCGACCGTCCGCGCCGTGGCGGGCACGCACCTGCCCCAGTGGGAGCCCGGCACCCGGCCGCCGGTGTTCGACTGGAGCCGGGGCACACGCAGCAGCTGCGAGCCGGACCAGTGGGGCGAGCGCAACTGGCGCAACGTCCCGGGCCCGTTCTACGGGGCCGGGACGGACAACTGCTGGACGGGGCGGGACTGCGCACCCGACAACGTCATGTACGACGGTGAGTACAACCAGGAGTTCGTCTACCGCCAGCCCCGCGACGAACGGGAGACGTACGCCGTGCTCTGCGCGGCGGAGTGCGACCCGATGGCGGGGTACGCCGGTGACGGTGACGCGCACTGGACCCCGGAGCTCGTCCGGGACTGGTGGCGCGACCGCGGTCGGGTTCGCGAGTGGGCGGTGGCCCTGGACCGCACGTGGTCCGTGTCGGAGGACCGCTACGAGCGCGAGGCGTCCGCCGGGGCCCGCGACTACGTCGCCCACATCGACGGCAACCTCGGGGATTACCTCCGCGGGTACCTGTTCCGGCTGGAGGAGGGCCGCCCCGCCCGGCCGGGCGAGGCGCTGCCCGGGCTCTGAACCGCTACGCGTCCAGGCCGATCGCGAAGGCCGCCTCGAGGTCGTGCTGCGAGTACGTGCGGAACGCCACGTGGGTGTCCGTGGCCTCCACGCCCGGGATCTTGCTGATGCGGCCCGGGATGATGTCCGCCAGGTTCTCGTGGCGGGCCACGCGGACCAGCGCGATCAGGTCGTACGTCCCCGTGACGGAGTAGACCTCGCTGACGCTGTCCAGCGCGGCGATGGCCTCGGCGATCTCGGGGATGCGGTCCACGCTGGTCTTGATGAGCACGATCGCGGTGATCACGGTTGGCTGTCTCCCTCGGTGGCCGTCGCTGGTCGCCTCACTCTAAGACTTGATCCGTAAGTCACCAAAGGTGAGCTGAGGATTGCAGCCGGGCGGTGTCCGGGCTTTCCGGCGTGGTCGCGCACGGGGCGTGTCTCATCCGGGGTTGCTCGGGGCCGCTTTCCGGCGGTTCGGTGAGCAGAGGTCCCGCGCTGCGGCGGGACTGCCACGCGACCAGCACCCCGAGAGGTGTTCTGGCACGGTGTGGTTGACTCACGCAGGGCTTCTTCCAGCCCAGTTGAGAAGATGATCTGTGCGTGCCGGGACATCGTGACGTCCAGGTACGCGGTCTTGGGGTCGTCCACGTCGGTGAGGCGGACGAACGCGGCCAGCGCTGCGGACACAAGGTCACGCTTGCCGACGAGGCCGCACGCGACGCAGTTGTGCTCACGGTCCCGCAGCGTCTTGTTGACCGGCTCTCCGCACAGGCAGTGCTGTGACAGGGCGGTGGACCAGGTGGAGGCGCGGACGAGCCGTCCGCCTGCGGCTCGGCACTCGCGGTCGAGGGCGGCGATGAGCAGGCCGGGTGTGGTCTGGGAGAGGCGCTTGCCCCACAGCCGGTACCAGCTGCGGATGTCGCAGTCCTCCACCACGAGCACGGCGCCGTGGACGGCGATGATGTCGCGAGCCACGCTGCGGGCGCGGTGGCGGCGGTGCTCGGCGATGGAGGCGGCGTGTTCGGCCTGTCGGGCGCGCAGCTCACGGTAGACGGTCGAGAGCCGGTCACGGCGGTACGCCTGCTTCGGTGCCCCATCGGACCGGGCGGCGCGGGCACCGCCCGGAACCGCTACGGCCTTGGGCTTGAGGCCTTTCTCAGCGCGCCTTGCGTCGCGGCGGCCCTGCTTCTTCGACAGGCCGTACTGCACGCTGTTGGTTGCCCTGCGGGAGCGCTCCAGCGCTCGCGCACGGCCGCGCAGCTTCTTCGCCTGCTTCTCCAGCGAGGCGCGCTCGGCGTCGGTGAGCGAGATCTCGGTCGAGGCCGGGTCGCCCGCGGTGGGGTCCAGGGCCGCGGGAAAGGAGACGACGGAGAGGTTGGAGACGTTGCCGTCCACCCCGCCGATACGTTCAAGAGCGGCAGCCTGCTCACGCATCTTCTGGACGGCCGGGGCTGCATAGCCGGGGGCGAGGGCCATCAGGTGCGCCTCGTACACCCAGCCGCCCGGCGCGGACGCCTTGCGGCGGCGGACGAGATCCACCTTGTGCCAGCGGCCAGGGGTGGAGAGGAAGTGCTCAACGCGAGCGTACTGGCCGGGCTGCTGTGGCACCCGTACCGGGAGGACAAGGTCACCCGCGCCGGCGTCAGGTCCGCCCGCGAAGACGACGGCGAGGGGGCCGGTGTGGTCCCACCACGTCGCCTTCCGCATCAGGGGCTTGCCCGATGCGGAGGTCTTGCCGGTGGGCACCGTGCCGGACGGCAGCTCGGGCTTGGGCATCCGCCGGGGCTGCGTCAACGCGTGCTGCCCACCCTCGGTGTAGGCCTTGACGTGCCCGTGAAGAGTGCCGGCAAGGCGGAAGGTTTCCCACTTGTTCGCGGTGGTGTGGGAGCGAGCGCGTCCGGGAATGCGGGTGAAGTGGTGCCTGTTCCCGGTCCTCGGACGGCCGATGCGGTGGCTGGCCGCGTCGGGGAACAGGTGCCGCTGCACCCCGTTCCACACCTCATCGGCCATGTGCATCGCCAACGCCTTGGAGGCATGGTGCTTGAGGTGCCCGGAGTCTTCCAGGTGCTTGTACGCGCAGCGCTCGAGCGCCTCGCGGGAGAGGCCGAGACGCTGCCGTAGGGCCTTCGCCCCGTGCTCGCCCCGCTCGTGCTTCGCCGCCCAATAGGCATTGACTCTGGCGCGGGCGTCCCGTTGCACGGCCCGCTTGATCGACCACATCGCGCTATACAGCTTGCCCAGCCGGGCGAGGTCGGCGGGATCGGTGACGGCCAGCGGCAGCACCATCACCGACACCGTCCCGTCATCGGGCTTGGTCCACTTCGGGGCCTTGTTCTTTCCCCGGAACTTGCGCGTCTGGGCAGCCTGCATCGTCGTCACCTCCCGTGACGAGATTAGTTGACATGCGACACGCTAGGTGACTAGTTAATTACAATCTGACCAGCGGTCGCGTCGACTTCAACGCGATCAACGACACCACCTGCGCCGTCGCCGCCCACCACAACCCCGAGATCGACTACTCCTGAACTACGGAACACCTCTCAGCGGTACGCCGATAGCGCGCCCACGCGTACAGGAAGCCGACGGAGAAGCCCACCAGGTGGGCCAGATAGGCGACCCCGGGACCGCTGCCCGCCCGGTGCGCCGCCACCCATTGGAGGGCGAACCAGAACAGCAGCACGATCCACGCCGGGAACCGCAGCGGCAGGAAGAACAGGAACGGGAACAGGCTCGTCACCCTGGCCCGCGGGAGCAGGTACAGGAAGGCGCCCAGCACCGCCGAGATCGCCCCGGACGCCCCGACCAGAGTCTGCGGGGACCCCGCGTTGGCCACCGCGTACGCCGCCAGGGCCACGTAGCCCGTACAGACGTAGAAGACGAGGAACGCCGGGCGGCCCATCCGCTCCTCCGTCATCGCGCCGAAGACGTAGAGGAAGAGCATGTTGCCGAGCAGGTGCAGCCAGCTGCCGTGCACGAACAGCGCGGTCAGCGGGGTCAGCCAGGCGCGCGGGCGGCCCGTGAACAGCTCGTCCGGGACCACGCCCCAGCGCCGGAAGTAGTCCGTCCCGGCGGTCAGCAGCCCCTCGCCCGACCCGTAGCCCGGATTCAGCCCCGAGGCCGGGCCGAGTACGAACACCACGGCGCAGCCCGCGATCAGCGCATGGGTGACCACCGGTCCCCGGGCGGCCTCGCGAACGGCCTGCCACCTTACGATCATGTGACAGAGCATGACGCAACCCGCCCCACCTGAAGCGGTGGCAGGCCGTAGGGTTACGAGCCGACGTCTGCCCAATCGGCGCAGACGGCGCTGCAGACGGCTTTAATTGAAACAGCTACGAAGGAGAGAGCGGCCTGATGACGGTTCCCCTGCCGACCGACACCACCCGGTGGCGCTGCACCCTGTGCGGCAACCTCACGCGCTTCGACGTCACCCGTTCGTCGAAGGTCGTGGAGTACATCCACCTGGACCTCGCCGGGGAGCCCAAGGTCGAGGAGCGCGAGGTGGTCAATGAGACCATCGAGTCGGTCCGCTGCCGCTGGTGCAACGCGGTGGACCAGATCGAGCTCGTGGACAGGCCGGGCGCGGACTCCTGACGGAGCCCCGCCCATAGGTAGATCACGGTAGGGGTGACGGATTGTGGAGCCAGCAAGCGGCGCTGAGCCGGCCGACGCGGCCGGCGACGCCGCCGAGGTGCTCGACCGCCCGCTGCCGGAAGGCGTGCGGCGCCGGGTCGTCGCGCTCGTCTCGGACGCCTTCGGCGGACTGACGGTCGCGGACCTCCCGGCGCAGCTGCGCCAGTACGCCCGTTTCACCCCGACCCGGCGCGCCAAGTTCGCGGGCAACGCGATGGCCGCGGCGGTCGAGACCGACCCCGTGTTCCGCGGCCGGGTCGCCGAGAAGCTGCGCGAGGCACAGGCGGACCTGGCCGGTGCGCTGGAGTCCGGCGCGCCGCCCGCCGCCGCCGATCCGCTGGACGTGGCGGCGGCCGCGTACGTCCTGCGGCCGGTCGGCTGGGTCAAGCTCGTGGCCGCCGCCGGCGAGGAGGCGCAGCGCGCGGACGCCGAGCGGGTCGGCGAGGAGACCCGGCGCGAGCTGGAGCGGCTCCGCGAGGAGCTGGCGCAGGTACGGGACCTGCAGCGTTCCGGCGGCGAGCAGGTGCGGGCCGAGCTGGACGAGGTCCGCAAGGAAGCGGAATCGCTTCAGCGCAAGCTGCGCAGCGCGCTCAGCGACGTCAAGCGCGGCGAGGCGGCCCTGCGCAAGGTGAACGCCGAGGTCGACGGGATCCGCGGCGAGGCGGCCGCACGGGTGGCCGCCGCCGAGAGCGAGACCCGGCGGCTCAAGTCCCGGCTGGCGGAGGTGGAGACGTCGCTGGAGACCTCGCGCCGGGCCACCCGCGAGGGACGCAGCATCGAGGACATGCGGCTGCGGCTGCTGCTGGACACCGTGCTGGACGCGGCGGCGGGGCTGCGCCGCGAGCTGGCGCTGCCGCCGGTGTCCACGCGCCCGGCGGACACCGTGGAGGCCGTGGAGCCGGGCCGGATGACGCCGAAGGACATCGCGGCGCGTGCCCTGTCGGAGACCGATCCGGCGCTGCTGGACCAGCTGTTGGCGCTGCCCCAGGCCCATCTGGTGGTCGACGGCTACAACGTGACCAAGACCGGCTATCCGACGATGCCGCTGGAGAAGCAGCGGCTGCGGCTGCTGGGCGGGCTGTCGATGCTGGCTGCCCAGACGGGCGCGGAGATGACCTGTGTCTTCGACGGGGCGGAGCTGGCCGCCCCGGTGCTGCTCGCGCCGCCGCGCGGGGTACGGGTGCTGTTCTCCAAGGCCGGTGTGACGGCGGACGAGCTGATCCGCCAGCTGGTGCGGGCGGAGCCGCCCGGCCGGCCGGTGGTCGTGGTCTCCACGGACCGGGAGGTCGCGGACGGGGTGGCCAAGGCGGGTGCGCGACCGGTGGCGTCCGCTTTGCTGCTGAAGCGGCTTTCGCGCGTTTCGTAACTCCTGGTCCCAATGCCCGAATTGGCAGGGGCTTCAGGGAACGTACCGTCAAGTGCCCGGTACAGAGCGTGCGCTGTAGGTAAAGAACCTGGTCGGCGACCGACTTTTTTCCCGGCAGGATTTGAACTGATCACAGATGGGTCACTAGGGTCTCCTCAAACCTTCGTGCGGTAGATCACTCATTAGGGGTGGCAGCGGAGGTGCTGCCGAGTTGCGTTCTTCGGCGGCTCTAGGAAGAAGGAGCTCGCCTTCGTGGCGTCCCACCGTCGACCCAAGCAGCCGACCCGCGCTCGTGTGACCGTGCTGACCGCAACCGCGGCCGCGGCCGTCGCGCTCTCCTCCCAGGGCGCCACCGCGGCCCCGGCGAAGCCGAGCAAGGACGAGGTCAAGTCCCAAGTCGACGCGCTCTACGAAGAGGCGGAGCAGGCCACCGAGAAGTTCAACGGGGCCAAGGAACGCCAGGAGAAGCTCGAGAAGGAGATCGGGCAGCTCCAGGACCAGGTCGCGCGCGGCCAGGGCGACCTCAACGAGCTGCGCAGCACCCTCGGTTCGATGGCGAGCGCGCAGTACCGCAGCGGCAGCATAGATCCGTCGCTCGCCCTCCTCCTCTCCGAGGACCCCGACAGCTACCTCGACAAGGCCTCCTCCCTGGAGCACCTGAGCGGCAAGCAGGTCGAAGCGGTCCAGAAGATCCAGGCGAAGCAGCGCAGCCTCGCGCAGCAGCGCCAGGAGGCCGCCGGCAAGCTCGCCGACCTCGACGCCACCCGCAAGGAGCTCGGCGAGAAGAAGAAGGTCTCGCAGGACAAGCTCGCCGAGGCCCAGGCGCTGCTCAACACCCTCACCGCGCAGGAGCGTGCCGCGCTCAAGGACGAGGAGTCGCGCGCCAGCCGCAGCGAGAGCCAGCGCGTCGACCTCGGCAACGTGAGTGCCTCCGGCCGCGCCGGAGCCGCCCTGGCGGCCGCCAAGACCAAGCTGGGCGGCGCGTACGTCTCCGGCGCCACCGGCCCGAGCGCCTTCGACTGCTCCGGGCTGACCCAGTGGGCGTACAAGCAGGCCGGCGTGAGCATCACCCGCACCACCTACACCCAGGCCAACGACGGCACGCGCATCAGCCGCAGCCAGCTCCAGCCCGGTGACCTGGTCTTCTTCTACGGAGACCTGCACCACGTCGGCCTCTACGCCGGCAACAACATGACGCTGCACGCCTCCAACCCGCGCGGCGGCATCAAGTACGAGTCGATGGACAACATGCCCTTCCAGTTCGGCGTCCGCATCTGACGCGCCGCACACCGCCCATCCGGGCGAATTGCAGGGCTCCGCTCTGACCCCACGCCCCGCCGGTGACCTGCGTCTCCGGCGGGGCGTCACTGTGCGTGCCCGTCGGCGGTCGTTGGCCGGTGCCCGGTGGCGCGGCTACTGTCTGCCAGCGCGGAACCCGGCACACGTCCGTCCACGGGGGGCGGACCCGGGCCACGCCCAGCGGAAGGGAGCGGTTTCACGTGGCGTCCCATCGCCGGCCCGGGCTCGGCAGCCTCGACCGGAACCCCAAGGTCACCGTCCTCACCGCCGCCGCGGCCACGGCCGCGGTCGCCATGACGGGAGCACCCGCCAGCGCGGCCCCCGGCCTCCCGCAGGACCCCGCAGCGGGCTCCCGCGCCCAGGTCGACCGGCTCTTCGAGGAGGCCGAGCAGGCCACCGAGCGCTTCAACGAGGCGGGCGAGAAGGCCGCCCGGCTGCGCGCCGAGGTCAACCGCGCCCAGGACCTGGTCGCCCGCGGTCAGGAACGCATCAACACCATGCGGGGCATCCTGGGCACCTTCGCCGGGGCCCAGTACCGCAGCGGCGGCATCGAGCCCGCCGTCGGCCTGATGCTGGCCGAGGACCCCGACGCGTACCTGGCGCAGGCCGCCGCCCTGGACCGGCTGACCGGCCGCCAGGCCCGGCAGCTGGACGAACTCCGCGAGGAGCAGCGCCGGCTCGGCCAGGAGCGCCGGGAGGCCTCCCGCAAACTCGCCGAACTCGACGCGCTGCGCGCCGACGTGGCCCGGCACAAGCGCTCGGTCACGGCGAAGCTCGCGGCCGCCCGGCGGCTGCTCAACGCCATGCCCTCCGAGGAGCGGGCCGACTTCGAGCGCGCCTCCCGCTCGGGCGGCCGCCCCGACGCGCTGCCCGAGCTGTCCTCCCTGGGCGCCTCCTCGGGGCGCGCCGCGACCGCCGTGATGGCGGCCCGGGCCGCGGTCGGCCGCCCGTACGTGTGGGGCTCCACCGGCCCCTCCGGCTTCGACTGCTCCGGGCTGATGGTCTGGTCCTACCGCCAGGCCGGGGTCTCGCTGCCGCGCACGTCGCAGGCCCAGCGCCACGCGGGCCGCCAGGTGCCGCTGTCGCAGGCCCGCCCTGGCGACCTGGTGACGTACCGCTCGGATGCCAGCCACGTCGGCATGTACGTCGGCAACGGCCAGGTGGTGCACGCCCCGTACCCCGGGGCCCGGGTCCGCTACGACCCCGTCGGGATGATGCCGGTGTCCGCGGTGACCCGGCCCTGACCTCGGGTAACCCGCCCTTGCGTACGATCGGCTGATGCTCCCGGGTCGTCGTCTCGTACGCGCGCTGCCGCTCCTGCTGTGCCTCCTGCTGGCCGGGTGCGCGCTGCGGCCGGCCGACACGGCCGAGCAGGACGTCCGCCGGGCCGTGGCCGACTGGTCGCGGACGCCGCCCGAGCGGCTGGCCGGCATCCCCGTCGAGGACTGGGCGTACGAGGTCGCCTCGGTGCGGCGGGACGGCGTACGGGCCCTCGTACGGGCGGAGCTGCGCTACCGGCTCACCGGCTACGACCCGGCCCCGGCCGGCTCGGCCCGCGAGCTCGAACTGCACGGCGACGGCGGCACGTGGCGGGTGGCGGCGGACCGGCCCGCTCCGGGCACGCCGCCGCAGCTGTGGGACCAGGGGCCGGTGTCGGTGGTCCGGGGCACGCACTCGCTGGTGCTGGGCGGCTCGGGGCAGAGCGAGGACACCCTGCGGGGGATCGCCGCCGAGGCCGACCGGGCGGTGCCCGCGGCGAGCGCCGCGTGGCCCCGGCCGTGGGCCGGGCGGGTGGTGGTGCTGGTCCCGGGATCACTGGCGCGGATGGCGGAGCTGCTGGGCGGGACGGCCGACGCGTACCGGGGCATGGGCGCCGTCACCACCGGCCGGGTGGGCGCGGGACCCGCTCCCGCGGACCGGGTGGTGGTCAACCCGGAGGGGTACGGCGAGCTGGGCGAGGCGGGCCGGCGGATCGTCCTGACCCACGAGGTCACCCATGTGGCCACCCGGGCGGCGACCTCCGCCACCACCCCGCTGTGGCTCTCCGAGGGCTTCGCGGACTGGGCGGCGTACCGCGGCGGCCCCACCACGCCGGGGCAGGGCGCCCCCGCGCTGGGCCGGGCCGTGCGGCGGGGCGAGGTGCCCGCCGAGCTGCCCGCCACGGAGGCCTTCGCCTTCGGCGGCGACTCGGAGGCGCTGGCCCGGGCGTACGAGGGCGCGTGGCTGGCCTGCCGGCTGATCGCGGCGGAATGGGGCGAGGAGGCCCTGGTCGACCTGTACGAGCGGGCGGCCCGGGAGCCGCTGCCGACGGCACTGGACGAGGCGCTCGGCGTGGACCGGGCGGGGCTGACGAAGGCCTGGCAGGAGGCCCTGCGCGACTGGCTCCGCTGAGCGCCGCACGCGTCCGGTACTGTCGGCAGGCAATGCACAAGACGCTGATCGTGACCAACGACTTCCCCCCGCGACCGGGCGGCATCCAGGCCTTCCTGCACAACATGGCGCTGCGGCTGGATCCCGACCGGGTCGTCGTGTACGCCTCCACCTGGAAGCACAGCGCGGAGGGCCGCGAGGCCACCGCGGCCTTCGACGCCGAGCAGCCCTTCCAGGTGGTGCGCGACCGCACGACCATGCTGCTGCCGACCCCGCGCGTGACGCGGCGGGCGGTGGGCCTGCTGCGCGAACACGGCTGCGAGTCCGTGTGGTTCGGGGCGGCGGCCCCGCTGGGGCTGATGGGCCCGGCGCTGCGGCGGGCGGGGGCCAAGCGGATCGTGGCGACCACGCACGGGCACGAGGCGGGCTGGGCCCAGCTGCCGGCGGCGCGGCAGCTGCTGCGGCGGATCGGCGAGGGCACCGACACCCTGACCTACCTGGGGGAGTACACGCGCTCGCGGATCGCCTCGACGCTGACGGACCGCGCGGCGGCCCGGATGGTGCAGCTGCCGCCGGGCGTGGACGAGAAGACCTTCCACCCGGAGTCGGGCGGGGCGGAGGTCCGGGCGCGGCTCGGGCTGACCGACCGGCCGGTGGTGGTGTGCGTGTCCCGGCTCGTGCCGCGGAAGGGGCAGGACACGCTGATCGAGGCGATGCCGAGGATCCTGGCGGCGGTGCCCGACGCGGTGCTGCTGATCGTGGGCGGCGGGCCGTACGAGTCCGACCTGCGGGCGCTGGCGGTTTCCGTGGGCGTCGCGGACTCGGTGGTCTTCACGGGATCGGTCCCGTGGTCCGAACTGCCCGCCCACTACGGGGCCGGGGACGTCTTCGCCATGCCGTGCCGGACCCGGCGGGGCGGGCTGGACGTCGAGGGCCTGGGGATCGTCTACCTGGAGGCTTCGGCGACGGGCCTGCCGGTGGTCGCGGGCGACTCGGGCGGAGCGCCCGACGCGGTGCTGGACGGGGAGACGGGGTGGGTCGTGCGGGGCGGTGTCCCGGCCGACGCGGCGGATCGCGTGGTGGCCCTGCTGCTGGACCCGGCCCTGCGGGCCCGCATGGGCGAGCGCGGGCGTGCCTGGGTCGAGGACCGCTGGCGCTGGGACCTCCTGGCGGACCGCCTCCGCGAGCTGCTCTGACGGCTGCGGCGCCTCGATCGCCGGCGAGGCCGGATTTTGGGAGCCATGGCTGACTGTCTCTCAGATGTCTGGCTGTGCGGCGTATGGGTGGAAGGGTGGATTCCGCACATCATGCGGCCATGACACCAAATCTGACGCGCCGTCATGTCCTCGGACTGGCCGCTCTGCAGACCGCCGCAGCGCTCGGGTTCACGCGGATCGGGCTGTCCTCCGCGGCCGCGGCCGAGCCACAGGCGGCTCAGTACGCGCCCGCCATCGTCGTCGGGTCCGGCTACGGGGCCGCCGTCGCCGCGCTGCGCCTCGGGCAGGCCGGCGTGCGCACCGTCGTCCTCGAAATGGGCCGGCTCTGGGACACCCCCGGGCCCGACGGAAAGGTCTTCCCCTCCACCTCCGCGCCCGACCAGCGCTCCATGTGGTTCCGCACGCGCACCGAGGCCCCGCTCGCCCAGTTCCTCTGGCTCGACGTGGTCAACCGCGACATCAGCCCGTACCCCGGCGTCCTCGACCGCGTGAACTACGGCGACATGTCCGTGTACGTGGGCCGCGGCGTCGGCGGCGGATCCCTCGTCAACGGCGGGATGGCGCCGACGCCGCGGCGTTCGTACTTCTCCGAGGTGCTGCCGGCGGTCGACGCCGACGAGATGTACGGCACCTACTACCCCCGCGCCCGCGCCATGCTCGGGGTCAACGAAATCGACCCGGCCTGGTTCGAGTCCACCGAGTGGTACCGCTTCGCCCGGATCTCCCGCAAACACGCCCACAACACCGGCCTGAAGACCGTCTTCGTCCCCAACGTCTACGACTTCGCCTACATGCAGCGCGAGGCGGCCGGCACCGCCACGAAATCAGCCCTGGCCGGGGAGGTCATCTACGGCAACAACCACGGCAAGAAGAGCGTCGACAAGACCTACCTCGCGGCCGCGATCGGCACCGGCAACGTCACCATCGAGACCATGCAGCACGTGGTCGGCGTACGGCAGGACCCCGCCGGGGGGTACGTGCTGACCGTGCGGACCAGCGATCTCACCGGAAGGGTCATCCAGGTCCGCGAACTCGGCTGCCGGCGGCTCTTCCTGGGGGCCGGGAGCCTGGGCACCACCGAGATCCTGCTGCGGGCCCGCGAGACCGGGACGCTGCCCGCGCTCAGCGACCGGGTCGGGCTCGGCTGGGGCCACAACGGCAACGTCATGACCGCCCGCGCCAACCACCTGTGGGACACCGTCGGCTGCAACCAGGCCACCATGCCCGCCCTGGGCATCGACGACTGGGACAACGCTGCGAACCCGGTCTTCGCCGAGATCGCCCCGCTCCCCATGGGCATCGAGCACTGGATCTCGATGTACCTGGCCATCACCAAGAACCCCGAGCGCGGGCACTTCACGTACGACGCCGCCACCGACTCGGCCCGGCTCAACTGGCGGCGGGACCAGAACACGCCCTCGGTCAACGCGGCGAAGAACCTCTTCGACCGCATCAACCGGCGCAACTTCACCATCTACCGGTACGACCTTTTCGGCGACAACAGGACCTTCGCCGACAACTTCACCTACCACCCGCTCGGCGGCTGCGTCCTCGGGGAGGCGACCGACCTCTACGGCCGGGCCAAGGGGTACCAGGGGCTGTACGTGGTCGACAGCTCCCTGATCCCCGGCTCGCTCGGCGTGAACCCGTTCGTGACCGTCACCGCCCTCGCAGAGCGGAACATGGCCCGGATCCTCGCCGAGGACTAGCTCCGGTACAGGGCTTCGATCTCGTCCGCGAAGTCCTTCGCGACCACATTCCGCTTGAGCTTCAGCGAGGGCGTGATGTGGCCCGACTCCTCCGTGAACTGGGAGGGCAGAATGCGGAATTTCCGCACCGATTCCGCCTTGGAAACCGCCGCGTTGCCGTCGTCGACGGCCTTCTGGACGGCGGCGTTGAGCTCCGCGTCCTCGCGCAGTTCCGCCGCCGTCACACCGGCCGGCTTGCCGTTCTCCGCGGCCCACCGGCCGAGGAACTCCTCGTCGATGGTGACCAGCGCGGCCACGAACGGCCGCGCGTCGCCGACGACCATGCACTCCGCGACCAGCGCGTGCGCCCGGATCCGGTCCTCGATCACGGCGGGCGCGACGTTCTTGCCGCCCGCGGTCACGATGAGCTCCTTCTTGCGCCCGGTGATCGCGAGGTAGCCGTCCTCGTCGAGGGTGCCGACGTCGCCGGTGTGGAACCAGCCGTCGGTCAGCGCCTCGGCGGTCGCCGTCTCGTTCTTCCAGTAGCCGCTGAAGACGTGCTCGCCGTGCAGCAGCACCTCGCCGTCGTCCGCGATGCGCACCACGGAACCGGGCAGCGGCTGGCCGACCGTACCGATCTTCGGCCGGTCCCAGGGGTTGAAGGCCGTGGCCGCGCAGGACTCCGTCAGGCCGTAGCCCTCCAGGACCGTGAAGCCGATGCCGCGGAAGAAGTGGCCCAGGCGCTCGCCCAGCGGCGCGCCGCCGGAGATCGCGTACTCGCCGCGCCCGCCCAGCACCGTGTGCAGCTTGCTGTAGACGAGCTTGGTGAAGATCTTGTGCTTGAGCTTCAGGCCGAAGGACGGCCCGCGGGGGGTGTCCAGCGCCCGGCTGTAGGCGATCGCGGTCTCGGCGGCGGCGTCGAAGATCTTGCCCTTGCCGTCGGCCTGCGCCTTGGCGCGCGCCGAGTTGTAGACCTTCTCGAAGACCCGGGGCACGCCCAGGATCAGCGTGGGCCGGAAGGACTGCAGTTCGTCGGTCAGGTTCTTGATGTCCGGTACGCAGCCCAGCCGGATCGGCGCCAGTACGGCCGCCACCTCCACCAGGCGACCGAAGACGTGCGCCGCCGGCAGGAAGAGCAGCACCGAGCACTCGCCCGTGCGGAAGAGCGGGCCCAGCCGCTCGACGACGTTGCCGCACTCCGCGAAGAAGTTGCGGTGGCTCAGCACACAGCCCTTGGGGCGGCCGGTGGTGCCGGAGGTGTAGACGATGGTGGCCGGGTCGTCGGCGCCTGCGATGCTGCTGCGCTCGTCGACCTCGTCGTCGGTGATCCCGGCGCCCGCGCTCTTCAGCGCTTCCAGGGCGCCCTGCTCGATCTCCCAGACCTCGCGCAGTTCCGGCAGCCGGTCGCGCAGCGAGGCCACGGCCGCGCTGTGCCCGGGGCTCTCGACGACCGCGGCGACGGCGCCGGAGTCGCCGAGGATCCACTGGATCTGCTCGGGGGAGCTGGTCTCGTACACCGGGACGGTGACGCCGCCCGCCGTCCAGATCGCGAAGTCGATCAGCACCCACTCGTAGCGGGTGCGGGAGATCAGGGCGACCCGGTCGCCGGGCCGGATGCCGGCCGCGATCAGGCCCTTGGCCGTGGCCCGGACCTCGGCCAGGAACTCGGTCGCGGTCACGTCCTGCCACCGGCCGTCGACCTTGCGGCTCATGACAGCGGTGTCGGGATGCTGCGAGGCATTGCGGCGGATGAGATCCGTCAGGTTCCCGTCCGACGGGACCTCGTACAGGGCCGGAAGGCTGAACTCGCGCAAGACTGCTGCTCCTCTGGGCGCCATCGCCACCATGTGGACCGACCGGACGTTACCCACCGGTAGTGGGTTCCGGATAGAGGGAACCGGCCAGATGTTCCGTGCGTCACATGACGCGGGCCTTTCGTGCCGACACTAGTCGACCCCTTCGGCGACTCGGAAGTAACCGCAGGTCCGGCTGCATCTGCCACCCCCTCTACCCCGCCGTCACCCCGCCGCCCTAGGGTGGCCGCATGGGTGGCAGCATGCGGGACGGGCAGACGGGCACGAGCGGATCGAGCCGCGCCGGGGTCCGCAGCGGGTCCCGCACCCGGGTCCACGTCGTGAGCGATGTGCACGGCAACGCCGAGGCCCTCGCCCGGGCGGGGGACGGTGCCGACGCGCTGATCTGCCTCGGTGACCTCGTGCTCTTCCTCGACTACGCCGACCACTCGCGCGGGATCTTCCCCGACCTGTTCGGCGTCGAGAACGCCGACCGGATCGTCGAGCTGCGCACCGCGCGCCGCTTCGCCGAGGCCCACGCCTTCGGGCGGCAGCTGTGGGCCGGGCTGGACCGGGACCGGCTGATCGAGGGCGCCGTGCGCCGCCAGTACGCGCAGATGTTCGCCGCCTTCCCCACCCCGACGTACGCCACCTACGGCAACGTGGACATCCCGGCCCTGTGGCCGGAGTACGCCGACCGCCACGGCTTCACGGTGCTCGACGGGCAGCGCGTGGAGATCGGCGGGCGGGTCTTCGGCTTCGTCGGAGGCGGGCTGCCCTCGCCGATGCGGACCCCGTACGAGGTGGACGTCGAGGAGTACGCCGCCAAGGTGGAGGCGCTGGGCGAGGTGGACGTACTGTGCTCACACATCCCGCCGGAGGTGCCGGAGCTCTGCTACGACACGGTCGCGCGCCGCTTCGAACGCGGCAGCGAGGCCTTGCTGGCCGCGATCCGGCGCACCCGCCCCAAGTACGCCCTCTTCGGGCACGTCCACCAGCCGCTCGCACGGCGGATGCGGATCGGCGGCACGGAGTGCGTGAACGTCGGTCACTTCGCGGCGACCGGGAGGCCCTGGGCCCTGGAGTGGTGAGCTCCGCACGCACGGTAGCCTTCGGGCGGCGGCCGGAGGCCGCACACTTCCTCGAAAACTCTCTGGAGGAGCCACCGCGATGGCGGAACACACCAGCTCAAGCATCACGATCGACGCCTCGCCGGCCGACGTGATGGCCGTGATCGCCGACTTCGCCCGCTACCCCGAGTGGACTGGCGAGGTGAAGGAGGCCGAGGTGCTGGCCTCCGACGCCGAAGGCCGCGCCGAGAAGGTCCGGCTGCTGCTCGACGCGGGCGCGATCAAGGACGACCACACCCTCGCCTACACCTGGAAGGGCGAGGACGAGGTCAGCTGGACCCTGGACAAGTCGCAGATGCTGCGCCAGCTGGACGGCTCGTACCGGCTGGCCCCGCTGGACGGCGGCAAGCGCACCGAGGTCACCTACCAGCTGACCGTGGACGTCAAGATCCCCATGCTCGGCATGATCAAGCGCAAGGCCGAGAAGGTCATCATCGACCGCGCCCTGGCCGGTCTGAAGAAGCGCGTGGAATCGACCGGCTGAGGCGCGACACCGTGCACACCTTGCTGATCACCGGACCCGGCGGGGCCGGCCGGACCACCGTGGCCGCGGCCACCGCCCTCGCCGCGGCCCGGCAGGGGCGGCGGGTGCTGCTGCTGTCCGGCGACGCCGGGGACCCCCTCTCCGCCCTGACCGGGGAGCCGGTGGGGGAGCCCGCCGAGGTCGCGCCCGGGCTGTCGGCCGTACCGGTGGCCGGCGGGGTCCGGGTGGCCCGGGTGGACTCCGGCGAGGAGTTCCGGGAGGAACTCGTCGCCCTCCAGGAGCGCGGATCCGCCCTCCTCGGCATGGTCGGGGCCCGGCCGCTGGGCGCCGAGGAACTCACCGAACTGCCCGGCGCCGAGCAGTTCGCACTGCTGCGCGCCCTGCGACGGGCCGCCTCCGCGCCGGGATTCGACCTCGTCGTCGTCGACCTGCCCCCGCTCCACCAGGCCCTGGCCACCCTGGCCCTCCCCGCCCAGCTGCGCCGCTACCTCGCCCGGCTGCTCCCCGCGGAGCGGCAGGCCGCCCGCGCCCTGCGGCCCGTACTGGCCCAGCTGGCCGGTGTGCCCATGCCCGCGCAGTGGCTCTACGAGGCCGCCGCCCGGTGGGACGAGGAGCTCGCCGCGGTCCAGGCCGTCATCGAGGCCGCCACCACCGAGGTCCGGCTGGTCGCCGAACCGGGACCGGCCGCCGCCGACGCGATCCGGCCGGGGCGGCTCGGGCTCGCCCTCCAGCAGCTTCCCGTCTCCGCCGTCGTCGCCAACCGCCTGCTCCCCGAGGGCTCCGTCGACCCCTGGCTCGCCGGGCTCGCCGCCCAGCAGGAGAAGTACGCCGCCCAGTGGGCCGGCGAGCTTCCCGTGGTCCGGCTCGGCCACCTCGGCCGGGACCCGCGCGGCCCGCAGGACCTGGAACCGCTCGCCGCCACCGACGGCCTCGTCCCGCAGCGGCCCGCGCCCCGCCGGGCATGGGCGGTCGAGGACCGGCTCGCCGAGGACGGGGTGCTCGTCTGGGTGGTCCCGCTGCCCGGTGCGCACAAGCGCGAGCTCGACCTGATCCGGCGGGGCGACGAGCTGCTGCTCACCGTGGGCCCGTACCGCAGGATCGTTCCGCTGCCCGCGGCGCTGCGCCGCTGCACCGTCTCCGGCGCCGCCCTGGCCGAGGACGCCCTCCGCATCCGCTTCACCCCGGACCCGGGCCTGTGGCCCCGCACGTCCTGATCCCCGTACCGCCGTTCGGGTACCGTCGAAGGTAGCCCGTACCGCACGCACAGCAGCTGCAGCAGGAGAGTCCGCCATGAGCGAGGCCACCGACCGCCCCACCGACGACGACGCCTGGGCCAAGGCCTGCGCCGAGGACCTCGCCGCAGAGAAGGAGCGCCTGCGCGGGCAGGGCGGGACGGGGGGCCAGGGCACCGGGACCGCCGCCGAGGAGCTGTTCAAGCTCTTCGAGGCCGTCGCGGACAAGGTTTCCGGGCTGAACAACCCCCTGATCGGCAGCGCCGCCCAGGGTGCCGTGCGTCAGTTCGTCAACCAGGCCAAGACCGCCGCCAAGCCCGTCGTCGAGCGCAACCCCGAGGTCTTCGACCACCTCGCGGCCGCCGGATCCGAGCTGCTCGCCGCCTACCGCTCGGCCGTCGAGGGCCACGAGCGCCGCTGGACGCGGGGCGAACCCCCGGCTCCGCGGCAGGCGCCCGGCGAGCGCGACCCCCGTGACGAGGGCCCCGACGACGGCCCGGCCGAGCGGATCGATCTCGACTGAACCCTTGGGGGGTCCCGCCCTCGGGTACGGTTGGCCGTGGCGGGGTTTGACCGGAAACCGAGGGACTAATGGGACTCACCATCGGCGTCGACATCGGCGGCACGAAGATCGCGGCCGGCGTGGTCGACGAAGAGGGCACCATCCTTGAGACGTACAAGGTGCCCACCCCGCCGACCGCGGACGGAGTGACGGAGGCCATCTGCACCGCCGTCTCCGCGGTCAGCAGCAACCACACCATCGACGCCGTCGGCATCGGCGCCGCGGGCTACGTGGACGACAAGCGCGCCACCGTGCTCTTCGCCCCGAACATCAACTGGCGGCACGAGCCGCTCAAGGACAAGGTCGAGCAGCGCATCGGCCTGCCCGTCGTCGTCGAGAACGACGCGAACTGCGCCGCCTGGGGCGAGTACCGCTTCGGCGCCGGCCAGGGCCACGACGACGTCATCTGCATCACGCTCGGCACCGGCCTGGGCGGCGGCATCATCATCGGCAACAAGCTGCGGCGCGGACGCTTCGGCGTCGCCGCCGAATTCGGCCACATCCGGGTCGTCCCGGACGGCCTGCTGTGCGGCTGCGGCAGCCAGGGCTGCTGGGAGCAGTACGCCTCGGGGCGCGCGCTCGTCCGCTACGCCAAGCAGCGCGCCAACGCCACCCCCGAGAACGCGACCATCCTGCTCTCGCTCGGCGACGGCACCCCCGAGGGCATCGAGGGCAAGCACATCAGCGAGGCCGCCCGGCAGGGCGACCTGGTGGCCATCGACGCCTTCCGCGAACTGGCCCGCTGGGCCGGCGCGGGCCTGGCCGACCTGGCCTCGCTGTTCGACCCGTCCGCGTTCATCGTCGGCGGCGGGGTCTCCGACGAGGGCGACCTGGTCCTGGACCCGATCCGCAAGTCCTTCAAGCGCTGGCTGGTCGGCGGCGCCTGGCGTCCGCACGCGCAGGTGCTGGCCGCCCAGTTGGGCGGAAAGGCCGGACTCGTGGGCGCGGCGGACCTGGCACGCCAGGGCTGACCCTTCCCCTCGTATACGTGACCGCCCGCCGCGCCCCTTGGGGGAGCGGCGGGCGGCTGCGTATCTTGCCGGGCATGGACCAGCTGCCGAAGTCCCGTACGGAGCCCGACGGTTCTGCCGTGATCCGGGTGCTCAGCTACAACATCCGCTCGCTGCGCGACGACGAGGAGGCGCTTGCCCGGGTCATCCGGGCCTGCGCACCGGACCTCGTGTTCGTGCAGGAGGCGCCGCGGTTCTTCCGGTGGCGCAAACACGCGGCGAGGCTCGCCGCGAAGTGTGACCTGGTGGTGCTCGGCGGGGGCGCGACGGCGGCCGGGCCGCTGCTGATGTGCTCGCTGCGGGTGTTCGTGGAGCGGACGGAGGACGTGCTGCTGCCGCACACCCCCGGCCTGCACCGGCGGGGCTTCGCGACGGCGGTGGTCCGGATCGGCGGCGCCCGGGCGGGCCTGGTCTCCGCGCACCTGTCCCTGGACCGGGCGGAACGGCGGGCCCAGGCGGATCGCCTCCTGGACCGGGTCGCGGCGCTGGACACCCCGTACGGGATCGCCGCGGGCGATGTGAACGAGGGACCGGACGGCCCGGCCTTCGGGCAGCTCGCGGGCACGTTGCAGGACTGCTGGTCGGTGGCCCCGTGGGGCGGGGAACGGACCTTCCCGGTGTCGGCACCGGAGCGGCGCATCGACGCGGTCTTCGCGACGAAGGGCGTGGAGGTGCTGGGCTGTGGCGTCCCGGCGGGGCTGCCGGGCGTGACCCCCGCGGACCTGGTGGCGGCCACGGACCACCTCCCGGTCCTGGCGGCCCTCCGCCTCCCCGCTGCGCGGTAACTGCGGCGCCGTAGCCGGGGGCTCTGCCCCCGGACCCCCGGCGATCGAGCCCCAGTTACACCACCGCTCCGCGGCCCGGGTCGTCGTCATCGTCGTCGCCGTGCGCCATGCGCGCGACCAGCGTCGCGAAGCCGCCCAGGAAGCCGCCGATGCCCAGCGTCGTCAGCCACCAGGTCATCTCCCACTGCAACAGCACCGCCAGGAGCAGCAGCACCGGCCCGCCGACCACCGCCAGCCAGGCGAACTTCGACGTGGTGTCCGCCTCCGGGAGCTCCGGCTCCGGGGGCACGAAGTGGCCCTCGTCCGCCGGCTCCGCGAGCGAGTGGTCGCGCGGGCCCGCGACGCCGACGCCCGGGGCGAAGACCACCGAGCTGCCCAGCGCCGCCGGGGGCTCCGGTCTCGGCTCCGGATCCTGCTCGGGCTCCTGCTCGGGCTCCGGCTTGGGCTCCGGCTCCGGCGGCAGCGGCTTGACGTCTTCCTCCGGCAGCATGAGGTTCTCGATCGGCTTGAACGGCCGGGACCCCGGCGGGTCCGGCGGCTCCTGCCCGTACCCGGCGACGATCGCCGCCCACGCCGCTTCCTCGTCCAGCGGCGGAACCCCGCCCGACTGCTCCTCGTGCTCAGCCACCCGCCTGCGCCCCCTCCCTGCCCACGCTCTCCGCCAGTCGGCCGACGAACGCATAGCTGTCCGCGAAGATCCGCTCCGCGTCATGGTCCAACGTCGCGACGTGGTAGCTCTGTTCCAGCAGGGTCTCGGTGACATCGGTTGACGAGATCCGCGCCAGCACCCGCGCCGAGTCGACCGGCGGTACGACGTGGTCCTGCGGGCTGTGCAGCAGCAGCACGGGCTGCGTGACCTGCGGCAGCTCGGTGTCCACGAGCTGGAGGAACTTCCGCAGCGAGTGCGCGGCCCGCGTCGGGACCCGGTCGTAGCCGACCTCGTCCGACCCCGGCTTCGCGATGTCGCTCGCGATGCCCGGCGTCGACCGGATGAAGTGCTGGGCCACGGGAAGGGCGAAGGCCAGCGGGTCGTGCACCTTGTTGGCCGGATTGACGAGGACGATGCCGCTGATGGCGTCCCCGTGCTTGGCCGCCAGCCGCAGGGTCAGCGCGCCGCCCATGGACAGGCCGAAGACGAACACCCGCTCGCACCGGTCCAGCAGCTCCCGCAGCGCCCGGTCCACCTCGGCGTACCAGTCCTGCCAGCCCGTGAGCTGCATGTCCTGCCAGCGCGTGCCGTGCCCGGGCAGCAGCGGCAGCGACACCGTGAGCCCCTTCCCGGCCAGATACTCGGCCCAGGGGCGCAGCGACTGCGGGGAACCGGTGAAGCCGTGGCAGAGAAGGACGCCGACCTCTCCGCCCTCGTGGCGGAACGGCTCGGCTCCAGGGAGGACGGGCACCAGGGTCTCCTTGATCATGATGTACATCAGGTGGGTGCGTTGCTCTGTGTGACTTCACCGTACGCGACCGGGGTGGCACCGACCAGGGTCGTCGGGCCGCTGCCGGGAGAGCCAGGGGATATGGTCTGTTCGACAGACACAGGAAGGCTTTCGAGTTGATCTACGGCGCAATGAAGTTCTCCATCGGCGGTTCCCTGAAGCTCGCCTTCAGGCCGTGGGTGGAGGGCCTCGAGAACATTCCCGCCGAGGGGCCGGCGATCCTCGCGAGCAACCACCTGTCCTTCTCCGACTCCTTCTTCCTGCCGGCGGTGCTGGACCGCAAGGTGACCTTCATCGCGAAGGCGGAGTACTTCACCTCCCCGGGAGTCAAGGGCAAGCTGACGGCCGCCTTCTTCAAGGGCGTCGGCCAGCTCCCGGTGGACCGCTCCGGTGCGCGCGGGGCCGGTGAGGCCGCCATCAAGAGCGGCATCGAGGTCATCGAGCGGGGGGAGCTGTTCGGTATCTACCCCGAGGGAACGCGTTCACCCGACGGCCGCCTCTACCGCGGCAAGCCCGGCGGCCTGGCCCGCGTGGCCCTGGCCACCGGCGCCCCCGTGATCCCGGTGGCGATGATCGACACCGAGAAGATCCAGCCGCCCGGCAAGGTGGTCCCCAAGCTGATGCGCCCCGGGATCCGGATCGGCAAGCCCCTGGACTTCAGCCGCTACCACGGCATGGACAGCGACCGCTTCATCCTCCGCTCGGTGACCGACGAGGTCATGTACGAGATCATGAAGCTGTCCGGCCAGGAGTACGTGGACATCTACGCGACGGCGGCCAAGCGCCAGATCGCCGACGCCGAAAAGGCCGCCGCCAAGGCCGAGAAGGCCGAAAAGGCCGAAAAGGCCGAGAACGCCGAAGGCAAGGCGGAGTAGCGACGGGCGTACCGCCCGCGGGGGGTGGGGGAGATGGCGAAACGCGAACGCGTCGTACGGATGTCGGTCGAGCAGCCGCTCTGGCGCGCCCTGACGGCGTACCGGCTGCTGACCATGCTCTACGCGGTGGGGCTGTTCGCCGCCGCCTACAAGAGGTTCGACCGCCCGGAGATAGCGGCGGGCTACCTCGCCGTCCTCGTGCTCTGGACCCTCGCCACCCACCGCAAGGTGGCGAACGCCACCAGCTGCACCAAGCGCTTCCTCGGCGCCGACCTCACGGTCGCCGTCGTCGGGATCCTGCTCACCCCGCTCGCCGACACTGCCGAGCGGATCGCCGGCGGCGGCCCCACCCTCCCCAGCATCTGGACCGCGGGCTCGGTCCTCGCCTTCGCCATCAAGGGCGGCTGGCGCTGGGCCGGCTTCGCCTCCACCTTCGTGGCCGCGGCCAACATCCTCATCCACGGCGGCGAGCCCACCCGGGACACCCTGCACAACGTCCTCCTGGTCTGGGTCGCCTCGATAGCGATCGGCTACGTCGTCGAGGTGGCCAGGGCCAGTGAGGCCACCCTCGCCCGCGCCCTGGAGATCGAGGCGGCCACCCGCGAGCGCGAGCGCCTCGCCCGCGACATCCACGACGGGGTCCTCCAGGTCCTCGCCATGGTCCAGCGGCGCGGCACCGAACTGGGCGGCGAGGCCGCCGAGCTGGGCCGGATGGCCGGGGAGCAGGAGGTGGCGCTGCGCACGCTGGTATCCAGCGGGCTGGTGCACCCCTCCCGGGTCTCCCGCGACGAGTCGAGGGGCGCGCTGGTGGACGCGTACGAGGTGGACGAGCCCGGCGCGGACGAAGGCGAGCTGGACCTGCGCACGCTGCTCGCCCAGCACGCCGGGTGCAGCGTGAGCTTCGCCGAACCGGGCACCCCGGTGCCGCTGCCGGTGCCGGCGGCGAAGGAGCTGGCCGCGGCCGTCGGCGCCGCCCTCGACAACGTGCGCAAGCACGCCGGGGAAGGGGCCCGTGCCTGGATCCTGCTCGAGGACTGGGGCGACGAGGTGATCGTGACCGTCCGGGACGACGGCCCGGGCATTCCGGCGGGCAGGCTCGACCAGGCGGAGGGCGAGGGCCGGATGGGAGTGGCCCTGTCCATCCGCGGCCGGCTGCGTGACCTCGGCGGCAGCGCCGAGCTGGTGTCCGTCCCCGGGCAGGGCACCGAGGTGGAACTGAAAGTACCGAGGGGGAGGACCCAGTGAGCGAGTTGCACGAGATCAAGGTGATGGTCGTCGACGACCATCCGATGTGGCGGGACGCGGTCGCCCGCGACCTGGCCGCCGCCGGCTTCGACCTGGTGGCCACCGCCGGGGACGGCGCCGAGGCGGTGCGCCGGGCCCGCGCCGTCACCCCCCACGTCCTGGTCCTCGACCTCAACCTCCCCGGCATGCCCGGGGTCCAGGTCTGCAAGGAGCTGGTGGGGGCCAACCCCGCCCTGCGGGTCCTCGTCCTGTCGGCCAGCGGCGAGCACGCGGACGTCCTGGAGGCGGTGAAGTCCGGTGCGACCGGCTACCTGATGAAGTCCGCCGGTGCTCAGGAGCTGATCGACGCGGTCCGCCGCACGGCGGCCGGCGATCCGGTGTTCACCCCGGGCCTGGCCGGGCTGGTGCTCGGCGAGTACCGGCGCCTCGCCACCGACCCGGCGCCGGCCGCCTCCGACGACGCGAAGGCACCGCAACTGACCGACCGGGAGACCGAGGTGCTGCGGCTGGTGGCCAAGGGGCTCTCGTACAAGCAGATCGCGGAGCGGCTGGTCATCTCCCACCGCACGGTGCAGAACCACGTCCAGAACACCCTGGGCAAACTCCAGCTGCACAACCGCGTGGAGCTCGTCCGGTACGCGATCGAGCGGGGCCTCGACGACGCGTAGCCGGTGGCGTCGGTCGTACTTACTTCCTCGTACGAGTGAACAGGCGTACGCAACGCCCCGTAATTCCGCCCGAATTGACTCTTCCAGACCTCTCGCTGTGACCTGGGTCACCACTAGCGTGGCCGTCATGGCGAAGGGAGATTCAATGAAGGTCGGAGTGCTGACCGGCGGCGGCGACTGCCCCGGGCTCAACGCGGTGATCAGGGCCGTCGTCCGCAAGGGCGAGCAGGAGTACGGCTACGGGTTCATCGGATTCAAGGACGGCTGGCGGGGCGCGGTCGAAGGGGCCACGGTCCCGCTCGACATCCCCGCCGTCCGCGGGATCCTGCCCCGGGGCGGCACCATCCTCGGGTCCTCGCGCACCAACCCGTTCAAGACGGAGAACGGCGTCCGCGGCATCAAGGAGAACCTCGCCAAGTACGAGGTGGACGCGCTCATCGCGATCGGCGGCGAGGACACCCTCGGGGTCGTGGCCAAGCTGTACGAGGAATACGGCATCCCCTGCGTCGGCGTGCCGAAGACCATCGACAACGACCTCTCCGCGACGGACTACACCTTCGGCTTCGACACCGCCGTCGGCATCGCGACCGAGGCCATCGACCGGCTGCACACCACGGCCGAGTCGCACATGCGGGTCCTGGTCGTCGAGGTGATGGGCCGGCACGCCGGCTGGATCGCCCTGCACTCGGGGCTCGCGGGCGGTGCCAACGTCATCCTCATCCCGGAACAGCGCTTCGACATCGACCAGGTCTGCGCCTGGGTGACCTCCCGGTTCAAGGCGAGCTACGCGCCGATCGTGGTGGTCGCGGAAGGCGCGATGCCCACGGACGGGGAGCTGGTCCTCAAGGACGCCACCAAGGACTCCTTCGGGCACGTCCGGCTGTCGGGCGTGGGCGAGTGGCTGGCCAAGGAGATCGAGGCGCGGACCGGGAAGGAAGCCCGTACGACGGTGCTCGGGCACATCCAGCGGGGCGGTACGCCGAGCGCCTTCGACCGGTGGCTGGCGACCCGCTTCGGCCTGCACGCGATCGACGCGGTGCGCGACGGGGACTTCGGCAAGATGGTCGCCCTCAAGGGGACGGACATCGTGCGGGTGCCGATCGCCGAGGCCACGGCGAGGCTGAAGACGGTGGACCCGGCGCTGTACAAGGAGGTCGGGGTCTTCTTCGGCTGAACGGCGACGCGGACCCATGGGTCGTATGGTGACAAACGGCCCATGGGGGACGACGTACGGGAGTGAGCGCGTGGAGATCCTGGCATTCGGTGTGACCGCCGACGAGCGGCCGCTCCTGGAGCGCGCCTTCGCGGGGCAGCACGAGGTGCGCTGCCTCGACGTCTTCATGAGAGAGGACACCGCGCCCATCGCGGCCGGGTACGAGATCGTCTCCTCCAGCGTGAACGCGGACCTGAACGGCCGGGTGCTGCGGACCCTGGCGGCGGGCGGGACGAAGCTGATCGCCCAGCGCTCCACGGGCTTCAACAACATCGACCTGGACGTGGCCCGGCAGCTGGGCATGACGGTCAGCCGGGTCTCGTACTACTCGCCCTACTCCGTGGCCGAGTTCGCGTGGACCCTGGCGCTGGCCGTGAACCGGCGCATCGTCCGGGCCTCGAACCGGACCCGGGACTTCGACTTCCGGCTGAACGGGCTGATGGGCCGGGACATGCGCGGCCGGACGGTGGGAGTGCTCGGCACCGGCAAGATCGGCGAGGCGTTCACCCGGATCGCACACGGCTTCGGGATGAACCTGCTGGGCTGGGACGTCGCGCACAACCCGGCGTGCGTGGAGCTCGGCATGAAGTACGTGGAAAAGGACGAGCTGCTCGCCTCCTCGGACCTGGTCAGCCTGCACGTACCGCTGCTGGAGTCCACCCACCACATCATCGACTCGGCAGCGCTGCGGCTGATGCGGGACGACGCGATCCTGGTGAACTCCAGCCGCGGCGGGCTGGTGGACACGGACGCGCTGGTCGCGGAGCTGCGGGCGGGCCGCTTCGCCGGGGTCGGCCTCGACGTCTACGAGGCCGAGGCCGGGGTGTTCTTCCTGGACAAGTCCCTGGAACCCGTCGAGGACGACACCCTGGCCCGGCTCGTCACGTTCCCGCACGTGGTGGTGACCTCGCACCAGGCGTACTACACGACGGACGCGGTGGGCCAGATCATCGACACCACCGTCGCCAACGTCGCCGACTACCTGGCCGGCCGCTGCTCCGAGAACACCCTCGTCCCGGCTCCGTAGGCCATGACCCCCGTCAGGAGCTCGCGCAGCAGGTCCGCGCCGCGCAGGGTGAGGACGGACTCCGGGTGGAACTGGACCCCCGCGAAGCCGGCCGCGGCGGAGCGGATGGCGTGGACCTCGCCCGTGGCGGGGTCGCGGGAGACCTCGACACCCCGCGCGGCGAGGTCAGCGGCCGCGGCGTCGTCGCAGCGCGCGGTGTAGGTGTTGTAGAACCCGACCACCTCCTGCTCCCCGAACAGGTCGATCCGGGTCTGTGCCCCCTGCGCCGGTTCTGCCTTGCGGACCAGCGGGATCCCCAGCTCGGCCGCCAGCAGCTCGTGGCCCAGGCAGATCCCGACCAGCCCCTGCCGGTGCCCCGCCAGCAGATCGCCGGCCAGCCCGCGCAGCATCCGCATCTTCGGGTCCCCCGCGTCCGCCGGGTTCCCCGGGCCCGGGCCCAGCACGACCGGCCCGTCCCAGGCCAGGGCCGCCGCCCGCAGTCCCGGATCGTCGTAGCGGCGTACGGTCACCTCCAGCCCGGCCACCCGCAGCACGTGAGCCAGCATCGCGGTGAAGGTGTCCTCGCCGTCCACCACCAGCGCGTGGCCGGTCAGCGCGGCCGGCTGCTCCTGCATGCGCAGCCAGAAGGGAGCCAGGTCCGCCCGCCGGGCCGCCAGGGCCGCACGCACCCGGGGATCGTCCGCCAGCCGTGCCCCCTCGAAGGCCGGGCGCGGCGCCGCCGCCCGAACGCCCAGCGCCGCCAGCACCCCCGCCGCCTTCGCGTGCGTCTCCGCCACCTCGCCCGCCGGATCGGAGTGCCGTACGAGGGTGGCGCCGACCGGCACCCGCAGCACCCCGTCCCCGTCGATGTCGGCGGTGCGGATCAGGATGGGGGAGTCCAGCGTCTGCGCCCCGGCGGCGTCGAGTCCGAGCAGGGCCAGCGCTCCCGCGTAGTAGCCGCGGCCGCCGGTCTCGTACCGCTCGATCACCCGGCAGGCGTTCTGCACCGGCGAGCCGGTCACCGTCGCCGCGAACATCGTCTCCCGCAGCACCTCCCGCACGTCCAGCGAGGACCGGCCGCGCAGCTCGTACTCGGTGTGCGCGAGGTGGGACATCTCCTTCAGCCGGGGCCCGACGACGACCCCGCCCATGTCGCCGACGGTGCACATCATCTTGAGCTCCTCGTCGACCACCATCGACAGCTCCTCGGTCTCCTTGCGGTCGCCGAGGAAGGAGAGGAGCGACTCGGCCGTCGGGCCCCCGGCGGGATACCGGTAGGTGCCGCTGATCGGGTTCATCACCACCGTGCCGCCCGACATCCGTACGTGGACCTCGGGGCTGGCCCCGACCAGCGTGCTCCCGCCCGTGTGGACGACGTAGGTCCAGTACGCGCCCCGCTCGCCCAGCAGGAGCCGCCGGAACAGGGCGAGGGCGTCGGCCCGGCCGAAGCCGTCGATCCGGCCCTCGTAGGTGCGCCGGATGACGAAGTTGGCGCCCTCCCCGCGCCCGATCTCGTCCCGGATGACGCGCTCGACGGTGTCCGCGTACGCGGCGTCGGGGACGTCGAAGCCGCCGCCCTCGACCCGGACCCGGTGGGCGGGCAGGGCGTCCAGCGCCTCGGCGAGCGGGATCTCGTACGCCTCCTCGGCGACCAGCACGCTCAGCGGCGTGCCGTCGTCGCGTACGTCGAATCCGCGCTCCCGGATCTGCCGGAAGGGGACCAGGGCGAGGGTGGGCAGCTCTCCGACGGGCAGGTCGGCGAGGCGCTCGGCCTCGTGGACCGCGCCGAGCAGCACCTCGACGGTGTCGTGGTCGCGGCCGGGCGTCCGCCGGCGCAGCAGGGCGAACGGCGGGCAGGAGTCGTCGAGCAGTCGGCTGAGGTTCATTCGCAGGGGCGTCCTTCCGGTGGGAGGAGCGGCCCCGCCCGGACGGTGTCCTTGCACCGAACGCGGAAGGCCGCCCCTCGGGGCGGCCTTCGCGTCGGTCGTGTCTTCAGGTACGCGCGAGGAGTGGGCCGCCGGGAGCGGGCCACCACCAGTTCTGGTTCGAGTGCGCGTACATGCTGCGCACCTTAGCCCAGAACGGCTCCCGGGCGGTGTATGTGTCTCAGGGCGCGGAATGACCATGGATTCCGGATTTTCGGGCCTCGTCAACCTTCGAGCCGCTTCTGTCTCATCAGGTGGTCGCAAGGCTGGACAGGCCGAATGACGCCGTAATGTGTACGAGGTGACCGTGAACGCTGAAAACCAAGCCCCCGCCGCCAAGGCGACCTGGCGAGACCTTCCCGCGGCGCAGCAGCCTTCGTACCCCGATGCCGAGGCTCTGCGCGCTGTCGTCGCGGACCTCGAGTCGTATCCTCCCCTCGTTTTCGCCGGTGAGTGCGACCAGCTGCGCGCCCGTCTGGGAGCCGTCGCCAAGGGCGAGGCGTTCCTCCTTCAGGGTGGCGACTGCGCCGAGGCCTTCGACGCCGTGTCCGCCGACCACATCCGCGCCAAGCTGAAGACGCTGCTCCAGATGAGCGCCGTCCTGACGTACGCGGCCTCCGTGCCCGTCGTCAAGGTCGGCCGCATCGCGGGCCAGTACTCCAAGCCGCGCTCCAAGGACACCGAGACCCGCGACGGCATCACCCTGCCGACCTACCGCGGCGACTCGGTCAACGGCTTCGCCTTCACCGAAGAGGCCCGGATCCCGGACCCCGAGCGGCTCAAGCGCATGTACCACGCGTCGGCCTCGACGCTGAACCTGGTGCGCGCCTTCACCACCGGTGGTTACGCCGACCTGCGCCAGGTGCACGCCTGGAACCAGGACTTCGTGAAGTCCTCCCCGTCCGGGCAGCGCTACGAGCAGCTCGCGCGGGAGATCGACAACGCGCTGAACTTCATGAAGGCCTGTGGCACCGACCCGGCCGAGTTCAAGGCCGTCGAGTTCTACTCGAGCCACGAGGCGCTGCTGCTCGACTACGAGGGTGCGCTGACCCGCACCGACTCGCGGACCGGCAGGCTGTACGACACCTCGGGCCACATGGTCTGGGTCGGTGAGCGCACCCGCCAGCTGGACCACGCGCACATCGAGTTCTGCTCGCAGATCGCCAACCCGCTCGGCATCAAGCTCGGCCCCACCACCACGGTGGACGAGGCGCTGACGTACATCGACCGCCTGGACCCCGAGCGCGAGCCGGGCCGGCTGACCTTCGTCGTCCGCATGGGCGCCGACAAGGTCCGCGACAAGCTCCCCGAGCTGGTCGAGAAGGTCACCGCCTCGGGCGCGACCGTCGCCTGGGTCACCGACCCGATGCACGGCAACACCTTCGAGGCGGCCTCCGGCCACAAGACGCGCCGTTTCGACGACGTGCTCGACGAGGTCAAGGGCTTCTTCGAGGTCCACAAGGGTCTCGGCACCCACCCGGGCGGCATCCACGTCGAGCTCACCGGTGACGACGTCACCGAGTGCGTGGGCGGCGGCGACGAGATCTTCGTCGACGACCTGCACCAGCGCTACGAGACGGCCTGCGACCCGCGGCTCAACCGCAGCCAGTCCCTGGACCTGGCGTTCCTGGTCGCCGAGATGTACCGCGACCAGTAGGGATCAGTAAGTAGCTTCGTACGACAGTGGGGCACGGATCGATGTGATCCGCGCCCCACTGTCGTATGAGGGGCTTTTAGGGTTGCCTAACTTTGGGTACGGTTAGGTAAGCCTCACCGAATAGGGGATGGCTCGCCGAACCATCGCCCAGGGAGGTGAACCGCGTGTACGTCTGCTCTTGCTTCGGGATCACCGACAAGCAGGTCAAGGACCACGCGGCCGCCGGGGCCTGCACCCCGCGCCAGATCGCTTCGGCCACCAAGGCCGGCACCGAATGCGGTTCCTGTGTGCGCGCCATCCAGGGCATCCTCGGCCGCGGTGCGTGCCCGCGCCGGGAGCTGCTGGAGAAGGGCAACGCGGCGGCCGTGCTCGCCGCCGACGTGTCGCCCGCGACTGCTCCCGTTCCCTCGCTCGAGCCCGTGCTCGCGGAAGCCGCCTAGCCCACCCCCGGTCCGGCGTCCGGTCAGCTCGGCTGCTCGATCAGCTGCGCGATGTACAGCGGCTCGCCCAGTGACTCGATGAGCTCCAGCTGGGTGTCGAGGTAGTCGATGTGGTGCTCCTCGTCCTCCAGGATCTCCTCGAAGAGGCGGGCCGAGGTGATGTCGCCCTTGCCGCGCATGACCTCGATGCCCCGCTTGAGCCGGTCGATGGCCTCGACCTCGACCTGGCGGTCCGCCTGGAACATCTCGGTGAGCGTCTGCCCGACCCGCACGTGGAAGAGGCGCTGGTAGTTCGGCAGGCCGTCGAGCATCAGGATGCGCTCGGTGATCTTGTCCGCGTGCTTCATCTCGTCGATGGATTCTTCACGCGTGTACTTGGCGAGCTTGGTCCAGCCCTTGTTGTCCTGGATGCGGTAGTGCAGCCAGTACTGGTTGATGGCCGTCAGCTCACCGGTCAGCTGCTCGTTCAGAAACTCAAGGACCTCGGGGTCGCCCTGCATCGCAGAGGCTCCTTCCAGGCAATGTCATCAATGACGGGGCTGGGGGTACCTCCCGGCCGTGGCCGGGGGATTGCGCGCATCCTTGCATCGCCACTGGGGGCCGTCCAGTAAGTGCCTCCTTAGTGGGAGTTACCGTGACTTGCCCGAATCGGCCCGGACCTGGTCATGACCACCCCGGCAAGTCTGTCACCATGGAGTCATGGGTCAGCCGGAAAGCCGGGAATCTCCGGGAGCAGAGCAGTCGGAGCTTCCACCGGGGCAGCGGTTGCAGCGGGGCTGGCCGGTCACCCACTACGGTCCGGTCCCCAAGTTCAAGCCCGACCGCTGGGAGTTCCGCGTCTTCGGCGCGACGGCCGACGGTGACAAGCACTGCTGGAACCACGAGGAGTTCGCGGCGCTGCCGTTCGAGTCGGTCGTGGCGGACCTGCACTGCGTGACGAAATTCAGCATGACGGGCGCCGAGTGGGGCGGTGTGCTCGCCCGTACGATCCTCGCCCTGGCGCCGCCCGCGCCACAGGTCACGCACGTGATGGTGTGGGCCGAGTACGGCTTCAGCTCCAACATGCGGCTGGCCGACTTCGCCTCCGAGCGGACCGTCTTCGCCACCCACCAGGGCGGTGAACTGCTCACCGCCGAGCACGGGTTCCCGCTGCGCCTCGTCGTTCCGCACCTGTACGCGTGGAAGGGCCCCAAGTGGGTCCGCGGCGTCGAGTACATGACCGCCGACCGCCGGGGCTTCTGGGAGGAGCGCGGCTATCACAACATCGGCGACCCCTGGCGCGAGCAGCGCTTCTCGTACCAGGAGGAGCCGGGGGACGGCCCCGAGTTGTAGGGCCCGTCCGGCCCGCCCGGCCCGTCAGTGGTACTGGTGGACGACCGCGTGACCCTTGCCGCGGCCGATCATCCACTTGTTGACCGGGACCGTGATCACGAAGGCGGCCGCGAGCGAGATCGCGAGGACCGTCCAGAACAGCGGCTCCGAGAGGTGCGCGTCCATCGCGCCCGGCCACAGGGCGATCACGCCGTTGTCGATCAGTTCCATGACGGCGATCGAAAGGGTGTCCGCGGCGAGCGCCACCCGGACGGCCGTACGGAGGTCAACCCCTGCCGCGAGGATCCCCCGCAGGGTGAAGGCGTAGCCGAAGAGGAACGCGAGGACGATCGCCAGGACCATCGTCGGCATGTTCCCCCAGCCCAGCGCGGTCCCGATGACCATGCCGAGCACCTCGCCGATGGCGCACCCGGTGAGGCAGTGCAGGGTGGCGCGGGCGGCCATGGCCCAGCTGGCGCGTCCGTGCTGTTCGCGGCCCTGGTGGTCGTGACCGTGACCGTGTTCCTGTGCGTGGTGCGCGTGCTCCATGTCGACCCCCTGATGGGTACAGCCGGGTAGCGGTTCCGCCGATAGGACAGAACCGTATACCCCCCTGGGGTATTCCTCAACGGATCGGCCGGTCACTCGTGGCCGCGCAGCTCCTTCAGCAGGGCCACGTCCGCCGCGTGCCCTTCCTTGCCGCCGGGGGTCTCGATGATCAGCGGTACGCCCGCCATCTCCGGGTGCGTGAACAGCTCGGCGAAGGCCTCGCGGCCGATGTGGCCCTGACCGACGTTGGCATGCCGGTCCTTGTGCGCGCCGACCCCCTCCTTGGAGTCGTTCGCGTGGACCAGCTTCAGTCGGCCCTCGCCCACCGTGTCCACCAGCAGGTCCAGCGTCAGCTTCGTCCCGCCCGGCTCCGCCAGATCGTGTCCGGCCGCGAAGATGTGGCAGGTATCCAGGCAGATCCCCAGCTTCGGATGGTGGTCGAGCGCGTCGAAGTACGGCCCGAACTCCTCGGCCCGCGAGCACAGCGACGAGCCCTGCCCGGCCGTGGACTCCAGCAGCAGGAACGGGTCGTCGTCGTGCGTCAGCTCATCCAGCAGCGGCAGCATGTACTCCCTGACCTGCGCGTACGCCGCCTCGCGCGGGCGGCCGCCGGTGGCCGAGCCGGTGTGGACGACCACCCCGAGCGCACCGATCTGCCGGCCCCGGCGCAGCGAGTGGCGCAGGGACTCCACCGACTTCTCGACGGTCGCCTCGGTGTGCGAGCCGAAGTTGATCAGGTACGGGGCGTGTACGTAGGCCGGGACGGACTCGGCCGCGCACTGGGCCCGGAAGAGTTCGTCCTGCGCCGGATTGCCGACCGGGGTGGCCCAGCCGCGCGGATTGGCGACGAAGACCTGGACCGCCTCGGCGCCCATCTCGCGGGCGTACGTCAGCCCGACCGAGGCGAGCCCGCCCGCGACGGGGACGTGCCCGCCCACCGGATTGCGCATCACCGCTGCTCACAGCCCCTTGGTCTTGATGACGATCGTGGTGCCCTCGGGGGCGTTCTGGCCGCCGGCCACCGACTGGGACTCCACGGTCCTGCTGAAGGAGAGGAACGGCCGCTCCACCTTCACCTTGAAGCCCGCGCCCTCCAGCGCCTTGCGGGCCGCGTCCACGTCCTGGCCGGTCACGTCCGGGACGGGGAGCTGGCGGGGGCCCTTGGAGACGGTCAGCGTCACGGTGTCCCCGGCCGCGGCCTGGGTTCCGGCGCCGACCGACTGGTTGGCGACCGTACCGGCCGGGGAGGGGGCGTTGACCTGTTCGGGTGCCGTGGCCACCTTCAGGCCGAGGCCGTCCAGCGTCGCCCGGGCCTGCTCGAAGGGGAGGCCTTCCACGCTGGGGACCGGGACCGGGCGGCCCTTGCTGACGATCAGGGCGACCGCCGTGTCCGGGGCCCGCTTCTCGCCGCCCACCGGGTCGGAGCTGATCACCGAGCCCTGGGCGACGTCCTGGCTGAATGCCTGCGTGACGATGCCGGGGGCCAGCCCGGTCTTCGTCAGCTCGGCCTTGGCCTCCTCCAGCGGGCGGCCCTTGAGGTTGGGCACGGCCACGACCTCGGGGCCGCGGGAGATGGTGAGCGTCACCGCGCCGTTGCCGCGGATCCGCCGGCCGCCCGGGGGATCGGTGTTCATCACGGTGCCGCGGTCGAAGGAGCTGCTGAACTTCCGCTCGATCCGCTTCACGCCGAGGCCGGCCGCAGACAGCTGGGCCTTGGCCTGCTCCTCGGTCTTGCCGAGCAGGTTGGGCACCTTGGTGAACTGGCCGGAGTTGATGTACCAGACACCCGTGCCGAGGCCGAGGGCCAGCAGCACGCCCGCGATGACCAGGAGCATGCCGCGGCGGGGCCTGCGCGCAGCCGCCGGGGCGGGGGGAGGCGGCGGAGCCTGCAGCCGGGAGGTCTGGTGCACGGGCTGGTGCACGGCCACCGGCCGCGGGATCACGCCGGTGCGGTCTTCGGTGGCCGACCGCTCCTCGGCGCGCGCCTGCGGCGGTACGGCGTCCAGCTCACTGTCGCTGAGCTGCGCGCGGGCCTCGAGGGTGAGGCCGAGCAGGGCGGCGGCGTCGTAGGGGCGCAGCTCCGGATTGCGCGCGGTGGCCTGCGCGACGAGCTCGTCGAGGCCGACGGGGAGACCGGGGACGGCGGCGGACGGCGGCGGTACGTCCTCGTGGAGGTGCTGGTAGATCACCTGGGCGGGGGAGCCGCCGGTGTGCGGCTTGGAGCCGGTGAGCATTTCGTAGAGCACGACACCGCAGGCGTAGACGTCGACGCGGGTGTCGGTGACGCCGTTCTCGATCTGCTCGGGAGCCAGGTAGGAGACGGTGCCGAGGACCGAGCCGGTGGTGTTGGTCACCGAGTCCACGGACCGGACCAGCCCGAAGTCGGCGACCTTGACCCGGCCGTCGTCGCCGATCAGGACGTTCTCGGGCTTCATGTCGCGGTGCACGAAGCCGGCTCGGTGGGCGGCGCCGAGGGCGGCGAGTACGGGCTCCAGGATGTCGAGCGCGGCCCGCGGCTGGAGTGCGCCGCGCTCGCGGAGCACGTCGCGCAGGGTGCAGCCGGAGACGTACTCCATGGCGAGGTAGACGTACGGCCCGTCCGTGCCCTGGTCGAAGACGGCGACGACGTTGGGGTGGGCGAGCCGGGCCACGGACTTCGCCTCCCGGATGAACCGGTCGACGAAGGCCGCGTCCGCGGCGAGGGCCGGGTGCATGACCTTCAGGGCCAGTACGCGGTCGAGGCGGGTGTCGACGGTCCGGTAGACCGTGGCCATGCCGCCGGCCGCGATGCGGGCGTCGACGCGGTAGCGGCCGTCGAGCACGCGCCCGACGAGGGGGTCATCCAGGGTCGTATCCACCCGGCGATTCTATTGGCGCGACGGCGTGCCCCGGCCGGGGCGGGTCAGGCTTGCAGCCCAGCTGTGACGCACCCGACGCCTTTTCGACGCGTCGCTCGCACGGCTCGGCCCCAGAGGGCCTCCCCGGCCGCGGGCCCGCAGGTCAGAACGCCGGGCGTTCCGGGTCCAGGGCCGGGAGGCCCGTGTTCGGGGACGAGGCGAGGGCGAAGCGGCGCTGTGGGATGCGCCCCGCGCGATGGGCGAGGCGCCCCGCCGAGACGGCGTCCCGCATGGCGGCGGCCATCAGCGCCGGGGCCTGGGCACGGGTCACCGCGGACGCCAGCATCACGGCCGCGCAGCCCAGTTCCATGGCCAGGGCGACGTCAGAGGCCGTGCCGGCCCCCGCGTCCAGGATCACTGGAACCCCGGCCCGCTCCGTGATCAGCTCGAAGTTGTGCGGGTTCCGGATGCCCATCCCCGAACCGATCGGCGACCCCAGCGGCATGATCGCCGCGCAGCCCACGTCCTCCAGCTTCCGCGCGAGCACCGGGTCGTCGTTCGTGTACGGGAGCACCGTGAAGCCCTCGTCCACCAGGATCTCGGCGGCGTCCAGCAGCTCGACGCCGTCGGGCAGGAGGGTCCGCTCGTCCGCGACCACCTCCAGCTTGATCCAGTCGGTGCCCAGCGCCTCCCGGGCCAGCCGGGCCGTGAGCACGGCCTCGCCCGCCGTGAAGCAGCCCGCCGTGTTCGGCAGGACCGAGATGCCCAGTTTGGTCAGGACCGAGAGGACCGAGCCCTGGACCGTCGGGTCCAGCCGCCGCATCGCCACCGTGGTGAGTTCCGTGCCGGAGGCCACCAGGGCCCGTTCCAGTACGTCCAGGCTCGGGGCGCCGCCCGTACCCATGATCAGGCGGGAGGAGAAGGTCCGGCCGCCGAGCGTGAAGAGGTCGTCCGCCATGCCGCTCAACCCCCCTGGACCGCGGTGAGGATCTCGACCCGGTCGCCCTCGCCCACCGGCGTGGCCGGCCACTGCCCGCGCGGGACCACGGTTTCGTTGAGCGCGGCGGCGACCCCGGAGGGGGCCGCGGTCAGGGTGGCGACCACCGCGTCGAGCGTGGTGCCGGCCGCGACCTCGCGCGGCTCGCCGTTGACGGAGATGGTCATGCGTACGACTCCTGACGTGCGGCGGAGAACCGGCGGGGGGTGAAGGGGCGCGCGATCGGCGGCAGTTCGCCGGTGGTCAGCAGCTCGGCCATCACCTCGCCGGTGAGCGGGGTCAGCAGCACCCCGTTGCGGTAGTGCCCGGTGGCCAGGTGCAGGCCCGGCAGGTCGGTCGGGCCGAGCAGCGGCGCGTTGTCGGGGGACCCGGGGCGCAGCCCCGCGCGGGTCTCGGTGAGCGGGAGTTCGGTGATTCCGGGCACCAGTTCATGGGCGTCGCGCAGGAGTTCGTAGACCCCGCCCGCGGTGACCGTGGTGTCCCAGCCGAGTTCCTCGCTGGTGGCGCCGATGACGAGCTCGCCGTTCTCCCGCGGCACGAGGTAGACGTGGCTGCCGCGCACGACCGCCCGTACGGTCCGCGACAGGAACGGCGCGTACGCCGCGGGCACGGACAGCCGCAGCACCTGGCCCTTCACCGGCCGTACGGGTGCCACCACCTCCGGCGGTACTCCCGCCAGCCGGCCGCTGAGCGAGCCCGCCGCCAGCACCACCTGGTCCGCGCGCAGCTCCGTACCGTCGTCGAGGACGGCGCCGGCCGCGCGGTCGGCGGTGACCAGCAGCCGCTCCGCCGCCGCCCGGTGGACGCGCACCCCGGCCCCTTCGCAGGCGGCCAGCAGGGCGGCCGCGAGCCGGCGCGGGTCGACCTGGTGGTCGCCGTCCACGCGCAGGCCGCCGCGTACGCCCGGGGCCAGCATCGGCTCCAGGCGGCGGCACTCGCGGCCGGTGAGCCACTCCGAGTCCAGGCCGCAGCGGCGCTGGAGGGCGTGCAGCTCGCGCAGGTGGAGCCGGTCGTCGGAGTCGAGGGCGACGGCGAGGGTGCCGCAGGCGCGGTAGCCGATGTCCAGGCCGCCGCTCGCCTCGGCGAGCTCGGCGGCGAACTCCGGATAGCGCGCGGCGGAGGCGAGGCCCAGGCCCAGCAGGGCCTCCTCGCCGTAGTGCAGCTCGGTGACGGGGGCGAGCATCCCGGCCGCGACCTGGGCGGCCCCGCCGCCGGGGACCGGGTCGGCCAGTACGGTGCGCAGTCCGCGCCGGGCGGCCCGCCAGGCGGTGACGAGCCCGATGATCCCGCCCCCGATGACGAGGACGTCGGATCCCTTTCGAGATGAGTGCATGGGCGTCCAGCCCCTCCCTTCGCCGGCATGACCCGGATCAGGTTCGTACGGTCGGAGGCCGTCCAGCCTCCCTCTCAGCCCGGTGCGCCCGGACTCCCGCGATAGGTACGGTGGCCAGACTAACCCCGCCGTGGACGGCGGGTAAGGGGCACCTATTCCTGACGGGCCGTCAGATGAATAGGGTGGCCGGGTGAACGAGCAGACGGAACAGACTGAGAGCGGCGTCGTGATCGTGGGCGCCGGAATGGCCGGTGTGCAGACCGCCGTCGCCCTGCGCGAGCGGGGATTCACCGGCCCCGTGACCCTGCTGGGCGCCGAGCCCCACCAGCCCTACGACCGGCCCCCGCTGTCCAAGGCGGTCCTGCTCGGCAAGGCCGAGGACTCCGCCTTCGACGTGGACTTCGAAGGGCTCGGCATCGAACTCAGGCTCGGCACGGAGGTCACCGGGCTGCGGGCCGCCGAGCGCGAGCTGGACACCGAGGCGGGGCCGGTCCCGTACGAGGTCCTCGTACTGGCCACCGGCGCGCAGCCGCTGACCCTGCCCGGGACCGGCGGGGTCCCGGGCGTGCACCTGCTGCGCACGCTGGACGACGCGGCGCGGCTGCGCCCCGTACTGGCGTCCGCGCCGTCGATCGTGGTCGTCGGGGCGGGCTGGATCGGCGCGGAGTTCGCCACCGCGGCCCGGGAGGCGGGCTGCGAGGTGACCGTGGTCGAGGCCGCGGACCGGGTCCTGGCGGGCGCGCTGCCCGCGGAGGTGGCCGCGCCGATGGCCCGCTGGTACGCGGAGGCGGGCGCCGAGCTGATCACCGGCGCGAAGGTCGCCGGGGTCGAGGAGGGCCGGGTGCTGCTCGCGGACGGGCGCGTCCTGCCGGCCGGCGCGGTGGTGGTGGGCATCGGCGCCCGCCCCGCCACCGGATGGCTGGCCGGGACCGGCGTGGAACTGGGCCCCGACGGCTCGGTCACCGCCGACGCCCACCTGCGCACCACGCTGCCCGGGGTGTACGCGGTCGGCGACTGCGCTTCCTTCCCGTCGGCCCGCTACGGGACCCGGCTGCTCGTGCACCACTGGGACAACGCGCTCCAGGGGCCGCGGGCGGTCGCCGCGAACATCCTGGCCGGGGAGCCGGTCGAGGTCTACGACCCGGTGCCGTACTTCTGGTCCGAGCAGTTCGGGCGCTTCGTCCAGTACGCCGGACACCACCGCGGGGCCGACACCCTGCTCTGGCGCGGCGACCCGGCCGGTCCCGACTGGTCGGTGTGCTGGCTGAAGGAGGGCGCCCTGGTCGCGGTCCTGGCCGTCGGCCGTCCCCGCGACCTGGCACAGGGCCGCAAGCTCATCGAGGCGGCCGTCCCCGTCGACCCCGCCAAGGTCGCCGACCCGGCGGTTCCGCTGAAGTCGACCCCCGTGTAGCCCGGGCCGGTCCACGGACGGGTCGCCCGGGTACCGGGCGCCTGTCCGAGGTGGCAGGCTTGTCCCCGTGACCGAGATTGACGCAAAGATCGATGCCCTTGTCCCCTCGTGGCTGTACCTCCCCGACATCGCGGAGATGCTCGACATCGAGGTGACCCGGGTCCGCCAGATGGTCAAGGAAGGGCAGCTGATCGCCGTACGCCGGGGCGAGAACCGCTCCCTCCAGGTGCCGGCCCCCTTCATCGACGGCGACAAGGTCGTCAAGGGCCTGGTCGGCCTGCTGACCGTGCTGCGCGACGACCGCTTCACCGACGAGGAGATCCTGGAATGGCTCTTCACCGAGGATCCGACCCTGCCCGGCACGCCCGTGCAGGCGCTGAGCGAGAATCGCGGCACGGAGGTGAAGCGCCGCGCTCAGGCGCTCGCCCTCTGACCTGATCCGCATCCGCTCCACCGCGGTGTACGGGCCCCGGCGGTCCGTACACCGCCTCCATCACGGGGGGTACACCCATGCAGCTGTCCGACGCCCGGCTCTACCTGTGCACGGACGCCCGCAAGCGGCAGGGTGACCTCCCCGAGTTCCTGGACGCCGTACTGGCCGGCGGCGTGGACATCGTCCAGCTCCGCGACAAGGGCATGGAGGCGGGCGAGGAGCTCGAACACCTCCAGGTCTTCGCCGAGGCCGCACGGCGCCACGGCAAGCTCCTCGCCGTGAACGACCGGGCCGACGTCGCCCACGCCATCGGGTCCGATGTGCTCCACCTCGGCCAGGGCGACATCCCCGTGCCCGCCGCCCGCGCCATCCTGGGCGAGCAGGTGCTCATCGGCCGCTCCTGCCACGCCGAGGCCGAGGTCGACGCGGCCGTCGCCGAGCCCGGCGTGGACTACTTCTGCACCGGCCCCTGCTGGCCCACCCCCACCAAGCCCGGCCGGCACGCCCCCGGCCTCGGACTCGTCCGGTATGCGGCCTCGCTGGAGCAGGACCGGCCCTGGTTCGCCATCGGCGGCATCGACAGCGCCAATCTGGACGAGGTGCTGGATGCCGGAGCCACCCGCGTCGTCGTCGTCCGCGCCCTCACCGAGGCCACCGATCCCGGTGCGGCCGCCGCGGAACTCGCCAAGCGCGTCCGGGCCCGCCTCGGCTAGGGCTGCTCCGGACGAACCACAGGTGTCCAAAAACGTGTCCAAAAGATGGACACCGCTTCGGTGTCCGGCAGGCCGCGTCTAACCTGCCCGTATGGCCTCTGGTACCGCTTCCACCTGGTCGGATCGTGCACACACGGTCCGCGACCTCCTCGCGTCCGGGCGCTCGTACTCCTTCGAGTTCTGGGCCCCCAAGACCGAGAAGGGCGAACGCAACCTCTGGAACGCGCTGCGCCGGGTCGAGGCGGTATCCCCCAGCTTCGTCTCCGTGACGTACGGAGCCGGCGGCTCCACCCGCGGCGGAACCGTCAGGGCCACCGAGCAGATCGCCTCGGACACCACCCTGACCCCGGTCGCTCACCTCACCGCCGTGGACCACTCGGTCGCCGAGCTGCGCAACGTCATCGGCCAGTTCGCCGACGCGGGGATCCGGAACATGCTGGTCGTGCGCGGAGACCCGCCGGGCGACCCGATGGGCGAGTGGGTGGCGCACCCCGAGGGCGTGCACTACGCCGTCGACCTGGTCCGACTGGTCAAGGAATCCGGCGACTTCTGCGTCGGAGTCGCCGCCTTCCCCGAGATGCACCCGCGTTCGTCGGACTGGGATACGGACATCCGGCATTTCGTGGACAAGTGCCGCGCGGGCGCAGACTATGCGATCACCCAGATGTTCTTCGATCCCGAGAATTATCTGCGGCTGCGCGACAGCGCCGAGAAGGCCGGCTGCGAGACCCCGATCATCCCCGAGGTCATGCCTGTTGTGGGCATCAAGCAGCTCGACCGGCTGCCCCAACTCAGCAACGCAGTCTTCCCCGCGGACGTGAAAGAGCGCATGCTCGCCGTCAAGGACGACCCGGCCGCTGTACGCTCCATTGGCATCGAGTTCGCCACGGAGTTCTGCGCGCGGCTGCTGTCCGAGGGTGTCCCGGGGCTGCACTTCATCACGCTGAACAATTCCACGGCGACTCTCGAGATCTACGAGAACCTGGGCCTGCACGAGCGGGCCTGACCGGCAGGCCCCCTTCCCCGGGCGGTCGGCCGTACCGAGAGGGGCCATGCATGGGTATGACGGTCCTCTACATCGCGTTCGGCTTCGTCGCGCTGTGGTTGCTTGCCGAGGTCCTGATGCAGTACAAGGCCCGGCTCCGCTGGCGCCTGCTCGCCTTCACCGGCTTCCTCGGCGTGGTCGCCGGGGTGGTCCTGCCGTCGGTGCCGGTAATCGGCGCCGGCGCGGCCGCGTTCGCCCTGGGCCAGACCCTGGTGACGCTCTCCTTCCGCAAGGGCTTCGAGGCCGGCTGGGCGCTGCGGCGCGGCGGGGAACCCGTACGCCAGTCCCGGCGCCGCCGGTCCGGCGGCCCGCGCCCCGAACCGGCGCTCCAGGTCACCGCGCTGGAGTACGAGGACGCCGACCCGCCCGTGGCCGAGCGCGAAGAACGCGGCTCCGAGCGGCAGTTCCAGGCGGCGGCCGACGAGGTCTACAGCCCGCAGCCCATGCCCGAGGACACCGGCTCCTACGGCATACAGAGCTTCGCGCCCGCTCCCGGCGCGGGCCAGACCGCGGCCTTCGCCTCGCCGTACACCACGGCCGAGCAGGACGCCCACCAGTACGCCGCGTACTACGACCCGACGGGCCAGGGCGGTGGCGGCGGGTACGACTACTCCGCCGGCTACCAGACGGGCGAGCAGCAGCAGGTCTACGCCGCCTACTCGGACCCGTACATCGGCACCGGCGGGGGCATCGAACAGCCGGGGGCCTACAACTACTCCGACTACGCCGCCTACTCCGCCTACACCCCGTACACCGACCAGGGGCAGCAGCAGTACTCCATGGACACCCCGCCCGGCGGGGTCTGGGTACCGCAGCAGCGCGACGTGGCCCAGCCCTACCCGGCGGAGGAGCAGGCCGAGCCGCCGCAGCAGTACCCGTACCCCCAGCAGGGCGAGTACGAGCAGTACCGCTACTGAGGACCGGCCGGCCCCGGGGAGGTCACTGGGAGCCGCGGAACTCCGCGCCCTCCACGATCAGCCCGGCCACCAGGGCCCCGGTCATCCCGGCGTGCGCCAGCCCGCCGCCGGGATGCGCCCAGCCGCCCGCCAGGTACAGCCCTGGCACGGCCGTGGTGTTGGCGGGGTAGAGCAACCGCCCCCCGGCCCCCGCGAGGGCGGGGGCGGGCACCGAGCCGCCCGGGGCGCCGGTCGCCGCCTCGACGTCGGCGGGGGTGTGCGCCTCGTGCCACAGCAGCCGCTCCCGCAGCCCCGGTACGGCCTTCCCGGCGAGCTCCAGCAGCCGGTCGGGCTCGACGGCCCCCGTACTGCCCGGCCCGCACACGGCGGTCACGGTGACCGCCTCGTGGTCCGCGTCGGGGCGGGTGGCGGGGTCGTCGGGGCGCAGGACGGTGACGTCCAGGCCGGGGGAGTGCACGAGGGTGCGATGGACGGTCCCCGCGGGGCGGGCGCCGCGCAGTGCGAGGAAGAGGCTGAGCCGGCTGGGCAGGTCCGCCCCGCGGGCGGGGACCGCCTCGGGCGGCCAGGGCAGGGAGGCGGCCGGCAGCAGCCGCGGGTCGATCCCGCAGACGACGGAGTCGGCGGCCACCTCGCTGCCGTCGGCCAGCAGCAGACCGGCGACGCGGCCCCCGGCGGTGACGACCTCGCGGACCTCCGCGCCGAAGACGAACTCCACGCCCCGCTCCCGGCAGCGCTCGTGGACGGCGGTGGCCAGGGCCCGCATCCCGCCGCGCACGTACCAGCTGCCGAAGGTCTGCTCCATGTACGGCAGGACGGCGGCGGAGCCGGGGGCCCGGCCGGGGTCGATCCCGTACGCGCCCACCAGGCCGGTCAGCAGCTCCCCGAGGCCGCCGCCCAGCTCCCGGTCGGCCACCTCGGCGAGGGTCGGGGTCCGGCGGCGGAGCAGGCCGCTCCGGCGCACGGCGGGGTACGGATCGGCGGCGAGGGCCCGGCGGTCCGCGGGCAGCGGCTCCTCCAGCAGGGGGCGGCGGGTGGCGTCCCAGGCGTCCCGGGCGCGGCCCAGCACGGCGTTCCAACGCTCGCCCGCGCCCTGGCCGAAGGCCTCGTCGAGGGCGGCGGCCACGCCGCCGCGGGAGGCGCCGGGGAGGGTGACGTCGACGCCGTGGTGGGGGAGGACGTGCCGGACGGCCGGGTCCACCTGGGCCATGTCGACGCAGGTCTCCAGCGACCGCTTGCCGGTCTTGACGAACAGGTCGCGGTAGACGGCGGGCAGGTGCAGCAGGCCGGGTCCGGTGTCGAAGGCGAAGCCCTCGCGCTCGTACCGGCCGACCGCGCCTCCGTACGTCGCCCCGCGCTCGTACACCGTCACCCGGTGCCCTGCCACGGCCAGCCGGGCCGCCGTCGCCATCGCGCCCATCCCGGCGCCGATCACCGCAATTCGTGCCATGCGGCCGAGCCTATCGAGGCACCCCCTGTGGTCAGCGGGGTGGGAGCCCGGTTGCCCCGGTGGCTTCGCGGGCCTCGGCGGCCAGGTGCTTCTCCTCGCGGCGCTGGGCTCGGCGGCGCAGGAAGCGGCGGATCCGGCTCCAGAGGAAGAACAGTACGGCCAGTCCGGCGGCCAGCAGGACGGCCGCGATGATCGCCGCGGCCTGGGGGTTGAACATCGCGAAGGTTATGATCCCGGCCACGCCGAGGTCCTCGGCCATGCTCATCCCGACGTTGGTGAACGGCTCGGGCGAGGTGTTGATCGCCATCCGGGTGCCGGCCTTGACGAAATGGCTGGCGAGCGCGGTGGAGCCGCCGACCACGCCGGCGGTGATGTCGGAGAGCGAACCGCTCTGGCCGGCCAGCAGGGCGCCGACCACGCCACCGGCCAACGGGCGGATCACGGTGTGGGCGGCGTCCCAGACCGAGTCCACGTACGGGATCTTGTCGGCGACCGCCTCGCAGAGGAACAGCACCGCCGCGACGATCAGCACGTCGGTGCGTTGCAGCGACGCCGGAACCTCGTCGGTCAGGCCGGTCGCGCCGAAGATGCCGAGCAGGAGGACCACGGCGTATGCGTTGATCCCGCTGGCCCAGCCGCTGGTGAAGACCAGGGGGAGCACACTCACCCGGTCATGATGCCGCAGAAAGGGTGATCGGGCGGACGGAACCGAGAACGCAGAACAGCGGCAGAACAGCGAAGGACGGCAGCCGACAGGCAACCGTCCTTCACTCACTCACGTTGTCCGGGGGCTACTGCCCTTGCCCCTGGTCGTCACGGCGGCGCTGCCACCGTTCCTCGATGCGCGTCATCATCGACCGACGCTGCCGGTTCTGGCCATGGGCCGAACCGCCTGCACTTCCGGAGACGGGCTGCTCGCCAGGCTTGGGTGCCTTGCGCCAACCGGTGACCACGAGGACCGTGCAGCCCAGCATGACGAGAAATCCCACCACGCTGACCCAGAGCACGTCCTGCCAGATCACGCCGGCCATGAGGAGCGCGATACCCACCACAATGCCTGCGACTGCCTGGTAAACCCGTCGCCGGGTGTACGTGCGCAGCCCGCTTCCCTCAAGCGCTGTCGCGAACTTGGGATCTTCGGCGTACAGCGCTCGCTCCATCTGCTCGAGCATTCGCTGCTCGTGCTCCGAGAGCGGCACGGGAGTCCTCCTCATCCGTCGGTCGCGGGGGGTAGCGACCAGGGGTCCCCTTCAGGATAGGCGGGGAATCGCCCCCGTGATACCCGCCCTCTACGCCACGTTCTCAAATCGATCAGTCTCAGAAAAGATCTGTACCGCCGCAGTAGCGGTCACTGAGGCGCTTATTCCCCAATGGCACGTCCACCATGCCGGTCACTGCCCCGATCATACGGGGCCGAGCGCCGGTTCGGAGGGTGTGCGGCCGACTCCGTCCCAGGAAGATCGCAGATCAGGACTGCTGCTTCTCGCCCAGCACGTGCAGCTGCGTGGCGACCGCGTGGAAGGCCGGCAGCTCCGCGGCCGCTTCCTCCAGGCGCAGCAGCGCCTCCACGGCGCCCGGCTCGGTGTCCACCAGAACCCCCGGGACGAGGTCGGCGAAGATCCGTACGCCGTGGACCGAGCCGACCTCGAGGCCGGCACCGCCGACCAGCTCGGCGAGCTGCTCGGCGGTGAAGCGGCGGGGCACCGGGTCGCCGGAGCCCCAGCGGCCGGCCGGGTCGGTGAGGGCGGTACGGGCCTCCGTGAAGTGCCCGGCCAGGGCGCGGGCGAGCACGGCTCCGCCGAGCCCGGCGGCCAGCAGGCTGAGCGTGCCGCCGGCGCGCAGGGCCGCCACCGCGTTGGCCACGCCCTCGGCCGGGTCGTCCACGTACTCCAGCACGCCGTGGCAGAGCACCACGTCGTAGGAGTCCCGCTCGACGACGTCCAACAGGCCCTGGGCATCGCCCTGGACCCCGCGGACGAGATCGGCGACACCGGCCTCGGACACCCGGCGCTCCAGCCCGAACAGCGCGTTCGGGCTGGGGTCGACCACGGTGACCCGGTGGCCCAGACGGGCCACCGGCACGGCGAACTTCCCGGTGCCGCCACCGGTGTCGAGCACGTCCAGGACATCCCGGCCGGTCGCCTTCACCCGGCGGTCGAGCGCCTCCTTGAGGACCTCCCACACCACGGCGGTGCGGAGGGAGGCACGGGGGCGGGAAGTGTCCGACACGGCTGATGGCTCCTCGGCGCGGTAGGCAAGGGGTGAGCGGTCAGTGCCCCACCCGGCCCCACCCTATTGCCTTCCGCAGCCAGGCAGCTCATCCCGCCTCGGGACGTTCCGGACGGGGTTGGGGCAGGGTCTCCTGCGGCGGCTGGATCGCGAGCATCCGCTCCACCAGGCGCAGGAACATCGAGACCGCGCGCACCAGGTCGTCCGCGTCCCGCCCGCTCGCCGCGTCCGGTATCCCCGCCTCGGCCCGGGCCCGGCGGGCGGCGCCGGAGGCGAAGAGCGCGCTCCACTCGGCCAGCTCCGGCGCTATCTCCGGCAGCACCTCCCACGCGCTGCGGATCCTCGGCCGCCGCCGGGGGTTCACCGGTTCGGGCCGCCCGCGCGCGGCGAGCACGGCCGCGGCGGTGCGCAGCGCGGCCAGGTGGGCGGTGGCGTACCGCTCGTTGGGCCGCGGCAGCCGGGCGGCCTCGGTCAGGCCGGTGCGGGCCTTGGCGAGCAGATCGAGGGCTGCCTTGGGGTATCCCCACGGCGGAGCCGTAGGGGAGGGCGCCGCCGACCTCCGCAGGACGGGGTGGACAGGGGACGGGGACGGTGTGGCCATGACGAACCTCCTGTCGATGCGTTCCCACCATCGTGACCGGACCCACTGACAATCGCCCTGACCTGCGGTTTTGAGGGTTGACCGACGGCAACTGCCCCCCGCTGCACACCCGGTGCGCAGGAAGCTGGTAGTTTTTGAACTGACCGGTCAGTTCAAAAAGAAGGGGGACGGTGTGGACAGCCCGCACGGCGCGGCCGTCAAAGCCGAGAACTTCGGACTCAAGGGCCCGCGCGGCTGGGCCTTCCGGGGCCTCGGCATCGACGCGGCGCCCGGCTCGCTCATCGCGGTCGAAGGCCCCTCCGGCAGCGGCCGTACCTGCCTGCTCCTGGCCCTCACCGGACGGATGAAGCCCACCGAGGGACACGCCGAGGTCGGCCACCACCGGCTGCCGAAGCGGATGACCGCGGTCCGCCGGATCGCCGCCCTCGGACCGGTCTCCGGGGTCAACGAGCTCGACCATGCCCTCACCGTCGCCGAGCACCTGCGCGAGGGCGCCCTGCTCCAGCGCCGCTACGAGGGTCCGGTCCGCGCCCTGCTGCGCCCCCGCGGCGAGCGCCGCGCGAGCACCTCGGCCCGCATCGACGCCGCCCTGGCGGCCGCGGGACTGGACCTCGCCACGCTGCCCAAGGGGCCGCGCACCTCCGTACGGGACCTGGAACGCCTGGAGTCCGTACGGCTGTCCGTGGCCATCGCGCTGCTCGGCTCGCCGCGGCTGCTGGCCCTGGACGACCTCGACCTGAAGCTCTCGGACGCCGAACGCACCGAGGCCTGGGACCTGCTCCGCTCGGTCGCCGCCCGCGGGACCACCGTCCTCGCGGTGTCCAGCAAGGCCCCCGACGACGCGCTCGTCCTGCGGACCGGCCCGCCGGAGCCGGCCGGCGAGGCGGAAGCGGAAACCGAAGTCGAGGCCGAGCCCGAAGCGGAAGCCGAAGCCGAAGCCGAAGACGAAGCCGAGAACGACGACACCGACACCGACACCGAGAACGACGACACGAAGGGGGCGGACGATGCGCTCGCCGAAGCTGGCCGCGCTTGAGCTGAAGCGGTTCGGGCGGGGGAAGCTGCCCGCGGCCGCTCTCGTCGCGCTGCTCCTGATCCCGCTGCTCTACGGAGCCCTGTACCTGTGCTCCTTCTGGGACCCGTACAAGCGCCTCGACAAGGTGCCCGTCGCCCTCGTCAACGCCGACAAGGGCGCGAGCGTCGACGGCAAGCGCATCGACGCCGGCGGCGAGATCGCCAAGAAGCTCCACGACAGCAAGACCTTCGACTGGCGCGAGGTGAGCGCCGGCGAGGCGGCGAAGGGGCTGGAGAAGGGGACGTACTACCTGTCCCTCACCATGCCCGCCGACTTCAGCGAGAAGATCGCCTCCAGCTCCGGTGCGGACCCCACCACCGGCGCCCTCCAGGTAAAGACCAACGACGCCAACAACTACATCGTCGGCTCGATCTCGCGCACCGTCTTCTCCGAGGTCCGCTCGGCGGCGTCGACCAACGCCTCCCGCGGATTCCTCGACAAGATCTTCGTCAACTTCTCCGACCTGCACGACAAGACCGCCGAGGCCGCGGACGGCGCCGACAAGCTCAAGGATGGGGCCGGCAAGGCCCAGGAGGGCGCCAAGGAACTGGCCGACGGCCTCGACACGGCCGAGGAGAAGACCGGCGAGCTCAACAGCGGCCTGAAGAAGCTGAACTCGGGCGCCGGCAAGCTGGAGACGGGCTCGAAGGACGTCGCGGACGGCACCCAGAGCCTCGCAGACAAGGTCAACGGGGCCGCCGACAAGGCCCGCCCCTTCGTCAAGGACCCCAAGAACCTCGCGGACACCGCCGAGCTGGTCGCCGACAGCGCCAAGGTGGTCAACAACCACCTCGACACGTTCGCGGCGAAGGCCCCGGCCGCCGCCTCCGCCGCCAAGAAGGCCTCCGCGGGCGCGGACGCGTACTACACCAAGCACTGCGTCACCCCCGGCCTCGAGCCGCACCTGGCCTCCTGCCCCGACCTGAAGAAGATCAAGGACGACGCGGCCGAGGCCGCCGAACTCACCGGGGACGTCAGCACCCTGGTCAAGAACGCGAACGGCGACGTCGCCAAGCTCCGCACCCAGCTGACCGACCTGGAGAAGAAGGCCCGCGAGCTGGTCGACAAGGCCCCCCAGCTCGCAGGCGACCTCGAAGCGGCCGTCGCCAAGGTCAACGCCCTGAACACCGGCGCCCACAAGGTCGCCACCGGCATGGCCCAGCTGCACACCGGAATCGGCTCCGCCACCAACGGCTCCGGCGCCATCAAGGAGGGCGTCGGCAAGCTCGGCGACGGCGCGCACACCCTCGACGGCGGCATGTACAAGCTGGTCGACGGCAACCGCGACCTCGCCGACGGACTCCACGAGGGCGCCGGCAAGATCCCCGACTACGACCAGCAGCAGCGCGACACCCGCACCGAGGTCATGGCCGACCCGGTCCGGCTCGCCAACCAGTCCCTGCACAAGGCGCCCAATTACGGCACCGGCTTCGCCCCGTACTTCATCCCGCTCTCCCTCTGGGTCGGCGCGATGGTCGCCTACATGATCATCGCCCCGCTGAACCGGCGGGCCCTGGCCGCCGGTGCCTCGCCCTGGCGGATCGCCCTCGCCGGCTGGCTGCCCGTGGCGGGCATCGGCGCCGCGCAGGTGAGCCTGCTCATGGCCGTGCTCCACTGGGGCCTCGGCCTGGAGATGGCCCGCCCGGCCCTCACCATCGGCTTCCTGATGCTGGTCACCGGCTGCTTCGCGGCGATCGTCCAGTGGCTCAACGCCAAGTTCGGCGCCGCCGGGCGGATCCTGGTCCTCGCCGTCCTGATGCTCCAGCTGACCTCGGCGGGCGGCACCTACCCCGTACAGACCAGCCCGGGCTTCTTCAACGCCATCCACCCGTACCTGCCGATGTCGTACGTCGTCGAGAGCCTGCGCCGGCTCATCACGGGCGGCGACCTCGCCCCGGTGTGGCAGGGTTGCGCGGTCCTGGTGGCCTTCACGGCGGGCGCCCTCGCCCTCACCGCGCTCGCCGCCCGCGGCAAGCAGGTGTGGACCATGGACCGGCTGCACCCGGAACTGAGCCTGTAAGGAGCCGGTGACCTGTGAGAATCAGCGCCATGGAAAGCAGCAGCACCTCCGCCGCCGTCGGCAGCCGGCGGCAGGCGACCCGCCAGAAGCTCTACGAGGCGGCCGTGACCCTCATCGCCGAGCAGGGCTTCTCCGCGACCACGGTCGAGGAGATCGCCGAGCGCGCAGGCGTGGCGAAGGGCACCGTCTACTACAACTTCGCGAGCAAGAACGACCTCTTCGAGGAGCTGCTGCGGCACGGGGTCGGGCTGCTGACCGTCTCGCTGCGGACGGCCGCCGAGGAGACGGAGGCGCGCGGCGGCAGCCGCGTCGAGGCGCTCGACGCGATGATCCGGGCCGGTCTCGTCTTCATCGACCGCTACCCGGCCTTCACGCAGCTGTACGTCGCCGAGCTGTGGCGGACCAACCGGGCATGGCAGTCCACGCTGATGGTCGTCCGGCAGGAGGCGGTGGCCGTCGTGGAGACGGTGCTGCGGGAGGGCGTCGAGCGCGGTGAGCTGAGCGCCGAGATCGACGTACAGCTGACCGCGGCCGCGCTGGTCGGGATGGTGCTGGTGGCCGCGCTGGACTGGCAGTCCTTCCAGAGCGAGCGGTCCCTCGACGACGTGCACTCGGCGCTGTCCCTGCTGCTGCGGGGCCGGGTCAGCGGCAACCGCTGACCCCCAGTCGGCGGTGCCGCCGGGGCGGCGGAGCCCGTACAACTGGTGGGGCCCGCCGCGACGGCTGAGTATCCGTACCTAGGCACGGAAATGAGTACGCGCGCGGATGGGCCCCCACCTGCGCGGACGCCAGACTGGGGGCAACGGACAGGAGGCCCGGTCCGCACCGCAGACACGGGGCTGCGGAGCGGACCGGGTACCTCCTCCGTGACGCGGTACGCGAACGCGGCGGGGCTCGGGGGGATCGAGCCTCGCCGCGTTCGCGCGTCCGCGGGTGTCCCGGCCGGCCGCCGTTGCTGGGGCTCCGCCCCAGACCCCGCGCCTCAAACGCCGGCGGGGCTGGATCTGGCTGATGCCGTCCTCCAGGCACAACTCAGCCCCCGGCAGTGGACCCGCAGTCCCTCAGCCGCGGCCCCGGAGGGGGATGCGCAGGCGGATGCGGGCCGACAGCGTGCTCGCGCGGTCGGCCAGGGCCGACCACCGGCGGGACGCCGACCACGCGAGCCGGGCCGCCGAGCGGGGCAGGAGCAGGGCCCGCAGGCGGGCCAGGCGGCCGGTGCCGGACAGCAGACCCGCGCGGGCCAGCAGCACGTCGTCCGCCAGGCCCGCGTACGAGCCGGCGGCGCCCGGCGGCGCGTACAGGGCCCGCTCCAGCGCACCCGCGACCCGGTGCACCGCACCGGCGGCCTCCGCGTCCAGCCGCCCCAGGTCCACCACGCGCTCGGCCGACCGGCGCGGCGACAGAGCCTCGTCCGGGCGGACGCCCACGTCCCACGCGGCGTCGCCCAGCTCACGCCAAGCCGCCGACACCTCCCCGGCGCCCAGCCGGCGGGCCCGCAGCCTGCTCCGCCACAGCAGCGGCAGCAGCGGCAGAACCAGTACCGCCAGCACCAGCCCGGCCCAGCCGAGGACCGCCGACACCGACGGCCCGCCACCACCCGACGCGTTCTGCTTCGGCGCGGCCGCACCGCACTCGCCGAGCTTCTTCAGCTCCGGCGGGCAGTCGTCCGTCTTCGACGGCGCGGCCGAGGGCTGCGTCGCCCCCTGCGAGGGCAGCGGCGCGGGCACGGACGGCTGGGCCGTCGGGGTCTGCGCGCGGGAGTAGTCCGGCACGTTGATGCCCGCCCGGGGCGTCGGCTCGAACCGCGTCCACCCGACGCCCTCGAAGTACAGCTCCGGCCAGGCGTGCGCGTCCCGCATCGACACGTTGACGCTGCCGTCCGACTGCTTCTCACCCGGGGTGAAGCCCACCGCCACCCGCGCCGGGATGCCCAGCGAACGGGACATCGCCGCCATCGAGAACGCGAAGTGGATGCAGAAGCCCTCCTTGTCGGCGAGGAACCGGGCGACCGCCTGAGGACCCGTACCCGAGGCCGTCTTCGTGTTGTAGCGGAAGCCGCCGTTCACCGCGAAGTAGTCCTGGAGCTTCACGGCCCGCGTGTAGTTGTCCTTCGCCCCCTGCGTCACCTGGCGCGCCGTGTCGGTGACCACCGGCGGCAGGTTGTCCGGCAGCTTCGTGTACTCGGCGCGGATCGCCGGATCCGCCTCCGGCGCGTTCCGCAGCTGCTGCGCCGTCGGCTTCAGCAGCAGGCTACGTACGGAGTACTGCGCGCCCTGCACGTTCTGGAACTTGTCCTTGCCCAGCTGGTCCCCGACCAGGGTCCGCCCGGCCGGCTCGAACCGCCACTTCCCCGTGATGTCCACCGAGGTCGCCGGGTACGGCATGGGCAGGTAGCGCTGGGTGTAGGTGTCCGCCGCCGACACGTTGGTCTGCACCTCGGCCGAGACCTGGCGGACGTCCCCGCTGAGCCCGGGCGGATTCGGCAGCCGCGCCGGGACGTCGGACAGGGACCGCCCGGAGGCCTCCCACTTGATCCCGTTGAACTCGTCCAGCGCCAGGATCCGCAGGTACTGCTCGCCCTGCTGGGGGTTGTCCGTCCGGTACTTGAGCACCACCCGGTTGTCCTGCGCGTTCAGGTTGCTCTGCAGGGAGACCAGCGGGTTCACCGCCGAGATCGTCCCGCCCACGCCGCCGTCGGACGCCTCGCCGTCGCCCTGCGCGCCCAGCAGTCCGCCGCCGAGCGCGGGCAGCGCCGCCGGCACCGCCAGCGCCAGGCCCAGGGCCATCGCGCCGATCCGCCGGCCGGTCCGCACCGGCGCCGTGAGCCGGCCGTCCTTGCCGCCGCCGAGGCCGGAGGCGGCCGAGACCCGGTCTCGCGGGGCCGCGCCGAAGACCCGGCCCCACTGGGCCAGCCGGTCGCGGCTCTCGGCCAGCAGCATCATCAGGTAGCCGCAGCCCGCCAGCAGGAAGGAGAACCAGGAGGCCTCCCCGCCGCCCGACAGGCCGGCGGCCACCGAGTACAGCGCGAGCAGCGGGAGCCCCGCCGCGGCGGCCGTCCGCAGGGTCACCGCCAGGGTGTCGACCAGCAGCCCGATCAGCAGCACCCCGGTCACCAGCAGCAGCCGGATGCCGTCCGTCTGCGGGGCCGGGATCGCGAACTCGCTCACGTCCTGCACGCCCCGCTGGAACAGCGCCCCGAAGTCCGTCACCAGGTAGGCCAGCGGCCCGTTCCCGGTCGACTCGCCCTTCCCGGCGAAGAGGACCGCGAGGACCAGCAGCGACACCAGCAGCTGCGCGGCCACGGTCAGCGACCGCGCCAGCGGCACCCGCCGGGCCCCGGCCCCCACCGCGCTCTGCACGGCCAGCAGCAGCGCCGCCTGGAGCAGCCAGCCCGCCGATTCGACCAGCGGGATCAGCGACCACGCGGTGAGCAGCGTCGCCAGCGCCGCGAACAGCGTCACTCTCGCGCGCCCGCTCATACCCGGCCTCCAGAGGTTCCCGTACCGAACGCGGTGGTCCCGGCATGCCGCCACAGCTCGCCGAAGGCGACCCCGGGCGGGGCGGCGAGGGCCGTCCAGCCAGCGTCGCGCAGCCTGCGCAGCCGCTGTTCCACCGGGGGGAGGGCCTGGTCCCGCGCGGGCTGTCCGGACCAGGTCGCGGAGTCCAGTACGAAGGCCACCGCGCCCCCGGTGCGCTGGCGCATCGTGGCCGCCAGCTCGGTCTGTACGTCGTCAAGGTCTCCGAAGAAGGCGATGAGGAGCCCGTCACCGCCGGCTTCGCCGAAGCCGCCACCGCCACCGCCGCGCACGGCGTCGTAGGCCCGGGCGAGCCCGGTGCCGTCCGAGTGCCCGACGACCGCGAGGGTGTCCATCATCATCCCGGCGGCCTCCGCGGACTCGTGCCCGCCGGAGGTGAAGCCGCCGCCGCCCAGACCGGGCACGGAGTCCCCGGTGTCCGTGAGCAGCCGTGTCGCGTAGCCCTGTTCCAGGAGGTGGACCAGGCTGGAGGCGGCCGCGGAGACGGCCCACTCGAAGGCGGAGTCGGGACCGGCGCCCTCGAAGGCCAGGCGCCGGGTGTCCAGCAGGACCGTGGCCCTGCTGCGCTGGGGCTGCTCCTCGCGGCGGACCATCAGCTCGCCGTAGCGGGCGGTGGAGCGCCAGTGCACCCGGCGCAGGTCGTCGCCGCGCCGGTAGCCGCGCGGGATCACGTCGTCGTCGCCGGCCAGGGCCAGCGAGCGGCGGGATCCGTCGCCGTAGCCCGAGGACTCGCCGGACAGGCGCACCGGCGGCAGGGGCTCGGTGCGCGGGATGACGGTGAGGGTGTCGAAGGTGCTGAACGAGCGGGTCAGCTCGACCAGCCCGAAGGGGTCGGTCAGCCGCAGCTGGAGCGGGCCCAGCGGGTAGCGGCCGCGCAGGTCGGAGCGGACCCGGTAGGACACCTCGCGGCGGCCGCCGGGCTCGACCCGGTCCAGGACGAACCGCGGGCGCGGGCCGAGGACGTACGGCACCCGGTCCTGGAGCATCAGCAGGCCGGTGGGGAGCCGGGAGGTGTTGTCCATGCGCAGCTGCACCCGGGCCTCGGCGCCCGCGGGGACCCGCCCCGGGGTCAGCCGGCGGCTGCCGGAGACCCGGTAGCGGGTGCGGTGCAGGGCGTAGACGCAGAGCAGCGGCAGGAGGGCGAGCAGCAGTCCGACCCGGAGCAGCGCGCCCTGGCCCAGTACGTACGCGCACACGGCCGCGGCGATCCCGGCGGCCAGGAAGGAACGGCCGCGGGTGGTCAGTCCGGACAGCGACGCGCGCAGCCCGCCGCCGCCCTGGCCGTCATCGGCCCGGCCGCCGGCGCCGCGCGGGGCACCGGCGCTCATCAGAAGCCCCGGATGCCCGCGCCGGGCGGCATTTCGCCGCGGGCGTGCGCGGCCGGGACCGGGGTGCGCTGGAGGATCTCGCCGACGACCTGCTCGGCGGTGCGCCGGTTCAGCTGGGCCTGGGCGGTGGGCAGCAGCCGGTGCGCGAGGACCGGACCGGCCAGCGCCTGGACGTCGTCGGGCAGGACGTAGTCCCGGCCGGCGAGCGCGGCGGAGGCCTTCACGGCGCGCAGCAGGTGCAGGGTGGCCCGGGGAGAGGCGCCCAGGCGCAGGTCGGGGTGGCTGCGGGTGGCGGAGACCAGGTCGACCACGTAGCGCCGGACGGGCTCGGCCACGTAGACCTCGCGGACGGCCTCGATGAGCTTGACGATCTCGTGGGCGTGCGCGACGGCCGTCAGGTCGTCGAGCGGGGAGAGCCCGCCGTGCACGTCGAGCATCTGGAGCTCGGCCTCGGGGCTGGGGTAGCCGACGGAGACCCGCGCCATGAAGCGGTCGCGCTGGGCCTCGGGCAGCGGGTAGGTGCCCTCCATCTCCACCGGGTTCTGGGTGGCGACGACCATGAAGGGGCTCGGCAGCGTGTACGTCGTGCCGTCGATGGTGACCTGGCGCTCCTCCATCGACTCCAGCAGCGCGGACTGGGTCTTCGGCGAGGCGCGGTTGATCTCGTCGCCGATGACGATCTGCGCGAAGATCGCGCCCGGCTTGAACTCGAACTCGCGGCGCTGCTGGTCGTAGATGCTGACGCCGGTGATGTCGGAGGGCAGCAGGTCCGGCGTGAACTGGATGCGCTGCACCGAGCAGTCGATGGACTTCGCGAGCGTCTTGGCGAGCATGGTCTTGCCGACGCCGGGGACGTCCTCGATCAGCAGGTGCCCCTCGGCGAGCAGCACGGTCAGCGCGAGGCGTACGACCTCGGGCTTGCCCTCGATCACGCTCTCGACCGACTGGCGCACCCGCTCCGCCGTGCTGGTCAGATCCGCGAGGCTCGCTCGGTCGTCATACGTCGTCACCTGGTTCTCCTCGGCCCAATTCCAGGGCCGACGCCCTTGGCGCATGACCGGCCCACCCCAAACACGGACACCGGCCCCGGGGGGTTCCCGGGGGGCGTCTCCCCGCATTGTTGACGGCGTTACGGCCTTGTGTCACTCAAGAGCTGGGATCGATCTCCCGCAGGAGGCCGGTGTGCACATCGAAGACGAAGCCTCGCACATCGTCCTTGTGGGGCAGGAACGGGTTGGTGCGGACCCGCTGCATGGACTGGCGGACGTCCTGGTCCACGTCCCGGAAGGCCTCCACGGCCCAGGCGGGGCGCTGGCCGACCTCGTCCTCCAGCTCGTGCCGGAAGTCCTCGGTCAGGCTTTCGAGACCACAGCCGGTGTGGTGGATGAGTATCACCGCGCGGGTGCCCAGGGCGCGCTGGCTGATGGTGAGCGAGCGGATGGTGTCGTCGGTGACCACGCCGCCCGCGTTGCGGATCGTGTGACAGTCGCCGAGTTCCAGGCCGAGGGCGGCGTGCAGGTCGAGGCGGGCGTCCATACAGGCCACGACGGCCACCTGGAGAACCGGGTGGGCGTCCATGCCGGGATCGGTGAATTCCGCGGCGTAGTGCCGGTTCGCCTCGACCAGCCGATCGGTGACGGAGCCGGCGCCGGCTGCCGGGGGTGCGGGGTCGGCGGGCAGGGGTGCGGAAGTCGTCATGGATACGACGGTAGTGGTCACAGCCCGTGCGGGCATCGAGTGAGGGTGGACAAAGAAGGTCAACAAGCCTTGTTGTGAGCTAACCCACAGGGGTGAGGAGGCGGCGGCCGACCGGGTGATTCGCGGCTTTTGCGGGTTCCCCTGGGGTCGTCCGCACGCCGCGCGGGGCGGTTCGTTGACCGCGGCGACCGTTGCACTAAAGTGACGCGAACCGGCCGGAGCCCGGCCCTGACCGGCCGCCCGGCCCCTTGGTAACACTCCGCGTGCGCGGCGCGGCGTATGCCTGCCGCGCCGTTATCTGAGAGGGCGCTTTGACTAGCGAGTCCCGACATGTCCCGGTGATGCTCCAGCGGTGCCTGGACCTGTTGGCCCCGGCGCTGGAGAGGCCCGGGGCCGTCGTCGTCGACTGCACCCTCGGCCTCGGCGGCCACAGCGAGGCCCTGCTGACCCGGTTCCCCGAGGCCCACCTGATCGGCCTCGACCGCGACAAGGAGGCCCTGCGGCTCTCCGGCGAGCGGCTCGCGCCCTTCGGCGACCGGGCCACCCTCGTCCACGCGATCTACGCCGACCTCGCCGAGGTCCTCGACGGCCTGCGCATCCCGGCCGTCCAGGGCATCCTCTTCGACCTGGGCGTCTCCTCCATGCAGCTGGACGAGGCCGACCGCGGTTTCGCGTACGCGCAGGACGCGCCGCTCGACATGCGGATGGACCAGACGACGGGCATCAGCGCCGCCGAGGTGCTCAACACCTACGCGCCGGGCGAGCTCGTCCGGATCCTGCGCCAGTACGGCGAGGAGAAGCAGGCCAAGCGGATCGTGTCAGCGGTCGTCCGGGAGCGGGAGAAGGAGCCCTTCACCAACAGCGCCCGGCTGGTCGAGCTGATCCGCGACTCCCTGCCGCAGGCCGCCAAGCGGACCGGCGGCAACCCCGCGAAGCGCACCTTCCAGGCCCTGCGCATCGAGGTCAACGGTGAGCTGTCGGGGCTGGAGCGGGCCATTCCGGCGGCGGTGGACCGGATCGCGGTCGGCGGCCGGATCGCCGTGCTCTCGTACCACTCGCTGGAGGACCGGCTCGTGAAGCAGGTCTTCGCGGCGGGCGCGACCTCGACGGCCCCGCCCGGGCTGCCGGTCGTCCCGGAGAAGTACCAGCCGAAGCTGAAGCTGCTGACACGCGGCGCGGAACTGCCGACCGAGGAGGAGATCGCCGAGAACCGGCGGGCCGCCCCGGCGAGGTTCCGCGGGGTCGAACGCATCCGGGAGGCGCGACTGTGACCAAGGCCGGGAAGGTCGCCACGCGCCTCGGCCGGGCGATCGGCGGGCGACCCGTTCGCCCTCGGCCCCGTCCGCGTTCCGGTGGGCAGGCGGCGCGGATGCCGTTCGTGCTGCTGGTCGTGGCGCTGCTCGCCGGCGGACTGATCAGCCTGCTGCTGCTGAACTCGGCGCTGAACGCGGGCTCCTTCCAGCTGAGCAAGCTGAAGAAGGAGACCACCGCGCTCACGGACGAGGAGCAGGCGCTGCAGCGTGACGTGGACGGGTACTCGGCCCCCGACGCGCTGCAGCGGCGGGCGCAGGAGCTGGGGCTCGTCCCGGGCGGCAGCCCGGTCTTCATCGGCCCGGACGGCAAGGTCGCCGGCACCCCGGCAGCGGCCGAACCCCCACCGGCGCCGACCCCTCCGGCCTCTGCTTCGCCCACCCCGAGCCTGGCGGGCTCGCCCACCCCTGGAAGGTGACGTCGTGACGCGGATCCAGCCGAATCCAGCCCCGTCGGCGATTGAGGCGGTGCGCGCGTGAGGCCGCAGGAGCCGCGGCGGCGGGTGCCCGGGCCCGGGCGGCCGAGGCCCGGGGAGCGCGACCGGGCCCGGGCCACGGCCCGCCCGGCGACCCGCCGGCCCGCGGTGCCCAGACGGCCCCACACGATCCGGCTCGGCAGCCCCCGCCCCCGCCTGCGCCTGGTCAGCCTCGGCCTCACCTTCGTCATGCTCGCCTTCGTCGTCCGCCTGCTCCAGGTACAGGCCGTCGACGCCCGGGCCTTCTCCGCCGAGGCCTCCAAGAACCGCTACACCAGCGTCAAACTGGCCGCCGAACGCGGGGAGATCACCGACCGCAAGGGCGTGGCCCTCGCCACCAGCGTCGACGCGTACGACATCACCGCCGACCCGAAGATGTTCACGCCGCAGGACAGCAAGGCCCCCGACGCCCCCGAGCAGGCCGCGGCCCTCCTCGCGCCCATCCTCGGCAAGGACGCCAAGGAGCTCGCCGAGCGGCTGAAGGCCAAGACCCGGTACGTCGTCCTCGCCCAGCGGCAGACCCCCCAGGTCTGGAACCAGATCAAGGACCTCAAGCGGGTCTTCTCGGAGAAGGCGGCGGCCGACAAGAAGAACAACGGCCCCGGCGCCAACGTCCTGGCCGGGGTGTTCAACGAGAACAGCAGCAAGCGCGTGTACCCGGGCGGCGACCTCGCCGCCGGGATACTGGGCTACGTCAACGCCGAGGGCAAGGGCGCCGGCGGCCTGGAGTCCTCCCTGGACAAGAAGCTGTCCGGCAAGGACGGCGAGACCACCTTCGCGCAGTCCGGCGGCCGCCGGGTCCCCACCGCCGGCTCCAGCGAGAAGCCCGCCGTGCCCGGCGAGGACATCGAGCTGACCATCGACCGCGACATCCAGTGGGCGGCGCAGAGCGCGATCGCCGAGCAGGTCCAGAAGTCCGAGGCCGACCGCGGCTACGTCATCGTCCAGGACACCCGCACCGGCGAGATCCTCGCGATGGCCAACGCCCCCGGCTTCGACCCCAACGACCTGACCCGGGCCCGGTCCGCCGCCATGGGCAACGCCGCGCTCCAGGACGTGTACGAGCCCGGCTCCACCGCCAAGGTGATGTCGATGGCCGCCGTACTGGAGGAGAAGAAGGCCACCCCCGAGACCCACGTCGAGGTCCCGAACCGGCTGCACCGCGGCGACCGGCTGTTCAAGGACGACATCGATCACCCGACCTGGTACCTGACCCTCAACGGGGTCCTCGCCAAGTCCTCCAACATCGGCACCATCCTGGCCACCGGCCAGCTCGGTCCCACCCAGCCCGAGGCCAACAAGGTCCTGCACTCCTACCTGACCAAGTTCGGCATCGGACGGCCCACCGGCCTGGAGTACCCGGGCGAGTCCCGCGGCATCCTCGCCAAGCCCGAGGACTGGTCCACCTCCCAGCAGTACACGATTCCTTTCGGCCAGGGTCTGTCCCTCAACGCCATGCAGGCGGCCTCCGTGTACTCGACCATCGCCAACGGTGGTGTCCGCATCGAACCGACCCTGGTCCGCGGCACCAAGGGCCCCGACGGCCGCTTCACCCCGGCCCCGGCGCCCGAACACAGCCGCGTGGTCAGCCCGGAGACCGCCAAGACCCTGGCCGAGATGCTCGAATCGGTGGTCGACGACCAGGAGGGCACCGGCACCAAGGCCCGCATCCCCGGCTACCGGGTCGGCGGCAAGACCGGCACCTCCAACCGGGTGGATCCGGCCACCGGCCGCTACAAGGGCTACACCGCCTCCTTCGCCGGGTTCGCACCCGCCGACAACCCGCGCATCACCGTGTACTGCGCGATCCAGAACCCCACGAAGGGCAGCTACTTCGGCGGCCAGATCTGCGGCCCCATCTACAAGAAGGTCATGGAGTTCGCCCTGAAGACCCTCCAGGTCGCCCCGACCGGCACCGCTCCCGCCGGGCTCCCGGTCACCTTCGACGCGGGCCCGCAGCCCGTCCCCCAGCCGAGTACGCAGCCGAGTACGCAGCCCAGTCCGCAGCCCGGCCAGTGACCCAGAACCCGGCCGGCCCGCCAGAAACGCGTGAGGCACCACCAGTGACAACGATCACCCCGAAACCCGGGAACCAGTCGGCCGCCGGCGCCGAGGCCGGGCCCTCGCTTCGCGGGCGGCCCGCCGAGCCCGGTACGCTCACCGCCGTGTCCCACGCTGATCAGCCCAGAACCACCCAGAAAGACGCCCCGGCAGCGCCGCCGGGAGCGCCCCGGCCCGTGTCCGCCCGCCCGACCCCCCTGGGCGAGCTGGCCACCCTGCTGGGCATCCGAGCGCCAGGCGCGGCGCAGATCACCGGCATCACGCACGACTCCCGTGCGGTGCGCCCGGGGGACCTGTACGCGGCCCTGCCGGGAGCCAGGACGCACGGCGCCGACTTCGCCGCCCAGGCGGCAGGCCTCGGCGCCGCCGCCGTGCTGACCGACCCCGCGGGGTCGGAGCGCGCCGCGGCGACCGGCCTGCCCGTCCTCACCGTCGCCGACCCGCGCGGCCGGATGGGCGAACTCGCCGCCGCGATCTACGGCCGCCCCGGCGAGGGCCTGCTCCAGATCGGCATCACCGGTACTTCCGGCAAGACCACCACGGCGTACCTCGTCGAAGGCGGCCTGCGCGCGGCCGGCCGCAGCACCGGACTCGTCGGCACCGTCGAGATGCGCATCGGCGACGAGCGCATCAAGTCGGAGCGGACCACCCCCGAGGCGACCGACCTCCAGGCCCTCTTCGCGGTCATGCGCGAACGCGGGGTCGAGGCCGTCGCCATGGAGGTCTCCAGCCACGCCCTGGTGCTCGGCCGCGTCGACGGCTGCGTCTTCGACGTCGCCGTCTTCAACAACCTGAGCCCGGAACACATGGAGTTCCACTCCGGCATGGACGACTACTTCCAGGCGAAGGCGGGGCTCTTCACGACCCGCCGCGCCCGCCTGGGCGTGGTCAACCTCGACGACGAGTACGGCCGCCGCCTGGCCAAGGAGGCGACGGTCCCGGTCGTCACCTTCTCCGCCACGGGCGACCCGGCCGCCGACTGGCGCGCCGAGGACGTCGTCTTCGGACCGGCGAGCTCCACCTTGATCCTGCTGGGCCCCGAAGGACAGCGCGTACGGGCCACCGCGCCGCTGCCCGGCCCGTTCAACGTGGCCAACACGGTCGCCGCGATCGTCACCCTCGCCGCCGCCGGCCTCGACCCGCAGACCGCCGCCGACGGCGTCGCCGCGGTCCCCGGGGTCCCCGGCCGGCTGGAGCGGGTGGACGCCGGACAGCCGTACCTCGCCGTCGTCGACTACGCGCACAAGACGGACGCCGTCGAATCGGTCCTGCGCGCACTGCGCGAGGTCACCGAGGGCAAGCTGCACATCGTGCTCGGCTGCGGCGGCGACCGCGACACCACCAAGCGCGGCCCGATGGGCGCCGCGGCCGCCCGGTACGCCGACGTGGCCGTCCTGACCTCCGACAACCCGCGCTCCGAGGATCCCCTCGCGATCCTCGCCGCGATGTTCGAAGGCGCCGTGTCCGTGCCGCCCGCCGAACGGGGCACCGTCCTCGTCGACGCCGACCGGGCCGCGGCCATCGCCGCCGCCGTCGCGCGCGCCCGGCCCGGCGACACCGTGCTCGTCGCGGGCAAGGGCCACGAGCAGGGCCAGGACACCGCGGGCGTCGTACGCCCCTTCGACGACCGCGAGGTGCTCCGCGCGGCCATCGAGACACAGCAGAGCAGTGCCCGACAGGCCGAGGAGAACCAGTGATCGCCCTCTCCCTCGCCGAGATCGCCGACATCACCGGCGGGCGGCCCCACGACATACCGGATCCGTCCGTGCGGATCAGCGGTCCGGTCGTCATCGACTCCCGCCAGGTGGAGGCCGGCAGCCTGTTCGCCGCCTTCGACGGCGAGCACGTCGACGGCCACGACTACGCGGAACGCGCCGTCGCCGCCGGAGCCGCCGCCGTCCTCGCGGCCCGGCCGGTCGGCGTACCCGCCATCGTCGTCCCCGACGTGGAGAAGGCGCTCGGCGCCCTCGCCCGGGCCGTCGTGGAGCGACTCGGCACCGATGTGGTGGCCCTGACCGGCTCGGCCGGCAAGACCTCCACCAAGGACCTCATCGCCCAGGTGCTCCAGACCCACGCACCCACCGTGTGGACCCCGGGCTCCCTCAACAACGAGATCGGCCTGCCGCTCACCGCGCTCAAGGCCACCGGCGAAACCCGGCACCTGGTACTGGAGATGGGGGCCCGCGGGATCGGCCACATCGCCTACCTCACCGGCCTGACCCCGCCGCGCATCGGCCTCGTCCTCAACGTCGGGACCGCCCACATCGGCGAGTTCGGCGGCCGCGAGCAGATCGCCCAGGCCAAGGGGGAGCTGGTCGAGGCCCTGCCGGCCGAGGCGGAGGGCGGGATCGCCGTCCTCAACGCCGACGATCCGCTGGTGCGCGCGATGTCCGCCCGTACGAAGGCCCGTACGGTCCTCTTCGGCGAGGCCGAGGACGCCGACATCCGGGCCACCGAGGTACGGATGACCCCCGGGGGACAGCCCGCCTTCACACTCCACACACCGACCGGGTGCAGTGATGTGACCTTGCGGCTGTACGGTGAGCACCACGTGTCGAACGCGCTAGCCGCTGCCGCCGTGGCCCATGTACTGGGCATGTCCACCTCGGAGATCGCCACCGCGCTCTCCGGAGCGGGCACCTTGTCCCGGTGGCGGATGGAGGTCACCGAGCGGGCCGACGGCGTGACGATCGTCAACGACGCCTACAACGCGAACCCGGAGTCCATGCGGGCCGCCCTGCGCGCGCTTGCCGCGATGGGCGGCGCCGCCAGGGCGAACGGGGGACGCACGTGGGCGGTGCTCGGTCCCATGGCCGAACTCGGTGACGCATCGCTGGCCGAGCACGACGCGGTGGGACGGCTTGCCGTCCGGCTCAACGTGAGCAAGCTCGTCGCAGTCGGGGGCAGGGAAGCGTCCTGGCTGCAACTGGGCGCATATAACGAGGGTTCGTGGGGTGAGGAGTCGGTGCTCGTGTCCGACGCGCAGGCGGCGGTCGACCTGTTGCGCAGTGAACTGCGCCCGGGTGACGTCGTGCTGGTGAAGGCTTCCAGGTCGATCGGTCTGGAGCGGGTCGCGCTGGCGTTGCTGGAGCGCGAGGGCGAGGGCGCCGACCGATGAGGCAGATCCTGTTCGCCGGAGTCATTGGACTCTTCCTCACCCTCATCGGCACCCCGCTGCTGATCAAGGGTCTGGCCCGCAAGGGCTACGGCCAGTTCATCCGCGACGACGGCCCCCGCGGCCACGCCGGGAAGAAGGGCACGCCCACCATGGGCGGCATCTCCTTCATCCTGGCCACGCTCGTCGCGTACGCCCTGACGAAGGTGATCACGTCCAGTGAGCCGACCTTCTCGGGCCTGCTCGTCCTCTTCCTGATGGCGGGCATGGGCCTGGTCGGCTTCCTCGACGACTACATCAAGATCGTCAAGCAGCGCTCGCTGGGGCTGCGGGCCAAGGCCAAGATGGCCGGCCAGCTGATCGTCGGCATCGCCTTCGCGGTGCTCGCGCTCCAGTTCTCCGACTCGCGCGGACTGACGCCGGCCTCCATGAGGCTGTCGTTCGTCACGGACTTCGGCTGGTCGATCGGGCCGGTGCTGTTCGTCGTCTGGGCGCTGTTCATGATCCTGGCGATGTCCAACGGCGTGAACCTGACCGACGGCCTGGACGGCCTGGCCACCGGCGCCGCGGTGATGGTCTTCGGTGCCTACACCTTCATCGGCGTGTGGCAGTACCAGGAGTCCTGCGTCAACGCGCAGACCCTGACGAACCCGGGCGCCTGCTTCGAGGTGCGCGACCCACTGGACCTCGCGGTCGTCGCCTCCGCCCTGATGGGCTCCTGCTTCGGCTTCCTGTGGTGGAACACCTCGCCGGCCAAGATCTTCATGGGTGACACCGGTTCGCTGGCCCTCGGCGGCGCGCTCGCCGGCCTGGCGATCTGCTCCCGCACGGAGTTCCTGATCGCCCTGCTCGGCGGCCTCTTCGTCCTCATCACCATGTCGGTCGTCATCCAGGTCGGCTCCTTCAAGATGACCGGGAAGCGCGTCTTCCGGATGGCCCCGCTGCAGCACCACTTCGAACTCAAGGGGTGGTCCGAAGTCCTTGTCGTGGTCCGCTTCTGGATCATCCAGGGCATGTGCGTGATCGTGGGTCTCGGTCTCTTCTACGCGGGATGGGCAGCCGACAAGTGACCTCCTGGCACGGCAAGAACATCACCGTCGCCGGCCTCGGCGTGAGCGGCATCAGTGCCGCCCGCGCCCTGGCCGGCCTCGGCGCTTCGGTGACCGTCGTCGACGGCGGCGACAGCGAGGGCCACCGCGCCCGCGCGGCGGAGCTGGCGGCCGCGGGGATCCCCGTACGCCTCGCCGACGCCGAAACCCTTCCCGAGGGGACCGACCTGGTCGTCACCTCGCCCGGCTGGAAGCCCGACAGCCCGCTCTTCGAGGCCGCCGCCAAGGCCGGCGTCGAGGTGGTCGGGGACGTGGAGATCGCCTGGCAGCTGCGCGGCGAGAAGGCCGCCCCCTGGCTCGCGATCACCGGGACCAACGGCAAGACCACCACCACCCAGATGCTGGCGTCGATCCTGAAGGCCGCCGGCCTGCGGACCGCGGCGGTGGGCAACATCGGCACCCCGATCATCGACGTGGTGCTCGACGAGGGCGCCTACGACGTGCTCGCCGTCGAACTCTCCAGCTACCAGCTGCACTGGGCGCCCTCGCTGCGCGCCCACTCGGCGGCCGTGCTCAACCTGGCCCCGGACCACCTCGACTGGCACGGCTCCATGGAGGCGTACGCCGCCGACAAGGGCCGCATCTACGAGGGCAACACGGTGGCCTGCGTCTACAACGTCGCCGACCCGGCCACCGAGAAGCTCGTCGAGAACGCCGACGTGGAAGAGGGCTGCCGGGCGATCGGCTTCACCCTCGGCGCCCCCGGCCCCTCCATGCTCGGCGTCGTCGACGGCATCCTCGTCGACCGCGCCTTCGTGGAGAACCGGCAGAAGAACGCCCAGGAGCTCGCGACCGTCGAGGACGTCACCCCGCCGGCCCCGCACAACATCGCCAACGCGCTCGCCGCGGCGGCCCTGGCCCGCGCCTTCGGCGTGGAGCCGCGCGCGGTCCGCGACGGTCTGCGCAACTTCCGTCCCGACGCCCACCGGGTCGCGCACGTGGCCGACGTCGGCGAGGTCACGTACGTCGACGACTCCAAGGCCACCAACACACACGCGGCCGAGGCCTCCCTGGCCGCCTTCGAAACGGTCGTGTGGATCGCCGGCGGCCTCGCAAAGGGCGCGACCTTCGACGAGCTGGTCCGGAAGTCGGCGAAGCGGCTGCGCGGCGTGGTGCTGATCGGCGCCGACCGGGCGCTGATCGCCGAGGCGCTGGCGCGACACGCCCCCGAGGTCCCGGTCGTCGACCTCGAGCGGACCGACACTGGGGCGATGCTCGCAGCGGTCCGCGAAGCGGCCCGGCTCGCCGAGCCCGGCGACACGGTCCTGCTGGCGCCTGCCTGTGCCTCGATGGACATGTTCGCGAACTACAACAAGCGTGGGGACGCATTCGCCGACGCGGTGCGCGAACTGGCCGCCGAGAGCGGTGCGGACACGGCTCAGGCCTAGGGTTCCGGGACGGGTTCCCTCCCTCCGGCCGGCCGGCGACTCGCCTCGTACGAGTGGAGGGGAAGATCACAGATGCCGGCCAAGCAGATGCTGCCGGGGCGGCGGCCGTCCGCCGTGAAGGCGCAGGGCCGCAAACGCCCCGCGGTGAGTGTGAGGCGGCCCGCCGGGCGCGGGCCGCTGGCCGGGCTGAGGCGCACGCAGGAACAGCTGCGCAAGGCCTGGGACCGTCCACTCACGGCGTATTACCTGATTTTCGGCAGTTCGCTGCTCATCACCGTGCTGGGCCTGGTGATGGTCTACTCGGCCTCCATGATCAAGGCGCTCCAGCTCGGCCTGGGTGACGCGTACTTCTTCAAGAAGCAGTTCCTGGCCGCCCTCATCGGCACCGGACTGATGCTGGTCGCCTCCCGGATGCCGGTCAAACTGCACCGGGCGCTGTCCTATCCGGTGCTCGCGGGCACCCTGTTCCTGATGGTCCTGGTCCAGGTCCCCGGGATAGGGGTCGCCATCAACGGCAACCAGAATTGGATCTCCCTTGGCGGTCCGTTCATGTTGCAGCCCAGTGAGTTCGGCAAACTCGCACTGATCCTGTGGGGCGCCGACCTGTTGGCGCGCAAGGGCGACAAAGGGCTGCTCAGCCAGTGGAAGCACCTGCTGGTGCCGCTGGTCCCGGTGGCCTTCCTGCTGCTCGGCCTCATCATGCTGGGCGGGGACATGGGCACCGCGATGATCCTCGGCGCCATCCTGTTCGGCCTGCTCTGGCTGGCGGGTGCCCCGACGCGGCTGTTCGTCGGGGTGCTGGCCTTCGCGGGTGTGATCGTCGCGCTGCTGATCAAGACGAGCCCGCACCGGATGGACCGGCTGGAGTGCCTCGGCGCGACGGACCCCGGCAAGAACGACCTCTGCTGGCAGGCGGTCCACGGGATCTATGCCCTGGCCTCAGGCGGATGGTTCGGTTCCGGTTTGGGTGCCAGTGTGGAAAAATGGGGGCAACTACCCGAAGCCCACACCGACTTCATCTTCGCCATCACCGGGGAGGAACTGGGACTGGCGGGGACGCTGTCGGTGCTCGCCCTGTTCGCGGCCCTAGGCTATGCGGGTATCCGCGTGGCCGGACGCACGGAGGACTCCTTCGTACGGTTTGCCGCGGGAGGCGTGACCACCTGGATCACGGCCCAGGCCGTGATCAACATCGGTGCGGTGCTCGGCCTGCTGCCGATCGCCGGAGTCCCGCTCCCGCTGTTCTCCTACGGGGGGTCGGCCCTGCTGCCGACGATGTTCGCGGTCGGACTGCTCATCGCCTTCGCGCGGGAGGAGCCGGCGGCGCGCGCGGCCCTCGCGATGCGGCAGCCGAAGACCGGCTGGTGGCGGACCGGGGTGAGATGGAAGTCGATGAGACGGCGCGTCAAGAAGCGTCCGTCCGGAGAGCGGTGAATTTCGGTGCATGTCGTACTCGCCGGTGGGGGGACCGCCGGCCACATCGAGCCGGCGCTCGCCCTCGCGGACGCCCTGCGCAGGCAGGACCCTTCAGTGGGCATCACCGCCCTCGGCACCGAGCGCGGACTTGAGACCCGCCTCGTCCCGGAACGCGGTTACGAGCTGGGCCTGATCCCCGCCGTGCCGCTGCCCCGCAAGCCCACTCCGGAACTGATCACCGTCCCCGGGCGGCTGCGCGGCACCATCAAGGCCGCCGAGGAGATCCTGGAGCGGACCAAGGCCGACTGCGTCGTCGGCTTCGGCGGCTACGTGGCCCTGCCCGGCTACCTCGCGGCCAAGCGGCTCGGAGTGCCGATCATCGTCCACGAGGCCAACGCCCGGCCCGGACTGGCCAATAAGATCGGCTCCCGGTACGCGCACGCCGTCGCGGTCTCCACCCCCGACAGCAAGCTGCGCGGCGCCCGCTACGTGGGCATCCCGCTGCGGCGCTCCATCTCCACCCTCGACCGGGCCGCCGTCCGCCCCGAGGCGCGCGCCGCCTTCGGCCTGGACCCCAACCTGCCGACCCTGCTGGTCTCCGGCGGATCGCAGGGCGCCCGCCGCCTCAACGAGGTGATCCAGCAGATCGCTCCGACCCTCCAGCGCTCCGGGATCCAGATCCTGCACGCCGTCGGGCCGAAGAACGAACTGCCGCGTGTCGACAACATGCCCGGGATGCCGCCCTATGTGCCGGTACCGTACGTGGACCGGATGGATCTCGCGTACGCCGCCGCCGACATGATGCTGTGCCGCGCGGGAGCGATGACCGTCGCCGAACTGTCCGCCGTCGGGCTCCCCGCCGCCTACGTCCCGCTGCCGATCGGCAACGGCGAACAGCGGCTCAACGCCCAGCCGGTGGTCAAGGCCGGCGGCGGCCTGCTCGTGGACGACGCGGAACTGACGCCCGAGTGGGTGCTCGGCCAGATCCTCCCGGTGCTGTCGGACCCGCACCGCCTGTACGAGATGTCCCGCGCCGCCGGTGAGTTCGGCCGCCGCGACGCCGACGAGCTGCTGGTCGGCATGGTCTACGAGGCGATCGCGGCCCACCGGAACCGCTGAGGCGGGACGCACAGACGCAGGAGGCGCAGGAGTGGCCGGAGCGACGACCGCACAGCGTGGGACCCCGGGCTCCGGCCCGTCCGCCCGGAAGGGCGGCGGCTCTCCAAAGCCGCCCAAAGCCCCGAAACCGTCGAGGGGATCCGGCCCTCAGGGCCCCGGCGTACGCCTGCGCCGGGGCCCCCTGCTGGCCTCCCTGGCCGCCGTGGTGCTCCTCGTCGGCGGCGGCACCTGGGTGCTCTACGGCTCCTCCTGGCTCCGCGTCGAGAAGGTCACCGCGACCGGCACCGAAGTGCTCACCCCCGAGCAGGTGCTGTCCGCGGCGGCCGTTCCGGTCGGCGCCCCGCTGGTGAGCGTGGACACCGACGAGATCGAGAACCGCGTCCGCGGCCGGCTGTCCCGCATCGATTCGGTCGATGTGGTGCGGGCCTGGCCGCACGGCATCGGGCTGAAAGTGACGGAACGCAAACCCGTACTGCTCATCAAAAAGGACGCCAACTTCGTGGAAGTGGACGCTTCGGGTGTGCGATTCGACACGGTTCCGAAAGCACCCGAGGGCGTTCCGGTCCTCGAACTGAACGCGAAGCAGTCCCCGAGCGCCCGCCGTTTCGACGAGGAGCGGCTGCTGCACGAGGCCGTGCTCGTCGCCGGCTCCCTCCCGGATCCGATCGCCAAGGAGACCTTGCAGGTCAAGGTGGGTTCGTACGATTCGGTGGTGCTGGAGCTGACCCGGGGCCGGACCGTGGCCTGGGGGAGCGGCGAACAGAGCGACGCGAAGGGCCGTGCGCTGACCGCTTTGTTGAAGGCCGCGCCCAAGGCCGCCCGCTTCGACGTGAGCGTCCCCACCGCCCCTGCGGTGTCCGGGAGTTGACGTCCGGTCCAACAGCGACGCACCCTGGTTGGCCAGCGATACGGGTGATCACATAGGGTGAAAAGAAAAACGGGAGGTTCGGCGTGTTCGTTGAACACGCGCTACTTGTCGACTTAGTGTCCTGTTCGGAAGAGTCCAGAGAACAGGCACACCCCTAACCCTAAACTTCAGGGTGAGGGTTCGGGTCGGCGCGTTCGGACCGTCCCTATTTCGGCATCAGTCGTCGCAACGCAGGCCCGCGAGGCGGCGACACGTAACTCGAGGCGAGAGGCCTTCGACGTGGCAGCACCGCAGAACTACCTCGCAGTCATCAAGGTCATCGGTGTCGGCGGCGGTGGTGTCAATGCCATCAACCGAATGATCGAGGTCGGTCTCAAGGGCGTCGAGTTCATCGCCATCAACACGGACGCCCAAGCGCTGTTGATGAGCGACGCCGACGTCAAGCTCGACGTCGGCCGTGAACTCACCCGGGGCCTCGGCGCCGGCGCCAACCCGGCCGTCGGCCGCAAGGCGGCAGAGGACCACCGCGAGGAGATCGAGGAGGTCCTCAAGGGGGCCGACATGGTCTTCGTCACCGCCGGCGAGGGCGGCGGCACCGGCACGGGCGGCGCGCCCGTCGTCGCCAACATCGCGCGCTCGCTGGGCGCCCTGACGATCGGTGTGGTCACCCGGCCGTTCACCTTCGAGGGCCGGCGCCGCGCGAACCAGGCGGAGGACGGCATCGCCGAGCTCCGCGAAGAGGTCGACACCCTCATCGTCATCCCCAACGACCGGCTGCTGTCCATCTCGGACCGCCAGGTCAGCGTGCTCGACGCCTTCAAGTCGGCCGACCAGGTCCTGCTCTCGGGCGTCCAGGGCATCACCGACCTCATCACCACCCCGGGTCTGATCAACCTCGACTTCGCCGACGTCAAGTCCGTGATGTCCGAGGCCGGCTCGGCCCTGATGGGCATCGGCTCGGCCCGCGGCGACGACCGCGCGGTGGCCGCGGCCGAGATGGCGATCTCCTCGCCGCTGCTGGAGGCGTCCATCGACGGCGCCCGCGGCGTGCTGCTCTCCATCTCCGGCGGCTCGGACCTCGGTCTCTTCGAGATCAACGAGGCCGCGCAGCTGGTGAGCGAGGCCGCGCACCCCGAGGCGAACATCATCTTCGGCGCCGTCATCGACGACGCGCTCGGCGACGAGGTGCGGGTCACCGTCATCGCGGCCGGGTTCGACGGCGGACAGCCCCCGGCCCGCCGGGACAACGTCATCGGCGCCGCGTCCACGAAGCGCGAGGAGCCGGCCCCGACGCCGGTCCGCGCGGCGGAGCCGACCCGGCCGGCCTTCGGCGGACTCGGCTCGGTCACCCCGCGCGAGGACCCCCCGGCTCCGGTCGAGGCGGCCCCGGTCGAGGCCCACAGCCCCGCGCCGCAGGTTCCGACGGCCCGGCCGTACCAGGACAGCCCGGCCGAGGAACTGGATGTCCCGGACTTCTTGAAGTGACACCGGAGCAGCATCACGTGGGCGGCGCCCACTTCGCCTTCACCGACCGGTGGGGCGGGGTGAGCGCCGTTCCGTACGAAGAGCTCAACCTCGGCGGCGCGGTCGGAGACGACCCGGCCGCCGTTCGCGCGAACCGGGCACGCGCCGCGGAGTCCCTGGGGATCGACCCGGACCTGGTGGTCTGGATGAACCAGGTGCACGGCCGTGACGTGGCGGTGGTCGACGGACCGTGGCCCTTCGGCGAAGACGTCCCTGCGGTCGACGCGGTGGTCACCGCCCGTCGGGGGCTCGCCCTCGCCGTGCTCACCGCCGACTGCACGCCGGTCCTGCTGGCGGACCCCGTCGCCGGGGTCGCCGCGGCCGCCCACGCCGGGCGGCCCGGACTGGTCGCCGGAGTGGTTCCCGCCGCGGTGGAGGCGATGGTCGCCCTCGGCGCCGAGCCCGGGCGGATCGTCGCCCGCACCGGACCCGCGGTCTGCGGCCACTGCTACGAGGTGCCCGCCGAGATGCGGGACGCGGTGTCCGAGGTGGTGCCGGCCGCACGGGCCGAGACCAGCTGGGGGACTCCGGCCGTGGATGTGGTCGCCGGGGTGCACGCCCAGCTCGCGGAGGCGGGGGTGGTGAACGTCCGCCGATCCCCGGTCTGCACACTGGAGTCGCGGGACCACTTCTCGTACCGCCGCGACCGGGTGACCGGGCGGCTTGCCGGATATGTCTGGTTGGACTGAAAGATGACGGACCGTAAGTCGGAGCTCGCGGAGAACCTCGCGCGGGTGGAGGAACGTATCTCGTCCGCCTGCGCGGCCGCGGGCCGCAAGCGGGAAGAGGTGACGCTCATCGTGGTCACCAAGACCTATCCCGCGAGCGACGTACGACTCCTGGCGGAGCTGGGCATCCGTCATGTTGCGGAAAATCGCGACCAGGACGCCGCCCCCAAGGCCGCGGCCTGCGCGGATCTGCCGCTCCGCTGGCACTTCGTCGGTCAGTTGCAGACGAACAAAGTCCGTTCCGTGGCGGGATACGCGCATGTGGTGCAATCGGTCGACCGGCCCAAGCTCGTGACCGCCCTCTCGGCGGCCGCCTCGAACGCGGGCCGCGAACTCGGCTGCCTCGTGCAGATCGCCCTCGACGCCGAGTCGGGCGAGCGGGGATCCCGGGGCGGCGCGGCGCCCGAGCAGCTCGCGGAGTTGGCGGACCTCGTCGCCGGGGCGCCGGGACTGCGGATCGACGGCGTGATGACCGTCGCCCCGCTCTCCGGTCCGTACGCCGGACGCGAACAGGCCGCTTTCGGACGGCTGGTGGAATTGTCATCCCGCCTGCGCGCGGACCATCCGGCTGCCACGATGGTGTCGGCCGGGATGAGTACGGATCTGGAACAGGCCGTTGCGGCCGGTGCGACACATGTACGCGTCGGCACTGCGGTACTCGGCGCGAGACCCCGGCTCGGGTAACGTCGCCAAGAAAGTCGGACCACAGCAGAAAATATGGTCATTACCGCTGATGAGCGGGCAGACCACGTGGATCGCGGGCAGTTGGTGACATTCGTGACACAGCGGCACCTGCGACAGGGCGATCCACCACAGAGCGGAGGACTCGGAGAATGGCCGGCGCGATGCGCAAGATGGCGGTCTACCTCGGCCTCGTGGAGGACGACCGGTACGACAACCCGGGGTACGACCCCGACGACGAGTTCGAGCCCGAGCCGGAACCGGAGCGGGCCCGTGACCGGACCCGCGAGCGAGACCGTCAGCCCGTGCACCAATCGCCCGTATCGGACGAACCGGTACGAGCCGTACAGCCTCCGGCGCAGCGCGAACCCATCCCAATTCCGGTGGAAAACGGACGTCCTGCGCGAATTGCCCCCGTGGCATCCATCACACCTGACCGCACCAACCTGGAGAAGAACGCCCCCGTGATCATGCCCAAGGTCGTCTCCGAGCGGGAGCCGTACCGCATCACGACGCTGCACCCCCGGACCTACAACGAGGCCCGTACCATCGGGGAACACTTCCGTGAGGGCACTCCGGTGATCATGAATCTCACGGAGATGGACGACACTGACGCGAAGCGTCTCGTGGACTTCGCCGCCGGTCTGGTCTTCGGCCTGCACGGCAGTATTGAACGCGTGACACAGAAGGTGTTCCTGCTGTCGCCTGCTAACGTCGATGTCACGGCGGAGGACAAGGCCCGCATCGCGGAGGGCGGGTTCTTCAACCAAAGCTAGACCGATCCGTCAGACACGGGACCGGGAACAGAGCGAGAACGGGGAGAGGGAAGCGCGGGATGGGCGTCGCACTGCAAGTGGTCTACATCGCGCTGATGTGCTTCCTCATCGTGCTGATCTTCCGACTGGTCATGGACTACGTGTTCCAGTTCGCACGTTCATGGACACCCGGCAAGGCGATGGTGGTCGTTCTGGAGGCCACCTACACTGTCACCGATCCACCGCTCAAGCTTCTTCGGCGGGCCATTCCGCCGTTGCGTCTCGGGGGCGTGGCACTCGACCTGTCCTTCTTCGTTCTGATGATCATCGTTTACATCCTCATCAGTTTCGTGAGCACCGCTGCGAGAAGCGTGTGAACGATGAGCTTCCCCGCAGGCCTGGGGACAGTCCCGATACGGTCTTGCCGACTGCCGACGACTACGTAGAGGTGAAGAAGACATGCCGCTGACTCCCGAGGACGTGCGGAACAAGCAGTTCACGACCGTCCGCCTCCGAGAAGGCTATGACGAGGACGAGGTCGATGCCTTCCTCGACGAGGTCGAGTCCGAACTGACGCGCCTGCTGCGCGAGAACGAGGACCTGCGCGCCAAGCTGGCCGCTGCCACGCGCGCCGCCGCGCAGAACCAGCAGCAGCAGGGCATGCGCAAGCCGGAACCCCAGGACCAGCGTGGCCCCGGCGCCCCCGTGCCCGCGGCCATATCCGGCCCGCCGCAGCAGCAGCAGCAGCAGCCGCAGATGGGCCCGCCGCAGCTGCCGGGCGGCCAGCCGCAGCTGCCCGCCGGCCCCGGCGGACACGGACCGCAGGGTCCGGGCATGGGTGGCCCCATGCAGCAGCACCCCATGGGTGGACCGCAGGGCATGGGCCAGCAGGGTATGGGCCAGCAGCAGGGCATGGGCCAGCAGTCCATGGGCGGCCAGAACCCGCTCGGCCAGCAGATGCAGCCCATGGGCCAGCAGATGCAGCCGATGGGGCAGCAGATGCAGCCCATGGGTCAGCCGATGCACCAGCAGCCGCAGCAGCTGCCGCAGCAGGGCCCCGGTGGCGACAGTGCCGCCCGCGTCCTGTCGCTGGCGCAGCAGACCGCCGACCAGGCGATCGCGGAGGCCCGCTCCGAGGCCAACAAGATCGTCGGCGAGGCCCGTTCGCGCGCCGAGGGTCTGGAGCGGGACGCCCGCGCCAAGGCCGACGCGCTGGAGCGGGACGCGCAGGAGAAGCACCGCGTCGCGATGGGCTCCCTGGAGTCCGCCCGCGCCACGCTGGAGCGCAAGGTCGAGGACCTGCGGGGCTTCGAGCGTGAGTACCGTACGCGCCTGAAGTCCTACCTGGAGTCGCAGCTGCGTCAGCTGGAGACCCAGGCCGACGACTCCCTGGCCCCGCCGCGGAACCCGGCCGGTCCCGCGCTGCCGCCGTCGCCGTCGCCTTCGATGGCTCCGGCCGGTGCGATGGGGCACTCCATGGGTGGTCCCTCGATGGGCGGCCCGTCCCCCATGGGCGGTCCCTCCCCGATGGGTGGCCCGTCGTACGGCGGCCAGCAGCAGATGTCCCCGGCGATGACCCAGCCGATGGCTCCGGTGCGGCCGGTTGCGCCGCAGCCGATGCAGCAGGCGCCGTCTCCCATGCGGGGCTTTCTGATCGACGAGGACGACAACTAGGCGCCGCGCCGTCTGTCGGCAGTCGCTTCACGGGCCGGGCCCGGGTTCCCATCGGAACCCGGGCCCGGCCCGTTCCCGTACCCGCGTGCGGCGCCGTTGCGGGGGCTCCGCCCCCGAGCCCCCGCGCCTCAAACGCCGGCGGGGCTGGAATGTGCCGCTGCGCGGCAATCCAGCCCCGCTGGGCAGCCGGCATCAGCCACATCCAGCCCCGCCGGCGTTTGAGGCGCGGGCGCGGAGCGCCGTGTAGTGAGCCGAGGGGTAGCAAAGAGGCCCGCACCCCCGGTGAGGGGGTACGGGCCTCTTGGGCCGTTCGTTACGCCTTGCGGAGGCGGAAGGTCAGGCCGAGGGGTTCGTCCGTGAAGGCTTCGCCGTACGTGGCGTCGGCCTCGCCGGAGGCGAAGTCCGTGGACAGGACCTCGTCCGCGATCAGGGCCGCGTGGTCCGTCAGGGCCGTGACCACCTCCGGGGACTCGGAGGACCAGCGCAGGGCGATCCGGTCCGCCACGTCCAGGCCCGAGTTCTTCCGGGCCTCCTGGATCAGGCGGATCGCGTCACGCGCCAGCCCCGCGAGCCGCAGCTCCGGGGTGATCTCCAGGTCCAGGGCGACCGTCGCGCCGGAGTCCGAGGCCACCGACCAGCCCTCGCGCGGGGTCTCCGTGATGATGACCTCCTCAGGGGAGAGGGAGACCTCGTCACCGTTGACCGAGACGGTCGCGGAGCCCGAGCGCAGGGCCAGCGACAGGGCCGCCGCGTCGGCCGCGGACACCGCCTTCGCCACGTCCTGGACGCCCTTGCCGAAGCGCTTGCCCAGCGCACGGAAATTGGCCTTCGCCGTGGTGTCCACCAGGGACCCGCCGACCTCGGAGAGCGAGGCCACGGAGGAGACGTTCAGCTCCTCGGTGATCTGGGCCTGGAGCTCCGGGGAGAGCGCGTCGAAGCCCACCGCACCGACCAGCGCCCGCGACAGCGGCTGGCGGGTCTTGACGCCCGACTCCGCACGGGTCGCACGGCCCAGCTCCACGAGGCGGCGTACCAGCAGCATGTGCTGCGAGAGCGCCGTGTCCACCTGGGCGGCGTCCGACTCCGGCCAGGAGGAGAGGTGCACCGACTCGGGGGCCTCGGGAGTGACCGGGACGATCATGTCCTGCCAGACCCGCTCCGTGATGAAGGGGGTGAGGGGGGCCATGAGGCGGGTGACGGTCTCGACGACCTCGTGCAGGGTGCGCAGCGCGCCCTTGTCGCCCTGCCAGAAGCGGCGGCGCGAGCGGCGGACGTACCAGTTGGACAGGTCGTCCACGAACGTGGACAGCAGCTTGCCGGCGCGCTGGGTGTCGTACGCCTCCATCGCGTCCGTGACCTCGGCGACGAGGGCGTGGAGCTCGGACAGGAGCCACCTGTCCAGGACCGTGCGGTCCGCCGGGGCCGGGTCCGAGGCGGAGGGCGCCCAGTTCGACGTACGGGCGTACAGGGCCTGGAAGGCGACCGTGTTCCAGTACGTGAGGAGGGTCTTGCGGACGACCTCCTGGATCGTGCCGTGGCCCACGCGGCGGGCCGCCCACGGGGAGCCGCCGGCCGCCATGAACCAGCGCACCGCGTCCGCGCCGTGCTGGTCCATGAGCGGGATCGGCTGGAGGGTGTTGCCCAGGTGCTTGGACATCTTGCGGCCGTCCTCGGCGAGGATGTGGCCCAGGCAGACCACGTTCTCGTAGGAGGACTTGTCGAAGACGAGGGTGCCGACCGCCATCAGCGTGTAGAACCACCCGCGCGTCTGGTCGATGGCCTCCGAGATGAACTGCGCCGGGTAGCGCTTCTCGAAGATCTCCTTGTTCTTGTGCGGGTAGCCCCACTGCGCGAACGGCATCGAGCCCGAGTCGTACCAGGCGTCGATGACCTCGGGCACGCGGACGGCGGTCAGCGAGCAGCCCTCGGCGGTGCAGGTGAAGGTGACGTCGTCGATGTACGGGCGGTGCGGGTCCAGGGCGGACTGGTCCTGCCCGGACAGCTCGCTCAGCTCCGCGCGCGAGCCCACGCAGGTGAGGTGGTTCTCCTCGCAGCGCCAGATCGGCAGCGGGGTGCCCCAGTAGCGGTTGCGGGACAGCGCCCAGTCGATGTTGTTGTTCAGCCAGTCGCCGAAGCGGCCCTGCTTGACCGAGTCCGGAAACCAGTTCGTCTTCTCGTTCTCCCGCAGCATCGCGTCCTTGACGGCGGTGGTGCGGATGTACCAGGACGGCTGCGCGTAGTAGAGCAGGGCCGTGTGGCAGCGCCAGCAGTGCGGGTAGCTGTGCTCGTAGGCGATGTGCTTGAAGAGCAGGCCGCGGGCGTCGAGGTCGGCGGTCAGCTTCTCGTCGGCCTTCTTGAAGAAGACGCCGCCGACCAGCGGGACCTCCTCCTCGAAGGTGCCGTCGGGGCGGACCGGGTTCACGACCGGCAGGCCGTAGGCGCGGCAGACCGCGAGGTCGTCGGCGCCGAAGGCGGGGGACTGGTGGACCAGACCGGTGCCGTCCTCGGTCGTGACGTACTCGGCGTTCACGACGTAGTGGGCCGGGGCCGGGAACTCGACCAGGTCGAAGGGGCGCTCGTACGTCCAGCGCTCCATCTCCTTGCCCGTGAAGGACTCGCCGGTGGCCTCCCAGCCCTCGCCGAGGGCCTTCTCCAGCAGCGGCTGGGCGACGACCAGCTTCTCCTCGCCGTTGGTGGCCACCACGTACGTGACGTCCGGGTGCGCGGCGACGGCGGTGTTCGAGACCAGGGTCCAGGGGGTGGTCGTCCAGACCAGCAGCGCCGCCTCGCCCGCGAGGGGGCCGGAGGTCAGCGGGAAGCGGACGAAGACCGAGGGGTCGACGACCGTCTCGTAGCCCTGGGCCAGCTCGTGGTCGGAGAGGCCGGTGCCGCAGCGCGGGCACCAGGGGGCGACGCGGTGGTCCTGGGTGAGCAGGCCCTTGTTGAAGATCTCCTTCAGCGACCACCACACGGACTCGACGTACTCGGGGTCCATGGTCCGGTAGGCGTCGTCCAGGTCGACCCAGTAGCCCATGCGGGTCGTGAGCTCGGCGAACGCGTCGGTGTGGCGGGTCACGGACTCGCGGCACTTGTCGTTGAACTCGGCGATGCCGTACGCCTCGATGTCCTGCTTGCCGTTGAAGCCGAGCTCCTTCTCGACGGCGAGCTCGACGGGCAGGCCGTGGCAGTCCCAGCCGGCCTTGCGGGCCACGTGGTAGCCGCGCATGGTGCGGAACCGGGGGAAGACGTCCTTGAAGACGCGGGCCTCGATGTGGTGCGCGCCGGGCATGCCGTTCGCGGTCGGCGGGCCCTCGTAGAAGACCCACTCGGGGCGGCCCTCGGACTGCTCCAGGGTCTTGGCGAAGGTCTTGCTCTCGCGCCAGAAGTCGAGGACGGCGTGCTCGAGGGCAGGCAGGTCGACCTGGGCGGGGACCGGGCGGTACTGCGGCGGTGTGGTCATGAGGCTGAACTCTTCCTCCGGCGGGATGTCACTTCCGTCCGGAGGGACGAGAGCCTTGGATGCTCCCGCGGTACCACCCTCCTTGGCCTCCGGACTGGTCCGGCGGCCCCCTCATTGGGGTGCGAAGCCGGTTCTAGTCGCCCCACGGGAATCCGTACGGGCTTTCTTCCGGCGGCTCAGGGGTGATCCTTCACATCGCGCTCGCCCCCGGGCTCTCACCGTCCCCGGGTCGCTCCTGGCTGCGTCCGACGCTACTCGTCCCCATCCATGCCTCTCGCTGCGGCCCAGTGTACGGGGCCGGGGGGCGCTCGGCAGACCGGTTTACGGGCGCCCGCGCGGGGGCGGCCGGCACGGCGTGGCGGGGGCGCGGGAGGGCCTCTCGGGTGACCCGAATGGGCCGACGGGCCGGTACGGATTCCCGTGGGGCGCGTGGGGCGGATTACCGGGCTTCCGGATGGGCACAACGGATGCAGGTTGACCTCGACGGATGCGTGCCCCGTTGCCGCGGGACCGGCGCCGATTTATCGTTCCGGCACGATTCGCGAGCAATGATCACAGTATGTGAAGGGGCCGCGGCCATGGTGGCGAAGAAGACCGCCGGTACTGCCGGAGAGGCGCTGGCCGAAGCACCTGTGAAGAAGGCGCCGGCCAAGAGGGCGAACGCCGTCAAGGCGGCCGTCGCGAAGAAGGCGGCACCGGCGGAGAAGGCACCCGCGAAGAAGGCGGCGGCCAAGAAGGCGCCCGCGAGGAAAGCGCCGGCGAAGAAGGCGACCGACAAGAAGGCGACCGCCGTCAAGAAGGCGACTGCCGTCGCGAAGCGGCAGGCCACGGCCAAATCGGCCGGGGCCGAGGGGGCGGCGCAGGCCGCTGTGAAGACGGGAGTCCGCAAAGTGGTTGCCAAGAAGAGCACCGGTACGGCGAGGAAGACGGCTGCGGCCGCCACCAGCGGCCTGCCCAAGGTGAGGGTCACGGCGGCCACCACGCCCGGTGAGCTCGCCGTACGGCCCGGGGAGGACCCCTGGACGCAGGCGGAGGTCGACGAGGCCCGCAGCGAGCTGATGAGCGAGGTGCTCAGACTGCGCGCCGAGCTCGACGCCTCGGAGGTGGCCATCTCGGGCCTGATGCGGGACTCGGGCGACGGCGCGGGCGACGACCAGGCCGACACGGGCACCAAGAACATCACCCGGGAGTCCGAGCTGGCCCTCGCGGCGAACGCCACCTCGATGCTGGAACAGACCGAGCGGGCCCTGGAACGCCTGGAGGCGGGCACGTACGGGATCTGCGAGAACTGCGGGAAGCCCATCGGCAAGGCCAGGATGCAGGCCTTCCCTCGGGCCACCCTGTGCGTGGACTGCAAGCAGAAGCAGGAGCGGCGGCACTAGGCGGCACTAGGGGGACCGAACTGGGGAGGGCCGGGGCGGGCGGCCGGCGGGTGGCCTGACGTACCCTCGTGTCTCGTCAGGGTCCAGCAGGAGCCTGGTCCGAACCAGTTCGAGGGACTCACGTGGCAGAGGCGGAGCGCATCATCGGTACGCCGGACGTCGGGGACGACACCCAGCCCGAGTCCGCCGAGCCCAAGGGGCACCGGCGGATCGTGGCCCTGCTCGTCGTGGCCGTCCTCGCGTACCTGCTGGATCTCGGCAGCAAGATGCTGGTCGTGGCCAAGCTGGAGCACCAGCCGCCGATCGAGATCATCGGCGACCTGCTGCGGTTCGAGGCGGTCCGCAACGCAGGCGCCGCCTTCGGCTTCGGCGAGGCCTTCACGATCATCTTCACGTGCATCGCGGCCACCGTGATCGTGGTGATCATCCGGCTGGCGCGCAAGCTCTACAGCCTGCCGTGGGCGATCGCGCTGGGTCTGCTGCTCGGTGGTGCGCTGGGCAATCTGACCGACCGGATCTTCCGCTCGCCCGGCATGTTCCGGGGAGCGGTGGTCGACTTCATCGCCCCGTCCCACTTCGCCGTCTTCAACCTCGCCGACTCGGCGATCGTGTGCGGCGGCATCCTGATCGTCCTGCTGTCCTTCCGGGGGCTGGACCCGGACGGGACCGTCCACAAGGACTGATCGCGGGAAAGCTCCTCTGCCGAGTCCTGCATACTCGACAGGTGAGTACGATTCCCGAGATCCGCACCCTGCCCGTTCCCGATGGCCTCGAGGGCGAGCGCGTAGACGCCGCCATCGCCCGTATGTTCGGATTTTCCCGGACGAAGGCGGCCGAACTCGCGGCCGCGGGGAAGGTGTCGGTCGACGGCAGTGTCGTCGGGAAGTCCGAGCGCGTACACGGTGGCGCCTGGCTCGAAGTCGAGATGCCCGCGCCGCCGCGGCCGGTCGAGGTCGTGGCCGAGCCCGTCCCGGGTATGGAGATCGTCCATGACGACGACGACATCGTCGTCATCATGAAGCCGGTGGGCGTCGCCGCCCACCCGAGCCCCGGCTGGACCGGCACCACCGTCATCGGCGGCCTCGCCGCCGCCGGCTACCGGATCTCGACCTCCGGCGCGTCCGAGCGCCAGGGCATCGTGCACCGCCTCGACGTCGGCACGTCCGGCCTGATGGCCGTGGCCAAGTCCGAGCGGGCGTACACCTCGCTGAAGAACCAGTTCCGCGAGCGGATCGTGGACAAGCGTTACCACGCGCTGGTGCAGGGACACCCGGACCCGATGAGCGGCACGATCGATGCGCCGATCGGGCGGCACCCCAGCGCGGACTACAAGTGGGCCGTGATCCAGGAGGGCAAGGACTCGGTCACCCACTACGACCTGATCGAGGCCTTCCGGGCCGCCTCGCTGCTGGACATCAAGCTGGAGACCGGGCGTACGCACCAGATCCGCGTGCACATGTCCGCGCACCGGCACCCCTGCGTCGGCGACCTGACGTACGGCGCCGACCCGACGGTGGCGAAGCGGCTGGGGCTGACCCGGCAGTGGCTGCACGCGGTGCGGCTCGGCTTCGAGCACCCGTCGGACGGGCGGTGGGTGGAGTTCGAGAGCACCTACCCGGCGGACCTCCAGCACGCGCTGGACGTGATCCGGGCCGAGAGCGAGTGAGCTCTGCCGGTTACGAGGTCCGGATCGCCGTCGGCGAGGCCGACCTCGCGGCCTGCTTCGCCGTGCGGTCCGAGGTGTTCGTGACCGAGCAGTCCGTGCCGGAGTCGATCGAGTACGACGCGTACGACGCGGATGCGGTGCACCTGCTGGCCGTGGGGCCGGACGGGGTGGCGCTGGGCACCGGGCGGCTGCTGTCCGGCGCCGCCGCGCTGGCCAAGACCGGGGTCGAGGGGGTCGGCTCGCTGGGGCGGCTGGCCGTACGGAAGTCGGCGCGGGGGCTGGGTGTGGGCGTGGCGCTGGTCCACGCCATCGAGGCGGAGGCGGGCCGGATGGGCCTCGCGGCCGTTGATCTGGGGGCGCAGACCCATGCGGTCGGCTTCTACGAGCGGCTCGGCTACGTGGCCTACGGCCCGGAGTTCCAGGACGCGGGCATCCCGCACCGCTCGATGCGGCGTCGTCTGCCGTAGCCCTGGCGGGGCACACCCCAGCCCCGCCGGCGATTGAGGCGCGGGCGCGGACCGCCGTAGGGGTTCGGGGCGGAGCCCCGACACGCGGGGGCAGCCTGTCACCGGGCACGGCCAAGCGCAGCGGACTGGCAGGGTGGGGGAGTGGATCAGCTTGCTCTGCTCTTCGTGCTGCTGCTCGGGGCCGTGGTCACGGTGCCGCTCGGGGACCGGCTGGGACTGCCCGCGCCGGTACTCATGACCATCGGCGGGGTGGGCCTCGCGCTGGTGCCCGCCGTGCCCAACGTCGACGTTCCGCCCGAGTTCATCCTGCCGCTGGTCCTGCCGCCGCTGCTGTACGCCTCCGCGCAGCGCACCTCCTGGCGGCAGTTCGCCTCGAACGTCCGGCCGATCCTCCTGCTCGCCGTGGCCCTGGTGTTCGTCACGACCGCCGCCGTCGCCGCCGTCGCGCACGCCGTCGTGCCCGGGCTGCCGATCGCCGCGGCCGTCGTGCTCGGCGCGCTCGTGGCTCCGCCCGACCCGGTCGCCGCCACCGCCGTCGCCGGATCGCTCGGGCTGCCCCGCCGCATGGTCTCGATCCTGGAGGGCGAGGGGCTCTTCAACGACGTGACGGCGATCGTGCTCTATCACGTGGCCGTCGCCGCCGCCGTCAGCGGCAGTTTCTCCTGGCCGGACGCGCTCGGGGAGTTCGTGCTCTCCGCCGTGGTGGCCGTGGCCGTCGGGCTCGCGCTCGGCTGGGCCGCCCACCGGCTCATGGGCGGGCTGGGCGACGCCACGCTGCAGATCGGGCTGACGCTGCTGGTGCCCTTCGTGGCGTACGTGCTGGCCGAGGAATTCCAGGGTTCGGGGGTGCTGGCGGTCCTGACCACCGCCCTGTTCCTGGCCGAGTACGCGAACGATGCCGACGACGTGCTGGGGCGGCTCGCCGGGCACACCTTCTGGGAGGTCGTCGACATGCTGGTCACGGGGGTGGCCTTCGGGCTGATCGGGCTGGAGCTCCACAACGTCTTCGGTACGGCCAAGGGCCGCGAGTGGGAGATGACCGGCTGGGCCGCGGCCGTGGTCGCGGTGGTGGTCGTCGTACGGCTGGTGTGGCTGCTGCCGGCCGGCTGGCTCGCCAAGAAGCTGCACGGGCGGCGTGACTACGAGGAGGAGATCCCGCTCAGCTGGCGGGAGAGCGTGGTGATGTGGTGGGCCGGGATGCGCGGGGTGGCCTCCGTGGCCCTGGCGCTGGCCATTCCCCTCCGTACGGACGCCGGTGAGCCCTTTCCCGGGCGGGACCAGATCATCTTCATCGCGTTCGCGGTGATCATGACGACCCTGATCTGCCAGGGGCTGACCCTGCCGTGGCTGGTGCGGCGGCTGGGGGTGGAGGCCGACTCGGACGCGGAGCGCGAGACCGAGCGGCAGCTGGCGATCCGCGCCGCCAAGGCCGCGAAGCGGCGGCTGAAGGAGATCGAGGAGGTGGAGGAGCTCCCGGAGGACCTGGTGGAGACGCTGTACCGGCGCGCGTACGACGTGGGGGCCCGGATCAGCCCCGACATGGTGGACGAGGAGCGGCGCGAGGCGTACGTGCAGCGGGTGTCACGGATCCGGGACATCCAGCGGATCCAGCGCGAGATGATGTCGGCCGCCCGCCACGAGGTGCTGGCCGCCCGCAGCGAACCCGGCGCCGATCCGGAGATCGTGGACCGGGTGCTGCGGTACCTGGACGTACGGAGCCTGCGGTAGCCGACGGACGGAACTGCAGGCCGGCGTCGGGAATCAGACCTGGTAGCGGCCCGGCGCGAAGAGCGAGAGGTTCGCCGCGACCCAGTCCGAGGTGCGGCGCAGGCCCTCCGTGAGGGAGACCTCCGGCTTCCAGCCCGCCCAGTCGCGGGCGCGGGAGTTGTCCGAGAGGAGGCGGTGGACCTCGCTGCCCGAGGGGCGCAGCCGGGCCGGGTCCACGACCACCTCCGACTCCCGCCCCGAAGCGGCGATCAGCGCCTGCGCCAGGTCGCCGATGGAGATCTCCTCGCCCGTGCCGAGGTTGACCACCTCGCCGAGCGCCCGGTCGCACTCCGCCACCGCGAGGAATCCCGCGGCGGTGTCCGTGACGTACGTGAAGTCACGGGTGGGGGTGGTCGAACCCAGGCGTATCTCGCGGGAGCCCGCGTGGAGCTGGGCCAGGATCGTCGGGATGACGGCACGGGCCGACTGGCGCGGCCCGTACGTGTTGAAGGGGCGCACCACCGTCACCGGCAGCTCGAAGGCGTGGTGGAAGGAGAGCGCCATCATGTCCGCGCCGATCTTCGACGCGGAGTACGGGGACTGCGGCTGGAGCGGGTGGCTCTCGGAGATGGGCGCCGTGAGGGCCGTCCCGTAGACCTCGCTGGTGGAGGTGTGGACCAGGCGGCGCACGCGGTGGCGGCGGCAGGCCTCGGCCACGTTCTCCGTGCCGGTCACGTTCGTCTGCACGTAGGCGCCCGGCGAGGCGTAGCTGTACGGGATGCCGATCAGCGCCGCCAGGTGGAAGACGGTGTCGCAGCCGGCCACGGCGTCGCTGACCCGGCCCGCGTCACGGATGTCGCCCGCCCACATCTCCACCGGGCCGTCCGGGTCGGCGAGGTAGCGGGCCAGGTGGCCCTTCTCGGCGTACGGCTTGTAGTGCACGAAGGCGCGCACCCGCGCGCCCCGCGCCACCAGCAGGTCCACCAGCGTCGAGCCGATGAAGCCCTCGGCGCCGGTGACGAGGACGGTGCGGTCGGTCCAGCTGTTCATACTCGCTCCAGGGTGGGAAGACGGACGCCGGCCACGCGGAGGACCTCCGCGGCCAGCAGTTCGGCGGCCCGCGCGTGCGGGCCGGGGTCGGCGGCGCCGGCCATCGCCGTCAGCCGGGCCGGATCGGCCAGCAGCGGGCCGATCAGGCCGGCGAGGCGTTCGGCGGTGGTCTCGGCATCGGGCAGCAGCAGCCCGGCGCCCGTGTCGGACAGCACGCGCGCGTTGTGGGTCTGGTGATCGCCCGGGGCGTACGGGTAGGGCACGAGCAGGGCCGGGACCCCGGTCGCCGCCAGCTCCGCGACCGTCGCCGAACCGGCCCGGCACACCACCAGGTCGGCGGCCGCGTACACCAGGTCCATCCGGTCCAGGTACGGCACGGCCCGGGCGATGCGCTGCCCGCCGGACGACGCGAGCTCGGCGATGGTGTCCGGCAGCGCCGCGGGACCCGTCTTGACCAGCAGCTGTACGTCGTCCCGGTGCTGCCACAGTCCGGCCAGCCCGGTGGCGGCCCGGGTCAGGCGCACGGCGCCCAGGCTGCCGCCGTTGAAGACGACCAGCCGCCGCCCCTCGGGGACCCCCAAGGCCCGCCGCGCCTCCGCGCGCAGGGCCGCCCGGTCCGGCCGGGCGAGTTCCGCGAGGCCGGACAGAGCCGCGGAGATCGGCATTCCGGTGGTCAGCGCCCGCGCCCCGCCCGCCAGGTGGCGCCGGCTGCGGTCGAAGGCCACCGCGACGTGCGGAGTGAGCCGGGCCGCGAACTGGTTGGCGCGGCCGGGCACCGCGTTGGACTCGTGGATCACGGCGGGCAGCCCGGCCAGCCGCGCCCCGAGCACGGCGGGCGCACTCGGGTAGCCGCCCATGCCGACGACCACGTGCGCGCCCTGCGCCCGGATCACCGACCGGGCCTGGTGCGCCGAGCGCATCAGCGCCGCGGGCAGCAGGTAGCGCTTCGCGCCCAGCGCCGGGTCGAAGGGGATCATGTCGACGGTGTGCAGCCGGTAGCCGGCGCCCGGGATCAGCTCGGTCTCCAGGCCCCGCTCGGTCCCGATGAACGAGACGACGGCGCCGGGGACGGCCGCGCGCAGCGCCTCGGCGAGAGCCAGGCCCGGATAGATGTGTCCGCCGGTGCCGCCCGCACCGATGACGACGGAGAGTGCCGCAGGTGTGTGTCGAGTGGTCATGGACGCACACTCCCGGTGCGCCCTAAGAAGGTTCTAAGAGGTTCGCATCCATGCCTTTGGCAGGCTTTGCCCATGAGCTCCCTGAGCAGGCATCGGATTCTGGTGGTGGACGACGAGCCCGAGGTGCGGGCCGCCGTCGAGGACGGGCTGGCCGTCGAGGGGTACGAGGTGCGGGGCGCCGCGGACGGGCTGGCGGCGCTCTCGGAGGTGGCGGCCTGGGAGCCCGACGCGGTCGTGCTGGACGTGATGATGCCGGTGCTCGACGGGCTCGGGGTGTGCCGGCAGCTGCGCGCGCTGGGCGACCGTACGCCCGTACTCGTACTCACCGCACTGGACTCCGTCAGCGAACGCGTGGACGGGCTGGAGGCCGGGGCCGACGACTACCTCGTCAAGCCGTTCGCCCTGGACGAGCTGGTCGCGCGGGTACGGGCGCTGCTGCGGCGGGCCGCGCCCGAGCCCCCGGGCGCCGCTCCGCTCGCCTTCGCCGACCTCGTCCTGGACCCGGAGACCCGGACCGGGCGGCGCGGCGGGCGGCCGCTGGAGTTCAGCCGGACCGAGGCCGCGCTGCTGGAACTGCTCCTGCGCCACCCCGGCCAGGTGCTCCCGCGCGAGCTGATCCTGGAGCTGGTGTGGGGACGGGACTTCGGGCCGGACTCCAACTCCCTCGCGGTGTACGTCGGCTACCTGCGCCGGAAACTGGAGGCGGCGGGCGAGCCCCGGCTGGTCCACACCGTGCACGGGGTCGGCTACCGGCTGGACGCGGCGTGAGCGGATCCGAGGGGCGGGGGCGCGGGCGCCGACGGCTCGGCGCGGCCTGGCGCAGACGTCGGCCGCTGCGGACCCGGCTGGCGCTGGCCGTCACCGCGGCCGTGGCCCTGGTGGCGCTGGGGGTGTGCGCGGCGGCGTTCCTCGTCGTACGGTCCGCGCTCTACCGGCAGCTCGACCTCAGCCTCGTCCAGTCCGCCCGGCTCGCCGCGCAGCGCAACCCGGGGGCCGGTCCCGGGCCACTGGCCGGGGAATGCCGCTTCCTGGCGGCGCCCGCGTGTGCGGAGGTGGTGGCGTCCGACCCGGCCAAGGATCCCGGTACGCCGGGCCTGCTGCCGGTGGCCCCGGCCGCGCGGGAGGTCGCCGCGGGCGAGCGGGCCCCGTACTACACCGACTTCACGCTGGCCGGGCATCCCGCCCGGATGCTCACCACCGACTACGCCAAGGGGCGGGCGCTCCAGGTCGCGCTGCGGGCCGACACAGTCGAGGACGGCATCGAGGAGGCCGCGTGGTGGCTCGTCCTGACGGCGGCGGCCGGGGTGCTGCTCGCCGCCGTCCTCGGCCACTGGGTCTCCCGGACGGGGCTGGCCCCGGTCACCCGGCTCACGGCGACGGCCGAGCGGATCGCCGCCACCCGGGATCCGCGGCACCGGATCGAACTCCCGCCGCGGGGGTCTTCCGGGCGGGAGGACGAGATCACCCGGCTGGCCGGGAGCTTCAACACCATGCTGGGGGAGCTGGAACAGTCCGTCACCGCGCAGCGGAGGCTGGTCGCGGACGCCTCGCACGAGCTGCGGACCCCGCTGACGGCGCTGCGGACCAACGCGGAGCTGCTGGCACGGGCCGAGCGGCTCACGCCGGAGCAGCGGGAGCGGGCGTCGGCCGCGCTGGGGCGGCAGTTGCGGGAGGTGACGGGGCTCGTGAACGACCTGATCGAGCTGGCGCGGGACGAGGAGCCGCAACCGCTGGTGGAACAGGTCCGGCTGGACCGGCTCGTGGAGCACGGGGTGGAGGCGGCGCGGGCGCACTGGCCGGGCGTGCCGTTTCAGGTGCGGGTGGACCAGGTGGTCGTGCCGGGGGTGCCGGCGAGGCTGAGCCGGCTGATCGGGAACCTGCTCGACAACGCGGCGAAGTTCAGTGCGGCCGGGCTGCCGGTGGAGGTGGAGCTGGTGGTGCCCGCCGGGGCCGGCGGGCCGGAGCTGACCGTGCGGGATCACGGGCCGGGGATTGCGGCCGAGGACCTGCCGTACGTCTTCGACCGGTTCTACCGGGCCAATGCGGCGCGGGCGCTGCCGGGGTCCGGGCTGGGGCTGGCCATGGCGCGGCAGATCGCGCGGGCCCATGGTGCGGAGTTGGTGGCGGAGGCCGCCCCGGGCGGGGGCGCGCTGTTCCGGCTGACGTTCTGAGGCAGGACCGAGCGCCGCTGCTGGGGCTCCGCCCCAGACCCCGCGCCTCAAACTCCCCCAGACTCCGTCCGGGGGGACCCCCAGGCGAGGCTGGATATGGCTGATGCCGTCTGAGGCGCGGGGCGGGGCGTCAGGGCGCCGGGCGGGGGGCGGCCTCTGAGGTGGCGATGCGGGGCAAGGCGTAGGGGTGGTGGGTCACCAGCCAGGTGATCAGACGCTCGCGGACCGCACAGCGGACCGTCCACAGGTCGTCCGCGTCCTTCGCCGTGACCACCGCGCGGACCTGGACCGTGTGCGGTGTGGTGTCCGTCACGGCCAGGCCGGAGCCGCGGGCGTCCCACTCCGGGATGTCCTTGAGGATGTTCTGGAACTGCTGCCGCATGAGGTCGAGAGGGGCGCTGTGGTCCAGGTGCCAGAAGACGGTGCCGGTCATCTGGGCGCCTCCGCGGGACCAGTTTTCGTACGGCCTGCTTGTGAAATACGACACAGGCATTGTGATGCGCCGTTCGTCCCAGGTGTGGACGGTCAGGGACGTCAGGGTGATCTCCTCGACCTTGCCCCACTCCTTGTCGACCACCACCGTGTCGCCGATGCGGACGGTGTCGCCGAAGGCGATCTGGAGGCCGGCGAACAGGTTGCCCAGCGAGGACTGGGCGCCGATGCCCACGACGATGCCGAGCACGCCCGCGGACGCCATCATCGAGGCGCCGAGCGTACGCATCGGCGGGAAGGTCAGGAGCATGGCCGCCCCCGCGACCAAGACGACGATCGCGGTGACTGCCCGGTGGATCAGAGTGACCTGGGTGCGGACCCGGCGGACCCGGGCGTCGTCCTGGGTCACCGCGGCGTAGCGCGCGTACGTGGAGTCGACGGCGGCGGTCGCGATGCGCACCGCCAGCCAGGACACGGAGGCGATCAGTACCAGGGTGAGGGTCCGGCCGACGGCGAAGGCGTGATCGGGCAGGATCCCGGCGATGCGGTAGGACGCTCTGAGCAGAGAGGCGCAGAGCACGACCTGGAACGGCAGGCGGCAGCGGCGCAGTAGGCCCCACAGGGGGGTCTCGCTGTGCCGGGCGTCGGCCCGACGCAGCAGCAGGTCCAGAATCCACCCGGCGACCAGGGTGATGACCAGGGTGCCGCCGACGACCGTGACGGGGCGCAGGACGGTCTCCATTTCCATGGGTATGAACGTAACCGGAAGCGGTCCGCGCAAACTGGCACGATGGGGGCATGAACATCATGCTGTTCCATTCGACGTACGGGCTGCGGCCCGCGGTACAGGAGGCGGCCGACCGGCTGCGCGCGGCCGGTCACCAGGTGCACGTGCCGGACCTCTTCGAGGGGCGCACCTTCGAGACCGTCGCGGAGGGCCTGGCCCACCAGGAGGAGGTAGGCCGTGACGAGCTGCTCAAGCGCGCGGTGTTGGCCTCGGCCCCTTACTCCGACCAGGGTCTGGTCTACGCCGGGTTCTCCTTCGGCGGCTCCATCGCGCAGCACCTGGCGCTGGCCGACGAGAAGGCGCGCGGGCTGCTGCTCCTGCACGGGACGGCGGACCTGGAGGACGAGGCCTCGGTGGACGAGCTGCCCGTGCAGCTGCACGTCGCGGACCCGGACCCCTACGAGCCGCACGACTGGCTGACGGCCTGGTACCTGCGGATGCAGCGGGCCGGGGCCGATGTGGAGGTCCACAGCTACCCGGGCGCCGGGCACCTGTTCACCGACCCGGGGCTGGACGACTACGACGCCGAGGCGTCCGAGAAGACCTGGAACGTCGCGATCGGTTTCCTCGACTCCCTGTAGGACCCTCGCAGGAACCCTTCGCAGGGCGCGTTCAGCCGCGGGGTGCCGGTTTCCGGGGCAGGGACGGCGGCGGGCCGAAGCGGCCGCCGGCGGGCGGGGCCGAGGGTGGCGGGACCCGGTCCGCCAGGGTGGGCGGCGGGGCGGTGTCGCCGAGGGCGACCGCCGCGAGCCGTGCGTCCAGCTGCTCGGGGGTGGGCCGGGCCGCCGGATCGCGGACCAGCAGGTCCGCCAGTACGGGGCCCAGGGCGCCGGCCCGTTGTGCGGGCGGGACGGTGGCGTCCAGGACGGCGGCCAGCGTGGCCAGGCTGGTGGCCCGCCGCATCGGGCTGACCCCCTCGACGCACACGTACAGCATCACGCCGAGCGACCACAGGTCGGAGGCGGGCAGATCCTCGCCCCGGATCCGCTCGGGCGCCAGGTACTCGGGGGTCCCGATGATGTCCCCGGCCGGTGTCAGAGAGGGGGCGTCCTGGATCGCGGCGATGCCGAAGTCCGTCAGGACCGCGGAACCGTCCGCCCGCAGCAGGACGTTGGCGGGTTTCACGTCCCGGTGACGGATCCCGGCGGCGTGGGCCGCGCGGAGTCCGGCGAGGACCTCGCGGCCGATCCGGGCCGTCTCGGCCGGTTCCAGCGGGCCCCGGTCCAGGCGGTGCTGGAGGGATGCGCCGGGCAGCAGCTCCATCACCAGCCACGGGTGCGGGTCCTCGTCCACGATGTGGTGGATGGTGACCACGTTGGGGTGGTTGATCCGGGCCTGGGCGCGGGCCTCGCGCAGTACGCGTGCGCGCAACTGCCGCGAGGCCTCGCCCTCCTCGTAACCGACGGGCGGCCGGACCTCCTTGACCGCCACGTCGCGGTGCAGGACACGGTCCAGCGCTCTCCAGACCGTGCCCATGCCCCCGCTGCCGAGCTTCTCAATCAGCTCGAACCGTCCGTCGATCACGTCCCCCGGCGCGCTCATGGCGCCAGGTTAGGCGAGAGGGCGTCAGCCCGCCCGGTAAGCCGTCCAGCTGCTCGACATGCGGGCGACCTGGCCGGCGGTGAACTGGTACATGCAGGAGTCGTACGTGTAGTCCATGAAGTTGCGGATCGGGTCCGCGCCCGGCTTGCTGGCGCAGCTGTCGCGACCGGTCGGGCACTCGTACGCGGCGCTCTTCTCGGCCGGGGTGTCGGAGACGTAGTCGCCGTTTCCGTTACAGCCGCCCTGGAAGGTGTGGTAGAGCCCCAGCCAGTGACCGACCTCGTGGGTCGCGGTGTCACCCTCGTTGTAGTTGGCCGCGGAACCGCCGGGCAGCGAGCTGTCCAGCACGACCACGCCGTCCATCTTGGGGGTGGAGGCGTAGGAGGTCGGGAAGGTCGCCCAGCCGAGCAGGCCGCCGGAGAGGTTGGCGGTGTAGAAGTTGAGCGCGCCCGGACCACCCTTGCGCAGGGTGTTCTTCATGTCCTTCTCGGCCTGGGAGCCGGAGGCCAGGTTGTACCAGCTCGCGTTGTCCGTGTAGTCGGTGGACGCAAGGGTGAACTGGAAGTTCGTGTTCACATTGCCGGTGCCCTGGCCGCCGTAGGCCGCGTTGAGGACCGACAGCTGGCTGCTGACGTCCGTGGCCGAGAGCTTGCCGGTGGTGCCCGAGTGCACGACGTGGAAGTACACCGGGATGTTCACGACGGCCTCGGCCGCGGCGAGGCTGCGCTGCGGCTGGTTCTTGAGGGCCTTGTCCAGCTTCGACTTGAGGTCGGCGTCCATGGCCTTCGCCTGGGCCTCGGTGACCTCGTTGGGCTCGTCGGCCTGCTCGTCGTGGGCGCGGGTGACGCGGGCGTTGGCAGCGGCCCCGGTCGTGCCTTCCTCGGCGCAGACCTCGGCGGGGGTCTTGGCGGCCGCGAGCGTGGTGGGGGCGGCGAGCGGCGTGAAGGCCAGGGTTCCGGCCAGAACCGCCGTGCCCATCAGGCGGCGGCGAAGAAGGGGGGATATGCGGGCAATTGCGCGCACGTGTGCTCCTCGCGGGTGGGGGGTGGTGGGGGGTGATGGCCTGAAGGATCTTCTTCAGCTGGCGGGAAGCTTATGTGTGCATGACATATTCAGGTCAAGAGGCTTGCGTAAAAGATTTGTTGCGAGAAACGCACAAGGGGCGCCTGGTATGTACCAGGCGCCCCTTCGGGCAGGAAATTTGACGGTCAATCAGCGAACCGGCTGATAGGCCCGCTCCACCTTCTGGGTGCCGTTCAGCGTGCGGTAGGAGCGGGTCCACGCGGCGGTGGCGTCCTGCCGCCGCTTGTCGGACACCACGTAGTAGTCCATCTGCGAGCGCTCCGCCGTCACGTCGAGCACGCCGTAGCCGTGCGCGTCCATGTCGAGCCACTTCACGTGCCAGTTGGCGGCCTTGACGGCCGACTCGGCGACCAGCGAGACCGTGTCCGGCAGCACGTGCAGGATGTCGTCCAGGTTGTCCGAGGTCACCGAGGTGACCACGAACTCGGTCGCCGCCGTCCCCGAACCGGGGTACGTGGCCATGTTCACGGGGACCTCGTTCGCCCACGCCATGTGGATGTCGCCGGTCAGGAACACCGTGTTCTTGACGCCGCGGTCCTTGAGGTGGCCCAGCAGCTCCTTGCGGTCGTCGGTGTACCCGTCCCACTGGTCCACGTTGACCGCGATGCCGCCCTCGGGCAGACCGAGCAGCTTGGCCAGCGGCCCCAGCAGGTGCGCGGGCAGCGAGGCGAAGGCCACCGGCGAGATCATCACCGAGGTGCCGACCAGCTTCCAGGTCGCGTTCGAGCCCGCCAGGCCCGACTTGAGCCAGTCCAGCTGGGCGCGGCCGGTGATGGTGCGCTCCGGGTCGTCCACCGAGCCGCTGCCGACCTTGACCTGCTGGGAGCGGAAGGAGCGCAGGTCGAGCAGGTGCAGGTCGGCGAGGGTGCCGAAGCGCAGCCGCCGGTAGACCGTGCCGGCTATGGAGGCGCGGACGGGCATCCACTCGAAGTACGCCTGCTTGGCGGCGGCCGCGCGGGCCGCCCACTCGCCCTCGGTGCCCGCCGTGTGGTTCTCGGCGCCGCCCGCCCAGGAGTCGTTGGCGAACTCGTGGTCGTCCCAGATGGCGATGACCGGGTGCGCGTGGTGCAGCGCCTGGAGGTCGGCGTCCGTCTTGTACTTGCCGTGCCGGGTGCGGTAGTCGGCGAGCGAGACGATCTCGTGCTTGGGCTCGTGCGCGCGGACGACGTACTTGGCCTCCGGGTAGCCCCCGGACTGGTACTCGTAGATGTAGTCGCCGAGGTGCAGGACCGCGTCGAGGTCCGTACGGGCGGCCAGGTGCCGGTAGGCGGAGAAGTAGCCGGCCTCCCAGTTGGCGCAGGACACCACGCCGAAGCGGACCCCGGAGGTGGTCACGTCGTGCCCGGGCGTGGTTCGGGTGCGCCCCGCGGGGGAGACGGTGGCGCCGGCGGTGAACCGGTACCAGTACGGGGTCTGCGGCTGCAGTCCGCGCACGTCCACCTTGACCGTGTGGTCGGTGGCGGCGCTCGCGGTGACGGTGCCGGAGGCGACGACGCCGGAGAAGTTCTTGTCCGTGGCCACCTCCCAGTCGACCTGGACAGCCGGGCCGAGGCCGGAGCCGGGCACGGCCTCGGCGGTGGGGGTGACACGGGTCCACAGCAGGATCCCGTCGGGCAGCGGATCGCCGGAGGCGACGCCGTGCAGGAAGGCCGGTGCGCTGTCGGCGGCATGGGCGGCGGAGGCGCCCAGCGAGGTGAGGGGAGCCAGGGCGGCCGTGGCCGCGGCAGCGAGAACGACCGTGCGACGGCGGGGAGTTGCGGCGGTCGCAGCAGGAGAGAGATGACTGGTCACGGATGATCATATTACTGGCGGGTATGGCCGCAGGAATAGAACCGGGAATGCAACGGGCGGGCGAACTCTGGGAGTCCGCCCGCCCGTTGGCCCGGCATGTCCGGATATAAGGCCTCCGGCACGGCCAAGGCTCAGCTGCCCTGCAGGGCCTTGTCGATCGCGGCCGTGAAGGCCTCCGCCGTCTGCGGAGTGTCGATCTTCTTGCCGTCCATCTTCAGGGTGGGCGTGCCCTTCACACCGGAGGCGTCGAAGGCCTTGGACATCTCCATCGCCCACCGGTCGTAGGTGCCGCCCTCGACGGCCTTCTTGAACTCGGCGTTGCCCTTGAGCGCCGGGACCGTGTCCGCGACCTTCAGCAGGTAGTCGTCCTTGGCGAAGCTGTCGACGGTCTCCTCGGGGTGCAGGTCCTTCGAGTAGAGCGCGTTCTTGTACTGGAGGAAGGCCTCCGGGCTGACGTTCAGCGCGGCGCCGAGCGCGCTCAGCGCGTTCTTCGACCCCTCGCCCTTGGCCATGTTGTCGATGAAGGTGGCACCGAAGTACTGGATCTTGTACTTGCCGGCGTCGACGTCCTTCTTGACCTGCTCGCCCGCCGCCTGCTCGAACTGGGCGCAGGCGGGGCAGCGCGAGTCCTCGTAGAGCTCCAGGGTCTTCTTCGCCTCGGCCTTGCCGATGACGACCGTGGTGCCGTCCTCGCCCTCGGTGTTCTTGGGCTTGACCAGCTCGGCCTTGGCGGCCTTCTCCCAGTGGCCGGGCTGGTTGGCCTGCACGATCGCGTAGCCGACGCCGCCGGCCAGGGCCAGTACGGCGACGACCGCGCCGGCCACGACAAGCTGGCGGCGCACCTTGTCCTTCTTCGCCTGTGCCTCGCGCTCGGCGCGCAGCCGCTCGCGGGCGGCGGCCTTGTTGGCGTGGCTGTTGCGTGAACTCATCGTGATCTCCGTGGTGTGACGTGATGGGGGTGCCGTACCTGCGTCAGGCGCTTGCGAACGCGCCGCGCACGGGAGGTCCCCGCCGTCCCACGGAGTGTGCGGGGAAGCGCGTACGGGCACCCGTGCCCGGAAGGACCGACCGCAGCACCCGCTCCGCGGCACCCCCGGCCACCGCCACCGCGGCCCCCGTCAGCAGCAGCGGCCGGAACGCGAAGGCGGCCACCGCGCGCAGCAGCCGGCCCAGCGCCCGCTCGCCGTGGCGGAGCCATCCGGCGGCCAGCAGCCCGACCGAGACGTGGGCGGCGAGCAGCAGCCAGGGCGCCCAGGGCCCGGGCGAGGACAGCAGCGCGGCCGGATCGGCGGCGGGCCCGGCCACCTCGGCCAGCGGCCCGCCGACCGGGGGGCCGCCGCAGAGCTCCTCCAGGCCCAGGGCGCGCAGCGGGCCCGAGACCGGGCCGCCCGCCGGGCCGTAGCAGACGTGCTGCCCGGCGGTGAAGACGGTGTCGGCGGCCAGCTCGAGCGGGACGAGCAGCCCGGCGATGGGGCCGAAGCCCCGCTCGCGGCCGGCCAGCGCGTAGGACACCGTGAACACGGCGGCGAAGGCCCCGCCCACCAGCGCGGGCGGCAGCGGTACCCGGGACATGAGGACGTGCGAGCCCGCGGAGAGCAGCACGACGAGGGCGCTGAACAGCGCGGCCCGCAGCCCCCGAAGTCTCACCCCTGATATGTCCATCGCCGCGAGTCTGCCACGACTGCCTGTGGACGCCGGGCCCCAGGTCCCGGCTACGGCGTGAGCCGGCCGTTGCGGAAGAGGTCCACGAAGATCTGGTGATCGGCGCGCGCCCGGGCCCCGTACGCGTGGGCGAAGTCCACCAGCAGCTCCGCGAAGCCCTCCTCGTCGGCCGCGATGGCCGCGTCGATGGCCCGCTCCGTCGAGAACGGGACCAGGGTCTGGCCGCTCTCGGCCGCGTCCGCCGCCCCGTGCATGGTCGCCGTGGCCCGGCCCAGGTCCGCGACGACGGCCGCGATCTCCTCCGGGTCGTCCAGGTCCGACCAGTCCAGGTCCACCGCGTACGGGGAGACCTCCGCCACCAGCTGCCCGGAGCCGTCCAGCTCCGTCCAGCCCAGCCACGGGTCCGCGTGGGCCTGGAGGGCACGCTGGGAGATCACCGTGCGGTGGCCCTCGTGCTCGAAGTACTCCCGCACGGCGCGGTCGGTGATGTGCCGGGAGACCGCCGGGGTCTGCGCCTGCTTGAGGTAGATCACGACATCGTTCTCGAGGGCGTCGCTGTGCCCCTCCAGCAGGATGTTGTACGAGGGCAGCCCCGCCGAGCCGATCCCGACGCCCCGCCGGCCCACGACGTCCTTGACCCGGTAGGAGTCGGGCCGGACGAGGGACTCGTCGGGCAGCGTCTCCAGGTACCCGTCGAAGGCGGCCAGCACCTTGTAGCGGGTGGCCGCGTCCAGCTCGATGGTGCCGGGACCCGGCGCGAAGCGGCGCTCGAAGTCGCGGATCTCCGTCATCGAGTCCAGCAGGGAGAAGCGGGTACGGGCACGGGCCGAGCGCAGCGCGTCCAGCAGCGGGCCCTCGGCGGTGTCCAGGGTGAAGGCGGGGACCTCCTCGTTCTTGGCCCCGGTGGCCAGGGCGTGGATCCGCTCGCGGTAGGCGCCCGCGTAGATCCGGACCAGCTCGCCGATCTGGTCGTCACTGAGCGCCTTGGTGTAGCCGATCAGGGCCACGGAGGCGGCGAACCGCTTCAGGTCCCAGGTGAAGGGGCCGACGTACGCCTCGTCGAAGTCGTTGACGTTGAAGATCAGCCGGCCGTTGGAGTCCATGTACGTGCCGAAGTTCTCCGCGTGCAGATCGCCGTGGATCCACACCCGGCCCGTCCGCTCGTCCAGGTACGGGCCGCCGTGCCGGTCCCGCTCCAGGTCCGCGTAGAAGAGGCAGGCCGTGCCCCGGTAGAAGGCGAACGCCGAGGCGGCCATCTTCCGGAATTTGACCTGGAAGGCAGCGGGGTCGGCGGCGAGCAGCTCACCGAAAGCGGTGTCGAAAACGTCGAGTATCTGCTCGGCGCGCTGCTCATCGGTCGTCTCGGGAACCGCCATGGCGGGTGCCTCCTGGTGGCGCTGGTTCGGTCGCTGTTCTGATCGTGAGGGGCCGGACACTGTCCTCTGTCGTGCAACGCACGACCGTACCCGTCAGTGCCCCGGATGTGTCAGTCAGGAGACGTAGGATTCAGAGCTGCCGCCCCTCTCTCCCCGCCGGAGGACCCCCACCGTGACCAAGCCGCCGTTCACGCACCTGCACGTCCACACCCAGTATTCGCTGCTGGACGGTGCCGCGCGGCTGAAGGACATGTTCAACGCGTGCAACGAGATGGGCATGACGCACATCGCCATGTCCGACCACGGCAACCTGCACGGGGCCTACGACTTCTTCCACACCGCCCAGAAGGCCGGGATCACGCCGATCATCGGCATCGAGGCGTACGTCGCCCCCGAGTCCCGGCGCAACAAGCGGCGCATCCAGTGGGGCCAGCCCCACCAGAAGCGGGACGACGTCTCCGGCTCCGGCGGTTACACCCACAAGACGATCTGGGCGGCGAACGCCACCGGCCTGCACAACCTCTTCCGGCTGTCCTCCGACGCGTACGCCGAGGGCTGGCTCACCAAGTGGCCGCGCATGGACAAGGAGACGATCTCCAAGTGGTCCGAGGGGCTGATCGCCTCCACCGGCTGCCCCTCCGGCGAGCTCCAGACCCGACTGCGCCTCGGCCAGTTCGACGAGGCCCTCAAGGCCGCCTCCGAATACCAGGACATCTTCGGCAAGGACCGCTACTTCCTGGAGCTGATGGACCACGGCATCGAGATCGAGCGCCGGGTCCGCGACGGGCTGCTGGAGATCGGCAAGAAGCTCGGCATCCCGCCGCTGGTCACGAACGACTCGCACTACACCTACGCCAGCGAGGCCGGCGCCCACGACGCCCTGCTGTGCATCCAGACCGGCAAGAACCTCTCGGACCCGGACCGCTTCCGCTTCGACGGCACCGGCTACTACCTGAAGTCCACGGACGAGATGTACGCCATCGACTCCTCGGACGCCTGGCAGGAGGGCTGCGCCAACACGAAGCTGGTCGCCGACCAGATCGACACCGAGGGCATGTTCAAGTTCCGGAACCTGATGCCGAAGTTCGACATCCCGGACGGCTACACCGAGGTCACCTGGTTCCGCGAGGAGACCATGCGCGGCATGCACCGCCGCTACCCCGGAGGCATCCCGGACGACCGGATGAAGCAGGCCGAGTACGAGATGGACACGATCATCTCGATGGGCTTCCCCGGCTACTTCCTCGTGGTCGCCGACTTCATCATGTGGGCCAAGAACCAGGGCATCGCGGTGGGCCCGGGCCGAGGCTCCGCGGCCGGCTCGATCGTCGCCTACGCCATGGGCATCACCGACCTCGACCCGCTCACCCACGGCCTGATCTTCGAGCGCTTCCTGAACCCCGAGCGCGTCTCCATGCCCGATGTCGACATCGACTTCGACGAGCGTAGGCGCGTCGAGGTGATCCGGTACGTGACCGACAAGTACGGCGCCGACAAGGTCGCCATGATCGGTACGTACGGCACCATCAAGGCCAAGAACGCGATCAAGGACTCCGCCCGCGTCCTGGGCTACCCGTACGCCATGGGCGACCGGCTCACCAAGGCCATGCCCGCCGACGTCCTCGGCAAGGGCATCCCGCTCTCCGGCATCCTCGACCCGACGCACCCCCGCTACGGCGAGGCCGGCGAGATCCGCGGGATGTACGAGAACGAGCCGGACGTGAAGAAGGTCATCGACACCGCCCGCGGCGTCGAGGGCCTGGTCCGCCAGATGGGCGTGCACGCGGCCGGCGTGATCATGTCCAGCGAGACGATCACCGACCACGTGCCCGTCTGGGTGCGGCACACCGACGGCGTCACCATCACCCAGTGGGACTACCCGAGCTGCGAGTCGCTCGGCCTGCTGAAGATGGACTTCCTGGGCCTGCGCAACCTCACGATCATGGACGACGCCGTCAAGATGGTGAAGGCCAACAAGGGGATCGACATCGATCTCCTGGGCCTGCCGCTCGACGACCCCAAGACCTTCGAACTGCTCGGCCGCGGTGACACCCTCGGCGTCTTCCAGTTCGACGGCGGCCCCATGCGCTCCCTGCTGCGCCTGATGAAGCCCGACAACTTCGAGGACATCTCCGCCGTCTCGGCCCTGTACCGGCCGGGCCCGATGGGCATGAACTCGCACACGAACTACGCCCTGCGCAAGAACAAGCAGCAGGAGATCACCCCGATCCACCCGGATCTGGAGAAGCCCCTCGAAGAGGTGCTCGCGGTCACCTACGGCCTGATCGTCTACCAGGAGCAGGTGCAGAAGGCCGCCCAGATCATCGCCGGGTACTCGCTCGGCGAGGCCGACATCCTGCGCCGCGTTATGGGCAAGAAGAAGCCCGAGGAGCTGGCGAAGAACTTCACCATCTTCCAGGAGGGCGCCCGGAAGAACGGCTACAACGACAAGGCCATCCAGGCCCTGTGGGACGTCCTGGTCCCCTTCGCCGGCTACGCCTTCAACAAGGCCCACTCGGCCGCGTACGGGCTGGTCTCCTACTGGACCGCCTACCTCAAGGCGAACTTCCCGGCCGAGTACATGGCGGGGCTCCTCACCTCGGTCAAGGACGACAAGGACAAGTCCGCGATCTACCTGAACGAGTGCCGGCGCATGGGCATCAAGGTGCTCCCGCCGAACGTGAACGAGTCCGAGCCGAACTTCGCCGCCCAGGGCGACGACGTGATCCTCTTCGGCCTCACCGCGGTGCGCAACGTCGGCCAGAACGTCGTCGAGTCGATCATCAAGACCAGGAAGGCCAAGGGGAAGTACTCCACGTTCCCCGACTTCCTGGACAAGGTCGAGGCCGTCGTCTGCAACAAGCGCACCGTCGAGTCCCTGATCAAGGCCGGCGCCTTCGACGAGATGGGCCACACCCGCAAGGGCCTGGTCGCCCACCACGAGCCGATGATCGACAACGTGGTCGCGGTCAAGCGCAAGGAGGCCGAGGGACAGTTCGACCTCTTCGGCGGAATGGGCGACGAGGGCGCGAGCGACGAGCCCGGCTTCGGCCTCGACGTGGAGTTCTCCGACGTCGAGTGGGAGAAGTCCTACCTGCTCGCCCAGGAGCGCGAGATGCTCGGCCTCTACGTCTCCGACCACCCGCTCTTCGGCCTGGAGCACGTGCTCTCCGACAAGACGGACGCAGGGATCTCCCAGCTGACCGGCGGCGAGCACTCCGACGGCGCCGTCGTCACCATCGGCGGCATCATCTCGGGCCTCCAGCGCAAGATGACCAAGCAGGGCAACGCCTGGGCCATCGCCACCGTCGAGGACCTGGCCGGCTCCATCGAGTGCATGTTCTTCCCCGCGACCTACCAGCTCGTCTCCACCCAGCTGGTCGAGGACACCGTCGTCTTCGTCAAGGGCCGCCTCGACAAGCGCGAGGACGTGCCCCGGCTGGTCGCGATGGAGATGATGGTCCCCGACCTCTCCTCGGCCGGCACGAACGCCCCGGTGGTCCTCACCATCCCCACCGTCAAGGTCACCCCGCCGATGGTGACCCGTCTGGGGGAGATCCTCCGCCACCACCAGGGCAACAGCGAGGTCCGGATCAAGCTCCAGGGGCCGCGGACCACCACCGTGCTGCGCCTCGACAAGCACCGGGTCAAGCCCGACCCCGCCCTCTTCGGCGACCTCAAGGTGCTGCTCGGCCCGTCCTGCCTGGCCGGATAGCCGCCGGACCGCACGGAAAGGGCCTGCCCGGCATCGCCGGGCAGGCCCTTTCCGTGTGCGGACCGCCAGTGAGCGGCCGCTGCCGCGTCAGTTGTGGCCGAACTTCTTCGTCTTGCTCTTGTGCGCCAGATCCATCGGACTCGGCGCCTGCGAGGTCGATTCGGGCGAGGATTCCGTCGAGCTCCTCGACGGGTCCTGCGAGGACGAGCGGGCCTGCTGCTTCGGCTGCTTCTGCTGCTTGTTCTTGGCCATGGTGGAGCCTCCGTGATGGGGTCTAGGGGCCAGGACCGCCTTCACACTCACACAACGCCAGAAACCGCGCATTTTGGATCATTACCGCGCGTAGTCGCGCCCCTCTCCGGCCCCCTTGTGAGATCCGCCACGCCGATGATCGAGTTCCGGCCGTCAACACCCTTGCGGTCGGGCAGACTCGGGGAAACTCATCGGGACCCCCAGGGAAGAGGGTGGAACGCGTGGACCGCTGCGTCGTCCTGGTGGACGCCGGCTATCTGCTGGGCGCCGCCGCGAGCCTTCTCGCAGGGGAGCCCTCCCGCTCCCGCATCACCGTCGACCATGCCGCCCTCATCCAGGGCCTGCGCGAGCGGGCCGAGGCCGACACCGAGCAGCCCCTGCTGCGCATCTACTGGTTCGACGGCGCACCCGACCGGGTGCCCCAGCCCGAGCACCGGCGGCTGCGCGTCATGCCGCGCGTCACCGTCCGCCTCGGCGCCCTGACCCGCAGCGACGGCCGCTGGGCGCAGAAGGGCGTCGACGCCGCCATGCACGCCGAGCTCACCGAGCTCGCCCGCAACCGCGCCTGCTCCGACGTCGTACTGGTCACCGGCGACGGCGACCTGCTGCCCGGCCTGATGTCCGCCAAGGAGCACGGGGTCGCCGTCCACCTGTGGGCCGTACAGGCCGCCGACGGGGACTACAACCAGTCCGAGGACCTCGTCGCGGAAGCCGACGAACGCCGCGTCCTGGACCGGGCCTGGATCACCCGGGCCGTCCGCGCCAAGGACCTCACCGGCCTGTGCTCCCCGCCGCCCGCGCCGCGCCCCGACATCGCCGCCATCCTCTCCGCCCCGCTGCCCGAGGCGGCGCTCGCCGAGGCCGCCCGCAACGGCTCCGCCGCCGTCGGACAGGACGACGGGGAAGGCCTCCCGGTCCCCGCGCCCGCCACCGGCGGCAGCAGAGCCGTGCCCACGCCCAAGGACCTCGCCGGCTCGCTGCGCGCCCCCGGCCAGCAGGCCGCGCCGCCGAGCGGGCAGCACGGCGGGCAGGCCCCGGCCGGCAGCGCCCTGCGCTGGTCCTCCGACAAGGGCTGGATCGACCGGGCCGGACCCCTCGGCGAACCCGCCGAGACCGCCTCCCTGCCCACCCTCGCCCAGCTCACCAGCGCCGAGCAGCGCTGGGCCGACCGCGAGGAGGACATCACCACCGTCGGCGGCGACCCGTTCGAGGTGGGACAGGTGTTCGCCCGGCGCTGGATGGAGCGGCTCCCGGAGACCGTGCACCTCCAGAAACTCGCCACCATGTACCCGCGCATCCCGCACCGGATCGACGGGGAGCTGCTGCGCTACGCCGCCCGGTTCGGGCTGCTCGCGCACAAGGACGACCAGATCGACGAACACGACCGCTACGCCATCCGCGCCGGGTTCTGGCGCGAGATCGACGTCCGCGCAGCCGCCGAACACGTGGCCGCCGTACCCGCCGCGGCCCCGGGATCCGCGGCCCCTGAGCCCGACCGCCCCGGCGACCCCGGGGGCCGAGTAGGGGCGGGACCCGCGTAGGCTGCTCCCTCGTGAGTACGGGCACAGCACAAGAGCAGAACGGCACAGCGGCGGCCGCGGAAGCCGGCTCCGACGTCGTCTGCGCGGTGCGTGACCTGGTCAAGACGTATCCCGCCGTACGCGGTCGGCGCGGGGCTCCGGCCCTGCCCGAGACCCGCGCCAGCGACGGGGTCTCCCTCGACGTCCGGCGCGGCGAGATCTTCGGCCTGCTCGGCCCCAACGGCGCCGGCAAGTCCACCCTGGTCCGCCAGCTCACCGGGCTGATGCGCCCCGACGCCGGCACCGTGACCCTGCTCGGCCACGACCTCGTACGCCACCCCGAGCGGGCGGCGCGACTGCTCGCCTACCTGGGGCAGGAGTCCACCGCACTGGACGAGCTCACCGTGTCGCTGGCCGCCGAGACCACCGGCCGGCTGCGCGGGCTCGACGTACGCGCGGCCCGGGCCGCGCGCGACGCCGTACTGGAGGAGCTCGGGCTGACCGGGATCGCCGGGCGGCCACTGAAGAAGCTTTCCGGCGGGCAGCGGCGCCTCGCGTGCTTCGCCGCCGCGCTGGTGGGGGAGCGGCCGGTACTGGTCCTCGACGAACCCACCACCGGCATGGACCCCGTGGCCCGCCGCGCCGTGTGGGCGGCCGTGGACCGGCGGCGCGAGCGGCACGGCGCCACCGTCGTCCTCGTCACCCACAACGTCATCGAGGCCGAGACCGTCCTCGACCGGGTCGCCGTCATCGACCAGGGCAAGGTCATCGCCTGCGACACCCCGGCCGGGCTGAAGACCATGGTCTCGGGCGAGGTCCGCCTGGAACTGGTCTGGCGCGAGAGCGCTCCGCTGGGTGTGCCCGAGGTCGCCCTGCTGCGTGCGGACGCCGTCGAGTCGGGACGGCGCTGGGTGCTGCGGCTGCCGCCGGACGAGGCAAGGGCTGCGGTGGCCGCGGTCACCGGCGGCCCGGCCTTCGCCGCCCTCGACGACTTCAGCCTGGCCACGCCGAGCCTGGAGGACGTCTACCTCGCGCTCGGCGGCAAGACGAAAGGGCTGGTGAAGTCGTGAGCGACCGCTCGCCGGGCGCTGTCGCGCCGATCGCCGCCGCCGGCCCCGGCGACGCAGTGCCGGCCACCAGCGTGTCGGCCGCCGCCGGGTGGCCCGTGGCAGCACCGCTCGCCCCCCGGGCCGGGTTCCTGCCCGCGCTGGCCGCCGTCTACCGGGCGCAGCTGTCCCGGGCGAGGGTCGCACGGATCCCGCTGCTGTTCGTCGCCACCTTCCAGTCCGTCGGGATCATGATCCTGATGCGGGGGGTCGTGGACGGGGGCTCGGAGGCCCGGGCCGTCGTGGCCGGTTCCTCGGTGCTGGTCGTCGCCTTCGTCGCGCTGAACCTGCTCGCGCAGTACTTCGGGCAGCTGCGGGCGAGCGGCGGGCTCGACCACTACGCCACGCTGCCGGTGCCGCCCGCCTCGGTGGTGCTGGGCGCGGCCGCCGCGTACGCCTCCTTCACCCTGCCGGGGACGCTGGTCACCGCCGTCTTCGGGTGCGTGCTCTTCGGGCTGCCGATGGGCGGGCTGTGGATCCTGGCCGCGGTGGTACCGCTGGCCGGGGCGGCGCTGGCCGGGCTCGGCGCGGCGCTGGGGCTGCTGGCGCCGAGGCAGGAGCTGGCCACGCTGGCCGGGCAGCTCGGCATGTCGGCGGCGCTGCTGCTGGGCGTGCTGCCGCCCGAGCGGATGCCGGACGTGATCGTGTGGGCGCGGGACCTGCTGCCGTCCACGTACGGGGTGGAGGCGTTCGCGCAGACCTTCGCTCCGGATCCCGACTGGGCCGTCGTCGCCGTCGACCTCGGCGTGTGCGGGGCGGTGGGGGTCCTGTCGCTGGCCGTCGCCACCTGGGCGTACCGGCGGGCGGCGGTCCGCTGACGCCGGTGCCGGACGACACCCCTTGTTCAAGACCTGGCACGATGTGGGGGTGACCGAAGCCGTGACCCCGCCGTCTCCTTTCGACCCGCCGTCGCTCCCGCCCGAGAAGCAGGGGGCCGCCGCCCCGGCCGTCACCCCTGCGGACATCCGGGACGGCGCCGCCGTCGCCCTGGCGGTCGGGGTGGCCGGAGTGCTCCTCGGGCTGCTGTGGGCGTGGCTGGCGCCGCGCGTGCAGTACGTCTCCAACGGGGAGGCGGTGTTCCTGCGCAGCAGCGAGAGCGAGGCGCGGATCGGGTCCGACGGGACCTTCTTCCTGCTCTCGGCGGGCCTGGGCGTGGTGAGCGCCGTCGGCACCTTCCTGTGGCGCCGGGCCGGCGGTGTGCCGCTGGTGATCGGGCTCGGGGTGGGGTCGCTGTTCGCCGCGCTGGTGGGGTGGCGGTTCGGGCTGTGGCTGGGGCCGTCGTCGGACCTGGCCGCCGCCGCGGTGAAGGCGGGCAAGGGGGTTCCGTTCGACGCACCGCTGCAGTTGCTGGCGCACGGGGCGTTGCTGGTCTGGCCGATGGCCGCCGTCCTGGTCCACCTGGGCCTCACGGCCCTGTGGTCACCGCGCGACCCGGACCCGGACCGGGGCTGGACTGGCTACTACCAGGCCCCGCCCGCCCCCGCCGACCCGACCACACCGGAGCCCCCGCGCCCCTGACAGCGGCGCCGCAGACGGTTACGGGCGGGCGATGGGGGCCAGCGTGGCCCCGGTCAAGGCAGCCAGATCCGAGGGGGTGAGCTCGACCTCCAGGCCGCGGCGGCCCGCCGAGCAACAGATGGTGGCGTGCGCCGAGGCAGAGGCGTCGAGCACCGTGCGCAGGCGCTTGCGCTGGCCCAGCGGGGAGATGCCGCCCCGCACGTAGCCCGTGGTGCGTTCCGCCAGCGCGGGATCGGCCATCGCCGCCCGCTTGCCGCCGACCGCCGTCGCCAGGGCCTTCAGGTCCAGCGACCCCGACACCGGGACCACCGCCACCGTCAGCACGCCGTCCACGTCCGCGACCAGGGTCTTGAAGACCTGCGCGGGCGAGACCCCGAGCGCCGCCGCCGCCTCCTCCCCGTACGAGGGATGCGCCGGGTCGTGCTCGTACGCGTGCGTCGTAAAGGGGACGCCCGCCGCCGTGAGGGCCACGATCGCCGGGGTTCCGGCCGCCGCCTGCCTGGGCTTCTTCGCCATCAGTTCGGGCTCGTCGGGGTACGGGTCAGGTCCACCGCCGGCAGCGAGGGGAGGTGGCGGATCACCGCCGTCTCCGTGCGCAGCAGCTTCAGCTCCTCCGCCAGCCGGGTCGCCGTGTCCGGGGCCTGGAGCAGCCGCTGCTTGGCCGGGATGTCCAGCACCGCCGCCGCTGCCACCAGGTACGAGACCACCGACGGCTCGTCGGGGAGTTCCGCACCCGTCAGGGACCGCTCGCGGGCTCCGGCCAGCCGCTTCTGGTAGTTGCGGAACGCCCGCAGCACCCCCTCGGCCAGCGCGCCCGCGCCCTCGCCCGCGTCCTCCGGGAGCTCTTCCAGCTCCGCCGTGAGGAACGGGCCCGAGGAGTCGACCGAAAGCAGCCGGACCCGCGCCGTGCCGGTGGCGAGGACCTCGAAGCTGCCGTCCTCCCGCTCGCGGATCGTCGCCGCGTCCGCGATGCAGCCCACCCGGTGGAAGGCCTGGACCGGGTCCGCGCCGAAGCCGGCGGCCGGGCCCTTCTCGGGCAGGGACGTCTGGTCGGGCAGGCCGGGCGCGGTCGGCGCGACCTCACGGCCGTCGCGGATGGCGACGACCGCGAAACGGCGCGGCTCGTCCTCGCCCGTCTTCAGCAGCTCGCGCATCATGGCGCGATAACGCTCCTCGAAGATGTTCAGCGGGAGGACGAGTCCCGGGAACAGCACCGAGTTCAGCGGGAAGAGGGGCAGGCGAACGGTGGTCACGAGGCACAGGGTAGTGGCCGCCGGGCCGGCGCCGTCACCCCCGCCTCAGCAGCCGGGAGGCCCCCGCCGCCACCGTCGTGGCCAGGATCCACCCCAGAAGGACCAGCGCCGCCGCCCCCCACTGCCAGCCGCCGTCCACCTTCCACTGGGCCTCCTGGCCGAGGTCGATCACCGGGAGCAGCAGGTCCAGGGCGTACAGGGCGGCATCCCACTCGGGGTGCTCGTTCTCCTTGATGGGGGGCGGCCGGTGCTGGGAGAACAGCAGCGCGCCCGCCGCCCACAGGACCGCCATCCACAGCGCGGCCCGGCCCGGGCGGTAGCCGTAGACCACCGTCCAGTCCTGGACGTACCCCCAGGCCTTGGCCGCCGGCGGCAGGGTGCCCCGGCGCCGCCGCTGCTTGGCCAGCAGCACCTCGCGGGCGTCCGCGTCCTCACCGCTGGCCCGCAGCACGGCGGCGAGCCGCTCGTACGGCTCCGGCGAGTACTCGGGGGTCGCCGCCTCCACCCACTCCAGCCGGCGGGAGAGGGGGAAGTGACCCCGGGGGGCGAGGTTTTCGTAGACGAACCCCTCTATGGACACCCCGCCCGGGCCCGGCCAGCTGGTGGAGGTGTCGACGAGCTTGACCACCTTCGCCCCCGACACCACGACCCGCCCGCGCTCCGGCCGCTCGCCCACGAAACGGAACTCGGGGGTCTGGATCCTGCGCAGGGATATCTCCTGCTCCTCCGTGAGTACGAAGCGCGCCCCGTAGAAGTCGATGGCGTCACCGAAACGGCCGTCGTCCAGCCGCATCCCGCCCCGGCACTCGAAGCGCTGCGCGCGCTGGCCGCGCGTCGGCGTCAGGCCCAGGCCGTACGGGGGAGTGGAGGAGTTCGACCCGGGGACGTAGTCCAGCGCGATCGAGGTCAGGTACAAGGTCCGCTCGACGGTCAGCTGCGGGGCGTTGAGCGCGTACCTCCCGTACGGATTGCGCAGGCGGGCCCCGCGCATGTTCATCGACACGCCGACCGTCGCGCCGCGCAGGGACACCTCCCCGTACGTCTCCAGCAGCTCGCCCTGGAAGTCCTGCGCCACCGACATCCCGTCGGCGGTGATCGCCCGGCCCTTGGTGTCCCGCTGCACCACCGCCTGGCTGATCAGCAGGTCCGTGCCGATCTGCGCGTCGGTCAGCCGGATGCCCCGGGCCACCCGGCAGCGCGGCATGTGCAGATCGCCCTCGGTGTGCAGGCGGGCCGCCTCCAGCCGGGGGATCGCGCAGTTGATCAGGCGCAGGGTGCCGAAGCGGGTCTCGGACAGCTGGATCTCGCTGTCGAAGCGGCAGGACTGGAGCTCCACGTACGGGCTGACCGTGCCCCCGGACAGGTCCAGGCGCCCCGTGATCCGTACGCCGCGCAGCTTGAGCGAGGCCACCCGGCCCGGCACCGGGGACGGCCCGTGCAGCAGCAACAGGGCCACCACCCGGGCGCGGACGCTGCGCTCGGCGCCCCAGACGTGCTCGGCGTGCGGATCGTCCCGGTCGGCTGCGCGGACGCTCAGATCGCAGACGCTGCCCGTGCGGTACGCCTCCCACATGCGGTGCTCGACAGCGGTGAGATCCGCCGGTTCCTCGCCCGGGCGTGCCTCGGCCATGGCGGCCCCCCTCCGCTGTCACCTGTACGCATTCAAAAACGTCTGTGATCAACGCTAACGGGGGGCTGTGACAACCGGGGCGTGTATCAGCCAGTGATACAGGCGAACGGTGGCGCTGGGCGGTCTGAGAGAATTGGGAGGTGATCTCTCGTATCGACCTGCGCGGTGACGCCCTCCCCGAGGGCGGCGCCCTGCGCGATCTGCTGCCCCGTGCCGAGTTCGACGTGGAAGCCGCCCTGGAGAAGGTGCGGCCCATCTGCGAGGACGTCCATCATCGTGGCACGGCGGCGCTGATCGAGTACGCGCAGAAGTTCGACGGAGTCGAGCTCTCGCAGGTCCGGGTACCCGCGGAGGCCATCAAGGCCGCCCTGGAACAGCTGGACCCGGCCGTCCGCGCCGCCCTCGAGGAGTCGATCCGGCGCGCCCGGATCGTGCACCGAAACCAGCGCCGCACCGAGCACACCACCCAGGTGGTCCCCGGCGGCACGGTGACCGAAAAGTGGGTTCCGGTGGAGCGCGTGGGGCTGTACGCCCCGGGCGGCCGCTCGGTGTACCCGTCCTCCGTCGTCATGAACGTCGTACCGGCGCAGGAAGCGGGCGTCGAGTCGATCGCGCTCGCGTCCCCGCCGCAGAAGGAGTTCGGCGGGCTGCCGCACCCGACGATCCTCGCCGCGTGCGCGCTGCTCGGTGTCGATGAGGTGTACGCGGCCGGCGGGGCACAGGCCGTCGCGATGTTCGCGTACGGGACCGAAGAGTGCCTGCCCTCCAACATGGTGACCGGCCCCGGCAACATCTGGGTCGCCGCCGCCAAGCGCTACTTCACCGGCAGGATCGGCATCGACACCGAGGCCGGCCCGACCGAGATCGCGGTCCTCGCGGACTCCACGGCCGACCCGGTGCACGTGGCCGCCGACCTGATCAGCCAGGCCGAGCACGACCCGCTGGCCGCCGCCGTGCTCGTCACGGACTCCGCGGAACTCGCGGACGCGGTCGAGCGCGAGCTGGAGCCGCAGGTCGCCGCCTCGAAGCACGTCCACGACCGGATCAAGCCGGCGCTCGCGGGCAAGCAGTCCGCGATCGTGCTGGTCGACAGCCTGGAGGACGGCCTCAAGGTCGTCGACGCGTACGGCGCCGAGCACCTGGAGATCCAGACCGCGGACGCCGCGGCCTGGGCCGCCCGCGTGCGCAACGCCGGTGCGATCTTCGTCGGCCCGTGGGCCCCGGTCTCGCTCGGCGACTACTGCGCCGGGTCGAACCACGTGCTGCCCACCGGCGGCTGCGCCTGCCACTCCTCCGGCCTGTCCGTGCAGTCCTTCCTGCGCGGCATCCACATCGTCGACTACACGCGCGACGCCCTCGCCGAGGTCACCCACCACGTGGTGACGCTGGCCGAGGCCGAGGACCTGCCCGCGCACGGCGCCGCCCTGAAGGCGCGCTTCGGATGGAAGGTGCCGACCGTATGACCCGCATCGGCATCGACGACCTCCCCATCCGGGAGGAGCTGCGCGGCAAGACCCCGTACGGCGCCCCGCAGCTCGACGTGCCCGTCCAGCTGAACACCAACGAGAATCCGTACGAGCTCCCCGCGGAGCTCGTGGCGCGGATCGCCGAGCGCGTCGCCGACGCCGCCCGCACCCTCAACCGCTACCCCGACCGGGACGCGGTCGAGCTGCGCACCGAGCTGGCCGCCTACCTCACCCGTACGGCCAAGCACCCGGTCGCGCGGGAGAACGTCTGGGCGGCCAACGGCTCCAACGAGGTCATCCAGCAGCTGCTGCAGACCTTCGGCGGGCCCGGACGCACCGCGATCGGCTTCGAGCCCTCGTACTCGATGCACGCGCTGATCTCCCGCGGCACCGGCACCGGCTGGATCTCCGGACCGCGCCGGGAGGACTTCACCATCGACGTGGAGGCGGCCGAGCAGGCCATCGCGGAGAACACCCCCGACGTCGTCTTCATCACCTCGCCCAACAACCCCACGGGCACCGCGGTCGAGGCGGAGACGGTCCTGGCCCTCTACGAGGCCGCGCAGGCGGCGAAGCCGTCCCTGGTCATCGTGGACGAGGCGTACGTGGAGTTCAGCCACCGCGACTCGCTGCTGCCCCTCATCGAGGGGCGGCCGAATCTGGTGGTCTCCCGGACCATGTCCAAGGCCTTCGGTGCCGCCGGTCTGCGCCTGGGCTATCTGGCCGCGCACCCCGCCGTGGTCGACGCCGTGCAGCTGGTGCGCCTGCCGTACCACCTGTCGGCCGTCACCCAGGCGACCGCGCTGGCCGCCCTGGAGCACACCGACACCCTGCTCGGCTACGTCGAGCAGCTCAAGGCCGAGCGCGACCGGCTGGTCGACGAGCTGCGGGCCATCGGCTACGAGGTCACCGAGTCCGACGCGAACTTCGTCCAGTTCGGGACGTTCGAGGACTCGCACACCGCCTGGCAGAAGATCCTCGACCAGGGTGTCCTGGTCCGTGACAACGGCGTACCGGGATGGCTGCGGGTCACCGCCGGCACCCCGGCCGAGAACGACGCGTTCCTGGAAGCGGTTCGCGCACTGAAGAAGGAGCAGCACGCATGAGCCGCATCGGACGGGTCGAACGGACCACGAAGGAGACCTCCGTCGTCGTCGAGATAAACCTCGACGGCACCGGCAAGGTCGACGTGTCGACGGGCGTGGGCTTCTTCGACCACATGCTCGACCAGCTCGGCCGCCACGGCCTCTTCGACCTCAGCGTCAAGACCGACGGCGACCTGCACATCGACACCCACCACACCATCGAGGACACCGCGCTCGCGCTCGGGGCCGCCTTCAAGCAGGCCCTCGGCGACAAGGTGGGCATCTACCGCTTCGGCAACTGCACCGTGCCGCTCGACGAGTCCCTCGCCCAGGTGACCGTGGACCTGTCCGGCCGCCCGTACCTCGTGCACACCGAGCCCGAGAACATGGCGCCGATGATCGGCTCCTACGACACGACGATGACCCGGCACATCTTCGAGTCCTTCGTCGCGCAGGCCCAGATCGCCCTGCACATCCACGTCCCGTACGGCCGCAACGCCCACCACATCGTGGAGTGCCAGTTCAAGGCTCTGGCCCGCGCCCTGCGCTACGCCGCCGAGTTCGACCCGCGCGCGGCCGGCATCCTTCCCTCGACGAAGGGCGCCCTCTAGCGTGAACGGGCTCAACACGATCCTGATCGTCCTCGGCCTGTTCCTGGCCGGCGGCGTCTACTCCTTCCAGAAGCAGCAGATGCCCAAATCGGTCGTCATCCTGCTCGCCATCGGCTCCGCGATGTGCCTCGCCGCCGGAGTCCTGCGCATCCAAGGAATCTGGGAATGAGCACTGCACGCAAGACGGTCGTGGTCTTCGACTACGGCTTCGGCAACGTCCGCTCCGCCGAGCGGGCCCTGGCCCGCGTCGGCGCCGATGTCGAGATCACCCGCGACTACGACAAGGCCATGGACGCCGACGGACTGCTCGTCCCCGGTGTCGGTGCCTTCTCCGCCTGCATGCAGGGGCTCAAGGACGCCCGCGGTGACTGGATCATCGGCCGCCGGCTGTCCGGCGGCCGCCCGGTCATGGGCATCTGCGTCGGCATGCAGATCCTCTTCGAGCGCGGCATCGAGCACGGCGTGGAGACCGAGGGCCTCGACGAGTGGCCCGGCACGGTCGGCCCGCTCAAGGCGCCGATCGTCCCCCACATGGGCTGGAACACCGTCGAGGCCCCGGCCGACAGCCAGGCCTTCGCCGGCCTGGACGCCGACGCCCGGTTCTACTTCGTGCACTCCTACGCGGTGCGCGAGTGGAACCTGGAGGTCACCAACCCGGCGATCCGCGCTCCCCGCGTCACCTGGGCCACCCACGGCGAGCCCTTCGTCGCGGCGGTGGAGAACCGGGCCCTGTGGGCGACCCAGTTCCACCCCGAGAAGTCCGGCGACGCCGGAGCCCAGCTCCTCACCAACTGGATCGAGACCCTGTGATGACCGAGCCCGCAGCGAAGCTGGAACTCCTCCCCGCGGTCGACGTCCGCGACGGCCAGGCCGTCCGCCTCGTGCACGGGGTGTCGGGCAGCGAGACCTCCTACGGCTCCCCCCTCGAGGCGGCCCTCGCCTGGCAGCGCTCCGGCGCCGAATGGCTGCACCTGGTCGACCTGGACGCCGCCTTCGGCACCGGTGACAACCGCGCCCTGGTCGCCGAGATCACCGCCGCCATGGACATCAAGGTCGAGCTCTCCGGCGGCATCCGCGACGACGCCTCGCTCGCGGCGGCCCTCGCCACCGGCTGCACCCGCGTCAACCTGGGCACCGCCGCCCTGGAGACCCCCGAGTGGGCCGCCAAGGCCATCGCCGACCACGGCGACAAGATCGCGATCGGCCTCGACGTCCGCGGCACCACCCTCAAGGGACGCGGCTGGACCAGCGAGGGCGGCGACCTGTACGAGGCCCTCGCCCGCCTCGACTCCGAGGGCTGCGCCCGGTACGTCGTCACCGACATCGGCAAGGACGGCACGCTGACCGGCCCCAACCTGGAGCTGCTCCGCAACGTCTGCGCCGCCACCGACCGGCCCGTCGTGGCCTCCGGCGGCATCTCCTCCCTGGACGACCTGCGGGCCCTGTCCGAGCTGGTCCCGCTGGGCGTCGAGGGCGCGATCGTCGGCAAGGCCCTGTACGCCAAGGCCTTCACCCTGGAAGAAGCCCTGAAGGTGGTCTCCGCATGAGCTCCGACGAAGTACGCCGCATCTCGTCCGGCGGCGCCTACGAGGACGTCATCGGCTACTCCCGCGCCGTCCAGCTCCCGAACGGCCTCGTCCTGGTCTCCGGCTGCACCGCGGCCGACGCCAACGGCCCGTACGACCAGGCCGTCGGCGCCTTCGGCGTCGCCCTCAAGGCCCTCGCCCAGGCCGGTCTCGGCGCCGAGCACGTGGTGCGCACCCGGATGTACCTCACCCACGCCCGGGACGTGGACGAGGTGGGCCGCGCCCACAAGGAGCTGTTCGACGCGGTCCGCCCCGCCGCATCCATGATCATCGTCTCCGGCTTCGTCGACCCCAGCATGGTCGTCGAGGTCGAGGTCGAGGCGTACGGAGGTGCCGCATGAGCCTCGCCGTACGTGTGATCCCCTGCCTGGACGTGGACAACGGCCGGGTCGTCAAGGGCGTCAACTTCCAGAACCTGCGCGACGCCGGTGACCCGGTGGAGATGGCCAAGCTGTACGACGCCGAGGGCGCCGACGAGCTGACCTTCCTCGACATCACCGCGTCCTCCGGCAACCGCGAGACCACGTACGACGTGGTGCGGCGGACCGCCGAGCAGGTCTTCATCCCGCTGACCGTGGGCGGCGGCGTCCGCACCGCGGACGACGTGGACAAGCTGCTGCGGGCCGGTGCGGACAAGGTGGGCGTGAACACCGCCGCCATCGCCCGCCCCGAGCTCATCCAGGAGATCGCGGAGCGCTTCGGCCGGCAGGTACTGGTCCTGTCGGTGGACGCCCGCCGCACCGCCTCGGGCTCCTTCGAGGTCACCACGCACGGCGGCCGCAAGGGCACCGGCATGGACGCCGTCGAGTGGGCCCACCGGGCGGCCGAACTGGGCGCCGGGGAAATCCTGTTGAACTCGATGGACGCCGACGGCACCAAGGACGGGTACGACACCGAGATGATCGCGGCCGTGCGCAGGCACGTCACGGTCCCGGTGATCGCCTCGGGCGGCGCGGGCAAGCTGGAGCACTTCGCGCCGGCGATCGCGGCGGGTGCCGACGCGGTCCTCGCGGCCTCGGTGTTCCACTTCGGCGACCTGCGCATCTCCGAGGTCAAGACGGCCCTGCGCGAGGCGGGTCACCCCGTCCGCTGAGACCGGCCGCCCCGCCGCGGGGCTTTCTCAAGATGACGGAAGTCCTTTCTCGAGAAAGCCCTGCGGCGAACTGGAGTTGACCCCTACCCTGATTCACATCGCCGCTGTGGCCGAGGAGATGGGTGGGGACTGTGGCCAAGCTGAGTACCGACGTGTTCGACCTTTCCGCCGGGATCTTCATCCGCTGTCTGCAGGTGGACGACCGGACGACGCACATCCAGGTCCCGTTCAAGCAGCTGAGGGTGATCACCCACGACCCGGTGGTCCTGCAGCCCGGAAACGCCAAACTGCGGCCCACGGACGTCACGGACGAGGACGTCGAGCTGCATTCGCTGGTACAGCGGGGTCTGGAGCTGGGGAAGAAGACGAACATCCCCAAGTACGCGGCGTACATCCAGAGTTTCGTGACCGGGGCACGCGCGGGCGTACTGCCCCCCATCCACCTGTGGACCGAAGAACCGCTCTCCATCGTGCAGTACGCGGAGCTGGGCGGCGCGCAGCAGAACTTCCTCTGTGTCCCCCACGGCACGAAACTGATCGCCATCGACGGCGAGACCCAGCTCGCCAGCCACTACCACCTCCAGCGGGACCCCGCCGTCGGCCAGGAGGCCAAGGACCTGCACGCCACCGCCTATCTCAGCGCCGTGGTGCACGACGACAGGCCCCCGATGGAGGCCCGCAAGTTCTTCTACGACCTCAACGTGCTCGGTGTCCGGGTGAACTCGGCCATCGCGCTCAGCATGGACACCAACGATCCGCTGATGGATGTCGTGGGACGCCTCTCGGAGGAGATCCCGTTCTTCCGGGGGAAGGTCGAGCGGATCTCCCGGCAGATCAAGAAGAACAGCCCCAAGGTGGTCAAGCTCCAGGACCTGCGGCAGTTCGTGATCAACATGGTGCACGGAATCTCGGGTGTGCAGTACGGAACCAAGCCCGCCCCGATCGGCCACGTCGATCTGGCCGACCTGGAATCCGCGGCGCGCGACTGGCTCGCGGCCTACGCCGAGGCCTTCGGCGAGGAGATCACGGACCGGGAGGAGTGCGTCGCGGCCATGGGAAGCGTCTTCGCCGCCGTCGGGGCCATGGGCCGGCCGCTGCTGGAGGCCTCCGGCGAGGAGCGGAGCCTGCGTCTCGAAGGCCTGCTCGCCAGTCTGAAGGCGGTCGACTGGCGCAAGGGCGACCAGTGGCTGGGCACCGTGCTCACCAAGACACCCCAGGGCAGGTACACGATCAACGGGCCCAAGCAGTCCGCGTACGCCGTCTTCGGGGCCCTGAGCGATCCCGCGAGCCCCGCCTACCGGGTCGTCCGCGGGGAGCCGGCCTCACCGGCCCTCTGAGCGGCCCTCCAGTACGCAGAACACGAAAAAACGGCCCCGTCGCCGGGGCCGTTCCTGTCGGCGTGACCGCCGAACTCGTATGCAGACACCGTAACAGGCGGGCCGTCCCCGCCGGGAGAACCTGTGAGCAGCGTTATCGCCTACGTCGACGGGCCCAACCTCGACTACTCCATCCGAGCCACCTTCGGCCACCGCTACCTCTGGCTGGATCTCGCGGCATTGGTGGAGCGGCTGCGGCCCGACGACACCCTCGAGCGCGTCCAGTACTGCACCACCCTGGTCGTGAAGGATCCGGCGGCACTCGCGGATCAGAAGACGCACCTGGACGCCCTCGCCGCGCACCGCCCCCGGGACGTACAAACCGAGCTCGGGCACTACACCGTCCAGAAACCGCGCTGCGCCTCGTGCCGTCAGGGTTACCGGTGCGGTTGTACGCCGCCCCGCCGATTCCGCCGGTTCGAGGAGAAGCGAACTGACGTGGCCATCGGCGCCCGCCTCGTCGAGGACAGTGCGCGCGGGGCCTCGGACATCGCGCTGATCGTGTCCGCGGACTCCGATCTCGTGCCCGCGGTCGAGGCCGCCCGGCGCCTGGACCCCCTGCGCAAGATCTACCTGGCCCTGCCGCCCGGCTATGCGAAGCCGAGCCGGCACTTCCACTCGGTCGGGGCGTTCACGATCAACGAGACCGCGCTGCGCAACAGCCAGCTGCCCGAGACCGTGACCGAGGCCGCCACGGGAGTCGCGTACAGCCGTCCCGCCGGGTGGAAATGAGCCCCGGACAACACACCTAGATGCCCAGCTTGGCCGTCGTCAGCTTCGCGACGGCGTCCTTGTCACCGTCCAGGGTGACGGCGGCGGAGTTCTGGCGGCCGAAGCAGAACAGCGTCAGTTCCCCCGGTTCGCCCGTCACCGTCACCACCGGGGCGCCCTTGTGCGCCACCGTCGTCTGGCCGTTCGGGCGGCGCAGCACCAGGCCGACCGGCGAGCGGCGGCCCGTCAGGCGGGCCAGCTTCTCCAGGCGGGACCACAGGGAGTCCGAGAACACCGGGTCCAGCTCCCGCGGGGACCAGTCCGGCTGCGCCCGCCGGACGTCCTCCGCGTGCACGAAGAACTCCACGGCGTTCGCCGCCTCGTCGATCTGCTTCAGCGCGTACACCGACATCTTCGGCGGGCCGGTGCGGATCAGCCGGATGAGCTCCTCGTACGGCTTGGCCGTGTACTCCGCCATCGCCGCGTCCAGACGGTTCTTCAGCACGTTCAGCAGCAGGCCGCCGGCCGCGTCCGGGCGGCGTTCCCTGACCACCACGTGCGCCGCCAGTTCCCGGCAGGTCCAGCCGTCGCACAGCGTCGGCGCCTCCGGTCCGGCCGCCTCCAACAGGTCGGCCAGCAGCAGCCGTTCACGCTTCGCATGGGTAGACATGCGGGCCAGCCTACGGCTGGATCACGCCGCGCGCCTGCTCATCAGGCGGACAGGGATCCGCGGCGGGCATCGCGGCCCGGCACAATGGCCACATGAGTACGTCCCCCCGCCCCGGCAGCCTCGATCCCGCCATCGCCGCGCGTCTCAAGCGCTCCGCCGACGGCCTGGTACCGGCCATCGCCCAGCAGTACGACACCGGTGAGGTGCTCATGCTCGGATGGATGGACGACGAGGCCCTGCACCGTACCCTGACGACCGGCCGCTGCACCTACTGGTCCCGCAGCCGCCAGGAGTACTGGGTGAAGGGGGACACTTCCGGCCACTTCCAGCACGTGAAGTCCGTCGCCCTCGACTGCGATGCCGACACCGTGCTCGTCAAGGTCGACCAGGTCGGAGCGGCCTGCCACACCGGCGCCCGCACCTGCTTCGACGACGATGTCCTCCTCCGCGACGCCGACTAGGTAGGCCCCACGCACATGGATCTCGATACGTTCCGCAAGCTCGCGGCCGACCGCCGCGTCATCCCCGTGAGCCGCAAGCTGCTGGCCGACGGTGACACCCCCGTCGGGCTCTACCGCAAGCTCGCCGCCGAACGCCCCGGCACCTTCCTCCTGGAGTCCGCCGAGAACGGCCGCTCCTGGTCCCGGTACTCCTTCGTCGGCGTGCGCAGCGACGCGACCCTGACCGTCCGGGACGGCCAGGCGCACTGGATCGGCACCCCGCCCGTCGGCGTACCCACCGACGGCGACCCCCTGGAGGCGCTGCGCGCCACCGTCGAGGCCCTGCACACTCCCCGCGACCTCGCGGGCGGGATGCCGCCCTTCACCGGCGGCATGGTCGGCTACCTCGGCTACGACATCGTGCGCCGCCTGGAGCGCATCGGCGAGCACACCGGCGACGACCTGCGGCTGCCCGAGCTGACCATGCTGCTCACCTCCGACCTGGCGGTCATGGACCACTGGGACGGCACCGTCCTGCTCATCGCCAACGCGATCAACCACAACGACCTCGACACCGGCGTGGACGAGGCGTACGCGGACGCCGTGGCGCGGCTCGACGCGATGGAGGCCGACCTCGCGCGGCCCGCCCCGTACACCCCCACCCCGCTGCCCGCCTCCGAGCTGCCGCAGTTCTCCGCGCTGTGGGGCGGCGAGAAGTACCAGGCCGCCGTCGAGGACATCAAGGAGCGCATCCGGGCCGGCGAAGCCTTCCAGGTGGTGCCCTCGCAGCGGTTCGAGACCCCCTGCGAGGCCTCCGCGCTGGACGTCTACCGGGTGCTCCGGGCCACCAACCCCTCCCCGTACATGTACCTCTTCCGCTTCGAGAACGGCTTCGACGTGGTCGGGTCCAGCCCCGAGGCGCTGGTCAAGGTCGAGGACGGGCGGGCCATGGTCCACCCCATCGCCGGCACCCGGCACCGCGGCGCCACCCCGCAGGAGGACCACGACCTCGCCGAGGAGCTGCTGGCCGACCCCAAGGAGCGCGCCGAGCACCTGATGCTCGTCGACCTGGGCCGCAACGACCTCGGCCGGGTCTGCGAGCCGGGCTCCGTCGAGGTCGTCGACTTCATGAGCATCGAGCGGTACTCGCACGTCATGCACATCGTGTCCACCGTCACCGGGCGGGTCGCCGAGGGCAAGACCGCCTTCGACGTGCTCACCGCCTGCTTCCCGGCGGGCACCCTCTCCGGCGCGCCCAAGCCCCGCGCCATGCAGATCATCGAGGAGCTGGAGCCCTCCCGACGCGGCCTGTACGGCGGCTGCGTGGGCTATCTGGACTTCGCGGGCGACTCCGACACGGCCATCGCCATCCGCACCGCGCTGCTGCGCGACGGCACGGCGTACGTGCAGGCCGGCGCCGGGGTCGTGGCCGACTCGGTGCCCGAGCTGGAGGACAACGAGTGCCGCAACAAGGCGGCCGCCGTGCTGCGCGCGGTGGGAGCGGCGAACCGCCTCCACGGCTCCTGAGGGCGTAAGGGATAGTGGGGTACGTGAGTGCCGTACCCCCGCCCCGAACCGAAACCGACGCCGAGGCCCCCGAGAGCCGCAGCGGCCGCCGCAGCGTGGCCGTCGCCCTGCTGCTCGGCACCCTCGGCTCCACCGTCGTGCTGCTCGCCTCCGGCCGGGTCTGGGCCCGGGGCACCACCGCTCTCGGCGGCGACTCGCTCGCGCTGACCGCGGACGGGCAGGCCGTCACCGGGCTCCCCGCGGCCCTGGCCATCGTCGGCCTCGCCGCTCTGGTCGCCGTCTTCGCCGTACGCGGCAAGGGCCGGCTGCTGGTGTCGGGGCTGCTGGCGCTCAGCGGCCTGGGCGCGGCGCTGACCGCGGTCTTCGCCGCCGACGGCCGCCGGGCCCTGGACGCGGAGGCCGCCCGTACGACCGCGGACGCCGCCGCGCAGGTGGCGGGGCTGACCCAGACCGCGTGGCCGTACGTCACGGCCGCCGGGGCGGCCCTGATCCTGGCCGCCGGACTGCTGGCCCTGCGCTTCGGCGGGAGCTGGCCCGCCATGGGCGGCCGCTACGAGCGCGACGGCAGCCCCCGTACGCGCAAGCCGGCCGTGGTGGATCCGGACCGGCCGGAGGATCTGTGGAAGGCTCTGGACCGCGGCGAGGACCCGACCGGCTGACGCACCCCCCGTGGACGGCGGCCCCGCCCGGTGCGGGACAATGGGCACCGAGCGTTCGACACAGACCGCGCGCTCGACAGAGCACCGCGACAGAGCAACGAGGAGCAACTCATGGCGGGCACAGACCACGGACACACCCCGGCCGCCTGGACCGGTGTCATCATCGCCTTCATCGGCTTCTGCATTTCCGGCGCCTACATGGTGCTCGCGAACCCGATCGGCTTCTGGGCGGGCCTCGTCGTGGTCGCGATCGGTGGCGTCGTCGGCATGGCGATGAAGGCGGCGGGCATGGGTGCGCCGAAGGCCTCCCACAAGGACCTCGCCGAGGTCATCGCAGCCTCCAAGGTCCCCGCCAAGGTCTGAGCGCGGTACCGAGGATCCGAAAGGCGCGGCCCCGTCGGGCTGCGCCTTTTGTCATGACCGGTGAGAATCAGCGGGTGGACGCCTCTCGCACCCCCGACGCCCTGCCGCCGCAGGCCGCGCCCGTCGTACCGATGTCCCGGGCCCGGCGCCTGCGCACACCGGCGCTCACCCTGGTCGCGGCCGCCGCGGCGTTTGCGTACGTGGGCACCGTGGATCCCAACGAACCGGGCCATTACCCGGTCTGTCCGCTGCTGCGGCTGACCGGAATCCTGTGCCCCGGCTGCGGCGGCCTGCGCAGCGCGCACGCGTTCGCCCACGGCGATCTGATCGCAGCTTTCGGGGCAAATGCCCTGGCCGTCACGGGCTACTTCGTCTTCGCCGGATTCATGATCCTGTGGCTGATTCGGGCCTATGACGGCGGGCCCGTGCCCCGACTGGTCTTGCGGCCGCTCCACTGGTGGGGCATCGGCGGGGCGGCCCTGGTGTTCGCCGTTGTCCGAAATCTTTCTTTCGGCTCGGCACTGGCCCCCTGAGGCCCGTACGGGGCCCGGATGAAGCCCCGATTCCGAATGTCCAGTTACTGGGACGGCGTCAACCGCGTGCGGAGGGCAAGGCCTCCTGCGGATACCATTTGATTGCTGACCTTGCAGTTGTACGTGTCTGCAAGGCGGCCGACCGTCATCGACCCGGAAGGGGGCCGCTCGCGTGAGTGTGCTCGACGAGATCATCGAAGGGGTCCGCGAAGACCTTGCCGAACGGCAGGCCCGCGTGAGCCTCGACGAGCTCAAGGAGCGTGCCGCCAAGGCGCCCCAGGCCAAGGACGGCGTCGCCGCACTGCGCGGCGACAGCGTCAAGGTGATCTGCGAGGTCAAGCGCTCCAGCCCGTCGAAGGGCGCGCTGGCCGCGATCGCCGATCCGGCCGGGCTCGCCGCCGACTACGAGGCGGGTGGTGCGGCAGTCATCTCCGTCCTCACCGAACAGCGCCGCTTCGGCGGCTCACTGGCCGACCTGGAGGCCGTCCGCGCCCGCGTGGACATCCCGATCCTGCGCAAGGACTTCATCGTCACGGCGTACCAGCTCTGGGAGGCCCGTGCCTACGGCGCCGACCTCGTGCTGCTGATCGTCGCGGCCCTGGAGCAGGAGGCCCTCGTCTCCCTCATCGAGCGGGCCGAGTCCATCGGCCTGACCCCGCTCGTCGAGGTCCACGACGAGGAGGAAGTGGAGCGCGCGGTCGCCGCGGGCGCCAAGATCATCGGCGTCAACGCCCGCAACCTCAAGGACCTCAAGGTCGACCGCTCCACCTTCGAGCGCGTCGTCCCGGAGATCCCGGCCCACATCGTCAAGATCGCCGAGTCCGGCATCCGCGGGCCGCACGACCTGATCGCCTACGCCAACGAGGGCGCCGACGCCGTCCTCGTCGGGGAGTCCCTGGTGACCGGCCGCGACCCGAAGGCGGCCGTGGCCGACCTCGTCGCCGCCGGCGCCCACCCCGCCCTGCGCCACGGGCGGAGCTGACCCGTCCCCATGGCCCACGACCGCTCCTCCGTCCGCACCCGACCCGGCCGCCGTGGCCCGGTCGGCGTGCCGACGGCGCACGCGCCCCTGGCGCGCGGCTGCCGCCCTCGCGGCTGCCGCGCCCCGGCCCGGCGCGTGCACGGGCGGCGGGTCCGGTACGTGATCGGCTCCGAGCCCGGTCAGGTCAACGGCATGCGATGGCGTCCGGGAGACGCGCCGTAACGAGGGCCCGCAGCGGACGGTACGAGACGTATCGTTTCGCGTTGCGGCGGTCCCGTACGGCCCGTTGCCCGGGCCGACCGGCTCCGGGTGGCGGGTTCTCCTTCCCGCATCCCGCAGACAGCGCAGACCGACCCCCGTGGGGGTGGGTCCGTGTGCGTGTCGCGGGTGGGTGGCGCAATACGGTGAAAACCACTCGTCGCATCCCGTTCCCGTAGGAGCACCGGCATGTCCAGCCAATTCTTCATCCCGGACCCGGAGGGTCACGTCCCGAACGCCGAGGGTTACTTCGGTGACTTCGGCGGCAAGTTCATCCCGGAGGCGCTCGTCGCCGCCGTCGACGAGGTCGCGGTCGAGTACGAGAAGGCCAAGGTCGACCCGGCCTTCGCGGCCGAGCTCAACGACCTGATGGTCAACTACACCGGCCGCCCGAGCGCCCTCACCGAAGTGCCCCGGTTCGCCGAGCACGCCGGCGGGGCGCGGATCTTCCTCAAGCGCGAGGACCTCAACCACACCGGCTCGCACAAGATCAACAACGTGCTGGGCCAGGCGCTGCTCACCAAGCGCATGGGCAAGACCCGGGTCATCGCCGAGACCGGCGCGGGCCAGCACGGCGTGGCCACCGCCACCGCCTGCGCGCTCTTCGGCCTCGAGTGCACCATCTACATGGGCGAGATCGACACCCAGCGCCAGGCCCTGAACGTGGCCCGGATGCGGATGCTGGGCGCCGAGGTCATCTCCGTGAAGTCCGGCTCCCGGACCCTGAAGGACGCCATCAACGAGGCGTTCCGCGACTGGGTCGCCAATGTGGACCGGACCCACTACCTCTTCGGCACGGTCGCCGGTCCGCACCCCTTCCCGGCCATGGTCCGCGACTTCCACCGGGTCATCGGCGTCGAGGCCCGCCGCCAGATCATCGAGCGCGCCGGCCGGCTGCCCGACGCCGTCGCGGCCTGCGTCGGCGGCGGCTCCAACGCCATCGGCCTCTTCCACGCCTTCATCCCGGACGCCGACGTCCGCCTGGTCGGCTTCGAGCCCGCCGGGCACGGCGTCGAGACCGGCGAGCACGCGGCCACGCTGACCGCGGGCGAGCCGGGGATCCTGCACGGCTCCCGCAGCTACGTCCTCCAGGACGAGGAGGGCCAGATCACCGAGCCGTACTCCATCTCGGCCGGTCTGGACTACCCGGGCATCGGCCCGGAGCACTCGTACCTCAAGGACACGGGCCGCGGCGAGTACCGCGCGGTGACCGACGACGCCGCGATGCAGGCCCTGCGCCTGCTCTCCCGCACCGAGGGGATCATCCCGGCGATCGAGTCGGCGCACGCCCTCGCCGGCGCCCTCGACCTGGGCAAGGAGCTGGGCAAGGACGGCCTGCTGGTCGTCAACCTGTCCGGCCGCGGTGACAAGGACATGGACACGGCCGCCCGTTACTTCGGGCTGTACGACGCCGCCGAGGGGGAGACCAAGTGAGTGCCAGCGAGAAGACCGGGCGCATCCAGCTGCTGAGCGACACGCTCGCCAAGGCGAAGTCCGAGGACCGCGCCGCCCTCGTCGCCTACCTCCCGGCGGGCTTCCCGACCGTCGACGGCGCCATCGAGGCGGTCAAGGCCGTCATCGCGGGCGGCGCGGACGTGGTCGAGGTCGGCCTCCCGCACAGCGACCCGGTCCTGGACGGTGCGATCATCCAGACCGCCGACGACATCGCCCTGCGCGGCGGCGTCAAGATCGCCGATGTGATCCGGACCGTGCGCGAGGCGCACGAGGCGACCGGGGCCCCGATCCTGGTGATGACGTACTGGAACCCTATCGACCGCTACGGCGTCGAGCGGTTCACCGCCGAGCTCGCCGCGGCGGGCGGCGCCGGCTGCATCCTGCCCGACCTGCCGGTCCAGGAGTCCGCGCTGTGGCGCGAGCACGCGGAGAAGCACGGTCTGGCGACCGTCTTCGTCGTGGCCCCCAGCAGCAAGGACGCGCGCCTCGCCACCATCACGGCGGCCGGTTCCGGCTTCGTCTACGCGGCTTCCCTCATGGGAGTCACCGGTACGCGCGAGTCGGTCGGCAACGAGGCCCAGGCGCTGGTGCGGCGCACCCGCGCCACGACCGAGCTCCCGGTCTGTGTCGGGCTGGGCGTCTCCAACGCCGTCCAGGCCAAGGAAGTGGCGGCCTTCGCCGACGGGGTGATCGTCGGTTCGGCCTTCGTCAAGCTGCTGCTGGACGCGCCGGACCTGCCGGCCGGGCTGGCCGCCGTACGGTCGCTGGCGGGCGAGCTTGCGGAAGGCGTACGCAGGAGCTGACGGGAAGCGCACACCTGAACGGGTTCTGTAGCCCGATCAGGTGGAAGTGGGAGCGGGGAGGCACGCGAGTGCCTCCCCGCTTCGTTTGGCCGAACGTGAGCGAGAAGAACGACGGTGCGAACCGCGATGCGACGAAACGATCGGCCCGGGAGCGGCTCCAGATGGAGCGCGAGCGGCAGAAGGCCCGGGACAAGCGTCGGCGGACGCTCGTCGTATCGGCGGCGGTGGTCGGCGTGCTCGGCCTGGCCGCCGTCGTCGGCCTGATCGCGGCCAACACCGGAAAGGACGGCGGCGCCGACAAGGCGGGCCCGGTGGTCGCCCCCTCCGGAGCCACCGGCAAGGACGCGCTGGCCATCCGGACCGGCAAGGACGAGGCCAAGTCCACCCTGACCGTGTGGGAGGACTTCCGCTGCCCCGCCTGCAAGGGCTTCGAGGACAACTACCGGGCCACCGTCCACGAACTCGAGGCCAAGGGGCTGCTCAAGGCCGACTACCACCTGGTCACGCTCATCGACGGAAACATGGGCGGCAGCGGCTCGCTGAAGGGCGCGAACGCGGCGGCCTGCGCGCAGGACGCCGGCAAGTTCGCGGAGTACCACGACGTCCTCTTCCAGAACCAGCCGCAGGAGGTCGACGACGCCTACGGCAAGAACGCGAAGCTGCTGGAGCTGGCCGGCAAGGTGGACGGGCTGGACACCCCCGCCTTCCGCTCGTGCGTCGAGAACGGCACGCACAACAGCTGGGTGGCCAAATCGCACGAGGCCTTCCGCGCCGGAAAGTTCCGGGGCACGCCGACCGTGCTGCTGGACGGCAAGGACATCTTCTCCGACCAGGCCAATCCGCTGACCCCGGAGAAGCTCAAGGCGCAGGTGGAAGCCAAGGCCGGGGCATCGAGCGGCAGTGGCAGCGGGGCCGGGGCCTCGAAGGCAGCGGGGAAGGCCTCGCCGTCCGCGTCCGCGGACACGGCTTCCGGGGCCACTCCCGGTGCGACTCCCGGTGTGAAGGCCACGCGGCCGGCGTCCTCGGTCGGAGGGTCGACGGCGTCGTCGAAGACGCCCGCGAACAGCGGATCGGACCGTTCCGGGGAGAACTGAGCGACGCCTGGGTCATGTGTGGATTTGGTTTCGGCTTGCCGGGCGGGTTGCGGTGTGCACCGCCCGGCAAGGTAGCGTCATGTCTGCCATGGACATTGCTTACATCCCCAGTCCGTCGACCGGCGTGATCCATCTCGGACCGATCCCGCTCCGCGGCTACGCGTTCTGCATCATCATCGGCGTCTTCGTCGCTGTCTGGCTCGGCAACAAGCGGTGGATCGCGCGCGGCGGAAAGCCGGGCACGGTCGCCGACATTGCCGTGTGGGCAGTGCCGTTCGGCCTTGTCGGCGGTCGCCTCTACCACGTGATCACCGACTACCAGCTCTACTTCGGCGAGGGCCGCAACTGGGTCGACGCCTTCAAGATCTGGGAGGGCGGCCTCGGCATCTGGGGGGCGATCGCGCTCGGCGCGGTGGGCGCCTGGATCGGCTGCCGACTGCGCGGCATCCCGCTGCCGGCCTGGGCGGACGCCCTCGCCCCGGGCATCGCGCTGGCCCAGGCCTGCGGCCGCTGGGGCAACTGGTTCAACCAGGAGCTGTACGGCAGGGCCACCGACCTGCCCTGGGCGGTGGAGATCAGCGCCGGCCCGAACCGGGACGCCGGCACCTACCACCCGACCTTCCTGTACGAGTCGCTGTGGTGCATCGGCGTCGCGGTGCTGGTGATCTGGGCCGACCGCCGCTTCAAGCTCGGCCACGGCCGGGCCTTCGCCCTGTACGTGGCCGCGTACTGCGTGGGCCGCGGCTGGATCGAGTACATGCGGGTCGACGAGGCGCACCACATCCTGGGCCTGCGGCTGAACGTCTGGACCTCGATCGTGGTCTTCGTACTGGCCGTCGTCTACCTCGTGCTGTCGGCGAAGCTGCGCCCGGGCCGCGAGGAGGTCGTGGAACCGGATCGCCCGGCCGACGCCAAGGACGCCGACGCCAAGGACGCCGACGCCAAGGACGCCGATCCCAAGGACGCAAAGGCCGACGAGCCCAAGGCCGACGCCGAGGCCGGCGCTGCGGCGGCGGAGCCGGAGGACGCCCCCAAGGCAGACCTCTCCAAGGCCGAACCGGCCGGGGCCGAGGCCCCGGGGGCCGAGAAGCACTGACCCGGCGGGTCACAGCAGGAGGGGTGCCGCGTACCGCGCGGCACCCCTCCCGCGTGTTCAGCGGGTAGCCGCCCGCCGCGACAGGGCCAGGGTGCGGTGCGCCGCCGCCACCACCGCCGGGTCCACGAAACGCCCGTCGGGCAGGGCCAGCGCGCCCGGGGTGGCCCGGGCCGCGCTCAGGACCTCCTGGGCCGCGTACACCTCCTCGGGCGCGGGGAGGTAGGCCCGCTCGATCACCGGCAGCTGCCGGGGGTGGATCGCCGCCCTGCCGAGGAAACCGAGCGAGCGGCCGCGCGCACAGGAGACGGCCAGCGCCTCCAGGTCCCGGATGTCGGGGAACACCGACTGGGACGGGGGCGCCAGCCCGGCCGCGCGGGCCGCGACCACCACCCGCGAGCGGCACCAGTCCAGGCCCGGCTCCGCACTGACGGCCAGGTCGGCCCGCAGATCCGCCTCGCCCAGGGAGAGCCCGCGCAGGGCGGGGTGCGCGCGGGCGATCTCGTACGCACGCTCCACGCCCAGCGCCGATTCGAGCAGGGCGTGCAGCCCGACCCCGCCGGTGCGGTCGGCGGCGGCGACGACCTGCTGGGGGGCGCTGATCTTGGGCAGCCGCAGCCCGGCGAGGCCGTGCAGCCCGCCGAGGGCGGTCAGGTCGGCGCCGCCCCAGGGGGAGTCGAGCGCGTTGACGCGGACGTGGACGGGGAGCGGAGGCCGCTCACGCAGGAGCTCGGCGGTGGCGGCGCGGGCGTACTCCTTGCGGGAGACCGGTACCGCGTCCTCCAGATCCACGATGACCGCGTCGGCCCCGCAGCCGATGGCCTTGGCCACCACCGCCGGGCGGTCGCCCGGCGCGTACAGCCAGGTCAGGATCACAGGGCTCCCTCGGTCCGCAGAGCACTGATCTCGGCCTCGGTCAGGCCCAGCTCGGTCAGGACCTCGTCGGTGTCCGCGCCGTGCGGGCGCCCGGCCCAGCGGATCCCGCCGGGGGTCTCGGAGAGCCGGAAGAGGATGTTCTGCATCCGGAGCGGCCCGAGCTCCGGGTCCTCGATCTCGGTGACCGTGTCGAGGGCCGCGTACTGCGGGTCGGCCATCACGTCCCGGATGTCGTAGACCTGGGCGACGGCCGCCTGCGCCTCCTCGAAGGCGGCGACGACCTCCTCGGCCTTGTGGCGGGCGATCCAGCCGGCGACCGCCTCGTCCAGGACGTGCGCGTGGGCCGCCCGCCCGGAACCGGTGGCGAACCAGGGCTCGGCGATCAGCTCGGGCCGCCCGACCAGGTGCAGGACGCGCTCGGCGATGGACTGGGCGGAGGCGGAGACCGCCAGCCAGCGGCCGTCCGCGCTGCGGTAGGTGTTGCGGGGGGCGTTGTTGGTGGAGCGGTTTCCGGTGCGCGGCTGGACGTAGCCCAGCTGGTCGTACCAGAGCGGGTGCGGGCCGAGCACGGTGAGGATCGGCTCGATGATGGCCAGGTCCACGACCTGGCCGTGGCCCGTGCGGTCGCGGCCCGCGAGGGCGGTCATCACCGCGTACGCGGTGGTCAGCGCGGCGATCGAGTCCGCGAGCCCGAAGGGCGGCAGGGTCGGCGGCCCGTCCGGCTCCCCGGTGATCGCGGCGAAGCCGCTCATCGCCTCGGCGAGGGTGCCGAAGCCGGGGCGGTGGGCGTACGGGCCCTGCTGTCCGAAGGCCGTGACGCGGGTCAGGACCAGGCGCGGGTTGGCGGCGGACAGCTCGGGCCAGCCCAGGCCCCATTTCTCCAGGGTGCCGGGGCGGAAGTTCTCGATGACCACGTCGGCGGTGGCGGCGAGGCGCAGCAGGGTGTCCCGGCCGCCCTTGGTGGACAGGTCGAGGGTGATCGTCCGCTTGTTCCGGCCGAGCAGCTTCCACCACAGGCCGATGCCGTCCTTGGCGGGGCCGTGGCCGCGGGAGGGGTCGGGGCGGCCGGGGTGTTCGACCTTGACGACCTCGGCGCCGAAGTCGCCGAGCAGGGTGGCGGCCAGCGGTCCGGCGAAGAGGGTGGCGAGGTCGAGGACGCGGAGCCCTTCCAGCGGCCCGGTGGTCGTCACGAGGCGGCTCCGGGCCGTGCCGCGGCGAAGGCGTCGGTCTCGGCGCGGGCCGGCATCGAGTCCTGGGCGCCGTGCCGCTGTACGGAGAGCGCGGCCGCCGCCGAGGCCCAGCGCAGCGCCTCGGGCACGGCGCGGCCCTCGCCGAGGGCCACGGCGAGGGCGCCGACGAAGGTGTCCCCGGCGGCGGTGGTGTCCACGGCCCGGACCCGGGGCGCGGGCACGGACAGGGGTTCCCGGCCGCGGGCGGCGTACAGGACCCCGGCCGCGCCAAGGGTGATCACCACCTCGGGTACGGCGTCCAGCAGGGCGGCCGCGCACTGGCCCGGGTCGGTGAGCCCGGTGAGGGCGGCGGCCTCGTGCTCGTTGGGGACCAGCAGGTCGGTGGCGGCGAGGAGTCCGGCGGGCAGCGGCTGGGCTGGAGCGGGCGTGAGCACCGTACGGACGCCGTGCGCGCGGGCGGCCAGGGCGCCGGCGAGGACGGCCTCCAGGGGGAGTTCGAGCTGGAGGAGCAGGGCGTCGGCGGCGGCGATCCGGGTCTCGTCGCCCGCCTCCAGGCCGGTGACGCGGGCGTTGGCGCCGGGGATGACGATGATGCTGTTGCCGCCCTCGTCGTCCACCGTGATGTGGGCGGTGCCGCTGGCGCCCTCGACGGTGCGCAGGGCCGCGGTGTCGATCCCGTCGGCGGTGAGCGCGGAGCGCAGCCGTACGCCGAACTCGTCGGCCCCGACCGCGCCGATCATCACCACCTGAGCGCCGCTGCGGGCGGCGGCGACGGCCTGGTTGGCGCCCTTGCCGCCGGGGACGGTGCGGAAGGCGCGGCCGGTGACGGTCTCCCCGAGGCGGGGGGCCTTGGGGACGTAGGCGACGAGGTCCATGTTCGTACTGCCGAGCACGGCGATGGCCGTCATGAGCGTGCTGCCTCCTGTGTGGTGAGCCGGTGGGTGAGCTGGGCGAGGGTGTCGAAGCCGATGCCGTCGAAGCCGGCCACGGTGGTGGCGAGGCGGTTCTTGAGGGGCGCGGCCCAGCGGTCCGGTCCCAGCCGCCGGACACCGCACGGCACACGGAGCGGGTGAAGTCGCCGTCGGCGTGGGTGAGGGCGGCGGCGATCAGGGCGGTGTTGGGGACGGCGTGCACCCAGTGGTAGTTGCCGTACCGGGCGTGCAGGCGGTCGACGACACGGTCGAAGTCGGGTTCCCCGCGGGCGGCCCGGATCCCGGTACGGACGGCCTCGGCGAGGCGGGAGCGGGGCGGTACGACGGCCAGCCCGGCCCGCAGCGCGGTGTGCACGTCGGCCCGGCCGGTGGCGGCGGTGGCGGTGGCGGCGGCGATGAAGAGGGCGGCGTAGACCCCGTTGCCGGTGTGGGTCAGGGCGGCGTCGCGGTAGGCCTGGGCCGCGGCGGCGGCCGGGTCGCCGGGGTTGGTCCAGCCGTGGACGTCGGCGCGGATGAGGGCGCCGATCCATTCGCGGAAGGGGTTGTGGTGGGTGGCGGTGGCGGGCGGCTCCAGCCCGAGCAGGAGGTTGCGGTAGGCGACGCGCTCGGCGGTGAAGGTCCGCCCGGCGGGCAGTTCGTCGAGCCAGAGCCGGGCGACGTCGGCGGTGGTGAAGTCCTTGCCGTGCCGCTGGAGCAGGAGCAGGCCGAGGAGCGGGTAGTTGAGGTCGTCGTCCTCGGGCATGCCGTCGATGTTCTCGGCGAGGGAGGTGGGGGCGGAGCGGCGGTTCCAGGGGTACGCGGCCAGCAGTTCCGGCGGGACGCCGCGCGCGCTGAACCAGTCGTTCAGCGGCCAGTTCCCGGTGGCCCGGGCCAGCGCCCGGATCCCGGCGAGCGGCAGCTTCTCGACGGGCTTGCCGAGCAGGCAGCCGACGGCCCGGCCGACCCAGGCGGCTTCCAGCCGGGCGCACAGGCGGGGGTCCGGGCCTGCGGGGTCCGGGCCCTCGGACGCGGGCCAGGTGGCGCGGACGGCCTCCCAGGACTGCGGTTCGGCGGCGGCCCGCGAGGACGGGAGGCCGGCGAGCTCGTCCAGGAGGCCGCAGGCCAGGGAGCGGAGCTCGGGTGGTGCGGGGGCGGGGGAGGCCCCGGCCCGGTCGGGGGCCGGGTGGCCGCCCGCGGCCAGCCAGACCCGGCGTACGGCCTCGGGGTCCCGCCCGTCCTCGGCCGCCTGCCGGAGCTCGTGCCCGATGAGGTCCTCGGGCTGGGCCCAGGTGAGCCGTACGGGGTCGGGGGCAGGGCAGGGCGGGGTCACCGGGGGGCCGAGATCGTGGTGAAGGCCGACTCGTGGGCGCGGCGGCGGGAGCGGTCCAGGGCGAAGACCTCGCGGGCGACGGCGGCCAGCGCCCCGGCGGGGGCGTGCAGGTCGAGGCGGCTGGCCTCGGCGACCTGCTTGGACCAGGCTTCCGGGATCACGGCCTCGCCGCCCAGGGCCCCGGCGATCGCCCCGGCCATGGTGGCGGTGGAGTCGCAGTCCCGGCCGTAGTTGACCGCGCCGAGCACGGAGCTCTCGTACGCTCCGTCCGCGATCAGCAGCATCCCGAGCGCGATCGGGAGTTCCTCGATGGAGTGGAGCCGGGACGGTCGGCGGGCGCCCAGCGACGGGTCGCGGTAGTCCGGGCCGACCGAGTCGTACGGGGCGACCGCCGCCCGGAGCGGGCCCAGCGCCGACTCGAAGTCCCGGTGGGCGCAGGCCGCTTCGCGGACGGCGGCGATGGCGGACCGGGTGCCGTCCTTGGCCAGGGCGAGGGCGGTCTCCACGACCGAGGCGGCCGTCGCCCCCGGCAGGCACGCGGCCGCCACCGCCGCCGCGAACACGCCCGCCGCCTCCCGCCCGTACGAGGACTGGTGCGCCCCGGCGAGGTCCACGGCCTCCGCGTACGCGCCCGCCGGATTGCCCGCGTTGACGATGCCCACCGGCGCCATGTACATCGCCGCACCGCAGTTGACGATGTTGCCGCTGCCGGCCTCGCGGGGGTCGGCGTGCGCGTAGTGCAGCCGGGTCACGATCCACTTCTCGGCGAGGAAGATCCGCTGGAGCGGGAGGGCCTCGGCCTCCAGCTCCGGGATCCAGCGCGGGTTGGTCATCAGGTCCGGGACCAGGTGCTCGGCGACGGCGTAGGCGTCGAGGTGGTCCCGTACCGTCTCGTAGACCCGTACCAGGGCGTGCGTCATGAGGGTGTCGTCGGTGACGTGCCCATCTCCCTTGTGGTACGGGGCGATCGGGCGGGCCGTGCGCCAGTCCTCGTACCAGGGGCCGACGATGCCGTGCACCCGGCCGCCGTGCCGTTCCACGATCTGGTCGGGGCTCCAGCCCTCCACCGGCCCGCCGAGCGCGTCGCCGACGGCGGCCCCGACGAGAGCGCCTGCGGCCCGGTCCTCCAACGTGAGCGTCATGTCTGAATCATCCCTTGTGAGAGGTGAGTTCCGTGCGAGCGAGGAGCGCGGCGAGTTCCACGAGATCGGTGCCGGCGAGGCGCGGGAGCGCGCAGCCGGACAGGGTGCGGCAGGCCTCGCGCCAGGCGGTGGGGATCGAGTCGCCGCCGCCGAGCGCACCGGTGAGGGCGCCGGCGAGGGCGGGGGCGGAGTCCGCGACGCGGGACAGGCAGGCGGCGGCCGGGACGGCCTCGACCGCCCTGCCGCGGGCGGCGGTCGCGAGGGCGAGTGCCACGGGGACGGTCTCGGCGGCGGCGATCCCGTAGCTGTAGACGTGGTCCACGATCTCGTGTTCGAGGGTGGGGACGATGGCGAAGGCGCCGCCGCCGTCGGTGTGGGTACGGGCGAGCTTGACGGCGTGCCGGGCGTTGCGGCCGATCTCGGTGGCCTCGGGGAGCTGCGCGAGGGCGGCGTCGACGGCGGCGTCGACGTCCGCGCCGGCCAGGGCGGTCGCGAGGGCGGCGGCCATGGCCCGGGCGCCGTGGACACCGTCGCCGTCCTGGGTGTAGCGGGCGTCGAACTCGGCGAGGTCCGCCGCCGCGACCGGGTCACCGGGGTGGACGACGGCGAGGACGCAGGCGCGGACGCAGGCGGCGTCGTCGAAGTAGTGCGGGTTGTCGTGGCCGGTGGCGGGCGGGCGCAGGCCGGTGGCGAGGTTGCCGAGGCCGGCGCGGACGGAGATCCGGGCGCGCAGGGGCAGTACGGCGGACTCGACCTCGGGGGCGCGTTCGGCCGCGGCGGCGACCTCGGAGGCGAGGGCGTTCCAGGCGAGGTCGATGGCGGCGCGCATGCGGCGGGACCGGGAGAGGTCGCTGAGCAGGACCCCGGCGGCGGTGAGTACGGACTCGGCGACGAAGGCGGCCCACTCGGCGTCGTCGGACGGGCCCAGGCGCAGGGGTTCGGGGGGCTGGTTGAGGGCGATGGGGACGGGGAGGGTGGTGGTGGCGTTCTGCTCGGCGAAGGTGTCGAGCTCGCGGGTGAGGCGGCGGGTCCACTCGGGCATCCGGCTGGCCCGGTGGCGGGCGGCGGGCCAGCCGGCCGCGTCACCCGCGGCGAGCCCGAGGAGGAGACCCTCGATCCGCCGGGGTCCCGGGTCGGGGCCGCTGCCGGGGCTGAGCTCCGGCCGGGGGGCGGACGGCGCGGAGGAGGGACGCCGCTCGGCGATCCGGATCACGGGGGGCGCCTGGGGCGCGGGGGGCGCCGGGGTGGTCGCCACCGAGGACGCCGGGGGCGGGGAGCCTGGGTCCTCGGTGTACGGGGACGGGGTCATCGGGGGCCCTCGAATTCCGGGGTGAGGAGGTCCGCGATGTCCAGGACGTGGTAGCCCCGCATCGAGGGCAGGCAGCTGCCGCGTACCGGTCCGATCACCGAGGACCAGGCGGCGGGGATCGCGGCGGCCCCGGACAGGGCCCCGGACAGGGCGCCCGCCACCGCCGCCGTGGTGTCCGCGTCGCGGCCCATGTTCACGGCCGTGAGGACCGAGGAGGGGAAGTCGCCCCCGCAGGCGGCGAAGGCGCCGAAGGCCAGGCCCACCGCCTCCGGGGCGAGGTCCGTCCACGGGTAGCCGCCGATGACCACGGCCGAGCGCACGGCCCGTTCGCCGCGCGGGGCGGCGGTGACGGCCCGGCGCAGGGACCGGGCAGTCCAGGAGTCGGAGGGGATCACCGACAGGGCGGCGGAGACCACCGACGCGGGGCTGCCGCCCGCCATGGCCGCGGCCACGCCCGCCGCGACCGCCTGGCCGCCGTAGATGCCCTCGCCGTCGTGGCTGACGCAGCCGTCGATGGCGACGAGCCGCGCGGCCTCCGCCGGCCGGCCGGCGGCGAAGACCCCGAAGGGCGCCGCCCGCATGGCCAGGCCGTCCGACCACGCGTGCCGGTGCTGGGCCGAGATGGGGGCCGCCAGACCGCGCCGGAGGTTTTCGAGGGTGCCGCGCTCGGAGAAGCCCGCGCCCCTGAAGGGGCCCTCGTCCAGGTCCGCGATCCAGTGGTGCCAGGCCCGCTCCACGTGGGAGACGGTGAGCGCCGAGCCGTGCCGGGCCAGCAGCAGCCCCGAGAAGATCGCGTACTCGGTGTCGTCCGTGCCCGCCGGGTCCTCCGATACGAAGCCCTCGATACGGCCCCACTTCGCCCGGATCTCCGACGGCTTCATGTTCTCCGCGGGGGCGCCGAGCGCGTCACCCACCGCGAGGCCCAGAAGAGCGCCCCTGGCCCGTTCGAGGAGGACCTGCGGATTGCATGCAATCAGCTCCATGGCGCGCCTCTCCACTTGATGGGACTCATATTGAGCCCTTGGGGGATTTGTGCCATGACATGAGGTTTGTCGCTCGTCGCGAAACACCCAGCGCACACCGTCGTCACCCGGTCGCCGACCCGCAAAACCGCAGGTAAGTACGGCCTTCCTTGCTGGCGGGGAGCCGAATTCGTGCGTAGTTTCGAGGTGTTCCGGGGGAGCGGGACGCCGTAAGGCATCCGTTCGCACAAAAGGGGAGATATTTCGCATGTCCATCATCACCACCGAAGCGCCGCTGCACACCGCGCACCGCGACAACCACACCCACCGCGACGTCAACGGTGGATGGCTGCGGCCGGCCGTCTTCGGTGCCATGGACGGGCTCGTCTCCAACCTCGCCCTGATGACCGGTGTGGCCGGCGGCGCCGTCGCCCCGCACACCATCGTGATCACCGGACTGGCGGGTCTCGCGGCCGGCGCCTTCTCCATGGCGGCGGGCGAGTACACCTCCGTCGCCTCGCAGCGCGAGCTGGTCCTCGCCGAACTGGACGTGGAACGGCAGCAGTTGCGCAAGCACCCCGTCGACGAGATGGAGGAGCTGGCCGAGCTCTACGTCTCCCGCGGCGTCGAGCCCGCCCTCGCCCGCGAGGTCGCCATGCAGCTGTCCCGCGACCCCGAGCAGGCGCTGGAGATCCACGCCCGCGAGGAGCTCGGCATCGACCCCGACGATCTGCCCTCGCCGACCGTCGCCGCCGTCTCGTCCTTCGGCTCCTTCGCGCTGGGCGCGCTGCTCCCCGTACTGCCGTACCTGCTCGGAGCCACGTCCCTGTGGCCGGCGGTGCTGCTCGCGCTGGTGGGGCTCTTCGCCTGCGGCGCGGTCGTCTCCCGGGTCACGGCCCGGTCCTGGTGGTACAGCGGGCTGCGCCAGCTCGCCCTGGGTGGCGCCGCCGCCGGTGTGACGTACATCCTGGGAACCTGGATCGGCGGAGCCATAGGCTGACCGGGCAGGGAGTGAGACACTATGCAGAGCTCAACATAAGTAGTCCGTTACTCGGCGGTTTCGATCGCATGTCCACCGGGTACCAGACCAGGGCTGCGGGCAATGATGCCCGCCCTGTGTGTCGGTGCCTCCGGTCCGTCATCGCGTCTTGAGAACCGTCTCGAGAACCTTGGGAACACTGCGAAGGTCCCTCCTTTCTGTCCCGTGCAGTGTCCGCATGTTGGAATGGCATATCCGCTTCGCGGGATTGTCGTCATCATGTAATCTGCACGAAATTTCGCAGAGGGCCAACGTCGTCCCTCGGCTATGCACATATGCCACGACGACGACGGGAGAGCCGATGCGTTCCGCATCCACGCACTCCGCGACCGGGCTCAGCAACACCGCCTGGTCGCCCATGGACGGTCGCCCCGCCCAGCAGGGCATGTACGACCCGCGCAACGAGAAGGACGCCTGTGGCGTCGGTTTCGTGGCGAACCTCACCGGCGAGGCGACCCACACCCTCGTTGAGCAGGCGCTGACCGTATTGCGGAACCTCGAGCACCGCGGCGCCACCGGCTCCGAGCCGGACTCGGGCGACGGCGCCGGAATCCTCTGCCAGGTGCCGGACGCGTTCCTGCGCGAGGTCGCGGGATTCGCGCTTCCCGAGGCCGGCGCGTACGCCGTCGGCATCGCCTTCCTCCCCGCCGACGGCACCGCACAGGCCGTCGCCGTGGAGCAGATCGAGGCCATCGCCGCCGAGGAGAACCTCACGGTCCTCGGCTGGCGCGAGGTTCCGGTTACGCCGGACCTGCTCGGCAACGGCGCCCGCGCCACCATGCCGGCCTTCTCCCAGCTCTTCGTGAGCAACGGGAGCACCGGCATCGAGCTGGACCGCAAGGCATTCGTGCTGCGCAAGCGCGCCGAGCGCGAGGCCGGGGTCTACTTCCCGTCGCTCTCCGCCCGCACCATCGTCTACAAGGGCATGCTGACCACCGGCCAGCTGGAGCCCTTCTTCCCGGACCTCTCCGACCGTCGCTTCGCCTCGACGCTCGCCCTGGTCCACTCCCGGTTCTCGACGAACACCTTCCCGTCCTGGCCGCTCGCCCACCCGTACCGCTTCGTCGCGCACAACGGCGAGATCAACACGGTCAAGGGCAACCGCAACTGGATGAAGGCCCGCGAGTCCCAGCTGGCGTCGGACGCCTTCGGCGACGGCGTGCTGGACCGGATCTTCCCGATCTGCACCCCGGACGCCTCCGACTCGGCCTCCTTCGACGAGGTCCTGGAGCTGCTCCACCTCGGCGGCCGGTCGCTGCCGCACAGCGTGCTGATGATGATCCCGGAGGCGTGGGAGAACCACACCTCCATGGACCCGGACCGCCGCGCGTTCTACCAGTACCACTCCACGATGATGGAGCCCTGGGACGGCCCGGCCTGCGTCACCTTCACCGACGGCACCCAGGTCGGCGCGGTCCTCGACCGCAACGGTCTGCGCCCCGGCCGCTACTGGGTCACCGACGACGGCCTCGTCGTCCTCGGCTCCGAGGTCGGCGTGCTCGACATCGACCCGGCCAAGGTCGTCCGCAAGGGCCGCCTCCAGCCCGGCAAGATGTTCCTCGTCGACACCGCCCAGAAGCGGATCATCGAAGACGACGAGATCAAGTCCGAGCTCGCCGCCGCCGCTCCGTACGCCGAATGGCTGGAGACCGGCGAGATCGAGCTGTCGGACCTGCCCGAGCGTGAGCACATCGTGCACACCCACGCCTCGGTCACCCGCCGCCAGCAGACCTTCGGCTACACCGAGGAAGAGCTGCGCGTCATCCTCGCGCCGATGGCCCGTACCGCCGGCGAGCCGCTCGGCTCCATGGGCACGGACTCCCCGATCGCGGCCCTGTCCGAGCGCCCCCGGCTGCTCTTCGACTACTTCACCCAGCTCTTCGCGCAGGTCACCAACCCGCCGCTGGACGCCATCCGCGAGGAGCTCGTCACCTCGCTGCTGTCCTCGGTGGGCCCGCAGGGCAACCTGCTGGAGCCGACCGCCGCGTCCTGCCGCAGTGTCACCCTGCCCTTCCCGGTGATCGACAACGACGAGCTGGCCAAGCTCATCCACGTCAACGCCGACGGCGACATGCCGGGCATGAAGGCCGCCACCCTCTCGGGCCTCTACCGGGTCTCGGGCGGCGCCGAGGCGCTGGCCGCGCGGATCGCCGAGATCCGTACCGAGGCCGACGCCGCCATCGAGGCCGGCGCCCGCCTGATCGTCCTCTCGGACCGCCACTCGGACGCCGAGCACGCGCCGATCCCGTCGCTGCTGCTCACCTCCGCCGTGCACCACCACCTCATCGCCACCAAGCAGCGCACCCAGGTGGGTCTGCTGGTCGAGGCCGGTGACGTCCGCGAGGTCCACCACGTCGCACTGCTCATCGGCTACGGCGCCGCCGCGGTCAACCCGTACCTCGCCATGGAGTCCGTCGAGGACCTGCTGCGCGCCGGTACCTTCCTGTCCGGCCTGGAGCCGGAGCAGGCCATCAAGAACCTGATCTACGCGCTCGGCAAGGGCGTCCTGAAGGTCATGTCCAAGATGGGCATCTCCACCGTCGCCTCCTACCGCGGCGCCCAGGTCTTCGAGGCCGTCGGCCTGAACGACGAGTTCGTCGAGACCTACTTCAACGGCACCGCCACCAAGATCGGTGGCGCCGGCCTGGACGTCGTCGCCAAGGAGGTGGCCGCGCGCCACGCCAAGGCGTACCCGGCCTCCGGCATCGCGGCCACGCACCGCGCGCTGGAGATCGGCGGCGAGTACCAGTGGCGCCGCGAGGGCGAGCCGCACCTGTTCGACCCGGAGACGGTCTTCCGCCTCCAGCACGCGACGCGGGGCCGCCGCTACGACATCTTCAAGCAGTACACCGCCCGGGTGAACGAGCAGTCCGAGCGCCTGATGACGCTCCGCGGCCTCTTCGGCTTCAAGACCGAGCGGCCGTCGATCTCCATCGACGAGGTCGAGTCGGTCGCCGACATCGTCAAGCGCTTCTCCACCGGCGCCATGTCGTACGGCTCCATCTCCAAGGAGGCGCACGAGACCCTCGCCATCGCCATGAACCAGCTGGGCGCCAAGTCCAACACCGGTGAGGGCGGCGAGGACCCGGACCGCCTGTACGACCCGGCGCGCCGCTCCTCCATCAAGCAGGTCGCCTCCGGCCGCTTCGGTGTCACGAGCGAGTACCTGGTCAACGCGGACGACATCCAGATCAAGATGGCGCAGGGTGCCAAGCCCGGCGAGGGCGGCCAGCTGCCCGGCCACAAGGTCTACCCGTGGGTCGCCAAGACCCGGCACTCCACCCCGGGCGTCGGCCTGATCTCCCCGCCGCCGCACCACGACATCTACTCCATCGAGGACCTGGCTCAGCTGATCCACGACCTCAAGAACGCCAACCCGGTCGCCCGCATCCACGTGAAGCTGGTCTCCGAGGTCGGCGTGGGTACGGTCGCCGCCGGTGTCTCCAAGGCGCACGCGGACGTCGTCCTCATCTCCGGCCACGACGGCGGAACGGGCGCCTCCCCGCTGACGTCCCTGAAGCACGCGGGCGGTCCCTGGGAGCTCGGCCTCGCCGAGACCCAGCAGACCCTGCTGCTCAACGGGCTGCGCGACCGCATCGTCGTCCAGACGGACGGCCAGCTCAAGACCGGCCGCGACGTGGTCATCGCCGCGCTGCTCGGCGCCGAGGAGTTCGGTTTCGCGACCGCGCCGCTCGTCGTCTCCGGCTGCGTCATGATGCGCGTCTGCCACCTGGACACCTGCCCGGTCGGCATCGCCACGCAGAACCCGGTCCTGCGCGACCGCTTCTCCGGCAAGCCCGAGTTCGTCGTCAACTTCTTCGAGTTCATCGCGGAGGAGGTGCGCGAGCTCCTCGCCGAGCTGGGCTTCCGTACGATCGAGGAGGCCGTCGGCCACGCCGAGCTCCTCGACACGACGCAGGCCGTCACGCACTGGAAGGCGCAGGGTCTCGACCTGGAGCCGCTCTTCTACGTGCCGGAGCTGCCCGAGGGCGCGGTCCGCCACGCCCTGATCGAGCAGGACCACGGTCTGGAGAAGGCCCTCGACAACGAGCTCATCGAGCTCGCGGCCGACGCGCTGAACGCCGAGTCCGCCGAGGCGGCCCAGCCGGTCCGCGCCCAGGTCTCGATCCGCAACATCAACCGGACCGTCGGCACCATGCTCGGTCACCACGTCACCAAGAAGTTCGGTGGCGCGGGCCTGCCCGACGACACCATCGACCTGACCTTCACCGGCAGCGCCGGCCAGTCCTTCGGCGCCTTCGTGCCGAAGGGCATCACCCTCCGCCTGGAGGGCGACGCCAACGACTACGTCGGCAAGGGCCTGTCGGGCGGCCGTGTGATCGTCCGTCCCGACCGCGGCGCCGACCACCTCGCCGAGTACTCCACCATCGCCGGCAACACCATCGGCTACGGAGCCACCGGCGGCGAGATGTTCCTGCGCGGCCGCACCGGCGAGCGCTTCTGCGTCCGCAACTCCGGCGCGCTGGTCGTCTCGGAGGGCGTGGGCGACCACGGCTGCGAGTACATGACCGGCGGCACGGCGGTCGTCCTGGGCGAGACCGGCCGCAACTTCGCGGCCGGCATGTCGGGCGGCGTCGCGTACGTCATCGACCTCGACCCGGACAACGTCAACGTCGGCAACGTGGACGCCGTCGAGACCGCCCTGTCCGACACGGACAAGCAGTGGCTGCACGATGTGGTGCGCCGCCACGAGGAGGAGACCGGCTCGACCGTGGCCGCGAAGCTCCTCGCTGACTGGTCCGTCGCGGCGGACCGCTTCAGCAAGATCATCCCGACCACGTACAAGGCAGTGCTCGCCGCCAAGGACGCCGCTGAGCTCGCCGGACTCTCGGAATCCGAGACCACGGAGAAGATGATGGAGGCGGCGACCAATGGCTGACCCGAAGGGCTTCCTCACCACCGCGCGCGAGACCGCCTGTTCCCGTCCCGTGGCCGACCGGCTGAAGGACTGGAACGAGGTCTACGTCCCGGGCTCGCTGCTCCCGATCATCAGCAAGCAGGCCGGCCGCTGCATGGACTGCGGCATCCCGTTCTGCCACAACGGCTGCCCGCTCGGGAACCTGATCCCGGAGTGGAACGACTTCGCGTACCGCGAGGACTGGTCGGCGGCGTCCGAGCGTCTGCACGCGACGAACAACTTCCCGGAGTTCACCGGGCGCCTCTGCCCGGCTCCCTGTGAGTCGGCGTGTGTCCTCGGCATCAACCAGCCGGCCGTCACGATCAAGAACGTCGAAGTCTCGATCATCGACAAGGCCTGGGACAACGGGAACGTCACCCCGCAGCCCCCGGAGCGGCTGTCCGGCAAGACGGCCGCCGTCATCGGCTCCGGCCCGGCGGGTCTCGCCGCGGCCCAGCAGCTGACCCGGGCCGGGCACACCGTCGTGGTGTACGAGCGCGCCGACCGCGTCGGCGGCCTGCTGCGCTACGGCATCCCCGAGTTCAAGATGGAGAAGGTGCACATCAACCGCCGCATCGAGCAGATGCGCGCGGAGGGCACCAAGTTCCGCACCGGCATCGAGGTCGGCCGTGACATCACGGCCACCGACCTGCGCAAGCGGTTCGACGCGGTGGTCATCGCGGCGGGCGCCACGGTCTCCCGCGACCTCCCGGTCCCGGGCCGCGAGCTGGGCGGCATCCACTTCGCGATGGAGTACCTGCCGCTCGCGAACAAGGTCCAGGAGGGCGACTTCATGGCGCCCCCCATCACGGCCGAGGGCAAGCACGTGGTCGTCATCGGCGGCGGCGACACCGGCGCGGACTGCGTGGGCACCGCCCACCGCCAGGGCGCGGCCTCGGTCACGCAGCTGGAGATCATGCCGAAGCCGGGCGAGGACCGTAACGCCAACCAGCCCTGGCCGACGTTCCCCATGCTGTACAAGGTCACCTCGGCGCACGAGGAGGGCGGCGAGCGGGTCTACTCCGTCTCCACCACCCACTTCGAGGGCGACGAGGACGGCAACGTCAAGGCGCTGCACCTGGTCGAGGTGGCCTTCGAGGACGGCAAGCTCGTCCAGAAGCCCGGCACCGAGCGCGTCCTCCCGGCGCAGCTGGTCACCCTGGCGATGGGCTTCACCGGTACCGACCAGGCCAACGGCCTGGTGGACCAGTTCGGCCTGGAGCTGGACGCGCGCGGCAACGTCGAGCGCGACGCCTCGTACGCGACCAACGTCGACGGCGTCTTCGTCGCCGGCGACGCGGGCCGCGGCCAGTCGCTCATCGTCTGGGCCATCGCGGAAGGCCGCTCGGCCGCCCGCGGCGTGGACCGCTTCCTGACGGGCACCAGCGCCCTCCCCTACCCGGTCAAGCCGACGGACCGCTCGCTGACCGTGTAGCCCCGCAGTACCCCTCCCTTCTGGGAGGACCCCTCATACGGTCCGTACAACGGCGTACGGAAACCTGACGCAGCGCCCGCCATAGTCCCCGACCAGGGATGGCGGGCGCTGTGGCGTTTCCAGGCCAGGTCTTTCGGGGTGGATCCCCGGGGAGGGACCGGCCCCGGCCGGAAGGCGGCCGGGGCCGCTAGTGGCTCGGCTCGCATCGTTGGCCGGGTAATAGACGTGCTGCCCGGTGGCGGGATCTCGTCCTCAGCAGGTGCAAGCCTGCTGGCCCAGGGGCGGGCGATCCTGGGTCGGCCGTCGGACCACCAGCGCGGGTAATTGGCAGATCTTCTGCGGCAGTTGACGGCGCCGTTCGACAACGTTCCGAGCTGAGGCACACGCTTGCCCGCCCCGGCGGGTCGGTGGCGTCGCACACCCAGCGACGCATACGGAGTGCTACCGCTTGCACACTCAGTGTGACACGCCTAGCTTCTTGATCAGCGAGTGCCTGCCCGCGACGCTTCGTTCGGTTTATGTAACTGATGGAGTCCGTGCAAATGCAAGCTAATTCCACCAGTCCGGCTGCCAGGTTATGTGCCACCTAGTCGACTGTACTGCCGCACGATCGGATTGCGGTCTGCGCCGAGAGTCAAGGAGAAAACCATGAAGAAGACGATTCTTGTCGCGGCGTGCGCGGCAGTGGCTACAGCGTTCCCGGCAGTGCCCAGCCAGGCAGCTCAGGTCGTACTCGTTGTGGATGACAACGGAGCGCAATGCCCGGGTGCACCTTTTACCACGATCCAGGCAGCGATTACTGCGGCCTCGCCAGGAGATGAGATCAGGGTCTGCGCCGGAACATACAACGAGGTTGTCACCGTGAACAAGGCGAATTTGCGCTTGGTCGGACCGGCCGCCGCCCCCGCAGAGACAGCGTGCCGCCAGGCCGGAGCTCCGGATCCATCCAGGCAGGCGATCATTCAGTCGGCGAATGGTTCAGGCAGTGTCCGCTTGGCGGAGAACGGTATCAGGTTCTCCCGCTTCACCGTTCAGAACAATACCTCCAGTTATGGCATTGTCACGAGTGCGGCACACTCGGGCCACCAAGTACGGCAGAACGTGATCCAGGGCAACGTATTCGGAGTCTATTTCAACTCCAGCGGCACAAACCTTTCCGAGGTTGAACAGAACTGTATCCGCCAGAACAATGAACCCGGTTCTGCAAGCGGCAGTGGAGTCTACTCGGACGCGGGCCTGAAGAATGCGGACATCGAAAGAAACACCTTTTCTGGTAACGAAAACTCTGGTGTCCTTCTGGATGCACTGGCACCCGGAGGAGTCGACAATGTCAGAGTAAATAGAAACACCTCCTTGGAGGATAGGGCCTTTGTGTTCATCTTCAAGTCCAGCAACGTCTCCGTGGGGAGTAACATCATCCGGGACAACTTTGGCGCCCCCGGGATCTTCTTCGGCGACAGCAACACGAATTTGAGGATCACCTCCAACATCATTGAGAGGGGCTTCCTGGGCGTGCGGGCCAACGCCTTTGGCCTTTCACCTAACGCCAACGTCACCATCACCGGCAACATCATCAGAAATTCCGAATCAAGCACCGTCGGCCACGGCATCAGCGTGGCAGCGAACTCCCTCACGAACTCCGTCATCTCCCGGAACATCGTCAGCGACAACGCGGGCGACGGCATTCGCATCGATGCCGGCGGCAACGGGGGAAATACCATCAGATCCAACGCCGCCCGCCGCAACGGCATGCTCGACTGCCGCGACAACACCAGCGGCACCGGCACCGACGGCACGGCCAACACCTGGACCGGCAACATTGGTCCGAACGCGGCCCCCCCTGGAATCTGCCTCTAGTGGCGTGTCACGCAGCCTTGGCTGGGTATTGCGTCCACTGGCGGATTGGTGAGTCGGGGGCGAAGTTGGTCTTCGGCTCAGCGCGGGTGTTTCGCCAGCGTATGTAGGCGCCGATGGCGGCGCTCTGCTCTGCGTGGGTGCGGTGGTCGGTGCCGTTGAGGGCGAAGTAGCGCAGGGCGGCGAACTCCGATTCGATCCAGTTCAGCCAGGAGCCGTAGGTCGGCAGGAAGACCAGCTCGATGTCGTTGTCGGCGGCCCATATGCGGACTTCGGCGTGCTTGTGTGGGGAGAAGTTGTCCAGCACCAGGTACAGCTTCTCCCCGGGCCAGCGGGAGCGCAGGATCTTGAGTAGGCCGAGGAACTCGCGCCATCGCTAGTGTTTGCGGATCCGGTAGTAGATCTTCCCGGTGGCCAGGTCGAGGGCGGCGGGCATGTGCATCACGCCGCCGTAGCGGTTGTAGGTGGCCCGCAGCCTGCGGAGCCTGCCTGCCGGACGCCACGCTTTGCCCCTGCGTGGCATCAGGTTCAGCGCCCCGAACAGCGCCAGGACCTGGTGCATCTTGGCGATGAAGTCCGGGTCGGTGGACGCCTTCCAGGTAGTGGTGGCCTGCCAGGAGACCGTGCCCTCGCGCAGGATGCGCCGCAGGGTCTCCCGGCTGATCGCTGGCACCACATGCCGTTCGACCAGGTGAGCGGCGAGTTTGGACAGGCTTCAAGTGGAGAAGCCGGCGATGTCCCAGTCGGCGGGGGACGTCCGGGCGATCAGACGGATGTGCTCACGCACCCGCTCACTGATCGTCTTCGGGCGTCCCCCGCTCCATTTTGGGTCCAGCGCGTCGAACCCCCGCTCGTTGAACGCATGGATGACATCGCGCACGTAGTCCTCACCGACCTGCATCAGCGAAGTGATGTCCTTGACCGCCTGGCCCTGAGCGGACATCAGCACCACGATCGCCCGCCGCAGCCGGACCGGATCCTTCGCACTCCGGCTGATCCGCTGCAGCCTGCGGCCCTCGTCCATGCTGACCGGCCGGACGAACACACTCGGTCGACGTCCCACGACCACCTCCAAGATCAGGCCCCGGAGACAGTCTGCTGCGCACCGGGCAGCACGTCGATTACCCGGCCAACGATGTGAACCGAACCACTAGACGAGTCATTCCGAAGTGATCGTGCTCAGCTTGCCGATGGGCCAAGGGGCCATTCGATGGCGTGCTGCTGGCCCGTGGACATGCATGCTGCCTGCGCCAAGGCGGGCTTTGCGTCCCTCGAGAAGCCGGCGAAGTAGATGACGCTCGCCGCACAATGGAGGCCGGAGCTGGTGCTGCTTGTCCCGGGCCGCTCACGGCAGCTGCCGAATCCCTCCCCAGGGCTTCAACTTAGCTGGTCGCGCACGAGATCAAGGAATGCCTGTCGGCTCGGATGGATGTGCGCCCAGACCTTCTCATCCTGTGGCTCTCCCGGGTCTTCGGGGCCCTTCCTGATCACCTCCTGTACTGCCCACGCGAGGCTGCGTGCCGCTTCGCTGACCTCGGACGCGCACAGTACGTGGATCGTCTTCTGCGTCACCCACACCCTGTCAAGGACCTGCCTTGCCCGGGCCTGCCACTGCTCGTCAGCCAGGTTGTGGTGATACCGATCCACCGCGACTCGTTCTGCTTCCTGCACCGCAGACAGAAATGCGATGAGGTGCGTGAGACGCTCGTTGCGGCGCGCCTCGGCAAGTTCACGGACACTGCGGCGCGCCTCGCCGCGTTCCAAGGCGCGTCCTGCCGAGCGTTGGGCCAGCATCGACATGAGCCCGCCGAGCAGGACGCCGATGAGCGGCGCAAGCGTTGTCCACACAACGTCCGATTATGACATCGATGGCATGAACACGGCACGGGGGTTCGGGCAATATCGGGCCGGGACCGGGACGCGCAGACGGCCAGGTTGTCGCAGCCTTCGACAACGGCGGGCAGCAGACGGCGGAAGATCTGAGATCTTCGCGCTGCCCTGGGCGCTCTTGGCCACAGCGCGGACCGGGAGGTCCGGTACTGGGCATGAGGTGGCGTCCGGTCTCCCGTGTCTTGTCGGCCTGCTCAAGCGTGAAGCCGGGCAATCGGGCAGCCCCCTGCCGGCGGCCGGAGAGACAGACAGGGCGCCAAGATCGTTCTGTGACGAATGACCTGGACGCCCTGCTCACCGCACTGTATGTGAAGATCGACGACGAGATCACGGACACCCGGTGGCTGGGACGCCCTCCCCGGCTGACCGATTCCGAGCTCGTCTGCCTCGCCGTCGCCCAGGCGATGCTGGGCTTCACCTCGGAGTCCAGGTGGCTGCGGTTCGTCCACTCCCGCCTCGGCAAGATGTTCCCCTTCGTGCCGAAGCAGCCGGGCTGGAACAAGCGGCTGCGGGCGGCGCTGCCGCTGGTCAAGCGGGCTGTACGGCTCCTTGCGACGGACACCGACTTCTGGTTCGACAACCACTGGATCATCGACTCCACCCCGGTCGAGTGCGGCCGGTCACGCCCCACCGTGAAGCGGTCGGACCTGGCCGGCTGGGCCGGATACGGGTACTGCGCCAGCCATTCCCGATTCTTCTGGGGCCTGCGGCTATACCTGGTGTGCACCCCAACCGGTATGCCGATCTTGTGGTCCCTTGTGAACCCGAAGCTGGACGAGCGCGAGGTGCTGACGGCGATGTTGGATCGTGAGCCGGACACAGTCACCGACCGCCCCGGCCTGCTGGTGATCACGGACAAGGGCTTCGCCTCCAAGGAATTCGAGACCGATCTGGCCATGCGCGGGGCAGAGCTGCTGCGGCCCTCGTTCAAGCGGGAGAAGCGCCGCAAGGGCGAGTCACTGCTGAAATCGGTGCGGCAACTGATCGAGTCGGTGAACGACACCCTCAAAGGCCAGCTCGACCTGGAACAACACGGCGGCCGGACCTTTGAGGGCGTCACCGTCCGCGTCGCCCAACGCGTCCTCGCGCTGGCCGCAGCAATCTGGCACAACCACAAGACCGGACAGCCAAGCACACGGTCCCTGATCGCCTACGACCACTGATCACTTCGGAATGACTCATCTAGCTCGTCCGGGAGATGATGAAGCCCCGCGTGGGCCCCTGGTGCGTGCCGCAGGCTGGGGACAGTGCGGCAAGCGTGTCGGCGGTGACATCCCGGCGGGTTTCGGGGTCGGCTTCGTCGAACACCAGCCAGTTCCCCGCAGGGTTCTCCGGATCCTCTGGCGCTACCACCCCCGGGATGCCGAGCCGCCGCAGCGTGGTTTCCAGTTGCCGGGCCTCTTCCGCGTTCATGCCCTCACGCACCCTTCCGTTGGCGTGGGCAGGAGACTATTCCCCGCCGCCACCATGCGTCGCACAGTTCCCCGGGTTGATCGGGCCGCAGCCGCCGCACCGGGGTGTGGGAGCAGTTCGCCGCGACGCTGACCAGGGCCCCTTCCGGGCCGGTCCACCCGTCGGTGCGCGGCGCGCCACGTCTCCGACCAGGGATGACGGGCGCCGTGGCGTTCGCTCTCGCCCCTGGTAGTCGTATGAATGCGTTCCGTGGATGCGTCGGCCCGACGAGGACTACGCTTTTCGCGAGCAATGGGGACTGCGGAAGCGGGGAGTTGGCTCATGGCCAAGCCGAGTGACGAGAGTGGCGCGGAGACGCCGGATGAGTTCGCCCGCGAGGAACTGCGGGGGAAGCGCGAGGCGGCGGGGTTGACCCAGGAGGGGCTGGGTGAGCGGATCTTCGCCACAGGGGCGTACGTCGGGATGATGGAGAACGGGCGGCGTCGACTGCGCCCTGAGATCGCAAACCTCATCGACAGGGAGCTGAACACGGGGGACTACTTCTTCCGCCTGGCCAAGGCGTTCAAGTCCAAGCACAGCGAGTACTTCGCCGCCGCGGCCGAGTTGGAAGGCCTGGCGACGGCCACCTTCGAGTACGCCTGCACGCTGGTTCCCGGGCTGCTCCAGACGGAGGACTACGCCCGGGCCGTGATCCGCGCCGCCAGCCCGACCGCGCTTGCCGAGCGCGTTGAAGCCCTGGTCGCGGCACGCATCGAACGCGCACGGCTCCTCGTCGATCCGGAGACCCCCGAGATGTGGGTGGTCCTGCACGAGTCGGTGCTGCGGACAGTGGTCGGCGGACCTGCTGTGATGGCGGCTCAGTTGCGTCACATCGCTTCGTACGTCCGTGCCCACCGGATCACCGTGCAGGTCGTGCCGTTCGCAGCCGGGGCCCATGGGGCAGTGGGTTCGATGATGACCATCATGCAGTTCGCCGATGCGCCCGACGTGGCGTACACGGAGGGCCCTTACGCGGGGCAGCTGCTCGATTATCCGGCTCTGGTTCAGCGCTACTGGAGGTCATACGATCTTGCCAGGGCCGCTGCGCTGTCGCCGGAGGTGTCCCTGACCTTGATCGAGTCGGTGGCGGAGGAGTACGCGACATGCGCGCAGACGTGAACGGCTTGTCCTGGCGGAAGTCCTCGTACAGCAATGGGGACGGCGGCAGCTGCGTAGAGGTGTCCGACGGCCTCCCCGGCCTGGTCCCCGTCCGCGACAGCAAGCTGGCGGGCATCGGCCCGGTGTTGGTTTTCCCGGTCACCGCGTGGGCGCCGTTCATCCAGGCTGTGAAGCGCCGAGCCTGATCTCGTACCGCAGCTGCTGACGCCCTCCCGGGGCGGTTCACCGGGCCTCGTGGTCTCGGTGGAGCCAGTGGTGGATGAGGGGGAGGAGTTGTTCGCCGTCCAGGGATGTGGCGGCGTAGTCCGATGCGCCTGCGGCCAGGGCTTTTTCGCGGCCCAGGGTGGTTGCCTTGCGGGCGAGGGCGATGACCGGGCGCTGGGGCGGTCCGGCGAGTTGGGCGATGACCGAGGCCGCCGCGGAGCCGGCGCTCATCCCCTGCGTGGGCAGGCGCAGCAGTACGACGGCCACCTCCGGGTCGGCGGTGACGGTGGCGATGGCCTGCGGAACCCGTTCCGCCCACAGCACTTCCAGGCCGTGGCGCTCGAAGTCGGTGGTCAGCCCGAACGCCGCACGGACGTCGTCGTCCACGATCAGCACCTTCTGCCCGGAGAAGCCGTATGCCTGGGCGGACACCGGGCCTTCGGCGAGTCCCTCCGGGGCGGGCAGGTCCTGTAGCTCCGGGTGGGCCATCGGCCCGCCGGAGATGAGCGGCAGATAGAGGGTGAACACGGACCCGAGCCCGCGTTCGCTCGCCACATGGATCTCACCGTCCATCAGCCGGGCGATCTCCCGGCTGATGGACAGCCCGAGGCCCGGTCCGACGTGCCGCGTTTCGGCCGGGTCACCTGCGTGCGTGAACGCCTCGAAGATGACCTTCAGTCTTCCGTCGGAGATTCCGGTGCCCGTGTCGGCGACCGAGAAGGCGATGAGCTTCGCCGCCTTCATGTCGGCGAGCCGGCTGTGGACGGGCGGCGGCACGTCCGGGCCGGCCGGCTGGATGTCGAGCCGTACCTCGCCGCGGTCGGTGAACTTCACGGCGTTGGCGAGCAGGCTCCGCAGGATCTGGAGCAGCCGCTGTTCGTCCGCGAGCAGGGTCTCCGGCAGCTCCGGCGCCACCCGCACGTGCAGACCCAGTCCCTTCTCCTCCGCCAGGGGCGAGAACGCCGCGTCGAGGTGGTCGGCGACCTGGAGGAGCGGCACCCGGACCGGGACGATCTGCATCCGGCCCGTCTCCGCGTCGGAGAGGTCGAGGATGTCGTCCAGCAGGGAGAGCAGGTCGTGGCCCGCCCCCTGGATGGCCCGGGCGTACTCGACCTGCTTCGCGGTGAGCGTCCCGGCGGCGTTGTCGGCGAGTTCCTGGGCCAGGAGCTGCAGGGAACTCAGCGGAGTGCGCAGCTCGTGCGACATGTTGGCCAGGAACTCGCTCTTGTGCCGGATCTCCAGGGCCAGCAGTTCGTACTGCTCCTGCAAGGTCTGCCGGGCCTCTTCGATCCGGACGGACTGGACCTCGATCTCGCTGTTCTTGCGGGCCAGCCGCGCCGCCTTCTCCTCCAGTTGCCGGTTCGCGGCCTGGAGCGCCCCCTGCCGGTTCTCCAGCATCGTGGACCGCTCGCGCCACTGCTCGGTCAGCTCCTGCGACTTGGTCAGCATCACCTCGTTGTGCCGCTGGACGAGGACGGCGGCCGTGCTGCGCTCGATGAACTCGCTCACCACGGTGGGTACGTCGGTGCTGCGCTCGCTCAGCCAGTGTTCCGCCTCCGACACCCGGGTCGCGGAGAGCAGGTCTCCGTCCGCGGCCCGCTCCTCCATGACGGCGAGCCACTGCTGGAAGTCGGCGTCGGCGTCGACCCAGTCGGCGAGCCTGATCCATTCCCTGATCAGCGCCTCGTGGGCGATCTCCGCCGTCCCCGGCCCGGTCGTCCCGAGCACCACCAGCCGCCGGTCGGGCTCCGCCAGGAGCTGGGCGACGTGCCAGTCCCGGTCCAGATGGGCCTTCAGGGCCGTCACCCGGACCGCGCTGCTCGCCCCGCCGCGGGCCCGCACCATGGACAGCAGCACCCGCCGGATCCGGGCCTCGTCCAGCTGCCGGGCCAGGAACTGGAAGGCCTTCTCGGCGTGCCGGTTGAGCGCCCCCGAGACTCCGCCCAGGGCGTGGTACCCGTCGAAGGTGATCTTCCGTTCCTGCTGCATGGGCCAGAGCTCGGTGAGCGCGAACTCGAGCAGCGGGAGGCTGCCCGGGGCCTTGGCCGCCTCGGCGGCGATGGCCTCGGCGACGCCCTGGCTGTAGACGACTCCGGCCGCGGCGGCCGGTTCGACGATCACCCGGGTCAGCGCCGCCTCGTCCAGCGGGGAGACGTTGAGCTGGCGGTCCTGGATGCGCGGACCGACGGTGGGCAGGTCCAGCAGGTCCGGCAGGAAGTCGGACCGCAGGGTGCAGACGAGCCGGACCGGCGTGTCGTCCATGGTGTCCGGCTCGGGGAACATCCGCTCCAGGAACTCCTGCCGCCGTCCGTGTGCGCCGTTGCTGAGGACTTCCTCGAACTGGTCGCCGATGAGGGCGAGCCGGCGGCCGGTGAGCAGGGCGATCCGGGTGGCGACCGGCCAGAACCCCTCTTCCCGCAGGGAGCGCGCCCGGCTCTCCAGCCGCTCCAGCGTGTGCTGGGCGCCGGGATCCTCCAGGTCCAGCAGCGCGCGGGCCACCGAGTCGTACGGGGCGGATCCCGGCCGGAAGCTCGCGACGGTCCATCCGTCGGCGGCCAGGGCCGGTTCCAGACCGGCCCCGACCAGCGAGGACTTGCCGACCCCGGAAGGCCCGGCCACCACGACACAGGGCTGGTGCACGAGCATCGCCCGGAGCCGTTCGATCTCCCTCTCCCGGCCCACGAACACACCGGCCCGGGCATCGGCCGCGGTGAACGCCTGCAGGCCCCGGTAGGGGCACGGGGGCAGCACGCTGCGTTCCAGTACCTCCGGCCAGGCCGATGCCATTTCCGACAGGGGCACGGCGTACGCGTCCTCGTGCTCGCCGCCCCGGCTCGCGACGGCCAGCATGCCGATCACCGCGTCCCCCCAGCGGTCCGACATGATCGCGGCCGCACCGCTGTAGCCGGGCTGGGTGCGCAGCGCGGACTCACTGGACGTGTCGAGCTGGACCAGGCCGCCGCCGACGGCGCCCCGCAGGACACAGCTGCTCCAGGCGCCGTTGGCCTTGCGCGGGGGAGTCCCCGGATAGCCGAAGACGGACACCTCGGTGCTCTCCGCGAGTCCGTTCCTGGGGTCGACGAGCCGGGCCGGTCCGGCTCCCACCGGCAGGGTGTCTCCGCCCACCAGTACGAGTCCGGCGATGTCGCGGCCCGGCCGCCCGGGCCCCGGAGGCGGATCCCAGGCCGTGACCCGGCAGTTGCGCAGCGGAGCTCCCTCGGCATCGCCGAGCAGCACGAACTCGACCTGGATGCGCGCCTCGTCACCGGGCCGGTCGGAGGTCCCCTTCTGCCGTCCCAGGGCCACGTTGACGACGTGCGCGCAGGTCACGATGTGCTTGTCGCCCACGACGAAGCCCACCCCGACGGGAACGTCGGAGGTGCCCTGCCGGATCTTGACGACGAACCCGTCGCGCCGCGCCCCCATCCGGCTCAGGCGCGGTGCCAGACGAGACGGACGGCGAAGTTCACCTCTGCCGTGCCCTTGGCGACGATGACGCCGGTCTCGCCGCCCATCTTCAGCCCGAACTCGATCTCGGCCTCGTCCGGGCCCAGTTCACGTACGGTCCGGGCGACCTTCGCCAGCGTGGGCTTCACCCGGTCCAGGGCGTCCTGCACCGAGACGCCGGCCCGTCCCATCAGTCCGTCCCCGGCCGCCGCCATCTCCAGGTCGGATCCGGCTAATTCGCCGTCGACCTCGAACACGACGGCGGTCTCTTCGCCGCCGTCCTCCAGCGTCATGCCAATGAGCTGTCCTGCCACGTTCGCCACGCCCCCCATGGCTCCGGGACCGCCTGCGGTCCCCCCTCACCCGACACGCACATCCTGGGGCACCCCGGACCCGTCGCGCAGGGTTATGGCCCAGTTGTGCGGCCGCGCGGGAGAAGGTTCCGCTACCCGCGAGTATTGACTAATAGTCAATACGGGACCACGCTCGGGGCGAGCCGTCGTCTCCGGCATGGGAGGTCGCCCCGTGAGTGTGGAACAGGAACTGGGTCGGTTGGGTGCGCAGTTGGGGGGAGTCGAGCCCCCCGAGTCGTTCCGGGACCTGGACGCCGCGGAGCTGGCGCTGCTCGTCGACGCGCTCCGCGCGGAGCGGGCGCGCCAGGACGGCGGGCTGAACGAGGCCGCCGAGGAGGCGCTCAAACTCGTGCCCGCCCTCGCGCGCGGGGCCGTACGCAAGGTGCTGTTCCGGTGAGCCGGGCCGAGGCGGAGAAGGCCGCCCGGCTGGTGGGCCTGGAGGCCGACGGGCTCGGCTTCCTGCGGCGGCTGCCCAGCGCGGACGTACGCAGGTTCCGCGAGCAGGCGAGCGCCGCGCTGAACGACGGCGCGCCCGAGATGCTCGACCGGATCGCCGCCGCCACCAAGCTGGTGCCCGCCGGGATCGCCGCCGCCATCTCCCAGAAGGCGCTGGGTCCCAGGCTGGCCGCCGCCGTCGCCGGACGCCTGGAGGCGTCACGCGCCGCCGACATCATCGCCAAGCTGCCGGTCTCCTTCACCGCCGAGTCGTGCGCCCACCTCGACCCCAGGAAGATCGCCGGGATCGTGGACCGGCTCGACGAGGGGCTGGTCGTACGGATCGCCGTCGTCCTCGCCGAGCGGCGCGACCACCTCACCATGGGCCGGTTCGTCGGGCACATGAGGGATCAGGTGCTCGGCCGGATCCTGGAGCAGGTCGGCGACACCGACGTGCTGCGCGCCGGGTTCTACGTCGATCAGCCGGAGCGGCTCCCGCGCATCCTGGAGCTGATGGGCGACGAGCGGCTCGCCTCGGTGGTACGGGCCGCCGCGGCCGCCGGGCTCTGGGAGGAGGCCCTCGCCGTCGCCGCCGCCGTCGGCGGGGAGCAGCGACTGCGCATCGCCCAGCTAACCGCCCGCCTTGACGGGCCCGAACTGGCCTCACTCGTGCGGGTGACTCACGAAGCGGGGCTCTGGGAGACGCTGCTGCCGCTGGTCGCACTGCTCGGCGAGGAGGACCGGCTCGCCGTGGCCCGGCTGGAGCCCCTGCGGGATCCGCAGGTGCTGGCCGGGGTGGTCCGGGCCGTCGTGGCGACCGGACTGTGGGGCGAGTTCCTGCCGCTGGCCGGCGTGCTGCCCGCCGACGCGCGCAAGGTGGTCGCGGACGCCGCCGCCGGGCTCGGCGACGCCGAACTGGACGCGCTGGTCCGGGAGGTCGACAAGCAGGACCTGTGGGAGCTGGTACTGCCCCTGGTCGAGCTCATGGACGAGACGGGCAAGCAGCGGATCTTCGACCTGCCCGCCTTCCAGGACCAGCCGGCGCCGTAGGGCGTGTCCTAGGCCACGCGCACTGGGCCGTACGGACCATCTGCGGGGCTCCTCGGCGAAGTTGAGGGGCCCCGCCGTCTGGTAACTATCCGGATCATGGCCCCCATCCGAACGCTGCTGAGCGGCCTCCTCGGCGCCGCCCTGCTGGTCCCCGTCCTCCCCTCGGCGACGACCGCCGCCGCCGACGCGCGAACCATCGACTACGGCGGTCTGCGCCTCGCCGTCCCGGCCGACTGGCGGGTCGTCGACCTCGACCTCGACCCCGACGCCTGCCTGCGCCTGGACCTGCCCACCCTCTACCTCGGCCACGCCGGCAACCAGAGCCAGTGCACCGGCCGGGCCGTCATCAGCCGCGCGGACACCCTCCACCTCGAACCCCTCGACGGAGCACCGCAGCGCGCCGACATCCCCACCATCGCCGTGGACTCCGGGACCACCCTGCCCGAGACCCCGCCCCGGTCCGACAGCAACGAGGTGCGGTACGCCCTGCTCCGGCCCGGGGTCATGGCCACCGTCTCCTACGGGGCCGCGCCCGACGCCGTACGCCGGGTCCTGGCGCGCGCCCGCGCCGTGACCCCCGGAGCCCCGGCGGCCCCCAGGCCCCCCGCCGAGCCCGCACTGGCCACCGACGGCACGGAGCCCCGCAACGCCCAGGAACCCTTCACCGGCGAGGGCTTCGACGCCTGCACCGCCCCCACCCAGAAGTCCATGGACACCTGGCGGGCCGATTCCCCCTTCCGGGCGGTCGGCATCTACATCGGCGGCCGTGCCCGGGCCTGCGCCCAGCCGCAGCTCACCGCCGACTGGGTACGGCGGCAGGCCGACGCGGGCTGGCACCTCATGCCGATCTGGGTGGGCCCGCAGCCCTGGAACAGCTCCAGCACCGGCCTGTCCACCGACCCCTCCGAGGCCGACGAGCAGGGCCGGTCCGCCGCCGACGGCGCGTCGGCCGCGGCCGCGTCGCTGGGCCTGCCCCCGGGCACGGTGCTCTACAACGACCTGGAGAACTACACCGACCGCGAGACCTGGGACGCCCCGGTCGTCGCCTACCTGACCGCGTGGACGGTCCGGCTGCACGAGCTCGGCTACCGCTCCGCCGCCTACGTCTCGGCGAGCTCCGGGGCCAAGACGCTGAGCGCCCACCACCACCAGGCCCCCGAGGCCATGCCGGACGTGCTGTGGGTCGCCCGCTGGAACGGCGCGGCCTCCGTCGGCGACGCCGACATGGGCCTGCCCGCCGGCACCCCGCAGTGGGCCGGCCGGTGCCGCGCCCACCAGTTCCGCGGCGACCACGACGCCACCTACGGCGGAGTCAAGATCAACATCGACCGCAACTGGGTCGACATCGACCCGTCCGCCATCGGGACGGGCGACGTCCTCCCGCTGGCCTAGGAAGCGTCCGGAGCCGGCGGGTCCTCCCGCGGCGGCTCGTCGTCGTCGCCCCGGCGGAGGGTGTGGATGCCACCCGCCGGGGTCCAGGTCCGCAGCACCAGGTCATCGCCCTCCACGATGATGTGGACGACCTCCGTCAGCTCGGCGTGGAAGAGGTGGAAGGGGTGCGGGGTCTCCGTCTCCTCCGCGTACCGGTGCAGCTCGGGCGGGTCCACCAGCTCCACCGCGCGCCCGGAGATCCGTACGTCCCCGTCCGGGATCGTCTCGCCCTCGCCCGGATTGCTGTGCAGGGCGAAGCGCGGGTCGCGCTGGAGGTCCCGGGCCTTCATCGAGCCCGGCATCATGCCGAGCCACAGCTCCCCACCGCGGATGTCGACGTTCAGCCCGGCGACGCGGGGGGAGCCGTCCTTGCGGAGGGTGGCCAGGACGTGGTGCGGATACTGGGCGAAGCGGGCCTGGACGGCCGCTGCGAACTCCGGCTCCGCCTTCTCGAACGCTGCCCAGTTGTTCGTCGTCGTCATACGTCCATCAAAGCGCGTGGCCACGGACGCCGCTGCTCAGGCGCGCACGGTGCCCCCGTCTATGGGTGCCGGCCGCGCCCGCTGCTCAGTGCGTCGAGGTCGTCCAGCATGGCGGCCGCGAGGTCGCGCTCGGAGGCGTAGTACCGCTCGGCCCACTTGAGGGTCAGCGCCGGGTACGCCCCGGCCCGTTCGGCGTCGGCCAGCGCGCGGTCGCGCATCGACTCGGCGAACTCCTGGTGTTGTACGAGGACTTCGCGCATCTGCTCCGGCGCCAGCAGGTGGCCCAGCCACAGGCGCAGCATCGGGCCGTGCTTGAGGACGGGCGGGTCGAGCGGGGCCTCGCGGACCCATTCCCGGACGGCCGTCATGCCCGCGTTGGTGATCCGGTACACCCGCTTGTCGCGCGTGCCGCTCTCCTGGGAGACCGTCCGCGAGACGGCGTAGCCGGCCTTCTCCAGGCGCTTGAGCTCGCTGTAGATCTGGCTGAAGGACGGGCTCCAGTAGAAGAACCGCAAGGACCGGTCCGACCGCTTCTTCACGTCGTAGCCGGAGAGCTCCTCCCCGAAGGAGAGCAGGCCGAGCACCGCCCAGCCGGTCGCGGGGAGCGTGCTCGTCTCGTCTGCCACGCAGCGCAGTCTACGACCGGTCTTCGCAGTGGCCCTTCCTTCGGCAAGCTATGACTGTTAGAAGTATTCCTAATTGAAGGGTGAGCGGGAGAGGGGTGGAACCGTGGGCGTCTCCCTCGAGGGGAAGGTCGTCGTCATCACCGGCGCCGGGCGCGGCCAGGGCGCGGCCGAGGCCCGGCTGTGCGCGGAGGCGGGGGCGCGGGTCGTCGTCACGGACGTACGGGAGGACGAGGGCCGGGCGGTGGCCGCGGAACTCGGCGGCCAGGGGCTGTACGTACGGCACGACGTGGCCGACCCGGACAGCTGGGCGCAGGTCGTCCGGTCGGCGGTCGCGGCCTTCGGCACGATCTCGGCGCTGGTCAACAACGCGGCCCTGTGGCGCACGGCCCACGTCGAACAGCAGCGGCTCGACGACTTCGAGACGCTGCTGCGGGTCAACCTGCTGGGGCCGTTCCTCGGCATCCAGGCGGTCGCGCCCGTACTGCGGACGGGCGGCGGCGGATCCGTCGTCAACATCTCCTCGACGGCCGGACTGGTCGGGATCCCGGGCCACGCGGCCTACGGCTCCACCAAGTTCGGGCTGCGCGGGCTGACCCGGTCGGCGGCGCTGGACCTGGCCGCGGACCGGATCCGGGTCAACTCGGTGCACCCGGGCGCCATCGACACGCCGATGGTGGCCGAAGCGGTCGCGGGCCGGGACTGGTCGCACGTGCCACTGGGGCGCATGGGGCGGCCGGAGGAGGTCGGGGAGCTGGTCCTCTTCCTCTGCTCGGACGCGTCCTCGTACGTCACCGGCACGGAGTTCACGGTGGACGGCGGCATGACCACGGGATGACGGCCCGCCGGGCGGTGTCCGCACGGCCCCGGGCATGATGTGTCCATGTCTGAACTGATGCGGCGGCTCGCGGGCGCGCTGCTCCGCAACTGCCTGCTCCTGGCAGCCGAGTTCGGTGCGATCCTGCTGCTGCGAGGCCCCGGGGGACACTGGGTCCCGATCCTGCTGGCCGTCTTCGTCATCGGCGCGGCCGTACCGCACGGCACCGACGCGGAGTTCGTGGCCCGCAGCGCCGTCGCACTCGTCGCGGTGGGGGTCGCGGTGCTCGGCGGTATCACCTGGGAGGGCCGGACCCTCCACGACCGCGGCCGCGAGGAGACGGCGGTGGTCGTGGAACGCACCATGGCGGAGGACGGCTCCAGCCGTTCCCCGTCCCTGCGGCTGCGCACGGAGGCCGGCCGCGACCTCCCCGGGCCGGTGGCGATGGACCTGCCCGTCGGTGCGCGGCTGGCGGTGACCGTGGATCCCGGCAGCCCGGTCTGGTCCCTCGGCGCGCGCCCGGCCGAACCGCGCTGGGAGGCGGCGGGCACCGGCGCGCTCCTCCTGCTCCAGACGGCCACCCTCGGCCGGCTCTCGCTGCGCCGCCCCCGCGACTGAAACCACGGTGGCCCGCCACCCGTCGCACACGGTGGTGTCGAGGGACGTGATCGAAAACAATGGCCGCATGACGAAACGCGCCCGGTCCTTCGACGCCGCCGCCGCGCTGTACGGCGCGAACCGGCCCGGCTATCCGCCCGCCCTCTTCGACGCCGTCGAGGAGCTCGCCGGCCGGCCGCTCGCCGGGGCACGGGTGGCCGACGTAGGGGCGGGTACCGGGATCGCCACCGGGCTGCTGCGGGCCCGCGGGGCAGAGGTCGTCGCCGTGGAGCCGGGGGACGGGATGGCCGACGAGTTCCGGCGGGCCAACCCGGGGATCCCGCTCGTGCGCGGGGACGGCGACCGGCTGCCGCTGGCGAGCGGCGCGTTCGACCTCCTCACCTATGCCCAGGCCTGGCACTGGACCGACCCCGCCCGTTCGGTCCCGGAGGCCCGCCGCGTGCTGCGCCCGGGCGGCGCGCTCGCGCTCTGGTGGAACGACCTGGACTGCGCCGTCCCCTGGATCGCCGAGCAGGACGCCCGGATCCGCGAGTACCTGAAGGTGATCGGGCTGCCCGCCCGTGAATCCCTGGAGGGGCTCGACCTCACCACCCGGGAGGTCCGCTGGTCGCGGCGGATCCCGCTGGACACCCATCTCGCCAACCAGGCCAGCCACTCCGCGTTCCTCCTCCTCGGCGAGGCCGTCACCGGGGAGTTCATGGCGGCCGAGCGGGAGCGGCTGCTGGCCCTCTTCCCGGACGGAACGGTCGAAGAGTCCTACGTGGTCACCCTTCGCGTCGCCCGCATCGGCGTCTGAAGGACCGCCGCCCGGCAGGCCGCGGGCGTGCCCCACGCGTCCCGCAGCGGGCGGGCCTTGCGCAGCCACAGCGACAGGTCCAGCTCCTCCGTGTAGCCGACCGCACCGTGCAGCTGCAGGGCCGTCCGCGCCGCCGCGTACGCCGCCTCGCCCGCGGTGAGCTTCGCCGCCGCCACGTCACCCGGGGCCGTCGACAGAGCCGCCGCCCACAGCAGCGGCCGGGCGAACTCCAGGCCCAGCAGGGTGTCCGCCAGCCGGTGCTTGACCGCCTGGAAGGATCCGATCGGCGCGCCGAACTGGGTGCGCTGCTTGGCGTACTCCACCGTCCGGGCCAGCAGTGCCTCGCCGACGCCCAGGCACTGGGCCGCCGTCAGCAGCCGCGCCCAGCGGGCGGCCGTCTCCGCCGCCGCCGTCACGGCCGGGCCCGCGGCGAGGAGTTCCCCGCCCGCCGGGACCGAGAGCCCGCGGGCCGGGTCCAGCGAGGCCAGCCGCCCGCCCTCAGGAACGCCTTCCGGCACGCCTTCCGACAGGCGGAGTTCGCCCGCCGCCGACACCGTGAAGCAGTACGTCGCCGCGTCCGCGTCCAGGGCGTACGGGCTCCCGCCCGGCAGCGTCAGCGTGGCCGAGGCCCCGCCCGCGACCAGCCCCGGGAGGAAGCGTTTCGCCGGCCCCTCGTCCCCCAGCTCGGACAGGAGCACCGACGCGGCCGCCGTCTCCACCACCGGCCCCGGCACCCCGGCCCGGCCCAGCTCCACGAAGCCGAGGGACAGCTCCAGCGGCAGCAGGCCGGCGCCGTCGTACGACTCCGCAGCCGCCAGCGCGAACAGCCCCGTACCGGCGAGGCGGGACCACAGCGCCCGCCCGGGCCCGTGCTCGCCGCCCGCCCAGGCCCGTACGACGGCGGGCACGTCCGCCGCGCCCAGCAGGGAGCGCAGGGTGCGCGCGAAGTCCGACTGCTCGTCGGTCGGCAGGAAGCGCATCAGCGGCGGCCCTTCGGAAGGCCGAGCAGCCGCTCGGCGATGATGTCGCGCTGGATCTCGTTCGTCCCGGCGTAGATCGGCCCGGCCAGCGAGAAGACCCACGGTTCGGCCCACGCGCCCTCCGCGAGCTCCGCGTCCGCGCCCAGCAGGTCCAGCGCCGTCTCGTGCAGGGCGATGTCGTACTGCGACCAGAACACCTTGTTCAGGCTCGACTCGGCGCCGACGGTCTCACCGGCCGCGAACCGCGAGGCACCGGCCCAGGTGAACAGCTCGTAGGCGCGCGCCCCGACCACCGCGTCCGCCACCCGGTCCCGCAGCGCTGTATCGGCGGGATCCCCGGCCGACTCCCACAGCGCGACCAGGCGGTCCGCCGCCGCCAGGAACCGGCCCGGGGCGCGCAGCGTGAGCCCCCGCTCGTTGCCCGTCGTCGACATCGCGATCCGCCAGCCCTGCCCCGGCTCCCCGATCACGTCCGCGTCCGGTACGAAGACCTGGTCCAGGAACAGCTCCGCGAAGGCGGGCTTGCCGTCGAGACGGCCGATGGGCCGCACCGTCACCCCCGGCGCCCGCAGGTCGAACATCAGGTACGTCAGCCCCTGGTGCTGCTTCGGCGCGTCCGGGTCGGTGCGGAAGATGCCGAAGGCGCGGTCCGCGAAGGCCGCCCGCGAGGACCAGGTCTTCTGCCCGGACAGCAGCCAGCCGCCCTCCGTCCGGACCGCCCGCGACTTCAGCGAGGCCAGGTCGGAGCCCGACTCCGGCTCCGACCAGGCCTGCGCCCAGATCACCTCGCCGCTCGCCATCGGCGGCAGTACCCGCTCCCGCTGCTCCTCGCTCGCGTGGTCGAAGAGGGTCGGGGCGAGGAGGTTGATGCCGTTCTGCGAGACCCGGCCGGGCGCGCCCGCAGCCCAGTACTCCTCCTCGAACACCAGCCACTTGACGATGTCCACGCCCCGGCCCCCGTACTCCTCGGGCCAGGACACCACCGACCAGCGGTCCGCGTGCAGCAGCCCCTCCCACTCCCGGTGCGCCGCGAAGCCCTCCGCCGTCTCCAGGGAGGGCAGGGGGGAGGCGGGAACGTGCTCGGACAGCCAGGCCCGGGCCTCGGCCCGGAAGGCCGCCACCTCCGCCGTCTGGGTGAGGTCCATCAGGGCCCGCCTCCTTGAACGCCTTCACGGAACGCCTTCACGCTTCCCTAACAACTGTTTGGTAGGTTAACGTACGGCCATGAGCAGCGTCGAGGAGTTCGCATGAACGAGCCCCGGTACACCGCCGGCCACCACCTGCTGAAGGACCGCACCGCCGTCATCACCGCCGCCGCCGGCGCCGGGATCGGCGGCGCCACCGCCCGCCGCTTCCTGGAGGAGGGCGCCCGGATCCTCATCGGCGACGCCCACGCCCGCCGCCTCAAGGAGACCGAGGACGCGCTCGCCGCCGAGTTCGGGGCCGACCGCGTCACCTCCCTCCCCTGCGACGTCACCGACGAGGAACAGGTACGGGCCCTCTTCGCGCACGCCGAGCAGACCCACGGCAGCCTCGACATCGTCGTCAACAACGCCGGCCTCGGCGGCACCGCCGACCTCGTCGACATGACCGACGACCAGTGGTCCCGCGTCCTCGACGTCACCCTGAACGGCACCTTCCGCTGCACCCGCGCCGCGCTGCGCTCGCTCAAGGCGTCCGGGCGGGGCGGGGTCGTCGTCAACAACGCCTCCGTCGTCGGCTGGCGCGCCCAGACCGGCCAGGCCCACTACGCCGCCGCCAAGGCCGGCGTGATGGCCCTGACCCGCTGCGCGGCGCTGGAGGCCGCCGAGTTCGGCGTACGGATCAACGCCGTCGCGCCGAGCCTGGCCATGCACCCGCACCTGGTGAAGGTGACCAGCGAGGAGCTGCTCGCCGAACTCACCGCCCGCGAGGCCTTCGGCCGGTACGCCGAGCCCTGGGAGGTCGCCAACGTCATCGTCTTCCTGGCCAGCGGCTACTCGTCGTACATGACGGGCGAAACCGTCTCGGTCAGCAGCCAGCGCGCCTAGGGGGTGTCTTGTGGATCACGCCGGGCTGATCCACAAGACACCCCCTGGCACCACAATGGGCGCGTGCCTACGAACAAGTCGACGAACCAGCCGGCGGCCGACCCGGCCCCGAAGAAGAAGCCGCAGGTGACGGCCTCGCCCGAGCGGCGCCGCGAGCTCCTCGACACGGCGGCCGAGGTTTTCGCCGCCCAGGGCTACAACGCCACCACCGTCCGCAAGATCGCCGACGCCGCCGGGATGCTCGCCGGCAGCCTCTACTACCACTTCGATTCCAAGGAATCGATGCTCGACGAGATCCTCTCCGCCTTCCTGACCGAACTCTGGGAGGGCTACGACACCGTCCTCGCCGCCGGCCTCGGCCCCAGGGAGACCATCGAGGCCCTCGTCACCGAGTCCTTCCGCGAGATCGACCGGCACCGCGCCGCCGTCGCGATCTACCAGAAGGAGTCCCGCACCCTCTCCGCGCAGCCCCGCTTCCACTACCTCTCCGACTCGCAGCAGAAGTTCGAGAAGGCCTGGCTGGGGACGCTGGAGCGGGGGGTCGCCGCGCAGGTCTTCCGCGCCGACCTCGACATCCGCCTCACCTACCGCTTCGTACGCGACACGGTGTGGGTGGCGGCCTCCTGGTACCGGCCGGGCGGCCAGCACAGCCCCGAGGAGATCGCCCGGCAGTACCTCTCGATGGTGCTGGACGGGATCGCCGTACGCCCCTGAACCGTCAAGGAGTCGTCATGCCCGAGGCCTACATAGTCGATGCCGTACGCACCCCCGTGGGGCGCCGGAACGGCGGCCTGTCCCTGGTCCATCCCGCCGACCTGGGCGCGCACGTCCTGAAGGCGCTGGTCGAGCGGTCCGGGGTGGACCCGGCCGCCGTGGAGGACGTGGTGTTCGGCTGCCTCGACACGGTGGGACCGCAGGCCGGGGACATCGCCCGGACCGCGTGGCTCGCGGCCGGCCTGCCCGAGGAGGTGCCCGGGGTCACCGTCGACCGCCAGTGCGGGTCCTCGCAGCAGGCGGTGCACTTCGCGGCGCAGGGCGTGCTCTCCGGGACCCAGGACCTGGTGGTCGCGGGCGGCACCCAGAACATGTCGATGATCCCGATCGCCTTCGCCTCCCGGCAGGCCGCCGAGCCGCTCGGCCTCACCGAAGGTCCGTACGCGGGATCGGCCGGCTGGCGGGCCCGGTACGGCGACGCCCCGGTGAACCAGTTCCACGGCGCCCAGCTGATCGCCGAGAAGTGGGGCATCTCGCGGCGCGACATGGAGGAATTCGCGCTCCGGTCGCACCAGCGGGCGATCCGGGCGATCGACGAGGGCCGCTTCTCCCGGGAGACGGTGGCGTACGGGGACGTGGTGGCCGACGAGGGCCCGCGCCGGGACACGACGCTGGAGAAGATGGCGGGCCTGAAGCCGGTGGTCGAGGGCGGCACGATCACCGCCGCCGTCTCCTCCCAAGTCTCGGACGGCGCCGCGGCCATGCTGATCGCCTCCGAGCGGGCGGTACGGGAACACGGCCTGCGGCCGCGGGCCCGCATCCACCACCTCTCGGTCCGGGGCGAGGACCCGATCCGCATGCTGTCGGCGCCGATCCCGGCCACGGCCCACGCGCTGAAGAAGACCGGAATGTCGCTGGCCGACATCGACCTGGTGGAGATCAACGAGGCGTTCGCCCCGGTGGTCCTGGCCTGGCTGAAGGAGACCGGGGCCGACCCGGAGAAGGTCAACGTCAACGGCGGCGCGATCGCCCTGGGCCATCCGCTGGGCGCGACCGGCGTGAAGCTGATGACGACGCTGCTGCACGAGCTGGAGCGCACCGGCGGCCGCTTCGGCCTCCAGACCATGTGCGAGGGCGGCGGCCAGGCCAACGTGACGATCATCGAGCGGCTGTAGCCACGACGGGGGCAGGGGCCTCGCCGGTCGGAGACCGGCGCAGGCTGCCGAAGCCCGTAAGGCCCCCTGGGGCCGAGCGGTGCGAGGGGGCCGTGGGGGAGGGGGCCATGTGCGAGGGCGGCGGCCAGGCCAACGTGACGATCATCGAGCGGCTCTAGGGGGTGTCTTGAGGTCCGCCCGGCGCCGGGCGGACCGGGCCCCTCCGCGCGGGAAGGGCGCAGGTCACACCCACTGATCGACACGACCGCGCCGAGGTGTGCTAGCTTAGAGCTCGTTGCAGTTGTGGTACCCATGAACTTTATGTGCGCCTGACGGGAATGTTCCTCAGGCGCTTTTATTGTTTTGCCGGAATCTCCGGATGGGGCCCTTTGCCGCCTATTCAGGAGATTCAAAATGGCACTTGGCACCGTGAAGTGGTTCAACTCGGAAAAGGGCTTCGGCTTCATCGAGCAGGACGGTGGCGGCCCGGACGTCTTCGCCCACTACTCGAACATCGCCACCCAGGGCTTCCGTGAGCTCCAGGAGGGTCAGCGCGTCTCCTTCGACGTGACCCAGGGCCAGAAGGGCCCCCAGGCGGAGAACATCCTCCCCGCCAACTAAGTATTTCAGCTCGCCGGGGTCCGCACCGTGAGGTGCGGGCCCCGGCTTGTCTGCTGTTTCGACCTTTGTTTTACCTGCCGGTTTCAGGAGGGCTTTCTCGCATGACCCAATCCAGCTCCGCACGACCCAGCCGCCGCCCCACCCGGGGTCGAGGTGCGGCCCAGGGGCGTCCGAAGTCTGGCGCGGGACGGCAGAAGTCCGCCCCCGTTGCCAGGCCCCAAGAATTCACCATGCCCGAACCGCTGACCCCGGCGCTCCCGCCGGTCGCCGCGTTCGAGGACATGGACATGCCCGAGGCGCTGCTGAAGACCCTCGCCGCCCAGGGCGTCACCGAGCCGTTCCCGATCCAGGCCGCGACGCTGCCGAACTCCCTCGCCGGCCGTGACCTGCTCGGCCGCGGCCGCACCGGCTCCGGCAAGACGCTGGCCTTCGGCCTGGCGCTGCTGGCCCGCACCGCCGGCCACCGCGCGCAGCCGAAGCAGCCGCTCGCCCTGGTCCTCGTACCGACCCGTGAGCTCGCGCAGCAGGTGACCGACGCCCTGGCCCCGTACGCCACGGCCGTCAACCTGCGCATCGCGACCGTCGTCGGCGGCATGTCGATCAACCGGCAGTCGGGCGCCCTGCGCCGCGGCGCCGAGGTGCTCGTCGCCACCCCCGGCCGTCTGAAGGACCTCATCGACCGCGGTGACGCCGACCTCTCGCAGGTCGCGATCACCGTCCTGGACGAGGCCGACCAGATGACCGACATGGGCTTCATGCCGCAGGTCACCGCGCTGCTCAAGCAGGTGCGGGCCGACGGCCAGACCATGCTGTTCTCGGCGACGCTGGACAAGAACATCGACAAGCTCGTCAAGATGTTCCTGCACGACCCGGTCGCCTTCTCCGTCGACCCGTCCGCCGGTGCGGTCAGCACGATGGAGCACCACGTCCTGTACGTCCTGGACGAGACCGACAAGAAGGCCGTGGCGACGCGTATAGCCGCTCGCGACGGCCGGGTGATCATGTTCGTCGACACCAAGCGCGGCGTGGACCGCATGGTCAAGAAGCTGCTGGCGGACGGCGTCCGCGCCTCCGGCCTGCACGGCGGGCGCTCGCAGCCGCAGCGCAACCGCACCCTCGACTGGTTCAAGACGGGCGAGGTCACCGCGCTGGTGGCCACGAACGTCGCGGCGCGCGGCATCCACATCGACGACCTCGACCTCGTCGTCAACGTGGACCCGCCGACCGACCACAAGGACTACCTGCACCGCGGCGGCCGTACCGCCCGCGCCGGTGAGTCCGGCAGCGTGGTCACCCTGGTGCTGCCCGACCAGAAGCGGGACATGACCCGCCTCATGTCGGACGCCGGGATCTCCCCGCGCACCGCGCAGATCAGGTCCTCCGACGCGGAGCTGGCCCGGCTGACCGGCGCCAAGGAGCCCTCGGGCATCCCCGTGGTGCTGGACGTGCCGCAGCCGACCGCGCCGAAGCCCCGCAACGGCTCCGGCTCGGGCTCCGGCTCGCGCCGCCGCTCCGGCGGACCCCGTACCGGCTCCGCCACGGGCGGCGCCCCGGCGGCCGGCGGCCGCGGCCGCCGCTCCGGCGGTGGCGGCTCCGGGCAGGCCCCGGCGGCCTCCGGGTCGGGCCAGGCCCGTCGTGGCCAGGGCAGCGGCGGCGGGGCCACCGGCTCCGCCGGCCAGGGCCGGCGTACCGGGGGCGGCGCCTCCGGTGGCGCGGCCGCGGCTTCCGCGCGCAGCCGGGTCGGCTCCGGCGGCCAGGGCCGCCGCCGGGCGGTCTGACCCCACCCGTAGAGACGTACGACCACGCCGGGCAGTGCTTTGTGAGCACTGCCCGGCGTCGTGCTGTCCGCTAGCGGACCATCTTGTTCTGGAGCCTCGCCAGCGTCCGCAGGTCCAGGCCGAGGCCGTCCGTCAGGTAGCCGTAGAAGCTGCCGTAGTCGGCCTCCAACTGCGCCGTCGCGGAGTCCAGGTAGTCCTGGCGGACCTCCTGGAGCGGGATCAGCAGGTCCGGGTTCTGCATCCGCCCGGACTGCTTGAGGCCCGCCCGCAGCTGGGCGTCGTACGCGGCGCGGAAGGTGTTCGACGCCAGGTAGTCGCGTCCGGCCGCGTCCTCGGGGACCGCCAGCGCGCGCAGCAGGACGTAGCTCATCCAGCCGGTGCGGTCCTTGCCGGAGGTGCAGTGGAACAGGAGCGGGCCCTGCCCGCCGTCCGCGATCTCCCGCAGGGTCGCCGCGAACTGCGCCCGGTTCTCGGGGCTGGTCACGAAGGTGCGGTAGATGTCGCGCATGTAGGCCTCGGCGCGGCCGCCGCCGAGCATCTGCTCCTGCTTGACGGGGTCACCGCTGGAGATCGCGCCGACGAGGGTCCCGTAGAGGCCGAGGTCGCTGACCGGGCGCGAGGTGGCAGAGAGCCCGGGCGGCAGCTTGTCGGCGCCGTCGTACTGGAGCTCCATCGGGATGCGGAAGTCGACGACCTTCGTGAGGCCGAGACCGGAGACCGTGGTGAGGTCCGCGGCGGTCAGCTTGCTCAGCGCGTCGGACCGGTAGACCAGCCCCTGGCGGATCTGCCCGCCGGTGTAGGTGCGGTAGCCGCCGATGTCCCGGACGTTGACGGCGCCCTGGAGGGGGATCTGGCGGATCGCCTCGGCCCGCAGGTGGTGGCGGAAGCCCGCGCCGGCCGCCGGCGCCGCGGATGCGGTGGCGGAGGCGGCGGGCAGGGTTCCGACGGCGAGGGCGGCGGCGGCCGCCGCGGTCGCCAGGCGGATTCTGGCACGGCTCATGGAGGCAACTCCCGTGACGGAGAAGGGGGATCACCCTGGTGGTGGCAGGGTGCGGAGCGAGTGCAGTGCTTCGAGTGCCTGTTGTGCCTCGGCCATGACGCGGGAGACGAGCTCCGCGCAGGACGGGAGATCCTCGATCACGCCCGCGATCTGGCCCGATGCCATGACGCCGAGGTCCGTACGGCCCTCGACCATGGACGCCTTGAGGAGCATGGGGGTGTTCGCGGCGAGCAGCACCTGGCTCCACGACAGGTCCTTGCCGTGCTTCATCGCGAGACCGTCGCGCACCATCTGCGGCCAGCTCAGGCCGGACAGTTTCCGGAAGCCCGCCGCGTGCCGGACCGCCCGCGCCAGCGCCCTGGCGCGGCCCGCCCGCTCCAGGGAGTCGACCAGCTCGGTGCGGAGCATCCGGTGCGGCAGCCCGTCGACGGCCGTGGTGACGGTGACGTCCTTGACCGTGGCCTTCAGGTACTCGGCCTTGACCGCGTCCGGGACGGTGGAGTCCGAGGTCAGCAGGAACCGGGTGCCCATCGCGATGCCGGCGGCCCCGTACGCCAGGGCCGCGACCAGGCCGCGGCCGTCGCCGAAACCGCCCGCCGCGACCACCGGGATGTCCACGGCGTCGACGACCTGCGGCAGAAGTACGGTCGTGGCCACGTCCCCGGTGTGCCCGCCGCCCTCCCCGCCCTGCACGATCACCGCGTCGGCGCCCCAGGCGGCCACCTTCTCGGCGTGCCGCCGGGCCCCGATCGAGGGGATGACGACCACGCCCGCGTCCTTGAGCCGCGCGATCAGCTCCCGGGAGGGCGCGAGGGCGAACGAAGCCACCCGCACCCCCTCGTCGATGATCAGCTGGGCGCGTTCGGCCGCGTCCCCGGCGTCCGCGCGCAGGTTGACCCCGAAGGGGGTGCCCTCCGGGACCCGGGACCTGACCTCCCGGACCGCCGACCGCAGCTGATCCAAGGTCATCGTCGCCGAGGCCAGGATCCCCAGGGCCCCGGCGCCCGCCGCGGCCGACACCAGGCGGGGTCCGGCGACCCAGCCCATGCCCGTCTGCACGATCGGGTGCGCTACCCCGACCAGCTTGGTGAATGCCGTCTCCATCGGCTCAGACCCGCACTTCGCGGTCGCGCAGGCCCTTGGGGTCGATGACCTCGCGGATCAGGCGCAGCTCCTCGGCGGTCGGCTCCCGCGTGTACGGGACCTGGCCGTCGACGGCCAGGTCGAAGCCGGTGGCCGACCGGACCTGATCGACGGTGACCCCGGGGTGGACGGAGACCAGGCGCATCGAGCGGTCGGGGCCGCTGAAGTCGAAGACGCCGAGATCGCTGACCACCCGGGGCAGGCGGTGGTAGCGGGTCACCCCGGCCGCCTCGGCGCGGTCGTAGCCGACGCCGCTGACCATGTCGACCCGCTCGACGAAGACCCGGGTGGAGTGCTTGGGGATCCAGTAACTCACCGGGTTGTTGAGGGTGTTGACGGGCGCCCCGCGCACCCCGAGGAGCTGGCGGGCAGGCTTCGCCCAGTCGCCGATGCAGGAGATGTTCTGGTTGCCGAAACGGTCGATCTGGCTGGCGCCCATCATCACGTGGCGCCTGCCGCCGGTGACCATGGTCAGGTGGCGCCGGTACGGGAGCCAGCCCTCGGCCGTGCCGTCGAGTCCGACGAGCATGGCCTCGCCGTCGGTCAGGAGCAGGTCGGGGGAGAAGGTCCGCTTCGCGAGCCGGGCACCGAAGGAGGGGACCAGGCCCATCGGGCTGGCGAGCACCTCGCCGTTGTCGCGCCAGGCCTCGGCACATGAGATCACACAGTATTCCGAACGACTGATCACTGCTGCTCCTCGTGCCAGGTCCGGACGGCGGACTGGTAGTCGTGCTCGCTCGCCCCCGACAGGAAGCGCTCGGCGAACTCGGGCCAGGGGGTGGTCGCGTAGAGCTTCTGGAAGGCCTCGTCGCGGTCGTAGTCGGGGACGCAGGAGGTGAAGTGCGCGCCGTTCGGGGTCTCGACGACCCCGGTGACGGAGTGCCGGCTGACGAGGAGGGACTGCGGGGGACCGGCCTTGGTGAGCTCGGCGGTCTCCACGAGCTGTTCGCAGGAGACGTACGCGGCGTCGGCGGCCTCGCAGAACAGGTCGTCGAAGTACGGGTCCGGGCCCAGGTACTGGGCGTTGCCGAGGCGGTCGGCGCGGCTCAGGTGGACCAGGGCGGCGTCCATCCGAAGGGCCGGGACGGCGACGAGCTCCTCGCCGTCGGCGTACGGGGAGGTGACGGTCCGAAGCTCCGGGTTGACCCGCATCACGTCGGAGCCGAGGCCGGCCCGGACGGGGAGGAACGGCAGCCGGTTGGCGGCGGCGTGCAGGCCCCACATGAACATGGCCTCGTCGAGCTCGGTGAGGGTGAAGGCGGCGCGCTCGCGGGCGGCCCGGAAATGGGGCTCCAGCGGGATCGAGTCGAGGGTGGCGAAGGGGGCGACGAGCCTGCGGATCCGGCCCGCGGCGGCCAGCAGGCCCACGTCGGGGCCACCGTACGAGATCACCGTGAGATCGGTGATCTCGGAGCGGAGCAGTGCTCGCACCAGGGCCATGGGCTTGCGCCGCGAACCCCAGCCGCCGATGCCGAGGGTCATACCGCTGCGCAGCTGCCCGACCACCTCTTCGGGGGTCATGCTCTTGTCGGTCATGAACTCGCTTCCTTCCCGAAAGTGTCGCGGACCCGGTCGGCGACCCCGCTGAGGTTGGCCTCGAAGGTGAAGCCCTGCTCGAAGCGGTAGCTGCGGCGCACGTCGACCGGGTCGATGCCGTTGATGGCCGCCTTGGCCAGCCGGATCAGGTAGCCGTCCTTCCGGGCGATCTCGGCGGCCAGTTCCAGGGCGGCGGCCCGCAGTTCCCCGCGGGGGACCACCTTCCAGACCGAGCCGTGCGCGTGCAGTTCGGCCGCGGTCGCGGTGCGCGAGGTGTAGTACAGCGCGCGCATCAGGTGCTGCGGCACGAGACGGGCCAGGTGGGTGGCGGCGCCCAGCGCGCCCCGGTCCAGCTCGGGCAGTCCGAAGGTCGCGTCCTCGCTCGCCACGATCGCGTCGGCGTTGCCGACGAGGCCGATGCCGCCGCCCAGGCAGAACCCGTTCACGGCCGCGACCACCGGCACCTCGCACTCGTACACGGCGGCGAAGGCCTCGTAGCAGCCCCGGTTGGCGCCGATGAGCGAGGCGTGGCCGGCGTCGCGCTGCATCTCCTTGATGTCGACACCGGCGTTGAAGCCACGGCCCTCGGCGGCGAGGACGACGCAGCGGACCTCGGGGTCGCGGCCGGCGCCGCGCAGGGCGTCGGCGAGGTCGTACCAGCCCTGCACGGGGAGCGCGTTGACGGGTGGGAAGTCGACTGTGACGAGTGCGATGCCCTTGCCCGGGCTCGAGGTGGAGACACCCATGAGAGGATCAGCTACCTTTCCACCAAACATTTGTTAGGTGAGGAAGGTAGCAGCCTATGGAGCTCGACGGGAGGGTCGCCGTCGTCACCGGCGGGACCCGGGGCGTCGGCGCCGGGATCGCCCGGTCGTTCCTCGCGGCGGGAGCCGAGGTCGTCGTCTGCGCGCGGCGGCCCCCGGAGGAACCCGTCTCCGCGGACGGCCGCAAGGCCTCCTTCGCCGCCGTCGACCTGCGCAATCCGGCGGCCGTGCAGGACTTCTTCGGCGCGGTCGCGCGCCGGTACGGGCGCCTCGACTGCCTGGTCAACAACGCGGGCGGCACCCCGTACCGGCTGCTGGGGGAGGGCGAGGCGGAACGCCACGCCAGGGTCGTCGAGCTGAACCTGCTGGCGCCGATGACGGCCTCCCTCGCCGCCTACCCGTGGCTGCGGGAGGCACGTGGCTCGGTGGTGATGATCGGCAGCGTCAGCGGCACCCGGCCCTCCCCGGGCACGGCGGCGTACGGGGCGGCGAAGGCGGGGCTGGAGAACCTGGCCCGCTCCATGGCCGTGGAGTGGGCCCCCGAGGTACGGGTGAACTCGCTGGTCCTGGGCATGGTGCGGACCGAGCTGTCGCACCTGCACTACGGGGACGAGGCCGGGATCGCGGCGGTCGGCGCGACCGTACCGCTGGGGCGGCTGGCGGAACCCTCGGACGTGGGGGAGGCGGCGGTGTTCCTGGCCTCGGGCCGGGCGGGGTACGTGAGCGGGGCGAGCCTGCTCGTGCACGGGGGCGGGGAACGCCCCGCGTTTCTGGATGCGGCAACCGTGAACAAGGAGAGCTGAGATGGCGGGACTGTGCGAAGGCAGGGTCGTGATCGTGACGGGCGCGGGGCGGGGGCTGGGGCGGGCCCACGCGCTGGCATTCGCGGCGGAGGGGGCCAAGGTCGTCGTCAACGACCTGGGAGTGGGGCTGGACGGGCTGCCCGGGCCGGATTCCCCGGCCGGCCTGGTCGTCTCCGAAATCCAGGCGCTCGGCGGGGAGGCGGTGGCGCACGGCGGGGACATCGCCACGGGCGAGGGGGCGTCCTCGCTGGTGGAGTGCGCGGTCTCGGCGTTCGGGAGGCTGGACACGCTGGTCAACAACGCCGGGTTCCTGCGGGACCGGATGCTGGTGAACCTGGACGAGGACGACTGGGACGCCGTCATGCGGGTCCACCTGAAGGGGCACTTCCTGCCGCTGCGGGCGGCGGCAGCGTGGTGGCGGGCGGAGGCGAAGGCCGGCCGGCCGGTGGCCGCCCGGGTGGTCAACACCTCTTCGGGGGCGGGGCTGTTGGGCTCGGTGGGGCAGGGGAACTACAGCGCGGCCAAGGCCGGGATCCTGGGGCTCACGCTGGTCGCGGCCGCGGAGATGGGCCGGTACGGAGTCCAGGTCAACGCGATCGCCCCGGCGGCGCGGACCCGGATGACGGAGCAGACCTTCGCGCAGACCATGGCCGCGCCGGTCGCCGGGGCGTTCGACGCGATGGCCCCCGAGAACGTCTCCCCGCTGGTGGTGTGGCTCGGTTCCGAGGCCTCGGCCGGTGTCACGGGGCGGGTCTTCGAGGCGGAGGGCGGCCGCATCACGGTCATGGAGGGCTGGCGCCCCGGCCCCACCGCCGACCGGGACGCCCGCTGGACCCCCGCCGAGGCGGGCGAGGCCACCGTGAAACTCCTCGCCGCGGCGGAGTCCCCGCTCCCGGTCTACGGCTCCTGATGGCGGCCGGGCGGAGCCCGGTCAGGCGTCCGACAGGCGGGCCGCCGCGCGGCGTTGGCGGGTGTTCGAGCCGCGGAGGAAGCGGATCACCGTTTCCAGTTCCTCCGTGGTGAACTCCCCGCACAGTCCGGCGACTTCGCGGGCCCAGTCCTCGTACACCGGCTCCAGCTCGCGGATCTTCTCCGGGCGGACCTCCACCACCACCCGCCGCTTGTCCGTGGGGTGTTCGGCCCGGCGCACGTAACCCTTGCGTTCCAGCCGGTCCACCAGCCCCGTCACCGAGGCCGGGGCCAGGCCCGACTGCCCGGCCAGGTCCTTCGCCGTGAGCGGGCCGTGGCGCAGCAGCAGGTCGATGGTCTTCGCCTCCGTCGCGCCCAGGCCGCGCCTGGCCGCCACCGCCTCGTGGAACATCACCGTCACCGCGCTGGTCTCCCGGCCGGTGCGGTTCAGCTCCTCCAGTACCGCGGCGCGGCGCGCGTCCGCCTCATCGCTCATGAAGGCACCGTACCAAGAATTTAGTTCGCACGAACGAAAGAGTTGCGATCACGCCTGCCCGCGTGTCAGTCTTTCGTTCGCCCGAACGAAATAATTCCGGAGGCCGTCATGATGACCCCCCATCCACGCCGCTGGGCCGCCGCCGTCGTCATGATGGTCGCCGCGCTCATGGACCTCCTCGACGTGACCATCGTCAACGTCGCCATCCCCTCCATCGGCCGTGACCTGCACGCCTCGCAGAGCGCCCTGCAGTGGCTCGTCTCCGCCTACCTGCTCGGCTTCGCCGCCACCCTGATCGTCTCCGGCCACCTCGGCGACCGGTACGGCCGCAAGGCGCTCTTCCTGGCCGGGACGGCGGGCTTCGGCCTCGCCAGCCTGGCCTGCGGCCTCGCCCAGAGCCCCGGCCAGCTGATCGCCGCCCGCGCCGCCCAGGGCGTGATGGCCGCCCTGCTGATGCCCCAGGTGCTCGGTTCCTTCCGCACCCTCTTCCAGGGCAAGGAGCGCGGCGCCGTCTTCGGCATGTACGGAGCCGTCGCCGGCTTCGCCGCGGCCATCGGACTGCTGCTCGGCGGCCTGCTCACCGACGCCGACCTCTTGGGCTGGGGCTGGCGCTCCGTCTTCCTCGTCAACGTGCCCGTCGCCGTGGCCACCCTCGCCGCCGGCGCGGTGCTGGTCCCCGCCACCCGCGAGCGCGGCGCCGGGCGGCCCGACCTGCTCGGCAGCATCGTCCTCGCCGCCGGCCTGATCGCCATCGTGCTGCCGCTGGTCCAGGGCGAGGCCAACGGCTGGCCGCTGTGGGGCTGGCTGTGCCTGGCCGCCGGAGTGCTCGCCGTCGTCGGCCTCGGCATCCTCGAAGCCCGGCGGCGCGGGGCGACCGTACCGCTGCTGCCCGTCCGGGCGTTCCGGCTGCCCGCCTTCTCCTTCGGCCTCGCCGTCCAACTGCTGTTCTCCGTCGGCATGCAGGGCTTCTTCCTGATCTTCGCGATCTGGCTCCAGGGCGGCGAGGGCTACACCCCGATGCAGGCGGGCCTGGTCACCGTCGCCTTCTCGGCCGGCGGCTTCCTCACCGCCCCGGCCGCCGGCGCCCTCGCCGTGCGCTTCGGCCGCCTCGTACTCGTCGGCGGCGCGCTGATGATGGCGGGCGGTTTCGCCGGGGTCTGGTACGCCGTCGCCCACTCCACCGAGGCGCACGCCGGTGCCTGGCCGCTGGTGCCCGGCCTGCTCGTCGCGGGCGCCGGGCTCGGCTTCCTCGTGGTGCCGCTGGTGAACGTGGTGCTGTCCGCCGTCCCCGCCGACATCGCGGGCGGCGCCTCCGGAATCTTCTCCACCGCCCAGCAGTTCGGCGGCGCCCTCGGCGCGGCCGTCATCGGCTCCGTCTTCTTCGGCGCCCTCGCCGGTGGCGGCCCGACCCACGCCCTGACCACCGCGATGCCCTGGGTGAGCGCCGGCTTCCTGCTCAGCGCGGTGCTGTGCCTGGCCCTGCCGCGCACTGCGATCTCACCGGAGGTGGAGGCAGGGGCGGAGGCAGGGGCGGAGGCAGGGACCGGGGCCGAGGGGCGGCCCGGGGTCGAGCCCGTGGTGGCGTAAGCGGGGTGCGTACGGGAAACACGTGCGGGCCGCGGTCACCGACCGCGGCCCGCACACGTTCCTCGGATTCCTCGGATTCCTCGGATTCCTCGGATTCCTCGGATTCCTCGGATTCCTCGGATCAGGACAGCTTGCCGTCGTAGTCCGGCAGCTTGACGGTGAGTTCGGCGTGGCCGCCGACCAGGTCGCTCGCGTTGTTCCCGATGTTGGCGATGATCGTGTAGCCGCGGCCCTCGATCTCGGCGCGCTTGCCCGTCTTGTACGCGCTCACCTCGTCGAACAGGTCCGGCAGATCACGGACGTAGAGCCCCGAGACCGGGTAGCCGACGGCCTTGAGGTTGCGCTCGGTGAGGGAGTAGATGATCCCGGGGCGGGCGGTGACGAAGAAGATCGCCACCCCGCGGTCGTTGGCGTACCGGGTCAGCTCGCGGACCTTGGCGATCGCGGGCGTCGGGAAGGTCCAGAACCAGTGGAAGTCCGTCTCCAGCGAGGAGTTGTCGATGTCGAGGACGATCGCGGGCTTCTCGCCGGCGGGCGAGGCGGCGATGCGCTGCTCGATGGCGGGGCGGACCGCGTCGATGACGGTGGCGACGTCGCGCTGCCAGGTGGCGTAGTCGATGCCGAGGATCGCCGCGTTGCCGCCGGGCGCGGAGGCCGAGACCGACGCGGGTGCGGCGGCCGGGGCCGGGGCCGCCTCGGCGGCGGTGGCGGGCAGCAGGGTCAGGACGGCGGCCGCGACGGCCACGCCGGCTGCGGTGGTACGGGTCGTGCGGGTGCGGCGGGTGCTGCGCATGGGGGGCGCTCCTCGGTCACGTCTTGGCATGTACGCGACCAGAGTTGGCCAGATTCACCCCCATGTCTACTGGCCGGTAGGAAACTTTTCGTGGCCGGGCGGTGAATCAAGGTGAATTCCGCCCCGACAGGCGCCCGGACAGGGCGCCCGGACGGTCCTAGGTGTCGCACTCCAGCACCGTGCGGCACAGCCCGCACCGGGCCCTGAGCGGCCCGCGCACCGGGAGTCGCAGCCGCTGCCCGCACACCGGGCAGGGGAAGCTCACCAGCAGCCCCGCGCCGTCCGGCTCGAAGCGGTACGCCGACCCGTCCGCCGGGGGAGTGCCGGTGCGCCGCGCCCTCGCGTACCGGCGCCGGGCGTGCGCGGAGGCGGCGGCGAGCGGGGCCCGGCGCCGCTCCCGCTCGGCCAGGGCGCGGCCGCGCACGTACGCCTCGTACGCCTGCGGGCTGCTGAACCAGGTGGAGAGGTCCTCGCCGAACAGGCCGGCGCGCCTGGCCAGGACGTAGCCGAACTCCTCCGGGGTGAGGTAGCCGAGCTTCTGGTGGGTGAGCGCGTCCTCGCGGTAGGCGTCGAGCAGCAGCCAGCCGGCCCCGAGGAACGCGGCGGCGGTGTCGGTGAGGATCTCGTTCTCCGCGGTGGTGGGCAAGCGCAGGTCCAGGCGGTGCAGCAGGACGTGGGTGACCTCGTGGGCCAGGGCGGCGGCCAGGTCGCGGCGGTGGACCCGGAAGCGGTCGCTGACCTCGACGAAGTACTCGGGGCCCGCGGCCAGTTCCACCGTGGCCGCGTCCCGCATCGGCCGGAAGGCGACCACCATGCGGGCGTCGGGCAGCCGCAGGGCGCGCACCATCGCGGAGGCCACCCGGTGGGCCCCCAGGTGTAGGTCCTCGTCGCGGCCGAAGGCCGCGTCGGCGGGGGCGAAGCTCGTGTCGTAGGCCCGGATCCCGTCGGGGGTCAGCCGGCGGAACAGCGCCGTGATCGAGGCGCGGACCGTTTCCAGGTGCGGAAATCCGTGCTCGACCGGGCTGCTGTGCCTGCTGTTCTCCGTCATGCCGCCCCCAGAGCGGGAAGTTGTCCGAAAACGCGTTCTTGATGCCCGCCATACATCAGATGTGTCATGGACTCGTCATTCACCCAATGACGCGCACGGCCCAACCCCCCACGAAAGGCAGTGTGTTGACTGTGTCTACCCTCGTGCGGTTCATGAAGCGCACCCTCGCCGTCGGCGCCGTCGCCCTCGCGGCCGTCAGCCTCCAGCCCGGCACCGCCAGCGCCGGCCCGGCCCCCGTCGTCGGCGGCACCCGCGCCGCCCAGGGCGAATTCCCCTTCATGGTCCGCCTCTCCATGGGATGCGGCGGCGCCCTCTACACCCAGCAGATCGTCCTCACCGCCGCCCACTGTGTGAACGGCTCCGGCAACAACACCTCCATCACCGCCACCGCCGGAGTCGTCGACCTCAACAGCTCCAGCGCCATCAAGGTCAGGTCCACCAAGGTCAAGCAGGCCCCCGGCTACAACGGCAGCGGCAAGGACTGGGCCCTGATCAAGCTCGCCCAGCCCATCAACCTGCCCACCCTCAAGATCGCCGAGACCAAGCAGTACGACAACGGCACCTTCACCGTCGCCGGCTGGGGCGCCACCCGCGAAGGCGGCGGCCAGCAGCGCTACCTCATGAAGGCCACCGTCCCCTTCGTCTCCGACGCCAGCTGCCAGGCCTCGTACGGCAGCTCCCTCATCCCGAGCGAAGAGATCTGCGCCGGCTTCGCCCAGGGCGGCGTCGACACCTGCCAGGGCGACTCCGGCGGCCCCATGTTCCGCCGCGACAGCGCCAACGCCTGGATCCAGGTCGGCATAGTCAGCTGGGGCGAAGGCTGCGCCCGGCCCGACTACCCCGGCGTCTACACCGAGGTCTCCACCTTCGCCGCCGCGATCAAGAGCGCCGCGGCCGCCATGTAGCACCCGCCCCTCGTCCTTCCGGCCCCCTGAGAACGGGCCGGAAGGACGAGGCCCCGCGCCCCGTGCGTACGTATCGTCGGCAGCAGTACCGCCCGATGGTCCCCTGTGCGGTTGCGGGCCGGCGCCCGCACCGGTCCCATGGGAACGAAGCGCAGGCGGCAGCGGGCGACAGTGGGGCAGGCAACGCATGGCGATCAGAGTGGTCATCGCGGACGACCAGGAAATGGTCAGGACCGGCTTCCGCATGATCCTCGAAAGCCAGCCGGACATCGAGGTCGTCGCCGACGTCGTCGACGGCGAAGCCGCCCTCACCGCCGTCGCCGAGCACCGGCCCGACGTACTGCTCCTCGACATCCGCATGCCGAAGCTCGACGGCCTCGAAGTCACCCGCCGCCTCTCCGGCCAGGACACCCCGCACATCGTCATCGTCACCACCTTCGACCTCGACGAATACGTCCACGCGGCACTCCACGGCGGAGCATCCGGCTTCCTCCTGAAAGACGCCAGCCCGGCCATGCTGGTTGAAGCGGTACGCGCCGCGGCCGTCGGCGACTCACTCGTCTCGCCCGCCATCACGGTGCGGCTGCTGCGCGAAATGGCCCCACAGACCGCGGCCACCCGGACCCGCCGCCCCGCGGAACCCCTCACGGAACGGGAACGCGAAGTCGTACGCTGCCTCGCGCGCGGGCTCACCAACGCCGAGATCGCCGCCGAACTCTTCGTCTCCCTGTCCACCGTCAAAACCCACCTGGCCAACGTCCAGGCCAAACTCGACGCCCGCAACCGCGTCGAGATCGCCGCCTGGGCATGGGAAAGCGGCCTGGCCGCCACCACGGCGTGACCCCGCCCCCGTGAGCCCCCTGGCGGGATGGGCCCGCCGCCACCCCCACACCGCCGACGCCATCCGCCTCGGCCTCTCCCTCGTCCTCCTCGCCCTCGTCACCTTCGAAGGCGTCGTCCTCGCCCGCCAGCCCAGCCTCCCCCACGCCGCCGTCTGGGCATCCGGCATCCTCGTCTGCCTCAGCGCCGCACCCTGGCCCCGCATCCCCCTCCTCACCCGAGCCTGGTTCGCCGCCGCCGTCACCTGGACCGTCACCCTCTCCCTAATCTTCGGCGACCACCCCCTCATCGTCTGGGGCGGCGGCGAGGCCATCGCCCTCCTCGTCCTGCTCTCCCAGGTCCTGCTCCGCGCCCCCGCCCGCACCGCCGCCGTCCTCGGCCCGCTCCTCGGCCTCGGCTGCATGGCCGTACCCATACGCGACACCGACCCCGGCCGCTTCACCCTCCTCTTCTCCGTCCTCACCGTCGTCGTCGGCGCCTACTCCCTCCTCCTGCGCCTCCAGTCCGACCAGCGCGTACGCGACCTGCGCGCCGTCCGCACCGCCGAACGCCTGGAACTCGCCCGCGAGCTCCACGACCTCGTCGCCCACCACGTCACCGGCATCGTCGTCGAGGCCCGCGCCGCCCGCTTCACCAAGGTCTCCGCCGAACGCGCCGCCGAGATCTTCGGCCGCATCGAAACCGCCGGCGACGAAGCCCTCGGCTCCATGCGCCGCCTCGTCAAGATCCTCCGCGAGAACGACGACGGCGAAACCACCGCAGGACACGGCGCCACCAGCCCCGTCGCCGGCCTCGCCGACATCCGCGAACTCACCGAACGCTTCTCCCGCAGCGGCCCGCCCGTCGTCCTCTACATCGAAGAAGGCCTCGAAACCCGCCTCCCCGGCCACGTGGCCGCCACCGCCCACCGCATCGTCCTGGAAGCCCTCACCAACATCGGCAAGCACGCCGCCACCGCCACCGCCGTCCGCATCGGCCTGCGCACCCTCCCCGTAGGCCTCGAAGTCCGCATCGCCGACGACGGCGGCCACCCCGCCAAACTCTCCGACAACGCCCGCGGCGGCGGCTACGGCCTCGCCGGAATGGCCGAACGCGCCGAAGCCCTCGGCGGCTCCCTCACCGCCGGCCCCACCCCCGAAGGCGGCTGGCTCGTCACCGCGATCCTGCCGCTGTGACAGGAATCGGTCACAGATCTGACCAGTACCCGTCTCACGGATCGACTGCCCCGGGAACCACCCGCCCCCGCCACGTATTCTCGGGAACCATGAACAACAGCGACATCGACAACGGGATCGACGAAACCGTCGCCGCCGAACTCGCCCGCCTGCGGGACAGCATCGACAACATCGACGCGGCCGTGGTCCACATGCTCGCCGAGCGGTTCAAGTGCACCCAGCAGGTCGGCCACCTCAAGGCCAGGCACCAGCTCCCCCCGGCCGACCCGGGCCGCGAGGCCAGCCAGATCGCCCGGCTCCGCCAGCTCGCCGAGAACGCCAAACTCGACCCGGCCTTCGCCGAAAAACTCCTCAACTTCATCATCGCCGAGGTCATCCGCCACCACGAGACCATCGCAGCCGGCGAAGACCAGACCTGACAGGCCCCGGCAGGCCCTGGACGATCGCTCGGACAGGACCTGGAACCCGCTGGGGCCCAGCCGGCCCTTGCGGCAGCATGGGCCCCATGTCCGCACTGACGCGCAACGAAGCGCAGCTCCGAGCACAGCTCCTCGACGTCCACCACTACGTCGTCGGCCTCGACCTCACCGCCGGCGACGACACCTTCGAGTCCGCCACCGTCATCCGGTTCACCGCCAACACCGCCGGAGACACCTTCCTGGAGCTGAAACCGGACCTCCTGCACTCCGTCGCCCTCGACGGCAACCCCCTCGACCCCGCCGCCCTCGACGGCAACCGCCTCCCGCTCACCGGCCTCACCGAAGGCCCCCACGAGCTGCGCGTCGACGCCCGCATGCGCTACTCCCGCACCGGCGAGGGCCTGCACCGCTTCACCGACCCCGCCGACGGGGAGACGTACGTCTACTCCCAGATGTTCATGGACGACGTCCAGCGGGTCTTCCCGGCCTTCGACCAGCCCGACCTCAAGGCCGTCTTCGAATTCACCGTCGCCGCCCCCGCCCACTGGACCGTCCTCGCCAACGGCGTCACCACACGCCTCGCCGACCGGGACACCGACGGCGCCGGCATCTGGCAGTCCGCCGCCACCCCCGTCATCTCCACCTACCTCGCCGCCGTCGCCGCAGGCCCCTGGCACAGCGTGACCACCGAACACGCCGGACTGCCCTTCGGCATCCACTGCCGCCAGTCCCTCGCCCCCCACCTGGACGCCGACGCCGACGAAATCCTCTCCCTCACCAAGGACTGCTTCGACCGCTACCAGGAAAAATTCACCGAGCCCTACCCCTTCGACTCCTACGACCAGGCCTTCGTACCCGAGTTCAACGCCGGAGCCATGGAGAACCCCGGCCTCGTCACCTTCCGCGACGAGTTCATCTACCGCTCCGCCGTCACCGACACCGAACGCCAGACCCGCGCCATGGTCATCGCCCACGAGATGGCCCACATGTGGTTCGGCGACCTCGTCACCCTCGCCTGGTTCGACGACATCTGGCTCAACGAATCCTTCGCCGAATACATGGGCTACCAGACCCTCACCGAAGCCACCCGCTTCACCGACACCTGGACCGAATTCGGCGTCACCCGCAAGGCCTGGGGCTACGACGCCGACCAGCGCCCCTCCACCCACCCCGTCGCCCCCGACCCCGACGACGTCCCCGACACCGCCTCCGCCCTCCTCAACTTCGACGGCATCTCCTACGCCAAGGGCGCCTCCGCCCTGCGCCAACTCGTCACCTGGCTCGGCGAAAAGGACTTCCTCGCCGGGATCAACACCCACTTCGCCCGCCACAAGTTCGCCAACGCCTCCCTCGCCGACTTCGTCGACTCCCTCGCCGCCCACACCGAACGCGACGTCCACGCCTGGGCCCGGATCTGGCTGCGCACCACCGGCATCGACACCCTCACCCCACAGATCGAGGAGAGCACCGACGACGGCGACGGCCCCGGCGGCTGGACCCTCACCGTCGACCGCAAGGGCAGCCGCCCCCACCGCATCACCGCCGGCGTCTACCACCACGACCCCGCCGACGCCCGCACCCTGGAGCGCACCGAACTCCTCCACCTCGACGTCCCCTCCGACGAGGTCCTCTCCGCCACCGGCCCGCGCCCGGCCCTCCTCGTCCTCAACGACGGCGACCTCACCTACGCCAAGGTCCGCCTCGACGAGACCTCCGTGGAAACCGTCCTGCGCGGCCTCTCCGGCATCCCCGACGCCCTCACCCGCACCGTCGTCTGGAACTCCCTGCGCGACATGGTCCGCGACGGCGAACTCGCCCCCGGCGACTACCTGGCCACCGCCGAAGCACACCTGCCCGAGGAACACGACCTGGCCCTCGTCCAGGGCGTCCTCACCTTCGCCCGCACCCAGATCGCCACCCGCTACGTCGCCCCCGAACAGCGCACCGAGGCCCTCGCCACCATCACCTCCATCGCCCGCGACCTGCTGCGGCGCACCGAGGACGGCTCAGACCCCGGCCTGCGCCTGACCGCCGTACGGACCCTCATCGACAGCGCCACCCAGCCCGACACCCCGGCCGCCTGGCTCGCCGACGACGCCGTCCCCGGCGGGCCCGCCCTCGACCCCGAGCTGCGCTGGCGCATCCTGGCCCGCCTCGCCGTCCTCGGCGCCATCGGGGAACACGACATCGACGCCGCCGTCGCCGACGACCCCAGCGCCACCGGCCAGGAAGGCGCGGCCCGCTGCCGCGCAGCCCTCCCCACGGCGCAGGCCAAAGCCGCCGCCTGGGACCGCCTCTTCCACGACGACACCCTCTCCAACTACCTCTTCACCGCCACCGCCCAGGGCTTCTGGCAGCCCGAACAGACCGACCTCGTACGGGAGTACGTGCCCCGCTTCTACCCCGAGGCCGTCGCCCTCGCCGCCCGCCGCGGCCCGGCCATCGGCGAAGCCGCCGGCCGCTGGGCCTTCCCGGCCTACGCCGTGGACGAGGCCAACCTCCAGGCCGGCCACGCCTGCCTCACCGACCCGGACATCCTCCCCCTCCTGCGCCGCAAACTCGTCGACCAACTCGACGACCTCGCCCGCGCCCTGAGGGTGGTCCGCACCGCTTAAGCCCCGCCGGCGATTGAGGCGCGGGGGTCTGGGGGCGGAGCCCCCGGGAAGGGGCGGGGTGGGGGAGAGGCTCCGCGCAGCGGCACCCCCGCCCCGCCCCGCAGGGATCGGCAGGGACCGTCCGGGACCGGCCGGAAATCGATCCCGGACAAACCCCGGCGGTTACCCCATTCGGGTCGGATCGTTGTACCGGCCGGGTGCCCCCGCCCCGCACCCCTCCCAGCCCCGGAGGACCCGATGACCGCGCCGCCCGGCACACTGCCCCCGCTCGCCGGCGGAGCCAACGGCCCCGCGGCCCTGCGGCCCCTCCTCGACACCGTCCTCGAAGCCCTCCGCACCGGAGCCGAGGAGCGCGGCGGGCCACTCCCGGCCGGCGGCCCCGACACCCTCGCGGCCCGCGTCCAGGCCGCACTGGGCGACGTACTCCCCACCAAGGGAACCGGGGACCACGAAGCGCTCCGGACCCTCGTCCACACCCTCGCCGCCGGCGCCGCAGACCCCGCCGACCCCCTCTGCGCAGCCCACCTGCACGGCCCGCCCCTCGCCGTCGCGGCCGCCGCCGACCTCGCCGCCAGCGCCCTCAACCCCTCCCTCGACTCCTGGGACCAGGCCCCCGCCGCCTCCGCCATCGAGGCCCTCGTCACCCGCGCACTCGCCGCCGAGTTCTACGACACCCCCCACGCCGACGCCCTCGTCACCACCGGCGGCACCGAAGCCAACCAACTCGCCCTGCTCCTCGCCCGCGAACGCCACGGCCCACGCCTCACCGTCCTGCACGGCGCCAACGCCCACCACTCCATCCCCCGAGCCGCCTGGCTCCTCGGCCTCCCCCCGGCCACCACCATCCCCACCCCCACCGGCACCCTCGACCCCGCCGACCTCGCCCGAACCCTCGCCGCCACCACCGGCCCCACCCTCGTCACCGCGACCGCCGGCACCACCGACGCCGGACTCATCGATCCCCTCCACCGCATCGCTGACCTCTGCGACCGCCACGGCGCCGACCTCCACATCGACGCCGCCTACGGAGGACCGCTCGCCCTCAGCCCCCGCCACCGCGACAAGGTCACCGGCCTCGCACGAGCCACATCCCTCACCATCGACCTCCACAAACTCGGCTGGCAACCCGTCGCCGCCGGACTCCTCGCCGTCCCCGACACCACCCTCCTCGCCCCCCTCGCCCACCAAGCCGACTACCTCAACGCCACCGACGACACCGAAGCCGGCCTGCCCGACCTCCTCGGCCGCTCCCTGCGCACCACCCGCCGCCCCGACATCCTCAAGATCGCCACCACCCTGCGCTCACTCGGCCGCGACGGCCTCACCCACCTCATCGACCACACCTGCGCACTCGCCCACCACCTCGCCACACGCCTCGACGCCCACCCCCACTTCGAACTCCACGCACCCCCCACCCTCACCACCGTGCTCTTCCGGCCCACCCACGCCGATGACACCCAGGTCGCCACCCTGCGCCGCACCCTCCTGCACGAAGGCCGCGCCGTCCTCGGCCGCACCCACGCCGACGGCCGCCTCTGGCTCAAAGCCACCCTGCTCAACCCGCACACCACCGCGGGGGACCTGGACACCCTCATCGCCCTCCTGGAAGGCAGCACCCACCGATGACCGCCCAGCTCGATGCCCCCCACGACCTCGTCGGAATCGGCATCGGCCCCTTCAACCTGTCCCTCGCGGCCCTCGCCCACGGCCTGCCGCACCAAGGAGCAGGCGAACTCGCCACCGCCTTCTACGACCAGCGCCGCGACTTCCGCTGGCACCCCGGACTCCTCATCGACGGAGCCACCCTCCAAGTCCCCTTCCTCGCCGACCTGGTCACCCTCGCCGACCCGGCCAGCCCCTGGAGCTTCCTCAACTACCTCAAGCACAAGGAACGGCTCTTCCCGTTCTACTTCGCCGAGCAGTTCCACATCCAGCGCGCCGAATACGACGCCTACTGCCGCTGGGTCGCCGGCCGCGTCCCCGGACTCCACTTCGGCCACCAGGTCGACGCCGTCCGCTGGAACCCCGAACGCGACCTCTTCGAAGTCGACTTCACCCAACTCGACCCCGACGGCGAAGCCGAAGCCCTCGGCCGCACCTACACCCGCCACCTCGCCCTCGGCATCGGCACCGCCCCCTACATCCCCGAACCCCTGCGCCCCCTCGCCGAAGCCCCCACCGTCCCCGTCATCCACTCCGCCGACTACCTCGACAACCGCCAACGCATCCTCAGCGCCGAACACGTCACCGTCATCGGATCAGGCCAGTCCGGCGCCGAAGTCTTCCTCGACCTCCTGCGCGCCCGCCCCGCCGGCCGCGAACGCCTCACCTGGCTCGCCCGCACCCCCTCCTTCGCCCCCATGGAGTACTCCAAGCTCGGCCTCGAACACTTCACCCCCGACTACACCCGCTACTTCCACGCCCTGACCGAACCCGTCCGCGACAAGCTCGTCCCCGCCCAATGGCAACTCCACAAGGGCATCGACGCCGACACCATCGCCGCCATCCACGACGAGCTCTACCGCCGCACCCTCCACGGCGGCTGGCCCGACACCGTCCTCACCCCCGGAGTCAGCGTCCGCACCGCCGGCCGCGTCGCCACCACCAAAGTCGAACTCCACCTCGAACACGTCGAACAAGGCACCCGCTCCCGCCTCACCACCGACGCCGTCATCCTCGCCACCGGCTACAAGGAACGACCGCTCACCAGCCTCCTCGCAGGCCTCGACCCCTACCTGCGCAAGGACTCCTCCGACCGCCCCCGCATCGACGACCGCTACCGGATGATCACCGACCCCGCCGTCACCGGCAGCATCTTCGTCCAGAACGGCGAACGCCACACCCACGGCGTCGGAGCCCCCGACCTCGGCCTCGCCGCCTGGCGCAGCGCCGCCATCCTCAACACCCTCACGGGCAAAGAGCCCTACCCCCAGCCCACCCGAACCGCCTTCACCACCTTCGGCCTCGACCAGCGGGAGCACACCCGCCCCCAACCCGCAGGCGAACTGCTCCCACTGGTCGAACACCCCTAGGAAGACCGCCGATCTAGAAGACCGGCACACCCTCCCGAGTCAACCGCCACGCCACCGAAGCGAACTGCGCCGGATCCACCGTCCCCTTCGCCTTCACCCACTGGATGATCGTGTTACGGATCTCGTCCGAATCCGCCCACAACTGCCTGGCCTGCGGAACATGCGGGAAGTTCCCGCCACCCGAGGCCCGGTAGTTGTTCACCGCCAGCACGAACTGCCCCGCCGGATCCACCGGCTTCCCCTCGAACGACAACCCCACGATCCGCGAACCCACCGGCTGCGCCACATCGATGTCGTACGTGAACCCGTACACCGCGTCGTAGTTGTAGTCCGGCGTGCCCTCGGAGTTCGTCAGCTTCGCCGGATCCACCACCTCACCCGGCGCCGTCCGCACGTAATACCGCGCCGAATACTCCAGATAGTCCTTCACCTGCGCACCCGTGAGCAGCCGCGCCTCCAGCGTGTTCTCGAACGGGTACAAGCCCGCCGCATCCCTGATCGTCACCTGCCCGGCCGGGATCGCCGCCGTACGCGAGAAGCACGAAGCCTGCGACACCACCGGAAGCCCCGCCCACTGCGTACCGGAAAGAGCCGCCCGCACCGTCTCCGCCTGCACATGGTTGATCAAATCGATGATCGCCACGTCCTTGACCGGACCCTCCGCCGCAGACATCGCCTGCGTCGAGGTACCGATCACCTGGTTCACATACGCCACGACCTTGCGGTGCTCGTCCGACAGCAACCGCGCGATCTTCGGGTCCTCCGCGACCGTGTTGGAGTTCAACACCTTCGCCGCGACCTTCGCCACCGACCAGCGGCCCTTCTCCCACACCAGCTCGAAGTCGAACAGCGTCAGCCGCTGCCCCCACTTCAGCGGCTCCGACAGCACCACGTCCTTGCCGGACGCCTTGTTCTTCACCCGGTACTCGGGAATCTCCGTGTGCGCATGGCCCACCAGGATCGCGTCGATCCCCGGCACCTGCTCCGCCACCAGCCCCGCCGCGTTCTCGACGTACGGCAGCTGGTCCCCGTACGAGGACGTCCCGCTCGACCCCGAATGCGCCGACACGATCACCACATCGGCGCCCATCGAACGGAGCTTCGGCACGTACTTCGCCGCCTGCTCCTCCAGCCCCGGGAACGTCATCTTGCCCTGCACGTTCGCCTTGTCCCAGATCGCGATCCCCGGGTTCGTCAGCCCCAGCACCGCCACCTTCACGTCCCGCCCGCAAGGCGTCCGCAGCCGGTGCATGCTGTACGGCGGGAACGCCGGCCGCAGCGTCTTCGCATCCAGCGCGTTCGCCCCCAACAGCGGGAAATCACACTGCTCCTCGAACTTCCGCAGCACCGGAATCCCGTAATTGAACTCGTGGTTCCCCAGCGCCGCCGCGTCATAGCCGATCGCGTTCATCGCCTGCGCCATCGGATGCACCGGACCCCGACGCGCCGTGATCGGGTCCACCTTCGCGTAGTAGTACGAAAGCTGCGTGCCCTGGATCGTGTCACCCGCATCGATCAGCAGGGTGTTGCGCCGCCCCTTCTCCGCCCGCACCTGGTCCACCAGCGTCGAGATCTTCGCCAGACCGACGTCGTTGTGCGCCTTGTCGTCGAACTCCTTGTCCGTGAAATAGTCCCAGTTGAAGACATTCCCGTGCAGATCGGTCGTCCCCATCACCGTGAACGCATACGTACGCGGCCCCGGTCCCTTCACACCCTCCTGCGCGGCGGCCGGGGTGCTCGTGGCCCCCGCCAACGCCACGGCCGCACCTGTCGCGGCCGTGGTCCCCAGAAAAGTCCTGCGGTCGAACGCCATGCCATCTCCCCTTTTGAGGCCTGAACAACGCGCGTAGATTCTGACCCACGGGTAACAAGGAGCAACACCCCCACCAGGTTTCGATCCGAACACCGGACCCCTACGAGCGACAGTGCGAGAGTGAAACCATGACCCAGGACGCATCGCACCAGCCCTACGGAACCCCCGAAGTACCCCGCGTCGCCGTCCGCGGCGAAGCCCGCATCGAAGTCGACCCCGAAATCGCCCGCATCGGCATCACCGTCAGCGCCCGCGGCACCGACCGACGCACCGCCCTCGAAGACCTCACCAGCCGCAACAACGCCGTCCTCGACCTCATCAAGAGCTACGGCGACCCCGTCGAAAAACTCGAAACCGGCTCCTTCTCCATCACCCCCGAACTCACCCGCCACGGCCGCGCCGAACGCATCCGCGCCTACCACGGCCGCGTCCACATCACCGCCGAACTCAACGACTTCACCACCCTCGGCGAACTCACCACCCGCCTCGCCGACCTCGAACTCACCCAGGTCGACGGCCCCTGGTGGGCCCTGCGCCCCACCTCACCCGCCCACGGCCAAGCCCGCCGCCAAGCCGTACTCGAAGCCGTCCAACGCGCCCGCGAATACGCCGAAGCCCTCGGCGCCCGCCTCGCCGCCCTCGTCGAACTCGCCGACCTCGGAGCCGAGAACGCCGCCCCCTTCCCCTCCGCAACCGGCGGCGGAATGCGCACCATGGCCTTCAGCGCCGCCGAAGACGCCGGCGCCCCGCCCCTCGACCTCGAACCCCAGCGCCAGACCGTCTACGCCCAGGTGAACGCCCGCTTCACCATGACCCCGCCCCAGCTCTGAAAAACAGGCCCCGAAGCGCACCCGGGGGTGCTCATCAGAGCACCCCCATGCACATTCAACAATTGTCAACAAGCTTTTGCTCAACGGTTGTTGAGTGGACACCAGGAACCAATTTCCTACTCCCTGGTAGGGGAATACGCTCGCCCCATGCGCCGAGCGAAAATCGTATGTACCCTGGGCCCCGCCACCGACTCATACGACCAGATCAAAGCCCTGGTCGAAGCCGGAATGGACATCGCCCGCCTCAACCTCAGCCACGGCACCTACGCCGAACACGAGGAGCGCTACCAGCGCGTACGCAAAGCCTCCGACGAAACCGGCCGCAGCGTCGGCATCCTCGCCGACCTTCAAGGCCCGAAGATCCGCCTCGGCCGATTCCGCGAAGGCCCCGTACTCCTTGAACGCGGCGACGAGTTCACCATCACCATCGAAGACCACCCAGGCGACCGCCACACCTGCAGCACCACCTACAAAGGCCTCGCCACCGACGTCACCACCGGCGAACGCATCCTCGTCGACGACGGCCGCGTCACCCTCGAAGTCACCGCAATCGACGGCCCCCACGTCCGCACCCTCGTCATCGAAGGCGGCATGGTCTCCGACCACAAGGGACTCAACCTCCCCGGCGTCGCCGTCTCCGTCCCCGCCCTCTCCGAAAAAGACATCGACGACCTCCGCTGGGCCCTGCGCACCGGCGCCGACGTCATCGCCCTCTCCTTCGTCCGCAGCGGCCACGACATCCAAGACGTCCACCGCATCATGGACGAAGAAGGCCGACGCCTCCCCGTCATCGCCAAGATCGAAAAGCCCCAAGCCGTCGAAAACATCGACGACATCGTCGCCGCCTTCGACGGCATCATGGTCGCCCGCGGCGACCTCGGCGTCGAAATGCCCCTCGAACAAGTCCCCATCGTCCAAAAGCGCGCCGTCAAACTCGCCAAGCGCAACGCCAAGCCCGTCATCGTCGCCACCCAGATGCTCGACTCGATGATCGACAACTCCCGCCCCACCCGCGCCGAAGCCTCCGACGTCGCCAACGCCGTCATCGACGGCACCGACGCCGTCATGCTCTCCGGCGAAACCAGCGTCGGCAAATACCCCGTCGAAACCGTCCGGACCATGTCCCGCATCGTCGAAGCGGCAGAGGAAGACATCCTCGCCAAGGGCCTCCCGCCCCTCACCGAACGCAGCAAACCCCGCACCCAAGGCGGAGCCGTCGCCCGCGCAGCCGCCGAAATGGGCGACTTCCTCGACGCCAAATTCCTCGTCGCCTTCACCCAGAGCGGAGACACCGTCCGCCGACTCTCCCGCTACCGCTCACCCATCCCCCTCCTCGCCTTCACCCCCGACCCCGCCACCCGCTCCCAGCTCAACCTCACCTGGGGCGTCGAAACCTTCCTCGGCCCCCACGTCGACTCCACCGACGCCATGGTCGCCCAAGTCGAAGAAGAACTCCTGCGCATCGGCCGCTGCGTCCCCGGCGACACCGTCGTCATCACCGCCGGCTCACCCCCCGGCGTCACCGGATCCACCAACCTCGTCCGCGTCCACCGCATCGGCGACGCAGTCCGCTGACCGACACCACGCACCGCGTCGGGCCCTCATCGCCCGACGCGGACACCGGCCTACCAGCCGAAACGCCGATCCACCACAGCGGCGAACTCCTCGAACGTCAACACCGCATCCCCGTTCGCATCAGCCGCATCGAACAAAGCCGACGACGCATCCACGTCCCCCACGGCCCAGAACGGCAAATCACCTTGGGCGGCAAGCGTCGGCCCCTTCGACCGCAGCGCATTGATCACCTCGAACCGCGTCAGCTGACCGTCCGCGTTCAGATCGAGCGCGTCAAACAGCTTGCGAGCCTTCTCACTCATCACAGGGTCCCCATTTCGTATGCCTTGACCTCAAGCCGACTCTAGGTCCTACGGTCGCAGCATGACGATCAAGGACTACCCCCAGGACCAGCTCGCCGCCCAGCCCATCGGCTACTGGAGCCGCGAAGCCGCCACCCTCGTCATAGGCGGCCTCCGCGCAGCCCTAGCCGAGGAGAACCTCACCCAGCCCCACTGGTGGACCCTCAACCACATCGCCGGCACCCCCGGCACCTGGACCCGCACCGCCCTCACCGCGAAGCTGACCCCGTTCGACGACCAGAACACCGACTTCGAGACCGTGTATGCGGACCTCGCAGCCCGTGGCTGGCTCACCGAGACCGACGACCGCCTGACGCTCACGGAATCGGGTGAGGCGGGCCGCCTCCGCGCCCACGCCCGCAACGCCAAGGTCCACGCCCGTATGCGGGAGGGCATCGACGACGCGACGTACGCCGCCACCATCGACACCCTCCGCCGCCTGGTAGCCAACCTGGGCGGGGACGGCGACCTCCCCTAATACTTCGGCCCGATGTGGGCGTCCATCAGCGCCACGGAGTCCTTCCGCGCGATGGAGACGTTGAACGGGTCGCTGCCCCGGGCCAGGACCGTCCACTGGACGCCGACCTTGGTGAGGGTGTCGGTACAGAGCTTCCGGATGTCGTCCGACTTGTTGGTGAAGAAGTACCGGGGGTACTCGTAGCGCTTCTTCACCCCGCCGACCATCCGGGTGGTCCAGTTGGTGACCCGACACCCGTCGGAGTGGATCAGCCCCCGGATGAACTCCCACGGGTGAGCGTCGACGATCTCCTGCTGCCAGTCCTCGAGCACGATCCGCCGCTCGTGCTTCTTGCCGGGCCCGTGCTGCGGGAACAGGCAAGTCCAGTGGCGCGTGTAGGACTTGACCTCGACGCACCCCTGTCTGCGTACGCGGCCTACCTTGGGCAGGGGCATGACGACGTGCATCGCTTCCTCGGCGGCGTCGATGAGCCCTGGCCAGGACGCGTCGCAGAAGATGGACAGGTGGTGCTGCTTGTGCTTCGAGATGATGTGCCCGTCGCCGAGGTAAAGGCCCAGGAGATAGGCGTACGTCCGCTCATCGAATTCCCGGCCCGTGCACTTCGGGCAGTCGGTCGGCCGCTCGTACGCTTCGGCCCGGTGCTTTCGGTCCTGGTGCCGCCACCAGCCGACGGTGCCCCGGGGGATGCCGAAGTGTTCGGCCACCGTCCGGTTGGTCACGCCTCGGCGTAACAGCAGGACCGCTTGTTCGCGTATCGAAGGATTGTGCTCCACAGCCGCGAGCTTCGCCGCTAATCGTCCGGTTGGCCGCAAATCGAAGGTGCGTTCACCGTGACGAGTGAAGATCGCGAAATTTGCTTGGCGACCTTGGAAATGAAGGAGAAGTACCCCGGGTCGGATTCGAACCGACGCTGAATGGGTTTTGAATCCATTGCCTCTACCGCTGGGCTACCGGGGCCCCTTTGAAACGAAGGATACCGAAGACCCTCCGTGTCACAAACATACAGGAGCTCGGTAGGCTCGGGGGAGCAGTAACGCCCCGTATCAAGGAGCCCTCAAGTGACCGCCTCGCACGAGTCGACGCCCACGCCCGACGCCGACCAGTCGCACGTTCCGCCGCTGACGACCCGCGTCGTCATCGCCGAGGACGAGGCGCTCATCCGTCTCGACCTGAAGGAGATGCTCGAGGAGGAGGGGTACTCCGTCGTCGGTGAGGCCGGGGACGGGCAGGCGGCCGTGGAGCTTGCCCGCGAGCACCGCCCGGACCTCGTCATCCTCGACGTGAAGATGCCGGTCCTGGACGGGATCTCCGCCGCCGAGAAGATCGCGGAGGAGTCCATCGCCCCCGTGCTGATGCTCACCGCGTTCTCGCAGCGCGACCTCGTCGAGCGGGCCCGTGACGCCGGGGCCATGGCGTACCTCGTGAAGCCGTTCAGCAAGAGCGACGTGGTGCCGGCCATCGAGATGGCCGTTTCCCGGTTCGCCGAGCTGAAGGCGCTGGAGAAGGAGGTCGCGGACCTCTCGCTCCGGCTGGAGACCCGCAAGCTCGTCGACCGGGCCAAGAGCATCCTGCAGACCCAGTACGGGCTCTCCGAGCCGGCCGCCTTCCGGTGGATCCAGAAGACCTCCATGGACCGCCGCATGTCCATGCAGCAGGTCGCCGAGGCGGTCATCGAGGACGCCGAGGAGAAGAAGCAGAACGCCGCCAACGGCTGACGAATTCTGCTGTGCGCGGCGGGTCGAGGCCCGCACCGGCGGGCCTCGAGTGCCGGTCGGCAGCCTGGGATCATGACCTCTGACGTGACGGAATGGATCACCACGCCCATCGAGCCGCTGCTGCGCGGCGCCCTCGAGGTGGAGCGCACTGAGTACGGCCTGCTGCCGCACCGGATGCCGGCCCGGGCGCGGAAGCAGCACCCGGCCGCACAGTTGGCCACGGTGGAGGCGCAGCCGTCCGGTGTGCGGCTGGTGTTCCGTACCGGGGCGACCGCCATCGAGCTGGACACGATGCCGACGAAGATCGTGTTCGAGGGTGGTCAGGACAGCCCGGACGGGGTGTACGACCTGGTGGTGGACGGTGGGCTGGCGGGCCAGGCGACTGTGGCCGGTGGCCATGAGTTCCGCTTCAACATGCTGACCCTGAAATCCTCAACGCATTCCGGCGAGCCGGGTACGGCCCGTTTCGCCGGGTTGGCGGCCGGGGTGAAGGACGTCGAGATCTGGCTGCCGCACAACGAGCGCACGGAGCTGATCGCTCTGCGTACGGATGCTCCGGTGGAGGTTGCGCCGGAGAGCGGCCGCCGGGTGTGGCTGCATCACGGCAGTTCGCTCAGTCAGGGTTCCAACGCGGAAAGCCCGTCGGGGACTTGGCCGGCGGTGGCGGCGGCTGCGGGCGGTGTGGAGCTGGTCAATCTGGGGCTGGGCGGCAATGCCCTTCTCGATCCCTTCACCGCGCGTGCGATGCGGGACACCCCGGCGGACGTGATCAGCGTCAAGATCGGCATCGCCCTCGTCAACACCGATGTGATGCGGCTGCGTGCCTTCGCCCCGGCCGTTCACGGGTTCTTGGACACGATCCGGGAGGGGCACCCGGACACGCCGTTGCTGGTGATCTCTCCGGTGCTGTGTCCGATGCACGAGGACACGCCGGGTCCGACTGCGCCGGACCCCGACGGGAACGTGATGCGGTACCGGGCGACGGGTGACGAGGCGGAGGTCGCGGCCGGGAAGCTGACGCTGAGGGTGATCAGGGACGAGCTGGCCCGGATCACGGAGCAGCGGGCGGCCGAGGACCCGAACCTGTACTACTTGGACGGTCTTTCGCTGTACGGCGAGAAGGAGTTCGCCGAGCTTCCGTTGCCGGACCGGCTGCACCCGGATGCGGCGGGTCACCGTCTTATCGGTGAGCGTTTCGCGGAGCAGGTCTTCGGTGCCGGGGGTGCGTTCGCGGCGGGTGTCTGATCCTGGACGTGCGTGAGGCCCGCCTCCCCCCGAGGGGAGGCGGGCCTCACACGTGTGTGATCAGTCCTCGCCGAGGTAGGCCTTGCGGACGTCCTCGTTGTGGAGGAGTTCCTGGCCGGTGCCGGAGAGCACGATCTTGCCGATTTCCATCACGTGCGCCGTGTCGGCGAGCGAGAGGGCGGCCTGGGCGTTCTGCTCGACCAGGAGGATCGTGGTGCCGGTCGCCTTGAGTTCGGCGATCGTGGCCATGATCTTCTGCATCATCAGCGGGGAGAGGCCCATGGAGGGCTCGTCCAGCATGAGGAGCTTGGGCTGGCACATGAGGGCGCGGCCCATGGCGAGCATCTGCTGCTCTCCGCCCGAGAGGGTGCCGGCGGCCTGCTTGCGGCGCTCTCCCAGGATGGGGAAGAGGTCGTAGGCGCGCTGGATGTCCTTCTCGATGCCGTCCTTGTCGGTGCGCAGGAACGCGCCGAGCTGGAGGTTTTCGGCGATCGTCAGCCGGGGGAAGATGTGGCGTCCCTCGGGGGAGTGGGCCAGCTTCATGGAGACGATCTTGTGGGCGGGGACGCCGACGAGGGGTTTGCCGTCGAAGGTGATGCTGCCCGCGGTGGGCTTGAGGAGCCCGGAGAGGGTGCGAAGGGTGGTGGTCTTGCCGGCGCCGTTGGTGCCGACGAGGCAGACGATTTCGCCTTCGTTGACTTCGAAGGAGATGCCCTTGACGGCTTCGATCTTGCCGTAGGCGACCTTGAGGTCGTCGACCTTGAGCAGTGCGGTCACTTGGCCTCTCCTTCCGTGCTGGTGGTGCTGGTGGTGCTGGTGGTGCTGGTGGTGCTGTCCGCGTCGGCGTCGGCGTCGGCGTCTGCGTCGGCGTCCGCGTCGGTCTCGGCGTCCGAGTCCGCTGCTTCGGCTTCGGCTTCCGCGTGGGCTTCGGCGGCTTCGACCTCGGCGATTTCCTCGTCGCCGGGCGCGCCCTCGAAGGGGGTGCCGAGGTAGGCGGCGATGACGCGCTCGTCGCCCTGGACCTCTGCCGCCGTGCCCTCGATGAGCTTCTCGCCCTGGACGAGGCAGGCGACGCGGTCGCAGAGGTTGAAGATGAAGCGCATGTCGTGCTCGATGACGAGGACGGCGATGCCCATGTCGCGGATGGCGAAGATGAGTTCTTCGGCCGCGCGGGTTTCCTGCGGGTTCATGCCGGCGGTGGGCTCGTCCAGGAGGATGAGGCCGGGGTCGCTGGCAAGGGCGCGGGCGATTTCGAGCTTGCGCTGTTCGCCGTAGGGGAGGTTCTTCGCGAGGTGGCCGGCCTTGTGCTGGAGGCCGATGAACTCGAGGAGTTCCATGGCGCGCGCTTCGCTGGCGGCTTCGGCCTTCTTGAAGCCGGGGCCGCGCAGGATGGCGGACCAGAGGCCTTCCTTGGTGCGGGTGTGGCGTCCGACGAGGACGTTTTCCAGCACGGTCATGTTGTGGAAGAGCCGGATGTTCTGGAAGGTGCGGGCGACGCCTGCTGCGGTGACCTTGTGGGGTGTGGGCGGCAGGACGGTGCCCTTGTAGCTGACGCTTCCCTCGGTGGGGACGTACAGCCCGGTGAGGCAGTTGAAGAAGGTGGTCTTGCCGGCGCCGTTGGGGCCGATGAGGCCGACGATCTCGCCCGCGTTGACCTGGAGGTCGACGCCCTTGACGGCGGTGAGGCCGCCGAAGCGCATGGTGACGCCCTTGGCTTCGAGAACCGTGGTCTTGGTGGTGGTGTCCGTGGTGGTCGTCATGGTGTTCACGCCCCCGCCTTGGCGGTGGCCAGGTCCGTGGGGGCCTGGTCAGCGGTGTCGTCGTGGTACTCGAGCTGCGCCCGCTTGTTGGCGATGAGGCCTTCGGGGCGGAAGCGCATGAGCAGGATGAGGGCGATGCCGAAGGCGAGGAGCTGGTAGTCCTGGAGGAAGGCCAGTTTCGCCGGGATCAGGAAGAGCAGTGCGGCGCCGAGGATGGGGCCGCGGATGGTGCCCATGCCGCCGAGGATGACGGCGGCGAGGAGGAACGCGGAGTTCGGCGGGACGGGCCCGGCGAAGACGTAGTTCTCGGGGACGACCGTGCTGTTGACGTGTGCCTGGACGGTGCCGGCGAGGCCGGCGAGGGTGGCGCCGAGGGCGAAGGCGATGAGCTTGACCTTGAAGCCGTTGATGCCCATGGCTTCGGCGGCGGTCTCGTCTTCGCGGATGGCGACCCAGGCTCGGCCGATGCGGCTGTTGCCGGCTCGGGCGAAGATCAGGACGACCAGGGCCATGACGAGCAGCATCAGGAAGTAGTAGTTGGCGTAGGCGCCGAGGACGATGCCGCCGACCGTGTGGGACTCCCCGAAGTTCCACCCGAACAGGTCGAGGTGGGGGATGTTGGGGATGCCGTTGGGGCCGTTGGTGATGTCCGGGCCGGAGTCGCCGTCGAGGTTGCCCATGGCGATGCGGAAGATTTCTCCGAAGCCGAGGGTGACGATGGCGAGGTAGTCGCCGCGCAGGCGCAGGGTCGGTGCGCCGATGACCACGCCGAAGATGAGCGAGGCGAGTGCGCCGACGATGACCGCCGCCCAGAAGGGGAGGTGGATGCCGAAGGCGGAGGCGGTGCTGCCGGAGACCAGGGCCGCGGCGTAGGCGCCGACGCCGAGGAAGGCGACGTAGCCGAGGTCGAGGAGGCCGGCGAGGCCGACGACGACGTTGAGGCCGAGGGCGACGGTCGCGAAGATCAGGATGTTGACCGCGATGAGCGTGTAGGTGTCGCCGCTCTGCTGGATGAACGGGAAGGCGATCGCGGCGGCCGCGGTGCCGAGGAGCGTGACCTGGCGGTGCTTCGCGGTGAGGCTGCCGAGCCGGTCGAAGAGGCCGGCCTTGAGGAGGGCGAAGCCCGCGAAGCCGACGGTGAGCAGGTAGGTGACGAAGAGCTGCGGTTCCTTGTCATCGGTGTCGATGCCGAAGGTGATGACGTAGAGGCCGAGGGCGAAGACGCCGGTGATGATGAGGATCTCGGCCCAGGAGGGCAGCTGCTTGGCGGTGGCCGCCTTGTGGCTGTCGTCGGGGAGCTTGTACGCGGCGAGGGCCGGGATGAGCGAGCCGACGAGGGCGACGTAGGCGCCGGGTTCCAGGTGGGCGAAGCCGCCGAGGACCGCGGCGATGGCGATGACCGTGAACCAGGTGCCGGCGAGGGTGCCGAGCGCGAGGACCCAGACGGGCTTACGGGCGCCGGTGGGGGTGAGCCAGCGCAGGCCCTTGACGCCGAGCGCGGAGAGCGCGAAGGCGGCGGTGAGGAGTCCGGCGATGAGGCTGAGGGTCTGGATGGGCGCCGGGCTGCCGTAGTAGGTCAGGTCGCCGGGGAACTCGTCGGTCCAGGTCCAGGCGAGGAAGGCGCTGACGATGGTGAGGAGGCTGCCGCCGATGACCGCGTAGAGGAGTGCGGCGGGGGCGGGGCCCTGCTTGGCGACGGCGGTCTGCGGGGTGGTGTTGGTGGTCATGGTTCTCACGCCCGATCCGCGACGCGCTCGCCGAGCAGGCCTTGTGGCCGCACGAGGAGGACGACGATGAGGAGTACGAACGCCCAGACGTTGGACCAGGCTCCACCGCCGAGCTGCGACATGCCGGGGATCTCTTCGATGTAGGCGATCGAGAGGGCCTCGGCGAGGCCGAGGACGACGCCGCCGACCATGGCGCCGTAGATGTTGCCGATGCCGCCGAGGACGGCTGCGGTGAAGGCCTTCAGTCCGAGGATGAAGCCCATCTCGAAGTTGATCTGGCCCTTGTCGAGGCCGTAGGCGACGGCGGCGACGGCGGCGAACGCGGCACCGATGGCGAAGGCCATGACGATGATGCGGTCGGTGTTGATGCCCATGAGCTTCGCGGTGTCGGGGTCCTGCGCGGTGGCCTGCATGGCGCGGCCGCTGCGGCTCTTGGAGACGAAGACGCCGAGGGCGAGCATGCAGAGCGGGGCGAGGATGAGGACGAAGAGGTCCGCGCGCTGGATGGCCAGGCTGTCGGTGATCTTGAAGGCGGCGCCCTTGAACTCAGGGAAGCTGACGGCCTTCTTGGCGTCCGGGTAGAACTGCCAGACAAGCTGCTGGAGCGCGATCGAGAGGCCGATTGCGGTGATGAGCGGGGCGAGCCGGGGGGCGCTGCGCAGGGGGCGGTAGGCGAAGCGTTCGGCTGCGGTGGCGACGAGGACCGAGGCGAGTGCGCCTCCGACGATCATGACGGGTATCGCGATCAGCAGGGAGGTGCCGGTCGGGAGGATGGCGTAGGCGGTGAGCGCGCCGAAGCCGCCGATCATGAAGATCTCGCCGTGGGCGAAGTTGATGAGCTGGACGATGCCGTAGACCATGGTGTACCCGATGGCGATGAGGCCATAAAGGGCACCGAGGGCAAGGCCGTTGGCCAGCTGTTGCGGCAGTTCGTGCACCGCAGGGCCTCCGATGAGCGTGTCGGATAAGACTCCGCGCGAGGGCGCTGTTTGCGCCCTCGCGCGGCTGGTTTTTTGAGGGGGTCAGGCCGTCGGGACGGACCGGCCCGGGGTCCCGGCTAGCGGGACGTGGGGATTACTGGTTGAAGGTGTCGCTCTTGACGTCGATCCACTTGCCGCCCTCGACCTTGTAGACCGTGAGCTGCTTGTTGGTGGTGTCGCCGTACTGGTCGAAGGCGACCTTGCCGGTCACGCCCTCGAAGGAGACCTTGCCGAGAGCCTCGACGACCTTGGCGCGGGCGTCGTCCGGGAGCTTGCCGTTGTTGGCGGCGACAGCGGCCTTGACGGCCTGGATGACGGCCCAGCCGGCGTCGTAGGAGTAGCCACCGTAGGCGGCGTACGGGTCCTTGTAACCGGCGGCCTGGTAGTCGGCGATGAAGGTCTTGGCGGTGGGGAGCTTCTCGACCGGGTAGCCGATGGAGGTGGAGAGGTCGCCCTCGTTGGCCTCACCGGAGGCGCTGATGAACGCCGGGTCCTGGATGCCGTCGCCGCCCATGAGCGGGATGACGGCGCCGGTCTTCTTGATCTGGTCGGCGAGCAGGCCGCCCTCGGGGTACTGGCCGCCGAAGTAGACGGAGTCGGCGCCGGAGGACTTGACCTTGTCGGCGGTGGAGGAGAAGTCGGTCTCCTTCACGGTGACGTGGTCGGTGCCGACGACCTCGCCGCCGAGCTTCTTGAACTCGTCGGAGAAGATCGCGGCCAGGCCGGCGCCGTAGGTCTGCTTGTCGTCGACGACGAAGACCTTCTTCTTGCCGGCGTCCTTGAAGAGGTACTGGGCGGCGAACTTGCCCTGGACCACGTCGGTGGCGGCGGTGCGGAAGTAGGTGTCGAAGGGGCGCTTGAACTCGCCCTTGCCCCAGTTGTCGCCCTGGCTGAGCGAGGGGTTGGTGTTGGCGGGGGAGACCTGCGCCAGCTTGGCGGAGGCGAAGACGCCCTGCATCTGCTGGGCGACGCCGGAGTTCAGCGGGCCGACGACGCCGAGGACGTCCTTGTTGCCGACGAGCTTGGTGGCGTTGGCCTGACCGGAGGCGGGGACCGCCTGGTCGTCGAGGGCCTCGACCTTGAACTCGATTCCGGGGACCTCGTTGTTCTTGTTGGCCGTCTTGGCCGCGAGGTCAACCGAGTTCTTGATGCCCTGGCCAAGGGCGGAGAGCGAGCCGGTGAGGGGGGCGTCCACGCCGATGACGACGACGGTCTTCTTGCCGTCGGTCTTGTCCCCGGACTTCGCCTCGTCGCGCGATCCGCAGGCGGTGAGGGTCAGTGCTCCCGTGGTGATCACGGTGGTGAGGACGAGCAAAGAACGGTGTCGCACGATTCTTCCTTTCCCTGGCGCGGCTCCCTCTGTGAGGTGCCGTTCGGTCGCCGGGCCGCACTGGGAGTACAGCGGCCGTGCTGGTCGCGCCCAGCGGCGCGGTGACTGGCCGTGACTCTAGGCCCGAGGTGGTGAACACGGGGAGCGGAGAAAGGAGGATGTGACGCTCTTGTTATGCCAAGGCCAAGAATGCGTGGTGGGAGTGTGGACAAAACGGACGTTTTGCGACATGAGAGAACGTCCGCATCGTGAGAAATACCTGCTCCCCTAAGGGGCTTGAGGCCTCCATGCACCTGTCTTAGATCAAATTGCGCCAAATGTGGCTGCGTGTGTCCGGGAGAATTCACCAGGTGGTCATTCACAGGGGAAAAGGCGGGATTACATACGACGTGACCAATACGCAGAGTGATGTGCGAGGGTGGGCGAGGGTGATCCATTTCGCTCGGATGGATCTTGCCCTCGGCGTGAAAGTGCCTCTCACCTGCGGTTCGGCCCCGCGGTGCCGAGTGCCCGGAAGCCGGACAGCGCGCTCGGGAATGCGGTGACCTGGCTCACGCCGGGGGCCGCCAGTTCTCCGAGCTCCACGTCGCACCGTTCTGCTCGGCGCAGCGCTGGGCGACGAGCCGGTCGATCAGCTCAAGTGCCTTGCCCTGTCCGGCAGTTCGCTCCTCGACGCGGCCCGCGGCCACGGCTTCCTCGTGGATCGCGTACTGGTCGTTGGACAGCCCCTTCTGTTCCCAGTCCAGACCGGACCACTTGGTGCCCAGGAGGGTCTCCTTCGCCCAGTAGGACACGAGGCTGGTGCAGATCTGCGCGGGGGAGGAAGGGCTGGGTGCCGGGGTCTCGGTGCCGGCCGCGGGGGGTGGGGCGGAAGGCGAGCATCCGGTCAGGGCGAGCGCGGCCAGCAGGGTGGAGGCGGCGTACCGGACCGTGGAGCGTGGCAGGGTCCCCATGAGGGGAAGGTAGGCGGTCACCATCGGTGACACAACAGCGGCGGCCGGAATGGGCGCGGACTGGCGCATTCCGGTCGGGTTGGGGGCGGACGGGCGCAGGCCCGGACCTGCCGCGCGCGGGGCGGGGTCCGGGCCTGCGGAAGGTGCCCGTGTGCGGTGTGGTGCGGCCGGTTCAGGCTCCGGCAGCGGCCTGGTCGGCCTCGCGCAGCAGGCAGGTCAGGCGGGCGGTGCAGACGCGCCGCTCCTGCTCGTCGCTGATCACGATCTCGTAGGTGGTGGTGGAGCGGCCCCGGTGGACGGGGGTGGCGACTCCGGTGACCGTGCCGGAGCGCACGCCCCGGTGGTGGGTGCAGTTCAGGTCCACGCCGACGGCGATCTTGGTGATGCCGCCGTGCATCATGGCGCCGACGGAGCCGAGGGTCTCGGCGAGCACGGCGGAGGCCCCGCCGTGCAGCAGCCCGTACGGCTGGGTGTTGCCCTTGACCGGCATGGTGGCCACGACCCGCTCGGCCGAGGCCTCCAGGATCTTGATGTCCATCCGCTCGCCGAGGTCGCCCGCCGAGAACAGCGCGGGCAGGTCGATGCCCAGGGCCGCGTACTCGTCGAGGACCTCCTGCGGGAACTTCACTGCGTGCTGCTCGCCCATGGGCCGGCTCCGTTCGTCAACGCTCGTTAACCTGCTTGTCCTGAGGTCGTTCTATCAGGCCGGTTCGAAGCGGATGACGACGGACTTGCTCGCCGGGGTATTGCTGGTGTCCGCAGTGGAGTCGAGCGGGACCAGCACGTTCGTCTCGGGGTAGTACGCGGCCGCGCAGCCGCGGGCGGTCGGGTAGTGCACGACGCGGAAGCCGGGGGCCCGCCGCTCCACGCCGTCCTTCCATTCACCGACCAGGTCCGTGTACGAGCCGTCGGCGAGCCCCAGCTCGGCGGCGTCCTCGGGGTTGACCATCACGACGCGGCGGCCGCCGGTGATCCCGCGGTAGCGGTCGTCGAGGCCGTAGATCGTGGTGTTGTACTGGTCGTGGCTGCGCAGGGTCTGCAGGAGCAGCCGGCCCGCCGGGATGCGCGGGTACTCCACGGGAGCGGCGGTGAAATTGGCCTTGCCGGTCTTCGTGGGGAAGCGGCGCTCGTCGCGCGGGGCGTGCGGGAGCTGGAATCCGCCGGGGCGGGCCACGCGGGCGTTGAAGTCCTCGAAGCCCGGGATCACGCGGGAGATCCGGTGGCGGATCGTCGCGTAGTCCCGCTCGAACTCCTCCCACGGGGTCGTCGAGGCCGTGCCCAGGACGGCGCGGGCCATGCGGGCCACGATCGCGGGCTCGGAGAGCAGGTGCGGGGAGGCCGGGGCGAGGTTGCCCCGGGAGGAGTGGACCATGCCCATCGAATCCTCGACGGTCACGAACTGCTTGCCGCTCTCCTGGACGTCCTTGTCGGTACGGCCGAGGGTGGGCAGGATCAGGGCGCGCCGGCCGGTGACCGCGTGGGAGCGGTTGAGCTTGGTCGACACGTGCACGGTCAGGGAGGCGCGGCGGATCGCGGCCTCGGTGACCTCGGTGTCGGGGGTGGCGCCGACGAAGTTGCCGCCCATGGCGAAGAGGACCTTGGCCTCGCCGTCGCGCAGGGCCTGGATGGAGCGGACCACGTCGAAGCCGTGCCCGCGCGGCGAGGTGATCCCGAATTCCTTGTCGAGGGCGTCGAGGAAGGCGGGCGCGGGGCGCTCGAAGATCCCCATGGTGCGGTCGCCCTGGACGTTGGAGTGGCCGCGGACGGGGCAGACGCCCGCGCCGGGGCGGCCGATGTCGCCGCGCAGCAGGAGGAGGTTGACGACCTCGCGGATGGTGGCGACGGCGTGCTTGTGCTGGGTGAGGCCCATGGCCCAGCAGACGATGGTGCGCTTCGAGGCCAGGATCATGGCCAGCGCCTGCTCGATCTCGGGCCGGGTCAGCCCGGTGGCGGTGAGGGTCTCGGCCCAGTCCGCTTCCTTGGCCGCGGCCGCGAACTCCTCGTAGCCGTGGGTGTGTTCGGCGATGAAGGCCTCGTCGGTGGCGCCGCCCGCCTCGATGACCAGCTTGTTCAGAAGGCGGAAGAGGGCCTGGTCGCCGCCGATGCGGATCTGCAGGAAGAGGTCGGTCAGGGCGGTGCCCTTGAACATGCCGAGGGGGTTCTGGGGGTTCTTGAACCGCTCCGTTCCGGCCTCGGGCAGCGGGTTCACCGAAATGATCTTCGCGCCGGCGGACTTGGCCTGTTCCAGGGCGGAGAGCATGCGCGGGTGGTTGGTGCCCGGGTTCTGCCCGGCGACGATGATCAGCTCGGCCTGGTGGAGGTCTTCGAGGGAGACGCTGCCCTTGCCGATGCCGATCGTCTCGTTCAGTGCGGAGCCCGAGGACTCGTGGCACATGTTGGAGCAGTCGGGCAGGTTGTTGGTGCCGAACTCGCGGGCGAAGAGCTGGAAGAGGAACGCGGCCTCGTTGCTGGTGCGGCCCGAGGTGTAGAACAGGGCCTCGTCGGGGGAGGCGAGGGCGGTCAGTTCCTCCGCGATGACCGCGAAGGCCCGCTCCCAGCTGACCGCCTCGTACCGGTCGCCGCCCTCCCGCAGATACATCGGCTGCGTGATCCGGCCCTGCTGGCCCAGCCAGTACCCGGAGCGCGTGGCCAGGTCGGCCAGCGGGTGCGCGGCGAAGAACTCCGGGGTGACCCGGCGCAGGGTCGCCTCCTCCGCGACGGCCTTGGCGCCGTTCTCGCAGAACTCGGCGGTGTGCCGCTTGTCGCCCTCGGGCCAGGCGCAGCCGGGACAGTCGAAGCCGTCCTTCTGGTTGACCTTGAGCAGGGTGCGGGCGGTACGGGCCAGGCCCATCTGCTGGTGCGCGATCTTCAGCGTGTGCCCGATCGCGGGCAGCCCGGCGGCCGCGCGCTTCGGGGACGCGACCTGCGGCGCGTCCTGTACCGGATCACCTGCGGGCGGCTTGGTGGCCATGGCGCTCCCCTTCGAGCTGTCTGCACGTACGCCTCCGATCCTGTCACGCCCCGCCGACATCGCCGACGCCGGATTTGCCGGGCCCCACAGGCCGTCCGGATTTGTCGGTGGGGGCGCCTAGGATCGGGGGCGTGGCAGAGACAGCATCGAAGAAGACGGACCAGACGACCGCAGCGGACCGCCCCCGCCTGATGCTCATGGACGGGCACTCCCTGGCGTACCGGGCGTTCTTCGCGCTGCCCGCGGAGAACTTCACGACCGCGACCGGCCAGCCGACCAACGCCATCTACGGCTTCGCGTCGATGCTGGCGAACACGCTGCGCGACGAGGCGCCCACGCACTTCGCGGTGGCGTTCGACGTGTCCCGCAAGACGTGGCGCTCGACGGAGTTCCCCGAGTACAAGGCGAACCGCTCCAAGACCCCCGACGAGTTCAAGGGACAGGTCGAGCTGATCGGCGAGCTCCTCGACGCGATGCACGTCCCGCGGTTCGCCGTCGACGGCTTCGAGGCCGACGACGTGATCGCGACGCTCGCGACGCAGGCGGAGGCCCTCGGCTTCGACGTGCTGATCGTCACCGGCGACCGCGACTCCTTCCAGCTGGTCTCCGAGCACACCACCGTGCTCTACCCGACCAAGGGCGTCTCCGAGCTCACCCGGTTCACCCCGGAGAAGGTCGAGGAGAAGTACGGGCTCACCCCGCAGCAGTATCCGGACTTCGCGGCGCTGCGCGGCGACCCGTCCGACAACCTGCCGGGCATCCCGGGCGTCGGCGAGAAGACCGCCGCCAAGTGGATCACCCAGTTCGGGTCGTTCGCGGAGCTCGTGGAGCGCGCCGAGGAGGTCAAGGGCAAGGCCGGGCAGAACTTCCGGGACCACCTGGAGGCCGTCAAGCTCAACCGGGTCCTGACCGAGATGGTCAAGGACGTGGAACTGCCCAAGACCCCGGCCGACCTGACCCGCCTCCCGTACGACCGGTCCGCCATGCTCGGCGTGCTGGACGTACTGGAGATCCGCAACGCCTCGCTGCGCGAGCGGCTGCTCGCCGTGGACCCGGGCGCGGCCGAGGAGGAGCCCCCGGCTCCGGCCGCGGCGAGTGTGGAACTGGACGGCTCCGTGCTCGGCGCGGGCGAGCTCGCTCCGTGGCTCGAGGCCCACGCGGGCGCGCCGCTGGGCATCTCCACCGTCGACAGCTGGGCGCTGGGCCAGGGCAACGTCAGCGAAATCGCGCTGGCCTCGGCCGCAGGGGCGGCAGCCTGGTTCGAGCCGTCCGAGCTGGACGAGGCGGACGAGCGGGCCTTCGCGGCCTGGGCCGCCGATGCGGCGAAGCCGAAGGTGGTGCACAACGCCAAGGGCCTGATGCGGGTCTTCCCCGAGCACGGCTGGACCCTGGCGGGCGTCACCATGGACACCGCGCTCGCCGCCTACCTGGTCAAGCCGGGCCGCCGGTCCTTCGCGCTGGACGTGCTGTCCAACGAGTACCTGCACCGCGAGCTGGCGCCGGCCGCCGCCGACGGGCAGCTGGCCTTCGGCGCCGACGAGACGGCCGAGGCGGAGGCGCTGATGGGGCAGGCCCGCGCCGTCCTGGACCTGGGCGATGCCTTCACCGGCAAGCTCGACGAGGTCGGCGCCGCCGAGCTGCTCCACGACATGGAGCTGCCGACGTCCGAGCTGCTGGCCCGGATGGAGCGGTCCGGCATCGCCGCCGACCGCGACCACCTGGAGGCCATGGAGCAGCAGTTCGCGGGAGCCGTGCAGCAGGCGGTGAAGGAGGCGCACGCGGCGGTCGGCCACGAGTTCAACCTCGGCTCGCCCAAGCAGCTCCAGGAGGTCTTCTTCGGCGAGCTGGACCTGCCGAAGACCAAGAAGACCAAGACCGGTTACACCACGGACGCGGACGCGCTGGCCTGGCTGGCCACGCAGACCGACCACGAACTCCCGGTGATCATGCTGCGGCACCGGGAGCAGGCCAAGCTGCGCGTCACCGTCGAGGGCCTGGTCAAGACCATCGCCGCCGACGGCCGGGTGCACACCAGCTTCAGCCAGACCGTCGCCGCGACCGGACGGCTGTCCTCCACCGACCCCAACCTGCAGAACGTGCCGGTGCGCACCGACGAGGGCCGCGCGATCCGCCGCGGTTTCGTCGTCGGCGAGGGCTTCGAGTCCCTCATGACCGCCGACTACAGCCAGATCGAGCTGCGCGTGATGGCCCACCTCTCCGAGGACGAGGGCCTGATCGAGGCCTTCGCGACCGGCGAGGACCTGCACACCACCGTCGCCTCCCAGGTGTTCGGGGTGGAGCGGTCGCAGGTCGACGCCGAGATGCGCCGCAAGATCAAGGCCATGTCGTACGGGCTCGCGTACGGGCTGTCCGCGTTCGGGCTCGCCCAGCAGCTGAACATCGAGCCCGCCGAGGCGCGCGGCCTGATGGAAACCTTCTTCGAGCGCTTCGGCGGGGTCCGCGACTACCTCCAGCGCGTGGTGGACGAGGCCCGCGCCACCGGCTACACGGCGACGGTCTTCGGTCGCCGCCGGTACCTGCCCGACCTCAACAGCGACAACCGCCAGCGCCGCGAGGCCGCCGAGCGAATGGCGCTCAACGCCCCGATCCAGGGCACCGCCGCCGACATCGTCAAGGTCGCGATGCTGCGCGTGGACCGGGCGATCAGGGCGGCCGGGCTGAAGTCGCGGATGCTGCTCCAGGTCCACGACGAAATCGTGCTGGAGATCGCCCCGGGCGAGCGGAAGCAGGTCGAGGAGCTGGTGCGCCGCGAGATGGGCGCCGCCGTCGAGCTGCGGGCCGCGCTGGACGTGTCCGTGGGCGTCGGCTCCGACTGGGAGTCGGCCGCGCACTGACCCGCCCGCGCAGGGTTCACCGGACGCCCGTCCCCGCTATGCGGTGGGGACGGGCGTTCGCACGTCCTCCCGCGTACTGCCGGCGCGGTCGCCGCGGTGCCGGACCCGTACGAGGACCCCGTACAGCAGCAGGGCCACGGCGAGGCCGCCGCCCGCCCCGAAGCAGACGGTCGGGATGATGTCGAGCGGCGTACGGATCCGGTCGAAGAAGGTGAAGAAGCGGATCACGCGCATCGTGACCCCGGCCGCCACGCACACCACGAGCAGGGCGAGCGCACACCCGATCTCGGCGCGGGTCAGCACCGGCACGGACGCGGGGACCGGGGAGGGCGGCAGCCGGCGCAGGGCGGTCGCCGTGAACCAGAGGAGGGCGCAGGCCGCGATCGCCGAAGTCCCGTACTGGAGGTACGAGTAGAGGGGCAGGCCGAAGGCGAGCGGCTCACCGAGCTCGGGCAGCGCGTTCGTCCCCCAGCGGTCCAGGTGCGTGAAGCTGTCCCACACGACGTGCGTGAGGGAGCCGACGACCGCAGAGAGGTAGAACCAGAGCGCGAGCGAGAGCAGTTGGCGCCCCCGCCACTGCTCGCCGCGCACGAAGGCGTGCACACGGCCCCGCCAGGCGCGCGGCAGGAGTGCGATCAGCGGCTCGCGCAGCAGCAGCCAGCACGCCACGAGGGCGGCCGTGAGCGCGGCGTCGGCGGTGAGCACACCCGGCAGCGAATGCGTGAACGTGCCGTACGACATGACCCCCTCGACGACCGCGTCGGCGAAGTAGAACGTGTCCGGCGCGAACGATCCGAGGACCAGCGCCGAGGCGACCAACGGCCCCCGCGCCCGCCCGGTCCGGCGCACGGCCGGAAGGACGGCGGCCGCATGGCTGAGGGTGAACGGCATGGCACTTCTCCTGGATCTTGTCGGTCCGGCCAGTATGCGCGACCTGCACGGGACGTGGGGATGTGGTGAATTCCACCCCATCGTGCGTGCCCTGTGCAGGCAGTTGACGTAGGGTCACGCGGACGTCGAGGGGGAGGGGTCCGGCTCATGTCGGCTCGAATATTCGGACGTAGGCTGCGCAGGGGCGCGGCGGCAGCCCTGGTCTCCGCGCTGGTGGTCGCCGCGGTGACCGCCTCCCAGGGGCCGGCCGGCGCCCGCGCGGAGCGGATCTCCGCGGCAGGGGAGGGTAGCCCGCAGCCCCTCCCGGAGGCCGGAACCGGAGGGGACACCTCCTACTTCACCGAACTGCCGCCGCTGGTGAGCCCCGAGCCGCCGGCGGTGGTGCTGCCGGACGAGCAGCCTTCCGCCCCCGCCGAACAGGCCGCCGGGACCGTTCCGGCGGTCGTGGACGTGGCCGTGGGCCAGGGCGCGCAGGGGATACCGGCGAGCGTGCTCGCCGCCTACCTGCGGGCGGAGAAGACGGTGGGGGAGAGCGACGCCCGCTGCGGGCTGCGCTGGCAGCTGCTCGCGGCGATCGGCAAGGTCGAGTCCGGGCAGGCGCGCGGCGGGCAGGTGGACGCGTCCGGGACCACGGTGCGGCCGATCCTGGGCCCCGTGCTCGACGGCAACGGCTTCGCGAACATCCCGGACACGGACGGCGGGGCCTACGACGGGGACGCCAGGTACGACCGGGCGGTCGGGCCGATGCAGTTCATCCCCTCCACGTGGGCGGCCTGGGGCCAGGACGCGGACGGCGACGGGCGGCGCAACCCGAACAACGTGCACGACGCGGCCCTCGCGGCCGGCCGGTACCTGTGTGCGGGCACCCGGGACCTGCGGGTGGAGGCGGACCTGGACCGGGCCGTGCTCTCCTACAACCACTCCGCGGAGTACCTGCGGACGGTGCGGTCCTGGTTCACGTACTACCTCAAGGGGACGCACGAGGTCCCGGACGCGGGGGGCACGCCCGCGCCCGCGGTGACACCGCCGAAGCCGGACCCGAAGCCGAGCCCGACTCCCACACCTACGCCGACCCCGTCGCCGACACCCACGCCGACCCCGTCACCGACCCCGTCACCGAAGCCGACACCCACGCCGACACCTACGCCGACGCCGAGCCCGACTCCCACGCCGACTCCCACCCCCACGCCGACGCCGACGCCGACTCCCACCCCCACGCCGAGCCCGAAGCCCACGCCGAGCCCGTCAACGAGCCCCTCCCCGACGGCCACCGCGACGGCGAAGCCCGGACCCAGGCCTTCCCCGTCCACGTCGCCGTCCGGGTCCCCGTCCGCGTCCCCGTCACCCACGCCGGCGGCGACCGGCCCGGGGGAAACCCCGTAGTCGAACGGTTCTCATCTCGCCTCCGCGTTGCTACGGTGCCTCCGCCCTGACGCCCTATCAGATTCCGGAGGCCCGGCATGCGCGCATTCATCGCCGCCGCCAGCGGGCTCGTCCTCGCGGTGCTCCTCGTCCTCGCCATCACGGCGCTCGGGGCGCCCGAAGGCAAGACCTCACCCAAGCCCCTGCTCACCACCGCGCCCCCCGCGCCCGGAAAGTAGAGGAGGGCCCGGCCATGCGACGCAGAGCGAGCCTTGTCCTGCTGGCCCTAGCCGTGTTCTGCGCGGCCCTCGCACCGCTGCTGCGCTGGTACGCGTACCCGCGGCTCGCCAAGATCCCGCCGAACCAGTACCAGGAGATGGTCCTGGAGGCGAAGGACGCGACCCTCCTCGACTACTTCAACGGCATGCAGCCCAAGAAGGTCGACAAGGTCACCATCGTCCAGACCCTCAAGGGCAACGTCGAGGCGTCGAAGGAGATCGAGGCGAGCGCCGGCAAGGACGTCGTCGTCTGGGACACGCTGACGCACATCATCGACCCGGACGGGAAGATGGTCTCCCAGATCCCCGAGCGCTACATCTTCGACGCCCACACCCAGGACCCGGTGCACGCCACCGGCGAGATGGTCGACGGGGACGCCGTCAAGCGCGAGGGCATCGAGTTCAAGTGGCCGTTCTTCACCGAGCCGCGCGACTACCTCTACTTCGACGCGCAGACCCGTACCTCCTCGCCGATCCACTACGTCGGCCCGCGCACGTACCGGGGCATGGAGGTCTACTACTTCGAGCAGACCGTCCCGTGGACCAAGGTCGCCATGCCGAAGAAGATGCCGATCGAGGGCATCGACCCGGCGACCATCGAGCAGACCACCGGCACCACCCTCTGGTACACGACGAAGGCGATGTTCTGGGTCGACCCGGTGACCGGGGCCCCCGTCAACGCCGAGCAGGAGATCCGGCAGGAGATGCGCGGCGGGATCGCGGCGAGCGGCCCCGACGGCAAGCTCACCGCGTTCGCCGGGCACGTGAAGATGCGCGAGGACTACGCGAAGTACACCTTCGACCTGGTCGCCTCGAACCGTACGAAGGTCCTCGCCCTGCACACCTACGCCCCGATCGGCCTGGCGGCCGGCGGCCTGGTGCTCCTCGCGCTCGCGCTGTGGCTGGAGGCGAGGAGCCGGCGCGGTCCGCAGGAGGAGCTCAGCGCCTGAGCCGGGCGTTGGTGTGGCGGGTGGGCTCGGCGGTGGACGGGTCCTCGGGCCAGGGGTGCTTGGGGTAGCGGCCGCGCAGTTCGGCACGGACGGCCCGGTAGCCGCCCTGCCAGAAGGAGGCGAGGTCGGCGGTGACGGCGGCGGGCCGTCCGGCGGGGGAGAGGAGATGGACGACTACGGGCACACCCGCGACCTTGGGGGTCTCGGCCAGCCCGAACAGCTCCTGGAGCTTGACGGCGAGCACCGGCTGCTCGGCGGAGTAGTCCACCCGGATCCGGGATCCGCTGGGCACCTCCAGCCGTTCCGGAGCCAGCTCGTCCAGCCGGGAGGCCTCGCCGGTGGCCCACGGCAGCAGCCGGTTCAGGGCCTGACCGGCGTCGATCCGCCCGAGGTCCGCCCGGCGCCGGGCCCGCGACAGCTCGGGCTCCAGCCATTCACCGGCGCGGTCCAGCAGGGCGCCGTCGTCCGTCACGTCGGGCCAGGCGCCGCCGAGCGTCCGGTGCAGGAAGCCCAGCCGGGCCCGCAGCTGCCGGGCGTCCGGGGACCAGCGCAGCAGGCCGAGCCCCTCGGCGCGGAGTCCGTCGAGCAGTGCGGCCCGTACGAGGGCCGGGTCGGGTTCGCGCAGCGGGCGGGTGGCGAGCTCGATGGCCCCGAGGCGTGTTGCTTCGCGGGCGACGAGCTCCCCGTCCTCCCAGTGCACCGCTTCTCCCTGGTTCCGCAGGTGGTCGGCGGCGGCCAGGGCGGTGTCCTCGTCGATGACGGCGGCGAGGCGGACGCGGGCGGAGGCGGAGTGCGGGGGCCTGTCGGCGACGGCCACGGCCAGCCAGGGCGCGCGGCGCAGCGGCGACCCGTCACGGAGCTCGGCCCCGGTCCCGGAGGCCATGAGGAAGGTCCCCTCACCCTTGGCCTTGGCCACCCGCTCCGGGAACGCCAGGGCTGCGACGAGCCCGGCCGCGGCGTCGTCACTGGGGCCCGGCCACGCATTTTCAGCCCCGCCTGGGGGTCCCCCCGGACGAAGTCTGGGGGAGTTTGAGGCGCGAGGGTCCGGGGGCGGAGCCCCCGTCGGGTCATGCGCGGCCCGCTCCAGGCGGCGGGCTTCCGTGCGCCAGCGGGCCGCGTAGGCGTCGCCGCCCCGGCGGGCCGAACGCCAGGCCGCGGCCAGGTCGTCCCCGTACTCCCGCGGCGGCTCCTCGCTGAGCAGCGCCACCACCTCCGCCGCCCGGCGGGAGCCGACGGCCGAGGTCCCGTCCAGCAGGGCCCGCGCCAGCCGCGGGTGCAGCCCCACCCGGGCCATCCGCAGCCCGCGCGGGGTCGGCCGCCCCGCACCGTCCACCGCGCCGACCGCCACCAGCACCTCCCGCGCCGCGGCCATCGCCCCGGCGGGCGGCGGGTCCAGCAGCGCCAGACCGGCCGCGTCCGGGTCGCCCCAGCACGCCGCCTGCAGCGCGAACTGGGCCAGGTCCGCGATCCGGATCTCCGGCGCCGGGAACGAGGGAGGCGGGCGTCCTCCGCCTCCGTCCAGCAGCGGTACACCGCGCCCGGCGCCTCACGCCCGGCCCGGCCCGCCCGCTGGCGCCCGGCCGCGCGGGAGGCCCGTACGGTCGCCAGCGCACCCAGCCCGCGGGCATGGTCCACCCGGGGTTCGCGGGCCAGCCCGGAGTCCACCACCACGCGCACGCCGGGCACGGTCAGGCTGGACTCCGCGACCGCCGTCGCCAGGATCACCCGGCGGTGCTCCGAGGCCGTCAGCGCCGCGTCCTGCACCGAGGCCGGGGCCCGCCCGTGGATCTGGAGCACCTCCGCGTCCACGCCGCCCAGCTGCCCGGCCACCCGGGAGATCTCCCCGACGCCGGGCAGGAAGCACAGGACGTCGCCGGAACGTTCCGCCAGCGCCCGCCGCACCACCGAGGCCACGTGCGTCAGCTGCGCCGGGTCCACCCGCATCCCGTGCGGGGGCTTCACCGGCCGGGCCGGCGGGGCCCAGACCGTCTCCACCGGGTACGAGACCCCCGCGGCCTCCACCACCGGCGCGCCGCCCGGACGGCCCTGACCCAGCACCCGCGACCACCCGGCCGCATCGGTCGTCGCCGAAGCCGCCACCAGCCGGAGCTCGGGGCGCAGGGTTTCCCGTACGTCCAGCAGGAACGCGGCGACGGTGTCCGCGTCCAGGTGCCGCTCGTGGCACTCGTCCAGGATCACCAGGTCCACGCCGGCCAGCTCCTGGTCCCGCTGGAGCCGCTGCAACAGCACACCGGTGGTGACCACCTCCACCACCGTGTCGCGGCCCACCACCCGCTCCCCGCGCACCGTGAAGCCCACCGAGCCGCCGACCTGCTCGCCCAGCAGCCAGGCCATCCGCCGCGCGGCCGCCCGGGCGGCGATCCGCCGCGGCTCGGCGACCACGACCCGCTGCCGGGGCCCGCCACCCACCAGCCCCGCCAGTACCAGCGGCACCAGCGTGGTCTTGCCGGTGCCGGGCGGGGCGCAGAGCACGGCGGTGCCGTGCTCGTCCAGCGCCGAGACGAGCGCGGGCACGGCCTCCCGTACGGGAAGGGAGCCGAGGGCGGCCTGGCGGATCAAGGGATCAGTCCCTCTCGCATACGAAGATCGCCGTGCCCGGGATCAGGTTGCCGCGCAGCGGGGACCAGCCGCCCCACTCCTGGCTGTTCCACTCGGGCCACTCCGGCTCGACCAGGTCGACCAGGCGGAAGCCGCCCGCCACCACGTCGCGGACCCGGTCGCCGATCGTGCGGTGGTGCTCGACGTACACGGCGCGGCCCTGTTCGTCCTGCTCCACGTACGGGGTGCGGTCGAAGTAGGAGGCGGCGACGGACAGCCCCTCGGGGCCGGGCTCGTCGGGGAAGGCCCAGCGGATGGGGTGGGTCACGGAGAAGACCCAGCGGCCGCCGGGGCGCAGCACGCGGCGCACCTCGCGCATCACGTTCACCGGGTCGGCGACGAAGGGGACGGCTCCGTAGGCGGAGCAGGCCAGGTCGAAGGAGGCGTCGCGGAAGGGCAGCCGCCCGGCGTCGGCCTCGACCAGGGGCACGTCATCGCCGATGCGCAGGGCGTGCTGGAGCTGGCGGTGGGAGAGGTCGAGGGCGACCGGGCGGGCGCCCTGGGCGGCGAGCCAGCGCGAGCACTGGGCGGCGCCCGCACCGATCTCCAGGACGTCCTTGCCCTTGAGGGAGGCGGCGGGACCGAGGAGGGCCGCGTCCGCCTCGTCGAGCCCCTCGGGCCCCCATACGAAGCGGTCGTCGCCGAGGAAGGCGCCGTGCTCGCTCTGGTACTCGTCGGCGTTGCGGTCCCACCAGCCGCGGCTGGCCCGGCTGCTCTCCGCTTCCCCGGCGTCACGCCGGGTGGCCTCGGCGTCGTCGGAGCCGTCACCGGACCCCGGATCGGCGTCGTACGCGTCTTCGGGGGCGTAGTCCTCTTGGTTCATGGGGCCCGTCGTCGTAGTCTGCGAATGTCTGTGGATGTCTGTGGATGACCGCGGCCGTCTGAGGCTCGCCGTGGAAAGTGGCTGGGAAGTGTCATCAGAGCCTCCCCGCCCACGAATTGTGCCGGTTATCCGGCGATCCGCCGGGGGTGTCCGCCTTCGCGCATTGACCGTGTCCGGCTGCCCCCGTATGCTACAAGTTGCGCTGCGAGCCTGTGCTCCTCAGACCTAGCAGGCTGCGCTTGCATCTGTTGATGTCCCCTCGGTTTTCGAGGCCCCGCCGCTCTTCTGCGGATCGGGGGTCTCCTTGGCTGTCCGGTCTTCGGTGGATGCCGATAAGGGCTCCCGGCGTAGCAGTACCTACGACTTTCTGTCCGTAACCGGAGCCCTTTCCCACATGACGAGCAGCACCGAGACCACCGCCACCACCCCGCAGGTTGCGGTCAACGACATCGGCGACGCGGACGCGTTCCTCGCGGCGATCGACGAGACGATCAAGTACTTCAACGATGGCGACATCGTCGACGGCGTCATCGTCAAGGTTGACCGGGACGAGGTTCTCCTCGACATCGGTTACAAGACCGAAGGCGTCATCCCGAGCCGCGAGCTCTCGATCAAGCACGACGTCGACCCGAACGAGGTCGTCAAGGTCGGCGACGAGATCGAGGCCCTGGTTCTCCAGAAGGAGGACAAGGAAGGCCGCCTGATCCTCTCGAAGAAGCGCGCTCAGTACGAGCGTGCCTGGGGCACCATCGAGAAGATCAAGGAAGAAGACGGGATCGTCACCGGTACCGTCATCGAGGTCGTCAAGGGTGGTCTCATCCTCGACATCGGCCTCCGCGGCTTCCTGCCGGCCTCTCTCGTCGAGATGCGTCGCGTCCGCGACCTCCAGCCCTACGTGGGCAAGGAGCTCGAGGCGAAGATCATCGAGCTCGACAAGAACCGCAACAACGTGGTTCTGTCGCGCCGCGCGTGGCTCGAGCAGACCCAGTCCGAGGTTCGCCAGACGTTCCTCACCACCCTGCAGAAGGGTCAGGTCCGCTCCGGCGTCGTCTCCTCGATCGTCAACTTCGGTGCCTTCGTGGACCTGGGTGGCGTCGACGGTCTCGTGCACGTCTCCGAGCTGTCCTGGAAGCACATCGACCACCCGTCTGAGGTTGTCGAGGTCGGCCAGGAGGTCACCGTCGAGGTTCTCGACGTCGACATGGACCGCGAGCGTGTCTCCCTGTCGCTGAAGGCGACGCAGGAGGACCCGTGGCAGCAGTTCGCCCGGACCCACCAGATCGGTCAGGTCGTCCCGGGTAAGGTCACCAAGCTGGTTCCGTTCGGTGCGTTCGTCCGCGTGGACGAGGGCATCGAGGGTCTGGTCCACATCTCCGAGCTGGCCGAGCGCCACGTGGAGATCCCGGAGCAGGTCGTCCAGGTCAACGACGAGATCTTCGTCAAGGTCATCGACATCGACCTCGAGCGTCGCCGGATCTCGCTGTCGCTGAAGCAGGCCAACGAGTCCTTCGGTGCCGACCCGGCCTCGGTCGAGTTCGACCCGACCCTCTACGGCATGGCCGCGTCGTACGACGACCAGGGCAACTACATCTACCCCGAGGGCTTCGACCCCGAGACCAACGACTGGCTCGAGGGCTTCGACAAGCAGCGCGAGACCTGGGAGACCCAGTACGCCGAGGCGCAGCAGCGCTTCGAGCAGCACCAGGCGCAGGTCATCAAGAGCCGCGAGGCCGACGAGGCCGCCGCTGCCGAGGGTGCTGCCGCCCCGGCCGCCGGCGCCAGCGCCGGTGCGGGCATCTCGGGTGGTTCGTACTCCTCGGAGTCGGACGAGACCTCCGGCGCCCTGGCGTCGGACGAGGCCCTGGCCGCGCTCCGCGAGAAGCTGGCCGGCGGCCAGAGCTGATCGCAGCGCGCATCACACTCCGGTGTGAGCCGAGCTGGTTGAGCTGAACGACAAGGCCCGTCCCCTTCGGGGGGCGGGCCTTGTCGCGTTGCCCCGCCCTCCTGCGCCCCATCGGCCCCTTGATCCGTTGCGTTCGCGTGAAACCGGCCAACTGGGGAATGGTGGAGCCTCCTTGCACGTTCTTGGCAGAGAACGCGACGAGGGAGGAGTGGTGACGGTGCTTGATCCACAGGGTCTGTACGAATGGGACGCCAAGGGCCTGGCGGTGGCCGACCTGGCGCTCGCCCAGGACTCGGCCGGGCTGGTCATGCTGTACCACTTCGAGGGGTACATCGACGCGGGTGAGGCCGGGGAGCAGATCGTCGAGCGGCTCCTGGATACCCTGCCCCACCAGGTGGTGGCGCGGTTCGACGCGGACCGGCTGGTGGACTACCGGGCCCGCCGCCCGCTGCTGACCTTCCAGCGCGACCACTGGACGGAGTTCGAGGAGCCCCTGCTGGAGGTCCGGCTCGTCCAGGACGCCACCGGAGCCCCCTTCCTGCTGCTCTCCGGCCCCGAGCCGGACGTGGAGTGGGAGCGGTTCACCGTCGCCGTCCGGCAGATCGTCGAGCGCCTCGGCGTGCGGCTCTCGGTCAACTTCCACGGCATCCCCATGGGCGTCCCGCACACGCGGCCCGTCGGCATCACCCCCCACGGCAACCGCACCGACCTCATGCCGGGCCACCGCAGCCCCTTCGACGAGGCGCAGGTTCCGGGCAGCGCGGAGTCGCTGGTGGAGTTCCGTCTGGCCCAGGCCGGGCACGACGTGCTGGGCGTCGCCGCGCACGTACCGCACTACGTCGCCCGCTCCCCGTACCCGGACGCGGCGCTGACGGTGCTGGAAGCGATCACGGCGGCCACCGGGCTGGTCCTGCCCGCCGTGGCGCACGCCCTGCGCACGGAGGCGCACCGCACGCAGACGGAGATCGACCGGCAGATCCGGGAGGGCGACGAGGAACTGGTCAGCCTGGTCCAGGGACTGGAGCACCAGTACGACGCGGCCGCCGGCGCCGAGACCCGGGGGAACATGATCGCCGAGCCTGCGGAGATCCCGTCGGCGGACGAGATCGGGCGCGAGTTCGAGCGGTTCCTCGCGGAGCGCGAGGGCGAGAACTGACACGCAGGGGGCTGTGGGGGCGTCGGGGGCGGCGTCTAGGCTGAACAACATGCTGAAAGTGGGCCTGACGGGCGGAATCGGTGCCGGCAAGAGCGAGGTCTCGCGACTGCTGGCGGGGTACGGGGCGGTCATCGTGGATGCCGACCGGATCGCGCGGGAAGTCGTCGAACCCGGAACGCCCGGGCTCGCGGCCGTCGTGGCGGCCTTCGGGGAGACGGTGCTGACCCCGGAGGGGACGCTGGACCGTCCGAAGCTGGGGTCGATCGTGTTCGCCGACCCGGCGAAGCTCCAGACCCTCAACGCGATCGTGCACCCGCTGGTCGGAGCCCGGTCGGCCGAGCTGGAGGCCGCCGCGGGGGCCGACGCGATCGTGGTGCACGACGTACCGCTGCTCGCGGAGAACGGCCTGGCACCGCTGTACGACCTGGTGGTCGTGGTGGACGCGGCGCCGCGGACGCAGCTGGCGCGGCTGACCGCGCTGCGCGGGATGGCCGAGGAGGAGGCACAGGCCAGGATGGCCGCGCAGGCCACGCGGGAGCAGCGGCTGGCGGTGGCGAACCTGGTGATCGACAACGACGGGCCGCTGGAGATGCTGGAGCCGCAGGTGCGCAAGGTGTGGGCAGAGCTCACCGCGCGTGCGGCGCAGTCGGTGCACCCGGTCCATCCGGTGCACCCGGCGGAATAGCGGGCGCAGGGCGAGGCGTTGAACGCGCCCGTAGAGGGAAGGAACCGATCGTGTCCGACACCACGCCGCACTCCTCGTCTTCGTCGTCGCCCCAGTCGGCGAGCCCGGAGACGCACGTCATCGACTTCCGGGCCGCCGAGCAGCTGCTCGCCGCACGCGACCCGCGGGGCGCGGTCAAGCTGCTCGACTCGGTCATAGCCGCCCACCCCGAGAACACGGCCGCCCGGCTGCTGCGCGCCCGGGCCTTCTTCGCCGCGGCCCAACTGCGCCCGGCGGAGCTGGAGTTCGAGCTGGTACTGGAGCGGGAGCCGGACAACGCCTTCGCCCACTTCGCGCTGGCCCGCACCCACGAGCGCTCCGGCCGGCCCGAGCAGGCGCGCAAGCACTTCCGGCTGGCCGCAGCCCTCGACCCGCAGCCGGAGTACCTGGAGGCGGCCCGCTTCGAGCAGTAGCCCCGGGGCGGGACGCCCTAGGTCCTGTCCGGGCGATCTTCGCGGGTCAGCCCGCGTGGTCTGGTGCGGTGCATCGCAAGGCGGAGCATCGCAGCTCGTACTTGGCCGTACTCGCGCGATGCGACAACGCGGCGAGGTGCCGTGCCAGGCCGCGCGGGCCCGCGAAGATCGCCCGGACAGGGCCTAGTGCTGCGACTAGTGATGCGGCGGCTCGTACGGGGGGATGTCGGGGCCGGGCTGGTAGTGCGGGCCCTGGTGGATGTGGTGGAGGACGACCGCGAGGTCCACGGCCGCCAGCAGCACGACCGCCCCGCAGGCCGCCGCCCATCCGGGACGGCCGGCCAGCGCGAACGCGACCGTCCCGGCGGCGGCCCAGATCAGCCCCCACAAGCTCAGCCAGAACCGCAGCCGCAACGGACTGCGGGCGGTCACCGGCTCGTTCCCGGAACGCATGGTCATCGCCTCATGTCCATGGTCCCACTCCGGCCGGCGGGAGGCCGGGCTACGGGCTGCGGCTTCGGGCTGCGGGCTACGGGTTGAGCTTGTTCACGGCCTTCGTGGTCGTCTTCTTGAAGTCGGCGACGGGGGCGTGGGACAGGTTGCCCATCTGGCCCCACTGCACGACGGTCACCGTGGAGCCGTCACGCCCGATGCCGTAGAGGTGGACGCCCGGCTCGGATTCCGGGATCGAGGTGTGCACCCCGTAGACGTGCGCGCCCTCCTCTACCGGGAGCTTTCCGTAGTCCTCCCATGAGGCGGTGCCGCCCGGGGTCGTCCGCAGCCAGTCGGCGGCGCAGGTGGCGACCTTGCGTTCCAGGGTGGTGGCCAGCTTCGCGGCGGCCGTGGCGGAGGCGGCCCGTACGGAGATCTGCACGGCGCCGGTGTCGAACTCCGTGCCGAACGTGCGGTGCCAGCTGCCCTGCGCCGGAAGCACATCCTCCAGGCAGAACGGCGCGAACTCCGGGAGCCCCTGGGTGACCTGGCCCGCGTACCAGGGGGAGGTGGGGTGCGGCGGCAGGTCGGTGCCGTTGATGAACCCGGGCGCGGTGGCGGCCGTGGCGGTGGTCGACGCGGTCAGGGCGAGGGCGGCGGCTGCCGCGAGGGCCGCGAAGGCGGTACTGGTGGCGGTGCGTCGGAACATGGTCGGTTCTCCCCGTTTCCTTCGTGTGGCGGTGTGGCGGTGCGCTGGTGCACTGGTGCGTTGTCGTGTGTGAAGAGCCTTTCCCCGGGCCGGGGTGTCGGGCGACGGATTGCGGCACATTCGGGACACTGGAATGGCCGTACGTGCTGTCACCTGGGGGAACACCCCCTGTATGGAACGGAGTCGCGGGACGGGGGAACACCGTGGGCGAGGCGGAACGGTCGGGCGAGACGGAGACGTTCGCACGGCTGATGCGGGAGCTGAAGGAACGCGCCGGGCTGAGTTACGGGGTGCTGGCGCGCAAACTGCACACGAGTACGTCGACCCTGCACCGGTACTGCAACGGGGAGGCCGTCCCGACGGAGTTCGCGGCGGTGGACCGCTTCGCGCGGGTCTGCGGGGCCTCGCCGGGGGAGGCGGTGGAGCTGCACCGGGCGTGGCTGCTGGCGGACGCGCGCAGGCGGGCGGCGGCGCGGACCTCGGAGCCGGTGCCGGTAGCGGAATCAGAGCCGGGGCCGGGGCCTGGGCCGGAGCCGGTCGCCGTACGGCTGCCCTGGTACCGGCGGCGGGCGGCCGCCGTCCTCGCCGCCGGGGTGACGGCGGGCGCCGTGGCCGTGGCGGTGCTGGCGGTGTCCCTGCCGGAACGCGGGTCGCCACCGGGCGCGGGTGCGGGCCCGCGCGCGGGGACCGTCGGGACCGCCACCCCCACCGCGCCGGCCTCCTCCCCTTCCCCGGTGCCCTCGCCGACGCCGACGGCGGTTCCGCTCAAGGCGGCGGTGCGCTCGCACGTGTGGGCCTTCGGCTGTGATCACGCCTATCTGGCCGAGCCGGGGCCCGGGTCGGTCCCCCCGCCGCCCATGGAGGCGGACGCGCCTGCCTGGGCCTCGGCGCAGCGCGCCGTGCACGCCGGGACGCAGATCGTGGAGATCACCCTGCACGGCACGGGCACCGGCAGCGTCGTCCTGGAGGACCTGGAGGTACGGGTGGCCGCTCGGCGCACCCCGCCGGCCTGGAACGTCTACCAGATGTCCCAGGGCTGCGGCGGGGCGCTCACCCCGGCGGCCTTCGCCGTGAACCTGGACGCGCCGCGTCCCCTGGTCCGGCCCGTCGCCGGCAACGACACCGGGAGCGCCGTCCCGGCCCCCGCCTTTCCGCTGCGCGTCTCGGCGTCCGAGCCGGTCGTCCTGCGCGTGGAAGCCGTCACCACGGGGTGCGACTGCGACTGGTCCCTGGACCTGCGCTGGACCGCTCCGTCCGGCTCCGGCACCCTGCGCATCGACGACCACGGACGGCCGCTGCGCACCAGCGCGGCCACGGGGCGTCCCGTGTACGGCTACGCCATGGAACAGGGCCGCTGGGCACGCTGACCCGACGGGGCGTATGCCCAGGTCAGCAGCGTTGTCAGTGGCCGCACCTAGACTCGGTGGACAGGACATCCGTACCGACCGGGGAGGGGCCACGCCATGACAACGCGCGCACTGCTGCGCCACGCGGCCGTCTTCCTGCCCGCCGCGGTCCCCCGCGAGGGGCGCGTCGTGTTCTGGGCGCCCGACGGGGACGCCCTGCCCGAGGCGGGTACGGCGACGACGCTCACCGTGGTCCGTCCGCACGGCGACGGGGTCCGCAGCCGGACCGTGCCCGCCGTGGCCCTCTCCGTCACCGCCGCGCTGCCCCTGCTAGCCCAGGCGCCCCGCAGCCCCGCCGCACACCCCGCCACCCGCGCCTGGGGAACCGCCGCCACGCAGGCGCTCACGCTCGTCGCCCGCGGCCGGCTGCTCCCCGGGCTCACCCCCGAGGGCGTCGACGCCTGGCGCGCCGGCCCGCTCGACGCCCCCGACGTCGACCACCTGCGCGCGGTCGCCGCCGCTCTCCCGTACGAGGGGTACGCGACCCCCCTCGCCGGCCGCCGCCCGCTGCACCTGCCCGAACCGGAGGCGCTGGTCCGCGCCTTCCTTGACGCCGTCGCCGACAGCCTGCCCCGCACCCCGGCCGCGGCCGTGGCCGCCGGAGGGCCGTTCGCCGCCCGGGAGCCGCAGCACGTGCCCGGGATACAGGACTGGGCCGCGCAGGTCGCGGCCGGAGCGGACACCGGTGTCGGGATCTCGCTCCGCCTCGACCTGTCCGCCTTCCACCTCTTCGACGAGGCCGAAGCCGATGACGTGCGGCGTGCCGGGGCCGCCGTGGTCCAGGTGCACAGCCTGGCCGACCCGACGCTGGTCACCGATGCCGGCCACCTGTGGGCGGGTACGGCGGCCGCCGGGTTCGGCCCCCGGGCGCGGATCGACGCCGTGCTCGCGCTGCGCCGGGCCGCGCGGGTGTGGCCGCCGCTGCTGCGCCTGCTCGACCAGCCGGTGCCCGACGCGCTGGCCCTGTCGGATCCGGAGCTCGAAGACCTGCTGGGCACCGCCGCGAACCGGCTGGCGGCCGCCGGAGTCCTGGTCCACTGGCCGCGCGAGTTGGCCCGTACGCTGTCCGCGACCGCCGTCGTACGGTCCACGGCGCCCGGATCCGCCACCGACGGCACCGCCTTCTTCGACGCCGAGCACCTCTTCGCCTTCTCCTGGGAGCTGGCGCTGGGCGGCGACCGGCTCACCCCGGGGGAGATGGACGCCCTCGCGCAGGCCCACCGGCCGGTGGTGCGGCTGCGGGACCAGTGGGTGCGGGTGGATCCGGAGCTGGTGCGCAAGGCGCGCAAGCGGGAGCTCGGCCTGCTGGACCCGGTGGACGCGCTGGCCACCGTACTGTCGGGGACGGCCGAGGTCGACGGGGAGCCGGTCGAGGCGGTTGCGGTGGGGGCGCTGGCCGCCCTGCGGGAGCGGCTGACGGGGGAGTTGGCCCCGCTGCCGCAGCCGGCCGCGCTCAAGGCCACCCTGCGCGACTACCAGGCCCGCGGCCTGGCCTGGCTGGACCTGATGACCTCCCTCGGCCTCGGCGGCTGCCTCGCCGACGACATGGGCCTGGGCAAGACCGTCACCCTGATCGCCCTGCACCTGCACCGCGACCGCCCCGAGCCGACGCTCGTCGTGTGTCCCGCGTCCCTGCTGGGCAACTGGCAGCGGGAGATCGGGAAGTTCGCCCCCGGCACGCCCGTGCGCCGCTTCCACGGCGGCAGCCGCAACCTCGCGGACCTCGCCGGGGGCTTCGTCCTCACCACGTACGGGACGATGCGCGCCAGCGCCCCCCTGCTCGCCGGGCAGAGCTGGGGCATGGTCGTCGCCGATGAGGCGCAGCACGTCAAGAACCCGCATTCGGCGACCGCCAAGGCTCTGCGCACGGTCCCGGCGCCGGCCCGGGTGGCGCTGACCGGCACCCCGGTGGAGAACAACCTCTCCGAGCTGTGGGCGCTGCTCGACTGGACCACGCCGGGGCTGCTCGGTCCGCTCACCGCCTTCCGGGCCCGCCATGCCCGTCCGGTGGAGCACCAGCAGGAGGAGGACGGCGGCAACGAGGCGGCGGTGGCCCGACTCTCGGCGCTCGTCCGCCCGTTCCTGCTGCGCCGAAAGAAGTCCGACCCCGGTATCGCGCCCGAGCTGCCGCCGAAAACGGAAACGGACCATCCGGTCTCGCTGACCCGGGAGCAGGCCTCGCTGTACCAGGCCGCGGTGGACGAGGCGATGGCCGTGATCGAGTCGAGCGAGGGCATCGAAAGACGCGGCATGATCATGAAGCTGCTGGCCTCGCTCAAGCAGATCTGCAACCACCCGGCGCAGTACCTGAAGGAGGCGGAGCCCCGGATCCCACACCGCTCGGGCAAGCTGGCGCTGCTGGATGAGCTGCTGGACACGATCCTGGCCGAGGACGGATCGGTGCTGGTCTTCACCCAGTACGTGACGATGGCCCGGCTCATCGAGCGGCACCTCGCCGCCCGGGGGATCTCCCACCAGCTGCTGCACGGCGGTACGCCGGTGGCGCGCCGCGAGGAGCTCGTCGACCGTTTCCAGGCGGGCGAAGTCCCGGTCTTCCTCCTGTCCTTGAAGGCGGCGGGCACCGGGCTGAACCTCACCCGGGCCGGCCATGTCATCCACTTCGACCGCTGGTGGAACCCGGCCGTCGAAGAGCAGGCCACCGACCGCGCCTACCGGATCGGGCAGACCCAGCCCGTGCAGGTGCACCGGATCATCGCCGAAGGCACCGTGGAGGACCGGATCGCCGAGATGCTGGAGGCGAAGCGGGCGCTGGCCGATGCCGTCCTCGGCTCCGGCGAGTCGGCGCTGACCGAGCTGACCGACCGGGAACTGGCCGACCTCGTCTCCCTGCGGAGGCCCGCATGATCACCGCGCGCGACGACCGCCGCCGCACCTTCGAGACCGTGCCCGCCGGGGCGCAGGCGGTGAGCTGGTGGGGCCTGGCCTGGGTATCGGCGCTGGAGGAGGTCTCCCGCGACCCGGCCCGGCTGGCCCGGGGCCGTATGTACGCCGCTGAAGGCCACGTCGACGCGGTCACCATCACGCCGGGCCGGATCGTGGCGTACGTACGGGGCAGCCGGGCGCGCCCGTACCGCACCGAGCTGGTCCTGCCCGCCTTCGCGGACGCGGAGTGGGACGAACTGCTGGAGGCGGTCGCGGCCGATCCCGCGGCGCTCGCCGCCCTGCTGGAGCGGGAGGTCCCGCAGTCGCTCGCGGGGACGGTCCTGCCCGGCGCGGGCGAGCTCCTTCCCCGCTGCTCCTGCCCGGACCTCGCGCGTCCGCCGTGCAAGCACGCGGCGGCCCTCTGCTACCGGGCGGCCCGGCTGCTCGACGAGGACCCCTTCGTCCTGCTGCTCCTGCGCGGCCGCGGCGAGCGGGAGCTCCTCGACGAGCTGACCCGGCGCAACGCGGCCCACGCCGCGCGTGAACAGCCCGACAAGGCACCCGACTTCCCCGGTGTCCCGGCCCGCGCGGCCCTCGCCCGCACCGTTCTGCCGCCGCTGCCGGCGCCGCTTCCCGCACCCGCGGCCGTGGGTCTGCCGCCCGCGTACCCGGCCGATCCGGCGGCCCCGGACCCGCTGGCCCTGGACCAGCTCGCCTCCGACGCCGCCGTCCGCGCCCTGGCCGTGCTCACCACCGCCGAGGACCCGATCGCCGGTCTCAGCCTCTGGCAGGACGCCGTCCGGCTGGCCTCCGCGCACCCCACGGCCGGGCTCACCGGCGCCGCCCGCACCCTCTACCGGGACCTGGCCCGCGCGACCGGCCGCACCACCACCGACCTCGCCCGGGCCGCCGCGGCCTGGCGGCAGGGCGGCCGCCCCGCCCTCGCCGCCCTCGAAGAGCCCTGGGACCCGCCGGCCGGCCCCTTCGACCGCGCCCGCCCGGCGCTCCTCGCCGCCGCCCAGGTTTCCTTCCGCCCCGACCGCAACCGCCTCACGTCCGGCACCAGCCAGCTCCGCCTCGGCCGCGACGGCCTCTGGTACGCCTACGAGTCCCGCCCGGACGACACCGACTGGTGGCCCACGGGCAGCCCCTCCCCGGACCCGGTCACGGCGCTCACGCGCCGTGGCCAGAGCCCCGCCCACGGCGGCGACGGAAGGTTCAGCGCGTCACTTCGCGAGCCCAACTGCTGAGGGTGGTGAAGTCGCGGTCGCGGAGGCCGTGGCGGGGGTGGATGCGCAGGAGGAGTGCCGGGGACGGGTGATGGGCGGCCACCCACGCGCGGTCGCGGGGGTTGATCATGTCGTCGACCCAGGCGAAGGGGCGGCCCGCCGCCCAGTCGACGAGGGGGCGGGTCTTCCACGACAGGCCGTCCGGGTCGTCGGCGAAAAGTTCCGGCCACTCGATGACAGGAAGATCACCGGGAAGTCCGATGTGCGGGGCGATCATCGTGTTCGCCTGGTGCGTCCAGGCGGTGGCCCACGTGAGTTCGAAGGGCAGGGCCAGCAACCGCCCACCGTGGGAGGGGTGGAGGCGGACCCGCGCGCCGCGCCGGGCGCGGCGGGACTCCGGGTCGCGGTAGGCGAGCCAGACGTCCGGACGCATCCGGTGGCTCCGGTACCCGCGCAGGCCCGCGAAGCGGGACCGGAAGGGGTTGAGAGGGCCGTCCACGTCGAGGAGGAGCAGCGGGCGATCAGTCATGAAGTACGCACTACCCAGTACACGATGGAGTGAAATGCCCACCGGCTCTATAACCCGAATGGGTTCAGAGCGTTGTTCCGGTGCGGGAAGAACACCCGCGGACTTCTCCGGAAGGCAGGGAAACTGATGCGTCACAGTCGTCGGAATGGCTTGATCGCGGCGGTGGTTGCGGGAGGTGGGCTGGCGGTCGCGGGTGCGGGCGGACTCGCCTACGCCGACGCGGACGCGGCTGGGCGGACCGAGCGCTCGCCGGGGCTGCTCTCCGGGAACCTGGCGCAGCTGCCGGTGCACGTTCCGGTGAACGTGTGCGGGAACACCGTGAGCGTGGTCGGTGTGCTCAACTCGGCCGCCGGGAACCGCTGTGTCAACAAGGACCATCCGGAGCCGAGGCCCTCGCACCCGTCGAAACAGGGCGCGGGCAACGGCGGCGGAGCCGTCGCCGATGGGCGCGGAAAGGATTCGCCGGGAGTGTTGTCCGGCAACGGACTCCAGCTCCCGGTCGACCTGCCCCTGAACCTCAGCGGCAACGCGGTGAGCGTCGTCGGCGTCGGCAACAGCTCCACCGGCAACACCTCCGTCAACGGCGAGGTGCCCAGCGGCGGCAAGCCCGTCCAGCCGCCCGCCGTCCAGCCGCCCGCCGTCCAGCCGCCCGCCGCCGAGCGGCCGGTGACCCCGCCCGCGCCGCCGCGGCACACCGAGGCTCTGGCCCACACCGGCGCCGACGCCGTCGGCTACCTGCTGCCGGGCGGCGGAGCGCTCCTCCTCGGCGGGGTGCTCCTCTACCGCCGCTTCGGACTCGCCCGCTAGGTCTGGGCGGGCGGTACGGGGCGCCAGCCGTCCAGGATGGCGTCGATCCGTGCGGCCAGCCGGGCCCGGGCCGCGAAGCGCGGGATTCCCGCCATCAGCAGGGCGTCGTACTCGGTGTCGGTGTGCCGCACGGCGGCGCGAACCGCGTACGAGACCGCGAGTTCGTCCAGGGCCCGGCCGGCCGCGCTGCGGCCCACCCGGCCGCTGCCGCGCACCGAGGCGTGGGTGGCGATGGCCACGGCCCGGTCGGCCGGGCAGCCGGGGAACAGCCGGACTATCTCGGCGGCGAAGGCCGCCGTGAACCGGGTGTCCTCGGCGGCACGACGCAGCCGGTCGCGCTCCCGGCGCCTGGCCCGCGCCTCGGCGTCCGCCAGACAGGCACGCTCGGCGCGGGAAAGGGCGGCGTCCTCGACGAGGAGTCCCTGGCGCTCGTAGCGGCGGCGGCGCCTGTTGAAGCGGACGACCACGGCGGAGAGCGAACTCGCCTCGCGAGAGCGGCGGGTGAGCGCCGCGTCCCCGCGCGGGAGGTAGACCAGGTGCCCGAGATCGGCGCAGTCCAGGCAGCGCGGCACGCCCGCCTCGCGCACGAGGTGCCGGAGCGGGCCCCGCCGGCACTCCGCGCAGTGGATCTGCTTCCCGGACTCGAACACCACCAGGCTCATACAGGGGTGATACCGCTGAAGGGGCCTCATATCACCTGATGAAGAGCGGCGGTTGATGTTCCACCAACACTTCCTCCTTGTCGTGCAGTGCTTCTACCGTGAGCGCGTGGACGGCGGCCGGTCTACCGAGGAGGGCACATGGGCGGGCAGCAGGTGACGGCACGGCCGGCAAGGGCACGCATCCCCGCGGCCCCGGCGGGCCGGGAGATCGTCATACCTCCGGGCGGTTGCACCGGCTGGCACTACCACCGGGTGCGGCTGAACGCCGTCGTCCTCGCCGGAACCCTGACCCGGGTCCTGCACGACCGCACCGTCGAGGTGCACCGGGCCGGGACCACCTTCGTGGAGCCCGCGGGCATCGGGCACATCCACCTGGGCCACAACCTCGGCAGCGACCCGGTCGTGCTCCACGTGACCCCGGCGCTCCCCCCGGGAACCCCCTTCGCGATACCCACCCCCAGCCCGCCCGGTGTCACACCGGCCGTCTGCCGGGAGCACGCCGCGTGAACGAGCCCCGCCGCTTGAACGGGCCCCGTCGCGGGCGGCGGGCTCACACCAGTCGGCGTATCTCCCCGCGCACCCGGTAGAAGCCGCTCGAGGCCGCGTGCAGTCCGTCCACCACGTACCGGGCGCCGGGCTCCCGTATCCCGCGCGGGAACTGCACGTTCCAGGAGGGCTCGAAGCCGCCCGAGACCACCTGCACCCGCATCCGGCCGCCCTGCTGGACGCACTCCACCACCACACCGCCCGCCGGAGCCGCCGCCACCGAGACGGTGGCCACCGCCGCCGCCGACGCGGCCGGGGTGTACACCGGCATGGCCGCCGCCGACTTCACGTCCACCGGCGCCGGCACCGAGCCCTGCTGTGCCGCGGCTATCGCCTGCTCGCTCGCGTCCACGCAGACCAGCGAGCCGTCCGTGGTCACCAGATACAGCCGCCCGTCCCGGTACTGCATCGACAGCGCGGCTCCGCTGCCCGTGCCCAGCTTCCACAGCCGCCGCCCGTCGGCGTCGAAGCAGTACACCGAGGAGGCGAGGTCGCCGGCGAAGACGTGCCTGCCGTCCGGGGAGGTCGCGCACGAGTACACCGCCGCGTCACACCGGTAGGAGGCCTCCACCACGCCCGTCGCCTTGGACAGCCGCTGCACGGTGTTGCGCCCGGTGCCCGCGTACACCGCGTGGTCCTCCTGCCAGCCGAACAGCACCGAGCCGTTCGTGTCGGTGTGCCACAACTCCCGCCCCCCGTCCGGCGCGTACGCGGTGACCCCCTTGCTGTGCCCGTGGTAGACCGCGTCCGCGTCCGCCCGGACCATCCAGGCGTTGGAGCCGTCCGAGCGCCGCGACCACTGGAACTCGTCCTCGTGGTCGATGACCGTCAGCCCGCCGTTGCGGTCGGACACGTTCAGCACGCCCTCCCGGATGTCGAGCCAGAAGATGTCCACATCGGCGGCTATGTCGTAGGCCCCGAACGGCACCTTCGACGACAGGTCGTACACCGTGCCGTCGTCACAGCCCGCGTATATCCAGAACTCGTCCGCCACCAGGCACTTCACCCCGTCCGGCAGGGAGTACCGGGCCAGCACCTCCCCGCCGTGGCTCAGGGTGTAGACGTCACCCGCCTGGTTGCCGACCCAGCAGCGGTCCTCGTCCACATGGATCCCGAAGGCCGAGGAGCCCGTGCGGAACCGCCACAGCACCGGAGCCACGGCCCGCGCCGTCGACGGCGCCGACGTGACCTGGCGGCGGGTCACCGACCGTGCGGCGCGCTGTCCGCGCACGGCCGGGGCGTACCCCTTGCGGATCTTCTCCCCGATCTTCTTCGCGGCCGCCGCCCGTGCCTTGTCCGCAGTCGGGAACGAGGAACTCTGCAGCTGGCCGTCCGCGCCGATGCGCCCGTACCGCACGGAGACGGCCGTGCCGTCCACCGTCACCTCGTAGAACTTGTGCGCAGCGCCGTCGTCCTGGGACAGCTCCAGATACGTCGTCTCCCGAGCCATGACAGACCCCTCCCCAAAGGCCGGGCCGCCGACTGCTTTTCCGCCGGTGATCCCTCGTGAAAAACGCTACGGCCCACCACTGACAATGGGCTCGTGCAGCTGGAAGCGATCACATGGCAGCGAATGGCCGAGCGGCTCGCCGCTCACCTCGACGACCCCGGCACCGCCCCCGAACAGGGCAGTTGGCAGCGGGTGGGCATCGACGGAGCACCGGCCGCCGAGACCGGCGTGCTCGCGGGGAACCTCGCCGACGCCCTGCGCCTGCGCGGACGCCCGGTCCTGGTGGTAGCGGCCGAGGGCTTCCTGCGCCCGGCCTCCCTCCGCTTCGAGTTCGGCCGCCAGGACGTGGACTCGTACCTCGGCGGCTGGTACGACACGGCCGCGCTCTGGCGGGAGGTGTTCGGCCCGACCGACCCGGGCGGCACCGGGCGGGTGCTGCCCGACCTCTGGGACCCGGTGAGCGACCGGGCGACCCGCAGCCCCTACGCCGAACTCCCGCCCGGCGGCGTGCTGATCGTGCACGGCCCGCTGCTGCTGGGCCACTGGTTCCCCTTCGACCTGAGCGTCCACATCCGGCTCTCCCCGGGCGCGCTCGCCCGCCGCACCGAGGAGTCCGCGCGCTGGACGCTGCCGGCCTTCGCGCGCTACGAGGCCGAAACGGACCCGGCGTCGGCCGCCGACGCGATGGTCCGCGCCGACGACCCCCGCCATCCCGCCTGGACGGGCATCCGCGCGCGATAGCGGCACCGGGGTCGGCTCCTTCAAGGCCGGCCGCCCAGCCGGGTCACCGCCAGGGCCGCGGCACGGCAGCCCGCGCGGGCGGCCTCCGCCGGGTCCGCGCCCGCCAGCCGGGCCGCGAGGAAGCCTCCGGTGAAGGCGTCCCCCGCACCCGTGGAGTCCACCGCCTCGGCCGGCTCCGCCGTGACCTCGGCGGTGATCCGGCCCCGCTCGGCCACCAGCGCCCCGGCCGCGCCCCGGGTCACCACCACCAGCGGGATCCGGCGGCTCAGCTGCGCCGCCGCCCGGGCCACCCCGGCCGGCTCCGGCAGCCCGGCCAGCAGCCGGGCCTCGTCCTCGTTGGGCAGCAGTACGTCGGCCCCCGCCACGGCATCGAGGAACCGCTGCGGGCCCAGCTCGGCCAGGAACCCGGCCGAGGCGGGGTCCACGCTCACCGGCACCCCCCGGACCCGGGCCGCCCGCAGCGCGACCAGGGCCAGCTCCCGGCTGCTGTCGGCGAAGAACAGGTACCCGGACAGGTGAAGGTGGGCCACCCCGTCCAGCAGGGACGGCTTCCAGTCGGCGGGGCACAGCCGCAGCGCGGCCCCGCTGTCGGTCAGGAAGGTCCGCTCCGCGTCCTTGCCGACCAGCGCGACCACCGTTCCGGTCGGCTCCTCCCGGTCGATCACCAGCCGCGGCCGCACCCCCGCGTCCAGCAGCGCCCGCTCGTGCCACGGAGCCGACTCGGTACCCACCCGCGCGAGCAGCCGTACCTCCGCGGCCCCGGTACGGGCCGCCCAGCAGGCCGCGTTGGCCCCGGCGCCGCCCGGCAGGGTCCGGATCCGGGCGGCCGTGTCGGTGGCCGGAGCAAGCGGCTCCGGATGCACCGCCACCACATCGGTGACCACGTCCCCGACGACCAGCAGCGCCCCCGGACGGGCCGGTTCCGTACGGGTCATGCCCGCGCCGCCCAGGCCCCCGCGATCCCGGCCCCGAGCTGCACGTTGCCCCGTACCGCCGCCAGGTTCGCCTCCAGCGAGGCCCCGCCCGTCGCCCGCACCAGGAACCCCAGCAGGAACGGTGTCACCGCCTGCCCCGTGATCCCCCGCTCCCGGCACTCGGTGAGCGCCTCGGCCAGCACCCGGTCGTGCAGCCGCGGATCCAGCTGCTCCGCCTCCGCCACCGGATTGGCCACCAGAAGGGCCGACCCCGGGCCGCCCAGGGCGTCCTGAGCGGCCATCACCGCCGCGACCTCCTCCGGCCCCTCCACCGTCCAGTCCACCGGCTCGCCGGAATCGGCCAGGTAGAAGCCGGGGAACCGCCGCGTCCGGTATCCGAGCACGCCCACCCCCAGCGTCTCCAGCCGCTGCAGCGTGGCCGGCACGTCCAGGATCGACTTCACCCCCGCGCACACCACCGTGATCCGCGTCCGCGCCAGCAGCGACAGATCCGCCGACTCGTCCTGCGACTGCGCCCATTCGCGGTGTACGCCGCCCAGCCCGCCCGTGGCGAAGACCCGCAGGCCCGCCCGGGCGGCCAGGAAGGCCGTGCCGGACACCGTCGTGGCCCCCGTGGCCCCCGCCGCCAGCGCGGGCGCCAGATCCCGGTGGCCGAGCTTGCGTACGCCGTCGCCGCCCGCGATCCGCTCCAGCTGAGCCTTGTCCAGGCCCGCGTACGCCACCCCGTCGATGACCGCGATCGTCGCCGGAACCGCGCCTTCCGAGCGGACCAGCTCCTCCAGTTCGAGACCCACCGCCAGATTGCGGGGCCGCGGCAGCCCGTGCGCGATGATCGTCGACTCCAGCGCCACGACCGGCCTGTGCCGGGCGAGCGCCTCGCGTACCTCTTCCGACAGGACGGGCCCGCCGGACATGGATGCAGATCCTGTGTGCTGTGACATGTCCCCATCCATGGCACGGGATTCGCGCCCCCAAACGCGCTCCCGCCCCACCCGTCACAACCTGTCCGAGTAGCGTTGCCCCATGGACCCGCGCGCCTTCTACGACGAGCTGGCCGACCGCTACGACCTCCTGTACGCGGACTGGGGCGCGAGCATCGCCCGTCAGGGCCGGTCCCTCGACATCCTGCTCACCGCCGCGCTCGGCCCGGGTCCGCACGCGGTCCTGGACAGCGCCTGCGGCATCGGCACCCAGGCACTGGGCCTGGCGGCACTGGGCCACCGGGTCACCGGGGCCGACCTGAGCCCCGTCTCCGTCGCCCGCGCAGCCCGCGAGGCCGCCCGCCGCGGGCTCACCCTGCCGGTCCTGGCCGCCGACATGCGGGCCCTGCCCTTCGCGGACGCCTCCTTCGACGCCGTGGTCTGCGCCGACAACGCCCTTCCGCACCTGCTGACGGCCCAGGACGTGCACACCGCCCTGGCCGAAACCCTGCGGGTGCTGCGCCCCGGCGGACTGCTGCTGCTCTCCACCCGCCCGTACGCGGAACTGCTCCGCACCCGGCCACGGAGCGAGGCCCCGCACGTGCGCGAGGGGGCCGAGGGGCGGACCGTCACCTTCCAGCTGTGGCACTGGCACGCCGACGGAGAACGGTACGACCTCGAGCTCTTCCAGCTGCTGCCGGCCGGGGACACCTGGACCACGCGGACGTCGAGCGCCACCTACTGGGCGCTGCCGGAGGAGCGGACCGCGGAATTCGCCCGGGAGGCCGGTTTCCGCGACACGGTCTGGCACGCTCCGGCGGACAGCGGATTCCACCAGCCGGTCCTCGGCGCGCGGCGGCCCGCGCCCTGACCGGGCGCTGGACAGGGTGACTCGTCCGCCCCGGCAGCGCTGGACGATCTGGTCACCCCGGTGGGCGGCAACGGCGGATTAGGGTGCGCGTCATGAGCACCAGTGATCACAGCGCCGACGTCCCCGCCCCCGCCTCCTTCGCCGTCTCCGTCGCGGACGTGCCGGACGCCGAACTGGAGGCCGAGGACCTCGACCCCGAGCAGATCGTCTCCGGCGAGCCGGTCGTGAGCGGCAAGGTGCTCTGGGAGTCGCCGGACGGCAGGCAGGTGCGCGGGATCTGGCAGATCACCCCGGGTGTGGTCACCGACACCGAGGCCGACGAACTCTTCGTCGTGGTCAGCGGCCGGGCCACCATCGAGGTCGAGGGCGGCGGGACCCTGGAGGTGGGCCCCGGCTCCGCCTGCGTGCTCCGGGAGGGCGACAAGACGACCTGGACCGTTCACGAGACGCTCCGCAAGGCCTACCACATCAGCTACTGACGTCGCCCTTCGCGGACGCGGGGTGGCGGCGCGCGGTGAACAGCGCCAGCGCCGCCATCGGCAGCAGCAGACAGGCGCCGATGGCGTTCAGCCAGCCGTAGCTCGCCTGGGCCATGACCAGGCCGGCGGCCGCGCCGCCCACGCCCGCGGCCGTGTTCATCGTCAGGTCGCTCAGCCCCTGTACGGCGGCCCGCGCGGGCTGCGGCACCGAGTCGGTCAGCAGCGCCGAGCCGGAGACCATCCCGGCGGACCAGCCGAGGCCGAGCAGGAACAGGCCCGCCGCGCTCTGGCCGTGGTGCGGTCCCGCCGTGCCGGCGAGCAGGGCGGCGACCGACAGCAGCCCGGCCGCCAGGCCGATCACGGACAGCCGGCCGAGGCGGTCCGCGAGCCAGCCCATCAGGGGCGAGAAGGCGAACATACCGGCGATGTGACCGCTGATCACCAGGCCGACGAGCTCCAGCCCCGCGCCGTGGTGGCCCAGGTCCATCGGGGTCATCACCATGATCGAGACCATGGTGGTGTGGGACACGGCGACGGTGACCAGCGCGAGCCGGGCCCGCGGGGAGGCCTTGACGGCGGCGAATCCGGCGCGCAGCGAGCGGCCCTCGCGGGTCTGCTCCCCGGGCGCGGCCAGCGCACGGGCCGTCAGCAGCGGGTCCGGGCGCAGGAGTATCCCGATCAGCGTGCCGGTGAGGAGGAAGACGGCGGCGGCCCACACGAAGGGGCCCGCCGTCTCGGGTATGGAGGTCCCGGCGAAGCTGCGGCTGGCGGGGGCGGACAGGTTGGGCCCGAGGACCGCGCCGATGGTGGACGCCCACACGACGACGGCGATCGAGCGGGCCCGCCGGTCCGGGGCGGCGAGGTCGGCGGCGGCGAACCGGGCCTGGAGGTTGGCCGAGGAGGCCGCGCCGAAGGCGGCCATGCCGAGCATCAGCAGCGGGAAGCTCTTGATCGCGGCGGCGAGGACGACGAGGCCCGCGCCGGTGGCACCGATCAGGTAGGCCAGGACCAGCCCGGGGCGGCGGCCGCGCGCGGTCATCAGGGCGGCGAGCGGCAGCGAGACCAGGGCGGTGCCGATCACCGCGGCGGTGGAGGCGAGGCCGGCCATGGCCTCGGTGCCGCTGACCTCGGTGGCGAGTACGGGTGCCAGGGCGATGCTGATGGGCACGCCGAGCCCGCCGAGCATCTGGCTCGCGATGAGCACCCCGGTCGTACGCCGCCGCAGCCGGGCCACATCCGGGAGGCCGCCCGGCGCCGTCGGCCGGTCAGTGCCGGGGGAGGCGGTCATGCCGGACACCCCCTGCGCGGGTGGCGGTGCGGGGCGCGGCAGGACGCGCTGCGGCCGGGTGCGGCGGCTGGAGTAGTCACCGCGGCAGTGTGCCACCCCTTACCGCGCGGGCGGAACCGGGTATCCGTCCCGCTCAGAACAACGGCTGCGGAAGGACGCCTTCCAGCGCGAGCAGCAGTCGCTTGGTCTCGACCCCGCCGCCGAATCCGCCGATGCCCCCGTCGTTCTCCACGACCCGGTGGCAGGCCACCACCAGCGGCAGCGGGTTCGACCCCATGGCGTTGCCCACGGCCTGGGCGGCCCCCGGCTGGCCGACGCGGGCGGCCAGCTCCCCGTACCCGACGACCGCTCCGTACGGCACGGAACGGTCCAGTTCCTGGAGCACCTGCCGGTTGAAGCCGGAGCTGAGGCGCCAGTCCAGCGGCAGCTCGAAGCGGCGCAGCGAACCGGAGAAGTACGCGGCCAGCTGACGTATCGGCTCGGCCAGCAGCACTTCCTCGCCCGGCGCGGGCCGCCAGGCGCCGGCGCCGAGCCGGGAGACGAGCGGGCCGATCATCGCGTCGAGCCGGTCCGGCTCGGCATGGAACTCGACCCGGACCAGACCCTCCGGGGTCGCGGCCAGGAGCAGGGGACCGATCTCGCTCGCGACGACGGTCCATTCGAGGTGCGGCCCGCGGGGCCGCTCGGTGCTGTCCACGGGTCCACGGTACGGCGCCCCACTGACAGTGCCGACAAGGCTGACAGTGCCGACAGCGCCGCCGCCCGCGTCAGTAGCCGCCGACGGCCTCCCGGACGACGTCCGGCGCGTTGGTGATGATCCCGTCCACGCCCATGGCCTGCACCTTCCGGGCGGTGGTTGCGTCGTCCACGATCCAGGTGTCCACCTCCATGGCCTTGCCGTGGGCTCCGAGCAGCCCGTGCACCGCCGCGACCCACTCGGCCGAGATCGTGGTGTGCCACGGGTTGATCCGGTCGGTGAACTGCGCGTACTGCGGCAGGTCCGCCACCGTCGGGGTGCCCAGGAAGGCCGTCACGAGGTCCGGGCGCAGTTGGTGCACGGTGCGCACGCAGCCGGCGCTGAAGCTCTGCACCACCAGACGCTGCCGCACGTGGCGCTCGTCGAGCCAGCCCGCCTCGTCGAGCACCTGCAGGGTCTGCTGCTCGATCCCGGGGTAGAGCTCGGGCTTCTTGATCTCCAGCAGCAGCCGCTGCTGGTTGCGCTGCACCCGGTCGAGGTACTCGCGCAGGGTCGGCACCCGGGCGCCCGTGTACTCCTGCCCGAACCAGCTGCCCGCGTCCAGCAGCGCGATCTCCGCCGCCGTGAAGTCCTGGACCCGCCAGGGCTTGCGGTCCGGGAAGACCTGCTCGACGTCCGTGGTCCGGGACAGGGTGTCGTCGTGGACGACCACGAGCTCGCCGTCCTTGGTGCGCTGCACGTCGTTCTCCACCCACTCGAAGCCCAGCCGCATCGCCAGGTCGATCGCGTCGAGGGTGTTCTCCGGGGCGTAGGCCGAAGCCCCCCGGTGGGCGTACACGACGGGGTTCCCCAGGATCCCGGCCGGTCCGGGGGCGGGTCCGGGGCCGGGGACGGTGGCGGCGTACGAGGCCGTCCCGCCCAGCAGGGTGAGGGTGAAGCCCAGGAACGCGGCGGCTGCCGCGGCGGCGGGTCGGACGTACATGTGCGTTCTCCTCGGGTCGTGAGCCCTGTTCCTGCGTCAGACGGGTGCGGAGCGGCAGACGTTGTGGCGATGCACTTCACGGCGGGGCCTTCACCGCGATCATGGGGTTGAAGATCACCGAGCCGCCACCGAACTACGACAAACGGACCAGAACGTGTGAGGGCGGTCCGGCCGGGCGCGCCGCGCGGCCGCGCGCGGATGCGTGAGTGTCAGTGGGGGGTCGTACGGTTGACCCATGCGGCCCGTATCGAAGATCGAACGCACGGTGGCGCCTTTCGAGGTCGTCAGCTCCTACCAGCCCAGCGGCGACCAGCCGGCGGCCATCGCCGAGCTGGAGAAGCGCATCCGTGCAGGTGAGAAGGATGTCGTCCTGCTGGGTGCGACCGGCACCGGCAAGTCGGCGACCACCGCGTGGATGATCGAGAAGCTCCAGCGCCCCACCCTGGTGATGGCGCCGAACAAGACCCTCGCCGCCCAGCTGGCGAACGAGTTCCGCGAGCTCCTGCCGAACAATGCCGTCGAGTACTTCGTCTCGTACTACGACTACTACCAGCCCGAGGCCTACGTTCCGCAGTCGGACACCTACATCGAGAAGGACTCCTCGATCAACGAGGAGGTGGAGCGGCTGCGCCACTCCGCGACCAACTCGCTGCTGACCCGGCGCGACGTCATCGTCGTCGCCTCCGTGTCCTGCATCTACGGCCTCGGCACCCCGCAGGAGTACGTCGACCGGATGGTCTCCCTCAAGGTGGGCGAGGAGACCGACCGGGACCAGCTGCTGCGCCGCTTCGTCGACATCCAGTACACGCGCAACGACGTGGCCTTCACCCGCGGCACCTTCCGGGTGCGCGGCGACACCATCGAGATCTTCCCGGTCTACGAGGAACTGGCCGTCCGCATCGAGATGTTCGGCGACGAGATCGAGGCCCTCTCCACCCTGCACCCGCTGACCGGCGAGGTCATCAGCGAGGACCGCGAGCTGTACGTCTTCCCCGCCAGCCACTACGTCGCGGGCCCCGAGCGCATGGAGAAGGCGGTCCGCGGCATCGAGGCGGAGCTGGCCGAGCGCCTCGCCGAGCTGGAGAAGCAGGGCAAGATGCTGGAGGCGCAGCGGCTGCGCATGCGCACCACGTACGACCTGGAGATGATGCGGCAGATCGGGTCCTGCTCCGGCATCGAGAACTACTCGCTGCACATGGACGACCGCGAGCGCGGCTCCGCGCCCAACACCCTCATCGACTACTTCCCGGAGGACTTCCTCCTGGTCATCGACGAGTCGCACGTCACCGTGCCGCAGATCGGCGCCATGTACGAGGGCGACGCCTCGCGCAAGCGGACCCTGGTCGACCACGGTTTCCGGCTGCCGTCCGCGCTCGACAACCGGCCGCTGAAATGGGAGGAGTTCCAGGAGCGGATCGGCCAGACCGTCTACCTGTCGGCCACCCCCGGCAAGTACGAGCTCTCGCGCGGCGACGGCTTCGTCGAGCAGATCATCCGCCCCACCGGCCTCATCGACCCCGAGGTCGTGGTCAAGCCCACCGAGGGCCAGATCGACGACCTGGTGCACGAGATCCGCCAGCGGGTCGAGAAGGACGAGCGGGTCCTGGTCACCACCCTCACCAAGAAGATGGCCGAGGACCTCACGGACTACTTCCTCGAGCTCGGCATCCAGGTCCGCTACCTGCACAGCGACGTGGACACCCTGCGCCGCATCGAGCTGCTGCGCGAGCTGCGCTCCGGCGAGTTCGACGTCCTGGTCGGCATCAACCTGCTGCGCGAGGGGCTCGACCTGCCCGAGGTGTCGCTCGTGGCGATCCTCGACGCCGACAAGCAGGGCTTCCTGCGCTCCGGCACCTCGCTGATCCAGACCATCGGCCGCGCGGCGCGCAACGTCTCCGGCCAGGTCCACATGTACGCGGACAGCATCACCCCGGCCATGGCACAGGCGATCGACGAGACGAACCGCCGCCGGGAGAAGCAGGTCGCCTACAACACCGCCAACGGCATCGACCCGCAGCCGCTGCGCAAGAAGATCAACGACATCGTCGCCACAATCGCCCGCGAGGAGCTGGACACCGAGGAGCTCCTCGGCACCGGGTACCGGCAGGCGAAGGACGGCAAGGGCGCCAAGGCGCCGGTGCCGGCGCTGGGCGGCAAGGCGGCCCCGGCCAAGGCCGGGAAGGGGGCGAAGGGCGCCAAGGCGGGCGCGGTGCTCACCGACCGGCCCGCCGCCGAACTGGCCGGGATCATCGAGGAGATGACCGAACGCATGCGGGGGGCGGCCGCGGAGCTGCAGTTCGAGGTCGCGGCCCGGATCCGGGACGAGGTGAGCGAGCTGAAGAAGGAGCTGCGACAGATGAAGGAAGCGGGCCTCGCCTGACTCGGAGCCTGTCAGTAGGGTTGGGTCTCAGCCGCAGGTACACGCTGCGCCCCCGTTATCGGGGCGGGCTATGGAGAGGGGACAGCGCGTGACGGTCAACATGACCAAGGGTCAGGCCATCAGTCTGCAGAAGGCGGACGGGGGCACGCTGACCGCGGTCCGGATGGGCCTCGGCTGGCAGGCGGCCAAGCGCCGCGGGCTGTTCGGCTCGCGGACCCGGGAGATCGACCTGGACGCGTCGGCGGTGCTCTTCGCCGACAAGCAGCCGGTGGACGTCGTCTTCTTCCGGCACCTGCAGAGCGACGACGGCTCGGTCCGGCACACCGGCGACAACCTCGTCGGCGGCGTCGGCCAGGGCGGGGACGACGAGGCCATCCTCGTCGACCTGCAGCGCGTGCCGGTGCACATCGACCAGATCGTCTTCACGGTGAACTCCTTCACCGGCCAGACGTTCCAGGAGGTGCAGAACGCGTTCTGCCGCATCGTCGACGAGACCAACGGCCAGGAGCTGGCCCGCTACACCCTCGACGGTGGCGGCCAGTACACCGCGCAGATCATGGCGAAGGTGTCCCGCGCGGGCGCGGGCTGGCAGATGACGGCCCTCGGCAACCCGGCCAACGGCCGTACGTTCCAGGACCTGATGCCGGCGATCCTGCCGCACCTGTAAGCGAAGAAGAGCGGGGGGAGACGGGACGATGGCGGCCGAACTGGTCCGGGGGCAGAACCACGCCCTGTCCGAACACCGGGTGCGGATCACGGTCTCGGCGGGCACACCGGTGCTCGCCCTGGCCGCGCTCGGAGACGAGCGGGGCGCCGTGACCGGCCCGGAGGGGATCGTGCACCCCGGTGCGAGCGGCCTTCCGGGGGTCGAGGCACTGGGGGCACCCCCAGCGGTAGCTGGGGGAGGGTCCGCGGACCGGCACCGGTTCGCCGTCGACCTCGACGCGGTGGCGGCCGAGGTGCACCGCGTCGGCGTCCTGCTCTCCCTGCCCCCGGGCGGTCCGGCCCGGTTCGGTGCCGTGGCGGCCTCGCACGTCGCCGTCACGGATATGGACGGCACGGAGCTGGCCGAGTACACCCTGACCGGGCTGGACGCCGAGACCGCCGTCGTCGCCCTGGAGCTCTACCGCCGCCAGGGGGCCTGGAAGGTCCGCGCCGTCGGCCAGGGCTACGCCGAGGGGCTCACCGCCCTGTTCGCCGACCAGGGGCTCACCGCCCCCGCAGCCGCCGAGCTGGCCGCGCGCGTGCACGCCGGTGTGGCGGCGCCGGTGGCACCCGATCCGGTGGTCCCGGTGTCCGGAAGCCCGTATGCGGGTACGCCCGGCCCCGCGCCCACCCCCGGCCCCGTCCCCACGCCGACGCCCTCGGCCTCGGCCTCGGCGGACACCACGATCAGCTACGCCCACCCCCGGCGCCGCCCGGCCAGCACCGAGCCGCCCGAGCCCGCGCCCAGCGCCGCCCCGGCGCAGGAGCCCGGTCAGCCCCCGAGGCCCGTCGCCGGGGACGCCAGCGGCTGGTCCATGGAGGAGCGGCTCTACAACCAGGTCTGGGGCATGTTCGAGGACCTGGCCCGCACGGTCGCCGCATACCGCAGCGCCGTCGAGTTCGCCGACTCCCGCATGGACCGCGAGCTCGACGAGGCCCTGTCCGACCCGCGCCACCGCCTCGGAGGATCCGGGAACGCCGCCCGCGACACCGCCCGGGCCCGCCGCGAGGAGCTCGTCGCCCAGGCCCAGGCCGTCCTCGACCGGGACCTCGTCCAGCTGATCGCCGAGTCGGAGGTGGTCGAGCCCGCCCTGCCGGCCGCGTACGCCCGCTGGGACAACCCGGTCTGGCACGGCCGGTCGGCCGGGCTGCCCGAGGAGAACCCGCTGGCCCTGCGCCTGGGGGACCTGTACCTGCCCGAGCGCCCCGATCTGCGGATCCCCATGCTGATGAGGCTCCCGCTGGAGCGCGGGCTCTGGATCGACAACGGCCGTACCGGCTCCGAGGCCGCGATGACCATGGACACCGACCGGCTGCGCCGGGCCGCCATGGACATGGCCGTCGCGCACGCGGTGCGGCTGCTCGCGGTCCACCCCGGCGACCGGTTCTCCGTCCATGTCATCGACGCGGCCGGGGCGGGGGCCGCCTCCCTGGCACCGCTCGTACGCGCCGGGGTGCTGGCCGGGCCGCCGGCCGCCGGGGCCGCCGGGGTCACCGAGACGCTGGCGCGGCTGACCAAGCGGGTGGACCTCGTACAGATGGCGGTGCGGGCCGGAGCCCCCGAGGACCTGCCGCCGGACCTGGACACGGCCGACCAGCTGCTCCTCGTACACGACTTCCCGCACGGCTTCGACGACCGCGCCGTGACCCAGCTGCGCTACCTCGCCGACGAGGGGCCGGCGGTCGGCGTGCACCTGCTGATGGTCGCGGACCGTGACGAGGCCTCGGCCTACGGGCCGCTGCTGGATCCGCTGTGGCGCTCGCTCATGCGCCTGTCGCCGGTGCCGGACAACCATCTCGCCGACCCCTGGGTCCACCACGCCTGGACCTTCGAGCCGGACCTGCCCCCGCAGGGCAGCCGGGTCCTTGAGCAGGCGCTGGACCGGGTGGCGGAGGCCCGGCGGCGCGCCCGCCCGTGACGGGAGACGGCAGGTCGATGACCTGTCGCTGACCAGTTCTTGGGACTCCCTTTACCTTATCGGCCTCCGACGGGTACCCTGGTGACCGCGGAGGGGAGTATTCCTGCTTTCCTGCTACGGCGTGCCCGTCAATACGGACCACTGCGGCTCCATGAGCGCAGCCGGTCCCGGGGCGTCGGCCCACGGCCTCCAGGCCGCCCGGGTGGAAGAGACCTCCGGCAGCGATGACGCTGACGAAGTGCTGAGCCATCCGCCGGAGGCGTGTTTACCGTGGAAGTTTCCTGGACCCTGTGGGCGCTGACCATTCTCGGTCTGTCCCTCCTCATCGGCGCCGATTTCTTCATCGGCCGCAAACCCCACGACGTATCGATCAAGGAAGCGGGCACCTGGACGGTCGTCTGGATCGTCCTCGCCGGACTCTTCGGCCTCGGCCTGTGGTTCTTCGGGAACGGTCAGGCCTCCCAGGAGTTCTTCGCGGGCTTCATCACCGAGAAGTCCCTGAGCGTGGACAACCTCTTCGTCTTCGTCCTGATCATGGCGAAGTTCGCGGTGCCCTCACACCTCCAGCAGCGCGTCCTGCTCGTGGGCGTGCTGATCGCCCTCGTCCTGCGCGCCATCTTCATCGCGGCCGGCGCGGCGATCATCGCCAGCTTCTCCTGGGTCTTCTACATCTTCGGCGCGTTCCTGATCTACACCGCGTGGAAGCTGATCCAGGAGGCCCGCAAGGACGAGGAGGAGGACGAGTTCGAGGAGAACCGCCTGCTCAAGTCCGTCGAGAAGAAGTTCGGCGTCGCCGACCGGTACCACGGCACCAAGCTCTTCATCCAGAACAACGGCAAGCGCGTCCTGACCCCGCTGATGGTCGTCATGCTCGCCATCGGCACCACCGACGTGCTGTTCGCGCTCGACTCCATCCCCGCGATCTTCGGCCTGACCCAGGACCCGTACATCGTCTTCACCGCCAACGCCTTCGCGCTGATGGGCCTGCGCCAGCTGTACTTCCTGATCGGCGGCCTGCTCAAGAAGCTGGTCCACCTCAGCTACGGCCTGTCGATCATCCTGGGCTTCATCGGCGTCAAGCTGGTGCTGCACGCCCTCCACGAGAGCGGGCTGCACGTCCCGGTCATCTCGATCCCGGTCTCCCTGGGCGTCATCTGCGGTGTCCTGGTCATCACCACGATCACCAGCCTGATGGCCTCGAAGAAGCAGGCGGCGGCCGAGGCCGCCGCCCGCCCGGAGAGCATCGACGCCTGACCCGTCCTGCGGGGCTATACGGGGGCGGCCGCTTCGGCCGCCCCCGTTTCCGTGCCCGCGGCCGCGTCGGCCCCCGACCGCGGCCGAACGACGGCCGGGCCGGTCTCCGGCAGCAGCGCGAAGCAGCCCAGGCTGACCAGGGCGATCACCGTCAGGTACACGGCCACGCCCCACGGCGGACCGGATCCGTCCGCCAGCGCCGTCGCCACGATCGGGGTCAGCGCCCCGCCCAGTACGCCGCCCAGGTTGTAGCCGACGGCCGCGCCCGTGCAGCGGATCCGCGGGGCGTACAGCTCCGGCAGGTAGGCGCCCACCACCGCGAACATCGTCACCATGCCCAGCAGCGCCCCGACGAAGCCCACCGTCATCAGCAGCGGATCGGCCGTGCCCAGCAGCGCCACCAGCGGGAACATCCACAGCACGCAGGCCGCCGACCCGGCAAGGCACAGCGGCCGCCGGCCGTACCGGTCGCCGAGCACCGCCAGCGGCGGGGTCACCAGGCCCATCAGCGCGACGGCGCCCATGATGCAGGCCAGCACCGCCGTGCGGCCCATGCCGAGGCGCTCGGTCGCGTACGCGAGGGACCAGGTGGTGACCGCGTAGAAGACGGCGTACCCCACGGCCAGCGCCCCGCCGGTCAGCAGGAGCAGCCGCCAGTGGCCGCGGAACACCTCTGCCAGCGGGGCGTCCGCCCGGCGGCCGCTCGTGGCCAGGGCCCGGAACTGCGGGGTCTCCTCCACCGAGCGGCGCAGCCACAGCCCCGCCAGGGCCAGCAGTCCGGCCGCCCAGAACGGGACCCGCCAGCCCCAGGAGGTGAACTGGGCGTCGGTCAGGTTCGCCGACAGCGCGAGGACGATGCCGTTGGCCAGCAGGAAGCCGACCGGAGGGCCGATCTGCGGGAAGCTCGACCACAGGCCGCGCCGCTTCTCCGGGGCGTGCTCGGTGGTCAGCAGTACCGCGCCGCCCCATTCGCCGCCGAGCCCGAGGCCCTGCAGGAAGCGCAGCAGGAGCAGCAGCGCCGGGGCGGCCACGCCGATCGAGTCGTACGTCGGCACGCAGCCGACGGCGACGGTGGCGAGGCCGGTGAGCAGCAGGGAGGCGAGGAGCACCGGGCGCCGGCCGTAGCGGTCGCCGATGTGGCCGAAGACCGCCGAGCCGAGCGGGCGGGCGAGGAAGCCGACGCCGAAGGTGCCGAAAGCGGCGAGGGTTCCGGCGAGCGGGGAGAAGGACGGGAAGAAGAGCGGGCCGAGCACGAGGGCGGCGGCCGTTCCGTAAACGAAGAAGTCGTAGAACTCGATGGCGGTTCCGGCGAGGGAGGCGGAGGCCAGCCGCAGCATCGAAGGGGCAGGTCGGGAGGTGGTACGGGACGGGGAGGGGTCGTGTTGCATGGTGCAGCAGATACCCCTCCCCGGCCGTCAGGACGTGAGTTCGGCCATCATCGACCGGAAGGAGTGCACCGCGTACCGAAGTTGACGGATTGCGGTCCTACCAGCCGCGTTCGCGCCACTCGGTCAGGTGCGGGCGCTCGGCGCCCAGCGTGGTGTCGTTGCCGTGCCCCGGGTAGACCCAGGCCTCGTCCGGCAGCTGCTCGAAGATCTTGTGCTGCACATCGTCGATCAGCGTCTCGAAGGCCTTCGGGTCGCCCCACGTGTTCCCGACGCCGCCCGGGAAGAGGCAGTCCCCGGTGAAGACGTGCGGGTGGCCGTGCGGGTCGTCGTAGACGAGGGCGATCGATCCGGGGGTGTGCCCGACCAGGTGGCGCGCGGTGAGCTCGACCCGCCCGACGCGGACGGTGTCCCCGTCCGCCACCGGGACGTCGGTGGCCACCGGGATGCCCTCGACGTCGTAGGTGCCCGCGTACGTGGTCGCCCCCGTCGCCTCGACCACGGCCTGGAGCGCACCCCAGTGGTCGCCGTGGCGGTGGGTGGTGACGACGGACGCGATGCCGTCGTCCCCGATCAGGCTCAGCAGCGTGTCCGCCTCCGCGGCCGCGTCGATCAGCAGCTGCTCGCCGGTGGCCCGGCAGCGCAGCAGGTATGCGTTGTTGTTCATCGGGCCCACCGCGACCTTGGAAATCATCAGGTCCGCGAGTTCGTGCACGTCGGCCGGACCGCCGACCTTCACCGCTCCGCTGTACGTCATTCTTTGATCCTAGAGGCGTTCGATCCCGGAGGTGCGGGTTCCTAGAGCGGGGGGAGTTCGGGCAGGCCGTCGCCGGCCGTGACGGCCAGATGGGCGCCCCGGAGACCGCGTCCGGCCAGCCAGCCGAGCAGTTCGTCCTTGGGGCCCTCGAGGACCACCGGGGTGCCCTCCGTGCCGCCGGTGTGCCAGACCTCGCCGGGCACGGCCCGCAGCGTGACCGGCGGCACCTCCGGACGTCCGGACCAGCGGTCGGCGAGGAAGGTGATCTCGCGATCGGTGAACTCCTCCGGAAGATCGGAGAGCTCGTAGCCGATGTTGAGGTCCACGTGGTGCAGGTCCACCTCGACCCAGCGGCGGAAGGGCACGTTCGAGGCGAGGTCCGTCACGCCGTTGCGCAGCTCGACGGTGCGGGACCAGTCCTGGTCGCGCTCGGAGGTGGCGAGGAAGCGGGCCCAGGAATCACGGAGGTCCGTCAGGTGTTCTTCCAGGGGCCGGCCGGCGTCCCGCTCGATGTCCGCGTCGCGCGCGGTGGCGCTCTCGTACATCGGGCGCCCCTCGAAGACGTTGACGAGGGCGTCGGCGTTGCGCGCGAGGTGGGCCAGGATGTGGCCGCGGCTCCAGCCGGGGAGGTGTGACTCCTCGGCGAGGGCGGCGTTGTCCAGCTTCGCGACCGCGGTCAGCAGTCGGTCCGTCGCTTCACGTACAGATCGCAGGTCGTGCACATGATCAGTCATGAAGGCGAGCCTAGTGCTCCCCGGCCCCCGGCCACACGATCGGGTGAAGCGGTCTGCGGAGTGCCGTAAATCGAATGTGCGTGCTATACGCTCGAAGTCAGACTCCACCTCCACCGCAGTGGCGCCCCCCATACCCTGGGACGGGGGCCCGTGCCCCCCATCTCTCAAGAAAGGTGCGGACCGGCGTGACCGACCGTCTCATCGTTCGTGGCGCTCGCGAGCACAACCTCAAGAACGTCTCGCTCGACCTGCCCCGCGACTCACTCATCGTCTTCACCGGACTCTCCGGTTCGGGCAAGTCCTCCCTGGCCTTCGACACGATCTTCGCCGAGGGTCAGCGCCGCTACGTCGAGTCGCTCTCGTCGTACGCCCGCCAGTTCCTCGGGCAGATGGACAAGCCCGACGTCGACTTCATCGAGGGGCTCTCGCCGGCCGTCTCGATCGACCAGAAGTCGACCTCGCGCAACCCGCGCTCGACCGTGGGCACCATCACCGAGGTCTACGACTACCTCCGCCTCCTCTTCGCCCGCATCGGCAAGCCGCACTGCCCCGAATGCAGCCGCCCCATCTCGCGCCAGTCGCCGCAGGCGATCGTCGACAAGGTGCTCGCGCTCCCCGAGGGCAGCCGCTTCCAGGTGCTCTCGCCGCTGGTGCGCGAGCGCAAGGGCGAGTTCGTCGACCTCTTCTCCGACCTCCAGACCAAGGGCTACAGCCGGGCGCGGGTGGACGGGGAGACCATCCAGCTCTCCGAGCCGCCCACCCTGAAGAAGCAGGAGAAGCACACCATCGAGGTGGTCATCGACCGCCTCACCGTCAAGGACAGCGCCAAGCGACGGCTCACCGACTCGGTGGAGACCGCGCTGGGCCTCTCCGGCGGCATGGTCATCCTGGACTTCGTCGACCTCGCCGAGGACGACCCCGAGCGTGAGCGGATGTACTCCGAGCACCTCTACTGCCCGTACGACGACCTTTCCTTCGAGGAGCTGGAGCCGCGCTCCTTCTCCTTCAACTCGCCCTTCGGCGCCTGCCCCGAGTGCACGGGCATCGGCACGCGCATGGAGGTGGACCCGGAGCTGATCGTTCCGGACGAGGAGAAGTCGCTGGACGAGGGCGCGGTCTCGCCGTGGTCGCTCGGTCACACCAAGGACTACTTCCAGCGGCTGGTCGGCGCGCTCGCCGGGGAGCTGGGCTTCCGGACCGACATCCCGTGGGCCGGGCTGCCGGTGCGCGCGAAGAAGGCCCTGCTCCACGGGCACAAGACGCAGATCGAGGTCCGCTACCGCAACCGGTACGGGCGGGAGCGCGCGTACACCACGGCCTTCGAGGGCGCCGTGCCCTTCGTCAAGCGGCGGCACTCCGAGTCCGAGAGCGACGCCAGCCGCGAACGCTTCGAGGGCTACATGCGCGAGGTGCCCTGCCCGACCTGTGAGGGCACCCGCCTCAAGCCGATCGTGCTCGCGGTGACGGTGATGGAGAAGTCCATCGCCGAGGTCGCCGCCATGTCGATCAGCGAGTGCGCGGACTTCCTCGGGCGGATGCGGCTCGACGCCCGCGACAAGAAGATCGCCGAGCGGGTCCTCAAGGAGGTCAACGAGCGGCTCCGCTTCCTCGTCGACGTCGGCCTGGACTACCTCTCGCTGAACCGCGCCGCCGGCACCCTGTCGGGCGGCGAGGCCCAGCGCATCCGCCTCGCCACGCAGATCGGCTCCGGCCTGGTCGGCGTGCTGTACGTACTGGACGAGCCCTCCATCGGCCTGCACCAGCGGGACAACCACCGGCTGATCGAGACGCTGGTGCGGCTGCGGGACATGGGCAACACGCTGATCGTGGTCGAGCACGACGAGGACACCATCAAGGTGGCCGACTGGGTCGTGGACATCGGCCCCGGCGCGGGCGAGCACGGCGGCAAGGTGGTGCACAGCGGTTCGCTCAAGGAGCTGCTGAAGAACCCCGAGTCGATGACCGGCCAGTATCTGTCGGGCAAGCGGTCCATCGCGATCCCGGACGTACGCCGCCCCGTGAACGGGGAGCGGAAGCTGACCGTCCACGGCGCCAAGGAGAACAACCTCCAGGACATCGACGTCGCCTTCCCGCTGGGCGTGCTCACGGCCGTGACCGGTGTGTCGGGTTCCGGCAAGTCCACGCTGGTCAACGACATCCTCTACACGCACCTGGCGCGCGAGCTGAACGGCGCCCGCTCGGTGCCGGGCCGGCACACGCGGGTGGACGGGGACGACCTCGTCGACAAGGTCGTGCACGTCGACCAGTCGCCGATCGGCCGGACGCCGAGGTCGAACCCGGCCACGTACACCGGTGTCTTCGACCACGTGCGCAAGCTGTTCGCGGAGACCATGGAGGCGAAGGTGCGCGGCTACCTGCCGGGCCGCTTCTCCTTCAACGTGAAGGGCGGCCGGTGCGAGAACTGCTCCGGCGACGGCACGATCAAGATCGAGATGAACTTCCTGCCGGACGTCTACGTCCCGTGCGAGGTCTGCCACGGCGACCGGTACAACCGGGAGACGCTGGAGGTCCACTACAAGGGCAAGTCCATCGCGGAAGTCCTCAACATGCCGATCGAGGAGGCGCTGGACTTCTTCGAGGCGGTGCCGACGATCTCGCGGCACCTGCGGACGCTGAACGAGGTGGGGCTGGGGTACGTCCGGCTCGGCCAGTCGGCGCCGACCCTGTCGGGCGGTGAGGCGCAGCGCGTGAAGCTGGCCTCGGAGCTGCAGAAGCGGTCGACGGGGCGGACGGTGTACGTGCTGGACGAGCCGACGACGGGTCTGCACTTCGAGGACATCTCGAAGCTGATCAAGGTGCTGTCGGGGCTGGTGGACAAGGGGAACTCGGTGATCGTCATCGAGCACAACCTGGACGTCATCAAGACCGCGGACTGGGTCATCGACATGGGCCCGGAGGGCGGCTACGGCGGCGGTCTGGTGGTGGCCGAGGGCACCCCGGAGCAGGTCGCGTCGGTGGGCGCGAGCCACACGGGCAAGTTCCTGCGGGACATCCTGGGGGCGGACCGGGTCTCCGACGCCGGGTCGCCTCCGGCGCGGGTTGCCGTGAAGAAGGCCGCCGCAAAGAAGGTCGTTGCCAAGAAGGCAGTTGCCAAGAAGGCCGCCCCGGCGAAGAAGACGGCGGCGCGGGCCCGCAAGTCCTAGTCGCCGAGCCGAGCCGAGCCGAGCCGAGCCGAGCCGAGCTGAGCTTGAGCGGGGAAGGGGTCCGGCCTGGTGGCCGGGCCCCTTCGCCGTCTGCGGCGCCGTTGCCGGGCGGCGCGGGGGCCCGGGGCGGAGCCGGCTATCCGGTGAGCTCCGCCGCGTACGGCGGCTCCGCGCCCGCCCGGGTGCAGGTCAGGGCCGCCGCGTGCGCGGCGTAGCCCAGTACGTCCGGCCAGTCGACAGGGCCGTCCTGCGCACCCGAAAGCCGGTGCAGCAGAGCGGCGTTGACGGTGTCGCCCGCCCCGATCGTGTCCGCCACGGCGACCGCCCGGGCCGCCACCGAGTGCTCCGCGCCCTCCCGGGTCCACACCGTCAGCCCCGCCGCGCCCCGGGTCAGCACCACCGCCGACGGGCCCGCCGCAAGCCAGTCGCCGACCCGGCCGCCCAGCCAGGCCGCGTCCTCCTCCGACAGCTTGAGGACGGAGGCGTACGGCAGCAGCCGCGTCAGGAACCGGGCGCGGTAGGCAGCCGGGTCGGCGATCAGCGCCGGCCGGATGTTGGGGTCCAGCAGGGTCAGCAGCCCGCGCCGCGACTCCCGGCGCAGCAGTGCCTCGTACGCGCTCGCGCCCGGCTCCAGAACCAGCGAGCAGGTGCCGAGCGCGAGGGCCCGTACGGAATCGGGGAGGGCGGGCGGCAGGGTGAACAGGCGGTCCGCCGTGCCCTCGACGTAGAAGCCGTACGAGGCCGAGCCGTCCGGGGCCAGCGAGGGCACGGCGAGCGTGGTCGGCTCCGGCCCCCGCTGCACCAGCGACAGGTCCACCCCGGCCGCACGGAGCCCGGCCAGCAGGCTCTCGCCGAAGCCGTCCGCCGAGACCCGCGAGCAGAAGGCCACCTCGGCGCCGAGGCGCCCGAGCGCGAGCGCGGTGTTGTACGGTCCACCGCCCGGCCGGGGCAGCAGCGCGCCCGGCGGCCGCGCGACGGGCACCAGGTCGATGAGGGCTTCTCCGCCGACGACGATCACGCGGGGGAAGCTACCCCATCGGACGGCGGTATCGTCGGGTGCACCGTGCCCCGCCCGTCCCACCAGGAGAGTTCCATGCCCGCGTCGCCGTCCCCCGCCCGCCGTACCGTTCTCAGGGGCGCGGCCGCGCTCGCCGGGGCAGCCGGCGCCGGAGCGGCTCTCGCGGCCTGCTCGACCGAGACCAACAGCGGCGGGAACACCCCCGCGACGCCCACCGCCCCGGTGGAGCTGGGGGCAGCGGCCGAGGTCCCGGTGGGCGGGGCGAAGCTCTACCGGGAGCGGAAGCTGATCGTCAGCTGCCCGGCGGCGGGCGAGTACAAGGCGTTCAGCGCCCAGTGCACGCACGCCGGCTGCGTACTGGACAAGATCGTCGAGGGTGAGGGCACCTGTCCCTGCCACGGCAGCCGCTTCGACGTGGCGACCGGCAAGGTGCTGCGCGGCCCGGCCACCGACCCGCTGCCCGCCGTCCCCGTCAAGGCGGAGAACGGCAAGCTCGTCGCGGGCTGACCCGCGAAGGCGATCAGTCCCAGTCCCAGGCGATCCCGAGGATCCCGCGCCGCACCGACTGCTCCACCAGATGCACCGCCCGGTGCCGGCCGCTCGGGGTGAGGTCCGCGAGGCCGGTGCGCGGGGCCTGCGGCCCGCTGCGGGCGAAGCGGCGGCAGCGCACCGGCAGGGCCGCCTCGTCGAAGCGGACCTGGAGCATGTACTGGCCGCCCGCGTAGCTGAACCCGCGCACGTACTCGCCGCTGCGCGCGCCCGTGCCGTCCTCGATGCCGTAGCCGAAGACGTACGTGTCCCCGCGGCGCAGCCGGGCGTCGAAGAGCAGCTCCGCGACCACCACCCCGGCCTCCCGGTGGCGCCGGATCCGCCCGGTGCGGCAGTTCTCGTACGCCGTCACCTCGATCCGGGACGTGTCGCAGCCCGGATCCCCGTGATGGATGGCGAGGTAGCGGTCGACGCCGTCGCGGTGGGCGCGCACTATCTGCTGCGACTCGCGGGTCCGCATCTCGCCCCCCGGCCCGATCCGGACCCGCTCGTGGTGGCCCAGCGAGTGCAGTCCGCCGTCGGGCGGGAGCTCCATCCCGTCCAGCAGCTGCTCCACCGCGGCGCCCACGCTCACCAGGGCCCGGTAGGGGCGGGCGGCCGGCCGGGCGGGTCCGCGGCCGGATTCCGGGGTGCCCAGCAGCCGGACGAGGGCGCCGTCCGGGAGCTCCAGGATCTGCTCCAGGGCGGTGACGGCCCGCAGGGACTCCGCGTGCCGGGGCCGCCGGGCGCCCTGCTGCCAGTAACTGAGGCTGGTGACGCCGACCTTGATGCCGCGTGCCGCGAGCCGGTGCTGCACCCGGTGGAGGGGCAGTCCGCGCGCGGCGAGGGCGGCGCGCAGGGCCAGGTGGAAGGGGCCGCCGCGCAGCAGCTGTCGTAGCTCTGCCGTTCCCGACGTTCCTGCCGTGTCTGCGGTGTCGCCGGTCGGCCGCATGGCGACTCCTCTGTGAACGTTCACTCGCGTCGGCGCGGGGGATGGCGCGGTGGCTCCGGGGGACCAGGTGACACGGCAGCAACCGTTCACACCGCAGCCCCACCGTTCACACCGCAATATCACCGCGTATTGAAGCGTGTTGACCTGATCGCGACAACACCACGATGCTCCTGCACAGCGTCCGGACGCGCTCCTCCACCCCCACATCCCCACTTCGGGAGGAACGCGATGCGCCACCGAAACCGGCGGCTTTCCCTCGCCGCCTTCGTCTCCGCCCTGCTCCTCGCCCTGCCCCTCAGTGCCGGCACCGCCACCGCCGCCGATGCCGGCACCGAGTCCGCCCTTGCGTACAAGCGCCTGAACATCACCATGCAGGCCCAGCAGAAGACCAACTGGTGCTGGGCCGCCGGCGGCAACACCATCGCCACCTGGTTCGGCCGCGACTACAGCCAGAACCAGTTCTGCAACGCCGCCTTCAACCGTCAGCAGGGCTCCGACTGCCCGAACAATCAGGCCACCCTCGGCAACGTCCAGACCGGCCTGCGCTGGGCGGGCATCAACTCCGGCTCGTACGTGAACGGCTGGCTCCAGTACTCCACCGTCCAGACCGAGATCAACGCCAACCGCCCGATCGAGACCCGGATCCAGTGGTCCAACGGCGGCGGCCACATGCACGTCATCTACGGCTACGACACCGCCAGCAGCTGGGTCTACTGGGGCGACCCGTGGCCCTCCAGCGACCGCTACAACTGGGCCTCGCACGCCTGGTACGTGGACAACAGCACCTTCTCCTGGACCCACTCCCTCTACCGGATCGGGGCGTGACCGCCATGACCCTGCGCGCCACCGCCGCCGCGGTCCTCGCCGCCACCGCCCTCCTCGGCCTCGCCCCGCAGGCCGTCGCGGCCCCCGTGCCGCAGCCCCAGGACGCCACGGCCGAGACCCGGGCCGCCGCAGCGCAGGCGGCCGCCGCCCCCGAGACCCTGGCCACGGTCTCCCGGTTCTTCGCCCGAGAGGGGAAGGTCTCGCTGACGGCCGCGCAGCCTCGAATACAGGGGGAGGTCGTCCCGGTGCACTACCTCTCCCCGGACTTCGTCGCGGGCAAGGCGGGCGCGCCGGTCGCCCGCCTGGAGTTCCTCGCCAGCGAGGCGGTCTCCTCCGACGGACAGCGGGCCGCGCTGTGGACCGCCCGGACGGACGCCGGCTGGCAGGTCGTGAACATCGCCACCGGTGACGACGAATTCCGCTACGCGCAGCTGGGCGCCGCGAAGCTGCCCGGCGGGACGGTGTTCCGGGAGCCGCAGATCGACGCGTGGTACGTGGCCGAGGGGGGCAGGGTGCTGCCGCTGGACGAGGACGCGGAGCGGGCCGTCGGCGCCGGGGGCACCACGCTCGACGGGTACCGGGTGCGGGTGGCTGCCGCGTACGGGGACAAGCTGCCGGGCTCCTCGTACGCCCGGCGGGGTGTCGCGGGCGGCTTCGAGGACGGGCCCTCGGGGGCTCCCGGGGCGCCAGTGGCGCTCGGTGCCGGGGCCGCTGCCGGTGCCCTTGCTGTCGGGGTGCTCGGCGTCCTCGGCGCACGCCGGTTCCGCCGGGCCGCCGGGGCCTGACCTCGCCCCCCCCGCAGGGCCCGGCTCCGCCAGGGCCGGGCCCTGCGGGTCCGCTGCTGGGGGCTCCGCCCCCAGCAGCGGACCAAACGCCGACCGGGCTGGATCTGGCCGGGGCGGTTTGTTGTCAGACCGCGCAAGTAGGGTGGTTGGCATGGCCGACCCTTCCAGTTACCGACCCAAGCCGGGACAGATCCCCGACTCCCCGGGGGTGTACAGGTTCCGCGACGAGCACCGCCGGGTGATCTACGTCGGGAAGGCCAAGAGCCTGCGCCAGCGCCTGGCGAGCTACTTCCAGGACATCGCCGGCCTGCATCCCCGTACCGCCACCATGGTGACCACGGCCGCCTCCGTCGAGTGGACCGTGGTGTCCACCGAGGTCGAGGCGCTCCAGCTGGAGTACTCCTGGATCAAGGAGTACGACCCGCGGTTCAACGTCAAGTACCGCGACGACAAGAGCTACCCCTCCCTCGCCGTCACCCTCAACGAGGAGTACCCGCGGGTCCAGGTCATGCGCGGGCCCAAGAAGAAGGGCGTGCGCTACTTCGGTCCGTACGGGCACGCCTGGGCCATCCGCGAGACCGTCGACCTGATGCTCCGGGTGTTCCCGGTACGCACCTGCTCCGCGGGCGTGTTCAAGCGCTCCGCGCAGATCGGCCGGCCCTGCCTGCTCGGCTACATCGGCAAGTGCTCCGCGCCCTGCGTCGGCCGGGTCACTCCCGAGGAGCACCGCGAACTGGCCGAGGACTTCTGCGACTTCATGGCCGGCCGCACCGGCACCTACCTCTCCCGGCTGGAGAAGGAGATGCACGAGGCGGCCGAGGAGATGGAGTACGAGAAGGCCGCCCGGCTGCGCGACGACATAGGGGCGCTGCGCCGGGCCATGGAGAAGAACGCCGTGGTGCTCGCCGACGCCACCGACGCGGACCTCGTCGCGGTCGCCGAGGACGAGCTCGAGGCCGCCGTGCAGATCTTCCACGTACGCGGCGGCCGGGTCCGCGGCCAGCGCGGCTGGGTCACCGACAAGGTCGAGGCCGTCGACACCGCCGGCCTGGTCGAGCACGCCCTCCAGCAGCTCTACGGGGAGGAGACCGGCGAGTCCGTCCCCAAGGAGGTGCTGGTCCCCGCGCTGCCCGAGGACGCTCCCGCGCTGAGCCAGTGGCTCGCCGAGCGCCGCGGTTCGGGGGTCAGCCTGCGCATCCCGCAGCGCGGGGACAAGAAGGCCCTCATGGAGACCGTCCACCGCAACGCGCAGCAGTCCCTCGCCCTGCACAAGACCAAGCGCGCCAGCGACCTCACCACCCGCTCCCGGGCCCTGGAGGAGATCGCCGAGGCCCTGGAGCTGGACAGCGCCCCGCTGCGCATCGAGTGCTTCGACATCTCCCACCTCCAGGGCGACGACGTGGTCGCGTCGATGGTGGTCTTCGAGGACGGGCTCGCCCGCAAGAGCGAGTACCGGCGCTTCCAGATCAAGTCCTTCGAGGGGCAGGACGACGTCCGCTCCATGCACGAGGTGGTCTCCCGCCGCTTCCGCCGCTACCTCCAGGAGAAGCTGAAGACCGGCGAGTGGGAGGCGGAGGACGGCGACGCGCCCGAGGACGACGGGCGGGCCAAGCGCTTCGCCTACCCGCCCCAGCTCGTCGTGGTCGACGGCGGCCAGCCGCAGGTCGCCGCCGCCAAGCGGGCCCTGGAAGAGCTCGGCGTCGACGATGTGGCCGTGTGCGGCCTGGCCAAGCGGCTGGAGGAGGTCTGGCTGCCCGGCGAGGACGACCCGGTCGTGCTGCCCCGCACCAGCGAGGGCCTCTACCTGCTCCAGCGGGTCCGTGACGAAGCCCACCGCTTCGCCATCCAGTACCAGCGCAACAAGCGCGGAAAACGCCTGAAGGCGGGCCCGCTGGACGAGGTGCCGGGCCTCGGCGAGAGTCGCAAACAGGCCCTGGTCAAGCACTTCGGTTCGGTGAAGAAGCTCCGACAGGCGACAATCGACCAGATCTGCGAGGTCCCGGGCATAGGCCGCAAGACGGCCGAGGCCGTGGCCGTGGCCCTCGCCCAGACGGTTCCCGCCGGTCCCGCCGTCAACACGGCCACAGGAGAGATCATTGAGGATGAGAACCCCGCCCCCGCGGGTGGGGGAACCTTCCGGCAGTAGCCGGAAGACATCGTCCGAACGGGGGACCGAGCAATGACCGAGCACGAGACCACGCACGACCGAGACGGAGCACAGGTGAGTACGGGCACGACAGCGGAGCCCGGCGAGACCGCCGAGGCGGCCATCCCCGAGCTGGTGATCATCTCCGGGATGTCCGGGGCCGGCCGCAGTACGGCGGCCAAGTGTCTGGAGGACCTCGGCTGGTTCGTCGTCGACAACCTCCCGCCGGCGCTGATCCCCACCATGGTGGAGCTCGGCGCCCGCTCCCAGGGCAACGTGGCGCGCATCGCCGTCGTCGTCGACGTCCGCGGCCGCCAGTTCTTCGACGCCCTGCGCGAGTCCCTCGCCGACCTCGACAGCAAGGGCGTCACCCGCCGCATCGTCTTCCTCGAGTCCTCCGACGACGCGCTGGTCCGCCGCTTCGAATCGGTCCGGCGCCCGCACCCGCTCCAGGGCGACGGGCGCATCACCGACGGCATCGCCGCCGAGCGCGACCTGCTGCGCGAGCTGCGCGGCGACGCCGACCTGGTGATCGACACCTCCAGCCTGAACGTGCACGAGCTGCGCGCGAAGATGGACGCCCAGTTCGCCGGGGACGAGGAGCCCGAGCTGCGGGCCACCGTCATGTCCTTCGGCTACAAGTACGGCCTGCCCGTCGACGCCGACCTCGTCGTCGACTGCCGCTTCATCCCGAACCCGCACTGGGTGCCGGAGCTGCGCCCCTTCACCGGGCTCAACGAGGAGGTGTCGGGGTACGTCTTCAGCCAGCCCGGTGCCAAGGAGTTCCTCGACCGCTACACCGAGCTGCTCCAGCTCATCGCCACCGGCTACCGCCGCGAGGGCAAGCGCTACGTGACCATCGCGGTCGGGTGCACGGGCGGCAAGCACCGCAGCGTGGCCATGTCCGAGAAGCTCGCCGCCCGCCTCGCCTCCGAGGGAGTCGAGACCGTCGTAGTCCACCGGGACATGGGGCGCGAGTGACCGCACGGACCCCGCGGCTGAGCCGCCTGCGCCGCCTCACCCCGGGACGGGACGAGGACGGCGTGGGCCGCTCCGGCCGCTCCGGCCGCCGGCGCGGCGCCACGCCCAAGGTGGTGGCGCTCGGCGGCGGCCAGGGCCTGTCGGCCTCCCTCGCCGCCCTGCGCCGCATCACCGGTGACCTGACCGCGGTGGTCACCGTCGCCGACGACGGCGGATCCAGCGGCCGGCTCCGCGAGGAGCTCGGCGTGCTGCCGCCCGGCGACCTGCGCAAGGCGCTGGCCGCGCTGTGCGGGGACGACGACTGGGGCCAGACCTGGGCCCGCGTCATCCAGCACCGTTTCCAGTCCGAGGGCGATCTGCACGGGCACGCGGTCGGCAACCTGCTGATCGTCGCCCTGTGGGAACAGCTCGGCGATCCCGTCCAGGCCCTCGACCTGGTCGGCAGGCTGCTCGGCGCACAAGGCCGGGTGCTGCCGATGTCGGCGGTGCCGCTGGAGCTCCAGGCCCTGGTCAAGGGGCACGATCCGGCCCGGCCCGAGGACGTGGACACCGTCCGCGGGCAGGCCACGGTGGCGCTGACCCCGGGCGAGGTGCTCTCCGTACAGGTGGTGCCGAGCGACCCGCCGGCCGTGCCGGAGGCCGTCGCGGCGGTCCTGGACGCCGACTGGGTGGTCCTGGGTCCGGGGTCCTGGTTCTCCTCCGTCATTCCGCACCTGCTGGTGCCGGAACTGCTCGACGCGCTGGTCGAGACGAAGGCCCGCCGGGTCCTCTCGCTGAACCTCGCTCCGCAGCCCGGCGAAACAGAGGGCTTCTCTCCGCAGCGTCATTTGGAGGTTTTGGCCCGACACGCCCCTAAACTCGCCCTGGACGTGGTGCTGGCCGACGAGGCCGCCGTGCCCGACCGCGAGTCCCTCGCCGATGCCGCAAAACGGTTCGGTGCCGCGGTCGAGCTGGCGCCCGTGGCCAGGGAAGACGGGTCTCCGAAGCATGATCCGGAGCTGCTCGCCGCCGCGTACGACCGTATTTTTCGGATGCATGGAAGGATCGGCCCATGGCGATGACGCCCGCGGTGAAGGATGAGATCTCCCGCCTCCCCGTCACCCGGACCTGCTGCAGGAAGGCGGAGGTCTCGGCGATTCTTCGGTTCGCGGGCGGCCTCCACCTGGTGAGCGGCCGCATCGTCATCGAGGCGGAGCTCGACACCGGGATCGCGGCCAGACGGCTGCGCAAGGACATCCTCGAGATCTTCGGCCACTCCTCGGACCTCGTGGTCATGGCTCCCGGCGGACTGCGCCGCGGCAGCCGCTACGTGGTCCGGGTCGTGGCCGGGGGTGACCAGCTGGCACGCCAGACCGGCCTCGTGGACGGCCGCGGCCGTCCCATCCGGGGTCTTCCCCCACAGGTGGTCTCCGGGGCCACCTGTGACGCCGAGGCGGCCTGGCGCGGCGCCTTCCTGGCCCACGGCTCGCTCACCGAGCCGGGCCGGTCCTCCTCCCTGGAGGTCACCTGCCCCGGTCCGGAGGCCGCCCTGGCCCTGGTGGGCGCCGCCCGCAGGCTCTCCATCGCCGCCAAGGCGCGCGAGGTGCGCGGGGTCGACCGGGTCGTGGTCCGCGACGGCGACGCGATCGGCGCCCTGCTGACCCGCCTCGGCGCCCACGAGTCGGTGCTGGCCTGGGAGGAGCGGCGGATGCGGCGCGAGGTCCGCGCCACCGCCAACCGCCTGGCCAACTTCGACGACGCCAACCTGCGCCGCTCCGCGCGGGCCGCCGTGGCGGCCGGAGCCCGGGTGCAGCGCGCGCTGGAGATCCTCGGCGAGGAGGTCCCCGAGCACCTCGCGGCGGCAGGCCGGCTGCGCATGGAGCACAAGCAGGCCTCCCTCGAGGAGCTCGGCGCGCTCGCCGACCCGCCGCTGACCAAGGACGCGGTCGCGGGCCGGATCCGCCGTCTGCTGGCGATGGCCGACAAGCGTGCCCAGGACCTCGGAATCCCGGGCACCGAGTCGAACCTCGATCTCAGCGAGGAGATGGCCGACAACATGGCCGGCTGACCCACTCGGCTGACCAGCTCGTACCCACTCTGGAGGGGGCCTGCACGATCACTCGTGCGGGCCCCCTTCCCGTACCACGCCCCATTGACATGGGCATGGACTGGTCGTGAGCCTTTCGTCCGGACACTTTCGTGGCAGACGACGCCCAGGGGGGCATATGAGGCACCGAGCGAGATCGATCCTCGCCGTAAGCGCACTCGTCTTCGGCACCGCACTCGCCGCGCTACCCGTGTCGGCGCAGGCCCAGCCCGGCCCCGACGCGGCATCCGGCGCCGATGAGGTCCGGGTCTACGACGCCGACATCACCAAGGAGCAGGTCCCGCTCGTCCTCGCCGCCGGCCAGGACGCGCACGAGCTGGCCGAACGCGCGCCGGAGAGCGGCACCGCCAAGGTCGAGCTCTTCCTCACCGGTGATCAGGCCAAGCAGCTCGCGGCCCAGGGCGTCAAGCTCGCCGAACGCGAGGTCCCCGGCGAGGGACTCGCCCGCGCCAAGGCCGCCGGGGACGGGGTGTTCCGCCCGTACAGCGGCAAGGGCGGACTCCAGGAGGAGATCCTGCGGACCGCCCAGGAGAACCCGGCGCTCACCAAGGTCGTCTCCATCGGCAAGACCGTCCAGGGCAAGGACATCCTCGCCCTCAAGGTCACCAAGAACGCCAAGAAGACCAAGGACGGCGACAAGCCGGCCGTGCTCTACATGTCCAACCAGCACGCCCGCGAGTGGATCACCCCGGAGATGACCCGGCGGCTGATGCACCACACCGTCGACAACTACGGCAAGGATCCGCGGGTCACCAAGCTGGTGGACTCCACGGAGCTGTGGTTCCTGCTCTCGGCCAACCCCGACGGGTACGACTACACGCACGCCCCCGACGGCGAGCGGCTGTGGCGCAAGAACATGCGCGACAACAACGGCGACGGCAAGCACACGGCCGTCGACGGCGTCGACCTCAACCGCAACTTCGCCTACAAGTGGGGCTACGACAACGAGGGCTCCTCGCCCAGCCAGTCGAGCGAGACCTACCGGGGCCCCAAGGCCGCCTCCGAGCCCGAGACCGTCGCGCTCGACGCCTTCGAGAAGCGCATCGGCTTCGAGTACGCCATCAACTACCACTCCGCCGCCGAGCTGCTGCTCTACGGCGTGGGCTGGCAGGTGGCCACCCCCACCCCGGACGACGTCGCCTACAAGGCGCTCGCGGGCACCCCGGAGAACCCCGCGGTCCCGGGCTACTACCCGCAGGTGTCCTCCGAGCTCTACACCACCAACGGCGAGGCCGACGGCCACGCCGCCAACGTCAACGGCGTCATGATGTTCACGCCGGAGATGACCACCTGCCAGACGGCCTCCGCGAGCGACCCGAACGACCGGTGGAAGCCCGAGGACTGCGCCTCCGGCTTCAACTTCCCGGACGACGAGAAGCTCATCCAGGCGGAGTTCGCCAAGAACGTCACCTTCGCCCTGTCGGTCGGCGAGAGCGCCGCGCACCCGGACCGCCCGGAGTCCGTCGTCGGTCTGAGCGCCGCGGACTTCACCCTGGACCCCTTCACCACCTCCTACGTGGCCCGCGGCGAGGACCAGACGGTCGCCGTCACGGCCCGCAAGGCGCTGAAGGACAAGGAGCTCAACTTCCGGATCAACGGCGGCCGTACGCACGACGAGGACCTCAAGGCCTGGAAGGGCGGCGACGTCTACGGCGGCGAGGACAACAACTGGTTCGACGAGTACCGGGCCAAGGTGGACGGCGCGAAGCCCGGCGACAAGGTCGAGGTTTGGTTCACCGGCCGCGACCGCTCCGGCAAGCAGGTCTCCAGCGAGCACTTCACGTACACGGTGGCCGAGCGGCCGCGCGCGGACGTGCTGGTGATCGCGGAGGAGGGCGCCAAGGCCCAGCACGCCCAGAGCTACGTCGACGCCCTGCGCGCCAACGGCCGCTCCGCGGCGGTCTGGGACGTCGCGACCCAGGGGACGCCGCACCACCTCGGGGTGCTCGCCCACTTCCGTACGGCCGTCCACTACACCGGGGCCAAGACCCCGGGCGGTGACACCCAGCTGGCGGTCCGCGACTTCCTGAACGAGGGCGGCAAGCTGATCGAGGCCGGTGAGCTGGCGGGCGGCAACGCCCAGGTCGGCCGCGCCGTGACCAACGACTTCAGCCAGTACTGGCTCGGCGCTTACGGCCGCACGAGCGTCAGCGGCGCCACCGGCTTCACCGGCGCCGGAGTCCTGAACGGGGCCAAGGGCGCGCTCGGCGACGCCGCGGGCAACCCGCTGAACGCCCCCGGCTCCTACACGGTCACCTCCGACACCCTGGCCCCCGCGCAGTTCCCGCAGTTCAAGAGCGCGCAGGCCGGTCAGTTCGGCGGGGTCGTCAACCCGTACGCCCCCTACGCCGGCAGCTGGATGGCCTCGGCCCTCCACGAGGACGACGACTGGAAGCGGCTGACCCGCACGATCGACCTCACCAAGGTCTCCGCCGCGGACAAGCCGCAGCTGAAGCTCGCGATGAGCTGGAACGTCGAGGAGGGCTACGACCACGCCGCGCTGGAGGCCCGTACGGCCGGCGGGGACGACTGGACCACCCTCCCGGACGCGGGCGGCCTGAGCAGCACCACCGTTCCCGAGGAGTGCGGGGCGGGGTTCTTCGTGAACGGCCACCCGTTCCTGCGCCACTACCTCACCCTTGAGGGCGGCAGCTGCACCCCGCAGGGCACCAGCGGGAAGTGGAACAGCTTCACGGCCTCCTCCGGCGGCTGGAAGCAGGTCTCCTTCGACCTGAGCGCCTACGCGGGCAAGTCCGTCGAGGTCTCGCTCTCCTACATCACCGACGGCGGCTCGGGCGGTCGCGGCGTCTTCGCGGACGAGGCACGCCTGAACGTCGGCGGCACGGACCAGCCCGTGGAGGGCTTCGAGACCTCGCTCGGCGACTGGACGGCCCAGGGCGCACCTGCCGGAAGCCCTGAGGTTCCGGGAGACTGGTCCCGGTCGGGAGAGCTGTTCAAGTCCTATGCAGCGGTGACTACGCGTGACACCGTTCTGCTGGGCTTCGGCCTCGAGCACGTACCGGCGGCGGCTGATCGAGCCGTACTCGTCGGTAAGGCACTGCGGGCGCTGAATCGTTGATCAGCAGCCCTCCCGGTGCTCACTCTGAGTGACGGGGAGAAAGTCCCCGAGGTCCCGTACCGGAACAGCCGGTACGGGGCCTCGGCGCGGGTCCCCCGCCAAGTAGGGGGAGTGTCAGGCTCCGGCCGATGTCACTCAAAAGCTCACGGAGAGGTAGGGTCGTAAGCGGTCGGGGACATCCCATACAGCTCGCCGGCGCACTTACCGGCGCACCAACGAGGAGATCGGTTCGTGACGATCCGCGTAGGCATCAACGGTTTTGGCCGAATTGGCCGCAACTACTTCCGGGCGCTCCTTGAGCAGGGAGCGGACATCGAGATCGTCGGTGTCAACGACCTGACTGACAACGCCACTCTGGTGCACCTGCTCAAGTACGACACCATTCTGGGCCGCCTCAAGGCCGAGGTCTCCCACACCGACGACAGCATCACCGTCGCCGGCAACACCTTCAAGACCTTCGCCGAGCGCGACCCCGCGAACCTCCCCTGGGGTGAGCTGGGCGCCGACATCGTCATCGAGTCGACCGGCATCTTCACGAAGAAGGCCGACGCCGCCAAGCACATCGCCGCGGGCGCGAAGAAGGTCCTCATCTCGGCTCCGGCCAAGGACGAGGACATCACGATCGTGATGGGCGTCAACCAGGACAAGTACGACGCGGCCAACCACCACGTCATCTCCAACGCCTCCTGCACCACCAACTGCGTGGCGCCGATGGCCAAGGTCCTCCTGGAGAACTTCGGCATCGTCAAGGGCATGATGACGACGGTCCACGCCTACACGAACGACCAGCGCATCCTGGACTTCCCGCACTCGGACCTGCGCCGCGCCCGCGCCGCCGCCGAGAACATCATCCCGACCACCACCGGTGCCGCCAAGGCCACCGCGCTGGTGATCCCGGAGCTGGCGGGCAAGCTCGACGGCATCGCGATGCGCGTCCCGGTCCCGACCGGCTCCGTGACCGACCTGGTCATCGAGCTCGAGCGCGAGGTCACCAAGGACGAGGTCAACTCCGCGTTCCAGAAGGCCGCCGAGGGCCAGCTGAAGGGCATCCTCGACTACACCGAGGACGCGATCGTCTCTTCCGACATCGTGAACTGGCCCGCGTCCTGCACCTTCGACTCCTCCCTGACCATGGTCCAGGGCAAGAGCGTCAAGATCGTCGGCTGGTACGACAACGAGTGGGGCTACTCCAACCGTCTCGTGGACCTCACGGTCTTCGTCGGTGGCCAGCTCTAAGGTCACCCGGTTCTAAGGTAGGCACCACGATGTGAGCACAGGGTCCGGGCTGCGCGACGAAGCGCCGCACGGGCCCTGTTGCTTGTCTCGTTCTCCCTTCCTCGCCCTTCGCGAGAAGGGCTCAAAGGAGTAGAAACACATGAAGACGATCGACGAACTGCTCGCCGAGGGCGTCAAGGGCAAGCGGGTCTTCGTCCGCGCCGACCTCAACGTCCCGCTGGCCCAGGGCAGCATCACCGACGACGGCCGCATCCGCGCCGTCCAGCCCACGATCGCGAAGCTCGCCGCCTCCGGCGCCCGCGTCATCGTGGCCTCGCACCTGGGCCGCCCCAAGGGTGCCCCGGACCCGGCCTTCTCGCTCGCCCCGGCCGCCAAGCGCCTCGGCGAACTGCTCGGTGCGGACGTCGCGTTCGCCACCGACACCGTCGGCGACTCCGCAAAGGCGACCGTCGCGGCCCTGACCGACGGCCAGGTGGCCGTCATCGAGAACCTGCGCTTCAACCCCGGCGAGACCGCGAAGGACGACGCCGAGCGCGGCGCCTTCGCCGACCAGCTCGCGGAGCTCGCCGACGTGTACGTCGGTGACGGCTTCGGCGCCGTCCACCGCAAGCACGCCTCGGTCTTCGACCTCCCCGCGCGCCTCCCGCACGCGGCCGGCTACCTCATCGCCACCGAGGTCGGCGTCCTGAAGAAGCTGACCGACGAGGTCAAGCGCCCGTACGTCGTCGTCCTCGGCGGCGCCAAGGTCTCCGACAAGCTCGCCGTCATCGACCAGCTGCTCGGCAAGGCCGACCGCATCCTCATCGGCGGCGGCATGGCGTACACCTTCCTCAAGGCCCTCGGCCACGAGGTCGGCATCTCCCTCCTCCAGGAGGACCAGATCCCGAAGGTCACGGAGTACATGGAGCGCGCCAAGGCCACCGGCGTCGAGCTGGTGCTCCCGGTCGACGTGCTGGTCTCCAAGGACTTCCCGGACCTCAAGGGCAAGACCCCGGCCGTCTTCGAGACCGTCGACGCGGACGGCATCCCGTCCGACAAGGAGGGCCTGGACATCGGCCCCAAGACGCGTGAGCTCTACGCGTCGAAGATCGCCGATGCCGAGACCGTGTTCTGGAACGGCCCGGTCGGCGTCTTCGAGCACCCGGACTACGCGGGCGGCACCACCGCCATCGCGCAGGCCCTGGTCGACAGCAACGCCTTCACCGTCGTCGGCGGCGGCGACTCGGCCGCGGCCGTGCGTACGCTCGGCTTCGACGAGAAGGCCTTCGGCCACATTTCCACCGGTGGCGGCGCCTCCCTCGAATACCTCGAGGGCAAGACGCTCCCCGGCCTCGCCGCCCTGGAGGGCTGACACCACATGACCACCCGCACCCCGCTGATGGCGGGCAACTGGAAGATGAACCTCAACCACCTCGAGGCCATCGCCCACGCCCAGAAGCTCGCCTTCGCACTCGCCGACAAGGACTACGACGCCGTCGAGGTCGCGGTCCTGCCGCCCTTCGTCGACCTCCGCTCGGTCCAGACCCTGGTCGAGGGCGACAAGCTGAAGATCAAGTACGGCGCCCAGGACATCTCCGCGCACGACTCCGGCGCCTACACCGGCGAGATCTCCGGCTCGATGCTGTCGAAGCTGAAGTGCACGTACGTGGCCGTCGGCCACAGTGAGCGCCGGCAGTACCACGGCGAGAGCGACGAGCTCTGCAACGCCAAGGTCAAGGCCGCCTACAAGCACGGGCTCACCCCGATCCTGTGCGTCGGCGAGGGCCTGGACGTCCGCAAGGCCGGCCAGCAGGTCCCGTACACGCTGAACCAGGTCGACGGCGGCCTCAAGGACATCCCGGCCGAGCAGGTCGAGTCCATCGTGATCGCGTACGAGCCCGTCTGGGCCATCGGAACCGGCGAGGTCGCCACCCCCGAGGACGCCCAGGAGGTCTGCGGGGCGATCCGCGGCCGTCTCGCGGAGCTGTACTCGCAGGAGCTGGCCGACAAGGTCCGCATCCAGTACGGCGGCTCGGTGAAGTCCGGGAACATCGCGGCGATCATGGCCCAGCCCGACGTCGACGGCGCCCTGATCGGCGGCGCGGCACTGGACGTGGACGAGTTCGTCAAGATCGTCCGCTTCCGCGACCAGTAGGCACGGCGATGAGTATGCGGTAGGACGGATCCGTCGTACCCTTGCGGGGGCCAGGAGGCGCAACAGCAGCCACTGGCCCCCGCGCACATCCAGCACAGCCGGAATGCCAGAAAAGCCAGAAAGTAGGAATCAGCCGTGATTATGGGGTTCTCGATCGCCCTGATCGTCTTCAGCGGCCTGCTGATGCTGCTCGTGCTGATGCACAAGGGCAAGGGCGGCGGCCTTTCCGACATGTTCGGCGGCGGCATGCAGTCGTCGGTCGGCGGCTCCTCCGTCGCGGAGCGGAACCTGGACCGCATCACCGTCGTGGTCGGTCTGCTGTGGTTCGCCTGCATCCTCGCGCTCGGGCTCATGATGAAGTCGAGCAGCTGACCGTTCTGGCCATCCGGCAGTACGGTCGGCTCCGCCCGGCCTATCATTGGGGTCCGGCGTCCATGGCGTGGAAGCAGTAACTCCGCTCACTGGACGTGCGTTGGGCCTTACGTAGACTTGGGCGCCCGCGGCGGAAAATTCCACTCACGCTCCGCGGCACCATCACGCAGGGAGTTACGACCGTGGCAAGTGGCAACGCGATCCGTGGTAGCCGGGTCGGAGCGGGGCCGATGGGTGAGGCCGAGCGCGGCGAGTCCGCGCCCCGCCTGCGCATCTCCTTCTGGTGCTCGAACGGGCACGAGACGCAGCCGAGCTTCGCCAGCGATGCGCAGGTGCCGGACACCTGGGACTGCCCGCGCTGCGGGTTCCCGGCCGGCCAGGACCGGGACAACCCGCCCGCGCCGCCGCGCACCGAGCCGTACAAGACGCACCTGGCGTACGTACGGGAGCGGCGCACGGACGCCGACGGCGAGGCGATCCTCGCCGAGGCCCTCGCCAAGCTCCGCGGCGAGATCTGAACACCACCTGAAGTCATGTGACGTGAGGCCCGGTCCCGTTGGAGACATCTCCGGCGGGACCGGGCCTCTTTGTGTGCGTTGGTCCCCTTCGGATCCCTTAGGTTGGAGATCGGCGGGGCACGACAGGACGGAAGAAGTGGGTTGATGTCCGAGATGAACGCAGACAGCCGTACGAAGCTCAACCGGATGCCGGAGTGGCTGGCACTCGGCAAGCACCGGGAGGAGTTCGGGCAGACGCATCTGCGGGAGCTGTTCGAGGAGAATCCGGGCCGCGGTGCCGGCTACACCCTGCGGGTCGGCGACCTGCACATCGACTACTCGAAGCACCTCGTGACCGACGAGACGCTGACCCTGCTGCGCGAACTCGCGGCGGCGGCGGGCGTGGCCGAGCTGCGCGAGGCGATGTTCCGCGGCGAGAAGATCAACACGACCGAGGACCGGGCGGTCCTGCACACCGCCCTGCGCGCGCCCGAAGACGCTGTCGTCGAGGTCGACGGAGAGAACGTCGTCCCCGCGGTGCACGCCGTCCTCGACAAGATGGCGGACTTCGCCGGCCGGGTCAGGTCGGGGGAGTGGACCGGCTTCACCGGACAGCGCATCAGGAACGTCGTCAACATCGGCATCGGCGGCTCCGACCTGGGTCCCGCGATGGCCTACGACGCCCTGCGGGCCTTCACCGACCGCGGTCTGACAGTGCGCTTCGTGTCCAACGTGGACGGCGCGGACCTGCACGAGGCCGTGCGCGACCTGGACCCGGCCGAGACGCTGTTCATCATCGCCTCCAAGACCTTCACCACCATCGAGACCATCACCAACGCCACTTCGGCGCGCGAGTGGCTGCTCGCGGGCCTGGGCGGTGACCAGGCGGCCGTCGCACGGCACTTCGTGGCGCTGTCGACCAACGCCGAGAAGGTCACGGACTTCGGCATCGATCCGGCCAACATGTTCGAGTTCTGGGACTGGGTCGGCGGCCGCTACTCCTTCGACTCCGCCATCGGGCTCTCGCTGATGACCGCGATCGGCCCGGACGCCTTCCGGGAGATGCTCGGCGGCTTCCACGCCATGGACCGGCACTTCCGCACCGCGCCTCCGGAGGAGAACGCCCCGCTGCTGCTCGGGCTGTTGGGCATCTGGTACGGCGCCTTCTTCGACGCGCAGTCGCACGCGGTGCTCCCGTACAGCCACTACCTCTCCCGCTTCACCGCCTACTTGCAGCAGCTGGACATGGAGTCCAACGGCAAGTCGGTGGACCGCGACGGCAATCCGGTGGAGTGGCAGACGGGTCCGGTGGTGTGGGGCACGCCCGGCACCAACGGGCAGCACGCGTACTACCAGCTGATCCACCAGGGGACGAAGGTGATCCCCGCGGACTTCATCGGCTTCGCGCGTCCGGTGGCGGAGCTGGAGCCCTCGCTCGCGGCCCAGCACGACCTGCTGATGGCGAACTTCTTCGCGCAGACCCAGGCGCTGGCCTTCGGCAAGACGGCGCAGGAGGTACGGGCGGAGGGCGCCGCCGAATCGCTGGTCCCCCACAAGACCTTCCAGGGGAACCACCCGACGACCACCATCCTGGCCACCGAGCTCACCCCGGCGGTGCTGGGACAGCTGATCGCCCTGTACGAGCACAAGGTGTTCGTACAGGGCGCGGTGTGGAACATCGACTCCTTCGACCAGTGGGGCGTGGAGCTCGGCAAGGTCCTCGCGAAGCGGATCGAGCCCGCGCTGACGCAGGGCGCGGACGTACCGGGCCTGGACGCCTCGACCAAGGCCCTGGTGGCCGCCTACCGCGAGCTGCGCGGGCGCGGCTGAGCCACGTGACGTACCCGTCGGCTCACGAGGCCGGCGGGTACATCCCGGACGGGAGGTGCGCGGCCGCCGCGCGGTCCAGGAGCCACAGGGTGCGGGAACGGCCGTAGGCCGCCGCCGCCGGGGCCTGGACCCCGCCGGCGCCGCCGAGGGCGATGGACACCGCGCGGGCCTTGTCCTCGCCCGCCGCCAGCAGCCAGACCTCGCGGGCCGCCCGGATCGCCGGAAGGGTGAGCGAGATGCGGGTGGGCGGGGGCTTCGGGGCTCCGTGGACGCCGACCACCGTCCGCTCGGTCTCGCGGGTCGCCGGGTGCTCCGGGAACAGCGAGGCCACGTGGGTGTCCGGGCCCACGCCCAGCATCAGCACGTCGAAGGTGGGGACCGGGCCGTGGTCCTCGGGACCGGCCGCCTTCGCCAGCTCGGCCGCGTACGAGGCCGCCGCCGCGTCCACGTCGGGCCCGTACGGGCCGTCCGAGGCCGGCATGACGTGCACGCGGGCGGGATCCACCGGGACGGAGTCCAGCAGCGCCTCGCGGGCCTGGGTGTGGTTGCGCTCGGGGTCGTCGGCGGGGACATAGCGCTCGTCCCCCCACCACAGGTCCAGCCGGGACCAGTCGACCGCGTCCCGGGCCGGGGCGGTGGCCAGCGCCGCGAGCAGGCCGTTGCCGTTGCGGCCGCCGGTGAGGACCACGGACGCCGTGCCGCGGGCCGTCTGCGCGTCCACGATCTTCGTGATGAGCCGGGCCGCCGTGGCCTGGGCCATCAGCTCCTTGTCCCGGTGGACGACGACCTGGGGAGTCGTCATACCCATGTGCTGCCGCCTTCTTGGTAGGTGGGGGTGGGTGCGGGTGCCGCTGCCCGGACCCGCAAATGCCGACGGGGCTGGATTGCGCTGCGCACAATCCAGCCCCGCGCGGTACGGGCTACTTCGCCGCGGCCTTCTTGGACGGCTTGGCCGCCGGCTTCGGGGCCGGGGCCGGGGCCTCCTCGGCCGGGGCCGGGGCCGCGGACTCGGGGGCCAGTTTGGCCACGCCGAACTTCAGCGAGGCCTCGTAGGTGTTGTCCGGGTCCAGGCGGCGGAGTTCCTCCGCCAGGAGCTCGGCCGTGTCCCGGCGCTTGAGCGCCACCGCACGGTCGGGCTGCCCCGGCATGCACAGCGTGGCCAGCGCCCCGTCCGCCCGGTCCAGGACGATCGTGCCGTCCTTGGTCTCCAGGCGTACGGCCGTCAGGCCCGGACCCGCCGACGGCGTGCGCCGGACGGGGACCTTGAGCCGGTCCGCCAGCCACATGGCCAGCAGCTCGCAGCTCGGGTTCTCCGACTCGCCCTCGACGGTCGCCGAGGCGACCGACAGGGTCTGCTGGTCCAGCGCGGCCGCCAGCATCGAGCGCCACGGGGTGATCCGGGTCCACGAAAGGTCCGTGTCCCCGGGCGCGTAGGCGGCGGCCCGGCTGCCGAGCGCCTCGGTCGGGTCCTCGCAGGAGTACGTGTCCGTGATCCGGCGCTGCCCCAGCGCACCGAGCGGGTCGCCCGCCAGGTCCGTCGGAGCGTTCTCGGGCCACCAGACGACCACCGGGGCGTCCGGCAGGAGCAACGGGAGAACCACCGACTGGGCGTGGTCGACCAGTTCGCCGTGAAGGCGGAGCACGACCGTCTCGCCGGTGCCGGAGTCCGCCCCGACGCGGACTTCCGCGTCGAGACGGGCATCGCGGCGGCTGCGCGGCGAGCGGCTGACCCGCTTGATGACGACGACGATCCGCGAGGGGTGTTCGTGGGACGCGTCGTTCGCCGACTTGAGCGCGTCGTACGCGTTCTCCTCGTCGGTCACGATCACCAGCGTGAGGACCATGCCGATGGCCGGCGTGCCGATGTCCCGGCGCGCCTTGACCAGTGCGGCGTTGATCTTGCTGGAGTTGGTCTCCGTGAGGTCGATCTTCATGGCCGGCGCCAGCTCCGTCCGTCTCGTGCGAGCATCTCGTCCGCCTCGACCGGACCCCAGGTGCCCGCCGGGTACTGCGCGGGCTTGCCGTGCTTGTCCCAGTACTCCTCGATCGGGTCGAGGATGTTCCAGGACAGTTCGACCTCCTGGTGACGCGGGAAGAGGTTCGCGTCGCCGAGGAGCACGTCGAGGATCAGCCGCTCGTACGCCTCGGGGCTCGACTCCGTGAAGGACTCGCCGTAGGCGAAGTCCATCGTGACGTCCCGGACCTCCATGGAGGTGCCCGGAACCTTGGACCCGAAGCGGACCGTGACGCCTTCGTCCGGCTGGACCCGGATGACCAGGGCGTTCTGCCCCAGCTCCTCGGTCGCGCCCGATTCGAACGGCAGGTACGGGGCCCGCTTGAAGACCACCGCGATCTCGGTCACCCGGCGGCCCAGGCGCTTGCCGGTCCGCAGGTAGAACGGGACGCCCGCCCAGCGGCGGTTGTTGATCTCCAGCCGGATGGCCGCGTAGGTGTCGGTCTTCGACTTGGGGTCGATGCCGTCCTCTTCGAGGTACCCGACGACCTTCTCGCCGCCCTGCCACGCCGCCGAGTACTGGCCGCGCACGGTGTGCTTGCCCAGGTCCTCGGGCAGCTCCACGGCGGTCAGCACCTTGAGCTTCTCGGCCACCAGCGCCTTGGGGTGGAAGGTGCCGGGCTCCTCCATCGCGGTCAGCGCGAGCAGCTGGAGCAGGTGGTTCTGGATGACGTCACGGGCCGCGCCGATGCCGTCGTAGTAACCGGCCCGGCCGCCGATGCCGATGTCCTCGGCCATGGTGATCTGGACGTGGTCGACGTACGACCGGTTCCAGATCGGCTCGAACATGGTGTTGGCGAAGCGGAGCGCCAGGATGTTCTGGACGGTCTCCTTGCCGAGGTAGTGATCGATCCGGAAGACCTCGTCACGGGGGAAGACCTCGTGAACGACCTTGTTGAGCTCCTCGGCGCTCTTCAGGTCGTGGCCGAAGGGCTTCTCGATGACGGCGCGCCGCCAGGAGCCTTCCTTCTGCGCCAGACCGTGGTCCTTGAGCTGCTGGACCACCTTGGGGAAGAACTTCGGCGGGACCGACAGGTAGAAGGCGAAGTTGCCGCCCGTACCCTGCGCCTTGTCGAGCTCGTCGATCGTCGCCTTCAGGGTCTCGAAGGCCGCGTCGTCGTCGAAGTCGCCCTGCACGAACCGGCAGCCCTGCACCAGCTGCTGCCAGACCTCCTCCCGGAACGGCGTGCGCGAGTGCTCCTTGACGGCCTCGTACACCTCCTGGGCGAAGTCCTCGTGCTCCCACTCCCGGCGGGCGAAGCCGATCAGTGAGAAGCCCGGCGGGAGCAGGCCGCGGTTGGCCAGGTCGTAGACGGCAGGCATCAGCTTCTTGCGCGACAGGTCACCCGTAACGCCGAAAATGACCAGGCCGGACGGCCCCGCGATACGCGGGAGCCGCCGGTCCTGTGCGTCACGAAGCGGGTTCGCTCCGTTTACAGACAAGGTGTTCAGGCCTCCGTGGGGGCGAGGCGCTCAAGCTCCGCCTCGGTCGACTTCAGCAGGTCGTTCCAGGACACCGCGAACTTCTCGACGCCCTCGTCTTCCAGCAGCTGCACCACATCGTCGTACGAGATGCCCAGCTTCGCGACCGCGTCGAGCTCGGCGCGCGCCTGCTCGTAGGTGCCGCGCACGGTGTCACCCGTGATCTGCCCGTGGTCGGCCGCGGCCTCCAGGGTGGCCTCCGGCATGGTGTTCACCGTGTTCGGGGCGACCAGGTCGTCCACGTACAGGGTGTCCTTGTACGCCGGGTCCTTGACGCCCGTCGAGGCCCACAGCGGACGCTGCTTGTTGGCGCCGACGCGCTCCAGGGCGGCCCAGCGGTCCGAGGAGAAGACATCCTCGTACGCCTCGTAGGCCAGACGGGCGTTGGCGAGCGCCGCCTTGCCCTTGAGGGCCTTGGCCTCGTCGGTGCCGACGGCGTCCAGGCGCTTGTCGATCTCGCTGTCCACGCGGGACACGAAGAAGGAGGCGACCGAGTGGATCAGGGACAGGTCCAGGCCGGCGGCCTTGGCCTTCTCCAGACCCGCCAGGTACGCGTCCATGACCTCGCGGTAGCGCTCCAGCGAGAAGATCAGCGTGACGTTGACGCTGATGCCCTTGCCGATGACCTCGGTGATCGCCGGCAGGCCGGCCTTGGTCGCCGGGATCTTGATCAGCGTGTTCGGGCGGTCCACCAGCCAGGCCAGCTGCTTGGCCTCGGCGATGGTCGCCGGGGTGTTGTGCGCCAGGCGCGGGTCGACCTCGATCGACACGCGGCCGTCCTGGCCGTCGGTGCGGTCGTAGACCGGGCGCAGGATGTCGGCGGCGTCGCGGACGTCCGCCGTCGTGATCATGCGCAGCGCCTCCTCCACGGTCACCTTGCGGGTCGCGAGGTCGGTGAGCTGCTGCTCGTATCCCTCGCCGCCGCTGATGGCCTTCTGGAAGATCGCCGGGTTGGTGGTGACGCCGACCACGTGCGACTCGTCGATGAGCTCGGCCAGGTTGCCGGACGTGATGCGCTTGCGGGACAGGTCGTCCAGCCAGATCGCCACGCCCTCGTCGGAGAGGCGCTTGAGTGCGTCTGTCATGGGAATTGCATCTCCTACTGGTCTTGTACGGGCGTCAGCGCGCGGCTGCGGCGAGGGAGGCCTGGGCTGCGGCGGTCACGGCCTCGGGGGTGAAACCGAACTCGCGGAACAGCACCTTCGCGTCGGCCGAGGCACCGAAGTGCTCCAGCGACACGATCCGGCCCGCGTCGCCGACGTAGCGGTGCCAGGTCAGGCCGATGCCCGCCTCGACCGCGACGCGCGCCTTGACGGAAGGCGGCAGGACGCTGTCCTTGTACGCCTGGTCCTGCTCCTCGAACCACTCGACGGACGGCATCGAGACGACTCGGGTGGGGATGCCCTGGGCCTGGAGCTGCTCGCGGGCCTCCACGGCCACGTGCACCTCGGAGCCGGTGCCGATGAGGAGGACCTGCGCGGCTGCGCTCTGCCCGTCGGCGCCCGTGGCCTCGAAGAGCACGTAACCGCCCTTGGCGGCGTCCTCGTTGCGCTCGTAGGTCGGCACGCCCTGACGGGTCAGCGCCAGGCCGTGCGGGGCGCCCTTGCCGAACACCTTGGTGTGGCGCCGCAGGATCTCGCGCCAGGCGATGGCGGTCTCGTTGGCGTCGGCCGGGCGGACGATGTTCAGGCCCGGGATGGCGCGCAGCGAGGCGAGGTGCTCGACCGGCTGGTGGGTCGGGCCGTCCTCGCCGAGACCGATGGAGTCGTGCGTCCACACGTAGGTGACCGGCACGTGCATCAGCGCGGAGAGCCGGACGGCGTTGCGCATGTAGTCGGAGAACACCAGGAAGGTGCCGCCGTAGATGCGGGTGTGGCCGTGCAGGGCGATGCCGTTCATGGCCGCGGCCATGGCGTGCTCGCGGATGCCGAAGTGGATGGTGCGGCCGTACGGGTCGGCCTCCGGCAGCGGGTTGCCCACCGGCAGGAACGAGGAGTTCTTGTCGATGGTGGTGTTGTTGGAGCCGGCCAGGTCGGCCGAGCCGCCCCACAGCTCCGGGATGACCGCACCGAGGGCCTGGAGCACCTTGCCGGAGGCGGCGCGGGTGGCGACACCCTTGCCGGCCTCGAAGGAGGGGAGCTTGTCCTCCCAGCCCGCGGGCAGCTCGTTCGCGTTGATGCGGTCGAACTCGGCGGCGCGCTCCGGGTTGGCGGTGCGCCAGGCGGAGAAGTCCTTCTCCCACGCGGCCTTGGCCTCGCGGCCGCGGTCCAGCGCCTTGCGGGTGTGCGCGATGACCTCGTCGGAGACCTCGAAGGTCTGCTCCGGGTCGAAGCCGAGGACGCGCTTGGTGGCGGCGACCTCGTCGTCACCGAGGGCCGAGCCGTGCGAGGCCTCGGTGCCCTGGGCGTGCGGGGCCGGCCAGGCGATGATCGAGCGGGCCGCGATGAAGGACGGGCGCCCGGTCTCGGCCTTGGCGGCGATCAGCGCCTGGTGCAGCGCCTTCGGGTCGAGGTCGCCGTTCTCCTGCTGCGCGACGCGCTGGACGTGCCAGCCGTACGCCTCGTAGCGCTTGAGGGTGTCCTCGGAGACGGCCGTCTCCGTGTCGCCCTCGATGGAGATGTGGTTGTCGTCCCACAGCAGCACCAGGTTGCCGAGCTTCTGGTGGCCCGCCAGCGCGGACGCCTCGTGGGAGATGCCCTCCTGGAGGCAGCCGTCGCCCGCGATCGCGTAGATCATGTGGTCGAACGGGGAGGTGCCCTGGGCGGCCTCCGGGTCGAACAGGCCGCGCTCGTAGCGGGAGGCCATGGCCATGCCCACCGCGTTGGCGATGCCCTGGCCCAGCGGGCCGGTGGTGGTCTCCACGCCGGCCGTGTGGCCGTACTCCGGGTGCCCGGGGGTCTTGGAGCCCCAGGTGCGGAATGCCTTGAGGTCGTCCAGCTCCAGGCCGAAGCCGCCGAGGTACAGCTGGGTGTACAGGGTGAGGGACGAGTGCCCCGCGGAGAGCACGAAGCGGTCGCGGCCCACCCACTCGGGGTCCGCCGGGTCGTGCCGCATCACCTTCTGGAAGAGGGTGTACGCGGCGGGGGCCAGGCTCATCGCCGTACCGGGGTGGCCGTTTCCGACCTTCTGGACCGCGTCAGCGGCCAGAACGCGGGCGGTGTCGACGGCCCGCTGGTCCAGTTCGGTCCACTCGAGCTCTGTGGTGGTCGGCTTGGTGCTCACCGTGGGTCAGGGCTCCTCTCCACATGTCTGTTCCCGGTGACGAACGGTGCACCGGCGCGATTCCGAGCCTACCCCCGCAACGGCGTGCAGCTATTCGAGTGTCCGCACTCCGTCACCGTGCCGTCACCGGGTCGTCAGCTCCGTTCGGACCAACACGACGCGACCCCCGCGCAGGGCGACGTATGACCAACGTCTACAGTGGCGTGGTACGTGCAAGCCCTTGTGGTGCTTGCTGGTTTCTCTCTCAGGGGTGTGCGTGACGGCCGTCGAATCCCGTCCAGCGGGGGTGCTCGCGACGAGCGCCGGTCACCGGCCGTTCGGGGCCCGGGCCATGGCTTTCGTGGCATTGACCAAGCCGCGGATCATCGAACTTCTGCTGATCACCACAGTGCCGGTCATGTTCCTCGCCGAGCAGGGCGTGCCCTCGCTGTGGCTGGTCCTCGCGACCTGCTTCGGCGGCTACCTGTCCGCGGGCGGCGCCAACGCGCTGAACATGTACATCGACCGCGACATCGACGCGCTGATGGACCGGACCTCGCAGCGCCCGCTGGTGACCGGCATGGTCAGCCCCCGCGAGTGCCTGGTCTTCGGCATCACCCTGGGAGTGGTCTCCACCCTCTTCTTCGGCCTGCTGGTCAACTGGCTGTCGGCCGCTCTCGCACTCGGCGCGCTCCTCTTCTACGTCGTGGTCTACACGATGCTGCTGAAGCGGCGTACCGCCCAGAACATCGTCTGGGGCGGCATCGCGGGCTGCATGCCGGTGCTCATCGGCTGGTCCGCCGTCAAGAACGAGGTCTCCTGGGCCGCGGTCATCCTCTTCCTCGTCATCTTCTTCTGGACGCCGCCGCACTACTGGCCGCTGTCGATGAAGGTGAAGGACGACTACGCGCGGGTCGGCGTGCCGATGCTCCCCGTCGTGGCGGGCAACAAGGTCGTGGCCCGTCAGATCGTCCTCTACAGCTGGGTGATGGTGGCGGTCTCGCTGCTGCTGACCCCGCTGGGGTACACCGGCTGGTTCTACACCGCGGTCGCGCTGGTCGCGGGCGGCTGGTGGCTGTGGGAGGCGCACGCGCTGCACGCGCGGGCCAAGTCCGGGGTGACCGGGCCGAAGCTCAAGGAGATGCGCCTGTTCCACTGGTCGATCACCTACGTATCGCTGCTGTTCGTGGCGGTGGCCGTGGATCCCTTCCTCCGCTGATTACTCACGGGTAGCATGCCGTCCATGGCAGACACCGCAGACACCACCGCAGCGACCGCGGACAAGAAGCAGGACCGTACGGCGGCGAAGCTCGCCAAGCAGATCGGTGCGTTCGCCAAGCAGCACGGCGGCGCCGAGGGCCACCTCGCCCACATCGGCCAGGCCGGCACCCGGATCGTGCTGGTGGGCAAGGACGGCGAGTGGGGCGACCTGGTGGCCCCGGCTTTCGCGGTGGCGCAGCTCGCCGCCGAGAAGGCCGAGCTGACCCTCCACGAGGAGTTCGACGGCGAGTTCGCGGCGCGCGTGCGCACCGGCCCGTACGAGTGGACGCGGATGGCCGGCATCCAGCTCGGCGGACCCGCGAATCCGGCGGCCTGACCCGCCCCCGGACAGCTTCCGGGGACCCCAGGTGGCTGCTCGGTCAACAGCGCGAGCAACACCTCACACCCCGCTCACCCGTTAGGACGTGTGGAAGCTCCTTCCTCACGTCCGCAACGGGATGCCCGGATGATCGAAACGCCGCCCCTGGTGGATCAGTACTGCCACGGAGTACTCCGTACGGAACTGGGCCTGGGCACCTTCGAGGCCCAGCTGATCCGCTCGGCAGGACCGCCCGCCGCGGGCACCACCTTCTTCGACACGCAGACCGGTTTCGCCGTGCGCCGCTGGTGCCCGCCGCTGCTCGGGCTGGAGCCGTACGCCGCCCCCGCCCGCTATCTGGCCCGGCGGCGCGAGCTGGGCGCGATCGAGTCCGCGCGGCTGCTGCTGCGGGGCTCCGGGATCGCCGCCTACGTGGTCGACACCGGAGTGGCCGGGGACCTCACCGGCCCCAAGGAGCTGGCCCTCGCCGGGGATGCCGAGGCCTTCGAGACGGTCCGGCTGGAACCGCTGGCCCAGCAGGTCGCCGACACCTCCGGGACCGTGGCCGCCTTCCTCGCCAATCTCGCCGAGGCCGTGCACCAGGCGGCCACCGGGGCCGTGGCCTTCACCTGCGGCGCCGCCGCCGACCATCCGTCCGTCCTGGCCGACGCGCCCGAGCCGCCCGATCCCGGCGAGGTGCGCGGGGCGGCCGGGCGGTGGCTGGTCGGGCGGACCAGGGGCGATGCCGTGCGCGACCCCGTACTCCTGCGGCACCTGGTGTGGAGCGCGGTCGCGTCCGGGCTGCCGCTCCAGCTGCACACCGGGGCGGGGGACCCGGCGCTGCTGACCGGGTTCGTACGGGCCACTGCGGGTCTGGGCACGCGACTGGTCCTGCTCGGCGGATACCCGTACCACCGGCAGGCGGCGCAGCTGGCCGAGGCCTTCCCGCACGTCTACGCCGACGCCGGCGCGGCCCTCGGGCAGACCGGGGCGCGGGCCGCGGCGGTCCTGGCCGAGCTGCTGGAGCTCGCGCCGTTCGGGAAGCTGCTGTTCTCCAGCGGCGGCCGGCGGCTGCCCGAGCTGCACGCGGTGGGCGCCCTGGTGTTCCGGGAGGCGCTGGGCCGGGTGCTGGGCGGCTGGGTCGCCGACGGGGCCTGGTCCTGGACGGACGCGGGGCGGGTGGCCGCCATGGTCGCGGCGGGCAATGCCCGCCGCGTCTACCGGCTGGACGAGCGGGAGTGAGTCTCCCGGGCCTCCCGGGCCAGGCGGGCCGGACGGGTCAGACGGAGGAGAGCTGGGGGTCGCCCTGGGCCGGGATCTCCGCCTGCGTCATCGGCCGCTCGCGCAGGCTCAGCGCGACCCGGAGCACCGCGATCCACACCAGGCAGGAGCCGAGCATGTGGGCGGCGACGAGCAGCTCGGGCAGCTCGGCGAAGAACTGCACGTAGCCGATGCCACCCTGCGCGAGGAGCACGATCAGCAGGTCACGGGCGCGCGCCCGGGTGTCCGCGGGGGCGTCGACCACGCGCAGCACCAGCCACATCGCCACGGCCAGCGCGCACACCAGCCAGGCGGTGATCGCGTGCACGTGGGCGGTGGCCGCCCAGTCGAACGGCATCCGCTTGATCTCGCTGCGGTCGCCGGCGTGCGGTCCGGAACCGGTGACCACGGTGCCGGCGGCGATCAGGACCAAGGTGGTCGCGAGCATCGCCCACGACAGCTTGCGCACCGGGCCGGGTACGCGCGGCCGCGGGGCGGAGTCCCCCTCGCGGGTGCGCTGCCAGGTGAGCGTCGTCACGGTGATCAGCGAGGTGGCGAGCAAGAAGTGCCCGGCCACGCTGTAGGGGTTGAGACCCGTCATCACGGTGATGCCGCCCAGCACGGCGTTGGCCATCACGATGGCGAACTGGACCCAGCCGAGCTTCGTCAGCGTACGGCGCCAGGGCTTGGCCGAGCGGGCCGCGAGGATGACCCAGCCGACGGCCGCGCAGAGCACGTACGTCAGCATCCGGTTGCCGAACTCGATGGCGCCGTGGAAGCCCTGGGCCGGCGTCGCGATCAGGCTGTCGTCGGTGCACTTGGGCCAGGTGTCGCAGCCGAGACCGGATCCGGTCAGCCGCACCGCGCCGCCGGTGACGACGATGGCCACGCTCATGAGGAGCGCGGCGGACGCGGCCCGCTGGACGATCCGGGGTGACGGAGTCCAGCGACTGGCGATGAAGGCGAATGGGTTCAACACGGCTCCTATCGTAGGCGGAGCCTTGTGCAAAGTTTCACGAGGGGGTGGCCGGTGGTGCGTCGGGGCCGACGGCCAGCCGGAACCGGGCCCCGGCCGGGTCGCCCTCCTCGTGCCACCACACGTGGATGCGCCAAGGAACGCCGTCGCCGGGGTGGTCGGCCGAGCTCACGAAGCCTCGTACCAGTTCGGCCCCTATGTCCTCGGCTGTCCTGTTTCTCACTTCCGTGGCGCTGTGCCATGGATGGTCGAGTACGTTCCACAGTCCGTCAGGACCGCGCACCTCGACGCGCCACACCGCGAGCCAGGGCGTGACCTCCAGCATCGTGCGCACCTGTTCGGCGCCCAGACCCAGCCGGGCCGCGATCTCGGACTCCGCCACCCCCTGGACGCGGGCGGCCACCACGGCCCGGGGCAGCAGCCGTTCGGGCAGCAGCCCCTTCAGACGGAGACCGACCAGGGAACCGAAGGCCAGGAAGCGCAGGCGCAGTTCCAGCTGCCGGCCGATGTGGTCGAGGGCCTCCGCGGCCTCCGCGGACTCCTCCGAGCCGTGGTCGGCGAGCAGCAGCTGCCGGAAGTCCGACTCCGCGTCCACGGCCCAGGCCACCGCGTCCTCGGCGAAACCGAGCTCCGCGAGGCGGTCCCCGAGGAACACCTTCGCCTGGGCCAGGCCCCGCCGGTTGACCGGGTCCTTCTGGTCCAGGCCCGCCCACACCCCGACCGCGGCCCGGGTCAGATCACGGGCACGCTCCCCGGCCGCCCGTTCCATGGCGGTCGGCCCCTCCGTGGCGGCCGGGCCAAGCGGATGTCTCGGCAGCCGGTCCTCGTCGCTCAGCGGCCAGGCCAGCCACACCCCGTGGTTGATCAGCCCCCGGGCGTACCAGCGGGTGAACTCGGGGGAGTACGCGGCCGCGCGCTCGGAGCTGCGCAGCCCCTCCTCGATCATGGCCAGGGCGGAGGCGCGGTCCCCCGCGGCGAAGCGCAGCGCGGCCCGGTCGGCGAGGCGCAGCCCCAGCAGCGCGGTGCACTCGGGGTCCTCCGGATGGGTCCGCAGGGCCCCGATCAGCTCGTCGAGCAGCCGCTCGCGCTCCTGCGGTTCCGCGTGCGCCGCCCCCGACCGCACCCGTGCCCACTGCTCGTCCAGCCGTAGAACGGCCTCCCGCTGCACCATGTCCGCCCCCCGGCTTCATGTGTGGAGGCGCCCATCCTCGCGGCTGTGTCAACGGGAGGGGAAGGGATTCACTCCCAGCGGAAACACCGCGCGGCGGCCCCCAGACCCACGGCGGCCCAGGCTGCCAGCACGGCCGCGTCGCCCCACGGCAGCGCGGCCCCGTGCTGGAGCACCTCGCGCAGACCGTCGGACAGGGCGGAGATGGGCAGCAGGCCCAATATGGACCGAACGGCGTCCGGGAACTTGTCCAGCGGCACGATCACCCCGCCGCCGACCAGCAGCAGCAGGAACACCAGGTTGGCCGCGGCCAGGGTCATCTCGGCCTTGAGGGTGCCCGCCATCAGCAGGCCCAGCCCGGAGAACGCGGCGGTGCCGAGCAGCACCAGCGCGGCCACCGACAGCGGGTTCCCGTGCGGCGACCAGCCCAGCGCGAAGGCGATCGCCGTCAGCAGGGCGATCTGGAGCACCTCGGTGACCAGCACGGACAGGGTCTTGGCGGCCATCAGGGCCCAGCGCGGCAGCGGGGAGGCCCCGAGCCGCTTGAGGACCCCGTAGCGGCGGTCGAAGCCGGTGGCGATGGCCTGGCCGGTGAAGGCGGTGGACATGACGGCGAGCGCCAGGATGCCGGGGGCCAGGAAGTCCACGGACTTCTCGGAGCCCGTCTCGACGATGTCCACGGCGGAGAAGAGGGTCAGCAGCAGTGCCGGGATGATCACGGTCAGCAGCAGCTGCTCCCCGTTGCGCAGCAGCATCCGGGTCTCCAGTGCCGTCTGCGCGAGGATCATGCGGGAGACGGGAGCCGCCCCCGGGTTGGGGGTGAACGTGCCGGCGCTCATCCGCGCAGCTCCTTACCGGTCAGCTCCAGGAAGACGTCCTCCAGGGTGTGCCGCTCCACCGAGAGGCTGTCCGGCATGACGCCGTGCTGTGCGCACCAGGAGGCGACGGTGGCGAGCAGCTGGGGGTGGACGTCGCCGGTGACCCGGTAGACGCCGGGGGTGAGCTCGGCGGCCTGGGTGCCGTCGGGCAGCGCCTTCAGCAGGGAGGCGAGGTCGAGCGAGGGGCGGCCGGTGAAGCGCAGGGTGTTCTCGGCGCCGCCCCGGCACAGCTGCTCGGGGCTGCCGTGGACGATGACCCGGCCCGCGTCCACGATGGCGACCTCGTCGGCGAGCTGCTCGGCCTCGTCCATGTGGTGGGTGGTGAGGACGACGGTGACCCCGTCGGTGCGCAGCTCCCGTACGAGGTCCCAGGTCGCGCGGCGGGCCTGCGGGTCCAGGCCGGCGGTGGGCTCGTCGAGGAAGACCAGCTCGGGGCGGCCGACCACGGCCATGGCGAGGGCCAGGCGCTGCTGCTGGCCGCCGGAGAGCCTGCGGTAGGCGGTGCGGCCGCAGCCGCCGAGGCCGAGGCGTTCCACCAGGGGGTCGATGTCCAGCGGGTCGGCGTACAGCTTGGCCATGTGGCGGAGCATCTCGACGGCCCGGGCTCCGGAGTAGACGCCTCCGGACTGGAGCATCACGCCGATCCGCGGGCGCAGCGCCTCCGCCTGGGCGACCGGGTCGAGGCCGAGGACGCGGACGGTCCCGGCGTCGGGGCGGCGGTAGCCCTCGCAGGTTTCCACCGTGGTGGTCTTGCCCGCGCCGTTGGGGCCGAGGACCGCGGTGACGGAGGCCCTCGGGACGGTGAGGTCCAGGCCGTCCACCGCTCTCTTGGGGCCGTACCGCTTCACCAGTCCGCGGATCTCCACGGCGGGGTCGTTGCTCATGGGGGATGAGTCTACGGAGCGGGGCGAGCACTGTTTTCGCCGCCTTCGGATTCGAACACTGTGTCGCGATCACGGTTCTTTTCGGCCCGTCGTTCCTGGATGGCCCAGCGCCGTTCAGTGATCTTTTCCGGAATTCGATGTTCATGGTCCCCGGCTGCATCCTCGGTGGAGGATTGCTGGTGGGGGCCGTGTACCGGTGCACCGGAGGGGCTCGGCGAGAGTGCGGAGCGTTCCCCTCCGAATGACTCTCCGTCGACAAATTAGGTAACCCTTAGTGATGGAGGCCACCAGGGGTGGCGTCCATCACGGCTTGTCGGCGCTCGGTTAATTACGCAACAATGGCGTTGTGAAATACGGCGAACGGCAGATCGAGACCCCCCAGGGGGAGCTCGCGACCGGGGAGCGGTCAACCCGCAACCGGGTCGCGCGGTCCATCCTGGACCACGGTCCGTCCACCGTCGCCGACCTCGCCCAGCGTCTCGGCCTCACCCAGGCCGCCGTCCGCCGCCACCTCGACACGCTCGTCGCCGACGACGTGGTCGCACCCCGTGAGCAGCGTGTGTACGGTGCGCGCACCCGGGGCCGGCCCGCCAAGGTCTTCGCGCTCACCGACTGCGGCCGCGACGCCTTCGACCAGTCCTACGACACGCTCGCCGCGGACGCCCTGCGCTGGATCGCGCAGTCCGTCGGCGGCGGAGAGCAGGGGGAGGCGGCCGTCGCCGCCTTCGCCAGGTCCAGGATGGAAGAGCAGGCGCAGCCCTACCGGGAAGCCGTCGAGGCGGCCGCCCCGGAGGAGCGCGCGGAGGCCCTTGCCAGGGCGTTGACCGTCGACGGGTACGCTGCTACGGCGAAGAGCGCTCCCGGTCCGCACAGCGGTGAACAGCTCTGCCAGCACCACTGCCCGGTCGCACACGTCGCCGAGCAGTTCCCGCAGCTGTGCGAGGCGGAGACCGAGGTCTTCTCCCGCCTGCTCGGGACCCATGTGCAGCGCCTCGCCACGATCGCCCACGGCGACGGAGTGTGCACGACGTTCATTCCGCGTAGCGCGAGCACCACACAGACCGACACCTCAGTATCTGCAAGTACGGCCGGGAGGAACCCCGCATGACCACGGAGACTGCTCACCCTGAGCTCGATGGCCTGGGCACCTACGAATACGGCTGGGCCGACTCCGACGCGGCCGGCGCCGCTGCCAAGCGGGGTCTGTCCGAGGATGTCGTGCGCGACATCTCGGCGAAGAAGTCCGAGCCGGAGTGGATGCTGAAGCTCCGCCTCAAGGGTCTCAAGCTGTTCGACAAGAAGCCCATGCCGAACTGGGGCTCCGACCTCTCCGGCATCGACTTCAACAACATCAAGTACTTCGTGCGCTCCACCGAGAAGCAGGCCGCTTCGTGGGAGGACCTGCCGGAGGACATCAAGAACACGTACGACAAGCTCGGCATCCCGGAGGCGGAGAAGCAGCGCCTCGTCGCCGGTGTCGCGGCCCAGTACGAGTCCGAGGTCGTCTACCACCAGATCCGTGAGGACCTGGAGGAGCAGGGCGTCATCTTCCTCGACACGGACACCGCGCTCAAGGAGCACCCGGAGCTCTTCCAGGAGTACTTCGGCACGGTCATCCCGGTCGGCGACAACAAGTTCGCGTCGCTGAACACCGCCGTGTGGTCGGGCGGCTCGTTCATCTACGTGCCCAAGGGCGTCAAGGTCGACATCCCGCTCCAGGCCTACTTCCGTATCAACACGGAGAACATGGGCCAGTTCGAGCGGACGCTGATCATCGTCGACGAGGACGCCTACGTCCACTACGTCGAGGGCTGCACCGCCCCGATCTACTCCTCGGACTCGCTGCACAGCGCCGTGGTCGAGATCATCGTGAAGAAGGGCGGCCGCTGCCGCTACACGACGATCCAGAACTGGTCGAACAACGTCTACAACCTGGTCACCAAGCGCGCCGTGGCGTACGAGGGCGCGACCATGGAGTGGATCGACGGCAACATCGGTTCCAAGGTCACCATGAAGTACCCGGCCGTCTACCTGATGGGCGAGCACGCCAAGGGCGAGACCCTGTCCATCGCCTTCGCGGGCGAGGGCCAGCACCAGGACGCCGGCTCCAAGATGGTCCACATGGCGCCGAACACCTCCTCGAACATCGTCTCGAAGTCGGTGGCCCGAGGCGGCGGCCGCACCTCGTACCGAGGCCTGGTCGAGATCGGCGAGGGCGCCCACGGCTCGAAGTCCAACGTGCTGTGCGACGCGCTCCTGGTCGACACGATCTCCCGCTCCGACACGTACCCCTACGTGGACGTCCGCGAGGACGACGTGTCCATGGGCCACGAGGCGACCGTCTCCAAGGTCTCCGACGACCAGCTCTTCTACCTGATGAGCCGCGGTCTGACGGAGTTCGAGGCCATGGCGATGATCGTGCGCGGCTTCGTCGAGCCGATCGCGCGGGAGCTGCCGATGGAGTACGCGCTGGAGCTGAACCGGCTGATCGAGCTGCAGATGGAGGGTTCGGTCGGTTAGTCCCGACCGCCCGAGTCCCGCAGACATTCTTTTTGACGTAGGAAGAGAGCACGAAGACAGCCATGGCTGAGGCTCAGAACATTCCGGCGGGGTCGACCACCGCCGGCGCGATCGCGGTGGCCGCCGAGTCGACCGTCGCCACCCGGATGAGTGCGCCCCCGTCCTTCGACGTGGCGGACTTCCCCGTGCCCCACGGCCGCGAGGAGGAGTGGCGGTTCACCCCGCTCGCCCGCCTGCGCGGTCTGCACGACGGCACGGCGGTCGCCAACGGCACCATGAAGGCCCAGATCGACGCGCCCGAGGGCGTCACCGTCGAGTCGGTGGAGCGCGGCGACGCGCGCATCGGCAAGGCCGGCACCCCGGTGGACCGGGTCGCCGCCCAGGCGTTCTCGTCCTTCGCCAAGGCCACGGTCGTGACCGTGCCCAAGGAGGCCGTCCTGACCGAGCCGGTGCGCGTCACGCTGCACGGCGAGGGCGGTACGACCTTCGGCCACACCGTCTTCGACGTGCAGGCCTTCGCCGAGGCCGTCATCGTCATCGACCACACCGGTGACGGCGTGCGCGCCGCCAACGTCGACTTCCTGGTCGGCGACGGCGCCAAGCTCACCGTCGTGTCCGTGCAGGACTGGGACGACACCGCCGTCCACGTCTCCCAGCACAACGCGCTGATCGGCCGCGACGCGACCTTCAAGTCGATCGTGGTCACCTTCGGCGGCGACGTCGTACGCCTGCACCCGCGGGTCAGCTACGCGGGCCCCGGCGGCGAGGCCGAGCTCTTCGGCCTGTACTTCACGGACGCCGGCCAGCACCAGGAGCACCGCCTCCTGGTCACGCACGACGCCCCGAACTGCAAGTCGAACGTGGTCTACAAGGGCGCGCTCCAGGGCCAGGACGCCCACGCCGTCTGGATCGGTGACGTGCTCATCGAGAAGAGCGCCGAGGGCACCGACACCTACGAGATGAACCGCAACCTCGTCCTCACGGACGGCGCGCGGGTCGACTCGGTGCCGAACCTGGAGATCGAGACCGGCGAGATCGTCGGCGCCGGCCACGCCTCCGCGACCGGCCGTTTCGACGACGAGCAGCTCTTCTACCTGCAGGCCCGCGGCATCACGGCCGACGACGCCCGCCGCCTGGTCGTGCGCGGCTTCTTCGCCGAGCTCGTCCAGCAGATCGGTGTCGACGACATCGAGGAGCGCCTGCTCGCCAAGATCGAGACCGAGCTCCAGGGCTCCGTCTGATGAATTACGTCAAGGCCTGTGCGCTGAGCGAGCTGGAGGAGAACACCCCCAAGCGGGTGGAACTCGACGGCACGCCGGTGTCCATCGTCTCCACCGAGGGCGAGGTGTTCGCGATCAACGACATCTGCTCGCACGCGAACGTCTCGCTCTCGGAGGGCGAGGTCGAGGACTGCATGATCGAGTGCTGGCTGCACGGGTCGGCCTTCGACCTGCGCACCGGCAAGCCCTCCGGTCTGCCGGCGACCCGCCCCGTACCCGTATACCCCGTAAAGATCGAAGGGGACGACGTGCTCGTTTCCCTCACCCAGGAGTCCTGAGGTATCCATGGCAACGCTTGAAATCCACGACCTGCACGTCTCCGTCGAGGCCGAGAACGGCGCCCGCGAGATCCTCAAGGGCGTCGACCTCACCGTCAAGCAGGGTGAGACGCACGCCATCATGGGTCCGAACGGCTCCGGCAAGTCCACCCTGGCGTACTCCCTCGCCGGTCACCCGAAGTACACCATCACCGGTGGCACCGTGACCCTCGACGGCGAGGACGTCCTGGAGATGTCCGTCGACGAGCGCGCCCGCGCCGGCGTCTTCCTCGCCATGCAGTACCCGGTCGAGGTCCCCGGCGTCTCGGTCTCCAACTTCCTGCGCACCTCGGCCACCGCCATCCGCGGCGAGGCCCCGAAGCTGCGTACCTGGGTGAAGGAGGTCAAGTCCGCGATGGAGCAGCTCCAGATGGACCCGGCCTTCGCCGAGCGCAACGTCAACGAGGGCTTCTCCGGCGGTGAGAAGAAGCGCCACGAGATCCTCCAGCTGGAGCTCCTGAAGCCGAAGATCGCGATCCTCGACGAGACCGACTCCGGCCTCGACGTCGACGCCCTGCGCCAGGTCTCCGAAGGCGTCAACCGCGTCCGCGCGACCGGCGAGGTCGGCACCCTGCTGATCACGCACTACACGCGGATCCTCCGTTACATCAAGCCCGACTTCGTCCACGTCTTCTCGGAAGGCCGCATCGTCGAGTCCGGCGGCGCCGAGCTCGCCGACAAGCTGGAGGCGGAAGGCTACGAGGCGTACAGCACGAAGGGTGGCGCGAGCGCGTGACACAGCTGCCTGGCCTCCTCGACATCGAGGCGATCCGCAAGGACTTCCCCCTGCTGGATCGTGTGGTCCACGACGGGAAGAAGATCGTTTACCTGGACAACGCGGCGACTTCGCAGAAGCCGCGCCAGGTGCTCGACGCGCTGAACGAGTACTACGAGCAGCACAACGCCAACGTCCACCGTGGCGTGCACGTGCTCGCCGAGGAGGCCACGGCGCTGTACGAGGGTGCCCGCGACAAGGTCGCCACCTTCATCAACGCACCGAGCCGCGACGAGGTGATCTTCACCAAGAACGCCTCGGAGTCCCTCAACCTGGTCGCGAACATGCTCGGCTGGGCGGACGAGCCCTACCGGGTCGACCGCGAGACCGAGATCGCCATCACGGAGATGGAGCACCACTCCAACATCGTGCCGTGGCAGCTGCTCTCGCAGCGCACCGGCGCGAAGCTGAAGTGGTTCGGCCTCACCGACGACGGCCGGCTCGACCTGTCCAACATCGAAGAGGTCATCACGGAGAAGACGAAGATCGTCTCCTTCACGCTGGTCTCCAACATCATGGGCACGGTCAACCCGGTCGAGGCGATCGTCCGGCGCGCCCAGGACGTCGGCGCGCTGGTGCTGATCGACGCCTCCCAGGCCGCTCCGCACATGCCGCTGGACGTGCAGGCGCTCGGCGCCGACTTCGTGGCCTTCACCGGCCACAAGATGTGCGGCCCGACCGGCATCGGCGTCCTCTGGGGCCGCCAGGAGCTCCTGGAAGACCTGCCTCCGTTCCTCGGCGGCGGCGAGATGATCGAGACCGTGTCGATGCACGCCTCGACCTACGCCCCCGCGCCCCACAAGTTCGAGGCCGGTACGCCCCCGATCGCCCAGGCCGTCGGCCTCGGCGCGGCCGTGGACTACCTGACCGCGATCGGCATGGACAAGATCGCCGCGCACGAGCACGCGATCACCGAGTACGCGATCAAGCGCCTCGCCGAGGTGCCCGACCTGCGGATCATCGGCCCCACCACGGCCGAGGACCGCGGAGCGGCGATCTCCTTCGTGCTCGGCGACATCCACCCGCACGACGTCGGCCAGGTGCTGGACGAGCAGGGCATCGCGGTCCGCGTGGGACACCACTGCGCGCGCCCGGTCTGCCTGCGGTACGGAATTCCGGCGACGACCCGAGCGTCTTTCTACCTGTACTCCTCTCCCGCGGAGGTCGATGCGCTGATCGACGGGCTGGAGCACGTACGGAACTTCTTCGGCTGACGAGGACGACGAGGACGCTGTGAAGCTGGATTCGATGTACCAGGAACTCATCCTGGACCACTACAAGCACCCGCACGGGCGTGGCCTGCGCGACGGCGACGCCGAGGTGCACCACGTCAACCCGACGTGCGGGGACGAGATCACGCTGCGCGTGAAGTACGACGGCGAGACGCTGACCGATGTCTCGTACGAGGGCCAGGGCTGCTCGATCAGCCAGGCCAGCGCGTCCGTACTGAACGAGCTGCTCGTCGGCAAGGAGCTGGCCGAGGCGCAGAAGATCCAGGGCGTGTTCCTGGAGCTGATGCAGTCCAAGGGCAAGCTGGAGCCGACCGAGGAGATGGAAGAGGTGCTGGAGGACGCGGTCGCGTTCGTCGGCGTCTCCAAGTATCCGGCGCGTGTGAAGTGTGCTCTGCTGAGTTGGATGGCCTGGAAGGACGCGACCGCCCAGGCTCTGGGCGACGCGGAGAGGAAGACGGCATGACCGAGAACGCGACGCCCGAGGCGTCGATCAAGCCGGCCACCGAGGAAGAGGTCCGCGAGGCCCTCTACGACGTGGTCGACCCCGAGCTGGGCATCGACGTCGTCAACCTGGGCCTGATCTACGGCATCCACGTCGACGACGCGAACATCGCCACCCTCGACATGACGCTGACCTCGGCGGCCTGTCCGCTGACGGACGTCATCGAGGACCAGGCGAAGTCGGCGACGGACGGCATCGTCAACGAGCTTCGCATCAACTGGGTCTGGATGCCCCCGTGGGGCCCGGACAAGATCACGGACGACGGCCGTGAGCAGCTGCGCGCGCTCGGCTTCAACGTCTGAGTCACCCGCGTGTGAGGGCCCCCGGCACGGTCGTGCCGGGGGCCCTCCCTGTTCTTCGGGCGGACGGGTGACGTGCACCCGGAGTTGGCCACGGTGGCCGAACCTTCTCGACGGCCGTCACGCCGTGACGCCGCACGCGAGAGGACCCTCTGTGACCGTTCGTTTCGCCGCCGGGATCGCCGGCGCCGCCGCCCTGCTGGTCGCCGGGCTGACCGTTCCCGCCCAGGCCGTGACCTACGGGACGCCGACCATCGCGCTCTCCGCCTCCTACCTGTCCGGTGCCGTCGGCGCGGTCGGGGACCCCGTGGTGAACGTGACCGTCGCACAGAGCGGGGCCGCCGCGTCCGCGCTGACGGTCGGGGCCTCGGCGTCGAGCAAGGCCTCGGTCGCCGCGACCGGGGACGTCACCGTCACGGGCACCGGGTCGGTACGTCAGCTCGCGGTCACCGCGCGGGGCCGCGGCTACACCAGCCTCACCGTCAAGGTGACCGGGCTGGGCGGCAAGACGGCCACCAAGACCCTGTACTACGCGGCGTCTGCCGCCGTGCAGAACCCGGCCGACGCCCGGTACTTCACCGGTTCCGCGGACGCCTCGGCCGCCGTGGACGTGGGCGGCGGTTACGCGATCGTCGCCGACGACGAGTCCAACGTGCTGCGCCTGTACGACCGTTCCCGCTCGGGCGCCCCGGTGCGGACCTGGGACTTCAGCTCCCAGCTCGGGGTCACCAAGGAGGTGGACATCGAGGGGGCGACCCGGATCGGCGACACCATCTACTGGACGGGTTCGCTCGGCAACAACAAGGACGGCGAGTACAAGGCGCCCCGGAACACGGTGTTCACCACCACGGTGAGCGGATCCGGTACGGGCACGCAGCTCGCGTACGGGCGCTCGTACAAGAAGCTCCGCGAGGACCTGGTGGCCTGGGACGTCGCGAACGGGAACCGCTACGGCTTCGCGGCCGGTACGGCGGCGGGCGAGGCGCCGAAGCAGATCGACGGGTTCAACGTGGAGGGGCTGGAGTTCGCGCCCGGCTCCACGACCACCGCCTACGTCGGCTTCCGGGCCCCGCTGGCGCCCGTGGTGCCCGGCGGCAAGGCGCTGATCGTGCCGGTCGTCAACTTCGACCAGGTGCTGGCGAGCGGGGCCAAGGCGGCCTTCGGGGCGGGCATCGAACTCGACCTCGGCGGGCTGTCCGTGCGCGACCTGCGCAAGAACGCGGCCGGGCAGTACCTGATCCTGGCCGGCTCCTGGGCCGCGGACGACAACTCCGACCCGTACGCGCTCTACCAGTGGGACGGCGTCCCGGGCCACGCCCCGGTCAAGCGGGCCGACCTGCCGACCACCGACCCCGGCGGCTGGGAGGCCGTCGTGGACGTGCCGGACCTGACGGCGCCGGGCGCGCGGGTGCAGCTGGTGACCGACAGCGGATCGGCGGACCTGTACGGGGACGGCGTCGAGGCCAAGGACCTGACGCACCCGGAGTGGAAGAAGGCGCGGGCGGCCTGGTTCACCCTCGGCTGACAGCGGGCAGCCACGGGGTCTAGGGGCGTAGCCGCCGGTCCACGTAGAGCAGGCCGGCGGCCAGCCGGGGCAAGGGCAGCAGCAGGGCGGGCGCGAGCAGCGCGCCCGGCAGGCCGAGGCCCGCGTACAGGACGTACGCCGCCAGCGGTGCGAGGGCCCCGGCCAGTGCCGTGACCCCGAACGTCCGCCACCAGGCGCCGCGCACCAGGGCGGCCGAGCGGCGCAGCGCCGCGAGCGGGCCGAGCCCCTCGTACCCGGCCGCCGTGGGGGCCAGGGCGAACAGCACCCCCAGCCAGAGGGCGACCGGGGCGAGGGGAGCAGCGAGTACGGCGGCAGGCCCGCGGCGAGCGCGGCCGCGCCCGGCCCGGCAGCGGCGGCCAGGGCCAGCAGCCGGGCGCCGAGCACCGCCGGAATCCGGGGCACGGCGGCGCGCAGCAGCCCGGGCACGGTCACGGGCCGGCCGAGCACGGCCGGCCGCAGCAGCGCCACGGCCAGGGCGGTCGCCAGTGCGCTGCCGAACAGCAGGAACAGGGCCGCGGAGGGGAGCAGGGTGTAGACGAACACCCGGTTCCCGGCGGTACGGGTGAGGGAGGCCAGGGTGGCCGCCCCGGCCACGACGGCGATCGGCAGCAGCCCGCCCAGCTGGCCGAGGAGCAGGGCGCCGAGCAGTCGGCCCCCGTACCGGCCCAGGGTGGTGAGGACCCCGCCGAGGATGTCCCGCGGCCCCAGCGGGCGCAGGGGTATCACCCCGGGCCGCGGCGAGCGAGGGGGCAGCCAGCCGCCGCCCCGGTGGGTCCAGTGCTGCGCCATGCGCGAGCCCCCCTGTCGCCGGAAGCGGACAGGGTAGCGCCGTGGGCCGCAGGAGTCCCGGGTGCTGCGTGCGCACGTGTATGTGTACGCCCGTACGCATCGTTGTGTACTGTTGTACACATGCCCTACGTACTGCTTGCCGCGGCCATCGCCGCCGAGGTCGCCGGAACCACCGCCATGAAGTTCAGCGACGGCTTCACGAAGCTGTGGCCCTCGCTCGGCACGGTGCTGGGCTACCTCATCGCCTTCACCCTGCTCGCGCAGACGCTGAAGACGATGTCGGTGGGCACGGCGTACGCGATATGGGCCGGGGTGGGAACAGCCGCGATCGCCGCCATCGGGATGCTGTTCATGGGAGAAGCCGCCAGCGCCGCGAAGATCGCCGGGATCGCCCTGGTGATCGGCGGCGTGGTGCTGCTGAACATGGGCGGGGCGCACTGATGGCCCCCGGCGTGCGCAGGTACGACCCCGAGCGGCGCCAGCGGATCATCGACGCGGCGATCCGGGTGGTGGGTGCCAAGGGCATCGCGGGGCTGAGCCACCGCACCGCGGCCGCGGAGGCCGACGTACCGCTCGGGTCGACCACCTACCACTTCAAGACCCTGGACGACCTGCTGGTCGCGGCCCTGCGCCAGGCCAACGAGGGCTTCGCGCAGGCCGTGGCGGGCTCGCCGGCGCTGGCCGATCCGGACGCGGACCTCGCGCAGGCGCTGGCCCGACTGCTGGGCGAGTTCCTGGCGGTGGACCGGGGGCGGGTGGAGCTGGAGTACGAGCTGTACCTCGCGGCCCTGCGGCGCCCGGCGCTGCGGCCGGTGGCGGCGGAGTGGGGCGAGGCCATGGCCGCGGCCCTGACCCCGCGCACGGATCCGGTGACGGCCCGGGCGCTGGTCGCGGTCATGGACGGCATGGGCCTGCAGGTCCTGCTGACGGACGCGGAGTACGACGAACCGTACGCGCGCGAGATCCTGGGGCGGGTCCTGCGGCCCGCCTAGGCCGTGGCGCGGACGGCGGTCAGGGCCGCCTGGACGCTCGCCTCGATGTCCCGGATCGGGTAGAACACCTCGCGCACCGTGCGGTCCCGGTCGAGGACCAGGGTCAGCCGCTTGATCCGGGTCACGCCCGCCGCGCGGAACGTCGGCAGCCGCAGCGCCGCCGTCAGGGCCAGATCCGCGTCCGACAGGAGCGGGAAGCGCAGCCGCTCCCGCTCCGCGAACTCCCGCTGCTCGTCGGGGCGCTGGGTCGACACACCGTGCACGGTGGCGCCCGCCGCGGTGAACTCCGCGAGCTGGTCGCGGTACGTGCACGACTCGAAGGTGCAGCCCTTGGCGCCCGGGATCCCGGCCCAGCCGGGCGGGTAGGACTCGGCGCGCGCGTACGCGCCGGGGAAGCAGTACAGGACCGTGAACGCGGTGTCCGCCACCGGGTCGCGGAGCTCGCCGGAGCGGTCCGGCAGCAGCAGCTCGGGCAGCCGGGTGCCGCGCAGCGCGTGGACCCGTTCCGCCTCGCGTGAGGCCTCGGTGGTCGTCGCCGTCATCTCTCCCTCTCCCAGGATCCAGCTGTCCCCCCAGTCCTGGAGGGCCACCAGCACCGGCAGCAGCCCCCGGCCGCGCGGGGTCAGCCGGTACTCGTGCCGCACCGGGCGTTCCCGGTACGGCTCGCGCGTCAGCACCCCGGCCTCGACCAGCAGCTTCAGCCGCTCGGCCAGCACCTTGCGGGACATCCCCAGCTCGCGCTGGAGCTCGTCGAAGCGGTGCAGGCCGCGCGCGGTGTCGCGCACGATCAGCAGCGTCCACCAGTCGCCCACCACGTCGAGGGCCTGGGCGATCGAGCAGTCCGCGTCGCCGAGGTGTGTGCGCTGGGCCATGGGCACTCCTTTGTCCGTTGACCCAAGGCTGTCATGCTGACATAGTCCGTTCCCAAAAGGAACTTACTTGCTCGGGATGCGGGGGACACGGGTGTGCTGCAGGGGTTCAAAGACGTACCGAGGACTGTGTGGCTGCTGGCTGCGGGGGTCTTCGTCAACGCCGTCGTCAGCTTCACGTTCGTCTTCGTCTTCCTCTACCTGACCGGCCCGCGCGCCCTGGGCACCGCGCAGGCGGGCCTCGTCACCGGTATCGGCGGCATCGGCCTGGTCGCCGGCAATTTCACCGGCGGCTGGTATGGCGACCGCTTCGGCCACCGCCGGGTGCTGCTCCTCGCGTCCACGCTGGGCGGACTGACCCTGGCGGCCTTCCCGCTGCTGCCCACCCCGCTGCTGTACGCGGCCCTGCCGGTGGCCCAGTACGCCTCCGGTGTGGTGCGCGCCGCCAACTCCGCGCTGGTCGCCGTCACCGTCCCGCAGGGGGCCAGGCGCCAGGCCTTCGCCGTCGTACGCTGCGTCTCCAACGGGGGGTTCACCCTCGGGCCGCCGCTGGGCGCGCTCGTCGCGACCGGGCTCTCGTACGACTGGCTCTTCGTCGGAGACGGCCTCGGCACCCTCTTCTTCGCGCTGTGGACCGCCCGGGTCGTCCCGGCGCGCAGCGCGGACCGCACCCCCGCCGCGGCCCCGGACGGGGGTCTGGGCCGCGGCGTATGGGGGGAGCTCCGGGCCAGGCCCGCGGTCCTCGTCCTGCTGGGTGCGATCCTGGTGGTCGACGTCATCTACCGCCAGCAGTACTCGACCTTCCCCGTCTACCTCGCCGACCACGGTCTCGACACCGGCGCCTACGGGCTGATCGTCGCCCTCAACGGGGCCGTCATCCTCGTCCTGGAACTGCCGGCCGCCGTCGCCCTGCGCGCCCGCCCGCCGCTGGGCGTCGTCGGCGTCGGGCTCCTGCTCGTCGGCGCCGGGTACGGGGCGCTGCTGCTCGGGACCGGGATCGCGGCGGCCGTCGCCATGATGGTGCTGCTGAGCCTCGGCGAGATCCTCTACAAGACCCCCGCCACGGCCTACGTCGCCGACCAGGCGCCCCCGCACGCCATCGGGAGGTTCCAGAGCCTGTACGCGGGAATCTCGGTCAGCGGGGTCGTGCTCGCCCCGCCGCTGGGCGGAGCGCTGTACTCCGCCGCGCCCGGGCTGCTGTGGCCGCTGTGCGCGGTGCTCGCGGCGGGAGCGGGCGGGGCGGTGCTGTGGGCCCACGCCAGGCAGCGGCGACACGCGGTCCGACCGGCACATGAGACCGGTTCGCGACCTCGGGCGGTCGCCGGTTAGGTTTCTGGCATGACTGCTACGCGTACCACCGGCGCCGTCGCCGCCGGACTTGCCACCATCGCCGCCGACGGCACCGTCCTCGACACCTGGTTCCCCGCCCCCGAGCTGGTCGCCGAGTCCGGCCCGGCCGGCACCGAGCGCCTCACCGCCGAGCGCGCCGTGGAGCTGCTGGGCGCCGCCGCGGCGAAGGCGATCCGCCAGGACGCGGTCCGCGGCGTCGAGGTCGTGGCCGTCCGTACGGTGATCTCCTCCCTGGAGGACAAGCCGCTGGACGCGCACGACGCGTACCTGCGCCTGCACCTGCTCAGCCACCGCCTGGTCAAGCCGCACGGCCAGAACCTCGACGGCGTGTTCGGCCTGCTGGCCAACGTGGCCTGGACCTCGCTGGGCCCGGTCGCCGTCGACCAGGTCGAGACCGTCCGCCTCAACGCGCGCGCCGAGGGCCTGCACCTCCAGGTCACCTCGATCGACAAGTTCCCCCGGATGACGGACTACGTCGCCCCCAAGGGCGTGCGCATCGCCGACGCGGACCGCGTCCGCCTCGGCGCGCACCTCGCCGAGGGCACCACCGTCATGCACGAGGGCTTCGTCAACTTCAACGCCGGCACCCTGGGCACCTCCATGGTCGAGGGCCGCATCTCCGCGGGCGTCGTCGTCGGCGACGGCTCCGACATCGGCGGCGGCGCCTCCACGATGGGCACCCTCTCGGGCGGCGGCAAGCAGATCATCTCGATCGGCGCGCGCACCCTGATCGGCGCCGAGGCGGGCGTCGGCATCGCGCTCGGCGACGAGTGCGTCGTCGAGGCCGGCCTCTACGTGACCGCGGGCACCCGGGTCACCCTCCCGGACGGCCAGATCGTCAAGGCCCTGGAGCTCTCCGGCGCCAGCAACATCCTCTTCCGCCGCAACTCGGTCACCGGCGCCGTCGAGGCCCGCCCGTACAAGGCGGCCTGGGGCGGCCTGAACGAGGTCCTGCACAGCCACAACTGACCCGCACCGGGCCGGTACGCAGAAACGCCCTCCCACCCCGGCCGGGGTGGGAGGGCGCTTCTGCGTTTGCGCGTGACCGGGTCAGCGCGGCGGGATCGTACGGATCAGGCCCGCGAAGGCCTGCCGCTCCGCCTCGGTCAGCTCCACCGACTCCAGCGGGTGCGAGGCCGAGCTGCGCTGGGCCGGGATCACCGGGAGGCCCTCGAAGGCGGCCGGCTCGGGGTGGTGGAAGCGGTTGTCCCACAGCATGTGGCCGAGGCCGACCACCCAGACGAGGGCGGCCACGAACAGGACGGCGAGGCCGATTTCCTGGGCGAGGGAGATGGAGGGGAACACGCGGTCCTCCGGGGAGTACGGGGGTACAAGGCGGTACAAGATCGGGCGTGTGGACACTCAACACCACGGGACGGTCGATTCGGCAGAGATGTGTCGAGCGTCACGCCAGGGCCGAAAGTCCCCGACTTGTCCGACAACGCCCCCCGTGGCGCGTGGCCCGTGGCCCGTACGCCCCCTGCGGCCTCTGGGGCCGCCCTACGGCTCGAGGCGCAGCTTGAAGCCCTCGTGGCTGCGGGCGAAGCCCAGGCGCTCGTAGAAGCGGTGGGCGGCGGTCCGCCGCTTGTTGCTGGTCAGCTGCACCAGGCCGCAGCCCCGCTCACGGGCCCGGTTCACGGCCTGCTTCATCAGCTCCGCGCCCAGGCCCCCGCCCCGCCGGTCCGCGCGGATCCGTACCGCCTCCACCAGCGCCCGATCCCGCCCGCCCTGGCCGAGGCCCGGTATGTACGTCAACTGCAGGCAGCCCAGGACGACCCCGTCCGTCTCATCGGTGAGGACCAGCATCTCGTTGCGGGCGTCCGCTTCGATGGCGGCGAAAGCGCGCTCCTGCGCCGTGTCGACGACGACCGAGTCCGGGTCCACGACCCGGTCCTCGTCGGCCAGCAGGGCGAGCACGGCGGGCAGATCAGCGCGCGTGGCGGTACGGAAGATCATGCGCCGGAGTGTGGCAGAGAGCCCGGGCGGGACGGCGTCCGGGCCCTCTGCGGTCTGGGGGCTACGGCTTGAAGCGCAGCACCTGCGGGTCGTGGTCGCTGTTCTGGTCCGCGAACTCAGCGTTGATGTGCACGCTGTCGTACGTGAACTTCTTGATCGCCGGGCTGGTCAGGATCTGGTCCAGCACCTGGGCGTTGCCCTGGTAGACGTACGAGTAACGCTCCGGCTTCGGCAGCGACGTGATCGCCGGGTACAGCGCCCCGCCGTCGGCCAGCGCGTTCGTCGTCGCCGAGAACTCGAAGTCGTTGATGTCGCCGAGGACGAGGACGTTCGCGTTCTTCTCGGCCGCCAGGATCTCCTTCACGAAGCCGTTCACGGCCTGGGCCTGGAGCAGTCGCTTGGCCTCCGAGGAGCGCACCGGCGGCTGGTGGTGCGAGGTCAGGCCCTCGTCGCCGCCCTTGGAGCCGAAGTGGTTGGCGATCACGAAGACCGTCTTGCCGCGGAAGACGAACTCGCCGGCGAGCGGCTTGCGGCTGTCGGCCCACGCCGGGTTCGCCGGGTCAATGCGGCCGGGGGAGTGGGTCAGGGCGGCCTTGCCGTTCTCCTGGACCACGCCGGTCGCCGTCACCGCGTCACCCGGGGCGCGCTCGGTGAAGGAGACCCGCGCCGGGTTGAAGAGGAAGACCTGGCGGATGTTGCCGCCGGGCTCGCCGCCGTCCTTCTTGTCCTCCGGGTTGACGGTCCGCCACTGGTAGGCCGGGCCGCCCGCCGCCGCGATCGCCGCCGTGAACTTCGTCAGCGTCTGCTCGGCGGAGACGGTGCCGTCGTTCTTGGCGCCGTTGTCGTCCTGGATCTCCTCCAGGGCGAGGATGTCCGGGGAGGCCAGGTTCTCGACGACCGCCTTGGCGAGGGCGTCGAACTTCGCCTGCGGGTCGGTCGGGTCGAGGTTCTCGACGTTGTACGTGGCCACCGCGAGCTCGTGCTCGGCCTGCGCCTTGGTCTTCTCGGGGGCGAGGGTGCCCGCCTTGACCGTGCCGAGGGTGCGGGCCACCAGGGTGTAGCCGCCGAACTGGTTGAAGTCCAGCGGGCCCTCGGTGGTGCCGGTCAGCTTGTCGCCGACGTTGGCCACTGGGAAGGGCTGCTGCGCGAGGGGCGCGAGCTGCTGGATCTGGAGGCGGCCGGTGTTCTGGGACTCGTAGGAGCCGTAGATCGTGCCGCCGCGCTTGGCGGTGTTCTCCCAGCCCTTCACGGTGACCCACAGCTCCGAGTACGGGTCGGTGGCGCCGACCACGCGCGAGGTGCCGATCTTGACGTTCATGCCCTCGAGGGACTCGTAGAAGTCCAGGGCGTAGCGCGCGGGCTCCAGGGCCAGGCCGTTGATGCTTCCGGCGGCGGCCGGGTCGCCGGCCGGGGCGTACTCGGCGGGCACCGTGTACTCGTTGATCGCGGCGGCCTCGGGCAGGGCGTTGCCCGCGGAGACGACCGTCACGACCGGCTTGGATATCTGGGTCACGGACTGGTTGCCGGAGTTGACGCCGCCGGGGACGTACTCGCCGACCGTGCCGGAGACCTTGACCGCGTCGCCCACGGTGACGGTCGGAACCGAGCTGGTGAAGACGAACACGCCTTCGCTGGTGGCGTCGTTGTCGTCGGCGTCCGGGTCCTGGATCCAGAAGCCGCGGGAGCCGTACGTCCGCACGCCCGTCACGATGCCCTCGACGTCGGCGACCTGCTTGCCGGCGAGGGGGGATATCCGGGTGGTGCCCTGGATGTCGTGGATGCGTACCGGACCGTCGGCCGCGGAGCCTTCGGCCGCGCCGGCGGAGCCCGCGAGCAGGCCGGTGGCCAGCGCGGTGGCGACGAGGGCCGCGACGGCGGCGGAACGGGGATGCGAGGAGCGCATGGGCGAGAACTCCGGTGTGGGATGAGGGAGACGGCAGGGATGGACGGGACTGCGGCAGGAAATCTGCGGGAGGCTTGCGACTCCCGAAACATCTACGCGCGTCAATTTCCTGTGTGGCCAGCAAAGTTGTCAAGGCCTCCAGGGAATACGGCAGCTGACTGTGGGATGAACCAAAGGGGATGGCCCGCCGGACCCGCCCGAAATGCGTCTACGCTGGGTCGCCGGGCCGGCCGGCCAACCGACCAACTGGCCGGCCGTCACGGCCCCGCTCCGCCCCACCCCGTCTGACCCCGCCCTACCCCGCCCTACCCCGTCCCACCGCGTCCGCGATCCGCGAGGAGAACCGCCCCATGTCCGCAGAGCCGCACCCCACGCTGCCGCCGGTACGGCTGCACTCCGATGCGGAACTGGCCCGCGACGCCCTCGTCGCCCCGCTGTTCGCCCGCGCCGTACGGCTGGCGCGCTGGGCCGGACCCGGCACCCGCGTCGACATCGGCGGCGAACTCGTCGCCGACCAGCTCCCCGAGGCCGCCGCGGTGCTCGGTCTCGATGCCGCCGACGCGGACTCCGCGGTGTACGCGAGCCAGGCCTGGCGGGTGGCCGTGGACACCGGCCTGGTGGACGTGACCGAGCCGGAGGAGGACGCCGGCGCAGCCGGCGGCGAAGCGGGGGCGGGCGAGGGGAAGTTCGGCAGCGCCGCGCCCGGTGAGGACCTCGCGCTGGTGGCGAGCGGTGCGCCCGGCGACGTACTCGACCTGTGGCTGGCCGCCCTGGACAGTGTGCTCGCGGACGCGGCCGTGCCCGATCTCGACGACCTGGTCGACGCGCTGGACGCGGGCGGGGAAATCGACTTCGACCAGCTGGACTGGAACCCGGGGCGCGAGGCGGACTTCCTCGACGGGGTCCTCGCCAACCTCTACCTGCTCACCGTCGCCGAGGGCGGGGCGGCGGAGGGGCCGGTTCCGCTGCCCGTGCTCGCCGCGTCCATGGTGGTGCCGGACGACATGGGCGAGCCGACCGACGCCGTGCTGGAGCAGGTCTCGGACGCGATGATGCGCCTCGACGACCAGTTCCGGCAGCTGGAGCCCATCGGGCTGGTCGAGTTCCAGCCCGTCGACGAGGAGCTGATGGCGGAGGCGGACGACGAGGAGCTCACCTCGGGCGCGGCCGCCGACGAGGACGTCTCCCGCTACGGGATGGTCCGCCTGACCCCGCTCGGCCTGTACGGGATCCGTGCCCGGATGCTGGAGGCCGGGGTCGAGGCCCCGGCCGTGGGCGAACTGGCCGGCAAGGGCGCGGACGCGCTGCTCGACGCGGTCTCCCGCTACCCCGAGAGCGCCGCCCAGGCCGAGATCGAGGCGTGGCTGGCGGGCCGCGAAGTGCCCGCGGCCGTCACCGAACTGCTGGCCGCGGCGCGTGGCGACGACGAGGGAGCCCCGCTGCGGCGGCTGCGCTGCCAGCAGGCCCTCGCACCGGCGGGGCCGGAGGCGGAGCCCGCGGTCCGCGCGGTGCTGGACGACGGGGAGCTGGGCGGGCTCGCCCGGGTCTGGCTGGCCGAGCGCGGCGCGGCCGACGTACCGGCACCGGACGGGACGATGGTGTTCTGGCTCACGGTCGACACGATCGCGGCGCAGCTCGCCGCCGACGGCGAGACCGAGGAGCTGCCGCTGCTGATGGAGACCCTGACCGCCCATCACACCGGGTTCTTCGAGCAGGCGTGGCGGGTGGAGCACCCGGCGACCGCCTTCGTCCTGGAGGCGATGGGGCGGCTGCACCCGGACAAGAAGGCGGCGAAGGAGGCCCGCAAGGCCGCGTTCAAGGCGCGCTCACGGCAGTCCTGAGCGTCGCCGGGAGTCCTGAGCGCCGCCGGGGTGCATTGACCGGGCCCGGGGGAGCTTTGACGGAGCATCGACAATGCGCCGTTTCTGGGCCGGAGTTGGCCATTCCGGCCACGGGCAAGGGGTCCGCTCCTCTTACCGGGTAGTTCAGCCGCCGTTCACGTGCGGGCGGGAGCGTGTGCGCCGACGACTGCACGACAGGCGCACCACTCCCCACCCCTGGAGACCCGATGCCGCTCAGCCGCAGAGACTTCACCGCCCGTACCGTCATCGCCGGCGCGGGGGTCGCGCTCACCGGGACGGTCGGCGCCCTCGCCACCGCCCCGGGCGCCCTGGCAGCCGACGACAGCACCGCTCGCGACGAGCAGGGCCGGCCCTGCGAGCCCGGCTACGGCCCGCTCGTTCCCGACCCGGCCGGCCTCCTCGCCCTCCCCGCCGGTTTCACCTACCGCGTGATCACGCACAGCGGGGTCACCACGCTGGAGTCGGGCGAGAGCACCCCGTCCAACCACGACGGGACGGCCGCCTTCGAGGGCCGGCGCGGGGTCACCCTCCTCGTCAACAACCACGAGCTCAAGGGCAAGCGGGCCAGCTGGGCCCACCCCGTCCCGCTCACCGAGGGCCTCGTCTACGACCCGGCCGCGGCCGGCGGCTGCACGGTCGTCGAGGTCCGGCGCGGCGGCGAGGTCGCCGAGTGGGTGGGCGTCGCCGGTACGTCGACCAACTGCGCGGGCGGCTCCACCCCCTGGGACACCTGGCTCACCTGCGAGGAGACCGAGGACCTGGCCGGCAAGAACGGCATGACCAAGGACCACGGCTACGTCTTCGAGGTCGACCCGCACGACCGGCGCGCCAACCGCGACCCGCAGCCGATCAAGGCGTTCGGGCGGTACGCGCACGAGGCCGTGGTCATCGACCCGCGCGAGGGCCACGCCTACCTGACCGAGGACGCCTCCGGCCCCAACGGGCTGCTCTACCGCTGGACCCCGCCCCGCGGCTTCCACCACGGGCGCGGCAAGCTGCGTACGCTCGCGCCCGACGCCGGTGTGCTCCAGGCCGCCAAGTGCATCGACAGCGCGGGCCGGTTCGTCGACGACCTCTCGCGCGCCACGAAGATCGGCACCGTCTACGGGGTCGACTGGGTGGACGTGACGGACCGCGACGCGCGGACCGTGCCGGTGCGCAAGCAGTTCGCCGACGGCGTCGTGACGCGGGCGCGCAAGCTGGAGGGCATGTGGTGGGCCGACGGCGGTGCGTACTTCGTGTCCTCCTACGCCCGTGAGGAGAGCCCGGGTGCGGCGCACGACGGCCAGGTGTGGTTCTACAACCCCAAGCGGCGCACGATCCGGCTGACCGTCCTGATCGGGGTCAACGCGGACCCGTCGGCGGACGGCGGCTACGACGGCCCGGACAACATCACCGTGTCGCCGTACGGAGGCCTGGTCATCGCCGAGGACGGTTCGGGCCTCCAGCACCTGTTCGGCGCGACCGAATCGGGCCGCACCTACCCGCTGGCGCGCAACGAACTGAACATCGGGTCGGCCGAAGAGCCGGAGTTCTCCGAGTTCACCGGTGTCTGCTTCTCCCCGGACGGGCGCACGCTGTACGCCAACATCCAGGACCCGGGCGTCATGCTGGCCATCACCGGGCCGTGGCGGCGCGCGCACTGACGCAGCCGCGAGCGACCGCCCGGCCCGGGCCTACGGGGCCGCGGAAACCTCCGCGTGGGAGGCCGCGGCCCACTCGGCGAGCAGGAACTCATACGCCTCCGAGGGCCACTCGCCGTCCACCCGGGTCTCGACAAGGTGCCGTATCGCCTCGTTCGCCTCTGCGGCGGACGGGCGAGCGGGCCCTGTGGGGATGACTGACTTGTGCATGAGTCCAAGGCTACGGGCGGGCACTGACAGCCACCCCCGGATTACGCGTGGCATCCATCACCAGGGTCGGCGCCCGGTTGGCGCCATGCGGCTTCTCGTGCCCGCCCACCTGCTCAGAGTGCCTGCGAGGCCGGCTTGACCATGCCGCGCACTGTGCGGGACTTCACAAACTCGCCGATGGCCGTCATCTCCCACTCGCCGCTGAACTGCTTGATGAGTTTCGCCATCATGACCCCGGTCTGCGGTTCGGCGGAGGTGAGGTCGAAGCGCACCAGCTCCTCGCCGCTCGCCGCGTCGATCAGACGGCAGTAGGCCTTGGCGACCTCGGTGAACTTCTGGCCGGAGAAGGAGTTGACCGTGAAGACCAGGCCGGTGGCGTCGGCGGGGATCCGGCCGAGGTCCACGACGATCACCTCGTCGTCGCCCGCGCCCTCGCCCGTCAGGTTGTCGCCCGAGTGCTTGATGGCCCCGCCCAGGATCGACAGCTTGCCGAAGTAGCAGCTGTCGATGTGGTTGCGCTGGGGGCCGTACGCGATGACGGAGGCGTCGAGGTCGATGTCCCGGCCGCGGAACGCGGGCTCCCAGCCGAGGCCCATCTTGACCTGGGAGAGCAGCGGGCGGCCGCCCTTGACCAGGGAGACGGTCTGGTTCTTCTGGAGGCTGACCCGGCCCTTGTCGAGGTTGATCTTTCCGCTGCCGCCGACCGCCGGGGCCGGGGCCACCGGCGGCGCGGGCGGAACCGGGGCGCTGGGGGTCGTGGGCGTCGTACCGCCGAGCCAGGGGGAGGGCGGGTAGGAGACCGGCGGGGCCGGGGGAGCCGGCGGCGCGGGCGGGGCAACGGGGGCGGGAGCCGGGGCGGCGGGCGCGGCGGCCGGCTCCTCGTCCACGGAGACCCCGAAGTCGGTGGCGATTCCGGCGAGGCCGTTCGCGTACCCCTGGCCGACCGCGCGCACCTTCCACACGCCGCCGCGCTGGTACACCTCGACGACGACGAGCGCGGTCTCGGAGCCGAGCTGCGGCGGGGTGAAGCTGGCGATCACCGCTCCGCCGTCCGCGTTGCGCACCGTGGCGGTGGGCTCGATGCCCTGGAAGGTCTGCCCGGCGGCATCCGGGCTGGCCGTGACCACGATCCGCTCGATGCCGGGCGGCAGCGCGGAGGTGTCCACCGTGATCGAGTCCGGCGCCGCACCACCGCCCGACCGGTAGCTGACACCGGGCCCGGAAGGCTGGTTGTAGAAGATGAAGTCGGCGTCGGAGCGCACCTTGCCGTCCGCCGTCAGGAGCAGTCCCGATACGTCGAGCCGTACCGGCGCAGCCACGTCCACCGTCACACGGACGGCATTGAGCGGCAGGTTGGATCCAGGGGTCATAGCGGTCATGCCCGGAGAACGACCGGAGGTGCTTTGCCGTTCCCTTACCCTCGGGGCAGATTTCAGCGCCTGTTGCGGGGGTGGTTCTTCGCCGTGCGCTCGTTGCCGAACTTGTACGCACCGGTCCAGCGGGCCATCACCAGCTGCGCGTCGCCGGACTCCACCTCGGCCAGGAACTTGTCCGCCCGGTTCCCGCGCAGGGTGGCCGCGGTGCGGCCCTGGTGGGTGATGACGACGGACTGGTCGTGGTGGCGTTCGTACGAGAACCCGTGCGGCTTCGGCATGCGCCGCAGCCTGCCCCGCCGGGGGCGGGGCAGGCAACGGATTTACGGCGTTCCGGCAGGTCCGGGCGGGTCCAGCCGGGCCCGGCGGCGCTCGTCAGCTTCCGGCGGCCCCCGTCACGCGACGCGGCAGCCCGAGCGGGTTGGCCTCGCGCAGCTCGGGCGGAAGCAGGGCGTCCGGCACCGACTGGTAGGCCACCGGGCGCAGCCAGCGCTCGATGGCCGTCCCGCCGACCGAGGTGGAGTGCGAGGTCGCCGCCGGGTACGGGCCGCCGTGGTGCTGGGCCGGGGCCACCGCCACCCCGGTCGGCCAGCCGTTGACCACGATCCGGCCCGCCAGCCCCGTGACCTGCCCGATCAGCTCGGAGGCCGGGCCGGGCGCGCCCTCGGTCTCGGCGGCCGACAGCTGGAGGGTGGCGCTCAGGTTTCCGCCCAGCCGCCCGAGGACCTCGCCCGCCTCGCGCTGGTCGGCGTACCGCACGACGACGGTGACCGGGCCGAAGCACTCCTCCAGCAGCACCTCGTACTCCCCGTCCGGGGCGCTGTCGAGGATGCGGGCGGCCGGTACGGTCAGGTAGCCGGCGCCGACGGTGTGCGCGCCGCCCGAGCCCGGGGTGACGGGCGCGTCGACGCCCGGCAGCGCGGCCCGATCGCGGACCCCGGCGACGAAGTTCTCCCGCATCCGGTGGTCGAGCAGCACCCCCGGCTCGGTCTCCCCGAGCGCCTTGGTGAGCGCGCCGGTGAGGCGGTCGCCCGCCGCGCCCTCGGGGACCAGGACCAGGCCGGGCTTCACGCAGAACTGGCCGACGCCGAGGGTGACCGAGCCCGCGAGCCCGCTGCCGATCTCCTCGGCGCGCTCGACGGCCGCGGCCGGGGTGACCACGACGGGGTTGAGGGAGCCCAGTTCGCCGTGGAAGGGGATGGGCACGGGCCGGGCCGCGGCCGCGTCGAACAGGGCGCGGCCGCCCCGGATGGAACCGGTGAATCCGGCGGCGGACACCAGCGGGTGGCGGATCAGCGCCAGGCCGGCGTCGAACCCGTGCACCACGGAGACGACTTCGGGCGGGAGCCCCGAGGCGACGGCCGCCCGGCGCAGCAGCGAGGCGCACAGCTCCGAGGTGGCCGGGTGGTCGGGGTGCGCCTTGACGACCACCGGGCAGCCGGCGGCCAGCGCGCTCGCGGTGTCACCGCCGGGGACGGAGAAGGCGAGCGGGAAGTTGGAGGCGGCGTAGACCGCGACCACGCCCAGCGGCACCTTGTAGCGGCGCAGTTCGGGGCGCGGCGGGCTGAGGGAGGGGTCGGCGCGGTCGATCCGGATGTCGAGGTAGGACCCGTCCTCGACGGCGTCGGCGAAGGCACGCAGCTGGCCGGTGGTGCGGGCCAGCTCTCCGGTGAGCCGGCCCGGGCCGAGGGCGGTCTCGGCGTCGGCGGCCTCGATGACGTGCGCGGCGGCCTCGTCGAGGAAGTCGGCGGCCGTACGCAGGAAGGCGGCGCGGGCGGCGGCGTCGGCCAGCGCGCCCCGGGCGGTGTGGGTGGTCCGTACGGCTTCGTCCACCTCCTGGGGTGTGGCCTCGACCGCAACCTGTTCGCGCTGTTTCCCGGTGCGGGGGTCCACACTCCAGACTGGTGTCGTTGTCATGGCCCACTGCCTCCTGGAACGTTCAGTATTCTGAACGCCGTTCCGGTGGATGAATGATCACATCTGCTGTGGACTCTATTTCCGCGTCCTCGGCGTGACAAGAGGCGGCCAGAGGGGAAGCAGGCGCATGACGACGACCGAATCGGGGAGCACGGTCCCGGCGGCGCCGGTCAAATCGGCGGTGCGGACGGTCCTGTTGCTCGAGCACTTCGCGGCGCGGCCGGGGCTGCACAGCCTGGCCGACATCCAGAACGACCTCTCCCTGCCCAAGTCCAGCCTGTACATGCTGCTGCGCACGCTGGTGAACCTGGGGTGGGTGGAGACGGACGCGACGGGCACGCGCTACGGCATCGGCGTCCGGGCGCTGCTCGTCGGCAGCTCGTACATCGACGGCGACGAGGTGGTCGCGGCCGCCCGGCCCACCCTGGACCGGCTCTCCGACGACACGACGGAGACCATCCACCTGGCCCGGATGGACGGGACGAGCGTGGTGTACCTCGCGACCCGCCCGTCCCGGCACTACCTGCGGCCCTTCACCCGCGTCGGGCGGCGGCTGCCGGTGCACTCCACGGCGCTCGGCAAGGCGCTGCTGGCCACGCACACGGACGAAGAGGTACGGGGCCTGCTGCCGCGGCGGCTGGAGGCGGTCACCGAGCACACCGTCACCGACCGGGAACGGCTCATCGAGGAACTGGCGCTGGTGCGGGAGCAGGGCTACGCGGTGGACCGGGAGGAGAACACGCTCGGGCTGCGCTGCTTCGGGGTGGCGGTGCCGTACCGGACGCCGGCCCGGGACGCGGTGAGCTGCTCGGTGCCGGTGGCCCGGCTGACTGCGGAGCACGAGCAGGTCATCAAGGCGGCGCTGTTCGAGGCGCGGGACCGGCTGTCGGTGGTGACGCGCCGGATGTGAGCCCGGTGGGCCCGGGTGCTGGGGGCGCCGCGAGCCCTGCCCGGGTGCTGGGAGCGCCGCGAGTCCTGTGGGCTGGGCAGGAGGGCCGGCGGAGTGAGTGGTTCCTCCCCCGGCCGGGGGAGGCGGTTCCCCTTCCAGGGGGAGGTGGCGGGGCGCCGCGGGCGGGACCGTTGAGTCATGACCACACGAGCCGTTCACGCGACGTCCGCGACGCAGCCGTCGGCCCCCGGCCTGGGGACCGGACGGCGGATCCTGCGGGTGGTGGCCCTGGCCGCCACCGTGCCCTATCTGACGCTCAAGACCGCCTGGCTGGCCGGGAGTCAGGTGGGCATACCGGCCGGCAGTGTGCTGAGCGAGCCCGGGGTTTTCTTCACCGTGGCCAACTCCGTCACGCTGGCCATGGACGCCTGCGTGATCCTGCTCGTGCTGGTGCTCACCCGGCCCTGGGGCATACGGGTGCCGTCCTGGCTGCTGACCGTCCCGGTCTTCATCGCGACGGGACTGCTGGCCCCGATCCTGCTCGGCTTCCCGGGCCAACTGCTCATACGCCTGCTCGGCTTCGGGGCCGAACCGGCCGGGGACGGCGGACCGGAGCCCTTCCTGGACCCCTGGGTCTTCAACGTCGTCTACACGGGGTTCTCCGTACAAGGACTCGCCCTGGCCGGGCTGTTCGTGCCCTATGCGCGGGAGCGCTGGGGCCGGCGGTGGCAGGGCGTGCCGGAGGTGCGGCTGCCGTCGTCCACGGGGGTGGTGGCGGCAGCCGCGGCGACGGCCGGCCTGGCGGTCGCGGCGGTGGACGCGTACTGGGCCTTCGGAGGCACGGCCTGGCTGGATGCCGAGCGCGCGGCCGCGTACTCCGCGGAGACGGGCGTGGTGTCCGCCGCCCACGGGCTGTGCGCGCTCGCCGCGGGAGCGGGGGCACTCCTCCTGGCCCGCGGCGGAGAGCTCCGGACGCGATGGCCGCTCGGCATCGCATGGATAGGCGCGGGCGCGGCGCTGAGTTGGGGGACGTGGATGCTGATCGCCTCGCTGGGGCCGCAGTTGGACGGAGGCGAAGGGCCTGCCGGAGCGATCCTGTTGACCTACGCTGGCCAGATGATCACCGGATCGCTCTCGGCCGTCGTCCTCATACGGTTCCTCACCGCCCGCCGCGCCGCGTGAACCTGCTGTTCGGGGCCCGGGCCAGACTGCGCTGGGTCCACCTGATACTCGGCGGGGCCCTGCTGATGCCGTACTTCCTCCTCGCGCAGGTGGGGGTCGGCATGGCGGCCGGCGGGGTCAACGCCCTCAGCTCCTTCCCGCTCACCCTCGCCGCCTACGCGGCCGCCCTCCCGCTGGCAGCGGTGACCGCGGTGTACGGGCTGGTCCGGCCGCTGTCCGTGACCGCCGTCCGGGCCATGTGCGCGGTACCGGGGGAGCGGCTCGCCGAAGGGCCGGCGCGGTCCTGGGCCGCGCGGGGGCGGACCTCGGCCTGGTGGACCCTGCACCTGGGGGTCGGGGCGGTGCTCAGCGGGCTGACCCTCGCGGTCCCGCCCATGGCGGTGGTGCTGATCGCGCTGCCGTTCGTGAGCGGGCTGCGGGAGGTGCGGCTGGGGCTGGGCTGGTTCAGCACCGGGGCCGATCCGTACGTCGCCCCCCTGCTCGGGACCGGCCTGCTGGGCGGGCTCGTCCTGTGCGCCGCCGGGGCCGGGGCGCTGCTGGCCCGGCTGGCGCCCGTACTGCTCGGGCCGGCGGCGGCGGACCGGCTGGCCGCCGCCGAGGAACGGGCCGCCGACCTGGCGGTGCGCAACCGGCTGGCCCGGGAACTGCACGACGCGGTGGGGCACGCGCTGAGCGCCGTCACCCTCCAGGCGGCGGCCGCCCGGCGGGTGCTCGACAGCGACCCCGGGTTCGTCCGGGAGGCGCTGGCCGCCATCGAGGACACCACGCGGCGGACGGTGGGCGAGCTCGACGCCGTACTGGGCCTGCTGCGGGACGGCGACCCGGCCCGGCAGGACGCCGCGCCCGCGCCGACGCTGGCCGCCGACCTCGACGGGCTGCTCGCCCGTACCGGGGCCGCGGGCACCACCGTCACCGCCCATCAGGACCCCGGACCCGCCCGGGACTGGGCGGGGCTTCCGGCGATCGCCTCCCGCGAGGCGTACCGGATCGTCCAGGAGGGCCTCAGCAACGCGCTGCGCCACGGCGCGGGCCCCGTGGAACTGCGGATCCGCGTACAGGACGCGGCCGAGACCGGACACCGTGAACTGGAGATCACCATGACCAATCCGCCCGCCGCACCGGAGGGCCGCCGCGAGCCCCGCACCACCGGGGGCCGCGGACTGCGCGGCGCCGCCGAACGGGCCGCCCTGCTCGGCGGCCGCGTCGAGGCCGGTCCGCACGGGGACCGGTGGCGGCTGCGGGCCGTCCTGCCGCTCGCGGAGGACGCCCGATGACAGCCCCGGGCGCACCCGCCACGCCACCCGCCCCGGGGGGACGCCCGCCGCTGCGGATCGTGCTCTGCGACGACGAGCGGATGGTGCGCACCGCCCTGCGGGTCATCCTCGAGGCCGAAGCCGACCTGGAGGTCGTCGGTGAGGCGGCCACCGGGGCCCAAGCCGTCCCGTTGGTCCGCTCCCTCGCCCCCGACGTGGTGCTGATGGACGTCCGGATGCCCGAGATCGACGGGATACGGGCCACCGAGCAGATCCTCGCCACCATGGCCGAGCCGCCCCGCATCGTGGTCGTCACCACCTTCGAGAACGACGCCTACGTCTACGGGGCACTGCGGGCGGGAGCAGCCGGGTTCCTCCTCAAGCGGGCCGACCCCGACGAGCTGATCGGCGCCGTGCGCCTCGTCGCCCGCGGGGACTCGCTGCTCTTCCCGGCCGCCGTCCGCTCCCTCGCGGCGGCACACACGGCCGCCGCCGCGCCGGCCGCGCCCTGGGTGGCCCGGCTCACCGACCGGGAGGCCGACGTACTGCGGCTGATGGCCACCGGACTGTCCAACCACGAGATGAGCGAACGCCTGGGGGTCGGACCGCAGACGGTCAAGACCCACGTCGCCTCGGTCCTCGCCAAGACCGGAGCCCGCGACCGGACCCAGGCGGTCATCGCCGCGTACGAGGGCGGCTTCATGAAGAAAAGCTGAGAACCCCGCCACAATCGGGGCAGAGCGGAACGGCTGGGGCCGTTGGTGCGTCCTTCTGGAGGATGAACAAGACGATCAGGCGTGCGTCGGTCTTCTGTCTGCTTCTGGTGCTGGCCCTGCTGGTCCGCGTCACCTGGGTGCAGGCATACCAAGGCCAGGCCCTCGCAGACGACAAGCACAACCGGCGCAACCTCATCGGGCAGTACGAGAACCCGCTGGGCAACATCATCGTGGGCGGGGAGGCGATCACGGGCTCGACGAAGACGGGCGGCAAGGACTTCGGGTACAAACGGACCTACGTCGACGGCCCGCTGTACGCGCCGATCACCGGATTCAGCTCCCAGGCCTTCGGCACGAGCATGCTGGAGGGCGTCTACAAGAACATCCTCAACGGCTCCGACAGCCGGCTGAAGACGATGATGGACATGCTCACCAACAAGCGGGCCTCCCCGGGCAACGTGCTGACCACCATCGACAAGAACGTGCAGAAGGCCGCCTACGACGCGCTCCAGGGCAAGCAGGGCGCCGCCGTGGCCATCGACCCCGCGACCGGCGAGATCCTCGCCGTCGTCAACAACCCCTCCTTCGACCCCGGCCGGATCGCGGGCGCCAACGACACGGCGGCCTGGGAGGAACTGTCCGCCGACAACGGCAAGGCCATGGAGAACGTGGCCCTGCGCAAGCCGCAGGCACCCGGCTCCACCTTCAAGCTGGTCACCCTCGCCGCGGCGATCGAGAACGGCCTGGTCACCAACCTCGACCAGCAGACCGGCATCCCAGACCCGTACACGATCCCCGGCACCCGCACCGCGCTGCCCAGCGAAGCGGGCTCGGCGGCCTGCAACAACGTTTCGGTGCGCACCGCCCTGCGGCTGTCCTGCAACAACGTCTTCGCTGAGCTGGCGTCCAAGCTCGGCCAGGACAAGATGCGCGCCACGGCCGAGAAGCTCGGCTTCAACGCGCAGATCGACACCCCGGTCCGCACCAACCCGCCGAGCAAGTACCCCTCGAAGAAGATGTCGATCGACCAGGTCGCGCAGACGGGCATCGGCCAGTTCGACGTCCAGGCCACCCCGCTCCAGATGGCGATGGTCACGGCCGCGATCCAGAACGGCGGCAAGCTCGTCGCCCCGCACATGGTCTCCGAGGTCACCGACTCCGGCGGCGACGTGCTGGAGAGCTTCAAGGACCCGAAGTCCCAGCAGGTCATGAGTGCGAAGACCGCCTCGATGATCCAGGACGCCATGCGGACCGTCGCCACCGAGGGCGGCGGCAAGCCGGCCCAGGTGGCGGGCGCCGAGGTGGGCGGCAAGACCGGCACCGCCCAGCGCGGCGTCAACAACAGCCTCAACCCGCTCGCCTGGTTCACCTCGTACGGGAAGCTGAACGGCAAGCAGATCGCCGTCGCCGTCGTGATCGAGAACTCCGACACCGACCGGTCCGAGATCGGAGGCGGCAAGCTGGCCGCCCCCATCGCCCAGAAGATGATGGAGGCGTGGCTCAAGAAGTAGCCACGCGGCCGGCGGCCGGATACGACGCACGGCGAACGCGCCGGGAACCGACACGGTTCCCGGCGCGTTTCCCTTCCCATGATCAGGACCGCGCGACTCGCAGACCTCGACGCCATAACCGCCCTCCACACCAGAGCCCGGGCCACCTACTACCGGGGACGGGTCCCCGAGGAGACCTACGCCGGCGAGCTGCACGTCGCCCACGCCCGCGAGGCGTGGTCCCGGGCCGTCGCCCGCCCCGCCGCCGAGGGCGGGGTCCTGTGCGCCGAGCAGGACGGCGAGGTGACCGGCGTCGCCGCCTTCCGCACCGCGGACGGCGAGACCACCCTCACCCAGCTGCACGTCGACCCGGTCCACTGGCGCCGCGGTACCGGCGCGGCCCTGCACGCGGCCTGCCTCGACGCCTGGCGCCGCGCCGGAATCGAGCGGGTCCGCCTGGAGGTGTACGCGCACAACCTGCGCGCCCAGGCCTTCTACGCCACCCACGGCTGGCTCCCGGAGCCGCACTCCGCCCCCTCCGGCTCTCACCTCACCCTCTGGCTCGCGGTGCCGCGGCCGTCCGGGGAGTCACTGTCCGGGGAGTCACTGTCCGGGGTGTCACCGTCCGGGGAATGAGACGCACCCCCGGTTCGTTGAACCAAGAACTGTTTGTTCACCGGACCCGGAGAGAAGAAGGAACATGCGCGTCGAGATCTGGAGCGACATCGCCTGCCCGTGGTGCTACATCGGCAAGGCCCGGTTCACCAAGGGGCTGGCCGAGTTCGCGCACCGCGACGAGGTGGAGGTCGTCTTCCGGTCCTTCGAGCTCGACCCGAACGGCGCCAAGGGAGTCACCGCGCCCGTCCTGGAGATGCTCGCCAAGAAGTACGGCCGCACCCTCGAAGAGGCGCGCGCCATGGAGGAGCACGTCGCGGCCAGTGCCCGCGCCGAGGGGCTGACGTACCGCACCGACGGGCGCGACCACGGGAACACCTTCGACATCCACCGCCTGCTGCACCTGGCCGCCGCCCGCGGCCGTCAGGAGGAGCTGCTCGACCTCGCCTACCTGGCCAACTTCGGTGAGGAGCGGTCCGTCTTCGACCCCGAGGTGCTGGTCGCGCTCGCCGTGGAGGCCGGGCTGGACGAGGCCGAGGCGCGCGCCGTGCTCGCCGACGACTCCGCCTACGCCGCCGAGGTCCGCGCCGACGAGCGCGAGGCCGCCGAACTGGGCGCGAACGCCGTGCCGTTCTTCGTCCTCGACCGCCGGTACGGGATCTCCGGCGGGCAGCCGGCCGAGGTGTTCACCCGCGCGCTGGAGCAGGCGTGGGCCGGGCGCGAGGTCGAGGAGCCGGCGGCGGGAGCCGAGGCGTGCGAGCCCGACGGGGCGTGCGCCGTCCCGCAGGTATAAGCATTCCTTGAGGATGACCTGCATAAATAGGCAATGGACTTTGGGTCGCTCGCGGCGCAGAGTGGACCCATGGATCTTCCCCTCACCGAAGCGGTCCGCGCCGAGTTCGCCCATTCCACCGTCTACCTCAACACCGCCACCTGCGGGGTCCTCCCGCGTTCCGCCGTCGCGGCCGTGCATGAACTGGCCGACTCGGCGGGCGCCGGGATCCCCAGCGGATTCGGCGACTTCGACCGGGTGAACCGGGTCCGGGCCGCCTTCGCCCGGCTGGTCGGGGTCGACGCCGAACGGGTGGCCATCGGCTCGGCCGTGGCCACCCACGTCGGCCTGATCGCCGCGGCCCTTCCGGCCGGGGCCGAAGTCCTCTGCCCGGAAGGCGAGTTCGCGTCCGTCATCAACCCCTTCGTGGTGCGCGGCGACCTCAAAGTGCGCTTCGCACCGCTGGAATCGATCGCCGAAGCCGTCGGCCCGGAGACCGCGCTGGTCGCGCTGAGCGTCGTACAGTCCGCCGACGGGCGGGCGGCCGACCTGGCCGCGGTGCGCGCCGCCACCACCGCGCACGGCGCCCGCATGCTGGTGGACGCGACCCAGGCGGCGGGCTGGCTGCCCTTCGACGCCTCGCCGTACGAGTACACGGTCACGGCCGGCTACAAGTGGCTGCTCGGCACCCGCGGCGCCTCGTACCTGACCGTGTCGGAGGAGGCCCAGCACACCCTGACCCCGCTGCACGCCGGGTGGGTGGCGGCCGAGTCCATGTGGGAGGCCACCTACGGGCCCATGCCGGAACTGGCCCACGGAGCCCGGCGGTTCGACGAGTCCCCCGCCTTCCTCGCCTACCACGCGGCCGAGCCCTCGCTGGCCCTGCTGGAGCGGATCGGCATCGAGACCGTCCACGCCCACAACACGGCCCTGGCCGCCCGCTACCGGGCCGGCCTCGCCCGCCTCGGCCACGAGCCCGTGCCCGGCGGAGCCGCCATCGTCGCGGTGCCCGGCCTCGCCGGCCGGCAGCCCGCCCTGCAGGCGGCCGGCATCGCCACCGCCGCCCGCGCGGGCGCCCTGCGGGCCTCCTTCCACCTCTACAGCACCGAGGCGGACGTCGACCGGCTGCTGGACCTCCTGTCCTGAGCCGGTCGCGAACCCGACCCGACCCCGGTCAGCCGAGCGTCGCGGCCCAGGCCGACCCCGCCGCGGCGACAGCCGCCGCGGGCTCGGCCCCCAGGGCTGCCGCGAGGGCCGTCAGCGCGGCCTCGACCACGGGCAGCGAGGCCGCGGTCCCGTAGTGGTTGACCCGGACCATCTCCCGCGCCAGCGCGCCGCCGCCCGCGGCCAGCGGAACCGCCGCGTCCGCGGCCAGCGCCTTGGCCACCACCAGCGAGGCGTCCGCGACCCGCAGGGTGGTGGCCACCGGGGCGGCCTCAGCGGCCCGGCCCACGTACGGGGCCACCCCGAGCTCCGCCGCACCCGCGCGGGTCGCCGCCGCGGCGGCCGCGTGGCGGGCCGCCACCGAGGACAGCCCCTCGTCGGCGATCCGGTCGAGGCAGGCCTCCAGCGCCAGCATCTCCAGCTGCGCCGGGGCGTGCGGCAATGCCTTGCGCCCGGCGTCGATCCAGCGCTCCTTCCAGTCCAGCAGCGACAGGTAGGAGCGGCGCGGGGCCGCCGGGTTCTCCGCGAACCGGGCCCACGCGCGCTCCGACACCGACACCGCGGACACGCCCGCCGGGCCGCCCATCGCCTTCTGCGCGCCGATCACGCACAGGTCCACGCCCCACGCGTCCGGCAGCAGCGGCTCCGCGCCCACCGAAGCCACCGCGTCCAGCATGAACAGAGCCCCGTGCGCCCGTACGGCCTCACCGATCTCCGCGACCGGGTTGGTGTTGCCGGTCGCCGCCTCCGCGTGGACCAGCGAGACGAAGTCGATCTCCGGGCGCTCGGCCAGCGCCCGCGCCACCTGGCCGGCCGTCACCGCCGTGTCGAACGGGACCTCCAGGTCCACCACCGTCGCACCGCAGTCGCGCAGCCAGTTGCCGAAGGTGGTCCCGTACGGCCCGGTGACCACGTTCAGCGCCGTCGACCCGGGACGCGCGCCCGACCGGATGCACCCCTCCAGCGGCAGCAGCGCCTCGCCCTGGGTGATCACCACGTCCTGCCGGGTGGAGAGGAGGTCCGCGACCCCCCGCTCGATCGACGCGAAGCGCTCGGCGGTGAGCGGCGGGAGGTCCAGCAGGGGGTGGGTCACGGTGGTGCTCTCTTCGTCCGGGGTTACCGGAAGAGCGTATCGAGCACGCACGTACAGTGCCGACATGAGCGATGTGAGCGTGGGCGGCGCGGACGACGTGGGCGGCGTGAGCGACGTGCTGCACGTGAAGGGGCGGGTCCTGGTCGGGCCCGACGAGGTCCGCGACGAGCTCTGGGTGGTCGGGGGCCGGATCTCGTACGAGCGCCCGCGCGCCGCCCGGGAGATCACCACGGTGTCCGGCTGGGCCCTGCCCGGGCTGGTCGACGCGCACTGCCACGTGGGGCTGGACAGCCACGGCCCGGTCGACGCCGAGACAGCCGAGCGCCAGGCCCTGACCGACCGCGACGCCGGGACCCTCCTCATCCGCGATGCCGGATCCCCCTCCGACACCCGCTGGATCGACGACCGCGAGGACCTGCCGAAGATCATCCGGGCGGGCCGGCACATCGCGCGCACCCGCCGCTACATCCGCAACTACGCCCACGAGATCGAGCCCGCCGACCTCGTCGCCTACGTAGGCCGCGAGGCATTGCGCGGCGACGGCTGGGTGAAGCTGGTGGGCGACTGGATCGACCGCGAGGCCGGGGATCTGACGGCCTGCTGGCCGCGCGCCGAGGTGGAGGCGGCCATTGCCGAGGCGCACCGGCTGGGTGCCCGGGTCACGGCCCACTGCTTCGCCGAGGACTCGCTGCGCGACCTGGTCGAGGCGGGCATCGACTGCATCGAACACGCCACCGGCCTCACCGAGGACACCATCCCGCTGTTCGCGGAGCGGGGGGTCGCGATCGTCCCGACCCTCGTGAACATCGCGACGTTCCCGAAGATGGCGGCGGGCGGCGAGGCGAAGTTCCCGCGCTGGTCGGCGCACATGCGACGGCTCCACGAGCGGCGCTACGACACCGTCCGCGCCGCCTACGACGCGGGCATCGCGGTGTACGTCGGCACCGACGCGGGGGGTTCCCTGCCGCACGGCCTGGTCGCGGCGGAGGTCGAGGAGCTGGTGAAGGCCGGGATCCCGGCGCTGGACGCCCTCTCGGCGACGGCCTGGGCGGCACGCGAGTGGCTCGGCAGGCCGGGGCTGACCGAGGGGGCGCCCGCGGACCTCGTGGTCTACGCCGCCGACCCGCGGGCCGACGTACGGGCGCTCGCGCAGCCGCTGCGGGTCGTGGTGAACGGCAAGGTCCGGGCCTGAGCGGGGTGTTGGCGCGGTGTTGACGCCGCGTGACATCGAAGGCCCGGCAGTCGTTAGGGATGCCCGCAGGGGCCGGATGACTGTGAAAGGAGAGAACTCGCGTTCCTCCTGAGGCGCAGCCAATCGAATGTATGCGTGGAAACCACCCTTTGGGGTGAACTCACGTCAGGTGGCTGCCCGTTCACTCACAGTAGGTAAAGATTCCCGGGACGAGGCCGTCGGCGCGCGATGTCCCCCATTGGCGGCGCGACGGCACCCATCTCCTTGGGGGTTCCACCACCTTGAACAGCAACACCTTCCGCATGCCCGCGGCCGTCCTGCTCGCCACGGGAGCGGTAGCCCTGCTCACCGCTCCGCCCGCCTTAGCCACGGGAGGCGGCGGAGCCGGGGGCGAGGGCAAGGCCGGCGCCGTCGTCCTGCGCACCGGACTGGACGTGGGCCTGCTCAACAAGACCGTGCACATCCCGCTGAAGACGACCCTCAACGAGGTCAACGCCCCCGCGACGGCCGAGAAGACGGCGCTGACGGTCACCCTCGACGGCGTCGAGGGCGGTACGCCGGTCAGCGTGCTCCGCGCCGACGTGGCCACCTCCAAGGCGACCGCCGACAAGACCCGGGCCGAGGCGGAGGTCAACCTCGCCAAGGCCCGGGTGCACGTGCCCGGCCTGCCGGCGCTCTCGCTCATCGAGGTCGAGAAGGTCACCTCCAAGGCCGTGTGCGAGGCGGGCAAGCAGCCGGTGGCCACCTCCAACGTCCTCGGCCCGGTGACCGCGCTCGGCAAGAAGGTCACCCTGACGGCGGGCGGCCCCACCAAGATCGAGGTTCCGGGCGTGGGCCTGGTCAGCCTGGAACTGTCCGGTACGCAGACCACCTCCACGACCGCCGCCGCGGCCGCGCTCCGGCTGAAGGTGTCGGTGAACCCGCTGAAGCTGAACGTGGCCGAGGTGGAGGGCGAGGTCGTGCTCGCCGAGGCGCACTGCGAGTCCCCGACGGCCCCGGATCCCGCCCCGTCCTCGAAGCCGGACGTCAAGCCCCAGACCGGGACGGGCACCGGCTCCGGCGCCGGGTCCGCCATCACCACCGACGCCAACCTGGCGGAGACCGGCGGCGGTTCGCTGACCCCGTACGTCGCGGGCGGTGCGCTGGTCCTGCTCGCGATCGGCGGGGGCGCGCTCCTGGTGACCCGGCGGGGCCGGACCTCGTAGCGCGGCCAGGGGCCGGGCCGCGGGCCGCGCGCCACCCGAGGAGCACACGGAGGGGAGTGCTCAGCGGGTGGCGCGCTCGGCGGGCGGCGGGCCGCCGGCTCACCGGGTGGCGTGCTCCAGGCCCTGGCCGCCCGCGCCGCGGGACAGCACGGCCTCGCTGACCTGCTGATCGATCCGGACGTACTCGCCCCGCTTGGCGGCCGGGAGCGTGGTGTCGGATGCCGCGCAGGAGGCGCAGACGACGCGGAACGGCGGCCCCATGTCCGAGTACTGCGTCAGGAACTCGGCCTTCACCACCTCCCAGCGGCCCGCGTGGGCCGCCGCCGGGGCGAAGGTGAACCGGGGGACCGACGACTGGTTCCCGCGCAGCTTGTCGGCCGGCACGAAGCTGGCGACCTGGTCGCCCATGCCGAAGACCACCCAGGTGCCGTTGATCTTCTCGTAGGGCTGCGGCACGTGGTTGTGCGTGCCGATGATCAGATCGATGTCGGGGAGGCCGTCGGTCCCGCGGGAGGCGGTCAGCGCCTCCGCCAGCTCGCGCTGCTGCTCATCGGGCGCGGTCTGCCACTCGGTGCCCCAGTGGACGCTGAGCACCACCACGTTCGCACCGCCGGCCCGGGCGGCGCGGGCATCGGCCAGGATCCGGTCCTTGCCGATCAGGTTGACGGCCCACGGCTTGCCCTCGGGGAGGGGTATGCCGTTGGTGCCGTACGTGTAGTCCAGCTGGGCGACCTTCGCGCCGCCGGCCGACATCAGGGCCGGGGCCTTGGCCTCCTCCGCGCTGCGGGCGGAGCCGACGTGCGCGATGCCGACCCGGTCGAGGTGCTCGAGCGTGCGCGCGAGGCCTTCGTAACCGTCGTCCAGGGTGTGGTTCGAGGCGGTGGAACAACTGTCGTACCCGGCGTCCTTCAAGGCGTCGGCCAGCTGGTGCGGGGCCTTGAAGAGCGGGTATCCGGTGTAGGCGCCGCCGGGGCGCCCGTACGGTATCTCGTGATGGCATATCGCCAGGCCGGCGGCGGAGACCAGGGGTTTGACCCCGGCGAGTATCTTCCGGAAGTCGTACTCGCCGGCCTGGCCGGCGTCGTCCGCCGACCGCTGGACGATCGACGGGTACGGGATGATGTCGCCGGTCGCCACCAGGGTGAAGGGCTGCCCGGCGGGGGCGGCCGGAGCGGCAGGTGTGGCGCTCGCCGTCGAGGCGGGCTTGCCCTGGAGCCGCTGCTCCGGGGCCGCCGGCTCGCCGCCGCTCTCCAGCAGCCGCGGCATGGCGAGGATCCCGCCGGCTATGACGGCCACACCGGCCACGGTCGCGCCCATCTTTGCGGATGCCTTCATTCCCAACCCCCGATGTCACACAGCCCTGCGGGGATCATCGCCGACCCCCGCCCCCGTGGACATCGTAGGCAGCCGTCCGGCTGAGTGCCGGTCAGCTGCTGTCCGCGAGGGCCAGCGCGTGGTCCAGGGCCTGGAGCAGCCGGCCCGTCGTCGCCCGGTCGCGGACCGCCAGCCGGAGCCAGGATCCGTCCAGACCCGGGAAGGTGTCCCCCCGGCGCACGGCGAAGCCCAGCGCGCGCAGCCGGGTGCGGACCTCCGCGCCGCCCGCCACCTGGATCAGGACGAACGGCCCCTGCGCCGCTTCCACCACCGTGACCTCGTCGAACTCCTCAAGCCCGGCGAGCAGATGGGCCCGGTCCACCGCGATCCGCCGCGCGGCCTCCTCCGCCTCGGCCAGCGCCGCCGGAGCCACACAGGCCTCGGCCGCCACCAGCGCCGGGGTGGACACCGGCCACAGCGGCTGCGCCGCCGCCAGCTTCGCGATCACCTCCGGCTCGGCCAGCACGTAGCCGATCCGCAGCCCCGCCAGACCCCACGTCTTCGTCAGGCTCCGCAGCACCACCAGCCCCGGCAGGTCCATCCGGCCGGCCAGGGCCTCCCGTTCGCCCGGGACCGCGTCCATGAACGCCTCGTCCACCACCAGGATCCGGCCCGGCCGGGCCAGCGCGGCCAGCGCGGCCGCCGGGTGCAGGACCGACGTCGGGTTGGTCGGGTTGCCGACCACCACCAGGTCCGCGTCCTCGGGCACCGCCGCCGGGTCCAGCCGGAACCCGTCCGCCGCCCGCAGCACCACCCGTTCCACCCGGTGGCCCGCGTCCCGCAGGGCCGCCTCCGGCTCGGTGAACTGCGGATGCACCACGACCGGTCGTACGGCGTCCAGGGCCCGGGCGATCAGCACGAAGGCCTCGGCGGCCCCGGCCGTCAACAGCACCCGCTCGACCGGCAGCCCGTGCCGGTCCGCCACCGCGGCGCGGGCGGTCCGGCCGTCCGGGTACGCGGAGAGATCCCCGAGGGAGGCGGCGATCCGCTGCTTGAGCCACTCCGGGGGCGTGTGCGCCCGTACGTTGACCGCGAGGTCCACCAGGTCGGCGCCCGCGTCGATCACCTCCGCGTCGCCGTGGTGGCGCAGGTCGTGCGCGTGCGCCGTGGCCACCGCGCAGGTCGCGGCCACCGACCGCCGCTTCGGCACGAGGAGTTCACCGCCGCCCGCGAGCGCCGCGGCCTCCGCCACCGAGGAGGTTCCGGCGGCGGTGCGCGCGGCCTCCGAAGGATGCGGCACGGTGATCGCGGCCAGCTGTTCGGCGGGGTAGCCGATGAGGGGCACGCCGAAACGTTTCGCCGCGCCCGCTAGCCCCGCCTCGGCCGCCTTCGAGTCCACCGTGGCCAGCGCCGTCACCGCCCCCGGGGCCAGCCCGGCCCCCCGCAGCGTCTCCTCGACCAGGGCGCAGACCTCCGCCACGGAAACCCCCGCGCGTCCGCCGACACCGACCACCAGCTGCGTCACGTACTCGCCCACCGGGGTCCTCCCTCCGTAGTCATCGTCACCGTCACGATCGCCGTCGCCGGCCGGTCGTCAACAGTCCGCCGCCCGCCACCCGGGCGCGGAAGTGCACGCGGGCCCGCGAATCGGTATTCAGGGGCACATGGCCGTGATCGTCGCACTGGGCGCGTTCCTGATGACCCTGGCGGGCGGATGGACGGCGCAGCGCGTCACCGACCGCCGCCACCTCGTGCTGGGCCTGGCAGGCGGGCTGATGCTCGGCGTCGTCGGCCTCGACCTGCTCCCGGAGGCCCTGCACGCGGCGGGCCGCGAGATCTTCGGCGTGCCGCTCGCCCTGCTGCTCTTCGTGGCCGGATTCCTGGTCGCGCACGTCGTGGAACGGCTCCTCGCCGTACGCCAGGCCGCGCACGGAGCCGAGGACGGTGCCCGGGCCCCGCAGGTCGGGCTCACCGCGGCCGCCGCGATGGTCGGTCACAGCCTCGCCGACGGGGTGGCCCTGGGCGCCGCGTTCCAGGTCGGCGGGGGGATGGGGGTGGCCGTGGCGCTGGCCGTCATCACCCACGACTTCGCCGACGGGTTCAACACGTACACGCTCACCAGCCTCTACGGGAACGACCGCCGCAAAGCCTTGATGATGCTCTTCGCGGACGCCGCCGCCCCCGTCGTGGGCGCGGCGTCCACTCTGCTGTTCACCCTTCCGGAGGAACCGCTCGGCGCGTACCTCGGCTTCTTCGGAGGAGTACTGCTGTACCTGGCGGCCGCCGAGATCCTGCCCGAGGCGCACCACGAACACCCCGCCCTGTCCACGCTGATGTGCACGGTGGGCGGGGTGGCCGGGATCTGGCTCGTGGTGGGGATCGCGGACTGATCCCGGCGGATTCACCGGTGCGCTGCCGCGGCCTGCGCGAAGCGGCCGGCGACGGAGGGCGCCGCCGCCCAGTGCGTGTGCAGGTAGCTGGCGTGCACGCCCTGCTGTACGAAGCCCTCGACGCGGCGTTCCGGGTGGGTGAACCCCCATGCCGCGGTGGCCCCGGCGCCCGGCTCGATCACCGTGCGGTGGAACTCGTGCCCGCGCAGCCGGGTACCGGCCGGTGCGAGCGCGCTGTCGGACACCGCCACCGCCTCGCGGTAGCCCAGCGTGAGGCGCTCCGACATCCGCGCGTCGGCGTCGAGCACCCCGCACATGGGCTTCCCGTCCAGGGACCGTGCGAGGTAGAGCAGCCCGGCGCACTCGGCGGCCACCGGGCCACCCGCCGCGGCGAAGGCGGCGACGGCCGCGCGCAGCGGTTCGTTGGCCGACAGCTCGGGCGCGTACACCTCGGGGAAGCCGCCGCCGATCACCAGGCCGGTGGTCCCCTCGGGCAGCGCCTCGTCCCTGAGCGGGTCGAAGGTGACGACGTCCGCCCCTGCCGCCGTGAGCAGCTCCGCGTGCTCGGCGTACGAGAACGTGAACGCGGCCCCGCCGGCGACGGCAACCACGGGTCGTGGACCGGGGCTCCGCCCCAGACCCCGCGCCTCAAACTCCCCCAGACTCCGTCCGGGGGGACCCCAAGGCGGGGCTGAATCAGCACCTTCCGCGGACCACGGCTCGCAGGCCAGGGCCGGGGCCGTGCGGGCCAATGCCATCAGGGCGTCCAGGTCGCAGCCGGCCCGGACCTGGTCGGCCAGGGCAGCCACGGCGGCCAGCGCATCGGCACGCCGCTCGGCGACCGGCACCAGACCCAGGTGCCGCGAGGGCGCGGCGACCTGCGGAGCCCGCCGCAGCACGCCGAGCACCGGCATGCCCGCCTCCTCCAGCGCCTCCCGCAGCATCACCTCGTGCCGGTCGGAGCCGACCTTGTTCAGGATCACGCCCCCCAGCCGCACCTGCGGGTCGAAGGACGCGAAGCCGTGCACCAGCGCCGCCACCGACCGCGACTGCGACGAGGCGTCGACCACCAGCACCACCGGCGCCCGCAGCAGCTTCGCGACCTGCGCCGTGGACGCCAGCTCACCCCGCCCCGCCGCACCGTCGTAGAGGCCCATCACGCCCTCCACCACCGCGAGGTCACACCCGGCCGCCCCGTGCGCGAACAGCGGAGCGACCAGCTCCGCCCCGCACATGAAGGCGTCGAGGTTGCGTCCCGGCCGGCCGGTGGCCAGCGCGTGGTAACCGGGGTCGATGTAGTCCGGCCCCGCCTTGTGCGGGGACACGGCGAGGCCGCGCTCCGAGAAGGCGGCCATCAGGCCCGTGGCGACGGTGGTCTTGCCGCTGCCGGACGACGGCGCGGCGATGACCAGACGAGGCACATTGAACTGGTACGAGGTCACCACTCGATGCCCTTCTGGCCCTTCTGGCCGGCGTCCATCGGGTGCTTGACCTTGGTCATCTCGGTGACGAGATCCGCGAACTCCAGCAGCTTCTCCGGCGCGTTGCGCCCGGTGATCACCACGTGCTGGGTGCCGGGACGGTTGCGCAGCACCTCGATGACCTCGTCGACGTCGATCCAGCCCCAGTGCATCGGGTACGCGAACTCGTCGAGCACGTACAGCTTGTGCGTCTCGGCCGCCAGATCCCGCTTGACCTGCTCCCAGCCCTCCTTGGCCGCCTGCTCGTTGTCGAGCTGCGCGTCCCGCTGGACCCAGGACCAGCCCTCGCCCATCTTGTGCCAGACGACGGAACCGCCCTCGCCGGAGGCGCCGAGCACCTTGAGCGCGTTCTCCTCGCCGACCTTCCACTTCGCCGACTTGACGAACTGGAACACCCCGATCGGCCAGCCCTGGTTCCAGGCGCGCAGCGCCAGCCCGAAGGCCGCCGTGGACTTGCCCTTGCCGGGCCCGGTGTGGACGAAGACGAGCGGGCGGTTGCGGCGCTGGCGCGTCGTGAGTCCGTCGTCCGGAACGACGTTCGGCTGTCCCTGCGGCATTACGCGGCCCTCCTGGTGCTGTCGGATGCGGAAGATGTCACTGCGGTACGTACGTTCTTCACGAGCCCGGCCAGCGAGTCGGCCCGCAGCCCGTCGAGGGTGACGGCGGGCCCGCCCAGATCCGTGGCCAGTACCCCGGCCAGCCCCAGCCGGACCGGCCCCGTCTCGCAGTCCACGACCACGGACGCCACGCCCGCGGCCTGGAGCAGCCGGGCACTGCGCCCCGACAGCTCGCGCGGGTCGCCGCCGACGGCGCCGGCCGAGGTGGCCCGTCCATCGGTGACGACGACGAGCAGGGGCCGGCGCGAGGGGTCCCTGAGCCGCTCGATCCGCAGCACCTCGTGTGCCTTCAGCAGCCCGGCGGCCAGCGGGGTGCGGCCACCGGTCGGCAGCTTCTCCAGCCGGGCCGCGGCCGCGTCCACCGAGGAGGTGGGCGGCAGCGCCAGTTCGGCCGTGGCCCCGCGGAAGGTGATCAGGCCGACCTTGTCCCGGCGCTGGTAGGCGTCCAGGAGCAGCGACAGCACGGCGCCCTTGACCGCGCTCATGCGCTGCCGGGCGGCCATCGAGCCCGAGGCGTCGACGACGAAGAGGACGAGGTTGCCCTCGCGGCCCTCCCGCGTCGCCTGGCGCAGATCGTCCTTGCGGATCACCAGGCCGCGCCCGTCGCGGCCGCGCGCCTTCTGGTGCGGTGCGGCCGCGTGCACGGTGGCCGCCAGGTGCAGCTTCGTGAGCTGGCCGCGGGGGCGCTGGGCGCCGGTGGTCCGGCCGTGGGCGGTACGGGCACGCGAACGCCGCCCGGCAGCGCCCTCGCCGAGGCCGGGCACGCTCAGCATCTTGGTCCGGAACGGCTCCGCGGCCCGTACGGCGGCCTGCTCGGGCCCGCCGGCTCCCTGGGAGGAGGGCTGAGGGGCCTCGGGGGCGTCCGCGGGGGCGCTCTCGGTGGACTCTGATTCCGACTCCGGCGGGGCGTCGGAGGTCTGCGGACCGTTGCCTTGCGGGGGCACCCCGCCGCCCCCGTCGGGGCCGCCGCCGTCGTCGTCCGGGCCGCTGTCGTCCGGTCCCTCCGGCTCCGGCTCCGGTTCGGGCTCCGGCTCCTCGTCCTCGAACCGGTCCAGGATCTCGTCCAGCTTGTCCTCGTCCAGGCCCGGCGCGTCGAAGGGGTTGCGCCGCCGCCGGTGGGGGAGCGCCAGCAGCGCCGCCTGCCGTACGTCCTCCTTCAGCACCTCGGTCCGCCCGGCCCAGGCGGCCAGCGCGGTCGCGGTCCGGGCCATCACGATGTCCGCCCGCATGCCGTCGACCTCGAAGCCCGCGCAGGTCGCGGCGATCCGGAGCAGCGCGGTGTCCCCGAGCCGGACCTGCGGGAGCAGCGCCCGCGCCGCCACCACCCGGGCGCGGACCTCGTGTTCGTCATCGGCCCAGCGGGTCGCGAAACCGGCCGGGTCGTCCTCGTAGGCGAGCCTGCGGCGCACGACCTCGACGCGCTGGGCGGGCTCGCGGGAGGCGGCGACCTCGACGGTGAGCCCGAAGCGGTCCAGGAGCTGCGGGCGCAGCTCGCCCTCCTCGGGGTTCATGGTGCCGACGAGCAGGAACCGTGCGGCGTGCCGGACGGAGACTCCCTCGCGCTCGACGTACGAGGCCCCCATCGCGGCGGCGTCCAGCAGCAGGTCGATGAGGTGGTCGTGGAGCAGGTTGACCTCGTCGACGTACAGGATGCCGCGGTGCGCGTCGGCGAGCAGGCCGGGTTCAAAGGCCTTCACGCCTTCCGCCAGGGCCCGTTCGATGTCGAGGGCCCCGACGAGGCGGTCCTCGGAGGCCCCGACGGGCAGCTCCACCATGCGGGCGGGCCGGGCGGCGCCGGGGCCCGGCTCGTGCGGGCCGTCCGGGCAGGCCGGGTCGGGCGCGGCCGGCGCGCACGAGAACCGGCATCCGGGGACCACGTCCACCTGCGGCAGCAGCGCCGACAGCGCGCGCACGGCGGTGGACTTGGCGGTCCCCTTCTCACCGCGCACCAGCACACCACCGACCGCCGGGCTCACGGCGTTGAGCAGGAGCGCCAGCCGCAGGTCGGTCTGACCGACCACTGCGGTGAACGGATAGGGCGTGCTCATGCGTTGCTCACTCCTTCGAAGGCGCGGGTCCGGGCAGAGCCCGGTTGAGGGAAGGGGCGGGGTGGGGGAGAGCCCCGCAGGGCCGCGGCCGTCACGGCGCGCCCGGCGGGAGGAACGGCAGGGCCGCCGGGGCTCCGCCTTCGATCAGCCGCAGCAGCGCATCCGTATCGGCGTGCTCCGCGATCAGGTCGCCCAGCAGGTCGAGCTGTTCCTCCCGCAGGGAGGAGAACGAGGTGTCCGGCGCCGGGACGAACCGCCGCCCGGCCGCCGCGGCCACCTCCCGCAGGAACGCCCGGCGGAAGCCGTCCGACTCCAGCGAGCCGTGCCAGTGCGTCCCCCACACCGACCCGACCCGGCACCCGTCCAGGAAGGGCGTCCCGCCCAGCACCTCGGCCACGCCGTGGTGGATCTCGTACCCCTCGACCGGCTCCCCGAGCGCCGAACCCACCGGCCGCGCCAGGGTCTTCTCCCGCTCGAAGCGGATGCGCACGGGCAGCAGCCCGAGCCCGTCCACCGCACCCGCCCGCGATTCGACCTCGTCCTCGATGTGCTCGCCGAGCACCTGGAAACCACCGCAGATCCCGAGCACCGGCCGCCCCTCGGCAGCCCGCCGCAGCAGGGCGTCCGCCAGCCCGCGCTCGCGCAGCCAGGCGAGGGCCTTCACCGTCCCGCGCGTCCCCGGCACGACGACCAGGTCCGCGTCGGCCAGCTCCTCGGCCCGGTCCACGAACCGCACGACCACCCCCGGCTCCGCCGCGAGCGCGTCGACGTCCGTGAAGTTCGACATGAGCGGCACCGCGCACACGGCGACCCGCAGCACGTCCTCGCCCACCGGAGGGGCGACCACCGATTCGCGCACCGCGCCCCGCAGGGAGACCCGGAGCCCGTCCTCCTCGTCGATGCCCAGCCCGTGCTGGAAGGGCAGGACCCCGTACGTGGCCCGCCCGGTCAGGCCACGCAGCATCTCCATGCCCGGCTCCAGCAGCGAGACGTCACCGCGGAACTTGTTGACCAGATATCCGGCGATCAGCGACTGGTCCTCCGCCGACAGCAGAGCCGTCGTACCGAAGAAGGACGCGAAGACCCCGCCCCGGTCGATGTCCCCGACCACGACCACCGGGAACCGCGCGGCCCGCGCGATGCCCATGTTCACGATGTCGGTCCGGCGCAGGTTGATCTCGGCCGGACTCCCCGCCCCCTCGCAGATCACGGCGTCATACGTGCCCCGCAGCTGCTCCAGACAGTCCGTGACGATGCCGAGCAACTGCTCCTGCCTGCCCCCGTGGTAGCCGCGGGCGCTCATCTCGCCCACCGGCTTGCCCAGCAGCACCACCTGGCTGCTGCGGTCGCTGCCCGGCTTGAGCAGGACCGGGTTCATCAGCGCGGTCGGCTCCACGCCGGCCGCCTGGGCCTGCATCGCCTGGGCGCGGCCGATCTCGGCGCCCTCCCGGGTGACGAAGGAGTTCAGCGACATGTTCTGCGCCTTGAAGGGCGCCACCTTGACGCCCTGGCGGGCCAGCCAGCGGCAGATGCCCGCCGTGACCACGCTCTTGCCCGCGTCCGACGTGGTTCCGGCGACCAGCAGTCCGCCGCCGCGCTTCGCGCCGCTCATGCGCGCCCCCTCCGTGATGTGCGCGAGACCAGCATCCGGGCCGCCACACAGGCCCCCAGCGCCAGCCAGGTCACCTGCCGCGACAGCCGTACCGCCCGCTCGATGTCCGCGACCTCCACCGGCCGCCCCGTCCCGCCGTTGAGCACCGCCCGGTGCTCGACCCGCCCCCCGTACGCCAGGGTGCCCCCCAGCCGTACGCCGAGCGCCCCCGCGAAGGAGGCCTCCACGGGCCCGGCGTTCGGGCTCGGGTGCGCGGCGGCGTCCGCGCGCCAGGCCCGTACGGCTCCCCGCCGGTCGGGTCCGGCCAGTACGGCGGCCAGCGCGGTCAGCCGGGCGCCCGGCCAGCCCGCCAAATCGTCGAGCCGGGCGGACGCCCAGCCGTAGCGCAGGTAGCGGGGGGACTTGTGGCCGACCATCGCGTCCAGGGTGTTCACGGCGCGGAAGGCCAGCAGCCCGGGGACTCCGGCGACGGCGCCCCACACCAGGGCCCCGACCACCGCGTCGGAGGTGTTCTCCGCGACCGACTCCACGACGGCGCGGGCCATCTGCTGCTCGTCCAGGGCTTGCGGGTCGCGCCCGCACAGGTGCGGCAGCCGCTCGCGGGCCACCTCGGCGTCCCCGGCGGCGAGCGCGCCGCCGATGGCGCGGGCCTCCCGGCCCAGCGAGGTGCCGCCCACGACGGCCCACGTGGCGGCGGCGGTCAGGGCGATACGGGCGGCCGCGGGCCGGGAGCGCACGGCGCGGGCGCCCAGCGCACCGACGGCGGCCGCGCCCCCGGCGCACACCAGGGTGTGCAAGAGGCCCCGGGCGCGGTCGTCGCGCCACAGGGCGCGCTCGACGGCGGCGGCGGCTCGTCCGAAGGCGGCCACGGGGTGCCCACGGCGCGGATCCCCCAGGATCCGGTCGCCGATCAGCCCCGCCGTGACGCCGTACGCGAAGACGCGATCGGCACGCATGGTGGCAGGTATGTCCTCACTCAGGGTCCGCGCCCTGGTTCGACGTGTCCGGCGGCGAGAGTTCCTGGCTCCCGGGTCGCACTCGGTCGAGTGCCCCGGTGACAGTGGCGGGACCGCGCCGGATTCGCACCGGACTTCCTCTCCATGCCGCCGTATTGGCTCGCGCAGTCCACCACGCACCGCGAACGCCCGTCAACTCGCCGTTGACCTGCGACGGGGCTGCGGTGGGGCGTGTGGCGGGACGTGTGGCGGGGCATGCGAAAGCTCCCCCCGGGGAAACCCGGAGGGAGCGTTCACGCGTGACGTGCGTGTCAGGCGACGATCAGGTAGATCCCGTAGCCCACGGCGGCCGCGACGAGCGCGAAGCAGGCGTACGCGCCGCTGCGGGCCAGGGTGGCGGTGCCGCCCTGCTCGGTGGCGGTCTCGTGCTTGGACAGGCCCACCAGGCCCAGGGTGAAGAGGGCCACGAGGGCGACGGTGGCGGAGAGGCTGACCCCGAACACGGAGCCGAGTGCTTCCCAGTCGATCTTCATACCGCTGATTCCTCTGTCGTTCTCGGGGTCAGACCGCCGCGGCCGGAGCCGCAGGCGTCGCGGTCGCGGCCGGGATGGTGGCCTTGAGGTCCTCGTCGGTCACGGCGGCGGTCGTACCGGCCGCGGCGGCGGTCGGCGGGACGGTGACGGCGGCCATGGCCGTGGTGACGACACCCGGCTCCTCGGCGCCGGCCGGCTCCACCTCGTTGACGTTGTGGTGGTCGACGACCTGGCGGCGCGAGATGAACCAGATCGCGGTGCAGGAGGCGACCAGGAACACCGCGACGACGGCGACGCCGACGTCACCGGTGCGCATGACCAGCTCGGCACCGGAGGCGACGAGGGCGGCGGCCGGCAGGGTCAGGCCCCAGGCGATGAACATGCGGGTGGCGGTGGACCAGCGGACCACGCCGCCCTTGCGTCCCAGGCCCGCACCCATGACCGCGCCGGAGCACGCGTGGGTGGTGGAGAGGGAGAAGCCGAGGGAGGAGGAGGCCAGGATGACGCTGGCGGCCGAGGTCTGGGCGGCGAAGCCCTGCTGCGGCTGCAGGTCGGTCAGGCCCTTGCCCATGGTGCGGATGATGCGCCAGCCGCCCAGGTAGGTGCCCATCGCGATGGCCATACCGGCGGAGACGATGACCCAGACCGGCGGGTTCGAGCCGGGCGCGAGCGCGCCTCCGGCGACGAGTGCCAGAGTGATGATGCCCATCGTCTTCTGCGCGTCGTTGGTGCCGTGCGCGAGGGAGACGAGGCTGGCCGAGGCGATCTGACCGGCGCGGTAGCCCTTGGCGGAGGTCTTCTCGCCGACCTTGTTGCCCAGCTTGTACGTGACCTTGGCGGCGAGCATCGCGGCCAGACCGGCCACGAGGGGCGCGGCGATCGCGGGGATCAGCACCTTGGTGACGACGACGCTGCCGTTGACGGCGCCCATGCCGGCCGAGGCGACCGCGGCACCGATCAGGCCGCCCATCAGGGCGTGGGAGGAGCTGGAGGGAAGGCCGACCAGCCAGGTGACGAGGTTCCAGAGGATCGCGCCGACCAGGGCGGCGAAGATCACTTCTGGCTGGATGCCCTCCTCGTTGACCAGGCCCTTGGAGATCGTCTTGGCGACCTCCACGGACATGAACGCGCCGACGAGGTTGAGCACGGCGGACATGGCCACCGCCGTCTTGGGCTTGAGGGCGCCAGTCGAGATGGTGGTAGCCATCGCGTTGGCTGTGTCGTGGAAACCGTTCGTGAAGTCGAACACGAGAGCGGTGATGATCACGATCCCGAGGAGAAGCGTTATGTGCTCCATTTACCCAGGCTTCTGTTTGACGTCAGTGGCTCGGCGACCGTAGGCAACCTGGATGAACGGAAGGTGAACTGATGCGGGCTTAATGGTGTCTCCACCTGGGGTGCGATCAGGTCATTCGTCCCGATTCTGTCGTAGCTATCCAGATAAATGCACGTCAAAGCAGGGTGAACGAACCCCTCCGCGAGTGACCTCTGGCTGATCGGCCGCCCCCTCCGGGGCATCGAAAGAGAGCTAGATCACCTCGCCCGCGGCGACCGTCGGAACGATCGCCTCCGGTGGCCCGCCGAAGCCCGCGCCTCGACACTGGAGCAGTGCGTACCGCGACAGCGACGGCAGCGGCCGTCACCACCACCCTCCTGGGCACCGCCGTGGCCGCTGTCGCGGCCGGCCGGTACGCCGCCGACGTGGCCCTGCGGCCCCAGCCCGGGCGCCCGCTGCCCGGCAGTCCGCGCCTGAGCGTCCACTCCACCGCCGCCGACCGGGTCGTGCTGACCCGCTCGCTCGGCTCCCTGCGCCCCGGTACGTACGGACTCGACGCCCCCGGGGTGCACGCCGTGATCGGCCCCGTGCTCCCCGACGCCGAGCACGGCCCGGACACCGTCGTACGCCGGCTCCTCGCCGTCACCCACGGCAGCCTCGACCCCGGCACCCGAGTCACCCTGACCCCCCAGGTCCACCTCGGGAACCCGCGCACCGCCCTCGGGCTCGACCACGCCGACGTCGACGTCCCCGGGGAGCTCGGCGCCCTGCCCGCCTGGTTCGTGCCCGAGGCCCGCGACACCTGGGTCATCACCGTGCACGGGCTCGGCGCCGGCCGCGAGCACCCGATGGTGGTCATGCCCTTCCTGCACCGGCACCGGCTGCCCGTCCTGGACCTGGCCTACCGCGGCGACCTCGGTGCCCCCGCCTCCCCGGACGGCCTCGGCCACCTCGGCGAATCGGAGTGGCGGGACCTGGACGCCGCCATCCGCTACGCCCTGCGCTACGGCGCCCGCCGCGTGATCCTGCACGGCTGGTCCACCGGCGCCACCATGGCCCTGCGCGCCGCCGAGCGCTCGGCGCTGGCCGGCCGGATCGCCGGGCTGGTGCTGGACTCTCCCGTATTCGACTGGCACACCACCCTGCGCGCGCTCGCCGCGGCCCGCCACACCCCGGCCCCGGTGCTCCCGCTCGCGGTCCGGGCCGCCGAGAGCCGCGCGGGACTGCGCGCCGACCGCCAGGCGCCCCTGGCGGACCCGGGCACGCTGCGCCTCCCCGTACTGATCTTCCACGGCCCGGACGACACCCTCGCGCCCTGGGAGCCCTCGCGGCGGCTCGCCGCCGCACGCCCCGACCTCGTCACCCTGCACCCCGTGCGTCAGGCCGGCCACGGCGCGATGTGGAACGCCGACCCGGACGGATACGAGGAGGCCCTGCGGCGCTTCCTCACCCCCCTCATGTGAACGCGTGTGAACGTGTGTGAACACTCGTCTGAGTGCTCGCGTGAGTGCTCGAGTGCGTTCTCACGTGCACTTTCTTGTGAAGGGGATGTGGCGGCGAGAGCCCTGTGGGTGACTTGCCCCGGTCTGGACCTCGGGCCGGCCTTGGAAACGGCTGGTTCCGTTTGGGCTTTCGGCCAGTGACGGGCGAGACTGCTTCCGTGACGTCCCGAAAGCCTGATGAGCAGTTGGCTCGCGACTCCAGACTCCGACTCGTCTACCCGAGGTCCGTTAGTACGGCCCGCAAGGCGGTGACGGACCGACGTACCCGGCCCGCCCCGAGGCCCCCGGCGGGCACCCCCGCCACGGCCGACCTCGCGAACCGGGCCCGTGCCTCGCTCGCCGACGCCGTACGACTGACCCGCTGGGCCGAACTCAACCTCGGTGCGGGCGACGGGGGCCGGCCCGCCCCCACGGGCGCCCTGCCCGCCGCCGACGTCGAACGCGCCGCCGGGGAACTGAACCTGACGCACGGCCAGATCAGGGTCGGCTGGGACCGCGCCCGGCTCGCCGGCCTGGTCGAGGTGCACGGAGGCCACGCCCGGCCCGGCTGGCGCCTGCGCGCCTGGGACCGCGACGACACCGCCGTACTGCGCGGCTGGGTCGCCCTCTTCGACGCCTGGTCCCTCGTGCACCCCGCCCCCGCCGACATCGCCCCCGCGGCCGTCGCCGAGGTCGTCGAGGCGATGCCCCAGCTGCTGTCCCTGCTCCAGCTCTCCGCCGGGCCGGTGACCGTCCCCGACCTCCTCGACCTGCTCGGGCAGCGCGTCACCGAACTGCGCGACGAGCGCTGCGAGGTCCCCTACGACGCCCTGTCGCAGGCGGCGCCCGACCAGCCGGACGCCGAGCCGGCGGCCGCCCCCGCACCGCCCGTCCCGCTCGCCCGGCTGCTGCGCTGGGCGCTCGGCGGACTCGCCGCCGTGGACGCCGTCACCCTCGGCCCCGCACGGGCCGCGCTCACCCCGCTCGGCAGCTGGGCGGTCTGGGTCAAGCTGGAGCAGATCTGCGTGGCCGCGCAGAGCCCCGCCGGGAACATCGAGCAGTCCGCCGCCGCCATGCTGCACGGCTGCGCCCGGCTCACCCCGGGCCCGGCCCGCGCCGAGTACCAGGCCTGGCTCGCCGCCCGGCCCGTCCGCCACGCCGTCAGTGAGCTCCTGCTCGCCGCCCGCGGCGAGGACGCCCTGCTGCGCGGCCTCGCCTTCGAGGCGCTGCGCGTCGTCGGCGCCCCCGCCGAACCCGAGGTGCGCGCCGCCGTTCGCGAGCCCGCCCTGCGCCCCTACGCCCTGCTCTGGCTCGCCGAGCACGACGGGGTCGACCCCGACGAGGCGCAGGACGTCCTCACCGCCGAGGAGTCGACCTGGCTCTGGGTGGACACCGCGGCCGCCATCGCCGACCACGGCGAAGCCGACCTGCTGGCCCGCCACCTCGACTCGGCCGTCAGGACCACCGTCCCGAGGCTGCTGGACGAGGTCCGCGCGGTCGGCCACCCGCGCACCGTGCAGGTGCTGGTCGCGCTGGCGGCGGCCCACCCCGACCCGGCCCTGGCCAAGGCGGTCCGCCGGGCCGCCTTCCAGGTCCACACCGGCGGCGCGTAGCCCCGTAGGAGCGAAGGCGGCGAAGGCGGGGACGTACCCGCCGCGGGTCTCAGACCTGCGGCGCGTACGTCCCGAAGCTCCAGATGTTGCCCTCGCCGTCCCGGGCCATGTAGTCGCGGGAGCCGTAGTCCTGGTCGGTGGGCTCCATCAGGATCTCCGCACCGTGCTCGGCGGCCCGCCGGTGGTGGGCGTCCACATCGTCGACCACGACATAGACCCCCGAGGGCCCCGCGTCCCCCATGGCCTTGTCGAAGACCCCGCCGGTGCCCTTGCTGCCCAGCATCACCACGCCGTTGCCGTAGGCCAGCTCCGCATGCACCACCGAGCCGTTCTCACCCTCGTACACCGCGACCTGGCTGAAGCCGAAGGCCTCGGTCAGCAGCTTGATGGCCGCCTTGGCGTCGCGGTAGACCAGCGTGGGACAGATGGACGGAACGCCTGCCATGACGATCACTCCCTCTCTTGACGGTGACCCACGTCACAGCATGGCAGGCGCCGCTGACAGTCAGCGGAAGGTGTTGCACTGGGCCATGTCACCGGTGTGGTAACCCTGGTAGAACCACTGCTGGCGCTGCTCGGCCGACCCGTGCGTCCAGCTCTCGGGGGTCACCCGGCCCTGGAACTTCTCCTGGATCCGGTCGTCGCCGACCGCGGCCGCCGCGTCCAGGCCGTCCCTGATGTCCTGGTCGGTCAGGCTGGTGATCAGCGGCCGGCCGGTGGACTCGTCCGGGACCTTCGTCGCGTTGTGCGCCCACACCCCGGCGTAGCAGTCCGCCTGGAGCTCGACCTTGACGGCGTTGCTGTTCGCGCCCTGCTGCCCGTCCTGGGCCCGCTGGAGCGTTCCGGTCAGGTTCTGGATGTGGTGCCCGTACTCGTGGGCGACGACGTACGCCTGGGCGAAGGGGCCGCCGCTCGCGCCGAACTTCGTCCGCAGGTCGTCGAAGAACCCCAGGTCCAGGTAGACCCGCCGGTCGGTGGGGCAGTAGAAGGGGCCGACCGCCGAGGTGGCCGCCCCGCAGGCGGTGTTCACCCGGCCGCTGAAGAAGATCGTCGACGCCGGGGCGTAGGTGCCGCCCCGCCTGGTGAACTCCTGCCTCCAGAAGTCCTGGGTGCTGTTGACCACCGCGACCAGCCGGCAGTCCTCCCGGGCGTTCGCGTCCCGCCCCTTCTTGCAGGTCTGCTCCACCTGGCTCACGGAGGACGAGGCGGGCGCCGGCTCCTGGTCCCCGGAGGAGAGCCCCAGCTGCTCGGGTCCCACACCGAACAGGAGGCCCAGGACCAGCGCGATCAGTCCGACGATGCCGCCGCCGATCGTGGCCCTCCCGCCCGGGACGCGGCTGCCGCGCACGTCCTTGACCTCGGAGGTGTCCAGATCGGCGTCATCGTCGAACTGCATCCCGCACCGCCCTCCATCCGTGCAGCCAGGGGGCCGCGTGGCCACCTGCGGCGAGTATCAACCCATTCATCCTGATACGCGCCCCGGCCCGCCGGTGCGGCCCATGAGCCGAACGGGGGACACGGAAGAGGGCGCCCGGGGCGTCCACCGGCCCGGAAAGTAGTTGCGCACCCCCGGTAGAATGTCTCTCATGGCAAATCTCCTCGCGGATTAGCGGCGTCGAAGCATCGCGTCCTGCCCCCCTTCCGCCGTCCCCACCGCCCTGGAGTATTTCCGTGATCACCGCCACCGGCGTCGAGCTGCGCGCCGGCGCCCGCGTCCTCATCGAGTCCGCCTCCTTCCGCATCGCCAAGGGCGACCGCATCGGCCTGGTCGGCCGCAACGGAGCCGGCAAGACCACCCTCACCAAGTGCCTCGCGGGCGAGGGTCAGCCCGCCGCCGGCTCCATCACCCGCTCTGGCGAGGTCGGCTACCTCCCGCAGGACCCGCGCACCGGCGACCTCGACGTGCTGGCCAGCGACCGGATCCTGTCCGCGCGCGGCCTCGACGTCCTGCTCAAGAAGATGAGGATGAACGAGGAGCGCATCTCCAGCGGCGCCGGCGCCACCCGTGAGAAGGCGCTGCGCCAGTACGAGCGCCAGGAGACCGAGTTCCTCACCAAGGGCGGGTACGCCGCCGAGTCCGAGGCCGCGACCATCTCGGCCGCCCTCGGGCTGCCCGACCGGGTCCTCGGCCAGCCGCTGCACACCCTCTCCGGCGGTCAGCGACGCCGTGTCGAGCTCGCCCGGATCCTCTTCTCGGACGCCGACACCCTGCTCCTCGACGAGCCCACCAACCACCTCGACGCCGACTCGATCGTCTGGCTGCGGGACTACCTGAAGAACTACCGCGGCGGCTTCGTCGTGATCTCCCACGATGTCGACCTGGTCGAGACCGTCGTCAACAAGGTCTTCTACCTGGACGCCAACCGCTCCCAGATCGACGTCTACAACATGGGCTGGAAGCTCTACCAGCAGCAGCGCGAGGCCGACGAGAAGCGCCGCAAGCGCGAGCGCCAGAACGCGGAGAAGAAGGCCGCGGCCCTGAACTCGCAGGCCGACAAGATGCGCGCCAAGGCCACCAAGACCGTCGCCGCGCAGAACATGGCCAAGCGCGCCGACCGGCTGCTCGCCGGCCTGGAGGCCGTCCGCGTCTCCGACAAGGTCGCCAAGCTGCGCTTCCCGGACCCGGCGCCCTGCGGCAAGACCCCGCTGACCGCCGAGGGCCTCTCGAAGTCGTACGGCTCGCTGGAGATCTTCACCGACGTCGACCTGGCCATCGACAAGGGCTCCCGCGTCGTCATCCTCGGCCTCAACGGCGCCGGCAAGACCACCCTCCTGCGCCTGCTGTCGGGCACGGAGAAGCCGGACACCGGCACGGTCGTTCCCGGTCACGGCCTCAAGCTCGGCTACTACGCCCAGGAGCACGAGACCCTGGACCCGGAGCGCACGGTCCTGGAGAACATGCGGTCCTCCGCGCCCGACCTGGACCTGGTCGCCGTCCGCAAGACGCTCGGCTCCTTCCTCTTCTCCGGGGACGACGTGGACAAGCCCGCCGGGGTGCTCTCCGGCGGCGAGAAGACCCGTCTGGCCCTGGCCACGCTGGTCGTCTCCTCGGCGAACGTGCTGCTGCTCGACGAGCCCACGAACAACCTCGACCCCGCCAGCCGCGAGGAGATCCTGGGCGCCCTGCGCACGTACAAGGGTGCGGTCATCCTCGTCACGCACGACGAGGGCGCCGTCGAGGCGCTGGAGCCGGAGCGGATCATCCTGCTTCCGGACGGCGTCGAGGACCTGTGGGGCCCGGACTACCGGGACCTGGTCGCCCTCGCCTGACCGCCCGGCCGCCCGGTCGCCTGCCGATCCGGTGCTGATCCGGTGCTGATCCAATTCCTTATGGATCATTCGGCTCAGGGGTGATCCATCATCTGAGTGAGACGGTCTCGTACCGTTGCACGTCGTACGACGGCCCCGGTCGCGCTCCCAAGAGCGCGCGACCGGGGCCGTCCGTCTATCCGTTTCCCGCCCCTGACCTGGTGATTCCCGATGAGGGCGGCGGAGTGTGACGGAGGTCATGCAGCGGAAGAGAAGATTCCGTTCTGCTCGGGTGTCCACCCCTCGGGAAATGCGGCCGTACCGACCTTGCGGAATGGGTGGCCAGGAAGCGTGGGAGGGGTGATCATGAGAAGTCCAGAGCGCACTTCCCATGAGGAGGCACGGGTGGCCGAGACTCTGAAGAAGGGCAGCCGGGTAACCGGCGCCGCGCGCGACAAGCTCGCGGCAGACCTGAAGAAGAAGTACGACTCCGGTGCGAGTATCCGGGCACTGGCCGAAGAGACCGGCCGGTCCTATGGATTCGTCCACCGGATGCTCAGTGAGTCCGGGGTTTCGCTGCGCGGTCGCGGTGGCGCGACGCGGGGCAAGAAAGCGGCTACGGCCTGACCCTGGTCCCATCGGTTCCGACGCTCGAACGTTTCACACGGCTTCAAAGGCTTCACATGGTCCAACGTTTCCTTCGGTGACCCCCGGTCGGCCTCCCGGTCGACTGGGTGGTTACTGTGCAGTCACTTAGGCCGGCTTTGCGGCCGACTGCACACCGGAGGCATACAGATGACTCTGCTCGACAAGGACGGCGTACGACTCACCGTCGACGGCTCGCTCGCCACGGTGACACTGACCAATCCGGCCAAGCGAAACGCCCAGTCCCCCGCGCTCTGGCGGGCTTTGGCGGAGGCCGGAAGGTTGTTGCCGGGCACCGTCCGGGTCGTCGTGCTGCGCGGCGAGGGCAAGTCCTTCTCCGCCGGGCTCGACCGGCAGGCGTTCACCCCCGAGGGTTTCGAGGGCGAGCCGTCCTTCCTCGATCTGGCACGCGGTTCGGACGAACTGCTCGACTCCACGATCGCCGAATACCAGGAGGCATTCACCTGGTGGCGGCGTAACGACATCATCTCCGTCGCTGCGGTGCAGGGGCACGCGATCGGCGCCGGCTTCCAGCTCGCGCTCGCGTGCGACCTGCGCGTGGTCGCCGACGACGTGCAGTTCGCCATGCGCGAGACCAGCCTGGGTCTGGTCCCCGACCTGGCCGGCACCCAGCCCCTCACCTCCCTGGTCGGCTATGCCCGCGCCCTGGAGATCTGCGCCACGGGCCGCTTCGTGCATGCCGAGGAGGCCGAGCGGGTGGGCCTCGCCAACCTCGTGGTCCCCGTCGACGAGCTCGACGCCGCGGTCCAGGACCTCACCACCGCCCTGCTGGCACCGCCGCGCGACGCCGTAGTCGAGACCAAGGCCCTGCTGCGCGACGCGCAGTCCCGCCCGTACGACGACCAGCGCACCGCCGAGCGCGCCGCCCAGGCCCGCCGCCTGCGCGACCTGGCGGGTCTCTCGGACTGACCTGCGGCGCCGCTGCCGGGGCGGAGCCTTGGGGGCACCTCCCGGCGGTAGCCGGGGGAGGAACGGTTCCGGCCGACCGGCGTAGTCCCGGGGCGGCGGCGCGGTCACGCGCCTAACGTGGTGAGGAGTGAGTCCGCACGCGTGAAGGGACACTCCATGACCGAATCCGCATCAGGGGGCTCCTCCAGGGAAGCCGCCGACCGGGGCCGCACCACCATTGCCGACGGGGTGGTCGAGAAGATCGCCGGGCTGGCCGCGCGCGAGGTGGTCGGCGTGCACGCCATGGGCAGCGGCAGCGGGCTCTCCCGTACCTTCGGCGCCGTCCGCGACCGGGTCCCGGGCGGCGCGAAGGCCTCCGTCAGCCGTGGGGTCAAGGCGGAGGTCGGCGAGGTCCAGACCGCCCTCGATCTGGAGATCATCGTCGATTACGGCGTGTCGATCAGGGAGGTGGCCCGGGCGGTCCGTGAGAACGTCATCTCGGCGGTCGAGCGGATGACCAGCCTGGAGGTCGTCGAGGTCAACATCGCGGTCAGCGACGTCAAGCTGCCCGACGAGCCCGACGAGGAGCCGGAGTCCCGGCTCCATTAGCCGAGAGGAGCCACGCAATGAGCATGGCGGTCGCCGGCATGTTCGCCGGCATGGCCCTGGCGTTCGCCGGATACTTCGGCGGCTTCGGAGCCTTCCTGCTGGTGGCGGCGCTGGGCGCCATCGGCTTCGTCGCCGGCCGGTTCCTCGACGGGGACCTGGAACCCGGGGACCTGTTCCGGCGCCGCGACGACCGGCGCGGGTGAGGCGCCGATGAGCAACCCGCCCAAGGCCGTCGCGCCCAAGGCCCTCCCGCCCCGGGTGGCTCCCGCCGACCGGGGGGCCACCCGCATCGCCGACCGGGTCATCGCCAAGATCGCCGCCCAGGCCGCCCGGGAGGCGCTCGTCGCGCCGCCACCCCGGGCGGCGGCTCCGCACGCCACCGTCACCGTGCACCACGACATCGCCCGGGTACGGGTGAGCCTGGAGCTGGACTACCCCTCCGACATCGCCGCCCAGTGCGCGGCCGTACGCCGTCAGGTCGCCCTCCGGATCGAGGAGTGCGCGTCGATGTCCGTACCCGAGGTGGACATCGACATCGAGCACCTGCACTCCGCGCACGCCCGGCCCGCTGCCGGGCGGGACCGGCGGCTGCGGTGACCGACACCGTCCCCGGGACCCCGCACGAACCGCATGCACCGCACGAATCGCACGAACCGCGCGTCCACCGGCTGCGCTCCGCCCGGCGCGTGCCGGCCGCGCTCACCGCGCTCGCCCTCCTGGGGGTGGCCGGCCTGTTCCTGTACGACCTGGCCGCCGTACGGGCCCACCGGCCCGGCATGAGCTGGCGCCACGAGCTCGCCCGGCAGCTGGACCGGCACACCCCGGCCGACCTGAGCGTGCTGCTGGGCGGCGGTGCCCTGGCCGTCGCCGGGGCGGTGCTCCTGCTGCTGGCGTTCACCCCCGGGCTCCGCGGGATCCTGCCCATGCGGACTCCGGACGGCGACACCGGGCTGCGGGCCGGGCTCGGGCGCAAGGACGCCGCGCAGGTACTGCGGGACCGGGCCATGGAGGTGTCCGGGGTGCGCTCGGTCCGGGTCAAGGTGGGCCGCTCCCGCATCGGGGTCCGGGCCACCTCGCACTTCCGCGAACTGGACGACGTACGGGCCGACCTCGACGCGGTGCTCGCCGTCGGCATCGAGGAACTCGGCCTCGCACACCCGCCGCACCACCCGCACGTCCGGGTCAGGAGGTGACGGGATGCTCGGGGCGGTGAACCGCATCCTGCTGGCCGTGACGGGCTTGGTCCTGCTGGCGGCCGGCGCCTCGGTGCTCGCGGCGTCCTGGCCGTTCGGCGGCCGCCACGCGCCGCTGCTGACCGAGGAGACCCGGCGCACGTACTGGCATGCCGACGGCTGGTGGAGGTGGGCGGTGATCGCCGGCCTCGGGCTGTGCGTGCTGCTGTTGCTGTGGTGGCTGCTGTCCCAGCTGAGGCGTTCGCGGCTGCAGGCGGTGGACGTGGACACCGGGGACGGGGCGTTCGCCCTGCTGCGGGGGCGCGCCCTGGAGGAGGCGGTGGCGGCGGAGGCCGGGGCCCTGGACGGGGTCGCCCGCTGCCGGGTCGCGCTGCGCGGCAGGCGGGGATCGCCCGCACTGCGCATCGCGCTGGAACTGGAGCCCCACGCCGTCCCCGCCGACGTCCTGGCCGCCCTCGCGGGCCCGGTCCTGACCCACGCCCGCACCTCGGCGGGCCTCGCCGCACTGCCGACGGAGGCCCGCCTGAAGGTGACGGCACACCGGGCCCAGCGCGTCACCTAGTGCTGTGACCGGAAAGGTTCACCGGGTCACGACGCCCGGCACGGCACCTCGCCGCGTTGTCGGACCGCGCAAGTACGTCCAGTACGACCCGCGGGCCTCCGCCTTGCGATGCACCGCACCTGGGGGCACCTCCCAGCGGTAGCTGGGGGAGACGCGACCCGGCAAACCTTCCCGGCCACAGCACTGGGCCGGCGGACAGCGGGTCAGAAGCCGTGCCGGGAGCCGCCGTCGACCGGGAGCATGATGCCCGTCAGGTACGAGGCCGCCGGGGAGAGCAGGAACGCCGCCGCGCGGCCGAACTCCTCCGGGGTGCCGTAGCGCCGCAGCGGGATGCGGGACTCGTGCCCCGCCCGGGCCGCCTCCGCGTCCCCGGACAGGGCGTCGAGCTCCCGCACCCGGTCGGTGTCGATCCGCGCCGGGAGCAGGCCGACGACCCGGATCCCGCGCGGGCCGAGGTCCACCGAGAGGGACTTCGCGAAGCCGGCCAGGCCCGGGCGCAGGCCGTTGGAGATGGTCAGGCCGGGGATCGGCTCGTGGACCGAGCCCGACAGGACGAAGCCGATGACCCCGCCCTCGCCCAGCTCGGCGGCGGCCGCCCGGGCGAGGCGGACCGCGCCCAGGAAGACCGACTCGAAGGCGGCCGACCACTGTTCGTCGGTGTTGTCGGCCGCGAGGCCCGGGGCCGGGCCGCCGACGCTGATGAGGATGCCGTCGAGGCGTCCGAAGCGCTCGCGCGCGGTGGCGACGAGCCGCCCGGCCGCCGCCGGGTCGGAGTTGTCGGCCGCCACACCGGCCGCGTTCGGGCCGAGCGAGGCGGCGGCGTCGGCCGCCCGCTTCTCGTCACGGCCCGTCAGGAGGACCTTCGCGCCGTCGGCGGCCAGTTCCCGGGCGGAGGCGAAGCCGAGGCCGCGCGTGGCCCCGGTGACGATGTAGACACGGTCCTTCAGTCCAAGATCCATGCCGACACGCTACGCCGTCGCGGGCTCCCGCTCGGCGCCGGATCCGGATCCGGCCGCCTGCTCCTCGCGCTCGCGCTTCTCGCGCCGTACGAGGACCACCCAGCCCACCGGGACCGCGGACGCGAACAGCCACCACTGGACGGCGTACGCCATGTGCGCGCCGATCGAGTCGTGGTCGGGCTCGGCGACCATCTGGGGGCTGCCGCCGGCCGGGGCCGGGCCGGTGAGCTCCAGGTAGCCGCCGAGGACGGGCCTGCCCAGGGACTCGGCCTGCTGCGTGCTGTTGATCAGCATCACCTGGCGGTCCGGCAGGCCCTTGCGGTCCTTGATGCCGCTGCCGGCGCTGGTCTCGTCGGCCTTCAGCCGGCCGGTGACCGTGACCTCGCCCGAGGGGGCCGCCGGCACCGGCGGGTACGCGCGGGGGTCGTCGCCGCCCGGCACCCAGCCGCGGTTGACGAGCACCACCCGGCCGTCGCCGAGGACGAGCGGGGTCAGGACGTGGAAGCCGACCTTGTCGTCGTTGTCGGTCCGCATCCGGACGACCACCTCGTGCGCGGTGTCGTACGTGCCGGTCGCGGTGACCGCCCGCCAGAAGTCCGCGCGGGGGACCCGGTGGCCGGGGGAGGTGACCTCGGTCATGGGGACCGGCTCCGCCCGCAGGTTCGCGTCGATGAGCTGGTTCTGCGCGACCCGGTGCTCATGGCGGTGGAACTGCCAGAACCCCAGCTTGATCATCACGGGGATGAGGACGAGGGCGATGAGGGTGAGGCACACCCACTGCCGGGTCAGCACAAAGCGGTACACGCCCACGACGGTACCCCCAGCGGGGTCGGCCCCGGACGGCCGGGTGGCCGTACGGGGCCGACGCGGACGTCAGACGCGGTCGACGATGCCCACCTTCCCCTCCGCACGGGCGCAGTGCGCCCCGCAGAACCACTGCCCCTCGACCTCGACGCCCTGTCCGATGATCTGGACCCGGCAGTGCTCGCAGACGGGCGCCATGCGGTGAATGGCGCAGGAGAAGCAGTCGAAGACGTGCACGGCGCCCTGCGCGTGCACCTCGAAGGACATGCCGTAATCGTTTCCGCAGACCTCACAACGTGCCATGCGCCGAATGCTGCGCACGGCGGCGGACCGGAACAAGATCCACCGGGGTGAGTCGCCGCGCCGGCACCCACCCGGCGCAATCGGGGATCAGTCCGCGGGGCGCTCGGCGGCTCGGTCGGCGGCGCGGTCCTCGGCCGCCGCGACGTCCCGCAGCAGCTGGGTGAAGGCGGCCTCGTCGACCACCGGCGTGCCGAAGGACTTCGCCTTGACCGTCTTCGAGGTCGCCGAGTCCGGGTCGTTCGTCACCAGCAGGCTGGTGAGCCGCGACACGCTCGTCGCGATGTGCAGACCCGCCTCGACCGCGCGGTCCTCGAGCAGCTCCCGGTCCACGGAGGTGTCGCCGGAGAAGGCGATCCGCATGCCCTGCTTCAGCGGCTTGCCGTCCTCGTAGCGCCCCGGGTTCGGGTGCGGGCACGGCGGCCGCTTGCGCGAGGGCCGCCAGCTGCCGCCCCGGTAGGAGGCCTGGTAGCCCACCCGCGGGGTGGCGGGGGAGTCCGACCACTCCGTCAGCGGCCGGCATTCCAGCAGGGGCAGCCGTACGCCGTCCCGCGCGGCCGCGTGCAGGGACGGACGGAACGCCTCAGCCAGCACCCGGGCGTCGTCGAGCGCGTGGTGGGCGCGCTGCTGGACCACGCCGAAGTGCGCGGCGAGCGACTCCAGCTTGTGGTTGGGCAGCGGGAGGTTCAGCTCCTTCGACAGGGCGATGGTGCACAGCCGCTGACGGACCGGCGCGGTCTCGGCGGCCCGCGCGTACTCCCGGGCGATCATCTGCCAGTCGAAGATGGCGTTGTGGGCGACCAGCACCCGGTCCGCGAGCCGGCCGGCGAACTCCTCGGCGATGTCCTTGAAGAGCGGTGCGCCGGAGAGCATGTCGCTGGTGAGACCGTGGATCCACACCGGCCCGGGATCCCGTTGCGGGTTGACCAGGGTGTACCAGTGGTCCTCCACATTGCCCTGCGCGTCGAGCCGGTAGACGGCGGCGGAGACTATCCGGTCGTCGCGAGCGAGCCCGGTGGTCTCCACGTCGACGACCGCGTACCCCTGTGGGTACGCGGTCGGCCACATCGTCTCTGCGGTCGTACGGTCGTCGAGCATGGTCACAGAGGATATCGGCCCCGACTGACAGCTGTGGCCCGAAGGCCTCGAGGCCCTCCCCGGGACGAGCCGGCCCCGAGTTCAGCCCAGGGCGGCGACGAGGTCGCCCGCCGCGAGCTGTTCGAGGCCGCAGCCGTCAACGGGCCCCGGCAGCAGGCGGTATACGGAGCCGCTCGCGCGGGACGGCGCGACATCGCCGTCGACCAGCGCGAGGAAGGCGGACCGCCCGGAGGCGGCGCGGCCCGCGAGGGCGTCGACCGCCGCCGAGCGCACCAGGTCCTCCGGGTCGCACAGCCCGACCACGCGGGCGGCGAAGGCCGCGGTGTCCTCGTCCACCCGCCGCCGGAAGGTCCACAACTCGTCGGGGTCGGCGGGCCGGGGTGTGCGGCGCATCACGGTCACCTCGGGGCAGCGGGCGGCCGCATGCCAGCCCGCCAACTCCCACAGGGTGGTGCGCCCGGTGGAGAAGTGCTCGAAGAGGTCGCGCCCGACGCGGGCCAGATCGACGACGTGCGTCCGCACACTGTGGTGGCCCTCGTCCTTCGGCAGGTGGACGTCGGTCCACAGGAACCCGCGCCGCTCGAGGTCGACGAGGAGCGGTACGTGGATCCGCGAGTTGCCGACCAGGTCGTACCGCTGGCGGACGGTCCGCGGGTCGTAGCGGGAGGTGCGGCCGGTGCGTCCCGGCAGGGCCATGAACCCGGCGAAGGCGTCGGGCAGCAGCTCGAAGGGGATGTTGTTGAAGCTGAAGACGACCGGCATGACGAAGCGCACGCCCAGGTCTGCGACGGCGTCCAGGTCGATGTCCACGTACTCGCTGGCGCCGTGCGGCGCGGGCGCCGAGACGAGGTCCCCGGAGTGGACCACGGCGCCGTCGCCGTAGACGAGGTGCGTGTAGTCGCAGTGGCCCACGCGGTTCCAGTCCGCGTCGAACAGCACCACCGACAGGTCCAGGTCCACCCGCTTCCTCGGCGGTTCCATCCAGTGCAGGAACATGCGCAGCACCTCACCGTCGGGCAGCGCCTGGAAGCTGCCCTTGGGGACGGTGACCAGGGCCTTCGCCGAGGCCCGCTCTGCGGACGGGACGTGGAGATGGGCCAGGCGCGAGTCGATGACCGCCACGTCGTACGGGTCGGCAGCGGCGAGCCGGCGCAGCACCTCGGCCTCGAACAGCGCGCATACGGAGCGGGTCACGGCCTCGGCGAGCGGGGCCCGGTCCTCCGCCCGCGTGTAGGAGTGCGTGACCTGCCCGCGGGGGAAGAACACCCGCCGTGTGCGCGGCAGATGGCGGATCCGCAGCTGCCCGAGCGCGGACAGCAGCGGCCCCGGGCCCACCTTCGGGAGCCGCTGTTCCAGTACCTCGGCCACCTGCGGGGGCAGGGCCTCGGCCGCGTACAGCCGCAGCAGGTGGTCGAGGCGCCGGACGAGTTCGCCGGGCCGCTCGGCCAGGACGGCGAGGGCGCGGTCCGGGTCGCCGCCGCGCAGGGCCTCCTCGGCCCGGCCCGTCCAGGTGGCCGCCCGGATCCGGCCGCCGTCGATGCGTACGGCGTCCGGGTGCGCGGCGGCGGTGGCGAGCAGGGCGGTGACGAGGGCGGTGCCCGTGCCGGTGCTGGTTCCGCGCAGCACGGCGAAGGCGAGCGCGGCACGCGGGTGGCGGGCGTACTGCTCGAAGGGGTGGAGGATCTCGGCGGCGCGCTTCCACAGGTCGGCGTGGCGCAGGACGTCCTCGACGAGCAGGACCGGGTCGAGCGCGTCCAGGACGGCGAGCAGTTCGCGGCGCAGCGGCCGGGGCAGCGACCGCAGCCGCGGCGGTTCCAGCAGGTCGGCCTCGCCGCCGGACCACACGGCGAGCAGGCGGAGCACGTCGGTCGCGGTGGTGAGCCGCTCGGGCAGCAGGGTCCGGACGGCCGCGTGGGTGCGGCGTTCGCGCAGCAGGCTGCCGAGGAGCAGGGCCTTGGTCTCCCGTACGGGTACGGCATCGGGGAGCCAGCCGAGGTCGGTGGGGGCGTGGGCGAGGAGGACCCGGGTCTCCTCGGTGTCCTGCGGGGAGAGGGGGGTGCGGCGCGCGAGCAGTCTGCCGAGCGCGGTGACCGAGTCGCCCGCCCGGTCGGCGCCGAAGGACAGCAGCCGCAGCGGTCCCGCGTACCCGTCTCCTGCGGAGTCCGTCTCGCCCGTCTCGCCGATGGCGGCGGGCCGCAGGAACGGGTCGGCCGGATCCACGCGCCGGTGGCAGATCGGGCAGCCCGTGTAGTCGGCGCCGTCCCAGCAGGTCCGGCAGACCAGGTGGGCGCACGGGGAGACGGGGTGGACGCTGCCCGCGGTCGCGCAGAGTACGCACGGCTGGTCCGGCCACTGCGCGAGCAGCGTGCGGACGCGGTCGACCCAGAGCCCGTGGGTGTCGTCGGGCACGGAGGCCGGGAAGGAACGGAACAGCGGCATGTGGGTGCGGTCGGCGCCCAGGAGGGTGTCGATGTCGCGGACCAGCTGGGTGCCGGCCTGGGCCAGTCCGGTGGGGCCCAGCCAGGCGAGCGCGGCCCGCAGCGGGGCCGTCAGGGCGTGTCCCCGGTCGAGGAGTTCGGCCTCCAGGGCCGTCAGGCCCCCGGCTGTCGGCGGATCGCCCGGGCGCGGCCCGGCCTGGTCGACGTAAACGGTGTGCAGACGGCGCAACAGGACGGTCGACAGCTCGGGCAAAGGGGGGATTCCTCCGGAACCGGAAAGGGATGAGGGCGGGGACGGAGAGGGGACGCGCTACGGGTGTCAGAGAAGGTGAGAAGGAAGCACGTCGCGGAGCCGCCCCCGCGCAGCAGATACAACCACGGCGGGCGGGCGCGCGCACATGATTTACCGCGGCGCCGCCGAGGGCGCCAACAGAGCCTGCACGAGGGCCCGTACGGAGAGCAGGAAGAGCCGTTCCGGGTCGGCCGGGCGGGCCAGCGCGCGGGCGAGCGCCGGGTCGTGGGGGGCGGCGACCGGGTCCCAGAGCTCGCTCTCGGCGGGGGACTGGGCCGGCGCGCGCTCGCGATTGCGCTCGACGAGCAGGAAGCCGACGATCTGGAACTGGATCGCGCGCACCGCGTCGGCGGCCCGGGCGCCGCGCAGTCCAGCGGCGTGCACCTCGTGCACCAGGGCCTGCTGCGCGGGCAGGAACATCCGCTCGGTGAGACCGCGTTCGTGGACCATCGCGATCAGGTGCGGGCGCTCGCGCAGTTCGCGGCGCAGGGTCCGGGCCACCGACAGGATCCGGTCGGCGGGGGTGCGGCCGGCGGGGAGGATCGCGCCCATCTCCTCGACGGTCCGCCGCACGAGGGCGTCGAGCAGTGATTCGCGGTTGCCGACGTGCCAGTAGATGGAGGTCACCGCGGTGCCCAGCTCCGCGGCCAGTTTGCGCATGGTGAGGGCGGCCGGGCCGTGCTGCTTGACCAGGGAAGCCGCGGCGTCCAGCACCTCGTCGCGGGTCAGCGTGCTTCTGGCCATGGATCCGGCCCACCCATCTGTCGAGTCTTTGGAACTGGCACAGTGTCAGTTCTGGTGCGTGCAGGGGTCTTTACCCTTCATCGGTGGCGGTGTAACTGTGTTACAGAACCTCCCCCAGCTACCGCTGGGGGGACCCCCAGAAGGGTGGTGCGAGACATGGCACGCGTACGGTACGGAGCGCGGACCGAGGCCGAGATCGCGGCGTCGCGCGAGAAGAGTTCCAAGCTCCCCGACATCTGGTCCACCGGCGTGGTGGCCGTCTGGGAGAGCGACCCGGACGTGGTGGCGGCGGTCCTGCCCCCGCCGCTCAAGCCGGCCGACCGGCCTCTCGTACGGGCCAACATCAGCAAGGTCGACCTGCCCGGCTACCCCCTCGGCGCCGGCTCGGTGGCCGTCGCCGCCCAGCACGGCGGGGTCGAGGGCTGGTACCCGCTGGTCATGCCGATGACCCTCGAGCGCGCCCTGACCGGCGGCCGCGAGGTCTTCGGCGAACCGAAGAAGCTGGGCGAGGTCACCGTCGAGCGAGAGGGTCTCGTCGTACGGGCCGCCCTCGCCCGGCACGGCATCGCCTTCGTCGAGGTGCGCGGGGCGGTCGACCGTGAACTGCCGCTGCCCGAGCCCACCCAGAAGACCGACTTCTACTTCAAGTTCCTGCCCGCCGTGGACGGTTCGGGCTTCGACGTCGACCCGGTGCTCGTCCACTGCACCCGCAACGAGAAGGTCCGCAAGCTGGAGCACATCACCGGTGACGTGGTGCTCCGCGAGTCCATGTTCGACCCCGTGGCCGACCTCCCCGTCCGCCGGATCGTGGAGATCACCATCGGCGAGAAGACCACCGACCAGAAGGGCAGGGTCGTCGAGCGGGTCAGCGCCCAGGCCCTGCTCCCGTACATCCACCAGCGGTACGACGACCCGATGCAGATCCTGGACGGGCCGCCCGAGGGGAGTGTGTGACGTGCGAGTCGAACCGGGACAGGTGGCCGTCGTCACCGGCGCCGCCAGCGGCATCGGCCTGGCCATGGCCCGCCGCTTCGCCGCCGAGGGAATGAAGGTCGTCCTCGCCGACGTGGAGGAAGGCGCCCTGCGCAAGGCCGCCGACGACCTCGCCGCCGACGGGGCCCAAGTGCTCGCCAGGCAGGTCGACGTCAGCGACCGCGACTCCGTGGTCTCCCTCGCCGACGCGGCGTACGAGACCTTCGGCGCCGTGCACGTGCTCTGCAACAACGCGGGCGTCGGCTCGGGCGCCGAGGGCCGCATGTGGGAGCACGAGCCCAACGACTGGAAGTGGGCCTTCTCCGTCAACGTGTGGGGCGTCTTCCACGGCATCCAGGCCTTCGTCCCCCGCATGATCGCGGCCGGGGGGCCGGGTCACGTCGTCAACACCTCCTCCGGGGACGGCGGCATCGCCCCGCTGCCCACCGCCTCCGTCTACGCCGTCACCAAGGCGGCCGTGGTCACCATGACCGAGTCCCTGTACGCCCACCTCAAGGCGGAAGGCGCGGCCGTCGGCGCCTCCGTCCTCTTCCCCGGACCGCACATGCTGCGCACCGGGCTGTGGGAGTCCCACCGCAACCGGCCCGACCGGTACGCGAAGCAGCGCCCGCGCAAGTCCCCGTACCGCAGCCTCGACCAGTACGAGGCGGCGATGAGACAGGCCGGGCACGAGGTGGCGTTCACCCCGGTGGAGGAGGTCGCCGAGCACGTCCTCGACGGCATCCGCGCCGACCGCTTCTGGATGCTCCCGGCGAGCGAGCACAGCGACCGGCAGATCCGCGCCCGGTCGCAGTCGATGCTCGACCGCGCCAACCCCGCCTACCTGGAAAGCTTCATCCTCGACTGAGGGGCGTTGCAGTGAGTGACACGCTAGGAAAAGACCCGGCCGAAGACCCGTACCTGATCATCTCCTCCGACTGTCACGCGGGCCTCCCCACGGAGCAGTACCGGCCCTACCTGGATTCCCGCTTCCACCCCCAGTTCGACGAGTTCCTCGGCGAGCGCGACGCCCGCCGAGCGGAGGCCACCCGGCTGGGCGTCCGCAACGAGGCCTTCGCCGAGAAGTGGTTCCACGACCACGAGGAAGGCCTCAAGGGCGGCTGGGACACCGGACAGCGGCTGAAGGAACTCGACGGCGACGGCGTGGCCGCCGAGGTCGTCTTCCCCGACGCGGACGCCGTCGACAGCCAGACTGCGGCCCCCTTCGGGGTGGGCCTGGGCCTCTCCGGCGACCAGGACCCCGAGCTCGGCATGGCGGGCGCGCAGGCGCACAACCGCTGGCTCGCCGAGTTCGTGTCCGAGAATCCCGAGCGCCACTGCGGCGTCGCCCTGCTCCCCATCACCGGCGAGCCGTCGAAGGTCGTCGCGGAGATCCACCGGGCGAAGGAGTCCGGGCTGGGCGCCCTGATGATCCCCGCGATGTGGGTGGACAAGGCCCCCTACCACGACCGCCGTTACGATCCCGTCTGGGCGGCCGCGGCCGAGACGCAGATGCCGGTCGTCACCCACTCCGGGTCCTCGCCGCGCCACGAGTACGGGGACCACCTGGGCATCTTCGTCTCCGAGGTCACCTGGTGGCCGGCCCGCCCGCTGTGGTTCCTGCTGTGGTCCGGGGTCTTCGAGCGCCACCCCGGCCTGAAGTTCGGCGTGGCGGAATCGGGCTGCTGGTGGCTGCCGAACCAGCTCTGGTTCATGGACCGCCTCTACCTCGGGGCGCACGGCGGCAAGAAGCTCTCCCCGTTCGAGGAGCTCAAGCGCCCGCCGAGCGAGTACCTGGACCGGCAGGTCTTCATCTGCGCGACGAACACCAAGCGCCGGGAACTGGCCCAGCGCTACGAGATCGGCGTGGACAACATCCTGTGGGGCTCGGACTTCCCGCACCCCGAGGGCACCTGGCCCGACACCCGGAACTGGCTGCGCAAGACCTTCCACGACATCCCGGTCGCGGAGACCCGCCGGATGCTGGGGCTGGCGGCGGCCGAGGTCTTCGGCTTCGACACGGAGAAGCTCGCCCCGATCGCCCGCCGGATCGGCCCCACCCCGGCCGAGCTGGGCCAGTCCCCGGACCAGTCGGCGGTGGAGGCCTCCTGGGCCCGCTCCCGCGAGGTGGGCCGGCACTGGCTGACGGAGCACGACTTCCCGGTGCTGGGGGTCTCGCGATGACCGGCGACCGGTACACCGTGATCTCGGCGGACTGCCACGCGGGCGCCGACCTCCTGGACTACAAGCCGTACCTGGAGAAGCGTCACCACGACGACTTCGACGCCTGGGCCGCCACCTACGTGAACCCGTACGAGGACCTCCTCGCGGACACGGCGGACCGGAACTGGAACTCCCGGCGCCGGCTGGCCGAGCTGGAGGCGGACGGCATCGTCGCCGAGGTCGTCTTCCCCAACACCATCCCGCCGTTCTTCCCCAAGGCCTCCCTGATGGCCCAGCCGCCGACGGCAGCGGAGTACGAGATGCGCTGGGCCGGGCTCCAGGCCCACAACCGCTGGCTGGCGGACTTCTGCGCGGACGCGCCGGGCCGCCGGGCGGGCGTGGTCCAGATCCTGCTGAACGACGTGGACGCGGCCGTGAAGGAGATCCGCCGTACGAAGGAGGCGGGCCTGACGGGCGGCATCCTGCTGCCCGGAGTCCCGCCCGGCTCGACGGTCCCGGAGCTCTACTCGGCCGACTACGACCCCATCTGGGCGGTGTGCGACGAACTGGACGTGCCGGTCAACCACCACGGCGGCTCGGCCTCGCCGCCCCTGGGGGACGAACCAGCCGCCCGCGCGGTCTTCATGGTCGAAACCACCTGGTTCTCGCACCGCGCCCTGTGGCACCTCGTCTTCGGCGGCACCTTCCGCCGCCACCCGGGCCTCAAGCTGGTCCTGACGGAGCAGGGCTCCGGCTGGATCCCGGGCGTGCTGGAGATGCTGGACTACTACCACGGCCGGCTGGTCGCGGCCTCGGCCACGGCCGAGTCCAAGTTCGGGGCGGGCCTCGCCGAGGCGATGGGCAAGGGCCCGAGCGAGGTCTGGCGGGACAACTGCTTCGTGGGCGCGAGCTTCATGCGCCCCCACGAGGTCCCGCTGCGGGAGCGGATCGGCCTCGACAAGATCATGTGGGGCAGCGACTACCCCCACGACGAGGGCACGACCCCGTTCTCCCGCGAAGGCCTCCGCATCGCCTACGCGGGCCTCCCGCGCGCCGAGGTCGCCGCGATGGTCGGCGGCAACGCGGCCCGCGTCTACGGCTTCGACCTCCCGCTGCTGGACGCGGTGGCGGCGAAGTGCGGCCCCCGGGTCTCGGAGATCGCGGAACCCCTGACCGAGATCCCCCCGGAGGCCACCAGTCCGGCCTTCGCCCGCGGCGGCTCGGTCCGCGTCTGGTGACGGGCCTCCGCCGGGGCGGATCACGGAAGGCATGCGTGATCCGCCCCGGCGGGATCGTGCTCTCGCGAACCAGCGGTAACCCCGATGGATACCGATCGGTAACAACCTCTAGCGGTGCCCCCGGAGGCGCCTCTATGGTGCGGTCATGCCGAACCTGCCCGATGTCGTGCTGTGGTCCATACCGGCCTTCGTGCTGCTCACCGTCCTGGAGGTGGTGAGCTACAGGCTCCGTCCCGACGAGGACGCCGCCGGGTACGACACCAAGGACGCGGTCACGAGCGTCACCATGGGTCTCGGCAGCATCGGATTCGACCTGCTGTGGAAGATCCCGGTCGTCGCGGTCTTCACCGCGGTCTACGAACTCACCCCGCTGCGGGTGCCGTTCCTGTGGTGGACCGCCCTGCTGATGCTGCTCGCCCAGGACTTCCTGTACTACTGGCAGCACCGCGGCCACCACGTCATCCGCATCCTGTGGGCCTGCCACGTGGTCCACCACAGCAGCCGGCGGTTCAACCTCACCACCGCCCTGCGCCAGCCCTGGACCAGCGCCACCACCTGGTGGTTCTACCTGCCCATGGTGGCCCTCGGCGTGCACCCCGCGGCGATCCCGTTCTGCTACGGGATCAACCTCCTGTACCAGTTCTGGGTCCACACCGAGCGCATCGGGAAGCTGCCCCGCCCCTACGAGTACGTCTTCAACACCCCCTCCCACCACCGCGTCCACCACGCCTCCCAGGGCGGATACCTGGACCGCAACTTCGGCGGGATCCTGATCATCTGGGACCGGATGTTCGGCTCCTGGGTGGGGGAGACGGAGCGGCCCGTCTACGGGCTCACCAAGAACATCGGCACCCACAACCCGCTGCGCGTGGCCACCCACGAGTACGCCGCCATCGCCCGCGACGTACGGGCGGCCCGCAGTTGGCGCGAGCGCGCCGGACGCGTCTTCCGCGGCCCCGGCTGGCAGCCCGCCCCGGTCCCGGCCACCGCCCCGGCCCCCGCCGCGCAGGCCGCTCCGGAGCACGCGGCATGAGCGCCGCCGCCTCCCGTACGCCGTCCTGGGCCCGCCCCGTCCCCGAACGGGGCGCAGCCGCCGCCCGCGCGCTGCTCGCCGCCTTCGCCGCGGCCACCGTCGTCGACCTCGGCTCGCTGCTCGCCGGCTGGCACCTCGGGCACGTCCTCGCCAAGCCGCTGCTGATGCCGCTGCTGGTGGCGTACGTGATCACCCGCCGCGCGCCCCGCCTGCTGGTCGCCGCCCTGCTGTTCGGCTGGGGCGGGGACCTCGCCCTGCTCTTCGACGCCGAGCCCGCCTTCCTGATCGGCATGGGCTCCTTCGCCGCCGGGCACGTCTGCTACCTCGTGCTCTTCGGCCGGCGCGCCGCCAACCCCCTGCTCGGGGGCGCGTACGGCCTCGCCCTCCTCGGGACCATCGGTCTCATGTGGGCGGACCTCCCGGCCGATCTGCGCATCCCCGTCGCCGGCTACAGCCTGCTGCTCACCGCCATGGCCTTCCGCTCCAGTGCCCTCGGGCTGCGGGCCGGGATCGGCGGAGCGCTGTTCCTGCTCTCCGACACGCTCATCGCGACCGGGGTCGCCGAGTGGCCGCAGCTGCCCCGGCCCGACTTCTGGATCATGGCGACCTACCTGGCCGCCCAGTACCTGCTGGCCACGGGCACGCTCACCTCCGCGCAGGCGTACCGTATGACGGTCCCACAAGGGCAGCACAGCCAAGACTGAACCATCCCCGAGCCGGAGGACTGCCTCACCATGCGCGCCACCGTCATCCACGCCCCGCACGACATACGCGTGGAGGAGGTGCCCGACGCTGTGATCCAGCGCCCCGAGGACGCCGTCGTCCGCGTCCTGCGTGCCTGCATCTGCGGCAGCGACCTGTGGGCCTACCGCGGCGAGGCCGCGCGTCAGCCCGGTCAGCGCATCGGCCACGAGTTCCTGGGCATCGTCGAGGAGACCGGCTCCGCCGTGTCCGGCCTGCGTGCCGGCGACCTCGTCGTCGCGCCCTTCATGTGGTCGGACGGCACCTGCGACTACTGCTCCGAGAGCCTCTTCACCTCCTGCGAGTACGGCGGCTTCTGGGGCTCGGTCGGCCACGACGGCGGCCAGGGCGAGGCCGTCCGCGTCCCGCACGCCGACGGCACCCTGGTGAAGCTGCCCGCCGAGGCCGCCTCCGACGACCACCTGCTCACCGGGCTGCTCGCGCTGTCCGACGTCATGGGCACCGGCCACCACGCGGCGCTGGGCGCGGGCGTGCGCAAGGGCTCCACGGTCGCCGTCGTCGGTGACGGCGCGGTCGGCCTGTGCGGCGTCCTCGCCGCCAAGCGCCTCGGCGCCGAGCGGATCATCGCGCTGGGCCGCCACACCGTACGTACGGACATCGCCAAGCTCTTCGGCGCCACCGACGTCGTCGCCGAGCGCGGCGAGGCCGCCGAGGCGGCCGTGCGCGAGCTCCTCGGCGGCCGGGGCGCGCACGCGGTCATCGAGGCGGTCGGCACAGAGCAGTCCATGCGCACCGCCGTGAACATCACCCGCGACGGCGGGGCCATCGGCTACGTCGGCGTGCCGCACGGCAGCGGCACCGGTCTCGACCTCGGCGTGATGTTCGACCGCAACATCACCCTGCGCGGGGGCGTGGCCCCGGTCCGCGCCTACATCCCGGAGCTGCTGGAGGACGTGCTCAGCGGAGCCATCGACCCGGCGCCGGTCTTCGACCGGGCCGTGTCCCTGGACGAGGTCCCGGAGGGCTACCGTGCGATGGACGACCGCAGCGCGCTCAAGGTGATGATCAAGCCCTGACGCCGCATGTGAGAGGGCCGGGCGGGGGTCACCCCCGCCCGGCCCTCTCGCGTACCAGGTGTTACTTCACGGCCTTCAGCGCGTCGACCACGCCGTAGCCGTAGTAGCCGGTCTGACCCCACTTGCTCTCGCAGGTGGTGGCGTCTATCAGCGCGCCCGTGGCGTCGTAGACCTGGGCCGGGCAGGCCGTCTTGGTGGCCTGGCCCTTGAGCATCGCCTGGAGCTGCGACGGCGTGGCCGACGGGTGCGCGCTCTTGAGCAGGGCCGCGACGCCCGCGACGTGCGGGGTGGCCATCGAGGTGCCCTGCTTGTAGCCGTAGCCGCCCGGGATGGTGGACAGCACGCGGCCGTTGGCGTCCGGGGTGGCCGGGACCTGCCACTTGTCGCCGCCGGGGGCGGCGACGTCCGCCACGCCCAGGCCGAAGCTCGAGTAGTACGACTTGAAGCCCTTGTCACCGGTCGCGGTCACCGTGACCACGCCCGGCAGCTGGGTCGGCACGTCGAGGCAGACCCGCGGGTCGATGGTGCGCGGCACCGGGGTGGTGTCGTTCGGGCTGGTGTCGTCGACGATCGAGTCGGCCGACAGGTCGAAGTTCTCGTTGCCCGCCGCGGCGACGTTCAGCACGCCCTTGCGCTGGGCGTAGTTGCTCGCCCGGGTGAGGGCCTCCACCAGCGCCTTCTGGTCGTCGTCCGTCTTGCAGTTGAAGTACCAGGGGTCGACGTAGTAGCTGTTGTTGGTCACCTCGATCCCCTTCTCGGCGGCGAACATGAAGCCGCAGACGACGGCCTCGGTGTAGAAGAGGCTGGTCCCGGGCTCGCTCACCTTGATCGCGGCGAGCTTCACACCGGGCGCGACACCGCTGACGCCCACGCCGTTGCGCGGGGCGCCGATGGTGCCGGCCACGTGCGTGCCGTGGTCGCTGCCGTCCACGTACGGGCGCCAGGCGCCCTCGGAGGTGTCCGGGACGCCGCCGACGCAGTTGGCCGACTGCTCCTTGGAGAAGTTCGCGGCGAGATCGGGGTGGGTGTCGTCGACACCCGTGTCGATGATGCCCACCGTGACGTCCGGGCTGCCATCGTTGATCTTGTGAGCCTGGTCGGCCTTGATCGCCCGCAGGTCCCACTGGTTGGACTCCAGCGGCTCCTGGCCCGGCGCCGCGTCCGCAGCCGCCTTGGCGGCGTCCGCCGCGCTGAGCTGCTGCGTCGTGCCCTCCTCGGTGGTCTGCACCGTCTGCAGAGGGGCCGTACGGGTGGCGCCCACGGACACGAACAGGCCGCGCTGGGCCCTCAGCTGCTTCGCGAACTCCGGGTTCTGGGAGTGTGCGACGACGACGCCGATCTGCTCATGGACCGTCACCACCGTTCCACCGGCCCGCTCGACGGCCTTCTTCGCCGCGGGGACCGTGGCGTACGCGTTCAGGTTCGCCACGTACGACAGCTTGGGCCCGGTGGTGTCGGCCTTGGAGGCCGTCGCCGCGTCCGCCGTGTTGCCCAGCGGGGCGGCGGAAGCCGCGACCGAGGGCAGGAAGGCGAGCGAGGCGGTGAGCGCCAGGCCGACCGGAACGGCGAGAGCTCGCCGGCGGCCGGATCCCAGATGAGCCATGGGTTCTCCACATCATCCTTGAAAAGAAGCCGTCCGGACGTGGTCACGGCGGACGGGTTCATGACATGGGGAACCTAGTGCCGGTGTTCCCTTCTGCGCCATCAGTTCGAGAAATCAGTCTCTAAAGAAACAGCGGGTGTTGAACCGTCCCGACGCGCCGGCCGTGCCGTTGACAGGGGGGCTCAGCGCCACCGTCCCCCCACACGGAGGTTGTTTTGTCCGTCGTCCCCACCGCACCCGCGTCACAAGGAGAGCCCCCCGTGACCACCGAAGCAGCGCCGCCGCCGGGCAGCACGGGAACGCCCCCGGCGAGTCCCGGTCCCACGGCAGAAGAATTCGGAACCGTCCAGCAGAGTGCCGAGTTCGCCGAACTGCGCCGCTCCTACCGATCCTTCGCCTTCCCGCTCACCGTGGCCTTCATCGCCTGGTACCTGCTCTACGTACTGCTGTCCAACTACGCGGGCGGCTTCATGGGGACCAAGCTCTTCGGCAACATCAACGTCGCCCTCGTGCTCGGCCTCGCCCAGTTCGCGACGACCTTCCTGATCGCCTGGCTGTACTCGCGGCACGCCGCCGCGAAGCTGGACCCGAAGGCCGCGGCCATCAAGGCGCGAATGGAGGCCGGGGAATGAGCTCCACGCACCACCTGACGACGGTGGCGGCCGGTGCCAGCGAGCACCGCCCGCTGATCATCACCCTGTTCGGGCTGTTCGTCGTCGCCACTCTGATCATCACGATCTGGGCCGGCCGCCAGACCAAGGACGCCGCCGACTTCTACGCCGGCGGCCGCCAGTTCACCGGCTTCCAGAACGGCCTCGCCATCTCCGGCGACTACATGTCCGCCGCGTCCTTCCTCGGCATCGCCGGAGCCATCGCCCTCTTCGGCTACGACGGCTTCCTGTACTCGATCGGCTTCCTCGTCGCCTGGCTGGTCGCGCTGCTGCTGGTCGCCGAGCCGCTGCGCAACTCCGGCCGCTACACGATGGGCGACGTCCTCGCGTACCGGATGCGCCAGCGGCCCGTCCGTACCGCCGCGGGCACCTCCACCATCGTGGTCTCGATCTTCTACCTGCTCGCCCAGATGGCCGGCGCGGGCGTGCTCGTCTCGCTGCTCCTGGGCATCACCGACGACGGCGGCAAGGTCGCGGTCGTCGCGCTGGTCGGCGTGCTGATGATCCTCTACGTGACGATCGGCGGCATGAAGGGCACCACCTGGGTCCAGATGATCAAGGCGGTCCTGCTCATCGCGGGCGCCCTGCTGATCACCTTCCTGGTGCTGCTGAAGTTCAACTTCAACATCTCCTCCCTGCTGGGACAGGCCGCCGAGAACAGCGGCCAGGGCACCAAGTTCCTCGAGCCCGGGCTCAAGTACGGCAAGGACTCGCTGACCAAGCTGGACTTCGTCTCCCTCGGCCTCGCCCTGGTGCTCGGCACCGCCGGCCTGCCGCACATCCTGATCCGCTTCTACACCGTGCCCACCGCCAAGGCCGCCCGTAAGTCCGTGAACTGGGCCATCGGCATCATCGGCGCCTTCTACCTGATGACCATCGCCCTCGGCTTCGGCGCCGCGGCGCTGCTCAAGCGGGCCGACATCCTGGCCTCGAACAAGGCCGGCAACACCGCGGCCCCGCTGCTCGCCCAGGAGATCGGCGGCGGCGCGGGCTCCACCGGCGGCGCCATCCTGCTCGCCGTGATCTCCGCGGTCGCCTTCGCCACCATCCTCGCCGTGGTCGCGGGCCTCACCCTGGCCTCCTCCTCTTCCTTCGCGCACGACCTCTACGTGAACGTCATCCGCAAGGGCAAGGCCACCGAGAAGGAGGAGGTGCGCGCGGCCCGCTGGTCGACCGTGGTCATCGGCGCCGTCGCCATCGGCCTGGGGGCGCTGGCCCGCGATCTGAACGTCGCCGGCCTGGTCGCCCTCGCCTTCGCGGTCGCCGCGTCCGCCAACCTGCCGACGATCCTCTACAGCCTCTTCTGGAAGCGCTTCAGCACCCAGGGAGCGCTCTGGTCCATCTACGGCGGCCTGATCTCGGCGGTCGGCCTGGTGCTCTTCTCCCCGGTCGTCTCCGGGAAGCCCACCTCGATGTTCAAGGACGCCGACTTCTACTGGTTCCCGCTGGAGAACCCGGGCATCATCTCGATCCCGCTCGGCTTCCTGCTGGGCTGGCTGGGAACCGTCCTGTCCAAGGAGAAGGCCGACCCCCAGAAGTTCGCCGAGCTCGAGGTCCGCTCCCTCACCGGAACCGGCGCTCACTGAGATCGTCCGAACACCCAGCGTGGCCGCGTCGTACTTCCCTACGACGCGGCCACGCTGGCTCTCGTCCCTTCCGGCACCTCTGGATGTAACAGGCGTCGCGTACGCTCGATTAATCGAACCTCTACAGATACGGACAGGGAGGGGGCCCACAGTGCTTCTCGACACCTACGGCCGCGTGGCCACTGACCTGCGCGTCTCGCTCACCGACCGGTGCAACCTGCGCTGTACCTACTGCATGCCCGAGGAGGGACTGCAGTGGCTCGGCAAGTCCGATCTGCTCAGTGACGACGAGATCGTCCGGCTGATCCGCATCGCGGTCACCTCGCTGGGCATCACCGAGGTCCGCTTCACCGGCGGCGAGCCGCTGCTCCGCCCCGGCCTGGTCGGGATCGTCGAGCAGTGCGCGGCCCTGGAGCCCCGCCCCAGGATGTCCCTGACCACCAACGGCATCGGTCTCAAGCGCACCGCGCAGGCCCTGAAAGCCGCCGGTCTGGACCGAGTGAACGTTTCCCTCGACACCCTGCGGCCCGAGGTCTTCAAGACCCTCACCCGCCGCGACCGGCACAAGGACGTCATCGAGGGCATGGCCGCGGCCCGCGAGGCCGGCCTCACCCCCGTCAAGGTCAACGCCGTCCTGATGCCCGGGCTGAACGACGACGAGGCCCCGGACCTGCTGGCCTGGGCCGTGGAGAACGAGTACGAGCTCCGCTTCATCGAGCAGATGCCCCTCGACGCCCAGCACGGCTGGAAGCGCGAGGGCATGATCACCGCCGGTGACATCCTCCAGTCGCTGCGGACCCGCTTCACGCTCACCGAGGAGGGCGCCGACGAGCGCGGCTCCGCCCCGGCCGAGCGCTGGGTGGTCGACGGCGGCCCGGCCACCGTCGGCGTCATCGCCTCCGTCACCCGCCCCTTCTGCGGAGCCTGCGACCGTACGCGGCTCACGGCCGACGGCCAGGTCCGTACGTGCCTGTTCGCCACCGAGGAATCGGACCTGCGGGCCGCGCTGCGCTCGGGCGCCCCGGACGAGGAGATCGCCCGGCTGTGGAAGCTGGCGATGTGGGGCAAGAAGGCCGGGTCCGGTCTCGACGACCCGTCCTTCCTCCAGCCCGAGCGCCCCATGTCGGCGATCGGCGGCTGACCGCCCGGACCGCCCGGGCGCTCAGCGCTCGCGCTCCGAGCCCTCCGGCTGGACCCACTCGCCGAGCTTCACCACGTCCTTGAGGAAGCCGCGAACACCCAGGAACTGGGAGAGGTGTTCGCGGTGTTCCTCGCACGCGAGCCAGGTCTTGCGCCGCTCCGGCGTGTGCAGCTTCGGGTTGTTCCACGCCAGCACCCAGACGGCCGCGTCGCGGCAGCCCTTGGCGGAACAGCTGGGGATTTCGGTATCAGGGGAGGTCACGCCTCAACCCTACAAACCGCCGGAACGGAAAGGCGACGCCGAGCAGCCACGGGGGGAGCTGCCCGGCGTCGGTCCGTCGCTCCGACGGGGGATGCGGAGCGCGTAGGCAGTATGTCACGCAGGACCCGGTACGGTGCACTGGAACTTCATGATTGATCTGAGCTTTTCTTGAGGTTTCCCGCGTCCAGCGCGGGCCGTACGGGAGCCGGGATGAAGTGCGAGGGCAGCGAGGGCGTCGACTCGCGCCCCGCGTTGGCGATGACCACGGCGACGTACGGCAGCAGGGCGCCCGCGATCAGCGTCACGATCGCCACCGGCCGCTGAACGTTCCACAACAGTACCGTCGCGATGACCGACAGGGTCCTGATGGCCATCGAGATCACGTAGCGGCGCTGACGGCCCCGCACGTCCTCGTCGAGCCCCATCCTCGCACCGGTGATCCGGAAGACCTCGGCCCCGTTCCGCTTCTGTCGCTTCGTCCGCTCCACGCTCCACCACCCGATCACCCGCCGGGCACTCCCCGCCCGGACCCTCCCACCGTACGCCGCCGCCCCCGCCGCGAGGAGAGGGGGATCCCCCGAACGGGTCTGCCTGAAATGCGCCGTATGTCGCACGGGTCGAGACTGGGCCCACGTGCGCACAACGCGCCAGGAGGAGGCTCGACATGAGTTGGTTGTGGGCGATCATCGTCGGTTTCGTGCTGGGCCTGATAGCCCGGGCCATTCTGCCGGGCAAGCAGCACCAGCCCCTCTGGCTGACCACGCTCTTCGGCATCATCGGCAGCGTCCTCGGCAACGCCGTCGCCACGTGGATCGGCGTCGCGGACACCAAGGGCATCGACTGGACCCGGCACTTGCTGCAGCTTGCCGGAGCGGTCCTCGTGGTCGGCCTCGGCGAAATGGCTTACGGAGCGGTCCGGGGCAAGAACCGGCAGATGACCTAGATGACCTGGACGGGCCCGGGACGCCCCGCGGCATGACGGAGGGCCGGCCGGACGAGTGTCCGAACCGGCCCCTCCGCCGTGATCCGTGCCGCTGTGCGACTCCGTGCGAGGCCGACGCGTCAGGCGCCGGTGACCTCGACCGCCGCCAGGTTCTTCTTGCCGCGGCGCAGCACCAGCCAACGCCCGTGCAGCAGGTCCTCCTTGGCGGGGACCGCGTCCTCGGCCGTCACCTTCGCGTTGTTCACGTAGGCGCCGCCCTCCTTCACGGTCCGCCGGCCGGCCGACTTGCTCGCGACCAGACCGGTCTCCGCCAGCAGGTCCACCACCAGACCGGGCTCGGCCACCCGGACGTGCGGCAGTTCCGACAGGGCCGCGGCCAGCGTGGCCTCGTCCAGCTCCGCCAGGTCGCCCTGCCCGAACAGCGCCTTCGATGCGGCGATCACGGCGGCGCACTGGCCGGCGCCGTGCACCAGCGTGGTCAGCTCCTCCGCCAGCGCCCGCTGGGCGGCGCGCGCCTGCGGCCGCTCGGCGGTCTGCGCCTCCAGTGCCTCCAGCTCCTCACGGCTCTGGAAGGACAGGATCCGCATGTAGGTGGAGATGTCCCGGTCATCCACGTTCAGCCAGAACTGGTAGAACGCGTACGGCGTGGTCATCTCCGGGTCCAGCCAGACGGCCCCGCCCTCGGTCTTGCCGAACTTGGTGCCGTCCGCCTTGACCATCAGAGGGGTCGCCATCGCGTGCACGACCGCGCCCGGCTCGACCCGGTGGATCAGGTCGAGGCCGGCCGTCAGGTTGCCCCACTGGTCGGAGCCGCCCTGCTGGAGCACGCAGCCGTGGCGCCGGTACAGCTCCAGGAAGTCCATGCCCTGGAGCAGCTGGTAGCTGAACTCGGTGTAGCTGATGCCCTGGTCGGACTCCAGCCGCTTGGCGACCGAGTCCTTCGTCAGCATCTTGTTGACGCGGAAGTGCTTGCCGATGTCCCGCAGGAACTCGATGGCGGACATGCCCGCCGTCCAGTCCAGGTTGTTGACCAGGACCGCCGCGTTCTCGCCCTCGAAGGACAGGAACGGTTCGATCTGCGAACGCAGCCGGTTTACCCACTCCGCGATGACCGCGGGATCGTTCAGGGTGCGCTCGGCGGTCGGGCGCGGGTCGCCGATCTGGCCGGTGGCCCCGCCGACCAGCGCGAGCGGCCGGTTCCCGGCCAGCTGGAGCCGGCGCATGGTGAGCACCTGGACCAGGTGTCCCACGTGCAGCGAGGCCGCGGTCGGGTCGTAGCCGCAATAGAACGTGACAGGACCGTCCGCGAACGCCTTGCGCAGCGCTTCTTCGTCGGTGGACTGGGCGAACAGCCCGCGCCACTTCAGTTCGTCGACGATGTCCGTCACGGTTCTCTCGACTCCTTCGATACCTGGGGAAATACAAGGCTCAGTCTAGGTGGGTCAGACCCCCTTGCTGACCGAACTCATGTTGAAATCCGGGATGCGCAGGGCGGGCATCGCGGCCCGGGTGAACCAGTCGCCCCACTCGCGCGGCAGGGTCTTCTCGGTCCTGCCCGCCTCGGAGGCCCGCGACAGCAGGTCCACGGGCGACTCGTTGAACCGGAAGTTGTTCACCTCGCCGACGACCTGCCCGTTTTCCACCAGGTAGACGCCGTCCCGGGTCAGGCCCGTGAGCAGCAGGGTGGCCGGGTCGACCTCGCGGATGTACCAGAGGCAGGTCAGCAGCAGGCCCCTCTCGGTGTCCGCCACCATCTCCTCGAGCGACTTGTCGCCGCCGCCCTCCAGGATCAGGTTCCCGAAGGCCGGGGACACCGGCAGATCGGTCAGCGCGGCACTGTGCCGGGTCGTGGTCAGCCGGGCCAGCTCGCCGCCGCGGATCCACTCGGTCGCCGGGACCGGCAGGCCGTTGTCGAACACCGAGGCGTCGTCCCCGGAGCTGTGCGCGATGACGAACGGCGCGGACTCCAGGCCCGGCGCGTTCGGGTCGCTGCGCAGCGTCAGCGGCAGCTCGGACAGCCGCTCGCCGAGCCGGGTGCCGCCCCCGGGCTTGGAGAAGACCGTCCGGCCCTCCACCGCGTCCCGGGCCGCCGCCGACCACATCTGGTAGATCAGCAGGTCCGCCACGGCCGTCGGCGGCAGCAGGGTCTCGTACCGGCCGGCGGGCAGCTCGATCTTCCGCTCCGCCCAGCCGAGGCGTACGGCGAGCTCCGCGTCCAGGACCGTCGGGTCCACGTCCTTGAAGTCCCGGGTGGCGCGGCCGGCCCAGGCCGAGCGCTGCCGGTCCGGGGACTTGGCGTTGAGCTCCAGGGTGCCCTTGGGCTGGTCGTGGCGCAGCCGCAGGCCCGTGGAGGTGCCGACGTACGTGGAGACCAGCTCGTGGTTGGCGAAGCCGTACAGCTCCCGGCCGCCGGCGCGAGCCCGGGCGAAGGCCTCGCCGAGGGCCGGGGCGAAGTCCGCGAACACCGCCGAGGAGGTCTCGGCCGGGGCGTCGGCGAAGTCCGGCGAGGCCGGGGTCCCGGTCACCAGCGGCTGGGCGTCCTCGGCGGGACCGGCCCCGCGCGCGGCCGCCTCGGCGGCCCGCACCAGCGGCTCCAGGTCCTCGGCGGTGACGGCGGAGCGCGAGACGACCCCCGAGGCCGTGCCCTCCTTGCCGTCGACCGTGGCGATGACCGTCAGGGTCCGGCCGCGGGTGACGCCGTTCGTGGTGAGTGCGTTGCCGGCCCACCGCAGGTTGGCGGTGGACTGTTCGTCGGCGATGACGACACAGCCGTCGGCGGTGGACAGCTCCAGCGCCCGCTCGACGATCTCGTGGGGCTTGGTCGATCGAATCGACGAGGTCATCGTCCGGCCTCCTGCGTGGTGTTCAGGATGTTCACGTCGCGGAACAGGGCGGACGGGCAGCCGTGGGAGACCGACGCGACCTGGCCCGGCTGGGCCTTTCCGCAGTTGAAGGCGCCGCCCAGGACGTAGGTCTGCGGACCGCCGACCTTCTCCATCGAGCCCCAGAAGTCGGTGGTCGTGGCCTGGTACGCCACGTCGCGCAGCTGCCCGGCCAGCTTGCCGTTCTCGATGCGGAAGAACCGCTGCCCGGTGAACTGGAAGTTGTAGCGCTGCATGTCGATCGACCAGGAGCGGTCGCCGACCACGTAGATCCCGCGCTCCACCCCGCCGATCAGGTCCTCGGTGGACAGGCCGCCCGGATCCGGCTGGAGCGACACGTTCGCCATGCGCTGGACGGGCACGTGCCCGGGGGAGTCGGCGTAGGCGCAGCCGTTGGAGCGTCCGAGGCCGGTCAGCTTCGCGATCCGCCGGTCCAGCTGGTAGCCGACCAGGGTGCCGTCCTTGACCAGGTCCCAGCTCTGCGCCTCGACGCCCTCGTCGTCGAAGCCGACGGTGGCCAGGCCGTGCTCGGCGGTGCGGTCACCCGTCACGTTCATGATCGGGGAGCCGTACTTGAGCTTGCCGAGCTGGTCGAAGGTGGCGAAGGAGGTTCCCGCGTACGCCGCCTCGTAGCCCAGCGCCCGGTCGAGCTCGGTGGCGTGGCCGATGGACTCGTGGATGGTGAGCCACAGGTTGGACGGGTCCACCACCAGGTCGTAGCGCCCGGCCTGCACGCTCGGCGCCTTCATCTTCTCGTCGAGCAGGCCGGGGATCTGCTCCAGCTCCGCGTTCCAGTCCCAGCCGGTGCCGGTCAGGTACTCCCAACCGCGCCCGGCGGGCGGGGCGATGGTGCGCATCGAGTCGAACTCGCCGGTGGTGGCGTTGACGGCGACCGCCGTGAGCTGCGGGTGGATCCGGACCCGCTGCTGGGTGGTCGTGGTGCCCGCGGTGTCCGCGTAGAACTTGTTCTCGTGCACGGCGAGCAGCGAGGCGTCCACGTGCGCGACACCGTCGGCCGCCAGCAGCCGCGAGCTCCAGTCGGCGAGCAGCGCCGCCTTCTCCGCGTCCGGCACCTCGAAGGGGTTCACGTCGTAGGCGGAGATCCAGGTCCGGTCCGAGTGCACCGGCTCCTCGGCGAGCTCCACGCGCTCGTCGGAACCGGCGGCCTTGATCACCTGGGCGGACAGCTTCGCCATGGCCACGGCCTGCGAGGCCACCTTGGCGGCGGCGTCCATGGTCAGGTCCACACCGGAGGCGAACCCCCAGCTGCCCCCGTGCACCACCCGGACCGCGTAGCCGAGGTCGGTGGTGTCGGACCCGCCGGAGGGCTTGGCGTCCCGCAGCCGCCAGGAGGCGCTGCGGATCCGCTCCAGCCGGAAGTCGGCATGCTCGGCGCCCAGCGCGCGAGCCCGGGCGAGCGCCGCGTCGGCGAGCGCCCGCAAGGGAAGTGCGGTGAAGGCCGCGTCGATGGAATGGGGCACGGAATTCCTCCCGGTGGTCGGGGCCGGTCTCCCCGATCATGTCGCGCCCGGGGTGCTCGTGCCTACACCTTTCTGTAGGGATTCGACAGAGCCCGTCGCAAGGCCCTGTCGGAGGTCGATTCTCCGTACGAGGGATGCGACCTATAGGTTTTCGGTATTCAGACCGCTAGCGAAAGGGTGATCCGTTGAGCCGCTCGGTTCTCGTCACCGGAGGAAACCGGGGCATCGGCCTCGCCATCGCCCGTGCCTTCGCGGAGGCCGGAGACAAGGTCGCGATCACGTACCGGTCGGGGGAGCCGCCGGAGGCGCTCACCTCGCTCGGCGTCCTGGCGGTCCGGTGCGACATCACCGACTCCGAGCAGGTGGAGCAGGCCTACAAGCAGATCGAGGACACGCACGGCGCGGTCGAGGTGCTGGTGGCCAACGCCGGCATCACCAAGGACACGCTGCTGATGCGGATGTCCGAGGAGGACTTCGCCTCGGTCGTCGACACCAACCTCACCGGCACCTTCCGGGTGGTCAAGCGCGCGAACCGTGGCATGCTCCGTGCCAAGAAGGGCCGCGTCGTCCTGATCTCCTCGGTCGTCGGGCTGCTGGGTTCGGCGGGCCAGGCCAACTACGCCGCCTCCAAGGCCGCGCTGATCGGCTTCGCCCGGTCGCTCGCCCGCGAGCTGGGCTCCCGCAACATCACCTTCAACGTGGTCGCCCCCGGCTTCGTCGACACGGACATGACCAAGGTCCTCACCGACGAGCAGCGCGCGGGCATCGTGGGCCAGGTGCCGCTCGGCCGCTACGCGCAGCCCGAGGAGATCGCGGCAGCCGTGAGCTTCCTGGCGTCCGACGACGCCGCGTACATCACCGGAGCCGTCATTCCCGTTGACGGCGGATTGGGCATGGGTCACTGATCACCATGAGCGGAATTCTCGAGGGCAAGCGCATCCTCATCACCGGTGTGCTGATGGAGTCGTCCATCGCGTTCCACACCGCCAAGCTCGCCCAGGAGCAGGGCGCCGAGGTCATCCTCACGGCGTTCCCGCGGCCGACGCTGACGGAGCGCATCGCCCGCAAGCTGCCCAAGCCTGTCAAGGTGATCGAGCTCGACGTCACCAACCAGGAGCACCTGGACCGGCTGGAGGACCTCGTGCGCGCCGAGCTCGGCGGTCTCGACGGTGTCGTCCACTCCATCGGCTTCGCGCCGCAGGACGCCCTCGGCGGCAACTTCCTGAACACCCCGTTCGAGTCGGTCGCCACCGCCATGCACGTCTCGGCGTTCTCGCTGAAGTCGCTGACCATGGCCTGCAAGCCGCTCTTCCCGCACGAGGGGGCGGCCGTCGTCGGCCTCACCTTCGACGCGCAGTTCGCCTGGCCGCAGTACGACTGGATGGGCCCGGCCAAGGCCGCGCTGGAGGCCACCAGCCGCTACCTCGCCCGCGACCTGGGCAAGGAGAACATCCGCTGCAACCTGGTCTCGGCCGGGCCGATCGGCTCCATGGCCGCGAAGTCCATCCCGGGCTTCGGCGAGCTGGCGGACGTCTGGAACTCCCGCTCGATGCTGGAGTGGGACATGAGCGACCCGGAGCCGGCGGGCCGCGGCGTTGTCGCGCTGCTGTCGGACTGGTTCCCGAAGACCACCGGCGAGATCGTCCACGTGGACGGCGGCCTGCACGCGATGGGTGCCTGACGGCACTCGCGTCCGTAAGCAAGGCGGCGGCCGCGCTTCCCTTCCGGGAGGCGCGGCCGTCGCCGTTTTCGCACCTCGATCGGATGTTCACCGGCTGAACGGATCTTCCCGAGTCGAAAACCAGGGCAGATGCCTGCAAACTGGCCGAGTCGGGATCTTCCCGGCTCCTGCGGGGAGGAGGTACGGGATTGCGCGCGAGATCGAGCGGAGCGGTATCGCTGCTGGTCACCTCGGTGATCCTGACCGCACTCCTGGGCCCGGGCGCCGTCGCGCAGACCGCGCCCGGCGAGCCCGCGCCCGGTCCCGAGGCCGTCGCCCCGGCCGAGGTGGACCTCGCAGAGATCCCCGCCGAGCCACCCGTACAGCCCGCGCGGACCCCCGTCCGGGACCTCTTCGGCGCCGACTGCGACACCGAGATCAGCGGCTCGCAGGTGACGGCGTCCTGCCACAACAGCTACCCGGAGACCGACCTGGTGCGGCTGCACGTCGAGTGCGACCGCTGGTGGGACCTGGACGGCGACGGCGCCGCCGTGGCCATCGGCCCCGCCGGGCGCGTCGAGCTCACCAGCCGCTGCTGGAAGGAGGTCCGCTCGGCCTGGGTCAGCCACGAGCGACCGTGAGTGGATCTCAGTCGGCGTGAGTGCTCTCGCCCGCTGTCAGCTGCTGTCAGCCGGTGCCCTTGCCGAGACAGGCGAAGGGATAGCCCGCCGCCTCCGAGGCGGCCGCGTCCCCGTCCCCCCGCCGGATCGCCTCGATCAGCCGGGCGTGGTCCAGATGCGCGGACGGACGCAGCTCGGTGCCGACATCCGTACGCAGCCAGTCCGCCACCAGATCGCCGAGGTCCGCGTACAGCTCGATCAGCACCTCGTTGTGCGAGGCCGTGACCACCGCCATGTGCAGGCTCACGTCCGCCGCCACGAACACCTCCGCGTCCCCGCCCGCCCAGGCCTCCTCGCGCCGAGCGAGCAGCGCGTCCAGCTGTACGAGGTCCCGCTCGGTCCGCCGCTCCGCCGCCAGCCGGGCCGCCGAGGACTCCAGGGTCGAGCGCAGCTCCGCGATGTGCCGCGGGTCGGCCCCGGCGAAGCGGCGGTGCATCACACCGGCCAGCTCGCTGGTGGCGATGACGTACGTACCCGAGCCCTGCCGGATGTCGAGCAGGCCGTTGTGCGCCAGCGCCCGGACGGCCTCGCGCACGGTGTTGCGGGCGACGCCGAGCAGCTCCACCAGCTCCGGCTCGGTCGGGATGCGGGCGCCGACCGGCCACTCGCCCGAGGTGATCTGGTTCCGCAGCTGGGCGATCACCTGGTCGACGAGCGCGGAGCGCCGGGGTGAGGTCAGCGGCATGGGTTCCCCTCGATAGCGACGAGCGACTGGACAACCAATCATCCCATGATTCTATGATGGTTGAATGTCCGACGAAGAAATCCAGACCATGAACCGCCCGCCGGCCGTGCGCACCACGCCCGACCGGCCCCTTCCCGCTCCCGTCCACGTCGCCCCCACGTGGCTCGGTCCGGTCCTCATCGTCGGCATCGTGCTCGCCGCCCTCAACCTGCGGCCCGCCATCACCAGCCTCGGCGCCCTCTTCGAAGAGACCCGCACGGGCCTGGGCATGAGCGGCACCGTCGCCGGACTGATCACCTCCGTCCCCGCCCTCTGCTTCGCCGTCTTCGGAGTCACAGCGCCCCGGCTCTCCCGCCGCTTCGGCCCGGCCGCCGTGATCTGCGCCGGCATGGTGGCCGTCACCGCGGGCCTGTTGATCCGCCCCTTCGCGGACAGCGCCGCCGCCTTCCTCGCCGCCAGCGCACTGTCCCTGGCCGGCATAGCCCTGACCAACGTGCTGCTCCCGGTGATCGTCAAGCGCTACTTCCCGGACCGGGTCGGCACCATGACCGGCCTGTACTCCATGGCGCTGGCCGCCGGCACCTCGCTCGCCGCCGCCGCGACCGTCCCGCTGACCGAGGCCCTCGGCGGCAGCTGGCGCACCGGCCTGCTGATGTGGGCCCTGCTCGCGCTGGTCGCCGTACTGCCCTGGCTGCCCATCGCCCGTGCCTCCCGGCGCGCCGCCCGGGCCGAGCGCGCCGCGGCCGCCGACTCCGCCGAAGGGGCCGGCGTACGGGCCGACGCCGGCCCCCGGATCGTCCGCAGCCGTACCGCCTGGGCCCTGGCCTGCTACTTCGGCCTCCAGGCCACCGGCGCGTACATCACCATGGGCTGGCTCCCGCAGATCTTCCGCGACGCCGGGGTCTCCGCCTCCACCGCCGGAGTGCTGCTCGCCGTCACCATGGTCATGGGCGTCCCGCTCGCGTTCGTCATCCCCGGCCTGGCCGGCCGGATGAAGAACCAGGGCGCCATCGCCGCCACCCTCGGCCTCTTCGGCTTCGCCGGCTACCTCGGGCTCTACCTCGCCCCCGCCGCCGGCGCCTGGGCCTGGGCGCTCATGCTCGGCGTCTCCAACTGCGCCTTCCCGCTGGTCATCACCCTCATCGGGCTGCGCGCGAAGTCCCCGGCCGGCGTCGTCAAGCTCTCCGCCTTCGCCCAGAGCACCGGCTACCTCATCTCCATCCCCGGCCCCCTGGTCATCGGCACGCTCTACCAGCACAGCGGCGGCTGGGACCTGCCGCTCGTCCTCATGGCCGGACTGCTCGTCCCGCAGATCGCGCTGGGCATCCTGGCCGGCCGGGACCGCACGATCGAGGACGAATGCGGCATGCGAGACTGACCGGCATGTCGCCCGTACTTGAACCGAACCCGCAGAACGGCCACAGGAAGCTCGGCCTCGTGCTCGGCGCGATGCTCGTCGTGACCGTGATCATTTCCGTCATCGCGACGATCGCCTCCCCCTGACGGGCGAGAGGGTGGGGATAACCCCACCCACCCCTAGGGGGTAAGGGTCAGGGTCAACTGGGGTGTGCCCCGGATGGGAACCGCTCCTTCGGATCCATAGATTCGAAGGAGCGAGAGCCAGTCCCGTCAGCACCCCGGAGGCGGCCATGTCGGCCCCCACGCACACCCGCTCCCTCCCGTCCGGCCCCCGAGCCGCGTCCGCCGCCCGAGCGGTGCCCGGCGCCCGAGCCCTGCCCGGCGCCCGGCAGGGTGCCGAGGCCCGCCTGCGCTGGTGGGCGCTGGCCCTGCCCGCGCTCGCCTTCGGCCTGCTCCTGCTCCTCCTCGCCGGATCCGGCGAGGCCCACGCCGCCACCGGCGAGGCCACCGGACTGCTCCACGTCACACAGCAGCTGCTGCGCGCCGTCGGCTGACCGGTGTGCGCCGGGGTGCGCCGGGCCGTGCCGCACCACCGGGTGCGGGCCCTCAACACCCTGCGCCCCGTGGCCCGTTTCATGCGAAGCTGGGAGCCATGAGCGCCGACACACCCCGCAGGATCGCCCTCCTCCGGCACGCCAAGGCCGACTGGCCACAGGTGTCCGACCACGACCGCCCGCTGGCGGAACGCGGCCGCGCGGACGCAGCGGCCGTCGGTCTGAAGCTGGCCGAAACCGGCATCACCTTCGACCTGGCCCTCTGCTCCACCGCCACCCGCACCCGCGAGACCTGGAAGATCGCCGTCCAGGAGCTGCCGCACCGGCCGAAGACCCACTACGAGGAGCGGCTCTACGAGGCCTCGCCGGGCGAGCTCATCGCCCTGCTGAACGAGACCCCCGACGAGGTGCACGACCTCCTGGTCATCGGCCACAACCCCGGCATGCACGCCCTTGCCGACGCCCTTTCCGGGCGCGCGAAGGACGACACCCTGGCGCGGATGACCCGTACCGGATTCCCGACCGGGGCCCTCGCCGTCGTCTCCTTCACCGGCTCGTGGAAGGCTCTGGAACACGGCGTGGGCACCCTGCTCGACTTCTGGACCCCCAACGAGCACTGACCGGGGGAGTGCGTACGGGAGGGCCCCGGCAGCCGATGCGGCCGCCGGGGCCCTCCCTCGCGTCGTACGGACAGGACCTGGACCTGGGCCTGGGCCTAGGCCAGGTCGGCGGCCTCGATCTCCTCGCGGGTGATCCCGAGCAGGTAGAGCACCGCGTCCAGGAAGGGCACGTTCACCGCCGTGTGCGCGGCCTCGCGGACCACCGGCTTGGCGTTGAAGGCCACGCCCAGCCCGGCCGCGTTCAGCATGTCCAGGTCGTTCGCGCCGTCGCCGATGGCCACCGTCTGGGACAGCGGTACCTCGGCCTCCGCGGCGAAGCGGCGAAGCAGCCGGGCCTTGCCCGCCCGGTCCACGATCTCGCCGGTCACCCGGCCGGTCAGCTTCCCGTCGATGATCTCCAGGGTGTTGGCGGAGGCGAAGTCCAGCCCCAGCCGCTCCCGCAGATCGTCCGTCACCTGGGTGAAGCCGCCGGAGACCACGCCCACCTGGTAGCCGAGCCGCTTGAGGGTACGGATCAGCGTCCGGGCGCCCGGGGTCAGCTGCACCTCGGCGCGGACCTTGTCCACGACGGACGCGTCCAGACCCGCCAGCAGCGCCACCCGGGCGTGCAGCGACTGCTCGAAGTCCAGCTCGCCGCGCATGGCCCGCTCGGTGACCTCGGCGACCTCGGCCTCGCACCCGGCGTGGGCGGCGAACAGCTCGATGACCTCGTCCTGGATCAGGGTCGAGTCCACGTCCATGACGACCAGGCGCTGGGCCCGGCGGTGCAGCCCGGCCGAGACGACGGCCACGTCCACGCCGATGTGCGCGGCGGCCGTGGCCAGCGCGGTGCGCAGCGGCTCGGTCTCGCAGCCGGAGACGGCGAACTCCACCGCCGTCACCGGGTACTTGGCGAGCCGGAAGATACGGTCGATGTTGCCGCCGGTCGAGGTGATGCGCGCGGCGATGGCCGCCGTGGACTCGGCGGTGAGCGGGTGCCCGAGCACGGTGACGTGGGACCGGCCGCTGCCGCGCGGCCGGTTGTCACCGGTGCCGGAGAGGATCTCGGCCTGGAGCTTGAGCGACTCGGCCCAGCTGTGGACGGTGGCCCGCAGCTCGCCATCGGTGCCGACGGCGGGCTTGGTGACGAGGGCGCACAGGACGATGCGGCCACGGGTGACGACCTGCTCGATGTCGACGACATCGACGGAGTAGGCGGCGAGGGTGTCGAACAGCCCGGCGGTGATCCCGGGACGGTCCTTGCCGAAGATCTTGACGAGGAGGGTGGGGACGTCGGAGGTCTGCGATGCGCTCATGGTGTTCTCACCGTATCTTCCCGCTCCCCGGGACAGGACCCCCGTCCCACCTCTTGAACGCGCCGCTCGCACGGCTCGGCCCTGGCGGGCCTCTCCGGCTTCGCGCCGCTGCGTCGGCCTCCGGCCGTCGGCCGCCGATCCTGGCCGCTGATCCGGCGGCGCTTGAGGCGCGGGGTTTGGGGCGGAGCCCCAAGTGGGGGTCCCCCCCGGACGGAGTCTGGGGGAGGAGAAGGGGCGGGGCGGGGAGTGGCTCCGCGCAGCGGCCCGGCCCCGGCGGTCAGCGCGGCCCCGGCGGCTTTGGCGGCGGTGGTGCTCCCGGCGGGGGAGGCGGGACGAAGGGCGGTCGCCGCAGAGGTTTCGGCGGCCTCGGAGCCCTCGGCGGGAGACCCGTGACCGTCACGTCCCAGGACACACCCGGATCCGGGTACGAGTACGGGGACGAGGCCGTCGGCGCCTCGGGGTCCGGCCACCCCGGGGCAGCGGAAGCCGGGGCGGAGGAAGGGCGGCGGCGGCCACGGGCCAGTACGGCCCCCACCGCACCCGCCACCGCCCCCCACGCCGCCCCCAGCACCAGGGCCAGCGGGACGGACCCGCGCAGCTCCACCCCGGCGTCGACCGCGTCCACCCCCAGCACGGCGAGCGACGCATCCGCCGACAGCGCCGTCGGCCACACCAGCGCCGCCAGCGCCACCGCCGTCACGGCCGACAGCCGCGCCGCGCACCCGGCGATCCCGCGCCCCGGGGTCCGTACGGCGGCCAGCACGCCCGCGTAGAGCACCAGCAGCCCGGCCCCCGCCACCAGCAGCCACACCCGCCCGTCGTACTCCGCGAGGCGGGCCACCGTCACCGGCTCCCGCGCGGAGCCCGCCAGCAGCTCGTCCAGCGGATCCGGCAGCAGCCGGGCCGGCGCACCGGTGGCCCGGCCGCTCAGCGGGACGAACAGCCCCAGCAGCACCCCCGCCCAGGCGCCGTTCGGCGCGCCCAGCAGGGCCGCCCCCAGCACCCGCCCGGGATGCTCGTCGCCCGCCGCCGCCCACACCGCCGCCGCCAGTCCGGCCGCCACCGCCACCAGCAGCATCGCCACCACCGCCGAGGCGGCCGGCCGCAGCCGCGCGAGCGGCTCGGGCCCGCGCCGCGAGATCGCCAGGGCCACCGCGAGCACCACCGCGGCCCACACCCCCGCGGCCCGCAGGGTCGGTCCCGGCTCCACCGAGAACCCCACCCGGGTCCGCGTCTCGATCAGGTCCCCGATGCGGTCCGGGAGCAGCCCGCCGATGTCCCCGATCCCCGGCACCTCGACCTTGACCGGGGTCCTCGGCAGCACGTCCCCGTCGAGGGTGACCACGTCGTGCCCGGCCCACGCCAGCACCCCCACCGCGGCGACGAACAGCGCCACGACCACCGCCGCCCGCGCCGGTAGCTCTCCGGGGGCGGCGCCGGCCCGCAGCGAGCGCAGGAACAGGTGCCCCAGCACCAGGGCTCCGGCCAGCCCGACCCCCAACGGCATGACGTCCAGCGAGGCTTCGGCGCCCGCACCGCCCGCCCCGAAGACCGACACCGCACCCGAGGGGGTCACGGTGCCGCCCACGGCCAGGACCACCACGGCCGCGCTCATCGCCCCCAGCGAGCCTCCCGCCGCGTCGGCGCCGAGCAGGTGCAGCCCGAGCGCGGCGACCACGGCCATCGCCACCAGCGACCAGCCGGCAGTGGCGATGCCGGACACCAGGACGTCTCCCCAACGGATGCGGCGCATGAGCGGTCCCCCGATGTGTGCCGAGCGGGACCGCCGGGCGAGAAGTCCCGTATCTCACTCTCCGGGTGACTTTCGCCCCCGTCAACGGGCAGTCGTAGACGCCTCGGCAAGGCCCCGATTCCACATGTGGCCCCAGGCCTGAAATAGTTCCCCCGGATGTTCGCCATCCCTAGACTCCCTGACGTCATGGGGGATTCTCGGGGGACTTAAGTGGGGCTGGAGTGCCGGAACTCGTACTGGAATTGAATGGAAGGACCTGGACGCTCGATCCGTCCAGGTCGTACTCGCTGGGGCGCGATCCCCAGGGAGACGTGGTGATCGACGATGCCCGGGTGTCGTGGCGACACGCCACCATCAGCTGGAACGGCCGTGGTTGGGGCATCGAGGACCACGGCAGCACCAACGGCACCTACGTGCGCGGTGCTCGGGTGCAGCAGGCCGAGCTCGTGCCGGGCACGCCGGTTCACCTGGGCAACGCGACCGACGGCCCGCGGCTGAATCCCGTCGCCGCCGCGGCGCCCCAACCGGCCGTGGCCCAGCAGGCCCCGGCCCAGGCTCAGGCCCAGGCGGCCGCGTACGCCCAGCCGCAGGCCCCGGCGTACCAGGCCCCGCAGCAGCAGCCCCAGCAGCACGCCTGGGACCAGCAGCCTCAGCAGCCGCACCTCCCGCACCAGCAGGGCGGCGGCCCCGCCGCGGCCCGCCCGGCGCAGGGGGCCGCCCCCCACCACGGGGGCGACCGCAGCCCGACGACGTTCCACCAGCTCTCGCTGGGTCACGTCATGCGGATCGGCCGTGCGCTGGAGAACGAACTGGTGGTCTCCGACCTCCAGGTCTCGCGCCACCACGCCGAGTTCCGCTCGATGCCCGGCGGCCGGTTCGAGATCCACGACCTGGGCAGCCACAACGGCACCTACGTCAACGGTCAGCCGCTGGCCAAGTCCGGCACCGCGCTGCTCGGCCCGAACGACATCGTCGGCGTCGGCCACTCGACGTTCCGGATCGTCGGTGACCGCCTCGAGGAGTTCGTCGACACCGGCGAGGTCTCCTTCTCGGCCCGCCACCTCACGGTCACGGTCGACGGCGGCAAGCAGATCCTCAAGGACGTCACCTTCGGCGTCCCGGAGAAGTCGCTGATCGGCGTCATCGGCCCGTCCGGCTCCGGAAAGTCGACCCTGCTCAAGGCGCTGACCGGCTACCGGCCCGCCGACCAGGGTGACGTCCTCTACGACAACCGCAACCTGTACAAGCAGTTCGCGGAGCTCCGTCAGCGCATCGGCCTGGTCCCGCAGGACGACATCCTGCACAAGGAACTGAAGGTCAGCACCGCCCTGAAGTACGCGGCCAAGCTCCGCTTCCCCGGCGACACCGCCGAGTCCGAGCGCGAGGCCCGCATCAACGAGGTGCTGCGCGAGCTCAAGCTCGACATCCACAAGGACAAGAAGATCACCTCGCTCTCGGGTGGTCAGCGCAAGCGCGTGTCCGTGGCCCTGGAGCTGCTCACCAAGCCGTCGCTGATCTTCCTGGACGAGCCGACCTCCGGCCTCGACCCGGGCATGGACCGCGACGTCATGCAGCTGCTGCGTGCCCTCGCCGACGACGGCCGTACGGTCCTCGTCGTCACCCACTCGGTCGCCGAGCTGGCCATCTGCGACAAGCTGCTGGTCATGGCCCCGGGCGGCTCGGTCGCATACTTCGGCCCGCCGGACGAGGCGCTGAACTTCTTCGGCTACACCACGTGGGCGGACGTCTTCTCGGCCTTCGAGAACTACCGCGACTACGACTGGGCCGGCCGCTGGAAGGGCTCGCAGCACTACCAGCTGTACGCCGCCGACATCGACGCGGTCGCCCCGCAGTCCGTCGCGATGCCGTCGCCGCAGCAGATGCGCCCGCCCAAGCCGCAGGGCTGGGGCTCGCAGCTGTGGACGCTGATCCGCCGCTACACGTCGGTGATCGCCTCCGACAAGGGCTTCATCGGCCTGATGCTGATCCTGCCCGCGGTCCTGGGCGTGGTCTCCACGGTCATCCCCGCGACCTTCGGCCTCGCGCCGCCGACGCCGCCGTCCCAGTTCAACGGCGACGCCGGCACGATCATGCTGATCCTCGCGGTCGGCATGTGCTTCTCGGGCGCCGCGAACTCGGTCCGTGAGCTGATCAAGGAACGCGTGATCTACGAGCGTGAGCGCGCGACGGGCCTGTCCCGGTCGGCGTACCTCATGTCGAAGGTGATCGTCCTCGGCGTCATCACGGCCATCCAGGGCGTGATCATCTGCGGGATCGGCTTCGCCCCCCGCGACCTGCCCGTCGAGGGCCTGCTGATGCCGCCGGCCGTCGAGCTCTGCGTGTCGGTCATCGCGCTCGGCTTCACGTCGATGATGTTCGGCCTGGTGATCTCCTCGCTGGTGAAGACCGCCGAGAAGACCATGCCGCTGCTGGTCATGTTCGCGATCGTCCAGGTCGTCTTCACCGGCATCCTCTTCCAGGTCTACGACTCCCCGGGCCTGGAGCAGTTCGCCTGGCTGATGCCGTCCCGCTGGGCCGTCGCCGCCGCCGGCACCACGCTGAACCTCGGCAAGCTCATGCCGCCGTGGGACCGCGACAACCCGACCAACACCGACCCGCTCTGGGACGCCACGGTCGGCCAGTGGAGCCTGAACATCACCATCCTGCTGCTCATCGGCATCGCCTGCGGTTTCGCGGTACAGCGCCTGCTGCGCCGCCACGAGCCCGAGGTCATGCGCGCCGGCAAGTAACCGGCAAGCGGTCCGCGAACGCGCGTACGCGAAAACGCCTGAGGGCGGCACCCGGTACTCCGGGGGCCGCCCTCAGGCGCATGGGGGGTCTGGATGCCGTCGGCGTCCTAGTAGGCGCTGTTGACGTTGTCCATCGAGCCGTAACGGTCGGCCGCGTAGTTGCAGGCGGCGACGATGTTGGCGACCGGGTCGTACTGGTCGAACTTGGTGCCCTTGACGTGGTACGCCTTGAAGGTCGGAAGGATGACCTGGAGCAGACCCTTGCTGGGGATGCCGTTCTGGGCGTTGATGTCCCAGTTGTTGATCGCCATCGGGTTGCCGCTGGACTCACGCATGACGTTCTTGTGGATGCCGGCGTAGGTGCCCGGAATGCCTTCCTTCTTCATGATGAAGAGGGCTTCCTTGATCCAGCCGTCCAGGTTGTTCGCGAAGACGGGGGTGCGGGCGGCGGAACGGCTCGCGGCCGCCTTCTGCTCGCGGTCCTTCTTCGCGGCGGCCTCGGCCTTGGCCTTGGCGTCAGCCTTGGCCTTGGCGTCCTGCGCCGCCTTGTCGGCGACGACCTGCTGCACGGAGAGGTGCTGCTGCACGGCCTTCGTCTGGGCGCCGTCGACGACCTGGGTCCAGGCGACGGGGGCGGCGGAGACCGTCTCGGCCTGGGCGGCGTCGGCCGGGACGAGGGAGAAGGCGAGCGCGGCGGCACTGAACGTGGCGACGCCGGCAATGGACAGCTTGTGTGCCTTCGTCAGACGACTGTGACCGGGAGTGCTGGAAGCAGACATGGCGGGGCAACCTCTTCGAATCGCGGGAGCCGCAGGAAGGCGCTGCGAGGATCCGGGGATCCGCAGCGCCGTGCGACGAGAGCAATTCTTAGCGGCGGCAAAATCCTGTGGCAAAGGTGTGACGTACGATCCTGCTTAGTGGATCAGGGCCGGGCGCCGAGGCCCGAATTCAGGCCTCGGCGCTACGTGCGCCCGTGCTGACAGGGTCTTTACGTGTCCACTAGGGAGCTTCGTAAGTGATGTGGGTCCTATGCCCGGGCTCACATCGAGCACGTAACGGTCTCACCATGCGTTGCTCAAGCAATGCGTTCAGTGACCGGTCTCCTCCTTGAGTAGCAGATGGACGTCCCCGAACTCGTGCCAAAGGCAGAGACGGGCCACCGCCTCCGCATACCCGAGCCGTACGGCGGCACGCCCCGCGACCGCCTCCAGCATCAGCAGATGGGACGCCTCGGGCTCGTGCAGCCCGGTCAGCAGCCCGTCCACCACCCGCACCCCGCGCTCCGGCGTCACCACCAGGTCCGTCCAGCCGCCGGCCGGGCGCACCCGGCCCTCCGCGTCCGCGGCCGACTCCAGGGCCCGCACCGCCGTGGTCCCCACCGCGATCACCCTCCCTCCCGTCGCCCGCGCCGCGTTCACGAGCCACGCCGTGGCCGCGGGCACCTCGTACCGCTCCGGGTACGGCGGCTCGTGCGCCTCCTGCGAGGCCACGCCCGTGTGCAGGGTCAGCGGGGCGAACTGCACCCCCCCGGCTGACCAGCCGCGCCACCAGCTCCGCCGTGAAGGGCCGGGCGGCGCTCGGCATCTCCGCCGACCCCGCCCCGTCGGCCCCCGGCACCGCGAACACCGTCTGGTAGGCCGACAGAGGCTGGTCCCGCTCCGTGTACGCGTACCGGATCGGCCGCCCGCGGGCCCGGAGCAGACCGGGCAAGTCCTCCGTCGAGGGCCGCGCCCACCACAGCCGGTCCCCGCCCGCCGCGAGCGGCTCCTCCAGTACGAGGCGATGCCCGCCCGGCAGCTCCACGACGGCCCCGGCCGGGCCTCCGGCATGCGGCCGGGTCGTGCCCCCGTCGGCCGGGGTCCGCAGCTCCACCGACCACCGGCCGTCATCGCCCCGGGTCGAGAAGTGCACCACCAGCGCCTCGCCGCCCAGCCGGGCGTCCACGGCGGCCGCCAGCGTGGCCGAGGTGTTCACCACCAGCACGTCCCCCGCGCGCAGCAGCTCCGGCAGCTCCCGGAAGGCGTGCAGCGACACCTCCGTACTGCCCCGCGACACCAGCAGCCGCACCGCGTCCCGGCCCAGCCCCGGCCCGCGCTGCTCGGCCGGCACCCGGGCCAGAAGGCTCGGCGGAATGTCCGGTATATACAGTCCCTTCTCTTGTAGCGCCCGGCGCCCGCTCACCGCCCCGCCCCCGCCCCCGCGCCCGCTTCCGGGCCCGCCACCGGCCCCTCCGCCAGTCGCTCCGCCGTGTACCGGCCGCTCGGCAGCCCCTCCGCCACCAGCCGCAGCAGCGCCGGCGCCACCTCCTCCGGCGCGGGCAGCCCCGCCAGGTCCTCCCCGGGCTCGGCCGCCGCCATCATCCGCGTCCGCATCGAACCCGGGTCCGCCCACCAGACCCGCAGCCCCGGCTCCTCCACGGCCAGCACGCCCGACATCAGATCCCCCGCCGCCTTGGTCGCCCCGTACGCCCCCCACGTCGCGTACGCCACCACCGCCGCGTCCGAGCTGATGTTGAGCACCGCACCGGCCGCCGAGGCCCGCAGCAGCGGCAGCCCCTCCTGGATCAGCCCCAGCGCCCCCACCACATTGACCTCGAAGGCCTCGCGCAGCCCGTCCAGCGGATGCACCGCCAGCGGCACCAACGGCTCCGCCCCGAGCGCCCCCGCGTTGTTCACCAGCAGATCCAGCCCGCCCAGCTCCCGCGCGGCCGCCACCAGCGCCGCCCGGTGCTCCCCCGAGGACACGTCCCCCGCCACCGCCCTGACCCGCACCCCGGCGGCCCGCTCCAGCTCGGCGGCGGCCTCCTTCAGCGCCCCCGAGCCCCGCGCGCTCAGCACCAGGTCCCAGCCGCGCGCCGCCAGCTCCCCGGCCAGCGCCCGCCCCAGTCCCCTCGACGCCCCCGTCACCATCGCCACCGACATGACCGCACCCCTCGCTCCGTCCCGACCAGCAGATGCCCCCAACCTAGGAACCCGGCCCCCGCCGCCGCCTCGGCCGCCGGCCCCACCCGTACCGGTCCGTTGGACCTACGACCACGGCCCGATCCCGCAGGTCACACGCCCGAGTACGGTGAGCGCATGCAGACCGGACCCCGTACTGGCCTGGCGGCCGTCAGCACCGCGCTGCTCGCCATGAGCCGCCGCCTCGAGGTACGCGACGTCCTGCGCACGATCGTCGTATCGGCCCGCGAGCTCCTGGACGCCGAGTACGCGGCCCTGGGCGTCCCGGACGACCACGGCGGCTTCGCCCAGTTCGTCGTGGACGGCATCAGCGCCGAACAGTGGCGCCGCATCGGCCCGCTGCCCCGCCAGCACGGCATCCTCGCCGCGATGCTCCACCAGGACGGCCCCGAGCGGCTGGCCGACGTACGCCAGGACCCGCGCTTCGAGGGCTGGCCGGCCGCCCACCCCGAGATGTCCGACTTCCTCGGCCTGCCCGTCCGGGACGGCGAGGAGACCCTCGGCTGCCTCTTCCTCGCCAACAAGCGCCGCGCCCCGGGCGGCGGGCACGGCTTCACCGACGCGGACGAGGAACTCCTCTCCCTCCTCGCCCAGCACGCGGCGATCGCGCTCACCAACGCCCGGCTCTACGAGCGCAGCCGCGAGCTCACGATCGCCGAGGAGCGCTCCCGGCTCGCCCACGAGCTGCACGACGCCGTCAGCCAGAAGCTCTTCTCGCTCCGCCTCACCGCCCAGGCCGCCGCCGCCCTCGTGGACCGCGACCCGGCCCGCGCCAAGGACGAGCTCCAGCAGGTGGCCGCCCTGGCCGCGGAGGCCGCCGACGAACTGCGCGCCGCCGTGACCGAGCTGCGCCCGGCCGCGCTGGACGAGGACGGCCTGATCGCCACCCTGCGCACCCAGGTCCACGTACTCGACCGCGCCCACAGCGCGCACGTCACCTTCACCTGTGACGGCGTACGCGCACTGCCCGCGACCCAGGAGGAAGCGCTCCTGCGGGTGGCCCAGGAGGCCCTCCACAACGCCCTGCGCCACTCGGGCGCCGACCGCGTGGAGGTGACACTGGCCCGGAGCCCCGCCGGGGGAGCGGTCCTCAGGGTCGTCGACTCCGGCAAGGGCTTCGACCCCCGGAGCGTCCGCCGCGCGGGCCGCCACCTGGGCCTGGTCTCCATGCGCGACCGGGCGAGCGGCGTCGGGGGCCGGCTGACCGTGCACTCGGAGCCCGGCAAGGGCACCACGATCGAGATGGAGGTCCCCGGTGGCTGACAGCGCCGGCCGAAGCGGAATCCGCGTACTGCTGGTCGACGACCACCAGGTGGTCCGCCGGGGGCTGCGCACGTTCCTGGAGGTCCAGGAGGACATCGAGGTGGTCGGCGAGGCCTCCGACGGCGAGGAGGGCATCGCCCGCGCCGAGGAGCTGCGGCCCGACGTGATCCTCATGGACATCAAGATGCCGGGCACCGACGGCATCGAGGCGCTGCGCAGGCTGCGCGAGCTGGCGAACCCGGCGCGGGTGCTGATCGTCACCAGCTTCACGGAGCAGCGCACCGTGGTCCCCGCCCTGCGGGCGGGCGCGGCGGGATACGTCTACAAGGACATCGACCCCGACGCCCTGGCCGGAGCCATCCGCTCCGTCCACGCCGGGCACGTACTCCTCCAGCCGGAGGTGGCGGAGGTCCTGCTCGCCCAGGAGGACCAGAGCTCCTCCGCGGGCCGGCCGGGCTCGCTGACCGACCGCGAGCGCGAGGTCCTGGGTCTCATCGCGGACGGCCGCTCCAACCGGGAGATCGCCCGCGCGCTCGTCCTGTCCGAGAAGACTGTCAAGACGCACGTCTCGAACATCCTGATGAAGCTGGACCTCTCGGACCGGACCCAGGCCGCATTGTGGGCGGTCAGGCACGGAATCGCCGACTAGCCGACCGATCGACGACGTAAATCGGATCGTCTCGTTCCGGACTGAGATTCATACGGTCGGGTGTATGTAGCCCACATGGCGTATCCCGATCGCCGGGTGACCGTTCTCCATGGCGTGCCGCGACGGCTGGTCGCGGCAGACGTACTGGAGGACGAGAACGTGAAGAACTTCAAGAAGGCCGCAGCCGTCACCATGATCGCGGGCGGCCTCGTCGCCGCCGGCGCGGGTGTCTCCTCGGCGCACGGCGGTGCGTCGGCGGAGGGCGAGGCCCTGAACTCGCCCGGCGTGGCCTCCGGGAACCTGCTCCAGGTCCCGGTCCACGTCCCCGTGAACGTGGTCGGCAACTCGGTCAGCGTGATCGGCCTGCTCAACGGCGCCTTCGGCAACACCGGTGTGAACGCCTGACGCGCCGTTCCCTGACGCGGCCCCGCTTCCCCCCACCTCTCCCCGGGAAGCGGGGCCGCGGCCGTTTCCTGGCCAGGCCCTGTCCGGGCCTAGAGGTCCCGCTCGCGCTGCTCGACCGCCGCGTTGTACGCCGCGACGAGGGCCCGCCGGGCCACCCGCTCCACCGGCCGCAGGGCCTCGGCACGCGCCGCGATCTCCGAGGCGGCCACCGCACCCCCGTGCCCCTTCTCGTACGCCAGCGACACCATCAGGTCCACCCGCTGCGCCAGCGCCAGCACCCGCACCGCCCTCGGCGGGTATCCCGGCGCCAGCACGTCACGCCCGGCCTCCGCCCGCGCCCGGTACGCCGACAACGCGGCCTCCGCCACCGGCCCGGACCCCGCCACGTCCAGCCGGGTCAGCGTCACGGTCGCCTCGCGCAGCGCCTCCGCCAGCTCCCGCTCCGCCTCGCCCAGCGAGGGCACGTCCGCCGGCGGTGCCTCCCGTACCGGCAGGCAGTGCCAGGTCACCGAGACGTGCACATCACCCTCGGGCCCGGCCTCGTACACCTCGGGCACCAGGCCCAGCGCGGCCCCGGCGCACACCACCGCCTCCTCCGCGTCCAGCGCCCGCGCGTTGAACTCCGCCGGACCGCTCAGCCCCAGCGGATGCCCCGGCGCCGGCAGCGCGACCCGCAGCCCGGTCACCCCCAGCGCCCGCATCCGCCCCAGCGCCAGCGTGAGCCCGACCGGACCCGATTCCCCCGGCAGCCCCGCCACCCGGTGCACGGCGTCCTCGCCCACGATCGACAACACGGCCTCGTCGGGCGAAACCAGACCGGCCAGCAAAGCGTTCCCCCAGGCGGCCAGCCGCCCTGAACGTGGTTCGAAAAGCATCCCCCAACTCTACGGACCCCCTTCCCGGCCCGGCCCCGGCCCCGGACCACTTCCCGAGTGGCGTAGGTTTTCCCCTGGGGCTGCGTCTACAGGCGCACAGACGAACCGACACTGCAAGGGGAGACAACGCGCTCATGAGCGATGTTCTGGAACTGGTGGACGTATCCGTGGTCCGCGAGGGCCGGGCTCTGGTGGACCAGGTCTCCTGGTCGGTGAAGGAGGGGGAGCGCTGGGTGATCCTCGGCCCCAACGGCGCCGGCAAGACCACGCTGCTGAACCTCGCCTCCAGCTACCTCTTCCCCACCAAGGGCGCCGCCTCCATCCTCGGCAGCACCCTCGGCAAGGTGGACGTCTTCGAGCTGCGCCCCCGCATCGGCGTCGCGGGCATCGCCATGGCCGACAAGCTGCCCAAGCGGCAGACCGTCCTGCAGACCGTCCTCACCGCCGCCTACGGCATGACGGCGACCTGGCAGGAGGAGTACGAGGAGATCGACGAGCAGCGCGCCCGCGCCTTCCTCGACCGCCTCGGCATGACGGAGTACCTCGACCGCAAGTTCGGCACCCTCTCCGAGGGCGAGCGCAAGCGCACGCTGATCGCCCGCGCCCTGATGACCGACCCCGAGCTGCTGCTCCTCGACGAGCCCGCCGCCGGCCTGGACCTCGGCGGCCGCGAAGACCTCGTACGCCGCCTCGGCCGGCTCGCCCGCGACCCGCTCGCGCCCTCCATGGTCATGGTCACGCACCACGTCGAGGAGATCGCCCCCGGCTTCACCCACGTCCTGATGATCCGTCAGGGCAAGGTCGTCACCGCGGGCCCGATCGACCTCGAACTGACCTCCCGCAACCTCTCGCTCTGCTTCGGCCTCCCGCTGGTCGTCGAGCGCAACGGGAACGACCGCTGGACCGCCCAGGGCCTTCCCCTCGGCTAGTACGAGCCCCCGCACCCTGTCCCGACCGCGCCCACCCGACCTACCATGACCATGTGGACATCGACGCATGGGTGTGGTGGCTCATCGGCGCGGTCGGACTGGGCATTCCCCTCGTCCTGACCGCGATGCCGGAGTTCGGAATGTTCGCCGCCGGGGCGGTGGCGGCAGCCGTCACGGCGGCCGTCGGCGGGGGAGTGGTGGCCCAAGTCCTGGTCTTCGTGATCGTGTCGGTCGCGCTCATCGCCGTCGTACGGCCGATCGCCAACCGGCACCGCGACCAGCGGCCCCAACACCGCAGCGGAATCGACGCGTTGAAGGGCCGCAGTGCCGTCGTCCTCGAACGCGTCGACGGCGGCGGTGGCGGCCGCATCAAGCTCGCCGGCGAGATCTGGTCCGCGCGCACCCTCGACGCGGACAGCAGCTTCGAACCCGGCCAGTCGGTCGACGTCGTGGAGATCGACGGGGCGACCGCCGTCGTCATGTGACAAGCAGCCTGCTCGCGGGCCCCGGGTCTGCGAGACTCCGTTCAACGGGGCAGCACAGACAGCCGGAAGGGCACGGGGAACCGCATGCAACCGATCATCATCGTCCTGATCATTCTGGTGGTTCTGGTCTTCATCGCACTGGTCAAGACGATCCAGGTGATCCCGCAGGCCAGCGCCGCCATCGTCGAGCGGTTCGGCCGCTACACCCGCACCCTCAACGCGGGCCTCAACATCGTCGTCCCGTTCATCGACTCGATCCGCAACCGGATCGACCTCCGCGAACAGGTCGTCCCCTTCCCGCCGCAGCCGGTGATCACCCAGGACAACCTGGTCGTCAACATCGACACCGTCATCTACTACCAGGTGACCGACGCCCGCGCAGCGACGTACGAAGTGGCCAGCTACATCCAGGCCATCGAGCAGCTCACCGTGACCACGCTGCGCAACATCATCGGCGGCATGGACCTGGAGCGGACCCTCACCTCCCGCGAGGAGATCAACGCCGCCCTGCGCGGGGTCCTCGACGAGGCCACCGGCAAGTGGGGCATCCGCGTCAACCGCGTCGAGCTCAAGGCCATCGAGCCGCCGACCTCCATCCAGGACTCGATGGAGAAGCAGATGCGCGCCGACCGCGACAAGCGCGCCGCCATCCTCCAGGCCGAAGGTGTCCGGCAGTCCGAGATCCTGCGCGCCGAGGGTGAGAAGCAGTCCTCGATCCTCCGCGCCGAAGGTGACGCCAAGGCCGCCGCACTGCGCGCCGAGGGCGAGGCCCAGGCCATCCGTACGGTGTTCGAGTCCATCCACGCCGGCGACGCCGACCAGAAGCTCCTCGCCTACCAGTACCTCCAGATGCTCCCGAAGATCGCCGAAGGCGACGCCAACAAGCTCTGGATCGTGCCCAGCGAGATCGGAGACGCGCTCAAGGGCCTCTCGGGAGCCATGGGCAACTTCGGCCCGATGGGCGGCGGTTCCGGCTTCAACCCGCAGAGCTCCGGCAAGGACGGCGGCGGCATCCCCGCCGCACGGGACAAGGACGCCGCGGACCGCCGCGAGCAGCCCCCCATCGACTGACCCGCCGCCCCTGCTGCATGATCGGTGAGGCCCCTCGACCTTCATGGCGGGGAGGCGACTCACTCATGCAAAGGGGATGGCACAGTCCATGTCCATCTGGGAATCACTCGCGGTCTTCGCCGCCGGCATCGGCGCGGGCACGATCAACACCATCGTCGGCTCCGGCACCCTGATCACCTTCCCGGTGCTGCTCGCCACCGGCCTGCCGCCGATCACCGCCAACGTGTCCAACACCCTTGGCCTGGTGCCCGGTTCGATCAGCGGAGCCATCGGATACCGCAAGGAGCTCCAGGGCCAGCGCGCCCGCATCATCCGGCTCGGCTCCGTGTCCCTCGTCGGCGGACTCGCGGGCGCCGTCCTGCTCCTCACCCTGCCGTCCGACTCCTTCGACACGATCGTGCCCGTCCTCATCGGACTGGCCCTCGTGCTCGTCGTCCTCCAGCCCCGGCTCGCCGCCGCCCTGCGCCGGCGCCAGGACGCCGCGGGAGGAGACACCGGCCACCCCGACGGCGGCCCCGCCCTGCTCTCCGGCATGCTGCTCGCCAGCGTCTACGGAGGCTACTTCGGGGCCGCCCAGGGCGTGCTCTACGTCGGCCTGATGGGCCTGCTGCTCCGCGAGGACCTGCAACGGATCAACGCCGTGAAGAACGTCATCGCGGCCTTGGTGAACGGCATCGCCGCCGTCCTCTTCCTCTTCGTCGCCACCTTCGACTGGACGGCCGTCCTCCTCATCGCCGTCGGCTCCACCATCGGCGGCCAGATCGGCGCCAAGGTCGGCCGCCGCCTCTCGCCGACCGTCCTGCGCGGAGTCATCGTCACGGTCGGCATCATCGCCATCGTCCAGCTGCTGGTCCACTGAGCGACGTAGCAGAGTTACGTCGCCCAGCGGGCCCGATTACGCGGCAGACGGGGCATACGAGGAGGCGGAACGCTCCAGCCACTCCGGCAGGGCCTCCCGCCCAGCCACCCCCAGAGCCAGCAGCATGGCGTCCGCCGGAGACGGCACGAAGGGCTTCCGGAGGAGCGGCATCCCCGCCTCCTCCGGAGTCCGGGCCGCCTTGCGGTGGTTGTCCTCGGCGCACGAGGCCACCGTGTTCAGCCAGGTGTCCCCACCCCCCTGCGCCCGCGGCAGCACGTGGTCCACGGTCGTCGCGCGCTTCCCGCAGTACGCGCACCGGTGTTGGTCCCGGACCAACACCCCCCTCCGCGACCAGGGAGCATGTCTTCGGAAGGGCACCCGCACGTACCTGCAGAGTCTGATCACACGGGGCAACGGAAGATCCATCGTGGCGGCGCGCACGCGCAGCTCGGGATGCGACTGTTCGACCACGGCCTTGTCCTGGAGCACCAGAACCACCGCCCGGTTCAGGGTCACCGTCGACAGCGGCTCGAAGCTCGCATTCAGCACCAGCGTGTCCCGCATCTCGCCCACCTCCCGTGTGCAGGCCCGCGACCACCTTTGTGGCAGGGCCCGCGACCACTCTGGCCGCGCGCGCCACGCGGGACAACGCAATAAAAATGCCCGGTCCTGGCCGTCTTTAGACCAGGACCGGGCAAACGCTCGGGGAACGATCAGCGGGCAGGTGCCTCGTACTCACCGATCAGCTGGGCGCGCCCGAGCGCGTGGAAGCGCAGATTGAACCCGACCACGGCCGGAGACACGTCGTCCGCGGGACCGAGCTTCTCCTGATCCACCGCGTACACGGTGAAGACGTACCGGTGCCGCTCCCCGGCCGGCGGCGCCGCCCCGCCGAAGTCCTTGGTCCCGTAGTCGTTCCGCACGTGCACGGCCCCGGCCGGCAGCCCATCGAACTTCCCGCTGCCCGCCCCGGCCGGCAGCTCGGTGACCGAGACCGGCAGATCGAAGAGCACCCAGTGCCAGAACCCGCTGCCCGTCGGCGCGTCCGGGTCGAAGCACGTCACCGCGAAGCTCTTCGTCCCCTCCGGGAACCCCTCCCACCGCAGCTGCGGCGAGACGTTCCCGCCCGAGAGCACCTGAGCCTCACCCAGATCTGCACCCGGTGCGAGGTCCGCACTGGTCACGGTGAAGGTGTGCACCTCGGGATGGAAGTCGTGCGGAAGAGGTGCCTTGCCCTGCTCGGTCACTACAGAACCTCCAGTCGGATCACGAAGCCGTCGTCCACGTCAGAGCCAGTTGCGCTGGGAACCCACGGAGGCGATCCACTGGTTCAGGTACGCCGCCCAGTCGGTCTGCTGGTACGACTGCAGGCCCACCTGGAAGCAGCGGTAGGTGTCACTGCCCTCGCTGAACAGCCCCGGCTTCTTGTCCATCTCCAGGACGACGTCCATCTCCCGGCCGTCCGAGACGAAGGTGAGCTCGACCTGGTTCAGCCCCCGGTACTGCGACGGCGGCAGGAACTCGATCTCCTGGTAGAAGGGCAGCGTCTGCCGCGTCCCGCGGATGTGCCCGCGCTCCATGTCCGCGCTGCGGAAGGAGAAGCCCAGCTGCCGGAACGCGTCGAGGATCGCCTGCTGCGCCGGCACCGGGTGCACGTTGATCGGGTCGAGGTCGCCCGCGTCGACCGCACGCGCGATCTCCAGCTCGGTGCTCACCCCGATGTTCATCCCGTGCAGGTGCTGACCCCCGAAGTGGGTGATCGGCGTCTCCCAGGGGATCTCCAGCCCGAAGGGCACCACGTGCACCGCGCCGGCCTGCACCTGGAACGCACCGCCGAGGCGCTGCTTGGTGAAGACGACGTCCTGCTTGTACTCCTGGTCACCACCCTCGACCTCGACCCGCGCCTGCAGCCCGACGGACAGCCCCTCGATCTGCTGCTCCACGGACCCGCCCTGGATCCGGACCTCGCCCTGGACGATCCCGCCCGGCACGACGTTCGGCTCGGTGATGACCGTGTCCACCGAGGCACCACCGGCACCCAGGCTCGCGAACAGCTTCTTGAACCCCATGCTCTGACTCCCCTTGAAGGCTTGTGCGACTACCCCTTACCAACGCGGAACCTTAGGCCCCGGTTGCAGGGATACGCGTTCCACTACGCTCGACCGGATGAGCGCGCGCCCCGACCGTACGCCCCTGCCCCGGCCCTTCTTCGACCGCCCGGTCCTCACCGTGGCCCCGGACCTCCTCGGCCGCACCCTGGTCCGCCGTACTCCGGACGGCCCCATCGAACTGCGCATCACGGAGGTGGAGGCGTACGAGGGCGAGTCCGACCCGGGCTCCCACGCGTACCGCGGCCGCACGGCACGCAACGCATCCATGTTCGGTCCGCCCGGACACGCGTACGTCTACTTCATCTACGGCATGTGGTTCAGTCTCAACCTGGTGTGCGGTCCGCCCGGCCACGCGAGCGGCGTACTGCTGCGCGCGGGTGAGATCACGCTGGGCGCTGACCTGGCAGCCAAACGCCGAGTTTCCGCCAGATACCCAAGGGAACTCGCCAAAGGCCCGGCCCGGCTGGCCACCGCCCTCGACGTGGACCGCTCCCTCGACGGCACCGACCTCTGCGGCGGCCCCGATTCCCCTCTGTCCCTCCTCGCGGGCATCCCCACCTCGCCCGACCTGGTGAGCAGCGGCCCGCGCACCGGAGTGAGCGGCGCCGGCGCCGCCCATCCGTACCGTTTCTGGATCACCCACGACCCGACGGTGAGCCCGTACCGAGCCCACGCGCCACGCCGCCGCTCAACTTGACTCGGCTCTGCCGGACGCCTAACGTAGCCCGAGCCGCTTGAACGGGGCACTGCCATCGGCAGACCTCCGGAGCGGCCAACCCACTACCTACGACTTACCCCTGGCGGGGTCCTATTCGGCATGCCCGAATTTCTCTGCCGGCCGCTCGATTATGAATGGCAAGGGATAAGCGCTAACGTAGCGGAGCGCCGAAAGGCACAGACCCTCCAACGGTCACCGAATTCAAATCCAAACCGACTGCGACTTTCGAGAAGCAGGGCGCGGAAATGATCTGGTAGAGTTGGAAACACAGAACGAAAGCCCGGAGGAAAGCCCGAGAGGGTGAGTACAAAGGAAGCGTCCGTTCCTTGAGAACTCAACAGCGTGCCAAAAATCAACGCCAAAAGTTGATACCCCGTCCATTTCGGTGGATGAGGTTCCTTTGAAAAAGACCTGTGAGGCTCCGTTTCGGGGTGCTTGCAGGCAATTACACAGCGAGGACGCAGTGGTCAGTCGGTCTTATTCCGACCATGACTGGCCCGCTCTACGTGATGTGTGCACCCGATTACGGGTAAACATTCATGGAGAGTTTGATCCTGGCTCAGGACGAACGCTGGCGGCGTGCTTAACACATGCAAGTCGAACGATGAAGCCCTTCGGGGTGGATTAGTGGCGAACGGGTGAGTAACACGTGGGCAATCTGCCCTTCACTCTGGGACAAGCCCTGGAAACGGGGTCTAATACCGGATACCACTCCTGCCTGCATGGGCAGGGGTTGAAAGCTCCGGCGGTGAAGGATGAGCCCGCGGCCTATCAGCTTGTTGGTGGGGTAATGGCCCACCAAGGCGACGACGGGTAGCCGGCCTGAGAGGGCGACCGGCCACACTGGGACTGAGACACGGCCCAGACTCCTACGGGAGGCAGCAGTGGGGAATATTGCACAATGGGCGAAAGCCTGATGCAGCGACGCCGCGTGAGGGATGACGGCCTTCGGGTTGTAAACCTCTTTCAGCAGGGAAGAAGCGAAAGTGACGGTACCTGCAGAAGAAGCGCCGGCTAACTACGTGCCAGCAGCCGCGGTAATACGTAGGGCGCAAGCGTTGTCCGGAATTATTGGGCGTAAAGAGCTCGTAGGCGGCTTGTCACGTCGGATGTGAAAGCCCGAGGCTTAACCTCGGGTCTGCATTCGATACGGGCTAGCTAGAGTGTGGTAGGGGAGATCGGAATTCCTGGTGTAGCGGTGAAATGCGCAGATATCAGGAGGAACACCGGTGGCGAAGGCGGATCTCTGGGCCATTACTGACGCTGAGGAGCGAAAGCGTGGGGAGCGAACAGGATTAGATACCCTGGTAGTCCACGCCGTAAACGTTGGGAACTAGGTGTTGGCGACATTCCACGTCGTCGGTGCCGCAGCTAACGCATTAAGTTCCCCGCCTGGGGAGTACGGCCGCAAGGCTAAAACTCAAAGGAATTGACGGGGGCCCGCACAAGCGGCGGAGCATGTGGCTTAATTCGACGCAACGCGAAGAACCTTACCAAGGCTTGACATATACCGGAAAGCATTAGAGATAGTGCCCCCCTTGTGGTCGGTATACAGGTGGTGCATGGCTGTCGTCAGCTCGTGTCGTGAGATGTTGGGTTAAGTCCCGCAACGAGCGCAACCCTTGTCCTGTGTTGCCAGCATGCCCTTCGGGGTGATGGGGACTCACAGGAGACCGCCGGGGTCAACTCGGAGGAAGGTGGGGACGACGTCAAGTCATCATGCCCCTTATGTCTTGGGCTGCACACGTGCTACAATGGCCGGTACAATGAGCTGCGATACCGTGAGGTGGAGCGAATCTCAAAAAGCCGGTCTCAGTTCGGATTGGGGTCTGCAACTCGACCCCATGAAGTCGGAGTCGCTAGTAATCGCAGATCAGCATTGCTGCGGTGAATACGTTCCCGGGCCTTGTACACACCGCCCGTCACGTCACGAAAGTCGGTAACACCCGAAGCCGGTGGCCCAACCCGTAAGGGAGGGAGCTGTCGAAGGTGGGACTGGCGATTGGGACGAAGTCGTAACAAGGTAGCCGTACCGGAAGGTGCGGCTGGATCACCTCCTTTCTAAGGAGCACAGTACCGATTGCAGACAAATGTTCTGCACGGTCAGCTCATGGGTGGAACGTTGATTATTTGGCACGGTTTCTGAAACTTCCTGTGAGTACTGCTTCGGCGTGGAAAACAGTGACAGTGGACGGGATCGTGTCTGGCACGTTGTTGGGTCCTGAAGGTACGGCCGTGAGGTCATGTCTTCAGTGCCGGCCCCAGTGAACTTGATCTGTATGGATCAGGGTGATGGGTGGCTGGTCGTTGTTTGAGAACTACACAGTGGACGCGAGCATCTGTGGCCAAGTTTTTAAGGGCGCACGGTGGATGCCTTGGCACCAGGAACCGATGAAGGACGTGAGAGGCCGCGATAGGCCCCGGGGAGCTGCCAACTGAGCTTTGATCCGGGGGTGTCCGAATGGGGAAACCCGGCAGTCGTCATGGGCTGTCACCCATGCCTGAACACATAGGGCATGTGGAGGGAACGCGGGGAAGTGAAACATCTCAGTACCCGCAGGAAGAGAAAACAACCGTGATTCCGGGAGTAGTGGCGAGCGAAACCGGATGAGGCCAAACCGTATGCGTGTGATACCCGGCAGGGGTTGCGCATGCGGGGTTGTGGGAATTCTTTTGATCGGTCTGCCGGCCGGTCGGCGAGTCAGAAACCGTTGATGTAGTCGAAGGACATGCGAAAGGTCCGGCGTAGAGGGTAAGACCCCCGTAGACGAAACATCAGCGGCTTGCTTAAGAATCTCCCAAGTAGCACGGGGCCCGAGAAATCCCGTGTGAATCTGGCGGGACCACCCGCTAAGCCTAAATATTCCTGGTGACCGATAGCGGATAGTACCGTGAGGGAATGGTGAAAAGTACCGCGGGAGCGGAGTGAAATAGTACCTGAAACCGTGTGCCTACAAGCCGTGGGAGCGTCGCTCATTGGGTTTACCCAATGGGTCGTGACTGCGTGCCTTTTGAAGAATGAGCCTGCGAGTTAGCGGTGTGTAGCGAGGTTAACCCGTGTGGGGAAGCCGTAGCGAAAGCGAGTCCGAATAGGGCGATTGAGTTGCACGCTCTAGACCCGAAGCGGAGTGATCTAGCCATGGGCAGGTTGAAGCGGAGGTAAGACTTCGTGGAGGACCGAACCCACCAGGGTTGAAAACCTGGGGGATGACCTGTGGTTAGGGGTGAAAGGCCAATCAAACTCCGTGATAGCTGGTTCTCCCCGAAATGCATTTAGGTGCAGCGTCGTGTGTTTCTTGCCGGAGGTAGAGCACTGGATAGGCGATGGGCCCTACCGGGTTACTGACCTTAGCCAAACTCCGAATGCCGGTAAGTGAGAGCACGGCAGTGAGACTGTGGGGGATAAGCTCCATGGTCGAGAGGGAAACAGCCCAGAGCATCGACTAAGGCCCCTAAGCGTACGCTAAGTGGGAAAGGATGTGGAGTCGCAGAGACAACCAGGAGGTTGGCTTAGAAGCAGCCACCCTTGAAAGAGTGCGTAATAGCTCACTGGTCAAGTGATTCCGCGCCGACAATGTAGCGGGGCTCAAGCGTACCGCCGAAGTCGTGTCATTGCAGCAATAGGGCCAACGCCCGCTGTGATGGGTAGGGGAGCGTCGTGTGCCGGGTGAAGCAGCAGCGGAAGCTAGTTGTGGACGGTTCACGAGTGAGAATGCAGGCATGAGTAGCGATACACACGTGAGAAACGTGTGCGCCGATTGACTAAGGGTTCCTGGGTCAAGCTGATCTGCCCAGGGTAAGTCGGGACCTAAGGCGAGGCCGACAGGCGTAGTCGATGGACAACCGGTTGATATTCCGGTACCCGCTTTGAAACGCCCAATATCGAATCAGGCGATGCTAAGTCCGTGAAGCCGTTCCGGACCCTTCGGGGAAAGGAAAGTGGTGGAGCCGACGAACCAGACTTGTAGTAGGTAAGCGATGGGGTGACGCAGGAAGGTAGTCCAGCCCGGGCGGTGGTAGTCCCGGGGTAAGGGTGTAGGCCGAGGGGTAGGCAAATCCGTCCCTCATTAAGGCTGAGACCTGATGCCGAGCCGATTGTGGTGAAGTGGATGATCCTATGCTGTCGAGAAAAGCCTCTAGCGAGTTTCATGGCGGCCCGTACCCTAAACCGACTCAGGTGGTCAGGTAGAGAATACCGAGGCGTTCGGGTGAACTATGGTTAAGGAACTCGGCAAAATGCCCCCGTAACTTCGGGAGAAGGGGGCCATCACTGGTGATCGGATTTACTCCGTGAGCTGGGGGTGGCCGCAGAGACCAGCGAGAAGCGACTGTTTACTAAAAACACAGGTCCGTGCGAAGCCGTAAGGCGATGTATACGGACTGACGCCTGCCCGGTGCTGGAACGTTAAGGGGACCGGTTAGTGCGCTTTCGGGCGTGCGAAGCTGAGAACTTAAGCGCCAGTAAACGGCGGTGGTAACTATAACCATCCTAAGGTAGCGAAATTCCTTGTCGGGTAAGTTCCGACCTGCACGAATGGCGTAACGACTTCTCGACTGTCTCAACCATAGGCCCGGTGAAATTGCACTACGAGTAAAGATGCTCGTTTCGCGCAGCAGGACGGAAAGACCCCGGGACCTTTACTATAGTTTGATATTGGTGTTCGGTTCGGCTTGTGTAGGATAGGTGGGAGACTTTGAAACCCCAACGCCAGTTGGGGTGGAGTCGCCGTTGAAATACCACTCTGGTCGTGCTGGATGTCTAACCTCGGTCCGTGATCCGGATCAGGGACAGTGTCTGATGGGTAGTTTAACTGGGGCGGTTGCCTCCCAAAGGGTAACGGAGGCGCCCAAAGGTTCCCTCAGCCTGGTTGGCAATCAGGTGTTGAGTGTAAGTGCACAAGGGAGCTTGACTGTGAGACCGACGGGTCGAGCAGGGACGAAAGTCGGGACTAGTGATCCGGCGGTGGCTTGTGGAAGCGCCGTCGCTCAACGGATAAAAGGTACCCCGGGGATAACAGGCTGATCTTCCCCAAGAGTCCATATCGACGGGATGGTTTGGCACCTCGATGTCGGCTCGTCGCATCCTGGGGCTGGAGTCGGTCCCAAGGGTTGGGCTGTTCGCCCATTAAAGCGGTACGCGAGCTGGGTTTAGAACGTCGTGAGACAGTTCGGTCCCTATCCGCTGTGCGCGTAGGAATATTGAGAAGGGCTGTCCCTAGTACGAGAGGACCGGGACGGACGAACCTCTGGTGTGCCAGTTGTCCTGCCAAGGGCATGGCTGGTTGGCTACGTTCGGGAGGGATAACCGCTGAAAGCATCTAAGCGGGAAGCCTGCTTCAAGATGAGTATTCCCACCTCCTTGAGAGGGTAAGGCTCCCAGTAGACGACTGGGTTGATAGGCCAGATGTGGAAGCCCGGTAACGGGTGAAGCTGACTGGTACTAATAGGCCGAGGGCTTGTCCTCAGTTGCTCGCGTCCACTGTGTTAGTTCTGAAGCAACGAACAGTTGCTGGTTTCTAGAGCTAGAACATAACTACAAAGTGTGCTTGTTCGCTCGAAACCGATAGGGTTTCGGTGGTCATAGCGTTAGGGAAACGCCCGGTTACATTCCGAACCCGGAAGCTAAGCCTTTCAGCGCCGATGGTACTGCAGGGGGGACCCTGTGGGAGAGTAGGACGCCGCCGAACAATCTTTCAAAGGACCCTTGGTCCAGCGTTCAACGCTGGACCAAGGGTCCTTTTTGTTTTTCACCTCTTTACGCCGAAGCGCGGCCATGGGTTGGTTGCGCGAGAATGACTAGCGGTACCCCGAAGACAGGAGTCACACCCATGTCCAACTCTCCCGACGATCGTCCGGAGCGCGAGCCTCGGCGCAACGACGGCGGTGACAGGGGCGGCTACCGCGGGGGCCGTGACGACCGTGGCGGCGACCGTCCCCCGTTCCGTCGTGACGACCGTGGTGGTCGCCCGGCCGGCGGTGCCGGTGCCGGTGGCGGCTTCCGTCGCGATGACCGTGGCGGTCGTCCCGCCGGCGGTGGTGGCGGTGGCGGTTTCCGACGTGACGACCGTGGCGGCGACCGCCCGTCGTACCCCCGTCGTGATGACGACCGCGGTGGGTTCCGCGGCGGCCGTGACGACCGCGGCGGCGACCGTCCGTCCTTCCCGCGCCGTGACGACCGTGGTGGCGACCGTCCCACGGGCGGCGGTTTCCGTCGTGACGACCGTGGCGACCGTCCCTCCGGCGGCGGTGGCGGCTTCCGCCGTGATGACCGTGGTGGCGACCGTCCCAGCTTCCCCCGTCGTGATGACCGTGGTGGCGACCGTCCCACGGGCGGCGGTTTCCGTCGTGACGACCGTGGCGAGCGTCCCTCTGGTGGTGGCGGCGGCTTCCGCCGTGACGACCGTGGTGGCGACCGCCCGTCGTACCCCCGTCGTGATGACCGTGGTGGCGACCGTCCGAGCTACCCGCGTCGTGATGACGACCGTGGTGGGTTCCGTGGCGGCCGTGACGACCGTGGTGGCGACCGTCCGTCCTACCCGCGTCGTGACGACCGCGGTGGCGACCGTCCGTCCTTCCCCCGTCGTGATGACCGTGGTGGCGACCGTCCCACGGGCGGCGGTTTCCGTCGTGACGACCGTGGCGAGCGTCCCTCTGGTGGTGGCGGCGGCTTCCGCCGTGACGACCGTGGCGGCGACCGTCCGTCGTACCCCCGTCGTGATGACCGCGGTGGCGACCGTCCGAGCTACCCGCGTCGTGATGACGACCGTGGTGGGTTCCGTGGCGGCCGTGACGACCGTGGCGGGGACCGTCCGTCCTACCCGCGTCGTGACGACCGCGGTGGCGACCGTCCCGCAGGCGGTGGCTTCCGTCGTGATGACCGCGGTGGCGACCGTCCGAGCTACCCGCGTCGTGATGACGACCGTGGTGGGTTCCGCGGTGGTCGTGACGACCGTGGTGGCGACCGTCCGTCCTACCCGCGCCGTGATGACCGTGGCGGCGAGCGTCCCTCCGGTGGTGGCGGCGGCTTCCGCCGTGACGACCGTGGCGGCGACCGTCCGTCGTACCCCCGTCGTGATGACCGTGGCGGTGACCGTCCCAGCTACCCGCGTCGTGATGACGACCGTGGTGGGTTCCGCGGTGGCCGTGACGACCGTGGCGGCGACCGCCCGTCCTACCCGCGCCGCGACGACCGCGGTGGCGACCGTCCCAGCTACCCCCGTCGTGACGACCGGGGTGGCGACCGTGGCGGGTTCCGTGGTGGCCGTGACGATCGCGGTGGTGACCGTGGTGGCTACCGTGGTCGCGATGACCGTGGCGGCGACCGCGACTACCGCGGGGACCGCGACCGGGACCCGGTCAAGCGGCTTCCGATCGACGAGGACGTCACCGGCCTCGAGATCGACGCCGACGTGCGTCAGGAGCTGCTGAGCCTGCCCAAGGGCCTGGCCGAGGAAGTCTCCAAGAACCTCGTCATGGTCGCGCGGCTGATTGACGAGGACCCCGAGCAGGCGTACGCGTACTCGCGCATCGCCCTGCGACTGGCCTCCCGTGTCGCCGCCGTCCGCGAGGCCGCCGGCTTCGCCGCGTACGCCACGCAGAAGTACAGCGAGGCGCTCGCGGAGTTCCGCGCCGCCAAGCGCATGACCGGCTCCGTCGAGCTGTGGCCCGTCATGGCCGACTGCGAGCGCGGCCTCGGCCGTCCGGAGCGGGCGCTGGCCATGGCCGGCGAGCCCGAGGTGCAGAAGCTGGACAAGGCCGGTCAGGTCGAGATGCGCCTGGTGGCCGCCGGTGCCCGGCGGGATCAGGGGCAGCTCGAGGCCGCCATCGTGACCCTGCAGAGCCCGGAGCTGGCCTCCAGCTCCGTCCAGCCCTGGACCGCGCGCCTGCGGTACGCCTACGCCGACGCCCTGCTGGCGGCCGGCCGTGAGGACGAGGCGCGCGAGTGGTTCGCCAAGACCCTCGAAGCGGACAAGGACGGGGCCACCGACGCCTCCGACCGTCTCGCCGAGCTCGACGGTGTCGAGTTCGTCGACGCCTCGGATGCCATCGCCGACGACCTGGTCGAGGGCGACGAGGACGACGAGGACGAGGACGACGACCAGGACTCGGCCGAGGTCGCCGCGGCCGAGCGCGCCTCCGACGTCGCCGAGTACTACGACGAGGACGACGAGGAGTACGAGCCGCTGGAGGAGTCCGAGGCCGACTTCGACGTCACCGACGAGGTTGTCGTGGTCGAGGACGACGAGCGGGACGCGGGCCGCGACAAGGCCTGAGGGCCTGCGGCACGGTGAAGTGACATGAAGAAGGGCGGTACCCCCACCGGGGTACCGCCCTTTCTTCATGTCCGGGGTGCGTCAGTCCAGGCCGCGCAGCACCAGGCCGGTGGCCGGCTTCGGGCCGAAGGAGGTGGACTTCCGGGGCATGGTGACGCCCTGGCGGGCCAGATCCCGTACGACTTCCTCCCGTACGGGGTGCATCAGGACCGCGGTGCCCCCGTGGCGCTCGGCCATGTCCACGGTCGCGGCGGCGTCGTGGATGTACGTGATCTGGTCCGGGGTGTCCGGGACGTGCCACACGGCGTCGAGCAGGGTGGCGTGCAGGACCGTGGCGTCCAGCCGGCGCCAGGCCTCGGGGCGGTCGCGGCGGACCGTGCTCTCCAGCAGCGCCAGTTCGGGGTCGGTGACCAGGTGGAAGCTGCCGTCGCCGGTCAGGAGGAAGGCGTTGCCCCGTTCCGCGGCGTCCGCGAGGACCTCCAGTGCCAGCGGGAGCGGTCCCTCGACGGGGCGGACCTGGAAGTGACCGTGGAGAGCGGCGAGGGCGTCCCGGACGGGGAGGCGGCGCAGCATCCGGTGGATGGCGCGGACCTGGAGCGGGTAGCGGACGGTGTCCACGAGGAGGACCAGGCCGAAGTCCCAGGCGGTCGGGGAACCGTGTTCCTCCTGGAGGCGCAGGTACGTGGCCCAGCGGTGGTGGCCGTCGGCGATGAGGGCCTGGCGGTGGCTGAGATCGGCGGTGACGGTGGCCAGCTCGGCCGGGTCCGTTATGGCCCAGAGGCGGTGCTGGAAGCCGTCCTCGGTGGTCGTCGACAGGAGGGGCGCGCGGCCCGCCGTGCGCTCGACGACGGCCGCCGCGCCCGCGCCGGGGTCGTCGCCCCGGTAGGTGAGGAGGAGCGGTTCGAGATTGGCCGAGGTGGCCCGCATCAGGCCCGCCCGATCGGTGACCACGTCCGGCATGACGTCCTCGTGGGGCAGGACGATGCCGGCGTCCGCGGTGGACAGGGCGAGGGCGCCGATGATGCCGCGCTGGAGCAGGCCGGCCCGGCGCTGTTCGTAGACGTAGAGCGCGGGCTCGGGGTCGGCGCTGAGGATGCCCTCGGCCAGCCAGTCGTGCAGGGTGCGCGCGGCCTGTTCGTTGCGCGCGGCAGGGGTGCCGGCCTGCGGAAGGATCAGGCGGACGATGTTGTGGGGGTCGGCGGATTCGAGGTGGTCGACTCCGTCGGGGCGCACGACCACGTCGTACGGCGGTGAGGTGACGGCGGCGAGGCTGCCGACACGCTCCGGGACATAGCGCAGGCCATGGAACGGGATCAGGCGCAGCCCTCGGTCCGCGGTGCCAGATGTGGTCATTGGTGCATGGTAAGACCCGTCTCGGGATGCGGGATGATCGGGGGAGTGCGGAACCGGACAAGATCGAGCGCGCGAAATCGTATGAGGAGCGGACAGATGACCCGGCAGAGCAGGACCAGCCCCGCGTCGAGCGGGCGGAGTCTCCACCAGGCTTACGACACGGCTCTGCTGGACCTCGACGGAGTGGTCTACGCGGGCGGGGAGGCCATCGCGTACGCGGTGGAGTCCCTCGCCGCGGCCCGGGCCGACGGGATGCACCTCGCGTACGTCACGAACAACGCGCTGCGGACCCCGGACGCCGTCGCGGAGCACCTGGGCGAGCTGGGCATCCCGACCGAGCCGGGCGAGGTGATCACCTCGGCGCAGGCGGTGGCCCGGCTGATCGCGGAGCAGGTGGAGCCGGGGTCGAAGGTGCTGGTGATCGGTGGGGAGGGGCTGCGGGTCGCGCTGCGCGAGCGCGGGCTGGTGCCGGTGGATTCGGCCGAGGAGGAGGGGCTCGCGGCGGTCGTGCAGGGGTACGGGGGCCCGGACCTGGCGTGGGGGCGGTTCGCCGAGGCCTCGTACGCGATCAACAGGGGGGTGCCGTGGTACGCGTCCAACACCGACCTGACGATTCCGGGTGCGCGGGGCATCGCGCCGGGCAACGGGGCCGCGGTGGAGGTCGTCCGGATCGCGACGGGCGCCGAGCCGCAGGTGGCGGGCAAGCCGCTGCCCCCGATGCACCGGGAGACCGTGCTGCGGACCGGGGCGAAGCGGCCGCTGGTGGTCGGGGACCGGCTGGACACCGACATCGAGGGCGCCTTCAACGGTGAGGTGGACTCGCTGCTGGTGCTGACCGGGGTGACGGACGCGGAGCAGCTGGTGCGGGCCGAGCCCAGGCACCGGCCGACGTACGTGGACCGGGATCTGCGGGGGCTGCTGACCGGGCAGCCCGAGGTGGAGGCGGCCGCGGCGGGATTCCGCTGCGGGGGATGGACCGCGGTCGCGCTGGACGACGTACTGGAGCTGCGCGGGGAGGGCGGGGATCCGGTCGACGGGCTGCGGGCGCTGTGCGCGGCGGCCTGGACGGCGGCCGGGGACGGGGTCTGTGCGCTGGACGCCGAGAAGGCCCTCGCCCGGCTGGGGTTGTAGGCCGTTCGGGTGATCGGGAAGGGTGGCAGGGTAGGCTAACCTAACCTCCGTGTTGGTCGAGAGTCCCGAGAGTCCCGAGAGTCCCGAGCGTCCCCCCGAACAGAGCGCGGCGCCGGTCGCCGCTGCCCGTTCACGCCATGGCGCGCGCGCCGCCGGTCTGCTGGGCGCCCTCGCGGTGCTGGCGCTGATCGCGGTGGTGAGCATCGCCGTCGGCGCGAAGCAGATGCCCCTCGAAGAGGTCTGGCACGGCCTGTTCGACTACTCGGGGACGCCCTCCGACGTGGTGGTGCGGGACCTGCGGGTGCCGCGCACCCTGCTCGGGCTGCTGGTCGGGCTCGGGCTCGGCCTGTCCGGGGCGGTCATGCAGGCCCTGGCGCGCAATCCGCTGGCGGAGCCCGGCATCCTCGGCGTCAACGCCGGGGCCGCGGCCGCCGTCGTCTCCGCGATCAGCTTCCTGGGAGCGAGCTCCCTGAGCGAGTTCGTGTGGTGGGCCTTCCTCGGCGCCGCCATCGTCTCCGTCGTCGTCTACGTACTCGGCGGCAGCCGCAGCGCGACGCCGGTGCGGCTCGCGCTGGCGGGTACGGCGGCCAGCGCGGCCCTGGTCGGCTACATCAACGCCGTGCAGCTGATGGACAGCAAGGCGCTGGACAAGCTGCGCTTCTGGACGGTGGGGTCGCTGGCCTCCGCCAACATGGACACCGTCCGGCAGGTCGCCCCCTTCCTGCTCGTCGGCGCGGTGCTCGCGCTGTCGCTGGGCCGGCCGCTCAACGCGATGGCCATGGGCGACGACACCGCCCGGGCGCTCGGCGCGAACCTGACGCGGACCCGGATCGGCGCGATGCTCGCCATCACCCTGCTGTGCGGTGCGGCGACCGCCGCCTGCGGGCCCATCGTCTTCATCGGGCTGATGATCCCGCACCTGGTGCGGGCGTTCACCGGACCCGACATGCGCTGGGTGCTCGCGTACTCGGCCGTCCTGTCCCCCGTGCTGCTGCTCGGCGCCGACGTCGTCGGCCGGGTCGTGACCCGGCCCGCCGAGCTCCAGGTCGGCATCGTCACCGCGCTCATCGGCGGCCCCGTCTTCATCTATCTGGTTCGGCGCAAGAGGATGGCCCAGCTGTGACCGCGACCGCCAAAGCCCGTCGGCTGAACCTCCCCGGCGGGATATCGCTGCGGGTCGAGCGGCGCGCCCTGGCCACCGGGGTGCTGCTCGCTCTCGCCGCGTTCGCGCTGGCCGTCCTGCTCATCGGGACCGGGGACTTCGACATCGCGCCGTGGGACGTCGTACAGACCCTGCTGGGCAACGGCACCCCCGCCAACGACTTCATCGTCAACGACCTGCGGCTGCCGCGGGTCCTGGTCGCCCTGCTGGTCGGCGCGGCCCTCGGGATGGCGGGAGCCGTCTTCCAGTCCGTCTCCCGCAACCCGCTGGGCTCTCCCGACCTGCTCGGCTTCGGGTACGGCTCGGCGGTGGGTGCGCTCACCGTGATCATCCTGTTCAAGGGCGAAGCCACCGAGGTGGCGATCGGCGCGCTGCTCGGCGGCCTGCTGGCCGGCCTGGCCGTGTACCTGCTGGCCTACAAGCAGGGGATCCAGGGATACCGGCTGGTGCTGGTCGGCATCGGCGCCTCCGCCATGCTGATCGCCGTGATCCAGTACCTGATCACGAAGGCCCAGATGGTCGAGGCCACCCGGGCGATGGTCTGGCTGACCGGCTCGCTGGCGGGCCGGGACTGGGCGCAGGTGTGGCCGCTGCTCGCGGTCTGCGTGGTGCTCTTCCCGCTGGTGCTCGGCCAGGGCCGGGCCCTGCGGATGATGGAGATGGGCGACGACGCCGCGTACGCCCTCGGGGTACGGGTGGAGCGCACGCGTCTGCTGCTGATGCTCGCGGCGATCCTGCTCACCACCGCGGCGAGCGCCGCGGCCGGGCCGATCAGCTTCGTGGCGCTGGCCGCGCCGCAGCTGGCCCGGCGGCTGACCCGCTCGCCCGGGGCGAACCTGCTGTCCGGCGCGCTCATGGGCTCGGTGCTGCTGCTGGTGTCCGACTGGGCCTCGCAGCGGGCCTTCGGCGCCGACCAGCTGCCGGTGGGTGTGGTGACCGGGCTCGTCGGCGGTGTCTATCTGCTCTGGCTGCTCGTCACCGAGCGCAAGGCAGGACGTATATGAACCTCAGGAGTGACCAAGTGCAGCGGCTCACCGCGCAGAACGTGACCCTCGGCTACGACCAGCGGGTCATTGCCGAGAACCTGTCGGTGGAGATCCCCGACAACTCCTTCACCGTGATCGTCGGCCCCAACGCCTGCGGCAAGTCCACGCTGCTGCGGGCCCTGTCGCGGATGCTGAAGCCGTCCGCCGGGCGGGTGCTGCTGGACGGGCAGGCCATCGGGTCGATGCCGGCGAAGAAGGTCGCCAAGACGCTGGGTCTGCTCCCGCAGTCCTCGATCGCGCCGGACGGCATCACGGTGGCCGACCTGGTCTCGCGCGGGCGGTATCCGCACCAGGGGCTGCTGCGGCAGTGGTCGTCGCAGGACGAGCGGATCGTGGCGGAGTCGATGGCCTCGACCGGGGTCGCCGAACTCGCCGACCGGGCCGTGGACGAGCTGTCGGGCGGTCAGCGGCAGCGCGTGTGGATCGCGATGGCGCTGGCCCAGCAGACCCAGCTGCTGCTGCTCGACGAGCCGACGACCTACCTGGACATCCAGCACCAGATCGACGTGCTGGACCTGTGCGCCGAGCTGCACGAGAACCAGGGGCGCACGCTGGTGGCGGTGCTGCACGACCTGAACCACGCGGCGCGGTACGCCACGCACCTGATCGCGATGCGGGGTGGCGAGGTCGTCGCCGAGGGGCCGCCGGGAGAGGTGGTCACGGCTGAGCTGGTGGAGCGGGTGTTCGGGCTGCGCTGCCAGGTCATCGCCGACCCGGAGACGGGGACGCCGCTGGTGATTCCGGCCGCGCGGAAGGCTCGTACGAAGGCCCCGGCCTAGAGCAGGCTCTTCAGGCGGAGGAGGTCGCGGAAGCCGGCTTCCAGTCTGACGCGGCCGGCGGCCCAGGCCTTGGCGAACTTCAGGTCGCCCGCGACCAGGGCGACCAGGTCGGCGCCGGTCATCGCGAGCCGGATCTCGGCCTTCGTCGCGGGCGGGCCCGGGGCGATCGCCTCCACCCGGATCCGGCCGTCTTCGAGGCGGCCCGTGAAGGTCTGGTCCAGGTCCGTGATGTGGCAGCTCAGGGAGCGGTCGAGCGCGGCGGCGCCGCGCACGCCGCCGTCCGCCCCGGCGAGGTTGTCGGAGAGTCGGTCGAGTGCGGCTCGGCACTCCTGGATCGTAGCCATCGTGATCACGACCGTACCGCAGAGCCGTTGCGTGGTCGCGGGGCGCTTCGGGGTAGCGTCGGGGCATGACCGACGAAGCTGCCGAGCCCACGGCCGACACCGCCGCCGGGCCCGTGGCGCTGGGCATCGTACGCACGCCCACCGGGCACGGCGCAGTGGACGCGCACCTGGCGCGGCTGGCGGACGCCGACCACCTCACGGCGGACGGACACCTCGCGGTGTACGAGGATGTCCACCGGGGGCTGCGCGAGGCGCTGACCGCGCTGGACGCACCGCCCGTCCCTGGTCCGCACGAAAACAGGAGCTGAACCGAACGTGGCAGGAGTGGCACGCCGCCGCCTGGACGCCGAACTGGTACGCCGCAGCATGGCCCGCTCGCGCGAGCACGCCGCGCAGCTGATCGCCGCGGGCCGGGTGACCGTGGGCGGTACCACCGCGACCAAGGCCGCCACCCAGGTGGAGACGAGCGCGGCTCTCGTCGTCCTCAAGGACGACAGTGATCCCGACTACGTCTCGCGGGGCGGCCACAAGCTCGCGGGCGCGCTCGCCGCCTTCCAGCCGCAGGGGCTGCGGGTGGAGGGCCGCCGGGCACTGGACGCCGGAGCCTCCACGGGCGGGTTCACCGATGTGCTGCTGCGCGCGGGCGTCGCCCATGTGGTGGCCGTCGACGTCGGCTACGGGCAGCTCGCCTGGTCGCTGCAGAGCGACGACCGGGTCACCGTCAAGGACCGTACGAACGTCCGCGAACTGACGGTGGAGCTGATCGACGGGACTCCGGCCGACCTGGTCGTCGGTGACCTGTCCTTCATCTCCATCGGGCTGGTGCTGCCCGCGCTCGTACGGTGCTGCGCGCCGGACGCGGATCTGGTGCTGATGGTCAAGCCGCAGTTCGAGGTCGGCAAGGACCGGCTGGGCAGCGGCGGCGTGGTGCGCAGTCCCGAGCTGCGGGCGGAGGCCGTGCGCGAGGTCGCGGCGCAGGCGGCGAAGCTCGGGCTGGGCGTTCTCGGGGTGACCGCGAGTCCGTTGCCGGGGCCGTCGGGGAACGTCGAGTACTTTCTGTGGCTGCGGGCGGGGGCACCGGCACTCGACCCGGCGGATGTTGACCGTGCAGTGGCGGAGGGGCCGCAGTGACAGATTCAGCGGGTTCAGCGGATTCGGGTTCGGTTTCGGTGTCAGGGTCGGGTCCGGCGACGGGGCGGACCGTCTTCCTGCTCGCGCACACCGGCCGGCCGGCGGCCATCCGGAGCGCCGAGCTGGTCGTGAAGGGGCTGCTGCGCTGCGGGCTGGGCGTACGGGTCTTCGCGCACGAGGCGGCGGACCTGCCGCTGCCGCCCGAGGTGGAGCTGGTCACCGAGTCCACCCCGGGGGTGCTCGACGGCTGCGAGCTGCTCATCGTGCTGGGCGGCGACGGAACCCTGCTGCGGGGCGCGGAGTTCGCGCGTGCCTCCGGGGTGCCGATGCTGGGCGTCAACCTGGGCCGGGTGGGGTTCCTCGCCGAGGCGGAGCGCGACGACCTGGACAAGGTCGTGGACCGGGTGGTGACGCGCGAGTACGAGGTCGAGGAGCGGATGACCCTCGATGTGATCGTGCGCACGAACGGCGACGTGGTCCACCAGGACTGGGCGCTGAACGAGGCCGCGGTCCAGAAGGTGTCCCCGGAGCGGATGCTCGAGGTGGTCCTGGAGATCGACGGGCGCCCGGTGTCCGGCTTCGGCTGTGACGGGATCGTCTGCGCGACCCCGACGGGCTCGACGGCGTACGCCTTCTCGGCGGGCGGGCCGGTGGTCTGGCCGGAGGTGGAGGCGCTGCTGATGGTGCCGATCAGCGCGCACGCGCTGTTCGCGAAGCCGCTGGTGACCTCGCCGGACTCGGTGCTGGCCGTCGAGGTGCAGACCGGGACCCCGCACGGGGTGCTGTGGTGCGACGGCCGGCGGATGCTGGAGCTGCCGGCCGGGGCCCGGGTGGAGGTCCGGCGGGGGGCGGTGCCGGTGCGGCTCGCCCGGCTGCACCACGCGTCGTTCACGGACCGGCTCGTCGCGAAGTTCGCGCTGCCGGTGTCGGGGTGGCGCGGAGCACCCCACTGAGCCCGTTCCGGCCCTCCGCCCTAAATAGCACGTCCGTTCGGAGAACTTCGGGCGGGTGAGGTCACATGGCACCGGTGAAACCTCGGTATCGTCGTCCCGTGCTTGAGGAGATGCGGATACGGTCGCTCGGGGTCATCGACGACGCGGTGGTCGAGCTGTCGCCCGGTTTCACCGCGGTGACCGGCGAGACCGGCGCGGGCAAGACGATGGTCGTCACCAGCCTCGGGCTGCTGCTCGGCGGTCGCGCCGACCCGGCCCTGGTGCGGATCGGGGCCACGGCCGCGGTCGTCGAGGGCCGCATCGTCATGCGCCCGGACGCGCCCGCGGCCCTACGGGCCGAGGAGGCCGGAGCCGAGCTCGACGACGGCGCCCTGCTGATCAGCCGGACCGTGTCCGCCGAGGGGCGCTCGCGCGCCCACGTCGGCGGCCGCTCCGTGCCCGTCGGCCTGCTCTCCGAGCTCGCCGACGACCTGGTCGCCGTACACGGGCAGACCGACCAGCAGGGGCTGCTGCGGCCCGCCCGGCAGCGGCAGGCGCTCGACCGGTACGCCGGGGACGCCGTCGCCGTCCCGCTGGAGAAGTACGGCTCGGCCTACCGCAGGCTGCGCGCGGTCGCCGTCGAGCTGGAGGAGATCACCACCCGGGCCCGGGAACGGGCCCAGGAGGCCGACCTGCTGCGCTTCGGGCTGGACGAGATCGCCGCCGTGGAACCGGTGGCCGGCGAGGACACCGAACTCGCGGCGGAGGCCGAGCGGCTCGGACACGCCGAATCGCTGGCCTCGGCGGCCCAGCTGGCGCACGCCGCGCTGGCCGGCAATCCGGAGGACCCGGAAGGCATCGAGGCCAACACCCTCGTCGCGGGCGCCCACCGGGCCCTGGAGTCCGTACGCTCGCACGACCCGGCGCTTGGCGCGCTCGCCGAGCGGATCGGCGAACTGGGCATCCTGCTGGCCGACGTGGCCGGGGAGCTGGCGGGCTACGCCGACGACCTGGACGCCGATCCGCTGCGGCTGGCCGCCGTGGAGGAGCGGCGGGCGGCCCTGACCCAGCTGACGCGCAAGTACGGCTCCGAAGGCACCGTGGACGCCGTTCTGGAGTGGGCGGAGCAGGGCGCCGCGCGGCTGCTGGAGCTGGACGGCGACGACGAGCGGATCACCGAGCTGACCGCCGAGCGGGACGGACTGCGCTCCGAACTGTCGGCGCTGGCCCAGGCACTGACGGACGCGCGGGTGGAGGCGGCGACCCGGTTCGCCTCGGCCGTGACGGAGGAGCTGGCCTCGCTGGCGATGCCGCACGCCCGGGTCACCATCGACGTCAGGCAGGCCGACGACCCCGACGGGGTGGACGTGGACGGCCGCCCGGTCGCCTACGGACCCTCGGGCGCGGACGAGGTGGAACTGCTGCTGGCCCCGCACCCCGGCGCCCAGCCGCGGCCGATCGCCAAGGGTGCCTCGGGCGGTGAGCTGTCCCGGGTGATGCTGGCCGTGGAGGTCGTCTTCGCGGGCTCCGACCCGGTGCCCACGTACCTCTTCGACGAGGTCGACGCGGGCGTCGGCGGCAAGGCCGCCGTCGAGGTCGGGCGGCGGCTGGCGAAGCTCGCCAAGTCGGCCCAGGTGGTGGTCGTCACCCATCTGCCGCAGGTGGCGGCGTTCGCGGACCGGCAGCTGCTCGTCGAGAAGACCAACGACGGATCGGTCACGAGGAGCGGTGTCACCGTCCTGGAGGGCGAGGACCGGGTCCGCGAGCTGTCGCGCATGCTGGCGGGCCACGAGGACTCCGTCTCGGCGCGGGCACATGCCGAGGAACTCCTCGAGGCGGCACGCGCGGACAGCCGTCAGCGTTGACGCCCCGCTAGCCCGTGTGGGTGAGGCTGGGGGGCGTCCCGCGGCAACTCTCACGGGATCCGCACCCGTATGGTCCCGGAACGCGCGTGCGGACTGGCATCCTGGGCGACGTCTCTGACTCCCACACCCTGGAGCTTCGGCCCGTGAGCAGCTCCCCGGTCTACCCGTCCGCCGCGGCCCAGCCCTACGGGCGGCCGCCGCTGCGTACCGTCCAAGTGCTCGGCGGCGGTGCGGGCGCGGGCAGCAACGCGCACGTACGGTCGCTCACGACCGGGCTCGCCGCGCGCGGGGTACGGGTCACGGTGTGCGCGCCCGTCGAGGCGGAGGGCGAGTACGACTTCACCGGCGCGGGGGCGCAGTTCGCGCCCGACGCCGTGAACGCGCTGCGGGCCGCCTGCGCCACGGCCGACGTCGTGCACGCGCACGGGGTACGGGCCGGGATGCGGGCCGCGCTGGCCCTGCGGGGGCGCCGGGTGCCGCTGGTGGTGAGCTGGCACGGAGACGGCCCGGCGGCCGCCGGTGCGGCCGGCGCCGCGCTCGGGCGGCTCAGCCGGATCCTGGAGCGGCACGTGGCACGGGCCGCGGCGGTCGTGCTGGGGGCCTCCTCGGACCTGGTGGACCGGGCCCGGCTGCGGGGGGCGCGGGACGCGCGACTGGCACCGGTTGCCGTGCCGGCGGCCGCGGCGGGGGCCGATCCCGGGAAGGTGCGGGCGGAACTGGGCGTGGTGGAACGGCCGTTGCTGATCGCGGTCGGGAGCCTGGTACCGCACCGCGGGTACTCCGTACTGCTCGACGCGGCACGGGAGTGGCGGACGCTGGAACCCCTGCCGCTGCTGGTGATCGCGGGGGAGGGGCCGCTACGGGCCGAACTGTCCCGGCGGATCGAGGCCGAGGGGCTGCCGGTGCGGCTGCTGGGGCGGCGCCGGGACGCGGCGCAGCTGCTCGCGGCGGCGGACCTGGCGGTGCTGCCGAGCCGGTGGGAGGAGCGGGCCCTGCTGGCGCAGGAAGCGCTGCGGGTGGGGGTGCCGCTGGTGGCCACGGCGGTGGGGGGCGTGCCGGAGCTGGTGGGGGAGGGGGCGGTGCTCGTCCCGTACGGGGACCCGCAGGCCCTCGCCTCGGCCGTGACCGGCCTGCTGTCGGATGCGGGGCGTCGGGCCGGGCTGGTTGCCGCGGGGCGGGTGCAGGCCGCGACGTGGCCGTCCGAGGACGACACCGTCGCGCAGGTCCTGTCCGTCTACGACGAGTTGATGGAACGCGGGCGGCGGTAGCCGTCCGCCGGGCATTACCCAGCCCCGCCGGCGTTTGAGGCGCGGGCGCGGAGCGCCGTAGGGGTCTGGGGCGGAGCCCCGCCCGGGAGGCGCGCTGGCGCCGAGCGGTGCCAAGGGCCCGTCAGGAAGGAACGTGGCGGCGGGCGCGGAGGGCCAGGCTGAGGGAGAGGACCGTTTCGGGGTCGTCCAGGTCCGTGCCCAGGAGTTCCGAGATCCGGGCCAGGCGGTTGTACAGGGTCTGCCGGTTCAGGTGGAGCTCGCGGGCCGTTTCCGCCTTGCGGCCCGCATGGGCCAGGTACGTCTCCAGGGTGGGCAGGAGCGGCGGCCGGGAGGTCGTGTCGTGCGTGCGGAGCGGGCCGATCGCGCGGTCCACGAAGGCCGCCAGGTCCGGGTGTTCGCGCAGCCGCCACAGGAGGAGGTCGATGTCCAGCCTCCTCGCGTCGTACCAGGGGCGGGCCGGCAGGCCGTGGGCCGCCGTGGCGGTCTCCGCCGCGTGGCGCAGGCCCGCCGATGCGGCCGCCCAGCCGCCCGCGACGCCGACGACCACGGCCGGCGGGGCCGAGGCCCGGTCGAGGCCCGCGCGCTCCACGCCCGCCCGCAGCGCGGCCGCCACCCGGTCCGCCACCGCCGTGCGCTCCGACTCCGCGCGCAGGGAGACCAGCAGCGGGACCCGCCCTTCCACCGGGCGGACGCCCAGCAGCACCGGAACCCCGACCGACGACAGCTCCTCCAGGACCGCGCGGGCCAGGACGGCCCAGTTGCCCGAGGGGCCCAGGTCCGTGGACAGGCGCATCACTATCGGCAGCAGCGGGCCCGTGCCCGGCTTGAAGCCCAGGACGCGGGCCTGCGCCGGGGCGTCCTCCGCCGAGATGCGGCCCTCGGCGAGGTCCGTCAGGAAGTCGCCGCGGCCGCGCGCCGCCAGCTCCTCCTCCTGCCGCGCCTGCATGAGGACGACGGCCAGGACGCCCGCCGTACGCTCCGCCGCCATCCGGTGCACCGGCAGCAGCGGGCTGGTGACCCCGACCAGGACCACCCGGGCCCGGACCGAGCCCGTGCCGTGGCCCCCGCCGGGTACGTCGATCACCACGGTGTTCGCCGACGGCTCGGCCTCGCGCTGGCCCCGCAGGCCCTCCCACACCTGGAGCGGGTCGGCGCCCGTGTCCGCGCCCGAGCTGCCGGCCGCGTAGAGCAGCTGTCCGTCGGGGGTCTCCAGGAAGACCGGGTTGCCCGTGAAGTCGGCCAGGATCCGCAGCACCTGCGGGATGCCACCGCCGCCCAACAGGGCCTCCGTACACCGCCGGTGGACCTCCTCGGCCCGCTGGAGCAGCGCGTAGTGGTGGTTGACGATCTCGGTGTGGACCTCCTCCGTGACGGTGACGAAGGGGACCTCCCGGTGGAGCTGGACCAGCGGCAGGCCCGCCGCGCGAGCGGTCTCCACGATCGTCGCCGGCAGCCGGGTGAACCGCGGCCCCAGCTCGACGACCAGCGCGGCGATCCCGCGGTCGGCGAGGCGTCGTACGAAGGCGCGCTGCTCGGCGGGCCGCGTGCCGAGGCCGAGACCCGTGGTCAGCAGCAGCTCACCGCCCTTGAGCAGCGAGGCGATGTTCGGGACCTCACCCGCGTGCACCCAGCGGACGGTCCGGCCCAGGCGGTCGGCGCAGGCCACCACCTCCGGCAGTCCGCTGCGCAGCCCCGGCAGTTCCAGTGCCCGCTGAACCGTGATTCCGCCCTGGTCGTCCATATCGTGGGACGGTACCGGCCCGTCCTGTTCCGATCACATCACCCACCGGTCACAAGTCCGGTCTGCCCCCCATCCGGCCCGACAACTCGTCGTCCCCGCAAGGAGATTATCGGACCACGTGCCGATTGTGGTCTGCGTCACCCGGGGCGAGAGTGGGCGCCCTCCACACGGAAGAGGACGCCATGAGCAGAGACAACACGGGCGGGTCGCCGCAGACCCCCGCGGCTCCACAGATCCAGCGGCTGAAGGCCAACTCGGTCGGGCTCGTCGGCGTCGTGTTCATGGCGGTGGCCACCGCCGCGCCGATCACCGCCATGACCGGCAACCTCCCCATCGCGGTCGGCTTCGGCAACGGCGTCGGAGCCCCGGCCGGATACCTCTTCGCGACGCTCGTGCTCACGGTCTTCGCGGTCGGCTACGTGGCGATGGCCAAGCGGATCACCGCCGCGGGCGCCTTCTACGGGTACATCTCGCACGGCCTCGGCCGCATCGCCGGCATGGCCTCCGGGATGCTCGCCGTCCTCGCCTACATCGTCTTCGAGGCCTCGATCGTCGGGGTCTTCTCCTACTTCGCGAAGACCACCGTCCACGACCAGCTCGGCGTCGACCTGCCGTGGGTGCTCTACGCGGCCGCCATGCTCGCCGTCACCGCCGCCCTCGCCCACTTCGACATCAACCTCACCGCCAAGGCCCTCGGCGTGATGCTCCTCGCCGAGATCGCCGTGCTGTTCGCCGTCGCCACCGCCGTCCTGGTCGCCGGGGGCGGACCGGACGGGATCCCGCTGGAGCCCGTCAACCCGAAGAACGCCTTCACCGGAACGTCCGCCGGACTCGGGCTCTTCTTCGCCTTCTGGTCCTGGGTCGGCTTCGAGTCCACCGCCATGTACGGCGAGGAGTCCCGCGACCCCAAGCGGGTCATCCCCAAGGCCACCCTGATCTCCGTCGTCGGTGTCGGCCTCTTCTACATCTACGTCTCCTGGATGACCATCGCGGGCAACGGCCTCGCCAAGTCCGTGGAACTGTCCGCCTCCACCAGCCCCCTCGACCTGTTCTTCGCCCCCACCCAGACCTTCATCGGCGCCTGGGCCGTCGACGCCTTCCAATGGCTGCTGCTCACCGGCTCCTTCGCCTGCGGCATGGCCTTCCACCAGTGCGCCGCCCGCTACCTCTACGCCATCGGCCGCGAGGGCTTCCTCTCCCCGAAGCTCGGCCGCACCCACGCCAGGCACGGATCCCCGTACGTGGCCTCGGTGGTGCAGACCGCCATCGCCACCGCCCTCGTCGCCGGGTTCTGGCTCACCGGGCAGGACCCGTACCTGCACCTGTACACGCTGCTCGCGATCCTCGGCACCATGGCGATCCTGATCGTCCAGACGCTCTGCTCGTTCGCCGTCATCGGGTACTTCCGCAAGAACCACCCCGAGGACCGGCACTGGTTCACGACCCTGACCGCTCCGCTGCTCGGCGGTCTCGGCATGACCGCCGTCGTCGTCCTGCTGGTCCTCAACATGGAGACCGCGGCGGGGGCCGCAGCCGGTTCCCTCTTCTTCACGCTGATCCCGTGGATCGTCGGCGGAGTCTTCCTCGGCGGTCTCGGCCTCGGCTTCTGGCTCAAGGCGAAGGCCCCCGAGCGCTACGAGATCATCGGCCGGATCGTCCTGGAGGACGCGGCCGAGCGTCCCGACGTCCCGTCCCCCTCCACCGCCGCCGCGAACGTCTGAGGAGCGCAGCCATGGCCCGTACGCCCCTGATGCACGCCCTGCGCCGACTCGCGGCCGAGCACGCCGCCGCCCGCAGCCTCGGCCTGCCCGCCGCCGAGGTCCGCGGCTCCACCCGTCGCGAACTCCTCGGCCGGGCCGCCGCCCTCGGCCTCGGGACCGCCCTCGCCTCGTCCGGGACCGCCTACGCCGTCGAGCCGGCTCCCGCCAAGAAGCCCGTGGGCCCCGCACGGGTCGCCGTGGTCGGCGCGGGCATCTCCGGCCTGACCGCCGCCCTCACCCTCCGGGACGCCGGAGTCCCCTGCACCCTGTACGAGGCCAACCCCGGCCGGGTCGGCGGGCGCATGTGGACCCAACGCGACCACTGGGCGTACGGCCAGACCTCGGAGATCGGCGGCGAGCTGATCGACACCAGCCACAAGAAGATCCTGGAACTGTGCCGCCGCTTCGGCCTGCCCACCGAGGACTTCCTCGGCGGCGGCCCCAACGGGGCGGAGGAAGTCCTCTGGTTCAACGGCGAGTACTACTCCCGAACCCAGGCCGACGAGGACTTCAAGGCCGTCTACCAGGCGCTGCGCCGCGACCTCCAGGAAGCCGGCGAGGTCACCTGGAGCACCACCACCCCCACCGGCACCGCCCTCGACAACATGACCCTGTACGAGTGGATCGAGACCCGGGTCCCCGGCGGCCACGGCTCCCGGCTGGGCCGCTTCATCGACGTGGCCTACAACGTCGAGTACGGGGCCGACACCGACCGGCAGTCCGCCCTCGCCCTGGTCCTCCTGATGGGCTATCAGCCCAACCCCGGCAACTTCAACGTCTGGGGCCTGTCCAACGAGCGCTACCACATCACCGGAGGCAACGACCGGCTGCCGAACGCCATCGCCGCCGCGCTGCCCGCCGGCACCCTGGTGATGGGCCGCGAGCTGCTCGCCGTACGCGCCAACGCCGACGGCACCCAGACCCTCACCTTCAACGACTCGGGCGCGACCCGGACCGTCATCGCCGACCACACCGTCCTGTGCCTGCCGCTTCCCATCCTCCAGCGCATCGACACCTCCGGGGCGGGCTTCGACCCGCTCATGCGCAACCTGCTCAGGGACGCCAGGATGGGCTACTGCACCAAGCTCAACATGCAGTTCACCGCCCGCCCCTGGCGCGGTACGGGACCCTGGCCGGGCGTCTCGGCCGGCGACTGCTTCACGGACTCCGACGTCCAGCAGACCTGGGACACCACCAAGGTGCAGCCCGGCACAGGCGGGATCCTGCTCCAGTACGGCGGCGGCACCCTGGCCGGGGCGCTCACCCCCGCGACCCCCTTCGCCACCGAGGCCGACCCGTACGTGCGCGACCTCGCGGGCCGCGTGCTGACCGGCGTCGACTCCTTCTTCCCGGGCAGCAAGGCGGTCTGGAACGGGCGGGCCCAGCTCTCCGCGTGGCACCGCAACCCGTACGCCCTGGGCGCCTACTCGTACTGGCCCACCGGCTACCTGCACCGCTACGCCAAGTACGAGGGCACCGCGCAGGGCAACATCCACATCGGCGGCGAGCACTGCAGCTACGACTTCCAGGGGTTCATGGAGGGCGGCGCCACCGAGGGCGAGCGCGCGGCGCGCGAGGTGATCGCCGCCCTCACGTGAGCCTCAGGCGGGCCGGATGTTGTGGTTGAAGCGGAAGACGTTGTCCGGGTCGTACTGCCGCTTCAGCGCGCCCAGCCGCTGCATGTTCTCGGGGCCGAGGCCCGCGACCACCCGGTCCGAGCCCTCGTCCCCGGTGAAGTTGAGGTAGACCGCGCCGGTGCTCCACGGCTGGACATCGGCGCGGACGTCCTTGACCCACTGGCGGACCCGGTCGTCGTCGGCCGCGTCCTCCCAGATCCCGAACGGGTGCACCGCCCAGGCCGCGTCCCGGTACGGCACCGGGTAGTCGCCCGGGGCCGAGGCGATCGCGCCGCCCTGCGGCCAGATCAGGTGCTGGGTGCCGGTCGGCACCGGCATCGAGTCGGCGCGGGCGCAGAACACGTCCACGAACTCGTCCGGCGCCCCGGTGAGGTACTCCGCCGACCAGTAGTTCCGCATGCCCGGCGGATCGTCGATCATGCACTGCAGGTCGGCGTACGGGATGACCGTGACGACCTCGGACTCGTGCGGGATCGCCAGCAGCGGTGCGGCGAGCCTGCGCATCTCCTCCTCGGGCCCCGCGTACGTCAGCAGTACGCCGGCCATCAGCAGGCCGACCAGATGCGGCGGGACGAACTCCTCCGGCGGGCCCGTCATGTAGAGCGCGGCGCCGCTCGCCTCGGGCGGTCCCGCCTCGATGACGTCCCGGTACGTACGGACCACCTCGGGCCCGCGCTCCGGCAGGTACAGCACGAACGCGATCGACATGACCGGCAGTTCGTGCAGCCGCAGCGTCAGCGAGGTGGCGATCCCGAAGTTCCCGCCGCCGCCGTGCAGCCCCCAGAACAGCTCGGGATGGTCCTCCGCGGTCACCTGGAGCAGTTCGCCGTCGGCGGTGACCAGCTCCGCGCCCAGCAGGTTGTCCACGGCCAGCCCGAACTTCCGGTCCAGCCAGCCGGAGCCGCCGCCCAGCACGAAGCCGCCGACGCCGGTCGTGGAAGCCCGGCCACCGGTGGTCGCCAGGCCGTACGGCTCGCAGGCCCGGTCCAGGTGGCTCATCGTGGCCCCGCCCCCGATGTGGACCGCCCTCGCCGCCGGATGGACCGTCACCTCGTGCATCCGGCGCAGGTCCACGACCAGGCCGGCGTCGTTGAGGGACATCCCGGCGACGCTGTGCCCGCCGCCGCGCACCGAGATCTTCAGGTCCAGATCCCGTGCGAACCGTACGGCGGTGACCACGTCGGCGACGCTCGCGCACTGGGCGATGACGGCGGGCCTGCGGTCGATCATCGCGTTGAAGATCGTCCGGGCCTCGTCGTAGCCCGGATCGTCCGGGGCGAAGACGTCACCGGCCAGATCCTCGCGGAGCGCGGCGAGCGCCGTGCCCGCCTTCGACAGGGGCGCCATGGCCTCCCCCTTCCGAGAAGGGCATAGGACCCTTCCAGGGTAGGCGGAGGCGATCACCGGGGCGCGGCGGGAGAAGAGCGCTGTCCGTGCCCCGGCCCGGCGCTACCCCCCGTACGCCCCGCTCGCGGTCAGCCGCAGTGCCGTGTCGATCAGCGGAACGTGGCTGAAGGCCTGCGGGAAGTTCCCGACCTGGCGCTGGAGCCGCGGGTCCCACTCCTCCGCCAGCAGCCCGAGGTCGTTGCGCAGCGACAGCAGCCTCTCGAACAGCCGGCGCGCCTCGTCCACCCGCCCGATCATCGCCAGGTCGTCGGCCATCCAGAACGAGCACGCCAGGAAGGCCCCCTCGTCGCCCTCCAGGCCGTCCACGCCGGCCTCCTCGCCCGCCGTCGGGTAGCGCAGGATGAAACCGTCGGGCGTGGACAGCTCGCGCTGGATCGCCTCGATGGTGCCGATGACCCGCTTGTCGTCCGGCGGCAGGAAGCCCATCTGCGGGATCAGCAGCAGGGAGGCGTCCAGCTCCTTCGACCCGTACGACTGGGTGAAGGTGTTGCGCTCCTTGTCGTAGCCCTTCTCGCACACGTCCTGGTGGATCTCGTCGCGCAGCTCGCGCCAGCGCTCCAGCGGACCGTCCGCGTCCCCGCTCTCGATCAGCTTGATCGTGCGGTCCACGGCCACCCAGGCCATCACCTTCGAGTGCACGAAGTGGCGGCGCGGGCCGCGCACCTCCCAGATGCCCTCGTCCGGCTGGTCCCAGTGGGTCTCCAGGTAGCGGATCAGCTTGAGCTGGAGCAGCGAGGCGTAGTCGCTGCGGGCCAGGCCGGTCATGTGGCCCAGGTGCAGGGCCTCGGTGACCTCGCCGTAGACGTCGAGCTGGAGCTGCCCGGCGGCGCCGTTGCCGACGCGGACCGGGCGGGAGTTCTCGTAGCCCGGCAGCCAGTCCAGCTCGGTCTCGCCGAGCTCCCGCTCGCCCGCGATCCCGTACATGATCTGCAGGTTCTCCGGGTCGCCGGCCACCGCGCGCAGCAGCCACTCGCGCCAGGCGCGGGCCTCCTCGCGGTAGCCGGTGCGCAGCAGCGAGGAGAGCGTGATGGCGGCGTCCCGCAGCCAGGTGTAGCGGTAGTCCCAGTTGCGGACCCCGCCGATCTCCTCCGGCAGGGAGGTGGTCGGCGCGGCGACGATCCCGCCGGTGGGGCCGTAGGTGAGGGCCTTGAGGGTGATCAGGGAGCGGACCACCGCCTCCCGGTAGGGCCCGTGGTACGTGCACTGCTCGACCCACTCGCGCCAGAACTCGGCGGTGGAGTCGAGGGCCGCCTCGGCGTCCGGGGCCTCGGGCGCGCCGCGGTGCGAACGCTCCCAGCTGATGCTGAAGGCCATCCGGTCGCCCGGCCCGACGGTGAAGTCGGAGTACGTGGTCAGGTCCTTGCCGTACGTCTGCGCCTCGGTGTCCAGCCACACGGAGTCGGGGCCGGCGACGGCGACCGTGCGCCCGTCGACCTTGTGCACCCAGGGCACGACCCGCCCGTAGCTGAACCGCATGCGCAGCGCGGAGCGCATCTTCACGCGCCCGCTGACGCCCTCGACGATGCGGATCAGCTGGGGAGCGTGATCCTCGCGTGGCGGCATGAAGTCGATCACGCGGACGGTCCCGCGCGGCGTCTCCCACTCCGACTCGAGCACCAGCGAGTCGCCGCGGTAGCGGCGTCGCGTGGCACGCGGGGCCTCGGAGCCGGCCGGGAACGCCGGGCCGATCCGCCAGAACCCGTGGTCCTCGGTGCCGAGAATGCTCGCGAACACGGCATGGGAGTCGAAACGTGGCAGACACAACCAGTCCACTGCCCCGTCCCGGCAGACCAACGCCGCGGTCTGCATGTCCCCGATCAGTGCGTAATCCTCGATGCGCCCGGACACGTTGCATCTCCAGTCGAACGGCCACGTCCGCCCCGAAGGGCGCTTGCATTGCGCGGTTGCGCGGTCTCCTGTGGGTGGGGATCTCCGCGTTGAGCCCATGATTCCGTATGTCGGCTCGGTGCGGCCGTGTGACGGACTGCTCGGCGGCGATGTGTGCAATATCCGAGCAGGATATGACGGCACCCTAGTGATCCCCTTAAGCCGCGGAAGAATGCGGCTGGGCCAAACGGGTGACCTGCCGGTACGTCGCTCCGCCGCCCCTCCCGCGCCCCCGGACCGGACCCCCGCACCGCGTGGCCGGAGGCAGACGGGCCCGGGCGCTGATAGGCTGGTACCCCGTGGACCGGTGGTCTGCCTGTGCGAATCAGGAGCCCCGAAACCGCAGCTTCGGCGCCCCCTGAGACCCTTCCGGATCGACGGTGGCCGGCGCCGGACGCACCTCACCTCGCGACCACGGGAGCCCCCTCTTGGCGACGCCGCCCGCTGCTTTTCGAAACAGCACAGCCATGACGACCAAGCACATCTTCGTCACCGGGGGTGTCGCTTCGTCCCTCGGCAAGGGCCTGACGGCCTCCAGCCTGGGTGCGCTGCTGAAGGCGCGCGGCCTGCGGGTCACGATGCAGAAGCTCGACCCGTACCTGAACGTCGACCCGGGCACGATGAACCCGTTCCAGCACGGCGAGGTGTTCGTCACCAACGACGGCGCCGAGACGGACCTGGACATCGGCCACTACGAGCGTTTCCTCGACGTGGACCTCGACGGTTCGGCCAACGTCACCACCGGCCAGGTCTACTCGCAGGTCATCGCCAAGGAGCGGCGCGGCGAGTACCTCGGTGACACCGTGCAGGTCATCCCGCACATCACCAACGAGATCAAGCACCGCATCCGCCGCATGGCGACCGAGGACGTCGACGTCGTCATCACCGAGGTCGGCGGCACCGTCGGCGACATCGAGTCGCTGCCGTTCCTGGAGACCGTCCGCCAGGTCCGCCACGAGGTCGGCCGCGACAACGTCTTCGTCGTGCACATCTCGCTGCTGCCCTACATCGGCCCCTCCGGCGAGCTGAAGACCAAGCCGACCCAGCACTCGGTCGCGGCCCTGCGCAACATCGGCATCCAGCCCGACGCGATCGTGCTGCGCGCCGACCGTGACGTCCCCACCTCCATCAAGCGCAAGATCTCGCTGATGTGCGACGTGGACGAGGCCGCCGTGGTCGCGGCGATCGACGCCAAGTCGATCTACGACATTCCGAAGGTGCTGCACACCGAGGGCCTGGACGCGTATGTCGTGCGCAAGCTCGACCTGCCGTTCCGCGACGTGGACTGGACGGTCTGGGAGGACCTGCTGGACCGGGTCCACAACCCCGACCACGAGGTCAAGGTCGCGCTCGTCGGCAAGTACATCGACCTGCCGGACGCCTACCTGTCGGTGACCGAGGCGCTGCGCGCCGGCGGCTTCGCCAACAAGGCCCGCGTCCAGATCAAGTGGGTCACCTCCGACGACTGCCGGACCCCGGCCGGCGCCGCGGAGGTGCTCGGCGACGTGGACGCGATCTGCGTGCCCGGCGGCTTCGGCGACCGCGGTGTCAACGGCAAGGTCGGCGCGATCACCTACGCCCGCGAGAACAAGATCCCGCTGCTCGGCCTGTGCCTGGGTCTGCAGTGCGTGGTCATCGAGGCCGCGCGCAACCTCGCGGGGATCGAGGACGCCAACTCCACCGAGTTCGACGCCTCCACCCCGCACCCGGTCATCTCGACCATGGAGGAGCAGCTGGCCTTCGTCGAGGGCGCGGGCGACCTGGGCGGCACCATGCGGCTCGGCATGTACCCGGCGAAGCTCGCCGAGGGCTCCATCGTGCGCGAGGTCTACGGCGACCAGGCGTACGTCGACGAGCGTCACCGTCACCGCTACGAGGTCAACAACGCCTACCGCGGCGAGCTGGAGAAGAAGGCGGGCCTCGTCTTCTCCGGCACCTCCCCGGACAACAAGCTCGTCGAGTACGTCGAGTACCCGCGCGAGGTGCACCCCTACCTGGTGGCCACCCAGGCCCACCCGGAGCTCCGGTCCCGCCCGACGCGCCCGCACCCGCTGTTCGCGGGCCTGGTCAAGGCGGCCGTGGAGCGGCAGCAGTCCGCGAAGTGACGGCCTGACAGCCTGACCGCATAACGTAGACAGCCGGGGCACGGATCGTGCCCCGGCTGTCGCGTTCTCGGGAAGGTAGCTGGCCATGGCCATGGGCAACGACATCGTGGACACACCGGAGTCGTGGGAGGTCATCGCGTCGCGAACCCCGTTCCAGGGCGCGAAGACGGCGGTCCGTTCGGATCAGGTGCGGATGCCGGACCGGGCGGTGGTGCGCCGCGACTACCAGGCGCACCCCGGATCGGTGTGCGTGCTGGCACTGGACGAGGAGCAGCGGGTGCTGGTCCTGAAGCAGTTCCGCCACCCGGTGCGGCACCGGCTGTGGGAGCTGCCGGCCGGGCTGCTGGACGTGGTGGGGGAGAACCCGCTGCACGCGGCCCAGCGGGAGCTGTACGAGGAGGCGCACGTCAAGGCGGAGGACTGGCGGGTCCTCGTCGACTTCTTCTCCTCGCCGGGCGGGTCGGACGAGGCGGTCCGGGTCTTCCTCGCGCGGTCCCTGTCGGAGGCGGAGGGAGAGCGGTACGAGGTCTCCGACGAGGAGGCGGACATGGAGATCGCGCGCGTTCCCCTCGCGGAACTGGTCGCCGGGGTCCTGGCGGGCCGGCTCGGCAACCCGGGTCTGGTGTCCGGGGTGCTGGCGCTGTCCGCCGCCCTTGGCTCCGAGGGCGGTGTCGATGCCCTCCGCCCGCCCCAGGCCCCGTGGCCGGCCCGTCCCTACGAGGCGTAGCCGTCCGGGGCGGGACGGAGTCCGGCGCAGCGGCGCGGAGCCGGAAAGGCCTGCCAGGGGCGATCCGCGGGAGCGGCGCGTGAAAAAGAGGACCATCTGCTGACCCGATTGGGGGATTTGTCCGCCGCGCTCCACCCAGGTCGTCGCTCTGCGTGAACTACGCTCGCAATCCGAAGGCAGGGAGAGGAGCGGATCCGTGACGGATTTCGTCGGGCGGCGGCGTGAGCTCAAGGAGCTGCGCGAGGACATCGCACGGACCGGGCTCGACACCCTCTCGGGCCGCAAGGCCAAGGCACCCCGCGCGCGTGTGCTGCTGGTCGCCGGACGGCCGGGGTCCGGGCGGACCGCGCTCGCCGAGGCGTTCGTGCGAGAGGTCGCCGAGCAGTACCCCGACGGGGTGCTCCGGACCCGGCTCACCGCCCCCGGCGGGCAGACCGTGGCCACCGAGCGGGCCCTCAGGGGCCTGCTGGAAGGGCTGGGACAGGCCACCCCGCCCGGTGCCGGCGAGGACGAGCTCAGCTCGGCCCTGCGCACCGCGCTCGACGGGCGCCGCGTGGTGATCCTGGTCGACGACGCCGCCGATCCGCACCAGGTCGACGCCCTGCTGCCGGACACCCCCGAGTGCCTCGTCGTGGTCACCGCCGAAGGACCGCTCACCGGCATTCCCGACGTGCGGCCCTGCACCCTGGGGGGACTCGACACGCCCTCCGCCGTGGAGATGCTCGCGCAGCGCATCGGGGACACCCGCGTCACCGCCGACCCGCGCGCCGCCGAAGCCCTCGCCGAGGAGTGCGGCGGCCAGCCCGCCGCGCTCGCCCTCGTCGGCGGCTGGCTCGCCGCCCACCCCAAGGCCTCGGTCGCCGACGTGGCCAAGCAGCTGCACGACATGCCCGCCGGCGTCGGCGGCGCGCTGGCCCGCGGCTTCCGGCTCGTCTACGAGTCCCTGCCGCAGCCCGCCCAGCGGACCCTGCGGCTGCTGCCACTGGCCCCCGCCGGGATCGTCGACTCGCACTCCGCCTCCGCCCTGGCCGGCTGCTCGGTGGCCGCGGCCCAGTCCACGCTGGACGACTTCGCCGGGCTGGGCCTGCTGCACCATGCCCACGACGGCCTGCTCCAGCTGCCCGGCTGCCTCGCCCCCCTGCTCCAGGCCCTGCTCGAGGCCAGGGAGCGCCCCGCCGAGGTCCAGCTCGCCCGGGCCCGGATGCTGGAGCGCACCGTACGGCTGCTGCACTCCTGCCGGGCCATGGCCGAACCGGACGAGGATGACGGGGTCGGCCTGCGGGAGAAGCTGGAGGGGGTGCCGCGCGCCCTGCGCTTCCCCGACCGGCGGGCCGCCGCCACCTGGCTGGACACCCGGCTGCCCGCGCTCTCGGCCGCCACCTCCCTGGCCGTGGCCGACGGGGAGCTCGACACCCTGGCCCGCCGCCTGATCGCCGCCCTCGTACGGGCCCTGGCGGAGCACCGCGGCACCGCCGAGGCCGCCCCCGAGCTGTACGGGCTGCACCGGCTGGTCCTGGACGTGGCCGAGCGGCGCGGCCTGCACCGGGAGCAGGCCGCCGCACTGCTGAACCTGGCCGACCTGGACGCCGAGACCGGCCGGACCCAGGAGGCGCTCGACCGCTACCGGGCCGCGCTGGACGCCGGACGGGCGGCGAACGATCCGTACGCCACCGGCCGCGCGATGGAATCCGTAGGGGGCGCGTACCTGGAGCTGGCGGACTGGCACCGGGCCTCCGACTGGTTCGGCCGGGCACTCGCCCAGGCCCTCGCGCGGGGGGAGCGCGCGGACGAGGCCCGGCTGTACGGGCGACTCGGAAACGTACACACGTACGCGGGCCGGTACGGGGACGCGCAGCGCAGCTGGCGGGCCGCCGCCGCGGGCTACCGGCGGCTGGCCGATGTGCCCGGCCAGGCAAAGGCGTTGAGCGAGATGGCCCGGGTCCAGGAATACGCCGGCCGCCCCGAGGAATCGCTGCACACCTGCCGGGAGGCGGTGGAGCTGGCGCGCCGCGCCGGGGACCAGCGGCTGCAGGCCGCGCTCCAGGTCCGGCTGGCCGACACGCTCGACCGGCTGGGGGACCCCGCAGCCGCCCGGCTGCACCGGTCCGCGGCCGACAGATTGCTGGGAGACGACCCAGCAGCCTGCGAAATCCGTAGTGATTCCGACTGAGATTATTTGTTTGCAAGGCTAGACACGAGTTCATCCTTCATTAAACTGGGTTCACCACGTCATCCCGTGGTGCATCCCGTTGCGCGTTCTTGTGGGCGGGTATGTATGGAAGTGCCCCGAAAAATCCCCTGAGCCAAGGACCGTGATCGACGATGAAGGTCGGCATCCCCCGCGAGGTCAAGAACAACGAGTTCCGCGTGGCCATCACCCCCGCCGGTGTCCACGAGCTCGTCCGTAACGGCCACCAGGTCTTCGTCGAGCAGAACGCCGGTGTCGGCTCCTCGATCACGGACGCCGAGTACGTCTCGGCCGGCGCCGAGATCCTCGGCACCGCCGACGAGGTCTGGGCGACCGCGGACCTGCTGCTGAAGGTCAAGGAGCCCATCGCGGAGGAGTACCACCGCCTCCGCAAGGACCAGACCCTCTTCACCTACCTGCACCTGGCGGCCTCCCGCGAGTGCACGGACGCCCTGCTGGAGTCCGGCACCACCGCCATCGCGTACGAGACGGTCGAGCTCGCCAACCGCGCGCTCCCGCTGCTCGCCCCGATGTCCGAGGTCGCGGGCCGTCTGGCCCCGCAGGTCGGCGCCTACCACCTGATGCGCTCGGCCGGCGGCCGTGGCGTGCTCCCCGGCGGCGTCCCCGGCACCCACGCCGGCGAGTGCGTGGTCATCGGCGGCGGCGTGTCCGGCTGGAACGCCGCGCAGATCGCCATCGGCATGGGCTTCCACGTGACCCTGCTGGACCGCGACATCAACAAGCTCCGCGAGGCCGACAAGATCTTCGGCACGAAGATCAAGACGATCGTCTCCAACGCCTTCGAGCTGGAGAAGGCCGTCGTCGAGGCCGACCTCGTCATCGGCGCGGTGCTGATCCCGGGTGCGAAGGCCCCGAAGCTGGTCACCAACGAGCTCGTCGCCAAGATGAAGCCCGGAAGTGTCCTTGTCGACATCGCGATCGACCAGGGCGGCTGCTTCGAGGACTCCCGTCCGACCACTCACGCCGAGCCGACCTTCCAGGTCCACAACTCGGTCTTCTACTGCGTCGCCAACATGCCGGGCGCGGTGCCGAACACCTCCACCTACGCGCTGACCAACGCCACGCTGCCCTACATCGTGCAGCTCGCGAACCTCGGCTGGGTCGAGGCGCTGCGTCGTGACCCCGCGCTCGGCCTGGGCCTCAACACCCATGACGGCCAGGTCGTTTACGGTCCGGTCGCCGAGGCCCACGGCCTCGAGACCCTCGAGCTGAGCACGCTGCTCGGCTGAAGCGTCAACGACTGACGTCAATCTCACGTATCCGGCCGGACCTTGCCCGCAAGGTCCGGCCGGACGCGTTTGCGGGGTGCGCCGAAGACCCCTTCAACTCGCCTCGAACGTAACCCTTTAACCCTTTCGCACACCCGCGAAACTTCGCGGCGACAGCTCGTGCGCCCTTGACAGAGTGGTGTTCGGTTGCCGACACATCGTGCCGGGTCCGGCGGATTGTGTTGCCGCTGGGCGGTGACACGCCATAGAGTCGCCAACCGTCGGCATGGTGCCACGCTGACCTATCGATAAGTGTCCTGGTCACGTCCGAGGAGGTAAGACGACTTGTGAATGAGTCGACATTTGCTCCTGGGGGTGGTCGAGCAGGCGTGCCGGAGCGGGGTCAGAACCCCACCGGGCTCGAGGCTGTCGGCTCCGTCGCAGTCCGCACCTTCGCAAACCACCAGCACATGACGACGCCCCAAAAGAGCATGGACGGCCTAGACGTGAACTCCAGGGCCGGCGACCGGAGCGGCGACAAGCCCACTGGTTTCGCCGACTACGACAATGTGCCCGAGGGGCACTTCTACGACCCCGACGCGGAGTACGAACCGGACCCCGAGTACGCGGCCACCCTCGCCCCCGACGCTGCCCGTCAGCGCCGTGAGCGGATCGGCCCGACCGGACGCCCGCTCCCGTACTTCCCCATCCCGGGTCCGCTGACCGACCACGGTCCCGCGAAGATCATCGCGATGTGCAACCAGAAGGGCGGCGTGGGCAAGACCACGTCGACCATCAACCTGGGTGCCGCGCTCGCCGAGTACGGGCGCCGCGTGCTGCTCGTCGACTTCGACCCGCAGGGCGCGCTGTCCGTGGGTCTCGGCGTGAACCCGATGGAACTCGACCTGACGGTCTACAACCTGCTCATGGAGCGGGGCATGTCGGCCGACGAGGTGCTGCTCAAGACCGCGGTCCCCAACATGGACCTGCTGCCGAGCAACATCGACCTGTCCGCTGCCGAAGTGCAGTTGGTCAGCGAGGTCGCGCGCGAGTCCACCCTGCAGCGGGCCCTGAAGCCCCTGATGGCCGACTACGACTACATCGTGATCGACTGTCAGCCCTCGCTCGGTCTGCTGACCGTGAACGCCCTGACGGCGGCTCACAAGGTCATCGTCCCGCTGGAGTGCGAGTTCTTCGCACTGCGCGGCGTGGCGCTGCTGACCGAGACCATCGAGAAGGTGCAGGAGCGGCTCAACCCCGAGCTGGAGCTCGACGGCATCCTCGCCACGATGTACGACTCCCGTACGGTGCACAGCCGCGAGGTGCTGGCGCGCGTCGTCGAGGCCTTCGACGACCACGTCTACCACACGGTCATCGGCCGGACGGTGCGCTTTCCGGAGACCACGGTCGCCGGTGAGCCGATCACGACGTACGCCTCCAACTCCGTCGGCGCCGCCGCCTACCGCCAGCTGGCCAGGGAGGTGCTCGCCCGGTGTCACGCCGAGTGAGTCTGCCCGGAGCCGACGAACTGTTCCGTACGACCGGCGGGATGGCGCTCCAGTCCTCCTCGCCGAGGCGGGGCGCCGACGAGGCGCCCGCCGCCGAGCACGCGGCCTCCTCGGCCGAGGGCGCGGCGGGGGAGGGCCGGAGCCGGGAGGCCGAGGCCGGCACGGAATCCGTGGTGGGCGCACCCCGGCGGTCGCAGGAAGGTTCTGTCAACGGAGCCTCCGCGGCCTCCGGGCCGGGCGGGCGCGGCAAGGGCCAGGGCCGGGGCGCGAACCGCCGGCCCAGCGGGCGCGAGCGGCACGACGAGAAGATCACGGTCTACGTCTCCGCCGAGGAGCTCATGGACCTGGAACACGCGCGGCTGGTGCTGCGCGGTGAGCACGGGCTGGCGGTCGACCGGGGCCGCATCGTCCGCGAGGCGGTGGCGGTCGTCCTCGCCGATCTCGAATCCCGCGGGGACGCGAGCATCCTCGTACGGCGCCTGCGCGGCCGCTGACCGGCCTGCGGCCCGCTTCCCCGGCTGCTGGCTAGGCTGCTCGTGGCCGCGGTCCCGCACCCGGCCGTGACGCCGCCCCTCCGCACCACCTGGACCGCGATGCCCTTCCCCGCCGAACCCGGCCGACCGACCCGGCGCATCCTGGGCCGCGGTCCCGGTGCGCCGGGAGACGGCCCGGGCGGCCCTGAATCGCCCGCTGCGCCGCCAGCGCGGTCCGAGGGCGGGGCGGAGCCCCGGGGCCCCGCGGGCCCGCTGACGGGCCCCTTGAGGGCCGCGACGGCCCCCCGGACCCGGACGAAGCCGGTGACGCCCCGGGCGAGGACCCTGCCGAGGCCCCGCACGGCGCGGGCCCCGCCGGAGGCGACGGCAGGTTCACCCTGCGGCTCGCGAACTTCGAGGGCCCCTTCGACCTGCTGCTCCAGCTGATCTCCCGGCACAAGCTCGACGTCACCGAGGTCGCGCTGTCCAAGGTCACCGACGAGTTCATGGCCCACATCCGGGCCATGGGCCCCGACTGGGACCTCGACCAGACCACCGAGTTCCTCGTCGTCGCCGCCACCCTGCTCGACCTGAAGGCCGCCCGGCTGCTGCCGGCCGCCGAGGTCGAGGACGAGGCCGACCTCGCCCTGCTGGAGGCGCGGGACCTGCTCTTCGCCCGCCTCCTCCAGTACCGGGCGTACAAACGGATCGCCGCGATCTTCGAGGAGCGCGCGGAGGCCGAGGGCAGGCGCTACCCGCGCACCGTCGGCCTGGAGCCGCACCACGCCGACCTGCTGCCCGAGGTCGTCATCACCATCGGCCCGGAGGGCTTCGCCCGCCTCGCGGTCAAGGCCATGCAGCCCAGGGCCAAGCCCCAGGTCTACGTGGACCACATCCACGCGCCGCTGGTCAGCGTGCGCGAGCAGGCCGGTCTCGTCGTACGGATGCTGAAGGCCCGCGGGGAGGCCACCTTCCAGGAGCTCACCGAGGACGCCGGGGACACCCTCACCGTCGTCGCGCGCTTCCTGGCGCTCCTGGAGCTCTACCGCGAGAAGGCGGTGGTCCTGGACCAGGAGGAGGCCCTGAAGACCCTGACCGTGCGCTGGAGCGGCGGGGACGGCGACGGCATGCCGACCGTGACCGACGAGTTCGACCAGATCGTGGAGGTCAAGGAATGAGCAGCGACGTGGCCGCGCTGGCGCTGAAGCCCGCGCTGGAAGCCGTACTCATGGTCGTGGACGAGCCCGCGACGGAGGCGCACCTCGCCAAGGTGCTGGAGCGCACCCCGCGGGAGATCGCGGACGCGCTGCGCGAGCTCGCCGACGAGTACACGCTCCAGGGGCGCGGATTCGAGCTGCGCCCGGTCGCCGGCGGATGGCGGTTCTACACCCGGGCGGAGTACGCCCCGGCCGTCGAGGGCTTCGTACTGGACGGCCAGCAGGCCCGCCTCACCCAGGCGGCGCTGGAGACCCTGGCGGTCGTCGCGTACCGCCAGCCGGTGAGCCGGTCGCGGGTCTCGGCGGTCCGCGGAGTCAACTGCGACGGGGTCATGCGGACCCTCCTCCAGCGGGGTCTGGTGGAGGAGGCGGGGACGGAACCCGAAACAGGTGCGATCCTGTACAGGACGACGAACCACTTTTTGGAGCGGATGGGCCTGCGCGGCCTGGACGAGCTCCCGGAACTCGCGCCCTTCCTCCCCGAGGCGGACGCGATCGAAGCCGAGACGCAAGAAGGTGTGCCGTCGTTCGATCCGGACTCACCGGATACCGATGAAGACGACGACAAGACGACGGACATTTGATGCGAAGCAACGGCAACGGCGGCGGCAACAGGAACAGCGGCGGCGGCGGTGGTGGCGCACGCGGTAACTCCCGCGGCGGCAGCTCCTCCTCCGGCGGCGGTGGCTACCGCGGTGGCGGCTCCGGCGGTGGCGGTGGCTCCCGCGGCGGCTCCTCCTCCGGCGGCGGCTACCGCGGTGGCTCCTCCTCCGGCGGCGGCGGTGGCTCCCGCGGGGGCAGCTCCTCCGGCGGCGGTGGGTACCGCGGTGGTTCCTCCTCCGGCGGGGGCGGCTACCGCGGTGGCTCCTCCTCCGGCGGCGGCTACCAGGGCGGTGGCGGCTACCAGGGCGGCGGCTCCGACTCGCGCGACCGCGACCAGGCTCCGCCGCCGCGGATCCGCAACCCGCGCCCCGAGGAGCGTCGCTACGACGTGGGCCCCGAGGGCGAGCGCAGCGGCCGCAGTGGCCCCAAGGCCGGCGGCGGCGGTGCCCGTGGCGCGTCGGCGCGCGGCGGTGCCAAGGGCGGCCCCAAGACCTCCAGGACCCCCGGCATCGGCGGGGCCGGCGGCCCGCGCAGCGGTCCCGGCAGCAGGAGCGGCCAGTCCCGCCCGCGCGAGCTGGACGCGCGGATCGAGGAGCGCGTGCGCGACCGGTACGCCGACAAGCCCGTGATCAAGACCCCGAAGACCTTCCCGGGTGCCGAGGAGGAGGGTGAGCGTCTGCAGAAGGTGCTCGCCCGCGCCGGCATGGGTTCGCGCCGCGCGTGCGAGGAGCTCATCGAGCAGGCCCGCGTCGAGGTCAACGGCGAGATCGTGCTGGAGCAGGGCAAGCGCGTCCTGCCGAAGGACGAGATCAAGGTGGACGGCCTGACCGTCGCCACCCAGTCGTACCTGTTCTTCGCGCTGAACAAGCCGGCCGGCGTCGTCTCCACGATGGAGGACCCGGACGGCCGCCAGTGCCTGGGCGACTACGTCACCAACCGTGAGACGCGTCTCTTCCACGTCGGCCGGCTCGACACCGAGACCGAGGGCATCATCCTGCTCACCAACCACGGTGAGCTGGCCCACCGCCTCACGCACCCGAAGTACGGCGTGAAGAAGACCTACGTCGCGGCGATCACCGGCCCGCTGCCGCGCGAGATCGGCAAGCGGCTCAAGGACGGCATCGAGCTGGAGGACGGGTACGCCCGCGCCGACCACTTCCGCGTCGTCGACCAGGTCGGCAAGAACTACCTGGTCGAGGTCACCCTCCACGAGGGTCGCAAGCACATCGTCCGCCGAATGATGGCCGAGGCCGGCTTCCCCGTCGAGAAGCTCGTGCGGACCTCCTTCGGTCCGATCGAGCTCGGCGACCAGAAGTCCGGCTGGCTGCGCCGCCTGACCAACACCGAGGTCGGCATGCTGATGCGCGAGGTCGGTCTGTAAGGACCGCCCGAACCCGGGTCGAAAGCCCGCAGTGCCCCGAGGCGCTGCGGGCTTTTCGCTTGCCCGGAGACCCCTCCTCTGTTTATAGTCAACATGACTATTAAAGGAGGTCGTCATGAGCATGAGCTGGACCGAGGTACTCGGATTCGCCACTGGTGCCCTGTGCGTCTGGCTCGTCGCCCGGCAGCACGTCACCAACTGGCCGATCGGCATCGCCAACAACCTGTTCTTCATCGTGCTCTTCGCCCAGGCCGGCCTCTACGCCGATGCCGGGCTGCAGATCGTCTTCATCGCCCTCGCCGCGTACGGCTGGTGGTCCTGGACCCACGGGGGTGGACCAGGAACCGCCGAGGCCCTGGCGGTGCGCCGCACCACGCGCACCGAATGGGCCTGGCTGGCCGCGGCGGGGGCGGTGGGCGTGCTCGGCCTCACCCTGCTGCTGAGCAGCGCCACCGACTCGACCGTCCCCTTCTGGGACGCCCTGACCACCGGGCTCTCGCTCGCGGCCACCTACGGCCAGTGCCGCAAGCTCGTCGAGTCCTGGTGGCTGTGGATCGCCGCCGACCTCCTCTACGTCCCGCTGTACGCGTACAAGGGGCTGTACCTGACCTCCGGCCTGTACGTCGGCTTCCTCGCGCTCTGCGTGGCCGGGCTGGTCGGCTGGCGGCGCACGCTCCCGGCGCGGGGCGCCCGTACGGCCCTGGAGGCGACGGCATGAGGCGCTTCGGGCACGGCCTGGTGCTGGGCAAGTTCTACCCGCCGCACGCCGGCCACCACCACCTGGTGCGCACCGCCCAGGACCGGTGCGACCGGCTGACCGTGCTGGTCTGCGCGGCCTCCGTGGAGTCGGTGCCGCTCGCCGACCGCGTCGCGTGGATGCGGGAGGCGCACCCGGGCGCGGACGTGGTCGGCGCCGTCGACGACATCCCGGTCGACCTGCACGACCCGGCGGTCTGGGAAGCCCACATGGCGATCTTCCGGGGCGCGCTGGACGGGCCGGTCGACGCCGTCTTCACCTCGGAGGAGTACGGGACCGAGCTCGCGCGGCGGTTCGGCGCCGAGGAGGTCTGCGTGGACCCCGCGCGGACCCTGTTCCCGGTGTCCGGGACGGCGGTGCGGGCCGATCCCGCCGGCTGCTGGGACTTCCTGGGACCGGCCGTACGGGGCTTCCTCGCGCGGCGGGTCGTCGTACTCGGCGCCGAGTCCACCGGGACCACGACGCTGTCGCGGGCACTGGCCGGGCACTACCGGCGGCGCGGCGGGGTGTGGGCCGGGACCGGCTGGGTCCCCGAGTACGGGCGCCGGTACAGCGAGGAGAAGCTGGAAGCGGCCCGCGCCGCGGACCCGGCGGCCGGCTGGGCGGACGTCTCCTTCACCTCGGAGGAGTTCCCGGTCATCGCCCGGCGGCAGGACGCGGACGAGGAACGGGCGGCCCGGCTGGGCTCGCCGGTGCTGTTCTGCGACACCGACTCCTTCGCGACCGGCATCTGGCACGAGCGGTACATGGGCGGCCGCAACGAGGAGGTCGAGAAGACAGCCTCCCTCACCCGGCGCGACCTGTACCTGCTGACGGACCACGCGGACGTGCCCTTCGAGGACGACGGGCTGCGGGACGGCCCCCACCTGCGCCCCTGGATGACCGGGCGGTTCCGCGAGGAACTCGAGCGCACCGGGAAGCGGTTCCTCGTCGTACGGGGGGACCGCGAGGAGCGGCTGGCGGCGGCCGTGGCGGCGGTCGACGAACTGCTCGCCGAAGGCTGGTACTTCGCCGACCCGCTGCCGGAGACCCGATGACCGCCGGCTACGACCCCTCCGCCTTCGTGCCGTTCGCGGTGACCGTAGACCTGGCCGTCTTCACCGTGCGCGGCGGGCTGCTGCACGTGCTGCTGATCCGGCGCGGGCAGGAGCCGTACGAGGGGGCCTGGGCGCTCCCCGGCGGCTTCGTCACGCCCCGGGAGTCCGCGGAGACGGCCGCCCGCCGCGAGCTGGCCGAGGAGACCGGCCTGTCGGAGGCCGTCGTGGCGGCCCTGCACCTGGAGCAGCTGCGCACCTACAGCGAGCCGGACCGCGACCCCCGGATGCGGGTGGTCTCGGTGGCCTTCACGGCGCTGGTCCCGGACATGCCGGAGCCGGCCGCGGAGGGCGGCGGGGACGCGGCCCACGCCCGCTGGGTGCCGGTGGCCGAGGTCGGCCCTCTCGCCTTCGACCACGCCGTGATCCTGGGCCACGCGCGGGAGCGGGTCGGCGCGAAGCTCGAGTACACCTGTCTGGCCACCGCCTTCTGCCCGCCCGAATTCACCCTCGGGGAGCTCCAGTCCGTCTACGAGACGGTCTGGGACACCGCCCTGGACCGCCCCAACTTCCGCCGCAAGGTCCTGGCCACACCCGGCTTCGTCGAGGCCGTACCGGGAGCCGCCCGGCTGACCGGAGGCCGCGGCAAACCGGCCGCGCTGTACCGGCCGGGACCGGCGACCGCCCTGCACCCGCCCCTGCTCCGCCCCTCGGAAGGAAACAAGCGATGACGATGCCCACGCCGACGAAGCGCGCCGCGACGGGCGCCCTGATCGGTCTGGCCCTGGGCGACGCCCTCGGCTTCCCGACGGAGTTCAACGACGTCCCGTCGATCCTGGCCAAGACCGGCCCGTGGCGGGAGATGAAACTGCCCCGGCCGGCCATCGTCACGGACGACACCCAGATGACGCTCGCGCTGGCACGGGGCATGCGGACGGCCGCGGAGCGCGGCCGGGTCGGCCCGCTGCGCCTCGCGCGGCCGGTCCGGGAGGAGTTCGTGGACTGGTACCACTCCCCGGAGAACAACCGCGCCCCGGGCAACACCTGTCTGCGGGCGTGCGGTCTGCTGAACGATCCGCAGCGGGACTGGAGGGACGCCAGCCAGCTCGGCTCCAAGGGCTGCGGTGCGAACATGCGGGTGGTCCCGGTGGGGCTGGTCCCCGGCTGGACCGAGGAGGAGCGGGCCGGCGCCGCCCAGCTCCAGTCGGCCCTGACCCACGGCCACCCGACGGCGCTGGCCGCCTCCGACCTGACGGCGCGGGCGGTCTACCTGCTGGCGCAGGGCGCCGAGGTGACGGGCCTGGTCGGGAGGCTGCGCTCGTACGCCCTGGAGAACCGCACCCGTTACCACGAGCGCTGGCTCGGCGACCTGTGGATGCGGACGGCCTCCGACGCCTCCCCGGAGTCCTTCATGGCGCGGGGCTGGGACGAGTGCCTGGCCGTCCTGGAGCGCCTGTCCACGGCCCTGCGCACGCCCTCCCCGGAGACGGACCCCTGCCTGACCACGGGCGACGGCTGGATCGCGGAGGAGGCCCTCGCCACGGCCCTGCAGTGCTTCCTGCTCTTCCCGCAGGAGCCCCTCCTGGCCCTGCGCCGAGCCGCCTGCACGGCGGGCGACTCGGACTCCATCGCCTGCCTGGCGGGCGCCTTCGCGGGCGCCCACCTCGGCGCGGACGTCTGGCCCCGCGACTGGGAGGGCCGCATCGAGTACCGCGACGAACTCCTCGCCTTCGGCGCGCTCTGGGATTCCTAGGTCCGCACAGTCCTTAGCCTGCCGACGCGCGGCGGGTGCGGACGAGGAAGTCCTGCACCCTGGCGTGGTCCGGATCCGCGGGCAGCTGCGTGCTGGCGAGGGCCGCCTCGGTCTCCTCCTGGAGGCGGGACATCCAGGTGTCGGCCTCGGCCCAGGTGAGCTCGCCGCGGCGGACCGCCAGGAGGCGGTCGCGGTGGGGGCCCGCGTCGATCGTCAGGCGTCCCGTGCGCAGGAGGTCGCGGCAGGACAGGAGCAGGCGCAGCAGGTGCATGGCGTGCTTCCAGCGCGGGGCGCCGTGGATGCGGACGTCCGCGAGGAGTTTGCCGCGCTGGGAGGCCGCGTACCGGCTGAAGCTGGTGTGGGCCCGGCGGGAGAGGAAGGCCTCGCGGAGCGAGAGCAGTTCCCCGCCGACCGGGGTCAGCCGTTCCACCAAGGGGGAGTGGAGGCACTCCAGGATGTTCGGGTTGGCGCGCAGGGCCAGTTCGCAGAAGCGTTCCAGCTCCCACGAGAACTCCTCGTCCCGCGGGCCCTCCACGTGCGTGGGGGGCTTCTCGAACCGCCAGAACAGCGGCGTCGGGGCGAGGTAGACACCGCGCCGGTCGGTGTCGCTCGCCTCCGTCGCCAGCCCGAACGCCCGGGAGCCCATCACGCACTGGTAGACCGTGTGGTCCCGTACCAGTGTCAGCTCGTCCATCCGGCGAGCCTAGGCACGGGGCCGTGCGCTAAGCGAGCGAGATATTGCCGTCCGGCGCGACCGTGATCTTCTTCTCCGCCAGCGGGCGGGTGGCCGGGCCATTGGCGACCGCGCCGTCCGTGTCCTTGAACTTGCTCCCGTGGCAGGGGCAGTCGATGGTGCCGTTCTCCACCTTGTTCACGAGGCAGCCCTGGTGGGTGCAGACCGCCGTGAAGCAGCGGAAGGACCCGGCGGTGGGCTGGGTGACCACCAGCTTCTCTTCCTTCAGGACCTTGCCGCCGCCGACCGGTACGTCGGCCGCCTTGGCGATGGCTTTGCCGCCCCCCGCGGGCGTGGACGGGGCGGCCGGGGCGGCCGCGGTTTCCGATCCGTTCGCGGGTGCCTTCTCGCTTTCACCGCCGCAGGCGGTGAGCGCGCCGCCGGCCAGGGCGGCCGCGCCGGCCGTCAGTACCGTGCGCCGGGCGGTGCGCGTGGGGTCGCTCATGGTGTCTCCTCGCTTCGTGGCCGGATGGACGAGCAGCATCCTGGCCTGCGGCGGGCCTCAGGTGAAGTCCGCCGCGCCGTTTCGGTTGCCCGGCTCCCAAGGTGACAGTGAGGCAGGAGTGCCGGGTGTGCGTACCACCTCCCACACGCGGATCACGGCCTCCCGGTTCAACGGGCCGTGGACATGCGGGTAGCGGCCGCCGGAATCACCCTCGCGGCGGACCTCCGCGCGCAGGGCGTCCTCGTCCAGCTCCACCGCGAGCAGCGTCCCCGGTACCGCGCGGTAGTGCGAGTCGGCGATCTCGAGCGCCGTGGGCCGGTCGGCCGAACAGTGCACGAATCCCTCCGACTCGAGCGAGGGCGGGGCGTACGGAAGTCCGGGCGCGGCGGTCCAGTCGGCGAGCGGGACGAGGTGGAAGATCATGCCGATCGTTCTACCGCAGCGGCCGGGGGATGGGTGCGCCAAGTGGCGGCACTGTCTGCTTTGAGTGACATTGTCCGTGTCTCGAAGCCGGGTACGCGGCTTTCGCACGGCCCGGTCCCTCTTCGAAAGGCATGACCATGGCGGGTAACGACCTCGGCTCTCTTCTCGGCGGGCTCCTCGGCGGCGGTCAGGGCGGCAGCGGCGGCGGAGGCAACATCCTCGGCTCCCTGCTCGGCGCACTCACGGGCGGCGGCGCGGGCGGCGGCCAGTCGGCCGGAGGCGGTGCGAACAATCCGCTGGGCGGCCTGCTGGAGATGCTCACCAAGTCAGGCCTCGTCGACCAGGCGCAGTCCTGGGTCGGCACCGGCGCGAACGAGCCGGTCAGCGCCGACCAGATCAAGGCGGCGCTGCCGGACGACACCCTGCAGAAGGTCGCGGCGGAGGCCGGCGTCTCCACGGACCAGGCCGCCGACCAGATCGCGCAGGTCCTGCCGCAGGCGGTCGACAAGCTGACGCCGACCGGACAGATCCCCTCCGGTTCGCTGGAGGACATCATCAGGCAGCAGAACCTGTAGCAGCCGCACGCGAGGGCCCGGCCGCCGTCCCACAGGACGGGCAGCCGGGCCCTCGCGCCGTACGGCCTGGCTACCCTGAGTCAGAACCCGTCGTCACGCATCCCTGGAGAGCTCCGTGAGAACCGCCGTCGTCATCGGAACCGGACTGATCGGCACCTCCGCGGCGCTCGCGCTGACCGCCCGCGGGATCACCGTCCACCTCGTCGACCACGACCCCGCCCAGGCCCATACCGCGGCCGCCCTCGGGGCCGGCACGGACGAGGCCCCGGAGGGCAGGGTCGACCTCGCGATCGTCGCCGTACCCCCGGCCCACGTGGCGGCGACGCTGGCCGACGCGATCGGCCGCGGGGCGGCGCGCGCGTACGTGGACGTGGCCAGCGTCAAGGGCGGACCGCGCCGGGAGCTGGAGGCGCTCGGCGTGGACGTCACGGCGTACATCGGCACGCACCCGATGGCGGGCAAGGAGCGGTCGGGGCCGCTGGCCGCCACCGCTGACCTCTTCGAGGGCCGCCCGTGGGTGCTGACCCCCACCCGGGACACGGACCACGAGGTGCTGAACCTCGCCCTGGAGCTGGTGTCCCTGTGCCGGGCCGTACCCGTGGTGATGGACGCGGACGCGCACGACCGGGCCGTCGCCCTCGTCTCCCACACCCCGCAGCTGGTGTCGAGCATGGTCGCCGCGCGGCTGGAGGAGGCCGACGAGACGGCCGTCCGGCTGTGCGGGCAGGGTATCCGGGACGTCACCCGCATCGCGGCCTCCGACCCGCGGATGTGGGTGGAGATCCTGTCGGCGAACCCGGGCCCCGTCGCCGACGTGCTGGCCGGGATCGCGGCCGACCTGGAGGAGACCGTCGACGCGCTGCGAGGGCTCCAGTCGGCCGACGTGGAGAAGCGGCGCGGGGGCGCTGCGGGCATCGAGGACGTCCTGCGGCGCGGCAACGCGGGCCGGGTCCGGGTACCGGGCAAGCACGGCGCGGCGCCGACCGTCTACGAGACGGTGGCCGTCCTCATCAGCGACCAGCCGGGCGAGCTGGCCCGGATCTTCGCCGACGCCGGGCGGGCCGGGGTCAACATCGAGGACGTGCGCATCGAGCACGCCACGGGCCAGCAGGCCGGCCTGGTCCAGCTGATGGTGGAACCGCGGGCCGTGGCGGGCCTGACCGCCGAGCTGCGCGAGCGGGGCTGGGCACTGCGTCAGCAGTAGGCGGGACCGGGGGCCGCCGGGGCCCGGTAACCTTGGTTGGGGGCGCTTTGGCGCGCCCGGACACGTACGCGCAACCAGGAAGGTGCCCGCACCGTGGAAACCGCAGCTCCGGCAGCCGTGATCGTCGCCATCGACGGTCCCTCCGGCACGGGCAAGTCCAGCACCTCCAAGGCCGTGGCCGCCAAGCTCGGGCTGCGCTACCTCGACACCGGTGCCCAGTACCGGGCCATCACCTGGTGGATGATCACCAACGGCGTCGACACCGACGACCCGCAGGCCATCGCCGTCGCCGCGGGCAAGCCCGCCATCGTCTCCGGCACCGACCCGGCCGCCCCCACCATCACGGTGGACGGCCTGGACGCCGCGGGACCCATCCGCACCCAGGAGGTCACCTCCAAGGTCAGCGCCGTCAGCGCCGTCCCCGAGGTGCGCACCCTGATCACCGAGCTGCAGCGCTCCATCGCCGCGCAGGCGGCTGCGGAGGCCGACGGAATCGTCGTCGAGGGCCGGGACATCGGCACCACCGTCCTGCCCGACGCCGACCTCAAGGTCTTCCTCACCGCCTCCGCCGAGGCGCGCGCCGCCCGGCGCAGCGGTGAGCTCCGCGGCAAGGAGGCCGTGGATCTCGCGGCCACCAAGGAGGCGCTGATCAAGCGCGACGCGGCCGACTCCGGACGCAAGACCTCCCCGCTGGCCAAGGCCGGCGACGCCGTCGAGGTGGACACCACCGAGCTCACGCTCGACCAGGTCATCGAGTGCGTCGTGACCCTGGTGGAAGAGAAGCGGGCGGGCCGCAAGTGAGCGAAGCGCCCTCCCTGAGGGGTGCGGCGGTCGGCAGGCGCATCGGCATCGGGCTCATGTACGGGCTCTGGAAGCCCCGTGTGCTCGGCGCCTGGAAGGTGCCCGTCTCCGGCCCCGTCATCCTCGCCGTGAACCACTCGCACAACATCGACGGCCCGATGGTCATGGGCACCGCGCCCCGGCCCCTGCACTTCCTGATCAAGAAGGAAGCGTACGTCGGCCCGCTCGGCCCCCTCCTCGAAGGGATCGGGCAGGTCAAGGTCGACCGCGGCGGCACCGACCGGACGGCGATAAGCCGCGCCCTCAGCGTGCTGGACAATGGAGGGGCCCTCGGCATCTTCCCCGAGGGCACCCGGGGCGAGGGCGACTTCGCCTCGCTGCGCGCGGGTCTCGCGTACTTCTCGGTACGCAGCGGCGCGCCCATCGTGCCGGTGGCCGTACTCGGCAGCGGCGACACCAGGGGCCGGCTCGTCAAGGGCCTGCCCGCCCTCAAGAGCCGGGTCGACGTCGTCTTCGGGTCGGCCTTCGACGCCGGGGACGGCAGTGGCCGCCGGACCCGTACCGCGCTGGACGCGGCCACCGTACGCATCCAGGACCGGCTGACCGCCCACCTGGCCGACGCCAAGCGCCTCACCGGGCGCTGAGCGAGACTTGAACCAGTAGTGGAACCGCGCTGCGCGGGTACCACCGACCACCACGAACGACGAGGAACGGACTTCATGAACGACCAGCACGACCACGGAGCACTTGGCGATGCCGAGTACGCGGAGTTCATGGAGCTCGCCGCGGAAGAGGGCTTCGACATCGAGGACGTCGAAGGCGCGATCGAGGCGGCCGGACACGGCCCCCTCCCCGTCCTCGCCGTCGTCGGCCGGCCGAACGTCGGCAAGTCGACCCTGGTGAACCGCATCATCGGCCGCCGCGAGGCGGTCGTCGAGGACAAGCCGGGCGTCACCCGCGACCGCGTCACCTACGAGGCCGAGTGGGCCGGCCGCCGCTTCAAGGTCGTCGACACCGGCGGCTGGGAGCAGGACGTCCTCGGCATCGACGCCTCCGTCGCCGCCCAGGCCGAGTACGCCATCGAGGCCGCCGACGCGGTCGTCTTCGTCGTCGACGCCAAGGTCGGCGCCACCGACACCGACGAGGCCGTCGTCCGGCTGCTGCGCAAGGCCGGCAAGCCCGTCGTGCTGTGCGCCAACAAGGTCGACGGCCAGAGCGGCGAGTCCGACGCGGCCTCCCTGTGGTCCCTGGGCCTCGGCATGCCGCACCCGGTCTCCTCCCTGCACGGGCGCGGCACCGGCGACATGCTGGACGCGGTGCTCGAGGCCCTGCCGGAAGCCCCCGAGCAGACCTTCGGCACCGCCGTCGGCGGCCCGCGCCGCATCGCGCTGATCGGCCGCCCGAACGTCGGCAAGTCCTCGCTGCTCAACAAGGTGGCGAAGGAGGACCGTGTCGTCGTCAACGAGCTGGCCGGCACCACCCGCGACCCGGTCGACGAGCTGATCGAGCTCGGCGGCATCACCTGGAAGTTCGTCGACACCGCCGGCATCCGCAAGAAGGTCCACCTTCAGCAGGGCGCCGACTACTACGCCTCCCTGCGCACGGCCGCCGCCGTCGAGAAGGCGGAGGTCGCGGTCATCCTGATCGACACCACCGAGTCGATCAGCGTCCAGGACCAGCGCATCATCACCATGGCCGTCGAGGCGGGCCGCGCGATCGTGATCGCGTACAACAAGTGGGACGAGCTCGACGAGGAGCGCCGCTACTACCTCGAGCGCGAGATCGAGACCGAGATGCAGCAGGTCTCCTGGGCGCCGCGGGTGAACGTCTCGGCGCTCACCGGCCGTCACATGGAGAAGCTGGTCCCGGCGATCGAGACGGCCCTCGCGGGCTGGGAGACGCGCGTCCCCACCGGCCGGCTGAACGCCTTCCTCGGCGAGGTCGTCGCGGCCCACCCGCACCCGATCCGCGGCGGCAAGCAGCCCCGCATCCTGTTCGGCACCCAGGCGGGCAGCAAGCCGCCGCGGTTCGTCCTCTTCGCCTCGGGCTTCCTGGAGCACGGCTACCGGCGCTTCATCGAGCGCCGGCTGCGCGAGGAGTTCGGCTTCGAGGGCACCCCGATCCACATCTCGGTGCGGGTGCGCGAGAAGCGCGGAGCCCAGTACAAGAAGAAGAAGTAGTACGGGCGGTACGGAGGTCCGGGGTCAGTAGCCCCGGCGCGGAGCGGGCGGCAGGGCCGCCGGGATGTGCGTCATCCCGGTCTGGCGCGGCCGCCCGTCGGCGTATCCGGTGCCGCCGGCGTGCGAGTACGCGGGCTGGGCCTGCGGCTGCGCCACGTACGTGGGCTGCCAGCCGTCGGCCCGCTGCCACGAGGAACCGCTCCAGCCGCTGTCGTACGAGCTGCTGCCCGTGTACCCGCCCCCGTACGAGAAGGCCGTGAACCCGAGATCCTCCTCGCCCGTGCGGTCGCCCGGCAGCGCCCGGAAGGCGCGCAGGTACTCCGAGTACAGGGTGTCGTAGATCGGGGTGTGCGAGACGGGGCTCGTACGGGACGGGGCGCGGGAGGAGTCGTATGGATGCACGTATCAGCCAACGAAACCGGCGCCCCGCGGATGCGGGGTGCCGGGCGGAAAACGCAGATCGCCGCCGGGGCTGCCCCAGCGGCGATCTGCGGTGTGTGGATCAGGCGCCGGGCGTACCGGCCAGGGGCATGGAGGCGGCCACGAGCTTGCCCGCGGCGGCGGCCTTGTCGAGGGCGTCGCGCAGCAGGTCCTCACGGGGCTGCTGGCCGATCGATCCGACCGGGGCGGCGTAAATGAGCACGCGCTGGGTCTTGTTGACGGCGTTGCGCCAGCCGTCGGTGACCGACAGGGCCTGGTGCGCCTGCCACCAGGCGACCGGGCGGCCGCCCTCGGCACCCGGCTGCAGGACGGCGTGCAGCTGGCCGCCGGCGAGCAGGACCGACCATCCGCTGAGCGCGGTGGGGAGCTGGGCGGTGTCCATGACCGGGATGAAGCCCTGCTCGATGAGGAGCGGGAGGAAGTCGTCGCCGGGACCGTCGCTGCCGGGGCGGGCGATCGGCGCGGTCGGCTCGACCACCAGGGCGGGGTGGAGCTCGCCGCTGATCAGGACCAGGCCGCTGGTGATGCCGAGGACGGCCTGGCCGCCGGGCACGTTCTGCGGGGCCGCGCCGGCGCCGGGCGCCGCCGGGCTGTCGCCGGTGATGCTGGCGACGGCGCCCTGGAGCTGCTCCTCGGAGACGGTGACCACCTGCGAGGGGATGCAGGTGGCGTGGGCGAAGGCAAGGACGGCGGTCTCCTCGCCGACGAACAGCACCGTGCTGGTGCGGTCGTTCTCGGGGTCGCCCGGGGTGCGGCAGGAGGTGCAGTCGTAACTGCGCGGCGCGTCCTCGCCGACGAGCAGCCTGTCGGCTTCTTCGTCACCGATCTCGGCACGTACCTCATCACTGACGTCGAGCATGCGCGGCACGGGGTGGCTCCTCGGCATAGGTGCGGGGGCCGGGTGGTTCCCGGCTCGCCGGGCTCAACGGGGGAGCGGCGGCCGGGGTCACGCCATTGGAGGGAACGGAATCGAACCGGGCCCCCGTACGAGTGAACCGTCTGGGCCGGGCTTCGTTTCGTGCCAACTGTTTTCTGATTGTGCGCAGTTGGTGGTCGCGATTGGCTGTTTCGGCGAGGGTGGCCGGTCGGCCGACCGGGTGGGGTGGCGGGGGCGCGCTGCGTGGCGGGGCGAGAGGGCCGCGGGCGCTGCGTAGCGTGACGCGATGCCCCACCTCCGGATCCGGCGCCGTCAGGCCAGGGCTCGTCGTGGTGCCGCTGCCGTCGCCGCCGCGCTGGCCCTCGTACTCCCTTCCGGCACGGCGGCGGCTCTCGCACCCCCGCCGCCCGCGCCCGGGCCGGCGGGGGCGGCGCACCCCGGCTCGCCGGGGGTGATCGGAACGGGTCCGGGGGACTGCGGGCCGGGCGGGGAATGGCCCTGGGACTGCGTCGCCGACTGCGAGAGCGGCGGGCGCTGGGCGGTCAACACCGGCAACGGGTTCTACGGCGGGCTGCAGTTCTGGCAGCCGACGTGGGAGGAGTACGGGGGGCTCGTGTTCGCCCGGCGCGCCGACCTGGCGAGCCGGGTGCAGCAGATCCGCGTCGCGGAGGACGTGCTCGGTGCGCAGGGCTGGGACGCCTGGCCGGCGTGCTCGAAGCGGTACGGGCTGGCCGGGCGGATGCACGTGGTGAGGAAGGGGGACACGCTGGTGTCGATCGCGGGGAAGCACCGGGTGCGGGGCGGGTGGCAGGCGCTGTACGAGGCGAACCGGGGTGCGATCGGGCCACGGCCCGCGGCGCTCGTGACGGGCACGCTGCTGGTCATCCCGGAGCAGGCGCCGCCGGCCCGCCCGCCGGACCCGGTGAACCCTCCGGACCCGGTGGTGCCGGTGGCCCCGGCCGGTCCGGCTCCCGCGCAGTCGGCGGCTGCGTCGCCCCTGCCGAGGCCTCCCCGCTGAGCGGGATCGCGCCGTTCGCATCCGACCCCGATTGCACGATGCGCTGAAGGCGTCGACCCTGGAAGCATCGAGCCGAACGGCTCGTTCGGACCCTGGTGGTGAGCCGGATGGACCTGGGAAGACACCCTCGTATCGGGGTGTGGGCAGCGGCTGCCGTACTGGCCGCCGTTCCCGCCCTCGCGGGATGCTCCTCCGATTCGGGCAAGAACGGGAGCGGTACGACGACTTCCGCGGGCGCGACGCTCATGCACGCCGTACCCGCCGCGCTCGCCACGCCCACCGGGGACGGCCCGGCGGACCCGGCCGCGGCCAGGGCCCAGGTCGAGAAGAACTGGACCACCTTCTTCGACTCCAAGGTCTCCGTCGAGGAGAAGGTCAAGGTCCTGGAGAACGGCGAGCTGCTCGAGCTGCTGCTGGACGGTTTCGCGGGCAATTCCGACGCGGCCTTGTCCTCGGCCAAGGTCACGGACGTGGTGTTCGACTCGGCCACCGAGGCGCAGGTCACCTACGACCTGCTGGTCCGCGGCGTCCCGGTCCTACCCGGGAGCAAGGGGACCGCGGTCCTCGAGGACGGGGTCTGGAAGGTGTCGACCGAGACGCTCTGCTCGCTGGTCGGGCTCAGCGGCAACGCGGCGCCGGGCTGCTGAGCGCCCTCACCTCCGACCGGGCCCGGGGCGCCCGGGATCCGCTGGCAGACTTCGGCCATGCTCGAGACCTCCGCACGACTGCTGCGCCTGTTGTCCCTGTTGCAGGCTCACCGCGAATGGACCGGGGCGGACCTCGCCGGCCGGCTCGGGGTGACGCCGCGGACCGTACGGCGTGACGTGGACCGGCTGCGGGAGCTGGGCTACCCCGTCAACGCCAGTCCCGGGACCGGCGGCGGCTACCAGCTGGGGGCCGGGGCCGAGCTGCCGCCGCTGCTGCTGGACGACGACGAGGCGGTGGCCGTCGCGGTCGGGCTGCGGACCGCCGCCGGGAACGGGGTCGAGGGGATCGGGGAGGCCTCCGTACGGGCCCTCGCCAAGCTGGAGCAGGTGCTGCCGTCGAGGCTGCGGCGCAGGGTGTCCGCGCTCAACGAGTTCACCGTGCCGATGCTGCGCGGGGCGGAGCGGTCCACCGTGGACCCCTCGGTGCTGACCGAGCTCGCCGCCGTGTGCCGCGACACCGAGCGGCTGCGCTTCGGGTACCGCGACCACGAGGGCAACGTCACCCGGCGCACCGTCGAACCGCACCGGCTGGTGTGCACCGAGCGGCGCTGGTACCTGGTCGCCTGGGACCTGGACCGGGAGGGCTGGCGGACCTTCCGGGCCGACCGGATCGAGCCCGCACTTCCGCACGGGCCGCGGTTCACCCCGCGCAAGCCGCCCGCCGAGGACCTCGCCGCGTACGTCTCCCAGGGCGTGGCGCAACGGGCGTACGCCGCCCGGGCGGTGGTGCGGCTGAAGGTTTCCGCACAGGAGGCGGCCCGGATCATCGGGCCGAGCCACGGAGCCCTCGAGCCGGTCGACGGGCAGAGCTGCCTGCTGCGCACCGGGGCGGTCAGCCTGGACGTCCTGGTGATTCACATCATGCTGCTCGGCTGTGAGTTCGAAGTGGTCGAGCCGCCGGAGCTGACGGATCGGATCAGGGCCGCGAGGGATCTGCTGGGGCGGGCCGTGGAGCCGCGGAGGTGAAGGAAATGTGGCGGAGCTGAGGGGGATTCACCTGGTCTGGTCCAGCGGTGTCGTGACAATGTCCTGCCGGAATTCCAGAGGTTCGGCAGGGGGCTTCGGGGGAAATTCGAATCAGCCTGTACGGCTGGCGTGTCGCGGGCCGGAAAACAATTGGTGGTTGTCGATATTCTGTGACACAAGCGTGACCCGGGACGGACGAACGTCCCGGCGTGGCGCTGACGAACGGCGAAGGCGAACGACGAAGGCGGGCCGGGTCAGTGACCCGGCCCGCCTTCGTGTCGCGGGGTGAGGTGGTGCGTACCGTCCCGCGAGGTGTGGTTCAGCCGCCGGTGGCCGGGCGGGCCGCGGCGCTGCGGGCGGCGGCCCGTTCGGTGTGGGCCGGCCGGCGGCTGCCGACCGGGGTGACGGGGTCCGCTCGGAGCGGATCAGGTGCGGCCGGCCTGCGAGCAGGGGCGCGGGCCGGGGCGCCGGGGTGTGCGCCGCCGGGGTGTGCGCGGACGCGGCGGCGTGCGCGGCGGCCGTCGGAGCGGGGTCCACGGCGGGGTCCACGGCGGGGTCCCCGGCGGCAACGGCGCGCCGGAGCTGCCACTTGCCGCCCGCGGAGAGCAGCGGGGTGAGCGCGGACACGACCGGCGCGGGCATCCGTCCGGTCTCCGCGCGGCGGCGCAGCAGCTCGCGCACGTCGAAGACGTAGGCCTCGGCCCGGGCGATGAGCGGCTCGAACCAGGGCAGGGCCAGCAGGATCAGCAGCCCCGCGGACCAGCCGAGCAGCACGTCGCTGACCCAGTGGGTGCCGAGGTAGACGGTGGTGGCTCCGACGCTCAGCGAGACGACCGCGGACACCACGGACAGCACCCGCCGGGTGACCACGGTGGACGCCAGGTAGGCGAGGATTCCCCAGGTCACGACGGCGTTGGCGGTGTGGCCGGAAGGAAATATATCGCCGCCCGCGAAGAGTTCGGCCGAACCGATCTCGGTGGCGTAGTGCGGGCCGAGCCGGCCGAGGCCGAGCTTGACGGACCCGACGGTGATGTTGAGCAGGAGCAGCGCCACGCCGAGGGTGATCAGCGGGCGGAGGGTGTGCTGGCGCCAGGAGCGCCAGCCGAGCCAGGCCGCGACCATGACCGCGGTGGGTCCGCGCTGGCCGAGTACGACGAGGTAGTCGAGGAAGGCATGCAGCTGCGGCCACTGCTCGTAGGGCCGGAAGAACATGATCTGCCAGTCCAGGCGGACGAGCCAGGACGTGGTCAGGACGGCCACGACGATCGCGAGATAGAAGGCGAGGGTCGATCCGAGGAGCACGACGCGGTGCCGGCTCATCTGCGGGGTTTGCAGATGAGCCGGTCGCTCTGGTTCCCGGTCCAGGCGGGCGAACACCCGCTCCAGACGGGTCAGGATTTGATCGGTACGCACCGAATCGACGTTACCGCCCGCCGATGGTCAGCCCGGGCGAATCACGGGCTTTGTGATGACCATGTGATGTGGAGTTGGTCTCACGCGGGACTTAATTCCCGGTATTTCGGCAATGGTTGGAGCCTTCTTGATCCACCGCCCCGTAAATTGTTTCGCACACTTACCAGGGCTTTATTGCCGCAACTCGTTCCCTTTGCCGAATGATGGATCGGAATGATCCATTCCGTTACGGTGGGCCCGAGCCGTTCAGCCAGAACGCCCCGTAGACCGCCGAGACCAGGGCCGCCGTGCCGAGCACGAGGGCCGCCCGCCGGGTCCGCCACCGGGCCAGCGCCACCGCCACCGGCAGCACCAGCGGGAAGGCCGGCAGCAGCAGCCGGGGCTTGGAGCCGAAGTACCCGGACGCGCACAGCGCCAGCGCCACCACGATCCCGCCGTAGACGAGCAGCGGCACCGGCTGCCGCTGCCGCACGCACCGCCCGTACAGCCAGAGCACCAGCACGACCCCCGCGATCAGCCCGAGCCCGGCCGCGAAGGCGGAAGAGGCGAGCTTCGCCCCGATGAACCGGGCGAAGGCCCAGCCGCCGTCGAAGCCGTTGCCCCAGCCGCCCTGCACGTCCAGGTACCCGAGCAGCCCGCCTCCGGTGCGCGCGCCGACCCACAGCACATACGCCCCGGCCCCCAGCGGAGCCAGCAGCGCACCGGCCGCCATCCGCCAGGACCGTTCACCACCGCGCCAGGCCAGTACGACGGCCACCCACACCGCCGCGACCACCGCGGCGCCGACCGGGCGGGTCAGCCCCGCCCCGGCCGCGAGGAGTCCGGCCGTGAGCCACCGGCCGCGCAGGGCCCCGTACAAAGCCCAGGCGGCCAGCGCGGTGAACAGCGACTCGCTGTACGCCATGGACTGCACGATCCCGACGGGCAGCGCCGCCCAGACGGCGACGGCGAGCACCCCGGCCCGGCGGCCGTGCAACAGGTCCGCCACCGCGAAGATCCCCCAGGCCGCGGCGAGCCCGGCCAGCGCGGAGACCACCAGGCCGGCGGAGCCGTACCCGAGTCCGGTCGCCGCCGACACCAGCCGCTCCAGCCAGGGCAGCAGCGGGAAGAACGCCAGGTTCGAGTGGACGTCCCCGTTCGGGAGGGCCACCTCGTACCCGTACCCCTCCGCGGCGATCCGGGCGTACCAGAGCGAGTCCCAGCGGGCCGACAGCAGCGTGTGCGGGCTGCTGCCGGCCACCGCACCCCACACGGCGAGCACGGCGAGCCCGAGCAGGCGGACCGCCGTGAACACGGCGAGCGCCGGGGCGGCGACGGCGAGCGCGGGCGCGGCCCGGCGGAATCCAAGATCTTTCACGGGCATGATTATCGGTGGCGCGCACCCGGGCCCCGGCCGAGAACCACGGGCCGTGAGCGCGCGTGTACGCGGGGGAAGGGGCAGGGTATGGGAAGTGGCGCACACCACAGGGCGGCCTCCGCCGGGATGAGAGCTTGACCACGTGTTGGACAGGCGAACTCGCGTACGCTGACCGTTCACTCGCGTGTCGATGCCGGACCCCGTTGGACGCCGCAGAGCGCACCACCCCCCGTGGCTCCGCAAGACGCTGGTCCGCCGAACGCGAGGGATCACCTGGGAGGTACATGCATGTCGGGGACGAACGCGGCCGGAGCCAGGAACCCTGCCCCCTGGCAGCGGCTCCGCGCGGCCTCCGGCGGGGGCAATCGCTGGGTCGTCCTGGCGGTGCTCTGCGTCAGCCTGGTCCTCGTCGCGCTCGACGCGACGATCCTGCACGTCGCCGTCCCCTCCCTCACCGAGGACCTGCGCCCCGGTTCCATCGAGCTCTTGTGGATCGTCGACGCCTACCCGCTGGTGTGCGCCGCGCTGCTGATCCTCTTCGGCACCCTCGGCGACCGGGTCGGCCGCCGCCGCATACTCCTGCTCGGCTACGGGCTCTTCGGTGTCGCCTCCGCGATGGCCTCCCTCGCCGACAACGCCCAGGTGCTCATCGCCGCGCGCGCCCTGCTCGGCATCGGCGGCGCGATGATCATGCCCGCCACCCTGTCGATCCTGCGCCAGGTCTTCCCCGACCGGCGCGAACGTGCCCTGGCCATCGGCATCTGGACCGCCGTCGCGGCGGTCGGCGCCGCCAGCGGCCCCGTACTCGGCGGCTTCCTCGTCCAGCACTTCTGGTGGGGCTCCGTCTTCCTCATCAACATCCCGCTGATGGCGCTGATCCTGCCGCTGGGGCGCTGGCTGCTGCCCGAGTCGAAGGGTTCCTCCGACGGGCCGTGGGACGTGACCGGCGCGCTGATGGCCGCCGCCGGTGTGCTCGGTTCGGTGCTCGGGATCAAGCGGCTGGGCGCCGAGCGGGAGCTCCTCGACCCCGAGGCGCTGGTGCCGCTGGTGCTCGGAGTGGCGCTGCTGGTGCTCTTCGTACGGCGGCAGAAGCGGCGTACGCACCCGCTGATCGACATGCGGATGTTCTCCCGCGCCGCCTTCTCGACCTCCGTCGGCTGCATCGTGCTCGCCATGCTGGCCCTCGTCGGCCTGGAGCTGATCGCCGTCCAGTACCTCCAGCTGGTGCTGCACCTCAGCCCGCTGGAGACCGGCCTGCGGCTGCTGCCGCTGACCTTCGCCGCGATGGCGGCCGGGGCCACCGGGTCCTACACCCTGGCCCGGATCGGCCCGCGCACCATGGTCTCGCTGGGCTTCCTGCTCACCGCGTTCGCCGTGCTCCTGCTCACGTTCATGGGCCATCACGACCGGCCCGTCCTGTTGACCGTCGGCTTCATCCTGCTCGGTTTCGGGCTCCAGACCACGCTGTTCGCCGCGTACGAGTCCATGCTGAGCGAGGCCCCGGCGGCCACCGCGGGCGGTGCGGCCTCGATCGGCGAGACCTCGTACCAGCTCGGCGCGGGCATGGGCATCGCCCTGCTGGGCAGCGTCATGAACGCCGCCTACGCGCCGGGGCTGGCGCGGGTGCCGGGGGTTTCGGCGGCGGACTCGGCGGGTGCCGCGCACTCTTTGGGCGAGGCCTACCAGATCGCCGCGCAGCTCGGCGGGCCGGCGGGGGCGTCCCTCTACGCCGCGGCCCGGCACTCCTTCGTGCACGGGCTGCACGTGACCCTGCTGGTCAGCGCGGGGTTGTTGTTCGCGGGGGCCGTGATGGCGCTCAAGCTGCCGCGGGTCATGGACTGCGGGGCGCCGGCCCCGGCCGAGCCGGTGCGGCTGCCCGCGCAGGCCACGGGCGAGCCGTGCACGGCTCCGGTGGAGCACGCGGGCTGACCCCTCGCGGGCGGGGCTGGAATTGCGGGGCTGGACGGGCAGGGAATCCGGCGTCTAGCGTCGGTCGCGCAGCGTAAAACTTGCGCTGCTAGGTTCTGTACCCAGGCCGCCGGGAGGCCCCGTGTCCGCGTTCCTGCCCCTTGATCCGCTCGGGATCGACGAGCTCCTCGGGCCCGAGGACCTCGCCATCCGTGACACCGTCCGCGACTGGGCCGCCGACCGGGTGCTGCCCCACATCGCCGGCTGGTACGAGAGCGGCGAGCTCCCCGGGATCCGCGAGCTGGCCCGTGAGCTCGGCGCGCTCGGCGCGCTCGGCATGTCCCTCGAGGGGTACGGATGCGCGGGCGCCAGCGCCGTGCAGTACGGGCTCGCCTGCCTGGAGCTCGAGGCCGCCGACTCCGGCATCCGCTCGCTGGTCTCCGTCCAGGGCTCGCTCGCCATGTACGCGATCTGGAAGTACGGCTCAGAGGAGCAGAAGCAGCGCTGGCTGCCCGGCATGGCGGCCGGCGAGCTGATCGGCTGCTTCGGGCTGACCGAGCCCGACGTCGGCTCCGACCCCGCCGCCATGCGCACGTACGCGAAGCGCGACGGCACCGACTGGGTGCTCAGCGGCCGCAAGATGTGGATCACCAACGGATCGGTCGCCGCGGTCGCCGTGGTGTGGGCGCAGACCGACGAGGGGATCCGGGGATTCGCCGTCCCCACCGACACGCCGGGATTCTCGGCCCCCGAGATCAAGCACAAGTGGTCGCTGCGGGCTTCGGTGACCAGTGAGCTGATCATGGACGAGGTGCGGCTGCCCGCGGACGCGGTCCTGCCGGGCGTCACCGGTCTCAAGGGGCCGCTCGGCTGCCTGAGCCACGCGCGGTACGGGATCATCTGGGGTTCCATGGGCGCGGCGCGCGCCAGCTTCGAGTCCGCGCTCGACTACGCGAAGACGCGGGAGCAGTTCGGGAAGCCGATCGGCGGCTTCCAGCTCACCCAGGCCAAACTCGCGGACATGGCCCTCGAACTCCACAAGGGCATCCTGCTCGCCCACCACCTGGGCCGGCGGATGGACGCGGGCACCCTGCGGCCGGAGCAGATCAGCTTCGGCAAGCTCAACAACGTCCGCGAGGCCATCGAGATCTGTCGCACCGCGCGGACCATCCTGGGTGCCAACGGGATCTCACTCGAATACCCCGTCATGCGGCACGCCACCAACCTCGAATCGGTCCTCACCTACGAGGGCACCGTCGAGATGCACCAACTGGTGCTGGGCAAGGCGCTCACCGGGCTCGACGCCTTCCGGTGAGGGCCCTGCCTAGCTCTGGTTGAAGAAGTCGCGCGAGCGGCCGCCGGGCTCGCCGCTCACGATCTGGGTGTCGGCCGGGGTCAGCAGGAAGACCCTGGTCGCCACCCGCTCGATCGAGCCGCGCAGGCCGAAGGTCAGGCCGGCCGCGAAGTCGACCACGCGCTTCGCGTCGCCCGGGTCCATCGACGACAGGTTCACGATCACCGGGACGCCCTCGCGGAACAGCTCGCCGATTCCCCGCGCGTCACGGAATCCGTCGGGGGTGACCGTCGCGATGCGGCGGCCCTGCTCGACGGCGGACTCGGAGGCCACTCTGACGCGGGGGTCGGTGACCCACTGCTCGCCGGGACCGGCCACCGAACCCTGGGCCGCCTCCGCGTAGTCGTCGTCGTAGTAACGCTCGTCGTCGCTGTCCTCCACGAGACCCAGCCAGGCACTCGCCTTGCGCACCGAACCCATGGACGCCTCCTTTCACCGTGGTCAGTCTGTCTTCTCTCCGCTGCCCCTATGGTCGTCCATGATGCTGACAACGCGCCAAGTGGATAGTCGCCGCGCAGGGGTTTCGTGACGGTACTGGTGCAGAACATCCGTTGCACGGTCAAGGTTCCTGGCGGCTACCACTGCTGACTGAGTGAAAATACGACCGGTGCCTCCGTACGGGTGGCCCGTGGGGACGTACGGGTGAAGGACGCGGGTCGATACCATGCCCGGCAGGCACGCGTACGACACACGGGGGAAGCAGTTGTTCGGCATAGTCAGGCCCTGCACGCACAGGCTGGGCGAGCGGTTCAAGGCGGAGTGGATGGCCCATCTTTGCGGGCTCTGCCTGGCACTTCGGGGTGACCACGGACAGTTCGCCCGGATCGTCACCAACTACGACGGGCTGCTCGTCTCCGTTCTGACGGAGGCTCAGTCCGGTCCCGCCCCGGGCGCCCGGCGCACCGCCGGGCCCTGTCCGCTGCGCGGGATGCGCACCGCCCCGGTGGCCAACGGCGAGGGCGCGCGGCTCGCCGCCGCCGTCTCGCTCGTGCTGGCCTCCGCGAAGGTACGGGACCACGTGGCCGACCGGGACGGGCTGTTGGCCCGCGCCCCGATCGCCGCGGCGGCCCGCAAGGTCGCCCGCGGCTGGGACCGGGCCGGCGCCCGCACCGGAGCCTCGCTCGGTTTCGACACGGCGGTGCTCGTCGACGCCGTGGACCGGCAGGCCGGCATCGAGACGCTGGCCGGGCTCGGCACGCCGGTGCTCGTGGTGACCGAGCCGACGGAGACCGCGACGGCCGCCGCCTTCGCTCATACCGCGCAGCTGGCCGGACGGCCAGGCAACGCCCCCGCGCTCGCCGAGGCCGGCCGGTACTTCGGGCGGCTCGCGCACCTCCTGGACGCCGTGGAGGACCAGGCGGCGGACGCCTCGGCCGGGGCCTGGAACCCGCTCACCGCCACCGGGACCTCGCTGACCGAGGCCCGGCGGCTGTGCGACGACGCGCTGAAGGGCATCCGGCTCGCGCTGCGCGAGGCCGAGTTCGCGGACGCCGGGCTCGCCCACCGGCTGCTGGTGCACGAGCTGCGGACCTCGGTGGACCGTGCCTTCGGGACCAGCAGCTGCGGGCACGTGGGCACGAACGCCGCCGGGCAGGGCGGCGGCCCCTACGCGGCCGGACCGTACGCGAGCAGCCCGTACGCGAACGGGAACCCCTACGGCGGCAACCCCTACGCCCCGGGTACTCCCCACGCGCCGGGCGGGCCGGGGATGCCGCCGCCGCCCATGGGGCCCGGTGGCGGCGGTGGCGGCGGGGGCGGCGGCCGGCCCCCGCAGAAGCCGCGGCGCGGGCTGCTCGCCGGGTGTGCGGTGGCGATCGGGCTCTTCTGCACCTGCCAGCTCTGCTGCACCGAGCACGAGGGCCCGTGGTCCAGGGAGAAGAAGCAGCCCTGGTGCGACAACTGCGACTGCGGCAACTGCAACTGCGACTGCGACTGCGGCTGTGGTGACTGCTGCTGCTGTCCCTGCGACGGCTGCTGACCCCTTTTCAGGCCGAGAACCCTTCACGACACGCAGGTCCGGACGGCGTACCCCACGGTTCCCGGCCGGACCCGCGTGGAAGGGGTGAGCGGCATGAGCGATGACGCAGACGATCCGCCCGCCGATTGGCGGAAATGGCACGAGCGACGGGTGGCCGCCGTGGCCGCCCCGTACGGGCCCCTCGCGCTGACCGGTACCAACTGGCTCGCCGATTACCCGGAAGGTCGAATTCCGGCCGTTCCGGGGCGCTGGCGCACGACCGACGCCGGGGTGGCGCTGACCGCTGCCGCGGAGGACTCCGTTCACCTCGACGGAGAGCCCTTCACCGGTGACGCCGTACTCGCCGCCGACGAGGCCCCGCCGGCGCGCTCCCGGCTCTCCGCCGGGCAGACGCGGCTCGTCGTGATCCGGAGCGAAGGGCAATGGGCGGTACGCGTCTTCGACCCGGACTCCGGGGCCCGCCGGGCCTTCGCCGGGATGGAGGCCTCCCCGTACGATCCGGCCTTCAGGCTGCCCGGGCAGTTCCGCCCGTACGCGCAGGACCGGACCGTCCAGGTGGAGAACGCCGACGGGCGGGCGCGCGGGCTCGGCCTCGGCGGCGAGCTGCGCTTCGCCTTCGAGGGCGTGGAGCACACCCTCCAGGTCGCCGTGGGCGAGGAGGACGGCGGCCTCTGGGTCGTCTTCGGAGATGCCACCGGCGGACGCTCCAGCTACCGCTTCCGTTTCCTGAAACCCGGGACCCCGGCCGAAGAAGGCCGGATCACCGTGGACTTCAACCGGGCCCTGCTGCCCCCCTGCGCCTTCGCCGACCACTTCATCTGCCCCTTTCCGCCGCCCGGGAACACGCTGCCCTTCGAGGTGGCCGCGGGGGAGCGGCGGCTGAAAGGCGCCCTTGCCGACCGGTAACAGACGCCACGACACTCCCGACAGTGCTTGTCAGGGGCACGGCACAAAACATGTGTCATCCGTGCCCTGACTGCGCCTCACGGGCTCCGGCACCCCCACGACCGCCGGGCCCCCGACCCTCTCGGAGGACGAGAAGTGAGGATCAAGAGCATCACCCGTACCAGGCTGCTCGCGGCGGCCACCGGCCTGGCCGCCGTCGCAGCACTCGCCGCCCCCACCGTGGCGAACGCGGACCCACAGGACGGCGGATTCAGCGCCGAGCGTCTGGCCTCGGCCGGCGCGTCCGTCCTGCGCGCCGACGTCGCGGGCACCGCCTGGCACACCGACCCCGCCACCGGGACCCTCGTGGTCACTGCCGACTCCACCGTCTCCGCCGCCTCCCTCGCGAGAATCAAGCGCGAGGCCGGAGCGGACGCCGGGGCCCTGCGCATCGAGCGCACCCCGGGCAAGCTGAGCAAACTGGCCTCCGGCGGCGACGCGATCTATGCGTCGAGCTGGCGCTGTTCCCTCGGCTTCAACGTGCGCAGCGGCAGCAACTACTACGCCCTGACCGCCGGGCACTGCACCGACGGCGCGGGCACCTGGTGGACCAACTCCGCCCGCACCACCGTGCTCGGTTCCACCACCGGCTCCAGCTTCCCGACCAACGACTACGGCCTGATCAAGTACGCCAGCAACTCGCCGGTCCCCCCGGGCACCGTCGGCAGCCAGGACATCACCAGTGCCGTCAACGCCACCGTCGGCATGTCCGTCAAGCGGCGCGGCTCCACCACCGGCATCCACAGCGGCTCGGTGACCGGCCTCAACGCCACCGTCAACTACGGCGGCGGTGACATCGTCTACGGCATGATCAAGACCAATGTCTGCGCCGAACCCGGCGACAGCGGCGGCCCGCTCTACTCGGGCACCCGCGCCGTCGGCCTCACCTCGGGCGGCAGCGGCAACTGCTCCTCGGGCGGAACCACCTACTTCCAGCCCGTGGTCGAGGCCCTCAACGCCTACGGGGTCAGCGTGTACTGACCTTGCGGGCGGGTAGGAGACCCGCCCGGCCTGCGGCACAATCGTGAGCCCCCGCCCAACTCCTGGGCAGGGGCTCACTCTTGTGGAAAGGAGACGGTGGCATGAGCAGTTCACCTTCCGGGCGGGGAGGCCCGTTCTCCGACACCCAGCGGCGCGTCCGGCGCAACCGCTGGCTGTTCACGGCACCCCTGGTGCTGCTGTGCGTACTGGCCGTCGTCCTCATATGGGAGATCGTGCGCGGGAACATACCCGAAGCCGCCCGGACCCACTGGCCCTGGCGGCTCCAGCTGATGAGCGCAGAACCGCTGGCGAGCCTGCTGGCCGTCGCCGCCGGCGCTGTCCTGGCACGGGCCCAGTACTCGCGAGCGATCCGCCCGGTGCTCGGGTGGCGGTCCGAATTCGAGCCTGGGCTCCTCCCGGGCTCCGGGAAGGCCTGGAAGGTGGGCATCCTCAACGGCGGCCAGAACAACGCGGTCCTGGAGCAGGTGGACTACCACCTGGTGATGGCAGGGGATCCGGTCGACGGACCGGACTCGGGAGTGGAGTGGATGGGCCTGACCACCCTCGGTGAGCAGTTGGCCGACGCGGGGCTGCGGGCCGCCGTCGACTTCCGGATCCTGTACTTCGGAGGCGGATACCCGATGGTGGCGACCGGTTCGCACGAGACCATCCCGGTGGGAGTGTTCTCGAAGCGGTTCATCGACGAAGTGCACGCGTTCTACATGCGCATCCGGGTCACGGACGGCGTAGGGGACACGCACGAGCGCATCATCGACTGCCTCAAGGGCGCTCGGGAATCGGTGGTGGCGCCCGTGGAAGAGGAACCGCCGGTCACAGAAGCCAGTCCAGGGCTTCCGGCAGCGCGCACTGAGCCGCGAAGTGGCCCGCCCCCGGCTTGAGTACGGCGGTGCGGTTCGGGACGTGCCGGCTGAGCCAGCGGAAATGCCCCAGGGGTGAGAAGGCGTCCTGGCCGCCGCGCCAGAGCAGGACCCGTCCGGGGATCGAGGCGGGATCGAACCCCCAGGGCCGGCAGAAGGCCAGGCTGTCGTCCAGCCAGCCGTAGGCCGAGACGCGCAGCGACTCCCGGTAGTTGTCCAAGATCGACTGACGCACCCGGCCGTCCGCGACGACCCGCAAGTCGTCGTCGGCGAGTTCCTTCCGCAGCTCTTCGAGCAGCCGGCCGGGATCTCGGCTGATCGCCGCCGCCCGGGGAGTGAGCCGGCGCTCCAGCGCCGCCGGATCGGCGACCGCGAGGCGGAAGTGCTCCACGTTGTGGGGGGTCATGCCGCCGAACCAGTCGAGCCCCGTCCCGTCGCTCGGCGCGAGGCTGGCCAGGGCAGCCGTCCCCGTCACCCGCTCCGGGAGCAGCGCCGCGCAGGCCAGGGCGTGCGGACCGCCCCCGGAGCGGCCGACGACGGCGAAGGTGTCCACGCCCAATGCGTCCGCGACGGCCGCGGAGTCGTGGGCGGCGTCGGCCACCGTCCGCCCCGGGGCCCGCTCGGAATCCCCGTAGCCGGGCCGGTCGTAGGCGAAGAAGCGGACGTCCGGACGGATCTCCGTGATGTCGCGCAGCGCGCTCCCGAGCCGGCATCCCGGCATTCCGTGGTGCAGGAGCACGGGCACCCCGTCCGGCGCCCCCCAGACCTCGGCCACGATCAGACGGCCGTCTTCTGCCTTCACCTCGACGCGCACGACACCTCCGCGGGTCTTTCGGCTTCCTGCCGATGTCCCTAGTCTCATGACGACAGCTCTTTTGATGGAAACACAGCCACGACCCGGAGGGGGACCCGTGACGACCACTCAGAAGCAGCAGCCCGCAGTCCTGCCAGTACGGGAGGAGGGCGGCGGTCGGCCGTCACTGGCCTCGCTGGCCGCCCGTGGCGCGGACGCCGATCGGCGGATCGCCCGGGTGCTGCCCGGGGCGGCTGCTCCCGGCGACGCGCGGACGGTCACCTTCAACTCCTCGCTCTGAGCACGGGCGCACCCGTCGCGATGGAGCCCGCCGGGGCCGGTGCCTTACCGCTCATCCCGTTCCGCGAGTTCGTGGTCAAGGTGCACAGCAGATGCGATCTCGCGTGCGACCACTGCTACATCTACGAACACGCGGACCAGAGTTGGCGGCGGCGGCCCGCGGTGGTCTCCGACGCGGTGGCGGAGCGCATCGCGCAGCGGCTGGCCGAGCACGCGGCCACCCACGGCCTGCCCTCGGTGACCGTCATCCTGCTCGGCGGCGAGCCGCTGCTGGCAGGCCCGGCCCGTCTCCGGACGCTCTGCGAGGCGCTCACCCGAGCCCTCGACGGGGTGAGCGCACTCGATCTGCGCATCCACACCAACGGGCTGCGGCTGAACACCGCCTTCCTCGACCTGTTCCGCGAGTACGGGGTCAAGGTCGGGGTGTCCCTCGACGGCGACCGCGCGGCCAACGACCGGCACCGCCGCTTCGCGAACGGCCGCACCAGCCACCCCGGGGTCCTCAAGGCGCTCGGACTGCTGCGGCAGGACCGCTACCGGCACCTGTACCAGGGACTGCTCTGCACGGTGGACGTGGAGAACGACCCCCGCGCGGTGTTCGACGCGCTCACCGCGCTCGAACCGCCGCGCATCGACTTCCTGTTGCCGCACGCCACGTGGGAGACGCCCCCGGCCAGGCCCGACGGACGCCCCGACGCCTATGCCCGGTGGCTCCTGCGGGTCTTCGACCGGTGGGAGGCGCGGGGCAGGCCGGTCCCCGTCCGGATGTTCGACTCCCTGCTGAGCACCCTGCGGGGCGGGCCGAGCCTGACCGAATCGCTCGGCCTGGCGCCCACGGACCTGGTCGTCGTCGAGACCGACGGCACCCTGGAGCAGGCCGACTCGCTGAAGACCGCTCACGAGGGCGCGGCCGCCACCGGTTTCGACGTCTTCACCCACACCTTCGACGAGGTGGCGGCCCATCCCGGCATCCGGGCCCGCCAGTCGGGCCTCGCGGGCGTCAGCGCCGCCTGCCGCCGGTGCCCCGTGGTGCGCTCGTGCGGCGGAGGCCTCTACGCACACCGCTACCGGGCCGCGAACGGCTTCGACAACCCCTCCGTCTACTGCACCGACCTGCGGGAACTGGTCGACGGGGTCGAAGTGCGCACCGCCCGGGCCGCCGTCGCGCCCGAGAGCGCCGATCCCGCCGCGCTGTCGGCCTCCCAGCAGGAGCTGACCCGGGTGCTGCTGGCCCGGCTGCACGCGGATCTGGCGGATCTGGCGGGCTCAGGGGGCGAGGGCTGGCAGCGCTCCTGGGAGCTGATCACGGCCCTCGAGGCCGAGGCGCCCGACGCGCTCGATGCCGTACTGGACCATCCGTACACGCGCACCTGGCTGATCCGTGCCCTGCACGCCGTACGCCGGGGACGGCGGCCGGACGAACCGGTTGCCTTCCGCCTGTCCGCGCTGGCCGCGGCGGCCGCGGTGCGGGGGCGGCTGGAGGCGACCGTGAGCGTGGTCCATCGGGGCGGTGAGCTGTACCTGCCGACGCTGGGGCTGTTGCGCACGGGCCGTACCGAGGTGGGGATCAGGGCCGCCGGCGAGGGGTTCCGCGTACGGGAAGGCAGTACCGAGCGGCGCTTCGGGCGGTCCGAGGAAGACCCCGGGTGGCTGCCCGTACGGGTCTGGCCGGGAGCCGGGGCGGACGCGCCGCCGATGGCTCTGGACGACCTGGACCCCTACCGCGACTGCTTCTCCCGGACGCCCAGGACGAGGCTGGACGGAGCCGAGGCCGGGGACTGGCAGCGTCGCCTCGGCGCCGCCTGGGCGCTGCTGCACCGCACGGTGCCGGGCCTCGCGCGGGAGACGGCCGCCGGGCTGGGCACGCTCACACCGCTCACCGGTCCCGGTTCCGGTTCCGGGTCCGTGAAGGCGGGCCAGTGCGGGCCCGGGGCGCTGGGCGTGCCCTACGCGGCGGACGTACGCCGGACCGCGCTCGCGCTGCTCACCGGGCGGCGGCGGGCCGGGCTCCGCGAGCTGACCGAGGTGGCGGACCTGTACGCGCTGGACGGGGAGTGGCTGCACGAGTCCCCGTGGCGGGAGCGGCCGGTGCCGGTGTCGGAGCTGCTGGCCGATGCGTACGCGCGGGTGGCGGCCGAGGAGTACCGGCGGTCGGAAGGCCCCGTCGGTGGCGCTGGCCCCGGCGACGGCCCCGGCGACGGCGATGCGATCAAGCGTGCGCTGGACCGGCTCTCCGGCGCGGCCGAGCTGACCGTGAGCGGCAAGGCGGTCGTCGCGCGACTGCGCCGGGAGTTCGAATCGGGAGCCTGAAACGGGAATGCGGAAGGTTGGCGAAGGGCCCGTCCGGGGCGCGAACCCCGGGCGGGCCTTTCGCGCGTGCGCCAGGCGTGCGTGTGGTTACGCGTGCGGCTACGTGTGCGGGACGAGGAGGGCCGCCGCCGAGCGGGCCCGCTCCAGGGCCCCGGCGCGGTCCGCGCCGCGCTGGCCCAGCACCACCCGGGTGCTCAGCCCGTCCAGCAGCGCGAGCAGTTCCGAGGCCCGGGCGGGGACGTCCATGGGGGCGAAGCGGCCCTGGTCCACGCCCTTGGCCAGCAGAGACTCCAGGTCCTGCTGCCAGCTCTCGTCGATCTCCTCCTGGGCCGCCTTCAGCGGTTCGTTCGAGGCCGTACGGGCCCACAGCTCGATCCACAGCGTCCAGCGCGGGTCGCGCGGACCCTCGGGGAGGTAGAGCTCCAGGAACTGGTCGAGCTTGCGGGCGGCCGTCAGCCTCCGGCCGAGCAGGGCCCGGCGCTCGCCGGTGAGCAGCTCCTCGCTCCAGCGCAGGGCCTCCAGCAGGAGCCGGTCCTTGCTGCCGAAGTAGTACAGGATGTGGCCGCCGCTGGTGCCGAGCCGCTCGGCCAGCGCGGACATGGTGAGCGCCGCCAGCCCGTTCTCGGCGATCGCCGCCATGGCCTCTTCCAGCATCCGCTCCTGGGCGATCCGCCCGTCGCGCCGCCGTGCTGCTCCCGCCACCACTCCCGCCCTCCGGATCTTCCTGGCCAGACCTTATCCCGGACAGGGTCTTGACGGGATCCCGGTGCAGCCCGCATCTTGAATGCCATTCAAGAACTTAGAACGTCGTTCAAGATCGCTCAAGGTCAGGGGTACGTCATGGGACAGCAGGAGACAGCCGACGTCGACGAGGTGTTCCGGGTCGAGACCCACGGGATCGACCCCATCCCCGACGCCGAACGCCACGGCAGCGCCAAGGACCTCTTCTGGCTCTGGTTCGGCTCCAACCTCACCTTCACCTACGTGATCAACGGGGCCCTGGCCGTGGCCTTCGGGCTCTCCTTCTGGCAGGCCGCCGCCGTGGTCGTGATCAGCGGACTGTCCTTCTTCGCCGTCAGCGCCGCCGGGCTCAGCGGCATCCGCACCGGCACCGCCACCCTGGTCATCTCCCGCGCCGCGTTCGGAGTCCGCGGCAACTTCCCGGCCGGCGTCCTCAACTGGGTGGTGAGCATCGGCTACACCATCGTCAACACCGTGGTCGGGACGCTCGCGCTGGAGGTCTTCTTCGCCGAGGTCGGTCTGGGAGGCGGCCACCTGGTACGCGGGCTCGCACTCGGCGTCACCCTCGCGCTGACCTTCGCCGTCGCCATGTGGGGCCACGCCACCGTGCAGTTCGCCGAGCGCTGGATGGCCTACGTCCTCGCCGCCGGCTTCGGCGTGCTGCTGGTCTTCGTCCTGCCCGGCGCCGACACCGCCGCCCCGGCCGCCGCCCCCGGACTGTCCGGCTGGAGCCTGGCCTTCGTCGTCATGCTCGCCGGGCCGTTCTCGTACCTGCCGATGCCCGCCGACTACACCCGCTACCTGCCCCGGACCACCTCCCTGAAGTCGATCACCTGGATGGGAGCCCTCGGCGGCTTCGTCTCCTCCGTGGCCCTCGGCGTCGCGGGCGTCGCCGCCGCCACCCAGACCGACATGACCGACGCCGTCGCCGGGGCCGAGAGCCTGCTGCCCGGCTGGTTCCAGCCGCTGTTCCTGGCCCTCGTACTCGGCGGATCGGTCACCAACTCGATCATCACGCTCTACTCCTCCAGCCTGAACCTGCAGGTCCTCGGCATCCCGTGGAGCCGCGCCCGGGCCATCGTGATCAGCGCCGCCGTCACCGCGCTCGGCTCGCTCGCCGCGCTCTTCCTCACCGACTTCACCACCTCCCTGCTCTCCTTCCTCTCCCTCCTGATCATCGTGTTCGCGCCCTGGGGCGGGGTCTTCCTCGCCGACATGCTGCTGCGCCGCTGCCGCTACGACGCCGACGCGCTGCACACCGGGCGCGAGGGCGCGTACTGGTACCGCGCCGGCTACCACCCGGCCGGGGCGGCCGCCCTGCTCGCCGGCATCGTCTTCGCCGCCCTGACCTGCGACTCCGAGCTGTGGACCGGCCCCCTGGTGGCCCCCCTCGGCGGCGCCGACCTCACCCTCCTCGGCTCGGTCGTCTCCGCGCTCACGTACTGGGCCCTCGTACGCCGCGTCCCGTCGTACGTCCCGGCCGCCTGAACACAACGCCCTACGCAATGGAGCACCCTCACATGGCACGCCGCCCCTTCCCCGCCGACCTGCTGCTGACCGGAGCCCGGATCCACACCGTGGACCCGGAGCTGCCCGAGGCCGAAGCCCTCGCCGTCCATGACGGGGTGATCGTCTGGGTCGGCCGGGACACCGAGGCCGCCGCCTGGGCCGGACCGGACACCGAGCGGATCGACGCGAGCGGGAAGCTGGTGCTGCCCGGCTTCATCGACGCGCACAACCACGTCCGGCTCGGTTCCGACGAAGCCTGCGTGCAACTCGCCGGGGTGCGCAGCCTGGACGGCATCCACGCACGGATCCTGGCCTGGCGGGAGGCCCACCCGGACGCCGGGTGGATCGAGGCCGAAGCCTTCGACTACTCCGCCATCCCCGGCGGACGGATGCCGGACGCCGCCGACCTGGACCCGGTCACCGGGGACATCCCGGCCATCGTGCTCTCGTACGACGTCCACACGGCCTGGCTGAACACGGCGGCCATGCGGCGCCTGGGCGTCACCCGGGACCGTACGGACCTGCCCTTCGGCACGGCGGCGGTGGACCCGGAGACCGGCGAACCCACCGGATTCGTCAAGGACTTCGCCGTCAAGGGGCTCTCGCGGGACGGGCACCGGGCGCTGCGCGAACTGGGCGTGCCGTGGGCCGCGCCGGACCGGCAGTACGGGCGGCTCGCGAAGAGCCTGGACGACGCGATCGGCTTCGGCATCACCACGGTGGTGGAGCCGCAGAACTCGCTCGACGACCTGGAGCTCTACGAACGCGCCCGGGCGGAGGGGCGGCTGCGCTCGCGGATCGTCGCGGCGCTGTTCCACCCGCGCGGCACGGGTGAGTCCGACCTGGCCGACTTCGAGGAGGCGGCCCGCCGGTTCTCCGGGGACCGGCTGCGGGTGGGCCCGCTCAAGCTGTACATCGACGACGTGGTGGAACCGCGGACGGCCGCGCTCCTGGAGCCGTACGCGGGCTGCGGCCACCACCGGGGCGAGACCTTCTACCCGGCCGAGGAGTTCGCGGAGCTCCTCGCCGGGCTGGACGCGCGGGGCTTCCAGTGCTTCGTGCACGCCACGGGAGACCGGGGCATCCGGACCGTCCTTGACGCGGTGGAACACGCGCGGTCGGTGAACGGCCCGCGCGATGCCCGCCACCAGGTGGTGCACGTGGAGTGCCTGGATCCGGCGGACGTGGAGCGCTTCGCGGAACTGGGCGTGGTGGCCTGCATGCAGCCGAGGCACTGCGCACCGGAGATCGCGGGCCCCGGGCAGGACTGGGCCGAGAACGTGGGCGAGGACCGCTGGCACAAGGCGTGGCCGATGCGGAGCCTGCACGAGGCGGGGGCGGTCCTGGCCTTCTCCAGCGACTGGAACGTGGCGGAGATGGACCCGATGATCGGCATCTACACGGCGGTGACCCGCCGCCCCCTGGCCGGCGGCGAGCCGTGGCAGCCGGCCGAGACGGTGGACGTGGAGACGGCGGTGTACGGCTACACGATGGGCTCCGCCTACGCCAACTTCCTCGAGGCCGAGCGGGGTTCCCTCACGGTGGGCAAGGCGGCGGACTTCGTCGTCCTGTCCCGGGACATCCTCTCCGCCCCGGCCTCCGAGATCCCGGGCACGGTCGCCGAAACGGTGGTGGTGGCGGGCGAGGTGGTCCACCGGGCCGCCTGACGTCGCGGGCCGTGGTGATCACGTTTCCGGGTGTTCCTCGGGGGCGAGGAAGCGGCCGGTTGCGCAAGCCGGGAAGGCCCGGGGTGTTCACCGGGTTTCCGTCCCCTCGCCCGCGAACCGGGGGACGGACGGCGAGTCGTCGGGGAGCCCGCTGCCCACGGCGGCTCCCGGCCGGCCCCCGCGGAAGTGCGCGCAGGCGATCGTGATCGCCGAGCCGGCCGCCGCCCAGGCGGCCAGCACCAGCATCGGCCCGGTCATGTCGTTGCCCTTGAAGTACGTGACGGAGCGGGCGGCGTAGGTACCGGCGCCCGGCGGCAGGGCCGGGCCGAGGGCCTTCCAGAACGGCGGCAGCAGCGGGTACGGGTAGGCGCCGCCCGCGCTCGGGTTGCCGAGCACCACGATCAGCAGGATCGCGAGACCGATGCCGACCACGCCCGCCAGCCCCTGGAAGGCCAGGGTGATGGCGCCGACGGCGAAGACGACCAGGGTGCCCAGTCCCCACAAGCCCATGATCGGGCCGGGCAGCGCGCCCAGGACCGGGCCCGCGATGACCGCGCCGAGCAGGCCCGCGGCGATCGCGTACAGGAGCAGCGCGCCGAGCCGGATGACCGCGCGGTGGACGTTGGCGGGCCGGGCACCGGCGCTGATGGCGAGGATCGCGGCACACAGGTAGCCGCCCACGCACCAGCCGACGACCAGGTAGAAGGAGCTCAGGCCGCGGCTGTCGCCCTTGTCGGCCGGGGCCACGTCGGTGACCTGGACGGTCCGCCCCTGGGCCCTCTCCACCGCACGGACGATCTCTTCGACGGCCTGCGAGAGGGAGGCCCCGCCGCCGGAGGCGACCAGCAGCCTGTCGGTCCGGCCGGCCGGGTCGATGATCAGCGCGCCGTCCACGTCCCGGTTCTCGATCAGGCGGATCGCGGCGGCCTCGTCCTCGGCCGTACGGGGGTCGAGCGGCTTGCCGGGCAGGGCGGCGAGCTGCTGTACGGACCGCTCGGCGACCGGTGCGACGGGGGCGGCCACGGCGATCGGGATCTCGCTGGGCTTCGGGTGGTGGAAGGCACCGATGTACGAGGTGATGAACGCGAGCTGGAGGACCAGCACCCCCAGGACCAGCAGGGCTGCCCGGATGGTCACGGCGTCCTTGATCTCGGCGAGGAAGCCGCCGGACGGACCTGCGTCGGTGCTCTCGGTGGGCTGGGTCATGCCCCCCACGCTCGGCGTACGGGGGACGGCGCGCAGCAGGGGTGGGCCGAATGGATGATCTTCCCTGGGGGCACCGCACGGCGGTAGCCGGGGGAGATCGAACAAGTGTTTCGCACGAATATTCGAATTGCTCTATGGTGGATGACGGGGGGAGGTTCATCGAGCGAAAGCAGGAGGCCGCGGGTGCCTGGTTTTACGCATCTGCACACCGTTTCGGGGTTCTCCATGCGCTACGGAGGCTCGCACCCGGAACGGCTGGCGGAACGTGCGGCGGAGCGGGGCATGGACGCCCTCGCCCTGACCGACCGCGACACCCTGGCGGGCGCGGTGCGGTTCGCGAAGGCATCCGCGAAAGCCGGGATCCGGCCCCTGTTCGGGGTGGACCTCGCCGTGGCGACCGCTCCGTCGCCTGTGCCGCCGACCGTGCCACCGGCCGGTTCGCCTGCCGTTTCACCTGCCGGTTCGCACGGGGAGGGACCGGCCGGGGCCGGCGAGGCCTCGTACCGGCGGCGCAACCCCGTCAAGGGGGGTGCCTTCATCGACGAATCCGCTCCGCGCGCGGTCTTCCTGGCCCGCGACGGGGCCGCCGGATGGGCCGAGCTGTGCCGGATGGTCACCGCCGCCCACGCGGATACCGGAACCGGAACCGGAACCGGGGCCGGCCGGCCGGTGCTGCCCTGGAGCGCCCTGCGCGGAGAGGGCGTCCTCGTCCTGCTCGGCCCCGGCTCCGAGGTGGGGCGGGCGCTCGCCGCGGGCCGCCCCGACCGGGCCGCCCGGCTGCTCGCACCCTGGCGGGAGGTCTACGGCGACTCCCTGCGCCTGGAGGCCGTCCACCACGGCCGCACCGGTACCGGACCCGGCTCGCTCCGGCTGGCCGCCCGTACCGTCGGCTTCGCCGCCGAGCAGGGCCTCCCGGCCGTGCTGACCAACGCCGTCCGCTACGCCGACCCCGGCCAGGGCCCGGTCGCCGACATCCTCGACGCGGCCCGCCGGCTGGTCCCCATCGACCCCCGCGGCCCCCTCGACAGCGGCGAACGCTGGCTCAAGGCCCCGGCCGCCATGGCCGAGGCCGCAGACCGGATCGCCCAGGCCGCCGGACTGCGCCCCGCCGACGCGCGGCGCCTGCTCGCGGAGACCCGGCACACGGCCGAGGCCTGCGCGGTGGACCCCGAGGACGACCTCGGCATGGGATCCGTGCACTTCCCCGAGGCCCGCCTCGTCGGCGCGGCCCACCGCAGCGCCCAGCGGGTCCTCGCCTCCCGCGCCTCGGCGGGCATGGTGCTGCGCGGCTACGCGGACGACCGCGCGTACTGGGAGCGGATGCACCACGAGCTCGACATCATCGCCTACCACGGCTACGCCTCGTATTTCCTGACGGTCGCTCAAGTCGTGGATGACGTACGGGAGATGGGTATCCGGGTGGCCGCCCGTGGCTCCGGAGCCGGCTCCCTCGTCAACCATCTGCTCGGCATCGCGCACGCCGACCCCGTCGCGCACGGCCTGCTGATGGAGCGCTTCCTGTCCAAGCGCCGGCGCGTCCTGCCCGACATCGACATCGACGTGGAGTCCGCCCGCCGGCTGGAGGTCTACCGGCGGATCATCGGCCGGTTCGGCGCCGAGCGCGTCGCCACCGTCTCCATGCCCGAGACCTACCGGGTCCGGCACGCCATTCGCGACGTCGGCGCCGCCCTGTCCATGGACCCGGCCGTCACCGACCGGCTCGCCAAGGCCTTCCCGCACATCCGGGCCCGCGACGCCCGCGCCGCACTGGAAGAGCTCCCCGAACTGCGCGACGTACGCGGGGAGTCGTACGGGCGGCTGTGGGAGCTCGTCGAATCGCTCGACGCGCTGCCGCGCGGGATCGCCATGCACCCGTGCGGGGTGCTGCTCTCCGACGCCTCCCTGCTCGCCCGTACCCCCGTGGTGCCCACCAGCGGCGAGGGGTTCCCGATGTCCCAGTTCGACAAGGACGACGTGGAGGAGCTCGGGCTGCTCAAGCTCGACGTGCTCGGCGTACGGATGCAGTCCGCGATGGCCCACGCGGTCGCCGAGATCCGGCGCGGCACGGGGGAGGAGCTCGACCTGGACGACCCGGCGCAGGTGCCGCCGGGCGACCGGGCCACGTACGAACTGATCCGCTCGGCCGAGACGCTGGGCTGCTTCCAGATCGAGTCCCCGGGCCAGCGGGACCTGGTGGGACGGCTCCAGCCGTCGACCTTCCAGGACCTGGTGGTCGACATCTCCCTCTTCCGGCCGGGGCCGGTGGCCGCCGACATGGTGCGGCCGTTCATCGAGGCCCGGCACGGGCGGGCCCCGGTGCGCTTCCCGCACCCGGACCTGGCCGACGCGCTGCGCGAGACGTACGGGGTGGTGGTCTTCCACGAGCAGATCATCGAGATCGTGAACATCATGACCGGCTGCGGACGGGACGAGGCGGACCGGGTGCGGCGCGGGCTGTCCGACCCGCAGTCGCAGGGGCGGATCAAGGTCTGGTTCGCGGCGAAGGCGGGCGAGCGCGGCTATCCGGTGGAGGTGACCGGCCGGGCCTGGGAGATCGTGGAGGCCTTCGGCAGCTACGGATTCTGCAAGGCGCACGCGGTGGCCTTCGCGGTGCCCACCTACCAGTCCGCGTGGCTGAAGGCGCACCACCCGGCGGCCTTCTACGCCGGGCTGCTGACCCACGATCCGGGGATGTATCCGAAGCGGCTGCTGCTGGCGGACGCGCGGCGGAGGGGCGTGCCCGTGCTGCCGCTGGACGTGAACCGGTCGGCGGTCGCCCATCGTATCGAACTGGTGTCCGATCCGGGGGGTGTGTGGGGGCTGCGGCTCGGACTGTCCGATGTCCACGGCATCAGCGAGGCCGAGGCGGGCCGCATCGAGGCCGGGCAGCCGTACGCCTCCCTGCGCGACTTCTGGGACCGGGCGCACCCGGGCCGGCCGGTGGCCGAACGGCTGGCGCAGGTAGGGGCGTTGGACGCCTTCGGTGCCAACCGGCGTGACCTGCTGCTGCACTTGACGGAACTGCACGGCGCGCAGCGGGCGGCCGGTGTACGCGGCCCCCAACTCCCCCTGGAGGGCGGCCGGTCCACGGCCTCCGTCGGGCTGCCCGACCTGACCGACGCGGAGCGGCTCAGCGCCGAGCTGGGCGTCCTCGGCATGGACGCCTCCCGGCACCTGATGGCGGACCACCACGCCTTCCTGGCCGAGCTCGGGGCGATCCCGGCGCGGCGGCTGCGCGATGCCGGGCACGGGCAGACGGTCCTGGTCGCGGGCGCCAAGGCGGCCACCCAGACCCCGCCGATCCGGTCCGGGAAGCGGGTCATCTTCACGACGCTGGACGACGGGACGGGCCTGGTCGACCTGGCCTTCTTCGACGACAGCCACGAGCGGTGCGCGCACACCGTCTTCCACTCCTTCCTGCTGCTGGTACGGGGCGTCGTGCAGCGGCGGGGCCCGCAGAGCCTGAGCGTGGTCGGGGCGGCGGCGTGGAACCTGGCGGAGCTGGTGGAACTGCGCGCGGCCGGCGGGCTGGAGGCGGTCGCGGCGCGGCTGGCCTCCGGCGACGGCGGGACGGACGGCGGGACGGACGGCGCGGCCGAGGGTGGGGCCGAGGGCGCGGCCCAGGCGGGCCCCGGCCGCCGGATCCGCATGTCCACGGGGTACGAGATGAACCCGTGGGCCGACCTCCAGCCGCCGGGCAGCGGCCCCGCGACCGGGCGCAAGCTGTGGCACTCCAGCCCGGGGAGCGCGGGATGAGCACCGTGATGTGCCTGCGGATGCACCCCGCCGACGGGAGGCCGCTCGGGTCCCCGGAGTACGCCGGGGTGCTCGCGCTGCTCGGCGGCATCACCCCGGCCGTGCAGGCCCTGCCGCCCGACGCGGCCCTCGCCGATGTCCGGGCCGCGCTGCGGTACTTCGGCTGCGACGCGGAGCGGCTGGCCGCCGTGATCCGGGTCCGGGCCCTCGCCCTGTACGGCGTGGACGCCGCCGTCGGCGTGGCCGGCAATCCCATGCTGGCCCGGGCGGCGGCCCGCGAGGCCAGGCCCGGGGGGACCCTGGTGATCCCCGACGACCCCGCCGCCGTCCGTGCGTTCCTGGCAGGCAAGCCCGTCACCGCCCTCGACGGCGTCGGCCCCAAGGCCGCCCGCACCCTGTGCTCCTACGGCCTCGACTCCGTCGGCCGGGTCGCCGCCGCCCCGCCCGCCGCCCTGCGGCGGATCCTCGGCGCCCGGCTCGGCCGCGAGGTGCAGGAGCGCGCCCTCGGGATCGACCGGACCCCCGTCCGCCCGGGCGCGGCCGCCCGCGCCATCGCCGCCGAGCGGGCTTTCGACCGGGACGAGCTGGATCCCGTACGGCACCGGCGGGCCCTGCTCTCGCTGGCCGATGAGCTCGGCGCGCAGCTGCGTACGGTTCGTACACAAGAACAGGGCCGGGGCCAGGTCTGCCGCACCCTCTCGCTCACCGTCCGCTGCGCCGACCGCACCACGCTCACGCGGACCCGCACCCTGGCCGAACCCACCGCGCACTCCGCCGCCTTGACCGCCACGGCCTACGCCCTCTACGAGGCCCTCGGCCTGCAACGGGCCCGGGTTCGCGCGCTGTCCCTGCGGGCAGAGGAGCTGACCCCGGCCGAACGGGCCACGCGGCAGCTCAGTCTGGACCCCGAGGACGAGAAGGCCCGGCGCCTGGAGGCCGTCACGGACCGCGTCCGCGCCCGTTTCGGGCCGCACGCCATCGCCCGCGGCACGCTGGCGGCTTGACCGACGGTAGAGGATCGGGCAACGCACGAGTTTTTACCGACGCGTAACTTCCCTGTGTTGCTACTCACCCGTAATTTAGCGACAGCAGCGCCCCCTTGTGATCCGGATCACGGGACGAATCCCCACGCCCCATCCCCTTGAGTCGAACGCAAGGAGATCACACGATGCTGCCCTGGAGACGCCTGCTCCGCCCGCTGGCCGTCCTCGCCCTCACCGCCGCCGCGCTCGTCGCCCCCACCGGCACCGCGCAGGCCGCGTCCGCACCGAGCAGCGGCTGGAACAACTGGTCCTGCAAGCCGTCCGCCGCGCATCCGCGCCCCGTCGTCCTCGTGCACGGCACCTTCGGCAACTCCGTCGACAACTGGCTCGGCTTCGCGCCCTACCTCGTGCACCGCGGGTACTGCGTCTACTCGCTCGACTACGGGCAACTGCCCGGCGTGCCCTTCTTCAACGGGCTCGGACCCATCGACAAGTCCGCCGGGCAGCTCGACGTCTTCGTCGACAAGGTGCTCGCCGCCACCGGCTCCGCCAAGACCGACATCATCGGGCACTCACAGGGCGGCATGATGCCGCGCTACTACCTGAAGTTCCTCGGTGGCGCCGGGAAGGTCAACGCGCTGGTCGGACTCGCCCCCGACAACCACGGCACCACCCTGCTCGGATTCACCAAGCTCCTCCCGTACTTCCCCGGGGCCGAGGACCTGATCAGCACCGCGACCCCCGGCCTCGCCGACCAGATCGCCGGATCCCCCTTCCAGCAGAAGCTGAACGAGGGCGGGGACACCGTGCCCGGGGTGAAGTACACGGTGATCGCCACCAAGTACGACGAGGTGGTGACGCCGTACCGGAGCGCGTTCCTGGACGGGCCGAACGTACGGAACGTCGTACTCCAGGACCTGTGCGTCCTGGACCTCTCGGAACACGTCACCATCGGGCTCACCGACCGGATCGCCTGGCACGAGGCACTGAACGCCCTTGACCCGGCGCACGCCGAACGGACCACCTGCGCCTCGGTCTTCGACTGACGACCGAAAAGGCACAGGCGGTCCGATCGGTGAACCGCGACCTAGCGGCCGTGGCGGCTCGGCGTCGTCGCACGACGGCGGGCCACCGCGAACAGCACGGCCGCACCGACGGCCAGCACGCCGGCCCCGGCGATCGCGATCGCCGGGGTGGCGCTGCTGCCGCCCGTCTCCGCGAGGCTGTTGTTCTGCGGGGATGGGGTCGAGGAGACGGGGGCGGCGGCCGCGTTCCCGTTCGTCTTCGGGTCGTTGTCGCCGTGGCCGTTGTGCTCCACGGTGGACTTGTCGGCGCCGTCGGCGATCTGCTGGTCCGTCGGGGCCGAGGGCGCGTCGGAGGGCGCCTCCGACTGCGCGCCGGACGGCTTGGCCTCGCTGGGCTTGGCACTCGGCTTGGCACTGGGCTTGGTGCTCGGCTTCGTGTCCGAACCGCCGTTGTCCTTGCCGAAGACCACGTCCGAGCAGGTGTAGAAGGCCTCCGGGCTGTCCGAGCGCTGCCAGATGCTGTAGATCAGGTGGCGGCCGGACTTGTTGGGGACCGTCCCGGAGAACACGTAGTCGCCGTTCTGCATCCCCGGGTCGGTGACCTTCGCGAACGGCGCGGGCTCCAGGTCCGACCACTTCAGCGGCTTCGCCGGGTCGTACCCGTCCTTCGTCACGTACAGCTCGAAGGAACCCTTGTGGGGGGCGGTCCCCTTGTAGCGGAAGGTGTGCGCGCCGGCCGTCATCGGGCTCGCGGGCCAGTCGGCGCGCGCCAGGTCCAGGCCCTGGTACTTGTCGTTGCCCGCCGAGCAGAGCTGGCCGTTCGGGATCAGCGACCGGTGGTTGCCGGCCGCGTTGGCGATGTTCACCGCGTTCCAGTCGTAGAACGCCTGCGCCCCGCTCGCCGCGACCGCCGCCTTGCACGCCGCGGACCGTGGGGACTCCGGGCCCTCCGCGTAGCACGCCGCCACCCGGCTGACCGGGTCCGTCATCGAGCCATGGGCGGCCGCGGGAGCGGCGGCGTACGCGGCCACCGCGAGCGGGGCGAGGCCGGCGGAGGCGATACGGGTCAGCGTCACGGTACGGCGGCGTGCGGACATGGGTGGATCTCCTTCGGGCACAAGGCAGGGGTGCGCCAGCGGAATCGGAATCGGGCTCTGTGGCGCCGCCCCCCGGCGGCGCCACATCGGGCCCTTCCTGTCCTGGCCCCGCCAAGCTAGCCGCCCGGACCACGCGTTTCCCCGGGATCGGCCCCCGGAAGGTGATCCTTAGGGTTCGTTTAAGGAACCGCTAAGCGGGGCCTACAGAAACCGCCGCCGGCACCCCGCTAGGCGAGGAGCGCGGGCAGCCCCGCCGGGGTTCTGGCCTGGTCGTCGAGGGCGTCGAGGGCCCGTACGGCCTGGGCGGCCGCCTCCGGGTCGCTCGTGGCGAGCCCGCTCTCGGCGAACTCGTCCTCGTCCAGCCGCAGTACGGAGGACCCGTCCGCGGAGACCCACAGGTCGAGGTCCAGGTCCTCCACGAGGATCTCCCCGCTCCGCACCAGAGCCGGGCGGGTGACGTCGCAGTACCAGCCCTTGAGGACGCCGTCGCCGGTCCACACCTCCTTGACCGCGTACCAGCGGGTCCGCCAGAAGTGCTCGACGAACACGTCGCCCGGCTCGAAGCGCACGAAGCCGAAGTCGCGCACGCCCTCCGCCGCCCAGGGGGCGCGCACCGAGATGCGGTCGCCGTCGTCGGCGACCCGCGCCGCCGGGTAGCGGATCTTGACGCGGCCCGCCTTGGTCAGGACGACGGTCAGCTGCTCGGTCACACTGTCTCCAGTTTCTTCGTGTAGCGCGTCTCGGTCGCGCAGATCTCGTATCCGAACCACGTGTTGATGGCGAGCATCGGCCCGTTCTCGGAGTCGTTGCCGGTGAAGGCCTCCGTGTAGCCGGCCGCGCGGGCCCGGTGCAGGGACGCCGTCTTGGCGAGCTTGGCCAGGCCGCGGCCGCGGAAGGCGCGCAGGGTGCCGGTCATCGCCGAGGCGTAGCGGGTGGCGCCGTCGGTCTGGGCGGCGGTGAAGGCGGCCACGACGCCGTCGACCACGACGACGGTGGTCAGCTCCTTGTCGAGGGACGGGCTGTTCCAGGTGTGCGCGAGCCAGTCCTCGTAGTCGTCGAAGTCGGAGGCCAGATCGCCCGGTTCGTCGTACGTCGTCTCCGCGTCGGCCTCGAAGAGCGGACGCGGGTCGGCGGCGAAGGCGGAGGCGGGCCGCAGCTCGACCCCGGCCGGAAGGGTCTGCGGGAGCGGGGGCAGCGCGGCCGCCGCCAGGTCCAGCCGCAGGAAGTGCGCGGACCGGCTGGGACGGTAGCCGCGCCGGCCGGCGAAGGCGCGGTGGGCGGGCTCGTCGAGGACCCAGGCGTACGTGTCCACCGCGCCCCGGGCGGCGAGGTGCTCCTCGGCCGTGCGGAGCAGCAGGCTGCCGGCGCCGAGGCCGCGGTGCGCGGGGTCGACGTACGCGTTGACGTACGACCGGCCCGGCTCGGGGCTGTCGTAGGCGATGCCGAGCTGGGCGGTGCCGATGACGAGTCCCTCGCCGGTGTGCGCGACGAGGAGGCGGAAGTGCGCGTCGGGGTGGGCCGAGCCGACTTCGAAGGCGACGCCCTCGGCGGTGGTGATCATGAAGGGAAGGGCCGCGCGGCGCACTCGTACGACGGACTCCGCATCCGAAGGATCATCCGGGCGGAGGTCGCGGATCAGAACGGTCATGTGGCCGACGCTACGGGCGCACGCGCGCCCGGCGCCTCCCAATTATCCGGCGATGGGGGACAATCGGGCCCGTGACCTCGACGAACCTGAAGATCACCATCAACGCGGCGGCGGGCTCGGCCGCGCCGTACGAACAGCTGCGCGCGCAGATCGCCGACCGGGCCCGGTCGGGCAGGCTGCCGGCGGGCTTCAAGCTGCCGACGGTACGGGGGCTGGCGGAGGAGCTGGGACTCGCGGCCAACACCGTTGCGAAGGCGTACCGGGCGCTCGAGGCGGACGGGGTGATCGAGACGCGGGGCCGGAACGGGACCTTCGTCGCCGCGGCGGAGGGCGAATCCCGCGAGGCCGCGGCCGCCGCGCAGGCGTTCGCGGACCGGGCCCACCGGCTGGGCCTGACCGAGGCCGAGGCCCTGTCGGCGGCGGCCGACGCGGTCCGGGCCCGGTACGCCGCCCGGTAGTCCCGGACTACAGGTAGAGCCCCGCCTCGGAGGTGTGCGGCTGGGGCGGGAGGACCGCCGCCGGACCCGTGCCGCGGCGCAGCGCGAAGAGCTCGGCCAGGCTCGCGCCCTCGCGGGAGACGCCCTCGTCCGTGCCCAGCCAGTCCACCGCCTCGCGGTGGGTCAGCCGGCCCACCTCGATGCGGGCCAGGCAGCGCCCCGGCCGGACCACCGCGGGGTGGAGCCGCTCGAGGTCCTCGTTCGTCGTGACGCCGACCAGGACGTTGCGGCCCTGTCCCAGCAGACCGTCCGTCAGGTTCAGCAGCCGCGACAGCGCCTGCCCCGCCGTGTGCCGGGCCTCGCCGCGGATCAGCTCGTCGCAGTCCTCCAGCAGCAGCAGCCGCCAGCGGCCCTTCGCCGTGCCCTCCTCCTCGCCGATCGCGATGTCCATCAGGTAGCCCACGTCGTTGAACAGCCGCTCCGGGTCCAGGACGCAGTCCACCTGGCACCAGTCCCGCCAGGAACGCGCCAGCGTGCGCAGCGCCGAGGTCTTGCCGGTGCCCGGCGGACCGTGCAGCAGGAGCAGCCGGCCCGCGATGTCGTCCGGGGTCACCTTCATCAGCCGGTCCATCGCCCCGGCCACCGGCGCCGTGTAGTTGGGCCGGACCTCGGGCCAGGTCCCGGCCGCGATCTGGCGGGTCGTCCGGTACGGGCCCCGGCGCGGGGAGACGTACCAGAACCCCATCGTGACGTTCTCCGGCTGCGGTTCGGGGTCGTCCTGCACCCCTTCCGTGGCCTTGCCGAGCACCCCGGCGGCGAGTTCGTCGCTGACCGCCGTCACGGTGACGTCCGCGCCCCGGCTCCAGCGGGAGACGAGCATGGTCCAGCCCTCGCCCTCGGCGAGGGTGGCGCTGCGGTCGCTGTCGCGCGCCGAGCGCAGCACGGTGGCCTCGGGCGGCAGCATGGTGGCGCCCGGCTTGACCCGGTCGATCGACACGCTGTGCGAGAACGGCTGCTCGCCGGACGCGAACCGGCCGAGGAACAGCGCATCGACGACGTCCGACGGCGAATCGCTGTCGTCGACGTTGAGCCGGATCGGCAGCGCGTCATGCGGGTTGGCTGGCATGGCGCCCATGATCCGGCACACGGTGCCCCCGTGCACCCGTGTTTCGCCGGATCGAGTGGACGGGTTCCCTCCTCAAACGCATCGGGAGTGAAGATTCGGGCAGCAACTCTGCCCCGAATATTCTTGGCATGAACACTTCCAGCCAACCCCGGCTCCTTGTACCACGGACTCAGGAGTAACCCCCACAAGGAGCCGCACACATGAGCATGAGACTGTCGCGCTTCGCTGCCCTCGCCTCCTCCGTCTTATTGGCCGCGGGCGCCGCCCTGTTCGGCGCCGGCCAGGCGGCCGCCGCCGCCCAGGCCGACTTCGGATACGTCGCCCTCGGCGACTCGTACTCCTCCGGCGTCGGCGCCGGCAACTACGACAGCGGGAGCGGCGCTTGCAAGCGCACCACCCGCGCCTACCCGGCCCTGTGGGCCGCCGCCCACGCCCCGCAGACCTTCTCCTTCACCGCGTGCTCGGGCGCCCGTACGGGTGATGTGCTCTCCGGCCAGCTCGCCCCGCTGAACTCCGGCACCGACCTGGTCAGCATCACCATCGGCGGCAACGACGCCGGATTCTCCGACGTCATGACGACCTGTGTGCTCCAGTCCGAGTCCACCTGCGTCAACCGTGTGAACCAGGCCAAGGCGTACGTCGACTCCACCCTCCCCGGCCAGCTCGACCAGGTCTACAACGCCATCGACAGCCGCTCCCCGAACGCCCGTGTCGTCGTCATCGGCTATCCCCGCTTCTACAAGCTGAACGGCACCTGCACCACCGGCCTGACCGAAGGCGAACGCGCCGCCATCAACGGCGCGGCCGACCACCTCAACGCCGCCATCGCCAAGCGCGCCGCCGACCACGGATTCACCTTCGCCTCGGTCGCCGGAGCCTTCACCGGCCACGAGATCTGCTCCGGCAGTGCGTGGCTGCACAGCGTCAACTGGCTCAACATCGGAGAGTCGTACCACCCGACCGCCGCCGGACAGTCCAGCGGCTACCTGCCCGTCTTCACCAACGCCGCCTGACCGGCTAAGGACTGACGGACGGTCCCGCCGTCAAAGCGGCCGGCGGGCTCGGTGACGCACTCGCGCCAGGGGAGGAGGCCCCGCTCGTCGGGGTCTCCTCCTCGCACGTCACGGAGGTGGCGACCCACTGGGTGGCCACCTCGGCGTCCCCCCGCACCTCCAGCCGCACCGCGTCCTCGAAGCCCGCGCCCGGCACGTGCGTGAGCTCGGTGTGCTCCAGCCGCCGGCTCCTCGGCCCGCTCTCCTCGTACGTGAGGGACTGCCAGCCGGGACCGGAGGTCTTCCCGCTCCGCGTGGCCCAGCGGTACTCCAGCCGGGCCGGAGTGCGCTCCACCTCCACGGTGGCGGTGAAGGAGGGCGCGCGCTCCGCGGGCGGCGGGCAGCTGCCGCTGTACGAGGCGCGCACGGTGTCCACGTACACCGAGAGGTGCTGCCCCGGGGTCGCGGAAGCCGAAGCCGAAGCGGAGGCCGAGGCGGACGGGGGTGCGGAAGCAGGCGTGGTGGCGGCCTGGGCGGTGGTCGCCGAGCCCGTCGCCCCGGCTCCGCCGCTGCCGGCGTCCGCGTCCTCCCGGTCCTTCAGCAGCAGCCAGCCCAGGGCGGCCAGCGCCAGCAGCAGCACCACGATCCCGGCGGTGAGCACCGCACCGGCCCGGCCCTCGCGCGGAGCCTGCGCGGGCGTGGGCATCGGCGGCGTGGGCTCCCCGTAAGGCTCCCCGTACGGGGCGGGCCGCGGTTCCTGCCGGTGGTGCCGGGCGACGGCCGTCGGCGAGTCCGGCCCCGACACCGGCCCGCCGGAGGCCCGTACGGCCCCGCCCGCGCCCACCACCCGCAGCATCCGGGTCGCCTCCGCCGCCGGCAGCCGCTCGGCCGGGTCCTTCCGCAGCAGCCCCTCCAGTACGGGCTCCAGCGGCCCGGCCCGGTGCGGTGGCGGCAACTCCGCGTCCACCACGGCCCGCAGCGTGTCCACCGGGGTCGCCTGCCGGAACGGCGAGACCCCCTCGACGGCCGCGTACAGCATGATCCCGAGCGACCAGAGATCCGACTCGGGTCCCGGATCGCGCCCCAACGCCCGCTCCGGCGCGAGGAATTCGGGGGAGCCGACCACCTCGCCGGTCATGGTGATCGCCGATGAGCCCTCCAGGCTCGCGATCCCGAAATCGCTCAGCACCACCCGGCCGTCATTGGCGATCAGCACGTTCGCGGGCTTCACGTCCCGGTGCAGCACCCCCGCCTCGTGCGCGGAGCGCAGCGCGGCCAGCACCTGTTCCCCGAGGTGCGCGGCGCGCTGCGGGGTCATCGGCCCCTCGGCCTCCAGTACGTCGGCCAGCGAGAGCCCGCGCACCAGCTCCATCACGATCCAGGGGCGGCCGTCCTCGGAGGCCACGTCGTAGACCGTGACGACCCCGCGGTGCGACACCCGGGCCGCCGCCCAGGCCTCCCGCTCCAGCCGCCGGTACATCCGCTGGAGTTCGGCGGGCTCCAGTCCGGCGGGCGCCCGTACCTCCTTGACGGCGACCTCGCGGGCCAGCACCTCGTCGCGGGCCCGCCACACGATGCCCATTCCGCCCCGGCCGAGGGGATCCAGCAGGCGGTACCGGCCCGCGATGACACGATCGGGGCTCGATTCCCCGTCCACACCGGCCACATTCCCACTCACACGACCCCCCACGCGTCACGAGGTGATCACTCCAAGTTAGCGCAGTGCGCGCGAAGTGGCTCCTGTCGTGACGTGACTCGCATCCAGGTCCTCCCGAACCGGTATGCCTGTGCGGAGAGTGACTGTCGACTCCGCTGAGTAATCGTCAACTCCCCGTAGTGGTAGGGGTAATTCACACCACCGGGATACCCGAGCGCGACGCGGGGACGATAGGGTTAACCTGCCCGGGCCGGGTGCCCTCGTACGGGTGGGGAGAGAACATGGAACAGATAGCAATGCGCAGCAGGCCGCCTCGCGTGCCTGCCATCACTTGCGGCAGCAGCGCGACCAGCTCGCGCCTCGACCGCCATCTCGCCGTGCTGGGCGGACCTGCCGTCCCGCACCGGGAGAGCGCCGAGGCGACCCTGCTGATGCGCGAGCTCACCTCCCGCGACCACACGCACCGCCTGCGGAGCCGGAGCGCGCGCGTCGCGCTCTTCGCGCCGCTGCGCCGTCTGCGTCGCACGCTCTTCGGCAGCCGCCGCTCGTAACAGTCCCCGTACCGCAGCCGTTCCTCCGGCTCGGTTCCGTCTCCGGCTCCCCGGCCCTACGCCACCACACCTTCCCGGCGCAGTTCCGAGATCTGCGCGTCCGTCATCCCCAGGGCGCGCAGCAGGGTCTCGGTGTGTTCACCCAGCGCGGGCACCGCACCCATGTGCGGTGCCGCGCCGCCCGGCAGTCCGATCGGCGGGAGCAGGGCCCGCAGCGGACCGGCCGGTGATCCCACCTCCCGCCAGCGGTCCCGGGCCGCGAGCTGCGGGTGGGCGGCCAGCTGGGCCACCGAGTTCAGCCGCGCGCAGGCGATGCCCGCCGCCTCCAGCCGACCGATCGCCTCGTCCGCGCCCAGCCGGCTCAGGGCCTGCGCCACCACCGCGTCGGTCTTCTCCCGGTTGCCGGTGCGCGCCGCGTTCGTCGCGTACCCCGGATCCTCGGCCAACTCGGGCCGCTCCAGCACCTGTTGCGCGAGGCGCCGCCACTCCCGGTCGTTCTGCACCGACAGCAGCACCCGGTCCCCGTCGGCCGTGGCGTAGGCGTCGTAGGGCGCGATCACCGCGTGCGCGAGACCGGTCCGTACGGGCTGCTCGCCGCCGTGCATGGTGTGGTGCAGCGGATGCCCCATCCACTCGGCGAGCGCGTCCAGCATGGACACCTCCACCCTGCCTCCGCGCCCGGTGACACCGCGGCGCAGCAGGGCCGCGAGCACCCCCGAGAAGGCGTACATGGCCGCGGCGATGTCCGCTGCCGGGATCCCCGCCTTGACGGGCTGCTCGGGGGTGCCGGTCACCGAGACCAGGCCCGCCTCGCACTGCACGAGCATGTCGTAGGCGCGCTTGTGGGCGTACGGACCCTCGGCGCCGTAGCCGGAGACGTCCACGGCGACCAGCCGCGGGTAACGCGCGCACAGCGCGGCCGAGTCGATCCCGAGCCGGGCCGCCGCCCCCTGCGCGAGGTTCTGTACGAAGACGTCGGCGCCGGTCAGCAGGGAGTGCAGGATCTCCCGGCCGCGCGGGTCCTTCAGGTCGAGCGCGAGCGACTCCTTGCCGCGGTTGGCCCACACGAAGTGCGAGGCGAGGCCGTGCGCGGTGGTGTCGTAGGCGCGCGCGAAGTCGCCGCCGTCGGGGCGCTCGACCTTGATCACCCGGGCGCCGAGGTCGGCGAGCTGGCGGGTGGCGAAGGGGGCCGAGACGGCCTGTTCGACGGCGACGACGGTGATGCCGGCGAGGGGAAGGGGCTCGGGTGAGGGTGCGGCGCTTTCGGTGTCCATGGCACCGATGCCTATCCCGTTCCGCCCTGTCCTGTCACCCCCCTCTCGGACCTCAGGGTGCGAGGCCGCGCGCGAATCGGCGCGTGGCCAGCGGCGCGAAGAGCGCGAGGAGGACGAGCGACCATACGACGGCCCCGGCGACCGGGTGGGCGGCGGGCCAGGCGGCACCCGCCGCCGCCTCGGCCCCGGCGTTGCCGCACAGCTCGCGCACGGCGGTCGCGACGGCGCTGATCGGGTTCCACTCGGCGACCGTACGGAGCCACGCGGGGAGCCCGGCGGTCGGCAGGTACGCGCTGGACAGCATCGGCAGGACGAAGGTGGCGCCGCCGAGCTGGCCGGCCGCCTCCTCGCTCTTGCTCAGCAGGCCGAGGTACGTCCCGACCCACGCGGTGGCGAAGCGGAACAGCAGCAGCAGGCCGAAGGCCCCCAGCGCGCCCGGCAGGCCGTTCTCGATGCGCCAGCCCATCGCCAGCCCCACCAGCATCAGCGGCACCATGGAGACCGCGGTGGTGAGCAGATCGGCGGCGGTCTGCCCGAGCGGCACGGCGCTGCGGCTCATCGGCAGCGTCCGGAACCGGTCCATCACCCCGCGGTGGGCGTCCTGCGCGGCGGTGAACATGCCGGTCATCAGCCCGTTCGCGGCGGTCGCGGCGAGCAGTCCGGGGACCAGGAACTCGCGGTACTCGGCGCCCGGCATGGCGAGCGCGCTGCCGAAGACGTAGCCGAAGAACAGCAGCATGGTGATCGGCATGGTCTGGGTGAGGATCGGCAGCGCGGGGGCGTGCCGGGCCTTCTGGAGCTGGCGGGTGAGAACGGCTCCGCCGTCGGACAGCAGGGTGCTCATGCGGCGTGCTCCTTCTGGGCGGTGGGCGTGGGGATCCGGGTGAGGCGCAGGAACACCTCGTCGAGGGTGGGCGGACGCAGGCTCGCGTCGGTAACCGGGACCCCGGCCGTGTCGAGCTCGCGGATGATCCGGGGCAGGGTGAGCCCGGTGTCGAGCACGGTGACGCCGACGGTCAGCCGTTCCCCGTCGAGCACCGGCCGGCCGCCGGTGAGCTGGTCCAGTACGGCGGCGGCGCCGGGGAGGGCCTCGCGCGCGGCGACGGTGACCTCGGCGTAGGCGCCGATCCGGGCCTTCAGCTCCGCCGGGGTGCCCGTGGCGACCGCCCGGCCCTGGTCGACGACCACGATGTCGTCGGCCAGCCGGTCGGCCTCCTCCAGGTACTGGGTGGTCAGCAGCACGGTGGTGCCTTCGTTGGCGAGCGCCCGTACCGCGGCCCAGATCTGCTCGCGCGCCGCCGGGTCGAGGCCGGTGGTCGGCTCGTCGAGGAAGAGCACGCGGGGGCGGGTGATCAGCCCGGCCGCCAGGTCCAGGCGCCGCTTCATGCCGCCCGACCAGGTGCCTGCGACCCGGTCGGCGGCCTCGCCGAGCCCGAAGCGCTCCAGCAGTTCGCCGGCGCGCTCGCGGCCCGCGGAGCCGCGCAGTCCGGCGAGGCGGGCGAAGAGCCGCAGGTTCTCGCGGCCCGTCAGATCCCCGTCGACGGAGGCGTACTGGCCGGTGACCCCGATGGCGCGGCGGACGGCCGCGGGGTCGCGGGTGACGTCGTGGCCGGCCACGAGGGCGCGGCCGCCGGTGGGTGCGGTGAGGGTGGTGAGGATCCGGACGGCGGTGGTCTTGCCCGCGCCGTTGGGGCCGAGGAGACCGCAGACCGTGCCCTCGGGCACGGCGAGGTCGAGGCCGCGCAGGGCGTGGACCTGCCCGTAGTTCTTCTCCAGACCCTCACTAAGTACAGCGTACGTAGTTGTCATGTGCGACACCGTACCTCACTACGTACGGTGTACGTAACTAAGATGGTGGCGAGACGACGAGGTGATCTGAGCGATGACAGCCGGCGGGCGACCCGCTGAACCCGAAGTGATCTGGTCCCGCCCCCAGCGGGCCGGCCGTGGACCGAGGCCCGCGCACAGCCGAGAGTCGATCGCCGCCGAGGCGGTGCGGATCGCCGACGAGGAGGGGATCGAGGCCGTTTCCATGCGGCGCGTGGCCGCCGGGATCGGCGCGGGGACCATGTCCCTCTACAACTACGTGCCGCGCAAGGAGGACCTGTACGAGCTGATGGTCGACGCGGTCAGCGGGGAGTACGAGTTCACCCCGCCGACCGGCGACTGGCGGGCCGACCTGCTCGCGCTGGCCCGCCAGACGCGGGCGCTGATGCACCGCCACGCGTGGCTGCCGCGGCTGCTCAGCCCCGTCTACGGCTTCGGCCCGAACGCCCTGCGCTACCTGGAGTACAGCCTGGACTGCCTGGCGCCGCTGGACGTGCCGGACACCGAGAAGCTCGAGCTCGTCGCCGCGATCAACGGCACCGTCGCGACGTACGTGGCGGGCGAACTGGCGCTGGCCGAGCGGGCCCGGTCGCTGCCCTGGAGCGAGGCGGAGGAACAGGGCGTACGGGCGGCCTGGCTCGGCTCCCGGCTGGCCACGGGGCAGTACCCGCGGCTGGCGGCGGCCCTCACGGGCGGCGGCCCCGTCCCCGGTGCGGGGCTGGACATGGCCGCCGTCTTCGACCGTTCGGTGTCGCGGCTGCTGGGTGCCTGGAGTCCGTAAGGCCGTTCACGGAGGCCGTTCAGAGGAGCGCGAACTGGCCGCCCGGGCCCTCCTCCTGGTGGTCCAGGACCGAGGCCGGGCGCCTGGCCCAGCGCGGCGGCGGCAGCACCCCGGCCGCGCGCAGTTCGCCCGCGGACAGCCCGGGGCCGGGCTCGAACGCGGCCCGCTCCGGGGCCAGATCGGCCAGCAGTGCCAAGGTCGTGACCAGGGCCAGCAGCTCCGAGGTCCAGGCCTGGGGCCACTCGGCCGGACCCAGCGCCTCCAGCCCGTCGGCGGCCGGGTCGCGGTGCGCGCTGCGGGCGGCGAACCACGACTCCAGCACCCGCACGCCCTGGACCTCGTACTCCCACGCACCGGGCGGTACGGGGGACACGGTCCCGCCGCCGAGGCCCAGCGTCTCGCTCGCGGCGTCGTACGCGACCTCGTGCGGCCATGCCGTGACCGCCGAGCGGACGTACGGACGGCGCCCGCCGGGCAGCCGCGGCGGCTCGCCCCCGCGGGCCCCGCGCAGCTGGACCGTGAGCAGCCGGTGCCCCAGCTCCAGCCCGGCCCGCCAGCGCGCGGGATCGGCTGCGAGGGGAACCTCGTACCCCTGCGGCCCCGGGCGGCCCGCCGCGAGGATCCAGCACAGTACGTCCTCGGGGGTGACCCAGCCGCCGTAGCGCTCGCCCAGCAGCGGCAGCAGGCCGGGGGCGAGATTGGGCTCGGCGCCGCCGGGGCGCCGGTGCAGCGGGCGGATCCGGCCGAGCCGGCCGGCCGGGAGGTGCGCGGTGACCAGCGCGTCCGGCGTCTCCACGAGGAACAGCTGATGCTCGTCCAGGACCCGCCAGAGCTCGGGGCGGGCCGTGTCGATGAGCCGCTGGTCGGGCAGCAGCCACTGCTCGTCGAAGGGCTCGCGGAGCACCCGCACGGGGTCGGGGCAGGGGCCGGGCTCATCGGTGAAACGGGCGGTCGCCGCCGAGCGCTGGCCGGGCAGGGCGGCGGCCCCGGCGGCGGGCGTACGGCTGCGGCTCGGGCGGAACAGCCGGTCCCGTTCCGCTCCTTCGGCGCCGGTCAGGGCTGCCCAGCGGGCGCGCAGGGCCGCCGGATCGGGCGCGGCCACCCAGTCCCGGCCCAGGCGCAGGCCGCCCACGGCCCAGGGCATCAGATCGTCCAGCAGCAGGTCCGGCAGCGGGGTGTCAGCGCTCACGCCGCCGATGGTAGCGACGGGATCCGGCGGCCGGGCTGTGTCCAGGCCGAAGCGCTACGCTCCTTATGTACGCATACGTACCGTATCGACCGAGGAGACGGTCATGAGTCAGTACGACGAATACTCGACTCCTTCGCAGGCCGAGGGCGAGCGGCTCGACGAGGACATGGACGATGCCCAGCGCAAGCAGCGGCACCACCCCGACACGATGCGGACCACGCCGTCGCAGGCGGAGGGTGAGCGGGCCAAGGAAGACGACGAGAAGTAGTCGAGAGGTAGTCGAGAGGTAGCGCGGGAGTGGGCCCGGGCGTGGGTCAGTGCGCGTCGACCGTGACCGTGAAGGAGAACCGGTCGCCGCGGTAGCGGATGCGCGCCACGTCCACCACCCGGCCGTCCTCGTCGTAGGTCACGCCCGTGTAGTGCAGGATCGGGCTGAGCAGCGGAACCTGGAGCAGCTCGGCCGTCTCCGGGTCGGCGAGCCGCGCCTCCACGGTGTCGGTGATCCGGCTGATGCGCACCCCGACGACGTCCCGCAGGACCTTGGTCATGGGCCACCGTTCGAGATCGGCGAGCTCCACCGCCTCGGCGAACTCCGGAAGGACCGCGTTCTCCGCCCAGTTGGTGGGCTCGCCGCTCTCGCGGTCGCGGCGCAGCCGGCGGTAGGTGACCACCTCGGGCGTGTCCGGGAAGTGCTCCAGCAGCTCCCCGGACACCGCCGTGCGCCCGTGGCCGAGAATCGTCGTGAGGTCGCCCGACTGCTGGGCCACGATCGCGTCGACCGAGCCCAGCAGTCGCACCGGGGAGCCGCGCCGCGCGCCCGGCTCGATGAAGGTGCCGCGCCGCCGGTGCCGGCTGATCAGGCCCTCGCCCTCCAGCTCCTTGAGCGCCTGCCGCATGGTCAGCACGCTCACCCCGTAGTGCTCGGCGAGCTGCTCCTCCGTGGGCAGGCGCAACGAGGCGTCGGGGGTGCGCCCGAGTATCGAGGCGCGCAGCGACTGTGACACCTGGTACCAGAGGGGCAGTTTCCGGTTCAGGATCAGCGAGTCGGGGGCGAAGGCGGTCACGGGTGGTTCTCCGTACGGCTGGACGGCGGTGCTGCGCGGCGCAGGCGAGGTACGCAGGGTATGCAGTGCAGGTCAGGCGCGGAAGTGGCGCTGCAGGCCCTGCCACACGTCGTCGTAGCCGCGCTGGAGGTGATCCGCGCCGGCGGCCTGGGCGGTGGCGGTGATCGGCCAGCGGGTCTCGAACATGAAGGCCAGGCCGTCGTCGATCTTCTGCGGCTTCAGCTCGGCGGCGCTGGCCCGGTCGAAGGTCTCCCGGTCCGGGCCGTGCGCGGACATCATGTTGTGCAGCGAGCCGCCGCCCGGTACGAACCCTTCGGCCTTGGCGTCGTAGGCGCCCTCGATCAGGCCCATGTACTCGCTCATCACGTTGCGGTGGAAGTACGGCGGGCGGAACGTGTCCTCGCCGACCAGCCAGCGCGGGGCGAAGACCACGAAGTCCACGCCCGCCAGCCCCGGGGTGTCGGAGGGCGAGGTCAGCACCGTGAAGATCGACGGATCGGGGTGGTCGTAGCTGATCGAGCCCAGGACGTTGAAGCGGCGCAGGTCGTAGACGTACGGGACGTGGGTGCCGTGCCAGGCCACGACGTCGAGCGGCGAGTGGTCGTAGGTGGCCGACCAGAGGTTGCCGCAGAACTTGTTGACCACCTCGGTCGGGCGGTCGAGGAGGTCGGGGGTCTCGTACGCGGCCACCGGGGCCCGGAAGTCCCGCGCCGAGGCGAGGCCGTTGGCCCCGATCGGGCCCAGGTTCGGCAGCTCGAAGGGCTGGCCGTAGTTCTCGCAGACGTAGCCGCGGGCGGGGGCGCCGTCCGTGTCCAGGAGTTCCACGCGGAAGCGGACGCCGCGCGGGATCAGGGCGACCTCGCCCGGCCGGGCGGCGAGCAGGCCGAGTTCGGTGCGCAGCAGCAGTCCGCCGCGCTCGGGGACGATCAGCAGCTCCCCGTCGGAGCTGCTGAACACCCGGTCGGTCATGGGGGAGTTGGCGGCGTACAGGTGGATGGCCATGCCGGTGCGCTGGGTCGCGTCGCCGTTGCCGCCGAGGGTCCACAGGCCGGCCAGGAAGTCGGTGCCGGGGGCCGGGTCGGGCAGCGGGTTCCAGCGGAGCCGGTTCGGGTCAGCCGGGGCCTCGGTGAAGGGTCCGGTGCGCAGGGCCCCGTTGTCGATCCGGGTGAAGGGCGGGTGCGCGGCCGAGGGGCGGATTCGGTACAGCCACGAGCGGCGGTTGTGGGTGCGCGGCTCGGTGAAGGCGGAACCGCTGAGCTGCTCGGCGTAGAGGCCCAGGGGTGCGCGCTGGGGCGAGTTCCGGCCGAGCGGCAGGGCGCCGGGGACGGCCTCCGAGCCGTGCTCGTTGCCGAAGCCGGTGAGGTACTCCAGCCCCTCCGCCGTCTTCCTGGCCTGCTCGCTCATGTGTTGCTCCCGCTCCGTCGAAGGAATCCTATGGTCGACAGTAGGATTCCGTGGCCCGCACGTCAACGGTGCCGTTGGCGGAGCGGGCGCTTCCCGGCGGGACGGATTCGCGCAGAGGGGGCTCCCAAAAGATGAACATTGCTCTACTCTCACGCGCATGTCGTGGACCCGCAGGTTCCCTGCCGTGCCGGCGGCGCTCCTCGCCGCCCTCCTTGCCCTCCTGTCCCTCCTCGCCGCCGCGCCCGCCGCCCGCGCGCACGAGGAGCGCCCCGTCACCCTCCCGGACGGCTCCGGCTCCGTACCCGAGTACCGGAAGGCCGAGCCCGACCTCCTGGTCTGCAAGACCGGGCGGCCCGACTTCGAACGCCGGATATCCGCCTTCCCTGAGGAGCTCAGACAGCGCAACCTCGCCCTGTACGAGCGGTGCGAGAAGAGCGGCTACCGCCACCTCCAGGAGGCCGTCGACGCCGTCGACCGGCCCGGGATGAACATCGCGATCCTGCCCGGCCTCTACGAGGAGGAGCCCTCGCTCGGGAAGCCCGCCGGGGAGTGCGCCGCGCTGAAGGCACCGGACTCCTCGCTCGGCTACCAGATCCTCAGCTACGAGCAGCAGGCGGCCTGCCGCCACAACCAGAACCTCGTCGCCATCCTCGGCAAGACGAACCTCCAGATCGAGGGCACCGGGGCCTCACGCCTCGACGTGGTGATCGACGCCAAGTACCAGAAGCTGAACGGCATCCGGGCCGACAAGTCCAACGGCATCTACTTCCGCAACTTCACCGCCCAGCGCACCACCTTCAACTCGCTGTACGTGCTGGCGGGCGACGGGTTCGTCATCGACGACGTGCTGACCCGGTGGAACGACGAATACGGCTTCCTCACCTTCGCCAGCGACCACGGGCTCTACAAGAACTGCGAGTCGTACGGCAACGGGGACTCCGGCATCTACCCCGGCAGCGCCTCCAACATCAACGACGGCCGCGGCTACGAAGTGCCCCGCTACTCCATCGAGATCACCGGCTGCCGCAGCCACCACAACATGGTCGGCTACTCCGGAACCGCGGGCGACTCGGTGTGGGTGCACGACAACGAGTTCGACCAGAACATGGGCGGCGCCTCGATGGACAGCGCCTTCCCCGGCCACCCCGGACTCCCGCAGAACCACGCCAAGTTCGAGCGGAACCTGATCCACGACAACAACCAGGACTACTACCGGTACGTGGCCGACGGCACCTGCGCCAAGCCGCCCGTCGAGCGCGGCTACGAACGCGGCGTCGTCTGCCCGCAGATCTCCATGCCGCCGGGCACCGGCATCATCACCGCGGGCGGCAACTGGAACATCTACGAGGACAACTGGGTGTACGGGCACCAGCGCGCGGGCTTCTTCCTCAGCGCGGTCCCCGCCTTCATCCGCGGCGAGGAGAAGTGGTCGAAGCAGACCGACACCTCCCACCACAACCGGTACGCCGGGAACACCCTGGGCAAGGACAAGTCCGGCGCCGCCCGCCCCAACGGCATGGACGTCTGGTGGGACGGCCAGGGCCGCGGCAACTGCTGGCAGGACGGCCCCGACGGCTCCACCCCGGGCACCGTGCCACAGTGCGGGGACGCCCGCGGGGACGTCACCGGCGCCTCCGCCCGCCTGGTCGGCGAACCGGTGAAGCTGGTCCAGCTGCTCGTCTGCGCGGACTACAGCGTCCAGGCGCGCAAACTCCCGGCCGGCTGCGACTGGTACGGCGCCCGCGGTCTGGAACGGGTGGAGACCCAGATCGCGCTCGCCGTGGCGGGCGTCCTGCTCCTGGTCGGCGGCGTGCTGTGGTGGCGCCGGCTGCGCGGCTCCCGCCTGGGCACGGCGGCCTCGCTGCTGGGCCTGGCGGGCCTCGCCCTGGACGTGGCCGGCTCCACGGCAGGGCTGGTCGCCACCTTCGTTCCGGCACTGGCTCTCCTCCTCCTCGCACTGTGGTGGACCGGAGCCGGGCTGGCCCTGCGCCCGACCCGCCCCTGGCTGGCCCGCCTGACCCTGCTGCTGGCCGGACTGACCCTGCTGGACGCCTTCGACAAGGCCGTCCTGTTGATCCCCTGGACCCCGCTGAGCCCCGCCTGGGTGAGGGCGCTGCTCGCCGTGGTCTGGGTCCTGTGGGCGGTGGTCGCCTCGGCCCGCCCGGAAGCCCCGGTCCGGCCCTCCGGCCCCGGCGGCGACCCCGCGGGCGACCGCGCCCCGGTCCCGGCCGGCCCCTCCCCGGCCCTCGGCGCGGAAGCCCCCGAACCCCCGCCCGCCGCGGGCCCGGAGTCGGCCGCCCCGACCCCGGGAGGCCGGCCGTGACCGGCCGCCCCGCCCGCACCGCGGCCCTGCTCGCCCTGGCCCTGCTGCTCGCCTGCGCAGCGGCGACGGGCTGCGGCGGGCGGGCCACCACCCACCACAAGCCCGGCACCAGCCACGAGCAGGCCTCCGGGAACACGGGCACCCTGCTCACCACCGACGACGGCTCCGGCCACCGGCTCCGCGAGGTCCCGGCCGAGGGCGCGCCGGAGGTACGGCTCACCGCCCGCCCGGACTCGGAGGACGGCTGGAACCTCCAACTTGCGGTGAAGAACTTCCGCTTCACCCCCGACAGCGCCGGCGGCGCCGCCCTCCCGGGCGCGGGCCACGCCCACCTGGAGCTCGACGGCCGCAAGCTGGCCCGGCTGTACGGCCCCTGGTTCCACCTGCCCGCCGCGCAGGTCCCCGAGGGCGCGCACACCCTGACCGTCCGCCTGTACGCCGACGACCACACCGCCTGGGCGGTGTCCGGCAAGCCGGTCGAGGGCACGACCCCGCTCACCGCGACCGCCACCGCCCCGGGCCAGCCCGGCGGCCACGACCACGGCGGCACCCCACAGGAGCAGGCCGACCGGACGGTCACCGTCACCGTCCGGGACGGCAAGGTCAGCCCCGCTCCCGCCCGCACCGAGCTGCGGCGCGGCGAACGGGTCGCCCTGCGCGTCACCAGCGACCGCGCGGACACCCTGCACGTCCACGGCTACGACAAGGAACTCGCCCTGCCCGCAGGCCAGGAGGCCACCCTGATCCTGACGGTCGACCGCACCGGCCTCTTCGAGGTCGAGACCCACGAGTCCGCCCTCGTCCTGACCCAGCTCCTCGTCCGATGACCGCGCCGACACTGACACTGACACCGACGCTGCCCACTCCACCCCCGGCCGGGGGAGTGGCGGCCCCAGGTGCCCGGCCCCCGGCGGGCCGATGCTGACCCCCGCCGGGCCGGTCCCGTCCCCGGGCGCCGGCGGCGACGCCGGCCAGGGCGTGGTCCTGCACCCGGCCGATCCGCTCACCGCGCTCGCGCACGGGATCGGGTCCCAGCACGATCTGCCGATCTCTCCCTTCTACGCCTTCGCCGGTGCCTTCGCCGCACTCTTCGTCTCCTTCCTCGCGCTGGGCCTGCTCTGGTCCACCTCCCGATTCCGCGGCGACCACTCGGGTCGCGCCCTGCCCGCCGCCCTCCAGCGGGCCGCCGACGCACCCGCCACCCGCACCGCCCTGCGCGGACTCGCCCTCGCCCTCGCCCTCGCCGTCCTCCTTCACCTCCTCCTCGGTCCCGACGACCCCGCGCACAACCCCGCTCCCGGCGCCGTCTACGTCCTCTTCTGGGTCGGACTCGTCCCCGCCTCCCTTCTCCTCGGCCCGGTCTGGCGCCTGCTCAACCCGCTCCGCACCCTGCACCGCCTGCTCAACCGGGCCTTCCGCCACCGCAACCCCGACCCCCGCAACCCCGACCACCGGCCTCCCGGCCGCCCCCTTCCCGCCCGGCTCGGCCAGTGGCCCGCGGCCGCCGGGCTGTTCGCCTTCACCTGGCTCGAGCTCGTCGCTCCCGATCCCGCATCCACCACCACCCTCCTCACAGCCGTCGCCGCCTACGCCACCGCCCACCTCCTGCTCGCCGCACGCTTCGGCGAGCGCTGGTTCGACGACGCGGACGCCTTCGAGGCGTACTCCGCCCTTCTGGCCCGCCTCTCCCCCCTCGGCCGTCGAAGCGACGGCCGCCTGGTCCTCCGTAACCCCTTCCACGGACTCGACGCGACGCCCGAGCGGCCCGGACTCGTCGCCACCGTCTGCGTCCTGCTCGGCTCCACCGCCTACGACGGCTTCTCCGACAACCCCTCCTGGATCAACGTCCTCCAGACCTCCCCTCTCGGCCGCACCCCCACGGCCACGCTCGGACTGCTCGCTTCCGTCGTCCTCGTCGCCACCCTGTACTGCCTGTGCGCGGCGGCCACCCGCCTCGTCAGCGGCCCGCACCCCGGCCCGCTGACCGCCTTCGCGCACTCACTCGTACCGATCGCACTCGGCTATCTCATCGCCCACTACTTCTCCCTTCTGGTAACCGAAGGACCACGCACAGTAAGCATGGCACTCGGCACTGACAACGCCCCCGAACCCGCTCCGCCCCTGGGCCCGGGCGGACTCGCCGCCCTCCAGGTCATCGCCGTCGTCACCGGCCACGTACTGGGCGTCGTCGCCGCCCACGATCGGTCCGTACGCCTCTTCCCGCCCGCGAAGGCCGTGGTCGGCCAACTGCCGCTGCTCGCGCTGATGATCACGTACACCATCGGCGGGCTGAGCCTCCTGCTGAACTGAGCCCCCGCTCGACAGAGAAGCAAGGAACGGCATGATGGACCCCGTGCCTCCCGCCCACTCCCTGCGCCGCACCCCCATCCAGCAGCGCAGCGCCGACCGGCTCGCCCGGATCCTCGACGCATGCGCCGAACTGCTCGACGAGACCGGGTACGAGAACCTCAGCACCCGCGCCGTCGCCCTGCGCGCCGGCGTGCCGATCGGTTCGGTCTACCGCTTCTTCGGCAACAAGCGGGCCATGGCCATCGCTCTCGCCCACCGCAACCTGGACCGCTACGCCGACGGCATCGCGGACCGCCTCGCCGACCTCCCCGCCACCCACTGGCGGCCCGTCGTCGACGCCGTACTGGACGAGTACCTGGCCATGAAGCGGAGCGTTCCCGGCTTCGCCCTCGTCGACTTCGGTGTGCCCGCGCCGCCGCCCGAGGGCCCGGAGGCCGACCCCAACAACCTGGTCGCCGCCCGCCTCACCGAACTGCTCTGCGCACACCTCGAGCTGACCCCCGACGCCACCCTGCGGCGGGCCGTCCTCGTCGCCGTAGAGGCCACGGACGCGCTGATCCAACTGGCCTTCCGGTCCGACCCGGCGGGCGATCCCGGCATCGTCGCCGAGACTCGGGCGATGATGCACGCCTACCTGGCCCGCGTGCTGGACTGACCCCCGGTCCCAGCCTCAGCCCCGGCCCCGCCCGACTTCGCCGCCCATCGCGCCGACTGGCGCCCGCAGACCCCTCCCCTCCGTCCCTACCGGTCGGTATGCTCGGTGCGCCCGCGTGCCCGAGCCGCAGCCTGCCGTCCCTGGAGGGCCCATGCCCCGCACCGCCCTGCGCATCTGCCCCTTGTGCGAAGCCACCTGCGGCCTCACCCTCACCATCGCGGGCGCCGCCGTCACCGGCGCTCGCGGCGACCGCGAGGACGTCTTCAGCCGCGGTTTCATCTGCCCCAAGGGCGCCGCCTTCGGAGCACTCGACTCCGACCCCGACCGGCTGCGCACCCCCCTCGTCCGACGGGGCGGCCGGCTCCAGGAGGCGACCTGGGAGGAGGCCTTCGACGCCATCGCCGCCGCCGTCCCCGCCCTCGTCCGGGAGTACGGGCCCCAGGCGGTCGGTGTCGTCCTCGGCAACCCGAACGTCCACACCATGGCCGGCGCGCTGTACCCGCCCCTGCTCCTCAAGGCCCTCGGGACCAGCAACATCTTCACCGCCAGCACGCTCGACCAGATGCCCAAACACGTCTCCAGCGGGCTGCTCTTCGGTGACCCCTTCGCCATCCCCGTCCCCGACCTCGACCACACCGACCTCCTGCTCCTCCTCGGTGCCAACCCGGTCGAGTCCAACGGCTCCCTGTGCACCGCCCCCGACTTCCCGGGCCGGCTCAAGGCCCTGCGTGCCCGCGGCGGCACCCTGGTCGTCGTCGACCCCCGACGCACCCGCACCGCCAAGCTCGCCGACCGCCACCTCGCGCCGCGCCCGGGCAGTGACGCGCTGCTGCTCGCCGCCCTCGCGCACACGCTGATCGAGGAGAAGCTCGCGGCCCCCGGCACGCTGGAGGAACACACCGACGGACTCGGGGAACTCGCCGCCGCGCTCGGGAGTTTCACTCCTGAGGCCGTAGCACCCGCCTGCGACCTCCCGGCTGCCGAGATCCGCACCCTCGCCCGCGATCTCGCGGCCGCCTCCACCGCTGCCGTCTACGCACGGATCGGCAGCTGCACCGTCGAGTACGGCACGCTCGCCAGCTGGCTGGTCGACGTACTGAACATCCTCACCGGCAACCTCGACCGGCCCGGCGGGGCCCTCTTCCCGCTCTCCGCGACGGCCCCCGCACCCCGGCCCGCCGGTCCCGGCAAGGGGTTCGCCCTCGGCCGCTGGGCGAGCCGGGTCAGCGGTCACCCCGAGGCCAAGGGCGAACTCCCCATCGCCGCCCTCGCGGAGGAGATCGAGACCCCGGGCGACGGGCGGATCCGGGTGCTGCTCGCCATCGCCGCCAATCCCGTCCTGTCCGCACCCGACGGCGACCGGCTCGACCGGGCGCTGGCCGGCCTCGACTTCATGGTCTCCGTCGACCCCTACCTGAACGAGACCTCACGCCACGCCCACGTCGTGCTGCCCCCGCCGCCGCCCTCCCAGAGCGCGCACTTCGACTTCGCGTTCAACGGGTTCGCCGTACGCAACCAGGCGCGCTACTCGCCCGCCGCCATCGCGCTGGAGGAGGGGCGGATGGACGAGTGCGAGATCCACGCGCGGCTGATCCTCGCCGTCTCCGGCCTGCACGGATCCGCCGACCCGACCGGTGTCGACGAACTGGCCATCGGGTCCGCCCTGGCCAAGGAGACCGCCGCTGCGCACTCCCCGCTGCACGGGCAGGACCCGGCCCGCCTCGCGGGCCTGCTCACCGGGGAGAGCGGCCCCGAGCGGCGGCTCGACCTGATGCTCCGCATCGGGCCGTACGGAGACCGCTTCGGCGTCGCCGCTGCCGCTGGCGAGACCGCCACCGCCGCCACCGCCGACACAGCTGTCGGCACCGCCGCCGGTACCGCTGTGGACGGGCTGAGCCTGGAGCGGCTGCGCGCGCACCCGCACGGCATCGACCTGGGCCCGCTGCGGCCCCGGCTCCCGGGCGTGCTGAAGACCCGCAGCGGCAGGATCGAGCTGCTCCCGGACCCGATCGCGGCCGAGCTCCCCAGGCTGCGCGCGACGCTCGCCGACCGCCCCGCCGCCCTGGTGCTCGTGGGCCGCCGCCATCTGCGGTCCAACAACAGCTGGTTGCACAACGTCCCGGCCCTCACCGGAGGTTCCAACCGGTGCACCCTCCAGGTCCACCCGCAGGACGCGGACCGGCTGGGGCTCACCGACGGAGGCCGGGCCAGGATCACCGCCGACGGCGGCAGCCTGGAGGTTCCCGTGGAGGTCACCGACACCCTGCGCACCGGAGTCGTGAGCCTCCCGCACGGCTGGGGCCACGACCGCGCGGGGGCTCGGCTCTCGGTGGCCTCCGCCACACCCGGCGCCAACGTCAACCAGCTGCTCGACGGCACCCGGCTCGACCCGCTGTCGGGCACGGCCGTGCTCAACGGCTTCCCCGTCGCGCTCACGCCCCTGCCCTGAGCTGGGGTTTTGCTCGTATTGCTCACGCGTTGACGTCTTGTTGGCACAAGGAGGAGGCACCTACGTTCCCACCATGCTGACCATCCTCGGCTTCGCCATGATCGCGACCTTCCTGGTTCTGATCATGCTGAAGAAAATGTCGCCCATCGCGGCGCTCGTCCTCATCCCCGCGCTCTTCTGCGTGTTCGCAGGAAAGGGCGCCCACCTCGGCGACTACGTCATCGACGGCGTCGGCAAACTCGCGCCGACCGCCGCCATGCTGATGTTCGCCATCGTCTACTTCGGCGTGATGATCGACGTCGGCCTCTTCGACCCGATCGTGCGCGGCATCCTGCGCTTCTGCAAGGCAGACCCGATGCGCGTGGTCGTCGGCACCGCCGTCCTCGCCGCGATCGTCTCGCTCGACGGTGACGGATCGACCACCTTCATGATCACCGTCTCGGCGATGTACCCGCTGTACAAGCGGCTCGGGCTGAGCCTGGTGGTCATGACGGGCGTCGCGGCCACCGCCAACGGCGTCATGAACACCCTGCCCTGGGGCGGCCCCACGGCCCGCGCGGCCACGGCCCTCAAGCTCGACGCCGGCGACATCTTCGTCCCGATGATCCCCGCCCTCGCGATGGGTCTGGTCTGCGTGTTCGTCCTGGCGTACGTCCTCGGCGTGAAGGAGCGCCGCCGGGTCGGCCTCCTGGTCATGCCCGAGGACGACGCCGCCACCGGCACGGCCACCGCCACCGGCACGGCCACCGTCATCGAGCACGCCCCGGAGGCCGAGTCCGCGCTGGTCGCCGCCGGCACGGGCACCTCCGCCGCAGGCCCGGCAGGCCCGGCAGCTCCGGCAGGCCCCGCCGGTACGCCGGCCACCGCCACCGGCGGGTCCGGGCCCGCCGGCCCGGCCGCCCCGGCCGGAGCCGGCGCCGCCGAGGACGGATTCCAGGGCCTCGATCCCCACCGCGCCACCCTGCGTCCGCGCCTGTACTGGTTCAACGCCGGTCTCACCATCGCCCTGCTCACCGCGATGATCATGGAACTGCTGCCCATCCCGGTGCTGTTCCTGCTCGGCGCCGCCCTCGCCCTCACCGTCAACTTCCCGCACATGCCCGACCAGAAGGCGCGGATCGCCGCCCACGCCGACAACGTCCTCAACGTCGCCGGCATGGTCTTCGCCGCCGCCGTCTTCACAGGCGTCCTCTCCGGCACCGGCATGGTCAAGCACATGGCCGACTGGCTCGTCGGCGCCATCCCCGAGGGCATGGGCCCGCACATGGCGCTGGTCACCGGCCTGCTCAGCCTGCCCCTGACCTACTTCATGTCCAACGACGGCTTCTACTTCGGCGTGCTCCCCGTCCTCGCCGAGGCCGGCGCCGCCCACGGGGTCTCCCCGCTCGAGATCGCCCGCGCCTCCCTGGTCGGGCAGGCCCTGCACATGTCGAGCCCGCTGGTTCCGGCCGTCTACGTCCTCGTCGGCATGGCCAAGGTCGAGTTCGGCGACCACACCCGCTTCACCGTGAAATGGGCGGCTCTGACCTCCCTGGTGGTTCTCGCGGCGGGGATGCTTTTCGGCATCATCTGATTCCGGCCGCTCCTGGCGCGCCGAAAACTACCGACGCTAGTTTGTAGGGTGTTCGCGAGGTCAGGTCTACACGCTGGTGCGTGCTCGGGAGGAATGCCATGAAGGCCCACGACGGGATGTACATCGGCGGTGCCTGGCGGCCCGCCGCCGGACGCGACCGGATCGAGGTCGTCAACCCGGCCGACGAGCAGGTCATCGCCGAGGTCCCGGCCGGCAGCGCCGACGACGTGGACGCTGCCGTACGAGCCGCCCGCGCGGCCCTTCCCGGCTGGGCCGCCACGGCTCCGGCCGAGCGGGCAGCCCTGATCGGCGCGCTCCGGGACGTGCTGCTCGCCCGCAAGAGCGAGATCGCCCAGACCATCACCGCCGAACTCGGCTCCCCGCTGGGCTTCTCGGAGATGGTCCAGGTCGGGGCGCCGATCGCCGTGGCCTCCTCCTACGCCGAGCTCGGGGCCTCGTACGCCTTCGAGGAGCGGCTCGGCAACTCCACCGTGCTGCTCGAGCCGATCGGTGTGGTCGGGGCCATCACGCCCTGGAACTACCCGCTGCACCAAGTCGTTGCAAAGGTGGCACCCGCTCTCGCCGCCGGCTGCACCCTCGTCCTCAAGCCGGCCGAGGACACCCCGCTGACCGCACAGCTCTTCGCCGAAGCCGTGCACGAGGCGGGCATCCCGGCCGGAGTCTTCAACCTGGTGACCGGAACCGGCCCGGTCGCCGGGCAGGCCCTGGCCGCGCACGAGGGAGTCGACCTCGTCTCCTTCACCGGCTCGACCGCTGTCGGCAAGCAGATCGGCGCCACCGCCGGCGCCGCCGTCAAGCGGGTCGCCCTCGAGCTGGGCGGAAAATCGGCCAATGTCATCCTGCCCGGGGCCGACCTGGCCAAGGCCGTAGCCACCGGCGTGGGCCACGTCATGAACAACACCGGCCAGAGCTGCAACGCGCTCACCCGCATGCTCGTCCACCGGGACCAGTACGAGGAGGCCGTCTCGCTCGCGGCCGCCGCCGTCGCCACGTACCCCAGCGGCGACCCCACCGACCCGGCCACCCGCCTGGGCCCGGTCGTCAACGCCAAGCAGCACGAGCGCGTGCGCGGATACATCGCCAAGGGCGTCGAGGAAGGCGCGCGCCTCGTCGCCGGCGGCCCCGACGCACCGCACGAGCGGGGGTACTTCGTCGCCCCGACCGTGTTCGCCGACGTCACGCCCGATATGACCATTGCCCAGGAGGAGATCTTCGGCCCCGTGCTGTCGATCCTCCCCTACGAGGACGAGGAGGACGCCCTGCGCATCGCCAACGGCACCGTCTACGGCCTGGGCGGCGCGGTCTGGGCCGCGGACGAGGAGACGGCCGTGGCCTTCGCCCGCCGCATGGACACCGGACAGGTGGACATCAACGGCGGCCGCTTCAACGTGCTCGCGCCCTTCGGCGGCTACAAGCAGTCGGGCGTCGGCCGCGAACTGGGGCCGCACGGCCTGGCGGAGTACCTCCAGACCAAGTCCCTGCAGTTCTGAACACGGAGACGACGACCATGGTCCGCGCCGCCATCCTGCCCGCCGTCGGAGCCCCGCTCGAGATACGGGAGATCGTGCTGCCCGATCCCGGCCCCGGGCAGGTCCGGGTCAGGCTCACCGCAGCCGGGGTCTGCCACTCCGACCTCTCCCTCACCAACGGCACCATGCGGGTGCCCGTCCCCGCCGTCCTCGGCCACGAGGGCGCGGGTACGGTCCTCGCCGTCGGGGAGGGCGTGACCCACGTCGCCCCCGGCGACGGGGTGGTGCTCAACTGGGCCCCGTCCTGCGGGGAGTGCCACCACTGCTCCATAGGCGAGGTCTGGCTCTGCGCCAACGCGCTCACGGGCGTCGGGGCCGTCTACGCGCACGACGCGCAGGGCACCGAGCTGCACCCGGGGCTGAACGTGGCCGCGTTCGCCGAGGAGACCGTCGTCGCGGCCAACTGCGTGCTGCCCGCGCCCGCCGGGATACCGCTCGCCGAGGCCGCCCTGCTCGGCTGCGCGGTCCTCACCGGCTACGGCGCCGTCCATCACAGTGCCCAGGTCCGCCCGGGCGAGTCGGTGGCCGTGTTCGGCGTCGGCGGGGTCGGCCTGGCCGCCCTCCAGGCGGCCCGGATCGCCCAGGCGGGCCCCATCGTCGCCGTCGACGTCTCCCCGGCCAAGGAGGAACTGGCGCGGGCGGCGGGAGCCACCGACTTCGTGCTCGCCTCCGACACCACCGCCAAGCAGATCCGCGCGCTGACCGGCGGCCAGGGCGCGGACGTCGCCGTGGAGTGCGTCGGCCGGGCGGAGACCATCCGCGGAGCCTGGGAATCCACCCGCCGCGGCGGCCGCACCACGGTGGTCGGCATCGGCGGCAAGGAGCAGCAGGTCACCTTCCACGCGCTGGAGATCTTCCACTTCGCCCGCACCCTCACCGGCTGCGTCTACGGCAACAGCGACCCCGCCCGCGACCTGCCGGTCATCGCCGAACACGTCCGCGCGGGCCGCCTCGACCTCGGCGCCCTCGTCACCGACCGCATCACCCTCGACGGCATCCCGGCCGCCTTCGACGCCATGCTGGCGGGCAAGGGCGGCCGCTCCCTGGTCGTCTTCTAGGCCTGTCCGCGTCGCCGCCGGCCCGGCCGACCTCAGTCGGCCGGGCCCGGTAGCCGTCAGCCTCTGCTCGCCCCTCGGTCCGCGCCCCCTCGGTCCGCGCCCCCTCGGTCCGCGCCCCCTCGGTCCGCGCCCCCTCGGTCCGCGCCCCTCGCCCGCACGCACCGCCGCGATCAGTTCGGTGCCGTGCTGTGTCAGCCCGTCTCCTTCAGCGCCTCGTACTGGAGGGCCAGCCCGTCCAGCAGCGCCGCCAGGCCCGTTTCGAAGGCGCCCTCGTCCACCTCGTGCTGGCGCTCGGCCAGCAGATGGGCCTGGCCCAGGTGGGGGTAGTCCGCCGGGTCGTATGCCGTCTCGTCGTCCACGAAACCCCGGGCGAAGGAGGCCACCGCCGAGCCCAGGATGAAGTACCGCATCAGCGCGCCGATCCGGGTCGCCTGCGCCGGGGGCCAGCCCGCCTCCGTCATCGCGCCGAAGACCGCGTCCGCCAGCCGGAGCCCCGCCGGGCGGCGGCCCGGGCCGCGTGCCAGCACCGGGACGATGTTCGGATGGTCGGCCAGGGCGTCCCGGTACGAGTGGGCCCAGGCGTGCAGGGCACCCCGCCAGTCCAGGCGGCCGGCCTCGAACATCGACAAGTCGACCCGCGCGCTCACCGAGTCCGCCACCGCGTCCAGGATCTCGTCCTTCGTGCGGAAGTGGTTGTACAGGGACGGCCCGCTGACCCCGAGCGCGGCCGCCAGCCGGCGCGTCGAGACGGCCTCCAGCCCCTCCGCGTCCACCAGCGCACCCGCCGCCTCGACGATGCGGGCTCTGCTGAGGAGGGGCTTGCGCGGTCTGGCCATGCGCCACATAGTAGGGCCTGCCCGCCATAAACTACCGGTGCTAGTTAACGGCCGGACGAGACGCCCGGAGGTGCCCGGTGAACCTGGAGCTGAGCGAGGAGCAGAGCGCCGTACGCCGGCTCGCCCGCGAGTTCACCGAGCGCGAGGTGGTCCCGTACGCCGCCGAATGGGACCGCGCCGAGAGCGTGGACCGGGCCATCGTGAAGAAGCTCGGCGCGCTCGGCTTCCTCGGCCTGACCGTCCCCGAGGAGTACGGCGGCTCCGGCGGCGACCACCTCGCCTACGTCCTGGTCACCGAGGAACTCGGCCGCGGCGACTCCGCCGTGCGCGGCATCGTCTCCGTCTCCCTCGGCCTGGTCGCCAAGACCATCGCGGCCTGGGGCACCGAGGAGCAGAAGCACGCCTGGCTGCCCCGCCTCTGCTCCGGTGACGCGCTCGGCTGCTTCGGCCTGACCGAGCCCGGCACCGGCTCCGACGCCGGCAGCCTCACCACCCGCGCCGTGCGCGAGGGGGACTCGTACGTCCTCAGCGGCAGCAAGATGTTCATCACCAACGGAACCTGGGCCGACGTCGTGCTGCTGTTCGCCCGCACCGGCGACGAGCCCGGCCATCGCGGGGTCTCCGCCTTCCTCGTCCCCGCCGACGCCCCCGGCCTCACCCGCCGCGAGATCCACGGCAAGCTCGGCCTGCGCGGCCAGGCCACCGCCGAGCTCGCCCTCGACGGGGTCCGCGTGCCCGCCTCCGCGATGCTCGGCCCCGAGGGCAAGGGCTTCTCGGTCGCCATGTCGGCCCTCGCCAAGGGCCGGATGTCGGTCGCCGCGGGCTGCGTCGGCATCGCCCAGGCGGCCCTGGACGCGGCCGTCTCGTACGCCGCCCAGCGCGAGCAGTTCGGCAAGCCGATCGCCCACCACCAGCTGGTCCAGGAGCTGATCGCCGACATCTCGGTCGACGTCGACGCCGCCCGCCTGCTGACCTGGCGGGTCGCGGACCTCATCGACCGCGGGCAGCCCTTCGCCACCGAGTCCTCCACCGCGAAGCTCTTCGCCTCCGAGGCCGCCGTCCGCGCCGCGAGCAACGCCCTCCAGGTGCACGGTGGTTACGGCTACATCGACGAGTACCCGGCCGGGAAACTGCTCCGCGACGCCCGCGTGATGACCCTCTACGAGGGCACCAGCCAGATCCAGAAGCTGCTCATAGGCCGTGCCCGCACGGGGGTTTCCGCCTTCTGAGTACGTACGTGAGTACGCGCGCCCATGTGTCCGCCGCGGCCCCGCCCGATGCTCGACCCATGAACGAGACACCGGTCAAGCAGCAGAACACGGGCGCGTACTACGGCCAGGCCGTCGCCTCCTTCGGCATTGCCATCAGCGCCGTGGCCCTCGGGATCTACAACCTGCAGGTCGACGGCTGGGTCCGCGCCTTCCTCGGCATCGCGGTCCTCTACCTGACCACCTCGGCCTTCACCCTCGCGAAGGTGATCCGCGACCGGCAGGAGGCCACGAGGATCGTGAGCCGGGTGGACCAGGCGCGGATGGAGAAGATCATGGCGGAGTACGACCCCTTCACGCCGAAGTAGACCGGCCGCACGCCCGCGTGCTCGCTAAGCGCTTGCTCACCCTCCGGTAAGGTGTTCATTTCCACACGGCGAAGAGGGTGAGTGAGCGATGGACAGCGCGGCGGAGACGGCCGACGGCTACCAGCCGTGGTCCGAGGTCACCCCGGACGCCGCGCGGCGGCTGCTCGTCGCCGCCGTCGACGCCTTCGCGGAGCGCGGGTACCACGCGACCACCACACGTGACATCGCGGGCCGCGCCGGGATGAGCCCGGCCGCCCTCTACATCCACTACAAGACCAAGGAAGAGCTGCTCCACCGGATTAGCCGGATCGGCCACGACAAGGCCCTGGAGATCCTCACCACCGCGGCCGACGGCTCCGGCCGCGCCGCCGAACGGCTCGACGCCGCCGTACGGTCCTTCGTTCGGTGGCACGCGGCACACCACACCACCGCGCGGGTGGTCCAGTACGAGCTCGATGCTCTCGCTCCGGAGCACCGCTCCGAAATCGTGGCACTGCGCCGGCAGAGCGACGCCGCCGTACGCCGCATCCTCGCCGACGGGGTCGAGGCGGGCGAGTTCGACGTCCCCGACGTGCCCGGCACCACCCTCGCCGTGCTGTCGCTCTGCATCGACGTGGCCCGCTGGTTCAGTGTGTCCGGGCACCGCACGCCCGACGAGGTCGGCGCGCTCTACGCCGACCTCGTGCTCCGCATGGTGGGCGCGCGGCCCCAGAAGTAAGCCGCGAGCGGGTCAAGGGCAGGCCGCGGACGGGGCAGAAGCAGTAGACGGGTCAGAAGTAGTAGCGGGACACCGACTCCGCCACGCACACCGGCTTGTCGCCGCCCTCGCGCTCCACCGTGACGGTCGCCGCGACCTGTACGCCGCCCCCCGTCTCCGTGACCTCCGTGATTACGGCGGTGGCGCGGAGCCGCGACCCGACCGGCACCGGCGCCGGGAAACGCACCTTGTTGGTCCCGTAGTTGATGCCCATCTTCATGCCTTCGACCCGCATGATCTGCGGCACCAGACTCGGCAGCAGGGACAGGGTCAGATAGCCGTGCGCGATCGTGGAGCCGAAGGGTCCGCCCGCCGCCCGCACCGGGTCCACATGGATCCACTGGTGGTCGCCGGTGGCGTCCGCGAAGAGGTCGATCCGCTTCTGGTCCACCTCCAGCCACCCGCTGGGCCCGAGCGGCTCGCCCGTTCCGGCGTGCAGCTCCTCGGCGGACGTGAAGATCCTCGGCTCGGCCATGCCCTGCTCCTGCCTCTCACTCACGGGTTGCGCCGGGGCGAATAAGCGCTTGCTCAGCATGCTGGGAGCGTATGTGTATGTCAACGGACCTCCGACTACCCTCGACCGGGTGCCGCAGATTCCCGAGAAAATCCACGAACTCACCGTCGGCCAGCTGTCCGCCCGCAGCGGCGCCGCCGTCTCAGCGCTCCACTTCTACGAGGCCAAGGGCCTGATCAGCAGCCGCCGCACCTCCGGCAACCAGCGCCGCTACACCCGCGACGCACTGCGCCGGGTGGCCTTCGTACGAGCCGCCCAGCGCGTGGGCATCCCGCTCGCCAGCATCCGCGACGCACTCGCCCAACTCCCCGAGGGGCGCACCCCCAACCGCGAGGACTGGGCCCGCCTCTCCGAGGCCTGGCGCGCCGAGCTCGACCAGCGGATCAGTCAACTCGGGCGGCTGCGCGACCATCTGACCGACTGCATCGGCTGCGGCTGCCTCTCCCTGGAGAACTGCGCCCTGTCCAACCCGGACGACGTCTTCGGCGAACGGCTCACCGGCTCGCGGCTGTAACCGGCGAGTACCGCGCGAGCTGCTCCCGGGCGGCCGCCACCAGTTCGGCATTCGACCCAGCCCGCCGCCCGTCCGGCAGGTGCAGCACATCGCCCACGCCGGTCCGCGCGCCCGTACCGCACCGCGCGGCCAGCCGCAGCACCGGCCAGGCGGCGGCCTCCCGCCCGTACAGCAGCACCGCCACCGGCGGCAGTCCGCGCAGCCCGGCCACCAGCGCCGGATCGGCCGCGGCGAGCTCCGCCGCGAGCCGCACCCGCCCGGGCGTCCGCACCGGCCAGGCCAGGAACCGCGCCATCGGCTCCGGCCCGGCCGGTCCGCCCAGCGGCACCACCGCGTCCACCGCGACCCCCCGGGCCAGCAGGGCCTCCGCCAACTCCTCGGCCCCCGGCTCCCCGAAGCTCACCTCCGCCCGGTCCGGCAGCACGGTCCAGGACCGGACCCGCTCCAGCCGCCCCGCCGGATCGGGCCCGGCCCCCACACCCGCCGACACCGGCACCGACAGCGGTACGGAGACCCCCGTGCCCCGCAGCGCTTCCAGTACCGGCCCGACCACCCGCGGCGACAGGCTCTGGCGACCGCACGGCGTCCGCGGACTCACCAGTACCTCCCCGGCCCCCGCGGCGACCGAGGCCAGCGCCGCCTCCGCCAGGTCCTGGGGCGACATCGGCACGGCCGCCCCGTCGGCAGCGCTCCGGGCACCGTTCAGCGACACCGCCGGCGCGGGCCCCGCGAACGCGCGCGGCGCGGCCCTCACGCCGCCCCCGCCGCCGGGGTGTCCGCCAGGGCCGGTCTCGGCACCACGATCCCGCAGCCCGCGCACACCGGGCCGTCCCAGGCCCACGCCCCCTCCCAGGCACCGACCGCGGGCACGGCCGGCCACCGCAGCTCCTCCTCCCCGCAGACCGGGCACGCCTTCCCCGGCGCCGACTCCAGCGCTCTCACCAGCCGCCGCAGCACCTCGCCCAGCGCCCCCTCCGGCCGCACCCCCGGATCCGCGCACCGCACGACCGCGTCCCCGCTCCCGCCCCACGTCCACTCCGGCCGGCGCAGCCCGTGGTGCTTCTCCCGCCGGCGCCGCTCCGCGAACTGGCGCTCGTACTCCAGCCAGACCGCCCGCGCGTCCTCGAGCTCCTCCAGCGCGGCGACCAGCCGCAGCGGGTCGGCCCCCCGGTCCTCGGGGGCGATCCCGTGCCGGTCGCACAGGTGCCACCACGTGGCCCGGTGCCCGTACGGAGCGAACCGCTCCAGGCAGCGGCGCAGCGAATGGCGTCGCAGGGCCCGGTCGTTGCGTGCGTCGCGCACCTGGTAGGCCAGACTCCGGAATCCCGCCATCGCACCTTCACCTCCGCCGATGTGCCCAACATGCCCGGCCGGGGCCGGGCGCATGCGGGGGCGGTCGAGGCGTGCGGGTGGCACATGGCCGGAACTCAGCGCCCCATGCGCCCCGCGGAAACCACCAGCCGGGCCAGCTCCTCGTGGCAGATGTCGCTGTGCGCCCCCGAGGGAGCGCCGCCGCGCCGCACCACCGAGCCCGCGTCCACGCTGACGCAGCCCGTCGCGGGCACCCCCTGGTGCAGGGCCGTGTCGAGGGTCAGCCGGGGCGCGCCCGGTACGGCCTGCACCCCGTCGTGCCCGATGGCGCCCCAGCGTTCGTCGAAGCCCAGCAGCCCGGCCGAATCGCCCGCCATCCGGGAGGCCAGCGGATAGAACACCCGCAAAGAGGTGTCGTGCGGGGAATGGCAGGCCACCACCGGTCCGTCGACCTTTCGCTGGAGGCCGCCCAGGGCGCCGCCGCGGCTCTTGTCGTGCGGGAGCCGGTCCGAGAACGAGTAGTGGGAGAAGGCCCCCTGAAGCAGGGTCAGGGACGCCACGTGCCGGGCGCCGTCCGGGACGGCACGCAGCGAGAACGACACCAGCCGCGCCCCGAAGCTGTGCCCGATGAGATGGATCCGCAGGCCCGGCCGCTGCCGCGCGAGCTCCGCCAGCACCGGGCCGAGGCCGCGCTCGCCGACCACACCCGCCCGCTTCTTCATCTTGTAGTACGTAGCCTGCCGCAGCAGTTCCTTCGCGCCGTTCCACAGGGGGCGCAGCCCGGCGCCGAGCGCGAGCCCCTGCTCACCGGAGCCGGAGCCGGAGCCCCCGGGTGGCGCGCCCGCCTCGACCAGCGCCTGGGCCAGCGCCCTGCAGACCTCCAGGACGTCCTCCGCGAACACTGCGGGCACGGGCTCCACCGCAGGCGTCGGGGCGACGACCGTGGACACCGCGTCCGCCGCGTCAGCCGCGTCCACACCGGCGAGCTCCCGTACGAGGGCCCCGAACTCGATGAAGGCGGCCTCCGACTCCGGCCGCTCCTCCAGCAGTTCGGCCACCCGGTCCAGCTCAGCCTGCCGCCCGGGCCAGAACTCACCGAGCGCCTGCCGGGTCCCGGGGTCCAGCGCCACCCCGAAGCCGGGCTCCGCGAGCGCACCCGGCCCCTCGAAGTCCGGTATCGGCTCGTCGGAGAAGCGGATCGAGGGCCATACGACGCCCACGTACCCCAGCCGTACCCCCGGCCCCACCAGCCCCGGGAAGGGGGCGAAGAAGCGGTCGTAGAGCCGGGTCGCCGTGGACCGGTCGCTGTTCCAGCCGTGCGCGAAGACCAGCAGGTCCGTGGCCTCGATCCGGGCCACCGCCGCCTGCGTGCCCCGGTCCACGTCGCCCTCGGAGTCGAAGGTCAGCTCCGCGTACGGCCCGGCCCCGACCCCGATCCCGGCCCCGCTGTCCGCCATGACACGTCCCCCTCCACGCCTCCACGCCGTGCGTCCGGTGGATCCAGCATCCTGCGGGTAGGCCCACCCGGCCAGACCCCGGACGCCACCGGCTCACGCGTAGAGCAGGTACTCCGCGCGCACCGCCTCGAACCGGGCCAGCCCCGCCGCCCAGTCACCGGCGATCTCCTCCACCCCGGCCCCCGCGTCCACCAGCTTCCGCACCCGGTCCGATCCCGTCAGCCTGTCGATCCACTGGTCCGTGCGCCAGCCGAAGCCGCTCCACGACCGCCGGGCCGTGACCAGCAGCCCGATCCCGGCCCGTACCGGATCGAAGGTCTCCCGGTCGTGCACGATCAGCCGGACCCCGCCGCACACCTTCCCCACGTGCTTGGAGAAGGACGGCGTGAAGTACGCCTCCCGGAACCACACCCCGGGCAGGTCCAGCGCGTTCGCCGCCTCCGCCCACCGCCGGTCCAGGCCCTCCGCGCCCAGCACCTCGAAGGGGGTGGTCGTCCCGCGCCCCTCGGACAGGTTCGTCCCCTCGAACAGACAGGTGCCGGCGTACGCGAGGGCCGTGTCCGGGGTCGGCATGTTCGGGCTGGGCGGCACCCAGGGCAGCCCGGTCTCGCCGAAGAACGACCCCCGCCGCCATCCGGTCATCGCCACCGTCCGCAGCCTGACCGATTTTTCAGGCTGCCGGGACAGGAACTCGCCGTTGAAGAGCAGGGCCAGCTCGGCCGCCGTCATCCCGTGCGCGAGGGCGATCGGCTCCCGGCCCACGAAGCTCGCGTACGGCCGCTCCAGCACCGGCCCCGCGGCCCGCCGGCCGCCCACCGGGTTGGGCCGGTCCAGCACCACCACCGCCTTGCCGGCGAGGGCGGCCGCGCGCATGCAGTCGTAGAGGGTCCAGATGTAGGTGTAGAAGCGTGCCCCGACGTCCTGGATGTCGAAGACGACGGTGTCGATCCCGGCCGCCGTGAACACGTCCGCGAGCTGCTGCCCGCTCTTGCCGTACGTGTCGTACACGGGAAGCCCGGTCGCCGGATCCCGGGAGGCGCCCTCGGAGCCGCCCGCCTGGGCCGTCCCGCGGAACCCGTGCTCCGGACCGAACACCGCGACCAGGTCCACCCGGTCGTCCGCGTGCAGTACGTCGACCAGGTGGCGGGCGTCGGCGGCGATCCCGGTGGGGTTGGTGACCACCCCGACCTTCTGCCCGCCGAGTTCGGCGTACCCGTCCGCGGCGAGGCGCTCGAAACCGGTCCGCACCCGCTCCGCCCGTGCAGCGGCCGCAGCGCCCACGGGCCCGGCAGCTGCCACGGCCCCTGCCGCCCCCATGGCCCCCGCCAGTCCCAGTACCCCGCGTCGCGACAGAGTCATCCGGCCACGCTAGGGCGCAGCCCCCTTCCGTCCTGACATACCGACTGGTTAGTCTGCTCGCGATCCGCATCCGTCCGTCCCCGAAAGGTGCTCCCCGTGAACGCGTACCAGGACCAGCGAGTCGTCGTCACCGGCGCGGGCGGCGGCATCGGCGCCGCCCTCGCCCACCGCTTCGCCGCCGAGGGCGCCACGGTTGTCGTCAACGACCTCGACGCGGCCAAGGCCGCCGCGGTGGCGGGCGCGATCGGCGCCCGCGCGATCCCCGTCGCCGGAGACGCGTCGGCGATCGTGGCCGAGGCCCGGGAGGCCCTCGGCGGCGGGATCGACGTCTACTGCGCCAACGCCGGACTGGCCTCCGGCGGCGACGCGTTCGCCGACGAGGCCGTCTGGGAGGCGGCCTGGAACACCAATGTCATGGCCCACGTCCGCGCGGCCCGGCTGCTCCTGCCGGACTGGCTGGAGCGGGGGAGCGGCCGCTTCGTGTCCACCGTCTCCGCCGCCGGACTGCTGACCATGATCGGGGCGGCGCCGTACAGTGTCACCAAGCACGGGGCGCTCGCCTTCGCCGAATGGCTCTCGCTGACCTACCGCCACCGCGGTGTCCAGGTCCACGCCATCTGTCCGCAGGGGGTGCGCACCGACATGCTGACGGCCGCGGGCTCGGCGGGTGAGCTCGTCCTCGCGCCGACCGCGATCGAGCCGGAAGCGGTCGCTGACGCACTGTTCGACGGCATGGAGAAGGGCCGGTTCTTGATCCTCCCGCACCCCGAGGTCGCGGACTTCTACGCCGCCCGCGCCACCGACCCGGACCGCTGGCTCAGCGGCATGAACCACCTTCAGCGGAAATGGGAGACCCGGTGAGCTCCCCGTACGCCGCCAGGCCGTGGCTCGGGCTGCTCAGCCCGGCCCAGCGGGCGCCCGTCACCCCGGCCCCGACCGTGCTGCACGCCTTCCGCGAGGCCGTGGCCCGGGCCCCCGAGCGGACCGCGCTCGCCTACTTCGACGGCCGCACCGGCTACGCCGAGGCCGACGCGCTCTCCGACTCGGTCGCCGGCCACCTCGCGGCGCGGGGCATCGGCCGCGGGGACCGGGTCGCCGTCATGCTGCAGAACACCCCGCACTTCGTGCTGGCCGTCCTCGCCGCCTGGAAGGCCGGGGCCGTCGTCGTCCCGCTCAACCCCATGTACAAGGCCGGCGAGGTAGGGCACATCCTGCGCGACTCCGGGGCCGCCGCGCTGGTCTGCGACGGCCGCGCGTGGGCGGCGTACCTGCGCGAGGCCGCGCGCGGTACGGACGTGCGCGTCGCCCTGACCGCCCGCGACCGGGATTTCCAGACGCGCGACGACGCGCGGCTCTTCGCCCCGGCGGCCGTACCGCATCCGCGCCGAGCCCCGGAGTCCGCGCCGCACCCCGCCCCGGACCCCGCCCCGGACCCCGCGCCGGACCCCGCGGCCGGGCCGGCGGCTCCGCAGGCCGCCGACCTCACGACCGTGGCCCGCCAGGGCCACCCCGCGCCGGACGACCCGCACCTCACCGCCGCCGACACCGCCCTCATCAGCTACACCTCCGGCACCAGCGGCACCCCCAAGGGCGCCATGAACCCGCACGGCGCGCTCACGTACAACGCCGTCCGCCAGGTCACCGCCCACCCCCTCCCCGAGGGCGCCGCCTACTTCGCCCTCGCGCCCCTCTTCCACATCACCGGCATGGTCTGCGAGCTCGCGGCCTGCTTCGTCAACGCCGGCACCCTCGTCCTCGCCCACCGCTTCGACGCCGCGGTCGTGCTCGACGCCTTCCTGGAGCACCGCCCCGCCTACACCGTGGGCCCGGCCACCGCCTTCATGGCCCTGGCCGCCCACCCGGACGTCACCCGGGACCACTTCGCCTCGTTCCAGGTGATCTCCTCCGGCGGAGCCCCGCTGCCGCCCGCGCTCGTCGAGCGGCTGCGCGGCGCCTTCGGCTTCTACCTGCGCAACGGCTACGGCCTCACCGAGTGCACCGCCCCCTGCGCCTCCGTCCCCCCGCACCTCGAAGCCCCCGTCGACCCGGCCTCCGGCACCCTGTCCGTAGGACTCCCGGGCGCCGAGACCGTCGTACGGATCCTCGACGAGCAGGGCGCCGAGGTCCCCTTCGGCGAGACCGGCGAGATAGCCGTCCGCGGCCCCCAGGTCGTGCCCGGCTACTGGGGTCTGCCCGCCGATACCGCCAAGGCCTTTCCGGACGGCGAACTGCGCACCGGGGACGTCGGTTTCATGGACGCGGACGGCTGGCTCTACGTCGTCGACCGCAAGAAGGACATGATCAACGCCTCCGGTTTCAAGGTCTGGCCGCGCGAGGTCGAGGACGTGCTCTACACCCACCCGGCGGTCCGCGAGGCGGCCGTGGTCGGCGTCCCCGACCCCTACCGCGGGGAGAGCGTGAAGGCGTACGTCAGCCTCCGCCCCGGCGCCCATGTGGAGCCGGCCGAGCTGTCCGCCTACTGCGCCGAACGCATCGCCGCCTACAAGTACCCCCGCCAGGTGGAGATCCTGCCTGTCCTGCCGAAGACGACCAGTGGCAAGATCCTGCGACGGGAACTGCGCGATCGCGGCTGAAAACAGTCGGATGGTCGTACAGCTGGAATGGGAAGGGAAGGTCGGCGCCATGGCTGCCAGAACCACGGAACCCGAAGGCACGCACGAGGCCCCGGTACCGCAGCGGCTGCTGGCCGTCGCCACCCGGCTGTTCGCCGAGCGCGGCTATGACCGCACGTCGGTGCAGGAGATCGTAGAGGCGGCCGGGGTCACCAAGGGTGCGCTCTACCACTACTTCGGGTCCAAGGACGACCTGCTGCACGAGGTGTACGCGCGGATGCTGCGCCGTCAGCAGCAGCGGCTCGACGCGGTGGCCGGATCCGACGCACCGGTCGAGGACCGGCTGCGGGCGGCCGCCGCCGACGTGGTGGTCACCACCATCGAGAACCTCGACGACGCGATGATCTTCTTCCGGTCGATGCACCAGCTCAGCCCGGAGAAGTTCAAGCAGGTACGGGCGGAGCGCCGGCGCTACCACGAGCGCTTCCGGGCGCTGGTCGAGGAGGGCCAGCGCACCGGAGTGTTCTCCAGCGCCACCCCCGCCGACCTGGTGGTGGACTACCACTTCGGGTCCGTGCACCACCTGTCGACCTGGTACCGCGCGGACGGGCCGCTCACCCCGCAGCAGGTCGCCGATCACCTCGCCGACCTGCTGCTGCGCGCGCTGCGCCCCTAGTCAGCGGCCGGGTCCGCACGGTCCTCGGCTTCAGCCGGCGGGAGGACCGTGCGGGCCCGGGTCTACCCGGGTCTGCTCGGGCACCGCGGCCGTCAGAGGTACTGCTTCAGCTCGCGCCGCGCCAGCGACCGCTGGTGCACCTCGTCCGGCCCGTCGGCCAGCCGCAGCGTCCGTGCCGCGGCCCACAGCTCGGCCAGCGGGAAGTCCTGGCTCACCCCGCCGGCGCCGTGCAGCTGCACCGCGTCGTCCAGGATCCGCACCACCGCACGCGGGGTCGCGATCTTGATCGCCTGGATCTCGGTGTGCGCCCCCCGGTTCCCGGCCGTGTCCATCAGCCAGGCCGTCTTCAGTACCAGCAGCCGCAACTGCTCCACCGTCACCCGGGCGTCCGCGATCCAGTTCTGTACGACGCCCTGCGCGGCCAGCGGCTTTCCGAAGGCGGTACGGTCCACGGCGCGCCGGCACATCAGCTCGATGGCCCGCTCCGCCATGCCGATCAGCCGCATGCAGTGGTGGATGCGGCCAGGCCCGAGCCGCGCCTGGGCGATGGCGAAGCCGGTGCCCTCCTCGCCGATCAGGTTCGCCGCCGGGACCCGCGCCCCGTCGAAGACCACCTCGGCGTGCCCGCCGTGGTCGTGGTCCTCGTACCCGTACACGGTCATGGCCCGGCGGACCTCGACCCCCGGGGTGTCGCGCGGCACCAGGATCATCGACTGCTGACGGCGCTGATCGGCGCCCTCCGGGTCGGTCTTGCCCATGACGATGAAGATCTTGCAGTCCGGGTTCATCGCCCCGGAGATGAACCACTTGCGCCCGGTGATCACGTACTCGTCACCCGCGCGCTCGATCCGCGTCTCGATGTTGGTGGCGTCCGAGGACGCCACCTCCGGCTCGGTCATCGCGAAGGCGGAACGGATCTCCCCGGCCAGCAGGGGCTCCAGCCACTGCTTCTTGTGCTCCTCGCCGCCGAACTGCGCGAGCAGCTCCATGTTCCCGGTGTCCGGGGCCGCGCAGTTGGTCGCCATCGGTGCCAGGTGCGGGCTGCGGCCGGTGATCTCGGCGAGCGGGGCGTACTGGAGGTTGGTCAGCCCGGCGCCGTACTCGGCATCGGGAAGGAAGAGGTTCCACAGGCCCTGGCGGCGTGCCTCGGCCTTCAGTTCACCGAAGACGGCCGGGGTGTCCCAGGGCGAGGCCAGCCGCGCACGCTGCTCGGCGGCGACGGCCTCCGCCGGGTAGACGTACTCCTCCATGAACGCGAGCAGCCGCTCGCGGAGTTCCTCGGTCCGGGCGTCGAATGCGAAGTCCATGGGATACGTGCCTCAGCCTTCGTGGCGGTTCTGGAATTTGCGGGGTGCCTGGAGGGTGGTCAGACCGTGCTCGATGAAGACCGGGACCAGCTCGCCGATCCGGTCGAAGCCCGCGCCGACGGTCTGCCCGAGCGTGTAGCGGTAGTGGATGCCTTCGAGGATCACCGCGAGCTTGAACCAGGCGAACGCCGTGTACCAGGCGATCGCACCGGTGTCCCGCCCGGACCGGGCCGCGTACCGTTCGACCAGCTCGGCGGGCGTCGGATGCCCCGGAGCCCCGCTGGTGGTGCTGACTGGAGATTCAGTCAGGCCCAGGTCGGAGCTGTACATCACCAGCAGCCCGAGATCGGTCAGCGGATCGCCCAGCGTGGACATCTCCCAGTCCAGTACGGCCCGGATCGTGTCGTCCGGACCGCCGATCAGTACGTTGTCCAGCCGGAAGTCCCCGTGGACCACGGTCGGCGCGGGGGAGTCGGGCAGCGCCCGGCCCAGCGCGCCGTGCAGTTCGTCGATCCCGGCGAGCTCCCGGCCCCGGGAGGCCGCGAGCTGCTTGCCCCAGCGGCGCAGCTGCCGGTCCAGGAAGCCCTCGGGGCGGCCGAAGTCGCCCAGGCCGACGGCCTGCGGGTCCACCGCATGCAGGTCGACCAGCGTGTCCACCAGAGCGAGCACCGCCCGCCGGGTGCGCTCGGGACCGATCGCGGCGAGCTCGCCCGCCGTGCGGTACGGCACCCCCTCCACGTACTCCATCACGTAGAACGGCGCCCCCAGCACGGACTCGTCCTCGCACAGCAGCACCGGCTCGGGCACCGGTACGGCCGTCCCGTGCAGAGCCGCGATCACCCGGTGCTCGCGCCGCATGTCGTGCGCCGTGGCCAGGACGTGGCCGAGCGGGGGGCGGCGCACCACCCAGCGGGCGGAGCCGTCGGTGACCGCGTACGTGAGGTTCGACCGGCCCCCTTCGATCAGCCGGCCGCTCAGCGCCCCGGCCACGAGCCCGGGCCGCGCGGTGTCGAGATGGCCGCGCAGCCGTTCCAGATCGAGGCCTCGCGGATCGTCCGGGGCTGGGGTCATGGGTGGCACCTCCGTACGCAGTTGACGGTGACTGTTGTCCGCAGGCCATCATGCCGACCAGTCGGTATGTAGTCCAGGGTGCGGGCCGAAAGAACTCCTCCCGGGACTCCTCCCGGGATTCTTCCGGCCGCGCCCCGCCGCGCGGGTCCGTATCAGGCGTGGCAGAGGATCGGCGTCCCGCCGTTCATCACGGTCATGTCCTTCAGCACCGCCAGGATGTCCAGCGGAACGCCCTCCGGTTCCCCGGCCAGTTCCGCGTACGCCCGGTGCAGGTTCGCCACCAGCCGTTCGCTCTCCCGCCAGGCCGCGAACTCCCCGAGATCGGCCCGGCGGGCCGTCTCCAGCGGGGTCAGCCCCTCCGCGTGCCCCTCCCGGGCCAGTTCGGCCACGTACCGCAGGTAGCGCCCGGTGGCCTCGTAGGCCGACGCGTCGGTCAGCGGCCCGTGGCCCGGTACGACGGTCTCCGCGTCCAGGGAGCGCAGCAGGTCCAGCGCCCGCAGCGAGCCGGCGAGGGAGCCCATCGCGAGGAACGGGGTGCCCTCGGCGAAGACCAGGTCACCGGTGAACACGACCCGCTGCCGGGGCAGCCACACGATCGAGTCGCCGGTGGTGTGCGCGACGCCCGGGTGGATGACCCGCACCTCCGTCTCGCCGACGTGCAGGGTCATCCGGTCGCTGTAGGTGAGGTCGGGCGCGGTGATGTCTATCGCGCCGAAGTCCGTCGCGGGCCAGATCATCTCCAGCTGGTGCCCGGCGGCGAGCTGTTCGGTCCGCGCGTTGTCGTGCCCGAGGACCAGCGCCTCGGGCGCGAACACGCCGTTGCCGTAGGTGTGGTCGCCGTGGTGGTGGGTGTTCACCACGGTGCGGGGGAGCGGCACCCCGGCCGCCGCGACCGCCTCGCGCAGGGCCAGGGCCCGCCGCTCGGTGGCGGCCGTGTCGATGAGCAGGGTCCGGCCGCCGTCGCTGACGAAGCCGGCGTTGTTGAGGCACCAGCCGCCGTCCGGCTGGACGTAGGCGTACACCCCTGGTGCGGGCTGGACGAGGTACGGCTTGTCGACGGTCATCGGCGCTCTCCCCGGGTCGCTTTGACGGGCGGTCAGCATCCTGCCAGCCGTCGTGGCGCCGGGGGAGGGCGGGAGGGCGGATTTCGCCCCTGCCTGACTTTTCAGTCAGTGGTCGTCGTAGTGCCCGTCGTGCGCGGCGTGCCGGTGTCCGTCGTGCACGTAGTCGATGTGGTCCCCGTGCCGGACCGTCTCGTGCCCGCAGTCCGGGCCGTGCGCGTGGGTGTGGCCGTCGTGGGTGGTGTGTCCTTCGCTCTCGCACTCGTCCCAGTGCCCGGAGTGCTCCCGGTGCAGATGGCCGTCGTGCGCGTAGTCGACGTGGTCGCCGTGCGAGACCGCCTGGTGCCCGCAGTCGGGGCCGTGGGCGTGCGCGTGCGTGGGGTGTTCCAGGTGCTGGGTCGTCATGGGGCCGAGGCTAGTGCGGATCGTCCGGGATCGCCCGTTCTGTCCGGGTGGTGTCCGAGTGGCGTCCGGGTGGCGGACAAGAGGGATCATCCGACCGGCAGTTCAGATGATCACGGCCATCGCGAACGCCGCGAACGCCACCGTGCAGGCCACCACCGCCAGCGCCGCGCGCGGCGCGAGCCCCGGCGGCCGACCGGCCGCCAGCGCCCGGATCCGCCGGTGCGCCACCCACAGGAACGCCAGCCAGACCAGCGCGATCACCGCCGCCCCGGCCACCTCCAGCGGCCTTCCCGACCCGCGCAGGGCCTGCCTCAGCGCCAGCACCGAGACCACCGAGGAGGCCAGCGTCGTACGCCGCCACGCGAGCCGGGTCCGTTCGGGCTGCAGCCCGGCGTCGCGCACCTCACCCTCCCGGGAAGAGCTCACTGCCCCGAGGTCCAGCCCAGCGCCACGACCACGATCATCGCCACCGCGACCAGCCCGACCCCCAAGCTCAGCACCACCGGGAACCGCGACAGCGGCAGATCCTCGCCCCGCCGCATCGCCCGCTCGCACCGCACCCAGTGGTTCACGGCCCGCAGCGCACAGGCCGCCCCCACCGCGAGCAGCGCCAAGGCCATCCCGACCCGCACCCCCCACCGCAGGTCCGGCAGGAACTGGTCGACGGCGAAACCGCCGCCCACCAGGGCCAGCGCGGTCCGGATCCACGCCAGGAAGGTCCGCTCGTTGGCCAGCGAGAAGCGGTAGTCGGGGGTCTCGCCCTCGTCCTGGAGGCCTTGCGGCGCGAACCAGAGGCGTACGTCTTTGACGAAGTCGATCACAGGGGCAATCTACGGCGGAACTCCCGCAGCCGCCGGTACGCCTCCAGCCCGTCCGGCACCCAGGCCCACTCCCCGGCGGCGACGCGCCGGTCCAGCTCCTCCGGCGAGAGGTAGGTGTGCCAGTCCACCTCCGACTCCTGCGGAGCCACCGGCAGCTCGCACCGCACCTCGTGCACGTACGACCACCAGGCCCCGCCCGGGCCCTCGTACAGGAACTTGAACAGCGGCGCCGGCTGCGGCAGCCCGGTGACCCCGAGTTCCTCCTCGGCCTCCCGCAGCGCGGCCCGCGCGTAGCTCTCCCCGGCGCCCAGCACCCCGCCCACGAACATGTCGTAGTGCGAGGGGAACACCAGCTTCGACGCCGTGCGCCGGTGCACGAAGATCCGCCCCCGCGCGTCCGTGGCCTGCACGAACACACAGCGGTGGATCAGCCCCCGCGCGTACACCTCGCCCCGCGGGGCCTGCCCGGTGACCCGGTCGTCCCGGTCCACCACGTCCAGCACTTCATCAGCGGCACTCACACGGTTCATCCAACCACCGCTGTTGACTGGTTACCGCTCCGTAGCCAAGGATCTGCCCCACCACCGACGGAGGACGGGTATACGCATGACGTACGACGCAGACGTGATCGTGATCGGGGCCGGGCTGGCCGGGCTCGCGGCCACCGCCGAACTCGTCGACGCGGGCCGCAAGGTCATCCTGCTCGACCAGGAGCCCGAACAGTCCATCGGCGGCCAGGCCCACTGGTCCTTCGGCGGGCTGTTCCTCGTGGACTCGCCCGAGCAGCGTCGGATGCGGATCAAGGACAGTCACGAGCTCGCCCTCCAGGACTGGCTGGGCACCGCCGGGTTCGACCGCGCGGAGGACGGCTGGCCGCGCCGCTGGGCGGAGGCCTACGTGGACTTCGCCGCGGGCGAGAAGCGCCCCTGGCTGCACGCGCAGGGCGTCCGCTTCTTCCCGGTGGTCGGCTGGGCGGAGCGCGGCGGCTACGACGCGGAGGGCCACGGCAACTCCGTCCCCCGCTTCCACATCACCTGGGGCACCGGCCCCGGCCTGGTCGAACCCTTCGAGCGCCGGGTCCGGGCCGGCGTGGCCCGCGGCCTGGTCCAGCTGAGGTTCCGGCACCGGGTGACCGGGCTCTCCCGCACCGCGGGCGCGGTCGACACAGTGACGGGCGAGATCCTGGAGCCCTCCGGCGCCGTACGGGGCAGCGCGAGCAGCCGCGAGACCACCGGGTCCTTCTCCCTCCGGGCCCAGGCCGTGATCGTGACCAGCGGCGGCATCGGCGGCAACCACGACCTCGTACGCGAGCAGTGGCCCGCCCGGCTCGGCACCCCGCCCGAGCGGATGCTGTCCGGGGTCCCCGCGCACGTGGACGGCCTGATGCTCGGGATCGCCGAGGAAGCGGGCGCCAGCCACATCAACAAGGACCGGATGTGGCACTACACCGAGGGCATCGCGAACTGGGACCCGGTCTGGTCCAAGCACGGCATCCGCATCCTGCCCGGCCCCTCCTCGCTGTGGCTGGACGCGACGGGCCGGCGGCTGCCCGTACCGCTCTTCCCGGGCTTCGACACCCTCGGCACGCTCGACCACATCATGAAGACCGGCCACGACCACACCTGGTTCGTCCTCAACCAGCGCATCATCGGCAAGGAGTTCGCCCTCTCCGGCTCCGAACAGAACCCGGACCTCACCGGCAAGTCGGTCCGCGACGTCATCAACCGCGCGCGCCAGGCCGTACCCGCACCGGTCAAGGCCTTCATGGACAACGGCGTGGACTTCGTCGTCGAGCGCGACCTGTCCGCCCTGGTGCGCGGGATGAACGCCGTCACCAAGGAGGACCTGATCGACGAGGCCGAACTGCGCCGCGTGATCACCTCCCGGGACCGGGAGATCGCCAACCCGTTCAGCAAGGACCTCCAGGTGACGGCCATTCACGGGGCCCGCAAGTACCTCGGCGACAAGCTGATCCGCACCGCCGCGCCGCACCGGATCCTGGATCCCGGGGCCGGACCGCTGATCGCCGTACGGCTGTCGATCCTGACCCGCAAATCCCTGGGCGGCCTGGAGACCGACCTCTCCTCGCGCGTCCTGGCGGCCGACGGCGAGCCGCTGCCCGGCGTCTACGCGGCGGGCGAGGCGGCCGGCTTCGGCGGCGGCGGGGTCCACGGCTACCGGGCCCTGGAGGGCACCTTCCTGGGCGGCTGCATCTTCTCGGGCCGGGCGGCGGGCCGTGCGGCGGCGAAGGCGGTCGGCTGACCCGGCCCAGGCCCGGCCGCAGCCCTGGCCCCCAGCCCCTGCCCCGGCCGCAGGCCCCGGCCCCAGGCCCCCCGAAGGGCCTCAGCCCAGCCGCTCGACGATCCGGAACCGCTCCGCCACCACCGGAGTGTCGTCGTCCACCGTGAACCCCGGATCGCCGAGCTGCTCGCGCTGCTCGGCTCCGTGCCAGAACCTCTCGTGGGAGGAGCGCCATTCGGCCACGGACGCATATCCCTCGCCCTCGGCCAGCGCGTGTCCCAGGTCCACCTCGCCGAGCCGTAGCACCTGTACGCCCGTCACCTCAAGGACGGCCACCGGACACTCGGCGGAATCCAGCAGCGCCGTCCGCCGACCCGCCACGGGCAGTGGTTCGCCCTCCGCCCGGTATGCCGCGAGCAGTGCCGTCGTCGCGGTCTTCGCCCCGCTCAGTACGGCCGCGACCAGCCTGTCGCGCAGCGGTCCGGGGAAGCCCAGCAGGTACGGAGGAAGATCGTCGCAGGTCGTCATGGCCCGAGCCTAGGCGACCGGGACGAAGTCCGCCCCGAACCGGAACAACCACCCCAACTCACACCATCGTCACAGCAGTTGAAACCCGCCACGCAGTGGACTGGACCTTGACTCGGAGCTGTGCGTACCGCTTTGCTGTCAGTGATCACCGGTTCGCTCACCGGCACGATCCGCACACCACCCGGCCGCACCAGCCACGTGCATCATGCACGTTTTCCGGCCACCGCTCACCCCGCACGGCACGACCACCCCGCACCACCAACCAACACCCCTCGTCCGCCCGCGTCCTGGAGGGAAACCCGCGGATGTCCCCGCCTCCGCCGCCCCTCGGCCGCGCCCGCAAGCGGGACGCCCAGCTCTTCGATCCGGCCCTCTGTGACGCCGAACTCGTCGACGTGCGCTCCCAGTTCACCCAGGGCCGCTGGTCCAAGGCCCGGTCCCTCCTCGTCGGCACCGGCGACGACTGGGACCGCCGCGGCCACCGCGTCGTCGTCCTCGCCGAGACCCCGGCGGCCACCGCCTGGGCCCGCGAATGGCTGCTCGCCGAACCCGAGAGCGCCGACGCCGCCACCCTCCTCGCCTGCGCCGCCGTCTTCACCGCCCTGCGCCGCAAGGGCACCCCGGCCGCGGCCGAGGAAGCCTGCCGCCGGGCCGCCGCACTGCACCCCGCCGACCCCACCCCCTGGCTCGGCCTGCTCCTCCTCTCCCGGGCCTTCGGCACCGAGGAGGAGTTCAGCCGCCACTTCGACCAGGTCCGGGCCCGGCACCGCGAGCACCACCACGCCCACCACCTGATGGTCGCCAGACTGGCCGAGCGCACCCCCGCCTCCGGCCACGACCCGCTCCACGAGGTCTACGACTTCGCCGCCTGGGCCGCCGAGGAGTCCCCGGCCGACTCCCCCCTCGCCGTGCTCCCCGTGATCGCGCACGCCGAGCGCTACCGGGTGCTCGCCGCCACGCACGGGCACACCTTCAGCAACGCCGCCCAGCACTGGTCCGGCCGCCGCGCCCGCCAGGTCCTGCGCTCCGCCTTCGACTGGTGGCTGGAGTGGGAGCGCGAGGACCACCCCCGCAACCGCGTCGACCTCAACTTCCTCGCCCACGCCAAGCTCTGCGAGGGCCGCCCCGCCGAGGCCGCCGCCCTGTTCCACCGGATCGGCAGCCACGCCACCCCCGCCCCGTGGTCCTACCCGGACCTCGACCCGCACAAGGCCTTCCTCGCCGCCCGCAGCGCCGCGCTCGGCACCGCCTGACACCCCGGACACAAATCCCGGGACAACCCCCACCCCCAGTGCCTACGAAAGGACGGACCCGCAATGCCGACGGGCAGATCCACCACGCTCCAGGACCCGGCCGAGATCCGCACGTACAAGGGCCAGGACCGGGCCCTGCGCGCCGACCGCCTCGGCACCGCCGGCCTGCTGCTCTCCGTACTCGCCGCCAGCGCGCCCCTGATGGTGGTCGCGGGCGTGATGCCCACCACCTTCGGCGTCATGGGCATCGTCGGCCAGCCGCTGCTCTTCGTCATCCTCGGCATCGTCCTCGCGCTCTTCAGCATCGGCTACGCCGAGATGAGCCGGCACGTCCACAACGCCGGCGCCTTCTACGCCTACATCGCCCGCGGCCTCGGCCCCACCGCCGGCGCCGGTGCCTCGCTCGTCGCGCTCGTCGCCTACAGCGCCATGCAGGTCGGCGTCTACGGCATCCTCGGCTTCGAGATATCCGGCCTCTTCGCCACCTACCTCGAGATCGAACTCGCCTGGTGGATCCCGGCCCTGCTCGCCGTCGCCGCAACCGGCGCCCTCGGCTGGCTCAAGATCGACCTCAACGCCAAGGTCCTCGGCGTGCTCCTCCTCATCGAGTGCGCCCTCGTCGTCGTCTTCGACGTCGCCGCCCTCGGCAAGCCCGGCGCGGAGGGCCTCTCGCTGCACGCCTTCAACCCGGAGACCCTCAGCGGACCCGGCCTCGGCACCGCGCTCTGCTTCTGCATCGCAGCCTTCGTCGGCTTCGAGCAGTCCCCGGTGTACGCCGAGGAGACCAGCAAGCCGCACATCGTCGTCTCCCGGGTGATGTTCCTCGCCGTCGGCTTCGTCGCCCTCTTCTTCGCGCTGAGCGCCTGGGCCCTGACCGTGGCCACGGGCCCCGCCGAGGTCGTCAAGACCTCCGCCGAAGCCGGCCCCGGGCTGCTCTTCCAGCTCACCGAGGCCCGCCTCGGCACCACCTTCACCGACCTCCTGCACGTCCTCTTCGTGACCGGCATGTTCGCGGCCATGCTCAGCTTCCACAACGTGGTCGCCCGCTACGCCTTCGCCATGGGCCGCGAGGGCCTGCTCCCGGCAGCCTTCGGCCGGACCAACGCCGGCACCGGCGCCCCCGCCACCGGCTCCCTCCTCCAGACCGGCATCGCCGCCCTCGTCGTGATCGCCTTCGCCCTCACCGACGACATGCCCGCCGGCGACCCCACCGCCCCCGTGCTCCACCTGTTCACGTGGATGGGCAGCGTCGGCGCCCTCGGCGTGACCCTCCTCATGGCCGCCGCCTCCTTCGCCGTCATCGCCTTCTTCGTCCGCCGCGGCACCGCCGGCGCCCAGGTCTGGCGGCTCGTCGCGGCCGGCGCCGCCGGACTCGCGCTGCTCGCCATCGCCGTCTACACCGTCAAGGACTTCGGCGTCCTGGTCGGCGCCGCGGAGGGCTCCGTGCTCAGCTGGGTCCTGCCGGGCATCATCGGCGCCGCCGTCGTGACCGGCCTGCTCTACGGGGAGTTCCTGCGCCGCAGCCGCCCCGAGGTCCACGCCCGCATCGGCCTGGGCAACGAGGCCTTCCGCCTCGACCAGGCGGCAGAGGCCACCACGGCCGACTGACCTCGCTTTCGAGGCCCTACGAAGCCCCCGACGACCCTTTCCAAGGTCGTCGGGGGCTTCGGTGCTCAGGGGGCCGATTTTGGCGGGTCGCGGAGCCTCATGGTCTATTGGGGCGACAAAAACACCGGATCGCGGCACGGGGGACACCACCCAGCTCCCCCGCGCCGGGGTCCGGACCTGCCTGTCCGACCCCCACGAAGGCGAAGTCATACATGAGTGACCGCACCTTGACCGAGGCTCCCGCCCCGGCGTCTTCCCGCCATGTCGACGCCGGTGACGAGGGCTACAGCAAGGACCTCAAGTCCCGCCACATCAACATGATCGCGATCGGCGGGGCGATAGGCACCGGCCTGTTCCTCGGCGCCGGCGGCCGCCTCGCCGGAGCCGGCCCCTCCCTGGCGATCGCCTACGCGGTGTGCGGCGTCTTCGCCTTCTTCGTCGTCCGGGCCCTCGGCGAGCTCGTGCTCTACCGCCCCTCCTCCGGCGCCTTCGTCTCGTACGCGCGCGAGTTCATGGGGGAGAAGGGCGCCTACACGGCGGGCTGGCTCTACTTCCTCAACTGGTCCACGACCACTGTGGCCGACATCACCGCCGCCGCGACCTACGCCCACTTCTGGTCGCTGTTCACCGACGTCCCCCAGTGGGTCCTCGCCTTCATCGCCCTGGCCGTCGTCCTCACCGCGAACCTGATCTCGGTGAAGTACTTCGGCGAGATGGAGTTCTGGTTCTCCCTGGTCAAGGTCGCCGCCCTGGTGGTCTTCCTGATCGTCGGCATCTGGCTCGTGGCCACCAGCCACGAGATCGGCGGCCACACCCCGGGCCTGTCCACCATCACCGACAACGGCGGCATCTTCCCGTCCGGCGTCCTCCCGATGCTCCTGGTGATCCAGGGCGTGGTCTTCGCGTACGCCTCCGTCGAGCTCTGCGGCGTCGCCGCGGGCGAGACCGAGAACCCCGAGAAGATCATGCCGAAGGCGATCAACTCGATCATGTGGCGCGTGGGCCTCTTCTACGTCGGCTCCGTGGTCCTGCTCGCCCTGCTGCTCCCGTACACGGCGTACTCCTCCGACCAGAGCCCCTTCGTCACCGTCTTCGACAAGCTCGGCGTCCCGGGCGCCGCGGGCATCATGAACCTGGTCGTGCTGACGGCGGCCCTCTCCAGCCTGAACTCCGGCCTCTACTCCACCGGCCGCATCCTGCGCTCGATGTCCCTCTCCGGCTCGGCCCCGAAGTTCACCGGCGTCATGAACAAGGGCAAGGTCCCCTACGGCGGGGTCCTGTTCACCGCCGCCTTCGGCGTCGCGGGCGTCGGCCTGAACTACTTCATGGCGGAGGAGGCCTTCGAGATCGTCCTGAACTTCGCCTCGCTCGGCATCCTCGGCACCTGGGCGATGGTCATGCTGTGCTCGCTCCACTTCTGGCGCCGCGCGAAGCAGGGCCGCGTCGAACGCCCCGCCTACCGCTTGCCCTGGGCCCCGTACACCCAGCTCGTGACCCTGGCCTTCCTCCTCACGGTCCTGGTCCTGATGTGGTGCGACGGCGGCGTGGGCCGTACCACGGTCATGTTCGTCCCGGCCATCGGCGCCGCCCTGGTCGGCGGCTGGTTCCTGGTCCGCCGCCGCGTGGCGGAACTCGCCGCCGCCCGCGACTGACCGTCCCGGCCGCTCACGGGGCCCCCGCGCTCGGGGGCCCCGTGAGCGGTTCCGGCCTTCGCACGCCCGGGACAACGAAAAGGACCCCGCCGAAGCGGGGTCCTTCTTTTGTGTCCGAGGGGGGACTTGAACCCCCACGCCCGATAAAGGGCACTAGCACCTCAAGCTAGCGCGTCTGCCATTCCGCCACCCGGACAAGGTGTCTGTCTCGCGTCCCTCGCGGGCCGTTCCGACGTGGAAAACATTACCAAACATTCCGGGGTCCTCGATCACACCCCCCTGCGGCCGGGGATCGCCCTTGGGCGGAGCGGTCCAGAGCGGGAGGATGGAGGCAGTTCGGTACCGATCAGTGGGAGGAAGCAGCGTGAGCGACTCGAGCGCGGGCAGGACCGTCTCCGGCGAGGACGAGGTCGTCGACCTCTGCCGGGACCTCATCCGGATCGACACCAGCAACTATGGGGACCACTCGGGCCCCGGGGAACGCAAGGCGGCCGAGTGGGTGGCCGAGAAGCTCGCCGAGGTCGGGCTCGAGCCGCAGATCTTCGAGTCGCACAAGGGACGTGCCTCGACCGTGGCGCGGATCGAGGGTGAGGACCCCTCGCGGCCCGCCCTGCTGATCCACGGGCACACCGACGTGGTTCCGGCCAACGCCGCCGACTGGACGTACGACCCCTTCGCGGGTGAGATCGCCGACGGCTGCGTGTGGGGCCGCGGCGCCGTCGACATGAAGGACATGGACGCGATGACGCTGGCCGTCGTACGCGACCGGATGCGCAGCGGCCGCAAGCCCCCGCGCGACATCGTGCTGGCCTTCCTCGCGGACGAGGAGGCCGGCGGCACCTACGGGGCACGGCACCTCGTAGACAAGCACCCGGGTCTCTTCGAAGGCGTCACCGAGGCCATCGGCGAGGTCGGCGGCTTCTCCTTCACCGTGAACGAGAACCTGCGGCTCTACCTGGTGGAGACCGCCCAGAAGGGCATGCACTGGATGCGGCTCACGGTGGACGGCACTGCGGGCCACGGCTCCATGACCAACAACGACAACGCCATCACGGAGCTGTGCGAGGCCGTGGGGCGGCTCGGTCGCCACCAGTGGCCGGTGCGCGTGACCAAGACCGTACGCCACTTCCTGGACGAGCTCTCGGACGCGCTCGGCACCCCGCTGGACCCGGACAACATGGACGAGACCCTCGCCAAGCTCGGCGGCATCGCCAAGATGGTCGGCGCGACGCTGCGCAACTCCGCCGCCCCGACGATGCTCGGCGCCGGCTACAAGGTCAACGTCATTCCCGGCCAGGCGACGGCCCACGTCGACGGCCGCTTCCTGCCGGGCTACGAGGACGAGTTCTTCGCCGACCTCGACCGCATCCTCGGCCCCCGCGTCAAGCGGGAGGACGTGCACGGGGACAAGGCGCTGGAGACGGACTTCGACGGCCGCCTGGTCGACGCGATGCAGGGCGCCCTGAAGGCCGAGGACCCGATCGCGCGGGCCGTCCCGTACATGCTCTCGGGCGGCACGGACGCCAAGTCCTTCGACGACCTCGGCATCCGCTGCTTCGGCTTCGCGCCGCTGCAGCTGCCGCCGGAGCTGGACTTCGCCGGGATGTTCCACGGCGTGGACGAGCGGGTGCCGGTCGACGGGCTGAAGTTCGGCGTGCGCGTTCTCGACCGATTCATCGACAACGCCTGAGATTCGCAGAGGTGTGCGCAAACCACTGAGAAGAGTGAATGCACTCATACGCTCGTAGCCCTGGTGATCCCTCCTCGTTACAGGTGGTGCGGTCCGCGGCTGGGACCGCATATGCCTACTAGGAGGAACAATGATCAAGAAGGTTGTCGCCGCTGCGGCTGCCACTGGTGGCCTGGTTCTCGCGGGTGCGGGTCTGGCTCACGCCGACGCCGGTGCCCAGGGTGCGGCCATCGGCTCCCCCGGTGTCCTGTCCGGCAACGTGGTCCAGGTGCCCGTTCACATCCCCGTGAACGTTTGCGGTAACACCGTGAACATCATCGGCCTGCTGAACCCGGCCTTCGGCAACACCTGCGTCAACGCCTGACGCGTCTGACGTCTTAGGCCCCGGAGCGCATCCCAGCGCTCCGGGGCCGCTGGGCTTTCCGGCCCGATCGATCATCTTCGGCGCAACCGGCAGGGGAGCCGGAGCACCGACGCTCTCACCAGGGGACGAACACAATGCGACGACCGGTACAGGTCACCAGGAAGACCCTGATCACCATGGCGGCCGCGGGGGGTGTCCTCGCGATGGGCGGGGGTTACGCACACGCGGACTCCGCAGCCTCCGGCGAGGCCGCGAATTCCCCGGGCGTGCTGTCCGGGAACAACGTCCAGGCTCCCGTGGACGCACCGGTGAACGTCTGCGGCAACACCATCGACGTCATCGGCCTGCTGAACCCGGCCTTCGGGAACCGCTGTTCCAACGGTCCGGACCACGGCGGCAAGCCGGGGAAGCCCGACCAGCCGGGGAAGCCCGACCACCCCGGCACCGGTCACCCCGGCACCCCGGGCCACCCGGGCACTCCGGGTCACCCGGGTACTCCGGGCCACCCCGGCACCCCGGGCCACCCCGGCAACCCGGGAGGCGGCGACGACGAACCGTGCGACGACCACCCGGATCACCCGGGCAACCCGAGCACCCCCGGCGGACAGCACCCGGGCACGCCCGGTGGCCACACGCCGGGCAAGCCCGGTACGCCGCCGACGGACATCAGCCCGGCCTCGGGCTCCGTCACGCCGGCCAACCCGGTCACGCACCCCGCTCAGGAGACCGGCGTGCCCGGCCCGTCGGAGTCGGCCGGCCTCGCCGCCACCGGCTCCGGTGACGTCCTCACCACCGGGCTCCCGCTCGCCGGCGGCCTGCTGCTGGGCGGCGCCGTGCTCTACCGGCGAGCCCGCAACGCCGCCTGACGGCTGTTCACGACGCGGGCTCCGCACACGGGGCCCGCGTCACCAGGTCGCGCGGACCTGGCGGATGATCCGGCGGCGCAGTCGCACGCGGCGGCTGCCGTCCCGGTGCAGGCTCAGTCTGTCGAGTTCCCAGTTCCCGTACTCGGCATGATCGGTCAGCAGGCGGGTCGCCTCCTTGCGGGGAACGCCGCGGGGCACGTACACGTCGACAAATTCGTATTCCGGCATCGCATCTATTGTGCGGGCAGAGCCCTGCTACGGATAGCGTCTGCTCTATGTCTGATGCCGCTCTGCCCACTGTTGCCGAGGTACGCGCCGCCGCCGAGGCGGTAAAGGAAGCGCTCGACCGGCACCTCGCCGCGGTCGAGCGCCGGACCGGGGACGAGGACCCCGATGTCTACGCCGCGTTCAACGAACTCGCCGCCGCGGCCGAGGAGTACGACGAACTCCTCTACGACCGTTACGACGAGGTCACCCCCTTCGAGATCCCCGCACCCGAGGACGGGGTCCCGTACACCGGTCCCGCCGAGCCCGCCGCCTTCAGCGTGCTCATCCGCCGCGACTACGCCGTGGTCGAGCCGCCGAGGCTGATCGCCCAGGCCGAACGGGTCGCCGCGCACGACCGGGAGGCCGAACTCGACCACGACGGCGGCACGGCGGGCGCGCTGGGCGTGCTCTTCGGGGAGTACGAGCCCGACGAGATCGCCTCCCGCTACAAGGAGTTCGGGCTGGAGGAGGGCGATTCCACGCTGTGGATCGCGGCCTCGGAGGAGGCGGCGGAGCCGGGGGAGTGGCTCAACTCGCCCTTCGGGCACACCGATCCGGAGGACGTCATGCACCGGTTCGACGTCAGCTCCGTCTTCGACGAGGAGACCGACGAGTTCGGCGAGGACGAGGACGAGGTCGAGGGCGCAGACGAGGGCGAGACCGCGCGGCCGGGGCTGACCCCGGCCTGAGCGCGACCTGAGCGGCCAGGGAAGCGGCTCCCGCGGGGCGGGGGCCGCTTCCCTTTGCCGCTGCCGTCGGCTACTCCGGCTGCTCGCCCGCCGCCAGGGCGGTCAGCAGACCCGTCAGCCGGGTCGTACGCGGCTTCGGCAGTACCTCCGCCACCGCGCGCGGCAGCGCCTGGTCCACGCCGTGCACCACGGACAGATGCCGCTCGGCCCGCCCGAACGCCGTGTACACCCAGTCCCGGGAGAGGGCCTGCGCCGCGTCGCCCGGCAGGACGACGACCACCGCCGGCCAGCGCGCCCCCACCGCCTGGTGCGCGGTCACCGCCCAGCCGTGCCGCACCTGCGACTCCACCAGCTCCTTCGGTACGACGACCGGCGCGCCCGCGCGGTCCAGGTGCAGCCCCTCCGCGTCGGCCGACACCACCCGGGCCGGCAGGGCCCGCCCGGGAGAGGGCACGTGGACCACCCGGTCGCCGGGGTCGAAGCCGCCGAACCGGCCGGGGCCGGGGTTCAGCCGCTCCTTCAGGGCGGCGTTCAGCGCCCGGGTGCCCGCCGAGCCGCTGTGGCCCGGGGTGATCACCTGCACGCTGTCCGCCGGGACCCCGAAGGCCCGCGGCACCGACTCGGCCACCAGCTGCACGGCCCGGTGCACGGCCTCCCCGGCGTCGCGCACCGGAACGATGACGACCTCCTTGCCGGGGGCGTCGACCTGGTTCAGCTCCCCGACACCGACCCCCGAGACCAGCTCGCCGAGGGGACCCGGGTCCGGGACGCGGGAGACCACCTGAGGGCAGGTACGGGCCGCCAGCAGATCGGCGAACACCCGCCCGGCCCCGGCGGACCCGAGCACCGAGGGGTCCCCGGAGAGCACCAGGCGGGCCCCGTCGGGGACGGACTCCACCAGCGCGGCCGCGGTTTCCACATCCAGCTGCGGCGCGTCCAGGACCACCAGCACGTCCAGCGCGAACTGCCCGTCGGCGTCCCGGCCCGGCCCCTCCGCCCCGGCCAGCAGCCCGGCGACGGTGACTCCCCCGGGCGAGGCGACGTGCGCGGCCAGGCAGGTCCGCAGGCCGAACTCCCGGGCGGCGGCCAGCAGGGCGAGCGGTTCGGCGCGGGCGGCCTCGCCGCCGGTGTGGGTGACCAGACCGTGGCCCGCGACGGCGCGGATCAGCTCGGCTCCGGGGCCGGTGGCGGCCTTCTCCCAGTCCGCCGGGGCGTCGAAGGTGCTGGCGATCCGGGCCAGGCCGTCGGCCAGGCTCTCCTCGGCCATCGCCGAGCCCTCCAGGCCCACCAGTACGCGCACGGGCTGTTCTTCGTCCTCCGCGACCGGCGGGCCCAGGGGCTCGTGGAAGACCAGCACCGAGCCCTCGCCGATGGCCGTCTCGAGGGCCTCGTCGGGATCCGGCACGCCGTACTGGGCCAGCGCCGACCGGAGGACCGGGGCCTCCAGCGCGGTGTGTCCCTTGAGCCCCGCCTGGACCAGCAGCCAGCCGACCAGGGCGGTGGTGCGGCGCTCGTCGCCGGGACCGGCCTCAGCGCCCAGCAGGGCCCGGGCGAAGCCGTCCGCCTGGGTCGGGCGGACGGAGGGGACCGACAGCAGCAGCCAGGGGTTCTCGGCGAGCCGCTCGGCGGCGCCCTCACCGAGCGCCGCCGCGGCCGGGGCGGCCAGCGCCTCGGGGGCGCCGCCACGGGCCAGGACGTCCCGTACGCCGTGGACGCTGTCCGCGGAAGGGGCGGCGGCCGGAGCCTCCGCCGTCCTGCGGGCCGGCGGCGGGGGAGCGGGGGCCGCCTTGCGCGGCGCGGCCGGGGTCTCGTCGAAGTACACGGACGGGGGCTTCGCCCCGCCCTCCACGGCCCGTACGGCGGCCAGCAGGTCGGCGGCCTTCCCGCTGAGCTTCGCCCCGGCCTCGACGGGTGCCTCCCGCTCGGCCTTGCGCCGGGCGATCCGCTCCCGCTCGATCTTCTGCGCGGCCAGCTCGGCCTGGGCCTCGCTCAGCCCGGGGGCGGCCGCCGCCTCGCCCGAGCCGGTGCCGGCGTCCGTGCCGGCGTCCGTGCCGGTGTCCGTGCCCGCCTCGGCGTCCGTGTCGGGTTCGGTCTCGGTCTCGATGCCGGGTTCGGTGTCTGTGTCGGCGGCAGGCTGCGGCTCGGCCGGTTCCTCCGCGGCAGCGGGGTCGGGTTGGCGGTCCGTACTCACAGCGTGCTCCAGTCCTGATCGGGGTAGCGGTGCACGGGCGCCGAAACATCGTCCAGCGCCCGGCAGATCTCCTCGGGAAGACTAAGGGCCTCCACTGACAGAGCCGCCGCGAGCTGCGCCGACGTCCGCGCGCCGACGATCGGCGCGACCACCCCGGGCCGGTCCCGGATCCACGCCAGGGCCACCTGGAGCGGGGTCACCGCCAGTCCCTGAGCCGCCGTCACCACCGCGTCCACGATCCGGCCGGCGGCCTCGTCCAGGTACGGGTCCACCAGGGCGGCCAGGGACTCCGACGCACCGCGCGAGTCCGCCGGGGTACCGGCCTGGTACTTGGCCGTCAGGACCCCGCGCCCCAGCGGCGAGGAGGGGAGGAGGCCGACGCCCAGGTCCAGGGCCGCCGGCAGCACCTCGCGCTCGACGCCCCGCTGGAGCAGCGAGTACTCCATCTGGGTCGAGGCCAGCCGGGTCCTCACTCCAGGGGCCGCGAGCTGCCAGGTCGCCGCCTTCGCCAACTGCCAGCCGCAGAAGCCCGCCACCCCGGCGTACCGGGCGCGGCCGCTGCTCACGGCCAGGTCCAGCGCCTGCAGGGTCTCCTCCAGCGGGGTCACCGGGTCGAAGGCGTGCAGCTGCCAGAGATCGACGTAATCGGTGCCCAGCCGGTCCAACGAGGCGTCGAGCGCGGCCAGCAGGTGCCCGCGCGAGCCGTCGAACCGCCGGTCCGGATCGGGCACGCTGCCCGCCTTCGTCGCGATCACCAGGTCCCGGCGCGGGACGAGCCCGGCCAACAGCCGTCCGATGAGGTACTCCGCCTCCCCGCCGCCGTACACGTCGGCCGTGTCGACGAGCGTGCCGCCCGCCTCCCAGAACGTCTTCACCTGCTCGGCGGCGGCTTCCTCGCCTGTGTCGCGGCCCCAGGTGAGGGTGCCGAGGCCGATCCGGGAAACGCGCAGTCCGGTGCGGCCGAGATGCCTCTGCTCCATGACCGCTGAGACTACTGGGGCACTGACGGAAGGACTCCGGGCGCGCTAGAGTCCCCGCACACGCACGTTACTGATCGGTAAATTCGGTAAGGGGACGACACATGCGGCTCGGCATCAATCTCGGCTACTGGGGTGCGGGCATGGACGCCGACAACCTCGCCGTCGCACAGGAGGCAGACCGCCTCGGCTACGACGTCTGCTGGGCCGCCGAGGCCTACGGCTCCGATGCCCCGACCGTCCTCGCCTGGGTCGCCGCCCAGACCGAGCGGATCGACGTCGGTTCGGCGATCCTCCAGATCCCGGCCCGCCAGCCCGCCATGACGGCCATGACCGCGGCCACCCTGGACTCCCTCACCAAGGGCCGCTTCCGGCTCGGCCTCGGCGTCTCCGGACCGCAGGTCTCCGAGGGCTGGTACGGCGTCAAGTTCGACAAGCCGCTCGCGCGGACCCGGGAGTACGTGGAGATCGTCCGCAAGGCGATGAGCCGCGAGCGGCTCTCGTACGAGGGCGAGCACTGGACCCTGCCGCTCCCCGGCGGCCCGGGCAAGCCGCTCAAGCTGACCGTGCACCCCGAGCGCGAGCACATCCCGCTCTACATCGCCGCGATCGGCCCCAAGAACCTGGAGCAGACCGGCGAGATCGCCGACGGCGCGCTGCTGATCTTCCCGGCCGCCGAGCACCTGGAGGCCACCGCGCTCACCCACATCCGGGCGGGCCGCGAGAAGGCCGGGCTGACCATGGACGGCTTCGATGTCTGCCCCACCGTGCCGCTGGCCCTCGGCGAGGACGTGAAGGCGCTCGCCGACATGTTCCGCCCGTACACCGCCCTGTACGTGGGCGGCATGGGCAGCCGGAAGCAGAACTTCTACAACCAGCTGGCCCAGCGCATGGGGTACGAGAAGGAAGCCGCCGAGATCCAGGAGAAGTACCTGGGCGGCGACAAGACCGGCGCGGCCGAGGCCGTCCCGCACTCCCTGATCGACTCGACCACGCTGCTCGGCCCGGTCGAGCGGATCGCGGACGGGATGCGGGCCTACGCGGAGGCCGGCGTCACCACCCTCACGCTGGCCCCGGCCGGTTTCACCCTGGACGAGCGGCTCGCCGCCCTGCGGGCCGGCACCGAGGCCATGGAGCTGGCAGGTCTCGCCTGAGTCCCGTCCGGTCGTAGCCGCCCGAAGCCCGCGGAGCGGTTGCGAGGGCGGCGTCTGAAGGAGTCTGCGGCCGTGGTGGGGGCTCGGGGGGTCTTCCCCGCCACGGCCGACACAGCCAACAACGCGCGGGGCGCCCGCCGGGTTACGCGCAACCGCCCAACCCCCGGTTTCGTTCATTCGGGCGAGTAGCGCGGTCCTTCGGTTGCCGCCCCCGGCGACCGGCGTTTGACTCGGTGCATGCTCTCTGCCCGCAGCCTGTTCCAGGAGATCGTCGACAACGACGACTCCTTCCAGCTGTTCTGCTCCATCGCCGCCAGCGGGGAGACCCAGGGCGGCTGGGAGAACGCCCGCATCGCGGCCCTGGTGCCGGACGGGATGCGCGATCTGGCACCCAAGATCACCCGGCACGGCGCCGACGAGGACAAGCACGGGCGGATCTTCAACGCCCTGCTCCGCAAGCGCGGCCTGCCGTCCGTCCCGGTACCTCCCGAGACGGACTACACGATGCTGCTGGAGCGGCGCGGCATCGGCCTCGCGCACGACAAGCTGCGCCGCCAGGAGCCCCTGACCGAGCGGGACGTCGTCGTCTACCTCGCGCACAGCCGGGTCACCGAACAGCGGGCCGCCGACCAGATGGACATGCTGGTCAGGTACTTCGGAGACCATCCCGAGGTCGGCAAGGCCATCCGCATGATCAGCCACGACGAGGACAACCACCTCGCCTACTGCCACGAGGAGTTGCTGCGCCTGGCCCGCGAAGGCCACGGCCGCACCATCCAGCGGGTGCTCCGCGAGAGCGCGCTCGCCGAGATCGGCATCTACCGGGACGTGAGCCTCGCCGTCATGGGCCACATGGGGCGGCTGCTGCACTGGCCCAAGCCGAAGGCGGCCGCGCTCGCCGCCGGGATCCGCGGTATGTACGCGTACGAGCGGTTCAGCGGCTGGCACCGGATGGTGAGCCTGCGCATGCCCGAGCGGCGCGACGCCCTGGGCGGCGTACCGGTCAGCACGCCCGAGTTCGCGTAGCCCGGGCCGGGGCCCGCCGGGCCCGGAGGGCCTACAGCCAGCCCCGGCGTTTGAACATCCGGTGCAGGCCGAGGCACGCGCCCACCATGACCAGCACCACCCCCGGATACCCCAGGCCCCATTTCAGCTCGGGCATGTGGTCGAAGTTCATGCCGTAGATCCCCGCCACCATCGTGGGGACGGCCGCCATCGCCGCCCAGGCCGAGATCTTGCGCATGTCGTCGTTCTGCCGGACGCCCATCTGCGCCAGGTGCGCGGCGAGGGCGTCCGACAGCAGCCGGTCCAGGCCCTCGACGTACTCGTTCGCCTTGGTCAGGTGGTCGGCCACGTCGCGGAAGAACGGCTGGGAGTGCTCGTGGACGAAGGGCACCTTCCCGAAGGCGAGCCGGTCCATCGGCTGGAGCAGCGGGCTCGTCGCCCGGCGGAACTCCAGCACCTGCCGTTTGAACCCGTAGATCCGGGAGGCGGTGTTCTTGGTGTCCGAGGCGTTCGGGGCGAAGACCTCGGCCTCCAGTTCCTCCAGGTCCGACTGGAGCTCGGCCGCCACGTCGATGTAGTGGTCCACCACCGCGTCGGAGACCGCGTACAGCACGGCCGTGGGGCCGTGCCGCAGGACGTTCGGCTCGTGCTCCAGCCGGCGCCGTACGGCGGCCAGCGCGGCCCCCTCGCCGTGCCGGACGGTGACCACGAACGAGTCGCCGATGAACACCATCAGCTCGCCCGCCGTCACCGAGTCGGTGACCTCGTCGTAGACCACCGGCTTGAGGACGACGAACAGCGAGTCGTCGTAGACCTCCAGCTTCGGGCGCTGGTGCGCGGTCAGGGCGTCTTCCACGGCCAGCGGGTGCAGGGCGAACTCGGTCCGGACGTGCTCGAATTCCTCCTCCGACGGCTCGTGCATGCCGACCCAGAGGAAGGCGTCTCCCGTGGCCCGCGCCTCGTCGAGGGCGTCCGAGAAGTCCGCGGGTCCCTCGGTGCGGCGGCCGTTCCGGTAAATCGCGCAGTCCACAATCACGCAGGGCATTCTCCCCTGCCCTCGCCCCGCCCGCACGTTCCCGGCACCGCTCAGGTCCTGCCCGGCCGATCAAGCCGGGCTCGCGTGCCCTGGTACGCACGCTCGCCGCGTTGTCGTCGGTCACCGACGCTCCGCGTCGATTCCCTCCTCCGCCTTGCGATCGCACGCACCAGGCCCCGCTCACTTTTCCGGCCTGATCGGCCGGGCAGGACCTAGGCTGGCGCCATGGCCACGCTGATCCTCGTACGACACGGGCGGTCCACCGCCAACACAGCTGGGCTGCTCGCCGGATGGACTCCGGGAGTGGCCCTCGACGAGCGCGGCGCCGAGCAGGCCGCCGCACTGCCCGGGAGGCTGGCGGGCGTGCCGCTCGCAGCCGTCGTCACCAGCCCGCTGCAACGCTGCCGGGAGACCCTCGCCCCGCTGCTGGCCGCCCGGCCGGAGCTGGAGCCGCACACCGACGAGCGGATCGGCGAGTGCCACTACGGCGACTGGTCGGGCCGCAAACTCTCCGAACTCGCCGACGAACCCCTGATGAAGATCGTCCAGCAGCACCCGTCGGCGGCCGCCTTCCCCGGCGGCGAGTCCATGCGCGCCATGCAGGCGCGCGCCGTGGACGCCGTACGGGACTGGAACGCGCGGGTCGAGGAGGAGCACGGCGCCGACGCCGTGTTCCTGATGTGCTCCCACGGCGACGTCATCAAGTCCCTCGTCGCGGACGCCCTCGGCATGCACCTGGACCTCTTCCAGCGCATCCACGTCGACCCCTGTTCGGTGACCGCCGTCCGCTACACGCCCACCCGGCCGTTCGTGTTCCGGCTCGGTGACACCGGGGACCTCGGCTCGCTCGTTCCGCGCGCGGCCACACCCGACAAAGCAGTGGAAGACGGCGGGAACGCCGTCGTGGGAGGCGGTGCGGGCGCGGCGTGATCGAACGGCGCAGTAGGGTGGACTGGCCCTGTAAATGAGCGCTGCCGCCGAGACTTGGAGACTGGACGTGCCCCGTCAGGTGTTCCTCTACGACCCGCCGGACCGCTTCGTGGCCGGTACGGTCGGTCTGCCGGGGCGCCGTACGTTCTTCCTGCAGGCCTCATCCGGCCCCCGCGTCACCAGCGTCTCCCTGGAGAAGACCCAGGTCGCGGCGCTGGCCGAGCGGATGGACGAGCTGCTGGACGAGGTCGTACGGCGCACCGGGGGCAATGCCCCCGTCCCGGCGGTGGCCCCCGCCGAGGCCGCCGACACCGCGCCGCTGGACGTCCCGGTCGACGAGGAGTTCCGCGTCGGCACCATGGCCCTGGCCTGGGACGGCGAGGAACAGCGCATGATCGTCGAGGCGCAGGCCCTGGTCGAACTCGACGCCGACTCGGACGAGGATCTCGCCGAGGCGGAGGAACGGCTGCTCCAGGACGAGGAGAACGGCCCGCCCATGCTGCGGGTCCGCCTCACCGGCGCCCAGGCCCGGGCCTTCGCCAAGCGGGCCCTGGACGTGGTCAACGCGGGCCGGCCGCCGTGCCCGCTGTGCAGTCTCCCGCTGGACCCGGAGGGGCACGTCTGCCCCCGCCAGAACGGCTACCGGCGCCAGGTGTGACCGTGATGGGGGAGCGGGAGAAGTTCGAGGAACTGCTCACCAAGGGTGAGCTGACCGTCGTCGGCCGGATCCGCGAGGCGTCCAACGCGGTCCTGCTGTGCAGTGTCACGTACGAAGGCGTGAGCGCCGACTGCGTGTACAAGCCGGTCAAGGGCGAGCGCCCGCTGTGGGACTTCCCCGACGGGAACCTCGCCCAGCGCGAGGTCGCCACCTACCTGGTCTCCGAGGCCACCGGCTGGGGCCTGGTGCCCACCACCGTGCTGCGCGACGGACCGTACGGCGAGGGCATGGTCCAGCGGTGGATCGAGACCCCTGAGGGCGAGACCCCCGGCGCCGAGCTCCTCGCGCTCGTCGAGGGCGAGGAGGCGGGGAACGGCTGGAAGCCCGTCGCCCTCGCCGACGTGGGCGACGGCCGCACGGCCCTGCTCGTGCACGCCGACGACCCGCGGCTGCGCCGCCTCGCCGTCCTCGACGCCGTGATCAACAACGGCGACCGCAAGGGCGGCCACCTGCTGCCCGCGCCCGACGGACACCTCTACGGGATCGACCACGGCGTGACCTTCCACGCGGAGGACAAACTGCGCACCCTCCTGTGGGGGTGGGCCGGGGAGCCGCTGACGGACGAGGCGCGCGAGGTACTGGCCTCGCTGGCCGCCGAGCTGGCGGAAGGAGCCCCGCTCGCCACCCGGCTGGCCGAACTGATCACGGCGGTCGAGCTGGCCGCCGTACGCGACCGGGTGGCGCAGCTGCTGCGCACCGGGACGCATCCGCAGCCGTCCGGGCAGTGGCCGTCGATCCCGTGGCCACCGGTCTGAACCGGCCAATCCCGACACGCACAATTTCGGCCAGACCGCAAGAGTGCCGATCAAGACAACAGTGCAGGTCCGGTTCGTTTCAGGAACATCAGTCCGGTTAGGCTCGAGACATGCATGCCTGGCCCGCTTCTGAGGTCCCCGCCCTTCCTGGCAAGGGCCGCGACCTCGAGATCCACGACACCGCGACCCAGGGGACGATCACCCTCGCCCCCGGTCCCGTCGCCCGCATCTACGTCTGCGGCATCACTCCGTACGACGCGACCCACATCGGTCACGCGGCGACCTACAACGCGTTCGACCTCGTGCAGCGCGTGTGGCTCGACACCAAGCGGCAGATTCACTACGTCCAGAACGTCACCGACGTGGACGACCCGCTCCTGGAGCGGGCGCTGCGCGACGGTCACGACTGGACCGAGCTCGCCGAGCGCGAGACCGCCCTCTTCCGCGAGGACATGACCGCCCTGCGCATGCTGCCGCCGAAGCACTACATCGGCGCCGTCGAGGCCATACCCGGCATCGTGCCGCTGGTCGAGCGGCTGCGGGACGCGGGCGCGGCGTACGAGCTGGACGGCGACGTCTACTTCTCGGTCGAGTCCGACCCGCACTTCGGGCAGGTCTCGAACCTCGACGCCGAGGCGATGAGGCTGCTCTCGGCGGAGCGGGGCGGCGACCCGGACCGGCCGGGGAAGAAGAACCCGCTGGACCCGATGCTGTGGATGGCCGCGCGTCCGGGCGAGCCGAGCTGGGACGGCGGCTCGCTGGGCCGCGGCCGGCCGGGCTGGCACATCGAGTGCGTGGCGATCGCCCTGGACCACCTGGGCATGGGCTTCGACATCCAGGGCGGCGGCTCCGACCTGGCCTTCCCGCACCACGAGATGGGCGCCTCGCACGCGCAGGCCCTGACCGGCGAGTTCCCGATGGCCAAGGCGTACGTACACGCCGGCATGGTCGCCCTGAACGGCGAGAAGATGTCGAAGTCGAAGGGCAACCTCGTCTTCGTGTCCGCGCTGCGGCGGGCCGGGGTCGACCCGGCGGCGATCCGCCTGGCGCTGCTGTCGCACCACTACCGGGCCGACTGGGAGTGGACGGACGAGGTCCTCGCCGAGGCGGTGGCCCGGCTGGAACGCTGGCGCGCGGCGGTGTCCCGGCCGGACGGCGTCCCGGCGGACGCCCTGGTCGAGGAGGTCCGCGAGGCCCTCTCCCGCGACCTGGACGCGCCTGCCGCACTGGCCGCCGTGGACCGCTGGGTCGAGCTCCAGCTCGCCTCCGACGAGGACGACGAGTCGGCCCCGGGCCTGGTCTCCAGGACGGTGGACGCCCTCCTGGGCGTGGCCCTGTAACCTGCGGCGCCGGTGAAACGCCGACGGGGCTGGAATTGCGCTCAGTGCAATTCCAGCCCCGCCGGCGTTTGAGGCGCGGGGTGTGGGGCGGAGCCCCACGAGGCTAGACCTCCGGCGGGGTGTCCCCGTCCGGCGGGGGCGCGGCCGGGGGCTGCGGGTCCTCCCCGGAGACGTCCGGCTTGCGCTTCGGGGGGCGCGGGAGGCCGCTGGACGGGTCCCGCAGGTACGAGGCGTCGCCCGGCTCCGCCGCCGGGTCACGGCGGCGCAGGTACCGCTCGAACTCCCGGGCGATGGCGTCTCCCGACGCCTCCGGCAGGTCGGCCGTGTCCCGCGCTTCCTCCAGCGTCTGGACGTACTCCGCCACCTCGCTGTCCTCCGCGGCCAGTTGGTCCACGCCCAGCTGCCACGCCCGGGCGTCCTCCGGGAGTTCGCCCAGCGGGATCCGGATGTCGATCAGGTCCTCCAGCCGGTTCAGGAGCGCCAGCGTGGCCTTGGGATTCGGCGGCTGGGACACGTAGTGGGGCACCGCCGCCCACAGCGAGACCGCCGGGACACCAGCGTGCGTACAGGCCTCCTGGAGGATGCCCACGATGCCGGTCGGGCCCTCGTACTTCGTCTCCTCCAGGTCCATCGTCCGCGCCAGGTCCGCGTCCGAGGTGACCCCGCTCACCGGAACCGGCCGCGTGTGCGGCGTGTCCCCGAGCAGCGCCCCCAGGATGACCACCATCTCCACGCCCAGTTCGTGCGCGAAGCCGAGGATCTCGTTGCAGAACGACCGCCACCGCATGGACGGTTCGATCCCGCGCACCAGCACCAGGTCCCGCGGTTTGGCGCCGCCGATCCGGACCACGGACAGCCGCGTCGTCGGCCAGGTGATCTTCCGTACCCCGTTGTCCAGCCACACCGTCGGCCGGTTGACCTGGAAGTCGTAGTAGTCCTCGGCGTCGAGCGCCGCGAACACCTCGCCCTTCCACTCCCGGTCCAGGTGTGCGACCGCACCGGAGGCCGCGTCACCCGCGTCGTTCCAGCCCTCGAACGCGGCCACCATGACCGGGTCGATCAGCTCGGGCATGCCCTCAAGCTCGATCACCCAGGTCTCCTTCCGAAGTTCCCTTGCGTACGTGGGTCAGCCTAAGCCTTGAGGGGACGTCGGCCACAGCCCACGACAGAGGGGCGGTTCCCCTCGGAACCGCCCCTCTTCCCCACCTGCGTGACAGCTATGCCTGGTGGCCCAGCATCTCCGCGACCCTGGCCCGAACGGCCTCGTCGTCCAGACCGCGGACCGTCACCGTCGTGCGCCGGCGCAGTACGTCGTCGACCGTCTGCGCCCACTCGTTGTCACGGGCGTAGGCGACCTGCGCCCAGATCTCCGGACCGTCCGGGTGGATGCGCTCGGCGAGCGCCGGGTCCTCGTTCGCGAGCCGCGCGATGTCGAAGGCCAGCGAACCGTAGTGCGAGGCCAGGTGGCGCGCGGTCAGCGGGTCCATGCGCGTGCCGGGCTCGCGGTCCACCAGCAGCCGGTGCGCGACCGCGTTCGGGTTGGCGACACCGGGCAGCGCGATCCGGCGTACGAGGGACTTCACCGGCTCCATGTCCTCGGTCAGCGGGGAGCCCGGGAGCTTGGCCAGCTTGTCCATGACCACGCGGCCGATGTGCCGGTACGTCGTCCACTTGCCGCCGGCCACCGACAGCATGCCGCCCGCGCCCTCGGAGACGACCGTCTCGCGCTTGGCCTTCTCCACGCCGCCGGGGCCGCCGGGCAGCACCCGCAGGCCCGCGAAGGCGTACGTCATCAGCGAGCGGTCCAGGTCCGCGTCCTTCACCGAGAAGGCCGCCTCGTCCAGGATCTGCTGGATGTCGGCCTCGGTGGCGCGCACGTCCGCCGGGTCGCCCTCGTACACCTCGTCGGTGGTGCCGAGCAGCAGCTGGTCCTCCCACGGGAGAGCGAAGGTGATGCGGTACTTGTCGATCGGGGTGGCCATGGCGGCCTTCCACGGCGACTTGCGCTTCATCACGATGTGCGCGCCCTTGGACAGGCGGATGGACGGCATCGAGTGCTTGTCTTCCATGCGCCGCAGGTGGTCCACCCACGGGCCGGTGGCGTTGAGCACGACGCGCGCGTCCACCCCGAACTCGGTGCCGTCCAGACGGTCCTTGAGCTCGGCGCCGGAGACCCGGCCGCGCGTCATGCGCAGCCCGGTGACCTCGGCGTGGTTGAGGACGACCGCGCCGGACTCGACGGCCGCGCGGACCGTCATGACGGCGACGCGGGAGTCGTTCATCTGGTGGTCGTAGTAGACCGCGACGGCCTTGAGGTTGTCCGTCTTCAGGCCCGGGTTGTCGGCGGCGGCGCGGGCCGGCGAGATGACCTTGCCGATGCCGTCGCCGAAGGCCGAGAGCGCCGAGTACGCGAACACGCCCGCGCCCAGCTTCGCCGCGCCGACCGGCCCGCCCTTGTAGACGGGCAGGTAGAAGGTGAGCGGGTTGACCAGGTGCGGGGCCACGTCCTTGGCCAGCACCCGGCGCTCGTGGTGGTTCTCGGCTACCAGCTTGACCGCGCCGGTCTGCAGGTAGCGCAGGCCGCCGTGGACGAGCTTGGAGGAGGCGGAGGAGGTGGCGCCGGCGAAGTCGCCGGCGTCCACCATGGCGACCCGCAGACCCGACTGCGCGGCGTGCCAGGCCACCGAGGTGCCCAGGATTCCACCGCCGATGACCAGCAGGTCGTACGTGGCCTTGGCCAGCTGCTCACGGGTCTCGGCGCGGCTCGGGTTCGAGCCGGCGGTCGGGTGCGTGCCCAGTGCGGTCACGCTCTGCGGGATGCTCATATCTCTCTTAGCTCCTCGTCGATTGACTCAGCTGAGTGCGGTCAGCTGGCGTCTTCGTCGTCGACCCAGCCCATGGACCGCTCCACGGCCTTGAGCCAGCTCTTGTACTCGCGGTCCCGCTGCTCGGCGGGCATCCGCGGGGTCCACTCCGCCGCGCGGCGCCAGTTGGCGCGCAGGGCGTCGGTGTCGGGCCAGAAGCCGACGGCCAGGCCGGCGGCGTAGGCGGCGCCGAGGCAGGTGGTCTCGGCGACCATCGGGCGCACCACGGGGGCGTCCAGGAAGTCCGAGAGCGTCTGCATCAGCAGGTTGTTGGAGGTCATGCCGCCGTCGACCTTCAGGGCCGCGAGCTCGACGCCCGAGTCCTTGGTCATGGCGTCGGTGATCTCACGGGTCTGCCAGGCGGTGGCCTCCAGGACGGCGCGGGCGATGTGCGCCTTGGTGACGTACCGGGTCAGGCCGGCGATCACACCGCGGGCGTCGGAGCGCCAGTACGGGGCGAACAGACCGGAGAAGGCCGGCACGAAGTAGGCGCCGCCGTTGTCCTCGACGGAGGAGGCCAGGGTCTCGATCTCGGCCGCGGACTTGATCAGGCCCATCTGGTCGCGCATCCACTGGACGAGCGAGCCGGTGACGGCGATGGAGCCCTCCAGCGCGTAGACCGGCTGCTGGTCGCCGATCTGGTAGCCGACCGTGGTCAGCAGGCCGCTGTAGGAGTTGATGATCTTGTCGCCGGTGTTCATCAGCATGAACGTTCCGGTGCCGTACGTGGACTTGGCCTCGCCCTCGGCGAAGCAGGTCTGGCCGAACAGCGCGGCCTGCTGGTCACCGAGCGCCGAGGCGACCGGGACACCGGCGAGGACGCCGTCCTTGACGTGGCCGTAGACCTCGGCGGAGGACTTGATCTCCGGGAGGACGTTGAGCGGGACGCCCATGGACTCGGCGATCTTCTCGTCCCAGGCCAGGGTGTGCAGGTTCATCAGCATGGTGCGCGAGGCGTTGGTGACGTCGGTGACGTGCACGCCGCCCTGGGCGCCGCCCGTGAGGTTCCAGATGACCCACGAGTCCATGGTGCCGAACAGGATGTCGCCGGCCTCGGCGCGCTCCCGCAGGCCCTCGACGTTGTCCAGCAGCCAGCGGACCTTCGGACCGGCGAAGTAGCTCGCCAGCGGCAGGCCGGTCTCGCGGCGGAAGCGGTCCTGGCCGACGTTGCGGCCGAGCTCCTTGCACAGGGTGTCCGTGCGGGTGTCCTGCCAGACCAGCGCGTTGTGCACCGGCTCGCCGGTGTTCTTGTCCCACAGGAGGGTGGTCTCGCGCTGGTTGGTGATGCCGACGGCCTTGACGTCGGCGGCGGTGATCTCGGCCTTGGCGATGGCCCCGGCGACGACCTCCTGGACGTTGGTCCAGATCTCGGTGGCGTCGTGCTCGACCCAGCCCGGCTTCGGGAAGATCTGCTCGTGCTCCTTCTGGTCGACGGCGACGATGCGGCCGTCGCGGTCGAAGACGATGCAGCGGGAGGAGGTGGTGCCCTGGTCGATCGCGGCGATGAAGGGGCCGGTGCTGCTGGTCATGTGGCTGCTCCTGGCAGGTCTGTGGGTAGGCGGAATCAGGATGCGGTGCGGATCTTACGAGCGCGGGCCGATGCTGATCAGGCGAACGCGATGTTGTACAGACCGCCGGCTATGACGGCACCGACGAGCGGGCCGACGACCGGGATCCAGGAGTACCCCCAGTCCGAGCCGCCCTTGTTGGGCAGCGGGAGCAGGGCGTGCACGATGCGCGGACCGAGGTCGCGGACCGGGTTGATGGCGTAGCCGGTAGGACCGCCCAGCGAGAGGCCGATGCCGACGACCACGAACGAGGTGATCAGGACGCCGATGACACCGAGGCCCTTGCCGCCGTCCTGCAGGCCCTGGGTGAGGATCGCCAGGACCAGGACGAACGTACCGATGATCTCGGTGGCGAGGTTCTGGACGACGTTGCGGATCTCGGGGCCGGTGGAGAAGATCCCGAGCACGGGGCCCGCCTGGTCGTGCGGGTGCGGGTCCTCCGGGCCGAGCTTGGCGTCACGGATGTTCTCCGGGTCCGCCAGGTGCACCCGGAACTGGCCGTAGTAGGTGATCCACATCAGGACCGCGCCGAGCATCGCGCCGAGCAGCTGGCCGGCGAAGTAGACCGGTACGTCGCTCCAGTCGCTGTTCTTGACGGCGAGGCCGACGGTGACGGCCGGGTTGAGGTGCGCGCCGGAGAGCGGGGCGGCCACGTAGGCGGCGATCAGTACGGCGAAACCCCAGCCGAAGGTGATCGCGAGCCAGCCCGCGTTGCGGGCCTTGGAGCTCTTGAGCGTCAGCGCGGCGCAGACGCCACCGCCGAGCAGAGTGAGCAGGGCGGTACCGATGGTCTCGCCGATGAAGATGTCGGAGCTGGACACCCGCGACTCCTTACGTACGTCCAGGGGTGGGCGGACACCGGGTCCCTCCGGTGGTCCACGCACTCGGTGAGTGCTGCACCGGTCCTTGGCCTCGTCACACCCTAACGCGTATTGCCGGTAGGTGTTCGACAATGCCGACCGATGAACGGCAGTTTTCCGCCTAGGTGAAGAACGCGTCAAGGGTCGACCAGGTCAAAGAACCGGATCGTTACCACTCCGGACGATCGCCCAAATCAAGCCAATGAACGATCAGAAAATGACAAAATCCACCCAATTGGCACACGAGGTGGCCACTGGGTGGATCGGATGGGGTCAGGTCAAGCTCAGAACCGGCCCGCCCCGAGATCGCGTGAAACCGACCTTGCGCAGTCCCGTACGGAGGCCACCAGTGCCGCCCGGGGCTCCCCGGACTCCCCGCAGACCCGCTCCACGGCACCCGCGACCGCCACCGCGCCGACCGGCATCCGGCGCCGGTCGTGGATGGGCGCGGCCACCGAGGCGATGCCGTCCCAGGTCTCCTCGACATCGGCGGCCCAGCCGCGCGCCCGGGTCAGCTCCAGGACCTCCTCGAACCCCCGGCCGTCGGTGACCGTACGGGGCGTGAACGCCTCCCGCTCGACCTCCACGGCCTGCGTGTGCGCGACCGGATCGTAGGCCGACAGCACCTTGCCCAGGGCCGTGGAGTGCAGCGGCTGCATGGCCCCCACCTCCAGCACCTGACGGCTGTCGTCGGGCCGGAACACGTGGTGCATGATCAGCACCCCGCTCTTGTGCAGCACGCCCACGTACACGCTCTCGCCGCTCGCCCGGGCCAGGTCGTCCGTCCAGACCAGGGCGCGGGCCCGCAGCTCGTGCACGTCGAGGTAGCTGTTGCCCAGGCGCAGCAGCTCCGCGCCCAGCTGGTAGCGGCCGGAGGCCGGGTCCTGCTCCACGAAGCCCTCGGCCTGCAGCGTGCGCAGGATCCCGTGCGCCGTGCCCTTGGCCAGGCCCAGGGAGGACGCCACATCCGATAGGCCCAGCCGGCGTTCCCCGCCCGCCAGGAGCCGCAGCATCGCAGCGGCTCGTTCGAGCGACTGGATGTTCCGTGCCATCGCGCAGCCTCCTGCTGACGTAGTTCGACAATGCTGAACACTATCGGTCGATGTCGACCTTGTGCATGGTTGGGCAGTCCGGAGCCTCGTTCGAGTCGACCCAGCCGAGCGACACGCCCGAGCCGACACACCCGAGCGGACGTCCCGCGCAAAGGATGCAGTCCGCCACGTGGGACACCCTCACCGGGTCAGGTGCCGCGCGGTTACCCTGGCCGCGTGCACCCTTGACACAGAGGGGGTGTAAAGCCGACAGCCGTCGCATCCCAGGGAGCTCAACCATGGCCTCGTTGCCGAACCCGCCCGCTGACACCCAGACCCGGGCCGATGCCCTCCGAGAGGCGCTCGCCACCCGTGTGGTCGTCGCCGACGGAGCCATGGGGACGATGCTCCAGGCGCAGGACCCCTCGATGGAGGACTTCCAGCAGCTGGAGGGCTGCAATGAGGTCCTCAACGTCACCCGTCCGGACATCGTGCGCACCGTCCACGAGGCGTACTTCTCCGTGGGCGTGGACTGCGTCGAGACGAACACCTTCGGTGCGAACTACGCGGCGCTGGCCGAGTACGACATCGCGGAGCGCAACTTCGAGCTGTCGGAGTCGGGCGCCCGGATCGCCCGCGAGGTCGCCGACGAGTTCACCGCCTCCACCGGGCAGCAGCGCTGGGTCCTGGGCTCCATCGGTCCCGGCACCAAGCTGCCCACCCTCGGCCACATCACGTACGACAAGATCCGCGACGCCTACCAGGTCAACGCGGAGGGCCTGCTGACCGGCGGCGCCGACGCGCTGCTGGTGGAGACCACGCAGGACCTGCTCCAGACCAAGTCCTCGATCATCGGTGCCCGGCGGGCGATGGAGGCGCTGGGCGTCACCGTCCCGCTGATCTGTTCGGTGACGGTGGAGACGACCGGCACGATGCTGCTGGGTTCGGAGATCGGTGCGGCGCTGACGGCGCTGGAGCCGCTGGGCATCGACATGATCGGCCTGAACTGCGCCACCGGCCCCGCCGAGATGAGCGAGCACCTGCGCTACCTGGCGCGCAACGCCCGCATCCCGCTCTCCTGCATGCCCAACGCCGGCTTGCCCGTCCTGACCAAGGACGGCGCGCACTACCCGCTGAGCGCCCCCGAGCTCGCCGACGCCCAGGAGACCTTCGTCCGCGAGTACGGTCTCTCGCTGGTCGGCGGCTGCTGCGGTACGACTCCGGAGCACCTGCGGCAGGTCGTGGAGCGCGTTCGCGGCACCGCGATCACTCAGCGGACCCCCCAGCCCGAGCCCGGCGCGGCCTCGCTGTACCAGACGGTGCCGTTCCGGCAGGACACCTCGTACATGGCGATCGGTGAGCGGACGAACGCGAACGGGTCGAAGAAGTTCCGTGAGGCGATGCTGGATGCCCGCTGGGACGACTGTGTGGAGATGGCGCGGGACCAGATCCGCGAGGGCGCGCACATGCTGGACCTGTGTGTGGACTACGTGGGCCGTGATGGTGTCGCGGACATGGAGGAGCTGGCGGGGCGTTTCGCGACGGCCTCGACGCTGCCGATCGTGCTGGACTCCACCGAGGTTCCGGTGATCCAGGCGGGTCTGGAGAAGCTGGGCGGGCGCGCGGTCATCAACTCGGTGAACTACGAGGATGGTGACGGTCCGGAGTCGCGTTTCGCGAAGGTGACGGGGCTGGCGCGGGAGCACGGGGCGGCGCTGATCGCGCTGACCATCGACGAGGAGGGCCAGGCCCGTACCGTCGAGCACAAGGTCGCCATCGCCGAACGCCTCATCGGCGACCTGACGGGGAACTGGGGGATCCATGAGTCGGACATCCTCATCGACACCCTGACGTTCACGATCTGCACCGGTCAGGAGGAGTCCCGGGGCGACGGCATCGCCACGATCGAGGCGATCCGTGAGCTCAAGCGCCGCCACCCCGACGTCCAGACCACGCTGGGTCTGTCGAACATTTCCTTCGGTCTGAATCCGGCTGCCCGTGTGCTGCTGAACTCGGTGTTCCTTGACGAGTGTGTCAAGGCGGGTCTGGATTCGGCGATCGTGCACGCGTCGAAGATCCTGCCGATCGCCCGGTTCGACGAGGAGCAGGTCACCACCGCGCTGGACCTGATCTACGACCGGCGGGCCGAGGGCTATGACCCGCTGCAGAAGCTGATGGCGCTGTTCGAGGGTGTGAACACCAAGTCGATGAAGGCCGGCCGCGCTGAGGAACTCCTCGCGCTGCCGCTGGACGAGCGGCTGCAGCGGCGGATCATCGACGGTGAGAAGAACGGTCTGGAGGCCGACCTCGCCGAGGCGCTCCAGACCCGTCCCGCGCTCGACATCGTCAACGACACGCTGCTGGAGGGCATGAAGGTCGTCGGTGAGCTGTTCGGCTCCGGCCAGATGCAGCTGCCGTTCGTGCTGCAGTCGGCCGAGGTCATGAAGACGGCGGTCGCCTATCTCGAGCCGCACATGGAGAAGACCGACGACGAGGGCAAGGGCACCATCGTGCTCGCGACGGTGCGCGGTGACGTCCATGACATCGGCAAGAACCTGGTCGACATCATTTTGACCAACAACGGCTACAACGTCGTGAACATCGGCATCAAGCAGCCGGTCTCGGCGATCCTGGAGGCCGCGCAGGAGCACCGGGCCGATGTGATCGGCATGTCCGGTCTGCTGGTGAAGTCGACCGTGATCATGAAGGAGAACCTGCAGGAGCTCAACCAGCGCAAGCTGGCCGCCGACTACCCGGTCATCCTCGGCGGCGCCGCCCTGACCCGCGCCTACGTCGAACAGGACCTCCACGAAATCTACGAAGGCGAAGTCCGCTACGCCCGCGACGCCTTCGAAGGCCTGCGCCTGATGGACGCCCTCATCGCCGTCAAGCGCGGAGTCCCCGGAGCCTCCCTGCCCGAGCTCAAGCAGCGCCGCGTCGCCAAGAGGGACACGCCCGCCCTCCAGGTGGACGAGCCGGAGGAGCCCGGCGGCCGCTCGGACGTCTCCGTCGACAACCCCGTCCCCACCCCGCCGTTCTGGGGCACCCGCGTGGTCAAGGGCATCCCGCTCAAGGACTACGCCTCCTGGCTCGACGAGGGAGCCCTCTTCAAGGGCCAGTGGGGCCTCAAGCAGGCCCGCGCGGGCGGACCCACGTACGAGGAGCTCGTCGAGACCGAGGGACGCCCGCGCCTGCGCGGCCTCCTCGACAAGCTGCACACCGAGAACCTCCTCGAGGCCGCGGTCGTCTACGGCTACTTCCCCTGCGTGTCCAAGGGCGAGGACCTGATCATCCTCGACGAGCAGGGCAACGAGCGGACCCGGTTCACCTTCCCGCGCCAGCGCCGCGGCCGCCGCCTGTGCCTCGCGGACTTCTTCCGCCCCGAGGAGTCCGGCGAGACCGACGTCGTCGGCCTCCAGGTCGTCACCGTGGGGTCGAAGATCGGCGAGGCCACCGCCAAGCTGTTCGAGTCCGACTCCTACCGCGAGTACCTGGAGCTGCACGGCCTGTCCGTCCAGCTGGCCGAGGCCATGGCCGAGTACTGGCACGCCCGCGTCCGCGCCGAGCTCGGATTCGGCGGGGAGGACCCGGCCGCGGTCGAGGACATGTTCGACCTCAAGTACCGCGGTGCCCGCTTCTCCCTCGGCTACGGCGCCTGCCCCGACCTGGAGGACCGCGCGAAGATCGCCGACCTCCTCGAGCCGGAGCGGATCGGCGTCCACCTGTCCGAGGAGTTCCAGCTCCACCCCGAGCAGTCCACCGACGCGATCGTCATCCACCACCCCGAAGCGAAGTATTTCAACGCACGCTGAGGCGGACCGGCGTACACTGGTCGGTCCCATACAGGCCGGTCACCTGTTCCCGAGGGGATGTTCCCGCGGGTGGAGGTGACCGGCCTTCTCGTCCCCTGAAAGAGGCGTGCGCATGACCAGCACCGTTCCCGTCCCCGTGGTCCGTACGGCCGACGGGCACGCCCTTCAGGCGGTGCTGCTGGACATGGACGGCACCCTCGTTGACACCGAGGGATTCTGGTGGGAGATCGAGGCGCAGATCTTCCAGGAGCTCGGACACCGGCTCGAGGAATCCTGGAGGGACGTGGTCGTCGGCGGCCCCATGAGCCGCAGCGGCGCGTTCCTGATCGAGGCCACCGGCGCGTCCATCGGCCTCGCCGAGCTCAGCGTGCTCCTCAACGAGCGCTTCGAGGCCCGTATCGCCGACCAGGTTCCGCTGATGCCCGGCGCCGAGCGGCTCCTGAGCGAGCTGGCCCGGCACAACGTGCCCACCGCCCTCGTCTCCGCCTCGCACCGGCGCGTCATCGACCAGGTGCTGCTCACCCTCGGCCGGGACCGCTTCACGATGACGGTCGCCGGGGACGAGGTGGCCCGTACCAAGCCGCACCCCGACCCGTACCTGCTCGCCGCCAGCACCCTCGGCGCCCACCCCTCCCGGTGCGCCGTCATCGAGGACACCGCCACCGGCGTGGCCGCCGCCGAGGCCGCCGGCTGCCGGGTCGTGGCCGTCCCCTCGGTCGGCCACATCGAGGCCGCCCCGGGCCGGACGATCGTGCGCTCGCTGGAGGAAGTCGACCTGCCCTTCCTGCGGTCCCTCATCAGCCCGCTGAACTGAGCGCGCCGCACCACGCACGGATACGCCTCGTACACGCTCTGTACCGAACAGAACGCCGTAGGACCGAGGTCCCACCAGAGGATTTTCCGTGCCCCGCCCCGGAGGCTGAAATTCCATCCCTTCCGGGGCAGTTGTCCCGGGTGACCTTAGTCACCCGTCAAGCCCCCGAGACACCTGTCCGGGGGCTTCTTCGGCTTCCCTTGTGTCCGGATTGATCAGCTCCTGACCGAATCTGCGTGGACCTCCACATAGACAGCCAGTCCGCTCCCATCACCGTGCGATTACGCCCCAAGTCCGGCCAGTTCCAGCCATCCCGTCCCGGGCCACTAGTGTCGAGCTCGGCACTGCGCCGCACCTCAGCCGTCCCGGACACACACCCCTGTGCCGGGACGCAGTGGACCGATCGTCATACCACCGGCCCGATCGTTCCGCCCTGAACGGGCGACCGTCGCGAAGTGCCCTTTACGCCGCTTTGACCAAGTGCCGGGTACAGGGAGTTCTTCCAGCATGAACCGCAAGACCATGGTGCTGACGGCCGCGGCCGGACTGCTCACGCCCACGCTCGCCGCATGCGGCAGCGCCAGTGGCGGAGGAGCGGGATCCGGGGCGATCGTCGTCGGGACCACCGACCGGTTCGAGGCCGCCGAGTTCGCCCCCGCCCCGTTCGACCCGGCGTACGCCTACGACGCCGGCGCCTGGAACGTCCTGCGCCAGACCGTCCAGACCCTGATGCACACCCCGCGCGGCGGCGGCCAGCCCGTCCCCGAAGCGGCCTCCGACTGCCGCTTCACCGACACCGGCAACGAGAGCTACCGCTGCACCCTGCGCCCCGGTCTGAAGTTCGCGAGCGGCGACCCGCTCACCGCCAAGGACGTCAAGTTCTCCATCGACCGGGTCCGCGCCATCAAGGACGAGAACGGCCCCTCCTCGCTGCTCTCCACGCTCGACAGCGTCGAGGCCAAGGGCGCCGACACCGTCGTCTTCCACCTGAAGACCCCGGACGCGACCTTCCCGTACAAGCTCTCCACCCCCGCCACCGGCATCGTCAGCGAGAAGAGCTACGACGCCAAGAAGCTCCGCGAGGGCTTCGAGGTCGACGGCTCCGGCCCGTACACGATGAAGGCCGAGGTCAAGGACAACCACCTCGTCCGGGCCGTCTTCAGCAAGAACCCGAATTACAAGGGCGACCTCAAGCTCCAGAACGACAAGGTCGAACTGCGGACCTTCGAAGACTCCGGCGCCATGGGCAAGGCACTCACCGACGGCAAGATCCACATGGTCTCCCGCACCCTGTCGCCCGCCCAGATCGCCGACTTCGCGGGCAAGCCCCCCAAGGGCGTCAAGCTCGTCCAGATGCCCGGCCTGGAGATCCGCTACATCGGCTTCAACACCGAGGCCCCGGTCGTCAAGGACAAGGCCGTACGCCAGGCCCTCGCCGCTGCCGTCGACCGCAACGCCCTCATCTCCAAGGTCTACGGCAAGTCCGCGCAGCCGCTCTACTCGCTGGTCCCCACCAACGTGACGGGCCACGTCAACTCCTTCTTCAGCAAGTACGGCGAGGCCAACACCACCAAGGCCGCCGCCCTGCTGAAGGACGCCGGGATCAAGACCCCGGTCAAGCTGACGCTCCACTACACCAACGACCACTACGGCGACGGAACGGCCGCCGAGTTCGAGGCCCTCAAGGCCCAGCTGAACTCCACCCAGCTGTTCGACATCACCGTCCAGGGCAGCGACTGGGCCGACTTCCGGCCCGCGCAGAAGAAGGGCGACCACGCCGCCTACGGGCTCGGCTGGTTCCCCGACTACCCGGACGCCGACAACTTCCTCGCCCCGTTCCTGGAGCAGGACAACTTCCTGGGCACGCCGTACGCCAACAGCGCGGTGCGCACCAGGCTCCTCCCCGAATCCCGGCGCGCCGTCGACCGCAACGTCGCCGGCCCCGCGATCGCGGAGATACAGGACATCGTCGCCGAGGACGTACCCGTCCTGCCCCTGTGGCAGGGCAAGCAGTACGTCGCCGCACGCGACGGGATCACCGGAGTGGAGTGGTCGGTCAACGCCATCTCCGACCTCCAGCTGTGGGAGCTCGGCCGGGGTGTCAGCGGCTGAGCACGGCAACAACCGGCAGCGGGTGTCGCGAGCCGGCGGAACGAAACAGTTCGACTGTGAAGGACGAATCCGTGAATCGACGTAACCAGTGGCTGGCGGCCCCGCTCGGGGCGGCCACCGCCGCCGCGCTGCTCAGCGGTTGCGGCTCGACCGATGGCTCCAATGCCGGCAGCGGCAAGGGCGTGGTCATGGGCATATCCGACAAGGTGAAGTCCACCGACCCCGCGTCGGGCTACGACCCGGGCTCCTGGCTGCTCTTCAACAACGTCTTCCAGTCGCTGCTGAGCTTCCCCAAGGGCGGCATCACCCCCGAGCCCGACGCCGCCCAGAGCTGCGGCTTCGAGGGCGGCGACAGCAAGCTGTACAAGTGCGTCCTGCGGCCCGGCCTGAAGTTCAGCAACGGCCACAGCCTCACCTCGAAGGACGTCAAGTTCTCCTTCGAGCGCACGCTGAAGATCAACGACGAGAACGGCCCGGCCGTGATGCTCTCGTCGATCGCCGGCATCGACGCCCCCGACGACAAGACCGTCGTCTTCCGCCTCAAGACGTCCGACGCCACCTTCCCGAGCAAGATCGCCTCGGGCGCGGGCTCCATCGTCGACCACAGCGAGTACCCGGCCGACAAGCTGCGCACGGACAACAAGGCGATCGGCTCCGGCGTCTACAAGCTTGAGTCGTTCAGCGAGAAGAGCGCCAGCTTCTCGGTCAACGAGTCCTACACCGGCAAGGCCAAGGCCAAGAACACCGGCGTCACGCTGAAGTTCTTCAACGGCGACCAGGCCGGCCTCAAGACCGTCCTGGAGAGCGGGGACGTGGACTTCGCCTTCCGCGGCCTGGCCGCCAAGGACATCGCCGCCCTCGCCTCGACCAAGACCGGCGACAACAAGGTCGACGTCGTCCAGGGCACCGGCGCCGAGGTCGAGCACATGGTCTTCAACGTCAACGACCCCGTCGTCGGCAAGCTGCCCGTCCGCAAGGCCATCGCCTACCTCGTGGACCGCGAGGCGCTCGTCAAGGACGTGTACGCGGGCACCGCCGCCCCGCTGTACTCCATCGTCCCGGCCGGCATCGCCGGACACACCACCCCCTTCTTCGACCGCTACGGCGGCAGCCCGCAGGTCGAGAAGGCCAAGGCCGTCCTCAAGGCCGCCGGCATCAGCGGCAAGATCAAGCTGACCCTGTGGTCCACCCCGTCCCGCTACGGGCCCTCCACCGACCAGCAGTTCGAGGTCATCGCCAAGCAGCTCAACGAGAGCGGCCTCTTCGAGGCCGACATGAAGTCCGTCGAGTTCGAGCAGTACGAGAAGGACATCGCGGACGGCAAGTACGGCGTCTACGTGAAGGGCTGGGTCCCGGACTACCCGGACGCCGACAACTTCACCCAGCCGTTCTTCGGTCCCGGCAACGTCCTGGGCAACAACTACGACAACAAGGAGATCAGCGGGACGATCATCCCGTCGACCTCCGCGAAGTCCGACCGCACCGCGGCCAACATCGACTACAACCGGCTCCAGGAGATCGTCGCCGAGGAGATCCCGATCCTCCCGCTCTGGCAGGGCAAGCAGTACGCCGTCACCCGCCAGAACGTGACCGGCCTCCAGTGGTCCCTCGACGCCTCGACCGTCTTCCGCTTCTGGGAGATCAGCAAGGGCTGACCCGCCCTCAGGCAACGCACAACGGGCCGGCAACCGCACCACGCGGTTGCCGGCCCGTTCCGTTCGGACTCCGTTACTGCGCCCCCGGGCGGACCAGACCGCTCTCGTACGCGTACACCGCCGCCTGGACCCGGTCGCGCAGACCCAGCTTCGTCAACACGTGCCCCACATGCGTCTTGACCGTCGTCTCGCTCACGAACAGGTCCGCCGCGATCTCCGCGTTCGACAGACCCCGGGCCACCAGCTTCAGCACCTCCACCTCGCGCTCGGTCAGCGTCCCCAGCGTGTCCGGGACGCTCTCCTCACCCGACGGCAGATGCCCCGCGTACTTGTCCAGCAGCCGGCGCGTGATGCTCGGCGCCAGCATCGCCTCGCCCGCCGCCACCACCCGGATCGCCTGCACCAGCTCATTGGCCGGCGCATCCTTCAGCAGGAAGCCGCTCGCCCCCGCCCGCAGCGCCTCCACCACGTACTCGTCCAGGTCGAACGTGGTCAGTACGAGCACCTTCGCCGGACCGTCCCGGCCCGGACCGGTGATCTGCCGGGTCGCCTCCACCCCGTCCATCCGCGGCATCCGGATGTCCATCAGCACCACGTCGGGCTGCAGCGCACGCACCTGGTCCAGCGCCTGCAGACCGTCCCCGGCCTCACCGACCACCGCCAGGTCCCCTTCCGCCTCCAGAATCATCCGGAAACCGGTGCGCAGCAGTGGCTGGTCGTCGACCAGCAGGACGCGGATCGCCACGGGGTCTACCTCTATTCGTCGGACGGCTTCGGCGGACGCCGCCCATTCTGCCCTGAGGGGACGATCAGGAATCCGCCGGGCGGACCTCCGCCCCGGGGCGCGGAACGATCGTCAACGGATAGGCCGGGGGAGTCCCCCCGAACTCGGGACACACCGCCTGATGATCACACCAGCCGCACAGCTTCGTCGGCCGCGGCCGCCACTCACCGCTCTCCGTCGCCTCCCGGATCGCCTCCCACAACGCGAGCAGCTTGCGCTCCACCCGCTCCAGATCCGCCACCACCGGGTCGTACGTCAGCACGTCCCCACTGCCCAGATACACCAGCTGAAGCCGCCGCGGCACCACCTGCTTCAGCCGCCACACCACCAGCGCGTAGAACTTCATCTGGAACAGCGCACCCTCCGCGTACTCCGGCCGCGGCGCCTTGCCCGTCTTGTAGTCGACGATCCGCACCTCACCCGTCGGCGCGACGTCCACCCGGTCGATGATCCCGCGCAACCGCAGCCCCGACTCGAGCTCCGTCTCCACGAAGAACTCCCGCTCCACCGGCTCCAGCCGCGTCGGGTCCTCCAACGTGAACCACCGCTCCACCAGCGCCTCGGCCTCCGTCAGCCACCGCGCCAGCTCCGCCCCCTCGTCACCCTCCGGGAACAGCTCCGTCAGCTCCGGCTTCGCCTCCAGCAGCCGGTCCCACTGCCCCGGGATCAAGGCCTTCGCCCGCGGCGCCGTCCGCTCCTGCGCCGGATGATCGAAAAGTCGCTCCAGCACGGCATGCACCAGCGTCCCGCGGGTAGCCGCCGCACTGGGCTTCTCCGGCAGCTTGTCGATCACCCGGAACCGGTACAGCAACGGGCACTGCATGAAGTCGCTCGCCCGTGAAGGGGAGAGAGAAGCGGGCCGTGCGGCGCTCGGCGCTGCGTCGGCCGGACCGTTACCGGAGCTCGTCGTCATGCACAAAACCCTACGACCCACCACGGACAGCACGCGCATACCATCGACGCACAGGCCCCTCGCACTGCATGATCGAGGCATCACACCGCGCCACAGAACGACGCGAGCAACCCGCAAACACCCTCCCCGGACACCCTCCGGGGCCCCCGGAACGAAGGACAGACGTGGCAGACACCGACGAAACCGGCGAGCGCGGAGGCCGGCGCTCCGGACCGGGCGGCGGACTCCTCATGGGCCGCCCCTTCGGCGTGCCCGTCTACGTCTCACCCAGCTGGTTCCTCGTCGCCGCCCTCATCACCTGGGTCTTCGGCGACCAGCTCGACCGCATCCTGCCCGACCTCGGCCCCGTCCGCTACCTCGTCTCCCTCTTCTTCGCCGTCGCCTTCTACGCCTCCGTCCTCGTCCACGAACTCGCGCACACCGTCGCCGCCCTGCGCTTCAAACTCCCCGTGCGCCGCATCCAGCTCCAGTTCTTCGGCGGAGTCTCCGAGATCGAGAAGGAATCCGAGACCCCCGGCCGCGAATTCGTCCTCGCCTTCGTCGGCCCCCTGCTCTCCCTCGTCCTCGCCGGAGCCTTCTACCTCGGCATGAAGGCCGTCGACCCCGCCACCGTCCCCGGCGTCCTCCTCGCCGGCCTGATGATCTCCAACCTGCTCGTCGCGGCCTTCAACCTGCTGCCCGGCCTCCCCCTCGACGGCGGCCGCATGCTCCGCGCAGTCATCTGGGGCATCACCGGCAAACCCATGACCGGCACCATCGCCGCCGCCTGGATCGGCCGCGGCCTCGCCGTCGCCGTCCTCCTCGGCCTGCCGCTCCTCACCCACACCGGGATCGTCGGCAACCGCACCACCGAGATCGGCGGCATGGACACCGTCATGGACGCCCTGCTCGCCGCCATCCTCGCCGCCATCATCTGGACCGGAGCCGGCAACAGCCTGCGCATGGCCCGCCTGCGCGAACACCTCCCCGAACTCAGGGCCCGCTCCCTCACCCGCCGCGCCATCCCCGTCGAGAACGCCACCCCCCTCTCCGAGGCCCTGCGCCGCGCCAACGAAGCCGGCGCCCGCGCCCTCGTCGTCGTCGACGGCCACGGAGACCCCATGGCCATCGTCCGGGAGAGCGCCATCGCCTCCGTCCCCGAACACCGCCGCCCCTGGATCGCCGTCAGCACCCTCGCCCAGGACCTCACCGACGGCATGAAGGTTTCAGCGGACCTCACCGGCGAAGAACTCCTCGAACACCTCCGCGCCACCCCCGCCACCGAGTACCTCGTCCTCGAACCCGGCGGCGAGATCTACGGCGTGCTCTCCACCCTCGACGTCGAGAAGGCCTTCGTGAAGGCCATGGCGCGGCCCCAGTCCTGAAGCCAATACACTGGTCACATGTCCGAACCGACCGGTGCCGCCCGCCGACGCGGGCCCTTCGAGGTCGGGGACCAGGTTCAGCTCACCGACCCCAAGGGCCGCCACTACACGTTCACGCTCGAAGCCGGGAAGAATTTCCACACCCACAAGGGTTCCTTCCCGCACGACGAGCTGATCGGTGCTCCCGAAGGCAGTGTTGTCCGCACCACGGGCAACGTCGCCTACCTCGCGCTGCGTCCCCTGCTCCCCGACTATGTCCTGTCCATGCCCCGCGGCGCCGCCGTGGTCTACCCCAAGGACGCGGGCCAGATCCTGGCCTTCGCCGACATCTTCCCCGGCGCCCGCGTCGTGGAAGCAGGTGTGGGCTCCGGCTCCCTGAGCAGCTTCCTGCTGCGCGCCATCGGCGACCAGGGCATGCTCCACAGCTACGAGCGCCGCGCGGACTTCGCCGAGATCGCCACCGCCAACGTCGAGCGCTACTTCGGCGGCCCGCACCCCGCGTGGCAGCTGACCGTGGGCGACCTCCAGGACAACCTGTCCGACACCGACGTCGACCGTGTCGTCCTCGACATGCTCGCCCCCTGGGAGTGCCTGGACGCCGTCTCCAAGGCGCTGGTCCCCGGCGGCATCCTCTGCTGCTACGTCGCCACGACCACCCAGCTCTCCCGGACCGTCGAATCCATCCGCGAGATCGGCTGCTTCGCCGAACCGCAGCCCTGGGAATCGATGATCCGCAACTGGCACGTCGAAGGCCTTGCCGTCCGCCCGGACCACCGGATGATCGGCCACACCGGCTTCCTCGTCACCGCCCGCCGCCTCGCGGACGGCGTCGAGCCCCCGATGCGCCGCCGCCGCCCCTCCAAGGGCGCCTACGGCGAGGACTACGACGGCCCCGGCAGCGACCGCTCCGCGTAGCGGCTCCACCGAAGCCGGCCCAACACGAAGGCACTGTGGCTCAGTTCCCCCCACCATCCGGGAACTGAGCCACAGTGCCTTTTCGTTGTCTGGGTACCGGCACCGGACCCGGCCGTTCCACCTCCGTGTGAGGTGTGGCACGATGCTGGCTCCCCGTCACCCTTCGCACAGGAGACACCCCGCGTGCTGCACAGCCCCGCCGAGCTGGAGCCCACCCTGGAAACCCTGGCGCACAGTCACGCCCGGCCCGTCCACTGGCTCGCCACGGCCACCGCCATGGCCGCCGTCATAGCCACCGCGGGACTCGTCCAGCCGGCCACCGGCACCCCCGCCGCCTCCGCGGACCCCGCGGCGAACGGCCCGCAGGCCACCGCCCCCGACGCCGCGGCGGTCACGTACCCCCTCGACTGCAAGGGCAACCCGCAGGCCGTCACCGCCACCGCCGAGGGCGACCTCGACGGCGACGGCCGCCCCGAGACCGTCGCCGCCGTCCGCTGCCAGGCGGGCTCGGGCACCCCGCCCCACGCGATCTACGTACTCACCCAGACTGCGCCCGACAAAGACGCGACCGAGGGCTCCAGCCCCCGCGTCGTGGCCACCCTCCTCGACACCCCGCAGCGGCAGACCGCCACCGATCTCACCGTGCGCGACGGAATCGTCACCGCCACGCTCCTCGGCTACTCCTCACCCGACGTCCCGCGCTACAGCCCGGACGTGAAGAAGCTCGCCAAGTGGCGCTGGAGCGACGGAAAATTCCGCCAGGAGCTGACGGACTCGACCGCCAGGAGTGTTTGAAGCGTCACTCGGCGTCGGGGCCGAACACTTCCACCCTGTCCGAAACGCGCCTTACGTGGATGCAGTCGCCCGGACATTCCTTCGCCGAGTCCACCACGTCCTGGAGCAGCGTCAGCGGAACCGGAGTGGTCGCCCCCGCCGCCTGCAGCAGCTCGTCCTCAGGGCTCTTCACGTACGCCAGACCATCGATGTCCAGCTCGAACACCTCCGGCGCGTACTGCGCGCAGATACCGTCCCCGGTGCAGAGGTCCTGGTCGATCCAGACCTCCAGCGGCTCCCCGGACTCGCCGGCGCCGCCCTTCGGAGCCTCCTGCTGCACGGTCATATCTCCTGCCGTTCCCTGCGCTGAGTGATCCACCCCGGTCACTACTCGCAGCAAGTCGCGCGAGCTCTGACGGGTGTTGAACAGTTCGACCTTACAACCGGCCGCTTTCAGATGTTCATGGGTGGGTATTTCCTTGGCGTGAGGGAGTACGCAAGGGTGAAGATCGGACACACCTCTACCGTCTTTGTGATCTAGGGGTTTCAATCACCACCAGCCCAGGTAGGGTCAGGAAGCGTCCAGCTCCCCTTGGAGGAGGTGAGGACCGTGGCAGCCCACGACGACGACATCAACCGCGGCATCCGGCCCGGGCGAGGGTCTGAGGACCCCGCCGGCCAGGTTGCCTATCTCGAGCAGGAAATCGCCGTCCTGCGACGTAAGCTCGCCGACTCTCCGCGACACACGAGGATTCTCGAAGAGCGGATCATCGAGCTCCAGACAAATCTGGCCGGCGTCTCCGCGCAAAACGAACGACTCGCGAACACCCTCCGTGAGGCCCGCGACCAGATCGTGGCCCTCAAGGAAGAAGTCGACCGGCTCGCACAGCCGCCGGCCGGTTTCGGTGTCTTCCTGCAGGCGAACGAGGACGGCACCGTCGACATCTTCACCGGAGGCCGAAAGCTCCGTGTGAACGTCAGCCCCAGCGTCGAACCGGAAGACCTCCGGCGCGGCCAGGAAGTCATGCTCAACGAGGCCCTCAACGTGGTCGAGGCCATGGAATTCGAGCGGGCCGGGGACATCGTCACCCTCAAGGAGATCCTCGAGGACGGCGAGCGCGCCCTGGTCGTCGGGCACACCGACGAGGAGAGGGTGGTGAGGCTCGCCGAGCCGCTCCTGGACATCATCATCCGCCCCGGCGACGCCCTGCTGCTCGAACCCCGCTCCGGCTACGTCTACGAGGTCGTCCCCAAGAGCGAGGTCGAAGACCTCGTCCTCGAAGAGGTCCCCGACATCGACTACGACAAGATCGGCGGCCTGGGCGACCAGATCGAGCTGATCCGCGACGCGGTCGAGCTCCCGTACCTCTACCCCGACCTGTTCAAGGAACACGAACTGCGCCCGCCGAAGGGCATCCTGCTCTACGGCCCGCCCGGCTGCGGCAAGACGCTCATCGCCAAGGCCGTCGCCAACTCCCTTGCCAAGAAGGTCGCCGAGGTGACCGGACAGGCCCAGGGGAAGTCGTACTTCCTGAACATCAAGGGCCCCGAGCTCCTCAACAAGTACGTCGGCGAGACCGAGCGGCACATCCGCCTCGTCTTCCAGCGTGCCCGCGAGAAGGCGAGCGAGGGCACCCCCGTCATCGTCTTCTTCGACGAGATGGAATCCCTCTTCCGCACCCGCGGATCCGGCGTCAGCTCGGACGTGGAGAACACCATCGTCCCGCAGCTCCTCGCCGAGATCGACGGCGTGGAAGGCCTGGAGAACGTCATCGTCATCGGCGCCTCCAACCGCGAGGACATGATCGACCCGGCCATCCTGCGCCCCGGACGCCTCGACGTGAAGATCAAGATCGAGCGCCCGGACGCCGAAGCCGCGAAGGACATCTTCGCGAAGTACCTCAAGGCCTCGCTGCCCCTGCACACGGACGACCTGTCCGAACACCAGGAATCGCGGCCCGGCACCGTCCACAGCATGATCCAGACCGTCGTCGAGCAGATGTACGCCGAAACCGAGGAGAACCGCTTCCTCGAGGTCACGTACGCCAACGGCGACAAGGAAGTCCTCTACTTCAAGGACTTCAACTCGGGCGCGATGATCCAGAACATCGTGGACCGTGCGAAGAAGATGGCCATCAAGGCCTTCCTCGAGCACAACCAGAAGGGCCTCCGGGTCTCCCACCTCCTCCAGGCTTGCGTGGACGAGTTCAAGGAGAACGAGGACCTGCCCAACACCACCAACCCGGACGACTGGGCCCGCATCTCCGGAAAGAAGGGCGAGCGGATCGTATTCATCCGCACCCTCGTCACCGGAAAGCAGGGCGCCGACACCGGACGCTCCATCGACACGGTGGCAAACACCGGTCAGTACCTCTGACCAAGCGGAGCGGCTGCGGATGCCCTCCCAGGGCATCCGCAGCCGACTGCTTTACCGACTGCTTTTCAGCCGGTGACGAGGCGAATTCAATGACGGAAATGATCTCCCCACGAGCGCGGAGTGGTTCTAGGCTCATCCGTACCGCAGGACGCGCAGTGCGGGGACGGGCACCGCACAGGCACACGCAACGGAGCACCAGCGGTACTTGAGCGCCGCTCCCGAAGGGGAGCGCCGCCGGGCAAGGAGGGCCGCATGACCGTACGGCGAGTAATGGGGATCGAGACGGAGTACGGGATCTCCGTCCCGGGGCACCCGAACGCCAATGCCATGCTCACCTCGTCCCAGATCGTCAACGCCTACGCGGCGGCGATGCACCGGGCGCGCCGCGCCCGCTGGGACTTCGAGGAGGAGAATCCGCTGCGGGACGCCCGCGGCTTCGACCTCGCCCGCGAGGCCGCCGACAACAGCCAGCTGACCGACGAGGACATCGGCCTCGCCAACGTCATCCTCACGAACGGCGCACGCCTCTACGTCGACCACGCACACCCCGAGTACAGCTCGCCGGAGATCACCAATCCGCTCGACGCCGTGCTCTGGGACAAGGCCGGCGAACGGATCATGGCCGAAGCCGCCGTCCGGGCCGCCCAGCTCCCCGGAGCCCAGCCGATCCACCTCTACAAGAACAACACCGACAACAAGGGCGCCTCCTACGGCACCCACGAGAACTACCTGATGAAGCGGGAAACCCCCTTCTCGGAGATCGTGCGCCACCTGACCCCCTTCTTCGTCTCCCGCCAGGTCGTCACCGGCGCGGGACGCGTGGGCATCGGGCAGGACGGCCGCGAACACGGCTTCCAGATCAGCCAGCGGGCCGACTACTTCGAGGTCGAGGTCGGCCTGGAGACCACCCTGAAGCGGCCCATCATCAACACCCGGGACGAACCGCACTCGGACGCCGAGAAGTACCGCCGCCTGCACGTGATCATCGGCGACGCGAACCTGTCCGAGATCTCCACGTACCTCAAGCTCGGCACGACCTCGCTGGTCCTCGGGATGATCGAGGACGGGTTCATCAACGTCGACCTCGCCATCGACCAGCCGGTACGCACCCTGCACCAGGTCTCCCACGACCCCGACCTGAAGCACCTGATCACGCTGCGCAGCGGCCGCACGCTGACCGCCGTACAACTCCAGATGGAGTACTTCGAGCTGGCCAGGAAGTACGTGGAGGAGCGCTCCGGGTCCGACGTGGACGACCAGACGGCGGACGTGCTGGCCCGCTGGGAGGACGTGCTGGGCCGGCTGGAGACCGACCCGATGAGCCTGTCGGGGGAGCTCGACTGGATCGCGAAACGAGAAATCCTGGAGGGCTACCGGCGCCGGGACGGGTTGGGCTGGGACGCGGCGCGGCTGCACCTGGTGGACCTCCAGTACTCGGACGTACGGCCGGAGAAGGGCCTGTACAACCGCCTGGTGGCCCGCGGCAAGATGCAGCGGCTGGTGGACGAGCAGGACGTCGAGCGGGCCCGGAGCAAGCCGCCGGAGGACACCCGGGCGTACTTCCGCGGCCGGTGCCTGGAGCAGTACGCGGACGACGTGGCCGCGGCCTCCTGGGACTCGGTGATCTTCGACCTCCCGGGGCACGACTCGCTCCAGCGGGTCCCGACGCTGGAGCCACTGCGCGGCACGCGGGCGCACGTGAAGGAGCTCCTGGACAGGTGCCGCACGGCGGAGGATCTGGTGCGGGTGCTTTCGGGGCGGTGAGAGGGGCCTGAAAGGCCTCCGGTCCGGGAATCATGAAGAGAACCGGACGTTGTGAAAGTACGGGGACGAATGTCAGACCCTCCTTGTAGGGTCGGACGTAGGGTCTGATCTTGAGGGATCCCGAATCCCGGGGTCCCTCGACGTGAGCGTGCGAACCGAGCGGGGTGAGGTAGACATGGCGACCAAGGACACCGGCGGCGGACAGCAGAAGGCGACGCGCTCGACCGAGGAGGTCGAGGAGGCGGCGGTCGAGGAATCGACCGACCTCAAGGAGCGCCAGGAAAAGCTCTCCGACGACGTCGACTCCGTACTGGACGAAATCGATGATGTGCTCGAGGAGAACGCCGAGGACTTCGTGCGCTCCTTCGTTCAGAAGGGTGGCGAGTGATTTCGCCTTTGAATCAAAGGTGAACGCTCGCGGGGAGGGTGAGTGCCGGGGGTGGGGAAGCGGTGTCCGCGGTGCGGCTTACTCAAGCCACTTGAGGATTTCGCTGCCAACAAGGCGATGCGTGACGGCCTGCAGTGCTACTGCAGGCCGTGCGCAGCCGAATATCACCAGCAGCGCCAGAAGGCCAAGGGGAAGAACGTCCGTCCCCGTGTCGAAGCCCCTGTGGGGCATAAGTACTGCCGCCGGTGTGGGGAGATCAAGCCTCACTCGGAATGGGACAGGAACAAGACGGCTTCGGATGGGCTGTCGACACGTTGCAAGGCGTGCCGAGCGGTCGAAGGCCGGGCGGCTCATCTCAAGCGTGCGTACGGCATGACGGAGGCCGAGCGGGACGAAATGATCGCAGCGCAGGACGGTCTCTGTTGTATCTGCCAAAAGGCTCCGGCCGTGCATGTGGATCACTGTCACCAGACGGGTAAGGTCCGAGGCGTACTGTGCTTCAACTGCAACTCGGCCATCGGCAAGTTGGGAGACGATCCCGACACTCTGCGTCGGGCCATCTCATACCTGGAGGGACACGCGTGGAAGCCAACAATCGTGGCACAGGGCGTCTACCGGCAGCCTTCCTGACGCCGGGGTCGTCGTCCTTCATGGACTTCCTGGGCGCCCACTCGCCCGAGATGCTGCCCGGCAACCGCAGGCTGCCGGATGGCGTCATCGAGGCGCCGCACGGGACGACCATCGTGGCCGCCACCTTCCCCGGCGGGGTCGTGCTCGCCGGTGACCGGCGGGCGACCATGGGGAACATGATCGCGCAGCGGGACATCGAGAAGGTGTTCCCGGCCGACGAGTACTCCGCGGTGGGCATCGCCGGTACGGCCGGCCTGGCCGTGGAGATGGTCAAGCTGTTCCAGCTGGAGCTGGAGCACTTCGAGAAGGTGGAGGGGACGACCCTTTCGCTCGAGGGCAAGGCGAACCGGCTCTCGACCATGATCCGGAGCAATCTGGGCATGGCCATGCAGGGACTGGCCGTCGTACCGCTCTTCGCCGGGTACGACGAGGCCAAGGAGAAGGGCCGGATCTTCTCCTACGACGTGACCGGCGGCCGCTCGGAGGAGCACGGCTTCGCCGCCACCGGATCGGGCTCGATCTTCGCCCGCGGTTCGATGAAGAAGCTCTTCCGCCCGGATCTGACGGAGGAGCAGGCCACCACGCTGGTCGTGCAGGCGCTGTACGACGCCGCCGACGACGACTCGGCGACCGGTGGGCCGGACCTGTACCGCCACATCTATCCGATCGTCACCGTCATCACAGACGAGGGATTCCGCAGGCTGACGGACGACGAGTCCCAGGAACTCGCCCGTGCGGTCACCAACCGTCGTCTCGAGCAGCCCGACGGCCCGCGCGCCGCCCTGCTCTGACCATCCGTCTCCCTGTAGGAGCCCAGAAGAAAGGGACGGACAGCCGGTGTCGACTCCGTTCTATGTGTCACCCCAGCAGGCCATGGCCGACCGGGCGGAATACGCCCGGAAGGGCATCGCCCGCGGTCGCAGCCTTGTCGTGCTGCAGTATGCCGACGGCATCGTGTTCGTCGGCGAGAACCCGTCCCGTGCGCTGCACAAGTTCAGCGAGATCTACGACCGGATCGGCTTCGCGGCCGCCGGCAAGTACAACGAGTACGAGAACCTGCGGATCGGCGGTGTGCGCTACGCGGATCTGCGCGGTTACACCTACGACCGTGACGATGTGACGGCCCGTGGGCTGGCGAACGTGTACGCGCAGACGCTCGGCACGATCTTCTCGAGTGCCGGGGAGAAGCCGTACGAGGTGGAGCTGGTCGTCGCCGAGGTCGGTGCGACGGCCGCCGGGGACCAGATCTACCGGCTTCCGCATGACGGGTCGATCGTGGACGAGCACGGTTCGGTCGCGGTCGGCGGCAACGCCGAGCAGATCAGCACGTTCATGGATCAGCGGCACCGGGACGGGATGACCCTGTCGGAGGCGCTGAAGCTGGCGGTGCAGGCGCTGTCCAGCCAGGCCAACGGCGCGGACAAGACGATTCCGGCGGAGCGGCTGGAGGTCGCGGTGCTGGACCGGACGCGGGCGCAGCAGCGCAAGTTCAAGCGGATCCGGGGCCGGCAGCTGTCGCGGCTGCTGGAGGCGGACGTCACGGCGGCGGTTCAGGCCGATGCCGTGTCGAACGACGAGGCTCCGGAGGACGAGGCGGAGTAGTACCTCGTGGAGTGAAAGCCCCGGTTCGCCCTTTGCGGCGGGCCGGGGCTTCGTCGTGTTCAGCGGGCGGGGGCGGGCCCGGAGGAGTCGCGGACGACCAGCTCGACGGGGAGGTCGGGGGCGGTCCAGGGGGCGCCGTCGAGGACGGCGAGGAGGGCGGTCATGCCCTGTTCGCCGACGCGTTCGGCGGGGAGGTGGACCGTGGTGAGTTCGGGTTCGACGGCGGTGGCGAGGGCGAGGTCGTCGAAGCCGGTGACGGAGAGGTCGGCGGGGACGTGCAGGCCGTGGCGGCGGGCGGCCTTGCAGGCGCCCGCGGCGAGGATGTCGTCGTCGCAGATGACGGCGGTGGGCCGGTCGCCGGGGGCCGCGAGGGCCGCCTCCATGGCCGTACGGGCGCCGTCCACGCTGAGGGGGGCCCGTACGGTGCGCAGCTCGGCGTGGGGGCTCAGGTGGGCGCTGAGGGCTTCGGCGCGGATGTCGAAGGTCCAGGAGTCGACGGCGGAGGCGAGGTGGAGGAAGCGCCGGTGGCCGAGGGTGAGGAGGTGTTCGGTGACCTGGCGCATGCCGTCGGCCATGGCGAGGTTGACGTGGGCGGCGGCGGTTCCGGCGGTGGGGTCGCTGTCGAGCATGACGAGGGGGAGGCCGTCGCCGCCGAGGGCGTCGAGGGCGTCGGCGGCCATGGAGGAGGCGATGACGCCGTCCAGGGCGGCGCGGGCGGAGGCGAAGGGGTCGCGGGCGGGGCCGGTGCCGTCGGGGGAGGGGTAGAGGACGACGCCGAAGCCGTGTTCGGCGGCGATGCGGGCGGCGCCGGTGTAGACGCGGGCGAAGAATTCGTTGGTGAGGGCGGGGACGACGAGCAGGGCGGTGCGGGTGGTGCCGAGGCGGAGGTTGCGGGCGGCGAGGTTGGGGCGGTAGCCGAGGTGGGCGGCGGTTTCGCGGACGTGGGTGGCGGTGCGTGCGGAGACGCGGCCGCGCCATTTGTCGCCGAGTACGAGGGAGACGGTGGCCTGGGAGACCCCGGCGGCGGTGGCCACGTCCCGGCTGGTGGGTCTCGTCACAGGGGGCTCCTGAACTGCGAGGTCGGCGAGGTCGGTGGGGTGGTCTCGGGTCCGTTGGGTGGACCCGTCAACTGTCGTCATGGTACGTATGACGGGTCACGTTATACGTATTACCCCGGCTGGTTCCGGGCAGAAGGGGGCGTTCATGGCCGCGGGATACGCGGAGCTGCTCAGGACCCGGCATGCCGCGAGGCTGCTGGTGGGCACGCTCATAGGGCGGCTGCCCAACGCCACGGCGCCGATCGCGATCGTGCTGTTCACCCGGGCCGAGGGCGGCAGCTACAGCCTGGCGGGGGCGCTGGCCGCCGTGTACGGGGTGGCGAACGCGGTGGGCCAGCCGCTGCTCGGGCGGGCCGTGGACGTGTACGGGCAGCCGCGTGTGCAGCTGCCGGCCGCGGTGCTCTCCGCGCTGGGCATGGTGTGGCTGGCCGCGGCGGGTACCGGGGCGGCCGCGTATGCGGCGGTGGTGGTCGCGGGGCTGTTCACGCCGCCGCTGGAGGGCGGGCTGCGGGCGCTGTGGCCGGGCGTGCTGGGCGGCAAGGAGGAGCGGGTGCATGCCGCGTACGCGATGGACGCGGTGGCCCAGGAGGTCATGTTCACGGTCGGCCCGCTGCTGGTGACGCTGTTCGTGGCGCTGTGGTCGCCGGCCGGGGCGCTGCTGGCGCTGAACGCGATCGGGGTGCTGGGTGCGCTGTCGGTCGTGGTGAGCGAGCCCTCCCGCGGGTGGCGTTCGGAGCCGCGTGAGGCGCACTGGCTGGGGGCTCTGCGGTCCCGGGGTCTGCTGGCGCTGCTCGGGGCGTTCTTCTTCGTGGGGACGGCGCTGGGTTCGATCACGGTGGCGGGTGTGGCGTATGCGGACGATCACGGGAACCAGGCGGTGTACGGCTGGCTGATGGCGGCGCTGGGGCTGGGTGCGCTGATCGGTGGGGTGTTCTACGGGGCCCGTGAGTGGGCGGGTGCGCCGGAGCGGCGGCTGCGGATGCTGGTGGCGCTGCTGGCGCTGTGCTACCTGCCGCTGATGCTGACGCCCGGGCCGGTGGCGATGACGCTGCTGGCGGCGCTGGCGGGTGTGTTCCTGGCGCCCGCGCTGGCGTGTGCGTTCATCGTGGTGGACCGGCACGCACCGGCGGGGACGGTGACGGAGGCGTTCTCGTGGCTGGTGACGTTCTTCGGGGTGGGTGCGGCGATCGGCACGGCGGCGGCGGGTCCGGCGGTGGAGCTGGGCGGTACCGCGGCGGGCTTCGGTGTGGCGAGCGTGGCGGGCGGCGCGGCGCTGCTGGTGCTGATGGTCACTCAGCGGGTGCTGGCAACTGTGGGGCGGAGTCGCGCGGTGGCCGGCTCGGCTGACGGGTCGTCCGGGGACGCTCGCGAGGTGCCGTCGGGGGCCCGGGCGGAAGGCTGATCCGGGGTCGCGACGGCGGGTCATACGCGGGCGCGTCGGAGCGGCCATCGGAAACTGATCGAAATGGCGCTCTCGAACCCGGTTTCAGAAGAGGGCAGAAGGCGTAATGTTCAGTCATGGACCGCCGCATTTTCGGGCTGGAGAACGAGTACGGCGTCACGTGCACGTTCAGGGGACAGCGCCGACTGTCTCCTGACGAAGTGGCGCGCTACCTCTTCCGCCGTGTTGTGTCATGGGGCCGCAGCAGCAATGTCTTCCTGCGGAACGGCGCCCGTCTGTACCTCGACGTGGGTTCGCATCCGGAATATGCAACTCCCGAATGTGACAACGTGACCGAGTTGGTCACGCACGACAAGGCCGGCGAGCGCATTCTCGAAGGCCTGCTCGTCGACGCCGAACGCCGCCTGCACGAGGAGGGAATCGCGGGCGACGTCTATCTCTTCAAGAACAACACCGACTCGGCGGGCAACTCGTACGGCTGCCACGAGAACTACCTGGTGGCCCGGCACGGGGAATTCTCCCGCCTGGCGGACATTCTCATTCCCTTCCTCGTCACGCGGCAGCTGATCTGCGGTGCGGGCAAGGTGCTCCAGACGCCCAGGGGCGCGGTCTACTGCGTGAGCCAGCGGGCCGAGCACATCTGGGAGGGCGTCAGCTCCGCGACGACCCGTTCCCGGCCGATCATCAACACCCGGGACGAGCCGCACGCGGATGCCGAGCGCTACCGCCGGCTGCACGTGATCGTGGGCGACTCGAACATGTCCGAGACGACCATGCTGCTCAAGGTCGGGGCCACGGACCTGGTGCTGCGCATGATCGAGGCGGGCACGGTGATGCGGGACCTGACCCTGGAGAACCCGATCCGGGCGATCCGCGAGGTCAGCCACGACATCACGGGTCAGCGCAAGGTGCGCCTCGCGAGCGGCCGGGAGGCCTCGGCGCTGGAGATCCAGCGGGAGTACTACGACAAGGCGGTGGACTTCGCCGAGCGGCGGGGCATCCGTACCGGCGTGGTGGACCAGGTGCTGGAGCTGTGGGGCCGCACGCTCGACGCGATCGAGGCGGAGGACCTGGACCGGATCGGGACCGAGATCGACTGGGTCATGAAGTACCAGCTGATCGAGCGGTACCGGGCGAAGCACAACATGACCATGTCGAATCCGCGGGTGGCTCAGATAGACCTCGCCTACCACGACATCCACCGCCGGCGCGGGCTGTACTACCTGCTGGAGCGCAAGGGGCAGGCGGCGCGGATCTGCAACGACCTCAAGATCTTCGAGGGCAAGTCGGTGCCTCCGCAGACGACGAGGGCGCGGCTGCGCGGTGACTTCATCCGGCGGGCGCAGGAGCAGCGGCGGGACTTCACGGTGGACTGGGTGCACCTGAAGCTGAACGACCAGGCTCAGCGGACGGTGCTGTGCAAGGACCCGTTCCGGTCGGTGGACGACCGGGTGGAGAAGCTGATCGCCGGCATGTGAGTGCGTGGTGTGACATAGCACTGATCTGGGGCAGGGCCTCGTACGGATCTCGTACGGGGCCCTTCTCACGGCTTAGAGTGGCGGGCGACCGCCTTGCCGTCTGAGATCTGAGGAACACGTGCGCCGACTTGCCGGCCTGCTTGTCGTACCCCTTCTGCTGCTGTCGACAGCGGCGTGTGGCGACGACAGCGGCTCCGACTCCGCCCAGATGAAGAACGGGGTGCCCTCGATCACCAAGGGCGCCAAGTTCGGGGAGACGCCCACCCTGTCGAAGGGCAAGGGGGAACCGCCCAAGGAACTGAAGGTGGAGACCGTCAGCGAGGGCGACGGCCCGGCGCTGAAGAAGGGCGACATCGCCCAGGTCAACTACCTCGGCCAGGTGTGGGACGGCAAGGATCCGTTCGACGCCAGCTTCGGCAAGGGCAAGCCGTTCGACGTGACCATCGGCGCGGGCATGGTCATCAAGGGCTGGGACCAGGGCCTGGAGGGCCAGAAGGTCGGCAGCCGTGTCGAGCTGGTCATCCCGCCGGCCCTCGGTTACGGCGAGCAGGGCTCGGGCGAGAAGATCAAGCCGAACGCCACGCTGGTCTTCGTCGTGGACATCGTCAAGGGCACCTCCGTTCCGGCCTCGGCCACGGGCAAGGAGGTCGCCCAGGAGAACAAGGACCTGCCCAAGGTCGGCACGAACACGGACGGCAAGGAAGTCTCCGTGACCGTCCCGAAGGACACCGCCGAGCCGGCCAAGCTGGTCTCGAACTACGTCCTCGAGGGCGACGGTGCCGTGGTGAAGGACACCGACAACGTAGTGGTCAAGTTCAACGGCAAGACGTGGAAGGACGACAAGACCTTCGAGAGCACGTACGCCACCGACACGACGGTCACCTGGCCGATGGAGCAGCTGTCCGTCAAGGGCCTGAAGGACGGTCTCCTCGGCAAGAAGGTCGGCAGCCGGATCCTGCTGGTCATCCCGCCGGACCTGGCCTTTGGTGACAAGGAGCAGGGGACCATCCCGGCCAAGTCGACGCTGGTCTTCAGCCTCGACATCCTCGCCGTGATGTAAGACTGTTCCGGTTGACCGTTTCGTACGTATGAGGAGCAGTTCCGTGAGCGACAAGCTCGAGAAGCCCGAGATCGACTTCCCCGACGGCCCGGTCCCGACCGACCTGGTCAAGGAGGACCTCTGGCTGGGCGACGGCGCCGAGGCCAAGGCCGGTGACTTCGTCAAGGTCCACTACGTGGGCGTGGCCTTCTCCACCGGCGAGGAGTTCGACGCCTCCTGGAACCGCGGCAACCCGCTGGACTTCCAGCTCGGTGCCGGCCAGGTCATCTCCGGCTGGGACCAGGGCATCCAGGGCATGAAGGTCGGCGGCCGTCGCAAGCTGACGATCCCCGCGCACCTCGCCTACGGTGACCGCGGCGCGGGCGGCGGCGTGATCGCCCCGGGCGAGACGCTGATCTTCGTCTGCGACCTGATCGCCGTCTGATCACCCGGACGTGCAAGCAGTGGGCCCCCGCCGTGAGGCGGGGGCCCTCGCTTTTGTCCGGGGCCGCCGGGGCGGTACGGTCAGCGGTCACGAGTGTGTCGAGGACGGGGGAACGGCGTCGATGGCGATTGCCAAGGCCGAGCGGCTGATGAATCTGGCGCTGTGTCTGCTGGGGACCCGACGGCCGCTCAGCAAGCGCGAGTTGCGCGGTTCCATCGAGGCCTACCTGGAAGCCGGCAACGACGAGTCCTTCAACCGCATGTTCGAGCGGGACAAGGACGACCTGCGTGAACTCGGCCTGGTCATCGAGACGGTGGAGAACCTGGAGGGCGAAACCGGCTATCTGGCCCGCCGGGACAGCAACCGGCTGCCGCCCGTCTCCCTGGACGCCGAGGAGGCCGCGGCCCTGGGCCTGGCCGCCAAGGTCTGGCAGCAGGCCCGCCTCGCGGGCGCGGCCAGCGGCGCCCTGCAGAAGCTGCGCGCCGGCGGAATGCCGGAGGCGGGGGACCCGTACGAGGGCCAGCACAGTGCCATCGAGCCGCGCATCCCGGTCCACGAGGCGGCCTTCGAGCCGCTGATGCTGGCCTGCCGGGACCGCAGGCCGGTGGTCTTCGACTACCGCAAGTCCACCGCCGCCCGGCCCGAGACCCGGCAGGTGGAGCCCTGGGCGCTGGAGTGCTGGCGCGGCCACTGGTACCTGGCCGGCTTCGACCGGGACCGCGGGGCGGAGCGGGTGTTCCGGCTCTCGCGGATCACCGGCAAGGTGCGCTCCCGTGCGGCCAAGTACACCGCCGAGGTGCCGGACGTGGTGACCGTGCGGGAGACCGTGGCGAGCTGGGCCGGGGAGAGCGCGGACCGCTCCGCGCTGATCCGGCTGCGCGCCGGGGCGGGCTACCCGCTGCGGGCCAAGGCCACCGCCGTGCGCGAGGGCGGGGGCGGGGACGGCTGGGACGAGCTGGAGATCCCCTACGGGCACGGGCTCGATGCCTGGCTCGTGGAGTTCGGCCCGGACGTGGTGGTCGTGGAACCCGCCGATCTGCGGGCGGACGTGGTGGACCGGCTGCGTGCCGTCGCCCAGGGCTGACCCGGAACACCTGTAGCTACGCCCTGAGGGGGAGACGTACCAGCATGGCTGCCAACGCCATCGACCAGACCCGCCGGATGCTGTCCCTGGTGACGTATCTGCGCGAGCGCCCGGGCGCGCACGTCGCCGACGTCGCGCGCGCCTTCGGGATCACCGAGGACGAGCTGATCTCGGACCTCGACGTGCTGCCCATGTGCGGGACCAGCTTCCGCGGCGGGGACCTGCTCGACATCGACACCGACGGCGAGCGGATCTGGTGGCGCAATCCCGACGCCTCGGGGGAGTCCACCGCCGAGCCGCTGCGGCTGGCCGCCGACGAGGCGACCGCGCTGCTGGTCGCCGCCCGCGCGGTGGCGACCCTGCCGGGGCTGCGCGAGGGTGACCGCGACGCGCTGCTGCGGGCCACCGCCAAGCTGGAGGCCGCGGCGGGCGAGGCCGCCGGGGCCAGTTCCCGGCTGTCGGTGACCTTCGAGTCGGAGGGCGGGGTCTTCGCGGACGTGGACCGGGCCATCGCGGAGCGGCGCCGGCTGTGGCTGCGGTACTACTCGCCGGCGCGGGACGAGCTCACCGAGCGCAAGGTCGACCCGATCCGGCTGTTCGCGGTCGGGCACACGTACATGGAGGGGTGGTGCCACCTCTCCGAGGCCCGGCGCACCTTCCGTCTGGACCGGGTCGCGGAGATCCGGCTGCTGGACGAGCGGGCCGAGCCGCCCGCCATCGAGCCGCGCGACCTGTCCGAGGGGCTGGTCCAGCCGGCCGCCGAGGATCCGGAGGTGGTGGTCGAGGTGGGGCCCGGCGGGCGCTGGGTCGCCGAGTACTACCCGCACGACAGCGCCGAGGAACTGGCCGGGGGCGGCTTGCGGATCACGCTGCGCAGCCCGGATCCGGCCTCGCTGCGCAGGCTCGCGCTGCGGCTGGGCCGCGAGGGGCGGATCGTCGCCCCCGTGGAACTGGCGGACAGCGCGCGCAGCGCCGCCCGGGAGGCACTCGCGGGGTACGGGGAACAGGTCTGAGGGGAGCAGCGGTCGATGTCGCCCACGTCTGGTACGTCAGTTTCATCCGCTTCGTCATCTTCGTCGGCTTCATGGGGGGATGTCTCGTTCAAGGCGGCCTGTCCCGACTGTGGTGCCCGCTTCGAACTGGACGCGGGCGCCCTGCGGCTGGTCATCGGCGGCAGCCGGCGGACCACCTTCTACTCCTTCACCTGTCCGCAGTGCGGCGCGTCCGTACGCAAGCCCGCGGGTGAACGCATCGTGGAACTGCTGACCGGCGGAGGCGTGAGCACCCTGCGGAGCCTGTGAGCCGCGCGGTGGCCTAGGCTCCTCCCATGCTGTGGCCGATGTTCGCAATTGCCCTGGGCTTCCTCGGGATCGCCGTCCTCGCCGTGCCGGCCGTACGCGTCTTCGTGGAGGTCCGCAGGCTGTCCGGGCAGGTCGCGGTGGCCAGCCGCCGGATCGCGGAGGCTTCGGAGGATCTCGAGCGGGCGGCGGCCGATCTTGCCCGGGCGGGCCGAGGCATGCGGCCTTAAAGCGAGACGAACGGGTGCGAACGGGGCATGAACAAGCGTCCCGCGCGCAAGCGGGGATACCCCGGGGGATTGCCGGGCGTTAACCCCCGGGGGTTACGATCCTTGCCTGAGCGGTTACCGGATCTGTGTCCGAGCCGTCCAGAGCCACCACAACCAGCCGTTTCGGTGAGAAGGAAGACACACATGATCGGCAATCTGAAGCCCCTTGAGATCCTTCTGATCATCGCTGTCATCGTGCTGCTGTTCGGCGCCAAGAAGCTCCCCGAGATGGCCCGTTCCCTCGGCAAGTCGGCCCGCATCCTCAAGAGCGAGGCCAAGGCCATGAAGAAGGACGGCGAGGCGGAGGACGCGGCCACCGCGGCCCCGGCCGCCGACCAGGCGCAGCAGCCCGTCGCCCCGCGCACCATCCAGGCCGCGCCCGGTGACGTCACCAGCTCCCGGCCCGTCAGCGAGCCGAACCGCACCACCCAGGGCTGACCCAAGCCGGACACGCCAGTCATCTGCAACGAGACAAGGGACGTGGGTTGCTCAAGTCTGCCCGCAAGCAGGAGAAGCAAGAACGACAGGCAAAGGACGCCGAAGGGCGGATGCCTCTCGTCGAGCACCTGCGTGAGCTGAGAAACCGGCTGCTGAAGTCGGTCCTGGCGATCATCGTGATCACCGCCGTGGCCGCCTTCTTCTACAGGGACATCATCAACTTCCTGTTGAAGCCGATGCTGGACTCCGTCGGCTGTAAGAACGGTGTGGTGACCCAGCGCAACGGCCACCCCTGCGCCGACATGACCGTGAACGGCCTCATCTCGGCGTTCTCGATCGCCCTGAAGGTCTCGCTGATGGCCGGTGTGGTGCTGTCCGCGCCGGTGTGGCTGTACCAGCTGTGGGCGTTCGCCGCCCCCGGCCTGCACAACCACGAGAAGAAGTACGCGCGCAGTTTCGTCGCCGTGGGCGCGCCGCTGTTCGCGGCGGGCGCGGTGCTCGCGTACAAGATCCTTCCGCAGACCGCGACGATCCTGCTGGAATTCACCCCCGATCACGCGCGCAACCTGCTGCCGGTCGACGACTACCTCGATCTCGTGGCACGCATGGTCATCGTCTTCGGCCTGGCCTTCGAGCTGCCGCTGCTGCTGATCCTGCTGAACTTCACCGGCGTGCTGACGGCGAAGCGGCTGGCGAGCTGGTGGCGCGCCATGGTCCTGGGCATCACGGTCTTCGCCGCCTTCGCGACGCCCACCGGTGACCCGCTCACCATGCTGTCGCTGGCCGCCCCGATCGTGACCCTCTACTTCGTCGCGCTCGGCGTCTGCCTGCTCAACGACCGCAGGCGCAGGCGCAACGACCCCGACGCGGGCCTCGACGACGACGAAGCCGCCGAGCTGGACCTCACCCCGGCGCCGATCGGGGATATGGAAGCGGTCCCCGCTCCCGCCGCGCTGCCCGGCCAGGCCGACGGCGGACGCCAGCGGATCAACGGTTACGACGACGCGACCTGACAGGCACTGCCCCGGCTGCCTCTGACCGCCTGGTGCCTTCCGGGGCCCTGCGGCTGCTCACTTAAATGATCGCGACTGTTGTCAGAGGTGGCGGGTAGGCTCGATCTCAAGATGACCGAAGAACTCTCACCCGCCGAGCGGTACGCCGCTTTCCGGATCCGCGCCGCCGAAGAGGCCACCGCGCTGGCACCCTTCCGCGAGATGTACGAATTCGACCTGGATCCGTACCAGGTCGAGGCCTGTAAGGCGCTGGAGGCGGGCAAGGGCGTCCTGGTGGCCGCTCCGACCGGCTCGGGCAAGACGATCGTCGGCGAGTTCGCCGTGCACCTGGCCCTCCAGCAGGGCCGCAAGTGCTTCTACACGACGCCCATCAAGGCCCTGTCGAACCAGAAGTACGCCGACCTGGTCAAGCGCTACGGCGCCGACAAGGTGGGCCTGCTGACCGGCGACAACAGCGTCAATTCCGAGGCGCCGGTGGTCGTGATGACCACCGAGGTGCTCCGCAACATGCTGTATGCGGGCTCGCAGTCGCTGCGCGGCCTCGGCTATGTCGTGATGGACGAGGTGCACTACCTCTCCGACCGGTTCCGCGGAGCCGTCTGGGAGGAAGTGATCATCCACCTCCCCGAGTCGGTGACCCTGGTGTCGCTGTCGGCGACCGTGTCCAACGCCGAGGAGTTCGGCGACTGGCTGGACACCGTGCGCGGCGACACCGAGGTGATCGTCTCCGAGGAGCGGCCCGTACCGCTGTGGCAGCACGTCATGGCCGGCCGCCGGATCTTCGACCTCTTCGAGGAGGAGTCCGACCACGGCGGCCGCGGCTCCGCCCGCCGGGAGGTCAATCCCGATCTGCTGCGCATGGCGCGCGAGGAGAACAGCCGCACCTACAGTCCCAAGGACCGGCGGCGCGGGAAGATGGTCCGCGAGGCGGACCGCGAGCGCGAGCGGCGCTCCCGCGGCCGGATCTGGACCCCGTCCCGGCCCGAGGTCATCGCCCGCCTCGACGGCGACGGGCTGCTGCCCGCCATCAACTTCATCTTCAGCCGGGCCGGCTGCGAGGCCGCCGTCCAGCAGTGTCTGTACGCGGGCCTGCGGCTCAACGACGACTCGGCGCGGCTCAGGGTCCGCGAGATCGTCGAGGCGCGGACCGCCTCCATCCCCACCGAGGACCTGCACGTCCTGGGCTACTACGAGTGGCTCGAAGGCCTGGAGCGGGGCATCGCCGCGCACCACGCGGGCATGCTGCCCACCTTCAAGGAGGTCGTGGAGGAGCTGTTCGTACGGGGCCTGGTCAAGGCCGTCTTCGCCACCGAGACCCTGGCGCTGGGCATCAACATGCCCGCGCGCACGGTCATCCTGGAGAAGCTGGTCAAGTGGAACGGCGAGCAGCACGCCGACATCACCCCCGGCGAGTACACGCAGCTGACCGGCCGGGCCGGGCGGCGCGGGATCGACGTCGAGGGCCATGCGGTGGTGCTGTGGCAGCGGGCCATGGACCCGGCGGCGCTCGCCGGGCTCGCGGGTACCCGTACCTATCCGCTGCGCTCCAGCTTCAAGCCCTCCTACAACATGGCCGTGAACCTGGTCAGCCAGTTCGGGCGGCACCGCTCGCGCGAGCTGCTGGAGACCTCCTTCGCGCAGTTCCAGGCCGACCGCTCGGTCGTCGGGATCTCCCGGCAGGTGCAGCGCAACGAGGAGGGCCTGGAGGGCTACCGGGAGGGCATGACCTGCCACCTGGGCGACTTCGAGGAGTACGCGCAGCTGCGCCGGGACCTCAAGGACCGCGAGACGGACCTGGCCAAGCAGGGCGCGGCCCAGCGGCGGGTGCAGGCGGCCAGTTCGCTCGAGAAGCTCAAGCCGGGCGACATCATCCACGTGCCGACCGGCAAGTTCGCCGGGCTCGCGCTGGTCCTGGACCCGGGCGTGCCGGCCGGGCGGGTCAACGGGCACCGGGGGTACGAGTACGCGGAGGGCCCGCGTCCGCTGGTGCTCACCGCGGAGCGGCAGGTCAAGCGGCTCGCCGCGATCGACTTCCCGGTCCCGGTGGAAGCCCTCGACCGGATGCGGATCCCCAAGACCTTCAACGCGCGCTCGCCGCAGTCCCGCCGGGACCTGGCGTCCCAGCTGCGGACCAAGGCCGGGCACATCACGCCGGAGCGGCGCTCCCGCGGCAGGGCCGCGGCCGCCGACGACCGTGAGATCGCCCGGCTGCGCAGTGAGCTGCGGGCGCACCCCTGCCACGGCTGCGACGAGCGCGAGGACCACGCCCGCTGGGCGGAGCGCTACCACCGGCTCAAGCGGGACACGCAGCAGCTGGAGCGGCGGATCGAGGGGCGGACGAACACCATCGCCCGCACCTTCGACCGGATCCACGCGCTCCTCACCGAGCTGGACTACCTGCGCGAGGACGAGGTCACCGTGCACGGCAAGCGGCTCGCCCGGCTGTACGGAGAGCTGGACCTGCTGGCCTCCGAGTGCCTGCGCGCGGGCATCTGGGAGGGTCTGAGCCCGGCCGAACTGGCCGCCTGCGTCTCGGCGCTGGTCTTCGAGGCCAGGCAGTCCGACGACGCGGTCGCGCCGAAGGTGCCGGGCGGCGCGGCGAAGGCCGCGCTGGGCGAGATGGTCCACATCTGGGGCCGGCTCGACGCCCTGGAGGAGGAGCACCGCATCAACCAGGCGGAGGGCGTGGGCCAGCGAGAGCCGGACCTCGGCTTCGCGTGGGCGGCGTACCAGTGGGCCTCCGACAAGAGCCTGGACGAGGTGCTGCGCGAGGCGGAGATGCCGGCCGGCGACTTCGTGCGCTGGTGCAAGCAGGTCATCGACGTGCTGGGGCAGATCGCGGCAGCGGCCCCGTCGGCCTCGGGTGACAGCGGGAGCACGGTGGCCCGAAATGCCCGCAAGGCCGTCGACGCCCTGTTGCGGGGTGTAGTGGCCTACAGCTCGGTCGGCTAGGCGCTTTTGGGGCTTCCTCCGAAAGCGGGGATGGCGTGATCTGATCTCTTGCCATGATCGAATCGACGTGCTGTGTGCGACGATCGGCGTATGAGTGCGGGAGCAGACGAAGGGCCGAGACGGGTCGGTCGGCCACGCGCCGACCGGCTGAGACCGCACAGCGGCCGGCCGCCGCGCGAGGAAATCCTCTGCGCGGCGGCCGAGTTGTTCACCGCCCGGGGGTACGCGGCGACCACCACGCGGACGGTCGCCGAACGGGCCGGAATGCGCCAGGCCACGATGTACCACTACTTCGGCGGCAAGGAGGAACTCCTCGCCGAGCTGCTGGAGTCCACGGTCGCACCCTCGCTGGTGCTGGCCCGGCAGCTGCTCGCCGATTCCGGGCGGCCCGCGGCGCGGCGGCTGTGGGAGCTGTGCCGCTCCGACGTACTGCTGCTGTGCGGGGGCCCGTACAACTTGGGGGCGCTGTACCTGCTGCCCGAGGTGGGCGGCGCGCGCTTCGCACAGTTCCGCCGGATGCGCGGTGAACTGAGGGACGCCTACCGGGTGTTGCTCGACGGGACGGTCGCGGGCGCCGAACTGGCCGGGGACAGGCCCGCTCTGGCGCTGCGCAACGACCTCGTCTTCGGCCTGATCGAGGGCGTCATGCTGATCCACCGAGCCGATCCGGGGCGGCCGGTGACCGTCTTCGCGGAGGCCACCGCCGACGCGGCGCTGCGCATCGCCGGGGTCGGCGTCGCCTAGGACTCAGCCGCCGGTGCCCGCTTCCCAGGCGGCGCGGTCGTGCCAGGCCCGGAGGGTGCGGCCGCTCTCGAAGCGGTGCGAGATGCCGGTGACCGGGTCTGTGAACTCCAGTACCCGGGCCAGGAGTTGCAGCGGCCGCCGGTAGTCGTCCGGAGCGGGGTCGGTGACCTGCGGGTACACCGGGTCGCCGAGGATGGGCAGACCGAGGCTGTTCATGTGCACCCGCAGCTGGTGGGTGCGGCCCGTGTGCGGGGTCAGCCGGTAGCGCCCCAACCCGCCCCGGGTGTCGGTGAGTTCCACCAGGGTCTCCGCGTTGGGCTCGCCGCCGGGGACCTCGGTCGCCGCGATGACCCCGCGGGTCTTCTCGATGCGGCTGCGGACGGTGCGCGGGAAGGCGAGCGCCGGATCGTGGGAGGCGAGGGCCTCGTACTCCTTGTGCACGCGGCGCTGCTGGAAGAGGAGCTGGTACGCCCCGCGGTCCTCGGGCCGGATGCTGAACATCACGACTCCCGCGGTCAGCCGGTCCAGCCGGTGCGCCGGGCTGAGGGCGGGCAGGTCCAGCTCCGCGCGGAGCCGGGCGAGGGCGGTCTGGGTGACGTGGCTGCCGCGCGGGGTGGTCGCGAGGAAGTGCGGCTTGTCCACGACCAGGAGGTGCGGGTCGCGGTACACGACGCGGACCGCGAAGGGCACGGGCGCCTCCGCCGGGAGGTCCCGGTGGAACCACAGGTAGGCGCCCGGCTCGTACGGGTCCCGCGCCTGCAGGACGCGCCCGCCGGGGCCGAGCACCCGGCCGGAGTCCAGCAGGCGGGCGACGGCCTCGGCGCCGGGTCCGCCCGCGTAGTGCGCGGCGAGGTAGTCACCGAGATCCGGCCACGCGCCGTCGGGATCGGGCGGCAGCCGCAGCCGGACCGGGTCGATGCCGGCGCGCTGGGGGAGGGGAGAAGGGGGTGGCTGGGCTCTGCGTCTCATCGGGGACAGGCTATGCGGACACCCCTACTGCTCGGTGAAGGTGCCCAGGTGGTTGGCGTCGAGGGACTCGACGCGGAGCGTGCCGTCGGCGAAGGTCACACCGGTGCGGCCGACCGCCATCTCGCCGGTGGTCTCGAAGCTGAAGGTGTCGCCGTCGTAGTGGGCGAGCGGGAAGCGCAGGGGCTTGGGGCCGAGGGCGAGGGTGAGCGCGCCCTTGTCGTCGGCGGTCACGGTCGCCTTGCCGTAGTAGGGGTTGTCGTAGGTACCGGTGTAGGCGGCGCTGTCCTTGGCGGCCTTGGCGGAGGCGGGCGGGTGGGCGTAGTCGGTGGGGGATCGGGCGTTGTCGGCCTCCTTCGCGTAGACGGACGCGAGCAGGGGCAGCCAGTCGGTCGTGGCCTTGCCGTGCTGGGCGACGTCGAAGAAATCGAGGGCGACGGCGTCGGCCAGGCCGACGGGGGCGCCGTTGGTGAGGACGACGATGCCGAGCTTCTCCAGGGGGAGCATCGTGACGTTGGCGTTGGTACCGAGTTCGAAGGCGCCGGAGTGGCTCAGGCGCAGCCGGCCGGAGTCGTCGTAGGACACGTTCCAGCCGAGGCCGTAGAAGCCGGCGCGGCCGGTGGGGGAGGTGGGCGGCTGCGAGACGATCTCGGGAACGTGCGTGCGGGCGAGGGTGTCGGCGGGGATGATCCGCTTGCCGTCGAGGGTGCCGTCGGCCAGCTGGAGCCGCAGCCAGCGGGACATGTCGCGGGCGGTGGAACTGACGCCGCCGGCGGGGGCTTGGGCGTCCGGGTCGCGGACGTAGCGGGGGCTCCAGGTGCCGTCCGGGTTCTTCACGTGGGTGGAGGCGTGGTCGGGGGCGTTGACGTAGGCGGAGAACTCGGTGCTGGTGCGGGTCATGCCGGCGGGCTTGAAGAGGGTGTCGGCGCTCAGCTTCTGCCAGCTGGTGCCCTTGGCGCGGGCGATGGCCTCGGCGGCGGCGGTGAAGCCGAAGTTGGTGTACGCGTAGCTCGCGCGGAAGGGGGTGAGGGGCTCCAGGCGCAGGTGGTCGAGGATGTACGACTGGTCGTAGCCGAGGTCTTCGAGGAGGTCGCCGGCGTGGTCGGGGAGGCCGCTGCGGTGGGAGAACAGGTCGGCGGTCGAGACGTGTTCGGTGACCCAGGGGTCCTTCAGGGAGAACCCGGGGAGCGAGGTGTGGCGGTCCCACTCGTCGGGGCCGGTGAGGGCGCCGGCCACGACGGTGGAGGAGACGGGCTTGGAGAGCGAGGCGATCTGGAAGACGGTGTCGGGGCCCACCTTGGCGGTGTCGCCGGTTCTGCGGAGCCCGAAGCCCCTGAGGTGGACGACCTTGTCATCGTGGACGACGGCCACGGAGACGCCGGGGACGCCGGTGCGGCGCATCATGTCCTGGACGGTCCGGTCGAGGCCGGCGACAGCCTTGTCGACGGCGTCGTCGCTGATCGAGGGCTGTGGCTCGGGCGGGGGGCTGGGTGCGGCGTTCGCCGCCGCGGTGGCCAGCAGGACCGCAGCCCCGGCGGCGACGGCTGCGCGGAGGGTACGCATGGGGTCATTGTCCCGCCGGACGGGTGAACCCGCGCGGCGCCGTTGCTGGGGCTCCGCCCGAGACCCCGCGCCTCAAACGCCGGCGGGGCTGGATTTTGGCTCGGCGCCGTTCAAAATGCCTAGGCGGCCGTCGCGTGGTCCTGTTCGGCTTCGACCGCCGCGTTCCAGTCGCGCTTGATCGCGCGCCAGCCCTCGTCCGTCTCGCCCAGGCGCCAGTAGCCCGAGATCGACAGGCGTTCGCGGGCGATGCCGCGCTCCAGGCGGAGGTGGCGGCGCAGCTCCTTCACGAAGCCCGCCTCGCCGTGGACGAAGGCGTGGACGTCCGTGGAGGGGAACTCCAGCGCGGTGACCGCCTCCACCAGGGCCTCGCCGATCGGGCGGTCGCCGCGGTGCAGCCAGACCGGGGCGATCCCGTCCGGGGTGGCGACCTTCTGCTCGCCCGCCGGGCCCTCGACCTCCACGAAGGCGATGACCCGGGCACCCGCGGGCATCCGTTCCATCGCCGCCGCGATCGCCGGCAGCGCGCTCTCGTCACCGACCAGCAGGTGCCAGCCGGCCGTCGGGTCCGGGGCGTAGGCGCCGCCCGGGCCGAGGAACCGTACGACCTCACCCGGCAGGACCCGCGCGGCCCACGGGCCGGCCAGGCCCTCGTCGCCGTGGACGACGAAGTCGAGCGTCAGCTCGCGGTGGGCCGCGTCCCAGTTCCGTACGGTGTACGCGCGCTGGCGCGGCCACTGCGCCCGGGGGAAGTCGCCGCGGATCCGCTCCAGGTCCCACGGTTCGGGGTACGAGACCCCCTGCGGGGGGAAGAGGATCTTGATGTAGTGGTCGGTGAACTCGCCCGCGCTGAATCCGGCCAGCTCGTCACCACCCAGCACGATGCGCACCATGTGCGGTGTCAGCCGCTCGGTGCGTACGACGACGGCGGTGCCGACGGTGCGGGCGCGTCCTTCTGCCACGGTGTCTCCCCTGACTCCCCTGAACCAACTTAGGATTACCTAAGTTAGCACCTCACGGGTGCAGGGCGCTGCTGAGGCGCGATACGGCTCCACCCAGACCCCACCTGTGGGCGAGGGCGTCGACGAGTTCCGGCTGTGCCGGAGTGGCCGGAAGGGCCGGATCGAACGGCGGGAGCGGTACGTCGGCGGCCACCTGGACCACCTTCGGGGCCACGGCCAGGTAGGGACGGGACTCGTCCAGGCGCTTGCGCTGCGTGGGCGTCAGCTTCGACTTCGGATCGCCGATCGCCGCGATGATCCCGGCGAGCGAGCCGTAGGCGTCCAGGAGCTTCGCCGCCGTCTTCTCGCCGATGCCGGGGACGCCCGGCAGGCCGTCGCTCGGGTCCCCGCGCAGCAGCGCCAGGTCCGCGTAGCCGGGGCCGTCCACCCCGTACTTCTCGCGCAGCCAGGCCTCGTCCGTCACCTGGAGGGTGCCCACGCCCTTGAGGGGGTAGAGCACCCGGCGCTGCCGGGCGTCGTCCACCAGCTGGTACAGGTCCCGGTCGCCGGTGACGATGTCCACCGGGCCCGTCGCGCGGGCGGTGAGGGTGCCGATCACGTCGTCCGCCTCGTAACCGGCCACGCCCACACGGGCGATGCCGAAGGCGTCCAGCGCCGCCTCGATGATCGGGACCTGCGGGGCGAGCGTGTCGGGGGTTTCCTCCACGTCCGGGCCGGTCTCGGTCTCCACCGCGACCCGGTGGGCCTTGTACGAGGGGATCAGCTCCACCCGCCAGTGCGGCCGCCAGTCGGCGTCCATGCAGGCCACCAGGTCGTCCGGGCGGTGGTCCTGGACCAGCCGGCCGATGAAGTCGAGCAGCCCGCGCACGGCGTTGACCGGGGTTCCGTCGGGGGCCTTCACGGAGTCCGGCACGCCGAAGTAGGCCCGGTAGTAGAGGGAGGCGGTGTCCAGGAGCATCAGGCGTCGTGTCGTCACGCAGACGATGATGCCGCAACGCCGCCGACGGCCCGCCCGGGTGACCACGGACGGTGAGCGGACCGGTACGGGAACGCCCGTGCACGCGAAACGCGGGGCGGTTGCTGCGTAAGGTGCTTACAGCACACCGATGTGCGACGGACAAGGGGAGGGCAGCCCCGAAATGAACGACAGGGACGGCACGGACGGCCTGGACGACAAGAGCCCCAAGGGCATGGCCATGGACAAGGAAAAGGACAAGGACAAGGACGGCAAGGAACCGCTCCGGGTGGGCGTGGCCGTGCGCAAGCGGCGCCGCGCGCTCCATCTGACCCTTGCCGCCGTGTCGGCGCGCAGCGGGCTGTCGGTCCCCTTCCTGAGCCAGATAGAGAACGAGCGGGCCCGGCCCAGCATGCGGTCCCTGGAGCGGGTCGCCGACGCGCTGGAGACCACGGCCGTCGAGCTGCTCGCCGCGTCCGACACCGCGCGCACGGTGGACCTCGTACGGGCCGGGGACGAATCCGGGCTCACGCCGGTGCCGGGCGTACGGCCCCTCGTCCGCGGGCACCACCAGCTGCACGCCATGGAGTTCACCGGGGACCAGGACGCCGGGCGCGAGTACCAGCACCGCAACGACGAGCTGATGTACGTGGTCGCCGGCGCCTGCCAGGTGGAGGCGGAGGGGCGGGCGTACCGGCTGGAGAGCGGCGACGCGCTGTTCCTGTCGGGAGGCGTACGGCACCGCTGGCGGGCCGTCACCGAGGACACGCGGATCCTGGTGGTGGCGGTGGGCGAACACATCCACGCGACGTCCGAGCCGCCGTCGCCCGGGCGCTGAGCGGCGTGCGGCGGGTCGTTTCGCTGGTGCCGTCCCTGACCGAGGCGGTGGCCGTGAGCGCGCCCGGCCTGCTGGTCGGGGTCACGGACTGGTGCACGCACCCCGGGGACCTCGGGGGCGCGGTGCGGATCGGGGGGACGAAGAACCCCGACGTACGGCGGGTGGCGGAGCTGCGCCCGGACCTGGTGATCGCCAACGAGGAGGAGAACCGGCCCGCCGACCTGGCGGCGCTGCGGGCGGCCGGGGTGGAGGTGCTGGTCACCGAGGTACGGGACCTCCCGCAGGCCCTGCGGGAACTGGACCGGCTGCTGGTGGGGGTGCTGGGGCTGGCGAGGCCGGGGTGGCTGGCGGACGCCGAGGCCGCGTGGGCCCGGGTGGAGCCGGCCGCCGAGCTGAGGGCCTTCGTCCCCGTGTGGCGGCGGCCGTGGATGGTGCTGGGCCGGGACACCTTCGCGGGCGACCTCCTCGCCCGGCTGGGGGTGCGCAACGTCTACGCCGGGCACCCGGAGCGCTATCCGAGGATCCCGGCGGAGGAGCTCGCGGCCGCGGGCTGCGATCTGGTGGTGCTCCCGGACGAGCCGTACCGCTTCACCGCGCAGGACGGGCCGGAGGCCTTCCCGGGCCTGCCCGCCGCGCTGGTCAGCGGCCGCCACCTCACCTGGTACGGCCCCTCGCTCGCCGAGGCCCCGGCGGTACTGGCCGGGGCCCTGCGGGGCGTTCTCTAGCGGGGAGCGGCCAGGAGGCGGCCGGTGAAGAGGCCGTGCAGGGTGTGGGTGGCGGCGAGGAGCCAGGCGGTCAGCAGGGCGAGGAAGAGGGCCGCGGCGAGCCAGGCGAAGGCGGTCAGGCCGGTGTGGCGGGCCAGGCCGGCGGCGCCGGTGACGCAGGTGCCGACGGGGAAGGTCAGGGCCCACCAGGTCATCGCGAAGCCCATGCCGTTTCGGGCGGCCCGTACCAGCATGGCCGAGGCCAGGGCCAGCCACAGCAGGGCGAAGCCCATCACGGGGACCCCGTAGACGACCGCGAAGGCGCCGAGCGCGCCGGCGTAGGGGGCGCCGATCGACTGGGGGGCCATGTCGGCGAGCTGGTTCACGGCGGTGGTGGACTGGCCGAGGGGGCCGAGGACCAGGAAGAGCGTGGGGGTCAGGACCAGGGGGAGGGGGCCGCCCACGATCAGCCGGCCGAAGACCAGGGGGAGCATCAGCAGGGTGGCGAGCAGGCTGATGCCGAACATGGCGTAGCAGGCGAGCAGCAGGGCCTCGCGGGGCTGGCCGGCGGACAGGTGGGGTATCAGCAGGGGGCCGAGCGCGGCGGAGACCATGGGGGCGACCAGGGGGAGCAGCCAGACGGGGGTGGCCTGCTTCGCCTCGACCTTGTGGCGGACCACCATCAGGTAGGGCACCACCACTGCCATGACCAGGCCGATCGCGGTGCCGGCGGTGAACAGCACGGCGTCCGCGGCCACGGCGGCGCCGGTCCCGATCAGGTCCTTGCCGACGATGAGGGTGCCGCCGCCGACGGCCAGCAGGGCCATCGCGAGGCAGCCGTAGAAGGGGGCGACGGCGGGGTCGAGGAGATGGGCGCGGGCCTGGTCGCGGTGGCGCAGCCAGTGGCCGGCGCGGGCGGTGAGCAGTACGGCGAGGGCGGCGGCGGACAGCGCCCAGACGAGCTGACAGGCCACGCGCTGGCCGGGGAGCTGGTACGGGAGGGTGGCGCCGGCGTTGGCGACGATCGCCGTGCCCATGACGGAGGCGTACCAGTTGGGTCCGAGCTGCCGCAGGGCCTTGTGGGCCCGGGGGGCGGTCTCGGGGGTGGTGCCGGTGGTGCGGGGTCGCACGAGGGTGGTGGCCATGGATCCAGCGTGCCGCCGGGGCGGACCGGTAGGCAGAGGTCATGTTCCTATGAGGCCATAAACTGATGTTATGGGTAATGAGGAGTGGGTTCCGCTGGCACACCGGGTGCCGGACCTGGGGGCGCTGGAGCTGCTGCTCGCGGTCGCGCGCGTCGGCAGCCTGAGCGGCGCGGCCCGGCGGCTGGGGATCACCCAGCCGGCGGCGAGCAGCCGGATCCGGGCGATGGAGGCGAGGCTCGGGGTGGCCCTGGTGGACCGCTCGCCGCGGGGGTCGACGCTGACGGCGGAAGGCGCGCTGGTCACGGACTGGGCCCGGCGGGTGGTCGAGGCGGCGGAGGCCTTCGACGCGGGTGCGCAGGCGTTGCGGGGGCGGCGGGACTCGCGGCTGCGGGTGGCCGCCAGCATGACGATCGCGGAGTACCTGCTGCCGGGGTGGCTGATCGCACTGCGCGGGCAGCGGCCGGACACGGCGGTGTCGCTGCACGCCGGGAACTCGGCGGTGGTCGCGGAGCGGGTCCTCGCGCACGAGGCGGACCTCGGCTTCGTGGAGGGGCTGAGGGTCCCAGAGGGGCTGGACTCGGCGGTGATCGCGCAGGACCGGCTGGTGGTGGCGGTGGCGCCGGGCCACGCGTGGGCACGGCGCTCGAAGGGGGTGGAGGTGGCGGAGCTGGCGGCCGCGCCGCTGATCCTGCGGGAGCGGGGGTCGGGGACGCGGCAGGTGCTGGACGCGGCCCTGGCGGGGTGCGGGGGGCTGGCCGCCCCGCTGCTGGAGCTGGCCTCCACCACCGCGGTGAAGGCGGCGGCGTTGAGCGGGGCGGGGCCGTGTGTCCTGTCGGAGCTGGCGGTGGGGGACGAGCTGGCGGCCCGTCGGCTGGTGGAGGTGCCGGTGGCGGGCGCCGCCCTTGGGCGGGCCCTGCGGGCCGTCTGGCCGGCCGGTGCCCGGCCGGCGGGCCCGGCCCGTGACCTGCTGTCGCTGACCCGGGGGCCGTCCTAGCCGGGGCTTGCCGGGGTGCGGCGCCGTTGCGGGGGCTCTGCCCCCGGACCCCCGCGCCTCAATCGCCGGCGGGGACTGAACTTGCCGCTGCGAGGCAACCTCAGCCCCGTAGCGGTCAGGCCACCGGCACCGCTGTGCGGGCCACTGCCGCCTCGATCAGGGAGGCCATCACCCGGGTGTCCTTGTCGCGTTCCGGGTGCCACTGGACGCCCAGGACCCACCGGGCCGGGTCGGGGAGTTCGATGGCCTCCACCGTGCCGTCGAGCGCGTGGGCCGAGACGACCAGGCCGCGGCCAAGGCGGTCGACGGCCTGGTGGTGGTAGGTGGGGACCTCCGCCTGCTCCGGGACCAGGGCCGCGTACCGGGTGCCCGGGACCGGGCGGACCGGGTGCCAGGAGGTGTCGCCCGGGGTGTCGAAGTGGCCGTCGATGTGCTGGATCAGCGTGCCGCCGAGCGCCACGTTCAGCGCCTGCATGCCCCGGCAGATGCCGAGCACGGGTACGTCCTCCTCCAACGCGGCTGCGATCAGGGCGAGTTCCCAGTGATCGCGGACCGTCGCGGGGGCGCCCGTACGGGAGTCACGGGCGGCGCCGTAGTGGACCGGGTCCACGTCGGGGCCGCCCGCGACGACCAGGCCGTCCAGCCGGCTCAGCACCTCCGCCGCCGCCCCGGGTTCGTCCGGCGGCAGCAGCACGGCCGCGCCGCCCGCCGCCTGGACGAGTTCGTAGTACCCGGTCGGTACGAGGGACGTCGGGAGGTCCCACACCCCGTAACGGGTGGATTCCTCCACATAGGTGGTGATGCCGATGAGCGGCCGTGGCACGGGCTTTACCTCCGGAAGGCGATGCGGGCAGGGATCAGTCGCATGTCGGTCGTGGGTCGGTCGTGGGTCGGTCCCAGGTCAGGTGCGGGTCAGTCGCGGGTCAGTTCCGCCTCGGCTTGCGCCAGCGCCGCGAACTCCTCCTCGGGGGCCGAGGCCACGAGGTGGTGCCGACTGTAGAGCGCGAAGTAGGCGAGCGCGACGGCGTACACGGCCAGCGCGATGAAAGCCGCGTCCTTGTCCACCAGGAAGGTGGCGACCAGGGCCGAGAGGGCGAGTGCGAAGGCCACCGAGGAGGTCAGGACGCCGCCGGGGGTGCGGTACGGCCGCTCCAGGCCGGGCTCCCGGCGGCGCAGCACGATGTGCGAGAGGGCCATCAGGGCGTAGGAGATGGTCGCGCCGAACACGGCGATGTTCAGCATCCGCGCACCGTTCCCGGTGGCGGCGGCCAGCGCGAAGCCGATCGCGCCCGGGATCACCAGACCCAGGTACGGGGCCTTGCGCTTCGAGGTGAGCGAGAGCAGGCGGGGCAGGTAGCCGGCCCGGGAGAGGGCGAAGAGCTGGCGCGAGCCCGCGTAGATGAGCGAGAAGAAGGAGGCCACCAGTCCGGCGAGCCCCGCGTAGTTGACGAAGCGGCTCAGCGCGGTCGGACCGCCGTCCCCCTCCAGGGCCACGACCAGCGGGTTGCCCGCCGACTTGACGGCGTCGGCGCCCTGGGCGCCGGTCGCCGCGAAGAAGGTGATCAGTGCCAGCAGGGCGAGGATGCCCATGGAGATGGCGAGGGCCTTCGGCATGGAGCGGACCGGGTCCTTGGCTTCCTCGGCGGCCAGCGGAACGCCTTCCACACCCAGGAAGAACCACATGCCGAAGGGGAACGCGGCCCAGATGCCCAGGACGCCCAGCGGCAGCCAGGAGTTCGAGCCGAAGGCGCTCGCGTCGACCGGGATGTCGTTCAGGCCGTCGGCGCTGAACTCGGTGAAGGCGCCGACGGCGAAGATCAGCAGCGCGGCGACGGCGACGGCGGTCACGACGAGGCTGAACCGCAGCGCCTCGCCGACGCCCCAGAGATGGACTCCGATGAAGACGACGAAGCAGCCGAGGTAGACGGGCCAGCTGGAGGTGAGGCCGAAGAGGCCGAGGGATTCCACGTAGTCGCCGATGAAGATCACGATGGCGGCCGGGGCCAGGATGTACTCGATGAGGATGGCGGTGCCGGTGAGGAAGCCGCCCCAGGGGCCCAGCGCGCGGCGGGCGAATCCGTAGCCGCCGCCCGCCGTCGGCAGGATGGCGGAGAGCTCCGCCAGGGAGAAGACCAGGCAGGCGTACATCGCGCCCATCAGGACCGTGGCGATGGCGAGGCCGCCGAAGCCGCCCTTCTCGAGGCCGAAGTTCCAGCCGGAGAAGTCCCCGGAGACCACGTAGGCGACGCCGAGGCCGGTCAGGAGCAGCCAGCCGGCGCTGCCGCGGCGCAGCGTGCGCCGCTCAAGGTAGTCGTCGTGGCTGTCGCCGCCCTCGGGGGACGTGGTGGGTGCGGGCACGGCTGTCAGCCGTGCCTCGATGTCGTCGGCCATCGTGCGCTCCTGCCTCGGGGCAATGGTTGTGGGGCGTACCTTTGTCGTAGAGCGGTGGAGAGCGCAAGACCTCTGCGTTAAACAGAAGTTACGAAAACCTCCGGGCGGGCCGGACGGGTCATGCCAGGAAGCCCCGCAGCAGGGCCGCCGTGCCGCAGCAGTGCTCGCGCATCGTCTCGCGCGCACCGGCCGGATCCCGTTCCAGTACGGACTCCACCAGCGCGGTGTGCTGCTGCTGCGAGTGCTCCAGGTTGCGCACCAGCAGCGGGATGCAGTCCAGCAGATCGTTGACCGTGGCCCGGACGGCGGCGTACTGGGCCGTCAGAGAGGCGGACCCGGCCAGTTCGCAGAGGGTCAGGTGGAAGAGCGTGTCCTGGCGCCGGTAGTCGGCGAGCGGGGCGTCGTGGGTGGCGGTCAGCGCGCCGAGCAGCCGTTCGGCGCCCTCCTCGGTCAGCCCCTGCGAGGCGCAGAGGCCGGCCGCCCCCACCTCCAGGACCTCGCGGAACCGCAGGACGTCCTCGATGTCCACGCCCGCGACGCGCCGGCGCAGCTCCTCCTCGACGCCGCCCGCCGGGGTGTACGTGCGGGGCAGCACGAACGTTCCTCCGTACCGGCCGCGTCGCGCCTCCACCAGCCCCTGGTCCTGCAGGACCTTCAGCACCTCGCGCAGCGTGACCCGGCTGATCCCCATCCGCTCGGCCAGCTCGCGCTCGGGAGGAAGCCGTTCGCCGCCCGGCACCAGACCCAGCCGGACCACCTGGAGGATCTGCTCCAGCGCCTCCTCGAAACCGTTGCCCGCCCGTACCTGCCGCAGCACGGGATTCAGCCGCGCGATCGCGCCACCCTCGCTCGCCGTATCGGTCATCTCGGCTCCTCCCCTTCCCAAGCAATGGTTCTATTCAATACCTTAGGCCTCCTCGGCTCACCGAAGGAGAGATTCCCGTGGTAGACCGCAAGCCGCCGCTCGCGACCGAGGAGCTCCGCTCCCTGATCGCCAGCGGTGAGATCGACACAGTCGTCCTGGCCTTCCCCGACATGCAGGGGCGCCTTCAGGGCAAGCGGTTCGCCGCACAGTTCTTCCTGGACGAGGTCCTCGCGCACGGCACCGAGGGCTGCAACTACCTCCTCGCCGTCGACACCGACATGAACACCGTCGACGGATACGAGATGTCCTCCTGGGACCGGGGCTACGGCGACTTCGCCATGCACCCCGACCTCTCCACCCTGCGCCGCATCCCCTGGAACCCCGGCAGTGCCTTCCTCCTCGCCGACCTGGCCTGGAACGACGGCACGCCCGTCGTCGCCGGGCCCCGGCAGATCCTGCGCCGCCAGCTCGAGCGCCTCGCCGAGCACGGATACACCGCGATGGTCGGCACCGAGCTGGAGTTCATGGTCTTCCAGGACACCTACGAGCAGGCCTGGAACGCCAACTACCGCGGCCTGACCCCCGCCAACCAGTACAACATCGACTACTCCGTCCTCGGGACCGGACGCATCGAACCGCTGCTGCGCCGCATCCGCAACGAGATGCAGGCCGCGGGCCTGATCGTCGAGTCCGCGAAGGGGGAGTGCAACCTCGGCCAGCACGAGATCGCCTTCCGCTACGACGAGGCGCTGACCACCTGCGACCAGCACGCCGTCTACAAGACCGGCGCGAAGGAGATCGCCGCCCAGGAGGGCGTCTCGCTCACCTTCATGGCCAAGTACGACGAGCGCGAGGGCAACTCCTGTCACATCCACCTCTCACTGGCCGACGCCGACGGACGCAACGCGATGGCCGCCGCCGACGGGGACGACCAGGAACTCGGTATGTCACCGGTGATGCGGCACTTCCTGGCCGGTCAGCTGGCCGCGCTGCGCGACTTCTCCCTTCTCTACGCCCCGAACATCAACTCGTACAAGCGTTTCCGGCCGGGATCCTTCGCGCCGACCGCCGTCGCCTGGGGCGTGGACAACCGGACCTGCGCACTCCGAGTGGTCGGCCACGGCCGCTCCATGCGTTTCGAGAACCGGCTGCCCGGCGGTGACGTCAACCCGTACCTCGCCGTCGCCGGCCTGGTCGCGGCCGGGATCTACGGCATCGAGAACCGCCTCGAACTGCCCGAGGTGTGCACGGGGAACGCGTACACCGCCGACTACGCGCACGTCCCGGCGACCTTGCGCGAGGCCGCCGAGCTCTGGGAGAACAGCGAGATCGCCAAGGCCGCCTTCGGCCCCGAAGTGGTCGCCCACTACCGGAACATGGCCCGTGTGGAACTCGACGCGTACGACTCCGCGGTGACCGACTGGGAGCTGCGCCGCTCCTTCGAACGCCTGTAATCGCACCGACCGCACCGACCGCACCGACCGCACCGACCGCACCGACCGCACCGAACGTCTGAGAGGCACCACGTGTCCGATGCGCTGGCCCCACTCACTTTGAGAGTGCTGAATCCGGCCACCGAGGAAACCGTCGCCATCGTCCCGGCCGCCACACGGGACGACGTCGACGCCGCCGTCGCCCGTGCCGCCGCGGCCCAGCGCGGCTGGGCGGCGGCCGCCCCCGCCGACCGGGCCCGGCTCCTGCGCCGCTTCGCCGCCGTGGTCGACGGCCACGTCGAGGAACTGGCCCAGCTGGAGGTCCGCGAAGCCGGTCACACCATCGGCAACGCCCGCTGGGAAGCCGGCAACGTACGCGACCTGCTCGACTTCGCCGCCGGGGGAGTGGAACGGCTCTCCGGCCGCCAGATCCCCGTCGCCGGCGGCATCGACGTCACCTTCCTCGAACCCCTCGGCGTCATCGGCGTGATCGCCCCGTGGAACTTCCCCATGCCGATCGCCGCCTGGGGCCTGGCCCCGGCCCTCGCCGCAGGCAACGCCGTCATCCTCAAACCCGCCGAGACCACGCCGCTCACCGCGCTGCGCCTCGCCGAACTCGCCCTCGAAGCCGGGATCCCCGAGCACCTCTTCCAGGTGCTGCCCGGCCACGGAGCGGTCGCGGGCGACGCACTCGTCGAGCACCCGGGCGTGGCGAAGATCGTCTTCACCGGCTCCACCGGCGTCGGCAAGCAGATCATGGCCAAGTGCGCCGACCGGGTGAAGCGCGTCACCCTCGAACTCGGCGGCAAGAGCCCCAACATCGTCTTCGCGGACGCCGACCTGGAAGCCGCGGCGGCCGCGGCCCCGATGGCCTTCCTCGACAACACCGGCCAGGACTGCTGCGCCCGTACCCGGATCCTCGTACAGCGCTCCGTCTACGACCGCTTCCTGGAGCTCGTCGCCCCCGGCATCGAATCCGTGGCCGTCGGCGACCCCCTCGACGAGAAGACCCAGATGGGCCCGCTCATCTCGCGCACCCAGCTGGAGCGCGTACGGTCCTACGTCACCGCGGACCTCACCGCGATCCGCGGCAAGGCCCCCGAGGGCCCCGGCTTCTGGTACCCGCCGACCCTCGTCACGGACGTCGCCCCCACCGCGCCCGTCGCCGCCGAGGAGGTCTTCGGCCCGGTCGCCGTCGTCCTGCCCTTCGAGGACGAGGAGGACGCGGTACGCCTGGCCAACGCGACCGAGTACGGCCTCTCCGGCTCCCTCTGGACCCGCGACATCGGCCGCGCGCTGCGCGTCTCGCGCGCCGTCGCCGCCGGCAACCTGTCCGTCAACTCCCACAGCAGCGTCCGCTACTGGACCCCCTTCGGCGGCTACAAGCAGTCCGGCCTCGGCCGCGAGCTCGGACCCGACGCCCTCACCGCTTTCACCGAGACCAAGAACGTCTTCATCAGCACGGAGGCCTGAACCGCATGTCGAACGAGAAGAACGAAGAGATCGTCTGCCGCCGTCTGGTCGGCCGTACCGCCGTCATCACCGGAGCCGGCAGCGGCATCGGTCTCGCCACGGCCCGCCGCCTGGCCTCCGAGGGCGCCAACATCGTCTGCGGCGACATCGACGAGACGGCCGGCAAGGCCGCGGCCGAGGAGGTCGGCGGCACCTTCGTGAAGGTCGACGTCACCAGCCCCGAGGAGGTCGAGGCACTCTTCAAGACGGCCTTCGACACCTACGGCTCCGTCGACATCGCCTTCAACAACGCGGGCATCTCGCCGCCGGACGACGACTCCATCCTCACCACCGGCCTGGAGGCCTGGAAGCGCGTCCAGGACGTCAACCTCACCTCCGTCTACCTGTGCTGCAAGGCCGCGCTCCCCTACATGCAGCGCCAGGGCCGCGGCTCCATCATCAACACCGCCTCCTTCGTGGCCATCATGGGCGCCGCCACCTCGCAGATCTCCTACACCGCCTCCAAGGGCGGCGTCCTGGCCATGTCCCGCGAGCTCGGCGTGCAGTTCGCCCGCGAGGGCATCCGCGTCAACGCCCTGTGCCCGGGGCCGGTCAACACCCCGCTCCTCCAGGAGCTGTTCGCGAAGGACCCGGAGCGCGCCGCCCGCCGGATCGTGCACATCCCGCTGGGCCGGTTCGCCGAGCCCACCGAGATCGCCGCGGCCGTCGCCTTCCTCGCCAGCGACGACTCCTCCTTCATCAACGCGACCGACTTCCTGGTCGACGGCGGTATCTCCGGCGCGTACGTGACCCCGCTGTAGCCCGTCCGGTCAGCCGACCCGGTCGACCCCAGCCGACCAACAGCCGGGCGCCGCGAGGTGCCCGGCTGTTTCCTTTCCCGATTACCCCGAGGAGCAGCATGCAGAGCAGATGGGCGGCCCCCCTCGCCCTCATGGCGGTGACCGGTTCCGGTCTCCTCCTGGCACCGCCGGCCCAGGCGGGCCAGGCAGCCCAGGCGGGCGAGGCCGGGTGTTCCCGAGTGACGGTCGGCGCCGGCTGGTACGGGGACAACCAGGCCCGCCTCCAGCAGCTCGTCGACCAGTACGGCCGCTGCAACCCCCACCGGCCCGGCGGCGCCCGTACCAAGCCCGTCGCCGTCTTCGACTGGGACAACACCGTCGTCAAGAACGACGTCGGCGACGCCACGATGTTCTGGCTGCTGCGCAACGGCAGGATCCGCCAGCCCGCCCGCGGGGACTGGACCACCACCAGCCGCTTCCTCACCCCGGCCGCGGCCACGGCGCTGGCCCAGGCCTGCGGCCCGCTCGCCCGCCCCGGCACACCCCTGCCCACGGGCACCCTTGAGGGCGCGGGCTGCGCCGACGAGCTCAACAGCGTCTACGGCACGGCCGCCACCCGGACCGGCGCGGCCGCCTTCGCCGGCTGGGACCGCCGCACGAACGAGCCCTCGTACGCCTGGCTCCCGCAGCTGATGCAGGGCTGGACCGCCCGCGAGATCCGCGGCTTCGCCGCCGCCGCGCGCACCGAGAACCTCGCCGCGCCCATCGGCAGCGCGCAGCAGGTCGGCAGCGGCACCGCCACCGGCTGGGTCCGCTACTACGACGAGCAGAAGGACCTGATCAAGGGCCTGCGGAAGGCCGGCTTCGATGTCTGGATCAGCTCGGCCTCGCCGCAGCCGGTCGTCGAGGTGTGGGCCAAGGGCGTCGGCATCGACGCGGACCACGTGATCGGCATCCGCAACACCACCGCGCGGGACGGGAGGCTCACCGCCCACCTGCAGGGCTGCGGGTCCGTCGAGGACGGCGCCGACACGATGATCACGTACATCGACGGCAAGCGCTGCTGGATCAACAAGGAGATATTCGGCGTGCGCGGCGCGGCCGCCGAGAAGGTCCAGCCGGCCGCCCGCCGCCAGGTGTTCGCCGCGGGCGACTCCGACACCGACATCTCGTTCCTGCGCGACGCGACCGCCCTGCGGCTCGTCGTCAACCGCAACAAGAACGAGCTGATGTGCCGGGCCTACGACAACAGCGACGGCCGCTGGATCGTCAACCCCATGTTCATCGAGCCGAAGCAGCAGAAGGCCACCCCGTACCCGTGCTCCACGACGGGCTACGTCGGCCACGACGGCACCAAGGGCCCGGTCCTCCGGGGTGACGCGAGCGTCATCCCGGACCAGACGGACTCCGTCTTCCAGAAGGGGTCTTAAGGGGCCTAGAGGAAGGTGCGGCCCTCGCCCCGGTAGGTCGGGGCGGTGGCCGTCACCCGGTCGCCCTCCACCAGGTGCAGGGTGTCGAACCGCTCGCACAGCTCGCCCGCCTTCGCGTGGCGGAACCAGACCCGGTCGCCGATCAGCAGATCGTCGGCCGGGCTGCCGAGCAGCGGGGTCTGTACCTCGCCGGCTCCCTCCTGCGGGTCGTAGCGCAGCCCCTGGGGCAGGTACGGGACCGGGAGCCGGTCCGCGCCGGGCGCACCCGAGGCGGGATACCCGCCGCCGAGCACGGTCACCACACCCACCCCGGGCCTGCGCACCACCGGCTGGGCGAACAGGGCCGCCGGCCGCCCGCTGAACGAGGTGTAGTTGTCGAACAGCCGCGGCACGTAGAGCCCCGACCCGGCGGCGATCTCCGTCACCGCCTCCTCGGCGGCCGTCTCCGACACGCTGCCCGTCCCGCCGCCGTTGACGAACTCCAGGTCCGGCACCACCGCCCGCACGGCCCGCACCACCTCGGCTCGCCGTGCCGCCAGCTCCTTGCGGGCCGCGCTCTGCATGAGCCGGATCGCCCGCGACCGCACCGGCCGCCCGGCCAGTGCGTCCCCGACCCCGGCGACGTGGCCCTCGTACGCCATCAGCCCGACCACCCGGAACCCGGGCCGGGCACTGACGTCACGGGCCAGCGCGGCCAGCTGCCCGGGATCGCGCAGCGGCGACCGGCGCGCCCCGACCCGCACCCGCCCGCCGAACAGGTGCAGCGCGGTGTCCAGTTCCAGGCAGACCCGGACCTCCTGCGTGCCGCCGTCCCGCGACCGGTCGATGAGCTCCAGCTGCGCCACGTCGTCCACCATGACGGTGACGGCGGCGGCCAGCTTGGGATCGCCCGCCAGCTCGGCGAATCCGCCGCGGTCGGCGGACGGATAGGCGAGCAGCACGTCCTCGAACCCCGACCGGGCCAGCCACAGCGACTCGGCGAGGGTGTACGACATGATCCCGGCGAACCCGGGCCGGGCCAGGACCCGTTCGAGGAGCGCGCGGCACCGGACGGACTTGCTGGCCACCCGGACGGGCTTCCCGCCGGCCCGGCGCACGAGGTCGTCGGCGTTGGCGTCGAACGCGTCGAGGTCCACGATGGCCAGCGGCGCGTCCAGGTGCGCGGTCGCCCGGTCGTACCGGGCGCGATCGGCGGCGGGGGAGTTCATGGCGGGAGCTTGCCAGACGCGTCTACCGATGGGTAGGGGGTCGCAGCGCCCCGCTCGGGCCCGGGCCCCTGCCCCCTCGGGCCCCCTTCCGGCCCGGAGGACCGTAGAGTACGGGCAGGCAGCCGTACGGAACGGGGGGCGGAGCCGCCGGATGACCACGACGACACCGCGGACCGCGGTCCTGGGCGAGCCCGACCCGCCCCCGGAGCCGGCCCGGACCCCGCCGCCCCTCCCCGCGCAGCCGCGCCGCCGCCCGGGACGGGTCCTCGCCGCCGGGCTGTGCACCCTTCTCGGCATCGGGCTCATCGGCGGTGCCGGAGCCGGCGCCTGGCTCGAACACCGCGCCGCGCACCGCCCGTTGCCCGCCGACGCCGCCTACCGCAAGGCCGGGTCGCTGTGGCGCTCCGCCCCCGTGGACACCCTCTTCCCGCCGGTGCTCGCGGGCCCCTCGGCCGGCCCCGGCGGCTCGAACCGGATCTGGACCCGGATAGCGCTCGCACCGGACGCCGACTGCCCGGCCGCCCTCGCCGCCGACTGGCAGAACCTGCTGGCCGCCACCGGCTGCACCCGCGTGCTGCGCGCCACCTACACCGACGCCACCCGCAGCTTCCTGATCACCGTCGGGATGGTCTTCACCCCGGCCGACGCCCCCGCGATGACCGCCCTCACCGGCCGGCTCACCGCCCCGCTCGCGTACGGATTCGCCGACTCCCAGCGCGCCGCCTGGACCGCGTCCGTCATCGACAAGGCCCCCGCGGTCGTCTACGCCGTCTCCGCCTTCGCCGACGGCCGCCCGCTGGACGCGCCCCGCCCCGCGGAGGACGCGATGAAGAAGGACGCCACCGGAGCCGTCGCCCAGGCGGGCCTCGGCCACGAGGCCAAGGCCGTCGCCGACCGCATCGGCAACGGCCTCGCCGTCCTGGCCGCCCCGCCCGTCACTCCCGCCCCGGAGACCTCCCGGTGAAGCCCCGTCGGGCGCTCGTGCGAGGCGCCGCCGCCCTCGCCGCCGCCGCCGTCCTGACGGCCGTCACCGCGGCCCCCGCCGCCGCCGACACCATCCGCGACCGCCAGTGGGGACTGCTGGCCCTGCGCGCCGAAGAGGCCTGGGGCACCACCCGCGGCGACGGCGTGACCGTCGCCGTCCTGGACACCGGCGTGGACGACTCCCACCCCGACCTCGCCGGACGGGTCCTCGAGGGCCACGACCTCATCGGCATGGGCGCGGGCCGCGGCGACCGCGCATGGGCCCGTCACGGCACCGCCATGGCGAGCATCATCGCCGGGCACGGCCACGGCTCCGGCCAGGGGGTCCTCGGCATCGCCCCGCAGGCCAAGATCCTGCCCATCCGGGTGATCCTGGAGGAGGGCGACCCGGGCCGCGCCCAGGCCCGCGACAGCAAGGGCGGCGCCCTCGCCGACGGAATCCGCTGGGCCGCCGACCACGGCGCCGACGTGATCAACCTTTCCCTCGGCGACGACAGCGACTCCGCCCACCACGAGGCGGGGGAGGACGAGGCCGTCCAGTACGCCCTCACCAAGGGCGTGGTCGTCGTCGCCTCCGCGGGCAACGGCGGCGAGAGCGGCGACCGCGTCTCCTACCCGGCCGCCTACCCCGGGGTCATCGCCGTCACGGCCGTCGACCGGCGCGGCAACAAGGCCAAGTTCTCCACCCGCAACTGGTACGCCACCGTCAGCGCCCCCGGCGTCGACGTGGTCATCGCCGATCCCGACCGCTCGTACTACGAGGGGTGGGGCACCAGCGCCGCGGCGGCCTTCGTCTCCGGCGCCGCGGCCCTCGTCAAGGCCGCCCACCCGGACCTCTCCCCGGCCCAGATCAAGAAGCTGCTGGAGGACACCGCCTCCGACAGCCCGGCCGGCGGCCGCGACGACGCCCGAGGCCACGGGATGGTGGACCCCGCCGCCGCCCTCCAGGTCGCGGAGGCCATGCAGCCGGAGGCGCCGGTCCCCGCGCCCGCCGCGGCCGGACAGCAGTACTTCGGCCCCGGCCCCGACCCGGCCCGCCCGCCCGAGCGCGAGGCACGCCTCGGCGCCCCGGAGGCCGCGGCCGCCGGCGCCGTGCTGCTCGTGCTGGCCGCCGTACTGGCCCGGCGCCCGCGGCGGGTGACCCGGCACAGTAGGGTCGGGTAACTGTGGCGAACATGGCGAACAAGAACATTCCCGACCCGGGCTTCTCCGACGACGACGGCTCGGCCGACCCCCGGCTGAGCGCGGCCCTGGCCGCCTGGGCCGAGGACCGCTCGCACGAGCCGGAGGTGCTGGCGGCCCTGAAGGACGCCCGCCTGCTGGTCCCGGTCGTCGCCGTCCTCGGCGAGGTGGAGACCGACCCGGAGACCGGCCTCAAGCGCGAGAAGACCAGCGACATGGCCGTCCCGACCCTGCGCGCGGGCGACCGCCGGGCGCTGCCCGCCTTCACCTCGATCGCCTCGCTCGCGCTCTGGGACCCGGCGGCCCGGCCGGTGGCGGTCCCGCTGCACCAGGCGCTGGCGGCCGCCGCGCACGAGAAGGCCGACACCGTGGTCCTGGACCTGGCCGGCCCGGTCACCTACCAGCTGACCGGCTCCGCGCTGCTCGCGCTGGCCGAGGGCCGTACGCACGCGGGCCCGCTGGCCGATCCTGCCGTACGGGAGGCCGTACGGGCCGCCGTGGCGGCGGAGGAGGGCGTACTGCGCGCCTACCTCGGCCCCGGCGGCGCGGACTCCGACGGCACCCTCGCGATCGTGCCGGCCGAGGCCGGCCAGGCGCAGCAGGCGGCCCGCCGGGTCGCCGAGGCCCTGGCGGCGGACGAGACCCTGCGGGCCCGGCTGGTGCGCGGCCTGGACCTGGCGCTGCTGCCGCCGGACGCCCCGGCCCCGCCCGGCGAGGCGCTGTTCAGCCGCTGAACGACGAAGGGGCGGGGTTTCCGGGAACGATCCCGGAAACCCCGCCCCTCGGCGTACGGCGCCGACTCAGCCGAAGACGGGACCCGTGAACTTCTCGCCCGGCCCCTGGCCCGGCTCGTCCGGGACGATCGAGGCCTCCCGGAAGGCGAGCTGGAGCGACTTCAGGCCGTCCCGCAGCGGGGCTGCGTGGAAGGAGCTGATCTCGGTGGCGCTCGCGGTGACCAGGCCGGCCAGGGCCGTGATCAGCTTGCGGGCCTCGTCGAGGTCCTTGTGCTCGGAGTCGGGCTTGTCCAGGCCCAGGTTGACCGCCGCGGCGCTCAGCAGGTGCACGGCCACCGTGGTGATCACCTCGACGGCGGGGACGTCCGCGATGTCGCGGGTCATGGCGTCGTAGTCGGGTGATTCGGGTGCGGTGCCGGCAGCGGTGTCGGCGGGGAGGGTCGCGTCAGTCATGCTTCCCACGATAAGCCGGGCGCCGGACGCCCCCGACCGGAGCACCGGGTGAGCGGCTCTGGCGCGGAATGCTATATTGGGCTACGACCGGCCGGAGACTTATGTCCCCGGCCCACAAGTGGAGGCTCCGATCTCCCACCTGACCACCCTCCGGGGCGGCGGGTCACCGGTCAGGCGGCATCCATCGTTCCGTACGGACGATGGAAAGCTGCCCGAGTATGCGCCCCGCGGCTCGCACGCGTCGGTGCTCCGGTTGTTTTGGAGCCCCTGCCTGTGCCCGGCGGGGCTTTTTTCATTCTCCCGCTGCGGTCGGTCTGACGGAAATACACGTCAGCGGCTGTCTGCCAGGCAGCCGTGTGGTGCTACCGAGGAGGATCCATCAGCACCGAGCCCCGCATCAACGACCGGATTCGCGTTCCCGAGGTACGACTCGTCGGTCCCAGCGGCGAGCAGGTCGGCATCGTGCCGCTTGCCAAGGCGCTTGAGCTCGCGCAGGAGTACGACCTCGACCTGGTCGAGGTCGCGGCGTCCGCACGCCCGCCGGTCTGCAAGCTCATGGACTACGGCAAGTTCAAGTACGAGTCGGCCATGAAGGCCCGTGAGGCGCGCAAGAACCAGGCGCACACGGTCATCAAGGAAATGAAGCTCCGGCCGAAGATCGACCCGCACGACTATGACACCAAGAAGGGTCACGTCGTTCGGTTCCTCAAGCAGGGCGACAAGGTCAAGATCACGATCATGTTCCGTGGTCGCGAGCAGTCCAGGCCGGAACTCGGCTACCGACTGCTGCAGCGTCTCGCTTCGGACGTCGAGGACCTCGGGTTCATCGAGTCGAACCCGAAGCAGGACGGCCGAAACATGATCATGGTTCTCGGTCCGCACAAGAAGAAGACCGAGGCGATGGCCGAAGCCCGCGAGGCGCAGGCCGCCCGCAAGGCCGAGCGCCAGGGTGTTGCCCTCGCCGACGACGAGGCTCCTTCCGAGGAGACCGTCGAGGTGGAGGCCACTGAGGTCACCGAGGTCGAGGTCACCGAGGCTGCCGCCGAAGAGGCGCCCGCCCAGGAGCCGAACACCGAGGCCTGATTCCGAGGCAGCCCGTCTCGGATCACCGACACAACATGACGCTCCCGTGAGCCGGTCCATCACCGGACCGGTGGGAGCGCCACCGACGAGGAGATAACGGCGCTATGCCGAAGAACAAGACGCACAGCGGTTCCAAGAAGCGCTTCAAGATCACCGGCTCCGGCAAGGTGCTCCGTGAGCGCGCCGGCAAGCGCCACCTGCTCGAGCACAAGTCGTCCCGTGTCACCCGCCGCCTGACCGGCACCGCGGAGATGGCCCCCGGCGACGCCGCGAAGATCAAGAAGCTTCTCGGCAAGTGACGTCCTCCGCTCCCCTGGCGGGAGCGGGACGTCAAGACCGGGACCCCATCGAATTCGGGCCGTGTGAAGACAACCACGGCCCCGCTACAAGGAGTTAAAAAGTGGCACGCGTCAAGCGGGCAGTAAACGCCCACAAGAAGCGCCGGGCAATCCTCGAGGCGGCCTCCGGCTACCGCGGTCAGCGTTCGCGCCTGTACCGCAAGGCCAAGGAGCAGGTCACCCACTCGCTGGTCTACAACTTCAACGACCGCAAGAAGCGCAAGGGCGACTTCCGTCAGCTGTGGATCCAGCGCATCAACGCTGCTGCCCGCCAGAACGGCATGACGTACAACCGCCTCATCCAGGGTCTGAAGGCCGCCAACATCGAGGTGGACCGCAAGATCCTCGCCGAGCTGGCCGTCAACGACGCCAACGCGTTCGCCGCGCTGGTCGAGGTCGCGCAGAAGGCCCTCCCGGCCGACGTCAACGCCCCCAAGGCCGCTGCCTAAGGGCTAGCCGGCCGCTTCACGCGGTCGGCCCCCACGGACCCGCAGGCGACTCGCCTGCGGGTCCGTGTGCTTTCCCCCAGCCCCGGAACCCCGAGAAAGAACCGCAGACACCATGGGTCACCCCGACGAGCTGATCTCCCCCCGATCCCCGCGGGTGGCCGCCGCCAGGCGACTGGCCCGGCGCAACTTCCGCACCAAGGAGCGCCGGTTCATCGCCGAAGGCCCGCAGGCGGTCCGTGAGGCCGTCGAGCACCGCGGGGCCGAGGGGACGTCGACCCTGATCGAGCTGTTCGCCACCGTCGAGGCCGCCGAGCGCTACGCCGAGATCATCCACGCCGCGCTGGACGCCGGCGCCCGGGTGCACTACGCCTCCGACGAGGTGCTCGCCGAGGTCTCGCAGACCGTCACCCCGCAGGGCCTCGTCGGCGTCTGCCACTTCCTCGACTCGCCCTTCGAGGACATCCTGGAGGCCCGGCCCAAGCTGGTCGCCGTCCTCGCGCACGTCCGCGACCCCGGCAACGCCGGCACGGTGCTGCGCTGCGCGGACGCCGCCGGAGCCGATGCCGTCGTCCTGACCGACGCCTCGGTGGACCTGTACAACCCCAAGTCCGTACGGGCCTCCGTGGGCTCCCTCTTCCACCTCCCGGTCGCGGTCGGCGTCCCGGTGGAGCAGGCCGTCGCCGGGCTGCGCGCGGCGGGCGTACGGATCCTGGCGGCCGACGGGGCCGGCGAGGACGACCTCGACGCCGAGCTGGACGCGGGCACCATGGGCGGGCCCTCGGCCTGGGTGTTCGGCAACGAGGCCTGGGGTCTGCCCGAGGAGACCCGGGCCCTCGCGGACGCCGTCGTACGGGTCCCGATCCACGGCAAGGCGGAGAGCCTGAACCTCGCGACGGCCGCCGCCGTGTGCCTCTACGCCTCCGCGCGTGCACAGCGGGCGCCCGGAGGGTGCCGCTCCGTGACCCCCAGCTAGTAATGTGGCGGCCCGGGGGGCCCACTGCGCTACTCGGAGATGTGGGGTACGGGGACATGACCGTCGGTACGAACAGCTCACCGGTGGCCGCCGGAGCCAGGGCCGCGGCCGAGGAGCGGCCCGGCCCGGCCGGCGGCACGCCGGTGGCCGAAGCCCCGCAGGCCCCCGCGAGCCGCCGCCCCGACGGGCTGTGCGGCGTGCCGCCACAGGCGGCCGGCCCGGGCCTCGCGGCCCGTCGGGCGGGCCAGGCCGAGGCCGCCCTCGGGACCGGCTTCGGGATCGATCCGGACGACCTGCCCGACGGGCTCGTCGTCGCCGACGACACCGGGCGGGTGATCTGCTTCAACTCCGCCGCCGCACGGATCACCGCACTGGCGCCGGACCAGGCGCTCGGCAACCGCATCGACCGCGCGCTGCCCCTCGAGGACCTCGAAGGCCGCCGCTGGTGGGCGCTGACCGACCCGTACGGGGGCCTCGCCACCCGCCGCGGGCAGCCCGAGCGGAACCTGCTGCTCCCCGGCGGCCGCGAGGTGCTGGTCTCCGCCCGCTACGTCCGTACCCACCCCACCGGCCCGCTGCGCAGCCTCGTCGTCACCCTGCGCGGCACCGAGGCCCGCCGCCGCACCGAGCGCAGCCACGCCGAGCTGATCGCCACCGTCGCCCACGAGCTGCGCTCCCCGCTGACCTCCGTCAAGGGGTTCACCGCGACCCTGCTCGCCAAGTGGGAGCGGTTCACCGACGACCAGAAGCGGCTGATGCTGGAGACCGTCGACGCCGACGCCAACCGCGTCACCCGCCTCATCGCCGAGCTCCTCGACATCTCCCGCATCGACTCCGGCCGGCTGGAGGTCCGCCGCCAGCCGGTCGACATCGCCACCGCCGTCGGCCGCCACGTCCAGGCACTCACCGCGAACGGCCAGGCCCCCGAGCGGTTCCTCGTACGGGTCAGCCGCCCCCTCCCCGATCTGTGGGCCGATCCGGACAAGATCGACCAGATCCTCGGCAACCTCCTCGAAAATGCGGTGCGCCACGGAGAGGGAACGGTCACCATCGACGTATCGCCGCATGAGAAGGGAACCGCCGTCACCGTGACCGACGAAGGCCCCGGGATCCCCGAGGAGTCGATGAAGCGTGTCTTCACCCGCTTCTGGCGGGGGAGCAAGCGCGGCGGCACCGGCCTGGGCCTGTACATCGTCAAGGGCATCGTGGAGGCCCACGGCGGCACCATCACGGTCGGCCGCGGCCCCGGCGGCGGCGCCGAGTTCCGATTTATCCTGCCCGTGAGCGCCCCGGCCTACCTCACGCAGTAGCACCGCGGAGCGTCTCGCCAGGCGGCCCACGGGCTCCTTAACCCCCAGCGACCTTTAGACTCGTCCTTTGGCACCTTTGTGTCTCTGTGTCGATCGGTCTGATCGTGCCGTACGGGGACCACCAGCCAGCCATCGGAAGTACGGGAAGAGATGTCGGCACCGAACAAGTCGTACGACCCTGTCGAGGTCGAGGCACTGAAACCGGAAGAGATCGAGCGCATGCGGGACGAGGCGCTCGCCGCCTTCGCGTCCGCCGGCGACCTCGACGCGCTGCGTGAGGCGAAGACCGCGCACATGGGCGACCGCTCGCCCCTGGCGCTCGCCAACCGCGAGATCGGCGCGCTGCCCCCGCAGGCCAAGGCCACCGCGGGCAAGCTCGTGGGCCAGGCCCGCGGCGCCGTGAACAAGGCCTTCGGGGCCCGCACGGTCGCGCTCGAAGCCGAGCGGGACGAGCGGGTGCTGGTCGAGGAGGCGGTGGACGTCACGCTGCCCTACGACCGCGTGCCCGCCGGCGCCCGGCACCCCCTGACCACGCTGATGGACCGCATCGCGGACATCTTCGTGGCCATGGGGTACGAGGTCGCCGAGGGGCCCGAGGTCGAGGCGGAGTGGTTCAACTTCGACGCCCTCAACTTCACGCCCGACCACCCGGCGCGCCAGATGCAGGACACCTTCTTCGTCCAGGGGCCCGAGGGCACCGAGGGCGACGAGTCCGGCGTCGTGCTGCGCACCCACACCTCCCCGGTGCAGGCGCGCTCGCTGCTGGAGCGCAAGCCCCCCGTCTACATCGTCTGCCCGGGCCGGGTGTACCGCACCGACGAGCTCGACGCGACGCACACCCCGGTCTTCCACCAGGTCGAGCTGCTGGCCGTGGACGAGGGCCTGACCATGGCCGACCTCAAGGGCACCATGGACCACATGGTCCAGGAGCTGTTCGGCGAGGGCACCACCACGCGCCTGCGTCCGCACTTCTTCCCGTTCACCGAGCCGTCCGCCGAGATGGACATGCAGTGCTACGTGTGCCGCGGCGAGTCGGTGGGCAACCCCGACCGCCCGTGCCGTACCTGCTCCAGCGAGGGCTGGATCGAGCTCGGCGGCTGCGGCATGGTCAACCCCAAGGTGCTCATCGCCTGCGGCGTGGACCCCGAGAAGTACAGCGGGTTCGCCTTCGGGTTCGGCATCGAGCGGATGCTGATGTTCCGCCACAACGTAGAAGACATGCGAGACATGGTCGAGGGTGACGTCCGTTTCACCCGGCCGTTCGGGAGTGAGATCTGATGCGCGTCCCGCTTTCCTGGCTGCGGGAGTACGTCGACCTCCCCGCAGGTGAGACCGGTCGCGACGTGGCGGCCAAGCTCGTCGACGCCGGCCTCGAGGTCGAGACCGTCGAGCAGCTCGGCGGCGGCCTCAAGGGCCCCCTCGTCGTCGGCAAGGTGCTGACCATCGAGGAGCTCGAGGGCTTCCGCAAGCCGATCCGCTTCTGCACGGTCGACGTCGGCCAGGCCAACGGCACCGGCGAACCGCAGGAGATCGTCTGCGGCGCCCGGAACTTCTCCGTCGGTGACAAGGTCGTCGTGGTCCTGCCCGGCGCGGTGCTGCCCGGCGACTTCGCGATCGCCGCGCGCAAGACGTACGGCCGCACCTCGCACGGCATGATCTGCTCCGGCGACGAGCTGGGCATGGGCGACGACGGCACGCACGGCATCATCGTGCTGCCGCCCGAGCACGAGGTCGGCACCGACGCGATCGAGCTGCTCCAGCTCGTCGACGAGGTCCTCGACATCGACATCACCCCGGACCGCGGCTACTGCATGTCGATGCGCGGCGTCGCCCGCGAGGCGGCGACCGCGTACGGCCTGCCGCTGCGCGACCCGGCGCTGCTCGACGTCCCGGTGCCGAACTCGTACGGCTACCCGGTCAAGGTCGACGACCCGGCCGGCTGCGACCGCTTCACCGCCCGTACGGTGACCGGCCTCGACCCCGAGGCGCGCTCCCCGATCTGGCTGACCCGCCGCCTGCAGAAGGCGGGCATGCGCCCGATCTCGCTCGCCGTCGACATCACCAACTACGTGATGCTCGAGCTCGGCCAGCCGCTGCACGCCTACGACCGCTCCAGCATCGACGGCACCATCGGTGTCCGCCGCGCCGAGCAGGGCGAGAAGTTCACCACCCTCGACGGGGTCAAGCGCACGCTCGACGCCGAAGACCTGGTGATCACCGACAACAGCGGGCCGATCGGCCTCGCCGGTGTCATGGGCGGCGCCAACACCGAGATCGCCGACTCCGTGACCGACCCCGAGACGGGCCAGGTCACGGGGACCACGGACGTGGTCATCGAGGCCGCGCACTTCGACTCCGTGTCGATCTCGCGCACCGCCCGCCGCCTGAAGCTCTCCTCCGAGGCCTCCAAGCGCTTCGAGCGGGGCGTCGACCCGCTGGCCGCCGCCGCGGCCGCGCAGCGGACCGTCGACCTGCTCGTGCTCCTCGCGGGCGGCACCGCCGAGGCCGGCGTCACCGAGTTCCTCGCCCCGGGCGCCCCGCGCACCATCGCGATGGGCGCGGACCACCCGGACCGGGTCGCGGGCATGGACTACGGCCGCGAGACCGTCGTACGCCGCCTCCAGGAGATCGGCTGCGACGTCTACGGCCAGGACGAGCTCGTCGTGACCGTCCCCTCGTGGCGGCCCGACCTCGCCGAGCCCAACGACCTCGCCGAAGAGGTCATCCGGCTCGAGGGCTACGGGAACCTCCCGTCGACCCTTCCCCAGGTGCCCTCCGGCCGCGGTCTCACCCCCCGGCAGCAGCTGCACCGCCGGGTCGGCCGCGCGCTGGCCGGCGCCGGCTACGTGGAGGCGCTGAGCTACCCGTTCCTCGGCGAGCCGGTCTTCGACCAGCTCCAGCTCCCCGCGCACGACGCCGCCCGCCAGGTCGTCAAGCTGGTCAACCCGATCTCCGACGAGGAGCCGGCGCTGCGCACCACGCTGCTGCCGGGTCTGCTCGGCGCGCTGCGCCGCAACGACAGCCGGGGCAGCCACGACCTCGCGCTCTTCGAGACCGGTTCGGTCTTCCTGGCCGGCCCGCGGCCCGGTGTGGCCGTACGGCTGCCCGTCGACCGCCGTCCCACGGACGAGGAGATCGGCACCCTGAACGCGGCCCTGCCCGCGCAGCCGCGGTACGCCGCGGTCGTGCTGGCCGGTGGACGCGAGCAGGCCGGCTGGTGGGGCAAGGGCCGCCCGGCCGACTGGGCGGACGCCGTCCAGGCCGCGCGCTCGCTGGCCGTCGAGGCCGGCGCGGAGCTCGTCGTCCGCCAGGGCCGGTACGGCCCCTGGCACCCGGGCCGCTGCGCCGAGCTGGTCGTCACCCTCGACGGGGTCGAGCAGGTCATCGGCCACGCCGGTGAGCTGCACCCGCGCGTGGTCAAGGCGATGGGCCTGCCGGCCCGCACCAGCGCGATGGAGCTCGACCTGGACCGCCTCGCGGCGGCCGGCGGCGAGGCCCTCCAGGCGCCCCGGATCTCCTCCTTCCCGGTGGCGACCCAGGACGTCGCGCTGATCGTGGACGCGTCGGTTCCGGCGTCGGACGTGGAGGCCGCGCTGCGCAAGGGCGCGGGCGAACTCCTCGAGTCGCTCCGGCTGTTCGACGTGTTCACCGGTGAGCAGGTAGGCGAGGGCAAGAAGTCCCTGGCGTACGCGCTGCGCTTCCGCGCGGCCGACCGCACGCTGACCGCCGAGGAGTCCACGGCCGCGCGCGACGCGGCGGTGGCGCTCGCGGGCGAGCGGACCGGGGCGGTGCTCCGGGGCGCGTAGCCGCCCGCCTGCAAGGCCTGTTGAGGGGCGCATCCGGACCACCGGGTGTGCCCCTCACTCGTTCGGGTGAGAACGCGGGCGACCCGTGTCCGGGCCTGCGGGTGATCGGCACAATCATTGCGGCCGAGGGGAGGCCGTGATGATCGGGGAGATGCCCCAGGTGCGCCGGGTGTGCGTCTTCGCGTGGGGCGGCGCCGCGGTGTCCTGGGAGTTGTCCACCCCGGGGCGGCTGGTACCGAGCCTGGCCACGTGCGCGGCGTTCCTGCTGCTGGCGACGGGCTGCGCCCTGCACATCCGGCGCGGGCTGGTCGCGGAGCTGAGGCGTTCGCAGGAGATCGCGGGGGCCGCGCAGCGGGCACTGCTGCGGCCGCTGCCGAGACGGATGGACGGGCTGACCCTGGCCGCCGCGCAGCTGTCGGCGAGCCGGGGCGCGACGGTGGGCGGCGACCTGTACGAGGCCGTGCCGACGGTGCACGGCGTCCGGGTGGTCATCGGGGACGTACGGGGGCACGGGCTGCCGGCGCTGGGGGCGGCCGCGGCGGTCCTGGGGGCCTTCCGCGAAGCGGCGTACGACGAGGTGTCGCTGGGCGGCGTAATGGTGCGGATGGAGCGGGCGCTGGGCCGCCACGTCCGTGACCGGGCCCGGGCCGAGCACCCGTCGGCCTGCCCGGCCGAGCCGGAGTCCCCGTCGGCCGAGGAGTTCGTGACGGTCCTGCTCCTCCAGATCGCCCCGGACGGCACCCTCCTGGCCCTGAACTGCGGCCACCCCTGGCCGTACCTGCTGCGCAGCTGGGGCTTCGCGCCGGGCCCCGCGCATCGGCTCACCGACGTGCGGGCGCTGGACGGCGAGACCATGCCGCCGCTCGGGGTCCTGCCGCTGCCGCGCGATCCGCAACCGCACGCCTGCGGTGAACTGCGGCCCGGGGAGACGCTGTTCCTGCACACCGACGGTGCCGGGGAGGCCCGGAATGCCGCCGGCGCGTTCTTCCCCCTGCAGAGCGTCCTCGCAGAGGCACCGCTCACGCCCGCGCGGCTGGTCGCGGGCGTGCACGCGGCCCTGCTCCGGCACACCGGCGGGCGGCTCGCCGACGACGTCGCCCTGCTGGTGCTCCGCGACGACCGGAGCTGACCGGATCCGGCCGAATGGCCGGTCCCGCCGGGCCCGGCGACCAACCGGGCACCGGCGGGAACCGGCACGCCGCCCGTCTGCCGTGGAGTGTCGGGCAGACAGCAGAACGGGCGGCGCGGTGACGGGTCGTCGCACTGTACGAGGGGGAGCCGACGACCCGGGCTGCCTCTTGGCGAGGCCCTTAAGTGAAGCGCCCCGCGGACCCCCGGCGGCAGAGTGCGTATCGCATTTATGCGCGTACTTCGTTCACACCCCGTGTGAACGAAGTACCCACTAGCCTGAGACCGACGAGCCCCGGGAGCGGCCCATGCAGCCCAATGTCCTGCTCGACGCCCTCCTCGCCGAGGCGGGCATGTCCCACGCCGGACTCGCCGCGTACGTGAACCAGGCGGGCCGCACCCGCGGACTCGCCCTGCGCTACGAACACACCGCCGTCGCCCGGTGGTTGAAGGGCCAGAGGCCCCGCGGGCAGGTCCCCGACCTGATCTGCGAGGTGCTCGGCGGCCGGCTGAAGCGGCCCGTCGGGCTGGACGACGTCGGTTTCGGAGTGCCGGGGCTGCCCGCCTCCCCGCACGCCTCCCCGCTCAGCGGATTCGTGGACCGCGCCGCCGCTCTGTGGCGTGCCGACGGGCAGGCCCGGCCCCAACTGCTCACCGCGCAGGCCGTCAACGGAACCCCCGCCGTCATGCCGGTCTGGGAGTGGGAGAACCCGCCCGAGGACGCCGACGTATCCCGCGAGGGCCCGGACCGGATCGGGCCCGAGCACATCGAGATCCTGCGGGCCGCCCGCGCGCACTACGAGCTGATGTACCGCCGGGCGGGCGGGGTGGCCACCCGGGACCGGATCGTGCGCTTCCTCGGCAGCGAGACGGCGCCCATGCTGCGCGGCAGTTACCCCGACGCCCTCGGCCGGCGGCTGCACCGGGCCACCGGGTCCCTCGTGGCGGTGGCGGGGATCTGCGCGTACGACTCGGACGCCCACGGGCTCGCCCAGCGCTACTTCCACCAGGCCCTGCGGCTGGCCAAGGCGAGCGGCGACCGCGGGCTCGGGGCGTACGTGATCGCGCTGATCGTCAACCAGTCCCTGCACCTGCGGGAGTACCGCCAGGCGGTGGCCTTCGCCGAGGCCGCGCTGCGCGCCGCCGGCCGGCACACCACCCCGGCGCTGGCCGCCGACCTGTACGCGATGCAGGCCAAGGCCTACGCCCAACTTGGCGACACCCGGGCCGCATTGAACTGCATCCGGCACGCCGAGGCGGCGGCCGAGCGGATCACTCCGGGCGCCGAACCGGACGAGACCGGCTACGTACAGCCGGGGCTGGTCAACGTCCAGGTCGCCGAGGCGCTGCTCGGTCTGGGGGATCTCGCCGCCGCGCACGAGCAGGCGACCGCGGCCGTCGGCACCCCCGCGCACGACCGGGGCCGGGTGCACCGCCTCGCGATGCTGTGTGAGATCCAGCTGCGGCAGGGAGAGGCGGACCGGGCGGTGGCGGCCGCGGCCGAAATGGCCGAACGGGCCAAGGGGATGGAGTCGCTGCGGCTCCGCGACCGGTTGCGGGCGGTCCGCGAACAGCTGCTGACCAGCGGTTGTTCGGGCGCGGAGGAGACCGCCCAGCTCATCGACGGGGCGCTGCGCGTTCCCCTGTGACGGCTTCAACTGCTGCCATATTGCCACCGATCCGAACGGAAGGCGGCACAACCGTGCAGTGGATGAACCTGAGTGAGCAGACCGTGTACAAGAACCGCTGGTTCGACGTGAATCTCGCCGATGTGGAACTCCCCGACGGCCGGCACCTGGACCACTTCGTGATCCGGCTGCGCCCGGTCGCCGTCGCCACGGCCGTCAACGAGGCCAACGAGGTGCTGCTGCTGTGGCGGCACCGGTTCATCACCGACAGCTGGGGCTGGGAGCTGCCCGCCGGGGTGGTCGAGGACGGGGAGTCCCTCGAGTGCGCGGCGGCGCGGGAGATGGAGGAGGAGTCGGGCTGGCGACCCGGCCCGCTCCGGCACCTGATGACCGTGGAGCCGTCCAACGGGCTGACCGATGCCCGCCACCACCTCTACTGGGCGGACGGGGCGACGTACATCGGCCACCCCGAGGACGGCTTCGAGTCCTCGCGCCGGGAGTGGGTCCCGCTCAAGCTGGTGCCGGACATGATCGCGCGCGGGGAGATTCCGGCCGCCAACATGGCGGCCGGGCTGCTCCTGCTGCACCACCTCAGGCTCGGCCGGCCGTAGGACTCAGCCGTACGGGTAGAAGCCCGAGCCGGTCTTGCGGCCCAGGCGGCCCGCGTCGACCATCCGCTGGAGCAGCGGGGGAGCGGCGTACAGCGGCTCCTTGAACTCGGCGTACATGGAGTCGGCCACCGAGGCCACGGTGTCCAGGCCGATCAGGTCCGCCAGCTTCAGCGGGCCCATCGGGTGGGCGCAGCCCAGCTCCATGCCGTTGTCGATGTCCTCGCGGCTCGCGATCCCGGACTCGAACATCCGGATCGCGGACAGCAGGTACGGGATGAGGAGCGCGTTGACCACGAAGCCGGACCGGTCCTGGGCGCGGATCGCGTGCTTGCCCAGCACGTCCCGCACCAGGGCCTCGGCGCGCTTCACCGTCTCCTCGCCCGTGGTCAGCGCCGGGATCAGCTCGACGAGCTGCTGCACCGGGGCCGGGTTGAAGAAGTGGATGCCGATGACCTGGTCGGGGCGCGAGGTCGCGACGGCCAGCTTGACCAGCGGAATCGAGGAGGTGTTGGAGGCCAGGATCGCGTCCGGGCGGGTGATCACCTGGTCGAGGACCTGGAAGATCTCCGTCTTGACCTGCTCGTTCTCGACGACGGCCTCGATCACCAGGTCGCGGTCGGCGAACTCGCCGAGGTCGGTGGTGAAGGTGAGGCGGGCCAGGGTGGCGTCCCGCTCCTCCTCGCTGATCTTGCCGCGTTCGGCGGCCTTCGTCAGGGAGTTGTGCAGCCGGGTGCGCCCGATCTCCAGGGCCTCGCCCGTGGTCTCGGCGACCTTCACCTCAAGACCGCTGCGGGCACACACCTCGGCGATGCCCGCGCCCATCTGGCCGCAGCCCACTACGCCGACGCGGGTGATGTCGGTCGGGAGGGTAGAGAGGTCCGTCACTTCGTGCCTTTCGCTGCTCATCCATCGCGGGTCCCCCGGGCTGACAGTGGTAACTGCTTTCCGGCGCCCGCCACGCCCCCCGACGTTACCCCCGACCTTGACCCCGGTGGCGGGCCGGGGCGGGCATGCTGGGCGGACGCAACGGGATGTCACGGAACGGAACGGAGTCGTCACATGGCGTACATCGGACGTCGGGGACTGCTGGCGGGGGCCGCGTGGGCGCTGGCGGCGGCCACGGGGGGCCGGGCTGCTTCGGCGCGGGCGGCGGCCTCCCCGCCCTCCCGCCATGCCGCGACCACGGAGTTCCGGGGCATGTGGATCGCCTCGGTGTCGAACGTGGACTGGCCCTCCGAGAGCGGGCTTCCGGCCGCGGAGCAGCGCAAGGAGCTGATCGGCCTCCTCGACACCGCGGTGCGGCGCCGCCTGAACGCGGTGATCCTCCAGGTCAGGCCGGCGGCCGACGCGCTGTGGCCCTCGCGGCTGGAACCCTGGTCGCAGTGGCTGACGGGGGAGCAGGGGGTGGATCCGGGCTGGGACCCGCTGGGTACGGCCGTCACCGAAGCGCACGCCCGCGGCCTGGAACTGCACGCCTGGTTCAACCCGTACCGCGTGGCCAACCACACCGACCCGGACCGGCTGGCCCCCGAGCACCCGGCCCGGCGCAACCCCGACTGGACCGTGGAGTACGGCGGCAAGATCTTCTACAACCCCGGCCTGCCCGAGGTGCGGCTCTTCGTCCAGGAGGCCATGCTCGACGCGGTCTCCCGCTACCCGGTGGACGGGGTGCACTGGGACGACTACTTCTACCCCTACCCGGTGGAGGGAGAGGAGTTCGACGACGACGCGGCCTACGAGGAGTACGGGGCGGACTTCCCCTCCCGGTCCGACTGGCGCCGCCACAACACCGACACCCTGGTCCGCGAGATGTCCGCGCGGCTGCGGGAGGTCCGGCCCGCCGCCCGGTTCGGCGTCAGCCCGTTCGCGGTGTGGCGCAACTCCGACCGGGACCCGCTCGGTTCACCCACGCGGGCGGGCCTGGGAACGTACGACGACCTGTACGCGGACACCCGCAAGTGGGTCAAGGAGGGCTGGATCGACTACATCGTGCCGCAGGCCTACTGGCACATCGGGCACCCGACCGCCGACTACGCGGACGTCGTCCCCTGGTGGGCGCGGACGGTGGCGGGCACGGGCGTGCAGCTGTACGTGGGGGAGGCGCTGTACCGCTGCGAAGCGGACAGCCCCACCCCGGCCTGGCGCGATCCGGGGGAGCTGTCCCGCCACGTCACCTTCGCGAGGAAGTATCCGGAGGTCCGCGGCCACGCCTGGTTCTCGGCGAAGCACGTGGCCGCGGACCCCAACGGAGCGATGGCGCGGGTGGTCGCCGACCACTACGGATCGGCGGCGGCGCCGCGCTGATTCAGTGCTCGGACTCTCCTGGGTGGCGGACCGTGCAGTCGGGTCCGGGGGCCATGAGGGCCTCGTGACCGTCCTGGAAGCGGACCCGGTACGGGGGGGTTCCGTTCTCGCCCAGCACCTGGGTGATCTCGCCCACCTTGTCGTGCTGTCCGACGATCCTGCCGTGCTGCACCAGCTGGTCGCCCTCGGTCGCGCGCATAACTGACCTCCTCGGTGGCGGTCCGATCCGGTGCTAGCAGTTTAGGTCGTTCCGGGGCTATTTGACCCGTTGGGTGACGGCAATGCAGACGAGGACCGCGCAGGCGGCCACCGGGGCGGCGGGGGACAGGTGCTCGCCGAGCAGCGCCACCGACCAGACCAGGGTCAGCAGGGGCTGGGCGAGCTGGAGCTGGCTGGCCCGGGGTGCGCCGATCTCGGCCATGCCGCGGTACCAGACGTACAGGCCGAGGAAGGTGGAACCGGCCGCCGCCCAGATCAGGCCGGCCAGCCCGTGCCCGGTGAGGTGGACCGGCTCGTACGCGAGCCCCAGCGCGGAGCCGGCCAGGGTGAGCGGCAGGCACAGCACCAGAGCCCAGCCGATCACCTGCCAGCCGGGCAGCGTACGGGCGAGCCGGCCGCCCTCGGTGTATCCGGCGGCGCACACCAGCAGGGCGCCGAACAGGTAGGCGTCGCCGGCCGAGAGCGAGCCGCCGCTCTGGGTCGCGGTGAAGGCGAGGACCACGGCGGCCCCGGCCAGGGCGGCGCACCAGAACCGGCGCGAGGGCCGGGCCCCGGTGCGCACCGCGGAGAGCGCGGCCGTCGTCAGCGGGAGCAGCCCGACCACCACGGCGGCGTGCGAGGTCGTGGAGGTGGTCAGCGCGAGAGTGGTGAGCAGCGGGAATCCCACGACCACCCCGGCGGCCACGACGGCCAGCCCCGCCCAGTGCTCACGGGCGGGCAGCGGGACCCGCAGGGCCAGCAGGAAGCCGCCGGCGATGACGGCCGCGAGGACGCTGCGCAGCGCGACGAGCGACCAGGGGCCGAAGCTCTCCAGGCCCCATGCGGTGGCGGGGAAGGTCAGGGAAAACGCGACGACGCCGAGTGAGGCGAGGAGGGTGCCCCGGGTGCGAGTCGGGGTCGCGAAGTCCTCAACCGCTACCGTGGCCGGCAGAGTAGCGCTATTCTGTGCTGTCATGTACGAGCGTAGCAGTGTCGCGGAACTGGCAGAATCCCTGCGGTCCGAACTCAACCGCTACTCGGTGGGTGGAAAGCTCCCGTCGAGTCGGGCTCTGGTCGAGCGCTACCGGGTCAGCCCCGTCACCGTCTCCCGGGCCCTCGCGCAGCTCGCCGCCGAGGGCCTCGTCGTCACCCGGCCCGGCGCCGGGGTCTTCCGCGCCCGGCCGCGTACGTCGGCGCCCGCGCCCGGGGACACCTCCTGGCAGGAGGTCGCCCTCAGTGCCGAGGGCGCCGGTGAGATCGTCCCGCGCTCCGTGGACGCCACCGGGGTACTGAGCTCGCTGACCACCCCGCCCCCCGGGGTGATCGAGCTCAACGGCGGCTACCTGCACCCCTCCCTCCAGCCCGAGCGGGCCATGGCCGCCGCGCTGGCCCGGGCCGGGCGGCGGCCCGGGGCGTGGCGTGGGGCGGCCGCCCGTCGAGGGGCTGCCCGAGCTGCGCGACTGGTTCGCCCGGGAGATCGGCGGACCGGTCGTGGCCGCCGATGTGCTGGTCACCGCGGGCGGGCAGAGCGCGCTGGCCACCGCCCTGCGGGCGCTCGCCCCGCCCGGGGCGCCGATCCTGGTGGAGTCGCCGACCTACCCCGGACTGCTGGCCATCGCCCGCGCCTCCGGCTGCCGGCCCGTGCCGGTGCCGGTGGACGCCGAGGGGGTCCGGCCGGAGCTGCTCGCCGCCGCCTTCGAAGCCACCGGGGCGCGGGTCTTCGTATGCCAGCCGCTGTTCCAGAACCCGACCGGGGCCGTGCTGGCTCCCGGGCGGCGGGCCGAGGTGCTGCGGATCGCCCGGGCCGCCGGGGCCTTCGTCGTCGAGGACGACTACGCCCGGGCCCTGGCCCACGAGGACTGCGGGCCGCTGCCCGCCACACTGGCCGCCGAGGACGCCGACGGCGTGGTGGTGCACGTCCGGTCCCTGACCAAGGCGACCTCGCCCAGCCTGCGGGTGGGCGCCCTGGCCGCCCGGGGGCCGGTCGTGGACCGGCTGCGCGCCATCCAGGTCGTGGACAGCTTCTTCGTCCCCCGGCCGCTCCAGGAAGCCGCCCTGGAGCTGGTCGGGGCGCCCGCCTGGCCGCGCCACCTGAGGACCGTGGCCGCCGAGCTCCGCCACCGCCGGGACGTCCTGGCCGGGGCACTGCGGCGGGAGCTGCCCGGGCTCGAACTGCCGCATCTGCCCTCCGGCGGCTACCAGTTGTGGGTGCGGCCGGGCGGCGGGGGAGACGACACCGGGTTCGTGGCAGCCGCCCTGCGCGCCGGGGTCGCGGTCGCGCCCGGCCGTCCGTACTTCTGCGCGGAGCCGCCCGGTCCGCACGTCCGGCTGAGCTTCGCCGGGGTGTCGGGGCCCGGCGAGCTGGTGGAAGCGGTGCAGCGGCTGCGGGCAAGACACCCCCTGGGCACAGACGCTTGACCCCGTGCGGCGCGCGGCCCACCATCACCGCATGCATGTTCGGGTCTCGCTCGTTGCCGCAGCCCGTGGTTCCTCGCTGCTCACCGAGCGCTTCGACGACGACCGCCCGCTCGACGGGGCAGGCTGGCACGCGGTGGAGTCCGCCGCCCCCGGGCTGGTCCCGCTGGGCGCCGCCGAGCTGCGCTACTGCTCGCCCACCCCGCGCAGCAGGGCCACCGGCGAGGCGCTCGGGTACGCGCCGCTCGCCCAGCCCGCGCTCCGCGAGTGCGACATGGGCCGCTGGCGGGGGCTGACCCTCGCCGAGGTGACCGCCCGCGAGCCGGGGGCGGTGGACCTCTGGCTCACCGACCCGCGCGCCGCCCCGCACGGCGGCGAGTCGCTGCTCGCCTTCATCTCCCGGATCGGCGGCTGGCTCGACACCAGGCCGGCCGACGACGGGGGCGCGATCGTGGCGGTGGCGGAGCCCTCGGTGGTCCGGGCGGCCCTGGTCTACGCGCTGAAGGCGCCTCCGCTGACCTACTGGAACGTGGACGTGCGGCCGCTGTCCACGATGACCCTGACGGGCTGGTCGGGGCGCTGGCACCTCTCGCTTCAAGCCCCGGTGTAATGCGGTTGAGGCCCGCCCGGCGGGCTCCTAGCCTGCGGACATGACCGGAACAACGATCACCACACTGGCGGAGCGGCCCGAACTGGCGGACCGGCTCTGGGACATGCCGGACTCCTGGCCGGCCTTCGCCGAACACGATGCGCTCGCCTGGCTGCTGTATCCCCGGATGGTCGCCGAGCTGCCGGAGTACGTCCTGATCGCCACGGACGGCGACGCGGTGGTCGCCCGGGGGTTCAGCGTCCCCTTCGCCCAGCACGCGCCGGGCCGCGGCGGGGTGCTGCCCGCGCAGGGCTGGGACCGGATCCTGATGTGGGCCTTCTCCGACCTGCGGCGCGGGATCGCGCCCGACACGGTGAGCGCGATCGAGATCAGCGTCGCCACGGACCGGCAGGGCGAGGGCCTGTCCGGCCGGATGCTGGCCGCGATGCGGGAGAACGCCCGAGCCCGCGGTTTCACCGAGGTCGTGGCGCCGGTCCGGCCGAGCGGAAAGCCGGCCGAGCCGGACACCTCCATCCACGAGTACGCGTACCGCACCCGCGAGGACGGCCTCCCGTACGACCCCTGGCTGCGCGTCCACGTCCGCGCGGGCGGCGTCATCGACTCGGTGGCCCCCCTCTCGATGACGATCACCGGCTCGCTCCCCCAGTGGCGCGAGTGGACCGGCCTCCCCTTCGACACCCCGGGCCCGGTCCGGGTCCCAGGCGCCCTCGCCCCGGTCCACTGCGCACCGGAGCAGGGCCACGCGGTCTACGTCGAACCGAACGTCTGGGTCCGCCACGCCCTGACCGGGTGATCCCGCAGCGCCCACGGACAGCCGCACAGGGCTTTGCATAAACGTGCGGAGATACGTATAGTCATGCCATCGACGAGGAGGGTCCGATGGCGGTACGTGTAGCGGTGGCCGGTGCGAGCGGGTACGCGGGCGGTGAAGTCCTGCGCCTGCTGCTCTCGCACCCCGAGGTGGAGATCGGCGCGCTGACCGGCCACTCCAACGCCGGAGAGCTCCTCGGCAACCTGCAGCCGCACCTCGTGCCGCTCGCGGGGCGGACCCTGGAGGCGACCACCCCCGAGGTCCTCGCCGGGCACGATGTCGTGTTCCTCGCGCTTCCGCACGGCCAGTCCGCCGCCGTCGCCGCCCAGCTCGGCGAGGACGTCCTCGTCGTCGACATGGGCGCCGACCACCGGCTCAAGGACTCGGCCGACTGGGACAAGTTCTACGGAGCCCCGCACGCCGGGACCTGGCCGTACGGGCTTCCCGAGCTGCCGGGCGGGCGCGCCGCGCTGGAAGGCACCAAGCGCATCGCCGTCCCCGGCTGCTTCCCCACCGCCGTCTCCCTCGCGCTGTTCCCGGCGTACCAGGCGCAGCTCGCCGAGCCGGACGCCGTGATCGTCGCCGCCACCGGCACCTCCGGCGCGGGCAAGGCGCTCAAGACGCACCTGCTCGGCGCCGAGGTGATGGGCAACGTCACCCCGTACGGAGTGGGCGGAGGCCACCGGCACACACCCGAGATGGTGCAGAACCTGTCCCCGTTCGCGGGCACCAGGGTCTCCGTCTCCTTCACCGCGAACCTCGTACCCATGGCGCGCGGCATCCTCGCCACCTGCTCGGCCAAGGCCCTGCCCGGCACCACCGCCGAGTCGCTGCGCGCCGCCTACGAGAAGGCGTACGCCGACGAGCCGTTCGTCCACCTGCTGCCCGAGGGCCGGTGGCCGTCCACCAAGTCCGTGCACGGCTCGAACGCCGTCCACGTCCAGGTCGCCTACGACGAGTCCGCCGAGCGGATCATTGCCATCAGCGCCATCGACAACCTGACCAAGGGCACCGCCGGCGGCGCGGTCCAGAGCATGAACATCGCCCTCGGTCTCCCCGAGAGCCTGGGTCTTTCCACGATCGGAGTCGCACCGTGAGCGTCACGGCAGCACAGGGATTCACGGCAGCGGGCATCGCCGCCGGAATCAAGGCGAACGGCAACCCGGACCTGGCCCTCGTGGTCAACAACGGACCGCGCCTGGCGGCGGCGGGCGTCTTCACCTCCAACCGCGTCAAGGCCGCGCCCGTGCACTGGTCCGAGCAGGTCCTGCGCGGCGCAGCGGTCAGCGCGGTCGTCCTGAACTCCGGCGGCGCCAACGCCTGCACCGGCCCCAAGGGCTTCCAGGACACCCACGCCACCGCCGAGAAGGTGGCCGCCGTCCTGGGCGGGGAATTCAACGCCGGCGAGATCGCGGTCGCGTCCACCGGCCTGATCGGCGTCCTGCTCCCCATGGACAAGCTGCTGCGGGGTATCGACACGGCGGCCGCCGCCCTCAGCGAGGACGGCGGCGAGGCCGCGGCCGTCGCCATCAAGACCACCGACACGGTGCACAAGACGGCCACGGTCACCAAGGACGGCTGGACCGTCGGCGGCATGGCCAAGGGCGCGGGCATGCTCGCCCCGGGCCTGGCCACCATGCTCGTCGTCCTCACCACCGACGCCGACCTGGACAGCGCCACCCTCGACGAGGCGCTGCGCGCCGCCACCCGCACCACCTTCGACCGGGTCGACTCCGACGGCTGCATGTCCACCAACGACACGGTGCTGCTGCTGGCCTCCGGGGCCTCCGGCAAGGTGCCCGCGTACGAGGAGTTCGCCGAGGCCGTACGGACCGTCTGCGACGACCTGGCCCGCCAGCTGATCGGCGACGCCGAGGGCGCCAGCAAGGACATCCGCATCGAGGTCATCGGCGCGGCCAGCGAGGACGACGCGGTCGAGGTCGGCCGGTCCATCGCCCGGAACAACCTGCTCAAGTGCGCCATCCACGGCGAGGACCCGAACTGGGGCCGGGTGCTGTCCGCCATCGGCACCACCAAGGCGGCCTTCGACCCGGACCGGCTGAACGTGGCCATCAACGGGGTCTGGGTCTGCCGGAACGGCTCGGTCGGCGAGGACCGCGACCTGGTGAGCATGAAGGACCGCGAGGTCCGCATCACCGCCGACCTGTCCACCGGCACCGAGTCCGCGGTCATCTGGGCCAACGACCTGACCGCCGAGTACGTCCACGAGAACAGCGCGTACAGCTCATGAGCACCGCGAGGAAGCACACCGCGCTGCCCAAGGCCGAGATCCTCATCGAGGCCCTGCCTTGGCTGACCCGCCACAACGGCAAGGTGGTCGTCATCAAGTTCGGCGGCAACGCCATGATCGACGAGGACCTCAAGGCCGCCTTCGCCCAGGACGTGGTCTTCCTGCGCCAGGCCGGCCTCAAGCCGGTCGTGGTGCACGGCGGCGGCCCCCAGATCAACGCCCAGCTCGACAAGCAGGGACTGATCAGCGAGTTCAAGGCGGGCCTGCGCGTCACGACCCCGGAGGCCATGGACGTCGTACGGATGGTGCTGGCGGGCCAGGTCCAGCGCGAGCTGGTCGGGCTGCTGAACCAGCACGGGCCGCTCGCCGTCGGCATGACCGGCGAGGACGCCCACACCATCACCGCCACCAAGCACAGCCCGGAGATCGACGGCGAGCTCGTCGACATCGGGCGGGTCGGCGAGATCACCGCGATCGACACCGGCGCGATCGAGGCGCTGCTGGCCGACGGCCGGATCCCGGTGATCTCCTCCATCGCGCGCAGCGCCGACGACCACCATGTGTACAACGTGAACGCGGACACGGCGGCGGCCGCGCTCGCCGCCGCGCTCAGCGCCGAGACGCTGATGGTCCTCACCGACGTCGAGGGCCTCTACGCGGACTGGCCCAACAGTGACGAGGTCATCAGCAGGCTCACCGTCAGCGAGCTGGAGAAGCTGCTGCCCGAGCTGTCCAGCGGCATGGTGCCCAAGATGGAGGGCTGCCTGCACGCCGTCCGCAACGGCGTCACCACCGCCCGCGTGATCGACGGGCGGGTCCAGCATTCGATCCTGCTGGAGATCTTCACGGACGAGGGAATCGGCACGATGGTCGTGCCCGACGGACAGGGAGGGGATCCCCGGTGACCACCGGCAACGAGGAGTACCGCACCCGCTGGCAGGGTGCGCTGACCAACAACTACGGCACCCCCGCGCTGGCCCTCGTACGCGGTGAGGGCGCCCAGGTCTGGGACGCGGACGGCAAGCAGTACACCGACTTCGTCGGCGGCATCGCGGTCAACGCGCTCGGCCACGCCCACCCGGCCGTCGTCGCGGCCGTCACCGGCCAGATCCAGACCCTCGGCCACGTCTCCAACCTCTACGCCTCCGAGCCGGTCATCGCCCTCGGCGAGCGGCTGCTCCAGCTCTTCGGCCGCCCCGGCAAGGTCTTCTTCTGCAACTCCGGCGCCGAGGCCGTCGAAGCCGCCTTCAAGATCGGCCGGCTGACCGGGCGGACCCACATGGTCGCCACCACGGGCGGCTTCCACGGCCGGACCATGGGCGCCCTCGCCCTCACCGGCCAGCCGAAGAAGCAGGACCCCTTCCTGCCGCTGCCCGGCGACGTCACGCACGTTCCGTACGGCGACGCGGAGGCGCTGCGCGCCGCCGTCACCGAGCGGACCGCACTCGTCGTCATCGAACCCGTGCAGGGTGAGAACGGCGTCGTCGTCCCGCCCGCCGGATACCTGACGGCCGCCCGCGAGATCACCCGCGCCACCGGCACCCTGCTCGTCCTCGACGAGGTGCAGACCGGCATCGGCCGGTGCGGCCAGTGGTTCGAGCACCAGGCGCACGAGGGAGTCGAGCCGGACCTCGTCGCGCTCGCGAAGGGGCTGGGCGGCGGTCTGCCCATCGGCGCCGTGGTCGCCTTCGGAGCCGCCGCCGACCTGCTCCAGCCGGGTCAGCACGGCACCACCTTCGGAGGGAACCCGGTCGCCTGCGCCGCCGGACTCGCCGTCATCGACACCATCGCCGCCGAGGGCCTGCTCGAGCAGGTCAAGGCGCGCGGCGAGCGGCTGCGCTCCGGAATCGAGGCTTCCGCGCACCCGCTGGTCTCCCACGTCCGTGGTGCGGGCCTTCTGCTGGGTATCGTGCTGACCGAGCCCCTCGCGCCTCAGGTGCAGCAGGCGGCTCAGGATGCCGGTTACCTGGTCAACGCGCCCGCCCCCGACGTCGTACGGCTCATGCCGCCGTACGTACTCTCCGAGGCCGAGGCGGACGCGTTCCTCCGGGACCTGCCCGGCATCCTCGACGCGGCCAACGGGGACGGATCCGGGGAATGAGACGACGATGAGTCAGGCGCAGGACAACGAGCAAGGCGGGCAGGCCGTCCCGCAGACCCGCACCGCCCGCCACCGCCGGATCGTGGACATCCTCAACCGGCAGCCGGTCCGCTCCCAGAGCCAGCTGGCCAAGCTGCTCGCCGACGACGGGCTGAGCGTCACCCAGGCGACGCTCTCCCGCGACCTCGACGAGCTGGGCGCGGTGAAGATCCGCAACACCGGCGGCGAGCTGATCTACGCGGTGCCCAGCGAGGGAGGCTTCCGCACCCCGCAGGCCCCGCTCGGCGAGTCGGCGAAGGAGGAGCGCATGCGGCGCCTCTCCGGCGAACTGCTGATCTCGGCGGAGGCCTCCGCGAACCTCGTGGTCCTGCGCACCCCGCCGGGTGCGGCGCAATTCCTCGCCTCCGCGATCGACCAGGCCGAACTCCGGGAGATCCTGGGCACGATCGCGGGCGACGACACCCTGATGCTGATCAGCCGCGACCCGGCGGGCGGCCAGGCCCTGGCCGACCACCTCCTGCGCCTCGCGCAGAAGGAGGGCTAGCCCCGGAGAGGGCCTAGTAACGGGTCACGGCCAGGGCCCCGGACTCGGTGCCGATCGCGATGTGGGGGTGGCGGCGCGGGTTCGCCCAGCGCAGGATCTCCCGCATGGTCCGCTCCGGTACGGACACGCAACCGGCCGTCGCGCCCTTGCCGTTGACGTGCAGGAAGATCCCGGCGCCCCGGCCGCGCACCGGCTCGGCGTAGTTGAAGCCGATGACCAGCGCGTGCGCGTACTGCTTCTCGTACGTCACCAGGTGCTCCGCCTCGCCCGGCGCGCAGTGCGCGGGCAGCGGCTCCACCCAGCGGTTGTAGGCGGCGGACGCGTTGTCCTGGCACCACCACGAGCTGCCGGTCACCCGCCGGTAGCGGTACTCCGTACCCGCCGGCGCGTGCCGGATCCCGAAGGCGAACGGCAGGTCGTACAGCCCCGCCGGGGTGGTGTTCGTGCCCTGGGTCCGGGTCGCGCCCTCGGTGAGGCCGTTCGCCCCGAAGCGGGCGTCCGCGCTCCCGGCCTCGTACCAGCGCCCCGCCCGCCGGTCCCACCAGGTCAGCCGCCCGGTCGTGGAGCCGGGGGCGGGTGCGACGGCGGTGATCAGCTGGCTTCCGCCGCCGGTGTCGGCGAGCCGGGCGGGCAGCGTGGCGTGGCTCTGGAAGCCCTGCGGGAGCAGGGTGGTGACGATCAGTGAGCCCGTGACGAGAGCGGTACGCAGCACATGTCAGACGGTACGGGCCGGAAGGGGCAGTGGCAGCGCAGGCAGGCCGTCGAGGCTCGTCCCGATGAAATCCTTCTTCTCGCAGTACTCGGCGAACTCCTCGTCCGTCTTGCGGCCGAAGTACTCCGCGTGGAGGGTGCGCTCGGCCTCGTACTCCATGAAGGGGACGGCGTACCCGCACGTGTCGGCGATCCGGCGGGCGTGAACGAGGATGATCGCCCGCGCGGAGGGGCCGTCGGCCTCGCCGAACAGGGCGATCAGCTCTCCCCAGCGCGGGTCGTCGCGGAAGACCGCCTCGCCCTCGCCGTGCACGCGCACGATGTTGGGCGGTCCGCTGAACGCGCACCACATGAGGGTGATGCGGCCGTTCTCGCGGACGTGGGCGATGGTCTCGGCGCCGCTGCCGCCGAAGTCGAGGTACGCGAGCGTCTGCTCGTCGATGACGACGAGGGTCCCGGCGCGGCCCTTGGGGGACAGGTTGACGTGGCCGTCACCCGCGAGCGGGGCGGTGGCCGTGAAGAAGACAGGCTGCTCCTCGATGAACTTGCGCAGCCGTCCGTCTATGCGTTCGTAGAGCTTTCCCATGGTGATCAGTATCCGTCCGTCGTGGATTTCCCGGGAGGAAGTCCGAGCCTCGATCGCATCTGCCGCAGGACCCAGTCGCTGAACAGCCCCGTGCAGCGGTCCAGCAGGGCGCCGACCTCCGGGTCCCGGGCCGGCAGGGCGAGCGGCCGGTACGGGGACCAGATGCTCTGGATGTGCTGCGCGGCGATGCGCCGCAGGACCGGGTCACCGTCCGTCAGCAGCTCCACCGAGGCCCGCAATCCGGCCACACCGCCTTGCGCGTGCAGCAGCCGGTACGCGGCCCGGCGGGTGTGCGCCGGCCGGTCGGGCGCGATGCGGGCCAGCAGCCAGTCGGTGGGCAGCCGCCCGGCCGTGGCGCGCAGGCTCAGGGAGGCCTCGCGGGCCACGGCCGCCGACGGGTCGTCCAGCAGCGGGCGCAGCAGCTCGTGGTCGGTGACGTCCAGCAGCCGCAGCCCGCCCACGGCGGCGGCCCGCACCGCGTTGCCGGGGTGCGCCAGCAGCGCGCGCAGCAGCGGCGCGTCCCTGCGGCGGGCGCACTCGGCGAAGCCGGTCACGGCGTAAGGGGTGATGCTGCCCGGGTCCTCGACCAGCTCGCGGTAGTGGGCGTACGGGTCGCCGCCGTCCTGGCGGACCACCCAGCGGGCGCAGGCCCGGACCAGCCCGGAGCGGTCGGTGAGGTGCTTCCCGGCCGCGGCGGCCCGGCCGGCCCCGCGCAGGGCGGTGACCCCGGTGGCGCGAACCATCGGGAGGTGGGCGCCGACCAGGGAGTCGAAGGCCTCGTCGTCCGGCCCGTCGGCTGCCATGGCCGCGAGCGCGGCGTCCGCCCATAGCTGACTGGTCTGCGGATCCAGCTCGGCGGCGGCCAGACGGGCGAGCTCCCGCACCCCGAACTCGCCGCTCTCCAGCGACAGCCGCGCGGCGAACCGCCGGGTCGGCAGGTCCGGGCTCCCGCGCAGCTCGGCCCGCAGCCGCCCGCCGCGCAGCGCCGCGGGCAGCAGCTCCAGGGCCCAGGCGCCGTGCTCGCGGCGGCCCAGCCGCAGCAGGAGCGGGGTCAGCCGGCGCACCGTGCCCGCGGGGTCGGCGTCCAGCACCGCGCGCAGCACGCGCCGGGCCTGTTCCCGTACGGCCGGAACCCAGTCGGTGCAGCGGATCGCGACGAGTTCGAGCACAGGATCCGGCCCTCGGAGCGCGCCTTCGCGGACGTAGCCGTCGGGATGGCACAGCGCCACCACGTCCGCGCCGTTGTACGCGGTCCCGTACCGGAAGCGGTGGATGTCCCGTACCGCCTGGTCGAAGGCGATCCACGTCTCGGCCACGCCCTCGGGGAGCGGCATCGGGGTGTGACCGGGGTGCCCGCCGTCCATCAGGCGGTCCGCGCTCGCGTGCCCCGCCCGTATCGCCCGTTCCCGCCTCGCGCTCATGCGGCCGCCCCCTCCTGCTGTCCTTGCCGTGGAGCCTAGGCAAGGGAGCAGCCCTCGCGCCTCCGATATATCCGCTGGTCAGGTGGGGGCGACGAGGCTTGATTGACGAAACATACGGAGCAGTGCATAGTTATGCCTGTCGTTGATTGCACCGTAAGGAGAAACCCGTGGCCGAGCGCGTCGTACTCGCCTATTCAGGCGGCCTGGACACCTCCGTCGCCATCGGCTGGATCGCCGAGGAAACGGGCGCAGAGGTCATCGCCGTTGCCGTGGACGTCGGCCAGGGTGGCGAGGACCTGGACGTCATCCGCAAGCGCGCGCTCGCCTGCGGTGCGGTCGAAGCCGAGGTCGCGGACGCCAAGGACGAGTTCGCCGACGAGTACTGCCTTCCGGCGATCAAGGCGAACGCCCTCTACATGGACCGCTATCCGCTGGTCTCGGCGCTCTCCCGCCCGACGATCGTCAAGCACCTGGTCGCCGCCGCCCACAAGCACGGCGCCTCGATCGTCGCCCACGGCTGCACCGGCAAGGGCAACGACCAGGTCCGCTTCGAGGCCGGCATCGCCGCCCTCGGCCCCGACCTCAAGTGCATCGCCCCGGTCCGCGACTACGCGATGACCCGGGACAAGGCGATCGCCTTCGCCGAGAGGGCCGACCTCCCGATCGCGACGACCAAGAAGTCCCCGTACTCCATCGACCAGAACGTCTTCGGGCGCGCCGTCGAGACGGGCTTCCTGGAGGACATCTGGAACGCGCCGATCGAGGACATCTACGAGTACACCTCGAACCCGGCCGTCCTGCGCGAGGCCGACGAGGTCGTCATCTCCTTCAAGGCCGGCGTCCCGGTCGCCATCGACGGCAAGCCCGTCTCCGTCCTCCAGGCCATCCAGCAGCTCAACGAGCGCGCCGGAGCCCAGGGCATCGGCCGGATCGACATCGTCGAGGACCGCCTCGTCGGCATCAAGTCCCGCGAGGTGTACGAGGCGCCGGGCGCGATCGCGCTGATCACCGCCCACCAGGAGCTGGAGAACGTCACCGTCGAGCGCGAACTGGCCCGCTACAAGCGGCAGGTCGAGCAGCGCTGGGGCGAGATGGTCTACGACGGCCTGTGGTTCTCCCCGCTGAAGCGGGCGCTGGACGGCTTCATCAACGAGGCCAACCAGCACGTCACCGGTGACATCCGGATGACCCTGCACGGCGGCCGCGCCGTCGTCACCGGCCGGAAGTCGGACGAGTCGCTGTACGACTTCAACCTGGCGACCTACGACTCGGGCGACACCTTCGACCAGTCCAAGGCCCAGGGCTTCATCGAGATCTTCGGCCTCTCCTCGAAGATCGCCGCGCGCCGCGACCTCGCCTGAGGCGTAACCACGGCCGAACGGACCGCCTCCCGTTACCTCCGCGACCGGGAGGCGGTTGCACATCCCACACCATGCAGTCTTGAGGAGCAGTAGCTGTGAGCAGCAACAACGGTGACGTCCGGCTCTGGGGCGGCCGCTTCGCCGACGGCCCCGCCGAGGCCCTCGCGAAGCTGTCCGCGTCGGTCCACTTCGACTGGCGCCTCGCGCCGTACGACATCGCGGGCTCGCGTGCCCACGCGCGCGTGCTGCACAAGGCGGGCCTGCTCACGGCCGACGAGCTCGAGCGCATGATCGCCGGACTCGACCGGCTCGAGGCCGATGTCGCCGCGGGCACGTTCGTCGGCACCATCGCCGACGAGGACGTGCACACCGCACTGGAGCGCGGCCTGCTGGAGCGGCTCGGTGCCGACCTCGGCGGCAAGCTGCGGGCCGGCCGGTCCCGCAACGACCAGGTGGCCACCCTCTTCAGGATGTACCTGCGCGACCACGCCCGGCTCATCGGCGAGCTCGTCGCCGATCTCCAGGACGCGCTGGTCGGCCTCGCCGAGACCCACGCGGACGTGGCGATGCCCGGCCGGACCCACCTCCAGCACGCGCAGCCGGTGCTCTTCGCACACCACGTACTGGCCCACGTGCAGTCCCTGTCCCGGGACGCAGAGCGGCTTCGCCAGTGGGACACCCGGACCGCGGTTTCCCCGTACGGCTCGGGGGCGCTGGCCGGCTCCTCGCTCGGCCTGGACCCGGAGGCGGTCGCCGCGGACCTGGGCTTCGAGCGGGGCTCGGTCGGCAACTCCATCGACGGCACCGCCTCGCGCGACTTCGTCGCCGAGTTCGCCTTCATCACCGCGATGATCGGGATCAACCTGTCCCGGATCGCGGAGGAGATCATCATCTGGAACACGAAGGAGTTCTCCTTCGTGACCCTGCACGACGCCTTCTCCACCGGGTCGTCGATCATGCCGCAGAAGAAGAACCCGGACATCGCGGAGCTGGCGCGTGGCAAGTCGGGCCGCCTCATCGGCAACCTGACCGGCCTCCTGGCCACGCTGAAGGCGCTGCCGCTCGCGTACAACCGCGACCTCCAGGAGGACAAGGAGCCGGTCTTCGACTCCTGCGACACCCTCGAGGTCCTGCTGCCGGCCTTCACCGGCATGATGGCCACCCTCACGGTCCACCGGGAGCGGATGGAGGAACTGGCTCCGGCCGGCTTCTCGCTCGCCACCGACATCGCGGAGTGGCTGGTCAAGCAGGGCGTGCCGTTCCGCGTCGCGCACGAGGTGGCCGGTGAGTGCGTGAAGGAGTGCGAGTCGCTCGGCATCGAGCTGGACGAGCTCACGGACGAGCAGTTCGCGAAGATCTCGGAGCACCTGACGCCCGAGGTCCGCACCGTCCTGAACGTGCCCGGCGCCCTGGCCTCCCGCAACGGCCGCGGCGGCACCGCCCCTTCGGCGGTCGCGATCCAGCTGACCGAGCTCAAGGCGGACCTGGTCATCCAGCACGCCTGGGCGGCGCATAAGCAGTAGCCGACGAGCCCGGAGGGGCGGCCGGAGCACCCGCTCCGACCGCCCCTCCGGCGTTTAGGGGGCCCAGCGCGCCAGCGTCTCGAAGTCCTCGCCGGTCAGCCCGACCTGCTCGTCGACGTACATGAGCAGGGCGTGGGCGGGATGGTGCCGGTCCACGTACTCGCGGTCCATGGCCGTGATGTCGTCGTCGATCCACGCGAAGGGCCGGGCTCCCGCGTACTCCAGGACGTACTGGGTCTTCCAGAAGGTGCCGCGCGGCGCCCGGCCGTGCATCACGGGCCAGTCGATGAAGGGCAGCTTCGGCAGGCCCAGGTGCGGGCCTATCCAGTCGTTCGCCTCGTCCTTCCAGGTGGTGGCCCAGACGAGCTCGTACGCGTCGGCCAGGGCGAGCAGCCGCGCGCCGTGACCGTGGTTCAGCCAGACCCGCAGGGGCTTCGCGCTCTCGGCCTCCGTCCAGCCCGTCGGCCGCATCCGGTGGGTGCTGTAGCCCTCGGGGCGGCGCTGGGGCTTGGCGGCGTAGGGATTCAGCGGTCCGTCGACGTCGATCAGCAGCAGCGGCTTCATGTCTGCAGGATTCCTCTCCGGCTGCCCGGTCGGCAGCTTGTTTTCTGATCGAATGAGACGTGGACGTCTCATTCGGGTTATGCTTGTCTCATGGCCATGGATCGTGACCAGGTGCTCCGCGACGCGGCCGCCCTGCTTTCCCGCAAATCGACCGCCACGATGGACGAGGTCGCCCGCGCCGCCGGAATCGGGCGCGCGACCCTGCACCGGCACTTCGCCGGGCGCGACGCCCTCGTACGGGCCCTCGAGGAACTCGGCATCCGGGAGTTCGAGGTGGCCTTCGACAACGCCCGCCTCGACGAGGGCACGGCGGTGGAGGCCCTGAAGCGGCTCGTCGCCGAGGCCGAGCCCAACGCCGAGCTGCTGGCCTTCCTCGTCACCGAGAACCAGCTTTTCGAGGGCGACCAGATCCACGAGGGATGGGCCCGCCTCGACGCCCGCGTCGGCGCGCTGTTCCGGCGCGGCCAGACCGAGGGCGACATCCGGATCGACCTGAGCCCCGCCTGGCTCACCGAGGCCCTCTACGGCCTCATCGGCACCTGCGCCTGGGCCGTCATGGACGGCCGGGTCGCCGCCAAGGACTTTCAGTACATGATCATCGAGCTGCTGCTCGGTGGCGCACAACGGAGTGTGGAGAAATGACCGGAACCGAGCAGCTGAGCCTGACGAAGGGGACGGAGGTCAAGAGCCCCGGGCGCTGGCTCGCGCTCTCCGTGCTCGTCCTGGCCGTGCTGCTGGTCGCGGTGGACGCGACCGTACTCGGTCTGGCCACGCCCTCGCTCAGCGAGGACCTCAAGCCCTCCGGCACCCAGCTGCTGTGGATCGGCGACATCTACTCCTTCGTCATCGCCGGACTGCTCGTCTCCATGGGCTCCCTCGGCGACCGCATCGGCCGCAAGAAGCTCCTGCTGGTCGGCGCCACCGCCTTCGGCGCCGTCTCCGTCCTCAACGCCTACGCGACCAGCCCCGAGATGATGATCGTCGCCCGGGCCCTGCTCGGCGTGGCCGGCGCGACCCTGATGCCGTCCACCCTCGCGCTGATCCGCAACATCTTCCACGACCCCAAGGAGCGCAGCCTCGCCATCGGCATCTGGGGCGCCACCGCATCGGCCGGCGCCGCCGTAGGCCCCGTCGTCGGCGGAGCCCTGCTCCAGCACTTCTGGTGGGGCTCGGTCTTCCTCATCAACCTGCCCGTGATGGCCGCCCTGGTGATCGTGGGCATCAAGCTGCTGCCCGAGTCCAAGAACCCGGTCGCGGGCCCCTGGGACCTGTTCAGCGTCGGCCTCTCCCTCGTCGGGGTCATCGGCGTGGTCTACGCCGTCAAGGAACTCGCCACCCACGGCGTGACCTGGGGCGTCTGCGCCGCCGCCGTCATCGGCGCCGCCTGCCTCCACGCCTTCGTCCGCCGCCAGTTCACCCTGCCGTCCCCACTGCTCGACATGCGGCTCTTCAAGCACCGCGGCTTCTCCGGCGCCGTCCTCGCCGACCTGCTCACCGTGTTCGGGCTCTCCGGACTGGTCTTCTTCCTCTCCCAGTTCCTCCAGCTCGTGCAGGGCCGCGACCCGCTGGAGGCGGGCCTGGCCGAACTGCCCGCCGCCATCGGCGCGGTGGTCACCGGTCTGGTCGCGGGCCGCTACGCCCGCCGGTACTCGGTGCGCTCCGTCGTCGCCGGCGGCCTCGCCGCCATCGGCCTGGCCCTCGCCGTGCTCACCGTGATCCACAAGGAGACCGGATACCCGCTGCTCGGCGCGGCACTGCTCTTCGTCGGCCTCGGCGCCGGATTCTCCTTCACCGTCACCGCCGACGTGATCCTCTCCAGCGTGCCCAAGGAGCAGGCCGGTTCGGCCTCGGCCGTCTCCGAGACGGCGTACGAACTCGGCGCCGCCCTCGGCATCGCCCTGCTCGGCTCCATCGTGACCGGCGTCTACCAGGGCTTCACCGCCCCCGCCTCGGTCGCCGGGCCCGTCGCCGACGCCGCGCACGAATCCCTCGGCGGGGCCGTCGAAGCGGCCAGGACGCTGGATCCGGACACCGCCGGGCAGATGGTGGGAGCGGCTCAGGAGGCCTTCGTGGACGGGCTGCGACTCGCCTCCGGCGTGGGCGCGGCCGTCCTCCTGGCCACCGCCGTGGCCGCCTGGTTCCTGCTCAAGGGCCAGCGGCTCCAGGGCGGCATCGAGCACTGACGCCCCAGAGGGTGGTGTCCCGACCGGAGTTGACAGTTCGTCGAACCGCGGGACACCATCCCGGCGATGGAGATCAACGATCTGACCCCGGCGGAGCGCCGCGTATGGGACGCCTTCCCGCGCGGGGAAGGCGTCGACTTCCGGGAGAGCCTCGACGAGGAAGCGGCCGACGGGGCCTCCTGGGGGCCGGAGCGCACCGTGCGCGCCGAGGTGCTCATGGCGCTGCTGCTGAGCGGACCCAGCGTCGCCGGCCAAGTCGCCGGCCTCAAGATCAAGGGCGCCAAGGTCACCGGGAAACTGGACCTCAAGTACGCCGCGATCGACGTCCCGATGCGGATGCGCGGCTGCTGGTTCGAACGCAAACCAGGGCTCTACGGGGCACGGCTGCGCGCACTCGTCCTCACCGAGTCGTGCTTGCCCGGCCTGACCGCGTCCACCGTCCGCGTCGAGGTCGTGCTGCGGCTGTCCTGCTGCACGATCAGCGGCCCGGTGCGCCTCGCGGGGGCCCAGATATCCGGAGGTCTCTTCCTCCAGGGCGCCGTGATCGGACCGGTCGGGGGCGAACTGGCCGGCGAGGCACCGCTCCAGCTCAACCATGCCTCCATCGGCACCGACATCATCGCCTTCGGGCTGACCGTACACGGCCAGACGCGGATCAACGGCGCGGTCGTCGGAGGCCAGATCAACCTCGACGACGCCCGTCTCCACACGCCCGGCGGCACCACCCTGCACGCGGAGACCGTGACCGTCGGCACCGACCTGCGGGCGATGCGCGCGGAGCTGACCGGCCGGGTCAACCTCACCGGATCCCGGATACCGGGCCAGCTCAACTTCGCGTACGCCCGGTTCGTCAATCCCGGCGGCGTGGCCCTGCGGGCCAGCAGCTGCACCGTCGGCGAGGTCTGGCTGCGGGAGTGCGACACCATCCAGGGCACGGTCAACCTGCGCCGTTCCCAGTTCGACCTGCTGCACATCGACCCCGGGACCTGGCCGGGTACGGTGCGGCTGGCCGGGCTCAGCTACCGGGCGATGAGCCCGCACCTGCCCGCCGAGCAGCGGCTGCCTGTCCTGGAGCGCGAGGAGTCGGGCTACCTGTCGTACACCTACGAGCAGCTCGCCGCGGCCTACCGTACGGCGGGCGACGAGGGCGGCGCCCGGACGGTCCAGCTCGCCAAGCTGCGCAGGCACCGCCGCACCCTGCCCCGGCCCGCCCGGCTGTGGGGGCAGCTCCAGGACGCCACCGTCGGCTACGGCTTCCGGCCGCTGCGGGCGGTGGGCTGGCTGCTGGCGCTGCTGCTGACCGGGGCGATCGCATACGGGATCGATCCGCCGAGGCCCCTGAAGCCGGGGGAGGCCCCGGACTTCAACCCGGTGTTCTACACGATCGACCTGCTGGTGCCGATCATCAGCTTCGGGCAGGAGTCCGCCTACGCGCCGAGCGGCTGGCACCAGTGGCTGTCGTACCTGCTGATCGTGACCGGCTGGATCCTCGCCACCACCACGGCGGCGGGCGTCAGCCGGTCACTCCAGAGACAGTAGGAGAGGAGCTACGCGGCCTTCGCCTTGGTGGCGTACATGTCCACGTACTCCTGGCCGGAGAGCCGCATGACCTCGGCCATCACCGAGTCGGTGACCGCGCGCAGCACGTACCGGTCCCGGTCCATGCCCTCGTAGCGGGAGAACTCCATCGGCTCGCCGAAGCGCACGGTGACCCGGCCCGGGCGCGGCATCCCGGCGCCGCCGGGCTGGAGCTTGTCGGTGCCGATCATCGCGAACGGGACCACGGGGGCGCCCGTCATCAGGGTGAGGCGGGCGATGCCGGTGCGGCCGCGGTAGAGCCGGCCGTCGGGGGAGCGGGTGCCCTCCGGGTAGATGCCGAAGATCTTGCCCTCTTCGAGGATCCGGCGGCCGGTCATCAGGGCCGCGACCCCGCCGTTCGCCCCGTCACGGTCGACGGGGATCATGCCGGAGCCGGTGAAGAACCAGGCCATCGCGCGGCCCTTGATCCCCTTGCCCGTCACGTACTCGTCCTTGCCGATGAAGTGGACCGTACGGTCGCACACCAGCGGGAGGATCATGGAGTCGATGAACGTGAGGTGGTTGCCCGCCAAAATCACCGGTCCGGTGCCCGGGATGTTCTCGATGCCCTCCACACGGGTGCGGAACATCAGGCGCATGACCGGTCCGACAGTGGCTTTGATGAGGCGCGTACGGAACAACGTGGGCCCTCCGGCATCGAAAAGCGGTTCTCGCACCCACCACACGGCGGTAGTGCAGGTGAGGACGATACTCGCGGGTCGGCTCTGATCGCACATCGGGTTCACGAATCGGATACGCAGTGTTGACGCACGTTTCCGCCGTGTTCCGACATGACACCCTCGCTGGAAACCCCTCCCAGCCTACGATCGGCACGCCGATTCGGGCGTTTTCGCGATGGGAAGTGGCACTCATGACACAGGCTGGGGCAGCGAGGCGCACGGTCCTCGGGGCGGCCGTACTGGCGGCGGGCACCGGCATCACCGGGCTCGCGGCGGGATCCGCCTCCGCCGCGAGCGGCGGACACGGCGAGGGCGGGTTCCGGGACCTCCCCTACCCGACCGTGATCGGCCACCGCGGAGCCAGCGGCTACCGGCCCGAGCACACGCTCGGCTCCTACCAGCTCGCCCTCGACCTGGGCGCCGACGTCATCGAGCAGGACCTCGTCCCGACCAAGGACGGGCACCTGGTGTGCCGCCACGAGAACGAGATCGGCGGCACCACGGACGTCGCCGACCATCCGGAGTTCGCGGCGCGCCGGACCACCAAGTCCGTCGACGGGGTCTCCGTCACCGGCTGGTTCACCGAGGACTTCACCCTCGCCGAGCTGAAGACCCTGCGCGCGAAGGAACGTATCCCCGCCGTCCGGCAGCGGAACACCCTCTACGACGGCCAGTGGGCGGTGCCCACCTTCGAGGAGGTCCTGCGCTGGGCCAACCGGGAGAGCCGCCGGCGCGACAGGCAGGTCTGGCTGCACGTGGAGACCAAGCACCCCAGCTACTTCCGGGCGCTGGGCCTCGGCCTGGAAGAGCCCCTCGCCAAGCTGCTGCGCCGCTACGGACGCGACCGCCACGACTCGGCCGTCTTCCTCCAGTCCTTCGAGCCCTCCAGCATCCAGCGGCTCTCCCGGCTGGTCTCGGCGCCCCGCGTGGTCCTGCTCTCCGCGGCGGGCACCCGCCCCTGGGACTTCGAACAGGCCAAGGACCCGCGCACGGTCGCCGACCTGGTCAAGCCCGAGGGCCTGAAGTGGATCGCCGGCTTCGCCCAGGGCATCGGCCCGACCATGGACCTGATCCTCCCGCGCGACGCGGCCGGCAAGCTCGGCGCCCCGACCACCCTGGTCAAGGACGCCCACGCCCAGGGTCTGCTGCTGCACCCCTACACCGCGCGGAACGAGAACAGCTTCCTGCCGGCCGATTTCCGCAAGGGCACGGATCCGGCCGCGTACGGGGACGCCTTCGCCGCCTTCCGGACCTACTTCGAACAGGGCATCGACGGCATCTTCACGGACAACCCGGACACCGGACTGCTCGCGGCGGAGGCCTTCCGCCCCGGCCGACGCCCCGTCAACCGCTGAGCGGAGCTTCCCGAACGAGTGGGACGCGCCCGGCGGGGAAACCGCCGGGCGCGCCCCGCTCGTCCCGCCCGGCATGGACCTGCTGAAGGCTGACCTCTTTGAGAAGCTCGGCCCGCTGCTCTCCGCCGAGGCTGCCGCGGAAGCCCCGGGCACCGGAGTTGACCCGGCCGACCTGGAACAAGCCGTCTGGGTCAGGCTGCTGGAGAGCGGCCCGCGCGAACCCGACCCGACGGGCCGTGCCCGCTGGCTGCGCCGGGCGGTGCGCGCCGAGGCCCGGCTCGCCCGGCGGCGGGCGAGCCGCGAGATCCCGTATGACCACCGTCATCCCTCCGTGGACGACCACGGCCATCCCTCCGTGGACGGCCACCGGCGTCACCGCGCGGACGGCGCGGCCCCCGCGGACGCGGGCGGCGTACCGGAGGACGTCCTCCTGAACGGCGAGGACAACCGGGTTCTCCGGTCGGCGGTCGCCCGATTGCCCGGACGCTGCCCGGAGCTCATGAAGGCATTTCTTTCGCCCAGAGACCTCACTTACCGTGAAATCGCAGGAGAGTTGGGTATCTCACAAGGAAGTTTGGGGCCCGTCCGTTCCCGTTGCCTGGGATGTCTGCGCAGAATGCTGGCTGCAGAGGTTGCGGCTCCTGGCCTGTGGGGAAAGGAGCGGTAGACCATCGGGCTACCAGGTGAGCGGGAGGCATGCGCACATGGGCATGAGCGTGACCATTTCGGCGGCGGCTGCCGAGGACGCTGAGCAGATCTTCAAACTGCAGTACCTGGCCTTCCAGCGCGAGGCCGAGCTGTACGGCAACTACCTCATCCAGCCGCTCACCCAGTCCCTGGACTCCCTCAAGGCGGAGCTGGCGACGGACACCGTACTGGTGGCCCGGCTCGGCGACGAGGTCGTCGGCACCGTGCGCGGCAGCGTCGACGAGGACGGCACCGGGAAGATCGCCAAGCTGTGCGTCCACCCGCGGCTGCAGGGCCACGGTCTCGGCGCCCGCCTGCTGAGCGCGGTCGAGGAGGCCCTCGCGGGACCCGGCACCACCACCCGCTTCCGTCTGCACACCGGGCACAAGAGCGAGTCCAACCTGCGGCTCTACCGCAAGGCGGGCTACACGAAGGTCGGCGGCCGCACGGCCTCGGACGGCGTACAGCTGGTGATCCTGGAGAAGGACGCCAAGGACGCCACCGACTTCGCGGTCAGCGCCTAACCCCTTTTGCGCAGCCAGAGCATCCCGGTGATCGGCAGGATCACCGGGATGAACAGGTAGCCCATCCCGAACTGCCCCCACACGGTCGCGTCGGGGAAGGAGTCCGGGCTCACCAGGGTCCAGGTGCCCACCGTCAGTACGCCGGCCAGCTCGGCGGCGCAGCAGGCCAGCGCCGCCTTGCGGGCCGTCTCCCCGCCGCGCACCAGCGAGTACGTGATGAACGCGTAGGCCAGGGCCGCCGCGGCGGACAGCGAGTACGCCAGCGGCGCCCGGTCGAACTCGGTGGAGATCTGGTAGGCCGACCGCGACACCGCGCCGACCACCATCACCCCGTACAGCCACACCAGGAGCAGCCCGGGCCCGGAGACGAGCCGTGTGCGCCCGGCGGGAGTGGCGGTCGTCGTGTCAGGCACCGGTGGTTCCCCAGATGTCGTAGAGCCGTACTTCGAGGACGGCGAGGACGACCGCGCCCGCGGCCACCGTCACCGAACCCCACTTGGTCCGCTCGGTCAGCGAGAGCATCCCGGCGGCCGGTACCGCCGCGAAGGCGCCCAGCAGGTACGCCACGAAGATCACCGTGCCCTCGTCGGGCTTCTCGCCCCGGGCCAGCATGACCAGGCCGATCACCAGCTGGGCCAGGACCAGTACCGTCACCACGGCCATGCCGATGAAGTGCCAGTCCTTGGTCGGCTGGTCCCGCCATGCGGCGTGGCCGCACCAGGCGGCGAGGGCGAGTGCGGCCACACCTATGGCGACCGTCAGGGCGTCGAGCATGCAGCGAGGGTATTACGGGCCGAAAGACCCGATGCGCGCGCCCCTGGGCGGGCGGCCGGCATCCGGACCGTGGTCTTGACCACAACGGACACCGCCGCCGAACTCCGCGCGGACGTGGTCGTACGGCACCTTTCGGCGGTGTCGGTGCAGGTCAGCGAGGGGGGTCTGACCGTCGGGACGGACGGCTGACAGCGACCGGTGTTGTCCGGTATGCGGCTGGTTTCCGTCCGCTATTCGGACATCGTTGATCGGTGAAGCGACATGTCTGCTTTACTGGGGCCCATGACCACGACGAGCAGCCGCACCCTTGCGACCGAGGCGACGATGACGCCCGGTGCTCGTTGTATGTGTCGAATGCGCGCCTTCTGAGGGCCCCCTTCCGCACGCCTCGCGCCCCGAAGCGAGACCGGCCGAGCCCGTCCGTGCAACCCGGACCGCTCCTGCCCCGCGCACGCGTCGACGCCATCCCTTCATGACGGTTCGACCCGTATCGCGTCCCCAGATGTTTGCCCCGTGCCCGGCACCCCGCTGCGCCGTGCACTCGACAGCGACGGAATTCCTGTGATCACCACATCGGGCCTCACGAAGGTCTACCAGTCCCGTGGCCGCGAGGTCACCGCCCTGGACGGCGTGGACCTCCACGTCCGCGAGGGCGAGGTCTACGGAGTCATCGGCCAGAGCGGCGCCGGCAAATCCTCCCTGATCCGCTGTGTGAACCTGCTCGAGCGACCCACCACCGGCACCGTGAGCGTCGACGGCGTCGACCTCACCGCACTCGCCGGCCGCGGCCGCCGCGCCGGCAAGGAACTGCGCGAGGCCCGCAGCCGCATCGGCATGGTCTTCCAGCACTTCAACCTGCTGTCCTCGCGCACCGTCCAGGGCAACATCGAGCTGCCCCTGGAGATCCTCGGCGTCTCCGGCCGCGAGCGCTCCCGCAAGGCCCTGGAACTCCTGGACCTGGTCGGCCTCGCCGACAAGGCCAAGGCCTACCCCACCCAGCTCTCCGGCGGCCAGAAGCAGCGCGTCGGCATCGCCCGCGCCCTGGCCGGCGACCCCAAGGTGCTGCTGTCCGACGAGGCCACCAGCGCCCTGGACCCCGAGACCACCCGCTCCATCCTCCAGCTGCTGCGCGACCTCAACCAGCAGCTCGGTCTCACCGTGCTGCTCATCACGCACGAGATGGACGTGGTCAAGTCCGTCTGCGACTCGGCCGCCCTGATGAAGCGCGGCAAGATCATCGAATCCGGCACCGTCGCCCAGCTGCTCGCCACCCCCGGCTCCGAGCTCGCGGGCGAACTGTTCCCGGTCACCGGCGCCGCCACCGGCCCCGACCGCACGGTCGTCGACGTCACCTTCCACGGCGAAACCGCCGCCCAGCCGGTCATCTCGCAGCTCTCGCGCACGTACAACATCGACATCTCGATCCTCGGCGCCGCGATGGACACCGTCGCCGGGCGCCAGATCGGCCGCATGCGCATCGAGCTGCCCGGCCGCTTCGAGGACAACGTCGTACCCGTGGGCTTCCTGCGCGAGCAGGGCCTCCAGGTCGACGTCGTCGACGAGGCCGACGAGGCCGACGAGATCGACAACGAACTGGCCGCGCTGGTCAAGGATGGTGCGAAGTGACCTGGTCCGAGATGCAGCCCCTGCTCACCCAGGGCACCTACGACACCCTCTACATGGTGCTGTGGTCCACCCTGGTGACCGTCCTGGGCGGACTGCCCATCGGCATCCTGCTGGTCCTCACCGACAAGGGCGGCCTCCTGCAGAACCGGCCGCTCAACAAGGTGCTCGGCGTGATCGTGAACATAGGCCGCTCGCTGCCGTTCATCATCCTGCTGATCTTCCTGATCCCGGTCACCACCGCGGTCGTGGGCACGTTCATCGGCCCCACCGCCATGATCGTCCCGCTCGCCATCGGCGCCATCCCCTTCTTCGCCCGGCTCGTCGAGACCGCCGTCCGCGAGGTGGACCACGGCCTGATCGAGGCCGTCGAGTCCATGGGCGGCGGCATCCCCACCCTCGTCGGCAAGGTGCTCCTGCCGCAGGCCCTGCCCTCCCTGGTCGCCGGTGTCACCACGACCGTGATCACCCTGGTCGGCTACTCCGCCATGGCCGGCGCGGTCGGCGGCGAAGGCCTCGGATCCAAGGCCATCACCTACGGCTTCCAGCGCTTCGAGACCGGATTCATGGTCGCCACCGTCGTCGTCCTGATCGCCGTCGTCACGGTGATCCAGCTGGTCGGCGACGGCGTGGTCCGACTCCTGGCCCGCCGCGGCCGGACAGCCTGAGCAGTTCCGGGCTCACAAGACTTTTTCTCCCCCAGAAAGCCCGCACTTGTCGTGCTTGGGCCACCACCCTGTAAATGCAAGAAAGGCACTCTTCGTGCGTAAGAACATCAAGCTCACCGCCCTTGCCGCCACCACCACCGCGCTCGCCCTCGGCCTCACCGCCTGCGGCAGCTCCTCGGACCCGTCCTCCACCAAGGCCGACGGCGGCAAGACCGACGAGAGCAAGCCCCTGGTGATCGCGGCCTCCCCGAGCCCGCACGCCGACATCCTGAACTTCGTCAAGGACAAGCTCGCGGCCAAGGAAGGCCTCAAGCTGGAGGTCAAGGAGTTCACGGACTACGTCCTGCCGAACACCGCCACCGAGCAGGGCCAGGTCGACGGCAACTACTTCCAGCACAAGCCGTACCTCGACGACTTCAACAAGAAGAACAACACGCACATCGTGCCCGTCGTGAACGTGCACCTGGAGCCCCTCGGCCTCTACTCCAAGAAGGTCAAGGCCCTCACCGACATCAAGGCCGGCCAGACCATCGCCGTCCCCAACGACACCACCAACGAGGGCCGCGCGCTCCAGCTGCTCGCCGCGAACAACCTGATCACCCTCAAGGAGGGTGTCGGCACCGGCGCCAAGCTGTCCGACATCACCGACAAGAAGGGCCTGGAGTTCAAGGAGCTGGAGGCCGCCACGGTCCCGCGCGCCCTGAACGACGTGGACGCCGCCGTCATCAACGGCAACTACGCCATCGAGGCCAACCTCTCGCCCGCCAAGGACGCCCTCCTCCTGGAGAAGGCCGAGGGCAACCCGTACGCGAACTTCCTCGCGGTCAAGGACGGCAAGCAGACGGACCCGCGGGTCCAGAAGCTCGCCAAGCTCCTGAACTCCGACGACGTCAAGAAGTTCATCGAGGAGAAGTACCAGGGCTCGGTCATCCCGGCCTTCGGTACCCCGGCCTCCTGAGCCGGCCGGTCAGGCATTTCGGCCCCGCACGCTCCTGTCAGCGCGCGGGGCCGAGCTCTGCCCGCTTCCGGGCAACCCGGCCCTGCACTTCCTCAGGTCCATGCTGCATGCTGTGGCCTACGACCCGCACAAACGGTCCCGCACCACGGTCTCAGGCATGGAGCTGCGCATGACTACCACCTTCCCGGACGTCACCATCAGCACGGACCGGCTGGTGCTGCGCCCCTTCGAGGAAGAGGACGTCACCGCACTCACCGAGATGATGAACGACGAGAGCGTCACCGCCTGGACCTCGGTACCGCATCCCTACACCCGGGCCGACGCGTACGGCTGGGCCACCCGCCTCTCGCACACCGAGCGAACCGAGGGCCGCGGCATCGTCTTCGCCGTCACCGAGTTCCTCACCCAGCGCCTCGTCGGCATCGTCCACCTCCAGAACACCAACTGGCGCACCCGCGCCACCGAGGTCGGCTACGTGACCGCGCCCTGGGCCCGCGGCGAGGGCTACGCCAGCGAGTCCGTACTCGCCGTCACCCAATGGCTCTTCCGCGACCAGGGCTTCGAACGCCTCGAACTGCGCACCGCCGCCGACAACACCGCCTCCCAGCAGGTGGCCCAGAAGATCGGCTGCATCAGCGAAGGGGTCCTGCGCAACGCCTGGATAGTGCGCACGCAGTCCGCCGACGGCAGCTGGAGCGACACCCGCACCGACGTCATCGTCTGGAGCCTCGTGCCCGAGGACCTCGACGACGCGGACGGCTACGGCGAGTACGACGGCTACGACACCTACTCCGTCGACTGCGCTGACAGCGCTGTGAGCGCTCACAGAGCCGACGACGCCGACCGGGAACTGACCCGATGACCAGGTAGTCTCACCGTGCCCGACCCCCTGGACGAAGCTTCGCCCTCCCCCCAGCCGCCTCCCCCAGACTCCGTCCGGGGGGACCCCCAGGGCGGTGCCCCCTCCCAGACCAGGAGACTGACGACGATGGCCGACCGGGTCACGGTGATCGGCTGGGACGGCTCGCCCCTGACCGCGGCCGCCCGGTCCGCGCTCTCCGCCGCAACCCTGGTGGCCGGCGCCGCCCACCACCTCGCGCTCCCCGAGGTCCCGGCCACCGCCGAACGCATCCGCCTCGGCAGCCTCGGACTCGCCGCCCGCCGCATCGCCGGCCACCGCGGCAGCGCCGTCGTCTTCGCCGACGGCGACCCCGGATTCTTCGGCGTCGTACGCACCCTGCGCGCCCCGGAGCACGGCCTGGAGGTCGAGGTCGTCCCGGCCGTCTCCTCCGTCGCCGCCGCCTTCGCCCGCGCCGGGATGCCCTGGGACGACGCCCAGGTCGTCGTCGCCCACCCCCGCACCCTGCGCCGCGCCGTCAACGTCATCCGCGCCCACGGCAAGGTCGCCGTCCTCACCTCGCCCGGCGCCGGCCCCGCCGAACTCGCGCTGCTCCTCGAGGGAGTCCACCGCACCTTCGTCATCTGCGAGGAGCTCGGCACCGACAGGGAACAGGTGAGCGTGCTCACCTCCGACAAGGCCGCCGACCACACCTGGCGCGACCCGAACGTCGTCATCGTCATCGGCGGCGGGGGCACCGGACAGACCCTGGCCGCCGAACCGGGCTGGCTGCTCGGCCAGAGCCCGGAGCGGAACCGGTCCGCCGACCGCGGCTGGGCCCGGCCCCAGGCCGACACCGGAGAAGGGGAGTCCGCGCAGCTGCGTGCCGCACAGCTCGCCCGGCTCGGCCCCCGCACCGGCGACCTCGTCTGGGACATCGGAGCGGGCTCCGGCGGCGTCGCCGTGGACGCCGCCGCACTCGGCGCCGCCGTCATCGCCGTCGACGCCGACCCGCAGGCCTGCGAACGCGTAACTGCCGCCGCCCGCAAGCGAGGAGTACAGCTCCAGGTCGTCGCCGGGCGCGCACCCCACGTACTGGAGAACCTCCCCGAACCCGACGTCGTACGCGTCGGCGGCGGGGGAGCCGCGGTCGTCGCGGCCGTCGCCGACCGCCGCCCCGAACGGATCGTCAGCCACGCCTCCACCCGCGACGAGGCGGAGGCCATCGGCCGCGCACTCACCGAACACGGGTACGCCGTCGAGTGCGCGCTGCTCCAGTCCGTGGGCCTGGACACCCGCACCTGGGCCGAACAGGAGCGTTCCGTCGTCTTCCTGCTGGCCGCCGAACGCCCCGTGGCCCGCTGACGGCAGGGCCGGGGTAGGCTGGCCGATCGTCGTACTGCCCTGGACGATTCGGGCATCACGGCACGGGATGACGCGCGACGTGGCGCAGTCCACAGTGGACCGTGGCGGTTATGGCCGTCATGGTGGCGAACGGGCGCGACAATGCTTAGTGGTTGTCGCGCAGGCGCACGTGAGGCAAGGGTGCCGCACGGCAACCCGCACGGAAATCCGCTCGGCGGGCTCATGGGCGACCGGGCGATCGAAGAGGCAACACCGATGGGCGAGGGGTACGCATGACTGACACCGGCCAGGTCCCGGGCGAGGGTCACCCGGACAACGCGGGCATGGTGGATCAGCAGGGCATCCCCGCTCCGGTCCAGCTCCCGCCACCGCTTCCGGCCGGCTACGCCTTCCAGGACCTCGTGGACGACCCGGCCGGGCCGGAGGACGAGGAACTGCTGCTGATGCCGAGCGGCCAGGGCGCGTGGAGCGACCCGCAGGTCGTCCCGCCGGCCCCCGCCTTCCCCGTCGAGCAGCCCCCGCATGCCGAGCTTCCGAACTACGCGGACGCGCCGTACGGCGCCGAGCCGGCGTACGCGCAGGCTCCGGTCTACAACGAGCCGGCCGCGTATCCCGAATTCCCGTCCTACGGCGCCGGCGCCCACGAGACCGGCGGCCGTGACTCCGGTGCGCTCGACCTCGGCGGGCTCGTCGTCCCCCCGCCCGCGGCCCCGGCCGCCGTCGCCCCGGCCGCTCCGGTCCGGCGTCCGCTGCACATGGGTCCGCCCGTGCCCGACGCCACCGGCGGAGTCGTACGGTCCCTCGCGGACCGGGGACCGGCCGCGGCGCCGGCCCCGGTGCCGGTGCACCAGCCCGGGCCGCCGGCCACGGGTCCCGAGTACCTGGACTTCCAGGCCGCGGCCCCCGCGCCGCAGCTGAGTGAGATCCCGCCGCAGGCCGGCGCCCCGTGGACCCCGGAGCCGATGCCGGCGCCGGTGGCTGCCGAGCCCCCGCGGCTCCCGAGTCCGAGCCGCAGCCCGAACCCCAGCCCGAGCCGGTCGTCGTACCGGAGCCGGAGCCGGAGCCGGAGCCGGAGCCGGTCGTGGCGGTCGCCCCGGAGCCGGAGCCCGCGCCCGCGGTCGAACCGGAGCCCGTACCGGCCCCCGTGGTGGTCGAGGCCGTCGCTCCGGAGCCGGCGCCGCAGCCCGAGCCGGAGGCCGCCCCCGTGGAAACGGCGGTTCAGCCCACCGAGCCCGAGCCCGCGCCCGTACCCGAGCCGGTCGTCGTGCCGGAGCCGGAGCCGGAGCCGGTACCCGTAGCGGTAGTGGCCGAGCCGGTGGCCGTACCCGTCCCCGTCGTCGCCGAGCCGGTCGTAGTGGCCGTGCCCGAGCCCGTCGCGGTGGAGCCCGAGCCCGTACCGGCCCTGCCCGAGCCCGAGCCGCTGGCCGCCGAGGCCGAGGTGGCGGTCCAGCCGCAGTCCGAGCCCGAGCCCGCGCCCGCGCCCGTGGCCGCCGTACCGGCCGAGCCCGCGGCAGGCGACCCGGCTCCCGCCTACGAAGACGCCGAGCGCGAGGCCGTCCTGCGCGTCATGCGCGAGCGCCGCGACATCCGCAAGGGCTTCCGCACCGACCCCATCCCGCACGAGGTGCTGCTCCGCGTCCTGGAGGCGGCCCACACCGCGCCCAGCGTCGGCCACTCCCAGCCCTGGGACTTCGTCGTCATCCGCTCCGCCGAGACCCGCCGGACGATGCACGAGCTCGCCCAGCGCCAGCGCGAGGCCTACGCGAACTCCCTGCCCAAGGCCCGGGCGAAGCAGTTCAAGGAACTCAAGATCGAGGCCATCCTCGACACCCCGGTGAACATCGTCGTCACCGCCGACCCCACCCGCGGCGGCCGCCACACCCTCGGCCGGCACACCCAGCCGCAGATGGCCCCGTACTCCTCGGCCCTCGCCGTCGAGAACCTCTGGCTCGCCGCGCGCGCCGAAGGCCTCGGCGTCGGCTGGGTCAGCTTCTTCGACGAGCGCGAGATGGTCCGCGAGCTCGGCCTGCCGGAGCACCTCGAGGTCGTCGCGTACCTGTGCGTCGGCTACGTCGACGAGTTCCCGGAGGAGCCCGAGCTGGCCCAGGCCGGCTGGTCCCAGCGCCGGCCGCTCTCCTGGGTCGTCCACGAGGAGACGTACGGGCGCCGCGCGCTGCCCGGCGAGGAGCCGCACGACCTGCTCTCGGAGACCGTCGCCAGCATCCGCCCGCTCGACGCGAAGGCGCTCGGCGAGGCGTGGGAGCGGCAGAAGCGCATGACCAAGCCCGCCGGGGCGCTGGGCATGCTCGAAATCATCTCGGCCCAGCTCAGCGGCCTCTCCCGGGTCTGCCCGCCGCCGATCCCGGAGCCCGCCGCCGTCGCGATCTTCGCCGGTGACCACGGCGTGCACGCCCAGGGCGTCACCCCGTGGCCGCAGGAGGTCACCACCCAGATGGTGGCCAACTTCCTGGGCGGCGGGGCGGTCTGCAACGCCTTCGCCAACCAGGTCGGCGCCGAGGTCTGCGTGATCGACGTCGGTGTCGCGGGCGACCTGCCCGCCACCCCCGGTCTGCTTCCCCGGAAGGTCCGTCCGGGCACGGCCGACCTCTCCGTCGGCCCGGCGATGACCCGCGAGGAAGCGATCGCGGCCATCGAGGTCGGCATCGAGACCGCTCGAGACCTGGTCGCGGCGGGCAACAAGGCCCTGCTCACCGGTGAGATGGGCATCGCGAACACCACGGTGTCCGCCGCGCTGATCTCGGTCTTCACCGGGGTCGACCCGGCCGAGGTGACCGGCCGCGGCACCGGCATCAACGACGAGACCCACGCCCGCAAGGTCGACGTCGTACGCCGCGCCCTGGAACTCCACCAGCCGGACCCGGCGGACCCGATCGGCGTCCTGGCGGCCATCGGCGGCCTGGAGCACGCCGCGATCGTCGGCCTCCTCCTCGGCGGAGCCTCCCTGCGTACGCCGGTCATCCTGGACGGCGTCAGCGCGGGCGCGGCCGCCCTGGTGGCCCGGGCCATCGCCCCCGAGTCGCTGTCGGCCTGCATTGCGGGCCACCGCAGCGCGGAGCCGGGCCACGTGGCGGCCCTGAACAAGCTCGGCCTGCGCCCCCTGGTCGACCTCGACCTCCGCCTCGGCGAGGGCACGGGCGCCCTGCTGGCCCTCCCCCTGGTCCAGAGCGCGGCCCGCGCGATGCACGAGGTCGCCACCTTCGACTCGGCCGGAGTCACCGAGAAGTAGCCCTGCGGCGCCGCTCCCGGGGGCTCCGCCCCCGGACCCCCGCGCCTCAAATGCCGGCGGGGCTGCTTTGCAGCCCGCCCGGCGTTTGAGGGCCGGGTCCGGGCAGAGCCCGGTTTCGGGAAGGGGCGGGTAGGGGAGAGCCCCGCAGGGCCCGCCCCGTGCCCCCGTCCGGCCCGCGCCGTATGGTGGACCCGCAGTACATAACCGCACGTCAGTACACCGCCGCTCCAGCGTCGCAGCGGCACGCAGAGATCCGCCGCCGCCACCCAGGAGCCGAAACGCAATGGCCGACACCCCCGCCTACCCCGTAGGACTCCGTCTGGCCGGCCGCCGTGTCGTCGTCATCGGCGGCGGACAGGTCGCCCAGCGCCGCCTCCCCGCGCTGATCGCGGCCGGCGCCGACATCGTCCTCGTCTCGCCCTCCGCCACCCCCTCCGTGGACGCCATGGCCGAGACCGGGGAGATCCGCTGGGAGCGCCGCCGCTACGAGGACGGCGACCTCGCCGGCGCCTGGTACGCGCTCATCGCCACCCGGGACCGCGAGGCCAACGACCGCGCCTCCGCCGAGGCCGAGCGCGAGCGGCTGTGGTGCGTCCGCGCCGACGACGCCGAGGCCGCCACCGCCTGGACCCCGGCCACCGGCCGCGTGGAGGGCGTCACCGTCGCCGTGCTGAGCGGCAACGACCCCCGCCGCTCCGCCGCCGTCCGTGACGCGGTCGTCGAGGGGCTGCGCGACGGCACCCTCACGGCCGCCCGCCCGCACACCCCCGGCGTCTGGCTCGTCGGCGGCGGCCCCGGCGACCCCGACCTCATCACCGTGCGCGGCCGCCGCCTCCTCGCCGAGGCCGACGTCGTGATCGCCGACCGGCTCGGCCCCCGCGACCTGCTCGACGAGCTCCCCCCGCACGTCGAGGTCATCGACGCCGCGAAGATCCCGTACGGCCGGTACATGGCCCAGGAGGCCATCAACAACGCCCTGATCGAGCACGCCAAGGCCGGTAAGGCCGTGGTCCGGCTCAAGGGCGGGGACCCGTACGTCTTCGGCCGCGGCATGGAGGAGCTCCAGGCCCTCGCCGAGGCCGGCATCCCCTGCACCGTCGTCCCCGGCATCTCCAGCTCCATCTCGGTGCCCGGCGCCGTCGGCATCCCGGTCACCCACCGGGGCGTGGCCCACGAGTTCACCGTGGTCAGTGGCCACGTCGGTCCCGACGACCCGCGCTCCCTCGTGGACTGGGCCTCCCTCGCCAAGCTCACCGGCACCCTCGTCATCCTGATGGGCGTCGACAAGATCGGCTCGATCGCCGAGGCCCTCGTACGGCACGGGAAGTCCGCCGAGACCCCGGTCGCCGTGATCCAGGAGGGCACCACCGCCGCCCAGCGCCGGGTGGACGCCACCCTCGCCACGGTCGGCGAGACGGTCCGCGTCCAGGAGGTCCGCCCGCCCGCGGTCATCGTCATCGGCGAGGTCGTCACGGTCAACGCGCCTTCCCCCACCACCAGCGCCTGACAGGCCGTTGGCACCGCACCCAGGACAAGGCAGTATCACCCTGTGGCTGATCTCATCACCGTCGAGGACCCCGACGACCCGCGCCTGCGCGACTACACGGGCCTGACCGACGTCGAACTCCGGCGCAGGCGCGAGCCCGCGGAAGGCCTTTTCATCGCCGAGGGCGAGAAGGTCATCAGACGGGCCAAGGACGCCGGGTACGAGATGCGCTCGATGCTGCTCTCCGCCAAGTGGGTCGACGTCATGCGCGACGTCATCGACGAACTCCCCGCCCCGGTCTACGCCGTCAGCCCGGAGCTCGCCGAACGCGTCACCGGCTACCACGTGCACCGCGGCGCCCTCGCCTCCATGCAGCGCAAGCCGCTGCCGACGGCCGAGGAACTCCTCACCACCACCCGCCGCGTCGTCATCATGGAAGCGGTCAACGACCACACCAACATCGGGGCCATCTTCCGCAGCGCCGCCGCCCTCGGCATGGACGCGGTACTGCTGTCGCCCGACTGCGCGGACCCGCTCTACCGCCGCTCGGTGAAGGTCTCCATGGGTGCGGTGTTCTCCGTCCCCTACGCCCGCCTGGACGCCTGGCCCAAGAGCCTGGACTCGGTCCGGGAGGCCGGCTTCAAACTGCTGGCCCTCACCCCGCACCAGAAGGCCTCGCCGATCGACGTGGCCGCACCGCAGTCCCTGGAGCGGGTCGCGCTGATGCTCGGCGCCGAAGGCGACGGCCTGTCCACGCAGGCGCTGGTCGCCGCCGACGAATGGGTGCGCATCCCCATGGCACACGGCGTGGACTCGCTGAACGTGGGCGCCGCCGCCGCGGTGGCCTTCTACGCCGTGGCCCAGGGCCGCGAGAGCGCGTAGCGGCTGCGTACGCCCCGGGTCAGAGCTTCTGGGCGGCGGCGATGCCCAGGGCCACGATCAGCGTGACCACGACGAACACGATCAGCCGCTGCCGCATCAGCTTGGGGTCCGGCCGCGAAGGCCGCCGGCCCGTCCCCGTCGTACGGGGGCCCGGGCGGCCGCCCGTACGCCCCGCCGTCGGCCGGGAGGACGGGCCGCCCGGGGTGCGCGGATTGCGGGAGGACGAGGGCCGCGAGTGCGGTCCGCTCTGCGGCCCGCCCTGGGCCCGGGGCGTGGTGGAGCCGCCGGTACGGCGCTCCGTGCGCTGGTCGGCGTAATCCTCCGTGAGCCGCCCGGTCGGCCGCTCGACGCGGGCGCGCTGCGCCGGCGGGCGGCCGTCGGAAAGGCCCTGCGCCTCGCGGGCCGCGATCTCCTTGAGCCGCATCGACAGCTGGAGCGTGCTGGGCCGCTCCTCGGGATCCTTGGCCAGGCAGGCCTGTACGAGGGGCGCGAGCGCGTCCGGGACCCCGACGAGGTGGGGCTCCTCGTGCACCACCCGGTACAGCATGACCTCGGAACTGCCGTGCCCGAAGGGCGAGTCCGCCGTCGCCGCGTAGGCGAGCGTGGCGCCGAGGGCGAAGACGTCCGTGGCGGGGGTGACGGCGGCGCCGCGCACCTGTTCGGGCGCGAGGAAGCCGGGGGAGCCGACGGCCGTTCCCACGTGGGTGAGCGTGCTCGCCCCGGTGGCCCAGGCGATACCGAAGTCGATGATCCGCGGTCCCTTGGGGGACAGAAGAATGTTCGAAGGCTTGAGGTCCCGGTGGACGACCCCCGCCTCGTGCACGGCGACCAGGCCCTCGGAGAGCGCGGCACCGATGGCGGCGATCTGCGCGGCGGTCAGGGGGCCTTCCTCGGCCACCTTGTCGTGCAGGGAGGGCCCGGGTACGTACTGGGTGGCGAACCAGGGCCGCTCGGCCTCCAGATCCGCCGCCACCAGGCGTGCGGTGCACCCGCCCCGGATGCGGCGGGCGGCGGACACCTCGCGGGCGAACCGGGAGCGGAACTCCTGGTCCTCGGCCAGATCAGGCCGGATGACCTTGAGCGCGACGCGCTGCCCGCGCCGGTCCGATCCCAGGTAGACCACGCCCATGCCGCCGGCGCCGAGCCGCCGGTGCAGTCTGAACGAGCCGACGACACGCGGGTCCTCGCGCCGGAGCCGCATCATCGCCATGTCCACCCCGCTGACCGGTCGTCCTGTTGACGTGGCACAGCTTACGGACCATCCGGCATGTGCGCTCAGAGGCCGCGCCCTCGCCGGGGGATTCGATTGTCAGTGCGCAGCAGCACACTTGAGGGGTCCTCAGCTATCCGCCCCGGTCCGAGCCCCGGAGCGGCCCGCGGGATCAATGGGGCCTTCGGGCAAGGGGGTTGGGCGATCATGGCCGTCCGCGCCCGGCCTGTCCGCGCCCGTACGACGCACACCGGCGAGTCGATCTTGCCCACGCCTCGTCGGCGGACACGCATGAACAGGGAGTGACGGAAGTGAGCGAAGTCACCACCCTCCGCTGACCCCCCTCCGGGAAGACCCCGACGCCGGGGGAGCGGTCTCCACCCAGGGGAGTACGCCGACCGCGGTCCGTCATCCTCCTGGAGGCCCGCCAATGGGTACGAGGGCATGAGGCCAGCGACCCTGCGCGCGCCTAGTGTTGAAGACAAGCGGCGGGTGGCGCACTCGTCCCCCGAGGTCAAAAGCCCGCCGCTGCCAACGACAGGGAGAGGACCATGGCGGACATCGCACGGCAGGGACGCAAGGCATTCGCGTTCAACGGCCATGAGTCCGGTACGCGCCACCCGCTGGTGGCCGCGGCGATGGTGCTCCCCCTGGCCGCCCTCCTGCTCTTCCTCTTCGGAGGCTTCGAGCAGGTGGTGGCACAAGCGTCGTCCGTGGGCGTGATGCTGGGGCGCTGAGCGGCGCCACAGACCGGGAGAGCGGCCCGGGGAATCGGCCTGTCACACCCCGTGGGGACGGGGGCGTGACGACGGACGGCAGGTGAAGGGTGCTGCCCGTACGACTGGGGAGTCGGACGGGCAGCACCCTTTTTTTCGTGCCTCCTCCGCGGTCGCCGTACCCTCCTCCTCGGAAGAAGCGGAGGCCCGATGACCCAGGACGACAGCACCTGGCGGCTCATGCGCCAGGACGGCCTGCTGCCGCACGGCGACGGCGAGGACGCCCGGTTCCGCCGGAGCGACGAACCGGCCGGCTCATGAGCCCTCCCGCGCTGCCCGCCGCCCTCGCCGCCTGGGCCGCGGACGGCCGCCCCCAGGAGTACGCGGTCCTCGCCGACCGGCACGACGGGACCGTGGTGCGCTGCGGGGAGGCCGTGGCCAAGGCGCACGCCGAAGACGCCGACCGGGACGCCCTCGCCGTACGGATGCGCATCGCCGGGCACCCGGCGCTGGCCGGGGTGCTGCTGCCACCCCTGCGCACCGGGACCGGGTCCGTCCACGGCAGGCCCGTCTCGCTCTGGCCCTACGGAGCCCCGGTCGACCCGGAGCGCCCCGGGGACGCGCCCTGGGAAGAGGCCGGCCGGCTCCTGGCCGCCCTGCACCGGACACCGCCGGGCGAGCTCCCGGGCCCGGTCCCGCCGATGCGCGGACCGGCCAAGCTCGCCCGCGCCCTGGACCGCCTGGCGCGGGCGGAGCTTCCGGAGACCGGGACCGGGGCAGGAGCCGGGACCGGGACCGAGCACGGTGCCGTCCGCGCCGTACGGGCCGCCGCGCGGTCCCTGCCCGCCTGGGCGCGCGGGAAGGCGGCGCCCCCGGCCGGCGGGGCGCTGTGCCACGGGGACCTGCACCTGGGGCAGTTGGTGCGGTATCCCGCCCGGGAAGGGGCCTGGTTCCTCATCGACGTCGACGACCTCGGTCTCGGCACCCCCGCCTGGGACCTGGCCCGCCCGGCCGCCTGGTACGCCGCCGGACTGCTCGACACCGGCACCTGGCTGCGCTTCCTCGACGCCTACCGCGCCGCCGGCGGTCCGGCGGCCGGTCCGCCCGGCAGTGATCCCTGGCCGGAACTCGATCTCGCCGCCCGCGCGCTCACCGTACAGACGGCGGCCCTGGCCGTGGCCAAAGCGGCGGAAAGCGGACGCCGACTCGACGAGGGGGAGCGGCTGATGGTGGACGCCTGCACCCGAATCGTGGCCCTCCCGCCCGACTTGGAGCCGGAGCCTTCGTCGTAGGGTGAGCTTCCCGCCACCGGGCATGCATCCGATGGCGAAGTCCACGGCGAGGAGTTGATCCGGTCATGCAGTGTCCGAAGTGTCACGCGGCGATGCACACCTACAACCGCAACGGGGTCCAGATAGAGCAGTGCAGCGGATGCCGGGGGATCTTCCTCGACTACGGCGAGCTGGAGGCGCTGACCCGCCTGGAATCCCAGTACACCACCCAGCAGTACGGCCAGGTCCCTCCGCCCGCCGCGCCGCCGGCCCCCTACCCGGCCCCGCACGTGGCACCGGCTCCCGCCTGGGGCGCCCCGCACCATGGCGGCCACGGCCACCACGGCCGCCACAAGGGCGGCTTCGGCCGGATGCTCTTCTCCTCCTGAGCCCGGGCGGGCACGCCCACAACGCAGAAGCCCCGGCCGTCGAGACGGCCGGGGCTTCCGGGTGGTGCGCGATACTGGGATTGAACCAGTGACCTCTTCCGTGTCAGGGAAGCGCTCTCCCGCTGAGCTAATCGCGCGGGAACGGCATGAAGCCGCAGGTGAAGCAAGTGGTGCAGGTGCTGCGTGCGCGATACTGGGATTGAACCAGTGACCTCTTCCGTGTCAGGGAAGCGCTCTCCCGCTGAGCTAATCGCGCGGGGATCCTTGCGGATCAGTGGACGATACTGGGATTGAACCAGTGACCTCTTCCGTGTCAGGGAAGCGCTCTCCCGCTGAGCTAATCGTCCTTGGAGGTGGAGACGGGATTTGAACCCGTGTAGACGGCTTTGCAGGCCGTTGCCTCGCCTCTCGGCCACTCCACCATGGAGCTGCAGGGGTTCTCGGGAAGAAATCCCCCACTTCGAGCGGACGACGAGACTCGAACTCGCGACATCCACCTTGGCAAGGTGGTGCTCTACCAACTGAGCTACGTCCGCAGGTCACCGTGTTCGCTCCGGGGTTTTGCCCCTTCGCTCCCTGGCGACGAGTTGAACTCTAGCGGATTCCCGTGCCAGCTCAAAAACGCGTTTCCGCAGCGTGCTGCCGCTCGATCACCGGCGGTCACCTCGCAGTCACCTCACCGGCGCCGCCGCGTCACCGGTCATAGACTCGCAGCCGTGCACGACCTGCCTCCCCTGGCCCGCTTCGGCGGCCTCCTCGCGACCGACCTCCGAGACGTCACCAGTGATCCCGCCGCCCTGGACTCCACCGGCTTCTGGGCGGTGGCCGCCGACTTCGAAGGGCGGCTCGTCTGCGCGCGCTTCGGAGACATACGCCCCGACCCCGTCCCCGCGCCGCGACCCGGCGCCTGGCGGGGTCCCGATGCCGACCAGTGGTCCACCTCGCTCGACCGCGCCGCGTACGTCGCCGGCGTCCGCCGCATCCGCGAGCACATCGCCGAGGGTGAGGTCTACCAGGCCAATCTCTGCCGGGTGATGTCCGCGCCGCTGCCCGACCCGGCCGGCGGCGATGTCGACGCCCTCACCGCGCTGCTCGCGCGCGGCAACCCCGCGCCCTATGCAGGAACGATTCGGCTCCCCGCCCACGGCGTGGAGATCGCCACCGCCTCCCCGGAGCTGTTCCTGCGCCGGACCGGCCGCCGCATCGAATCCGGCCCCATCAAGGGCACCGGCCGCACCGTCGCCGACCTGCTCCCCAAGGACCACGCCGAGAACGTGATGATCGTGGACCTCGTGCGCAACGACCTGGGCCGGGTCTGCGCCACCGGCTCCGTCACCGTCCCCGAACTGTGCGCCGTCGAGGAGCACCCGGGCCTGGTCCACCTCGTCTCCACGGTGAGCGGCGAGCTCGCCGACGACGCCGGCTGGCCCGAGCTGCTCGCCGCCACCTTCCCGCCCGGCTCCGTCACCGGGGCGCCCAAATCCTCCGCCCTGCGGATCATCGAGGCCCTGGAGACCGCACCGCGCGGCCCCTACTGCGGGGGCATCGGCTGGGTCGACGCCGACCGCGGCACCGCCGAGCTCGCCGTCGGCATCCGTACCTTCTGGATCGACCGGGAGGCCCCCGGCGGCCCCCGCCTGCTCTTCGGCACCGGCGCGGGCATCACCTGGGGCTCCGACCCCGACCGCGAGTGGGCGGAGACCGAACTGAAGGCCGCCCGCCTGCTGCGGGTAGCGTCGGGGGAGCATCAGGCAGGACGAACGGGGCGAACGGGACCATGAGAGGGGCCGTACGGTGAGAATCTGGCTCGACGGAGCGCTGCGGGACGCGGACGACGCGAAGGTGTCGGTCTTCGACCACGGGCTGACCGTGGGTGACGGTGTGTTCGAGACGCTGAAGGCGGAGCGCGGGCAGACCTTCGCGCTCACCCGCCACCTCGAGCGGCTGACCCGCTCGGCGCGCGGTCTCGGTCTCCCCGACCCCGACCTCGACGAGGTGCGCCGCGCGTGTGCGGCCGTACTGGAAGCCAACCCGATGCCGTTCGGGCGGCTGCGCGTGACCTACACCGGCGGAGTCTCCCCGCTCGGCTCCGACCGCGGGGACGCGGCGCCCACGCTGATCGCCGCCGTCGCCGAGTCCGTCCGCCGCCCGGACACCACCGCCGTCGTCCGGGTGGACTGGGTCCGCAACGAGCGCTCCGCCGTGGCGGGCCTGAAGACCACCTCGTACGCCGAGAACGTCGTCGCCCTCGCCACCGCACACCGGGCCGGGGCCTCCGAGGCGCTCCTCGCCAACACCGTGGGACGGCTCTGCGAGGGCACCGGCTCCAACGTCTTCGTCGTGCTCGACGGGGAGCTGCACACCCCGCCCCTGGCCTCGGGCTGCCTGGCGGGCATCACCCGCGCCCTGGTCGTCGAGTGGGCCGGGGCCAAGGAGACCGACCTGCCCTTCGAGGTGCTGGAGCAGGCCGAGGAGGTCTTCCTGACCTCCTCGCTGCGCGATGTCCAGGCGGTCCTGCGGATCGACGGCCGGGAGCTCGCCGCGGCCCCCGGCCCGGTCACCGCCGAGGCCATGCGGATCTTCGACGCGAAGGCCGGGGCGGACCTCGATCCGTGAACTCGGGTGACGCGGGGCCGCCGGGCAGGTACAACACGAGGTGATGACCACCACCCTGCGGCCCGCACAGCCGCTCCAGCAGCACAGTGACGGCACCCGCTCGCGGACGTACGAGGTCCGGGTCAACAGCCGGCACGTCGGCAGCCTCGAACTCGCCACCCGCTCCGCCGCACAGCCGGAAGCCGGTGTGATCCGGGGGCTGTGGATCGACGAACCGGACCGGCGGCGCGGGCGCGGCACGGTCGCCGCGCTCGCCGCCGAGGAGGTGCTGCGCTCCTGGCGCTGCACGAGCATCGCCGTGTCGGTACCCGCCGACGCGGCGCCGGCGCTGCGGATGGCCGAGAGCCTCGGCTACACGGTGACCGGCCGGGTCCGGGCCAAGGAGCTGCCCGCCGAACCGCCCGCGCTCCCGGCAGGCGCCGCCGGCCGCCCGATGACACCGGCCGAGTACGACGCCTGGCAGGAGCGGGCCGTCGTGGACTACAGCCACCACCTGCTCGCCCCCGGCATGACCGCCGAGCAGGCCCTGGCCGCCTCCCGGGCGGAGCACGCCGACCTGCTGCCGGCCGGGCGGGACACCCCCGGCGCGGCCTTCCTCCTCCTCGAGGCACCGGACGGGGCGGTCCTGGGCACCCTGTGGGTGGGGGAGCGCGACCTGCCCGGCGTCGGCCCCGTCCCGTACGTGTGGGACGTCGACGTCGCCGCCGAGCACCGGCGGCAGGGGCACGGGCGGACCCTCATGCTGCTGGCCGAGCACGCCGCCCTGGCCGCGGGCGCCCGCCGGCTGGGCCTGCACGTCCACGAGGACAACGCCCCGGCCCGGCGGCTCTACGAGTCGCTCGGGTACCGGGACACCTCGGTGAACGCGAGGAAAGAACTGATCTAGGAGGCCGGAGGCTGGGAGCCCAGCAGGCGGTCGGCGATCTCCTCGATGCGGGCGCGCAGGCCGTCCTGGCTCTTGCCGCCGTCCAGCCGCTCGCCGCCGATCACGTACGTCGGGGTGCCGGTGACGCCGATCGCCTTGCCCTCGGCCTGGTCGGTGTCGACGATCAGGATGTGCCGCCCGTCGATCAAGGCGGTGTCGAACTCCTCGACGTCCAGGCCGAGTTCACGCGCCACGTCCAGCAGCACCGGCTCGCCGAGCTCGCCCAGCTCCGCGGTGCGCGCCAGCACGGCCTCCGTGTACGGCCAGCCCTGCCCCTGCTCCGCGGCCTCCTCGGCGGCCTGTGCCGCGGCGAAGGCGTGCTTGTGCTTCTCCAGAGGGAAGTGGCGCAGCCGGATGTCCAGCCGGTCGCCGTAGCGGGCCCGCAGGGCGCGCACGTCGTCCAGGCTCTTGTGGCAGTCCGGGCACTGGAGCTCGCACCAGACGTCGAGGATCACGGAATCGGTCATGTGAACAGTCTCCCAGCCCCCGCACACCCCCACCGACCGGCACCTGCGGAGGAGACCCGACCCGGAGATGTCCCGGAGATCCGTCCGGGAGAGGCTCCGCGCCTGGCCCGTACGGGCGCGCGCGGGGCAGGATGGATAGGGACAGACCGCCCACACCTGGAGGACCGCATGCTCGCCGAGACCATTTGTTCCGCGGTGTCCGCGGCGGGCCTGGGCATCGCCGCGCTGACCGCCTACCGCAGGCGCTTCCTGGCCGCCACGCGGATCGCGGCGTACTCACTGGTGCCGGTCGCCCTGGTGATGACCGGGATCGTGGAGTGGATCTCCGGCATGGTCTTCAATCCGACCGTCTGGGCCGGCTTCGGACTGCTGGGGCTGGCCTGGCTGCTCCTCGCCACCACCCGCGCGGTCGAGCGCCGCAGGCTCGGCGCGTCCGGGAAGCCGGCCAAGGCCGCGAAGGGGAGCCCGGCCCCGGAGGCCGTCGCCCCGGCCGCCTCCGCGCCCTCCCTCGGCCCCGGCGCCCGCCCCGAGCCCACCGGGCGCAAGAACCCGCAGGCCGCCGCTCCGGCGGACGACTTCTCCGACATCGAGGCCATCCTCAAGAAGCACGGGATCTGACCGGCCGGACCGGCCCCAGGCACCCCGGTCCACGAAATCGGGCTAACTGCCGCGCGGAAACTGGCGTGTTGAGGGGCGGATGGCGGCGTGCTGCGCCATCATCGCCCCGACATGCTCGAAACATCGCAGAGTGAGCCCTCGGTGCCCGCGCCGGTACCCGTCCCTGTCGCCGAGGAGCCGCGAGGCTGCCTCTTCGCGCTCTCCCAGCCACCCCTGATGATCTTCCTAGGCGTGATCGGTGTCCTGCTGCTGCTGGCCGCCGTGCACGATCTCTTCCTGCTCTGAGTGCCCCGCGTCGGCCTCCTTGCGCCGGGCCCGGTACGCCGCCACGTGCAGCCGGTTCCCGCAGGTCCGGCTGTCGCAGTAGCGCCGCGAGCGGTTCCGGGACAGGTCCACGAAGGCGCGCCGGCAGTCCGGGGCCTCGCAGCGGCGCAGCCGCTCCTGTTCGCCGGAGACCACGATGAAGGCCAGCGCCATGCCGCCGTCGGCGGCCAGGTGGTCGCCCACCGAGGCACCCGGCGCGAAGTAGTGCACGTGCCAGTCGTAGCCGTCGTGGTCGGTCAGCTGCGGGGTGGTGCCGGCCGTCGCCACCAGCTCGTTGATCAGTACGGAGGCCGCACGGGAGTTCGGTGCCGCGAAGACCTGGGCGAACTTGCCGCGGACCGTCCGGACCCCGGCCAGGTCGCGGGCGCCGAGGTCACCGACGTCGCTGATCGAGTACTCCTGGACGAAGCCGCGCAGCGCGCCGAGGTCCGAGAGCCCGTCGGGCTGGTCCGCCTCGGCCGCGGTGTTCACCAGCGCGACGACGACGTCGAGCGCGCGACGGGTGTCGTGGGGGATCTGCACGGGGTCTCCCTCAAGGGCCGGGCCTGCGGCGACGGGCTGCTGCCGCCGCTGGGGGCCGACTCTAGCGGGTACTCGCCTGAGGGGTCCCTGCACGCACACCGGCGCCGTCCGCGCGGATGGCTCCCGCGTGAACAGCGCCGGCACTGCCGTATGTGGTTGTCCGGCACACACCGTCGCCCCGAGTCGGACGGTGTCGCGCGGCGGTGGGCCTGGCTCAGCTTTCGGCCAGGATGTGGGAGAGCTCCTTGTCGAGGTCGAAGTGCCGGTGCTCGGTCCCGGGCGGGACCGCGGCGTCCGTCCGCTTGAGGAACGACTCGAGTGCTCGCGCGGGTGCTTCGAGCAGTGCTTCTCCCTCCGGTGAGCTCAGGGCGATGCAGACGACGCCCTGACCGTGGCTGCGGGACGGCCAGACGCGGACGTCGCCGGTACCGGTGGGCCGGTGCAGGCCCTCGGCGAGGAGGTCGCGGGCGAATACCCATTCGACCGTCTCCTCGGCGCCGGTGTGGAAGGTGGCGTGCACGGCGTAGGGGTCGGCCGTGTCATACCGCAGGCCCGCGGGAACAGGCAGTGAGGACTCGCTCGACACAACGAGGCGCAGGTGCAGCTCGCAGCTGACCGTGGTGTTCATAAGCGCCAGGGCCTTTCGCTCAGTGTGCGCTCGGGGATTCGCACGTCGGCGAAATCGACATGCCACCTACGGTGCCGTTGTAAACCCCTCTGACCGTTTTGCGGACCTCTGGGTCCCTCGTACGGCGGATCCAAAGCACCATTCACGTGTGCTTCCGGCTCCGGTAGATTCGTCCCCATGAATACGGGGAGTGACCGCGACACCAACGAGTCCGTGAGCAGCGAGCCGGCCGCCGAAGAGGCGCCGCACGTCTCGAAGGCGCCCGCCTTCATCAAGGCCCGCCGGAGCCTGCACCTGAGCTGGCAGGTCGGCGTCTTCGTCGTCGGCCTGGCCGTGATCGCGGCGGGCGTCGCCATGCTCGTCCTGCCCGGACCGGGCTGGGTCGCGATCTTCGCGGGCCTGGCGATCTGGGCCACCGAGTTCGCCTGGGCCCACCTCGTGCTGCGCTGGACCAAGCGCAAGGTCACCGAGGCGGCGCAGAAGGCGCTCGACCCCAAGGTCCGCCGCCGCAACATCATCCTGACCAGCGTGGGACTCGTCATCGCGGGCGCGCTGATCGGCTTCTACCTGTGGAAGTACGGGCTCGTCCTGCCCTGGAACATCAAGGACCAGTGATCGGCCGGCGGTGGTGAAGAAGCACCGCTGACATGCGGTAATGTTTGCGGTGCGTCCGGGCGATTAGCTCAGTGGGAGAGCACTTCGTTCACACCGAAGGGGTCACTGGTTCGAACCCAGTATCGCCCACCCGGACCAGAGGCCCGGAGACTTTCACCGTCTCCGGGCCTCTGGCGTTTCCGCGGCCTCACCGGGTCACGCGGGTCACCCGAGCCGCCCGATCGCGTCCTTCAGGCGGCGGGCGTCGCGCAGCCGCTTCTCGTACGTCGCGCCCACCACCAGCAGCAGCAGGCCCGCCAGGGCCGGCGCCACCCAGCGCGGGAGCGCCCCCGCGATCTGCACCACGTACGGAGCCAGCTCGTGCAGCGCCACCGCCGCCAGCACGGCGCCGCCCAGCAGCAGCGGGGCCTGGAGCCGCCGGTGGGCGCCAGCCAGGGTCACCGCAAGCGCGGCCAGCCCCAGCAGCAGCGGGCGCAGCCAGCTCGCCGTCCCGGCCGGGGAACCGCCCAGGACGGTCAGCAGGCTCGGCAGCAGGGTCGCGGCCAGCCCCGGGCCGTACGCCGTCCAGGAGGACGCCACAGGGTCCTTGCGGCGTCGCAGGAAGCCCAGTACGAGGGCGGGCACCGTCACCGGCAGCGTGTACGCCTCCGGCGCCGTGACCCCGGCCTCCGCCAGCCGGACCCAGCTCGAGGCAATGAACAGCGCCCCCGCCGCCCAGCCCAGCGCCCGCCGGTCCGCCCGCACCGCGGCGCCCGAGCAGATCACCCCGGCCAGGGCGAGAACCAGCGCCAGGGTTCCGGCGCGGCCCGCCGACAGGGCGACCGCCGGCACACCGGCGGCACCCGCCGCGATCTCCGCCGGCACGCGCACCGCGCCGAGCCGCGGCCCGAGCGCGGCCACCGCCGCCGGGACGACGAGCACCGGGAGCGCCCACCAGACCACCGCCAGGTCCGTCACGGCGGCCGCCGCAACCAGCAGGCCCGTGGCGTACCCGACGGCGCAGACGGCCGCCCCGGCCCGGACCGGGCGCGGAGCGGGCCCGTACGCCGCCCCTGCCGCGCAGCCGGCGCCCAGCAGCCCCCACACCGCGAAGGTGGCCGCCCGGCCGTCCAGCGCGCCCAGGGACACGTTCGCGGCCCCCAGCAGCGCGCACGCGGCGGCCGCGATCCCGGTTCCGCGCGCCGGGGAGCGCAGGGCGAGCACGCCCGCGGCCCCGTCACCGCCGCCTGGGCGGCGAACACCGCCGCCACCGGGAGCCCGAGCAGTTCCGGAGCCGTGAACAGCCCCGCCCAGGCCAGGACCACCGCCACCGTCCCCGGCTCCGGCCGCGGCGACACCCGCGACAGCCACCAGCCCGCGCCCGCCGCGATCAGCAGCGTCACCGGGACCGCCGCCCCCGGCCAGAACACCTCCCGGGCCGGGGTCGTCGCCGCCCACACCTCGTCCAGCACCCCGACCCGCGCCGGCAGGGTCGCAGCCGCCGCCGAGCCGGCCGCCGCCGCGGCCAGGACGGCCACCATCGCCCCGGACCCGGCCAGCCCGCGCCGTACCGCCGCCGGGACCCCCTGGATCCGTAGGACCGCCAGCAGCGGGAGCGCCACCAGCAGGTGCGCCGCCACCGCCCAGGCAGGAGCGAGCTCCGGGCGCGCCACACCGCCCAGCGCGACCACCGCCGCCAGACCGCCCGCCGGCGCTGCGAGCCAGGCGCGCGGCTCCCGCCACGCCGCCGCCGTACCCAGGGCCGCGCCCGCCAGCAGGAGTCCCGCCGGGGCCAGCGCCTCGGTCGCCGAGGCCGCCGACCAGGACTCGGCCGCGCCGATCAGCAGCGCCCCCGCCCCCAGCACCGCCGCCGGGACGGCCGCCGCCCGGACCCGCAGCGCGAGGGCCGCGTCGAGCGCGGCCGTCGCCAGCAGGGCCCAGCCGATCTCCAGGGTCCCGCCTGCGCGGCCAGCGCCGCCAGCGGCAGCGGGAACTGCGCCGCCAGCACCGCCGCCGCCGACGGGATCCGCAGCGTGCGCAGGGCCAGGCCGTACCCGGCCCACACCGCGGCCAGCACCGCCGCCGCCCCGGCCGCGTACGCCGTGCCGTCCGTGCCCGGCAGGCCGACCGCGTACAGCGCGTACGCGTCCAGCACCGTCAGCAGCAGCCCCACCGCCGCCACCGACTCCGCCGTCGAGGCCAGCCCGCGGCGCAGCAGCGGCACGGGCGCGGCCAGCGCGGCCGCCGTCACCGCGGCCAGCACCGCCGAACGCCCGGCGATCCCGAGGGACCCCCAGCTGAGCAGCGTGAAGGCCAGCGCGGCCACGGCCAGGAGCACCGCGCCCAGGACGAGCAGTACGTTCTGCGCGCTCGGGGCCGAGGCCTCCTTGGGGTGAGCGGGCGCCTGAGGGGCCCAGACGGGAGGCGTCGGCAGCCGCAGCAGCCAGTCCCGGCGGCCCAGCAAGTACAGGCGCCGGGCATCGAGTTGAGCCAGCTCACGGTCGATGAGCGCCAGCTCTTCGGCCGGCGGCAGGGGGGTGTTCATGGTTCGGAGTGTGGCGCCCGTCACGGGTTCAGGACATGGGTGTGCGTACTCAGATCCGCCCTGAGTACGCACGGTCCGGCGGAAGCGGGCGTACCGGGGACCGCGCCGGGCCAGACTGGATCCATGGACCGCAGCCGCCCGGACGACCGGGACCGCCGGGACCGCCGGGATCGCCCGGACCGCTGGGATCGCTTGAGCCGCTACCGGTTCCGCAGCGTGTGGGACCTCGACGCCCCGCCCGCACGCGTCTACGCCGTACTGGAACAGCCGGGGGAGTACCCGCACTGGTGGCCCCAGATCCGCCGGGTCGAACCGGTCGACGACCGCACCGGCACCGTGACCGTCCGCTCGGTCCTGCCGTACGCGCTCCGCGTGACCGCCGGCGAACTGCTGCGCGACCCCGTCAGCGGGGTCCTGGAGGTGTCCCTGCACGGCGACCTCGAAGGCTGGGCGCGGTGGACCATACGGCCGCGCGCCGGAACCGGCACGGCGCGCACCCGCGCGCTGTACGAGCAGGAGGTCGAGGTGCGCCGGCCCCTGATGCGGCGCCTCGCGCTGCCCGGGCGGCCGGTGTTCCGGCTCAACCACGCCCTGATGATGAGGGCCGGGCGGCGCGGTCTCGCGGCCCGGCTGGCCGCTCCGCCGGAAGCGGTTTGAACCAGCCCCAAGGCTTCTGTATTGTTCAGTCCGTTCCCGGGCGATTAGCTCAGCGGGAGAGCACTTCGTTCACACCGAAGGGGTCACTGGTTCGATCCCAGTATCGCCCACCGGGACAGGCCGGTCCGTCATCTGACGGACCGGCCTTCCGCATGTCCGGCACGTACGCGGTGCGTTCTCGTGCTGTGACCCGGTGAACCTTTCCGGTCACAGCACTAGCTAGGCCGCCGTCGACAGGCCCGGCCGCAGCGGCCAGTGCGGATCCACCGGCTCCGGCGTCCCCTGCCGCGCGAACCACGCCTGCAGCCCCCGCGCCTGCGCCGCGTGCCACACCGCCTGCAGCGCGTGCAGTTCGGCCGGCGACAGCCGCTCCAGCCGGGCCGCGAACCGGCGCCCCACCGCCCGTACGAGCTCCAGCGAGGCCAGCGCGTCCGCCGCCGCGTCGTGCGCGCCCTCCAGCTCTATCCCGTAGTGCGCGCACAGGTCCGTCAAGGTCCGGCGGCCCTTGCGGTAGCGGTCCAGATGCTTGTCCAGCACCCGCGGATCCAGCACCGTCAGCGGCCGGTTGTCCAGATACCGCGTCAGCGAAGACGCCCGGTGCCGGCGCAACTCCCGGTCCAGCAGCGTCAGATCGAACGGCGCGTTCATCACCACCACCGGCCGGCCCGCCACCTGCTGCTCCCCGAGCGCGCGGGCTATCTCCTCCACCACCGGCGCGGGCCACCGCCCGTGGCGCTGGAGGTGCTCGTCGGTCAGGCCGTGCACTTCCGTGGCACCCGGGGGCACCGGGATGCCGGGATTGACCAGCCAGCGCGTGGTGCGCACCCGCCCGCCCGCGCACTCCTGCACGACGAGCGCGGCGGACACGATCCGGTCCTCCTCGACGTCCACCCCGGTCGTCTCCGTGTCGAATGCGGCCAGCGGGCCCTCGTACCAGCGTGTCATGGCGAACTCCTCGTCCCCGATCGGCAGATGGGGCGCACCTGGAACACGCCACCCTTGCCCGCATCGGTGATACCCGGGCTGTTTGCCCCGTACGCCGTTTGCGGGGACCCGGGTGCGGAGACAACATCCATGGGGGGCCGTGCACATGACCGGTCGTCACCCCACCACCCACCACCCACGGCAGAGCCCGGAAGGCATGGGGAGCCGGCCATGGCGCTCGCGCAGCCCGAACAGGGCGGGGTGCTGGCGGGGCAGATCGATCCGCGCACCGGTACGCCGGGCGAGGCGCGGAGCGGACCGCTGCGCGGCACACTCGCCACCACCGCCTGCATGGAGACCCTTCAGGTGGGATACCTGCACGCCGTCGCCGCCGCGGCCGGCTGCTCGCTGTCCCAGCCCTTTCCGGACAACGGCATCGACTGGCACGTCAGCCACGGCGCCCCCGAGCACGTCGTCGACGACGAGGTCACCATCAAGGTGCAGTTGAAGGCGACCTACCAGATACCGCCGCGGCCGGCCGGGCCCACCTTCGGCTTCACCCTGGACAACGAGCACCTGGTGAAACTGGCCCGCACCCCGGTCGCCGTCCACAAGATCCTCGTCGTGATGCTCGTCCCGCGGGAGCGCGACCAGTGGCTCGCCGCCGGACACGACCGGCTCGACCTGCGGCACTGCTGCTACTGGACCAACCTCGCCGGACACCCCGTGACCGGCCGGCGCCGGACCACCGTACGGATCCCGACCACGCGGATCTTCGACGACCGTGCGCTGTGCGAGATCATGACCCGGGTCGGGTCGGGAGGGACACCCTGATGAACTGGCACGCATCGCACCTCGAACCACTGTCGTCCCCGGAGTTCGCCTCCGGCGCGCCCGACCCCGCGCACGTCGACCCGGCGGTGCTGGGCGCGCTGCTGCACCGGCACGGCTGGCTGCGGCGCGGCGGGGCCGCCGGGCGCTACGGGCGCTGGACCCCGCCCGCCGCCCACGCGTCGGGCAGCGGGGGCACCAGCCTGCTCGTCCCCGAGAGCCGCACCTTCCCCGACTGCGCGGACCTGCTGGAGGAGGCGCTGACCGCGCTCTCGCGCAGCGCCCTGCCGTCGGCGCGGGAGGTGCTGTACGGGCTGAGCGTGCCGAGCGACGAGGTCCGCTGGGAGCGGGAGATCCCCGAAGGGGCGTACGGGCTCCGGGGCGAGGCCGACTGGACGGTGCAGGAACAGCTGCGCTCGGCGGCCCGCCGGCTGCTGCTGGCCGGGGCCCTGGCCGACCGGGCGAGGGCCGGGTACTACGGAGCCCGGCACCGGGCGCAGGCCGAACGGGCCCTGGAGGGGGTCCTGGTGGGGCCGGCCCCGGGCGGGCGGCGGCTCGCCGCGTACGTGCCCGTGGACGGCGGGCGGGGGACCGTGACGCGGCTGCACCACGCGCTGCACGCGGCCCGCGAGGCGGTGGACTACCGGCGGGCTACGGGCGGCATGGAGGCCTTCGACGCGGCCGTCCGGGCCGGGGTCAGCCGGGAGCTGGCCGATGCGCTGATCGCACTGGTCCGTGGCTCCGAGGGGGCCCGGATCGCGCTGGCCTGGGCGCCGGCGGCGGGGGTCCCGGCTGGGTGCGCGGCCCGGCCGGAGCCGGTGGAGTTCTCGCCCGGCGACCTGCCGGTGCTCCGCGAGGCGGCCGCCCGCTACACCCGGACCGAGCCGGCCGTCCCGGTCCGGATCGCGGGCGCGGTGGTGCGGATGCGGCGCTCGGCCGCGGGCGGCGGGGGCACGGTCCGGCTGCGGGTCCTGGCGGGGGCGGAGATCCCGTACGTCCGGGTCGCGCTGGACGAGGAGGCGTACCGGGTGGCGGGCCACGCGCACCTGGTGGGCCTGCCGGTCCGGGTCAGCGGGCGCTTGCAGCGGCGGGGCGGTTTCCGCCGGCTCGCCGACGTCACGGACGTGACCCCGGTGCCGCTGGACGAGGTCGAGCGGGACCGGCTGATGAAGTCGATGGACGCGGCGTTCGATCCCGAGGACGTACTGCCGTCCGACGACTAGGACGGGTCCTGGGGGCGGGTGCGGAACGAGGCCATGGTCAGGCCGGGGGTCGGGGAGAAGTCCGGGCCCCGGGTGAAGCCCAGGCGTTCGTACAGGGTCACGGCGGGGGCGTTGGCCGCGCCCGTCGTGACCTCGACGGCGCGGCCCGGGAAGACCTCGGCCAGGGCGTGGCGCAGCAGCAGTGAGGCGATGCCCCGGCGGAACCAGGCGGGCTCCACGCAGAGCCGGTCCATGCAGACGCCGCCGTCGGCCTCGTCCTCCCAGGCGAGGAAACCGGCGAGCTCCCCGCCCTCGGAGACGGCGCCGAGCCAGTTCAGCTCCCGCGCCCGCGCCCGCATCTCGGCCAGGCTCTCGCGCAGCGCGGGGATCCCGTCGAAGCCGATCAGCCGCGCCTCCACCGCGTACGCGGCCCGCCCGATCCGGTGCACGGCGGCCGCGGTGGTGTCGTCGGCCAGGTCCAGCGGGCGGATCTGCGGGCTCGGCATACGGATCCCTTCGGGGCGCGGGTCGGGAGGCCCCCAAGGTATCCCGGCGGGTCGGGGGCGGAGCCCGGGCGCTGCCCGGCGGGACACCCACCGATAACCGTTTAGCGGCGCAGCCACTCCGCTCGGTACGATTCAGGCGCGCAGTGTTCGCTCGCGCACCCCCTGAGTCAGGAGAGACCGGTGTCAGACGTCCGTGTGATCATCCAACGCGATTCCGAGCGGGACGAGCGCGTGGTGGCCACGGGCACTACGGCGGCTGAGCTCTTCGCCGGCGAGCGCACCATCGTCGCCGCGCGCGTCGCGGGCGAGCTCAAGGACCTCGCGTACGAGGTGAAGGACGGCGAGACCGTCGAGCCGGTGGAGATCTCCTCCGAGGACGGCCTCAACATCCTGCGCCACTCGACCGCGCACGTCATGGCGCAGGCCGTGCAGGAGCTCTTCCCCGAGGCCAAGCTGGGCATCGGCCCGCCGGTCCAGAACGGCTTCTACTACGACTTCGACGTCGCCAGGCCCTTCACCCCCGATGACCTCAAGGCCATCGAGAAGAAGATGCAGGAGATCCAGAAGCGCGGGCAGAAGTTCGCCCGTCGCGTGGTCACCGACGAGGCGGCCCGCGAGGAGCTCGCGGACGAGCCGTACAAGCTCGAGCTGATCGGCATCAAGGGCTCCGCGTCCACCGACGACGGCGCGAACGTCGAGGTGGGCGGCGGCGAGCTGACCATCTACGACAACCTGGACGCCAAGACCGGGGACCTGTGCTGGAAGGACCTCTGCCGCGGTCCCCACCTGCCCACCACCCGCAACATCCCGGCCTTCAAGCTCATGCGCAACGCCGCCGCCTACTGGCGCGGCAGCGAGAAGAACCCGATGCTCCAGCGCATCTACGGCACCGCGTGGCCGTCGAAGGAGGAGCTGAAGGCCCACCTCGACTTCCTCGCCGAGGCCGAGAAGCGCGACCACCGCAAGCTCGGCAACGAGCTGGACCTCTTCTCCATCCCGGACGAGATCGGCTCCGGCCTGGCCGTCTTCCACCCGCGCGGCGGCATCATCCGCCGGACCATGGAGGACTACTCGCGCCGCCGGCACGAGGAAGAGGGCTACGAGTTCGTCTACTCCCCGCACGCCACCAAGGGCGCGCTCTTCGAGAAGAGCGGGCACCTGGACTGGTACGCGGAGGGCATGTACCCCCCCATGCAGCTCGACGGTGGTACCGACTACTACCTCAAGCCCATGAACTGCCCGATGCACAACCTGATCTTCGACGCGCGCGGCCGCTCCTACCGCGAACTGCCGCTGCGCCTCTTCGAGTTCGGCACCGTGTACCGGTACGAGAAGTCGGGCGTCGTGCACGGCCTGACCCGTGCCCGGGGCTTCACCCAGGACGACGCGCACATCTACTGCACCCGTGAGCAGATGGCGGAGGAGCTCGACCGCACGCTCACGTTCGTGCTGAACCTGCTGCGCGACTACGGTCTGACCGACTTCTACCTGGAGCTGTCCACCAAGGACCCGGAGAAGTTCGTCGGCTCGGACGAGGTCTGGGAGGAGGCGACCGCCGTCCTCCAGCAGGTCGCCGAGAAGCAGGGCCTCCCGCTGACCCCCGACCCGGGCGGCGCGGCCTTCTACGGCCCGAAGATCTCCGTGCAGGCGCGGGACGCCATCGGCCGTACCTGGCAGATGTCGACCGTCCAGCTGGACTTCAACCTGCCGGAGCGGTTCAACCTCGAGTACACCGCCCCGGACGGCTCGCGACAGCGGCCGGTCATGATCCACCGTGCGCTGTTCGGCTCGATCGAGCGGTTCTTCGCCGTGCTGCTGGAGCACTACGCGGGCGCCATGCCGCCGTGGCTGGCCCCCGTCCAGGCGGTCGGCATCCCGATCGGCGACGGGCACGTCGAGTACCTGCAGGAGTTCGCCGCGGCGGCGAAGAAGCAGGGCCTGCGGGTCGAGGTGGACGCCTCCTCCGACCGGATGCAGAAGAAGATCCGCAACCACCAGAAGCTCAAGGTCCCGTTCATGATCATCGTCGGTGACGAGGACATGGCCGCGGGCACCGTCTCCTTCCGCTACCGCGACGGTTCGCAGGAGAACGGCATCCCCAAGGACGAGGCGCTGGCCAAGCTGGCCAAGGTCGTCGCGGACCGCGTCCAGGTCTGATCCGCACGTTGCCCCGTACGAGGAAGGCCCCCGGAAAGTGATCACTTTCCGGGGGCCTTCCTCGTACGCGCAGGCAAGGTCATATGCTTGCCGCCATGACGACTGAGCCGGAGCAGCAGATCGGTGTGGGCACGCAGGACGCGTTCCAGCGTCTGTGGACGCCCCACCGGATGGCCTACATCCAGGGGGAGAACAAGCCGACCGGCCCGGAGGCCGGGGACGGCTGTCCCTTCTGCGGGATTCCGGAGATGTCCGACGTGGACGGCCTGATCGTCGCCCGCGGCAAGCACGTCTACGCGGTGCTGAACCTCTACCCGTACAACGGCGGCCACCTGATGGTCGTCCCGTACCGGCACGTCGCCGACTACACCGAGCTCGACGCCCCCGAGACGGCCGAGCTGGCCGACCTCACCAAGCGGGCCATGATCGCGCTGCGCAAGGCCTCCGGAGCGCACGGTTTCAACATCGGCATGAACCAGGGCGCGGCCGCCGGGGCCGGCATCGCCGCGCACCTGCACCAGCACATCGTGCCCCGCTGGGGCGGGGACACGAACTTCATGCCGGTCGTCGGTCACACCAAGGTGCTGCCCCAACTCCTCGCGGACACCCGCCAGATGCTCGCCGATTCCTGGCCCACGGGCTGACCTGCGCTACGCGGCGCGTGCCTCGCGCCAGGTGCGCAGCACGTCCTCGACGTCGAACTCCGTGAGGTTCAGCGGCGGGCCCTGCGGCGGCATGCGCAGGGCCGCGCGGATCTTCTCGTTGATCTCCGTGAGGATGTCCCGCACCTGGCGTTCGGAACGGGCCGCGAGGGCCGCCTCCCTCGCGTCCTCGGCCTCCTTGCGCAGCGCGAGCGACGGAGGCAGGGCGGAGAATCCCTCGCGGTGCAGCTTCCCCTTGATCCACCACAGCTCGTCGTAGGGGGCGTCCAGGGAGGCCAGCGGCTTGCCCCAGCCCGGCAGGCTCTCGAACTCGCCGCGGTCGGCGGCCTCCCTGATCTGCCGGTCCACCCAGGACTCGATGTCGAAACCAGGCGGTTTGCGCTCGGTCATGGTCGCCAGCTCCTCCGGATCCGGGATCGGCTCGGACTCGCCTTCAGCCTACCCACGCGTCCTGCCCACGCCTCCTGCCTACGCGTCGTACACGTCCGCCTTGCGCGGTGCCGGCTCCTGGATCAGACCGCTCATGATCGAGGAACGGTTGGTGAAGCGGTCGGTGTCGACGCCGTTCTCCTCCAGGACCTTGAAGGTCGCGGCGTGGACGGACCGCAGGACCGGGGCCACCGTGCGCAGGGCGTCATCGGCCATGAACCGGTGGCGCCACATCGAGCTCGCCCACACGTGACGCAGGCCGAAGGGCTCGGGCAGGACCAGCTTGCCGCCGAAGAAGTCGAGGACCGGCGGGTACCAGGTGAGCGGGGCCCGCACGGCCAGCCGTACGACCTCCTGCGCGTCCACCAGCGGCAGCGGCCGCTCCACGGTCTCCCAGAAGCGGATGCTCTTGGGCACCTCCACCACCGGGGCCTTGGACTTCGTCGTGAACAGGCCGTGTACGGGGCCCAGGGCGTGCGCGGTGACGTCCACCCGCAGCGTCTTGTAGAGCACGGTGACGGTCACCAGCATGGTGATGACCAACTGGCCGTCCCACAGCGGGTACTGGATGCCCAGGTAGTGCCGGTTGCCGGCGCTGAACTGCTGCTCGTTGCAGATCCGGGTGATCTCGTGCGGCTTGATGAGGAAGGTGTCGACGTTCTCACCGGTCGGGCGGGCCACCTCCCCGGCTCCCTCGCCGATCGGGGTGACGATCCAGTGCTGTATGGCGGCGGGCGGGAAGCCGCCGGTGTGCAGGGGCCCGCGCTCCAGCTTGCGGAGCTGGGTGTCGATCGCGCGTATGACGTCCCAGCTGCGGAAGGGGTGGATCTCGGCGACCTCGGCCTTGGGGGTGAGCTCCTCGGCCATCTGCCAGCTGCCCCAGCGGGTGCCCATGCCGAGGATGCCCTTGGGGCCCGCGTAGAAGACGTGGTTGCTACGGTCCTCCGCGGTCAGTTTGGCCAGCTGGTGGCGCAGGTCCTCGCGGGCCTTCTCGTCGGGATTGCCCGGCACCGCCTCCGGGATCTTGGCGCCGATCCCGTCACCGTCCAGCAGCCCGTCCCAGCGGGAGCGCAGGTCGCGGGCGGTGGACTCGCAGAGTCGGCGGGCGAGCAGCCAGCCCAGGGCCGGGGCGATGATCATGCCGCGCAGGTAGAGGCCGAAGAAGCCGGTGAAAGGCAGCCTGAACATCAGGACGGCCACCACGATGCCGACGCCGACCAGGAGCGCGGTGCCCACCCAGGACGCGCGCTTGCCCTCGCCGGAGGCCAGGCTCTTGCGGAGCTGGAACAGGCCCAGCCACAGCAGCAGACCCGGCAGGAACATCACACCGCAGAACAGCATGATCAGGCGGAGCTTCTGGTCGCGCTCCTTGCGGATGCGGGAGGCGGCCAGGCAGTGCTCGACGACGGTCTGCGGGTCGGCTCCGAATGACTGGATCAGCGGCTTGCGGCCGGAGGCCAGCGTGCGGGCCTCGACGGCCCGGCAGAAGGCCTCGCCGAGGTTGGGCTCGAAGAGGGAGATCTTCGGGGGCTTGACGGTGGCGGGGTGGTTCTCGCTGTTGGCCCCGAGTATGAGGGCCAGCCCGCTGTCCTTCGCGCCGTCCCGGTACGCGGCGGAGGCCAGCGCGTTGGTCGCCGCCGTCTGCCCCCCGCCGCCCTGGAGCGGAATCTGTGCCCCGGGCCTGAAGTCGAATCCGTCGTCCGCCACCGCTGCCCCCCATCGCTGTGCGTTCGTGCTCTTTGGTGCGCCGATGAGCCTATCGGGCGATCTCACCCCATGGTCATGGGACAGGGAAATGCCGCCCACCGCAAGCAGGTTGGGTGGGCGGCGTCTCCCGACGCTATGTCAATTACGTTCCCTTCTCCGCCTGTTCGCGCACCTTCTCGGCGATCTGAGGTGGCATGGGTTCGTGGCGGGCGTAGTTCCGGGCGAAGCGGCCGGTGCCGTGCGAGACGGAGCGCAGCTCGACGGCGTAGCGGCCGATCTCGATCTCGGGGATCTCGGCGCGGACCCAGGTGCGCCCCGGACCCGCCTGTTCCGTGCCGACGACCCGGCCGCGACGGCCCGCGAGGTCGCTCATGACGGGGCCCACGTACTCGTCGGGGATCAGTACGGAGAGCTCGGCGACGGGTTCGAGGAGGTGGATGCGGGCCTCGGCGGCGGCTTCGCGCAGGGCGAGGGCGCCGGCGGTCTGGAACGCGGCGTCGGAGGAGTCCACCGAGTGCGCCTTGCCGTCGAGGAGGGTGACGCGCACGTCGACCAGCGGGTACCCGGCCGCGACCCCGCGCGCGGCCTGGGTGCGTACGCCCTTCTCCACGGACGGGATGAACTGGCGGGGCACGGAGCCGCCGACGACCTTGTCGACGAACTCGATGCCGCTGCCGGGCGGCAGCGGCTCCACCTCGATCTCGCAGATGGCGAACTGGCCGTGGCCGCCGGACTGTTTGACGTGGCGGCCGCGCCCCGCCGCCTTCGCCCCGAAGGTCTCGCGCAGGCTCACCTTGTGGGGCACGGCGTCGACCTGGACGCCGTAGCGGGTGCGCAGCCGCTCCAGCGCGACGTCCTGGTGGGCCTCGCCGAGGCACCACAGGACGACCTGGTGGGTGTGCGGGTTCTGCTCGAGCCGCATGGTCGGGTCCTCGGCGACGAGGCGGGCCAGGCCCTGGGAGAGCTTGTCCTCGTCGGCCTTGCTGTGGGCCTCGATGGCGAGGGGGAGCAGCGGGTCGGGCATGGCCCAGGGCTCCATGAGGAGCGGGCCGTCCTTGGCGGAGAGGGTGTCGCCGGTCTCGGCGCGGGTGAGCTTGGCCACGCAGGCGAGGTCGCCCGCGATGCACCGGGTGAGGGTGCGCTGCTGTTTGCCGAAGGGGGAGGTGAGCGTGCCGATCCGCTCGTCCACGTCGTGGTCCTCGTGTCCGCGGTCGGCGAGGCCGTGACCGGAGACGTGGACGGTCTCCTCGGGGCGCAGGGTGCCGGAGAAGACGCGTACGAGGGAGACGCGGCCGACGTAGGGGTCGGAGGAGGTCTTGACGACCTCGGCCAGGAGGGGGCCGGCGGGATCGCAGGTGACGGCGGGGCGGGGGGCGCCGTCCGGGGCGGTGACGGCCAGGGCGGGGCGCTCCAGGGGGGTGGGGAACCCGCCGGTGATCAGCTCGAGGAGCTCCACGGTGCCCAGTCCCTGCTTGGCGCCCTCGGCGGCGGGGGCCGCCATCAGGACGGGGTGGAAGGTGCCGCGGGCCACGGCGCGCTCCAGGTCGTCGACGAGGGTCTTGATGTCGATGTCCTCGCCGCCGAGGTACCGGTCCATGAGGCTCTCGTCCTCGCTCTCGGCGATGATCCCCTCGATGAGGCGGGATCGGGCGCCGGAGATGAGGGCGAGCTCGGCGGGGTCCGGATCGCGCTCGGCGCGCTCGCCGGAGGAGTACTCGTAGACGCGCTGGGAGAGCAGGCCGAGGAGGCCGGTCACGGGGGCGTGGCCGTCGGGGCCGGCGGGGCCGTGCAGGGGGAGGTAGAGCGGGATGACGGCGTCGGGGTCGTCGGCGCCGAAGATCTCGCCGCAGATGTTGGCCATCTGGGTGTAGTCGGCGCGGGCGGCCTCCAGGTGGGTGACGACGATGGCGCGCGGCATGCCGACGGCCTCGCACTCGTCCCAGACCATGCGGGTCGCGCCGTCGATGCCGTCGGAGGCCGAGACGACGAAAAGGGCCGCGTCCGCGGCGCGCAGACCGGCCCTGAGCTCTCCGACGAAGTCGGCGTATCCGGGGGTGTCCAAGATGTTGATCTTGATTCCGCCCCATTCGACGGGGACGAGGGACAGCTGGACGGAACGTTGTCGGCGGTGCTCGATCTCGTCGTAGTCGGAGACCGTGGCACCGTCCTCGACCCGGCCGGCCCGGTTGACCGCTCCGGCGGTCAGGGCGAGGGCTTCGACCAGCGTGGTCTTGCCCGATCCGCTGTGGCCGACCAGCACGACGTTCCGTACGGAGGAGGGGCGGTCGGCCGTCAGTGCCCTGCCGGCGGCTCCGGCTTGGTGTGAGGTGGCTCCCATGATTCTCGTGCCTCCCGGTGGTGACGGTGAGGAGGGTGGATTCGTTCGAGGAAGCTGATTCCTTCTAGGAGGGCTGCTTTCCTCGAAGAGGGCTGCATTCTTCTAGGAGGGCTGCATGCTTCGAGGGAAAAAGCGGGGCTATTCGAGCTTTGCACTGGTGTCACACCGCGTCCATACGTCGTACCGGTGGCGTACGGGGAGGGGTGCGCGAGGGGGTCCGTGACGTGAAGCACGTCTTACGCGGCACGAACCGGTGGGTGCGCGGCGTGCGGGGGGCGGCGCGCTGGCTACGATGGGCCAGCCGGTGGCCGTGGTGGCCGTGCGGCCCAGCGACCCTCCGGGAAGGCCATGCTGAACAAGTACGCGCGTGCATTCTTCACGCGTGTTCTCACGCCATTCGCCGCTTTTCTGCTCCGGCGGGGGGTGAGCCCGGACGCGGTCACCCTGATCGGCACGGCCGGAGTGGTGGCGGGAGCGCTGGTCTTCTTCCCCCGGGGAGAGTTCTTCTGGGGCACGATCACCATCACCCTCTTCGTCTTCTCCGACCTGGTGGACGGGAACATGGCCCGCCAGGCCGGCGTCTCCAGCCGGTGGGGGGCCTTCCTCGACTCCACCCTCGACCGGGTGGCGGACGCGGCGATCTTCGGCGGACTCGCGCTCTGGTACGCGGGCTCCGGCAACGACAACGCGCTGTGCGCGGTGACGATCTTCTGCCTGGCCAGCGGCCAGGTGGTCTCCTACACGAAGGCGCGCGGCGAGTCGATCGGGCTGCCGGTGGCCGTCAACGGCCTGATCGAACGTGCCGAGCGGCTGGTGATCTCGCTGGTCGCGGCCGGCCTGTCCGGGCTGCAGACCTTCGGCGTGCCGTCCTGGATCGGGGTGCTGCTGCCGATCGCGCTGTGGATCGTGGCGATCGGCTCGCTGGTCACGCTGATCCAGCGGGTGGTCACCGTACGCCGTGAGTCGGCCGAGGCGGACGCCGCCGCGGCCGCCGCCGAGGGCGGGACTGCCTGATGGGCGCAGCGCAGGACAAGCTGGTCGACGGGCTGTACGGGCTCGGCTGGGCCGGGGTCAAGAAGCTGCCCGAGCCGGCCGCGGTGGCCCTGGGCCGGCGGATCGCGGACTTCGTGTGGAAGCGGCGCGGCAAGAGCGTGCTGCGGCTGGAGTCGAATCTGGCCCGGGTGGTGCCGGACGCGACGCCGGAGCGGCTGCGCGAGCTGTCGCACGCGGGCATGCGCTCGTACATGCGGTACTGGATGGAGTCCTTCCGGTTGCCGGCCATGGACACGAAGCGGTTCAGCACGGACGTCGAGTTCAAGGACGAGCACCTGCTGCGCGAGGCCCTCGACTCCGGGCGCGGAGTGGTCGTGGCCCTGCCGCACCTCGCCAACTGGGACCTCGCCGGGGCCTGGGCCATCGGCCACATGGGGGCGCCGTTCACCACGGTCGCCGAGCGGCTCAAGCCCGAGACCCTCTACGACCGGTTCGTGGCCTACCGGGAGAGCCTGGGCATGGAGGTCCTGCCGCACAGCGGCGGCGCCGCCTTCGGCACGCTCGCCCGCCGCCTGCGCTCCGGCGGCCTGGTCTGCCTGGTCGCGGACCGGGACCTGTCGGCCTCCGGGGTCGAGGTGGACTTCTTCGGCTCGCCGGCGCGCATGCCGGCCGGGCCGGCGCTGCTGGCCCAGCAGACGGGGGCGGTGCTGCTCCCGGCGACCCTGCACTACGGGGACACGCCGAAGATGTACGGCCGGATCCACCCCGAGGTGGAGGTTCCCAAGGCGGGGACCCGGATCGAGAAGACCGCGGCCATGACGCAGGCCCTGGCGGACGCCTTCGCGTGGGGCATCGCCGAGCACCCGGAGGACTGGCACATGCTTCAGCGGCTGTGGCTCGACGACCTGGAGGAGCGCCCGTAGTGAAGATCGGCATCGTGTGCCCGTACTCGTGGGACGTGCCGGGCGGCGTCCAGTTCCACATCCGGGACCTGGCCGAGCACCTGATCCGCCTCGGCCACGACGTGTCGGTCCTGGCCCCGGCGGACGACGAGACCCCGCTGCCCCCGTACGTGATCTCGGCGGGCCGCGCCGTGCCGGTGCCCTACAACGGCTCCGTCGCCCGCCTGAACTTCGGCTTCCTCTCCGCCGCGCGGGTGCGGCGCTGGCTGCACGACGGCACCTTCGACGTGATCCACATCCACGAGCCGGCCTCGCCCTCGCTGGGACTGCTGTCCTGCTGGGCGGCGCAGGGCCCGATCGTGGCGACCTTCCACACCTCGAACCCGCGCTCGCGGGCGATGATCGCGGCGTACCCGATCCTCCAGCCGGCCCTGGAGAAGATCAGCGCCCGGATCGCGGTGAGCGAGTACGCCCGGCGCACGCTGGTCGAGCACCTCGGCGGGGACGCGGTGGTGATCCCTAACGGTGTCGACGTGGACTTCTTCGCCTCCGCGGAACCCAATCCCTCCTGGTCCGGCCAGACGCTGGGCTTCATCGGCCGCATCGACGAGCCGCGCAAGGGCCTGCCCGTGCTGATGGCGGCCTTCCCGAAGATCGTGGCGGCCTGCCCGGACGTACGGCTGCTCGTCGCCGGCCGCGGTGACGAGGAGGAGGCGGTGGCCTCCCTCCCGGCAGACCTCCGCTCCCGCGTCGAATTCCTCGGCATGGTCTCGGACGAGGACAAGGCCCGGCTGCTGCGCAGCGTCGACGTGTACGTCGCCCCGAACACCGGCGGCGAGAGCTTCGGCATCATCCTGGTCGAGGCCCTGTCGGCGGGCGCGGCGGTCCTGGCGTCCGACCTGGACGCCTTCGCGCAGGTCCTGGACCAGGGCGGCGCGGGCGACCTCTTCACGAACGAGAACGCCGACGCCCTCGCGACCGGCGCGATCGCCCTCCTGCGCGACCCGGCCCGCCGCGCGGAACTCAGCGCCCGCGGCTCGGCGCACGTCCGCCGCTTCGACTGGTCCACGGTCGGCGCGGACATCCTCGCGGTCTACGAAACGGTCACGGACGGCGCGGCGGCGGTCGCCACGGACGAACGCATCCCCCTCCGCACCCGCCTGGGCTTCTCGCGGGACTCGTCCGCCTGAGGGGCCGGTAAAGTCGCGGCCCGTGATCGAAACCCTTGTCTGGATTGCCCTGGCTCTCGGTGTCATCGGGGTCTACCTCAGCTGGACCGCCGGCCGGCTCGACCGGTTGCACTCGCGGATGGACGCCTCGCGGGCCGCGCTGGACGCGCAGCTCGTGCGGAGGGCCTCCGTGGTGGTGGAAGTGGCCGCCTCCGGAGTGCTCGACCCCGCGTCCTCCCTGGTGCTGTACGAGGCCGCGCACGCCGCGCGGCAGGCCGAGGAGGAGCACCGGGAGGTCGCCGAGAGCGAGCTCAGCCAGGCGCTGCGCGCGGTGTTCGCCGATGCCGACCAGGTCGAGGTGCTGAAGGCCGCGCCGGGTGGGGCCGCGGCCACCGAGGAGCTGGCGGCGGCCGTCCGCCGGGTGCCCATGGCGCGCCGGTTCCACAACGACGCCGTACGGGCCGCCCGCGCCCTGCGCAGGCACCGCAAGGTCCGCTGGTTCCGGCTGGCCGGGCACGCGCCGTTCCCGCTGGCCTTTGAAATGGACGACGAGCCTCCGGCGGATCTCGCCGAGAGGCCGGTCTAGGGCCGCAGGGGACAAGTGAAGGGGCCACAAGCTCCACATTGGCCCTTGTAGTGGACTGATCAGTGGGGTTTCCTCGGCAGAGTAGTGCCAGTAGCACCCGTCTTCCTTTCGAGTGAGGTCAATCCGTGAGCACGCTTCCCACCACCCCCCAGTCCGCTGAGTCGGCCATCGGCACCTCGCGCGTCAAGCGCGGCATGGCCGAGCAGCTCAAGGGCGGCGTGATCATGGACGTGGTCAACGCCGAGCAGGCGAAGATCGCCGAGGACGCCGGCGCCGTGGCCGTCATGGCCCTCGAGCGGGTCCCCGCCGACATCCGCAAGGACGGCGGCGTGGCGCGCATGTCGGACCCGAACATGATCGAAGAGATCATCGAGGCCGTCTCGATCCCCGTCATGGCCAAGTCCCGCATCGGCCACTTCGTCGAGGCCCAGGTCCTGCAGTCCCTCGGCGTCGACTACATCGACGAGTCCGAGGTCCTGACCCCGGCCGACGAGGTCAACCACTCCGACAAGTGGGCCTTCACCACCCCCTTCGTCTGTGGTGCCACCAACCTGGGCGAGGCCCTGCGCCGCATCGCCGAGGGCGCGGCCATGATCCGCTCGAAGGGCGAGGCCGGTACCGGCAACGTCGTCGAGGCCGTTCGCCACCTGCGCCAGATCAAGAACGAGATCGCCCGCCTGCGCGGCTACGACAACAACGAGCTGTTCGCCGCCGCCAAGGAGCTGCGCGCCCCGTACGAGCTCGTCAAGGAAGTCGCCGAGCTCGGCAAGCTCCCGGTCGTGCTGTTCTCCGCCGGTGGCGTCGCCACCCCGGCCGACGCCGCCCTGATGCGCCAGCTCGGCGCCGAGGGCGTCTTCGTCGGCTCCGGCATCTTCAAGTCGGGCGACCCGGCCAAGCGTGCCGCCGCCATCGTGAAGGCCACCACCTTCTACGACGACCCGAAGATCATCGCGGACGCGTCCCGCAACCTGGGCGAGGCCATGGTCGGCATCAACTGCGACACCCTCCCCGAGGCCGAGCGCTACGCCAACCGCGGCTGGTAATCACCTCATGACGAACACCCCCGTTATCGGCGTCCTGGCTCTCCAGGGTGATGTACGGGAGCACCTGATCGCCCTGGCCGCGGCGGACGCCGTGGCCAGGCCGGTCCGGCGTCCCGAGGAGCTCGCCGAGGTAGACGCCCTGGTGATCCCCGGCGGCGAGTCCACGACCATGTCGAAGCTCGCCGTGCTGTTCGGCATGCTCGAGCCGCTGCGCGAGCGCGTGCGGGCCGGCATGCCGGTGTACGGCACCTGCGCCGGCATGATCATGCTCGCCGACAAGCTCCTGGACGGCCGTGAGGACCAGGAGACCCTGGGCGGCATCGACATGATCGTCCGCCGCAACGCCTTCGGCCGCCAGAACGAGTCCTTCGAGGCGGAGATCGACTTCGCGGGCATAGCGGGCGGCCCGGTCCAGGGCGTCTTCATCCGCGCCCCGTGGGTCGAGTCCGTCGGCGGCGCCGCCGAGGTGCTCGCCACGTACGACGGCCACACGGTCGCCGTGCGCCAGGGCAACGTCCTCGCGACGTCGTTCCACCCCGAACTGACCGGCGACGACCGAGTCCACGCGTACTTCGTCGACATGGTGCGCGCCGGGCTGTAATCAGCTCCCGGTAGGATCGGGGACGAACACTGTTGGTGACGCGAAGGAGACAGGCAGATGTCCGGCCACTCTAAATGGGCTACGACGAAGCACAAGAAGGCCGTGGTTGACGCCAAGCGCGGCAAGCTCTTCGCGAAGCTGATCAAGAACATCGAGGTCGCGGCCCGCATGGGCGGCGCCGACATCGATGGCAACCCGACGCTCTTCGACGCCATCCAGAAGGCCAAGAAGAGCTCGGTCCCCAACAAGAACATCGACTCCGCGGTCAAGCGCGGCGGCGGCCTCGAGGCCGGCGGCGCCGACTACGAGACGATCATGTACGAGGGCTACGGTCCGAACGGTGTCGCGGTGCTCATCGAGTGCCTCACCGACAACCGCAACCGCGCCGCCTCCGACGTGCGCGTGGCCATGACCCGCAACGGCGGCTCGATGGCCGACCCGGGCTCGGTCTCGTACCTGTTCAACCGCAAGGGTGTCGTCCTCCTGCCCAAGGGCGAGCTCTCCGAGGACGACGTCCTGGAGACGGTGCTCGAGGCCGGTGCCGAAGAGGTCAACGACCTCGGCGAGAGCTTCGAGATCATCAGCGAGGCCACCGACATGGTCGCCGTCCGTACCGCTCTCCAGGACGCGGGCATCGACTACGACTCGGCCGACTCCAACTTCCTGCCGACCATGCAGGTCGAGCTGGACGAAGAGGGCGCGCGCAAGATCTTCAAGCTGATCGACGCGCTGGAGGACAGCGACGACGTGCAGAACGTCTTCGCCAACTTCGACGTCTCGGACGAGGTCATGGAGAAGGTCGACGCCTGAGCGGGGCGCTTGTATGGGACGGGCCGACAGGACACACCCTGTCGGCCCGTCGCTTTGTCAGTGGCGCCCGATAGCCTGCACGGACAGACACGGACAGGCGATCGAAAAGATCGAAAAGAGGGGGCGGCGGTGCGCGTACTGGGTGTGGACCCGGGGCTGACGCGATGCGGTATCGGCGTCGTCGAGGGTGTCGCCGGCCGCCCCCTGACCATGCTCGCGGTGGGGGTCGTACGGACCCCCGCGGACGCCGAGTTGGGCAACCGGCTCGTCGCCATCGAGCAGGGCATCGAGGAATGGCTCGACACCCACCGGCCCGAAGTCGTCGCCGTGGAACGGGTGTTCAGCCAGCACAACGTCAGCACCGTGATGGGCACCGCCCAGGCGAGCGCCGTCGCCATGCTGTGCGCGGCCCGGCGCGGGATACCGGTCGCGCTGCACACCCCGAGCGAGGTCAAGGCCGCCGTCACCGGCAGCGGCCGGGCCGACAAGGCCCAGGTCGGAGCCATGGTGACCCGGCTGCTCAGGCTGGACGCACCGCCGAAGCCCGCCGACGCCGCCGATGCCCTCGCCCTCGCCATCTGCCACATCTGGCGGGCCCCCGCCCAGAACCGCCTCCAGCAGGCGGTCGCCCTGCACGCCTCTGGCTCGAAAGGCCGTACCCGATGATCGCCTTCGTCAGCGGCCCGGTCGCCGCGCTCGCCCCCACCCTGGCCGTGATCGAGGTCGGGGGAGTGGGCATGGCCGTGCACTGCACGCCGAACACCATCGCCGGCCTGCGGATGGGCGAGCAGGCCCGGCTGGCCACCTCGCTGGTCGTACGGGAGGACTCGCTCACCCTCTACGGCTTCGCCGACGACGACGAGCGGCAGGTCTTTGAACTGCTCCAGACCGCGAGCGGGGTCGGGCCGAGGCTGGCGCAGGCGATGCTCGGGGTGCACAGCCCGGACGCGCTGCGGACGGCTGTCTCGACGGGTGACGAGAAGGCGCTGATGGCGGTGCCGGGGATCGGCAAGAAGGGGGCGCAGAAGCTGCTCCTGGAGCTGAAGGACAAGCTGGGGGCCCCGCTGGGCGCGAGCGGCCTGGTCGGCGCGCAGCGGGCCGTGGCCGCCGGGCCCGCGCCGTGGACCGAGCAGCTGGCCGCGGCGCTGATCGGGCTCGGCTACGCGTCCCGTGACGCCGAGGAGGCCGTCTCCGCGGTGACCCCGCAGGCCGAGGCCGCCATCGCCGCCGGCGGCTCGGCCCCTGTCCCGCAGCTCCTGCGCGCCGCGCTCCAGTCCCTGAACCGAGCCCGCTGACCCGCCCGCGCGGCGCCGCTGCCGGGGGCCGGCCCCCGGACCACCGTACGAACCGAGAAGGCAGACTGACACCGTGAACTGGGACGACGAGAGCGACCGCATTGTCGCGCCGGCAGCCGACGGGGAGGACACCGCCGTCGAGGCGGCGCTGCGTCCCAAGGACCTCGGCGAGTTCGTCGGTCAGGAGAAGGTCCGCCAGCAGCTGGACCTCGTCCTCAAGGCGGCCCGCCAGCGCGGCGCGACCGCCGACCACGTCCTGCTCTCCGGCGCCCCCGGCCTCGGCAAGACCACCCTGTCGATGATCATCGCGGCCGAGATGGGCGCGCCCATCCGCATCACCTCCGGCCCCGCCATCCAGCACGCCGGAGACCTCGCCGCGATCCTCTCCTCCCTCCAGGAGGGCGAGGTCCTCTTCCTCGACGAGATCCACCGCATGTCCCGGCCCGCCGAGGAAATGCTCTACATGGCCATGGAGGACTTCCGCGTCGACGTGATCGTCGGCAAGGGGCCCGGGGCCACGGCGATCCCGCTGGAGCTGCCCCCGTTCACCCTCGTCGGGGCGACCACACGGGCCGGACTGCTGCCGCCCCCGCTGCGCGACCGCTTCGGGTTCACCGGGCACATGGAGTTCTACGCCCCCGAGGAGCTGGAGCGCGTCATCCACCGCTCCGCCCGCCTCCTCGACGTCGAGATCGACGTCGACGGCGCCGCCGAGATCGCCGGCCGCTCCCGCGGCACCCCGCGCATCGCCAACCGCCTGCTGCGCCGGGTCCGCGACTACGCCCAGGTCCGCGCCGACGGTGTGATCAACCGTGAGGTGGCCGGTACCGCCCTCCAGGTGTACGAGGTGGACGCGCGCGGGCTCGACCGGCTGGACCGGGCCGTCCTGGAGGCGCTGCTCAAGCTCTTCGGCGGCGGGCCCGTGGGCCTCTCCACGCTCGCCGTCGCCGTCGGCGAGGAGCGGGAAACCGTGGAGGAGGTCGCGGAGCCGTTCCTCGTCCGCGAAGGGCTGCTCGCACGCACCCCGCGGGGGCGCGTCGCGACGCCTGCCGCCTGGGCCCACCTGGGGCTCGTGCCGCCCCAGCAGCACGGGAGCGGATCAAGCGGACAACAGGGCTTGTTCAGGGCCTGACGGCGCGGACGTTCGCACCCTCAGGAACCCCGGTGCCATGCTGGGCGTTGTTCCATCGGTGCGGACTCGCCTAGACTCCGCCGATGCCGCCCTTTCAGGTCGGCATGCCCACCCCCGTAGAAAAGGCCGCCGTCCGCGTGCGGTCGTGCGAAGGATCTCCGTCCCGTGAATATCGTGACACTCCTCCCGTTCATCGTGCTCATCGGGGCGATGTTCCTGATGACCCGCTCCGCGAAGAAGAAGCAGCAGGCGGCCGCGCAGATGCGCGACCACATGACGCCCGGCACCGGGGTCCGCACCATCGGCGGCATGTACGCCACGGTGAAGGAGATCGGCGACGACACCGTCACCCTTGAGGTGGCTCCCGGCGTCCACGCGATCTTCGCGAAGAACTCCATCGGCGCCGTCCTCGACGACGCGGAATACAACCGCATCGTCCACGGCGCGACCGATGATCTGACCATCGACACGCCGGTCGTCCCCGACGACGCCTCCTCCCTCACCGAGAAGGACGCGGACGAGACCCCGAAGCTGGACCTCGGCAAGAAGGACGAGCCGAAGGACGAGCCCAAGGGCGACGAGCCCAAGGACGGCAAGGCGGACGGCGAGCCCGGCGCGAAGTAGCGCACGGGCCGGGGACCGCGAGGGCGCCTGATCGGCGGCCGTCGCGGTCCCGGTCAGTGACCCACTTCTGCGGGGGGCAGGGGTCCCCACCACACATTTCGTGGCCGTCCGTGCGCTGACCCGGCGCAGGCGGTTGGACAGGGAGAAACGACAAGGTGGCAGCACCGAAGAAGGGCCGGCGGCCCACGGGGGCTCAGGGGAGGCCGGGGCGCGCCCTGGCGATCATCCTGATCGCGATGGTGGCGCTCACCGCGGGGATGTTCCTCTCCAAGCAGACGACTCCCCGGCTCGGCATCGACCTCGCCGGCGGCACGAGCATCACGCTCAAGGCCAAGAGCGAGCCCGGCAAGCCGGACGCGATCAACGAGACCAACATGAACACGGCGGTCGGCATCATCGAGCGCCGTGTCAACGGTCTCGGCGTGCAGGAGGCCGAGGTCCAGACGCAGGGCCGCGACCACATCATCGTGAACATCCCCAAGGGGACGAACGAGCAGCAGGCGCGCGAGCAGGTCGGTACCACCGCCCAGCTGTACTTCCGCCCGGTCCTCGCCTTCGCCGACGGCACCCCCGCCGCTCCCGAGGGCACCCAGAGCCCGAGCCCCTCCGCGAGCGGCTCGCAGGCCCCCAAGGCCGGGGACGGCAAGTCCCCGTCGGCCACCCCGTCGTCCAGCGCCACTTCCCAGGGCCGTGCGCTCAGCGAGGCCCTCAAGGCCCCGAACGCCCCCACTCCCACCCCCTCGGGTAGCGAGTCGAAGAAGGCAGACGACAACAAGGCCACCGCGACCCCGTCGGGCTCCCCGTCGGGCGCGCCGTCGCCGTCCACGCCCCCGTCGGCCGAGGAGACCGCGGCCGCCGGCCTGCAGGACGCCTTCGCGAAGCTGGACTGCTCCAACGAGGAGCAGCGCGCCGCCGCCGGCAAGGGCGTCAAGCCCACGGACCCGATGGTCGCCTGTGGCCAGCGCGGCACCGCCTGGGGCAAGTGGATCCTCGGCCCGGCCCAGGTCGACGGCCAGGACGTGAAGGACGCCAAGGGCGTCATCGACCCGCAGCGCGGTGCCTGGATCGTCACGATGCAGTTCACCGACAAGGGCGCCGATAAGTTCGCCAAGATCACCGGTGAGCTCGCCACCAAGCAGATGCCGCAGAACCAGTTCGCGATCGTGCTCGACGGCCAGGTCATCTCCGACCCGTCCGTCAGCCAGGCGCTGACCGGCGGCAACGCCGAGATCTCCGGCGGCTTCACCCAGCAGTCCGCGCAGGACCTGGGCAACATGCTCTCGTACGGCGCCCTGCCGCTCTCCTTCAGCGAGGACAGCGTCACCACCGTCACGGCCGCCCTCGGCGGTGAGCAGCTGAAGGCCGGCCTGATCGCCGGTGCCATCGGCCTGCTGCTCGTGGTGATCTACCTGCTGGTGTACTACCGGGGCCTGGCGTTCGTCGCCATCGTCAGCCTCCTGGTCTCCGCGATCCTCACCTACACGATCATGGCGCTGCTCGGCAAGGGCATCGGGTTCGCGCTGAACCTGCCCGCCGTCTGCGGTGCGATCGTCGCGATCGGCATCACGGCGGACTCGTTCATCGTGTACTTCGAACGCATCCGGGACGAGATCCGCGAGGGCCGCACCCTGCGTCCGGCCGTCGAGCGTGCCTGGCCGCGGGCCCGGCGCACCATCCTGGTCTCCGACTTCGTGTCGTTCCTGGCGGCCGCGGTGCTGTTCATCGTCACCGTCGGCAAGGTGCAGGGCTTCGCCTTCACGCTGGGTCTCACCACCCTGCTCGACGTGGTCGTGGTGTTCCTCTTCACCAAGCCGATCATGACGCTGCTGGCGCGTACGAAGTTCTTCGCCAGCGGTCACCCGTGGTCCGGGCTGGACCCGAAGCGGCTCGGTGCCAAGCCGCCGCTGCGCCGGTCCCGCCGTACCGCCGCACCCGCCCCCGTCGACGCAAAGGAGGCGTGAGAGATGTCGAAGCTGGGAGATCTCGGCGCCAGGCTGTACCGCGGTGAGGTCGGCTACGACTTCGTCGGCAAGCGCTTCATCTGGTACGGCGTTTCCATCCTGATCACCATCACGGCGATCGCGGCCCTGGCCATTCAGGGCCTCAACATGGGCATCGAGTTCAAGGGCGGTGCCGTCTTCACCACTCCGAAGACGGCCGTCTCGATCGCCAAGGCCACGGAGGACGCGGAGAAGGCCTCGGGCCACGACGCGATCGTCCAAGAGCTCGGCACCGGCGGCCTGCGGATCCAGATCTCCGGTCTGGACACCGACTCCGCGACCGACGTGAAGAAGCAGCTCGCCACCGACCTCAAGGTCACCGAGGCCGACATCAACGCGGACCTGGTCGGCCCCAGCTGGGGTGAGCAGATCGCCAACAAGGCCTGGACCGGCCTCGGCATCTTCATGGTCCTCGTGGTGATCTACCTGGCCATCGCCTTCGAGTGGCGGATGGCGGTCGCGGCACTGATCGCCCTGATCCACGACCTCACGATCACCGTCGGCATCTACGCGCTGGTCGGCTTCGAGGTCACCCCGGGTACGGTCATCGGTCTGCTGACGATCCTCGGTTACTCGCTCTACGACACCGTCGTCGTCTTCGACGGTCTCAAGGAGGGGTCGAAGGACATCACCAAGCAGACCCGCTGGACGTACAGCGAGGTCGCCAACCGCAGCATCAACGGCACGCTGGTCCGCTCGATCAACACCACGGTCGTGGCGCTGCTCCCGGTCGCGGCCCTGCTCTTCATCGGCGGCGGCCTCCTGGACGCCGGCATGCTGAACGACATCTCGCTGTCGCTGTTCGTCGGCCTCGCGGCCGGTGCGTACTCCTCGATCTTCATCGCGACCCCGCTGGTCGTGGACCTCAAGGAGCGCGAGCCGGCGATGAAGGCCCTGAAGAAGCGGGTGCTCGCGAAGCGGGCGGCCGCGGCGGCGAAGGGCGAGTCCGCGGACGAGGGCTACGAGTCCGGGGACGAGCCGCAGGTCGTGGCGCAGGGCCGACAGGGACGGCGCCGGTGACCGAGCTGCTCTCCGCGGACGTTCGCGAGCTGCTGCTCGGCCGGATCAAGGACGTGGCGGACTACCCGAAGCCGGGCGTGATGTTCAAGGACATCACCCCGCTGCTGGCGGACCCGAAGGCGTTCGCGGCGCTGACGGACGCGCTGGTGGAGCTGGCCGGGCAGTACGGCGCGACGAAGATCGTCGGGCTGGAGGCGCGCGGGTTCATCCTGGCGGCTCCGGTGGCCGTACAGGCCGGGATCGGCTTCGTGCCGGTGCGCAAGGCCGGGAAGCTGCCGGGGGCGACGCTGGCGCAGTCCTACGAGCTGGAGTACGGCACCGCGGAGATCGAGGTCCACGCGGAGGATCTGTCGGCCGGCGACCGGGTCATGGTCATCGACGACGTGCTGGCCACCGGTGGCACCGCCGAGGCGTCGCTCTCGCTGATCCGGCGGGCCGGCGCGGAGGTCGCCGGGGTGGCGGTCCTGATGGAGCTGTCCTTCCTGCCCGGTCGGGCGAAGCTGGCCGGTGCGCTGGGTGAGGCTCCGCTGGATGCGCTGATCGTGGTCTGACGTTCTCGCTTGCCGAGCGGCGGGTATCCGGGACATCCCGGGTACCCGCCGTTTCGCGTGTGCGGCGCCGCTGCCGGGAGTCCGGCCTGCGGCCCAGCCGGAAGGAGGCTCGGCGAACGAGGGAGCGGAACCCTCGCTACGATGGGTTATCCGGACCGGACACGGGCACCGGATCCTCCCCCGGACTCCGTCTGGGGGGACCCCCGTGAGGAGCGCTCTTGCCAGACGAGGTCCAGCCACTCTCCGCCGCGCAGCCAGACCCGCAGGCCGAGCAGGCCGCGGCGCCCGCCGCCACGCCCCCGCCGGCCCCGCCGGTCAAGCCCGCGCCGGCGAAGTCGGCCGGGTCCTCCAACCGGGTGCGCGCCCGGCTCGCCCGGCTCGGCGTCCAGCGCACCAACCCGTACAACCCGGTACTGGAGCCCCTGCTCCGCATAGTCCGCAGCAACGACCCGAAGATCGAGACGGCGACGCTGCGCCAGCTGGAACAGGCCTACCAGGTCGCCGAGCGCTGGCACCGCGGCCAGAAGCGCAAGAGCGGTGACCCGTACATCACCCACCCGCTCGCGGTGACCACCATCCTCGCCGAGCTCGGCATGGACCCCGCCACCCTGATGGCCGGTCTGCTCCACGACACCGTCGAGGACACCGAGTACGGCCTCGAAGACCTGCGCCGCGACTTCGGCGACGCCGTGGCCCTCCTCGTCGACGGCGTCACCAAGCTCGACCGGGTCAAGTTCGGCGAGGCCGCCCAGGCCGAGACCGTCCGCAAGATGGTCGTGGCGATGGCCAAGGACCCCCGGGTCCTCGTGATCAAGCTCGCCGACCGCCTGCACAACATGCGCACCATGCGCTACCTCAAGCGGGAGAAGCAGGAGAAGAAGGCCCGCGAGACCCTCGAGATCTACGCCCCGCTGGCGCACCGGCTGGGCATGAACACGATCAAGTGGGAGCTCGAGGACCTCGCCTTCGCGATCCTCTACCCCAAGATGTACGACGAGATCGTGCGGCTCGTCGCCGAGCGCGCCCCCAAGCGCGACGAGTACCTCGCCGTCGTCACCGACGAGGTGCAGACCGACCTGCGCGCCGCGCGCATCAAGGCCACCGTCACCGGCCGGCCCAAGCACTACTACAGCGTCTACCAGAAGATGATCGTCCGCGGCCGTGACTTCGCGGAGATCTACGACCTGGTGGGCATCCGCGTCCTCGTCGACACCGTACGGGACTGCTACGCGGCCCTGGGCACGGTGCACGCGCGATGGAATCCGGTCCCCGGCCGGTTCAAGGACTACATCGCGATGCCCAAGTTCAACATGTACCAGTCGCTCCACACGACGGTCATCGGGCCCAGCGGCAAGCCGGTCGAGCTCCAGATCCGCACCTTCGACATGCACCGCCGTGCCGAGTACGGGATCGCCGCCCACTGGAAGTACAAGCAGCAGACCGTCGCCGGCACCTCCAAGGTCCGCACCGACGTCCCGCAGGCCGCCAAGGGCAGCGCCGGCCAGGACACGGTCAACGACATGGCCTGGCTGCGCCAGCTGCTGGACTGGCAGAAGGAGACCGAGGACCCAGGCGAGTTCCTCGACTCGCTGCGCTTCGACCTCTCCCGCAACGAGGTCTTCGTCTTCACGCCCAAGGGCGACGTCATAGCGCTGCCCGCCGGGGCCACGCCCGTGGACTTCGCGTACGCCGTCCACACCGAGGTCGGCCACCGGACCATAGGGGCCCGGGTCAACGGCCGCCTCGTCCCGCTGGAGTCCACGCTCGACAACGGCGACCTGGTCGAGGTCTTCACCTCCAAGGCGGAGGGTGCCGGACCGTCCCGCGACTGGCTCGGCTTCGTCAAGTCCCCGCGCGCCCGCAACAAGATCCGCGCCTGGTTCTCCAAGGAGCGCCGCGACGAGGCCATCGAGCACGGCAAGGACGCCATCGCGCGGGCCATGCGCAAGCAGAACCTGCCGATCCAGCGCATCCTGACCGGCGACTCCCTCGTCACCCTCGCGCACGAGATGCGCTACCCCGACATCTCCTCCCTGTACGCGGCGATCGGCGAGGGCCACGTGGCCGCGCAGGGCGTCGTACAGAAGCTGGTGCAGGCCCTCGGCGGCGAGGAAGCGGCCAACGAGGACATCGAGGAGAGCGTCCCGCCCTCCCGGACCCGGGGCACGCGCCGCAAGAACGCCGACCCGGGCGTGGTCGTCAAGGGCGTCGACGACGTGTGGGTCAAGCTGGCCCGCTGCTGCACCCCGGTGCCGGGGGACCCGATCGTCGGCTTCGTCACGCGCGGCAGTGGCGTATCGGTTCACCGGGCGGACTGCGTCAACGTGGACTCCCTCTCCCAGGAGCCCGAGCGGATGCTGGAGGTCGAGTGGGCACCCACCCAGTCCTCGGTCTTCCTGGTCGCCATCCAGGTCGAGGCCCTGGACCGGTCCCGCCTGCTGTCGGACGTCACCCGCGTCCTGTCCGACCAGCACGTCAACATCCTCTCGGCCGCAGTCCAGACCTCCCGCGACCGCGTGGCCACCTCCCGCTTCACCTTCGAGATGGGCGACCCCAAGCACCTGGGCCACGTCCTGAAGGCCGTTCGGGGTGTGGAGGGCGTCTACGACGTCTACCGTGTGACTTCGGCCCGCCGGCCGTAGCCACACGCACGAGGGCCCCGGTACGCATCCGCGTACCGGGGCCCTCGTGCGTGCACAGTGGCCAGTTCTCAGCCGCCGAACTCCTCCAGACCCTTCAGGGCCTGGTCCAGCAGGGCCTGACGGCCCTCCAGCTCGCGCGAGAGCTTGTCGGCCTTCGCGTTGTTGCCCGCGGCGCGCGCCGCGTCGATCTGCTCACGCAGCTTGTCGACCGCCGCCTGGAGCTGGCCCGTCAGACCGGCCGCACGCGCCCGAGCCTCCGGGTTCGTACGACGCCACTCGCCCTCCTCGGCCTCCTGGATGGCCCGCTCCACCGTGTGCATCCGGCCCTCGACCTTCGGCCGGGCGTCCCGCGGCACGTGGCCGATGGCCTCCCAGCGCTCGTTCAGGGTGCGGAACGCGGCACGGGCCGCCTTCAGGTCCGTGATCGGGACGAGCTTCTCGGCCTCGTCGGCCAGCTCCTCCTTCAGCTTCAGGTTCTCCCCCTGCTCGGCGTCGCGCTCCGCGAACACCTCGCTGCGCGCCGCGAAGAACACGTCCTGCGCACCGCGGAAACGGTTCCACAGGTCGTCCTCGGACTCGCGCTGAGCCCGGCCCGCCGCCTTCCAGTCCGCCATCAGGTCGCGGTAGCGGGCGGCCGTCGGACCCCAGTCGGTCGACTTCGACAGCGACTCGGCCTCGGCGACCAGCTTCTCCTTGACCTTGCGGGCATCCTCGCGCTGCGCGTCCAGCGAGGCGAAGTGCGCCTTGCGGCGCTTGGAGAACGCGGAGCGGGCGTGCGAGAAGCGGTGCCACAGCTCGTCGTCCGACTTGCGGTCCAGCCGGGGCAGACCCTTCCAGATGTCCACCAGGGCACGCAGCCGCTCGCCCGCGCTGCGCCACTGGTCGCTCTGCGCCAGCTGCTCGGCCTCGACGACCAGCGCGTCCTTGGCCGCGCGGGCCTCGTCGGTCTGCTTGGCCTTCTGGGCCTTGCGCTCCTCGCGCCGCGACTCGACGGTCTCGACCAGCTTGTCCAGCCGTACGCGCAGAGCGTCGAGGTCACCCACGGCATGGTGCTCGTCGACCTGCGTACGCAGGTGGTCGATCGCGGTCTGCGCGTCCTTGGCGGACAGATCGGTGGTCCGCACCCGCTTTTCGAGGAGGCCGATTTCGACCACCAGGCCCTCGTACTTGCGCTCGAAATAGGCCAGGGCCTCCTCAGGGGTGCCCGCCTGCCACGAACCGACGACTTTCTCGCCATCGGCAGTACGCACGTACACGGTGCCCGTCTCGTCGACTCGGCCCCACGGGTCGCTGCTCACAGCGCCTCCTCCACCTGATGCCTTGCGAGGGGTTCACCCCCTGGGCATCGTCCACAGTTTCCTGGGGCGGGCCGCGCCCGCCCTGCACAACGCCAACATAGGCGACCGCCGGGCCGGCTGTCCGCATCCCGCACGACGGAATATCGACGTACGGGCGGGATGCGGGCCGCAGGGCCCGGGGCGGCTGCTTCCGGTCAGTTCTGGGTGACGGTGCCCTTCTCGATCTTCACTTCGTTCTTCGGGGCCCCGTCCTGGCCGCCGTCGGCCGTACCGACCTTGGCGATGTCCTCCAGGACCTTCAGGCCCGCCGCGTCGATCTTGCCGAACGGGGTGTACGAAGGCGCCAGCGGGCTGTCCTTGTAGACCAGGAAGAACTGGCTGCCGCCCGAGCCGGGCTGGCCGGTGTTGGCCATCGCGACCGTGCCGGCCGGGTAGACCACCTGGCCCTGCTCGTTCGCCTTGCCCAGCGAGTCCAGGTTCTCGTCCGGGATCGTGTAGCCGGGGCCGCCCATGCCGGTGCCCTCCGGGTCGCCGCACTGGAGCACGAAGATCCCGCCCGACGTCAGCCGGTGGCACTTGGTGTTGTCGAAGTAGCCCTTGTCGGCGAGCGACTTGAAGGAGTTCACGGTCTGCGGGGTCTTCGCCGCGTCCATCGCGAAGTTGATGTCGCCCGCGCTGGTCTTCAGGGCGAAGGTGTACTTCGCCTTCTGGTCGATGGCCATCTCGGGCGACGGGGACTGCTTCGGCGACGGCGAGGCCGACGGGTTCGCGGCCGGGTCGGCCGCCTGGTCCTTCTTGTCCTTGTCGAACACGCCGCCCACGATGAGGCCGACCAGCGTCGCGACCACCACGGCCACCGCCGCGCCGATCATCGCCCCCCGTCGGCGCGTCTTCTGCCGGGCCTCGGCCCGGCGCTTCTGCTGGCGCTCGTACTTCTCCCTGGCGAGCTGTCGCCGCCGCTGATCGCTCGTGACCACCGGGTCGTCTCCTTGTGCGTCTCTGGTACCACTGTCCGGGCTGGGTTAGGCCGTACCGTATATGGGTTCGCTGTGTGATGAGGGGCGCCGGTAGGCTCTGAGCAGCAGCATTCCGATCTGCAGCCTCCCGCCGGACGACGATTGAGGACGAACGTGCTGATTGCCGGGTTCCCCGCCGGGGCCTGGGGGACCAACTGTTACCTGGTCGCCCCCGCCGCCGGTGAGGAGTGCGTGATCATCGACCCGGGCCACCAGGCCGTCCAGGGTGTCGAGGAGACGCTGAAGAAGCATCGGCTCAAGCCCGTCGCCGTCGTGCTGACCCATGGCCACATCGATCATGTGGCCTCGGTCGTCCCGGTGTGCGGAGCACACGACGTACCGGCCTGGATCCACCCCGAAGACCGCTACATGATGAGCGACCCGGAGAAGGCCCTCGGCCGCTCCATCGGGATGCCGCTCATGGGCGAGCTGACCGTGGGCGAGCCGGACGACGTCCGCGAGCTGACCGACGGCGCCGCCCTGAAGCTGGCCGGAATGGACTTCTCCGTGGCGCACGCGCCGGGGCATACCAAGGGGTCGGTGACCTTCCGGATGCCGGAGTCCCCGGACGTTCCGTCCGTGTTCTTCTCCGGTGATCTGCTCTTCGCCGGCTCCATCGGACGCACCGACCTGCCCGGCGGCTCCCACGCCGAGATGCTCGAGTCGCTGGGCCGTGTGTGCCTGCCGCTCGACGACTCGACCGTGGTGCTGTCCGGCCACGGTCCCCAGACCACCATCGGCCGCGAGCGCGCGACCAACCCGTATCTGCGGGAGGTCGCCGCGGGCCTGGCAGCGGACCCGACAGCCGCTCCACGACGAGGAATGTGACGAGAGTTTCGTGAGCACCTTCAAGGCCCCCAAGGGCACGTACGACCTGATCCCGCCGTACTCGGCCAAGTATCTGGCTGTCCGCGAGGCGATCTCCGGCCCGCTGCGCAAGTCCGGCTACGGATACATCGAGACGCCCGGTTTTGAGGACGTGGACCTCTTCGCGCGTGGTGTCGGTGAGTCCACCGACATCGTGACGAAGGAGATGTACACCCTCACGACCAAGGGCGGCGCGAACCTGGCGCTGCGCCCGGAAGGCACCGCCTCCGTGTTGCGCGCGGCGTTGGAGGCCAACCTGCACAAGGCCGGCGGCCTGCCGGTCAAGCTCTGGTACTCCGGCTCGTACTACCGCTACGAGCGCCCCCAGAAGGGCCGGTACAGGCACTTCTCGCAGGTCGGTGCAGAGGCCATCGGCGCCGAGGACCCGGCGCTGGACGCCGAGCTGATCATTCTGGCCGACCAGGCGTACCGCTCGCTGGGTCTGCGCAACTTCCGGATCCTGCTGAACTCGCTGGGCGACGCGGAATGCCGCCCGGTGTACCGGGAGGCGCTCCAGGGGTTCCTCCGGGGCCTGGACCTGGACGAGGAAACTCTGCGCAGGGCTGAGATCAACCCGCTGCGAGTGCTCGACGACAAGCGTGAGGCCGTTCAGAAGCAGCTGGTCGGCGCGCCGATGCTGCGGGACTACCTGTGTGACGCGTGCAAGGCGTACCACTCGGAGGTCCGTGAGCTGATCACTGCTGCGGGCGTGGTCTTCGAGGACGACGAGAAGCTGGTGCGCGGGCTGGACTACTACACCCGCACCACCTTCGAGTTCGTCCACGACGGTCTGGGCTCGCAGTCCGCGGTGGGCGGCGGCGGCCGCTACGACGGCCTGTCCGAGATGATCGGCGGACCGGCGCTGCCGTCGGTGGGCTGGGCGCTCGGTGTGGACCGCACGGTGCTGGCGCTCGAGGCCGAGGGCGTGGAGCTGGACATCCCGGCTGCTACCAGCGTCTTCGCGATCGCGCTGAGCGACGAGGCCCGGAAGGTGCTCTTCGGGGCTGTCACCGAGCTGCGCAAGGCGGGCGTCGCGGCCGACTTCTCGTACGGTTCGAAGGGCCTCAAGAGCCACATGAAGAACGCCAATCGGTCCGGAGCGCCGTTCACCGTCGTCGCGGGCGAGCGTGACCTTGCCGAGGGCGTCGTCCAGCTGAAGGACATGGAGTCCGGCGAGCAGACGGCCGTGCCCGTCGCCGACCTGGTCGCCACCGTGCAGGCCCGGCTGGTCTGACGGTCGGTTCCTGCCGGAAGGGCGGGACGGGGAATCCCCCGTCCCGCCCTTCCTTATCTCCATCGAACGGTGAACACACAGCCCCGTACGGCACAATGGCCGGTGCTTGTTGACCTTGCAGATGTGGAGCGGGCGGTATGACGACACGAGGTACGGACGCGGACGCCGCCCCGAAGACGATCGGGGGCAGTCGGGCGCTGGCCCTGCTGCTGGTGATCACGGGGGCCGCGGGTCTCCTCGCCGCCTGGGTGATCACGATCGACAAGTTCAAGCTGCTCGAGGACCCGAACTTCACCCCCGGCTGCAGCCTGAACCCGATCGTCTCCTGCGGCAACATCATGAAGAGCGACCAGGCCGCCGTCTTCGGCTTCCCGAACCCCATGCTCGGACTGGTCGCCTACGGCATGGTGATCTGCGTCGGCATGAGCCTGCTCGCCGGCGCCCGGTTCCGCCGCTGGTACTGGCTGACGCTGAACGCGGGAACCCTCTTCGGCGTCGTGTTCTGCGCCTGGCTGACCTACCAGTCGCTGTACAACATCAACTCGCTCTGCCTGTGGTGCTGCCTGGCCTGGGTCGCCACGATCGTGATGTTCTGGTACGTCACCTCGCACAACGTGCGCCAGGGGCTGCTGCCCGCGCCGGGCTGGCTGAAGAGCTTCTTCGACGAGTTCACCTGGGTGCTCCCGGTGCTGCACATCGGGATCATCGGGATGCTCGTCCTGACGCGCTGGTGGGACTTCTGGACCTCCTGACCGGGGGCGGCGGGACTGTCGGTGGCCTCGCATAGGCTTCCGGTGTGGAACCAGACCTGTTCACCGCCGCTGCCGAAGACCGCCAGGAGAAGGACCCCTCGACCTCTCCGCTCGCCGTCCGGATGCGCCCGCGCACCCTGGACGAGGTCGTCGGCCAGCAGCACCTGCTGAAGCCCGGATCACCGCTGCGGCGGCTGGTCGGGGAAGGGGCCGGAGGCCCCGCCGGTGCCTCCTCGGTGATCCTCTGGGGCCCACCGGGCATCGGAAAGACGACCCTCGCCTATGTGGTCAGCCAGGCCACGAAGAAACGGTTCGTGGAGCTGTCCGCCATCACGGCGGGCGTCAAAGAGGTACGGGCGGTCATCGAGGGCGCGAAGCGCGCGGCCGGCGGCTACGGCAAGGACACCGTCCTCTTCCTCGACGAGATCCACCGCTTCAGCAAGGCACAGCAGGACTCGCTGCTCCCTGCCGTCGAGAACCGCTGGGTGACGCTGATCGCGGCCACCACCGAGAACCCGTACTTCTCGATCATCTCTCCGCTGCTGTCGCGCTCCCTGCTGCTGACGCTGGAGCCGCTGACGGACGAGGACCTGAGCGCGCTGATGCGGCGGGCACTGACGGAGGAGCGGGGCCTGGGCGGGGCGGTCACCCTGCCCGCGGACGCCGAGGCGCACCTGCTGCGGATCGCCGGCGGCGACGCCCGGCGGGCGCTCACCGCGCTGGAGGCGGGGGCCGGGTCGGCCATCGCCAAGGGCGAGGAGGAGATCACCCTCCAGACGGTGGAGGAAGCGGTCGACCGCGCCGCCGTCCGGTACGACCGGGACGGCGACCAGCACTACGACGTGGCGAGCGCACTGATCAAGTCGATCCGCGGCTCGGACGTGGACGCGGCGCTGCACTATCTGGCCCGGATGATCGAGGCGGGGGAGGACCCGCGGTTCATCGCGCGACGCCTGATGATCTCGGCGAGCGAGGACATCGGCCTGGCGGACCCGACGGCCCTGCCGCTCGCGGTGGCCGCGGCCCAGGCGGTGGCGATGATCGGCTTCCCGGAGGCCGCGCTGACCCTCTCGCACGCCACGATCGCGCTGGCGCTCGCCCCGAAGTCGAACACCGCCACGACCGCGATCGGCGCGGCGCTGGCCGACGTACGGGCCGGGCTGGCGGGTACGGTCCCGTCGCACCTGCGGGACGGGCACTACAAGGGCGCGGCCAAGCTGGGGCATGCGCAGGGGTACGTGTACCCGCACGATGTGCCGGGGGGCATCGCCGCCCAGCAGTACGCGCCGGATGCGGTGCACGGGAAGCGGTACTACGAGCCGACGCGGTACGGGGCCGAGGCGCGGTACGCGGATGTGGTGGAGAAGGTCCGGGAGAGGCTCCGCGGCGGATCCTGACCTGCGGCGTAGGCTCCGATCATGGGACGCCGTGCTCCGTTCATCGCCCTGGCGGCGATGTTCCTGGTCAGTGGGTGCCATCACGACGATCCTGCGCCCGGCCGGGTTCGGGCTGGCCGGGCTGAAGGCCGAGTGGGGCAAGAACTGGGAGACGTACGAGCGGGAGAACTTCGGCAGGTACTGGTCGGACGAGACCGACGGCGTCGGCGGGCGCAACGGCGCAGATCCAGACCGACCACGTCGTCGCGCTGGGCGCCGCCTGGCGGGGCGGCGCGTACGCCTGGACCCCGCAGCGCAGGCTCGACTACGCCAACGACCTCGATGTGCTGCTCGCCGTGGACAAGCAGACCAACTACGACAAGAGCAGCAAGACGGCCGACAAGTGGAAGCCGCCCCTCAAGACGTACTGGTGCGAGTACGCCCGCCGCTACACCGGGATCAAGGCCAAGTACCGGCTGTCCGTGACCGCGCCCGAGAAGCTCGCGCTCCAGGAGATGCTCGGCACCTGCCCTCAGTGACCAGCCGCCGAGAAGAGGGTCCGCATCGCACGGCGCAGGCCGCAGATGTCCGCCACCGGTTCGGGGAAGTCGAAGCGGGCGTCGAAGGAACCGGTCGCGCCGCCCGTGAAGCGCACGCGCAGGCCGAGGCGGTCCAGGGCGAGCGGGGTGGCGGTCATGCCGTCCGCCTCCCGCGAGCCCAGCAGGCCGCACAGCTCCCCGATCCGGTCGGAGTGCGATGAGGTCAGGTGCTGGAGGAGCTCCGCCTCGTGGGCGGAGATCGGGTCCGGCTCCGCCGCGGCGAAGTCGTCCGGGTCCACGTGCTCGGCGCCCCACAGGTCGTCCACCGAGATCTCGCCGACCTCCAGGCGGAGCATCACCCATGCGGGGCGGCCGGCCATCCCCAGCAGCTCGCCCACCGGCCGGCGGTCCGCCAGCAGCGCCGCGCAGGCCGCGCGCTCGGCCCCGCGCACCTGCGTCAGCCACCCGGTCAGCCAGGCGCGGCCTCGGATACGATGTGGCACGGACACCGGCGCCACATCCGTGATCTCGATCACGGCGGTGAGGTCGTCGTCCTGGGCGTGAGCGGCTGCCCTGGCAGCCGCGGATTCCCCGGAAACAAGGAGAATCACGTCCCCGTCCGGGGTGACGGTCCGTGCGACCGGCATCCCTGTCCCGAAGTCGTCGGATCCGTGACTGTCACGAGCACCCGGCAGCGTGAGGGATACTGAGGCGTTGGACTCTACGAGGGTTCGTACGCGTTCGGCTCCGGTGAGCTGCCGAACGCCTTCCCTGGGACGCGGCTGACCTTGCCAATCGTCGTCGAAAGCAGATCCTGTTTCGTTTGGATCTGAACTTCGACGCGCACTGGGCAGGGGGATCCCATGTGGTCGAGACATTACGTCCTCCTCGCTAAGGTAAGCCTCACCTAACTTACATGGAGGTAGGTTCCACGTGAACCAGAAGCGACCCAAGGTCAAGAAGTCGCGTGCCCTCGGCATTGCGCTGACCCCGAAGGCCGTCAAGTACTTCGAGGCCCGCCCCTACCCGCCGGGCGAGCACGGCCGTGGCCGCAAGCAGAACTCGGACTACAAGGTTCGTCTGCTCGAGAAGCAGCGTCTGCGCGCTCAGTACGACATCTCTGAGCGTCAGATGGCCCGCGCGTACGACCGCGCCAAGAAGGCCGAAGGCAAGACGGGCGAGGCGCTGGTCGTCGAGCTCGAGCGTCGTCTCGACGCCCTGGTTCTGCGTTCGGGCATCGCCCGCACCATCTACCAGGCCCGCCAGATGGTCGTTCACGGCCACATCGAGGTCAACGGTGGCAAGGTCGACAAGCCGTCGTTCCGTGTCCGCCCGGACGACGTCGTGACCGTGCGCGAGCGCAGCCGCGAGAAGGTTCCGTTCCAGGTTGCCCGTGAGGGTGGCTACGCAGGCGAGGGCGAGACCCCGCGCTACCTGCAGGTCAACCTGAAGGCCCTGGCCTTCCGCCTGGACCGCGACCCGAACCGCAAGGAAATCCCGGTCATCTGCGACGAGCAGCTCGTCGTCGAGTACTACGCCCGCTGATGCAGGCATAGGCCTCACAGGCTGGTGGAAACCCGCCGTCCCCTTCGGGGGCGGCGGGTTTTTCCGTCCTCCGGACTCCCGGGCCCGCGCTGCGCCCGTACGACCACGGCCTCCCGGCTCAGCCCCCGCCCCTCGGCCGCGTACGCCGCATACCGCTCGGCGCCCAGCAGCTCACCCGCCCGCTCCTGGCACATCAGCCGCGGCGCGTTGAAGTACCCCGAGCCGAACAGCTGCAGGCCCACCCCGCCCCACATCGGCTCCGCCGCGCCCTGGAGCACCGCCGCCTCCTCCGGATCGCCCTCCGCGACCGCGACCAGCGCGAGCAGCTCCAGCGCCAGGACCAGCCCCACCAGGTCGTGGAAGGCGTGGTTGATCGCCACGCACTCGGTCAGCAGCTGCCGCGCCTCGTCCACCGCCCCCGCGTCCAGGGCCGCGTACGCGAGGACGTACAGGGCGTAGGCCTTGGTCCAGCGCTCCCCGCGCTCCTCGCAGATCTCCCGGACCTCCCGGCACAGCGCGAGCGCCGCGGCGGGCTCCCCCTGGAAGGCCAGCGTCAGTGCCAGCTCCACCTGGCACATCAGCACGTTGCTGTTCAGCTCCCCGGCCTCCCGGTACCGCTCCAGTGCCTGGCCCAGCAGCTCCCCGGCCCGCGCCATGTCGTCCGAGACCAGCGCCAGACAGCCCAGCCGGTGCACCGCGTACGCCGTCGCGAGGGGGTTTCCGCTGCGCGCCGCCGCGTCCCGGCACTCGTACAGCGCGCTCATGGAGGCCACCCCGTCCCCCTGGAGCGCCGCGACGTACCCCAGCACCCACAGCGCCTTCAGCCGCGAGTTCTCGTACTCCGCCGGCCGGTCCGAGTCCTCCAGGGCCCGGTCCAGCCAGTGCCGGCCCTCCGTGAGGCGGCCGCAGCCCGCCCAGTAGAACCACAGGGTCCCCGCCAGGTACTGGCCCAGGTGGACCTCGTCCGGCTCGTCCAGGGAGCACTCCAGCGCCAGGCGGAGGTTCGGCAGCTCCGTCTCCACCAGCGCCGCCACCTCCTCCTGGCGCGGACTGAACCAGTCCAGCTCGCACCAGGTCGCCAGGCCCACGTACCAGTCCCGGTGCCGCCGCCGCAGCCGGCCGGCGTCACCCAGCGACTCCAGCCAGCCCGCCCCGTACACCCGTACGGTCTCCAGCATTCGGTAGCGCACCCCGGCCGGCGTCTCCTCCCGGAGCAGGAGGGACTGGGCGAGGAGCTCGCCGACCAGGTCCAGCACGCTCTCCACCGGCAGGTCCGGACCCGCGCACACGTACTCGGCGGCATCTAGGTCGAAGTGTCCGGCGAACACCGACAGCCGCGCCCACAGCAGCCGCTCCGCGGCCGTGCACAGCTCGTGGCTCCAGCCGATCGCCGTACGAAGCGCCCGGTGCCGGGGGAGCGCCCCGCGAGAGCCTCCCGTCAGCAGGGCGAAGCGGTCCTCCAGCCGCGCCAGCACCTGCGCGGGGGACAGCGCCCGCAGCCGGCCCGCCGCGAGCTCCAGGGCGAGCGGGATCCCGTCGAGGCGGGCGCACAGCTCGGTCAGCTCGGCGCGGTTCGCCTCGGTCACCGCGAAGGCAGGGTCGGCGGCGCGGGCCCGGGCCGCCAGCAGGGCCAGCGCCTCCTCCGGGGCCGGCGGGGCCAGCGGGAAGGTCTGTTCCCCGTCCAGGGCCAGCGGCCGCCGGCCCGCCGCGAGCACCCGCAGGCCGGGGGAGCCGCGCAGCAGCTCCCGTACCAGCTCGGCCGCCTCGTCGACCAGCTGCTCGAAGCCGTCCAGGACCAGCAGCAGGCGCCGCCCGGCCAGGTGCTCGGCCAGTACGGTCCTGGGCGGCCGGGTGGTGTGATCGGTCAGCCCGAGCCCCTCCGAAACGGTCAGCTCGAGCAGCGACGGATCCCGTACGGTCGCCAGTTCGACCAGCCACACCCCGTCGCAGTAGCGTTCCTGCGCCTCCGCCGCGGCCGACCGGGCCGCCGCGAGCACCAGCCGGGACTTGCCCACCCCGCCCACGCCGGTCACCGTCACCAGCCGCGAGGACTCCAGGAGCCGCCCCAGCTCGGACAGTTCGGTACCCCGCCCGACGAACCCGCCCAGCTCCGAGGGAAGATTGCCCCAGGCCGTATTTTGAAGGGGTCTCTGTCGCATGGGACACGGAGGGTACTGGTCCGGAAGCTCTGCGTACAAGGCGGGCCCGGCCGACCCGGAATTCCGGTACGGCCGGGGAGCTCCGGCGCGATAGGGTCGGAAGGCCATTTGTAGGAATCAGTACGCGAGCAGTTCAAGTACAGACAGAGAGCGGTGTGACGTGTCCGGTGGAGAGGTGGCCGGGATCCTCGTGGCCGTCTTCTGGGCCATCCTGGTCTCCTTCCTCGCCGTGGCACTGGCGAGGCTGGCGCAGGTGCTCAAGGCGACCACCAAGCTGGTGGCCGACGTGACCGAACAGGCCGTCCCGCTGCTGGCAGACGCCTCCACGACCGTCCGCTCCGCGCGCACCCAGCTGGACCGGGTCGACGCCATCGCGAGCGACGTCCAGGAGGTCACCTCCAACGCCTCCGCGCTGTCCTCCACCGTGGCCTCCGCCTTCGGGGGACCGCTGGTCAAGGTCGCGGCCTTCGGCTACGGCGTCCGCAAGGCGCTCGGCCGGACGGACGAGGCGCCCGCGAAGACCACCCGACGGACCGTGATCGTCGGCCGTACCGTGCCGGCGGCCCGACGCCGGAAGCAGAAGGGCTGAGACCTCCGATGTTCCGCCGAGCCTTCTGGTTCACCGCAGGCGCCGCCGCCGGTGTGTGGGCCACCACCAAGGTCAACCGCCAGCTCAAGAAGCTGACGCCGGAAAGCCTTGCCGCCCAGGCCGCCGACAAGGCGCTGGAGGCGGGTCACCGCCTCAAGGACTTCGCCCTCGACGTCAAGGCGGGAATGACGCAGCGCGAGGACGAGCTGAACGACGCACTGGGACTCCGCCAGGATCCCGACCGGCCCGACAACGTCACCGCCCTCCCCGGGCAGCGGCGGCTGCGGGCCATCGAGAACGACCCGCACGCGTACGACAAGACCACCCACCGCCCGAACCACTCGGCGGTTACGTACAACCGGAATGAGGACCACTGATGGAGTCGGCTGAAATCCGCCGCCGCTGGCTGAGCTTCTTCGAGGAGCGCGGTCACGCCGTTGTCCCTTCGGCGTCGCTCATCGCGGACGACCCGACTCTGCTGCTGGTCAACGCGGGCATGGTCCCCTTCAAGCCGTACTTCCTCGGCGAGACCAAGCCCCCGGCCCCCCGTGCCACCAGCGTGCAGAAGTGCGTCCGTACGCCGGACATCGAAGAGGTCGGCAAGACCACCCGCCACGGCACGTTCTTCCAGATGTGCGGCAACTTCTCCTTCGGCGACTACTTCAAGGAAGGCGCCATCAAGTACGCCTGGGAGCTGCTGACCAGCTCCGTGGCGGACGGCGGCTACGGCCTCGAGCCCGAGAAGCTCTGGATCACCGTCTACCTCGACGACGACGAGGCCGAGCAGATCTGGCGCGAGAAGATCGGCGTGCCGGCCGAGCGCATCCAGCGCCTGGGCAAGAAGGACAACTTCTGGTCCATGGGCGTCCCCGGCCCCTGCGGCCCGTGCTCGGAGATCAACTACGACCGCGGCCCGGAGTTCGGCGTCGAGGGCGGCCCGGCCGTCAACGACGAGCGCTACGTGGAGATCTGGAACCTGGTCTTCATGCAGTACGAGCGCGGCGCCGGTGACGGGAAGGAAGACTTCCCGATCCTCGGCGACCTGCCGTCGAAGAACATCGACACGGGTCTGGGCCTCGAGCGTCTCGCCATGATCCTGCAGGGCGTGCAGAACATGTACGAGACCGACACCCTGCGCGTGGTCATGGACAAGGCCACCGAGCTGACCGGTGTGCAGTACGGCGCCGCGCAGGGCACCGACGTGTCCATGCGCGTGGTCGCCGACCACATCCGCACCTCCGTCATGCTCATCGGCGACGGCGTCACCCCCGGCAACGAGGGCCGCGGGTACGTGCTGCGCCGCATCATGCGCCGCGCCATCCGCAACATGCGCCTCATGGGCGCCACGGGTCCGGTCGTCCAGGACCTCGTCGACGTCGTGATCACCACGATGGGGCAGCAGTACCCGGAGCTGGTCACCGACCGCAAGCGCATCGAGACCGTCGCGCTCGCCGAAGAGGCCGCCTTCCTCAAGGCCGTCAAGGGTGGCACCAACATCCTCGACACCGCCGTGACCGAGACCAAGGCCGCCGGCGGCACGGTCCTCCCCGGCGACAAGGCGTTCCTGCTCCACGACACCTGGGGCTTCCCGATCGACCTCACCCTGGAGATGGCCGCCGAGCAGGGCCTCTCCGTGGACGAGCCCGGCTTCCGCCGCCTGATGCAGGAGCAGCGCGACCGCGCCAAGGCCGACGCCAAGGCCAAGAAGACCGGCCACGCGGACATGTCCGCCTACCGGGAGATCGCCGACGGCTCCGGCGCCACCGAGTTCACCGGCTACGCCACCACCCAGGGCGAGTCCACCATCGTCGGCCTGCTGGTCAACGGCGTCTCCGCGCCCGCCGCCTCCGAGGGCGACGAGGTCGAGGTCGTCCTCGACCGCACCCCCTTCTACGCCGAGGGCGGCGGCCAGCTCGCCGACCAGGGCCGCATCAAGCTCGACTCGGGCGCCGTCATCGTCGTCCGCGACGTGCAGCAGCCGGTCCCGGGCGTCTCCGTGCACAAGGGCTCCGTCCAGGTCGGCGAGGTGACGGTGGGCGCCAACGCGTACGCCGCCATCGACATCAACCGCCGCCGGGCCATCGCCCGCGCCCACTCCGCCACGCACCTGACGCACCAGGCGCTGCGCGACGCGCTGGGCCCGACGGCCGCCCAGGCCGGTTCCGAGAACTCGCCGGGCCGCTTCCGCTTCGACTTCGGTTCGCCGAACGCCGTCCCCGGCTCGGTCCTCACCGACGTCGAGCAGAAGATCAACGACGTGCTCTCGCGCGAGCTGGACGTCACCGCCGAGATCATGAGCATCGACGAGGCGAAGAAGCAGGGCGCCATCGCCGAGTTCGGCGAGAAGTACGGCGAGCGCGTGCGCGTCGTCACCATCGGCGACTTCTCCAAGGAGCTGTGCGGCGGCACGCACGTCGGCAACACCTCCCAGCTGGGTCTGGTGAAGCTGCTCGGCGAGTCCTCCATCGGCTCCGGCGTGCGCCGCGTCGAGGCCCTGGTGGGCGTGGACGCGTACAACTTCCTCGCCAAGGAGCACACGGTCGTCGCCCAGCTCCAGGAGCTGGTCAAGGGCCGTCCGGAGGAGCTGCCGGAGAAGATCGCCTCCATGCTCGGCAAGCTGAAGGACGCCGAGAAAGAGATCGAGAAGTTCCGCGCGGAGAAGGTCCTCCAGGCCGCCGCCGGGCTCGCCCAGAACGCCCAGGACATCCACGGTGTCGCCCTCGTCGTCGGCCAGGTGCCGGACGGCACCGGCGCCGACGACCTGCGCAAGCTGGTCCTGGACGTCCGCGGCCGCATCCCGGGTGACCGCCCGGCCGTCGTGGCCCTGTTCACCGTGGCGGGTGGCCGCCCGCTGACCGTCATCGCCACCAACGAGGCGGCCCGCGAGCGCGGTCTCAAGGCCGGCGACCTGGTCCGTACGGCCGCCAAGACCCTCGGTGGCGGCGGTGGCGGCAAGCCGGACGTCGCGCAGGGCGGCGGCCAGAACCCGGGCGCCATCCCGGAGGCCATCAGCGCCGTCGAGCGTCTCGTCGTAGAGACGGCCTGACGATGACTCTGCGCCGCGGCCGCCGGCTGGCGATCGACGTCGGGGACGCCCGGATCGGGGTCGCCTCGTGCGACCCCGATGGGGTCCTCGCCACACCGGTGGAAACGGTCCCGGGCCGGGACATCCCCTTCGCCCACCGGCGGCTGCGGCAGCTCGTCGAGGAGTACGAGCCCCTCGAAGTCGTGGTCGGCCTGCCCCGCTCGCTCAGCGGGCGGGAGGGTCCGGCCGCGGCCAAGGTGCGCGTCTTCGCGAACGAACTGGCGAAGGGCATCAAGCCGGTGACGGTCCGTCTGGTGGACGAGCGGATGACCACGGTCACCGCCGCCCAGGGCCTGCGCGCCTCCGGCAAGAACGCGAAGAAGGGCAGGTCGGTCATCGACCAGGCAGCCGCCGTGGTGATCCTTCAGAACGCTCTTGAGACCGAACGGGTATCAGGTAATCCGCCTGGCGAGTGCGTCGAAGTGGTTGTCTGATCGCGATACGGTAACGTTCCGCGCGATGAGACGGCATTCGAACAGCCGTCGCCTTCGTCTCGCGGCTCTAGGGGACCGATGACTGAGTATGGCCGGGGCCGTGGTCCCGAACCGTGGCACCCTGAGGATCCCCTGTACGGGGACCAGGGGTGGACCGGGCACCAGACCCAGCAGGGCCAGGCGCCGTACGCCGATCCGCAGCAGGGGTATCCGCAGGAGCAGCAGTACCAGCAGCAGTACCCCGAGCAGCAGCAGTACGCGCAGCAGCCGCAGTACGAGCAGCAGTACCCGCAGCAAGGGCAGTACCCGCAGCAGGGGCAGTTTCAGCAGCAGGAGCAGTACCAGCAGCAGCAGGGGCAGTACCCGCAGCAGTACGCGCAGCAGCAGGCCTATGCCCCGCAGGCCCCCCAGCAGCCGATGTACGACTCCCAGGGCTGGGACACCGGCACGGGCCAGTACGCGGTTCCCGCGTCGGCCGACCCGTACGCGGGCGCGGACCCGTACGCCCAGCAGGCCGTCGCGAGCTACCCGGGCGAGGCCCCTGACCTGTACGCCACGCCGGAAGCCTTCCCTCCGCCGCAGCCCCCCGGCCGGCGTCACCTGGAGCCGGAACCGGTCGAGGAGGAGGAGCCCGAGAGCGGCTTCTTCGCCGGCGGCGGTCGCGACGGCGACGGTGACGGCGAAGGCGACGAGCCCGGCGGCGGTCGCAGGGGCGGCCGCTCGAAGGGCGGTGAGCCCAAGAAGCGCAGCGGCGCCGCGTGTCTGATCGCCACGCTGGTGATCGTGGGCGTGCTCGGCGGTGGCGGCTACTACGGCTACAGCTACCTCAAGGACAGGTTCGCCACGGCCGAGGACTACGCGGGCGAGGGCACCGGCGAGACGGTCGACGTCGAGATCCCCAAGGGCTCCACCCTGGCCACGATGGGCAACATCCTCAAGAAGCACGGCATCGTGGCGAGCGTGGAGGCGTTCACGACCGCCGCCGACGTCAACCCCAAGGGCAAGTCCATTCAGCCGGGCGTCTACCCGATGAAGAAGAAGATGTCGGGTGCGGCCGCCGTCGCGCTGATGATCGACCCCAGCAAGCTGAACGTCATCACCATCACCGAGGGCATGCGCAACGCCAAGGTGTACGAGGCGATCGACAAGAAGCTGGGCAAGCCGGACGGCACCACCAAGGACATTGCCCTGCGCGATGCCAAGAACCTCGGACTGCCGGCCTGGGCCGGCAACAATCCGAAGCTCATGGACCCGCTCGAGGGCTTCCTGTACCCGGCGCGCTACGACCTCGGCAAGGACAGCACCCCCGAGTCCCTGCTCAAGCAGATGGTCAAGAACGCGTCCGACAAGTACTCGGAGCTGGGCGTCGAGGGCAAGGCCAAGGAGCTCGGCCTGGAGAACCCGCTCCAGGTGGTCACGGTCGCCAGCCTCGTCAACGCCGAGGGCAAGAACCACGACGACTTCCGGAAGATGTCCGAGGTCGTCTACAACCGCCTGAAGAAGACCAACGACGTCACGAACCGGAAGATCCAGTTCGACTCGACGTACAACTACGCCAAGGGCCAGAGCGAGATCAACTTCAACCTCAAGGAAGCCCAGGCGTTCAACAACCCCTACAACACGCACTTCATCACGGGACTGCCCGTCGGCCCGATCGGGAACCCGGGCATGGACGCGCTGACCGCTACGCTCAACCCGGACCACGGCGGATGGATGTTCTTCGTGTCGGTCGACGGCAACACGACGACCTTCACCCAGACCTACGAAGAGCACCTCAAGCTCGTCGACGAGTTCCAGGAACGGCAGAAGCAGAAGAACGGCGGGTAGCAGGACATGTCAGGGATACGGGCCGCGGTGCTGGGTTCGCCCATCGAGCACTCCCTCTCGCCGGTGCTGCACCGCGCCGCTTACCGGGAGCTCGGCCTCGCCGACTGGTCGTACGACCGCTTCGAGATCGACGAGGCCGCGCTCCCGGGGTTCATCGCCGGACTCGGCCCCGAGTGGGCCGGGCTGTCGCTGACGATGCCGCTGAAGCGGGCGGTCATCCCGCTGCTCGACGGCATCAGCAACACGGCCGCCTCCGTCGAGGCGGTCAACACGGTGGTCTTCACGAAGGACGGCCGCCGGCTCGGCGACAACACCGACATCCCCGGCATCGTCGCCGCGCTCGACGAGCGCGGCATCGACAAGGTGCCGTCCGCGGCCATCCTCGGCGCCGGGGCCACCGCCTCCTCGGCGCTGGCCGCCCTCTCGCGGATCTGCACCGGCGAGGTCACGGCGTACGTGCGTTCGCAGGCCCGCGCCGACGAGATGCGGCAGTGGGGCGCGCGGCTCGGGGTCACCGTCCGCACGGCCGACTGGTCCGAGGCGGCCGAGGCGCTTGCCGCGCCGCTGGTCATCGCGACCACCCCGGCCGGGGCCACCGACGAACTGGCCGCCGCGGTACCCGCCGCCCCCGGCACGCTCTTCGACGTCCTCTACGACCCCTGGCCGACCGCCCTCGCGGCGTCCTGGTCGCAGCGGGGCGGCACGGTCATCGGCGGCCTGGACCTCCTGGTCCACCAGGCCGTGCTCCAGGTCGAGCAGATGACGGGACGGACCCCCGGCCCGCTCGCCGCCATACGGGCCGCCGGAGAGCGGGCGCTCGCCGCCCGTTAGGCTTTCCGCCTTCGCAGTTGATCATGGGGGCGGCATGGACCAGACCGGAACCGACCAGATACTCGCGTCGAAGTGGGACCTGCCCTTCGTCGTCATCGCCACGCTCAGAGTGGCCTTCGGCGACCTGCCGCTGTGGGCGAAGCTCACCGTGTGCGGAATCGTCGGCTCCCTCGCCGTGTGGACCGTGGTCACCTGGCTCCGCGAGCGCCGTCGCAGGGCCACCTGACGGTCAAGCCGTCCGATAGCTGGACTCGAGGCCGGTTTGCGTGCCCGGACATGGGAGGATCGGGTGAGGCGGGTCCGGGCCGCGCACCAGGGCGCGCCGTGTTGTACCAGGCGCGAGCATGAGGAGCATCGTTGAGCAGGTTGCGTTGGCTGACCGCCGGGGAGTCTCACGGACCGGCACTGGTGGCGACGCTGGAGGGCCTTCCCGCCGGCGTCCCCGTCACCACCGAGCTGGTGGCCGACCACCTGGCCCGGCGCCGGCTCGGCTACGGCCGCGGCGCCCGGATGAAGTTCGAGCAGGACGAGATCACCTTCCTCGGCGGCGTCCGCCACGGTCTGTCCCAGGGTTCCCCGATCGCGGTCATGATCGGCAACACCGAGTGGCCCAAGTGGGAGACCGTCATGTCGGCCGACCCGGTCGACCCCTCGCTGCTGAAGGAAACCGGCCGCAACGCGCCGCTGACCCGGCCCCGCCCCGGTCACGCCGACCTCGCCGGCATGCAGAAGTACGGCTTCGACGAAGCCCGCCCGATCCTGGAGCGCGCCAGCGCCCGCGAGACCGCGGCCCGGGTGGCCCTCGGCGCCGTCGCCAGGTCCTTCATCAAGGAAGTCGCGGGCATCGAGATCGTCTCGCACGTGGTGGAGCTGGCCGCGGCCAAGGCCCCGTACGGCGTCTACCCGACCCCCGCCGACGTCGACAAGCTCGACGCCGACCCGGTGCGCTGCCTCGACGCCGACGCGAGCAAGGCGATGGTCGCGGAGATCGACCAGGCCCACAAGGACGGCGACACCCTCGGCGGCGTCGTCGAGGTGCTCGCGTACGGAGTCCCGGTCGGCCTCGGCTCGCACGTCCACTGGGACCGCCGTCTCGACGCCCGCCTCGCCGCCGCCCTGATGGGCATCCAGGCCATCAAGGGCGTCGAGGTCGGCGACGGCTTCGAGCTGGCCCGCGTGCCCGGCTCGCAGGCGCACGACGAGATCGTCTCCACCCCCGAGGGCCTCAAGCGCACCTCCGGCCGCTCCGGCGGTACCGAGGGCGGTCTGACCACCGGCGAACTGCTGCGCGTACGGGCCGCCATGAAGCCCATCGCGACCGTGCCGCGCGCGCTCGCGACCGTGGACGTGGCGACCGGTGAGGCGACGGTGGCCCACCACCAGCGCTCCGACGTGTGCGCCGTGCCGGCCGCCGGAATCGTGGCCGAGGCCATGGTCGCCCTCGTGCTGGCCGACGCCGTGGTCGAGAAGTTCGGCGGCGACTCGGTCCCCGAGACCCGCCGCAACGTCCGGTCGTACCTCGACAACCTGCAGATCCGGTGACGGGCGGACCGAACGGACCGGTCGTCGTACTCGTCGGCCCGATGGGCTCCGGCAAGTCGACGGTCGGCGGTCTGCTCTCCGAGCGGCTCGGGATCCCCTACCGGGACACCGACGCGGACATCGTCGCCGCCGAGGGCCGGGAGATCTCCGACATCTTCATCGACGAGGGCGAACCGCACTTCCGTGAGCTGGAGCGCCAGGCGGTCGCCGCCGCCCTCGCCGAGCACACCGGAGTCCTCGCCCTCGGCGGCGGCGCGGTCCTCGACGAGAGCACGCGCGCGCTGCTCATCGGCCTGCCCGTGGCCTACCTCTCGATGGACGTCGAGGAAGCCGTCCGGCGCGTGGGCCTCGGCGCCGCGCGCCCGCTGCTGGCCGTCAACCCGCGCCGCCAGTGGCGCGAGCAGATGGACGCCCGGCGCCCCCTGTACACCGAAGTCGCGCGCGTCGTGGTGGCCACCGACGACCGCACCCCCGAAGAGGTCGCCCAGGCGGTCCTCGACGCTCTGGAGTTGAAGGACGTATGACGGACCAGGTGACGCGGATCCAGGTCGGCGCGAGCGCCGGCTACGACGCGTACGAGGTGCTGGTCGGGCACCAGCTGCTCGGCGAGCTGGGCGGCCTGATCGGCAGCAAGGCCCAGCGGGTCGCCGTGATCCACCCCGAGGCCCTGGCCTCGACAGGTGAAGCACTGCGCGACGACCTCGCCGGGCAGGGCTACGAGGCGGTCGCCATCCAGGTGCCGAACGCCGAGGAGGCCAAGACGGCCGAGGTGGCCGCGTACTGCTGGAAGGCGCTCGGCCAGTCCGGCTTCACCCGCACCGACGTCATCATCGGCGTCGGCGGGGGAGCCACCACCGATCTCGCGGGCTTCGTCGCGGCCACCTGGCTGCGCGGGGTGCGCTGGATCGCCGTGCCGACCACCGTCCTCGCGATGGTCGACGCGGCCGTCGGCGGCAAGACCGGCATCAACACCGCCGAGGGCAAGAACCTCGTCGGCGCGTTCCACCCGCCGGCCGGCGTGCTCTGCGACCTGGCGGCGCTGGACTCGCTGCCGGTCAACGACTACGTCAGCGGCCTCGCCGAGGTCATCAAGGCCGGATTCATCTCCGACCCGGTGATCCTCGACCTGATCGAGGCGGACCCGCAGGCGGCCCGCACGCCCGCCGGCCCGCACACCGCCGAACTGATCGTGCGCTCCATCCAGGTCAAGGCCGACGTGGTCTCCGGCGACCTCAAGGAGTCGGGCCAGCGCGAGATGCTCAACTACGGCCACACCCTCGCGCACGCCATCGAGAAGAACGAGCGCTACAAGTGGCGGCACGGCGCGGCCGTGTCCGTCGGCATGGTCTTCGCGGCCGAGCTCGGCCGGCTCGCGGGCCGCCTCGACGACGCCACGGCCGACCGGCACAAGGAGGTCCTCGCCTCGGTGGGCCTGCCGCTGTCCTACCGCGGCGACCAGTGGCCCAAGCTGCTCCAGACCATGCAGGTCGACAAGAAGTCGCGCGGCAACCTGCTGCGCTTCATCGTCCTCGACTCCCTGGCCAAGCCGACCGTGCTGGAGGGCCCCGACCCGGCCCACCTGATCGCCGCCTACGGCGAGGTCTCCGCGTGAGCCGCCGGGTGCTCGTGCTGAACGGCCCGAACCTGGGCCGGCTCGGCTCGCGCGAGCCCGACGTGTACGGGGCCACCTCGTACGCGGGCCTGGTGGAGAGCTGCCGCACGCTGGGCGCGGAACTCGGCTTCGACGTCGAGGTCCGCGAGACCAACGACGAGGGGCAGCTGGTGCGCTGGCTGCACGAGGCCGCCGACGGGAAGATCCCCGTGGTGATCAACCCGGGTGCCTTCACGCACTACTCGTACGCCATGCGGGACGCGGCGGCGCAGCGCACCGCGCCGCTGATCGAGGTGCACATCTCGAACCCGTACGCGCGCGAGGAGTTCCGGCACACCTCGGTCATCGCCTCCGTGGCGACCGGGACCGTCGCGGGCTTCGGCATCGGGTCGTACCGGCTGGCGCTGCGCGCGCTGGCGGACGAGGTCTCCGGCTGACGTTCAGGTGACGTGACGGTGCTGGTGGACGGTGGGGTCTCCCGGGTCATATAACGTTCTCGCATCAGTCGCCGGAACGAGACGGAGTTGCACCGGATGCAGCAAGGAGTGGGGAGCGGGGGCGCGGGCTGGGGGCAGTCGGGACAGCACCCGGCAGCGCCGCCGCAGCCGCCGATACCCCCTGCGCAGGGCTGGCCGGGGACCCCGCCGCCACCGCACCCCGCGCACCCGTCCCCCATACCGCCCGTACCGCCCGTGCCGGAGGCCACCGGGCACATCCCGCTCCCGCCCGCGGTGGCGGGCACCGGGGCGGCCACCCTCGCGGTGCTGCTGATCGGCCCGGCCGGAGCGGGGAAGACCACCGTGGCCCGGCACTGGGCGAGCACCCGGCCGGTGCCCACCGCCCACGTCAGCCTGGACGACGTCCGGGAATGGGTGTGCTCGGGCTTCGCGGACCCGCAGGCGGGCTGGAACGAGCACTCCGAGGCCCAGTACCGCCTCGCCCGCCGCACCTGCGGGTTCGCCGCCCGCAACTATCTGGCGAACGGGATCTCCTGCATCCTCGACGACGCCGTGTTCCCGGACCGGCCCGTGGTCGGCCTGGGCGGCTGGAAGCGCCACGTGGGCCCCGCCCTGCTGCCCGTGGTGCTGCTGCCCGGTCTGGAGATCGTCCTGGAGCGCAACGCGGCCCGCTCCGGCAACCGCCGGCTCTCCGACGAGGAGGTCGCGCGGATCCACGGCCGGATGGCCGGCTGGTACGGCTCCGGCCTGCCGATCATCGACAACTCCCAGCTCGACGTCGAGGGCACCGCCCGCGCCCTGGACGAGGCCCTGGCACGGGCCATCACGGCGCCCCCGGCCTGGTAGCCGCAGGGGCCCCGCTCCGGCCCCGTCCGGACGCGCTCACCAAGCCGGATGCGCGTGGCGCTCGTACGCTCGAAGACATGTCAGACGTGTACGCCGCCCGCCGGGGCACGCTTCGTGACCGCTGCGCCGCCGCGGGCAACGCCGCCGCGCTGATCACGAGTCCGGCGAACGTCCGCTATCTCTCGGGGGCGTCGCCCCTGGGCGCCGTACTGCTCGTCGGACCCACCGAGGACGTGTTGTTCTGCGGCAATCCGCCCACCGGTGAGGCCGACGAGGGCCGCCTCGACGAACACCTCAAGGTGTCCGTGCTGGCGAGCCCCGGCGGAGACCCGGCCGTCGCGGCCGGTGACCTGGCGGCCGCCGTACGCGCCGACTCGCTGGCCGTGGAGGAGCACCACATCACGGTGGCCCGGCACCGCGCGCTGCGCTCCGTGGCGCCCAAGCTCCGCCTCTGCGACCTCGGCAGCGCTGTGGAGCAGCAGCGCCTCGTCAAGGACGAGGAGGAGATCGCCTGCCTGCGGATCGCTGCGGAGATCGCCGACCAGGCCCTCGGCGAACTGCTGGAGTCCATCCTCGTCGGGCGCACCGAACGCCACCTCGCCCTGGAACTGGAGCGGCGGCTCGTCGACCACGGGGCGGACGGGCCCGCCTTCCCGACCTCCGTCGGGACCGGCCCGCATTCCGGCCGCTCCCGGCACCGGCCCTCCGACCGGCGGGTGGAGGAGGGCGACTTCCTCACCGTCTGCCTCGGCGCGGGCTACCGCGGCTACCGCTGCGAGATCGGCCGCACCTTCGTGATCGGCACCACCCCCGCGGACTGGCAGATCCAGCTCTACGACCTGGTCTTCGCCGCGCAGCGGGCCGGGCGGGAGGCCCTCGTACCGGGCGCCGCGTACCGGGACGTGGACCACGCGGCGCGCTCCGTACTGGACTCCGCGGGACACGGTGAGGCCCTCGCGCCGTCGACCGGACACGGCGTGGGTCTCGAAATCGACGAGGACCCGCAGCTTGCACCTACGGCAATGGGTAAACTGGACGCTTGCGTGCCGGTCACCGTCGAACCGGGGGTTCACCTCCCGGGCCGGGGAGGTGTCCGGATCGATGACACGCTCGTCGTGCGCCCCGAGGCGGACGGCGGTCCCGAGCTACTCACCATTACGACCAAGGAGCTGCTCGCGCTCTAGCCCGTTGCCCGGGCTGTGCGCGCACCCGTGGTCTTCCAGTGCAGGAGATTCCGCAACCGTGGCTTCCACGAACGACCTCAAGAACGGCATGGTGCTCAAGCTCGACGGTGACCAGCTCTGGTCCGTCGTCGAGTTCCAGCACGTCAAGCCCGGCAAGGGCCCGGCCTTCGTGCGCACCAAGCTCAAGCACGTGCTCTCCGGCAAGGTCGTCGACAAGACCTTCAACGCCGGCACGAAGGTCGAGACGGCCACGATCGACCGCCGTGACATGCAGTTCTCGTACATGGACGGCGAGTACTTCGTCTTCATGGACATGAGCACCTACGACCAGCTGATGGTCGACAAGAAGGCCGTCGGCGACTCCGCCAACTTCCTGATCGAGGGCTTCACCGCCTCCGTCGCCCAGCACGAGGGCGAGGTGCTCTACGTCGAGCTGCCGGCCGCCGTCGAGCTGACGATCGAGCAGACCGACCCGGGCGTCCAGGGCGACCGCTCCACCGGCGGCACCAAGCCCGCCACGCTGGAGACCGGCCACGAGATCCAGGTCCCGCTCTTCGTCACCACCGGCGAGAAGGTCAAGGTCGACACCCGCACCAGCGCCTACCTCGGCCGGGTGAGCAGCTAACCGTGGCTGCCCGGAGCAACGCGCGCAAGCGCGCTTTCCAGATCCTGTTCGAGGCCGACCAGCGCGGGGTGCCCGTGCGCGAGGTCCTCGCGGACTGGATCCGCCATGCTCGGTCGGACGACCGGCAGCCGCCGGTCAGCGCCTTCACGATGGACCTCGTCGAGGGGTACGCCGACAAGGTGAACCGCATCGACGACCTGATCGTCACCTACGCCGTGGACTGGGAGCTCGACCGCATGCCGGTCGTGGACCGGAACATCCTGCGGCTCGGTGCGTACGAGCTGATCTGGGTGGACGAGACCCCGGACGCCGTGGCGATCGACGAGGCCGTCCAGCTGGCCAAGGAGTTCTCGACGGACGAGTCCCCCTCGTTCGTGAACGGGCTGCTGGCCCGCTTCAAGGAGCTGAAGCCGAACCTGCGCCGCGCCTGACCAGCGGCGGTTGAGTAAAGCGGAGGGCCCGCAGCGCATGCGCTGCGGGCCCTCCGCTTTACTGCCGCTTGCCCCGGCCCGGTCGGGCCGTGCCCAAACGGAACCGGCGGGTGACAGGGAGCCTTCGCAGGCTTCCCGGCACCCGCCGGTAAACGTTTCTGCTGGGACTAGATGTCCTCGTGCGCCACGGCGCGACGGGCATCCGCGTCCAGCACGCCCCAGCTGATCAGCTGCTCGGTCAGCACCGAGGGGGACTGGTCGTAGATGACGGCCAGGGTGCGCAGGTCGTCCTGGCGGATCGACAGCACCTTGCCGTTGTAGTCGCCGCGCTGGCTCTGGATCGTCGCCGCGTAGCGCTGGAGCGGGCCGGCCTTCTCGGCGGGCACGCCCGCCAGGCGCTCCAGGTCGAGGCGCAGCTTCGGCGGCGGCTCGGCCGCTCCGCCCGGAGTCGTGCCCGGCAGCAGTTCCTGCACCGGCACCCCGTAGAAGTCCGCCAGCTCGGCAAGACGCTGCACGGTTACGGCACGGTCCCCGCGCTCGTAAGAACCGACGACCACGGCCTTCCACCGGCCCTGGGACTTCTCCTCGACACCGTGGAGGGAAAGGCCCTGCTGGGTGCGGATGGCGCGGAGCTTGGCCCCGAGCTGTTTGGCGTATTCGCTGGACATAACGCTCCCGGACGCTGTGACGCTGTGACTACATGAACACTGCGACTACGTAACCTCATGCGGCTCCGCCGCGCGGCTGGTAACTCACTGTGAGGTTACGCAGCGTTACTTGGGTGCGTCAAGCCGAATGGTCTCCATCGCCCCCTTAAGAGCGGCCCCAGAGGCCTCGTGAGGGCCTCTGGGTCACAGCCCCGGTGCGGTTCACCGGCCACCCCCTGGTACCGTGGGACACGTACATCAGACGTCCTTTAAGGTCCGTCCCGTGAGGCGGAGAAGGAGGTCCTTTTCATGGACGCTCAGAACACGGCTCGCCTTGCCGAGCCCACCGATGACTCCGACGCCATGCGCCCCGTGCTGGAGGCGCAGGACATCGCCCGGGTCCTGACCCGCATCGCCCACGAGATCGTCGAACGCGCCAAGGGCGCCGACGACGTGGTGCTCCTCGGCATCCCCACCCGCGGTGTGTACCTCGCCCGCCGGCTGGCCGCCAAGCTCGAAGAGATCACCGGCACGAAGATCCCGGTCGGCTCCCTCGACATCACGATGTACCGCGACGACCTGCGCATGAAGCCCGCCCGCGCGATCGGCCGCACCGAGATCCCCGGCGACGACCTCGACGGCCGCCTCGTCGTCCTCGTCGACGACGTGCTCTTCTCCGGCCGCACCATCCGTGCCGCCCTCGACGCCCTCGGCGACCTCGGCCGCCCCCGTGCCGTGCAGCTCGCCGTCCTCGTCGACCGCGGCCACCGCGAGCTGCCGATCCGCGCCGACTACGTCGGCAAGAACCTCCCCACGTCGCTGCGGGAGACCGTCAAGGTCCAGCTCCAGGAGGAGGACGGCCGTGACGCCGTGCTGCTCGGCCAGCGGACCGCCCAGGCAGCCGGGCAGTAGTCCGTACGAGTGAACCGGGCCTCCGCGGGGGTCCGCGCCGAAGTCTGCCCTGCCTGACCTCCAGCCTGCCTGCCCTCCTGACCTACGGAGCCATCCAGATGAAGCGCCACCTCATCTCGGCCGCCGATCTCACGCGCGACGACGCCGTCCTGATCCTCGACACCGCCGAGGAGATGGCCCGCGTCGCGGACCGGCCGATCAAGAAGCTGCCCACCCTGCGCGGCCTCACCGTCGTCAACCTCTTCTTCGAGGACTCGACCCGGACCCGGATCTCCTTCGAGGCGGCCGCCAAGCGGCTCTCCGCCGACGTCATCAACTTCTCCGCCAAGGGCTCCTCGGTTTCCAAGGGCGAATCCCTGAAGGACACCGCCCTGACCCTCGAGGCCATGGGCGCCGACGCCGTCGTCATCCGCCACCACGCCTCCGGCGCCCCCTACCGGCTCGCGACCTCCGGCTGGATCGACTCCGCCGTGGTCAACGCCGGCGACGGCACCCACGAGCACCCCACCCAGGCCCTGCTGGACGCCTTCACCATGCGCCGCCGCCTGGTCGGCCGCGACGCCGGCCTCGGCAAGGACCTGAACGGCCGCCGCATCACCATCGTCGGCGACGTCCTGCACAGCCGGGTCGCCCGCTCCAACGTCCAGCTGCTCCACACCCTCGGCGCCCAGGTCACCGTGGTGGCCCCGCCGACGCTGGTCCCGATCGGCGTCGAGAGCTGGCCGTGCGAGGTCTCGTACAACCTGGACGAGGTGCTGCCGAAGTCCGATGCGGTGATGATGCTGCGTGTGCAGCGCGAACGCATGAACGCCGCCTTCTTCCCGACCGAGCGCGAGTACTCCCGCCGGTACGGGCTCGACGGCGACCGCATGGCGAAGATGCCCGAGCACGCCATCGTGATGCACCCCGGCCCGATGAACCGCGGCATGGAGATCACCGCCGGGGTCGCCGACTCAGACCGCTGCACGGCCGTCGAGCAGGTCGCCAACGGCGTCTCCACCCGGATGGCCGTCCTGTACCTCCTGCTGGGCGGATCCGAGCCCGCCGTCACCACCACGCCCGCCGCCGCCCGTACCGAGGAGAGCAAGTAACCATGAGCAAGATCCTGATCCGTGGCGCGAAGGTACTCGGTGGCGAGGCGAAGGACGTCCTGATCGACGGCGAGACCATCGCCGAGGTCGGTACGAACCTGTCGGCCGAGGGCGCCACCGTCATCGAGGCCGAGGGCCAGGTCCTCCTCCCCGGCCTCGTCGACCTGCACACCCACCTGCGCGAGCCCGGCCGCGAGGACTCCGAGACCGTCCTGACCGGTACCCGCGCCGCCGCCTCCGGCGGCTTCACCGCCGTCTTCGCCATGGCGAACACCTTCCCGGTCGCCGACACCGCCGGCGTCGTCGAGCAGGTCTGGCGCCTGGGCAAGGAGTCCGGCTACTGCGACGTGCAGCCCATCGGCGCCGTCACCGTCGGCCTGGAGGGCAAGCAGCTCTCCGAGCTGGGCGCCATGCACGACTCCGCCGCCCGCGTCACCGTCTTCTCCGACGACGGCAAGTGCGTCGACGACGCCGTGATCATGCGCCGCGCCCTGGAGTACGTGAAGGCCTTCGGCGGCGTCGTCGCCCAGCACGCCCAGGAGCCCCGCCTGACCGAGGGCGCCCAGATGAACGAGGGCGTCGTCTCCGCCGAGCTGGGCCTCGGCGGCTGGCCGGCCGTCGCCGAGGAGTCGATCATCGCCCGCGACGTCCTCCTCGCCGAGCACGTCGGCTCCCGCGTGCACATCTGCCACCTCTCCACCGCCGGCTCCGTCGAGATCGTCCGCTGGGCGAAGTCCCGCGGCATCGACGTCACCGCCGAGGTCACCCCGCACCACCTGCTCCTCACCGACGAGCTCGTCCGCTCGTACAACGCGGTCTACAAGGTCAACCCGCCGCTGCGTACCGAGAAGGACGTGCTGGCCCTGCGCGAGGCGCTCGCCGACGGCACGATCGACATCGTCGCCACCGACCACGCCCCGCACCCGCACGAGGACAAGGACTGCGAGTGGGCCGCCGCCGCCATGGGCATGGTCGGCCTGGAGACCGCGCTCTCCGTCGTCCAGCAGACGATGGTGGAGACCGGACTGCTCGACTGGGCGGGTGTCGCGGAGCGGATGTCCTTCGCCCCGGCCCGCATCGGCGGCCTGGAGAACCACGGCCGTCCCGTCTCGGCAGGTGAACCCGCGAACCTGACCTTGGTCGATACCTCGTACCGTGGTGTCGTGGACCCCGCACACTTCGCCTCCCGCAGCCGCAACACGCCTTACGAGGGCCGTGAGCTGCCGGGTCGCGTCACCCACACCTTCCTGCGGGGCCGGGCAACGGTCGTGGACGGGACGCTGGCGTGACACCTGCAGTAATCCAACTGGCCGCCGAGGCCGCCGAACGTCAGTCGGCGGAGGTGACCTCTTTCGGCGCCCGCATCGCGTGGGTGATCGGGCTGGTCGTCTTCATCGCGTTCGTGTACTGGCTGATGCGGCAGGGCTGGAAATGGCGCGGCGCCCTGCAGAACGACCTGCCGGAGCTGCCCGCCGCCCCCGACGGTCTCCCCGAGCACCGGCTGGCCCTGACCGGCCGGTACCACGGGTCCACCACCGCCGGGCAGTGGCTCGACCGGATAGTCGCCCACGGGCTGGGTCTGCGCAGCCGGGTCGAGCTCACGCTCACCGACGCGGGCCTCGACGTGGTCCGTCCGGGGGCCAACGACTTCTTCGTACCGGCCGCGCAGCTGCGCGGCGCCCGCCTCGACAAGGGAATCGCGGGCAAGGTACTCACCGAGGGCGGTCTGCTCGTCGTCACCTGGGCGCACGGTGACAAGCTGATCGACTCCGGATTCCGCTCCGACCGCGCGGCCGAGCACGCCGCCTGGGTCGAGGCGATCAACCTCATGAACTCATCCGACTCATCCATCACGACGGAAGGCGCCGAACGATGACGACCTCCACCAGGGGAGCAGCCAAAGCTCCCGCCGTACTTGTCCTGGAGGACGGTCGGATCTTCCGCGGCCGCGCCTACGGCGCCCACGGGGAGACCTTCGGCGAGGCCGTGTTCTCCACCGGCATGACCGGCTACCAGGAGACCCTCACCGACCCGTCGTACCACCGCCAGGTCGTCGTGATGACCGCCCCGCACGTGGGCAACACCGGCGTCAACGACGAGGACCCCGAGTCCTCCCGCATCTGGGTGTCCGGGTACGTCGTACGCGACCCCGCCCGCGTCCCCTCCAACTGGCGCTCCCGGCGCTCGCTGGACGAGGAGCTGGTCAAGCAGGGCGTCGTCGGGATCTCCGGCATCGACACCCGCGCCCTGACCCGCCACCTGCGCGAGCGCGGCGCCATGCGCGTCGGCATCTTCTCCGGCAACGCGATCGCCGACGACGGCATGCTGCTCGCCAAGGTCCGCCAGGCCCCCGAGATGAGCGGCGCCGACCTCTCCGCCGAGGTCGCCACCAAGGAGACGTACGTCGTCCCCGCCATCGGCGAGAAGAAGTTCACCGTGGCCGCCGTCGACCTCGGCATCAAGGGCATGACCCCGCACCGGATGGCCGAGCGCGGCATCGAGGTGCACGTGCTGCCCGCCACCGCCACCCTCGAGGACGTGTACGCGGTCAACCCGGACGGCGTGTTCTTCTCCAACGGCCCGGGCGACCCGGCCACCGCCGACCACGCGGTCTCCGTCATGCAGGGCGTCCTGGAGCGCAAGACCCCGCTCTTCGGCATCTGCTTCGGAAACCAGATCCTGGGCCGCGCGCTCGGCTTCGGCACCTACAAGCTGAAGTACGGCCACCGCGGCATCAACCAGCCCGTCCAGGACCGCACCACCGGCAAGGTCGAGATCACCGCGCACAACCACGGCTTCGCCGTCGACGCGCCCCTCGACAAGGTCTCCGAGACCCCCTACGGCCGCGCCGAGGTCTCGCACGTCTGCCTCAACGACAACGTGGTGGAAGGCCTCCAGCTGCTCGACCAGCCGGCCTTCAGCGTCCAGTACCACCCCGAGGCGGCCGCCGGCCCGCACGATGCCGCGTACCTCTTCGACCGCTTCACGTCTCTGATGAACACCGCCCCGATGGAGGCCGAGCGTGCCTAAGCGCACCGATATCCAGTCCGTCCTGGTCATCGGCTCCGGTCCGATCGTCATCGGCCAGGCCGCCGAGTTCGACTACTCCGGCACCCAGGCCTGCCGCATCCTCAAGGCCGAGGGCCTGCGGGTCATCCTGGTGAACTCCAACCCCGCGACGATCATGACCGACCCGGAGATCGCCGACGCCACGTACGTCGAGCCGATCACCCCCGAGTTCGTCGAGAAGATCATCGCGAAGGAGCGCCCCGACGCGCTGCTCCCCACCCTCGGCGGCCAGACCGCGCTGAACACCGCCATCTCCATGCACGAGCAGGGTGTGCTGGAGAAGTACGGCGTCGAGCTCATCGGCGCCAACGTCGAGGCGATCAACAAGGGCGAGGACCGCGACCTCTTCAAGGGCGTCGTCGAGGCCGTCAAGGCCAAGATCGGGTACGGCGAGTCCGCCCGCTCGGTCATCTGCCACACGATGGACGAGGTCATCGCGGGCGTCGACACCCTCGGCGGCTACCCCGTCGTCGTGCGCCCCTCCTTCACCATGGGCGGCGCCGGCTCCGGCTTCGCCCACGACGAGGAAGAGCTGCGCCGCATCGCCGGCCAGGGCCTCACGCTCTCCCCGACCACCGAGGTGCTCCTGGAGGAGTCCATCCTCGGCTGGAAGGAGTACGAGCTGGAGCTGATGCGCGACACCAAGGACAACGTGGTCGTCGTCTGCTCCATCGAGAACTTCGACCCGATGGGCGTCCACACCGGTGACTCCATCACCGTCGCCCCGGCGATGACGCTCACCGACCGCGAGTACCAGCGGCTGCGCGACATCGGCATCGCGATCATCCGCGAGGTCGGCGTCGACACCGGCGGCTGCAACATCCAGTTCGCGATCGACCCGGTCGACGGCCGCGTCATCGTGATCGAGATGAACCCGCGCGTCTCCCGCTCCTCGGCGCTCGCCTCGAAGGCGACCGGCTTCCCGATCGCCAAGATCGCCGCCAAGCTGGCCATCGGCTACACGCTCGACGAGGTCCCCAACGACATCACCGAGAAGACGCCGGCCTCCTTCGAGCCGTCCCTCGACTACGTCGTGGTCAAGGCCCCGCGCTTCGCCTTCGAGAAGTTCCCGCTCGCCGACGCCACCCTCACCACCACCATGAAGTCGGTGGGCGAGGCCATGGCCATCGGCCGCAACTTCACCGAGGCCCTCCAGAAGGCCCTGCGCTCCCTGGAGAAGAAGGGCTCGCAGTTCACCTTCGTCGGCGAGCCCGGCGACAAGGCCGAGCTGCTGGCCACCGCGGTCCGCCCGACCGACGGCCGCATCAACACCGTCATGCAGGCCATCCGCGCCGGCGCCACCCAGGAAGAGGTCTTCGAGTCCACGAAGATCGACCCCTGGTTCGTCGACCAGCTCTTCCTCATCAAGGAGATCGCGGACGACCTGGCCGCCGCCGACAAGCTCCACCCCGAGCTGCTCGCGGAGGCCAAGCGCCACGGCTTCTCCGACGCCCAGATCGCCGAGATCCGCGGCCTGCGCGAGGACGTCGTCCGCGAGGTCCGCCACGCGCTCGGCGTCCGCCCGGTCTACAAGACGGTCGACACCTGCGCCGCCGAGTTCGCCGCGAAGACCCCGTACTTCTACTCCTCGTACGACGAGGAGAGCGAGGTCGCCCCGCGCGAGAAGCCCGCGGTCATCATCCTGGGCTCCGGCCCGAACCGCATCGGCCAGGGCATCGAGTTCGACTACTCCTGCGTCCACGCCTCCTTCGCGCTCAGCGACGCGGGCTACGAGACCGTGATGGTCAACTGCAACCCGGAGACCGTCTCCACCGACTACGACACCTCCGACCGCCTGTACTTCGAGCCGCTGACGCTCGAGGACGTGCTGGAGATCGTCCACGCCGAGTCGCTGGCCGGCCCCATCGCCGGTGTCATCGTCCAGCTCGGCGGCCAGACCCCGCTGGGTCTCGCCCAGGCGCTCAAGGACAACGGCGTACCGGTCGTCGGCACCTCGCCCGAGGCCATCCACGCCGCCGAGGACCGCGGCGCCTTCGGCCAGGTCCTCGCCGACGCCGGCCTGCCCGCCCCCAAGCACGGCACCGCCACCACCTTCACGGGTGCGAAGGCCATCGCCGACGAGATCGGCTACCCGGTCCTCGTCCGCCCGTCGTACGTGCTCGGCGGCCGCGGCATGGAGATCGTCTACGACGAGGCGCGCCTCGAGTCGTACATCGCCGAATCCACCGAGATCTCCCCGACCCGCCCCGTGCTGGTCGACCGCTTCCTCGACGACGCCATCGAGATCGACGTCGACGCCCTCTACGACGGCACCGAGCTCTACCTCGGCGGCGTCATGGAGCACATCGAGGAAGCCGGCATCCACTCCGGCGACTCGGCCTGCGCCCTGCCCCCGATCACCCTCGGCGGCTACGACATCAAGCGCCTGCGCGCCTCCACCGAGGCGATCGCGAAGGGCGTCGGGGTCCGCGGCCTGATCAACATCCAGTTCGCGATGGCCGGCGACATCCTCTACGTCCTGGAGGCCAACCCGCGCGCCTCCCGGACCGTCCCCTTCACCTCGAAGGCGACCGCCGTCCCGCTCGCGAAGGCCGCCGCCCGCATCTCGCTCGGCACCACCATCGCCGAGCTGCGCGCCGAGGGCCTGCTGCCGAAGACCGGCGACGGCGGCACCCTGCCGCTGGACGCGCCGATCTCCGTCAAGGAGGCCGTCATGCCGTGGTCGCGCTTCCGCGACATCCACGGCCGCGGCGTGGACACCGTCCTCGGCCCGGAGATGCGCTCCACCGGCGAGGTCATGGGCATCGACTCCGTCTTCGGCACGGCGTACGCCAAGTCGCAGGCCGGCGCCTACGGCCCGCTGCCCACCAAGGGCCGCGCGTTCATCTCCGTCGCCAACCGCGACAAGCGCTCGATGATCTTCCCGGCGCGCGAGCTCGTCGCCCACGGCTTCGAGCTGCTCGCCACCTCCGGCACCGCCGAGGTGCTGCGCCGCAACGGCATCAACGCCACCGTGGTGCGCAAGCTCAGCGAGGGCGAGGGCCCGAACGGCGAGAAGACCATCGTCCAGCTGATCCACGACGGCCAGGTCGACCTGATCGTCAACACCCCGTACGGCACGGGCGGCCGCCTCGACGGCTACGAGATCCGCACGGCGGCCGTGGCGCGCAGCGTCCCGTGCCTGACCACGGTCCAGGCGCTCGCCGCGGCCGTCCAGGGCATCGACGCGCTCAACCACGGCGACGTGGGCGTCCGCTCCCTCCAGGAGCACGCGGAGCACCTGACCGCGGCCCGCGACTAGCAGCCCGTACGAAAGGGGGGCACCGGCACAGCGACCGGTGTCCCCCCTTTCATGAGCGCATAAGGGATATTTCGGACGATGTACAAACTGTTCTTCAACCTCGTCTTCAAGCGGATGGACCCGGAGCAGGCCCACTACCTGGCCTTCCGCTGGATCCGCCTGGCCGCCCGCACCCCCGTGCTGCGCACCTTCGTCGCGGCCGCCCTGGCCCCGCGCTACGAGGAGCTCCGCACCGAGGCCCTCGGCCTGCGCATGCACGGCCCCTTCGGCCTCGCCGCGGGCTTCGACAAGAACGCGGTCGCCATCGACGGGATGTCGATGCTCGGCTTCGACCACATCGAGATCGGTACCGTCACCGCCGAGGCGCAGCCGGGCAACCCCAAGAAGCGGCTGTTCCGGCTGGTGCCGGACCGCGCGCTGATCAACCGGATGGGCTTCAACAACGAGGGCTCGGCGGCCGTGGCGGCCCGCCTGGCCGCCCGTACGGCGGTCTTCAACACAGTCGTCGGCGTCAACATCGGCAAGACCAAGGTCGTGCCCGAGGGGGAGGCCGTGGCGGACTACGTCGCCTCGACCGAGCGCCTCGCCCGGCACGCCGACTACCTCGTCGTGAACGTCTCCTCGCCCAACACCCCCGGGCTGCGCAACCTCCAGGCGACCGAGTCGCTGCGCCCGCTGCTGTCGGCCGTACGCGAGGCCGCCGACCGGGTGGTGACGGACCGCAGGGTCCCGCTGCTGGTCAAGATCGCCCCGGACCTGGCCGACGAGGACGTCGACGCGGTCGCGGACCTGGCCCTGGAGCTCGGCCTGGACGGCATCATCGCGACGAACACCACCATCGCCCGCGAGGGCCTCGGGCTGACGTCCTCGCCCGAGCTGGTCAAGGAGACCGGCGGCCTGTCCGGCGCCCCGGTCAAGGCGCGCTCCCTGGAGGTCCTGCGCCGCCTGTACGCCCGTGTGGGGGACCGGCTGGTCCTCGTCGGCGTCGGGGGCATCGAGACCGCCGAGGACGCCTGGCAGCGGATCCTGGCCGGCGCGACGCTGGTGCAGGGCTACAGCGCCTTCATCTACGAGGGCCCGTTCTACGCCCGCGCCATCCACAAGGGCCTGGCGGCGCGCCTGGCCAACAGCCCGTACGCGACGCTTGCCGAAGCGGTGGGCGCCGAGACCCGAAAGGCCGCGAAGTGAGCACTGTGACCCCGTTCGGCACCCGCCTCCGCGAGGCGATGGACTCCCGCGGCCCGCTGTGCGTGGGCATCGACCCGCACGCGGCGCTGCTGGCGCAGTGGGGCCTGGACGACGACGTCGCGGGCCTGGAGCGGTTCTCCCGTACGGTCGTCGAGGCGCTGGCGGACTCGGTGGCGGTCTTCAAGCCGCAGGCGGCCTTCTTCGAGCGGTTCGGGTCGCGGGGTGTCGCGGTGCTGGAGCAGACGGTCGCGGACGCCCGTTCCGCGGGCGCGCTGGTCGTGATGGACGCGAAGCGGGGCGACATCGGCTCGACGATGGCGGCGTACGCCTCGGCCTTCCTTGACCCGGCCTCCCCGCTCTTCTCCGACGCGCTGACGGTGTCCCCGTACCTGGGCTACGGCTCGCTGGAGCCCGCGGTGGCGCTGGCGCGGGAGTCGGGGGCGGGGCTCTTCGTGCTGGCCCTGACCTCGAACCCGGAAGGGGCGGAGGTCCAGCGGGCGGTGCGGTCGGACGGCCGGTCGGTCGGGGCGACGATGCTGGCGCACCTGGCGGAGGAGAACAAGGGCGCCGAGCCCATGGGCTCCTTCGGGGCCGTGGTCGGCGCCACGCTGGGCGACCTGTCCTCCTTCGACCTGGACATCAACGGTCCGCTGCTGGCCCCCGGCATCGGCGCGCAGGGCGCGACGGCGGCCGACCTGCCGGCGGTCTTCGGCGCGGCCGTGCGCAACGTCGTCCCGAACGTGTCGCGGGGCGTCCTGAAGCACGGCCCGGACATCGCGGCCCTCCGCGCCAGCGCGGCCGCTTTCGCGGACGAAATCCGCGCGGCCGTCTCCGCTTAGCGCCCGCACGGTCGCCGCGGCACGCGGATTCGGCGCGTTCAAGGAGGCCGTCGGACGGGCTCATCGGAAGGTTTGACGAAATTCGAACGTCCTTCACCGGACAAAACAGGGGTATTTTGTCCGTGATGTACGGTTCAGTGGAGGCTGACCAGGACTTTTCGTCCGTTCTCGCTGACTGGAGCGGCCATGCCCGCTAGTCTCCGATCAGAGTGAACGAGCAGCGAACGAGTAATACCGCTGTTCGGGAGCTCGCCTGGTGTGGTGCCCTTGGGCTCCCCACCGGTCCGTATCCGACAGTTCGACATCCGAGGTGACGTAGGCGTGGCTCTTCCGCCCCTTACCCCTGAACAGCGCGCAGCCGCGCTCGAAAAGGCCGCCGCGGCTCGCCGGGAGCGGGCCGAGGTGAAGAATCGACTCAAGCACTCCGGCGCCTCCCTCCAGGAGGTCATCAAGACGGGCCAGGAGAACGACGTCATCGGCAAGATGAAGGTCTCCGCCCTGCTGGAGTCCCTGCCTGGCGTGGGCAAGGTGCGCGCCAAGCAGATCATGGAGCGCCTCGGCATCTCCGAGTCCCGGCGTGTCCGAGGTCTCGGTTCCAACCAGATCGCTTCTCTGGAGCGTGAGTTCGGCACCCCTGCCGGCTGACGCGTCGCCCGGAGTTCTTCCGGCGTTCTCATGCAGTCCCGGGAACCTGGATAATCGCTCTATGGCAGCAGAGGTTCGTCCGCGGCTGACCGTGCTCTCCGGCCCTTCGGGGGTCGGCAAGAGCACGGTCGTCGCGCATATGCGCAAGGTCCACCCGGAGGTATGGCTCTCGGTGTCGGCCACCACCCGCAAGCCGCGGCCCGGTGAGCGACACGGAGTCCATTACTTCTTCGTCAACGACGACGAGTTCGACAAGCTGATCGCCAATGGCGAGCTGCTGGAGTGGGCCGAATTCGCGGGCAACCGCTACGGCACACCCCGCGGCGCGGTACTGGAACGCCTGGACAACGGCGAGCCGGTACTGCTGGAGATCGACCTCCAGGGCGCACGGCTCGTCCGCGAGTCCATGCCCGACGCCCAGCTGGTCTTCCTGGCCCCGCCGAGCTGGGACGAACTGGTCCGCCGGCTGACCGGCCGGGGCACCGAATCGGCCGAGGTCATCGAGCGCAGGCTCGAGACGGCGAAGATCGAACTCGCTGCCGAATCCGAGTTCGACACCACCCTCGTCAACACCTCCGTCGAGGACGTAGCCCGTGAGCTGCTAGCCTTGATGAACGTTGTCTGATCGTCGATCGATGTTTCTGAGTCGATCAGTACCCGATCGCTTCGATCTTTTTCCCATCTTCGGAAGGTAGAGCGTGTCCTCTTCCATTACTGCGCCCGAGGGCATCATCAACCCGCCGATCGACGAGCTGCTCGAGGCCACGGACTCGAAGTACAGCCTCGTGATCTACGCGGCCAAGCGCGCGCGTCAGATCAACGCGTACTACTCGCAGCTCGGTGAGGGCCTGCTCGAGTACGTCGGCCCGCTGGTGGACACCCACGTCCACGAGAAGCCGCTTTCGATCGCGCTGCGCGAGATCAACGCGGGTCTGCTGACCTCCGAGGCCATCGAGGCCCCGGCTCAGTAAGGCACCGAGAATTCCTTTCACCACGGGCCCGGCAGAACATCTGCCGGGCCTGTGGTGTGTCATGGGTAGGTACGAGGATCAGAGCCGAAGGGGAGTGTGCGGTGGGTAAGCCGAAGGTCGTGCTGGGGGTGAGCGGCGGAATCGCCGCCTACAAGGCGTGCGAGCTGCTGCGCCGGCTGACCGAGTCCGGGCACGAGGTACGGGTGGTGCCCACGGCGGCCTCCCTGAACTTCGTCGGCGAGGCCACCTGGGCCGCGCTGTCCGGGAACCCCGCCTCCACCGAGGTGTGGGAGACCGTCCACGAGGTGCCGCACGTGCGCATCGGACAGTCCGCCGACCTCGTCGTGGTCGCCCCGGCCACCGCCGACATGCTGGCCAAGGCCGCCCACGGGCTGGCCGACGACCTGCTCACGAACACCCTGCTCACGGCCCGCTGCCCGGTGGTCTTCGCCCCCGCCATGCACACCGAGATGTGGGAGCACCCGGCCACCCAGGAGAACGTCGCCACGCTGCGGCGGCGCGGGGCCGTCGTCATCGAGCCCGCCGTGGGCCGGCTGACCGGCAAGGACACCGGCAAGGGCCGGCTGCCCGACCCCGAGGAGATCTTCGAGGTGTGCCGGGCCGTCCTGGCGCGCGGGGTGGCCGAGCCGGACCTCGCCGGACGACACGTGGTGATCAGCGCGGGCGGCACCCGCGAACCCCTGGACCCGGTCCGCTTCCTCGGCAACCGCTCCTCCGGCAAGCAGGGCTACGCCCTCGCCCGCACCGCCGTCGCGCGCGGTGCCCGGGTCACCCTCGTCGCGGCCAACACCGCGCTGGCCGACCCGGCCGGGGTGGACGTCGTACGCGTGGGGACGGCCGTCCAGCTGCGCGAGGCGGTCCTCAAGGCGGCCGCGGACGCCGACGTCGTGGTGATGGCCGCGGCAGTGGCCGATTTCCGGCCCGCCGAGTACGCGGGCGGGAAGATCAAGAAGAAGGACGGGCAGGAGCCCGCGCCGGTCGCCCTCGTGCGCAACCCCGACGTCCTCGCGGAGGTCTCGGCCGACCGGGCCCGGGTGGGGCAGGTCGTCGTGGGATTCGCCGCCGAGACCGACGACGTCCTCGCCAACGGCCGTGCCAAGCTCCGGCGCAAGGGGTGCGACCTCCTGGTCGTGAATGAGGTCGGCGAGAGCAAGACCTTCGGTTCGGAGGAGAACGAGGCAGTGATCCTGGCCTCGGACGGATCCGAGACGCCCGTCCCCCATGGTCCGAAGGAAGCCCTCGCCGACGTGGTGTGGGATCAGGTCGCGGCGCGCCTTCCGGCGCGACGCGCCTGACGGAGTCCCTTCTCCTTGCCACATCCGTGCGCCAGAATGGAGTGCCGCAGGTCACACGGCTCCCATAAGGCGAGACGGGTGGACCGGTGAACGGTGGCAACCGATAAACTGCATTCGGAACGTGATCAGGCGCAGCCTCTGGTGTGGTTCCAACAAATGATCAGCCAGCAGCCGCTGCAACCCCAGGGAGCGTTGTGTCCCGTCGTCTGTTCACCTCGGAGTCCGTCACCGAGGGCCACCCTGACAAGATCGCTGACCAGATCAGCGACACGATCCTCGACGCGCTCCTCACCGAGGACCCGACCTCCCGCGTCGCCGTCGAGACCCTCATCACGACCGGTCTCGTGCACATCGCCGGCGAGGTGACGACGAAGGCGTACGCGCCGATCGCGCAGCTCGTCCGCGACAAGATCCTCGAGATCGGTTACGACTCCTCGAAGAAGGGCTTCGACGGCGCCTCCTGTGGCGTCTCGGTGTCCATCGGTGCGCAGTCCCCGGACATCGCGCAGGGTGTCGACACCGCCTACGAGAAGCGTGTCGAGGGCGACGAGGACGAGCTGGACAAGCAGGGTGCCGGCGACCAGGGCCTGATGTTCGGCTACGCCTGCGACGAGACCCCCGAGCTGATGCCGCTCCCGATCCACCTGGCGCACCGGCTCTCCAAGCGGCTGTCCGAGGTCCGCAAGAACGGGACCATCCCGTACCTGCGCCCCGACGGCAAGACCCAGGTCACCATCGAGTACGACGGGGACAAGGCCGTCCGCCTGGACACCGTGGTCGTCTCCTCGCAGCACGCCTCGGACATCGACCTGGACTCGCTGCTCGCTCCCGACATCCGCGAGTTCGTCGTCGAGCACGTGCTGGCCCAGCTCGTCGAGGACGGCATCAAGCTGGACACCGAGGGCTACCGGCTGCTGGTGAACCCGACCGGCCGCTTCGAGATCGGCGGCCCGATGGGCGACGCGGGCCTGACCGGCCGCAAGATCATCATCGACACGTACGGCGGCATGGCCCGCCACGGCGGCGGGGCCTTCTCCGGCAAGGACCCGTCCAAGGTCGACCGCTCCGCCGCCTACGCCATGCGCTGGGTGGCGAAGAACGTGGTCGCCGCCGGTCTGGCCTCGCGCTGCGAGGTCCAGGTCGCGTACGCGATCGGCAAGGCCGAGCCCGTCGGCCTGTTCGTCGAGACCTTCGGCACCGCCAAGGTGGAGACGCAGAAGATCGAGGACGCCATCGGCGAGGTCTTCGACCTCCGCCCGGCCGCGATCATCCGCGACCTCGACCTGCTGCGCCCGATCTACGCCCAGACCGCCGCCTACGGCCACTTCGGCCGCGAGCTGCCGGACTTCACCTGGGAGCGCACCGACCGCGTCGACGCGCTGCGCGCGGCCGCCGGTCTCTGAGCACCACCGTTCGTGACGAGCGGCCCCGGACCTCGCGGTCCGGGGCCGCTCGCACGTCCGGCTGTCAGTGCGGTTTGGTAAGAATGCTGGTGTGAGCAGCGCGAACGATCCCCCGCCGGAGCAGCTGGCGCTGATCCGGGAGATGGTCGCCGAGGCGAAGGCCAAGGCGCCCAAGGCGAAGCCCCGCACCTGGCGCGGGGCCGCCGTCGCCGAGGAACTTCCCGTTGCCCGCGTCCTCGTGAACAAGGGCGTGCTCCACCTCGACCGGCTCTTCGACTACGCCGTCCCCGCCGAACTCTCCGAGTCCGCCCAGCCCGGCGTCCGCGTCCGGGTCCGCTTCGGCGCCGGCTCCCACCGGGTGCACGGCGGCCGCCGGGAGGGCGGCGGGCTCATCGACGGCTTCATCGTCGAGCGGCGCGCCGAGTCCGACTACAACGGAGCCCTCGCCGCCCTCGCCCAGGTCGTCTCGCCCGAGGTGGTGCTCGGCCCGCGGATGCTGGCCCTGGCCCGGGCCGTCGCCGACCGGTACGCCGGCAGCCTGGCCGACGTACTCCAGCTCGCCCTGCCTCCGCGCAACGCCCGCGCCGAGGCCAAGCCCTCACCGGAGCCGCTGCCCCCGCCCGCCGCGCCCGAGCCCGGCGGCTGGCAGCGGTACGGGTCCGGGCCCGCCTTCCTGCGCGCCCTGTCCACCGGCGCCGCCCCGCGCGCCGTCTGGACCGCCCTGCCCGGCCCCGGCTGGGCCGAGGAGCTGGCCCGCGCCATCGCCGCCACCCTCGCCTCCGGGCGCGGGGCGCTCGCCGTGGTCCCCGACGGGCGCACCGCCGCCCGCCTGGACACGGCGCTCACCGCTCTGCTCGGCGAAGGGCGGCACGCGCTGCTGACCGCCGAGTCCGGGCCGGAGAAGCGCTACCGCGAGTGGCTCGCCGTGAGCCGGGGCTCGGTGCGGGCCGTCGTCGGCACCCGGGCGGCGATGTTCGCCCCCGTACGCGACCTCGGGCTGGTCGCCGTCTGGGACGACGGGGACTCCAGCCACAGCGACGACCGCGCCCCCTTCCCGCACGTCCGCGAGGTACTGGAACTGCGCGCGGTCACCGACGGCTGCGGGTTCCTGGCCGGGAGCACGAGCTGCACCGTGGAGGCCGCCCAGCTCGTCGAGTCCGGGTGGGCGCGGCCGCTGGTCGCGGACCGGGAGACGGTGCGCCAGTACGCCCCGCGGATCCGGACGGTGGGCGACGAACTGCTGGCCCGCGACGGGGCGGCCCGGGCCGCGCGCCTGCCGAGCCTGGCGTGGGAGACCGTACGGGAGGGGCTCAAGACCGGGCCCGTACTGGTCCAGGTGCCGCGGCGGGGCTACGTGCCCCGGCTGGCGTGCGAGCGGTGCCGTACGCCGGCCCGCTGCACGGTCTGCGCCGGGCCGCTGGAGGCCCCCGACGAGCGGGACCTCCAGTGCGGCTGGTGCGGGCGGCCCGAGCCGTCCTGGCACTGCGAGGAGTGCGGGTCGTTCCGGCTGCGGGCCCAGGTGGTCGGCGCGCGGCGGACGGCCGAGGAACTGGGGCGGGCCTTCCCGGCCGTGCCCGTACGGACGTCCGGGCGCGACCACGTCCTGGACGAGGTGCCGGACCGGCCGGCGCTGGTGGTGTGCACCCCCGGGGCGGAGCCGGTCGCGGCGGGCGCCGGGTACGCGGCGGCGTTGCTGCTCGACGGCTGGGCCATGCTGACCCGGCCCGACCTGCGGGCCGGGGAGGACGCGCTGCGGCGCTGGATCGCCGCCGCCTCGCTGGTACGGGGGGAGGGGCAGGTCGTCGTGGTCGCCGAGCCGACGCTGCGGCCGGTGCAGGCGCTGGTGCGGTGGGATCCGGTGGGCCATGCCGTACGGGAGCTCGCGGAGCGGGCCCAGCTCGGGTTCCCGCCGGTGTCCCGGATGGCGGCGGTGGCCGGCCGGGGCGAGGTCGTGGAGGCCTTCCTGGCCGGGGCCGGGCTGCCGCCGGACGCGGAGATCCTCGGCCCGGTGCCGCTGGTGGGGCGGCGGGGGGAGGCCAGTCCCGGGGAGCGGGCGCTGGTCCGGGTCCCGCCGGGCAGCGGGGCGGCCTTGGCGGCGGCCCTCAAGTCGGCGCAGGCGGCCCGTATGGCACGGGGACTCCCGGCGTCGGAGTCGGTCCGGGTCCGCATCGACCCGCTGGACATCGGCTGAGGGGTCGCCCTGCGTGCGCTGCGCGCCCGTGCCCTCACACGGCGACGGGCTGGACTGCGCTGTGCGCGATCCAGCCCGTCGGTGTTCGAGGCGGGGAGTCTCCCAGGCCGTCGGGGGTCGGCGTCCCGGCGGCGGGAGGGTCAGCCGTTGCGCGGGCCGGGGAAGGCCGGGGAGCGGGGGCCCGACACGGCCTGGGACTCCTCGCGCAAGGGCTGCGGCGGCACCGAGCGGGCGGCCGGGATCGTGGGCAGCGGGCCCATGGTCCGGGTGGTCGTCGCCTCGGCCGCCGGCTCCGCGGACTCGGCGGCCTGCGCACGCCGCGCACCGTAACGCCGGTGTACGGCCTGCTTGGTGACGCCCAGCGCCGAGCCGACGGCGTCCCACGAGAAGCCGAGTGAGCGGTCGAAGTCCACGGCGGCGGTGACCAGCGTCTCGACGCTGTCCCGGAGTTCCTGCGCGAGGCGGACGGTGGGCGCGGGCGCCCGGCCGTAGACGACGAAGCCCGTGGAGGGACCGGAGCGGCGGGGGCGGTACACATTGCCGAGCTGGGCGGTGAGCGTACGCAGGGCATCCACCTGCCGGCGAACCCGCTCGATGTCCCGCACCAGCAGGTGCAGGCTGGCCCGGGCTTGGGCGTCGTGGGTGGCGTGGTCGGCCATGAAGAAGCCTCTCGAACCGGTGCTGAAGGGCGGTCGGGCCGCAGAAACCGTTCGCGGCGCGGCCCGTTTTGGTCAATCTCTCTTGACCAACGCGCCACCCGGCGCCCAGGTCACGCTCTGGGGGCGTGTCGGCATATGCGAGAGGCGCGTGTGTGTACGTACGCCCCCTTCCGGTCACCGGTGGGGCGCCCGGCCAACGCCCCATAGACTGGTGCGCTGCTGACAGCCGAGATAGCGAGGTAGGACCCCAGTGAAGCTCGTCTTCGCAGGCACCCCCGAGGTCGCCGTGCCCGCCCTGGACGCCCTCATCGCCTCCGGGCGGCACGAGGTCGCCGCCGTCGTCACCCGGCCCGACGCACCCGCCGGCCGCGGGCGCCGGCTCGTCGCCAGCCCGGTCGCCGAGCGCGCCGAGGAAGCCGGGATCGAGGTGCTCAAGCCCGTCCGGCCGCGCGACCCCGAGTTCCAGGCCCGGCTGCGCGAGATCGGCCCGGACTGCTGCCCGGTCGTCGCCTACGGGGCGCTGATCCCCAAGAGCGCCATCGAGATCCCCAGGCACGGGTGGGTCAACCTGCACTTCTCGCTGCTGCCCGCCTGGCGCGGTGCCGCGCCCGTACAGCACTCGATCATGGCGGGGGACCAGGTCACCGGCGCCTCCACCTTCCAGATCGAGGAAGGCCTGGACTCCGGCCCGGTCTACGGGATCCTGACCGAGGAGGTCCGGCCGACCGACACCAGCGGCGACCTGCTCACCCGGCTCGCCTTCGCCGGCTCCGGACTGCTGGCCGCCACCATGGACGGCATCGAGGACGGCACCCTGCGCGCCGTCGAGCAGCCCGTCGACGGGATCTCCCTCGCCCCCAAGATCACCGTGGAGGACGCCCGGATCGACTGGACCGCCCCGGCGATGCGCGCGGACCGCGTCGTGCGCGGCTGCACGCCGGCGCCGGGCGCGTGGACCGTCTTCCGCGGGGAGCGCCTCAAGCTGATCTCGGTGGGCCTGGTGCCGGACCGCACCGACCTCGCGCCGGGTGTGCTGGCCCCGGCCAAGAACAACGTCTACGTCGGAACCGGCTCGCACGCCGTGGAACTGCTGTGGGTCCAGCCCCAGGGCAAGAAGCCGATGCGGGGCGCCGACTGGGCCCGAGGGGTGCGGATCGCTCCCGGCGAGCGCGTCGGCGGGGCCGACGTAGGCTGATCCCAGCCGGTTCCTCCCCGGCCGATTCGCATACTCGTACGCAGTCGAAGCACCTCGTAAACCCGGAGCACCTTTCACGTGAGCGAACAGCCCCGTCGCCGACCCGCCGCCGGAGCGGGAGGCAAGCAGGCCAAGCCGTACCGCCGACCGCAGAAGGACCCCGTCCGGATGCTGGCCTTCGAGGTGCTGCGGGCGGTGGACGAGCGCGACGCCTACGCGAACCTCGTGCTGCCGCCGCTGCTGCGCAAGGCCCGCCAGACGGAGGGCTTCGAGGCGCGGGACGCGGCGCTGGCCACCGAGCTGGTCTACGGGACGCTGCGCCGGCAGGGCACGTACGACGCGGTCATCAAGGCCTGCATCGACCGCCCGCTGCGGGAGGTCGACCCGCCCGTGCTGGACGTGCTCTCGCTCGGCGCGCACCAGCTGCTCGGGACCCGCATCCCCACGCACGCGGCCGTCTCCGCGAGCGTGGAGCTGGCCCGCGTGGTGCTCGGGGACGGGCGCGCGAAGTTCGTGAACGCCGTGCTGCGCAAGATCTCCGCGCACGACCTGGACGGCTGGCTGGAGCGGGTCGCGCCGCCGTACGAGGACGACGCCGAGGAGCACCTCGCGGTGTACCACTCGCACCCGCGGTGGGTGGTCAGCGCCCTGTGGGACGCGCTGGGCGGCGGGCGCGCCGGGATCGAGGACCTGCTGGAGGCCGACAACGAGCGGCCCGAGGTCACGCTGGTGGCGCGGCCGGGGCGGTCCACCCCCGAGGAGCTGCTGGAGGCGGTGGGCGAGGAGTCGGCGCTGCCCGGCCGCTGGTCCCCGTACGCGGTACGGATGGCCGAGGGCGGCGAGCCGGGCGCGCTGGAGGCCGTGCGCGACGGGCGCGCGGGTGTCCAGGACGAGGGCAGCCAGCTGGTGGCGATGGCCCTGGCGGCGGTGCCGGTCGAGGGCCGCGACGAGCGCTGGCTGGACGGCTGCGCGGGCCCCGGCGGCAAGGCGGCGCTGCTCGCGGCGCTGGCGGCGCAGCGCGGCGCGTTCCTGCTGGCCTCCGAGAAGCAGCCGCACCGGGCGCGCCTGGTGGAGCACGCGCTGGCGGGCAACCCCGGCCCGTACCAGGTCATCGCGGCGGACGGCACCCGGCCGCCGTGGCTGCCGGGCTCCTTCGACCGCGTCCTGATGGACGTCCCGTGCTCCGGCCTGGGCGCGCTGCGCCGCCGCCCCGAGGCCCGGTGGCGCCGCCGCCCGGAGGACCTGGAGGGCTTCGCGCCGCTCCAGCGCGGGCTGCTGCGGGAGGCGTTGTCGGCGGTGCGGGTGGGCGGCGTCGTCGGCTACGCGACCTGCTCGCCGCACCTGGCGGAGACGCGGGTGGTCGTGGACGACGTCCTGAAGGGCCGCGGCGCGGCCGCGACCCCGGTATCGGCCGAACTGATCGACGCCAGGCCGTTCATGTCGGGCGTCCCGGGCCTGGGCGACGGACCGGACGTCCAGCTGTGGCCGCACCTGCACGGCACGGACGCGATGTACCTGGCACTGCTGAGGCGCACGGCGTAGGCGCGTTTCGCGGGGGGCGGGGAGTCCCGCCCCCCGCCCCCCGCAGTCACACCGCCATCCGCCGTCCCCGGATCGGTGACAGTGCCACCGGCAGGAACGACACCGCCAGGATCGCCGCGCCCGTCCACAGGGTCGTGTGCAGCGTGGTGAGTTCCGCCAGGAGGCCCGAGGCCGCCGCACCCAGGGCGATGGCGCCCGTCAGCATGAAGCGGAAAGTGGCGTTCATGCGGCCCAGCAGGGGGTCCGGGGTCAGGTGTTGGCGGAGGCTGACCCCGAGGACGTTGTCCGAGCCGATCTTCATGCTGGACACCATCCAGCCGGCGCCCGCGAGCCACAGCCACGGGCCGTGGTCCAGCAGCGGTACCAGCAGCGCCGCCGGCGTCAGGCTCAGCAGCAGGGCGCGGCCGTAGCCCACGCGCGCCGCGAAGGGGCGGGCCAGCCGGGCGCCCAGGAGCAGCCCCGCACCGCCCGCCGCCCAGAACAGGCCCAGCGAGGCGGGGGAGAGGCCCAGCTCCCGTACGAAGAGCACCGGCAGCATGGCGTTGACGATCGAGCCGCCCAGGTTGGTCAGGCCGGCGGCCAGGGCCAGGGCGCGCAGTTCGGGGTGGCCCAGCACGTGCCGCAGGCCCTCCCCGATCTGGGACCGCAAGGACGTACGGACGCCTCCGGGCGGGGCCGGGGCGGGCCGGATCCGGGTGAGGCGGAGCGCCGAGACGAGGTACGCGGCCGAGGAGCAGGCCAGTGCGAACGGGGCGGTGAGTGCGGCGATCAGTACGCCGCCCACGCCGCGTCCGGCGATGTTGGCGGCGGCCATGAGCGTCACCATGGCCGCGTTCGCCCGGACCAGGCCGCCCCGGCCGACCAGCTGGGGCAGCACGCTCTGCGAGCCCACGTCCGAGAACACGGTCGCGCAGCCGTTCAGGAGGACGACCAGGTAGAGCTGGGTCAGGGTCAGCGCGTCCAGCCACCACGCGAGCGGGAGCGAGGCGAAGAGGGCCGCCCGGGCGAGGTCCGCCGCGATCAGTACGCCGCGGGTGCGCATCCGGTCGACCCAGGCGCCGGCCGGCAGGCCGATCAGCAGGAAGGCGAGCGTGGCCAGCGCGGCGAGGGTGCCGACCTGCGCGGGGGAGGCGTCGAGGGAGGTGAGGGCGAGCAGCGGGACGGCCACGTGGCCGGTGTTGGTGCCGAGCTGGTTGAGCGTGGCGGCGCCGAAGAGGGTACGGAAGTCCCGGCTGCCCCAGGGAGAGGAGGGGCGGATGACCTCTTCCGGGGCCGGTGCGGCCGGCTTCCGGGAGTCCCCGGGATGCCGACCCGGCCGCTCGTGGGGCATGGATGTCATGGACAGAACCGTGCCGAAGGCGACCTCGCAGGACAAGTGAAATGTTCTCCATGATCACTTTAGCTGCGCTACGCGGCGCGTGACTTCCGGGGTCGTGGCCGGAACCGTGTGGAGGCATGGCACGCTTGGGGCATGGCCGCTCAGATTTATCCCAGCATCCTGTCCGCCGACTTCGCCCGACTCGCCGAGGAGGCGAAGGCGGTCGAGGGAGCCGACTGGCTGCATGTCGACGTCATGGACAACCACTTCGTCCCCAACCTCACCCTCGGGATGCCGATCGTGGAGTCCCTGAGCAGGGCCACGGACATTCCGCTGGACCTCCACCTGATGATCGCGGACCCGGACCGCTGGGCCCCGCAGTACGTCGAGGCGGGCGCCGGGTCGGTCACCTTCCACGCCGAGGCCGCGGCGGCCCCGGTGCGGCTCGCGCGGGAGATCCGGGCGAAGGGCGCGCGGGCGTCCATGGCCCTCAAGCCCGCGACGCCGATCGAACAGTACGAGGACATCCTCCCCGAGCTCGACATGCTGCTGATCATGACGGTCGAGCCGGGCTTCGGAGGCCAGCCCTTTCTCGACATCATGCTGCCCAAGATCCGCCGCACCAGGGAGCTGATCGCCAAGCACGGTCTGGAGCTCTGGCTCCAGGTGGACGGCGGGGTCTCGGCCTCGACGATCGAACGCTGTGCCGAGGCCGGCGCCGACGTCTTCGTCGCGGGCAGTGCGGTCTACGGCGCCGTCGATCCGGCCGCCGCCGTGAGCACGCTGCGTGAGCAGGCGGACGCGGCGATCTCCGTGGCGCCCTGGGCTTGCGACCACTGAGCCAAGCGTTGGTGAACAGCTCGATGAACGGAAGCTGTCCAGGCTGATCAACGGCCGTCGGATCTGACAGGATGAACGGCGAGTCGAGAGTGTGAACACGAGAGTGTGAACAGCAGTGAGGAGAACGCGGTGTCTGCAATGTCGGCGGGACGGTCAGCCCTGCGGATGGGACCCGCGGAGCTGGTACAGGCGGCGGCCATGGCGCGCCGCTTCTACCTCGAGGGCAAGTCCAAGATCCAGATCGCCGAGGAGTTCGGCGTGAGCCGCTTCAAGGTGGCCCGGGTCCTGGAGACCGCCCTCGAACGCGACCTCGTACGGATCGAGATCCGGGTGCCGGCCGAACTGGACGCGGAGCGGTCGGACGCGCTCAGGGCCCGGTACGGGCTGCGGCACGCCGTCGTGGTGGAGTCGCCCGCCGACGCCACCGAGGACGCGCCCGATCCGGAGAACCTGGGCGCGGTCGCCGCCGATCTGCTGGGCGAGCTGGTCAACGAGGGCGACGTACTGGGCCTGGCGTGGGGACGGTCGACCATTCACATGGCCGCCTCCCTGCACCGGCTGCCGCCGTGCACCGTGGTGCAGCTGACCGGTGTGTACGACGCGGGGACCGCCGAGCGCGGGTCCGTGGAGGCCGTACGGCGTGCCGCGCAGGTCTCCGGCGGGGACGCCCACCCGATCTACGCGCCGATGCTGCTGCCCGACCCGGCGACCGCGGCCGCGCTGCGCAGCCAGACCGGGATCGCGCGTGCCTTCGAGTACTTCGACAAGGTGACGGTCGCCGCCGTCTCCATCGGGTCGTGGGAGCCGGGCATCTCCACCGTCCACGACATGCTGACGGACGAGGAGCGGGCCCACTATGCCTCGCTGGGCGTGGCGGCCGAGATGTCGGCCCACCTGTTCGACTCCGAGGGGCGGCGGGTCGGCCGGGACCTCGGCGAGCGGTGCATCACCGTCGAGGCCGACCGGCTGCGGCGGATCCCCGAGGTCGTGGCGATCGCGGGCGGGCTGCGCAAGGCCTCCGCGATCGGGGCGGTGCTGCGGTCGGGGCTGGTGACCAGCCTGGTCACGGACACGGCGGTCGCCGACTACCTGCTGACCGAGTCGGCCCCCGGGCTGCGGCCGGCGCTCGAGCGGGCGGATCCGGACGACCTGTAGGCGCCGCTGGTGCGGATGGTGCCGGAATTGAGATCCGAACGGCGGACCGCACGGCGGCTTGCTGGGCGCATACTGGTTCCAATGACAAAGTCAGCAGTACCTCGCCGCCATTTGCCGTCCAGCCCGTTCAAGGCCCCCGTGGAACAGCCCATCCGGCAGTTCAGCGTCGGCGACCGGGTTACTCACGATGAGCACGGCCTCGGCCGTGTCGTCGGAATCGAGGAGGGGATCGCTGTTCTCGTCGACTTCGGGTCGGTCCAGAAACGAGTCCTGAGCCCATACACCAAGATGGCCGCGCTCTGAGGCCACCGGGCGATTCGCGAGCGAATCGGATATTTGGCACGATCGGTGCATGATCTTTCGGAACGTGCCCCGATCGTTGCTGCGTTTGCTGGGGGCCGTGTTCCTGTGCGCCGCGCTGGTCGGTGCGGTGGGCTGCGGCGGGAAGGACCCCGCGTCACCTGTCGCGGCCAGTTCCCGTGCCGTCCCCGGTGCCGCTCCTTCGTGGGCGAAGGGGATGGCGACCGTACGGGCCGACGCGCTGCCGCAGCAGGCCCGGGACGTGCTCGCGCTCATCGACAAGGGCGGGCCGTATCCGTACCGCCAGGACGGGACGGTCTTCGGGAACTTCGAGAAGATCCTGCCCAAGCAGAAGCGCGGCTATTACCACGAGTTCACGGTGAGGACGCCGGGGGAACGGGACCGCGGGGCCCGGCGGATCGTGACGGGTGAGGGTGGGGAGTTCTTCTACACGGACGACCACTACGACACCTTCAAGGCGGTTCTCCGATGACCCTGGACCCGCAGCCGCTCGCCCCTGCGCTCGCCGCCGCCGAAGCCGCCGGGTGGACGGCCCTAAGGCTGGACCTGGACGGCGTACGGGGGAAGGCCGAGCTGATGCGGCGTTGCGGGGACGCCCTGCGGCTGCCGGAGTGGTTCGGGGGGAACTGGGACGCGCTGGCCGATTCGCTCCGGGACCTGTCGTGGTTGCCGGACGCCGCGGGGCGGCTGGTGGCCGTGACCTCGTGGCGGGGCTTCGCCGATGCGCGGCCGGGTGACTGGGAGGTCCTGGTCGAGATCCTCGAGGAGGCCGTCGATTTCTGGCGGGAGGCCGAGGGGGCTGCGCCGCCGCTGACCGTGCTGCTCGCCGAGTCCGGGCCCGGGCCGGTTGCCGGGGCTCCGCCCCGGACCCCGCGCCTCAAGCGCCGGCGGGGCTGAAAGAATCGGGGCTCCGCCCCGGACTCCGCGCCTCAAACGCCGGCGAGGCTGGATGTGCGCCGGCCGGGCTGAAAAGACCTGGGGCTCCGCCCCAGACCCCGCGGATCGTGCCCGGTGGGGCTGGGGCGGTCGCCTTGTCAGGAGGTCGGGGTCTTCGGGACCCACGGGGGAGTTTGGCCCCAGGACCAGACCGGGATCTTGGCCGCGTCCACCGGCGGCGGGTTGGGGCCCGAGTAGATCAGGGCCATGCGGGTGCCCCACTCGATGTAGTAGACGAACACCGCGCGGAACTCGGGGTCCGTCGGGAGGCCGACCTCGTCCGCCGTGTCCAGGAGCAGGTCCACCCAGCGGCGGCGCTGCTTCTCGGTGATGGCGCGGCCCAGGTGCTTGGTGGCCATGTGCTGGTGGCCGCCGTGGTGGGCGGAGTAGTCCGACGGGCCGCCGAAGACCTCCGACAGCCAGACCGCGACGTGCTGCGGGTGCTCGGAGTCCATGCCGGCGAAGACCGGGGCCAGGATCTCGTCCTGCAGGGCGTGGCCGTAGAAGGCGTCGGTGAGGCGGTTCATCGCCTCCGCGCCGCCCATCCACTCGTAGATGGTGGGTGTCGTGCTCATGGTTACCCTGCGGCCTTTCCTGTTCCGACGACGGACGTCACGAGGTAGTGCTGCATCTCCTCGATGGCCGTCACGTACGGCCGGATCGCGCTGAAGAAGGCGGGGAAGTGCTCGCCCTTGCGGAAGCCGTTGAGGTGGGCGTCGACCGAGGTCCAGCGGATACGGAGGATGTAGCGCTCCTTCTCCTCCTCGCAGCGGGCCAGTTCGTAGTCGATGCACTCGGGCGAGGCGGCCAGGGCCTCGGCCGCCCGGGTGTACGCGTCCTCGAAGGCCTGCTGGTCGTCTAATGCGATCCGGTAGCGGATGTATTCGACGGTGGTGGTCATGGTGCGTGCCTCTCCCTGGATGGTGGTCGTGGCCAGCCTTACGGGATCATGCGTGCCCGTGGGGGGATTGCGTTATTCGGACTCGGACTTCCTGGAGTCCGTGCTCTCCGCCACGTCCGGGCCCTGTGCACGGACCTGGTGGACCTTGTCCAGGGAGTCGCGCAGTTCCGTCAGCCAGGTGTCGGTGTTGGCCCCCACCAGGCGGACGCACCAGGCGAGGGCGTCGGCCCGGCTGCGGGCCACGCCGCCGGCGACCAGGGTGTCGAGGACCTGGCGTTCGGACTGGCGCAGGCGGGTCATGACCGGGACGGCGAGGTGGGTGAAGAGGGTCGTCTCCTCACCCGCCCGCACGCCCCAGGCGACCTTGCGGCGGTAGAGCTCCTCGGCCTCGCGGGCCACTTCGATGCGCTGTTCGCGGGTGCGTTCGCGGAACGCCTTGACCGACTCGGTCGCCGGGACGGTGCCGACGACCGTGATCTCCTCGCGGTCGGCCGTGACCGACACGAGGGACTCGTACACGTCCACCGGCAGGCGCTCGGCGAACCACGCGCGGAGCTGTTCGCTCTGTTCGGCTGTAATCATGTAATCAACGTTGCATCCGATACCTTCTTGATCGCAAGGCGTTCGCGGTCGCGTTCGCTCTCAGCCCATCGAGCGGTAGCGGTGGATCAGCGAGACGGCCATCGCGCCCTCGCCGACGCCCGACGCGACCCGCTTCACCGAGTGGGCGCGGACGTCGCCCGCCGCGAAGACACCGGGGACGCTGGTCTCCAGCGGGTAGGGGGCGCGCTCCAGGCTCCACTCCGCCGGGAGCTCGCCGCCGTTCGCGATCAGGTCCGAGCCGGTGAGTACGAAGCCGTACTCGTCGCGCTCGACGACGCCCGAGAGCCAGTCGGTGTGCGGGCGGGCGCCGATGAAGGTGAACATGAAGCGGGCCGGGACCTCGGTGTCCTCGCCCGTCGCCGAGTCGTGCAGGGTCAGCCGTTCCAGGTGCTCCTCGCCGTCCAGCCGGAGCACCGTCGTACGGACCCTGACCTCGATGTTCGGGGTGCGGTCGATCTCGTCGATCAGGTAGCGGGACATGCTCGCGTCCAGGGAGTCCGCGCGGACCAGGATCGTCACGCGGGCGGCGTACTTGGCGAAGTGCACCGCGGCCTGGCCGGCCGAGTTGGCCCCGCCCACGATGAACACGTGCTGCGAGATGCAGGCCGAGCTCTCCGTGGTCGCCGCGCCGTAGTACAGGCCCGCCCCCTCGAAACGGTCCGCGCCGGGGGCCTCGAGGCGGTTGTACGAGACCCCGGTGGCCAGGAGGACCGTCTCGGCGGAGATCTCCGTGCCGTCGGCCAGCGTCAGGATCTTCGCCGGGTCGTCGCGGGTCAGCGAGACGACCTCCACCGGGTGCAGGATCTCGGCGCCGAACCGGGAGGCCTGGATGGTGGCGCGGCGGGTCAGGTCGCTGCCCGAGAGGCCCGACGGGAAGCCCAGGTAGTTCTCGATCAGGCTGGAGGTGCCGGCCTGGCCGCCCGGGGCGCGGGAGTCCAGCATCAGCGTCGACAGGCCCTCGGAGGCCGAGTAGACCCCGGCCGCCAGGCCCGCCGGGCCCGCTCCGACGATGACGCACTCGTAGTGCGGGCGGGAGGCGGTGGTGATCAGGCCCAGGTGCTGTGCGAGCTGGGTGTCGGTCGGGGCGGAGAGCACCGCTCCGTCCGGGAAGCGGACGAGCGGGAGCGCGGCGTCGGGCTGGCCGGCGATCAGGGTCAGCGCCTCGGGGTCCCGTTCCACGTTGAGGAAGCGGAACGGCTGGCCGTTGCGGGTGAAGAAGTCCCGCACGGCGTGGGTGCCCGGGGAGACCAGGTGGCCGGCGACGATGATCCCGTCGTACGCGGGCCGGTAGGTGGCCAGCCAGTCCGACAGCAGGTCGTCCAGGACCGGGAAGAGCCGCTCGTGCGGCGGGTCCCACGGCTTGAGCAGGTAGTAGTCCAGTCGGACCCGGTTGATGGCGGTGATCGCCGCGTCCGTCTCCGCGTACGCGGTCAGCAGCACGCGACGGGCGTCCGGGAAGCGGCTGACCGCCTCCAGCAGGAACTCGACGCCGGTGACGTCGGGCATCCGCTGGTCCACGAGGAACAGCGCCGGGTCGTGGCCGCGTTCGTCGAGGGAGTCCAGGATCTTCAGGGCGTCGGCGGCCGAGGAGGCGCCGAGCACCCGGTAACGGTCTCCGTAGGCGCTGCGCAGGTCGCGGCGCACCGCGCGCAGCACCTGCGGGTCGTCGTCCACGGCCAGGATGACGGGCTTGCGGTTCTCCGCGCGCTCGGTCACGGCCGCGGTCACGGCGGCCGCGCTCTCGGGGGCCGCGCTCACGCCGGGTCCAGCATCAGCTGGTCGGCGTAGCACCAGGCCCAGTCCTCGCCGGGCTCGTGGGAGGCGGCGATGGGGTGCTCGGACGTGCGGTAGTGCCGGGTGGCGTGACGGTTCTTCGAGGAATCACAGCATCCGACGTGCCCGCAGCTGAGGCACATCCGCAGATGTACCCAGCCGTCACCGGCGATGAGGCACTCCTCGCAGCCCTCGGTCCCGGGCTTCACCGGACGTATCTGATCGATGTGCGTGCACAACAGGTCCATCGTCATCGTCCCCGTCCCTCTCCTCGTGCTCACGCTCGTCAACAACACAGCCGCGCGCCCGTGATTCACGGCGCGTCCAGACGATAGATCGGGGCCCTGGTAATGGTTCACTGATTCGGCCGAAGTCAGGTAGTCCTGAAGCTACTTCATGACGTCCGACGACGACTTCCTGAGGTGACCCCATGACCTGGCCCGCTACCTCACGAAGTCGCACACGGGCGCTTTGACGCAGGCTCTGGGCGCGGCCAGTGTGGTGGACGCCAACGACAACAGGCGGCGCCTGGAGGAATACGTGAGCAGAAAGATTCTGGTCATTGTCTCCGAACACGGTTACTGGGCCGAAGAACTGATAGGGCCCGTATCGAAGTTCGATGAGCGGGGCTACGAGGTCATATTCGCCACGCCGACCGGAAAGCGTGCACACGCTCTCCCGCCGAGCCTCGACGCGAACTACATCGATCCTCCACTGGGACGCTCGGTCACCACCGAGGAGAACGCCCGGCTGGGCCGGGAGTTCGAGCAGTCGAGCCGGCTCGACTCGCCGCTCGACATCGAGGCGTGGGTTCCCGAACGCCCGTACACGAGCGACGCGGGCTACCTGCCCAAGCTGGAGCAGTACCACCGCGATCTGGACAAGATCGACGCCGACATCGCCGACTACGACGCGATCCTCATCGTAGGCGGCAGCGGCCCGATCGCCGACCTCGCCAACAACGAGCGCGTGCACGCCCTGATCCTGGCCTTCAAGAAGGCCGGCAAGGTCGTGGCCGCGGAGTGCTACGGGGTCGCCTGCCTGGCCTTCGCCCGGGACTGGAGCGACCGCAGGAGCATCATCTGGGGCAAGCACGTGACCGGCCACTGCAAGGAGTACGACTACAAGGACGGCACCGGATTCCTCGGTACCGACTTCAACATGGGGCCGCCGCCGTACCCGCTGGAGTACATCCTGCGCGATGCGACGGGCCCGCGCGGCGCGTACCACGGGAATTTCGGAAAGCCCGTGTCGGTCATCGTCGACTTCCCGTTCGTGACGGGACGGTCCACCCCGGACTCGTACCTCACGGGACAGAAGATCGTGGAAGTCCTCGAGGACGGTCTCACCCGATACGGCTGGTAATTCCGGAAACTCGTGGGAATGAGGGGGAGTTCGATGAATACCGGAGCCACTCCCGGACGGGAAAGGCTGATCGAGCAGTTCAAGGCCGACGGCCTGAATGTGATGTTCGGAAATCCGGGGACGGTGGAACAGGGATTCCTCGACGCGGTGGACGCGGCAGAGGACTTCCAGTACATCCTCGCTCTCCAGGAGACCGTGGCCGCCGGTATCGCCGACGGATACGCCCGGGCGACCGGCGGCGCGGCGCTCCTCCAGCTGCACTCCGGGGTGGGGCTGGGCAACGGCATCGGGATGCTCTACCAGTCGCTGCGCGGCCACACCCCGCTCGTCGTGGTCGCCGGTGACGCCGGGGTCCGCTACGACGCCATGGACGCGCAGATGGCGTCCGATCTGGTGGCGATGGCCAAGCCGGTGACGAAGTACGCGACCCGGGTCACCGACCGGCACTCCGTGCTCCGCACCATCCGGCGGGCCGTGAAGATCGCGCTCACCCCGCCCCGCGGGCCCGTGTTCGTGGCACTGCCGATGGACGTGCTGGACGAGCTCAACTCCGAGCCCGTGCTGCCCGCCACGGTGCCGCTCACGGACGTGGCGCCCTCGCCGGCCTCGGTGGGGCGGGCGGCCGAGCTGCTCGCCTCCGCCGAGCGGCCCGTCGTCCTCATCGGCGACGGGGTCTCGCTCTCCGGGGCGCAGAACGAACTGGCCGCCGTCGCCGAGCTGCTGGGCGCCGACGTGTACGAGGTCGACTCCTCCGAGGTCAACATCGCGGCCTCGCACCCGCTGCGGCGGGGCCAGACGGGCCACATGTTCGGCCCGCACAGCAAGGACCTCGTAGGGAACGCCGACGGGGTGCTGATCGTGGGCACCTATGTCTTCCCGGAGGTGTTCCCCGAACTGGAGAGCCCCTTCCGGGAGGGCGCGAAGGTCGTCCACATCGACCTCAACGCCTATGAGATCGCCAAGAACCACCCGGTGGACCTGGGGCTCGCCGCGGATCCCAAGCAGGCGCTGCGCGCGCTGGCCGGCGTACTGGAACACCGGCTGACCCCGCAGCAGCGGGCCGCCGCGGCGGCCCGGATCGACGTACGGGCCCGCGAACGGGCCCGCGAGGCAAAGGCGCAGACCGACGACGGCACGCCGATGTCGGTCTTCCTGCGGACCCTGGCCGAGCGCACCGGCGGAGACCTGATCGTCTTCGACGAGGCGCTGACCACCTCCCCGCTGGTCACGAAGTACCTGCCCGCGGAGCGCCCGGGCGACTACCACCTCACCCGGGGCGGTTCGCTGGGCGTGGGCTTCCCGGGCGCGGTCGGCGCCAAGCTGGCCCGTCCGGACCGGCTCGTCGTCGGCTTCGCGGGCGACGGCGGCTCGATGTACACGTACCAGGCGCTGTGGACCGCGGCCCGGCACGGCATCGACGCCAAGTTCGTCGTCTGCAACAACCGCAAGTACCGGCTGCTGGACGACAACATCGCCCAGTACTGGCGGGAGCGGGACATCCCCGAGCACGGGTTCCCGGGCTCCTTCGACCTCTCGCACCCCGAGATCGACTTCGCCGGGCTCGCGCGGTCGCTCGGCGCCGGCGGGATGCGGGTGGAGAAGCCGGACGAGGCGGCCGCGGCCGTGAGCCGGATGCTGGCCCACCCCGGTCCGTTCCTCGTCGACATCCAGATCTGACCAGAGCAGTCACGCAGCACGGAACAGGAGGAGACCGCATGCCCGCCGAGCGGCAGTTGACCGAGGACGCGATCCGCAGTTTCGCCGAGGACTGGTACGTGGCGCTGGACCAGCACGTACCGCTGGACCAGGTGCTCGCCCTGATCACCGAGGACCTGGAGTTCAAGGTCCCCGAGGACGTCTTCCTCGGGCACCAGGGCTTCGGCCGCTGGTACGAGGCCGTCACCAACCGCTTCTTCGACGAGGTGCACACCGTCACGAAGGTGGAGCCCGTCATCGAGGGCGACCGGGCGATCGTCCGGGTGCTCGTCAACTGGCAGGCCAAGATCTGGGACCCGCCGGCCGCCCGCAGCGAGTGGCTCGGCTTCGACGCAGACCAGACCTGGACCGTGGTGGCCGGTCCCGACGGACCGCTGATCAAGCAGTACACCGTCAACGACCTGGCTCCGATGCCCGGTTCCGGCTCGCTCTGACCGCCCCGGCGAAGGAGAAGCGACGATGACCGAAGTGACACGGGAGCGGGTCCAGGCGGCCTACGCCGCCCTCGGCTCCGGCGACCGGGCGCGCATCCTGGAGTACTACTCCGAGGACCTGCGCTGGCTGGTGCCGGGCAACCACCCGCTCGCCGGCTGGTACGAGAGCCTGGACGCCTTCCTGGAGCTGATGGGGCAGACCCACAAGCTCACGGGCGGCACCTTCCGGATGGACCTGGAAGCGGTCCTGGTCGGCGAGGACTGTTCCGCCGACGTGTGCCGCAACGTCGCCCTGCGCGACGGCGCGGACCAGGACAGCCGGTCCCCGTACGAGCGGATGGACTACCCGGTCTTCCACTACATGCGGTGGCGGGAGGGCCGGATCGTCGAGGGCCGCGACGGGCTGTTCGGCGACACGGCCTCCGCCTTCAGCCAGTTCTGGGCGCCGTTCGCGCCGGACGGAACCCGCAGGGACCGATAGGGGGATGAGCGCGATGGACGCAGAGCAGATCCTTGAGAAGTACTACGAGTACGCCAACGCCGGTGACTGGGACCGCTGGTGCGACCTGTTCGCCGACGACCAGGTCATGGACGAGCAGCTCGCCGGTCACATCGAGGGCCTCGAGGTCCTGCGCTCGATGATGAAGGGCATGGGCACCATGTACCGAGTCTTCCGGAACGAGCCCGTGCACTTCATCGTCGACGCGGACGGGGAGAAGGCCGCCGCCGTCTCGCACCTGACCGCGGTCAGCGCCTCGGGCGAGGCCATCGAGGCCCGCGTCATGAACTTCTTCCGGATCGTGGACGGAAAGATCGCCTACATGGCGAACTACCACGACACCGTCCCCTTCCAGGTTCTGAGCCAGGGCTGAGGAGGGACCCATGAGCGTGGAAGAGTACGACTACATCGTCGTGGGATCCGGCACCGCGGGCAGTGTCCTCGCGAACCGGCTCTCCGAGGACCCGGACGTCTCCGTCCTCGTCCTGGAGGCGGGCGGCTCCCGGATCCCGCCGGAGGTCGACGACCCGTCCTCCTGGTACAAGCTGCTCGGCGGGCCCGTGGACTGGGGCTACACCAGCACCCCGCAGCCCGGCCTGGACGGCCGCCGCACCTACGAACCGCGCGGCAAGGCCCCCGGCGGCAGCAGCAACCTCTACATCATGATGCACATCAGGGGCCACGCCTCGGACTTCGACAACTGGGCCTACCAGGGCGCCGCCGGCTGGGCGTACGAGGACGTGCTCCCGTACTTCGCCCTGCTGGAGGGCCAGGAGGACGCGACCGCCGCCACCACCGGCACCCGCGGCCCCCAGCGGATCACCAACGCCGGACGGCACGGCCCCAACCCGGTCTCGCGCGCCTTCATCGATGCCGCGGTCGAGCTGGGCCACGAGGAGGTCGCCGACTTCAACACCGACGGGCCCCGGCGCGGCCTCTTCGGCACCGGCTGGCACCACATCGACGTGGCCGACGGCCGCCGCCAGGGGGTGCTCGCCGCCTACCTGGAGCCCGCGCTCGACCGCTCCAACCTGACGCTGCGCACCAACGCGCAGTCCACCCGGCTGCTCTTCGACGGGGACACCTGCACGGGCGTCGAGTACGCCCAGCTCCAGGCCCCCGCCGAGTTCCCGGGCCGGACGGTCCGGGACGGTCACAGCAGCACGGCGGCGCCCGGGCTGCACACCGTACGGGCCCGCCGGGAGGTGATCGTGGCGGCCGGGGCGATCGAGTCGCCGAAGCTGCTGCTGCTCTCCGGCATCGGCCACCCCGAGCAGCTGCGCGAGCACGGCATCGCGGTCACCGCGGCCCTGCCCGGGGTCGGCGAGAACTTCCACAACCACGTGCTGACCGGGCTGATGGCCGAGGTCACCCAGGAGCTCCCGCCGCCGGCCCAGAACCTGTCGGAGAGCGCTCTGTTCCTGTCCTCGCAGCCCGGACTGCCCGCGCCGGACCTCCAGATCGCCTTCGTCCACGTCCCGTTCGACGTGATCGTCGGCCAGGACCACCCCAACACGGTGTCCATCCTGCCCGGGGTGGTGCGCCCGGTCTCGCGCGGCTGGATCAAGCTCGCGAGCGCCGACCCGCTGGCCCACCCGCTGATCAACCCGAACTACCTGGGCGACCGGTGGGACCTGGAGCGCATGGTGCAGGGCATCAAGATCGCCCGGGAGATCTTCGCGACCTCCGCCTTCTCGCCCTGGTACAAGCAGGAGCTCCAGCCCGGACCCGGCTACGCGAGCGACGAAGACCTGCGCACCTTCGCGAAGCAGAAGTCGGAGAGCTACCACCACCAGGCCGGCTCCTGCCGCATGGGCATCGACGACCTCTCCGTCGTCGACCCCGAGCTGCGGGTGCACGGCGTACGGAACCTGCGCGTCGTCGACGCCAGCGTGATGCCCGCGGTCCCGTCGGGCAACTGCCACACCGCCATCGCGATGATCGCCGAGCGCGCCGCGGACTTCCTGAAGGGGGCCTCCCGTGCCTGACGTGGTGCTGCGCGAGGGCGCGCTGACCGGGACCCGGATCGCGGTGCTCGTCGAGAGCGACTTCTACGAGCCGGAGATCTTCTACTACCAGCACCGGTTCGCGGAGGAGGGCGCCGAGGTCGACTTCCTGACCCGGCTGTGGGGCAACGACTCCATCACCTTCTCAGGTCACGAGTACCGGGCGCCCTTCACCGCCGACAAGTCCCTGGAGGGGCTGAGCGACGAGGAGCTGCGCCGGTACGCGGCGATCATCGTGCCCTCGGGCATGGTCGCCGACCGGCTGCGCTACACCGAGGACGTGGACGTCCTCGCTCCCGCCACCGAACTGCTGCGCCGGGCCTTCGCGGAGCCGACGGTCCTCAAGGGGATCATCTGCCACGGCATGTGGCTGGCCTCCTCCATCCCGGACAAGATCCGGGGCCGCAAGGTGGTCTGCCACAACAACCTCATCGGCGACGTCCGCAACATGGGCGCCGAGTACGTCGACGAGGACGTGGTGGTGGACGGCGACCTGGTCACCGGCCGCACCGGCGCCCACCACCACCTCTTCGCCCGCCGGATCATCGAGCTGGTCGCGGCGGAGCGGGGCCGGAGGGCCGGCTGATGGGACGGATGGTCTGGTCGCACGTGGGCCTGAACTGCACGGACCAGAAGACCACCGAGGAGTTCTACACCCGGTACTTCGGCTTCACCCGGGCCCGGGTGGTCGACCTCGGAGAGGCCCAGATCGTGTTCCTGCGCAAGGGGGACGCGTACCTGGAGCTCTTCGCGGCCGGCGCCGATCCGGCCCGCCCCGCGAACGACGACGGGCCGCAGGCCCCGGGGCGGATGCGCCACCTGGCCTTTCAGACCGACAGCGTGGACGCGTTCCTGGCATCGCTGGGCGACGCGGCCGAAGTGACCCTGGGGCCGCTGGACTTCGACGACTTCATCTGCGGATGGCGGACCGTGTGGGTCCGCGATCCCGACGGAGTGATCGTCGAGGTCAGCCAGGGATTCGAGGACGACCGCACTCACGAGGGCTCTCACGACAAGGACGGTGCATGACATGGCGGACGCCGTGAGCTTCTCCTTCTCCGACACGATCGCCGGCTACGTCGAACGCTTCGACTCCGCGTCGCGCGTGCTGCGCCTGAAGACATCCGACGACCGCGGGTTCGACGTCTCGCTCGCCGGCGGCCCCAGCGCCGAGCTGGTCCGCAACCTGGACGAGCCGTACATCGACGCCTCCGGGCACATCGACGAGATGCTGTCGCCGGGCCGGTTCCTCTTCGTCTACGGGGTCCACTACCCGGAGCAGGGCGGGCGGTACGACGCCAAGCGCCTGGTGTTCCTGGGCCGGGGCGCCGAGGACTTCCGCTTCGAGGAGCCCAGCTGGTGGATCAAGCAGATCGAGTCGCTGGCCGACTTCTACAAGCGGGCGCAGTTCGGCGACGGGCCGGTGGACTTCACCGAGTACCGCACCGAGATCCGGCTCGGCGGTGACAAGACCGCGAGCCACGTCCAGGAGACCGACACGATCTCCCGCCTGGTCTACGGCATGGCCTCGGCCTACCTGCTGACCGGCAAGGACGAGTACCTGGAGGTCGCCGAGCGCGGCACCGAGTACCTGCGCAAGCACATGCGGGTCGTGGACAGCGAGGAGGACGTGGTCTTCTGGTACCACGGCATCAGCGTCGACGGGGACAGCGAGCGCAAGCTGTTCACCTCGGAGTTCTCCGACGACTACGACGCGATCCCGATGTACGAGCAGATCTACGCGCTGGCCGGCCCCATCCAGACGTACCGGGTCACCGGTGACATCCGGATCAAGAACGACGCGGACGCCACCATCCGGCTGTTCGACAAGTTCTTCTTCGACGCGGAGCAGGGCGGCTACTACTCGCACATCGACCCGATCCTCTTCAGCGCCGACCACGAGTCCCTCGGGGAGAACGCCGAGCGCAAGAACTGGAACTCGGTCGGCGACCACGCGCCCGCCTACCTGATCAACCTGTACCTGGCGACCGGCGACCAGAAGTACGCCGACTTCCTCGAGTACACCTTCGACACCATCGCGGACAAGTTCCCGGACTACAAGAACAGCCCCTTCGTCCAGGAGCGCTTCTTCCGCGACTGGTCGCACGACACCGCGCACAGCTGGCAGCAGAACCGCGCGGTGGTCGGCCACAACCTGAAGATCGCCTGGAACCTGATGCGGATGAACTCGCTGAAGGCCAAGCCGGCCTACGAGGAGCTCGCCAAGAAGATCGGCGAGATCATGCCGGCGGTCGGCAGCGACGTGCAGCGCGGCGGCTGGTACGACGTGGTCGAGCGGATCAAGTCGGGCGACGAGGAGACGTATCGTTTCGCCTGGCACGACCGCAAGGCCTGGTGGCAGCAGGAGCAGGCGATCCTCGCCTACCTCATCCTGGGCGGCACGGTCGGCGGCGACGCGAACGTGCGCGAGGCCCGGCAGGCGCAGGCCTTCTACAACACCTTCTTCCTCGACCACGACGAGGGTGCCGTCTACTTCAACGTGCTCGCCAGCGGTACGCCGTACCTGCTCGGCACCGAGCGGCTCAAGGGCAGCCACTCGATGTCCATGTACCACTCGGCGGAGCTCTGCTACCTCTCCGCCGTCTACAACAACCTGCTCATCAACGGCCGGGAGATGGACTTCCACTTCCAGCCCGACCCGACCAACCTGCCCGACCGCGTACTGCGCGTCTCGCCCGATCTGCTCCCGGCCGGCTCGGTACGGATCGCGTCCGTCGAGATCGACGAGAAGCCGTACACGGACTTCGACGCGGATGCCCTGACCGTGCGGCTGCCCGACGTCCAGGGGCGGGTGAAGGTCAAGGTCCGGCTGCGTCCAGTGGCCAAGAAGTAGCGCTCAACGGGGGGCGCCCCAACCAGAGGGGAATGCAATGACTCTCAACGTCAAGGAACGCCGGAACAAGACGGGCACCGTGCTCGTCGCCACCGGTGAGATCAACAGCGAGACATCCGGCTCGCTGCTCCAGGCCCTGCTGCCGCTGGTCCGCGAGGGCAAGCCGCTCAAGATCGACCTCACGGCGGTCACCTACGTCTCCAGCGCGGGCCTGCGCACCCTGCTCGTCGTCTACCGCGAAGCGCAGCACGCCGGCGTCGCCGTCACCCTCTACGGGGTGAGCGAGGAAGTCCGGTTCGTCATGTCGGCGACCGGCTTCCTCGACTTCTTCGAGACCGGCGAGGCGGCGGCCGCGGCCGCCAAGGCCAAGGCCAAGGCCGCGCGATGAGCGAGGCCCAGTCCGAGCAGGTCCTGCGTGTGGACGCGTACCCGACCCACGAGGTGGGCGGGTACCGCGTCCGCGCCGGCAAACCGTTCCCCTTCGGGGCCAATGTGGTCCCCGGCGGGGTCAGCTTCTCCGTCTTCTCCGACCAGGCCACCTCCATGACCCTGGTCATCTTCAAGCGCGGAGAGCCCGAGCCGATGGCCGAGCTGGAGTTCCCCGAGGAATTCCGCACCGGCAGCGTCTTCGCCATGACGGTCTTCGGCCTCGACCACGAGAACATCGAGTACGGGTACCGGGCCGACGGCCCCTACGACCCGGTCAGCGGCCACCGCTTCGACGCCCGGCAGATCCTCTCCGACCCGTACGCCCGGCTGATCGCCGGCCGTGACGTGTGGGGCGTGGAGCCGGACTACAGCCGCGGCTACCAGTACCGCTCCCGCGTCTGCCTCCAGGACTTCGACTGGGGCGACGACACCCCGCTGGGCATCCCCGCCGAGGACCTCGTCGTCTACGAGACCCACGTGCGCGGCTTCACCCGGCACCCCTCCTCGGGGGTCACCGCCCCCGGCACCTTCGCGGGGCTGCGCGAGAAGATCCCGTACCTCAAGGAACTCGGGGTCAACTGCATCGAGCTGCTCCCGGTGTTCGAGTTCGACGAGAGCGACAACCCGCGCAGCAACCCGGAGACCGGCGAGAAGCTCTTCGACTACTGGGGCTACAACACCGTCTCGTTCTTCGCGCCGAAGGCCGGCTACGCGGCCACCGGGCGGTACGGGATGCAGGGCGACGAGTTCCGCACCCTGATCAAGGACCTGCACGCGGCGGGCATCGAGGTCATCCTCGACGTCGTCTTCAACCACACCGCGGAAGGCAACGAGCAGGGCCCGACGATCTCCTTCAAGGGGCTCGACAACGCCACGTACTACATGCTCACGCCCGAGGGGTACTACTTCAACTTCAGCGGCACGGGCAACACCGTCAACTGCAACCACCCCGTCGTGCGCAACTACGTGCTCGACTGCCTGCGCCACTGGGTCGCCGACTACCACGTCGACGGCTTCCGCTTCGACCTCGCGGCCATCCTCGGCCGGTCCCCGGACGGCACCCCGCTGCCCAACCCGCCGCTCCTGGAGCTGCTCGCCTTCGACCCGGTCCTGCGGCACACCAAGCTCATCGCCGAGGCCTGGGACGCGGGCGGACTCTACGAGGTCGGCAACTTCCCGGCGTACGGCCGCTGGGCGGAGTGGAACGGGAAGTACCGCGACACCGTGCGCAGCTTCCTCAAGGGCGACCCCGGGGTGACCGGCGAACTGGCCACCCGGATCGCCGGATCGCCGGACCTCTACTCCAGCCGCGGGACCTCGGCGTCCGTCAACTTCCTGACGGCGCACGACGGTTTCACCCTGGCCGACCTCGTCTCGTACAACGACAAGCACAACGAGGCCAACGGCGAGGGCAACAACGACGGCGGCAACGACAACGCCAGCTGGAACTGCGGCGCCGAGGGGCCGACCGACGATCCCGAGGTCAACGCGCTGCGCACCCGGCAGATGAAGAACGCCCTCGCCATCCTCTTCACCAGCCAGGGCATCCCGATGCTGCTGGCCGGGGACGAGGTCGCGCGGACCCAGCAGGGCAACAACAACACGTACTGCCAGGACAACGAGCTGTCCTGGTTCGACTGGGACCAGGTCGACGACAACGCCGAACTGCTCCGGTTCACGCGGGAGATGATCGCCTTCCGCAAGCACCACCGCGAGCTGCGCTCCACCTCCCACCCCACCGGACAGGTCCGCGAGAACCTCGGCCTGCCGGACATCAGCTGGCACGGGGAGCGGGCCTGGCAGCCCGACTGGTCGGCCGAGAGCCGGCTGCTGGCGGTGGCCCGCTGCGGCACCGGCGACGACGACGTGGTGTACGTGGCCATGAACTCGCACTGGGAGTCGCACGACCTGGAACTGCCCGCCCTGCCCGGCGGCCGGAGCTGGCACCTGTTCGCCGACACCGGGGCCGAGGCACCGCACGACATCCGCACCCCGGGCAGCGAGCAGGAGCTGGACAACGCCGGGAAGTACCTGATCGGCCCGCGGTCGGTCGTGATCCTGGTGGGCCGTACCAACGATCCCGACCGTTTCGACACGCCCTGACCGAAGGAGACCTGACATGCCGCTTTCCGTGTCCCTGAGCATCGAGGGCGACACCACCGTGATCGAGCTGACGGGCGAGCTGGACGCCAAGACCGCGCCGGACTTCCACCAGACCATCGAGAAGGCCGCCGGCCACGGCACCAGCACCGTCGAGATCAGGATGGCAGGCGTCGGCTACATGGCCAGCGCCGGACTGCGCTCCCTGGTCTTCGCCCAGCAGAAGGTCGCGAACAACGTCACCATCAAGGTGGTCGGTGCCATCGAGCCCGTGTCCCGGACGATCCGGACGGCAGGGCTCGACCGCAGCATCGTTCTCTCCGATGAGTGACCACCGTGACTGACATGGTCGAACTGGCGAGGACGTCCGCCGTACTGGAGGTGCCCGCGACGGTGGGGGCACTGGGCGACATCGCCTCGTTCGTCCTGCGGCTGGCCGGACGGGCGGGCCTGGGCAAGGGCGCCGCCTACCGGCTCCGGCTGGCCGTGGACGAACTGGCCACGAACGTCGTGATGCACGGGTACCGGGGCGGCGACGGACGGATCACCGTCCGCGGCCGCTCCGGCCCGGGCGGGGTGCGGATCACCATCGAGGACGCCGCACCCGCCTTTGACCCCGTCGAAGGCCGCCTTCCGCCCGCCCCCGGGGTTCCCCCGCAGGACCGGCGGATCGGCGGCCTCGGCATCCACCTGGCGCTGACCAGCGTGGACGAGTTCAGCTACGTGTACAGGGACGGCCGCAACATCAGCACGCTGACTGTGAAGGCTGAGGGGACGGACCCATGCCCTCCACGACCGTGATCATCCTCGACGAGTACCCGCCCCCGCCGCCCGAGCTGTTCGAGGCGCTGCGGACCATGGACGCGGAACTCGTCACCCGTACGCTGACGGAGCTCCGGGAAGGACCGCTGGAACTGCTGCCCGTCGCGGACGTGCTGCTCGCCCCGGCCGAATCCGACGGGGAGTCCGTACGGATGGCCGTGCGCCGGCTGCGCCGCTGGGCCGGGGCCCCCATCGTCGTCGTCTGGACGGTGACCGAGTTCGCCGCCCTGGAGGAACACGTCCGGATCGGGCACGACTACCTCGTACCGCCCTTCCTGCCCGCCCTCGTCGGGGCCCGGCTGCACAGCTGCTCGGAGCGCGCCGGACTCGGCCGCACCCTGCGCGAAGCCGACGCCCGCGCCGAACTCATGGGGTACGAGAAGGAACTGGAGATCGGCCGGGAGATCCAGGCCGGGTTCCTGCCCGAATCGCTGCCGGTCCCCGAGGGCTGGGAGATCGACGTCCGGTTCCGGCCGGCCCGGCAGGTCGCCGGGGACTTCTACGACGTCTTCGAGATCTCCCGGGGCCGCCGGCTGGCCTTCGTCGTCGCCGACGTCTGCGACAAGGGGGTGGGAGCGGCGCTGTTCATGGCGCTCATCCGCTCGCTGCTGCGGCACACCGCGGAGAACAGCGGCCTCCAGCACCTGGTCGCCGCGGGGCGCACGGGCGGCAGCAGACGCATCCCGGTGGTCGGCGCCACCCCGCTGCTCAACGCGGTCACCGCCACCAACGGCTACCTCACCCGCAACCACCTGCGGCAGGGCTACTTCGCCACCCTCTTCTTCGGCGTGCTGGACCCGGTCACCGGCAGCCTCGTCTACATCAACGGGGGCCACAACCCGCCCCTCCTGCTGCGCGCCGACGGCAGCCCGCCCGTCGCCCTCGAGGTCACCGGGCCCGCCGTCGGGGTACTGCCCGACTGCGTCTTCACCCTCGGCTACGCCCAGCTCAACCTCGGCGACACGCTCTTCGTGTTCACCGACGGGGTCCCCGAGGCCCGCTGCCCGAACGGCAGCTTCCTCGGTGACGAACGGATGCTGGAACTGCTCGCCGGCACCCAGGTGAGCGGCAAGGACGTGGTCGACCGGATGGACCTGGCGGTGCGCGAGCACACCGGCACCGCCGAACAGCACGACGACGTCACCATGCTGGCCCTGCACCGGCCACGCGCGGCGCGGGGGCCGCACGCGGACGGTGCCAGTCACAAGGTGGTGGCCTAGATGACCCGCACCATCGTGGTGCACTCGCACCGCGGTGGCACGGGGAAGTCCTCGGTACTGGCGAACCTCGCGCTGCTCCTCGCGGCCGAGGGACGCCGGGTGGGGGTGGTGGACACCGACATCCAGTCACCCACCCTGGACCTGCTGTTCCGGCTCGGACCGGGCGCCTCCCTGGCCGACTACCTGCTCGGCCGCTGCGAGATCGAGGCCGCGGCCCAGCAGGTGAGCCTGCCCGGGCTGTACGTCGTACCGGCCCGGACCGGCACCGCCGCCCTGCGCGAGATCATGACCAGCGGATACGACGTGGGGCTGCTTCCGGAGGGTTTCGACCGGCTGGCCGAGCACTACGCCCTCGACGTGCTGCTGCTCGACACCCACGCCGGGCTCAACAACGAGTCGGTGACCGCCATGGCGAGCGCCGACGTGCTGATGATCATGGCCCGGGCCGACCGGATCGACCTCTCCGGGGTCGAGGAGACCATCGCCCTCGCCGGGCGGCTGGCCTGCCGGCGGACCCTGGTGCTGAGCATGGCCCCCGAGGGCATCGACCGGGTCGAGGCCCGGCGGCGTGCCGAGGAGGTCTACGGCGCACCCCTGGCCGGAATCCTTCCGTACTCGCCGGAAATGGCGGCGCTGCACGGAGAGCGCATATTCGCAGAGGCTCATCCCGACCACCCCCTGGTCGGTGAATTCCGCACCATCATCTCGGCGTTGGACGCACGTGACGAAGTATCGCGTGCATGACGCCGCCCCCTTACGCCCCCCTGTAGGGGCCGTGTTGAATCGGCAGCGAATCCAGAACAAGGAGAGAATCATGAAGATTCTCGTCGTCATGACGGCCAAGGCCACGCTCCATCTGCTGGACGGAGAACAGCACCCCTCGGGATTCTGGGCCGAGGAATTCGTCATTCCCTTTTCGTTGTTCAAGGCCGCCGGCCACACCGTGGACGTGGCCACGATCGGCGGCCGGGCACCGACCGTCGACCAGACGAGCATCGACCCCCAGTTCCTCCAGTGGGTCCGCCCGCAGGGCTCCCCGGACGAGGACGCGGCCAACGCGGCCGAGTACGTCCGGGTCATCCGGGACACCGCGCAGCTCACGGCTCCCCTCGCGCTGGAGTCCCTGACCGAGAAGGACATCGCCGACTACGACGGCGTGTACGTCAGCGGCGGCCACGGAGCCATCGGCGACCTGCCCAAGTCCGACGAACTCGCCCAGATCCTGCGCTGGGTCATCGCCCAGGACAAGCCGCTCGCGACCGTGTGCCACGGCCACACCTCGCTGCTCGCGCTGCGCGACGGCGAAGGCCGCTGGCCCTTCGAGGGCTACCGGATGACGGCCTTCTCGCACGCCGAGGAGATGGTCACCAACATGGCCGGCCGGCTCCCGCTGATCCTCGAGGTCGAGCTCACCCGGCTCGGCGCACGCTACGAGAAGGCCGAGGCGATCTGGGACTCGCACGTGGTCGTGGACCGCAAGCTGACCACCGGCCAGAACCCGTACTCCTCCAAGGCCCTCGCAGAGACGTTCTTAACGCAGCTCGCGAAGGGCTAGTACCGCCCCCGCATCCGACACCGGAAGGCAGCCATGACCAAGCGCGCGCTCAGCGACCAGCCCTTGGCCAACCCCGGGAAGCTGTTCATCGGCGGCAAATGGGTCTCGGCCCAGGACGGCCGTACCGAACCGGACATCAGCCCCATCGACGGCCAGGAGATCGTGCCGGTGGCCCAGGCCACCGCCGCCGACGCGGACGCGGCCGTCGCCGCGGCCCGCAAGGCGTACGAAGAAGGTCCGTGGAGCAGACTCTCCGCGCAGGAGCGCGCGCTGCGGCTGAACCGGGTCGGTGAGCTCATCGAGCGAGACCTGGAGGAGATCGCCCTCCTGGAGACCGTGGACATGGGCAAGCCGTTCGCCTTCTCCAGCACGGTCGACGCTCCCATGGCCGCGCAGCTCATGCACTACTACGCCGGTGCGGTGACCCGCGTCGACGGCTCCTCGCGGGCCCCGGCCGGCGGGCAACTCGCCTACACCCTGCGCGAACCGCTGGGCGTGGTCTGCGCCATCACCCCGTTCAACTTCCCGCTGCTGCTGTCGATGACGAAGATCGCACCGGCACTGGCGGCGGGGAACACGGTCGTCCACAAGCCCTCCCCGGCCACCCCGCTCACCGCCCTGAAGATCGCCGAGCTCTTCCAGGAGGCGGAGATCCCGGACGGGGTGCTGAACGTCATCACCGGTCCCGGCGTGGAACTGGGGGAGACCCTCACCGACCACCCGGACATCGACAAGATCGCGTTCACCGGCTCCACCTCCGTCGGCCAGTCCATCATCCGCAAGGCGGCCGGCACCCTGAAGAAGGTGACGATGGAGCTCGGCGGCAAGTCCGCCAACATCGTCTTCGCCGACGCCGACCTCGACGCGGCCGAGGAACTCGCCTTCTTCGGCATCTACTACAACAAGGGCGAGATCTGCACCGCCGGCTCCCGCCTGCTCCTGCACCGGCCCATCCACGACGAGATGGTCGAACGCCTGGTCCGCCGGGCCGCCGCCCTCAAGCCGGGCGACCCGCGCGACCCGGCCACGCTGTTCGGGCCGCTGGCCCACCGCGGCCAGTTCGACAAGGTCAGCTCCTACATCGAGGTCGGCGAGAAGGAAGGCGCGGTCCTGCGCACCGGCGGCACCGGGTGGACCCCCGAGGGGGCCTCCGAGCAGGGCCTGTACTTCCTGCCGACCATCTTCACCGGCGTCGACAACGGCATGCGGATCGCCCAGGAGGAGATCTTCGGGCCGGTCCTGTCGATCATCCCCTTCGACACCGAGGAGGACGCCGTGCGCATCGCCAACGACAGCGCGTACGGCCTCGCCGCCGGTGTCCACACCAAGGACCTGCGGCGCGCCCACCGGGTCGCCTCGCAGATCAAGGCCGGCACGGTCTGGGTGAATTGCTACAACCAGTACGACCCCGCCGTGCCCTACGGCGGCTACAAGGCCTCCGGCTACGGCCGCGAGTGCGGCCCGGAGTCCCTGGAGAGCTACACCCAGACCAAGTCGGTCTGGATCGGCATGGACTGACCCCTGCTCGGACCGAGACCGGCAACTGAGGAGCGTCAATGCGGACAGGCATCATCGGCACCGGGCGGATCGGTACGGTCCTCGCACGGATCCTGGTGGCGGCAGGCCACGAGGTCGTGCTCGCCAATGCCCGGGGCCCGCAGACCCTCGGCCCGCTCGTGGCCGAGCTGGGACCGGCGGCCTCGGCGGCGCACCCCGCCAAGGCCGCCGGGCAGGCCGAACTCCTGGTGCTGATGGTGCCGTTCGACAGCGTGCGGGGGCTCCTCCCCCCGCACGTGGTGCAGGACAAGGTGCTGGTGGACGCCACGAACGCGTTCACCGGCCCCGGCGACCCCGCCGACCTCGGCGGGCGCGGCTCCAGCGACCTGGTCGCCGAGTGGTATCCCGGCGCCCAGGTCGTGAAATCCCTGAACACCATGCACTTCGAAACCCTCGCCGTAGCCGGCACCGCAGCCGGTGAGCGTCTGGCGCATTTCACGGCGGGCGACGACGGGAAATCGAAGGAAATCGTCGCGGGAATCATCACGGATCTGGGATTCGCGCCCGTAGACACCGGCCCGCTGCACTCCGGGGGAATTCTCCAGCAGCCCGGCGGGCCCCTCTTCAACCGGCCGCTCACGGAAGCGCAGGCGCTGGCATGGATATCACACTGAACGTGAACGGAAGACCCGAGCAGTTCTCGGCGCAGCCGAACGAACTGCTCGTGGAACGGCTCCGCGACGGCCTCGGACTGACCGGCACCAAAGTCGGCTGCGACACCGGCCAGTGCGGCTCCTGCGTCGTCCAGCTCGACGGCCGTTCCGTCAAGAGCTGCCTGATCCTCACGGTGTCCGCCGCCGGATCCGAGGTGGCCACCATCGAGGGCGTCACCACCCCCGGCGGCGAACTGAACGGCCTCCAGGAGGCGCTGCGCCAGGAGCACGGCACCCAGTGCGGGTTCTGCACCCCCGGCATGGTCATGGCGCTGGGCGAGCTCGTGGACAACACCGCCGGCGGCGAGGCGCCCACCGAACCCGAGATCCGCGAGTGGCTCACCGGCAACCTCTGCCGCTGCACCGGCTACCACAGCGTCGTACGCGGCGTGCAGCGCGCCTGCGCCGCCGCCCGCGCCGAAGCACCCGCCGGCTCCACCGCCGTCGGACAGGAGGTGTGAGGGCCATGACCACAGTGACGGGGGAAACCGCCCTCCCGGGCAACGGCGTCCTCGGCCGGCCGCTGGACAGCCGCGAGGACCCGCAGCTCCTGCGCGGAGAGGCCACGTACGTCGCGGACATCGATCTGCCCGGCACCGCCCACATGGCGATCCTCGGCAGCCCGGTCGCCCACGCGAAGATCCTCTCCATCGAGACCAAGGCGGCCGAGCAGCTGCCCGGAGTGCTGAAGGTGGCCACCGCCGCCGACTTCACCGACGTCATGCCGCTGCCCTGCATCTGGATACCCGGCGGGGTCGAGAGCCACTTCCCGCCCCACCCCTACGGACTTCCCGGCGCCCGGCCGGTCCTCACCGGCGACACGGTCCGCCACGTCGGCGACCCCATCGCCGTGGTCGTCGCCGAGACCCCGCGCCAGGCCACGGCCGCGCTCGCCGCCATCGCCGTCGAGTACGAGCCGCTGCCCGTGGTCACCCGGGCCGACGAGGCGCTCGCCGAAGGCGCGCCCCAGCTGCACGAGGCCGTCCCGGGCAACCTGAACGCGTACTGGACCTGCGGCGACAAGGACCGCACCGACGCGGCCATCGCCGAAGCCGAGGTCACCGTAGAGCTCGACCTGGTGAACCAGCGCACCATCAACAGCCCCATCGAGCCGCGGGGCGCGGTCGGCGACTACAACGCCGCCACCGGCGAGTACACGCTCTACGCCTCCACCCAGGGCCCGCACAACCACCGCTTCCTGCTCTCCGCGCTGGTCCTCGGCATCCCCTTCAACAAGCTCCGGGTGGTCGCCCCGACCGTCGGCGGCAGCTTCGGCACCAAGGGGTACCTGTACCCCGACATGGCGCTGGTCCTGCTGCTGTCCAAGGCCCTGGGCCGGCCCGTGAAGTGGGTGGACACCCGCACCGGGCTGATGAACTCCACGGTCCAGGGCCGCGACCACCGCCAGCACGTCACCCTGGCCGGCACCCGCGACGGCCGCATCACCGCAGTGCGCTGCACCAGCTACGCCAACCTCGGCGCGTACCCGTCGACGATCGGCCCCGGTGTGGCCACCGCCCTCATGGGCCGCTCCATCAGCGGGATGTACGACATCGACGCCGCCTTCTGCGAGGTCTACGCCGCCTTCACCAACACCGTCTCGCTCGGCGCCCAGCGCGGCAGCGGGCGCGCCGAGGCCGCCTTCCTGATGGAGCGCCTCGTCGACCGGTACTCATCGGAGATCGGCATGGACCCGGCGGCCGTACGGCGCAAGAACCTGGTGCCCAAGGAGAAGTTCCCGTACGACAACGGCCTCGGCTGGACCTACGACTCCGGGAACTACCAGCTGAACTTCGACCGGGCGCTCGAGCTGTCCGGCTACGCCGACATGCCCGCCCGCAAGGCCGAGGCCCGCACCCGCGGCAAGCGGCTCGGCGTCGGACTCGCCACCTACGTGGCGATCTGCGGAGTCGGCCCCTCCACCCGGATGTCCAAGGAGGGCATGCTGGGCGGAACCTGGGAGAGCGCCAACATCCGGGTCCACCCCACCGGCGAGGTCACCGTCACCGTCGGCTCGGCCTCCACCGGCCAGAGCCACGGCACCGTCTTCGCCCAGGTCGCCGCCGACGAGCTCGGCATCGACCCGGCCCAGGTCCAGGTCTACGAGGGGGACACGCTCAAGGCCCCGTACGGACAGGGCACCTACGGCTCCCGCTCCTACAGCATGGCCGCGCCCGCCGTGGCGCTCACCGCCCGGAAGCTCAAGGCCAAGCTGGTCCGGGCCGGCGCCGTCTTCCTGGGCATCCCCGAGGACAAGGTCGTCTACGCGGGCGGCAAGGTCTACGAAGAGGGCAACGAGGAGAACACCAAGACCTTCGCCGAACTGGCGATGGCCATGTGGTACGGCTGGGGCCTGCCCCCGGAGATCGAGCCCGCGCTCGACGAGACCACCCACTTCGACCCGCCGGACTTCAACTACCCCTTCGGATCACACGTCGCGGTCGTCGAGATCGACGAACTCACCGGCGAGACCGAGGTGGTGGCCTACACCGCCGTCGACGACGCCGGGAACATCGGCAACCCGAAGGTGGTCCTCGGCCAGATCGAGGGCAGCATCGTCCACGGCCTCGGCCAGGCCCTCATGGAAGCCGCCGAGTACGACGAGAACGGGCTGCTCGTCAGCTCCGACCTCAACCACTACGCCCTGCCGCGCGCCGCCGACGTGCCCTTCTTCGACCTCGACAAGACGGTCACGCCCAGCCCGCACAACCCGCTCGGCGCCAAGGGCGCCGGCGAGATCGCCACCGTCCCGCCCGCCGCGGCCGTCGTCAACGCCGTCGTCGACGCCCTCTCCGACCTGGGTGTCCGGCACATCGACATGCCCCTCACCCCCGAGAAGGTCTGGCGCCGCCTGAGAGGGGAAAGCCAGTGATCCTCACCGAGTTCGACTACGTCCGGCCCGTCGGCCTCGACGAGGCACTGACCCTGCTGTCCGGGACGCCCGGCGCCCGGGTGCTGGCCGGGGGGCAGAGCCTGCTGCCCGACCTGCGCACCGGGGCCGAACAGGCCCGGCTGCTGGTCGACATCCGCCGGCTCGAGGAGCTGCGCGGCATCGCCCGCGGCCCCGGGGGACTGCGGATCGGGGCCCTCACCACCCTCGCCGAGCTCTCCGCGGACCCGCTGGTCCTCGCCGGAGCACCGGAGCTGGCCGCCGCGGCCCGCGCCAACGGCGACCCCCAGGTCCGCAACCTCGGCACCGTCGGCGGCAACCTCGCCGCCGACGGGCGCGCCACCGACCTGCCGGTGGCCGCCATCGCCGCCGACGCCCTGGTCGAACTGGCCGGTCCCGGCGGGCTGTCGACCGTAACGGCCGAGGAGTTCGCGGCTTCGGGCGCACCCGCGGGCACGGTCGTCACCGCCCTGCTGGTGCCCGGGGCCGGGCGGGCCGGCGCCTTCGAGAAGACCGCCGACCGGGCCACCCGCTACCCGGTGTGCGCCACCGCCGTACGGGTCACCCCCGACGGGCCGCGCATCGCCGTCACCGGGGCCACCGCCCGCCCGCTGCGCCTGCGCGGGGTCGAAGACCGGCTGCGCGGGGGCCCGTACACCACGGACGCCGTCCTCGCGGCCTTCCGCGCCGAGCCCCGGGAGCTGTTCGTCCCCGGGCGCGGCACCTCGGCCGAGTACCTGGGCCATCTCGCGGGGGTGCTCACGGCCCGCGCACTGGCAAGGGCCCAGGCCCTCGCCTGACCCGCACATCACGGGCCCTCTCAGGGGCTCATCACGGGGGAGTTGAGCAAGCAGTGGCCGACACATCGAAGACGACCACGGGGGTCAGCGTGCACCCAGCCGCACCAGCGGCCGGCGCGCCCAGAGCCTCCGGCTTCTGGCTGGTGGGCGCGGTCCTCGTCCTGCTCATGCTCTCCTCCTCCGTGCCCTCCGCCCTCTACGTGCTCTACCAGGAGAAGTGGGGGCTGTCCTCCGGCACCATCACGGTGGTCTTCGCCCTGTACGCGGTGACCGTGCTCGCCGGGCTCCTGCTGTTCGGGTCGCTGTCCGACACCCTCGGCCGGCGCCCCGTCCTGGGCGCCGGGCTGGTCCTGGCGATCGTCTCGATGGGACTGTTCGCCGGGGCCCAGGGGCTGGGGCTGCTGCTCGCCGCCCGCGCCGTACAGGGGCTGGCCGTGGGCCTGGCCACCGGGGCGATGGGCGCGGCCCTGCTGGAACTCAGCCCCGCGTCCCGGCCCGCGCTCGGCGCCCAGGTCAACAGCGCCGGGCCGACCGTGGGGATCGGGCTCGGCGGGATCGGGGCCGGCCTCCTCGTCCAGTTCGCCCCCGCGCCGACGGTCCTGAGCTACGTGCTGCTGATCGGGGCCTTCGCCGTGACCCTGGTGGGCGTGGTCCGGATGCGGGAGAGCGCACCGGGGGCGGGGGGCCGCTTCCGGGTGGTCCCGCACCGGATCCACGTGCCGGCCGGCTCCCGCGGCACGTTCGCCGTCCTCGTCCTGACCATCGTCGCGGTCTGGTCGGTGGGCGGCTTCTACCTCTCGCTCGGCCCGCACCTGGCGCTCTCGCTGCTGGAGTCCACCAACTACCTCGTCGGCGGCGGCACGGTCGCCCTGCTCGCGGGCGCGGCCACCGTGGCCCAGCTGATGCTGGGCCGCACCGAGGCCCTGCGCACCGCCGTGCTCGGGCTGTGCGGACTGCTCGCCGGACTCGGCCTGGTCCTGCTCGCACTGGGCCTCGGCTCGGCCGCCGTGTTCCTGGTGGCCACCGCGGTGCTCGGCAGCGGCTGGGGCGCGGCCTTCCTCGGCTCCTTCCGCGCGCTGAGCGGACTCGCCGACCCGGCACACCGCGGCGAACTGACCGCCGCCGTCTACGTGTTCGCGTACCTCGCGATGAGCGTGCCGGCGGTCCTCGCCGGGATGCTCACCAACATCCACGGCCTGCACCGCACCTCGGTCGGCTTCATGGCCGCCGTCGCCGCGGTGTGCGCCCTGGCCCTGCTCGTCACCGTGCGACTGGCCGCCCGTACCCGGGCCGAGGGGAGGGCGGTGTGAACGACCTGGAACTGAGGTCCGCCCTGCACGGACTGGAGATCTTCGCCGGGATCACCGACGACCAGCTGGACTGGCTGGTGTCGGTCTCCGAGCCGCGGGTCCTCGCCGACGGGGAGGTCCTCTTCCGCGACGGTGAGGAGGCGACCGGCTTCCACGTCCTGCTCTCGGGCGGGCTGGTCGTCACCAAGGTGGTCGACGGCCGGGAGGAGGTGCTCACCCGGCACTCCACCGAGGAGGAGAGCGCCGCCGCCGAGGAGCACGACGGCAAACCGTCCGCCGCCCACCGGTTCACCGGTGAACTGCCCCTGCTGACCGAGGGCTCCTACGTGGCCACCGCGGCCGCGAGCGGGCCGTCGACCACCGTCGTGGCGTATACGAAGCCGGTCTTCTTCGAGATGCTGACCCGCTGCCACGGGGTGGCCGCCGTACTGATCCCGGTGCTGGCCTGGCGGATCAAGTCCTCCGAGGTGCAGGCCCGCAAGCGGGCCACCGTGGAGGCGCTCGGCACCCTGGCCGCCGGCCTGGCCCACGAGCTGAACAACCCGGCGGCCGCCGTGGCCCGGGCCGCGCAGGAACTGGCCCCCGCCCTGGACCGGCTCACCCGCACCGCCCAGGCCTGGGGCGCGGCCGCCACCGGCGCGGAGCGCTCCGTGTTCGACCGGCTGGCGGACGAGCTGGACAAGCTCCCGCCACCGGTGATCACCGACCCGCTCGCCCAGGCCGACGCCGAGGAGGAGATCGCCGACTGGGCGGAGGAGGCGGGCACCGAGCGGCCCGGCCTGCTCGGCTCGGGGGTCTCGGACCTCGGGCTGGAGCTGGGCTGGCTGCTGGAACGGCTGGAGGGGGTCGGCGAGCCCTCCCTGCCGGCCGCACTCGACCACCTGGCGGCGCTCCTGGAGATCCGCTCGCTCGCCGCGGAGCTCCGGGCGGCCGGTCCGCGGATCTCCCAACTCGTCTCCGCCACCCGGGATTACGCCAATCTCGACCGCGCCCCCGAACAGAGCTTCCAGGTGACCGACGGACTGGAGAACACGCTGGTCGTGCTGCGTGCCAAGCTCGCCGGGATCAGCATCGTGCGGGAGTACGAACCCGGCCTGCCCGAACTGACGGGCTATCCGAGCGAGTTGAACCAGGTGTGGACCAACCTGGTCGACAACTCGGCCGAGGCCATGGAGGGTTCCGGCATACTCACGCTGCGCGCCCGGGCCGAGGGCATCTGCATGGTCGTGGAGATCACCGACACCGGCCGCGGCATCCCGGAGAAATCCCTGCCGCGGATCTTCGAACCCTTCTACACCACCAAGGACGTGGGCAAGGGCACGGGCCTGGGGCTGCACCTCAGCTACCGCATCGTGACCCAGCGCCACCACGGGTCCATCACGGCCCGCTCGCGTCCGGGCGAGACCCGGATGGTGGTCCGGCTGCCCTTCGCCGGCGGCGCCCAGTCCTGCGCCCCACCTGCCGCAACACCAGAAGTACCCACCTCCACCAGTTGAATGATCGGAGTCGACATGGCCAAGTACGACATCTCCAAGCTGCACCCGGTGTTCGTGCGCCAGATGGAAGCGCTGGCCGCCCTGGACATCGAGGCGGTCATGAAGAACTACACCGACGACGCGGTGCTGTTGCGCTTCGAGGGCGTCTCGGTCGGCATCGACGCCGTTCGCGAGACGTTCACCGGATATCTCACCGTGAAGCCCACGCTGGTGGAACTCCAGGAGTACATCGAGACGGACGACACCATCTTCTACCGGGCGATCATGAACCTGAACGGTGAACCGGAGCACGCGTTCGGGACACTTGTGGTCCGCGATGGCCGAATCTGGCGGCAGACGGCCGGGTTCGGCGGCTGATCCCGGAAATCTGGGTAGCGTGTGCGGGGAGGGCGGTGGGTGTGCGCCCTCCCCGTATGTGTGGCAGGTCGTAGATATATGCAAGAAGTGGTGAAGGGGAGGCCATGGAACGCGAAACCGGACGGGTCGAGGCATTCAGTGATGGTGTATTTGCCATCATCATTACCATCCTCGTCCTGGAATTGAAGGTTCCGGAAGAAACGGGATCCGACTTCTGGCACGGAGTTTGGGAACAGTGGCCGCATTACGCAGCCTATGTGGTGAGCTTCCTCATCATCGGCGTGATGTGGGTGAACCACCACACCATCTTCAGTCACCTCAAGCGGGTCGACCGGCCGCTGTTGTTCCTGAATCTCCTGGTGCTCATGGTGGTATCGGTGATTCCCTACACCACCAACGTCCTCGCCGAACACCTCATGGAGGAAGGCTCCGCCACCCCGGCGGCCGTCCTCTACAGCCTCGTCACCGTGGCCTATGCCTTGGCGTTCCTGGCCTTCTGGTGGTACGTCACCCGGGTCGGCCACCTCTTCCACGAAACGGTCGACAAGGAAGGCGCCCGGGCGACGCGCGTGCGGTTCGGCCTCGGCGCCATCGCCTACCCCTTGACCGTGGTCCTGGCGTTCTTCTCCGCACCGCTCACTCTTGTCGCGCACTTCCTGATCGCGATCTACTATGCGGCGAACCAGATCCCCATCCCCCTCGTGGTAGAGGAAGAGCGGCTCGAAACTGCGAGCGACCTCAGGAAGTAGCCGCCGGGGCCTACGGCCGTTCTTCGCGGTCAAGTAGGGTATTGGATCTAGCTGGTCGCGGGGGAGGCCCAGATGGCTCGCGTAGTCCTGCCGGAGGAATCCACGAAGGAAATCTCCGAATTGATCGATGTACTGATCTCTCTTCTCTTCGAGTCCTTACCCCGGCGGGACCAGCGAAACTGGGCCCGCGTTTATCTGAACGGCCTCGTGCGGACTAAAGGGAAGAAAACAATCCGCAACATCGCCGGAACCGGAGCCAGTTCCGTAGAGCAGAGCCTTCAGCAGTTCATCAGCAAGTCCCCCTGGGACTGGACCCCGGTCCGCCGCTCCCTCGCGCAGCACCTCGAACGCACCGCACAGCGCCCGTTGGCCTGGGTGCTCCAGCCCATGGTCATAGAGAAGGCCGGCGACCGCTCGGTCGGCGTGGGCCGGCAGTTCGTCCCGCAGCTCGGTCGCACCGCCAACTGTCAGCAGGCCAGCGGGATCTGGCTGGCCTCCAGCGAGGCCAGCTTCCCGGTCGAATGGACCCTCACCCTCCCGGGGCCCTGGACCAGCGAACTCCTGCGTCGCCGAAGGGCCGGAATCCCCGACACGGCCCGCTCCCTCACCCCCGCCCAGGACGCCGTACACGCCGTCCAGCGGATGGCCGCCACCTGGCAACTCCAGCGCCGGCCCGTGGTGATGGAGGTCGCCAACGGCGATCTCCCGCAGAGCATCGAGTCCTTCGCCCTCCAGGACATCCCCTTCGTCTTCAAGGTCGACGGCTCGCTGCCCGTCTCCTTCGGCGGCGCCGGCCGCCACAAGCCCGGCCCGCACACCGCACCCGCCCGCGAGCTCATCGACTCCCTGCGCTCCCAGCGCCGCGTCGTCGAATGGACCCGGCACGGCCGGGCCGAGGGCGCGGTGACCCTGCTGACCTCGGCCTCGATCCTCGCCACCCCCAGCGAGGACCGGCCCACACCCGCGCCCACCACCCCGCTGCTGCTGGTCGGGGCCTGGACCGAAGCCGCCCTGCTGCCCTCCGAGTTCTGGATCACCAACATCGGCGACCGGCCGCTCGCCCAGCTGTTCCTGCTCGCCAAACTCACCGACCGCGTCTCCCTCGACTTCACCGAGACCTGCGAACCCGTGGGCATCCGGGACTTCGAGGGCCGCTCCTTCCGGGGCTGGCACCACCACGCCACCCTGGCGAGCGTGGCCCACGCGGCCAGACTCCTCGGCGCACGGGACCGCGCACCCGGCGGGGGCGTGCCCGGACGGAGCCTGGGGGAGTACCCCGGACCCGCCCGCTCCGCCGCGACCCGCTCCGCCGCCACACCCCGGCCACCCGCCGTCCTGCCGCCTCGACCGCTCATCCCCGGGCAGACCCCCAGACGCGAGTACATCCGCTGATGCTCGACATAGCCGACGAGCTACGCGCGTGGTGTGCCGCGCGCCGGGAATTCGCCCTGGCCACCGTGGTCGCCGTCAGCGGTAGCGCGCCCCGCGGACCGGGCGCCTCGCTCGCCGTCGACGACCGGGGCACCGCCCTCGGCTCCATCTCCGGGGGCTGTGTGGAGTCCGCCGTGCACGAGCTCTGCCTCGACGCCATCGAGTCCGGCGAGGGCGGCCTGCACCGCTTCGGCTACAGCGACGACGACGCCTTCGCCGTGGGACTCACATGCGGGGGAGTCCTCGACGTCCTGGTCACCCCGGTACGCGGCGGCGACCCCGTCCGGCCGGTCCTCGGCTCGGTGCTCGACGCCGCCGCCGGCGGTACGCGGGCCGCACTGGCCCGGGTGGTCTCCGGCCCGCCGTCGCAGCTCGGCCGGGCGCTCGCCGTCCACGCCGACGGATCGTACGAGGGCGGGCTGGGCGGCGGCGCCGCCCTGGACCGGGAGGCGGCCGAGCGGGTACGGGCCCTGCTGCTGGCGGGCCGCACCGGCACCGCCGAACTCGGCACGGCGGGCGGACTGTGCGGGGAGCCGCTGACCCTGCTGGTCGAGTCGGCCGCCGAGCCGCCCCGGCTGATCGTCTACGGCGCCATCGACTTCGCCGCCTCCCTCGCCCGGATGGGCGCCTTCCTCGGACACCGGGTCACCGTGTGCGACGCCCGGCCCGTCTTCGCGACCCCGGCCCGCTTCCCCGGCGCCGACGAGGTGATCGTCGACTGGCCGCACCGGCACCTGGCCGCGGAATGGGACGCGGGCCGGCTGGACTCCCGTACCGCCGTCTGCGTCCTCACCCACGACGCCAAGTTCGACGTACCGCTCCTGTCACTCGCCCTGCGGCTGCCGCTGACCTACGTCGGAGCCATGGGATCGCGGCGCACCCACGCCGAACGGGTCGAGCGGCTGCGCGCGGAAGGAGTGCCGCAGGAGGCGCTGGACCGGCTGCGCTCCCCGATCGGCCTCGACCTGGGCGGCGGAACCCCGGAGGAGACGGCCCTGGCCATCGCCGCCGAGTTCACGGCGGTCCGGCACGGCGGATCGGCCCTCCCGCTGGTGGCCGGCCGCCGGCCGATCCACCGCCGCAGGACCAAGGTCCCGTAGGAAAGAACCAGACGGCCCGGAATGTCCTGGACGATCGGCACGGGCGGCGTAAACCCCGGGTCATGGGAGAATGAAGTACGTGCGTTTCCTCGGCTGCCCTGTCGAGGCCATAGATGGATCCTTCGATCGACTGGGATGTTCAGCACGTGCGTTTCCTCAATGACCAGAAGCCGCCGTACGACCTGACGTACGACGATGTGTTCATGGTGCCGAGCCGCTCCGCGGTGGGCTCCCGTCAGGCCGTCGACCTTTCCGCGCCCGACGGCACCGGCACCACCATTCCGCTCGTCGTGGCGAACATGACCGCGATCGCGGGCCGCCGGATGGCCGAGACGGTCGCCCGCCGCGGCGGGATCGTCGTCATCCCGCAGGACATCCCGATCGAGATCGTCACCGACGTCATCTCCTGGGTGAAGACCCGCCACCACGTGCTCGACACCCCGATCACGCTGGCGCCCACCCAGACCGTCGCCGACGCGCTGTCCCTGCTGCCCAAGCGCGCCCACGGCGCCGGCGTCGTCGTCGACGACGAGGGCCGCCCGATCGGCGTCGTCACCGACCACGACCTCACCGGCGTGGACCGCTTCACCCAGCTCTCCGAGGTCATGTCGAAGGAGCTGCTGCTCATCGACGCCGACATCGACCCCCGCGAGGCGTTCAACAAGCTCGACGCGGGCCACCGCAAGCTGGCCCCGGCCGTCGACAAGGACGGCAAGCTCGTCGGCATCCTGACCCGCAAGGGCGCGCTGCGCGCGACCCTGTACACGCCGGCCACCGACGCGGGCGGGAAGCTGCGCATCGCGGCCGCCGTCGGGATCAACGGCGACTTCGCGGCCAAGGCCAAGCAGCTGCTCGACGCGGGCGTGGACACGCTCGTCATCGACACGGCGCACGGCCACCAGGAGTCGATGATCAACGCGATCAAGGCCGTCCGCGCGCTGGACCCGCAGGTCCCGATCGTGGCCGGCAACATCGTCGCCGCCGAGGGCGTGCGCGATCTGATCGAGGCCGGCGCGGACATCATCAAGGTCGGTGTGGGCCCCGGCGCCATGTGCACCACCCGCATGATGACCGGCGTGGGCCGCCCGCAGTTCTCCGCGGTGCTGGAGTGCGCGGCGGAGGCCAAGAAGTACGGCAAGCACGTGTGGGCCGACGGCGGCGTCCGTCACCCGCGTGACGTGGCGATGGCGCTGGCCGCCGGTGCGTCCAACGTCATGATCGGCTCCTGGTTCGCCGGTACGTACGAGTCCCCGGGCGACCTCCAGCAGTCCGCCGACGGGCGCCTGTACAAGGAGTCCTTCGGCATGGCCTCGGCGCGTGCGGTGCAGAACCGTACGAGCGAGGAGTCGGCCTACGACCGTGCCCGCAAGGGTCTGTTCGAGGAGGGCATCTCCACCTCGCGGATGTTCCTCGACCCGGCCCGTCCGGGCGTCGAGGACCTGATCGACTCGATCATCGCGGGCGTGCGGTCGTCGTGCACCTACGCCGGTGCCGGGTCCCTCGCGGAGTTCGAGGAGAAGGCCGTGGTCGGGGTCCAGTCCGCCGCCGGTTACGCGGAGGGCAAGCCGCTGCACGCCAGCTGGAGCTAGGCCTCCCCCTTTCCCGCAGCCCCCGGCCACCCGTTGGCCGGGGGCTGCGGCGTACCCGCGCGAGGGTCCGCTGCTGGGGGCTCCGCCCCCAGACCCCCGCGCCTCAAACGCCGGCGGGGCTGGAATTGCCGCCGGGCGGCACGTGCGAGTGCAGCTCAGCCAAAATTCAGCCCCGCCGGCGTTTGAGGCGCGGGGTCTGGGGCGGAGCCCCAGCAGGCGGCCCGCAGGGGGCAACCGTTCGGCGCGCCGTTCGACCGGTTGGCGACCCGCAGGGCGGATACGTCAAGCGGCGGATAACTCCACGGCACTGCTCCGTCACGCTCAGGTCACCGACCTGGAAGGGGCACGCCGTGACCAGTACCAGCACCGCCGTGACCAGTACCAGCACCCTCCCCCGCCACACCGACGCACACGCACTCGCCCGGCTGCACAAGGAGCACGGCAAAGCCCTTTACGCCTTCCTCCTCGGCCTGACCTTCGGCGACCGTCACCGTGCCGAGGACCTCGTCCAGGAGACCCTCTTCCGCGCCTGGAAGCACCCCGAGGCGCTGGAGAGCGCCCACGCCTCCATGCGGCCCTGGCTGTACACCGTGGGCCGGCGCCTCGCCATCGACGCCCGGCGGGCCCGCCAGGTGCGCCCCGCCGAGGTCGGGCCGGACGCCCTGGAGTTCTCTCCGGCCGCCGACGACCGCACCGAGCAGGCCGTCGCCGTCCTCGACGTCCGCGAAGCCCTGCGATTACTCAGCCCCGAGCACCGCGCCGTGCTCGTACAGATCTACTTCCGCGGGGCCTCGGTCTGCGAGGCCGCCGAGGCGCTCGGAGTGCCGCCCGGGACCGTGAAGTCCCGTACCTACTACGCCTTGCGGGCGCTGCGCGCCGTCATGCCCGGCTACGGCCCCGGCGCCCCCGACGCACGGGCCGCCGCCTGAGCCGCCACCGCCGCCCGCGAGCGGACCTGCAGCTTCGCCAGGATGTGCGACACGTGCGTCTGCACCGTCCGCCGGGAGAGGAACAGCGCACTCGCGATCTCCGGATTGGAGCGGCCCTGCGCCACCAGCAGCGCCACCTTCAGCTCGGCCGGGGTCAGCGCCTCCCAGCCGTTCGCCGGCCGCCGCCGCGCCGACCGGCTGCCCCGGCGCACCCCCAGGCTCCGCAGCCGGGCATCGGCCCGGGCCACGTCCCACCGCGCCCCGAGGTCCTCGTACGCCGCCACCGCGCGGGTCAGCGCCGACCGCGACCCGGCCAGGTCGCCGTGCCAGGCCCGCGCCACCGCCAGGTCCTCCAGCGTGTGTCCCAGCATCAGCGGCCACCCGCCGCGCTCCCCGAGCAGCACCGCCTCCGCCAGCAGGTCCGGATCCTGCGCGAACAGGCCCCGGCAGCGCAGCAGCGCCAGCGCCGGACCCGGATGGTCCGGCAGCGCCGCCGCGATGCGTCCGCACGCCGCCACCGCCTCCCGCGCCGTGCCGCTCTCCCCGCTCTCCAGGGCCAGCCGGACGATCTCCGACAGCACCCAGGGCCGCTCGTACGACACCAGGTCCTCCGCTGCCTCCGCGCCGTCCGCCGGCCCGGGCCGCAGCGCGCGCAGCGCGTCGGCCGGGCGGCCGTCCCGCTCCGCCAACAGGGCCCGCGCCAGCTGGACGTGGGAGGCGTACCGGCGTGCCCCGGGCGTGGCGAAGGCATCGTCCGGCAGGCCCGCGAGCTCCGCCTGCGCCGCCTCCCGCTCGCCGCGGTGGCCCAGCACCAGCGCCCGCAGCCCGTGCACCACCACCGGCAGCCAGCCGTCGGACACCGGCAGAGCGCATGCCCGGGCCACCGCGGACAGGGCCTCGTCCCAGTCGCCGAGCCGGTAGTGGAACTCGGCGAGCCGGGCCTCGGTCACCACCAGCCGCCCCGTGGAGCCGGTCGCGGCCGCCAGCTCCCGTGCCTCCCGCAGGGCGGCGGCCACGATCTCCGGCTCGTCGAAGCGCATGTGGCCCTCCGCCTGGTTCGCCAGCAGCAGCAACCGCATGTCGTTGGCGGCCGGGCTGCGCCGCGCGCAGACGATCCCCTCCGCCACCTGGTGCAGCGAGTCCCGGCCGCGGCCCAGATGGAACAGCGCGTACGACAGGGCGTGATGGGCCTCCGCCGCACACAGCGGATCGGCCAGCCGCCGCGCCCGCGCCACCAGCGGCCCGGCCAGCGCGAACGCCTCGGCCGCCCGGTGCAGATCGGCCAGCGCCAGCACCCGGCAGGCTTCCAGCCTGAGCCGCCAGGCCGCCGAAGGGAACTCCTCGGCCAGGGCCCGCTCGGTGACGTCCAGGGAGCGGGCCATGTCCCCCTGGATCATCAGCGCCGACACCAGTTTGAAGTCCACCGCCGCCCGCCGGTCGGGATCCGTGGTCCGGGCCCGCAGCGCCTCGAGGAGACCCGCCGACTCCGGGCGGCGCAGCATCAGGGCCGCGTCCGCCAGCTGCTCCTCCAGCGCCTCCCGCGTCCGCGGCTCCCGCGGGTCGCCCTGCGCGATGGCCCGCTCCAGCAGTTCGGCCGCCGCGCCCGGCGCCGCGGCGATCAGCGCCGGCGCCGCGTCGGCCAGCCAGCGCACCGCCCACGGGCTCAGCCGTCCGGCGCGCACCAGCTGCCCGGCGGTCCGCGCCGGATCCAGCCCGGCCTCGGAGAAGGCCCGTGCGGCATCCTGGTGCAGGGCCGCGCGCAGCGCCCCGGGGGTCTCGGCGGACAGCACCCGCCGCAGCGCCGGGTGCCGGAAGCGCAACAGGTCCCCGGTGTCCTCCAGCAGCCCCGCCAGCAGCGGCTCCTCCAGGTCCGCGAGCAACTCCCGTGCGGGCCTGGCCTGTACGAGGGCCAGCTCGTGCGCGGTGAAGGACGGACCCAGCAGTGCGGCGTGCCGCAGGGTGGTGCGCGCCGGCCCGGAGAGCCAGTCGAGCCCCCGGCCCAGGGAGGCGGGCGGCGCCGGCAACTCGGCCACCGGGACGGACAGTTCCGCGCAGCCCGCCTCGACCCGGACGAGCCCGGACCACTGGGCGAGGAGCTCCCGCAACAGCCGGGGATTGCCGCCCGCCTGCTCCGCCGCCTCCCGCAGTCGCGGCCCGGGCGGCGCCCCCACCAGGTCGCGGATCAGTTCGGCCGACTCCGCCGCCGTCAGCGGCTCCAGCCGGACCGTGCGCCCGCCCACCGCCGCGCACAGCCGCTCCGCCCCGGGCCGGCGGGGCAGCGGCCGCCGGGTCGCCGCCAGCATCAGCGGGAGCCGGCCGGTCGCCGCCGTCCCGGCCAGCCGCCGCCACAGGAGCAGGCTGGCCGCATCCGCCCAGTGCGCGTCGTCCAGCACCAGCAGCAGCGGCCGCTGGGCGCACCACTCCTCGACGCCGGCCGTCAGCAGGTCCATCGCCGCCAGCAGCGCGCCGCCGGGCTCGGTCGCCGCCTCGGCCTCCCGCAGCAGGCCGACGACCGCGGCCGGGCGGGACCCGCCGGGTGCACGCAGTCCAGTACGGCCCGCAGCGGCAGGTCCACCGCGAGGGCGTCGGCCGCCGCGTACCGGACCCGGCAGCCGAGCGCCGCCGCCTGGGCGAGGGCCTCCCGTACGAAGGCGGTCCGGCCCGCGCCGGGTTCGCCCTCCACGGTCAGGCAGCCTCCGCCGCCCTGCGCACCCCCGCGCACCCATTCCCGTAACTCTTCATGATGCTGCTCTCGCCCGACCCGCACGTCGGCGGTCCTTCCGGTCACATCGCGCCGGTCACAGGATGCCACGCGGCGCCACCGTCAGTACCGGGGAGGATGCTGGCCCGGAGGTGAACTGTGCACGCCCGCACGGTACTTCGGTATCCGCACGGTGACCTTCAGACCGGCCCCGATGCCCGTCTCGATCACCGGCCCGTAGTCGTCCCCGTACACCTGCCGGATCCGCTCGTCGACATTGGGCAGCCCGATGCCGGAGGAGGAGCCGGCGTGTTCCCCGGCCAGGATCCGGCGCAGCAGTGCCGGGTCCATCCCGATCCCGTTGTCCTCGACGGTGATCACCGCCTCGGCGCCCGCGTCGCGCGCGGTGATGGTGATCCGGCACTCCTCGGGGGAGTCCTCCAGCCCGTGCTTCACGGCGTTCTCCACCAGCGGCTGGAGGCAGAGGAACGGCAGCGCCACCGGCAGTACCTCCGGCGCCACCTGCAAGGTCACCTTCAGCCGGTCCCCGAACCGGGCCCCGGCCAGTGCCAGATACTGCTCGACGGAACGCAACTCCTCGGCGAGCGTGGTGAATTCACCGTGCCGGCGGAAGGAGTACCGGGTGAAGTCCGCGAACTCCAGCAGCAGGTCACGGGCCCGCTCCGGATCCGTCCGGACGAACGAGGCGATCGCGGCGAGCGAGTTGAAGATGAAGTGCGGGGAGATCTGCGCCCGCAGCGCCTTGATCTCCGCCTCCATCAGCCGGGTCCGCGACCGGTCCAGCTCCGAGAGCTCCAGCTGCACGGAGACCCACCGCGCGACCTCCGTAGCGGCCCGCACCAGTACCGCCGACTCCCGGGACCCGTAGGCCACCAGCGCCCCCAGCATCCCGTCCTCGCCCGTGAGCGGGGCCACCACCGCCCACTTCAGCGGACAGTCGGGCCGCTGGCACTCGGTCCGCACGCTCTGGCTGCGCCCCGACTCCAGCATCACCGCCACCCGGGCCATCGCCCGCCGCTGGTGGTGGTCGGCGCCCGGGCCGTCCCAGGCCAGCACCGACTCCCGGTCGGTCAGGCACAGCGCCTCCGTGCCCAGCAGCGACCGCAGCCGCCGGGAGGCCTTGCGGGCGGCGTCCTCGGTCAGCCCGGCCCGCAGCGGGGGAGCGGCCAGCGAAGCCGTGTGCAGGGTGTGGAAGGTGGCCCGCTCCACCGGCGTCCCGAGGTCCAGGCCGGCCGCCCGCTCACCGCGCCGGGCATGCCACCGGCCCGCCAGCCAGCCCGCGCCCAGCAGCAGGGCCGCGGCCGCGACCGCCAGCACCACGAGAGCCGTTCCGCTCACCGGACACCTCCCGCCCGGTCCCCGGCCACCACGTTCTCCGGCAGGTGCAGCCGCGCCAGGGTGGCCGCCGTCCCCGCCGGAATCCGCGACCGGGTGCCGAGCGACACCAGCACCATCGTCAGGAACCCGAGCGGCACCGACCACGCCGCGGGCCACGCCAACAGGGTGTGCACCCAGCCCGCCGGGGCCAGTCCGCCCCGGGTCGCCAGCACCGCGCTGAGCGCCGCCCCGCCGCCCGTGACCAGCCCGGCCACCGCGCCGGGCGGGGTCAGCCGAGGCCACCAGATGCCCAGCACCAGCAGCGGACAGAACGACGAGGCCGACACCGCGAAGGCCAGCCCCACCGCGTCCGCCACCGGCACGTCACGGGCCGCCACGCTCCCGGCCAGCGGCACCAGGATGGCCAGCAGCACCGCGAAGCGGAAACTGCGCACCCCGCGCGTCGGCAGCAGGTCCTGGTGCAGCACCCCCGCCACCGCCATGGTCAGCCCCGAGGCCGTCGACAGGAACGCCGCGAAGGCGCCGCCGGCCAGCAGCGCCCCCAGCAGCTCCCCGAGCAGCCCGCCCAGCATCCGTTCGGGCAGGACCAGCACCGCCGCGTCCGCGTCGCCGGTGAGGGCGAGCTCGGGCGCGTAGATCCGGCCCAGCGCCCCGTACACCGGCGGCAGCAGGTAGAAGACCCCGACGAGGCCGAGCACGACCAGCGTGGTGCGCCGCGCGGCCCGCCCGTTGGGGCTGGTGTAGAAGCGCACCGCGACGTGCGGCAGGCCCATGGTCCCGAGGAAGGTGGCCAGGATCAGCCCGTACGTCGCGTACAGCCGGTACCCCCAGTGGTCCCCGGACAGCGGCTCCGACCAGCTGGACACGCCGAGGCCCGCCTCCGCCCGGGTGTCGGGGACGGGCGTGTCCGGGGCGAACTCCAGCCGCGCGTTCGCCCGTACGGAATGCTGCCCGGCCGCGAGGGTCAGCGGGGCCGCCTCGTACGTCCGCCCGTCCACCTGCCCGCTCACCGTCAGCACGAGCGGCTCCGCCACCGACAGCCGGACGTCCTCGGCCACCGTGACGGAGGTGTGCTCGCGGAAGACGGCCGGTGCGTCGAAGGTGGCCCGCGGCGCGCCGTCCCCGGCCCACGCGGCGACCAGGAAGAAGGCGGGCACCAGCAGCGCGGTGAGTTTGAGCCAGTACTGGAAGGCCTGCACGAAGGTGATGCTGCGCATCCCGCCGGCGGCCACGGCCGCGCTCACCACGAAGGCCACCACCACCCCGCCCACCCAGTGCGGGGCCCCCGTCAGGATCTCCAGGGTCAGGCCCGCGCCCTGCAACTGCGGCAGCAGGTACAGCCAGCCGACCCCGACCACGAACAGCACCGCGATCCGGCGCACGGCCTGGGACTCCAGCCGGGCCTCGGCGAAGTCCGGCAGCGTGTACGCGCCCGAGCGGCGCAGCGGGGCCGCCACCAGCACGAGCAGCACCAGGTACCCGGCCGTGTAGCCCACCGGATACCAGAGCATCTCGGGCCCCTGGAGCAGCACCAGCCCGGCCACCCCGAGGAAGGACGCGGCGGAGAGGTACTCCCCGCTGATCGCGGCAGCGTTGAGGCGGGGCCCGACGGTGCGGGAGGCGACGTAGAAGTCGGAGGTGGTCCGGGATATCCGCAGCCCGAGCGCGCCGACGAGGACGGTGGCCAGGACGACGACGGCGACCGCGGTCAGCGCGTACGTCTGATTCACCGGTCGGTCCTTCGGCTGGGTGGAGGGTGACCGGAGTCTATGCACGCCCCCTGACCGGGCAACAGACGCGATTCGGACCGGACGGCTCAGACGGCGGGGTCGCGGTGTTCCGCGCAGTCGCGCAGCGCGATCTCCAGCTCCACGTACGACTCCTCCGCCCGCCGGAAGGCCAGCGTCAGCGCGGCCTCCGCACGGGGCGGCACCTGGCCGCGGACCCCCTCGCCCGCCTCGTACAGGACGTCGGCCCAGCGCGCGGCGGCACTCCGCAGGCGGGCCAGCAGCGCCTCCGCCTCGGCCGGCCCGGCCGGCACGCTGCGCGGCAGCCCGGTCAGCGCGTCGAGCAGGGCCTGGATTTCGGACATCTCGCTCCTCCCGCGCCGGAAGATCCACGATACGCGGGGCGGGTGACACCGGCGGGCCGTTCACCCCTGCGGTGCGGCCGACGGCACCGGGGGATCGCCGTACGCCCCTCGGCGCGCGACGAACGGCGCCGGGGCGCCGCCGGACGGTCGTCCGACCGCCGGGCGCCGCTCGGCTCGCTCGTCTCGGTCCGGCACGGTCCCGCTCGGCCGGGGGTCAGCCGGTCGCCTGGCGCATCAGGAGGTCCCGCAGCTCCCGCGCGTGCCTGCGGCTCACCTGGAGTTCCGCGGACCCGACGCGGACCGTGGTGGTGCCCGCGTCCAGCCGGAGCTCGTCGATCCGGGCCAGGGCCACCAGATGGCGGCGGTGGATCCGCACGAACCCGCGCGCCGCCCACCGCTCCTCCAGCGTGGACAACGGGATGCGGACCAGGTGGCTGCCCTCGTCGGTGTGCAGGCGGGCGTAGTCGCCCTGGGCCTCGACGTACGCGATGTCGGCGATCGCCACGAACCGGGTGACGCCGCCCAGCTCGACGGCTATCTGGTCCGGCGTGCGGTCGGCGATGGTGACCTCGGCCGCCTGGCGCAGCGGCGGCGGTACGGCGGGAGCGGTGGCAGCGGCGGCGACCGGCGGCGCGCCCTCGGCGGCCACCGGCGTCTCCTCGGCCCGCCCCAGCTGCGCGCAGGCCCGCCGCACGGCCTCGGCCAGCCGCTCCGGCCGCACGGGCTTGAGCACGTAGTCCACGGCCTTGAGGTCGAAGGCCTGTACGGCGAACCCCTCGTGGGCCGTGACGAACACGATCAGCGGCGGCCGCGCGAAGCCGGCCAGCAGCCGGGCGATGTCGAGCCCGGTCAGCCCGGCCATGTGGATGTCGAGGAAGACCACGTCGATGCCGTCCGCGCCGTCCGGTCCGGCCTCCAGCGCCACGGTGATCCGGCGCAGCGCCTCGGTCGCGTCCGAGGCGCCCTCCGCGCTGCGGATCCGGGGATCGGAGCGCAGCAGGTAGAGGAGCTCCTCCAGGAGCGGCTTCTCGTCGTCGACGGCCAGTACACGCAGCATGCGGGGAGTTTAGGAGGTGTTCCGCCAGGGCGGAACGGCGCGCGGCCCTGCCCCGGGGGATGAGGGCAGGGCCGCGCGGTCAGGAGGTGGGGGGTTACTGGACGGTGATGAGCTTGCCGTCGGGGGAGACCGCGTACCAGGTGCCGCCGACGCCCTGGCCGTTGATGTCGCCCGGGTTCTTGTCACCGGTGAAGGTGTACACCGGCCAGCAGTCGACGGTCTGCTGCTTCTTGCCGTCCGGGCGGTCCAGCACCAGGTAGTTCCGCTCGGTGATGCCCTTCACGTTGGCCTTGTCCACCGGGGGCACGACCGGCCACTTGGCCAGGCAGTCACCGACGCACTTGGAGACCATCGGCCACGCGGTGTCCGGCTTGAACCGGTAGACCGTCATGCCCTTGCCGTCGACGATGTGGTCACCCAGCTTGGGGTCCTTCGCCACGGACAGCCCCGCACCCGCCTCGGCCGCACCGCCCGCGGCCGGAGCCGCCTTCGCCGCCTTCTTGCCGTCGGGGGCGAACGCGAACCACACCCCGCCGACGCCCTGGCCGTTGAAGTCGCCCGCCTTGGCGTCCTTGTTGAAGCGGTACGCGGGCCAGCCGGCCACCGTCAGCTGCTTCGTGCCGTCGCTGCGCACCACCTCGCCCAGCAGCGCCGGGTCCATGCCCGCCGCGGCGGTGGCGTCGCCGGCCGCGACCACCGGCCAGGTCTTCGCGCAGTCCCCGTCGCAGTTCGACTTCGAGGGCTTGGCGGTGTCCTTGTCGAACCGGTAGAGGGTGAGACCGGCGGAGTCGGTGAGGACCGAGCCGATCTGGTCGCTGGTGGCGACCGCCAGCTGTCCGGCGGGCTTGGCGCCCGAGCCGTCCGCGGCGTAGGCCGGGGAGGAGGCCTCGGCAGCGGCCCCCGCAGGCTTGGCCGTGTCGGCGGCCTTGTCCTCCGACGGGCCGCAGGCGGTCGCCGCCAGGATGACGGCGACGGCGGCCGCGGCGAGGGTGGTTCCGCGCTTGATGCCCATGTTGATCTCTCCCACGTGTATGTCTGCTCCGCGCCGTCGCCCCAGCGGCGGCAACTGTGCACAGGACACGCCCTGGTGGGTTCGATCTGTTCAAGGCGATCGGTGTGGGCTGTTTCACTCACCCGGCGGCGAACCCCGCCCGCCGCAGGGCCGTGGCCACAGCGAGGCCGAGTACCTGGTGCCCGGAGTCATTGGGGTGCAGCCCGTCCTCCAGGTGCTCGGGACCGAGCAGGTCACGGCCCGGGAGCACGGCGAGCCGGTCGTCCCCCGCGGCGATCCGGTCCCGGGTGGCGCGCTCCATCGCGTCGCGCAGGGCGCCCAGGGTGGCGCCGAGCCGGTTCGGGGTGCGCTCGGCGTCGGGCCGCAGGACGGGGGAGACCAGCAGGAGCGGGGTCCGCGGATGCCCCTGGCGGACCAGATCGAGGAAGGTGCGCGTGGTCTCGTACAGCAGGGGGGCGGAGAAGGGCACCCGGGACCAGCAGTTGGTGCCGAACGCGAGGGTGAGGACGTCGGCGGGCAGGCCGGCGAGCTGTTCGGCGGTGGCGAGCTCGCCGCGGGCGGCGCCCGCGTAGCCGAGGTTGACCGTGTCCCAGCCCAGGGCCCGGCCGGTGACCGCGGGCCAGCCGTGGGCGGGCCGGGTGGACCACCAGCCCTCGGTGATGGAGTCCCCGTGCACCACCCAGCGCGGGGCGGGCGGCGGCGGCTCGAGCGGGCCGCCTATCCCGCGCAGGCCGAGGACCAGCGGGGACTGGGCTTCGGGCGGGTGGACGGTGAAGGGGCCCGTGCCGCCGCCCAGTTCGATGCGTACGACGGCCTCCGCGGCCGGTTCGGTGAACACCTCGCGGACTACCCCGTGCCGGTCCCACAGCGCGAATCCGTGCGCGAGGTCGCGCAGGGCGTCGGTCGGGCCGGGCACCGTGGCCCGGTAGCGGATCTCCACCGCCCGCGCGGTCCCGGTGGTGAACTCGAGCCGCACTCCGATGGGCAGGGTGGCCCGCTCGCCGGTGTCCCAGGGCAGCCTCATGCTGTCGGCCGGGTCCGCCCGCACGGGCCGCCCCTTGTCGAGCCAGGCGACCCCCCGCAGGAACGGCCCGGGGTCCTGCCACAGATCCAGGTCCATGGCGGCACGCTGCGGGAGATCTGATGAGCTGTCAAGAACGCCCGTCGAGGTCCGCTGTGCAGCGATCGATCATCCGCGCGCAACAAAGGACCATCTGGGACAGATCCGCGCAACGATCGTGCGGCAATGTGCAAGGATGGTGCATTACGGGCGGTATCACTCAGCTCGTAGGCTCACTCGCTGTACGTGGAGTGGCGCGGACCGCCTGCTCGGCGGTCCTCCCATGCCCAGGCAGGCTTCTGCTCGCCTGCTCCTGCTCCGGACCGCTGCGGTCGACGCCTGAATCCCCACCCGCAGCGAAGAAGGAGTCACCCCGTGCTCGACCACGGCCAGGCGCCACCCGCCACGACCGAGGCCCGCAGGCCCGCCCACCCGCTGCTCCGCCGCAAGCCGGTCGAGCAGCTGGTCGCCGAGGGCGGCCAGGGCGAGGGCGGCTCGCTGCGCCGCTCGCTCACCATGTGGCAGCTGACGATGATCAGCATCGGCGCGACCCTGGGCACCGGCATCTTCGTCGTCCTCGGCGAGGCCGCCCCCAAGGCCGGCCCGGCCGTGACGATCTCGTTCATCATCGCGGGCCTGACCGCGCTGTTCTCGGCCCTGTCCTACGCCGAGCTCGCCGGATCCGTCCCGGTCTCCGGCTCCTCGTACTCCTACACCTACGCCACCATGGGCGAGCTCATAGCCTGGATCTGCGGCTGGTGCCTGGTCCTCGAGTACGCCGTGTCGGTCGCGGCCGTCGCCGTCGGCTGGGGCCAGTACCTCAACGAGCTCCTCGAGGGGACCCTGGGCTTCACCATCCCCGAAGGCCTCTCGGCCCCGCTGGGCGAGGGCGGCTGGATCAACCTGCCCTCGCTGGTCGTCGTCCTGCTCGCCATGGTCTTCCTGATGCGCGGCGCCAAGGAGAGCGCCCGGATCAACACGATCATGGTCGCGGTGAAGGTCGTCACGCTGCTGCTCTTCATCGGCATCGGCGTCATGGGCATCAAGGCCGGCAACTACGCCCCGCTCGCCCCGCTCGGCGTCACCGGCATCAGCGCCGCCGCCTCCACGCTCTTCTTCTCGTACATCGGCTTCGACGCCGCCTCCACCGCCGGTGAGGAAGCCAAGAACCCGAAGAAGGACCTCCCGCGCGCGATCATGCTCTCGCTGGGCATCGTCACCATCCTGTACGTGCTCGTCGCCTTCGTCGCCGTCGGCGCCATGCCCTGGCAGGACTTCAAGGGCACCGAGGCCGCGCTCGCCCAGATCATGACCGACGTCACCGGCCACAGCTTCTGGGGCGTCGTCCTCGCCGCCGGCGCGGTCGTCGCCATCGCCTCCGTCGTCTTCGCCGTCCTCTACGGTCAGACCCGCATCCTCTTCGCGATGTCCCGCGACGGCCTCGTCCCCAAGGCCTTCGCCAAGGTCGACGCGAAGACCGGCGTCCCCCGCGTCAACGTGCTGATCGTCTCGCTCTTCTGCGGCGCCCTCGCGGCCTTCATCCCGCTGGGTGAGCTGGCCAACGCGACCAGCATCGGCACCCTCTTCGCCTTCGCCCTGGTCAACGTCGCGGTCGTGATCCTGCGCCGCACCAAGCCCGACATGCCCCGCACCTTCAAGGTGGCGCTCTTCCCGGTCACGCCGATCCTCGGCTTCCTCGCCTGCGGCTACATGATGTACAGCCTGCCGATCGCCACGTGGGTCGCTTTCGGTGTCTGGATGGCCGTCGGCCTCGTGGTCTACTTCGTGTACGGCATGCGCCGCTCCACATTGGCCACAGCAGAAAAGTGATCCACCCGCAGTGCGACTGAACGATCTCGACGAACGCATCGTGCACGCCCTCGCCGAGGACGCCCGCCGTTCCTACGCGGACATCGGCTCCGAGGTCGGGCTCTCCGCCCCCGCCGTGAAGCGGCGCGTGGACCGGCTGCGGGCCGAAGGCGCCATCACCGGCTTCACGGTCCGCGTGGACCCCGCCGCGATGGGCTGGGAGACCGAGGGCTTCATCGAGATCTACTGTCGCCACAACACCTCGCCGGACGACATCCGGCGAGGGTTGGAGCGGTACCCCGAGGTGGTGTCCGCGTCGACCGTCACCGGCGACGCGGACGCCCTCGTCCAGATCTTCGCCTCCGACATGCGGCACTTCGAGCGGGTCCTGGAGCGCATCGCGGGCGAGCCCTTCGTGGAGCGCACCAAGTCGGTCCTGGTGCTCTCCCCGCTGCTGCGCCGCTTCACCTCGGGCGCGCCGGCCTAGAGCCCGCGCCCGCGAGGTCCCGGCCGCGCAGCGAGCGGCGTTCCTCCTCCGTCAGGCCGCCCCAGATCCCGAACGGCTCACGGGTGCGCAGCGCGTGATCCAGGCAGGCCGCGCGCACCGGGCACACCGCGCAGACCCGCTTGGCGGCCGCGTCCCGCTCCTCGCGGTCCTCGCCGCGCTCGCCGGCGGGATGGAAGAACCGGCCCGATCCCAGATCCCGGCAGGCAGCCCTCGACTGCCACTCCCAGAAATGGTGCGTGGCGCCGGGCAGGCTGGTGACGTCCGTCATGGCAGTTCCTTTCCGTGGGTTGTCCCGCGTCTGACCGCTGGACGTCCACCGAAACCCGCCCATCCCAACCGCCCCCGGATCAGGCCTCCTTGGCCGGCGTACGGAGCCCCACGAAGTCCGGGCGCCGGCGCAGCTCGAAGCCCATCGACGCATAGAGCCGAAGAGCCCCCGTGTTCTCGGCCGCCGCGTGCAGGAACGGGCTGTCCCCGCGCTCGCGGACCGCCGCGGCGACCGCGCGTATCAGCCGCCCGGCCAGGCCCCGGCCGCGGTGCTCCGGGTGCGTGCACACCGCGCTGATCTCCGACCAGCCGGCCGGCCGCATCCGCTCCCCGGCCATCGCGACGAGCCGGCCCTCGTGCCGGATCCCGAGGTACGTGCCCAGCTCGACCGTCCGGTCCAGGAACGGGCCCGGCTTGGTCAGAGCGACCAGCTCCAGCATCTCCGGTACGTCGGCGGGCCCCAGCGGGACCGCGTCAGGCGCGGCCTCGGCCGCCACCGCCCGGCCGTCCAGCTGTACGCCCGGGATCGTCAGCACCGTCTCCCACCCCGGCGGCGGGGTCAGCAGCCCCGTCACCCACACGCCCTCGCCCGGCCCGGCCAGCGCGGCCAGATCCGCCCAGGCGCGCGCGTCCGCCGGGTCGGCGAGCCCGGCGAAGGGGCTCGCGTCCCCGGTGTAGCGGGCGGCCAGCCCGGCCGGCCCGTGCTCGGCGAAGCCGCGGTGCGGCCCGGTCAGCGCGGACCAGACCGGGTTGTCGAGTACCTCGGGGGACATGGGTGCGCGCTCCTTCGCTTCGGTGCGGCGGCGAAGCCGGCCCTCGCCGCCTTCTTGACGGCCCCGGACACCGCCACGAGACTGCGGGAGACGGCCGGATGGCCTGCGCCCGCCGCGGGAAGCCTAGCCACCGCGAGGCGGGCCGCCGAGGACGGGACGGGGGCGGGTACCGGTGGACGAGGCCCGGACGGCGGACGCGGGGACACAGCCGCTGCGCCGCTGGTGGCTGACCCGGCGCCTGCACATCGACCTCCTGCGGGTGTGCAGCGCATTCGGCCCGCGCGGCTGAAGCCCGTAGGCCCGTAAGCCTGTAGGCCCGTAGGGCCGTACGCCCGCACAAGACGAGTGACCCGGACCGGCCGCGCACCGCGCGCACCGGGACACCGTCCTGCCCCCGCCGCACCTGCGCCGTCCCAGGAGAACCATGTCCTCGCACACCGTCCTGCCCCGCACCGGTACGGCCCCCGCCCTGCGCGGCCGCATCGGGAACGGGTTCTCGCCCGTACCGCACCGCTACCGCCTCTACCTCTCCGCCGGCTGTCCCCGTTCCCGGCAGGTGGCCGGGGTCCTCGACCTGCTGGGCCTGCGGCACTCCGTCGCCGCGACCGTCCTCGAGGCCGACCGGGACGCGCCCGGGCACACCGCGCTGCTCCTGGCGTACGAGGCCGCGGGCCACCACTTCGACGGCGCCGTGACCGTCCCCGCCCTGGTCGACACCTGGAGCGGCCGCGTGGTCTCCGACCACACCCCGGACATCCTCGACGATCTACGTTTCCTGGCCGCTCACCCGGCGTTCAGGGCCCTGCGCAACGAATCGTCGTAGGGGTGGTGGAACGCGCAACGAATCGATGCGCTGAGCGCAACGGTCACGGCTTGTCCCGGTCGAACGCGCGAACGTACCGTTTTACGACCCCACCCCTCCTGTCACAGAGGTAGTCCATGCCCCCGCTGCGCACCGCCCTCCTCCAGAGCTCCGGACGGCTCGGCGACACCGCCGAGAACCTCAAGGCGCTCGACGAGGCCGTGGCGCGCGCCGCACAGGGCGGGGCCGGGCTCCTCGTGACCTCGGAGATGTTCCTCACCGGCTACGCCCTGGAGATCCAGGACATCGCCGCCCTCGCCGAACCGGCCGACGGCCCGTCCGCCGCCGCCATCGGCGAGATCGCCCGCCGCCACGGGGTCGCCGTCCTGTACGGCTACCCCGAGCGCGCCGGCGAGGCCGTCTTCAACGCGGCGCAGCTCATCGGCCCCGACGGGGTCCCGCTCGCGAACTACCGCAAGACGCACCTCTTCGGCTGCTTCGAGCAGGACGCCTTCACCCCCGGCGACACCCCCGTCGTCCAGGCGGACCTCGGCGGCCTCCGCGTCGGCATCATGATCTGCTACGACGTGGAGTTCCCCGAGAACGTCCGGGCGCACGCGCTCGCCGGCACCGACCTCCTCCTGGTGCCGACCGCGCAGATGCACCCGTTCCAGTTCGTCGCCGAACAGCTCGTCCCCGTACGGGCCTTCGAGAACCAGATGTACATCGCGTACGTCAACCGCACCGGCCCGGAAGGCGAGTTCGAGTTCGTCGGACTCAGCTGCCTGGCGAGCCCCGACGGGGTCACCCGGACCCGGGCCGGACGCGGCGAGGAGCTGGTGTTCGGCGAGGCCGACCCCGAGCTGCTGAGCGCGTCGCGCGCGAACAACCCGTACCTGCGCGACCGCCGCCCCGGGCTCTACGCCTCCCTCGTCTAAGCACCCTCCGCTCCTCCGCTTCCCCCAGCCCTGCCGCAAGGAGACGTACCCCCATGACGTCCACGGTGCCCACCACCGCCGTCCCGCACAGCGACGGACAGCCGCCGATCACCATGTTCGGCCCGGACTTCCCTTACGCGTACGACGACTTCCTCGCCCACCCGGCGGGTCTGGGTCAGATACCGGCGACCGAGCTCGGCACCGAGGTCGCCGTCATCGGCGGCGGGCTGTCCGGCATCATCTCGGCCTACGAGCTGATGAAGATGGGCCTCAAGCCCGTCGTCTACGAGGCCGACCAGATCGGCGGCCGGCTGCGCACCGTGGGCTTCGAGGGCGCCGGCACCGAGGAGCTGACCGCGGAGATGGGCGCGATGCGCTTCCCGCCGTCCTCCACGGCGCTCCAGCACTACATCGACCTCGTCGGCCTGGTCACGGAGCCCTTCCCGAACCCGCTCGCCGAGGCCACCCCCTCGACGGTCGTCGACCTCAAGGGCGAGACCCACTACGCCGAGACCATCGCCGACCTCCCGCAGGTCTACCGCGACGTCGCCGCCGCGTGGAACGCCTGCCTGGACGAGGGCGCCGACTTCTCCGACATGAACACCGCGATGCGCGAGCGGGACGTCCCGCGCATCCGCGAGATCTGGGCGAAGCTCGTCGAGAAGCTCGACGACGAGACCTTCTACGGCTTCCTCTGCAAGTCCGAGGCCTTCCAGTCCTTCCGCAAGCGCGAGATCTTCGGCCAGGTCGGCTTCGGCACGGGCGGCTGGGACACCGACTTCCCGAACTCCATCCTGGAGATCCTGCGCGTCGTCTACACCGAGGCCGACGACCACCACCGCGGCATCGTGGGCGGCTCGCAGCAGCTCCCGCTGCGCCTGTGGGAGCGCGAGCCCGAGAAGATCGTCCACTGGGCCCAGGGCACCTCGCTGTCCACCCTGCACGGGGGCACCCCGCGCCCGGCGGTCACCCGCCTGCACCGCACGGCGGGCAACCGCATCACGGTCACGGACGCCTCCGGCGACATCCGCACGTACCGTGCCGCGATCTTCACCGCCCAGTCCTGGATGCTCCTGTCCAAGATCGAGTGCGACGACACGCTGTTCCCGATCGACCATTGGACGGCGATCGAGCGCACCCACTACATGGAGTCCAGCAAGCTCTTCATCCCGGTCGACCGCCCGTTCTGGCTGGAAAAGGACGAGGAGACCGGCCGCGACGTCATGTCGATGACGCTCACGGACCGCATGACCCGCGGCACGTACCTGCTGGACAACGGCCCGGACAAGCCCGCCGTCATCTGCCTCTCGTACACCTGGTGCGACGACAGCCTCAAGTGGCTGCCGCTGTCCGCGAACGAGCGGATGGAGGTCATGCTGAAGTCCCTCGGCGAGATCTACCCGAAGGTCGACATCCGCCGCCACATCATCGGCAACCCGGTGACCGTGTCCTGGGAGAACGAGCCCTACTTCATGGGCGCGTTCAAGGCCAACCTCCCGGGCCACTACCGCTACCAGCGCCGCCTGTTCACGCACTTCATGCAGGACCGCCTCCCCGAGGACAAGCGCGGCATCTTCCTCGCGGGCGACGACATCTCCTGGACGGCCGGCTGGGCCGAGGGCGCCGTCCAGACCGCCCTGAACGCGGTCTGGGGCGTCATGCACCACCTGGGCGGCACGACCGACTCCACCAACCCGGGCCCCGGCGACGTCTACGACGACATCGCCCCGGTCGAGCTCCCGGAGGACTGACCTCCGCCTCCCCCCCCGAGTCCGTCGGTGGTACCCCCACCCGGACCCCGTGACCACGGGCCGCCCCCGCGCAAACATCGCGGCGGCGGCCCGTACTCATACCCGGCGGGACCGCCCGCCTGCGCAAATGCGGGTGCGGACCGGGCCCGAGGGCGGCAGGGTGGTGGGCATGACTGCCCCGTTCGACCAAGCCCGCCCGGCCCCGTGGATCACCACCCCCGTCGAGGCGCACCTGCTGCGCGGCGCCCTCGACGTGGAACGCACCGCGCACGGCGTGCTCCCGCACCGGCTGCCCGCCCGCGCGCGCGAGCAGTTCCCCGACGCGAGCCTGGCCGCGATGGAGGCCCAGCCCTCCGGGGTGCGGCTGGCCTTCCGGACCGGGGCCACGGCCGTCGAGCTGGACGCGCTCCCCACGAAGACGGGCTACGAGGGATTCCCGGCCCGCCCGGACGGCGTGTACGAGCTGCTCGTCGACGGCCACCCGGCCGGCCGGGGCAGCGTGGCGGGCGGCAACGTCCGCGTCGTCGACATGGCCACCGGGTCCGAGGTCATGCATCCCGGCCCGCCCGGCACCGTCCGGTTCACCGGGCTCCCCGCCGGGATGAAGGACATCGAGATCTGGCTGCCCCATACGGAGGTCACCGAGCTCATCGCCCTGCGCACCGACGCCCCGGTAGAGGAGCTCCCGGACCGCGGCCGCCGGGTGTGGCTGCACCACGGCAGTTCCATCAGCCACGGCTCCTCCGCCACCGCCCCGACCGGCACCTGGCCGGCGCTCGCGGCCGCCCTGGGCGGCGTGGAGCTGGTCAATCTGGGATTCGGCGGCAACGCCCTGCTCGACCCGTTCACCGCGCGCGCCATCCGCGACGCTCCCGCGGACCTGATCAGCCTCAAGATCGGCATCAATCTGGTCAACCTCGACGTGATGCGCCTGCGCGCCTTCGTCCCGGCCGTGCACGGATTCCTCGACACCGTCCGCGAGGGGCACCCCACCACCCCGCTGCTGATCGTCTCTCCCGTCCTGTGCCCCATCCACGAGGACACCCCGGGCCCCACCGCGCCGGACTTCGAGGGTGGGGAACTGCGCTTCAAGGCCCTCGGCGACCCGGCGGACCGCGCCGCCGGGTCGCTGACGCTCGGCGTCATCCGGGAGGAGCTCGCCCGCATCGCCGCGCAGCGGGCGGACGGCGACCCGAACCTGCACTACCTCGACGGCCGCGCCCTCTACGGCGAGGCGGACTTCGCCGAACTGCCCCTGCCCGACCGGCTCCACCCGGACCCGGCCGGCCACCGCCGCATCGGCGAGCGCTTCGCGGAACTGGCCTTCGGCGAACGCGGCCCGTTCGCCGTCACAGGCGGCTGAGCCGGCCCGGGGTCAGCAGGCAGCGGCCCACCAGGCCGACGCCCGCGTCGAGGGATTCGCGGAACTCCTCGGCAAGCTCGGGGGAGCGGCGCAGGGTCCACAGCAGGCGGGCCGAGGCCCAGGCACCCGTGCGGGCGCGCTCCAGGCTCCACGAGCCGATCAGGTGGGTCAGCGGGTCGGCGATCTCCAGGAGGTCGGGGCCCGGCATCAGGTCCTCGCGGATGTGCTCCTCGAGGGAGACCAGGGTGTCGCCGACCCGGTCGAAGTCGGCTTCGAGGGCGCCCGGGTCGCAGTCCAGGGCGCGGCACGTGGACACCACCGCCACCGCCAGGTCGTGGCCGATGTGGGCGTTGATCCCCGCCAGCGCGTGCTGGAGCGGGCGGATGCCGGGATGGCGCCGGTACTGGAACAGGGGGCGCCAGCAGGCCGGGGCCCGGTCCGCGTCCACCGCCGCCAGGTACCGCTCCGCGAACCGCACGCTGAGCGTCTGCGCCCGCCTCGGCGCCGGGAACCCGCCGTGCTCGATCCGACGGTGCAGGGTCTCGGTCACCGTCAGGTAGACCCGGTTGAAGACGGCGACACCGTCCTGCGGCGGGAGCCGCTCGTCCAGGGCGCGCATCCGCGCCAGCACCGCTTCCATGGGAGGCAGAGTCGCAGGCACCGGCACGGATCCGGGGAACTTGGCCGTACGCTTCCCCGGTTCGGGCGAAACCCCGTCAACGCGGCGTGTCCCGGCCGCCCTGATCATCGTAGGCGGAGGTGCCCTCGTCGAGCAGGGGCTCCTGCTGCTTCAGGTGTGCCGGGGCGAGGTACCGCAGCGCGTGGTAGCCGGTGATCACCACGATCGTGCCCAGCGCGATACCGCCGAGCTCGAAGGTGTCGCTGATCTGCAGCGTGACCCCGCCGATGCCGATGATGATGCCCGCCGCGGCCGGCACCAGGTTCAGCGGATTGCGCAGGTCCACCCCGCCGTTGATCCAGATCTGGGCGCCGAGCAGGCCGATCATGCCGTACAGGATGACCGTGATGCCGCCCAGCACCCCGCCCGGGATCGCGGCGACGATCGCCCCGAACTTGGGGCACAGGCCGAAGAGCAGCGCGAAGCCCGCCGCGGCCCAGTACGCGGCCGTGGAGTAGACCCGGGTGGCCGCCATGACCCCGATGTTCTCGGAGTACGTGGTGTTCGGGGGGCCGCCGACCGCCGTGGACAGCATCGACGCGGCGCCGTCGGCCGCGATCGCGGTGCCGAGCTTGTCGTCCAGAGGGTCGCCGGTCATCTCGCCGACGGCCTTGACGTGACCGGCGTTCTCGGCGATCAGCGCGATCACCACGGGCAGGGCGACCAGGATCGCCGACCACTCGAACTGCGGCGCGTGGAAGGACGGCAGCCCGATCCAGTCGGCCGCGCCGACCCCGGAGAGGTCCAGGCGCCAGTGGTCCGTGACCTCGCCGCCCACCGTGGAGTGGATCTTGCCGAAGAGGCGGTCGAGGATCCAGGAGAGCCCGTACCCGAAGACCAGTCCCAGGAAGATCGCGATCCGCGACCAGAACCCGCGCAGGCAGACCACGGCGAACCCCGTGACCAGCATGGTCAGCAGCGCCGTCCACTGGTCCTGCGGCCAGTACGTCGAAGCCGTCACCGGCGCCAGGTTGAAGCCGATCAGCATCACCACCGCGCCCGTCACCACCGGCGGCATCGCCGCGTGGATGATCCGCGCCCCGAAGCGCTGCACGGCGAGGCCGGACAGGAACAGCGCCACACCGACGACGAAGACGGCGCCGGTCACCACCGCGCTGTCCCCGCCCGAGGCCCGGATCGCCGCCGCCACACCGACGAACGAGAGCGAGCAGCCCAGGTACGAGGGGACCCGGCCGCGCGTGGCGAGGAGGAAGATCACCGTCGCGACGCCGGACATCATGATGGCCAGGTTCGGGTCCAGGCCCATCAGGACCGGAGCGACGAAACTCGCGCCGAACATCGCCACGACGTGCTGGGCGCCGAGCCCCGCGGTCCGCGGCCACGACAGCCGCTCGTCCGGCCGCACCACCGCTCCGGGGGCGGGGGTCCGCCCGTCACCGTGCAGGGTCCAGCGCACGCCGAGGCCCATGTCCACCACTTCCGATCCGCCACTGATCAAGCATCAAGGCCGCTAGGGCCCCCGACATGTTACGGGCGGATACCGGCGGTTTCGTCCCGATTGACTGCGGAGGCCCCGGGCGCGGCCGGCGTCTGCCGCAGTACGGCGGCCCCCACCACCAGCGCGAAGGCCAGCAGGGTGACCAGCCCGAAGGAGACCACGAGCGAGGTCGCGTCCGCCACCGCACCGATCGCCGACGGGGCGATCAGTCCCGATGTGTACGTGATCGTCGCGACACCCGCGATGGCCTGCGCCGGGGCCGGTCCGCTGCGCGCCGCGGCCGCGAAGGCCAGCGGGACCACCACGGCTATGCCCAGCCCGATCAGCCCGAAGCCGGCCATGGCCGCCGCGGGTTCGCGGACCGAGACCACGATCAGCCCGCCCGCGGTGGCCAGTACGCCTCCCGCACGGACGGTGCGCACGGCCCCGAACCGGTCCACCACCCGGTCCCCGGCCAGCCGCGCGACGGCCATCGTGAGCGCGAAGGCGGTGGTCGACGCCGCCGCCAGACCGGCGTTCGTGTCCAGGACGTCCCGCAGGTAGACCGCGGACCAGTCCAGGCTCGCGCCCTCGGCGAAGACCGCGCAGAAGCCGATGGCGCCGATGAGCAGGGCCGACTTCGGAGGCAGCGCGAAGTGCGGCGGAGCCCCCGCCTCCTGGTCGCTCCTGAGGTCCAGCACCCCGCGTACGGCGACCAGTCCGGCCGCGGTGAGCGCCAGTGCGGCGATCAGGTGGTGCAGCCGGGCGTCGGCCCCGGCGTGCGCGGCGACCGTACCGGCGGCCGAACCGAGCAGCGCGCCCACGCTCCACATGCCGTGCAGCGAGGACATGACCGAGCGGCCCAGCCGGTTCTCCGTCTCCACGCCGAGCGCGTTCATCGCCACGTCCGACATGCCGGAGGTGGCTCCGTAGACGAAGAGCGCGAAGCAGAGGGCGGGCAGGTTCGGGGCGAGGCTCGGGAGGATGAGGGAGAGGGTCCACAGCGCCAGCAGCGCCCGCAGCGCGGCGCGGGCGCCGAAACGGTGGTTGACCCGCCCCGCCAGCGGCATCGCGAGCGCCGCGCCCAGGGCGGGGAAGGCGAGGGCCAGACCCAGGGTGCCCGCGCTGAGCTCGGCGTGCTCCTGGATCCAGGGGATGCGGGTGGCGAATGAGCCGGTCACGGCGCCGTGGGCGCAGAAGACGGCGGCGATCGCGAAACGGGCATGGCGCAGCCGCGCCGGGCTGAGGTCGGTTTCCCCGGTCATGGGAGCTAAACTATCAGGGACCCTGCCTGATAGTTAACTGCTTTGACTGCCTAGGATGGGCGCCGTGACTCCTGCCCTCACTTCGACCACTTCGGCGCCGGTACCGTCCCCCGCCTCACCCAGCACGGCGCGGGCCATCAACGACCGCCTCGCCCTGCAACTCCTCCAGGAGGCGGGGCCGCTGACGGCCACCCAGCTCAAGGCCAGGACCGGCCTCTCCCGCCCCTCGGTCGCCGACCTCGTCGAGCGGCTCACCGAAGCCGGGCTGATCGAGGTCGTCGGGGAGTCCGGGGAACAGCGGCGCGGCCCCAACGCCAAGCTCTACGGGATCGTCGCCCGCCGCGCCCACCTGGCCGCCCTCGACGTCCGGACCGACAGCGTGACCGCCGTGGTCACCGACCTCCTCGGCCACCCCCTGGCCGAGGCCGCCCTGCCGGTCGGCGCCCCCGAGGACGCGGTCGAGGCGCTGCTGCGCACCGCCCGCGAGGCCGGGGCCGGCGAACTGCACACCGTCGTCATCGGAGCCCCCGGCCTGGTCGGCCCGGCCACCGGTGAACTCCGCGACACCGAAGGCCTCCCGGCCTGGCACCGGGACCTGGTGGCGGCCCTGCAGCGGAGCCTGCCCGCCGTGGTGGTCGTCGAGAACGAGACCAACCTGGCCGCCCTCGCCGAACAGCGCCTGGGCGCGGCCCGCGACCTGGACTCCTTCGTCCTCCTGTGGCTCGGAGCGGGGGTGGGCGCGGCCGTGGTCCTGGACGGGCGGCTGCGCCGCGGCGCCTCCGGCGGGGCCGGCGAGATCGGCTTCCTCCCCGTCCCCGGCACCGGCGGCCTGCCCTCGGCCACCGACTGCGGGGGCGGCTTCCACGCCCTGGCCGGCCGGGAAGCCGTGACGGCGCTGGCCCGCGAACACGGCTTCGCCGGTCCGGCGGAGGAGGCCGTGGCGGGAGCCGCGGGGGAGGCCTTCCTCGACGCCCTGGCCGAACGACTGGCCCTGGGCGCGGCGGCGGTGACCGCGGTCCTGGACCCGGGATGCGTGGTCCTGGCGGGCGAACTGGGCCGCGCCGGCGGCCCCGCCCTGGCCTCCCGGGTCGCCCGCCGGCTGACCACCCTGACCCCGGTCCCCACGGAGGTCCGCGCCACTACCCTGGGCGGCCCGGCGGTCCTGGCGGGAGCCAGACTGGCGGCTAGGGAGGCGGCCCAGGAGGTGCTGTTCGGCGGGTAGGCCTGCGGTCTACCGCGCCCGTCGGGCCAGGAACTCCGCGAACGTGACGCGGCCCGCCGCGTGGGACGGGGCCAGGTGACCGCCGCGGCGGAAGCCCGCGTACGCCTTGCCCCACAGCGGCAGGGGGACCACCCGGCGGCGGCGTCCCGTCGCCGACAGGTAGGCGCGGCCCAGGTCGGGCAGCGTGCGGATCTCCGGGCCGCCCATGTCCGGGACGCGGCCCGACGGGGTCGGGACGGCCAGTTCCGCCAGGCGGTCCGCGACCTCCTCGACCGCGATCGGCTGCACCCGGACCCCGTACGGCAGAGGCACGACCGGCAGCTTCGCCGCCATGGCCACCACCTGCTCCACCAGGTCGTGGAACTGCGTCGTACGCAGGATCGTCACGCCCAGCCCGGACTCCTCCAGCAGCCGCTCCACCTTCAGCTTCACCTTGTAGTAGCCCAGGGGGACCACATCCACCCCGACGATCGAGATGTAGACCACGTTCGAGACGGTCCCCGCCCGCCGGGCCGCCTCGATCAGGTGCCCGGCAGCCACGTCGTCGCCCTTGCCCTGGGCCCGCGTGCTGCTCGCGCAGTGCACGACGACCTCCGCGCCCGCCATCGCCGCGTCCAGCCCGCTGCCGTCCCGCAGGTCGACGGGGTGGTCCGCGGAGTGCCGGCTCAGGACGCGGACCTCGTGGCCCGTGTCCCGGAGCCGGGTGACGACGAGCGAGCCGAGGGTTCCGGTGCCTCCGGTGACGAGGATGGTGCTCATGGGGTCCTGCCCTTCGCTGGACGCGTTTGCCTTCGCCAGCATGGACCGGACAGCCCCCGGAAACGTGACAACCCGGCGCCCGATGGATCTGCGCGCATGCGCCGCACGTGCGAGGACCCGGTGGCCGCCGGGCCACCGGATCCTCACGCCTTCAGCTCACCCAGGGGGTGTCAGCAGGCGCCCTGGTCCTTCCAGACGCCCCATTCGCCCGTGGTGCCGGGCTCCTCGTTCTGCGTCCACCACTGGGCCTTCCAGGTGTGGCCCTTGTGGGAGACGAGGCTGCCGCCCGCGTAGACCTGACCCGCCACGTACGCCGGGCCGGTGCACGCACCGCCCGTCGGCGGGGTCGTGGTGGGCGGGGGAGAGGTCGGCGGAGTCGTGGTCGGCGGCGGTGTGGTGGGCGGAGTCGTGGTGCCCGGCTGGACCACCGTGACACCGCGCGCCAGGTCACCGGCGAGCGCGTACGTCGTGCCGGAGATGTTCACCGTCCAGTTGGAGGGCGTGGAGACCGGCAGGTAGTAGTTGAACGCCAGGTCGACCGAGGCGCCCGGCGCCAGCGTCTGCCAGGCGGGGAGCTTCAGGGAGACCCGGTGGAAGTCGCCCTTCAGGCCGCCGACGTTGCTGCCGGTGTGGTCGCTGCTGATCACCTTCGTGCCGAAGCCGGACTGGTCGGAGGCGTTGTTCGGAGCGGCGGTGGAGTAGTCGAACTGGAACTCCGTGCCACCCGGCAGCGTCGCCTGGGTGTTGTTGGTGATCTTGAGCTTCGGGGTGATCGGGTAGTTGGAGTCGCCCAGCTTGAACTCGGTGAACTCCGTCTTGATGGCCACGGCCTGCGCCGGCAGCGCGGTGTTGGACTTCTTCGCGCCGTACGGGGCGGCCGCCTTGAACTTGTCGTACATCAGCGAGGTGAGCGTGTCGCCCATCTCGTACTGGCCCTTCGCGGCGTTCCAGGCGTAGTCACCGGCCATCTCCCAGACCATGGTGCCGCCGATGCCGCGGTCGACCACGTAGTCGGCCTTGGCCGCCACCGACTGCTCGTCCTCGGTGGACAGGAAGACCTTCTTCTGCGCGTTCCACAGCCACGGCGCGACCAGCGTCGCGTCGTACTTGCGGGCGTAGGTGCCGGTCAGCGTGGTGTTCGCCGGGAAGCCGTACTTGGTGACGTAGTCGCCGACGATCCCCTTCTCCAGGTTCTTCGCGTGCCACATCGGGTTGGAACCGGCCGGCGACTCGGCGCCGTTGGTGTCCTTGTCGTGCCACAGGTTGTCGATGCCGACGGCGCCGTCACCGCACTTGGTCAGGCCCGCGCCGGCCGGGCAGGCGGTCGCCGGGGCCTTGCCCCACAGGCCGTCCGTGCCGCCCTGCACGTTCTTGTGCCCGCGGGTGTAGTACGGCAGGCCGATGTTGATCCGGCCGGCCGGCATGGAGCCGCGGAAGTAGTGGTACGCCCAGTCGGTGTTGAGGTAGCCGATGTTCCCGTACTGGGAGCTGCCGTAGACGTTCGCGGCGGCCAGCTCGGCGTCCTTGCCGTCGTCGAAAAGCGAGGCGTTCGGCCCGACGAACTCGTTCCAGGCCCCGTGTAGGTCGTAGGACATGATGTTGACGTAGTCCAGATACTTCTGCATCTGGAAGGTCTCCATGCCGCGCAGCAGGTAGCCGGAGGAGGGCGCGGCGACGGTGAGCAGATAGTGCTTGCCGTCGGCGGCGCCGGCCCGGTCGAGCCTCTCGCGCAGGCTCTTCATCAGGGCGTCGTACCCCTGGACGAGTCCGGCCCGGCGGGCGTTGGACAGCTGCCAGTCCAGCGGATTGCCCGCGTCCTTCATGGTGGTCGGGTACTCGTAGTCGATGTCGACGCCGTTGAACCCGTACTTGCGGATGAACTCGACCGAGGAGTCCGCGAAGGTGTCGATGCCCGCCTGGTTGACCGATCCGTCGGCGTTGGTGGCCATCGAGTAGAAGCCGCCCGAGGCGACCCGGTTGCCGTCGTCCCCGAAGTAGCCGCCGGTCTCCGCCCAGCCGCCGACCGAGATCAGCGTCTTGACGTTCGGGTACTGCTTCTTGAATTTGGTCAGCTGGTTGAAGTGGCCCTTGTACGGGAGGGCCGGGTCCATCTCGGCGCCCGCGACGCCCGGCCAGGTCATACCGGTGGCGGCGTTGTTCGCGTTGTCCGCGCCGACGGAGATCTTGTTGTCGGCGCCCACGTGGGCGAAGGCGTAGTTCAGGTGGGTGACCTTGGACCACGGGATGTTGCCGGCGAGGTAGGCGGGGGCGCCGTCCTTGCCCGTGCGCCAGCCGGTGAAGTATCCGATGACCCGGCGCTGGTGGTCGGCGCCCATCTTCTCGCGGCCTTCGGTGTCGTACACCGAGCAGTACGGGACGTCGGCGCCGGCCGTCTTGTACAGCCCGTCGGGGCGACAGCTCTCGTTGTCGGCGGCGTGCGAGACGCCCGTCGAGAGCCCGGCCACCAGCAGTCCGGCGATTGCGGCGCCGGATGCCAGGAGCATCGCTCTCGTACGTGTGGGGGACAGCATTGTGCCTCCTGGGGAGGGGAGGATGGCATGACACAACAGGACACAACATGCGGAAATGTGAAGCGTGTTGGCCCGTGACGTGCGCACATCTGACGGGCTGTTCCCGGGGAAGATGAAGGGAACGTTAAGAGGACTAGACCACCCCGTCAATAGGTCTGGACCAACCCCGCGTCCACTGGGCCGGGTCCGCCCGTGCGGGCCTCCGTGTGAGCCAGGCCACACCCCCTCACCCGCATGGCCGCCGATCACCCGTGGCAAACTGGCTGGAGTACCAGTAAGCAGCGCACTCCGGGGTCGGTGTAATTCCGAACCGGCGGTTATAGTCCGCGACCCGTCCGCAGCCAGCGGCCGGTTGACCAGGTGAGATTCCTGGACCGACGGTTAAAGTCCGGATGGGAGGCAGTGCGCGGCGGGCCAGTGACCGGTACGCCGCCGTCGGCGGTTCCTCGCCACATCCCTGCGGATGTGGCGGAGCGGACCGTTTTTCCGGCCTCGGCGTCCCCGTGTGAGCTGTTCCGCTTCATCTGTCGTATCCCGACAGGCCCCGGAGTCCGTGCCCGATGAGGCAGGAGGACCCGGTGGCGACACACGCCGCGCACGCAGCACCCGACGCGGACACCCGCGCCATGCGCCGAGCCGTCGAGCTCGCCGCCCGCGGACTCGGCTCCACCAGCCCCAACCCCGTCGTCGGCTGCGTCATCACCGACGCCTCGGGCACCGTCGTCGGCGAGGGCTGGCACGAGCGGGCCGGCGGCCCGCACGCCGAGGTCCACGCCCTGCACGCGGCGGGCGGGGCAGCCCGCGGCGGCACCGCCTACGTCACCCTGGAACCCTGCAACCACACCGGCCGTACGGGGCCCTGCGCCCGCGCCCTCCTCGAAGCCGGGATCACCCGCGTGGTGTACGCCGTCTCCGACCCGAACCCGCAGGCCCGCGGCGGCGCCGACACCCTGCGCGACGCCGGGGTCACCGTGGAGGCCGGGCTGCTCGCGGACGAGGCCGAGGCGGGCAACGCCGCCTGGCTGACCTCCGTACGGCTGGGACGCCCCTACATCCTGTGGAAGTACGCCGCCACCCTCGACGGCCGCATCGCCGCCGCCGACGGCACCAGCCGCTGGATCAGCTCCCCGGAGTCCCGCGCCGACGTCCACCGGCTGCGCGCCGAGGCCGACGCCGTCGTCGTCGGCTCCGGCACCCTGCGCGCCGACGATCCGCACCTCGCCGTCCGCGGCATCGAGGGGGCCGTCCAGCCCCTGCGCGTCGTCCTGGACACCCACGCCACCATCCGGCCCACCGCCCGCGTCCTGGACGAGGCCGCCCCCACCCTGATCGTCGTTGCCGAGAGCCTCGAAGAGGCGGCCACCCGCCACCTGGAGGGCGTGGAGCTGGCCCGGCTCCCCTACGACAAGTACGGGATCTCCGTGGACGCCCTCCTCGGCGAGCTGCACCGGCGCGGGGTCCGCTCCGTCCTCCTCGAAGGCGGCCCGACCCTGGCCGGCGCCTTCGTCGCCGCGGGCGCCGTCGACAAGGTCGTCGGCTACCTCGCCCCCGTCCTCCTCGGCGCGGGCCCCGCCGCCCTCGCCGACGCCGGCATCGGCACCCTCACCGACGCGCTCCGGCTCCGGATCACCGAGACCGTCCGCATCGGTACGGACATCCGCATCACCGCCGTCCCCACGGCTCCCTCCGTCCCCGCAGCCCCCAAGGAGCACTGAAGTGTTCACCGGAATCGTCGAAGAACTGGGCGAGGTCGCCGCGGTCGAGCAGCTCGAGGAAGCCTCCCGCTTCCGCCTGCGCGGCCCCCTCGTCACCGAGGGCGCCAAGCACGGCGACTCCATCGCCGTCAACGGCGTCTGCCTGACCGTCGTGGACACCGCCGACGGAGAGTTCACCGCCGACGTCATGCAGGAGACCCTCAACCGCTCCAGCCTCGGCGCCCTGACCGAAGGCTCCCGGGTCAACCTGGAGCGCCCGATGGCCCTCGGCGGACGGCTCGGCGGCCACCTGGTCCAGGGCCACGTCGACGGCACCGGCGAGATCCTCTCCCGCACCCCCTCGGAGCACTGGGAGATCGTCAGGATCGCCCTCCCGGAGAACCTCTCCCGCTACGTCGTCGAGAAGGGCTCCATCACGGTCGACGGCGTCAGCCTCACCGTGGTCGAGGCCGCCGCCGACTGGTTCACCATCAGCCTCATCCCGACCACCCTCGCGCTGACCACGCTGGGCATCAAGCAGCCCGGCGACCCGGTCAACCTCGAGGTCGACGTCCTCGCCAAGTACGTCGAACGCCTGCTGGCCGCCGGCGTGAACCCGCTGCACGCGACGGGAGACGACCAGTGAGCGCCCTGACCTGGCTCAACGCCGAGGCCTTCACCGTCTTCGGCCAGAAGGTCATCTGGTCCGACATGATCGGCAACCTGATGGGCCTCGCCGCCCTCGCCCTCGGCTGGCGCCGCTCCCTGTGGACCTGGCCCGCCCAGCTCCTCTCCGGCCTGATCCTCATCGCCGCCTACGCCTCCGCCCACCTCTCCGGCGGCGTCGGCAAGCAGCTGCTCGTCATCGGCGTGGCCGTATGGGGCTGGCGTGCCTGGCAGCGCGGCCGGCAGCAGGCGCAGGACGGCTCCATCGCCGTGCGCACCGCCACCTGGAAGGAGCGCGGACTGCTCCTCGCCGGTGCGGCGCTGGGCACCCTCGCCGTCGGCGGCCTCTTCACGGCCTTCCCGCACCTGTCCTGGAGCCCGTGGGCGGACGCCTACATCTTCGTGGGCACCATCGTCGCGATGGTCGCCCAGGCCCGCGGTCTCGTCGAGTTCTGGTTCGCCTGGCTCCTCGTCGACCTGGTCGGCGTCCCCCTCGCCTTCAACAACGGCCTGGCCTTCTCCGGCCTCGTGTACGTCGTGTACTTCGCCCTCGTGCTGTGGGGCGCATACGACTGGTACCAGCGCTCGCGCACCACCACCGCCCCGGCCCTGGAAGGAGCAACGGCATGACCAGCCTCAAGCCCGTGCCCGCCATCCCCGAAGAGAACCTCGAAGGGGGCTTGGAGGAGACCTTCCGCCTCGACCCCGTCGAGCAGGCCATCCGCGACATCGCCGCAGGCCGGCCGATCGTCGTCGTCGACGACGAGGACCGCGAGAACGAGGGCGACCTCGTCATCGCCGCCGAGAAGGCCACCCCCGAGATCATCGCCTTCATGATGAGCGAGTGCCGCGGCCTGATCTGCGCCCCCATGGAGGGCACCGAGCTGGACCGGCTCGAGCTCCCCCAGATGGTCCAGAACAACACCGAGTCGATGAAGACCGCCTTCACCGTCTCCGTCGACGCGAGCGCCGCCCACGGCGTCAGCACCGGCATCTCGGCCGCCGACCGCGCCACCACCCTGCGGCTCCTCGCCGACGGGGCCAGTGAACCCGGCGACTTCGTCCGCCCCGGCCACATCTTCCCGCTGCGCGCCAAGCCCGGCGGCGTCCTGGTCCGCAACGGCCACACCGAGGCCGCCGTCGACCTCGCCCGCCTCGCGGGCCTGCGCCCGGCCGGCGCCATCGTGGAGATCGCCGGTGAGGACGGCGTCATGCTGCGCCTGCCCGAGCTGATCCCCTTCGCCCGCAAGCACGGCCTGACGATCATCTCCATCGAGGACCTGATCGCCTACCGCCGCTCCGCCGAGCCGACCGTGCGCCGCGAGGCCGAGGTCAGCCTGCCGACCGCCTTCGGCGACTTCACCGCCTACGGCTTCCGCTCCACCGTCGACGGGGTCGAGCACGTGGCCCTGGTCCACGGCGAGATCGGCGACGGCACGGACGTCCTGGTCCGGATGCACTCCGAATGCCTGACCGGCGACATCTTCGCCTCCCAGCGCTGCGACTGCGGCCCCCAGCTGCACGCCTCCATGGAGCGGATCCAGGCCGCCGGCCGCGGCGTCGTCGTCTACCTGCGCGGCCACGAGGGCCGCGGCATCGGACTGCTGTCCAAGCTGCGCGCGTACGAACTCCAGGAGCGCGGACGCGACACCCTCGACGCCAACCTGGAACTGGGCCTGCCCGCCGACGCCCGCGACTACGGGGCCGGCGCCCAGATCCTCGCCGACCTCGGCGTGCGCAGCGTCCGGCTGCTGACCAACAACCCCGACAAGTCCGCCGCCCTCGTACGACACGGCATCGCGGTCACCGGCCGGGAGCCGATGCCGGTGGAGGCGGGCGAGCACAATCTGCGGTACCTGCGCACCAAGCGGGACCGGATGGGCCACGACCTGCCCTGGCTGGACGGGGCCGTGACCACGTCCGCCTGCGGCAACCAGTAACACTGGCAACCCCGGCAATCCCCGTAACCCCAGTAACCCCAGTAACCACACACCCGAACACGAACCACCGAGGAGCAGAGCTGTGAGCGGCAAGGGCGCACCCGAACTGAGCGTGAAGAACTGCGGAGACCTGCGCGTCGCCGTCATCGCCGCCCAGTGGCACGAGAAGGTCATGGACGGACTGGTCGACGGCGCCCTGCGGGCCCTGCACGAACTGGGCATCGACGAGCCGACCCTGCTGCGCGTCCCCGGCAGCTTCGAGCTCCCGGTCGTGGCGAAGGTACTGGCCGGTCGCGGTTACGATGCCATCGTCGCCCTCGGTGTGGTCATCCGCGGCGGCACCCCGCACTTCGACTACGTCTGCCAGGGCGTCACCCAGGGCCTGGTACAGGTGTCGATCGACACCGGAGTCCCCGTCGGCTTCGGCGTACTGACCTGTGACAACGACGAGCAGGCGCTGGACCGCGCCGGGCTCGAAGGGTCGAACGAGGACAAGGGGCACGAAGCGGTCACCGCCGCCGTCTCCACCGCCATGACCCTGCGGACGGTCAGCGAACCCTGGCGCTGAGTGGCGTGGGGGAACCCCGTATTCTGAGGACCATCATGGCGAACGAATCCTCCAAGAGCTTCGAAGAGCTCTTCACCGAGCTCCAGCTCAAGGCCGCCAACGGCGACCCCAGCACCTCCCGTACCGCCGAGCTGGTCGCCAAGGGCGTCCATGCCATCGGCAAGAAGGTCGTCGAGGAGGCCGCCGAGGTCTGGATGGCCGCCGAGTACGAGAGCAAGGAAGCCGCCGCCGAGGAGATCTCCCAGCTGCTCTACCACGTCCAGGTGATGATGGTGGCGCGCGGGATCTCCCTCGACGACGTCTACTCCCACCTCTGATCTCCGGCACGAACACCCCACCCGCATCCCTGTATCCGCGTATCCCACGCACCAAAGGAAGCCCCATGCTGCGCATCGCCGTCCCCAACAAGGGTTCACTCTCCGGACCGGCGTCGGCGATGCTCCATGAGGCCGGCTACCGGATGCGCAAGGAGTCCAAGGAGCTCGTGGTCGTCGACCCCGAGAACGAGGTGGAGTTCTTCTACCTCCGCCCCAAGGACATCGCGATCTACGTCTCTTCGGGCCGGCTCGACATCGGCATCACCGGCCGTGACCTGCTGCTCGACTCCGGCGCCAGCGCCGAGGAGATCCTGGCGCTGAACTTCGGCCGCTCCACCTTCCGCTACGCGACCCTCCCCGGCACCGCGAAGGGCCCCGAGGACTTCCACGGGATGACCATCGCGACCTCGTACGAGGGAATCGTCGCCAAGCACCTCGCCGAGAAGGGCATCGACGCCTCCGTCGTCCACCTCGACGGCGCGGTCGAGACCGCCATCCAGCTCGGCGTCGCCCAGATCATCGCGGACGTCGTCGAGACCGGCACCAGCCTGCGCAACGCGGGCCTCGAGGTCATCGGCGAGCCGATCCTCACCTCCGAGGCCGTCGTCATCCGGAGCAACGGCACCGACGCCGACGACCCGCGCGCACAGCAGTTCCTGCGGCGTCTCCAGGGCGTCCTGGTGGCCCGCAGCTACGTGATGATGGACTACGACTGCCGCGCCGAGCACCTCGAGCGCGCGGTCGCCCTCACCCCGGGCCTGGAGTCGCCGACCGTCTCCCCGCTGCACAACGAGGGCTGGGTCGCGGTCCGTGCCATGGTCCCGGCCAAGGAGGCCCAGCGGATCATGGACGACCTGTACGAGCTCGGCGCGCGCGCGATCCTCACCACCTCGATCCACGCCTGCCGTCTCTGACCCCCTCTCGCAGAACCGAGCGCACACCATGACCGAGTCCGCCGCCCAGCCCGTACCGCCCGCCCTGCCGGTCACCTTCCGGCCGACCCGCACCCGGGCGGTCCTGCTGAGCGTCGGGCTCGCCATGTTCGCCACCATCACGGCGATCGCCCTCCTGCTGGAGACCCTCAGCACGGGCGAGCGGATCAGCTTCGTCTTCACCGCGGTCCTGCTGACCTCCGTCCTCGTCCTGCTCAGCCGCCCCAAGGTGGTCGCGGACGAGGCCGGCGTCACCGTCGTCAACCTGACCACCACCCGCCGCCTGGAGTGGGCGCAGATCCTGCGCGTCAACCTCCGCCCGGGCGACCCGTGGGTCTTCCTGGACCTCAGCGACGGCACCAGCCTGCCCGCCCTCGGCATCCAGCCCGGAGTCGCCCGGGCCCAGGCGATCGGCGACGCCCGCGCCCTGCGCGCCCTCGCCGAGACCAGGGGAACCGGCGCAACCGACCACTGAGCCCGCCGAACCTCGTGGCTGCGTACCGTTGCGGCCGCGATCTCAATGACTACCCTGGTGGCGGGGCGCAGCTGTGCGCCCTCCCGCCTGCCCCGGGACCCCGGGGCCTGCCTGCGGGCACCCTGCGACTTGAGGAGTGACTCCCTCCAGCAATGGACGGATCGTCCGGTAATACCCGCGCCGCCCTCCCCACGGAGGCGGCGGCATGACCACCCCGCTACTCCTGCTCGGCGCGGCTTTCGTCCTGATCCTCGCCAACGGTTTCTTCGTGGCAGCCGAATTCGGGCTCGTCACCGTGGAGAAGCCCGAGGCCGAGCGCGCCGCAGCCGACGGTGACCGCCGTGCCCGCACGGTCGTCAAGGCCCTGCGGGAGCTGTCCTTCCAGCTCTCCGGCACCCAGCTCGGCATCACCATCACCTCCCTCGTGGTCGGCATGCTCGCCGAACCCGCCCTGGCCGCACTGCTGGCCGGGCCGCTCGCCGCGACCGGCATGTCCGGGGGCGCCGCCTCCGGCGTCGCCGTGGTCATCGGGATGCTGCTCGCCTCCGCCGTCCAGATGGTCGTCGGCGAGCTCGTCCCGAAGAACTGGGCCATCTCCCGGCCGCTCCAGGTCGCCCGCTTCGTCGCCGGCCCCCAGCACGCCTTCTCCCGCGCCTTCCGGCCGGTGATCGCCGGCCTCAACGCCGTCGCCAACCGGCTCGTACGGGCGCTCGGCGTGGAGCCGACCGAGGAGATGGCCTCCGCCCGCACCCCCGGCGAACTGGTCTCCCTGGTCCGTCATTCGGCCCAGGCCGGCGCCCTCGAACAGGACACCGCCGACCTCTTCGTACGGACCCTCTCGCTGGGCGAGCTCACGGCCCAGCACGTCATGACCCCCCGGGTGAAGGTCAGCGCCCTGATGCACACGGCCACCGCGGCCGACGTGCTCAACCTGACCCGCGCCACGGGCAAGTCCCGCTTCCCGGTCTACCGCGACCGCATCGACGAGATCACCGGCGTGGTCCACCTCAAGGACGCCCTCGCCGTGCCCGAGCCGGAGCGCGCCCGTACCACCGTGGGCCGGATCAGCGTCGCCCCGCTGCTGGTGCCCGGCTCCCTGCCGGTGCAGCCGCTGCTGGAGCGGCTGCGCAGCGAACAGCCGATGGCCGTGGTCGTCGACGAGTACGGCGGCACCGCCGGTGTGGTCACCCTGGAGGACATCGTCGAGGAACTCGTCGGCGAGGTCCGAGACGAGCACGACCTCGCCGAGGACGACGGACCCGAGCTGGCCGCCGTACCCGCCGAGGACGGCCGCCCCTCCTGGGAGGCCGACGGCAGCTGCCGGGTGCAGACCCTGCGCCGGATAGGCCTGGAGGTGCCCGAGGGCCCGTACGAGACCGTCGCCGGCCTCGTCGCGGACCTCCTCGGCCGGATCCCCGCCCCCGGGGACCGCGCGGAGCTTCCCGGCTGGCGGCTGTCCGTCCGTCAGGTCGGCCGCAACCGCGCGGAGCGGGTGCGGCTGGTCCGGCTCACGGCGGTCCCCGCGGCCGGTTCCTACGGGACCGCTCCCGAGGCCGGGCGCGCGGCACTGCGCGGCGCCGGCCGGCCCGACGCCCCGGCCCCGCAGCCGGCCGAGCTGGAGGGCGCTGCCCGATGAACGTGCTCCAGCTCCTCTTCGCCCTGCTGCTGGTCCTCGCCAACGGCTTCTTCGTCGGCGCCGAGTTCGCACTCGTCTCCGTACGGCGCAGCCAGATCGAGCCGCTCGCGGCGAACTCCAAGCGGGCCCGTCAGGTGCTCCACGGCCTGGAGAACCTGCCCCGCATGATGGCCGCCGCGCAGTTCGGCATCACCATCTGCTCGCTCACCCTCGGCGCGGTCGCCGAACCCACCGTGGCCCGGCTGCTGGAGCCCGTCTTCCACGCCGTCCACGTACCCCAGGGCCTGATCCACCCCCTCGGCTACGCCTTCGCGCTCGCCGCCGTGGTCTTCCTGCACCTGGTCATCGGCGAGATGGTCCCCAAGAACCTCGCGATGGCCGCCCCCGAGAAGACCGCCCTGTGGTTCAGCCCCGGCCTGGTGGCCTTCGCCCGTCTGTGCGGGCCGGTCACCAGGGCGCTGGGGGCCTGCGCGCACCTGGTCCTGAGGCTCTTCAAGGTCGAGCCGAAGGACGAGGTCGAGGCCGTCTACACCAGCGCCCAGCTGGGGCGGCTCGTGGAGGACTCCCGGCAGGCCGGGCTCCTGGAGCCCGGTGAGCAGGAGCGCCTGGAGGACGCGCTCGAGCTGGGCAGCCGTCCGGTCACCGACGTGCTCCTCTCGCCGGGCCGTCTGGTCACGGTCGGCCCCTCCGCCACCCCGCGGCAGATCGAGCAGCTGACGGTCCGCACCGGCTACTCCCGCTTCCCCGTCCGCTCCGAGAACGGCGCCTTCATGGGCTACCTGCACGTGAAGGACGTGCTGGACCTGGAGGACCGGGAGCGGGCCGTGCCGCAGCGGGTCTGGCGCCGGATGACCACCCTGTCCGCCACGCTCCCGCTGGACGACGCCCTCAGCGTCATGCGGAGGGACGCCACCCACCTGGCCCAGGTCGCCGATCCGGGGGGCCGGGTCCTGGGCCTGGTCGCCCTGGAGGACGTCCTGGAAATGCTGGTCGGCGAGGTCCGCGACCCGTCCCACCGAGTCCCGATGGCCCGCGCCTAGCCCGCGCGCCGGCGGGGCTGGATTGCCCAGAAGGGCGATTCCGGCCCCGCCGGCGTTCGAGCGGTCACAGCGGCGGCGGCTCCGGGCGGTCCTGGGGGCCGCGGCCCGACAGGACTTCCCCGTAGGCCTGCATCAGGTCCGGCAGCCGCAGCGTCGCCAGGTCGTCGCGGGACGGCTCGCCCGGGAAGCCGGCCAGCCGCAGATCCCGGTACGCGCAGCTCTTCTCGTACAGGGTGCGCAGGAACCGGCCGTTGCCGAGTTCGTCGATCCAGCCCTGCTCCACCACGTGCCCGCTGATGCTGCGCAGTTCCTCCAGGGCCTCCTCGTCCCAGCCGTCCCCGTTCGCCTCCGCCAGCACCCCGCCGATCGCGGTCAGTTCCAGCGGCCGGTAGCTGGGGAAGTCCACCCGGGAGGTGAACCGGGAGGACAGCCCCGGATTGGCGGACAGCAGCCGGTCCATCCCGGCCGGATAGCCCGCCAGGATCACCACCAGGTGGTCCCGGTTGTCCTCGGCCCGCTTCAGCAGCACCTGGAGGGCCTCGTCCCCGTACGCGTCACCCTTGCTGTAGCCCGAGTTGGAGAGGCTGTACGCCTCGTCCACGAACAGCACCCCGCCGATCGCCGAATCGATCAGCTCGTTCGCCTTCACGGCGGTCTGGCCGAGGAACTCACCCACCAGGTCGGCGCGTTGGGCCTCCACCAGATGATCGCCGCCCAGCAGGCCCAGCGCGTAGAACACCCGGCCCAGGATCCGGGCCACCGTCGTCTTGCCCGTGCCGGAGGGCCCGGAGAACACGAAGTGCCGTTTCGGCGGCTGCACCGGCAGCCCCTGCCCCGCCCGCAGCCGCGCCATGTGCAGCTGCGCGGAGAGCGCCTTCACCTGCCGCTTGACCGGCTCCAGCCCCACCATCCGCTCCAGCTCCGCCAGCGCCTCGGCGAGCGCCTCCGGGTCGGCCGGTCCGGCCGGCAGCCCCGTGGGCGCGCCCTGCGGCGGCACGGACACCTTGCGCCGTGCGCCCTCCACCCGGCCCGCGGGGGGCGGCGAGGTCAGCGGGTCGGGCTCCGCCTGGCCGTCCGCCGCGATGTCCTGGACGGGACCGCCGCCGCCCAGCGCCACCGCCGCGAAGTCCCCGCCCGCCGGGGGCGGGCCGTGCCCGCCGTAGCTCCCGAATCCGGAGTACCCGGTCATCCCGGCCATGCCGTCGGTGTCGTCGCCGTCCTCGATGGCCGTCAGCCGGGCCGCGGTGTCCATGAACGCCGGGTCCACCCGGTGCACCGCCCGGTACAGCGGCAGCGCCGCCGCACTGCGCCCGGTGCCCTCGTGCGCCCGCGCCAGCCAGTAGCGCAGCTCCTTGCGCTGCGGCTGCTCGCTGCGGCACCGCATCAGCGCCGCCGACAGCATCGGCTCCGCCTGCCCGTACATCTCCAGCCGGACCCGGGCCATCCCGCCGAACAGCCCCGCCTCGATGCCCAGCAGCGGATCGTCCACCAGCGGCTCGGTCTGCCGGACCAACTGCTCCCAGTCCTTGACCAGATAGGCCCGGCAGGCGTGCAGGAACCGCACCTGCGGATCGGTGTCCACCGGGGGCAGGGCGGCGAGTGCCTGGTCCAGCTCGGGCACGTGGCGGCCGTCCAGCCAGTGCGAGGCGTGGGCCAGCAGCAGGTCCCGCCGGCTCTCCAGCACCGGCTGCACCCACCAGCCCAGCCAGTACCAGGAGTTCAGGGTCCGCCGGTGCCGGGCCCGCTGTTCCCCGAAGCGGTCCCGGTGCGCGTACATGCGCAATAACGCGTTGGTGGTGTCGACCCGGAGCGCGTGCAGGCCCAGCCAGGCGTCGGCCATCGCGGGATCGAGTCCTACGGCCGCCCGGAACTCCTCCTCGGCCTGCGGATAGGCGCCCATGGTGCAGGCGTCGACCCCGCGCAGCCAGGCGAGTTCGGCCGGGGCGTGCGTGCTGCCCGGCGTGCCGAAATCCATCACGTCCCCCACAAGCGTGCCCCCGTGGTGCGCGGCAACCCCCGCTTCGAGTGCGTGAGTTGCCCATTGCGCCGATGAAATCAGGGCTGCATCGTACCTGCGGTTTCGCACCTTACGTAGGGTGCGACGGGCCCGGTTCGGGGGTGTGTCCCGGGCGTGCCCGGTGACTCTGTGTGAAGCTGTGGGTGATCGGGGGCAGCACGAAGCCCCCGATCACGGGGGAACGACCGGGGGCTTCGTGTGTGCGGCGGCCGGTAAAAGCCCCGCATTGAGAACGTAAGGCCGGTGCGGGCCCCAGGTCAAGCAGGTCGGTGGAGCCCCGGCGGAGCGGAATCCCGGGACCGCTCAGGCCCGGGGGAGCCCGTCGCTCTCGGTGACGGAAGCGGGTGTTCGGGCGGTCGCACTGGTCCCGGAAGACCACTCGTATCCCGTACCGCTCTGGCGTACCAGGGTGTCGGCGAAGGGGCGCGAAGGGTCGTCCGAGAAGTGCGCGAGCTCCGCGCGCTCCCATCCGTCCCAGAAATCGGAAAGTTCACGCCCGTCCCGGTTTCGCCCCCGCCCCCAGGACTTCTCGCGCGGCGTCTCCATCCACAGCAGCCGCGCCAGATGCGGGCGCAGCGCCCGCCGGCCGGCCCCGACCCCCTCGACGAGGAGCACCGGCGCCGGCTCCAGCACCCGCTCCGGGCCGAAGCGGCGCTCCACCCAGTCGTACGGGGCCCAGTGCGCGGGCCGCCCGGCCGCCAGCGGCTCCAGCACCTGCGTCCGCAGCCGCTCCTGCCAGCCGAAGAGCTCCTCGTGGGTGGCCACGTCATCCAGGTGCAGCACCGGGGCACCGGCCAGGGCTTCCGCCAGCCGCTCGGCGAAGGTGCTCTTCCCGGAGCCGGCGTGCCCGTCGATCCCGACGAGCCGTACCGGGCCGAGGGACGGAGGCAGCGCGGAGAGGTCCCGCGCGAGGGACTCGAGTGACAGGTGTGGCTCCACCCGACCAGCGTAGACAGGGCCGACACGAGGCGCGGCTTCGGCCCGCGGCTGCCGGGAACTGGAAGGGTGAAGCCACCGAAGCACCCACCCACCCTGGGGGAACCCCGCGATGACCGCACCCACGCCGCGCAGGGCCGTACTCGTCGCCGCACTCGCCGTCGCCACCGCGGCCACCGCGGCCACCGTCTCCGGCGGCGGTGCCTCCGCCGCCGCGGCGTCCGCCCCCCGGGGCCCGGGCCGGAATGTCGACAACCGGTTCTGGTTCTCGTACGAGCACTGGCTGGCCGGCGCACACGAGGGCACCGCCGCCGCCGGAGGCGCCCGCCCCGGCCTGGAGATCAGGACCGCGGCGGGCCGTACCGAGTACGCCGACCCGCACACCGGGAGGAAGAGCGTCTGGGAGTACGCCACCTGGACCTCCCCCGTGCACCGCTCGGCCGTCCCCGCCACGGAGGCCATCGCCTCCTGGAACGCCCGTACCCCCGCCGGGACCTGGATCCAGATCGAACTGCGGGGCACCTACGAAGACGGCACCGCCACCCCCTGGTACGTCATGGGCCGCTGGGCCTCCGGGGACGGCGACATCCGCCGCACCTCCCTGGACGGCCAGACCGACGGCCTGTCCACCGTCTGGACCGACACCCTGGCCGTCGACGCCCCCGCGGGCGGCCTGCGCCTCACCGACTGGCAGCTGCGCCTGACCCTGTACCGCAGGCCGGGCGCCGACCGCGGGCCCACCGTGTGGCTGGCCGGGGCCATGGTCTCCGACGTCCCGGACCGGTTCACCGTCCCCGCCTCCACCCCCTCCGGGCAGGCCCACGAGCTGAAGGTCCCGCGCTACTCGCAGGAGGTCCACACCGGGCGGTACCCCGAGTACGACAACGGGGGAGAGGCCTGGTGCAGCCCCACCTCCTCCCAGATGGTCATCGAGTTCTGGGGCCGCAGGGCCGACGCCGACTCCACGGCGTGGGTCGATCCGCGGTACTCCGACCCCCAGGTGTGCCACGCGGCCCGCTCCACCTACGACGCCGCCTACAAGGGCTGCGGCAACTGGCCCTTCAACGCCGCCTACGCCGCCACCTACCGCACGCTCGCCGGCGTCGTCACCCGCCTCGCCTCCCTCGCCGACCTGGAGGCCCTGGTCCGGGCCGGGATCCCGGTCATCACCTCGCAGTCGTTCCGCGCCGAGGAACTCACCGGCGCCGGCTACGGCACCGCGGGCCACCTGATGACCGTCATCGGGTTCACGGCCGCCGGGGACGTCGTCGTCAACGACCCCCACTCGCCCGACAACCCGTCCGTACGCCGTGTCTACAAGCGCCGCGAGTTCGAGAACGTCTGGCTGCGCACCAAGCGGCACAACGCGGCCGGGAAGGCCGTCTCGGGCGCCGGAGGGGTCTGCTACCTCTACGCTCCGGCCGTGCCGGGCCCGGCGCAGATCGTGGCGCTCCGGGCGGTCGGGGTGCTCTGACACATGCTTCGAAACTTCGAAAACACACCTTTGACCTGGCGGCTCGTATGGGTGGAACATATTGGGGTAAACGGCAGATAAAGGCTTCTCAAGGAGAGGCGGCCAGCCATGACCACCCATTCGAGCATCGAGCACCACCCCGACCTCGCCGAGATGCGCACGCGCTTCGAGCGGGTGACCAGCACTCCCGCTGCGCAAGCCGTGGAGGCGTTGTCCCTGGTCACCGGCCTGTACCTGGCGGCCTCTCCGTGGATCGCCGGGTTCAGCACCCTCACCCCGCTGGCTGTCAACAACCTGATCGCCGGCCTGGCGTTCTGCCTGTGCATGGGCGGTCTGGGTTCTGCCTACGAACGCACCCACGCCATGGCGTGGACCGCGGTCGCCCTCGGTGCGTGGACGATCATCGCCCCGTGGGCCATCGCAGGCGAGATGGACACCACCCGCACGGTGGTCAGCAACGTCATCACCGGAGCCGTCGCCCTGTGCCTCGGCCTCGCGATGGCGGGCATGGCCGGCCGCAACCGGGAGGCCCGCCTCTGACCGGGACGCCGTGAGGATCCTCATCGGCCGGGCCCCGGCCGCACTGGTACTCCAGGGCGGTCGGGGCCCGGCGGCGTGACGCGCGCCACCCGTGACCATCGTCTCTACCGCGAAGGCCGCGAACGCTGGCACATTGGACACCATGACCGCCAACAGCGCCGCACCCGACGCCCCCGCCCGAAGCCTCATCCGCACCGGGGGCCCCGAGGACGATTCCTCCTGGCTGGAGCACGTGCTCGGCTGGACGCTCGTCGTGGTGGTGGCCATGTTCGTCACCCAGGTCGGCTGGCTGTAACCCTCCCCGGCCCTCCCTGGCCGCCCCGCACCCGCGCGCCCGTCACGTTCCTCGTGGCGGGCGTTTTCACGTCCCCCGACGGCGTGCCTGTTTGACGGAAGTGGATCACGCCTGCACTATTCCACTAATCAGATAGTGGAATGAGGTGAAGGGCATGGAATTCCGGGTCGACCGGCGCAGCGGCGTCGCCACCTACCTACAGCTCGTCACCCAGGTCAAACAGGCGCTGCGACTCGGCGTACTGGAGCCCGGCGACAGGCTGCCCACGGCCCGGGAGGTGGTGGAGGCCACCGCGATCAACCCGAACACCGTGCTCAAGGCGTACCGGGAGCTGGAGCGCGAAGGACTCGTCGAACCACGCCCCGGCGCGGGCACCTTCGTACGGCGCTCCCTCTCCCGCCCCGAGGCCGCCGCGGACTCACCGCTGCGTCTCGAACTGTCGGCCTGGATGGCCCGGGCGCGCGAGGCGGGCCTGGACCGCGAGGACATCACGGCGCTGATCACGGCCGCCGTGGACGCAAACTTCAGAGAGGACACCACGTGAGCGACCCGACCGTCGCTACGGCACTGCGGGCGACACGGCTCGGAAGGGCGTTCCGGGGCCGCAGCGCCCTGAGCGACTGCGATCTCGCCCTGCCCGCCGGACGCGTCACCGCACTCGTCGGCCCCAACGGCGCCGGCAAGAGCACCCTGCTCCAGCTCGCGGCCGGCCTGCTGCGCCCCACCAGCGGGGAGATACGGGTCCTCGGCCACGTCCCCGGCTCCCGCGAGGCCCGTGAGCGCACGGCCTTCCTGGCCCAGGAGAAGCCGCTCCACCCGCGGTTCACCGTCGCGGACACCCTGCGCCTGGGCCGCGAGCTCAACCGCGGCTGGGACCAGGCCGTCGCCGAACGCCTCGTACGGGCCGGAGGCATCCCCCTCACCGCGCGCGTCGGCTCCCTCTCCGGCGGAAACCGCACCCGCGTGGCCCTGGCGCTCGCCGTGGGCAAACGAGCCCGACTCCTCCTCCTGGACGAGCCGCTCGCCGACCTCGACCCGGTGGCCCGGCACGACGTCACGGCCCTGCTCATGGCCGAGGCCGCCGAGCGCGGCGTCACCATCGTCATGTCCTCGCACGTCCTGTCCGAGCTGGAGGACGTCTGCGACCACGTCCTGCTCCTCAAGGACGGCGCCGTACGCCTGGCCGGCGACGCCCAGGAACTCTGCGCGGCGCACACCCGCCTCACCGGCCGCTCCGACCCGATGGAAACGGACGGCCTGCCCCGCGCATTCGACCGGAGCGGCGTCGTCCACGCCGTCACCGCCGGACGTCAGGTCACCGCCCTCGTACGCGGCCCCGCCGGAGCGGCCCTCGGGGACGAGGACCGCTGGATCAGCGAAACCCCCTCCCTGGAGGACCTGTTGCTCGCCCACCTGCGCGCTCCGCGCACCGACCGTACGGAGGCAGCCGCGTGAGGGGCGTCCTGTGGCTGGCCTGGCGCCAGCAGCGACTGATGATCACCACCGGCATCGTGCTGCTCGCGGCCACCGCGGCCTGGGCCGCGTACCGGCGCTCCGAGCTGATGACGCTGATCGACGACTACGGCTTCGTCCCCTGCAAGGGCTGGAACGGCGGCTGCGAGAGTCTGGGCTCCTTCCTCGTCCTGGACGCCAGCACCGGCTCGATCCGAGCCCTCGGCACCCTCGGACTCGCCCTCCCCGCCCTCATCGGCGTCTTCTGGGGCGCCCCGCTGCTGGGCCGCGAAATGGAGACCGGAACCTTCAAACTGGCGCTCACCCAGGGCGTCAGCGGCCGCCGCTGGTTCGCCGCCCGCTTCGGCCTCGCCGCGCTGTTCACCGTACTCGCCGCCGGCGTCGTCGCCGCCCTCGTCGCCTGGTGGTGGGCGCCCGTGTCCAACACCCTGAACGGCCTCTACTGGTACGACGCGTACATATACAACGCCACCGGACCCGCCTCCGTGGCCTGCGCCCTGTTCGGCCTCGCCACCGGTACGGCCGTTGGCCTGCTGGTCCGCCGCACCCTGCCCGCCATGGCCGTGACCTTCGCCGCGATCGGCACCGCGACCCTGCTCACCAGGATGCTGCGGAGCAGCTGGATCGCCCCGGAAATGCGCGTCACCCCGGGCATGACCCCCAAGACGATGGTCGGCAGCGCCTGGTCCACCGGCGAGTTCGGCTACCTCACGCCCGACGGGCGGCAGCACGACATCAACACCCCCGTCTGCCAGACCTCCGGCGAGGAGCTCAGGCAGTGCATGGCGGAGCACGGCTTCGTCGCCCGCTACCACAAGGTCTATCCCAGCAGCGACTTCTGGACCTTCCAGTGGATCGAGACCGCGATCTACCTGGGCGTCGCCGCCGTACTGGTGGCCCTGGTCCTGTTCGTCCTGCGCCGCCCCGCCGCGACGGTCCGGGCCGCGACGGTCCGGGCTGCGACGGAACGCGCCGCGACGGAACGCGCCGCGCGCGCCGCCACGACCACCGGAGTCTGAACTCCCTCCACACCACTCACAGGGGACCCCTCATGGCCACGAAGAAGAACCTTCAAGCCGACCGCACCAGCGTCACCCACAAGGTCCGCTACGCGCTGAGCAACCCGACCCGCATCGCCCCGTACGTCCGCCGCGCCGCGCGGGACGCCTGGCTGCGCCACAAGCACCCCGACCACGTGTCCTACTACCGGGCCGTCATGGCCTCCGACACCGGCCGCAACCCCGAGGCCGCCGTCGGCAGCCAGACCCACGACCGCTGGCTTGCCCTGGGCAAGATGCAGTTCGACTACCTGCTGGAACACGGCCTCACGCCCGCCCACCGCATGCTCGACATCGGCTGCGGCAACCTGCGGGCGGGCTGGCGCTTCATCGAGCACCTCGACGCCGGCCACTACTACGGCATCGACATCTCGCCCGACATCCTCATCTCCGCCAAGGAGACCCTCACCGGACAGCGACTGCAGCACAAGCTGCCGCACCTGACCATCACCCGGGACCTCACCCTGGACTTCCTCCCCGACCGCCACTTCGACGTCGTGCACGCCCACAGCGTCTTCTCCCACTCGCCGATCGAGGTCATCGACGAGTGCCTGGCGCACGTGGAGCGCGTACTGGCCCCGGGCGGCTGGTTCGACTTCACCTTCGACCGCACCGAGGGCACCGAACACCAGGTCCTGCGGGAGGACTTCTACTACCGCACCGAGACCCTGGTGGACCTCGCCGCCCGGCACGGCCTCACCGCCCGCTTCATGGACGACTGGGAGCGGCTCGGGCACGGCCAGTCCAAGATCCGCGTCACCGCCGGCTGACCCGCCGCCGACCGGGGAACCGTCAGGGGAACCGTCCGGACCGGCGCGTGACACTCACTGCGGCTCGACCCGCCAATGCCGGTCCGGGACCCCCACCAGCACGTACACCCCCGCCCCCGCGATCAGCACCGCGAGCACGCGGGGCACCTTGAGGTCCTCGGCCGCCCCGGGCAGCCGCCGGTACCCGGTACGGATCGGCCGCGCGGCTCCTCGTACGGACCCCCTCGCCCCGGACCGAGCGCTCCCACCACTGGAGCTGGCGCCCGGCCGCCACCGCGAAGGTCGCCCCGATGCCGTAGGCCCACAGCGGCGCCGCCTGGACGGGGATCATGAGGCTTCCAGCCGCAGTCCGTCGGTGACGATCACATCGGAGGTGACGAGCGCCTGCTCGGCCGTGACCCGGGTCATGAAGACGAACGGCGGGATCACCGGGGGAGCCGGCAGCCCGTCGGGGCTGAAGGTCACGCACAGCAGCCCCTCGATGCACCCGCTGAACCTCGTCAGGTAGAGGGTCACGTCGCCGCGCAGATCGAGGGACGTGGCGGCGAGCCCGTACTCGTCCCGCCCGTCGCGCGTGCGCAGCCGGTAGTCGCGGAGCGAGGCAGCGCGCATCTTCAGCACGAGCACCTTGAGCGGGCCGTCCACCGTAGGCACGTGCGTGACCCCCGCGAACGCGAAGCCCTGGGGTGCGAACAGCGAGGTGGTGACGGTCGGGGGAGTCCGCGCCGCCGACGGCGGCCCCGCGGCGGGGGCGGCCTGAGCCCGCGGGGCTCCCGTCGCCAGCGCCGCCAGCAGCACCACGGGCAGTACGACGGCCAGCGTCCGCGGACCGGCGCCGTCCAGGCTGGGCACTCCCCGGGGAGCCTCCTCGCCCGCCCCCTCGTCGGGCAGCGGGGTCCAGCCGAAGGCCAGCGCGCTCCCGGCGATGCCGAGCGCCATCCCGACCACGAACCCGCCGAGGTTGGTCGCCACGAAGGAGAGCGCCGACAGCAGCAGGGCGTGCAGCGACACGTACACCCGGGCCTGCGGCAGGAACCACAGGAACAGCCCCGCCAGGATCAGCGCGAGGCCGATCCCGATGGCGGCGATCCCGCCGAGTCCCAGGCTCACCAGCACGGTCAGCGGGGAGAGCGGGACCAGCAGCAGCTCGGTCCCGCCCAGCACCAGCAGCAGCCCGCCCCAGAACGGCCGGGTCCGGCGCCAGGCACGCAGCCGGCTCCGGTGCTCCGGCAGCGGGAGCCGCGGCTTCCGGATGCCTAGAAGCACTTCGTGCCGTCCAGGCTGACGCTCAGCTTCAGGCCCTTGAGCCTGAAGTTGCCGCCGGTCGCGGACCAGGCATGGGACTTCACGCCCACCACCTCGATGTCCCCGGCCTGCAGGCCGAACTTCCCCGGTTCGCCCTTGACCCCGCCCACCTGGTCCAGGGTCGAGGCGTCCCGGCCGATCTGCGCCGTGCCGAAGGTGGCGTCGCCGTTGAGGTCCTCGCCGTCGATCACCAGGTTGGTGGCAGTGACCTCCCCGGCCGGGCCCCCGGCGGTCAGTTTGAAGACCACCGTGCCGAGCGGGGTCCCCACCTCGGCGGCCTGGCAGATGTCGGTGAGGGTGGCCTCGCCGATGCCGAGGAGCGCGACGGGATGCCCCTTGCCGTCGACGGAGCGGTCCGTCTGCACGTAGGAGGCCAGGCCCTTGCTGCTCAGCTTGGAGGAGGAGACCTGGAAACTGGTTCCCGAGACGGCGAAGGAGGCGGCGAGCGCGCCCTGCGCCATGATCATGGCCATGGCGCCGACCGCGGCGACCGCGGGCATCGCGACGACGGCCGTCTTCTTCCAGTGGACCCGGCCCTCGCGGGGCCGTCCCGTGCCCTTGCTCATGATGGTGCCTCCCGTACGTCGTCCAGTGCGCAGGGGAAGTGCTGCCAGGGGCTGCCATACTTCAGCCATCCGGTGGCAGTTCGAGGCTAGGGCCGAATTTGAATAATAGTCAACAGCGCGGCACGACCGGGCGTTCGCAGGTCCGCAGGGCCGAACTCATAGCGACCGGACGCAAGTTGTTCGCCGACACCTCGTACGACGCACTGTCCATGGACGACATCGCCAAGCAGGCCGGCGTCGCCAAGGGGCTGATCTACTACTACTTCAAGAGCAAGCGCGGCTACTACCTCGCCATCGTCGAGGACTCCGTCGCCGAGCTCGTCGCCCGCGCCGGCGGAGAGACCGACCTCCCGGCCGCCGAGCGGGTCCGGCGCACCGTCGACGGCTACCTCCACTACGCCGAGCACCATCAGGCCGCCTACCGCACCGTCGTCACCGGCGGCGTCGGCTCCGACGCCGAGGTGCTGGCCATCCGCGACGCCGTCCGCGAGGAACTGGTCGCCACCATCGCCGAAGGAGCGTACGGACACCGCGCGCTCCCGCCGATCGCCCGGCTCGCGCTCGTCGGCTGGCTCTCCTCGGTCGAGGGGATCACCCTGGAGTGGACCGGCGCCCTCGGTGCGGGCGCGGCCGACCAGCCCGACCGGGACCGGCTCGGGGCCCTCCTGGTGCGCCAGCTGCGCACGACACTGAACGTCATCGAGGAGTTCGTCCCGGAGTGCCCCGCTCCGCCCACCCCCGAGGAAGCGGACGAACAACGAGATGATCTTGCGCCGGTGACGGGAGGCCCCTGATCGGGCATACTCGACCCGCCGCAGCCGCTGAGCAGCCCCTTCCGTGATCCGGGAGGGCAGCATCGGCTGTAAGAGCACCGAGATCCGGCGGCGCGTCCCACACCTCACGCGTCGCCGCCGTGCCCGACCAGGGAGGAGAGCGCCGCCATGACTGACCGCGCCCCGCAGCCGGTGGACCGACAGCTGCCCACCGAGGAGTCCCGGGACCTCCTCGCCCTCGTACGCGAGATCGCGCAGCGCGAGATCCGCCCCAAGGCCGCCGAGGAGGAGGACTCCGGGCGGTTCCCGCGCGAGGTCTTCACCCTGCTCTCCGAGGCGGGCCTGCTGGGCCTCCCCTATGCCGGAGAGTTCGGCGGCGGCGAGCAGCCGTACGAGGTCTACCTCCAGGCCCTGGAGGAGCTGGCCGCGGCCCGCCTGACCGTCGGCCTCGGCGTCAGCGTGCACTCCCTGGCCTGCCACGGACTGGCCGGCTACGGCACCAAGGAGCAGCAGGCCGCCCACCTGCCCGACATGCTCGGCGGCGGCCTGCTGGGCGCGTACTGCCTCTCCGAGCCGGCCGCGGGCTCCGACGCCGCCTCGCTGACCACCAAGGCGGTGCGCGACGGCGACGACTGGATCATCACCGGCACCAAGGCGTGGATCACCCACGGCGGAGTCGCCGACTTCTACACCGTCCTGGCCCGCACCGGCGTCGAGGGGCCCAAGGGCATCACGGCCTTCCTGGTCCCCGGGGACGCGGCGGGACTGACCGCGGCCGTGCCCGAGAAGAAGATGGGCATGAAGGGCTCGCCCACCGCCCAGCTGCACTTCGACGGCGTACGGGTGCCCGACTCGCGCCGCATCGGCGAGGAGGGCCAGGGCTTCACCATCGCCCTGGCGGCACTGGACGCCGGGCGCCTGGGCATCGCCGCGTGCGCCATCGGCGTCGCCCAGGCGGCGCTGGACGAGGCCCTGGCGTACGCGCTGGGCCGCAAGCAGTTCGGGCACCCGATCGCGGACTTCCAGGGGCTGCGCTTCATGCTGGCCGACATGGCCACCAAGATCGAGGCGGGCCGCGCGCTCTACCTCGCGGCGGCCCGGCTGCGGGACGCCGGCAAGCCGTTCTCCCGGCAGGCGGCGATGGCCAAGCTGTTCTGCACGGACGCGGCGATGGCGGTCACCACGGACGCGGTCCAGGTCCTCGGCGGCTACGGCTACACCGCGGACTTCCCGGTCGAGCGGCTGATGCGGGAGGCGAAGGTGCTCCAGATCGTCGAGGGCACCAACCAGATCCAGCGCATGGTCATCGCCCGCCACCTCGCGGGCCCGGAGACGCGCTAGGCCGGCGGGGGCTTCGGGGTCGGCTATCGGTCGGCTCCCGTCTCAGCCTCCGAAGAGCGGGCCGTTGGGCCAGATGGGGGAGGAAGCGATCCGGGACCATTCAGGATCGCGCCGCCCCGGCACGGTCCGGCCGTCCTCGGTCCAGCGGGCGATCAGCGCACTGTAGATGGGCGGATCGGGAAACCGCTGCCGGAGCCCGGGCCCCGACCCCTGCTGAACCGATTCTTCGTAACCGGGCGGCACCTGCCGCCGTCGGCGTCCTGTCCGTGGCATGGAAGTCTCAACCGTGGTCATGCCGGGGCAACGCGGCACGACGCCGACGGGTAATCGCTTCGCGGGCCCGGGGATCCGTTCGAGGGGTACCCGGGGGCGTAAGCGGGGGCGTAAGGGTGGGCGTAAGGGCGGGTGGGGGCTTCGGGGGTCGGGGTCTCAGCGGGGCGGGATCAGGGAGGGTTTGGGGGTTTCCCGTCAGTCCCACTGTCTCCCCGGGGCGGGCCGGCCTGTAAAGGGCGCTCCTCCTTCGTCGTCGCGTCGCTTCGCGATGGCCTTCGGCCACCCTTGACAGACCGTCCCGCCCCGGAAAGACAGGACTGTCGGGAAGCCCCCAAAAGAACGGTCCACCGGTTCACGATTCAGACCGGGGGACATCAGGGACCGAATGCTTGGCTGTCGTGGGCGGGCATGCGCCCGGGCCGATCGGGAGGGAATCCGGGGTCGGTGGGCGCATCAGATCGCTACACACTTGCTCGTTGTCTGGCGGCTGCGGGCCGTCTGGGGCTGGGAATAGGCCGCCCACTGGTCGCTGCCCGCCTGAGGTGGTCTGGCGGCGATCAGACCGGCATGGGCTGGACAATAAGCCGCCCGAGACCGTCAGTTGACGCTCTTGGAGGGCGTCTGCGGGCGGTTGGGGCGGAGAAGACGCTCTGGCGGAGTGTGGTGCCGGACTTTTGGGTCTCTCACTCCGGGAAGTGATCGATTGGCTCTCAACTCGCCGTCAAATAGGGACAAACAGCCCGCAGTCGCGTGATGGAGACGTGTGTGCCGGCCGTGGGCGGCTTATGTCCAGCCCCAGACGGGCGCCGGACGCCATGGGCGAGAAGTGTGTAGCGATCCGATGCGCCCACCGACCCCGCATCCGTTCCCTACGGGCCCGGGCTCAGACGCCGCCCCAGGGGTCAGGGAGCAGGTCCCTGATGGCCCCTGCTCATTCCTGGAACCGGTGGACCGTTCTTTTGGGGGCTTCCCGACAGTCCTGTCTTTCCGGGGCGGGACGGTCGGTCAAGAGTGGAGCGCAGCGACATCGCGAAGCGACGCGACGAAGGAGCGCTCTTGAGGGACCGGCCCGACCCGGGGAGACAGTGGGACTGACGGGAAACCCCCAAACCCTCCCTGATGCCGGTCAACCGGGACCCCGACCCCCGAAGCCCCCGCCCCACATCCCCGCCCAACCGTGCCGCCCTGTCAGGTTGTGCCAGAAGTCTGGCCCCGGATCGGGATTCTGACGTACCGTCATATCCGCTCGAGCCATGCCGCCGCGGTACCCCGACCTGCCCCCGACCAGCCCCGACCTGTCCCGGAGGTTCGCCATGCCCGCCGATCGGCCCGTCGCCCTTGACGAGTACCCCATCCACCAGGCACCGCTGTCGATGAAGCACCTCGTCAGCGGTGACCGCAACGCCTACGACCGCTGCATCTTCCACGTCTTCGACCACGCCGGCCGCGCCGTCCTCATCCTCGGCCTCGGGGTCTACCCCAACGCCGGGGTCATCGACGCCTACGCCACCCTCCGCGTCGGGGACGAACTGCTCGCCGTCCGGGCCTCCGACGCCCTCACCGACGACCGCATGAACCTCTCCGTCGGCCCGCTCTCCGTCACCGTCGACGTCCCGCTCCGGCAGCTGACCCTGCGCTGCGCCGCCGACCCCGACGACCCGGACGGGCTCTCGTACGACGTCACCTGGACCGCCGAGTTCCCCGCCGTCTGGGAGCCCCACCACATCCAGCGGCGCGGCGACCGCCTCATGCTGGAAGGCCGCCGGTTCGTCCAGGCCGGCAACGTGACCGGCACCATCCGGGCCAAGGGGGAGGAGTTCACCCTCACGCCAGGGGAGTGGACCGGTACCCGCGACCGCAGTTGGGGCGTGCGCCCGATCCCCGGTGAGGACGGCGGCCGGGCCGCCGAGGAGTACCGCCCCGAGGGCTTCCACTGGCTCTGGATACCGGTCCGCTTCGAGGACCGGTTCGTCATGGTCATCGCGCAGGAGGACGCCGACGGACACCGCACCCTGAGCGAGGCCCTCCAGGTCTTCCCCGAGGGCAGCGGCCGCCACGACGTGCAACTCGGCTGGCCGCACACCGAGATCCGCTACCGGCCCGGCACCCGGCACCCCGAGAGCGCCGTCGTCCACCTCACCGACCCGGCCCGCAAGCCCCTCGAACTCGGCGTGCAGATCCTGAACTCCTCCCCGCTCGCCGTCGGCGCCGGCTACCCGCCCGCCGCCGACTGGCAGCACGGCACCTGGCAGGGACGGGGCTGGGCCGACCGCCGCGTCTACGACCTCTCCGATCCCGCCGCCCACCCCATGGCCGCCTTCGGGGTCACCGACCACTCGGCCCGCTTCACCCTCGACGGACAGGTCGGTCACGGCATCTTCGAGCACGGCAGCTTCGGCCGCCACGACCCCAGCGGCTTCGCCGACTACTCCTCCGTAGCCCAGTAAGCCCGCCAAGCCCAGTCGGACCCGTAGGAAAGGGGCTCATCCATGGCCACCGCACCACGTCCGCGCACCTCCACCCGGGAACCCGAGGAGCTCGGCCGGCGCCTCGCCGCCTGGCTGGACACCAAACTTCCCGGCGCGAAGGTCACCAACGTCTCCGTCCCCGGGTCCAACGGCATGTCCAGCGAGACCCTGCTCTTCGACATAGACCACCCCGACACCCCGCTCCGCGCCTGTGCGTTGAGGCTCGCCGCCGACCCGGCCGCCTACACCGTCTTCCCGACGTACGACATGCCGCGCCAGCACCGCGTGATGAGCCTGGTCGCCGAGCACACGGACCTGCCCGTCCCGCGCGTGCAGTGGCTGGAGGAGGACCCGGGGCCGCTCGGGGCGCCGTTCTTCGTGATGGCCCGCGCCGAGGGGCGGGTGCCGCCCGACGTCATGCCGTACACCTACGAGGGCAACTGGCTGCACGCCGCCACCGACGCCGAGCGCGCCGCGCTCCAGGAGGCGAGCATTTCCCTGCTGGCCCGCCTGCACGACCAGTTCCCGGGCAAGGAGGCCGAGTTCCTGCTCCCCGAAGGCACGGGCAGCCCGCTGCGCCGGCACGTGGACGCCCAACGCGCCTACTACTCCTGGGTGGTGGGCGGACTCGCCCCGTCCCCGCTCATCGAGCGGGCGTTCGCGCGCCTGGAGGAGCTGTGGCCGCGGGACGAGGGCCCGGCGGTTCTCAACTGGGGGGACGCCCGCATCGGCAACGTCATCTACGACGGCTTCACGCCGGCGGCCGTCCTGGACTGGGAGATGGCGGCGTACGCCCCGCGCGAGGTGGACCTCGGCTGGACCGTCTACCTCCACCGGTTCTTCCAGGACCTCACCGTCGGGTTCGGCCAGCCCGGACTGCCGGATTTCCTGCGCCGCGAGGACCTGGAGCGCCGCTACGCGGAACTCACCGGGCACACTCCGCGCGACATGGAGTTCCACACGCTCTATGCGGCGCTGCGGCACGGGATCGTGATGCTGCGCATCGCCTACCGGCAGGCGCACTTCGGCGAGGTCGAGATCCCGGCGGATCCGGACAGCCTGATCCTGCACCACGCCAGTCTGGCCGCCATGGTGCAGGGAACGTACTGGTAAGAGGCCTGGCAGAGGTCAGGGCAGGAGCCCTGGCAGGAGCCCGGCAGCAGCCGGTTCAGGCCGCCTGCGCGTGCTCCCGGCGCGTCTGCGGCAGCAGCGGGCCCATCACGCGCACCGGACGCGAGCCCGGACCGCCGACGTGCGAGAAGGGCTGCGTCCGCCAGTCGAGCCCCTGCGGCAGGCTCATCAGGATCACGGGCTCCAGTTCCTGCACCTCCACCGGCTGGATCATGCCGACGGTGGGCAGCGCGTCGCCGACGGGGCGCCCGGTGCCCGCGCACACCGTGAGCCCGAAGGGGTTCCACGGGGTCAGGCAGAGGGCGTGCTGCGGCAGGTACTCCTCGTCGGCGACGAGGGCGATCGACTGGCCGCAGTCGGGGCAGACCGCGTGGTGGATGTCGAAACCCTCGCTGTCGTCGAGGTATTCGCCGTCTTCGGCGTACGCGCCGTCTCCGGGATCGAGCGGTTCCAGGGGCTCCGGTTCGGTGCGACCGGCGCGCTTGGTGTTCAGCATGGATGTACTCCCCCTTGGATGGGCCGGGCGGGCAGGTTCTTCGGCCTCGGCCACAGCAAGCACTTCCCGTCGCGCGGCACGAGTAACCACAACAGCCCGCCGGACGCCCGCATACGCTTGTGGCCTTGGTCACATGCCCGGCGCAGATGCCTCCAGTGGGCGGACAGCACTGTGCCTGGAGAGCCCTTGGGCCTTAGGTTGAGCGGCTATGAGCGCAATGGAGGAGCTGGACCGCCAGATCGTTGATCTGCTCGTGCGGGACGGGCGGATGAGTTACACGGATCTGGGCAAGGCCACCGGACTGTCCACGTCGGCGGTCCATCAGCGAGTACGCCGGCTGGAACAGCGCGGTGTGATCCGCGGCTACGCGGCCGTGGTCGACCCCGAGGCCGTCGGCCTGCCGCTGACCGCCTTCATCTCGGTCAAGCCGTTCGACCCGAGCGCCCCGGACGACATCGCCGACCGGCTGGCCGGGGTGCCCGAGATCGAGGCATGCCACAGCGTCGCGGGCGACGAGAACTACATCCTCAAGGTCCGCGTCGCGACCCCCCTGGAGCTCGAAGACCTCTTGGGCCGCCTGCGCGCCCTCGCGCACGTCTCGACGCGCACGACGGTGGTCCTGTCCACCCCGTACGAGGCACGCCCGCCCCGCGTGTAGCGGGACTGGAGGGACCCGGCGGTCGGGCGGGGTCCGGCGACGCGCGAGACTGGTCCGCATGACTGACCGCACCGCCCACTCCGCCGACGCCGCCGGAGCACCGACCAGGACCGTCCTCCTCCGCGGGGGCGAGGTGCACAGCCCCGCGGACCCCTTCGCCACGGCGATGGTGGTCGAGCGCGGTCACATCGCCTGGGTCGGCTCCGAGGGCGCGGCCGACGCCTTCGCGCAGGGCGTGGACGAGGTCGTCGACCTCGGAGGGGCGCTCGTCACGCCCGCCTTCACCGACGCCCACGTCCACACCACCTCCGCCGGCCTCGCGCTCACCGGGCTGGACCTCTCCGCCGCGCCGTCCCTGACCGCCGCGCTGGACCTCGTACGCGCCTACGCCGCGAGCCGTCCCGCCGACCGGGTGCTCCTCGGGCACGGCTGGGACGCCGCGCGCTGGCCCGAGCGGCGGGCCCCGCGCCGTGCCGAGCTCGACGAGGCGGCCGGGGGCCGGCCGCTCTACCTCAGCCGCATCGACGTGCACTCGGCGGTGGTCACCACCGCCCTGCTGGACCTCGTACCCGGCGTGACCCCGGACGGCGACGAGCCGCTGACCCGTGACGCCCACCACGCCGTGCGCGCCGCCGCCCTGGCGGCCGTCACCCCCGCCCAGCGCGCCGAGGCCCAGCGGGCCGCCCTGGACCGGGCCGCCTCGCTCGGCATCGGTTCCGTGCACGAGTGCGGCGGGCCCGGGATCTCCTCCGCCGAGGACTTCGCCGCCCTGCTGGCGCTGGCGGCGGAGCGGCCCGGGCCGCGCGTCTTCGGGTACTGGGCGGACCGGGACCTCGACCAGGCCAAGGCGCTCGGTGCGGTCGGCGCGGCCGGGGACCTGTTCGTCGACGGGGCCCTCGGCTCGCACACCGCGTGCCTGCACGCCCCGTACGCCGACGCCCCGCACACCGGTACCGGCTACCTGGACGCGCGCGCGGTCGCGGAGCACGTCGCCGCCTGCACCGAGGCGGGCCTCCAGGCCGGGTTCCACGCCATCGGCGACGCCGCCATCACCGCCGTCGTGGAGGGTGTTCGCGCCGCCGCCGAGAAGGTCGGCCTGGCCCGGGTCCGCGCCGCCCGGCACCGCGTCGAGCACGCCGAGATGATGACCCCCGCCACCATCGCCGCCTTCGCGGAGCTGGGCCTGACCGCGTCCGTGCAGCCCGCCTTCGACGCGGCCTGGGGCGGCGAGGACGGCATGTACGCCGACCGGCTGGGCGCCGAGCGCGCCCGCACCCTGAACCCGTACGCGGCCCTGCTCAAGGCCGGTGTCCCGCTGGCCTTCGGCTCGGACGCGCCCGTCACCCCGCTCGACCCGTGGGGCACCGTCCGGGCGGCCGCCTTCCACCGCACCCCCGAGCACCGCATCTCCGTCCGGGCCGCCTTCACCGCCCACACCCGGGGCGGCTGGCGTGCGCTGGGCCGCGACGACGCGGGGGTCCTGGTCCCCGGCGCCCCGGCCGACTACGCCGTCTGGCAGACCGCCGAACTGGTCGTCCAGGCCCCCGACGACCGGGTCGCCCGCTGGTCCACCGACCCCCGCTCCGGGACCCCCGGACTGCCCGACCTGACCCCTGGCGCCGAGCTCCCGGTGTGCCAAGCGACCGTGGTCGGCGGGCGGGAGGTATTCGTACGCCCACAGGGGTGATCCGGCGAGCCTCGGTTCGGTGCGGGCGCCCGGACCCGGATAGGTTCGGCCGGGTCCACCACAGGACGTCCGTGCCGGACGGATCCGTCTGCTCAGCGCGCCCGCGCCTCGGGGGCGAGGGAAGGTTTCGCCGGTGGGGGCACCCCCAGCGCTACCGGGGGAGGGTGGCCCCAGTTCGGGGCCCGGCGGTCCAGTAGACAACGGTCACGGCGGCCCGCAGCCAGTGGGAGTCCGACCGGCCCGAAGGACCGCGGGCCCCGATCACTGTTCTAAAGTCATTGACTGCGACCAGACCTACAGGACGTGCAAGAGCACAAAAGGGGACTCAGTGAGCGACGGCGGACAGCGGACCTACGGGCCGCTCGGTACGGCCTTGGTGATCATTCCGACCTACAACGAGGCGGAGAACATCGGGCTGATCGTCGGCCGCGTCCGCGCGGCGGTGCCCGAGGCCCACATCCTGGTCGCCGACGACAACAGCCCGGACGGCACCGGCAAGCTCGCCGACGAGCTGGCGGTGGGCGACGACCACGTGCACGTCCTGCACCGCAAGGGCAAGGAGGGCCTCGGAGCCGCCTACTTGGCCGGCTTCGTCTGGGCCCTGGAGGCCGGCTACGGCGTGATCGTCGAGATGGACGCCGACGGCTCCCACCAGCCGGAGGAGCTGCCGCGCCTGCTCACCGCGCTGACCGGCGCCGACCTGGTGCTGGGCTCCCGCTGGGTGCCGGGCGGCCGCGTCGTCAACTGGCCCAAGAGCCGCGAGATCCTCTCGCGCGGCGGTTCCACGTACTCCCGGCTGATGCTGAACGTCCCGATCCGCGACGTGACCGGCGGCTACCGGGCGTTCCGCCGCGAGACCCTGGAGGGTCTGGGGCTGGACGAGGTGGCCTCCGCGGGCTACTGCTTCCAGGTCGACCTGGCCCGCAGGGCCGTGCAGAAGGGTTTCCGCGTCGTGGAGGTCCCGATCACCTTCGTCGAGCGCGAGTTCGGCGACAGCAAGATGAGCAAGGACATCGTGGTGGAGGCCCTGTGGCGGGTAACCCAGTGGGGCCTCAAGGCCCAGGCGGCCAAGCTGCTCCCCGGCAAGGCCTCCAAGGCCGCCCCCAAGGCCGCCCCCAAGGCCGCGCCCAAGGACACCGACAAGGCCTGACCGGCCGGACACCCCTTAGGGGATGTCCGGTACCTCCGGCTGAGGCTGCTTTTACGCAGACCCAGGCACACTGGAGGGTATGACGACCGGCGTTCCCACTACCCCGACGGCCCCCCGGCAGCGGCGCTCACCCGCCCGTACGTTCCTCCCCCTGGCGGTCGCCGCCTGGCTGATCCTGGAGATCTGGCTGCTCGGCCTGGTCGCGGGCGCAGCCGGCGGGCTCACCGTCGCCGCGCTGCTCGCGGGCGGGATGGTTCTGGGCGTGGTGGTCATCAAGCGCGCGGGGCGCCGTGCCTTCAAGAACCTGACCGACACCTTCCAGCAGGCGCAGCAGGGCGTGCAGCCCACCCCGCAGCAGCCCGGCCGGGGCAACGGCCTCACCATGCTGGCGGGCCTGCTCCTGATCGTGCCGGGCCTGCTCTCCGACGTGGCGGGCCTGCTCTGTCTGCTTCCGCCCGTCCGCGCGTGGATCGGCCGCCGTGCGGCCCGCTCGCTGGAGCGGAAGATGGCCTCGGCCCCCGCCGGGACCTTCGGCGACGCCTTCCAGCAGGCCCGCATCCACTACCCCGACGGCAAGGTCGTCCAGGGCGAGGTCATCCGGGAGGACCGGCCCGGGCAGCAGCAGGGGCCGGACACGGGCTATCGCCCGCCGCTCGCCCCGTAGCCCCGGAACGACAAAACAGCCGAGGGGCCCCGCCACACGGTGTGTGGCGGGGCCCCTCGGCTGTTGTCTCGTCCGGCTGTCAGGCGGACTTGCGGCTGTCCCGCGGATGCACGGCAATGTTCATGGCGCCGGAACGAAGGACCGCCAGCCTCTCGGCCAGCACTTCCTCCAGCTCCTCGCGGGTGCGCCGCTCCATGAGCATGTCCCAGTGCGTTCGCGCAGGCTTGCCCTTCTTCTCTTCGGGCCCGTCCCCGTCCACCAGGAGTGCCATGGCGCCGCACGCCTTGCACTCCCACTCCGGCGGAATGTCTGCCTCAACCGAGAACGGCATCTCAAATCGATGTCCGTTCTGGCATGCGTACTCCACCGCCTGGCGCGGGGCCAGATCGATGCCGCGGTCCGTCTCGTAGCTGGTAACCACGAGGCGCGTACCGCGGAGAGCTCGCTCACTCATGAATCGTGCCTCCCGGGCTTGTCGCCCACAGGACAGGTGTCGCTGTCGTCGTCATCCGGTCAACGTCCGGTCGGCGGTATAGATTCCCGCTCCGGGTCACGCGTCGCCCGTCGTGCCGCCCCTTGTTGTACCCACCAATGCCCGTTTTGTCACATCTGGCAGCAGATGTCACCCAACGTCTACACTTCTTTAGCGCGCAGTAACGGTCCGCCTGGCAGGCCAAAGGCGTACACTACCGGCCCTTGGCTTCAACGTCTAAATCCGTTCGGAATTCGTTCGTGGATCCGGGCCGTGCGCACTCGCGGATCCGCTCTCAGACCCGTTCAGGTACAGGATTGCCTGCCGCCTCCACCGCGCGCCGCACCGGCACTCTGGCCAGCAGCACGAATCCCAGTGCGAAGAAGACCACCAGCGAGATGATCGCGTCCCGGTAGCTGCCCGTGACCTGGTACGTGAGGCCGAAGACGAGGGGCCCCACCCAGCTCAGCCCGCGGTCGCTCATCTCGTACGCCGAGAAGTACTCGGCCTCCTTGCCCGCCGGCACCAGGTGCGAGAACAGCGAGCGCGACAGCGCCTGGCTGCCGCCCAGCACCAGCCCGATCATGGCCGCGAGTGCGAAGAACCACACCGGGGTCCGGGCCGGCAGGAAGTATCCGGCCGCCAGCGTGACCGCCCAGGCGGCCAGCGAGCCCAGGATCGTCCGCTTGGCGCCGTAGATCCGGGCCAGCCGCCCCATCCCCAGCGCGCCCGCCACCGCCAGGACCTGCACGAGCAGCACCGCCCCGATCAGGGTGGACTGTTCCAGCTCCAGCTCCTCCGAGCCGTAGATCGAGGCCTGCGAGATCACCGTCTGCACGCCGTCGTTGTAGATCAGGTACGCCAGCAGGAACGACAGGGTCAGCGGATAGCGCCGCATGTCCTTCAAGGTGGCGACGAGCTGCTTCCAGCCGCTGACGGCCGGGCCCGCCCCGGGCTCGCGGACCACGGCCCGGTCCCGCAGCCGGCGCAGCGGGATCAGCGCGAAGGCCCCCCACCACAGGCCCGCCGAGGCCAGACAGATCCGTACCGCCTCGCCCTCGGAGAGGCCGAAGGAGTCGTGGCCCGTGTAGAGCACCAGATTCATGACGAGCATCAGGGAGCCCGCGGTGTAGCCGAAGGCCCAGCCCCGCGAGGACACCGTGTCCCGCTCGTCCGGAGTGGAGATCTGCGGCAGATAGGCGTTGTAGAGCACCATCGAGACGGACAGCGCGGCGTTCGCCACGACCAGCAGCAGCCCGCCCAGCAGGTAGCGCTCGCCGCCCAGGAAGTACATCCCGGCCGTCGCCGCGGCGCCCGTGTACGCGGCCACCGCCAGCAGCGGCTTCTTGCGCCCGGTCCGGTCGGCGACGGCGCCCACCAGCGGCATGAGCACGACCGCCAGGATCACCGAGGCCGAGACCGAGTAGGCGAAGAAGGAACCGGCCCGCACCGGGATGCCCAGCGGGTGCACGAAGCCCTCGGCGTCCGCGGCGGCCTTGGCCACCGAGGTCAGATAGGGCCCGAGGAACACCGTGAGCACGCTCGCCGAGTACACCGAGACCGCGAAGTCGTAGAAGTACCAGCCCCGCTGCTCGCGCTTGCGCGCGGCCGCCGTCACCGCCGCCGGTCTGCCGTCCTCGGCCCCCGGTTCCGCTTCGGCGGTTTTGCCGCCGTCTCGCCCACTCATGGAGTGCCCCCTCGCTGGTCCCCGTGGCGCGCGGCCCCCCGGAGTCCGCGCGGGGACCCGCGGCCTTGTCAGGCCCAGGCCCCGCGCCGGTCCAGCACCGCGCGCAAGATGTCGATCCGGTCGGTCATGATGCCATCGACTCCCAGGTCGAGGAGAGACTCCATACGTTCCGGTTCGTTCACGGTCCAGACGTGCACCTGCAGGCCCCGCTCGTGCGCGGTCCGCACGAAGCGCCGGTCGACCACGCGGATGCCCGCCTGGGTCTCCGGAACCTGGGCCGCCACCGCCCCGACGCGCAGCGCCGCGGGGATCGCGTACGAGCGCAGCCGCAGGCCGAGCACCCCGCGCACGCCGTACGAGGTCGCCAGCCGGGGGCCGGCGATCTTCTGCGCCCGGGCCACCCGGCTCTCGGAGAAGGAGCCCACGCAGACCCGGTCCCAGACCCCGGCCCGCGCGATCAGGTTCACCAGCGGGTGCAGCGCGGACTCGGCCTTGATGTCGATGTTCCAGCGGGCGTCCGGGAACTCCTCCAGCAGGTCCTCGAAGAGGGCCAGCGGTTCGGTGCCCCCGACCCGCGCCTCGCGGATCCGCTTCCACGGCAGCTCGGCGATCCTGCCCTGTCCGTCGGTGACCCGGTCCAGGGTGGAGTCGTGGAAGGCGACGAGCTTCCCGTCGGCCGTGGCGTGCACATCGGTCTCGAAGTACCGGTAGCCCGCTTCGGCGGCCCGCCGGAAGGCGACGGCGGTGTTCTCCAGCCCGTCAGCGGCCCCTCCCCGGTGTGCGAAGGGGATCGGGGCCGGGTGGTCCAGATACGGATGGCGAAGGCGTACGTGCGTCACGGCCGCAGTATCCCCCGGGGCGAGGGGTGATGGTGGTCCGCAAGGTGAACGGGGGACGAGTGCGCCCCCTCCGCGCAGGCCCCCTGGTGCAGGTGGATCGGCGCGTGACAGTCTGTCTGCGCAGACTTCAATCCAATCCCGGCCTCCGGCGCGCCCAGTCGAGGCCAATTCGACGAAGGTGGACCGGACGCAATGGCCGAATGGACCTCAGCGGTCGGTGCCGCGCAGCTCGCCCGTCTGATCGGCTCCCAGCAGGACCGTCCCGCCGCGCCCGGCTCCCGCAAACTGCCCGCGTACCGCACGCTCGCCGACGGGATCCGCCTCCTCGTCCTCGAAGGCCGCGTTCCGGTCGCCGCCCGGCTGCCCGCCGAGCGCGAGCTGGCCGCCGCCCTCTCCCTCAGCCGCACCACCGTCGCCGCCGCGTACGAGGCCCTGCGTGCGGAGGGATTCCTGGAGTCCCGCCGGGGTGCCGGCAGCTGGACCTCCGTACCGGCCGGGAACCCGCTGCCCGCCCGCGGGCTGGAACCGCTGCCGCCCGAGTCCCTCGGCTCCATGATCGACCTCGGCTGCGCCGCCCTGCCCGCCCCCGAGCCGTGGCTCACCAAGGCGGTCCAGGGCGCCCTGGAGGAGCTGCCGCCGTACGCGCACACCCACGGCGACTACCCGGCGGGCCTGCCCGCACTGCGCCGGATGCTCGCCGACCGCTACACCGAGGCGGGCATCCCCACCATGCCCGAGCAGATCATGGTCACCACCGGCGCGATGGGCGCGATCGACGCCATCTGCAGCCTGTTCGCCGGGCGCGGCGAGCGGATCGCCGTCGAGTCCCCCTCCTACGCGAACATCCTCCAGCTCATGCGCGCGGCCGGGGTGCGCCTGGTACCCGTCGCGATGGCCGACGGGCTGGCCGGCTGGGACATGGACGTCTGGCGGCAGGTGCTGCGCGACTCCGCCCCCCGCCTCGCCTACGTCGTGGCCGACTTCCACAACCCGACCGGAGCCCTGGCTTCCGAGGAGCAGCGCCGGGCCATGGTCGAGGCCGCCCGGTCCGCGGGCACCGTCCTGGTGGTCGACGAGACCATGCTGGAACTCCGGCTCGACCCGGACATGGAGATGCCCCGCCAGGTCTGCTCCTTCGACCCGTCGGGCAGCACGGTGATCACCGTGGGCTCCGCCAGCAAGGCCTTCTGGGCGGGCATGCGCATCGGCTGGGTCCGCGCGGCCCCCGACGTGATCCGGAGCCTGGTCGCCGCCCGCGCCTACGCCGACCTCGGCACGCCGGTGCTGGAGCAGCTCGCGGTGAACTGGCTGATGCGGACCGGGGGCTGGCAGGAGGCCGTCGGGATCCGCCAGGAGCAGGCCAGGGAGAACCGGGACGCGCTGGTCGCGGCGGTGCGGCGGGAGCTGCCGGACTGGGAGTTCGAGGTTCCGAAGGGCGGGCTGACGCTGTGGGCCCGGGCGGGCGGGCTGTCGGGCTCGCGGCTGGCCGAGGTCGGGGAGCGGGTCGGCGTACGGGTCCCCTCGGGGCCCCGGTTCGGCGTGGACGGGGCCTTCGAGGGCTATGTCCGGCTGCCGTTCACCGTGGGCGGGCCGGTGGCCGAGGAGGCCGCCTCCCGGCTGTCGGCGGCCGCGGCCCTGGTCGGCACGGGTGCGGGCGGCAGCGGCGCCGAGCCCCCGCGCACGTTCGTGGCGTAACGGCGCTCAGGGGGACGGCGCCTCGACGGCCGGGCCCTGGGCCTGGGCCGGGGGCTGGCCCTGGATCCGCTTGGCCGGGGTGACGTCGCCCTGCCGTTCGGGCAGCAGCTCCAGCACGGCCTGGCGGAACGCCGGGTGGGCGGCGTCGTCGTACGGGTCCGGGGTGGCGGGCACCTGGAGCCGGTGCACCGGTCCCGAGCCGAGCCGGGCGTATCCCCGGCCCGGCGGGACCTGGGCCGGCGGGGTGGTGTGCGGCGGCAGCCCCAGGACGTCGGCGACCTGCTGGATGGCGGCGGGACCGAGCACGACGCGGGCGCGGGTGTGCTGCCAGACGGCGTCGTGGAGCAGTTCCAGGTGGTCGAACTGTTCGGCCACCACCACGGTGATGTGCGCGGCCCGTCCGTGCCGCAGCGGCACCTGGAGCTGGGCCAGCGGGTCGGGTCCGCCCTCGGCGGCCGCGAGGTGCGCCAGCACGCTGGGCCGGTCCAGCAGGATCCACAGGGGGCGGCGGGTGTCCTCGGGCGCCTGGCGGCCGGCCTCGCGGGCCCGGTGGGTGGCGATGAGGCGCCGCTCGGTCTCCGTCGCGGCCCACTCCAGGGTGGCCAGCGCCCCGACCGGCCCGCATTCCACGGCGAGGACGCCGCTGCGGCCGGACAGGCAGGCGTACTCGCCGCTGCCGCCGCCCTCGACGATCAGTACGTCGCCGCCGTGCCGCAGGGCCTGGAGGGCGATGGAGCGCAGCAGGGTGGAGGTGCCGCTGCCGGGCTGGCCGACGGCCAGCAGGTGGGGCTCGGTGGAGCGGGGACCGGTGCGCCAGACGACCGGCGGCACGTCCCGCGGCTCGTCGCCCTCCAGGACGGGCAGGGTGCGCTGGACGCTTCCGGCGTCGGTGAAACCGAGGACGGTCTCGCCGGGGGAGGTGACGAAAGGCTGGACGGCGATGCCCGTCGGCAGCGCCGCCAGCACACTCAGGTCGAGCTGGTTGCCCTCCTCGTCCCAGTCGAAGAGATACTCCCGTCCGCGCCCGGACTTGGCGTGCAGCAATGCCTCGATCCGGGCCCGTGAGGCGGCCTCGCCATCGGTGAAGTAGGCCGGGTAGCGGATGTGGAGCCGGGTGACGCGGCCCGCCTCGTCGAACTCGTAGCCGCTGAAGGCCTTGTCCCAGTCCCCGCCGTGGGCGAAGAGCGGGCTCGGGTCCTCCGGGGTGGAGAAGTACGGCACGAGTGCTTCGTAGAGGGAGCCGAGCCGTTCGGTCTCGGCATCGCTGGGCCCGGTCTTCACCGGAGTGCGGTCGCGTCCCTGCCAGGCAGCCGCCGCCATGAGGGTGATCAGGGCGAGGAGCGGACCGTAGGGGACGAGTGCGACCACGAGGACGCAGGCGGCTCCCAGGAACAGCGCGGGACCACGCTTGTCCTTGGGGGTTTCGGACCATTTGCGCCGCCCGGCCGAGGCCAGGACGCGCAGGCCGCGTCCGATGGTGAGGAGCGGATGGAGGACGTCCGTGGCGCTGTCGGCGGCCGTGCGAGCGAGGTCGCGGCCCCGTGCCAGCGACGTGGAGCCGCTGTTGAGGATGCGGGGAAGTGGGCGCCGGGCCACGGGCGTCTCCTGGAGTTGTGGGTGTTCGGGTGCTTCGGGTGGGGCTGGGTGTCGCCGTGCCTCGGCCGGGCTAGAGCTTGATCCCGCCGAGAAGGCTCGCGAGGCTCGCGGTGCTCGCGGTGATGCTCGGAGCGATGGCGGAGCCGGCGAGGAAGAAGCCGAACAGGGAGCAGACGAACGCGTGGGTCAGCTTCATCCCGTCCTTCTTGAAGAACAGGAAGCAGATGATGCCGAGCAGGACGACGCCTGAGATGGACAGGACCATGAGGGGTTCTCCTGGTGGGTGGGGACAGTCACCATCAGTTCTTCCAGGCTCACAGGAAGTATCAATGCGACAAAAGGTGCATACGGGTGAATCCAGGAGTTTTTCACTGGCCTCGGCCTGGCCCCGACATGTGCAGGTCCGGGCGCTACCCTGACGATTCACCCGTACGGACGCAGTGCCGTGCACCCCCCTGCCCGCCCGGCCGGGGGACTGTCCACCGGGACGGGCCATGCCAGCAGCGAGTGAAAGGCGGTACGAACGATGAGCGAGCACACCGAAGGCGGCTCCGGTTCCCAGGACGTCCCCGACGAGGACGTCATCGAACTGGCCACCAAGATCTTCGACCTCGCCCGTCAGGGCGAGACCGAGACGCTCGCCGCGTACCTCGACGCCGGAGTGCCGGCGAACCTCACCAACGACCGCGGCGACACCCTCGTCATGCTGGCCGCCTACCACGGCCACGCCGACGCCGTCACGGCCCTGCTGGCCCGCGGCGCCGAGGCCGACCGGGCCAACGACCGCGGCCAGACCCCGCTCGCCGGAGCCGTCTTCAAGGGCGAGGAGGCCGTCATCCGGGCCCTGCTCGCCGGAGGGGCCGATCCGACGGCCGGAACCCCGTCCGCCGTGGACACGGCGCGCATGTTCGCCAAGGCCGACCTGCTGGAACTCTTCGGAGCCGAGTAATCCGCTTTTTTGCCGGGATCTGGCCGGGCCCGGCCGGTTCCCGACCTCACAGGTTGGTCACGGCGGCCGTAAATGTGGTCGCGGCGCACAAACCGGCTGGGTCATCATGGCGACGGATTCGATTCGCGAACATGACGGACGGGCAGGAGCGGGCTGGACACGAAGGGTGTCCACACCCACCCCCTGCCGCACCGGCCGCCATGGTGGCGAAGCACCGACGAGAGTGAGAAGGCAATGGTCTACATCGAGCGGAACCTGACGGCGAACGTCCTCACATGCTGTTACGCGGCCCTGTGAATCCCGATTCCCGGTTGCGTCCCCAGCTTGATTTGAGGCCATTCCCATGTTCGAACCAGTCATAGCGCCGAGCGGCACGCTGCTCGGGCTGCTCCAGCGGGGCCGTGGCGACGGCACGCTGCACGCCCTCGCGGCGCCCAGGGCGGAGGCCCTGGAGGCCCTCGACCAGTGCGTGCTCCGCGACCCGCGCCAGGACTGGCAGGTCGAGAACCGCTCCTTGTACTACGCCCGGCTGTACCTGGATCTCGACGGCCCCCTCGGCGCGATCGAGGCCCACCTCTTCGGCGCCGAGGACCTCCTCGACGAAGCGGACCACCGGACGGGCCTCGCCCTGTCCGTACTGGGCCACCTCGCCTCCTACGGCCGCGACGACGCGCTCATGCTGCTGCGCGGCTACGCCGCCTCCGGAGCGAACTGGGCCTGGGCCCTCGACGAGCTCGCCCTGCGCGACGACGACGAGGGGCTGCGGTCCCTGGCCGAGCCGGTCATCGCCCGCTTCCCCGCCACGGTGGAGGGCGAGGCGCGGCTGGCCGCCGCCATCCGCGACGCGTACGAGCCGAGGCCCTGGTGCCTGTGGGAGGAGTCACCGCGGTACGGGGAGCGCCTGCGCGCCGCCCGTCAGCAGGGCTCCTTCGACCGCTGGCAGCGCCAGCTGACCCCGAGCGGCCCCCGGCCCGGCTGGGGAGTCCAAGCCGTCTTCGACTGGGCCGCCGACGGACTGCGCCGCGGCACCCCGCTGCACGTGCCCGCCGCGCGCTGTCTCGCCGCCGTGGCCCAGCCCGAGGACCGGCCCGCCATCCTCGCGGCGGCCGCCGGAGCCTCCGGCGAGGCGGCCCGCGCCACCGCCCTGCACCACCTGGTCCTCGCGGAACCGGAGAACCCGGCCGTGCTGGACCTCATCGAAGCCGCCGCCGACGAGCCCGCCGTGGCCGCGTACGAGCGCATGTGCGGCCCCGGGGCCGTCGAACGCGCCCGCCGCTGGATCCACCGCCCCGACGCCCTGGGCGCGGCCGCAGCGGCCATCCTGGCCGCCCGGGGCGGAGCCGAGGACGCCGGCCTGGTCCTCGGAGCCCTGCGCTCCACCGTCCGCGGCGAGGGCCCCGACACCCGGGCCCTGTACGCCCTGGTGGACGGAGCGGGCCGCCTCGCGATCGCCTGCGCGGCCCCCGTGCTGCGGCACATCTACCGCGAAACGGCCTCGTCCCACCTGCGCGGCCGGGCCGCCCGGGCCCTGGCCAGCACCGACCCCTCCTTCGCGGCGGGCTTCGCCGTCGAATGCCTGTGGGACTGCGAGGAGACCACCCGCGAGGTGGCGGCCCACCACGCCGAGACCGCCGACGCCCGCGTGGCTCCGCGGCTGCGCCGCCTGGCCGCCGATCCGGCGGAGGAGGAGGACGTCCAGTCGGCCGTCCGGAGCCGGATCGCGCCGGAATCGGCGGTGTAGCGGAGACCACGACGGGCGGCAGGGCGGGGCGGACGCCGACCCGGGCCTGACGCACCTCGCCCCGGCCGGTGCGGCCGGGGCGAGGCGTTCGCGGTTACCCCTTGGGGGCGTCCGGGTGCTCCGCGCGATACTTCTCACGGATTTCCTTCAACCGCGCCTCCTCCTGCCGCCGCGCCTCCAACTCGTCCGGCGACAGCGTCCGGTGCGGCTGCGTCCCGTCGTCGGCCGGCGGCGGCGGGTCCTCGGGGACGCAGGGCGGCACCTTCGACGCTTCGACCACTCCGAACCCCATGGCGCCGGGGTGCCTGGCCAACCGGGTCTCCGAGGGCATTTCGAGTATGAGGGTGTGCCCCGCGGGGAGAGTCTTCGCGTTGATCCTCAACACGATTCCGTTCTCGTTGGCGCTGGTCAGAGGTTCCCCGGGAACGTCGATCGCCGCCCCGGCGTACGTGGGGCACTCCGACTTGGGCTTCCCGTAGACCATCGCGACGCTGAAGCCCAACCCCCGGAGCTCACGCTCCAGGCCGGGCAGGCCATCGGGATGGAACAGCTCGACCAGGATGCTGCCGTCGTCAGCCCTGGTCAGCGTGTAGGCGTGGGCGGGGGACGCGCCGCCGCTGTCGCCGAGGACGGGGAGGGCGATGAGGCCCGCGGCCGTCGCCGCCACCGCGCCGAGGGCGAGCGACAGACGGTACCGGCGTGCCGGAGAGCGGCGGACGGGGGCGGGCCCGGGCGCGGGCCGATCCGGCATCCGCACCAGGAGCTCCGCCTTCAGCCGCTGCTCGAACGCAATGGGCCTGTTGCTCATCGGGCCACCTTCAACTGGTGTTCGAGGGCCGTCCGCTGGACCTGCTCCGGGGCGTGCAAGGCGCGCCGGGCGCGGTGCAGGCGGACCCGGATCGTCGCCTGGGTGACGCCGAGGACCTGCGCGGCCTCGGCCGGGGTGAGACCGTCGACGACGACCAGGTCGAGGGCGGCCCGCAGCGGCTCGGACAGGGCGGCATGCCGATCGGCCAGGGCCCGGAAGGCCCGCTGGGCGTCGATCCGTTCCTCTATCGCGGCGACGTCCTGGTCGTCGAGGAGCCGTCGGCCGCTGAGACGTGCGAGGGCGCCGCTCTCGCGGGCCACGCCGCGGGCGTGCCCCGACAGGATGTTGCGGGCTATCCCGTACAGCCAGGCGATCGGCACTCCCCGGTCGGGCCGGTAGCCGGCGGCCGCCCCCATCGCGGCGAGGAAGATGTCCGCCGTCAGGTCCGCCGCCAGGTGCGGGTCGGCGACCCGGCGGGTGACGAAGCCGAGGACGGCGTCGACGTGTTCCTCGTAGAACGCCCCGAACCCCGCGGGTGTGGTGAGATCCGGGGGTCCGGTCTCCTGTCGTGGGCTGCGCACCCGGTCCTCCCGTGAGTTCGGGACCTGGACGGTCCCTTCAACCAGTTCTTGACCGAAGGCCTTTCGAACGTTTCATCGGGAGCGCGTGAACCGTACGGGAACCCCCGGCCGCGCCTGCGCCGCCGCGTCCAGGGCCCGGCCCGGCGGGACCACGCCCACCACCGGGTAGCCGCCCGTCACCGGGTGGTCGGCCAGGAACACCACCGGCAGGCCGTCCGGCGGGACCTGGACCGCGCCCAGGACCATGCCCTCGCTCGGCAGTTCGCCCTCCCGGGCCCGGACCAGCGGTGCCCCCGCCTCCGTGCGCAGGCCGATGCGGTTGGACATCGGCGACACCCGGAACACCGAACGCCACAGCCCGGCCAGCGAAGCCTGCGTGAACCAGTCCGCCCGCGGCCCCAGCCGCAGCGGGAGCAGCAGTTCCGAAGGCGCCGCGGGCAGTCCGCAGGCATCCGCCGCCGGGACCGGGTCCGGGCCCGGCGGGGCGACCGGCAGCAGGGTCCCGGCCGACAGGACCGGCGGCCCCAGGCCCGACAGCAGGTCCGTCGAGCGACTGCCCAGGACCGGCGGGACGCCCAGGCCTCCCCGCACCGCGACGTAGCTGCGCAGCCCCGACTCCGCCCGGCCCACCTCGAGCTCCGCTCCGGCCGGCAGCCTGACCGCGGCTCCCCAGGCCACCGGGCGGCCGGCCGCTCGTACGGAACAGGGCGCGCCCGTGACCGCCACGGTGACCGGAGCCAGGGCCCGGAGCCCGACCCCGTCGAGGGTCGTCTCCAGCGCCGCCGCGTCCGGGGCGTTGCCGAGCAGCCGGTTGGCCAGCGCGTACGCCGCCGTGTCCAGGGCTCCCGAGCGCGGGACCCCGAGGTGCGCGTATCCCGGGCGGCCCCGGTCCTGGACCGTGGTCAGCGCTCCCGGCCGCACCACCAGCAGCCCGGTCATCGGCCCGCCTCCGTGAACCGCACCCGCACCCCCGGCGCGAACAGCGCAGCCGGATCCCGTTGCGGGTCCCAGAGCACTGCGTCCGTGGACCCGACCAGCTGCCAGCCGCCGGGGGAGGAGCGCGGGTACACCCCCGCGTACTCCCCGGCGAGGGCCAGCGAGCCCGCCGGGACGGCCGTACGGGGCGTGGCCCGCCGGGGCAGGCGGAAGCGCTCCGGCAGCCCGGTCAGATAGCCGAAGCCGGGCGCGAACCCGCAGAAGGCCACCCGGAAGACGGTGTCGCCGACGATGCCCGCGACCGCCCGCGGGGCCACCCCCCACAGCCGCGCCACCTCCGCCAGGTCCGGCCCGTCGTACCGCACCGGGACGGTGATCAGGGGGCCCTGCGACTCCGCGAGCGGCGGCACCTCCCAGCGGGCGATCCGGGCGCCCAGCTCGGCGGGGTCCCGTACGCCGTCCAGCAGTACCGTCCGCGCGGCGGGCACGAGGTCCCGTACGGGACCCAGTTCGCCCGCGTCCCGGCGCCGCAGCAGTTCGGCGTGGAGCGCGGCCACCTCCGCGGCCGAGTCCACCTCGATCAGCAGCGCCTCCCCGCCGGCCACGAGGGTCCTCACGCGAAGGCCTCCACCCGGACCCCGGCCGCGCCCAGCGCCGCGCGGACCCGGCGCGCGAGGTCCGCGGCCCCGGGGTGTCCCCGTGCAGGCACAGCGAACGGGCGGCGACGGGGACCGGGGACCCGTCGGCCGCCGTGACCGTCCCCTCCGTCGCCATCCGTACGGCCCGCGCCACCACGGCGTCCGGATCGTGCACCACCGACCCCGGCTCGGTGCGCGGCACCAGCGTCCCGGCGGGCGTGTAGGCGCGGTCCGCGAAGGCCTCCGGCACGGGGGACAGCCCCGCCTCCGCGGCGGCCGCGAGCAGCAGGGAGCCCGGGAGGCCGAGTACGGGCAGGGTGCCCCCGGCCGTCAGGACCCCCGCGACCACCGCGGCGGCCTGGCCGGCGTCGTGGACGGTGCAGTTGTAGAGCGCGCCGTGCGGTTTCACGTACGACACCCGGGAGCCGGCGGCCCGCGCGAACACCTCCAGCGCCCCGATCTGGTAGGCCACCTCGTCCGCGAGCTCACCGGGCGGCACGTCCATCGAGCGCCGCCCGAAGCCCGCCAGGTCGCGGTAGGAGACCTGCGCGCCGATCCGTACGCCCCGCTCGGCCGCCAGCTCGCAGACCCGGCGCATGATGGACGGGTCCCCGGCATGGAAACCGCAGGCGACGTTGGCGCTCGTGACGACGGACAGCAGGGCCTCGTCGTCCGTGAGAGTCCAGCGCCCGAAGCCCTCGCCGAGGTCGGCGTTGAGGTCGATCGCCGCCTCGGTGGGTGTGATCATGGAAGCCATGCGGTGAGCGTAGAACAGGCCTGCCGTCGTGATCCCGGTAGCCGGGGACGATCCGCGGACGATCCGGCCGAACCATGCCGTTTGGGATGTTGTCAGGGTCAGCGCCTAGTCTTTGTCCGTGACTCTCCCCGCCCCGGCGAAGACCCTTCCGTCCCCGGCGCCGGGCCCGGCCGCCGACGAGGGCCTGGCCCGGCGGCTGCGCGCCCTCGCCTGCACCGCACCGCTGCACGACCTCGACGTACGCAAGGCCAATCTGGCGGGCGAGTACGGGGTCTACGCGATGGCGGAGGTCGCGCTGGCCGCGATCGACCTGGTCACGCTCAACATGGACTTCGACACCGGCGCCGACCACGAGCAGATAGTGGCCAGACTGCTCCCGCGCGTCGCCGCCCAGGCCCCGGCCCGGCTCGCGGCCGAGCACGAGCGGGTGGCCCGCTGGGTGCTGGAGAACCTCATCAACGTCGGCAGCGTGGACCGCGGCTTCCGCGCGATCTACGGCACCTTCGGCCCGGACGGCGTCTACGTCCGGCGCGACTACGACTTCAAGCTGATCGAGGAGGTGCCGGGGTACGGCGGCGCGGTGTACCTGCGCACCACCGACGAGGCCGTCAACGTGCTGGTCGGAGCCCTCGACACCGACGTGACCAGCGCCCAGATCGCGGCCGAGGTCAAGCTGGAGGTGCTGATCAGCCGCGGCCGGCTGGCGGACGCCCAACTCGCCGCCGAGCAGGCCCGGTACCGGACGGTCCAGTACGCGGAGACCCTGCGCCGCACCCTGGACGCGACGCGGCGCAACGTCCGGGCGGTGGACTGGCTCCAGTCCGTCCCCGACATGATCGACGAGGCCCTCGACCACGTCGCCGACCGCTACCGCCACGAGAACGCGATCCTGACCAACATCCGCAGGGCGCGCGACGAGGCCGAGGAGCCGGAAAGCAAGCGGCGCGCCGCCGAACTCGTCGACATCGTCAAGGACTGCATCCGCCGCCACACCCAGCTCCAGTCCCGGCTCCTGGACGCCGGGCCGCTCTTCCGCGCCGAGCAGGACCGCCAGGCCTTCGCCGCCCCCGCGCCGCGCTCCGGCATCGATCTGTACGGCCAGCTGGTGGCCCCGCTGCTGCCGCTCCCGCTGGAACGGGCGCGCCGGGTGACGGACGCCTTCTTCGCCTCCGGCGCGGGCCTGCGCACGCCGGTCTCGGTGCGGGTGGGGGACCTGGTCGACATACTGCTCACCCCGCCCGTGGAGCGGGAGCACCTCGGTGCGGAGATGCCCGAGCCGGATCTCATCGCGACCCCGGACGACAGCCGCTTCAGCGAGGAGCAGCTCGCCGCCGCGATGGAGCTCCTGGACCTGCCGCACGACGCCCCGCGCCGGCTGTCCGGCCTCCTCGCGGAGGCCCGCCGCAGCGACCCCGACCTGCCGTACCTGGTGGCCCTGCTGGCGGTCCACGCGGCGAGCCCGGCCGTCGGCACGGCCTACCGCCAGGGCGAGGAGCGGCTGCTCTTCGCGGTGGACGACGGCACCCCGCTCGACGACCCCGAGTTCGGCGGCGCGGACCTGATCGTCGGCACCGCCCTCCTGGACGCGGCCGGGATGGCCGCCGACCGCTCGGAGGCGGCATGACGGCCGCCGCCGCCCCGGCCGGGCGGTGCGGGGGAGCCGTCCTGCCCGCCCGAGCGGCCCTGCCCGCCGGAGCCACCTTGCCCGCCGGAGCCGCTCCGCCCGCCCTGCCCGCCGCGGCCCTGCCCGCTTCGCCGTACACAGCCACCCCCACCGCCGAGGAGACCCACCCGTGAGCGACCACCACGCCGAGCACCCCGCGTGGAGCGAGCCCGACGCGCCGTCGGCTCCCGTCGCGCCCGCCACCGCAGGGACCCTCACCCCGGCCGATGCCGCCGACGCGGCCCGGCTCGTCGCCTTCGGGCTGCAGCCCAAGCTCCTCCCCGCCCGTGACGCCGAGTACGCGGAGCTGCTGCGCCGCTACCGCGAGGACCCCGCCTTCGGCCGCCTCGCCGACGCCGTCGCCACCGGCCTCGGCCTCGTCGTCCTGGAGGTGTCCCCGCGCGCCGGAATGGCCGTGGCCGCCGGTGAGGACTCCGTCTTCGCCGTCCGCATGGGCGACTACGCCCGCCGTACCGCCGCCGACTCCGCCGACCGCTTCCTGCACGGCCTCGCCCACCTCGCCGTCGCCGCCCTCGCCTTCCCCCGCCCCGAGGACCTCGCCGACGACGGCTACATCGGCCGCATCACCGTCAACGGCGTCGACGCCTTCGTCCGGCAGACCTGCCGCCGCCTCGAGGAGCGGGCCGAGGAGCTCGGAGAGAACACCGACCCCGCCTCCGACGCCCCCGGCCTGGAGGCAGCCTGGCGCGTCTACGCCCGCCGCAGCGCGACCGGCGCCACCAAGGACGCCCGCCGCCTCGCCGGTTCCACCACAGGCATCGTCGGCAAGGCCGCCGCCTTCCTCACCGAGTCCGGCTTCCTCCAGCGCACCGGGGACGACGCCGGAGGTACGTACCGCACCACCCCCCGCTACCAGCTCCAGGTCCGCGACATGGCGGGCAGCGCGGCCATGGCCGAACTCCTGGAACTGGGCGTGGTCCCCGTCAGCGACGGCTCCGCCACCCTGCTGCCGCCGCCCGAGGGCGACGACCTGGAGCTCGCGGCCGACGCCGGCCTGCCGTTCCACGCCTGAGCCACCTGCCCCGCGTACCGAGAACGCACCGAGTACACCGAGAAACAACGAGAGTCCCCCGCCATGTACGAGCTGTCCCGGATCCGCCTCTACTCCATCGGGCCCGCCGGTGCGCGCTACGCCGACACCGTGCTCGACCTGCGCGGAGTCGGCGAGCCGGTGCCCCACCCGGCACCCGCGCAGGCGGAGTTCTTCGAGGACGAGCCCACCGGCCCGCCGCGCCGCCCGGCGCCCGCCGGCGTGCTCTTCCTGGAGAACGGCGGCGGCAAGTCCGTCCTGCTCAAGCTGATCTTCTCGGTGATGCTCCCCGGCCACCGCAACACCCTCGGCGGCGCCAGCTCCGGCGTACTGCGCAAGTTCCTGCTCGCCGACGACTGCGGCCACGTCGCCCTGGAATGGCAGCACACCCAGACCGGCGAGTGCCTGGTCGTCGGCAAGGTCAGCGAATGGCGCGGCCGCCAGGTCTCCAACGACCCGCGCAAGTTCGCCGAGGCCTGGTATTCCTTCCGCCCCGGCCCGGGCCTCGGCCTCGACAACCTGCCCGTCGCCGAGGCCACCGCCGTGCGCCCGCCCGTCGAAGGCGCCTCCGGCGCCCAGGGCCGCCGCCGCACGATGAAGGGTTTCCGCGACGCCCTCACCGAGGCCGGCAAGGCCTACCCACACCTCGAGGTCTGCTTCGAGGAGATCCACGACCGCTGGAACGAGCACCTCACCGAACTCGGCCTGGACCCCGAACTCTTCCGCTACCAGCGTGAGATGAACGCCGACGAGGGCGAGGCCGCCGGCCTCTTCGCGGTCAAGAAGGACTCCGACTTCACCGACCTGCTGCTGCGCGCCGTCACCGACACCCGCGACACGGACGGCCTCGCCGACCTCGTCCACGGCTTCGGCAACAAGCTCGGCCGCCGCGCCGAGCTGATGGCCGAACGGGACTTCACCGCGGGCTCGGTGGACCTCCTGGGACGCATCGTCGAGGCCACCGGGACCCGCTCCCGGCTGCGCGACGTCCACGCGGGCGCCGAGCGCCGCACGCGCACCCTCGCCCGGCGGCTGTCCGCCCGCGCCACCGAGGAGCGCGGCCGCGCCGCCGACCTCGCCCAGCGCGTCACCGGCGCCGCCCACGAGGTCACCGCCGCCGAATCCGCCCGCGCCCGCAGCGCCGCCGTCTCCGCCGAACTCGCCTACCGGCACGCCTCGCTGGCCCTGACCGTCGCCGACAAGGCCGCCGCCGCCCAGCGCCGCGAACTCCTCGAGGCGCGCACGCTGCACTCCGCATGGCAGACCGCCGAGACCGTACTGCGCCACCGCGCCGCCGCCGACCGCTCCGCCCGGGTCGCCGCCGCGATCCTGGAGGCCGAGCGGGACGCCGCCCCGGCACTGGCCGCGCGCGCCACGGCCGCCACCGACCTCGTACGGGCCCTGCACACCGCCGCCGAGCACGGCGAGCGGGTGGCCAACGAGGAGGAAGAACGTTCCGCGGTTCTCCAGGCCACCGGCGAGGCCGCGCACCGCGACGCCACCGCCGCCGCGACGGCCGCCCAGCGGGCCCGCAGCGAGGCCGAACACCTCCGCTCGCGCCTCGGGGAGGTCCAGCAGGAGACCGCCGAGGCCGTCCGCGCCGGCTGGCTCGACGACTCCGCGCCCGACGCCGACCCGGCCCGGGCCGCGCTGGCCGCCACCGACGCCGAGAAGACCGCCGTCGCCGCCTGGGACGAGTCCCGCGAGGCCGCGCGCGCCGCCTCCGACGCCGCCCGCGAGGCCGCCGCCGCGGAAGCCCGCGCCGAACTCACCGCCGCCCGCGCCGCGGACGCCGCCGATGCGGCCGAAGCCGCCCACGACGGCGAACGCCGCACCGCCACGGCCCTCGCGGCCGCACCGCGGCTGGCCGAGCTCCTCGGCCTCCCCGCCGCCGCGGACGCCGAGGTCCCCGGCCCGCGCACGGGCGACGCCTCCGTCGGCGGCACGTCCGCCGTGCGCGGGCAGCACCACCCCGACAGCCCCTCCGGAGGGCTCTCGGCCGAGGACCTCGACCGGGGCGCCGACGAGCTGCGCACCCTGCTCACCGACGGGGTCGCCGCGGCGGAACGGCAGTTGTTCGAGCTGCGCACCGCCGCCGCCGACGACGCCCGCATCCTCGGCGCGCTCGGCGACGGCGGGCTGCTGCCGCCCGGCCCCGACGTCCTCGCCACCGTCGAGTACCTCGGCGAACACGGCATCCCGGCCCTCCCCGGCTGGCGCTACCTCGCCCAGTCCGTGGACCCCGCCGACCACGCGGCCGTCCTCGCGGCCCGCCCCGAACTCGTCGACGGCGTCGTCATCACCGACCCCGACACCCACAGCCGCGCCCGCGAGGTCCTCTCCGGCGCCGCCCTGCTGCCCCGCTCCACCGTCGCCGTCGGTACGGCCGCCGCCCTGCTGGCGCCGGTGGCGCCCGTGGACGGCGATTCGGCGGTGTCCAGCATTTTCATCGTGCCGCCGAACCCGGCCATGCACGACGAGCACGCCGCCGACGAGGAGCGCCAGGCACTGCGCACCCGCGCCACCGCCCGCGACACCGAGATCCGCGAGCTGGCCGCCCGCCTCGCCGGGGACCGCGAGCTCGCCGCCCGCCTCGCCTCCTGGCGCACCGGCTGCCCGCCCGGCCGCCTCGCCGAGCTCGCGCAGCAGGCCGAGGCCGCCCGTGCGTTCGCCGAGGAGGCCGACGCCGAGCTCGCGGAGGCCCGTACCGTACGCGCCGAGGCCGACGAGGCCGCCGCCGACGCCGCCCGCGTGCGCGACGAGCGCCAGGACACCGCCCAGCGGGCCCGCCGCGTCGCCGACGCCCTCGCCGGCCTCGCCTTCCGCCTGCGCGAACGCGCCGGCTGGCAGGCCCGGCTCCGCGAACTCGCCGACGACGCCGCCGAGTCCGAGGCGCGCGCCGAGGTCTGCCTGGACCGGGCCCGCGCCGCCGACGAGGACCGCCGCGCCGCCCAGCGCGCCGCCGACGACGCCCGCCGCACCGCCCGCGCCCTGCGCGCCGAGCGCGCCGACATCGCTGGGGCCCCCGAGCCGCTCCCCGAGGACGACGGCACCGCCAAGGCGCCGCTGCCGGACCTGCGCGAGGCCTACCGCGCCGCCTCCCAGCTCTACGAGAAGGTCGGCGTCGGCGCCGACCTGCGCGCCGAACAGGCCCGCGCCGAGAGCGACGAGAGCGCCGCGCTCGCCGAACTCGACCGCCTCACCAACAAGGTCCGCACCCGGGCCGCCCAGCTCCTCGAGAGCCCGGACGGCGCCGACGGGCCCTCCCGCCAGGCCGCCGCGGCCCGCGCCGAATCCCTCGTCCAGATGCTGGAGACCAGGGCCTCCACCGCGAGCGAGCAGCTCGGCCGGCTGCGCGGCGAGGCCGAACGCCTCGCCCCCGCCGAGGGCGAGGCGCACACCGAACTGCCCGAGGACCTGATCCCCGAGCACGTGGAACACGCGCAGGTCCTGCTCCGTACGGCCACCGCCCAGCTCGCCGCGCACAGCGCCGCCGTGGAGAGCGCCCGGGCCGCCCACGCGGACCTGCTGCGCGCCCACCGCGCCGCCGAGGACGGCGCCGGCGGCTTCGACGAGACCGCTGCCCTGCTGCGCGACCTCCTGCGCGACCACACCCACGCCGACGACGAGCAGGAGCCCGCGCCCCACGCCGGCACCCTGGAGGAGGCCCGCCAGTCGGCCACCGAGGCCCGTCGCGCGCTGCGCGGCTGCGCGGCCGACCTCTCGGCCGCCGAGTCCGCCGTGCGCGAGGCGAGCGACATCCTGGTGCGGCACGCCAACGCCACCCGTTACGAGCAGGTACGCACTCCCGCGCGCCAGCAGATCCGGGAACTGCCCGCCTCCGCCCTGCCCGAGCACGCGGCGGCCTGGGCCGCGGCCTTCGCCCCGCGACTGCGGGTCCTCACCGACGAACTGGCGCAGCTGGAGCGCAACCGCGACAGCATCGTCGACCGGCTGCGCGGCCTCGTGGAGTCGGCCCTGGCCACGCTCCGCTCGGCGCAGCGCCTCTCCCAGCTGCCGGAGGGCCTGGGGGAGTGGTCGGGCCAGGAGTTCCTGCGGATCCGCTTCGAGGAACCGGACCAGGCCACGCTCTCCGAGCGGCTCGGCGAGGTCATCGACGAGGCCACCCGTGCGGCGGTGAAGAAGAACAGCACCGCCTCCTTCGGCGAGGGCCGCCGCGACGGCATGTCCCTGCTGCTGCGGGGCGTTCAGGCGGCGCTGGAACCCAAGGGCATCTCCGTGGAGATCCTGAAGCCGGACGCGGTGCTGCGCGCCGAGCGCGTGCCGGTCGGGCAGATGGGCGACGTCTTCTCCGGAGGGCAGCTGCTGACCGCCGCGATCGCCCTCTACTGCACGATGGCGGCGCTGCGCAGCAACGACCGCGGCCGCGACAAGCACCGCCACGCGGGCACGCTGTTCCTCGACAACCCGATCGGCCGCGCGAACGCCACGTACCTGCTGGAGCTCCAGCGGGCCGTCTCCGACGCCCTCGGCGTCCAGCTGCTCTACACGACGGGCCTGTTCGACACCACGGCCCTCGCCGAGTTCCCGCTGGTCATCCGGCTGCGCAACGACGCGGACCTGCGGGCGGGCCTGAAGTACATCAGCGTCGAGGAACACCTGCGCCCGGGCCTCCCGCAGCAGTCCCCGGAGCAGGAGACCATCCACGGCGAGATCACGGCGACCCGCATGTTCCGCCGGAGCTGACGCCCATCTGCCGGAGCTGATGCCCATCTGACGGACTCCGTCCGCCGGGTGGGCGAGCCGTACTCCCGGCAGGCGCCCGGCCGGTCAGCGCCGGCCGAAGGCCGCGAGGGGGCCGTCCTCGCGGGATATTCGGGCCGGGTCCGCCTTGCGCGCCGCTCGGGCGGCCTTGGCGGCCCGGCGCGCCTCCCGGCGGCGGCTGCGCGCCGTGCTGCTCGGCTCCGACACCACCCCGTACCGCTGGTTCCACGTCTGCCGGGTGATCCACACGTCCAGCACGCCCCAGGTGGCCACGATGGTCCCCGCGACCGCGCCCAGCGCCATCGGGAAGGCCAGCCAGGACCCGGTGAGCGTGAGGAAGAAGGTGACCGTCGCCTGGGTGAGGGTCAGCGACACGATCAGCACCGCCCGCACCGCGGACGTCCGCACCGGGTCCGGCATCCGGCGCCGCCGGGCCGGTTCCTCCACCCACAGCCCGCGCCGGCCCGCGTCGCCGCCGTCCTCGTACCTGCCCATGGTCCGCTCACTCCCCACCGCGCGGTCCGCAATGCCTACCCCACACGTCTACCCCGACGTGCCCCCGTGAACAGAAGACGTACGGCGCCGCCGAGAGATTCCCGGATCGCGGATCCGTCCCCTCGCCCCTTGGATCGCGGAACGAATAATTCCAGCCATCCATCCTGTTGCGGGAACTGACGCCCCACCAAGTGTCATGTGCCACATATCGGGCCGCTCTTGACCGGAAGTATCGGACAACTCGTGATCTTCGTCCAGGGGTCCGGCCGAAAACGTCCGGACACGCCTTCGAAGCCGCTGCACGGCAGTAGTAGGCTCACGCCGTTTAAATGTCGGAACACCGACCCCCGACTTCGGGGCTGAGCTGGGGGAGGCTGGGGAGGCCATGCGCTTTCGCGGGAAGTCCATCCGCCGGAAGATCGTCGCGTTGCTCCTTGTGCCGCTCGTCTCCCTGACCGCACTCTGGTCCTTCGCCACGGTCATCACCGGTCGTCAGGCCGTCCAACTCCTGGACGTCGCCTACGTCATCGACAAGGTCGGCTACCCCATCGAGGACGTCGTCCGCGTCATCCAGAAGGAACGCCGCCAGACCCTCGTGGTCATCGGCGACCCACGCGCCTCCACGGCGACCACCGAACTCGCCAAGCGCCGCGCCGCCACCGACGAAGCCGTCGAGCAGATCAGCGCGAACGCCCGCGACCCCGAGGTCGTCGGCCAGCTGAGCCCCCAGAACGCCCAGCGCCTGCGCTCCATCCTGGGCGCCGTCCACGGCATCAGCGCCCTGCGCCGCTCGGTCGACCAGAACACCCTCGACCCCAGCCAGGCACTGGACCTCTACAGCCGGCTCGTCGACCCCTGCTACGAGTTCCTCATGAATCTCCACGCGCTGGAGAACGTGGAGATGGACAAGCAGGGCCGCGCCCTCGTCGGCATCACCCGCGCCCGCGAGACGCTCTCCCGCGAGGACGCCGTCGTCGCCTCCGCCCTCGCCGCCCGCAACGTCAGCACCATCGACATCCGGCACGTCTCCGACTTCGTCGCCAACCGCAAGCTGCTGTACGACTTCAACCTCGCGATCCTCCCCGCAGCCGACCGCCAGCGGTTCGAGCAGTACTGGGGCGGCCCCGACAGCAAGATGCTGCGCGACACGGAGGAACGGTTCCTGAACGGCGGCCCGGGCAAGAACCCGCGCGTCACCGCCGCCCAGTGGGACGAGGCCGCCACCAAGGTCCTCGACGAGCTCGCCGCCATGGGCACCGACGCCGGCGACCGCTACCAGAAGCGCGTCGAGCCCGTCGCCATGGACGTGCTGGTCCAGGCCGCCGTCGCCGGCATCCTCGGCTTCATCGCCCTCGTCGTCTCCCTGGTCCTGTCCGTACGCATCGGCCGCGACCTGGTCCGCGACCTGTCCCGGCTCCGCAAGGAGGCCCACGAGGTCTCCGGGGTCCGCCTCCCGAGCGTGATGCGCCGCCTCGCCGCGGGCGAGCACGTGGACGTGGAGACCGAGGCGCCCCGCCTGGAGTACGAGAAGGACGAGGTCGGCCAGGTCGGCCTGGCCCTCAACACCCTCCAGCGGGCCGCCGTCGAGGCCGCCGTGAAACAGGCGGAGCTCCGCCGCGGCGTCTCCGAGGTGTTCGTCAACCTGGCCCGCCGCAACCAGGTGCTCCTGCACCGCCAGTTGACCCTCCTCGACACCATGGAGCGCCGTACCGAGGACACCGAGGAGCTCGCCGACCTCTTCCGCCTCGACCACATGACCACCCGCATGCGCCGCCACGCCGAAGGCCTGGTGATCCTCTCCGGCGCCGCCCCCTCCCGCCAGTGGCGCAAGCCCGTCCAGCTGATGGACGTCGTACGGGCCGCCGTCGCCGAGGTCGAGGACTACGAGCGCATCGAGGTGCGCCGGCTGCCGCGCCTGGGCATCGCGGGCCCCGCCGTCGCCGACATCACCCACCTCGTCGCCGAACTCCTGGAGAACGCCACCGTGTTCTCACCGCCGCACACCGCGGTCCAGGTGCACGGCGAGCGCGTCGCCAACGGCTTCACCCTGGAGATCCACGACCGCGGCCTCGGCATGAACCCGGAGGCGCTGCTCGACGCGAACCTCCGCCTCGCCGAGACCCCCGAGTTCGAACTCTCCGACACCGACCGCCTCGGCCTGTTCGTCGTCAGCCGCCTCGCCCAGCGCCACAGCGTCAAGGTCGTCCTCCAGCCCAGCCCGTACGGGGGCACCACCGCGGTGGTCTTCATCCCGGTGGCCCTGCTGACCGAGGCCCCCGAGACCAACGGCACCGGCATCCGGCTGGACGACGGCCCGGCGGGCAAGGCGGCCGCCGGGCGGACCGGCGCGATCCCCTCCGCGCGGTCCGCGACCGCCGCCGTCCAGCGGGCGGTCCCCGCCGGCTCCGGCCGCTCGCTGCCGGTCGCCGAACTGCGCGGCCCGGTCGAGCTGGAGCCCCCGATCGACGTCCTCGGCCTCGACCCGGTGGAGGGCCTCGACGGGGACCCGGCCGCCCGGGACGGCATCGGCGGCCGTCCGGTCATGGCCACCCTGGACGACGAGACCCCGCCCAACGGCACCCCGCGCAGCGCCCTGCTGGGCCTGCGCCCGGCGGACGGCAAGCACACCGACCGCCACCGGGACCGCCCCACCGGCCCGGTCCGGCTCGACGCCCAGCGGGTGGAGACCCCCCGACCCGACGGCCCCCGCTCCCCGGGAGCCGTACCGCCGCCGCGCCGCCGGCCCGCCCCGACCCTGGTCGCCGAGCACGGCCGCCGGGTGGATCCCCGCCCGGTGTCCGCGGTCCCGCAGCCCGCACCCACGCCCGCACCCGCCTCCGGGGTCGCGCCGGCCGGCGCCGGGCTGCCCCGCCGGGTCCGCCAGGCCAGCCTGGCACCGCAGCTCAAGAACGCCGCGGCCGCGGCCGCCGACAACGCCGACACCGCCCCCGTCAGGGACCGCGACGCGGAGGACGTACGCACGCGCATGTCCGCTCTCCAGCGAGGCTGGACCGCGGGCCGCAACCAGCACGCACAGCAGCAGTCCGAGACCGGGGCCGGCACCCCCGCCGCCACCGGTCCCGCGAACGAGAACGAAGGGGACGGTCGATGACCGCACCGCAGACCGGCAACGACACCAGGGGCCGCGGCTCCGGCCCGCTCAACTGGCTCCTCGACGAGCTCGTCGACAAGGTCGGTTCCATCCGCAAGGCGGTGGTCCTCTCGGGCGACGGCCTGCCCACCGGCAGCTCCAAGGACCTGACCCGCGAGGACAGCGAGCACCTGGCGGCGGTCGCCTCCGGCTTCCACAGCCTGGCCAAGGGAGTCGGCCGGCACTTCGACTCCGGCCGGGTCCGCCAGACCGTCGTCGAGCTCGACGAGGCCTTCCTGTTCGTCATGGCCGCCGGTGACGGCAGCTGCCTGGCCGTGCTCGCCGACGCCGACTCCGACGTCGGCCAGGTCGCCTACGAGATGACCCTGATGGTCAAGCGGGTGGGCGACCACCTGGCCACCGCCCCGCGCACCGGGCTGCCAGCCGGAGGGTGAGTCGTACGGCATGAGCGATCCAGGCCAGGACCACCCCGCCACCACCCCGGCCGGAGACCCCGTCCCCGCCCCGGACCACGCGCACTGGTTCGACGACGACGCGGGTCCGGTCGTCCGCCCGTACGCGATGACCCGCGGCCGGACCAGCCACGCGGGCCAGCACCGACTGGACCTGATCGCGCTCGTCGTCGCCGAACCGGCGGCCGACGATCCGGTCTGGGACATGACCCTGTCGCCGGAACACGCCCACATCCTGGGGATGTGCCGGGACCGGCCGCAGTCGGTCGCCGAACTCGCGGCGGACCTCGACCTCGCGGTCGGCGTCGTACGCGTCCTGATCGGGGACCTGGCCGACGACGAACTGGTCCACGTGACCCGGCCGGTACCGCCGGCCGAACTGCCCGATGAATCCATTCTGCGTGAGGTGATCGATGGCCTTCGGGCGCTCTAGCCGCACCGGTGCCATGCATGCCGTGTCACCGGTCGAGCCGCTGACCCTGAAGATCCTGGTCGCGGGCGGCTTCGGGGTGGGCAAAACCACCCTGGTCAGTGCGGTAAGCGAGATCAAACCCCTGCGAACCGAGGAACTGCTCTCGGAGCCGGGCGTCGGCATCGACGACACCGGGGGAGTGGAGGGGAAGAGCACCACGACCGTGGCCATGGACTTCGGGCGCATCACGCTGCGCGAGGACCTGGTCCTGTACCTGTTCGGCACGCCCGGACAGGACCGGTTCTGGTTCCTGTGGGACGAGCTGGCCCAGGGCTCGCTCGGCGCGGTGGTCCTCGCGGACACCCGCCGGCTCGCCGACTGCTTCGCCGCCGTCGACTACTTCGAGCGGCGCGAGATCCCGTTCGTCGTCGCGGTCAACTGCTTCGACGGCGCGGACCGGCACCCCGTGGTGACCGTACGGGAGGCTCTCGACCTCGATCCCGGGGTGCCGGTGCTGCTGTGCGACGCGCGGGACCGGGAGTCGGTGAAGGACGTGCTCGTCGGCGTCGTGGAGCACGCGATGTCGGTGGCACGGGCACGGCGCCGGAGCCTGACGACGGGCACCTGACCCAGCGGGGACGACATGGAGGCGGCCCGTACCCCCGCCGACTGGGGTACGGGCCGCAGCTCTCATGGGGGGATTCGGAGCCCCGGGCGCCGCACGGGACTGTGGAGCGAGTGTGAACCTGCCGCCGGGGGTCGTCAAGCGTTCCGACAACACCCGCCGGTCAGGGCCCCTCAGCGCACCGCGACCACGGCCGACCCGTGGCCGAACAGCCCCTGGTTCGCGGTGATCCCGGCCCGTGCCCCCGGCACCTGCCGCTCCCCGGCCGTACCGCGCAGCTGCCAGGTCAGCTCGCACACCTGGGCGATGGCCTGCGCCGGCACCGCCTCCCCGAACGAGGCCAGCCCGCCACTGGTGTTGACGGGTATGCGCCCGCCGAGTGCCGTCGCCCCCTCCCGTACGAGCTTCGCGCCCTCGCCCTCCCCGCAGAGGCCGATGTCCTCGTACCACTCCAGCTCCAGGGCGGTGGACAGGTCGTACACCTCGGCGAGCGAGAGGTCGTCCGGGCCGAGGCCCGCCTCCTCGTAGGCGGCGCGCGCGATCGAGGCCCGGAAGGAGCCGGCCGCGGGCCGCACGGCCACCGCCGAATCGGTGGCGATGTCCGGGAGGTCCAGCACCGTGCGCGGATAGGTGGGGGTCACCGTCGAGACCGCCCGGATCCGCACCGGGTCGGCGATCCCGCGCGAGCGCGCGAAGTCCATGCTGGTGAGCACCAGCGCCGCGCCCCCGTCGGAGGTGGCGCAGATGTCGAGCAGCCGGAGCGGATCGGCGACCACCGCCGAGGCCGCCACCTCCTCGGCGGAGACGGCCTTGCGGTAGCGGGCGTTCGGGTTGAGCGTCCCGGCCGCCGCGTTCTTCACCTTGACCTGGGCGAAGTCCTCCGGGGTGTCCCCGTGCACGGCCATCCGGCGGCGTGCGTACAGGGCGAAGTACGCCGGGTTGGTGGCGCCCAGCACGCGGAAGCGCAGCCAGTCCGGATCGTCGGGCCGGTCGCCTCCCGCCGGGGCGAAGAACCCCTTGGGCGCCGCGTCCGCGCCCACCACGAGCACCACGTCGGCCAGCCCGGCCAGGATCTGCGCCCGGGCCGTCCCGATCGCCTGGGCGCCGGACGCGCAGGCCGCGTACACGCTGGTCACCCGGGCCCCCTGCCAGCCGAGGGCCCGGGCGAAGGTCGCACCGGCCACGTAGCCCGGATATCCGGAGCGCACGGTGTCGGCGCCGACGATCGACCCCACGTCCGTCCAGTCCAGCCCGGCGTCCGCCAGCGCGGCCCGGGCGGCGGCCCGCCCGTACTCGACGAAGCTGCGGCCCCACTTGCCCCAGGGGTGCATCCCGGCCCCGAGGACGGCGATGTCGGCGCTCACGCGTCCCCTCCCACCGGCTTGAACTGCCAGGTGGTCCAGGCGGTCCCGGCATCCGCGTCCTCGTTCAGCACGCCGCCCACCACCTCGACCTCCATCCCGACCGCCAGGTCGGCGACACCCACCCCGGGCACCGCCTGCCCCAGCACCACCATCCCCTCGGCCTCCAGCTCCACCGCGACCAGCGTGTACGGCTCCCAGGGCGCGGCCGGGTCGGACACGTACGGCGCGGGCGGCCGGTAGCGCCCGTCGGTGTAGGACCAGACCCGCCCGCGCGGGGACAGCGGCAGCTCGGCGAGCTCCCCGCCGCCCGGGCACTGCGGATTGCGGCAGTACGCGTCCTCGCGCGGGAAGAACACCGCGGTACAGGCCGAGCACCGGGTGCCGAGCAGCCGGAAGCCGCCGTCCGCCGCGGTTTCGGTGAACCACCCGCTCACGACGGGTGTACGTGTGAGTGCCAAGACCCCTCCCATGCAGAAACCTGACGCATCGTCAGGAGTGTGTCACGGGTGGGCGGGCCGGGTCACCGGTTCTCGGCGAGCCACTTCTCCGCGATCTCGGCCAGCTCCGCGTCCCGCCCGGCCAGCATCATCCGGATCATCTGCGCGTCCCCGCGCAGCGACCACCCCGGATGGCCGAAGGTGGCCGGGTTGTTCTTCTCGATGAGGAAGTGCGCCGGCCACGCGGTCCCGTACCCGATGAGCGGGAGCGCGGCGAGGTAGCGCTTGCGGCCGCGCGCCAGCCCGTAGGCGGTCACGGCGAGGCCTGTGAGGGTCCCGGTGAGATGGACCCAGCGGGTGGCGGCGCGGGAGTGCATGGCGACGTAATACGGCCAGAACTCCTCGTACGAACTGAAAGTCATGCCCGGCACGGTACTCACGGCCGCGCGGACGCGACAGACGTCACCGCCCCCGACCCGCAACAGCCGCGACACACCCGCCCCTTGGCCTACCATCACGGGATGACGGCACAGCTCAGGGACTCGCACTGCTCCACCTGCGGAGCGCCCTACGCCACCACCACCTGGCCCCGCACCTGCACCTCGTGCGGCGCCACCGCCTACCGCAACCCGCTCCCGGTGGCCGTCACCCTCCTCCCCGTCGAGGACGCGGACGGCACCGGCCTCGTGGTCATCACCCGCACCATCGAACCGGCCCTCGGCGGCATCGCCCTGCCCGGCGGCTTCATCGACTTCGGCGAGGACTGGCGTGACGCGGTCGTCCGCGAACTCCGCGAGGAGACCGGCATCACCGCACCCGCCTCGGAGGTGGCCCTCGCCGACGCCCTCAGCTCCCCGGCCGGCCACCTCCTCCTCTTCGGGCTCCTCCCGCCCCGCCCGGCCGCCACCCTCCCCGCCTCGGCACCGACGGACGAAACCACGGGCTGGCACATCCTGCGCACCCCGACCGACCTGGCCTTCCCCCTCCACACCCAGGCAGCGGCCGCCTGGTTCGCAGGCAAGTACAAGGCCTAAGCCCTGTCCGGGGATTGGAGCCCCCGCACCACCACACCCTCCACCGCGGTCCCCGCCTCCGTCTCGACCACCACCGCCTCCCCGGCCCACCGCACGGTGTACCGCTCGACCGTGCCCGCCTCGAAGCCCGGGCCCGGGTCCCGGATCACCACCCCGCCGCCCGTGCGGCCCCGCGCCGGAGCCCAGACCTCCAGCTCCACATCGCCACCCCCGGCGGAGCGGACCGGCAGCACCGCGCCCGCCCGCGCCAGCACCGGGATCCGGCCCGGCGGCGCGTCCAGCAGGATCTGGCCCGGGCCCTCGTACGCCGCCCCCGTCGCGGTGTCGTACCACCGCCCCCGCGGCAGCCGCACCGCCCGCCGGTCCGCCCCGCACTCCAGCACCGGGGCGACCAGCAGCGCATCGCCCAGCAGGAACGCGTCCTCGCAGTCCCGCAGCCGCCGCTCCTCCGGAGTCCCCCACCACAGCGGCCGTACGTACGGGGCCCCGGTCCGCCGCGCCAGGTGCGCCAGCGTCACGAAGTACGGCCGCAGCCGCTCCCGCTCCGCCATCACCGCGCGGGCATGCTCCTCCGCCTCGGCCCCGAACTCCCACGGCTCCCGCCGCCCCGCCCAGATCGCCGAGTGCGTCCGGAACAGCGGGAGGTACGCCCCCAGCTGCAGCCACCGCAGATACAGCTCGGGGGAGGGCGACCCGCCGAAGCCGCCGACGTCCGGCCCCGAGTACGGCACCCCGCACAGTCCGAGCCCCAGCACCAGCGCCAGCGAGGCCCGCAGCCCGTCCCAGCCGGTCTCCACGTCCCCCGACCACGTGCCCCCGTACCTCTGCATCCCCGCCCACCCCGACCGGGAGAACAGGAACGGCCGCTCGGCGGGCCGCAGCCGGACCAGCCCCTCCCAGCCGGCCCGCGCCATCCCCAGCGCGTACACGTTGTGCCCGGCCCGGTGGTCCCCGCCCGCGCCGTCCATCGAGTGCCGCGCGGAACGGGGCAGCGTCATGTCCCCGAACGGGGTGAAGGACACCGGCTCGTTCATGTCGTGCCAGAAGCCCGCGAAGCCCTGCGCGAGCCGCTCCTCGTACAGCCCGCCCCACCACTCCCGTACCGCCGGATCCGTGAAGTCCGGGTACGCGCACTCGCCCGGCCACACCTCGCCGCGCACCTCCGCGCCCTCCGCGTCCCGTACGAAGGCACCCTCGGCCCCCACCGCGCGCCCCGCCGCGTGCACCGGGTCGCCCGCCTTCACCGCCGGATCGACGATCGAGACCAGCCGCACCCCCTGCTCGCCCAACTCCCGCGCCAGCCCCGGCAGATCCGGGAACCGCCCGCGGTCCACGGTGAACACCCGGTGCCCGTCGTAGTGGTCGATGTCCAGATGCACCGCCGACAGCGGGAACCCGCGCTGCGCATAGCCCCCGACCACCCGGCGCACCTCTTCCGCGCTCCCGAAACCCCACCGCGCGTGCTGGTAGCCCAGCGCCCACTCCGGCGGCACAGCCGCCCCGCCCGTCAGCCCCGACCAGCCCTGCAACACCCGCGCCGGCGTCCCCACCAGCACCCAGCACCTCAGCGGCCCGCCCTCCATGCGCAGTTCGCTCACCCCCGGGCGGTCCACCCCCGAACCCGCGCCCTCCTCGCCCTCGCGCAACACCACCCGGCCGTCCCAGGAGTTGTCGTGGAACACCAGGTGCGTCCCCGCGTCCGCCACCACCATCTGCACCGGCATCGTCACGTACAGCGGATCGTCACCCGGCCCGAACCCGCCCCTCGGGTCCGTGTTCCACAGCCGGTACACCCCGTCCCGCAGCCTCGGCCCCGCCGCCCGCCCGCCCAGCCCGAAGAACCGCGCGTCCGCCGCCACTTCGCTCCGCTGCAGCCACCGCGGCCCACCGCCTGACCCGGCCTCCTCGGCCCCCTCGCCGCCGGACACCGGCTCCCACCAGCGCGGCGGCAGCTCCCGCCGCAGCACCGTCCCGCCCGGGGTGCGCACTTCCACCGCCCCGTGCCGGGACACCGCCACCGTCACCCGCTCCGACACCACCCGCCAGCCGCCCCCCGTGTCCGGCTCCAGCGAGGCCCGCGGATCCGGCTCCGGTCCCGCGCCCACCACCGCGTACGACGGCATCGGCCCGGCCCCGTCCCACCCCCAGAACACCGCGCCGCCCGCGGTGACCCGTACCAGCAGCTCCGAGCGCGCGAACCGCAGCACGCCCCCGCCCGGCCGCGGCTCCGTACCGGTCAGCAGCCCCGGCACCCGCGCCCGCTCCGCGCCCCGGCGCGGGAGCCCCACCGCGTCCGCGCGCCGGTGGCGCCACGCCGAGAGCCAGGCGCGCCGTCCGCGCTCCGTACCGATGTCCTTCACCGCACGCACCAGATCACGACCGTTCATGGAGATCACCCTGCCACCGGCCCCCGCGCGCAGGTGCTGCGTTCAACTGCCGTTCACCCACGGGCGACCGTCCCCGCACCCCCGCGCGTGACCGCCGGCGACTGGTGGCCGACCACATGCCGCCGACCTCGTGAGCGGTGATGGCGACTCTGGTGCGGATGTCGATCACATGGCATGGTCCCTGTGAGCCGCCGCGCACCCACCCCCCGCGCGATGGCACCGTACGCACACGAAGCGCGAGCCGCAGACTTGACCGGGAGCCGACCCATGACCTCAGCCACGCAGCCGGAACCCCTCTGGGCCCCCGGCCCCGACCGGATCGCCGCGGCCCGGATCACCGCCTTCCAGGCCTGGGCGGCCGAGCGTTTCGGAGCCCCGGCCGACGGCGGCTACCCCGCCCTGCACAGCTGGTCCGTCGACGAGCTCGACACCTTCTGGCAGGCCGTCGCCGAGTGGTTCGACGTCCGCTTCACCACCCCGTACACCTCCGTCCTCGCCGACCGCTCCATGCCCGGCGCGAGCTGGTTCACCGGAGCCACCCTCAACTACGCCGAGCACGCCCTGCGCGCCGCCGAGGACCCGGCCCGCGCCGACGACGCCGCCCTGCTGTACGTGGACGAGACCCACGAAGCCACCCCCGTCACCTGGGCTGCGCTCCGCCGCCAGGTCGGCTCCCTCGCCGCAGAGCTGCGCGCCCTCGGCGTACGCCCCGGCGACCGGGTCAGCGGCTACCTCCCCAACATCCCCGAAGCGGTCGTGGCCCTGCTCGCCACCGCCGCCGTCGGCGGTGTCTGGACCTCCTGCGCCCCCGACTTCGGCGCCCGCAGCGTCCTCGACCGCTTCCAGCAGGTCGAGCCGGTCGTCCTGTTCACCGTGGACGGCTACCGCTACGGCGGCAAGCAGCACGACCGCCGCGACACCGTCGCCGAGCTGCGCGCCGAGCTCCCCTCCCTGCGCGCGGTCGTCCACATCCCGCTCCTCGGTACGCCGGCCCCCGCGGGCGCGCTCGCCTGGTCGGACCTGACCTCCGCGGACACCGAGCCCGTCTTCGAGGCGGTCCCCTTCGACCACCCCCTCTGGGTCCTGTACTCCTCCGGTACGACAGGCCTGCCCAAGGCCATCGTCCAGTCCCAGGGCGGCATCCTCCTCGAACACCTGAAGCAGCTCGGCCTGCACTGTGACCTCGGCCCCGAGGACCGGTTCTTCTGGTACACCTCCACCGGCTGGATGATGTGGAACTTCCTCGTCTCCGGCCTGCTCACCGGCACCACCGTCGTCCTGTACGACGGCAGCCCCGGCTACCCCGACACGGGTGCCCAGTGGCGGATCGCCGAGCGGACCGGGGCCACGCTCTACGGCACCTCCGCCGCGTACGTCATGGCCTGCCGCAAGGCCGAGGTCCACCCCTCCCGCGACTTCGACCTGTCCAGCGTGAAGTGCGTGGCGACCACCGGCTCCCCGCTCCCGCCCGACGGCTTCCGCTGGCTCCACGACGAGGTGGCCGAGGACCTCTGGATCGCCTCCGTCAGCGGCGGCACCGACGTGTGCAGCTGCTTCGCCGGAGCCGTCCCCACCCTCCCCGTCCACATCGGCGAACTCCAGGCCGCCTGCCTCGGTACGGACCTCCAGGCGTGGGACCCGTCCGGCAAGGCCGTCGTCGGCGAGGTCGGCGAGCTCGTCGTCACCAACCCCATGCCGTCCATGCCGGTCCGCTTCTGGAACGACCCGGACGGCAGCCGCTACCGCGAGAGCTACTTCGAGATGTTCCCCGGCATCTGGCGCCACGGGGACTGGATCACGATCACCGACCACGGCTCGGTGATCATCCACGGCCGCTCCGACTCCACCCTGAACCGCCAGGGCGTCCGGATGGGCTCCGCCGACATCTACGAGGCCGTCGAGCGCCTCCCCGAGATCAAGGAATCCCTGGTCATCGGCCTGGAGGAGCCGAACGGCGGCTACTGGATGCCGCTCTTCGTCCACCTCGTCCCCGGCGCCACCCTCGACGACGACCTCCGCGCCCGGATCAAGGCGACGATCCGCGAGGAACTCTCCCCGCGCCACGTCCCCGACGAGATCATCGAGGTCCCGGGCATCCCGCACACCCTCACCGGCAAGCGCATCGAGGTCCCCGTCAAGCGGCTCCTCCAGGGCGCGCCGCTGGCCAAGGCCGTCAATCCGGGCTCCGTCGACAACCTCGACCTCCTCCACTTCTACGAGGAGCTGGCCCGCACCCGCGGCTGAGGCCACTGTCAGTGGCGATGATTACTCTGAGTGAGCAAGTGATCGCGCCGCTCAGGGGGAGCCATGCCACAGAAGAACAACAGCACGAGGACCAGCACGACCACGCGGACCGTCGGCACCGACCGGCGCCGCAGGCTGCGCCGCGAGGTCCCCAGCACCGTCGGCCTCCTGGCCGACGCCGGGGACTTCGCGGCCATGCGCGACTACCGGAGCTTCGTCTTCGACGATCACCGGGACTACCTCCGCCACGTGGAGGGCCTGCTCCGGTCCCTCGCGGCCCAGGGCATCCACACCACGGTCGCCCTCTTCGACCCCGAGGAGTACGCCGACTTCTGTGCGGAGTCCGGCCACGACCCGGACACCGCCGAGGCCCGCACCCGCTTCACCGCGGAACTGGCGGGCAGCGGCGCCGTCCTGCCCTACGCGGGCCAGCCCATCGACGATCTCGTCCCCCTCCTCGTGGACGAGGCCGTCCGCCAGGCCACCTGGGAGTACGCCACCATGCTCCTGGCCGAAGCCGGCACCTGCGCCGACTGCGGCGAGGACATCGGCCACGCCTCCTTCGAACGCGCCGCCGCCGCGCTCCGGCGGCTCATGGCGGGAGCCGGCCCCGGCCGGCACCACCTCGTCTGCAGCGTCCCGACCGAGGCGGAACAGCTCGTCGCCGTCCTCCACGCCGAGACCGGGACCGACCCCGAGGCCCCGCCCCGCATCGAGGGCCGCGACGGCCTCGACTTCGTGACCGTCCTGGCCGCCGGACTCGCCCTCGGCGGATCAGGGGGACTGGTCCTGCGGAGCACCACCGAGGACCACCGCGACCGGGTCCACGGCTGGCGGCTGGACCGCGGCCGCCTCACCGTGCTCTCGGCCGCGGCCGTGTTCAACGCCTACTGCACGGACGCCGACACCGGGGAGCCCGTCGCCCCCGAACCGGGCGTCGAGTACTGCCCCGGCTTCGAGGTGGACGGCCCCGGCCCGCACCACTGAGCGGTCGAACCCGGAACAGGAAACGGCCGAGGGGCCCTCGCCGCCGGCGAAGGCCCCTCGGTCGAACACACCGGCTACTCGCCGGACAGCACCGCCTGGGCGGCCACGCGGGCCTCCTCGGCGCTGTCGCACGCACGCGCCGCGGCAGCGGCACGCTCGCACTGGGCGAGGGTGTACTTGGCGAGCGTCGACCGCACGTAGGGAATGGAAGCGGCACCCATTGAGAGAGAGGTGACACCCAGACCCGTCAGCACACAGGCGAGCAGCGGGTCGGAGGCGGCCTCACCACAGACGCCGCAGCTCTTGCCCTCGGCCTTCGCGGCCTCCGCCGACATGGCGATCAGGTCGAGCAGCGCCGGCTGCCACGGGTCCTGGAGCCGCGAGACCGCACCGACCTGACGGTCGGCGGCGAAGGCGTACTGCGCCAGGTCATTGGTGCCCAGCGACAGGAACTCGACCTCCTGGAGGATCGAGCGCGCCCGCAGCGCGGCGGACGGGATCTCCACCATCGCGCCGAACTTCGCCCGGAGACCCGCCTCGCGGCACGCGTCCGCGAAAGCCTTGGCGTCGATCCGGTCCGCCACCATCGGGGCCATGACCTCGAGGTAGACCGGCAGCCCCTCGGCGGCCTTGGCCAGCGCGGTGAGCTGCGTACGCAGCACGTCCGGGTGGTCCAGCAGGGAGCGGAGACCGCGCACACCCAGCGCCGGGTTCGGCTCGTCGGCCGGGGTCAGGAAGTCCAGCGGCTTGTCGGCACCGGCATCGAGCACACGCACGACGACACGGCCCTCGGGGAAGGCCTCGAGCACCTTGCGGTAGGACTCGATCTGCTTCTCCTCGGAGGGAGCCTTCCTACTGTCGTCCAGGAACAGGAACTCGGTGCGGAACAGGCCCACACCCTCGGCCCCGGCCTCGACGGCGGCCGGCACGTCCGCCGGACCGCCGACGTTCGCCAGCAGCGGCACCTTGTGACCGTCGGAGGTCGCACCCGGACCGGACGACGCGGCCAGCGCGGCCTTCCGCTCGGCCGCCGAGGCCTCCAGCTCGGCCCGCTTCTCGTCGCTCGGCTCCACGAACAGGTCACCGGTGCTGCCGTCGACGGCGATGACCGTGCCCTCGGCGATCTCACCGGCACCCGGCAGCGCCACGATCGCCGGCACGCCCAGCGCCCGCGCGAGGATCGCGCTGTGGCTGGTCGGACCGCCCTCCTCGGTGACGAAGCCGAGGACGAGCGCGGGGTCGAGCAGAGCCGTGTCGGCGGGAGCGAGGTCCCGCGCGATCAGTACGTACGGCTCGTCGCTGTCCGGCACACCCGGCATCGGCACGCCGAGCAGCCGCGCCACGATGCGGTTCCGTACGTCGTCCAGGTCGGCCACCCGGCCGGCCATGTACTCACCGGCCCCCGCGAGCAGGTCGCGGTAGGAGGCGAACGCGTCGTAGATACCGCGCTCGGCGGTGCTGCCGACAGCGATCCGCCGGTCGACGTCCGCCATCAGCTCGGGGTCCGTGGCGATCATCGCCTGGGCCTCGAGCACGTGCTGAGCCTCGCCACCGGCCAGCTGGCCGCGCGCGATCAGGTCGGCCGAAACAGCCTCCACGGCTTTGCGGGCGCGCCCCTGCTCGCGCTCCGCCTCAGCCGCGGTGATCTGCTTGGCCGGCGGCTCGAGGACCGCCGTACCCATGTGCCGAACCTCGCCGATCGCCACACCGTGGCTCACGCCGACGCCTCGCAGCGTTGTCTCCATTTCACCCGTCTCCGATTGAGCGGCGGGCCCAGCCGCCGCGGTGGATGTCCGACTCGCCTGTGAGGGCGGACAAGGTCACTTCCAGCTGAAGAGGACCTCTTCGGCCTTCACGTCCCCGGACTCGACGACGTCGGAGAGGGACTCCGCGGAGGCCTCCAGCGCCACGATCGGGCAGATCGGCGACTTGCCGGCTTCTTCGACGGCCTGCGGGTTCCAACGGATGACGGCCTGGCCGCGGCTCACGGTGTCGCCCTTGTTGACGAGCAGCTCGAAGCCCTCGCCGTTGAGCTGAACGGTGTCGATCCCCAGGTGCGTGAGCACACCGTGGCCTTCGCCGTCGACTACGACGTACGCGTGCGGGTGCAGGGAGACGACCACACCATCAACGGGGGACACCGCCTCCGAGGGCTCGCGCACGGGATCAATAGCGGTGCCCGGTCCCACCATGGCGCCGGAGAACACCGGATCGGGCACTGCCGCGAGTCCGATGGCGCGCCCGGCAAGTGGGGACGTCACGCTGGTCATGGGGGCCTCCCAGGGGTGGAGCTTCTCAGTGTCGCCGTCACTACCTGTCGCGAACGGCGTACTCTTCCGAAGGATAAGTCACTAGATGTTCGGGTTCGCCCGATGTCGGTCCCGATCCGGACTGGCCCTTCGGCACGGAGACTAGTGGACTAGACCGGTGGACTAGACCATACGCCTGAATCGATTTGCTTGGGCACCGCACGGCCTGTACTGTCGTGACTCCCGCCACGGTGCTTCGTGTGAACTTTTCGCGAACGCTGGATGGACGGGACTCCTTCCTCTTCAGTCTTGATCTTGATCTCGATTGCTTCCGTCACGCCTTCCGGCAATTCGGCGAGTGGTCAGAGCGACGGAAAATCACTGCTAAGGTCGGAACCGCCGGAAAGGGAAAGCGTGAAAGCGCAGGACCTGGAAAGCGCCGAGGAAATCGGGCCCGAAAGAGTCTGATAGAGTCGGAAACGCAAGAACACAGAACGAAAGCCCGGAGGAAAGCCCGAGAGGGTGAGTACAAAGGAAGCGTCCGTTCCTTGAGAACTCAACAGCGTGCCAAAAATCAACGCCAAAAGTTGATACCCCGTCCACTTCGGTGGATGAGGTTCCTTTGAAAAAGACCTGTGAGGCTCCGTTTCGGGGTGCTTGCAGGCAATTACACAGCGAGGACGCAGTGGTCAGTCGGTCTTATTCCGACCATGACTGGCCCGCTCTACGTGATGTGTGCACCCGATTACGGGTAAACATTCATGGAGAGTTTGATCCTGGCTCAGGACGAACGCTGGCGGCGTGCTTAACACATGCAAGTCGAACGATGAAGCCCTTCGGGGTGGATTAGTGGCGAACGGGTGAGTAACACGTGGGCAATCTGCCCTTCACTCTGGGACAAGCCCTGGAACGGGGTCTAATACCGGATACCACTCCTGCCTGCATGGGCAGGGGTTGAAAGCTCCGGCGGTGAAGGATGAGCCCGCGGCCTATCAGCTTGTTGGTGGGGTAATGGCCCACCAAGGCGACGACGGGTAGCCGGCCTGAGAGGGCGACCGGCCACACTGGGACTGAGACACGGCCCAGACTCCTACGGGAGGCAGCAGTGGGGAATATTGCACAATGGGCGAAAGCCTGATGCAGCGACGCCGCGTGAGGGATGACGGCCTTCGGGTTGTAAACCTCTTTCAGCAGGGAAGAAGCGAAAGTGACGGTACCTGCAGAAGAAGCGCCGGCTAACTACGTGCCAGCAGCCGCGGTAATACGTAGGGCGCAAGCGTTGTCCGGAATTATTGGGCGTAAAGAGCTCGTAGGCGGCTTGTCACGTCGGATGTGAAAGCCCGAGGCTTAACCTCGGGTCTGCATTCGATACGGGCTAGCTAGAGTGTGGTAGGGGAGATCGGAATTCCTGGTGTAGCGGTGAAATGCGCAGATATCAGGAGGAACACCGGTGGCGAAGGCGGATCTCTGGGCCATTACTGACGCTGAGGAGCGAAAGCGTGGGGAGCGAACAGGATTAGATACCCTGGTAGTCCACGCCGTAAACGTTGGGAACTAGGTGTTGGCGACATTCCACGTCGTCGGTGCCGCAGCTAACGCATTAAGTTCCCCGCCTGGGGAGTACGGCCGCAAGGCTAAAACTCAAAGGAATTGACGGGGGCCCGCACAAGCGGCGGAGCATGTGGCTTAATTCGACGCAACGCGAAGAACCTTACCAAGGCTTGACATATACCGGAAAGCATTAGAGATAGTGCCCCCCTTGTGGTCGGTATACAGGTGGTGCATGGCTGTCGTCAGCTCGTGTCGTGAGATGTTGGGTTAAGTCCCGCAACGAGCGCAACCCTTGTCCTGTGTTGCCAGCATGCCCTTCGGGGTGATGGGGACTCACAGGAGACCGCCGGGGTCAACTCGGAGGAAGGTGGGGACGACGTCAAGTCATCATGCCCCTTATGTCTTGGGCTGCACACGTGCTACAATGGCCGGTACAATGAGCTGCGATACCGTGAGGTGGAGCGAATCTCAAAAAGCCGGTCTCAGTTCGGATTGGGGTCTGCAACTCGACCCCATGAAGTCGGAGTCGCTAGTAATCGCAGATCAGCATTGCTGCGGTGAATACGTTCCCGGGCCTTGTACACACCGCCCGTCACGTCACGAAAGTCGGTAACACCCGAAGCCGGTGGCCCAACCCGTAAGGGAGGGAGCTGTCGAAGGTGGGACTGGCGATTGGGACGAAGTCGTAACAAGGTAGCCGTACCGGAAGGTGCGGCTGGATCACCTCCTTTCTAAGGAGCACAGTACCGATTGCAGACAAATGTTCTGCACGGTCAGCTCATGGGTGGAACGTTGATTATTTGGCACCAGACGGTCTGATGGTTCTCGAGTACTGCTTCGGCGTGGAAAGAGGAGACGGAAGACTGACTGGTGCCTGGCACGTTGTTGGGTCCTGAAGGTACGGCCGTGAGGTCATGTCTTCAGTGCCGGCCCCAGTGAACTCACTAGCTTGTCTGGTGGGGTGATGGGTGGCTGGTCGTTGTTTGAGAACTACACAGTGGACGCGAGCATCTGTGGCCAAGTTTTTAAGGGCGCACGGTGGATGCCTTGGCACCAGGAACCGATGAAGGACGTGAGAGGCCGCGATAGGCCCCGGGGAGCTGCCAACTGAGCTTTGATCCGGGGGTGTCCGAATGGGGAAACCCGGCAGTCGTCATGGGCTGTCACCCATGCCTGAACACATAGGGCATGTGGAGGGAACGCGGGGAAGTGAAACATCTCAGTACCCGCAGGAAGAGAAAACAACCGTGATTCCGGGAGTAGTGGCGAGCGAAACCGGATGAGGCCAAACCGTATGCGTGTGATACCCGGCAGGGGTTGCGCATGCGGGGTTGTGGGAATTCTTTTGATCGGTCTGCCGGCCGGTCGGCGAGTCAGAAACCGTTGATGTAGTCGAAGGACATGCGAAAGGTCCGGCGTAGAGGGTAAGACCCCCGTAGACGAAACATCAGCGGCTTGCTTAAGAATCTCCCAAGTAGCACGGGGCCCGAGAAATCCCGTGTGAATCTGGCGGGACCACCCGCTAAGCCTAAATATTCCCTGGTGACCGATAGCGGATAGTACCGTGAGGGAATGGTGAAAAGTACCGCGGGAGCGGAGTGAAATAGTACCTGAAACCGTGTGCCTACAAGCCGTGGGAGCGTCGCCGTTGTTCTTCGGAACAACGGTCGTGACTGCGTGCCTTTTGAAGAATGAGCCTGCGAGTTAGCGGTGTGTAGCGAGGTTAACCCGTGTGGGGAAGCCGTAGCGAAAGCGAGTCCGAATAGGGCGATTGAGTTGCACGCTCTAGACCCGAAGCGGAGTGATCTAGCCATGGGCAGGTTGAAGCGGAGGTAAGACTTCGTGGAGGACCGAACCCACCAGGGTTGAAAACCTGGGGGATGACCTGTGGTTAGGGGTGAAAGGCCAATCAAACTCCGTGATAGCTGGTTCTCCCCGAAATGCATTTAGGTGCAGCGTCGTGTGTTTCTTGCCGGAGGTAGAGCACTGGATAGGCGATGGGCCCTACCGGGTTACTGACCTTAGCCAAACTCCGAATGCCGGTAAGTGAGAGCACGGCAGTGAGACTGTGGGGGATAAGCTCCATGGTCGAGAGGGAAACAGCCCAGAGCATCGACTAAGGCCCCTAAGCGTACGCTAAGTGGGAAAGGATGTGGAGTCGCAGAGACAACCAGGAGGTTGGCTTAGAAGCAGCCACCCTTGAAAGAGTGCGTAATAGCTCACTGGTCAAGTGATTCCGCGCCGACAATGTAGCGGGGCTCAAGCGTACCGCCGAAGTCGTGTCATTGCAGCAATAGGGCCAACGCCTGCTGTGATGGGTAGGGGAGCGTCGTGTGCCGGGTGAAGCAGCAGCGGAAGCTAGTTGTGGACGGTTCACGAGTGAGAATGCAGGCATGAGTAGCGATACACACGTGAGAAACGTGTGCGCCGATTGACTAAGGGTTCCTGGGTCAAGCTGATCTGCCCAGGGTAAGTCGGGACCTAAGGCGAGGCCGACAGGCGTAGTCGATGGACAACCGGTTGATATTCCGGTACCCGCTTTGAAACGCCCAATATCGAATCAGGCGATGCTAAGTCCGTGAAGCCGTTCCGGACCCTTCGGGGAAAGGAAAGTGGTGGAGCCGACGAACCAGACTTGTAGTAGGTAAGCGATGGGGTGACGCAGGAAGGTAGTCCAGCCCGGGCGGTGGTAGTCCCGGGGTAAGGGTGTAGGCCGAGGGGTAGGCAAATCCGTCCCTCATTAAGGCTGAGACCTGATGCCGAGCCGATTGTGGTGAAGTGGATGATCCTATGCTGTCGAGAAAAGCCTCTAGCGAGTTTCATGGCGGCCCGTACCCTAAACCGACTCAGGTGGTCAGGTAGAGAATACCGAGGCGTTCGGGTGAACTATGGTTAAGGAACTCGGCAAAATGCCCCCGTAACTTCGGGAGAAGGGGGGCCATCACTGGTGAGGGAACTTGCTTCCTGAGCTGGGGGTGGCCGCAGAGACCAGCGAGAAGCGACTGTTTACTAAAAACACAGGTCCGTGCGAAGCCGTAAGGCGATGTATACGGACTGACGCCTGCCCGGTGCTGGAACGTTAAGGGGACCGGTTAGTGCGCTTTCGGGCGTGCGAAGCTGAGAACTTAAGCGCCAGTAAACGGCGGTGGTAACTATAACCATCCTAAGGTAGCGAAATTCCTTGTCGGGTAAGTTCCGACCTGCACGAATGGCGTAACGACTTCTCGACTGTCTCAACCATAGGCCCGGTGAAATTGCACTACGAGTAAAGATGCTCGTTTCGCGCAGCAGGACGGAAAGACCCCGGGACCTTTACTATAGTTTGATATTGGTGTTCGGTTCGGCTTGTGTAGGATAGGTGGGAGACTTTGAAACCCCAACGCCAGTTGGGGTGGAGTCGCCGTTGAAATACCACTCTGGTCGTGCTGGATGTCTAACCTCGGTCCGTGATCCGGATCAGGGACAGTGTCTGATGGGTAGTTTAACTGGGGCGGTTGCCTCCCAAAGGGTAACGGAGGCGCCCAAAGGTTCCCTCAGCCTGGTTGGCAATCAGGTGTTGAGTGTAAGTGCACAAGGGAGCTTGACTGTGAGACCGACGGGTCGAGCAGGGACGAAAGTCGGGACTAGTGATCCGGCGGTGGCTTGTGGAAGCGCCGTCGCTCAACGGATAAAAGGTACCCCGGGGATAACAGGCTGATCTTCCCCAAGAGTCCATATCGACGGGATGGTTTGGCACCTCGATGTCGGCTCGTCGCATCCTGGGGCTGGAGTCGGTCCCAAGGGTTGGGCTGTTCGCCCATTAAAGCGGTACGCGAGCTGGGTTTAGAACGTCGTGAGACAGTTCGGTCCCTATCCGCTGTGCGCGTAGGAATATTGAGAAGGGCTGTCCCTAGTACGAGAGGACCGGGACGGACGAACCTCTGGTGTGCCAGTTGTCCTGCCAAGGGCATGGCTGGTTGGCTACGTTCGGGAGGGATAACCGCTGAAAGCATCTAAGCGGGAAGCCTGCTTCAAGATGAGTATTCCCACCTCCTTGAGAGGGTAAGGCTCCCAGTAGACGACTGGGTTGATAGGCCAGATGTGGAAGCCCGGTAACGGGTGAAGCTGACTGGTACTAATAGGCCGAGGGCTTGTCCTCAGTTGCTCGCGTCCACTGTGTTAGTTCTGAAATAACGAACAGCTGTGTCCATAGCCAGCGTTCAAATTTCATAGTGTTTCGGTGGTCATAGCGTTAGGGAAACGCCCGGTTACATTCCGAACCCGGAAGCTAAGCCTTTCAGCGCCGATGGTACTGCAGGGGGGACCCTGTGGGAGAGTAGGACGCCGCCGAACAATCATTGCGGGAAGCCCCGCACCAAACCCTTACGGGTTCGGTGCGGGGCTTTTCTGCGTTCAGGACACGTGTGCGGTCTCCTGTAGGGTCAAGGGACATCGAACGACCATTTCTACCGTCACAGTGGAGGCCCCCGGGTGGAGGTCCAGGAGACTCGGGTTCAGACTGACCGAATTTTCACCATTCCGAACGCCCTGAGCATGGCTCGCCTGGCCGGCGTGCCCCTGTTCCTGTGGCTGATCCTCGCCGAGTACGACGGGTGGGCCCTGGCCGTCCTCATGCTCAGCGGGATCAGTGACTACCTCGACGGGAAGCTCGCCCGGCGCTGGAATCAGATCAGCAAGCTCGGCCGGCTGCTGGATCCGGCTGCGGACAGGCTGTACATCCTGTCGACGCTCTTCGGTCTGACCTATCGCGAGATTCTGCCGCTGTGGCTCACGGGGGCCCTGCTCGCACGCGAGCTGATGTTGCTGGTCATGGTGTGGATCCTGCGCCGCCACGGCTATCCGCCGCCGCAGGTCAACTTCCTCGGCAAGGCCGCGACCTTCAACCTGATGTACGCGTTCCCCTTGCTGCTGCTCAGTGACGGCACGGGTTGGTTGGCCTGGACGGGGTCAGTTTTCGGATGGGCGTTCGCCGGATGGGGTACAACCCTCTATTGGTGGGCAGGAATCCTTTACGTGGTTCAAGTCCGCCGTCTCGTGAAGGCGGACGCCACGGCCGATTGAGCTCGTCAGGCGCCGGATGACGCGGAGGAGTTGCGGAGTCACCGTCCGAGACGGGTGGGGTCGGCTCGACCGTCATCTCTCTAGGAGGACTCTTCCGACATGAAGGCCGTCGTGATGGCCGGTGGCGAAGGTACGCGTCTTCGCCCCATGACCTCGAGCATGCCCAAGCCGCTCCTGCCGGTGGCCAACCGGCCGATCATGGAGCACGTGCTGAGGCTGCTCAAGCGCCATGGGCTCAGCGAGACCGTGGTCACCGTGCAGTTCCTGGCGTCGCTCGTCAAGAACTACTTCGGGGATGGCGAAGAGCTCGGAATGGAGCTCACCTATGCCAACGAGGAGAAGCCACTCGGCACCGCCGGCAGTGTGAAGAACGCCGAGGAAGCCTTGAAGGATGACGCCTTCGTCGTCATTTCCGGCGATGCGCTCACCGACTTCGACCTCACCGATCTGATCCGCTTCCACAAGGAGAAGGGCGCACTCGTCACGGTGTGCCTCACCCGGGTGCCGAACCCACTGGAATTCGGCATCACGATCGTGGACGAGGAGGGCAAGGTCGAGCGCTTCCTCGAGAAGCCGACCTGGGGCCAGGTCTTCTCCGACACGGTCAACACCGGCATCTACGTCATGGAGCCCGAGGTCTTCGACTACGTGGACCCGGACGTCTCGGTGGACTGGTCCGGTGACGTGTTCCCGCAGCTCATGAAGGAAGGCCGGCCGATCTACGGCTACGTGGCCGAGGGCTACTGGGAGGACGTCGGCACGCACGAGAGCTACGTCAAGGCGCAGGCCGACGTGCTCGAGGGCAAGGTCGAGGTCGAGATGGACGGCTTCGAGATCTCGCCCGGGGTGTGGATCGCCGAAGGGGCCGAGGTCAGCCCGGACGCGGTGCTGCGCGGACCCCTGTACATCGGGGACTACGCCAAGATCGAGGCCGGGGTCGAGATCCGCGAGCACACGGTCATCGGGTCGAACGTCGTCGTCAAGAGCGGCGCCTTCCTGCACCGGGCCGTCGTCCACGACAACGTGTACATCGGGCCCCACAGCAATCTCCGCGGCTGTGTCATCGGCAAGAACACCGACATCATGCGGGCCGCGCGGATCGAGGACGGCGCCGTCATCGGGGACGAGTGCCTCGTCGGTGAGGAATCGATTGTCCAGGGCAACGTTCGGGTCTATCCGTTCAAGACGATCGAGGCCGGCGCCTTCGTCAACACGTCGGTCATCTGGGAGTCGCGCGGACAGGCGCATCTTTTCGGGGCCCGCGGGGTCTCCGGAATCCTGAACGTGGAGATCACCCCCGAGCTGGTGGTCCGGCTCGCCGGCGCCTATGCGACGACCTTGAAGAAGGGCGCGACGGTCACCACCGCGCGTGACCACTCCCGAGGCGCGAGAGCGCTCAAGCGGGCGGTGATCTCGGCGCTCCAGGCCAGCGCCATCAACGTACGCGACCTGGAGAACGTACCGCTGCCCGTGGCGCGCCAGCAGACCGCACGCGGCAGCGCGGGCGGGATCGTGCTGCGGACCTCGCCGGGTGTGCCGGACTCCGTCGACATCATGTTCCTGGACGAGCGCGGGGCGGACCTCTCGCTCCAGCAGCAGCGCAAGCTCGACCGGGTGTACGCGCGCCAGGAGTACCGGCGGGCGTTCCCCGGAGAGATCGGTGACCTGCAGTTCCCGGGCAGCGTCTTCGACGCCTACACCGGCTCGCTGCTGCGGAGGGTCGACACCACAGGGATCGCCGACGCCGGGCTCAAGGTGGTCGTGGACGCCTCCAACGGCAGCGCCGGGCTCGTGCTGCCCAGCCTGCTGGGCCGGCTCGGCGTGGACGCGCTGACGATCAATCCCGGGCTCGACGAATCCAGGCCGACGGAGACCGTCGAGTCCCGGCGGGCCGGGCTGGTGCGGCTCGGGGAGATCGTGGCCTCGGCACGTGCCGCCTTCGGCGTGCGCTTCGACCCGGTCGGAGAGCGGATCTCCCTGGTGGACGAGCGCGGGCGGATCATCGAGGACGACCGGGCCCTGCTGGTGATGCTCGACCTGGTGGCCGCGGCCAAGCGCAGCGGCAAGGTCGCGCTGCCGGTGACCACCACGCGCGTCGCCGAGCAGGTGGCCGCGTACCACGGCACGCAGGTGGAGTGGACGACGACCTCGCCCGACGACCTGACCCGGGTGGGCCGTGCGGAGAACACCATCTTCGGTGGGGACGGCCGCGGCGGGTTCATCGTTCCGGAGTTCAGCAGCGTCTTCGACGGGTCCGCGGCCTTCGTGCAGCTGCTTGGGCTGGTGGCTCGTACGCAGCTCACTCTCAGCCAGATAGACGCGAGGATTCCGCGGGCGCACGTGCTCAAGCGGGACGTGCCGACGCCGTGGGCGGTGAAGGGGCTCGTGATGCGCCGCGTCGTGGAGGCGGCGGGCGACCGGCAGGTGGACACCACCGACGGGGTGCGGGTCGTGGAGGCCGACGGGCGCTGGGCACTGGTCCTGCCGGACCCGGCCGAGGCGGTCACCCACCTGTGGGCCGAAGGTCCCGACGACGCTTCGGCGCAGGCCCTGCTCGACGAGTGGGCGGGCGTGGTGGACGGCGCCGGGCACTGAGTGCCGCGCGAGGACCAAAGTCCCGCGGGCCGGGCGGGGAGGGTTCCCCGCCCGGTCTCGCGGGACGGGCGCATTCGGTGTGTGCGCCGCCGACATGCGACGATGTGCGGCATGTCGCAGCCGCCCCACAACCGGAGTTCGGCGTCTCCTGCGCCCGCGCGCCCGGACGCCTCCATGTCGCTGCTGACGCACGTGATGGACCACAGTCTCGACGAGGGCTATGCGGAGTCCGCGGCCCGGCGTGAGGCGGAGGGTACGGCGGGCCTCCCGCGCACCCTCAAGGCCAAACTGGGGCTCGCCGCCGGACTCGTGCTCGCCGCCATGGTCGTCACGCTGGGTGCCGCAGAGGCGCGGATAGCCGCGCCGGTGCTGGCCAAGGAACGTCAGGAGCTGATCGACCGCGTGCAGCGGGCCGACGAGCGCGCGGACGGTCTGGAGCGGGACATCGAGCGGCTGCGGACCGATGTCGAGGACCGCCAGCGGGCCGCGCTCAAGCAGCCCGGCAGCGGCCAGGGCGAGCTCGTCGCGTTGCTGTCCGGTGCCACGGAGGTGCGCGGTCCCGGGATCAAGCTGGTCGTGGACGACGCGAAGGGCGCCTCGTCGGGCGGCGGCGGACCGCGTGAGAGCACCGGCTTCTCGGACACCGGCCGGCTCCGCGACCGCGATATGCAGAAGATCGTCAACGGGCTGTGGCAGTCCGGGGCGGAGGCCGTCTCCATCAACGGGCAGCGGCTGACGGCGCTGTCGGCGATCAGGGCCGCGGGTGACGCGATACTGGTCGACAACAGGCCGTTGGTGCCGCCGTACGAAGTGCTGGCGGTGGGGGACAAGAAGCGGCTCGGCACCGCGTTCCAGGACTCGGCGGACGGCCAGTACCTGCACGTGCTGCAGGAGAGCTACGGGATCCGCTACACCCTGTCCGCCGCGGACGAGGTGCGGTTGCCGGCCGCGTCGAGCCTGACCGTACGTACAGCTACAGCAGCAGAGCAGCAGAAGGGTGCATCGTGATCGCGGTACTGGGCCTCTTGGCCGGAGTGGTGGTCGGACTTCTGGTCCGGCCCGAAGTACCGGCCGTGGTGGAGCCTTATCTGCCGATCGCCGTGGTGGCGGCGCTGGACGCGGTGTTCGGGGGCTTGCGCGCCATGCTGGACGGCATCTTCGTGGACAAGGTCTTCGTGGTGTCGTTCCTGTCGAACGTGGTCGTGGCCGCGCTGATCGTCTTCCTCGGCGACAAGCTGGGAGTCGGCTCGCAGCTGTCCACGGGCGTGGTCGTGGTCCTCGGCATCCGTATCTTCTCCAATGCCGCGGCCATTCGCCGGCACGTGTTCCGGGCGTGAGGCCGATGAGTACGAACGACACTCCGCCGGAGCGGTCCGAGGGGCCGACGGGGCCCGAGGGTTCCGGGACTCCCGTTCCGCCCAGCGCGCCCGCGTCGCCCGATCCGGTGGCTCCGCCCGATCCGGTGGTTCCGCCCGAGGAGACGGGCCGGCAGAGGCTCGCGGCCGGGCTGTGGCCGCCGCGGGTGAGCCGGGCCCAGTTGATCGTCGCGCTGCTGCTGTTCGTCCTGGGCCTCGGGCTGGCCATCCAGGTGCGGTCGACCAGTGACTCCAGTGCGCTGCGCGGGGCCCGCCAGGAGGACCTCGTACGGATCCTCGACGAGCTGGACGGGCGGACCAAGCGCCTGGAGGACGAGAAGCAGCGGCTGGAGGATCAGCGCAAGGAGCTGGAGAGCAGCTCCAACCAGGCCGAGGAGGCCCGGAAGCAGACCGTGGAGAAGGAGCGCCAACTCGGCATCCTGGCCGGTACGGTGGCAGCCCAGGGGCCCGGTATCACGCTGAAGATCACCGATCCCAAGGGCCTGGTGCGGTCCGACCAGTTGCTGGACACGCTTCAGGAGCTGCGGGCGGCCGGGGCCGAGGCGATCCAGATCAACGGTGTGCGCGTGGTGGCGGGCTCGTACTTCTCGGACGAGAACGGCGGGGTCGGGATCGACGGTAAGAAGATCACACAGCCCTACGAGTTCAGGGTGATCGGCAAGCCGCAGGATCTTGAGCCCGCGCTCAACATCCCCGGCGGCGTCGTCCAGACACTGGAGAAGGAACAGGCCACCGTCGCCGTCACACGGTCGGCGAAGATCATTGTGGATGCCTTGCGTGCTGCGAAGCAGCCTGACTACGCTCGGTCGTCATCGTGAGGAAGCGGAGCGGAGTGTGGAGCGGCTCACGCGGGCGGATGCCTGCGGGGGGTCGGCGCACCGAAGTCGCGGTGCGTGGTGGAAACTGTCTGGTGGTTACGGACGTTGTGAGAATGTCCGGGTCGGCAGGTTGTGCATTCGGAGTTCGTCCTGCCCCACGGGCGGGTCTGTTTCGGTCAAGGGGAATCGCCCGTGAAGTTGTTTGAGAAGTTGTTCGGCAAGAAGAACCGCGAGGAAAGCGGTCCGGCACGTCACCGTGCCGGGCACGGCGACGTGGAAGGGCAGGGCGACCGGCCGCTCTTCCGCGACGAGGTCGCGGGCGGGGGTGACATTTCGGGCGGCCACGGCGCGTCGTCTGTTGACCCTGCTGGTACCGGACGCATAGGTTTCGGTGAACCATCAACCTCAAGTACGGGTGGAGGGTTTGCCCCCGATCCGTATGCCACCAATGCCTCCGCGGGGCAGCCGCGGCGCGAGGAGCCGTCCATGTCGGCCGAGCAGGTTTGCAGCAGGTGCGGACACCGCAGCGATGCGGCCAGCCGCTTCTGCTCCAACTGCGGCGCGCCGCTGCGGGCGGGTCTGACGCCGGAGCGTGCCTCGGAGACCACGTCCACCATCTCGATCTCGGGCCTCGAGGCCTACGAGGCCGAGGTGTCCGGACAAGCGCACGTGTCGTCCTCGCTGTCCCCCGAGGCCCAGGCCGCGGTGGAAGCGCTGCCTCCGGGTTCCGCCCTGCTCATCGTGCGGCGCGGTCCCAACTCCGGTAGCCGCTTCCTGCTGGACGGTGAGCTGACCACGGCGGGCCGGCACCCGCAGAGCGACATCTTCCTGGACGACGTCACCGTCTCCCGGCGCCATGTCGAATTCCGCAGGAGCCAGGAAGGCGGCTTCACCGTCGCCGACGTCGGCAGCCTCAACGGCACGTACGTGAACCGTGAGCCGATCGACTCCGTCGCCCTGCACAACGGCGACGAGGTGCAGATCGGCAAGTACCGGCTGGTCTTCTACGCGAGCCTGCGGGGCGTCTGACCTCCCCCAGACTCCGTCCGGGGGTGCCCCCACCAAGGGAAGGTCCCCATGCTGCGTACCCCGGCCGGCGGTGCCCCGAAGAACGGCACCGCCGGCACCGTCGGCCCGGCCGGGCGGCTGGTGAGCATCGGCACGGTGCTCACCACGCTGCGTGACGAGTTCCCCGAAGTCACGATCTCGAAGATCCGTTTCCTGGAGGCGGAGGGGCTCGTCGAGCCCCGGCGCACACCCTCCGGATACCGCAAGTTCAGCACCGAGGACGTGGAGCGCCTCGCGCGGATCCTGCGTCTGCAGCGCGATCACTACCTGCCGCTGAAGGTCATCCGCGAGCAGCTCGACGCGCTGGCCCGCGGAGAGCAGATCCGCATCCCGGCGCCCACGCCGCACGGGGAGTCGGTCGATCCCGAAGGGCCCGCGGCCGTCTACGGGGAGGTGGGCCGGGAGCGGCCCACCGTGGCCCGGGTGGGTCGTGCGGAGCTGATCGCGGCCGCCGGCGCGGACGAGGTCCAGCTCGTCGAGTGGGAGTCGTACGGGCTGCTCGCCGAGGCTCCGGGCGGCGGATTCGACGCCGAAGCGATCACGGTGGCCCGGCTCGTGGCCGATCTGGGGCGGTTCGGGCTTGAGCCTCGGCACCTGCGCGCGATGAAGGCCGCCGCGGACCGGGAGGCGGGCCTGGTGGAGCAGGTCGTGGCGCCCCTGAGGCGGCATCGCAATCCGCAGACCAGGGCGCATGCCGAAGCCACGATGAAGGAGCTCGCGGGGCTTTCCGTACGGCTCCACGAGGCCCTGGTGCAGACCGCCCTCGGGGTCCGGCTGCCGTGAGGGAAAGGGCCCCGACTACCCAAACCTGCCGGGCAGGTCCTAGGGTTACTGTGTGAACGAGCTCGACGTTGTGGGTGTCCGGGTGGAAATGCCCTCCAACCAACCGATCGTGCTCCTGCGTGAAGTGGGAGGCGACCGGTACCTCCCCATCTGGATCGGTCCTGGGGAGGCGACCGCCATTGCCTTTGCGCAGCAGGGAATGGCTCCTGCCCGACCGCTGACGCACGACCTGTTCAAGGACGTGCTGGAGGCGATCGGCGAGGAACTCACCGAGGTCCGGATCACGGATCTGCGGGAGGGTGTCTTCTATGCGGAGCTCGTCTTCGCCAGCGGGGTCGAGGTGAGCGCGCGGCCTTCCGACGCCATAGCGCTGGCCCTGCGGACGGGGACGCCGATCTACGGCAGTGACGGTGTGCTCGACGACGCCGGGATCGCGATTCCGGACGAGCAGGAGGACGAGGTGGAGAAGTTCCGCGAGTTCCTCGACCAGATCTCGCCAGAGGACTTCGGTACCGGCCCGCAGTGAGACGCCGGCCGAGTCGGCCGCGTCGTCCACCGGGAACGGTCAGCCCATTCGAGTAGCCTTTCCCCGCAAAGGGATACGGGAAACCACTCTCAGGGTGATTATCACTCGGCGTGCCGAGTGTGGCGATCGTTGACGCACCCCTGGTGACTGCCTACCTTCAAGGTGGCAGGTCAAGGACGGAGGGTCGGCGTGAGGATCACGGGCGACGGTACGACCGGGGGCATCCCCGCACGGAGTGACGGTGGACCGTACCCGCTGCACGGCAGTGCGGTCGGTTCCGCGCGCCGTCAGCCGGAGTCGACGCCGGTCGGACCGGTGGGCGGCGACCCGGCGCCCGAGCAGATCGGCTACCGCGGGCCGACGGCGTGTGCCGCGGCCGGCATCACGTACCGGCAGCTCGACTACTGGGCGCGGACGGGGCTGGTGGAGCCGAGCGTGCGCCCCGCCTACGGTTCGGGGACGCAGCGGCTGTACAGCTTCCGCGACGTCGTGGTCCTCAAGATCGTCAAGCGCTTCCTGGACACCGGGGTGGCGCTGCAGAACATCCGTACGGCCGTGCAGCACCTGCGCGACCGCGGGTTCTCGGACCTCGAGCGGATGACGCTGATGAGCGACGGCGCCACGGTGTACGAGTGCACCTCGCCGGACCAGGTCGTGAGCCTGCTCCAGGGCGGTCAGGGTGTCTTCGGCATTGCCGTGGGCGTGGTGTGGCGCGACGTGGAGAACGCGCTGTCGCAGCTGCACGGGGAGCGCGTGGACACCGGCGAGACCCTGCTCGGGCACAACCCCGCGGACGAACTGGCCGCCCGCCGCAACCGGGCCGGTTGAACCGGCCCCGGAAATGTCAGTCCCGTAAGGCAGCATCGGTCATGTGAGAGCCGCGCCGACCATCCTGCATCTGGACATGGATGCCTTCTACGCGTCCGTGGAGCAGGCGTCGAAGCCGAGCCTGCGCGGCAAGGCCGTCATCGTGGGCGGGCTCGGACCGCGCGGGGTCGTCGCCACCGCCTCGTACGAGGCCAGGCGCTTCGGGGTGCATTCGGCGATGCCGACGGCGCAGGCGCGGCGGCTCTGCCCGAACGGTGCCTACCTGATTCCCCGCTTCAGCCTCTACCGGCAGGTCAGCGACGTGGTGATGGCCCTGCTGCGGGAGCTGTCGCCGCTGGTGGAGCCGCTCAGCCTCGACGAGGCCTTCGTGGACCTGGAGGCGGGCGGGGTCGCCTTCGACTCGCAGACCGCCCAGGTCACCGGGGAGCGGCTGCGGGCGGACATCAGGGCCGCCACCGGGCTCAGCGGGTCGGTGGGGCTGGCCGGGTCGAAGATGCTGGCCAAGGTGGCCTCCGAAGAGGCCAAGCCGGCCGGGCTGCTGCTGATCGAGCCGGGGACCGAGCGGGAGCTCCTGGCGCCGATGTCGGTACGGACCCTGCCCGGGGTGGGGCCGGCCACCGGCGAGCACCTGCGCCGCGCCGGGATCACCACCGTGGGGGACCTGGCGGAGGCCGGGGAGGACGAGCTGGTGCGGATGCTCGGGCGCTCGCACGGGGTGGGGCTGTACCGGATGGCGCTGGGGATCGACGACCGGCCGGTGGTCGCGGAGCGGGACGCGAAGTCGGTGTCGGTGGAGGACACCTTCGACGTGGACCTGCACGACCGGGTGCGGATCAGGACCGAGGTGCAGCGGCTGGCGGACCGGTGCGTGCAGCGCTTGCGGGGGTCCGGGCACTCGGGGCGCACGATCGTGCTGAAGGTGCGCAGGTACGACTTCTCGACGCTGACGCGGTCCGAGACGCTGCGGGGGCCCACGGACGACCCCGCGGTCGTGCGCGAGGCGGCGGCGCGGCTGCTGGAGGGCGTGGACACCACGGGCGGGGTGCGGCTGCTGGGCGTGGGGGTGACCGGTCTGGCCGACTACACGCAGGAGGACCTGTTCGCCCAGTCGCTGGCCGCTGAGCCTCAGGAGGAGGCGGGGGAGGTCAGGGAGGCCGCTGAGCCTGACGGGGCCGCAGAGCCCGGTGGGGCCCCTGTCGCGGCTCTGGAGGGCCCGGCGGGTGCGGAGGTGCCCGGAGGGCCCGGGGTCGCTCCCGAGCGGCGGTGGACGGCCGGGAGCGACGTACGGCACGCGGTGTACGGGCCCGGGTGGGTGCAGGGCAGCGGGGTCGGGCGGGTGACCGTGCGGTTCGAGCAGCCCGGATCGGAGCCCGGCCGGGTGCGGACCTTCCGGGTGGACGACCCCGAGCTGGAGCCGACCGATCCGCTGCCGTTGGTGGGGGAGGAGCCGCCGGCCGGGACGCCCTAGCCCTCGTCGCCCGCCAGGTGGCCGAAGTCGTGGTGGAAGTCCGTCGGCAGGGTCACGTCGAGGCCGTAGTGGTGGTAGAGCTGCAGCTCCTGTTCGGGGGAGAGGTGGCGGCCGACCCCGAAGTCCGGGGCGTCTTTGATCAGGGAGCGGTCGAAGGGCACCCGCAGGGTGTCGCCGACCATCTCGCTCGGCTCCAGCGGGACGAAGGCGTCCCGGCTGAACAGGCCCGTCCGGACGGCCGCCCATTCCGGGACTCCCGTGGCATCGTCGAGGTAGACCTCGTCGATGGTGCCGATCTTGGTGCCGTTGCGGTCGAACGCCTTGCGGCCGATCAGGCTGCGCGGATCGATGTCGGTCTGCACGGTCCCTCCAAATGGTCGCAACTCCTCCGTAATGACTACAGAAGTGCATTTCGGGAGCTGAGGCCACTCGGGGAGGAGCCAGATCCTCGCTGGTAGGCTGGGTGATGGCTGTCGACCCTGTGCGGGAGAGTCCTCCGAGTGATCTTGACGGAGGCGCCGAAGGAGCAAATCCTCCCCGGAATCTCTCAGGCATACGTACCGCACGGACGAGGCCACTCTGGAAAGCAGGGGCGGGTACCGGGCGCGCAGTGCCGGTTCCCCTCCTCACCGACGGTGAAAGCCGGACCTCGCGGGTGATCCCCGTGCGGCCCGGTGAAACTCTCAGGTTGAGATGACAGAGGGGGAGGCCGTCCGGGTGCCCGCGCCGTGGTGCCCCTCGCAGGTCATACGACCAGGAGGCCTCCGTCATGACCGCCAACCGCATTCCGCTCTCCCAGCTGGAGCGAGGCATCCCCTTCGAGCAGCGCCACATCGGCCCGGATGCCGAGGCGCAGGCGAAGATGCTCGCCCAGGTGGGCTACGGCTCCCTGGACGAACTGACCGCCGCCGCGGTGCCGGATGTCATCAAGACCACCGAAGCGCTGAACCTGCCCGAGGCGCTGACCGAGGCCGAGGTGCTGGCCGAGCTGCGCTCGCTCGCCGACCGCAACCAGGTCCTCTCCTCGATGATCGGGCTCGGCTACTACGGGACCTTCACGCCGCCGGTGATCCTGCGCAACGTGATGGAGAACCCGGCCTGGTACACGGCGTACACGCCGTACCAGCCCGAGATCTCGCAGGGCCGCCTCGAGGCGCTGCTGAACTTCCAGACCGTCGTCGCCGACCTCACCGGGCTGCCGACCTCCGGTGCCTCGCTGCTCGACGAGGGCACCGCGGCCGCCGAGGCCATGTCCCTCGCGCGCCGGGTGGGCAAGGTCAAGGACGGCGTCTTCCTGATCGACGCGGACGCGCTGCCGCAGACCATCGCCGTGATCGAGACCCGCGCCGAGCCCACGGGCGTCGAGGTCGTCGTCGCGGACCTCTCGAACGGCATCCCGGCCGAGATCGCCGAGCGCGGTGTCTTCGGCGTGCTGCTCCAGTACCCGGGCGCCTCCGGTGCCGTACGGGAGATCAAGCCGCTGATCGACCAGGCGCACGAGCTCGGCGCGATCGTCACCGTCTCGGCCGACCTGCTCGCGCTGACCCTGCTGACCTCCCCGGGCGAGCTGGGCGCGGACATCGCCGTCGGCACCACGCAGCGCTTCGGCGTCCCGATGGGCTTCGGCGGACCGCACGCCGGTTACATGGCCGTCCAGGCCAAGCACGCCCGCTCGCTGCCGGGCCGCCTCGTCGGCGTCTCCGTGGACGCGGACGGCAACAAGGCGTACCGCCTGGCGCTGCAGACCCGCGAGCAGCACATCCGCCGCGAGAAGGCCACCAGCAACATCTGCACCGCGCAGGTGCTGCTGGCCGTCATGGCCGCCATGTACGCCGTCTACCACGGCCCGGACGGCCTGCGGACGATCGCCCGCCGCACCCACCGCTACGCCGCTCTGCTCGCCGCGGGCCTGAAGGCCGGCGGGGTCGAGATCGTGCACGGCGCCTACTTCGACACGATCACGGCCCGCGTCCCGGGCCGCGCGGCCGAGGTCGCCGCCGCCGCCCGCGAGGGCGGGGTCAACCTGTACCAGGCCGACGCCGACCTCGTCTCCGTCGCCTGCGACGAGACCACCCTGCGCGCGGACGTCGAGGCCGTCTGGGCCGCCTTCGGTGTCACCGCCGACATCGAGGCGCTCGACGAGACCGCGGCCGACACCCTGCCCGAGGGCCTGCTGCGCTCGGACGACTACCTGACGCACCCGGTCTTCCACCAGCACCGCTCCGAGACCGCGATGCTGCGCTACCTGCGCAAGCTCTCGGACAAGGACTACGCGCTGGACCGCGGCATGATCCCGCTGGGCTCCTGCACCATGAAGCTCAACGCGACCACCGAGATGGAGCCGGTGACCTGGCCCGAGTTCGGCCAGCTGCACCCGTTCGCCCCGGTCGAGCAGGCCGAGGGGTACCTCACGCTCATCACCGAGCTGGAGGAACGTCTCTGCGAGGTCACCGGTTACGACAAGGTCTCCATCCAGCCCAACGCCGGGTCCCAGGGTGAGCTGGCCGGGCTGCTCGCCGTACGCGCCTACCACCGCGCGAACGGCGACGAGCAGCGCACCATCTGCCTCATCCCGTCCTCCGCGCACGGCACCAACGCCGCCAGCGCCGTGATGGCCGGCATGAAGGTCGTCGTCGTCAAGACCGCCGACGACGGCGAGGTGGACGCGGCGGACCTGCGCGCCAAGATCGAGCAGTACCGCGACGAGCTCGCCGTGCTGATGATCACCTACCCCTCCACGCACGGTGTGTTCGAGGAGCACGTCGCCGACATCTGCGCCCAGGTGCACGAGGCCGGCGGCCAGGTCTACGTGGACGGCGCCAACCTCAACGCCCTGGTGGGCCTGGCCAAGCCGGGTCACTTCGGCGGCGACGTCTCGCACCTGAACCTGCACAAGACCTTCTGCATCCCGCACGGCGGCGGCGGCCCGGGCGTCGGCCCGGTCGGTGTCCGGGCGCACCTGGCCCCGTACCTGCCCAACCACCCGCTCCAGCCGACCGCCGGTCCCGAGACGGGCGTCGGCCCGATCTCGGCCGCCCCGTGGGGTTCGGCCGGCATCCTGCCGATCTCCTGGTCGTACGTGCGCCTCATGGGCGGCGAGGGCCTCAAGCGCGCCACCCAGGTGGCCGTGCTCGGCGCCAACTACATCGCCAAGCGCCTGGAGCCGCACTACCCGGTGCTCTACACCGGCCCGGGCAACCTGGTCGCGCACGAGTGCATCATCGACCTGCGTCCGCTGTCGAAGGCGACCGGCGTGAGCGTGGACGACATCGCCAAGCGTCTGATCGACTACGGCTTCCACGCGCCGACCATGTCCTTCCCGGTGGCCGGCACGCTGATGATCGAGCCGACGGAGTCCGAGGACCTCGCCGAGATCGACCGTTTCTGCGACGCGATGATCGCCATCCGCGCCGAGATCGAGCGGGTCGCGGCCGGCGAGTGGCCGGTGGACGACAACCCGCTGGCCAACTCCCCGCACACCGCGGCGGCGCTGGGCGGCGAGTGGAACCACCCGTACACCCGTGACGAGGCCGTCTTCCCGGGCGGGGTCACGGCCGCTGAGAAGTACTGGCCGCCGGTGCGCCGCATCGACGGCGCCTTCGGCGACCGGAACCTGGTGTGCTCCTGCCCGCCGCTGGACGAGTACGACAACTGAGCATGGACAAGGGGCCGGTCCGGGGAGTCATCCCGGGCCGGCCCCTTCGTCGTTGCCGCGGTCGGTGTGCCGCTCGCGTCTAGGCAGCCTTCATCACCTGGGCCGCTGCGAGCGGGCGGTGCGGGGCGATGATCTGGCCGTCAGGCAGCAGCTCACCGGTGTCCTCGAAGAGCAGGACGCCGTTGCACAGCAGGCTCCAGCCCTGTTCCGGGTGGTTGGCCACCGGAAGCGCGGCCTCCCGGTCGGCGGATTCGGCTGACGGGCAGGCTGGCTGGTGCTGGCACATGGATGGGTTCTTTCGCTGCGGTGTGGTCTGCGTGCTACGGCGCGATGCGTCGTTCATGGCCGTCCCCCTGGGTCATCCCCGCACCCGCGGGGAGCGTGTCCTCAGTCTTCCCCCACGACAGCCGCTTCGCAGGTATTTCCCGCAGCTGTCCTCATAGATTGATGACGCATCACTCGTGCGGGCGGTTCAGGCCAACTCCCCTGTCATTTTGGATGGTTCGCCAGTGGCCCGAGCGGGCTAGGCCGAATGGGCAACTCGGGTCACCGGCCAGGTCAGGCCGCAGGGGCGGCCAGCGAGGGCGGGACCGGCGCCGTCGCGGGGGTCAGCCGGTGGGTCAGCACGGGCAGCAGCTCGGAGACCGGATGCGGCCGGTACGCGGCGATGCCGGGCGGGGCCGGGGCCAGCGGCACCAGCAGGTCCTCGCCGGCGGGCAGGCCGGCGGAGGCGTCGGCGCCCACCGCCCCGTGCAGCCACAGGGTCAGCATGTACAGCTCCGGTACGGACAGCAGCCGCGGCTGGTACGCCTTGCCGAGGGACTCGGCCTGGCGCAGGGCACGTTCGGTGGCCGCGACGTACGGTCCCTCGAAGAAGTGGGAGAAGGCCCAGCCGTCCGGTGTGAGCCGGGTGTCGGCGGCCGCGACGTAGCGGTCCCCGCCGCGGATGAGGAACCGCCAGCCGGTGAGGCGGGTGCGGGGCGGCCTGCCGCCGGACGCCAGGTCCGAGATGTTCAGCCGGTCGAGTACGTGGACCGGGAGGGGGAGTTCGGCGGTCACCGGCCCCTGGAGCGCGCGCAGGGCGGGAGTGTGTGCCTCGTGGACGGCGGTGGGGGAACCGAGAGCCGCGAGGACGCTGCGCAGGGCGGGCGCGGGGGCCGGAGGGACATGCAGCGGCATGGTGGGTCGCCTCTCACTTGGGAGACCGGTGGAACGGGGGCAGGTGCGGACGGCGCTGTCGCATTCTGGGGCCAGAGGGGGGCTGAGGGGCAATGGCCGCGCGCCAACTCTCTGCCTCGTTTGCGGAGTTTATACGACATGTGTTCACGCAGTGTTTCGGCTAGCTGTCCCGCCTATTGCGGACAAGGCGCTTACCGGTCCCGCTGACATGGCATTCATGCCGGATGTGCGCGAACATGTCGCGCTGACCTCGGAGGTTACCGGAAAGGGGCTCGGCTGGAAAGCGTCGGTTATCCGGAACAGGCAAAGTCGACGCGGAATTTGCATCCACCGACTTGCCAGGTGAATGTGCCAAAACGCCTGTCGGCCAAACCGGCGCACGCTCCTCGCCACGCACGCCCCCGCCGCGTTATAGATCAAGCTGCCGGGGCATCATCGACCGTACATGCGCGCCTGGGTGCATCGGGCCAGGCCCACTCGAGGAGGGACGCTCGATGGGGGAGAAGGTCGTGGCAGGCGGATTCGACCTGTCCGATCGGCAGCGGTATCGAAGGAAGCTTCACGAGTGCCTGGAGGGACTGGAGCGACTTCTGGCGGAGAAGAGGTTCGATCGCCCCAAGAACATGATGGGACTGGAGATCGAGCTGAATCTCGCGGGTGCCGACGGCTTGCCGAGAATGGTGAATGCCCAGGTACTGGAGCGGATTGCGAGTCCCGATTTCCAGACCGAACTCGGAATGTTCAACCTGGAGGTGAACGTCCTTCCGCACCGCCTCGGCGGCCGGGTATTCGATCAGCTCGCCGAGGAACTCAGCGCGGGTCTCGGTTACGCCCACCGGCAGGCCGCGGAGATCGACGCCGGGGTGGTGATGATCGGCATTCTGCCGACGATCACCCGTGAGGACCTGGTCACCGCCAACCTCTCGGCGGTCGACCGCTACTCGCTGCTCAACGAGCAGATCCTGATGATGCGCGGCGAGGACTTCACGCTCGACATCGACGGCGTCGAACGGCTGGTCTGGAACACCGGGTCGATCGTGCCGGAGGCCGCGTGCACCTCCGTACAGCTGCACCTCCAGGTGACCCCGGCGCGGTTCGCGGACGTGTGGAACGCGGCCCAGGCGGTGGTCGCCGCACAGATAGCCGTGGGCGCGAACTCGCCGTTCCTGTTCGGGCGCGAGCTGTGGCGGGAGTCGCGGCCGCCGTTGTTCACCCAGGCCACCGACACCCGGCCGCCCGAGCTCCAGGCTCAGGGGGTGCGGCCGCGTACCTGGTTCGGGGAGCGCTGGGTGGACTCGGCGTACGAGCTCTTCGCGGAGAACGTCCGCTACTTCCCCGCCCTGCTGCCGATCTGCGACGAGGAGGAGCCGCTGCGGGTGCTCGCCGAGGGCGGGGTGCCCGGGCTCCAGGAGCTGGTCCTGCACAACGGCACCGTCTACCGGTGGAACCGGCCCGTGTACGGGGTCGCCGACGGGGTGCCGCACCTGCGGGTGGAGAACCGGGTGCTGCCGGCCGGGCCCACGGTCGCCGACGTCGTCGCCAACGCCGCCTTCTACTACGGACTCGTACGCACCCTCGCCGACGAGCCGCGCCCGGTGTGGACCCGGCTGCCCTTCGCCGAGGCGGAGGCCAACTTCGACGCCGCCTGCCGGTACGGGATCGACGCGCGGCTGCGCTGGCCGCGCCGGGGGCGGGCCGGGGGGCTGGCCAGTGTGCCCGCCGTCAGGCTGGTCCTGGACGAGCTGCTGCCGATGGCGGCGGCCGGCCTGGACGCGTGGGGCATCGAGCCCGCGGACCGGGACCGCTACCTCGGCATCATCGAGGAGCGCTGCCGGCGGCGGGTGAACGGGGCGACCTGGCAGGTGGACACCTACCACCGGGCGCTCGCGTCGGGGCTGGACCGCGACGAGGCGCTCGCGGCGACCACGCGGCGCTACAGCGAGCTGATGCACAAGGGCGACCCCGTGCACACCTGGCCCGTGGGGCCGGGGGAGGAGGTGGTGCCGGCCGGCGGCTGATCCCCTGGCAGCCCCCCGGCCGCCCGGCGGCCCCCCGAGGAGGCAGTATGGGGTGGTCGCGACGGGTCGTCGCAGTGGGCTGGCAGGACGGGAGTCGGGCGTGCGTGCGGAGCCGGAGCCGGTGGTCGTGGAGCTGGGCGAAGACGCGTCGCGGCGGCGTGTGCTGCGCACCGAGACCCTGCTCGTCCTGGCGCTGTCGCTGGGCGCGAGCGGGTTCTCGGCGCTGATCAGCTTCATCGGCTCGCTCACCAAGCCGGGCGGGCTCAAGGACCAGGCCGCCACGCTCAACGGCTCGTACGCGCCCGGCCGGCCCTGGCTGGACCTGGCCTGGCAGCTGTTCGGCATCGCGACCGCCCTGGTCCCCGTCCTGCTGGTGGCGCACCTGCTGACCCGCGAGGGGGCGCCGGGGCTGCGGGTGCTGGGCTTCGACCGCACCCGGCCCGTGTGGGACCTGGGCCGGGGCGCTCTCGTCGCGGCCGGGATCGGGAGCGCGGGGCTGCTCTTCTACCTGGGGGCGCGGGCCACCGGATTCAACCTCACGGTGGTGCCGGAGGCCCTGCCCGACGTGTGGTGGAAGTTCCCCGTGCTGATCCTCTCCGCGGTGCAGAACTCCGTGGTGGAGGAGATCATCGTGCTGGCCTATCTGCTGCGGCGGCTGGGCCAGCTCGGCTGGTCGCCGATGGCCGCGCTGCTGGCCAGCTCGCTGCTGCGCGGCTCGTACCACCTCTACCAGGGCATCGGCGGCTTCATCGGCAACGTGGTGATGGGCGTCGTCTTCGTGCTGGCCTACCGCCGCTGGGGCCGGGTGGGGCCGCTCGTCGTCGCGCACGCGCTGCTCGACATCGTGGCCTTCGGCGGGTACGCGCTGCTCGCGGGCAAGGTGGGCTGGCTGCCGACGCCGTAGCCGGCCCGGTTCAGGGGGCGGTGAGGAGTTCCCCGTCCAGGACGGTGACCGCGTGGCCGGTCAGCAGGGTGCGCTCGCCCGCCAGGGTCACCCGTACGAGTCCCCGGCGCGCGCCGCCCTGGAGGCCGGTCAGTTCGCTGCGGCCCAGGCGCTCGGCCCAGAACGGGGCGAGCGCGGTGTGGGCGCTGCCGGTGACCGGGTCCTCGTCGATCCCGAAGGCCGGGAAGAAGCCGCGGGAGACGAAGTCGTACCCGCGAGAGGGATCCTCGGCGGGCGCGGTGACGATCACCCCGCGCTTGGCGAAGGCCCGCAGGGCGGCGTGGTCCGGCTGCAGTTCCCGGACGGTCCGCTCGTCGGCGAGCTCGATCAGCAGGTCCCCGATGTGGGCGGCGGTGTCGTGCACGGACAGGATCGGGGCGCCGCCCAGCGCGTGGTCCACGGCGGTCGGAGCCGGGACCGGGGTGAGCGAGGACGTCGGGAAATCCAGGGTGATGGCCCCGTCCGGGGCGGTTTCGGCCGTGAGGATGCCGCAGCGGGCGGTGAAGCGGATCAGCCCGTCGGCGAGGCCGGTCGAGGCGAGGACGTGCGCCGTGGCGAGGGTCGCGTGCCCGCACATGTCGACCTCGGCGGCCGGGGTGAACCAGCGCAGGGCCCAGTCGGCGTCCGAGCCGGGCGGCAGGGGGTGGGCGAAGGCGGTCTCGGAGAGGTTCACCTCGGAGGCGACCTGCTGGAGCCAGGCGTCCGGGGGGAACGCGGCGTCGAGGAGCAGGACTCCGGCGGGGTTCCCGTGGAACGGACGGTCGGTGAAGGCGTCGACGATTCGGATGCGCATGAACCGACGGTAGGGCGATTTCTTGATCATCGACAAAGGCCAATCGGGGGTGACTGGCCTGGTGCAGGGCTGTTCGCTGTAAAAGTTTCCGATATATCGTTGACGCATCGCGATGGGTCATCGATAGTGGAGGCATCGGACAACCGATACGAAACGACGAACTGACGAAATGACGAAAGGAGCGCAGTCATGCGTTCACACGGACAGCACGGACACGAGCACGGGCATGACCACGGCCGGGGCCACGGTCACTGCGGGCCCGATCGTCGGGAGGAGTTCCAGGGGCGGCGCGCCGCCTTCGGCCCGTTCGGACCGCCCTTCGGCGGCGGCCACTTCGGTGGGCGCGGCGGACGCGGTGGACCGCGGGGCCGGGCCCGGCGCGGTGACGTACGCGCCTCGATCCTGGCGCTGCTCGCCGACCGGCCGATGCACGGCTACGAGATGATCCAGGAGATCGGCGAGCGCAGCGGCGGGACCTGGAAGCCCAGCCCCGGCTCGGTGTACCCGACCCTGCAGCTGCTCGAGGACGAGGGGCTCATCACCAGCGAGAGCGAGGGCGGCAAGAAGCTGTTCACGCTCACCGAGGCCGGCCGCACCGAAGCCGAGTCGGGCCCCGACGCCCCCTGGGCGGATGCGGGGCGCGGCGTCGACTTCGAGGCCATGCATGAGATCCGTACGGCCGGCATCGGCCTGTGGGAGGCCTTCGGGCAGGTCTTCAAGACCGGTACCCCCGAGCAGCGGGAAAAGGCCGTCGCGGTCATCAACGACGCCCGCAAGAAGCTCTACCTGATCCTGGCCGACGAGCACTGACCGGTCGGCCCGGACGATCGCAGCGGCGCGCCCCGCGAATGACTCGCGGGGCGCGCCGTCGTGCGTACGGAAGCGTTCGGAAGCGGTCGGGAGGTCAGGCGACCAGGCCGGCCAGCTTGCGCAGCGATTCGTTCAGCGCGGCGGTGGCCGAGTCCTTGAGCTTGCCCGCCATGAGGGAGACCGCCGCTCCGGTGAACTCGCCGTCGATGCGCACTGTCGTGGCCCCGCCGTCCGCTACCAGGGTGTAGCGGGTGAGGACGGCCACGCCCATCGGGCCCTTGCCGGTGATGGCGAAGACGCGCTCGTCCTCCAGCTCCGAGACGGTCCAGACGACCTCGGCCGGGAAGCCCATCATCTTCATGTTCTCGGCGAAGGTGGAGCCGACCGCCAGGGTCTCCGGGCCACCCTTCGGGAAATTGGTGTGGGTCATGCTCCACTGGCCGTACGCGTCCCAGTCCGTCAGCTGGGACCAGAGCTTCGCGGCGGACGCCTCGATGCGTGATTCCGCGGTGACTTCGGCCATGCGACCACCCCTTCTCGTCGGGTACGTGCGGCGGAACGTAGCCCCGGTGGGCGGAACATTCAATACTGACGACCTGTCAGATATTGGAGGGGCGGGTGGCCGTGGTGTCATCTGCGTCTCAACAGGTGTCACGTCCGTGACGCTCCTGACGGGCCCTGCCATGATGGCCCGATGCAAGCGTCAGGGAAAAACGCCGGACTGGGCCTCGCCCTCGTCTCGGCGCTCGCGTTCGGTGGTTCCGGAGTGGCGGCGAAGCCGCTGATCGAGGCGGGTCTGGACCCCCTCCACATGGTCTGGCTCAGGGTGGCCGGGGCAGCGCTCGTGCTGTCGCCGCTGGCCTGGCGCCACCGTGACCTCATCGTGCGCAGGCCTGCGCTGCTCGCGGGCTTCGGACTGGTCGCCGTCGCCGGTGTCCAGGCCTTCTACTTCGCCTCGCTGTCCCGGATTCCGGTCGGCGTGGCCCTGCTGCTGGAGTACCTCGGCCCGGCGCTGCTGCTCGGCTACATCCGCTTCGTGCAGCGCAAGCCCGTGACGCGGGGCGCCGCCGCCGGAGCGGCCGTGGCCGTCGTGGGCCTGGCCTGCGTGGTGGAGATCTGGGCCGGGCTGCGGCTCGACCTGCTCGGCGTGCTGTTCGGCCTCTGCGCGGCCCTGTGCCAGGCCTTCTACTTCGTCTTCGCCGACCAGGGTGCGGACGGGGACGACGCCCCCGACCCGCTCGGGGTGATCGCGTACGGCATGCTCGTCGGTGCCCTGGTGATGACGGTGATCGCCCGGCCGTGGGAGATCGACTGGCAGGTCCTGGGCGGGGAGGCCGCCGTGGGCGGCACGATGGTCCCCGCGCCGGTGCTGCTCGGCTGGGTGGTACTGATCGCCACCGTCTTCGCGTACCTGACCGGCGTGGTCTCCGTACGCAGGCTCTCACCGCAGGTCGCGGGCGTGGTGGCCTTCCTGGAGGCGGTAGTCGCCACCGTGCTGGCCTGGATCCTGCTCGGCGAGCACCTCTCCACCTGGCAGATCGTCGGCGGCGGGCTGGTGCTGGGCGGCGCGTTCATCGCGCAGTCCTCCCGGCCGGCCCCGCCGGCCGTCCCGCCGACCGCCCCGTCCACCGCCCCGGTCGCGGGCGATCCGGCCGTGGTGGACCGCGAGACCGCGAAGGCCTAGGGTGGCGATCATGCCTTCGACCGTGCTTCCGCCTCCCGCCTCCGCCTAGCGCGGGCGGCACTTCCTCCAGCGAGACCCCCTGCCCGGGGAGTTCCCGGGCCGGTGCGCGCTGCCCGCGAAGCGATGACCTGCTTCCTTCATCCTTCACGCATGCGCGGAGAACCACGTGTCGAACCATTCGCCCGCTGCCGGGCGCAGTCTGCTGTACCTCGTCGTCGCCGGAGCCGCCTGGGGCACCGCCGGAGCGGCCGCCTCGCTCCTCTTCCTCGCCAGTGACCTCGGTCCGCTCGCCCTGTCGTTCTGGCGGTGCGCGGGCGGGCTCGTGGTGCTGCTGGGGGTGCTCGCCGTACGCCGGCCGCGCCCCGGGCTCGGGCGGGTCCGGCCGTCGGCCGGCTCGCTGATCGTGACCGGCCTGCTGTTCACGCTCTTCCAGGCCGCCTACTTCGCCGCCGTCCGCGAGACCGGCCTCGCGGTCGGCACCGTCGTCACGCTCGGCGCCGGGCCCGTGCTGATCGCGCTCGGCGCGCGGTACTCGCTGGGCGAACGGCTCGGCAAGGGCGGCGCGGCCGCCGTCGCCGGGGCGCTGGCCGGGCTCGCCGTCCTGGTGCTGGGCAGCGGGGGCGGCGAGGTGCGCCCGCTCGGCGTCGGCTGGGCACTGCTGTCGGCCGCCGGATACGCGGCGATGACCCTGCGGGCCCGCTGGCTCGGGCGGCGCGGGGCGGGCGGGGATCCGCTGGTGACCACCGCCTGGTCGGTCGCGGTGGGCGCGGTGTGCCTGTTGCCGCTCGCCGCCGCCGAGGGGCTGTTGCCGCACACCGCCGAACTCGGGCGGGTGCTCTGGCTGCTGGTGTACGTCGCCACGGTGCCGACGGCCCTGGCGTACGCGCTCTACTTCACCGGGGCGGCGGCCGTGCGGGCCGCCACCGTGTCCGTGATCATGCTGATCGAGCCGGTGAGCGCGGCCGTGATCGCCGTGCTGCTGCTCGGGGAGCGGCTGACCGGCGCGGTGGTGCTGGGCACCGTACTGCTGCTGGCGGCCGTGGGCGCCCTGATCGCGGCGGAGGCGCGGCGGCCGGCGGAACTGCCGGCGGACGGGTCGGCGGACGGGCCGGCGGTCCGGCCCGTCCGCGCTCCCGAAGTCTCGCGTCAGAGCGCCGCGAGGTAGTCCGGGGTCGCGATCCCGGCGGTCAGGCCGGCCGCCGGGATCGGCGCCCCGTACGCCGGAGCGACCGGGACCACGCCCGCCCAGTAGGGCAGCCCCAGGTCCTCGGCGTCGTCGTTCGGTCCGCCCGTACGGATCTTCGCGGACACCTCGGTCAGGTCCAGGCGGATCACCGCGGTGGCGGCGAGCTCCTTGGCGTTGGCCGGCCGGGAGTCGGCGGAGCGGCCCGGGACCACGTGGTCGACGAGGGCGTCCAGGGCCATCCGGCACTCCTCCTCGTCCGTGACCTGGTAGGCGGTGCCGTGCACGACCACCGAGCGGTAGTTGAGCGAGTGGTGGAAGGCCGAGCGGGCCAGCACCAGGCCGTCGAGGTGCGTCACGGTCACGCAGACCGGCAGCCCCGGGTCGGCCTTGCCGGCCGCGAGCAGCGGGCGGGAGCCGGTGGAGCCGTGGATGTAGAGCGCCTCGCCGACCCGGCCGAAGAGCGTCGGCAGCACCACCGGGGCGCCGTCGCGGACGAAGCCGAGGTGGCAGATGTAGGCCTGGTCGAGTATCGCGTGCACCGTCTCGCGGTCGTAGCGCGCCCGGTCGCGGGCGCGGGTCGGCACCGTGCGCTCGGTGGGCTCGTACGCGTCGGGCGAGGTGGTCGGCTCGGACGGCGCGGGCGTTTCCGTGGCGGGCGTGACGGTCATGATGCGAACTCCGTTGCACTAGTGCATACTGTCTTTTGTGCTAGGAGACTACCGGATCACCGGGCGACGTGCATCGGATATCGCGGCCAGCGTCGAAGCGGGTGTGGGAGCGGGCGCGCTGGCGCCGGGCGCGCTGCTGCCGCCGATGCGGGAGCTGGCGGGCGAGCTGGGGGTGAACCCCAACACCGTGGCGGCCGCGTACCGGACGCTGCGCGAGCGCGGGGTCATCGAGACCGACGGGCGGCGCGGCAGCCGGGTGCGCGCCCGCCCGTCGAGCGCGCCGCGGGACGCCCTGCGGATGGCGGTGCCGGCGGGCGTACGGGACATCACCGAAGGCAACCCGGACGTATCGCTGCTCCCGGCGCTGGACGGGGCGCTGGCGGCGGCCGCCCGGAGGTACGCGCAGGCGCCGACCCTCTACGGGCAGGACCCGGTCGACCCGGAACTGGCGCGGCTGGCCCGGGCCGACCTCGACGCGGCCGGGGTGCCGGCCGGGCCGGTGGCGCTGACCTCGGGCGCCCTGGACGGGATCGAGCGGGTCCTGGCCGCGCACCTGCGCCCCGGGGACGCGGTCGCCGTCGAGGACCCGGGCTGGGGGAGCGTGCTGGACCTGGTCCCGGCGCTTGGGCTGCGGGTACTGCCGGTGGCCGTCGACGACGAGGGGCCGAAGGCCGAGGCGGTGGCGCGGGCCCTGGAGGCCGGGGCGCGGGCGCTCGTGGTGACCTCGCGGGCGCAGAACCCCACCGGGGCCGCGGTGAGCGCGGAGCGGGCCGGGGAGCTGCGGGTCCTGCTGGCGGGCCACCCCGGGGTGCTGGTGATCGACGACGACCACGGGCACGCGATCGTGGACCTGCCCCTGCATCCGCTGGGCGGGGTCACCCGGCACTGGGCGCTGGTGCGGTCGACGGCGAAGGCCTATGGGCCGGACCTGCGGCTGGCGGTGCTGACGGGGGACGCGGTGACGCTGGACCGGGTCCGGGGACGGCAGCGGCTGGGCCCGGGATGGGTGAGCCGGCTGCTGCAGTACGCGGTGGTGGAGCTGTGGACCTCGGGCGCGGTGGACCGGGCCGCGGTGGCCCGCTCGTACGGGGAGCGGCGGAACGCGCTGGTCGCTGCGCTGCGGGAGCGGGGTGTACGGGCGCACGGGCGCAGCGGGATGAACGTGTGGGTGCCGGTGGCCGATGAGACGGGGGTGGTGACCCGGCTGCTGGCCGCGGGCTGGGCGGTCACCGCTGGGGCCCGGTTCCGGGTCGAGTCGGAACCGGGCGTGCGGCTGACGGTGTCGCGGCTGGCGGTCGGCGAGGTGCCGGGCCTGGCCGACGCCGTGGCCGCGGCGGTCCGGCCGGGGGCGGCGGGGGTCCGCTACGTCTGACCTCGGCCCCACCGCCTCGGTGGCGGGTCAGGCGAGTTCCGGCAGCCCGCCCAGGACGAAAACGTGTGGTGATCGCCCGGAAGGCAGCAGGCGTCACGCGGGCTTCCGTGGCCCGGGGCGGGTCTGGGTGAGGGCGGCGCCCGCCAGGACGATCGCGGCGCCGGCCGGGGTGTTCCAGTGGAGCTGTTCGCCGAGGACCAGGACGCCCGCCGTGGTGGCGATCACCGGGATGAAGTACGTGACCATCTGGGCCGTGGTCGGGCCGATCTCCGAGACCAGGCCGTACTGCATCTGGAGCGCCATGCCCGTGCCGAGGGCGCCCAGGGCGATCACCGACAGCGTCGGCCAGAGCGGGAACGACGTCGGCGCCGATGTGAACAGGGCGCTGACCAGCCCGAGCTGGAGCGTGGAGAGGATCAGCTGGCCGCCGGTCAGGGCCACCGGGGAGCCCGGGGCCCCGGCCAGCGTGCGGCGGACGTAGATCCAGCCGATGGGGTAGCAGAGCGAGGCCAGCAGGGCGAACGCGGTGCCCTTGGCGTCGACCCCGGAGAAGCCCTGCCAGGCGCCGAGGACGGTGAGGACGCCGAGGAAGCCCAGGCCCAGACCCGCGAAGCGGCGGCGGGTCGGGCGGTCCTCGGACAGCGCGACCAGGGACAGCGCCATCCCCCACAGCGGGGAGGTGGCGTTGCAGATGCCGGCCAGGCTGGAGGGGATGCTCAGCTCCGCGTAGGCGAAGAGGGAGAACGGGGCGGTGTTGAGCAGGAGCGCCGCCACACTGAGGTGACCCCAGGTCCGCAGCCCCCGCGGCAGCGGCTCGCGGCGGACCAGCAGCACGGCGACGAGGGCGAGCGCCCCGAACAGGACCCGGCCCAGGGCCACCTGGAAGGGCGCGTACGCTTCCGTGCCCACCTTGATCAGCAGAAAGCTGAAGCCCCAGACCACCGACAGGATCGCGAAGCGGACGCGCCAGTCCAGGAGGACGCCCCGCCGGGTGGCCGGGGCCGCGGTGGCGGTGAGGGAGGCCGTGGAGAGGGCCGGTCGAGGGGTGGTGGGTGCGCTCATAGCCCTTACTGTGCGCGGATCAACTTCGTAGAACAAGCGAGAGTTTCTCGGAGTGACGGCGTAGCATCGCTTACATGTTGAACCTGGAGCGCCTGCGCACCCTCGACGCCCTCGCCCGCCACGGCTCGGTCAGCGGCGCGGCCGACGGGCTCCACGTCACCACCTCCGCCGTGTCCCAGCAGATGGCCAAGCTCGAACGCGAGGTCGGCCAGCCCCTGCTGGCCAGGAACGGGCGCGGGGTCCGGCTCACCGACGCCGGGCGGCTGCTCGCCGATCACGCCGCCCGGATCATCTCCCAGGTGGAGCTCGCCCAGGCCGACGTGGAGGCCCAGCGGGGCTGCGCGGTCGGCGAGCTGCGCATCGGGGCCTTCCCGACCGCCATGCGCGGGCTGCTGCCCCGGGCCCTGTCCGCCCTGCGCGACGGCCACCCGGAACTGCGGGTGCGGGTGCGCGAGCAGGAGCCCGAGGAGAGCATGGCCGCCGTCGTGCGCGGCGACCTCGACCTGGCGCTGGCCATCGACTGGCACAACAAGCGGATGCCGGTGCCCGCCGAACTCACCCGGACGCACCTGCTGGACGACTCCGTCGACATCGCGGTCCCGGCCGGCCACCGGCTGGCCGACCGGTCGGAGATCTCCCTCGCCGAGTTCGCCGACGACGACTGGATCTCCTGGAACGAGGGGCAGTTCTGCCACGAGTGGCTGGTCTTCACCCTCCGCGGCACCGGAATCGAGCCGCGCATCGCCCACATCGCCGAGGAGCACCACACCCAGCTGGCCTTCGTGGAGGCCGGGCTCGGGGTGTGCGTGGCGCCGAAGCTGGGCCGCGGCCCGGTGCCGGGCGGGGTACGGCTGCTGCCGGTCAGCGACAGCGTGCGCCGGCACGTGTACGCCGTCTGGCGTGCGGACGCCGACCGCCGGCCCTCCATCCGCGCCGCGGTCGAGGCGCTGAAGCAGGCCGCCGCCGGCCTCTAGAGCTCCGGGGACCAGAGCTACGGGGACCAGAGCTACGGGGACCAGAGCTACGGGGACTAGAGCTTGCGGAAGTCCCACGAGACGACCGACTCCGGGGTCAGGCGGATCCAGGCGTGCCGCCCGTCGTGGGGCATCTCCTCGATGCCGAAGTTCTTGACCGGGAAGATCCGCTCGGCCTCCGCCAGTTCCGGGCAGGGTTCACCGGTGCGCGGGGCCTCGCCCACGAAGACGGCGCTGCCGGACAGTTCCACGCCGCGCAGTTCGTCGTACGCCTCGCCGGAGTCCACGACGACCGACATCCGCGGGTCCTTGCGCAGGTCGGACCAGCGCCGGCTGCGGGTGATCGAGTACAGCCACAGCGAGCTGCCGTCCCAGGCGAACCACAGGGCGCCCACGTGCGGGCGGCCGTCCGGGGAGACCGTGGCCACGCGGCAGGTGCGCTGCTCGCGGAGGAAGGCGTCCACCTCCTCGTCGGTCATCATGATCCGGCGGCCCCGCCGCTGTGTCCTCTCCGGGCGTGTCTCGTCCATTCGTCCCGCACCCCTTCACATCTGACTGTGTGTCAGGAATCATGCGGGCTCGTCGGCCGTTACGCCAGGGGGAGCCATGCCGGATCTCGATCCCGCCACCACCGCGCTGCTCACCGTCGAATGCCAGAACGGCGTCGTCGGCGAGGAGAGCGCGCTGCCCGAGCTCGCGAAGGAGGCCCGGGCCTCCGGAATGCTGGGCCGGGTGGCCGCGCTGGCCGACGCCGCGCGCGGGGCCGGCGTACAGGTGCTGCACGCCGTCGCCGAGCGGCGGCCGGACGGGCGCGGGGCCAACAGCAACGCACGGCTGTTCCGCGCGGCCGGGAAGCTGCCCGTGCGCCAGATCGCGGGGACCGAGGCGGTGCAGCTCGCCGCCCCGCTCGCGGTGGCCGAGCAGGACCTGGTGGTCCGCCGCCTGCACGGGCTCTCCCCGATGTCCGGCACCGATCTGGACGCCCTGCTGCGCAACCTCGGCATCCGCACCCTCGTCGTCACCGGGGTCTCCTCCAACATCGCCATCCCGAACACCGTCTTCGACGCCGTGAACCTCGGCTACCAGGTCGTGGTCCCGGCCGACGCCATCGCCGGGGTGCCCGCCTCCTGCACCGCCGAGGTGATCCGCAACTCCCTCGCGCTGGTCGCGACCATCACCACGGCCGAAGCCCTCTTAACGCAGTGGGCTCCCGCGACCTGACCCCCGTAACCTGGGCGGATGCTGTCCGAAGTGATCGCGACCCGTTACGTCACGCCCCTGCGTGAGGGCGGCTCGCTCCCGGGAATCGTCGAGGCCGACGACCTCGGTACCTACGTCATGAAGTTGTCTACCTGGTGGCGCTGACCTGCATCGATGCGACTGTGCCCGCCGCTGACCTGCGCGGATAGATCTTTCAGCGTCTTTCGGGATCATGCTGCGTTACGCAGCCGATTCTCCCCACGCGCTCCCCAGGCCCGTCGATACTCCCCAGCGCCTCCCCAGGGGAAACTGTTGCGGCGGGCTTGGGGGGCACGGGACGTCATGCCGCCGGAGTCGGTGTCAAGGACACGTGGAGTGACTGCCTGCGAGAGCATGGAAGGGACCTCACGCCGAGCGGGCAGGTGCAGGGCGTGATCCTGGGCGCTGGCTGAGCAGTTCGTCTGCGAGGCAGCTGGCGTGCCGATTCTGCGGTGCTGCGCGCTGATGCCCCTGCTCGAGAGGTGAAGTGCGAACCGCATCTCCGTGGCGCGAGGGCCCAGGCGACCAAAAATGCGTATCAACGATTCGGGTCCCATTTCGGCCAGCTGCCCTTATGATCACGCAAACGCAGGGGGCCGCGGCCCCTGCGGTACGTGCGTGGGAGGCGGCATGTGGTCGGACAATGAGACGGATCTGGACCTCCTCGGTTTCGACTTCCTCGTGGACGAAATGGTCGTCGCACTTACCCAGCCACGGCTACTACCGCTGACGATGGGGGTTACTGGCGGTTGGGGATCCGGCAAGAGCAGCCTGCTGAAGATCGTTGCCGCTGAGCTTGCCGGCCTTCCGGAAGGTGAGACCGGACACTTTGTCGTCGTCTCCTTCAGCCCATGGCAATACGAAGGCTACGAGGACATCAAGGCCGCTCTGACGGAGGCAGTTCTCGCGCGACTTCAACAGGAGGTCGAGGCCGATGGCCCACAGGCCGAGCAGGTGGGACGTCTCAGACGCATGGCCACGAGCTTGCGCCGGCCGGTCCAGATGCTTGTAGGAACGGCTCTCCCTGCCGGTGCCGCAATTGCCGCCGGCGCTTTGGACCCAGCCCTAGCGGATACAGCGTCCATGCTTGCGCAGGGCATGGTTGGCTCGATGGAATCGTCTCAGGGCCCCGCCGAGGATAGTCCGGACGCGGAGCCCCAGCCTGTTGCGGCGGGTGCGTTTCGACAGCAGTTCGCTGAACTGATGGAGTCCCTCCACAAGGTTCGGGCCGTGATTGTGATGATCGACGACTTGGACCGGTGTCTGCCGCACACCGTCGTGGACACTTTCGAAGCCATCCGACTCTTCCTGAATGTCGACAAGAGTGCGTTCGTCATCGCGGCCCACGCCGAAGTTGTGCAGGCAGCCATCGACCAGCGCTATCCAGGGCTGAGGCGTTCGGGGACTTCCGGGCTGGGGGCGGAGTACCTGGAGAAGATGCTTCAGGTTGAGATCAATATTCCGGCGCTTTCCGCTCCGGAGGCCGAAACCTACATGCACCTGCTCCTGTCCGAACTGTATCTGTCCCAAGATCAGTTCACGGTAGTGAAGGCAGCGGTTGACCAGCGGCGGCGCGGCAGCGCGCTCGGAGTGGCCTTGAACGTTGGCATGGCGGCGGACACGTTGGGGCCCGAGATGCCGCCGGAGCTGTACCAGGACATGATGTGGGCAGCAGCCGTCGCGCCGGTCCTCGGAAGCGGCTTGAGGGGTAACCCCCGCCAGATCAAGCGGTTCCTGAACACCTTGAAATTGCGACTGGCCAGCGCTGAGCGGCGCGGAACGACATTGGACGCAGCGATCCTCGCCAAGCTCATGGTGTTGGAAACCCAGTACCTGAGCGATTTCCAGAGGCTCTTCGACTGGCAGTCCGCTGGACCAATGAGCGGGGGAGGGAACTGGCTTGTCACAGCCGAACAGCGCTCCCGCGGTACATGGGTGGACGATGCCGATCCCGCACGGAACGAGGCGCCTCCTGGTTCCGGGGCCCGTCGTGCTGGGCAAGGTCAGGCCCGCCGCCCGTCGAGCCCGGAGATCGCACGCGCAGGCACTTTGGATGAAGAAGTGCGTACCTGGGCTGAGCAACATCACATCGACGCTTGGCTCAGGATGGAGCCAGCACTCGGTGGGAGGGATCTCGGTCCGTACTTCACTTTCGCGCGGGCCAAACTGACGCTCAGTGCCAACACGGCCCTCTTGTCGGCCCACATCCAGGAATTGCTCGGGCGCCTTCAGTCTGACGTGGCCTCGCGGCGTCGCGCAGCGGTGAGGCAGGCGGCGGAGAGCGTTGATGCGGCGGACCTCCCGACCCTCGTGGACCACCTTCTGCAGGCGGTCATGCGTGATCCCGCTGGTTCGGCCACGGACGGGGTGGCGGAACTGTGTGAGCGCATCCCCGCCGTTGCACCAGCTGTGTGTGAACGACTCAAAGTCATCCCGTTCGAGATCCTCCAGCCCAAGATCACTACTCTGGTACGTCGACTTCCGGAATCCGACCCCAATGTCAGTGCCCTTCTGGACGGGTGGCAGGCCAACCCGTCTGGGGGCTTCGTCAGGGCGGCTCGCCAGCGAGGACGGCACTGAGTGGGCACTTCCACGGACCGTACGAGTGGCTCCGGCGGGGCTTGGACGCCGCTGAAACACGCCGCCACCGCCTACACGCGTGACCTCAGCAGAGGGTCAGTGGCACGAAACCGAGCCGCGGTGGTCCTCGCTCGTCATGTGCCGGTCTTGGGTGGGGCGGCTGCCGCCTCGGCCAGTGCCACAGCTGGCCGCACCACGGCACAGCGGCTGGGTGGCCTTCTGGCAGGGGTGGCCTCCGGTGGCCTGGGTGAGGCGCTAAGACAAGCATCCCTGAGTGATTTGATCGGACGTGACCGGTTCGAGGTCGTGGACGAACTGGTGACACAACTGGCCGGGGACGGGGGCGACCTGGATGGCCAAGCGGCTCGGGACGCGGTTTGCGATGTACTGGATGAGCTCTTCAGGGACGCCGAGTCCTGGGACGAGCTGGAGAACGAGGCAACCACACGGAACGACGTGGTGCGGCTTCTCGAACTGTTCTTGACGCATTACATCTACAACAGGGTGCCAGTGGTGGCAGCACGGTTGAGCACGATCGCCGATCCTGAGGCGGCTCGCGGCGCGGACCGGCAGATGCGCCAGGTCATCGAGGACTGTGTGGCCATCAGACTGCCCGAGAAGGCGTTGAGTATGGACTGGTCGGGGCCGGAGGGGCGCGCGGTCGTCGAGGAAGTGCTGGGGTTGGCCTACCAAGCGCTGGAAGGGCTGGCATGACACAGTTCACGGTGCGTACCGAGCAGTTTGCGGAGCCAGGCCCGCCGAGTGGTCTCCTCCTCGACTTCATGCCCGGCTTGCCGGGTGCCACGGTGCAGGCCGGTCGAGGGTTCTTCCGGTCCTTCGTGCCCACCCGGCAGGCGGCAGACCTGATGGTCATGGCGTTCGGTGCCTATGTCTCGGACCGAGCGAGCGAGCGCAGTAGAGCCGACGACGCGTGGACCCGGGACTTCGCCCTCGGGTTTCCAGTACATAACGTTGCCGACTGGCCGATCGAAACCGCGCAGGACATGTTGCGGTTCCTGACCGGCGACCGATGGACCCTCCAGCCACGCCCCCAAGACGCTCCGCCATTGCCACCGTACTCGGACGGGCAGGGCCAGATTGCCGCAGACGGTGTGTGTCTGTTCTCGGGTGGCCTGGACTCCCTGTGCGGCGTGATCGACCTTCTGGAGGAAGCGCCTGAGAGGCGGTTGTGCCTGCTCTCACACTACGAAGGCGGGCAGACCTCTGCGGCCCAGACCCGGCTGTTCCGCCGGCTGAAGGCCCACTACGGGCAACGCGTGATCTCTCTACGCCTGTTCTTGCGGCCCGGACCCGCCCACCCAGTCCAGGCCAGACCTTTGTCTACTGGCCGCGAGACCACCACACGGTCACGGTCCCTGATGTTTCTGTGCACCGCCCTCGCGGTCGCCTCCTCCATTGGTCCGCACGTCCCGGTCTATCTGCCCGAGAACGGTTACATCGGCGTCAACGTGCCCCTGACCCGTGCACGGTCCGGCAGCTTCAGTACCCGTACCACCCATCCGCACTACCTAGCACTCCTTGATCAGGCCAAGCAGGCGATTGGTGTGCCCAATCCTCTCGTCAACCCTTACCGGCTGAGGACGAAGGGCGAGATGCTCACCGGTAGCCGCAACCGGACTCTCCTAAGCGAACTTGCGCCCAAGAGCATCTCCTGCTCTCACCCCGAGGTGGCCCGCTACGCGAAGAGGACGCAAGGCAACTGCGGCTACTGCTTTCCGTGTTTGATCCGCCGGGCATCGATGGCCCAAGCCGGATGGGACCGGGCTGAGCAGTACGCCTGGGACGCGCTCACCGACTCCGAACTGCTCGATCCCGACTCAGGACGCAGCTCCGATCTGCGTGCGGTGCTGGCCGGTACCCGTCCCGGCCGTCCCACCACCGACATCCTGCGCAACGGACCTTTGCCCCGTGATGAGCGGCGAGCGTACATTGAGGTCTGGCGCCGGGGCAGTGCCGAAGTCCGAACCTGGATCACCGCAGGTGCTCGTGGACAGCTCGCACAGATCCTGGAGCACACCTCGTGAACCGCCTACTGGACACCCACTGCCACTTGACGGGCTACAAAGACGCCGCCGAAGTCCTGCGCGAAGCCGCCGACGCCTCGGTCGACATCGTGGCCGTCACTGAGGACCCCGGAGAGTACCGGCTGACGCGGACCCGGCTCGGCCGGCGGCCAGGTGTCTATACCGCGCTGGGGATGCATCCACTCCGAGCCCACAGCTTCACTCCAGCGGACCTGGCCCGTTTCATGCGCATGCTGCCCGAGGCCCCTTGGATCGGCGAGATCGGCCTCGACTACTCACCCGCTGGACGCAGTACGCGCCGCGTGCAACTGAGGATCTTCGAGGCCATCCTTGCAGATCCCCGCGCCTTGTCGGTGCCTATGACGGTCCACAGCCGGGGTGCCGAAGGGGATACTCTCACCCGCCTCGCGCAAAGCGGCGCCACCGCTGCAATCCTGCACTGGTATACAGGCCCCGCAAACCTGGTGGACGACGCCCTGGCAGCCGGACTCTGGTTTTCCGTAAACCCCGCCATGTGCCACTCCGCCAAGGCGCGCCGGGTGATCGACGCGCTCCCCGTCGACCGCGTCTTGTTGGAGACCGACGGTCCGTTCGCAAGACACCAAGGGCGGTCGGCCCGCCCTGCAGACCTGTCGGCCGTCATCACTTACCTTGCTGCGCGATGGGCCCTGGCTCCCGAAGCTGTCGTCTGCCAACTCCAGGCCAACCGGCTACAGCTTCTGGAAGGGGGCGGAGGCAGGACGTGAAACGTATCGACGGCGTGGGGCGTGGGGCCTCCGCCCCCTCCGGCAGCCCCAGCTGAGCTTCCTTGCAGAGTCCGTCCTTCCGAGAGCGATCGCTCGGTTTTTGCTGGTCAGATGCCGCGCCGGCCGAAAGCACAGGTTCAATTCCGTCTCCCGCTGTCAGTGCCGCCCTCTAAGATTCATTCTGCGGGGACAGCCCCGTGTTCCTGATCGCGGCGGCAGGGTCACGGCAGGCATAAACGTGTGCAGCAGATACAGGCGGGGAGTCGCATGCGGGAAGACCGGTGGACGACGGTCACCGAGTCCGAGCACGAGCACGAGCGCCGCGGTCTGGAAGCGATCCGCAGGTGTGTGCCGGACGAGGAGCCGTGGCGCGCTTGGTCGAACTTCACGTTCACTGCGAACAGCGGCCATGTCCGCGAGATCGATCTGCTGGTGACCGCACCGGCCGGGGTGTTCCTTCTTGAGCTGAAGGACTGGCACGGCTCGGTGCACGGCGGCGGTAACGACTGGGTGCAGACCACGCCCGGCGGGACCCAGCGGCGACACGGCAATCCCCTGCACCTGGCGAACCGGAAGGCCAAGGAGCTGTCCGGCCTGATCAACGATGTCTCCGGTCGGCCCGGGGAGCGGCCGAAGATTTGGGTGGGTGAGGCGGTCTGCTTCACCGATGACAAGCTTCGGGTGAACCTTCCGGCCGCCGATCTGAACGGCGTTTTCACGGTCAAGCAGCTCGTGGACATGTTGTCCGAGCCGCCCGCGGACGCTCGGCGCCGGATAACGGCCGAGACGTCTCGCCGCGTCGACGCGGCCCTGAAGAAGCTCGGCATCGCACCGATCCGCCGCCAGCACGAGGTGGGCTCCTATCTCCTGGATGCGAAGGCGTTCGACACTGGGCCCACCTGGGCCGACTATCTGGGCCGTCACTCCCAGCTGCACGATCTGGCACGAGTGCGGGTCTTTCTCAGCGAGCGCGGTGCTTCAGACGCCGAGCGGCGTTCCGTAGAGCAGGCCGCTGCTCGCGAGGCGCTCGTGCTCAGCCGGTTCCGGCACCCGGGTGCGGTACAGCTGAAGAGTTATCTGCCGTCGGGGCATCCGGCCGGGCCCACGATCCTGTTCGATTACCACCCGGAGACTCTGCGCCTGGACGACTTTCTGGTGCAGCACGGGAAGCATCTGGACCTGCGGGGCCGCCTCGCGCTCGTACGACAGCTCGCGGAGACGGTGCGCTCCGCGCACTCACGCCGTGTCCATCACCGCACGCTGTCGGCGCACGCGGTGCACATCATTCCGCGTGATCGCGGCCCGCGCGGGCGGGAGCTCAGCGAGGAGCAGCGCTGGCTGGGCTCTTGGCCGCAGATCGCGGACTGGCAGATCGCTACAGGCCAGAGCGCCAGCCGTGGCCGGCCACTGACCCTGGCTCCTACAAATGTGTCCGGGTTCCACGTCTCGGAGCAGGCTGATCCGTATCTGGCGCCGGAGCTCAGGATCCCGAAGGCCGACCCGGTGCGCCTCGATGTGTACGGGCTCGGTGTCCTCGCGTATCTGCTGGTCACTGGGCAGGCACCAGGTGGAAGCCAGAGCGAGGTCATGGCCCGTCTGGAAGCCGGTGAGAGCCTGCGCCCGAGTGCCTTGGTCGACGGACTCAACCCGGACATCGACGACTTGGTGGAGGCAGCCACCGCGTACGAACCGGGCCGTCGCTTGTCCACGGTCGACGACTTCCTGGAGATGCTGGAGTACGTCGAGCAGGCATTCACCGAAAAGGACTCCGTCGGCCCGGCCACAGCCGCAGGCACGGGCGGGGACGGCGGGTCGGGGTCGGAAGCGGAGGAGGATCGGGGCGAGCCGGAGAAGGACCCGCTGGAGGCCGTGGCCGGGGATGTACTGGCCGGGCGCTGGGAGGTTGTTCGCCGGCTCGGCACGGGCTCGACCTCTCGGGCGTTCCTGGTGAGGGATCTCGCGGGCGAGCCGCGGCGCAGCGGCATCCTGCCGGTGGCTGTGCTGAAGGTCGCGCTGAGCGAGGCCAAGCACGCCGTCCTCGACCGGGAGGCCCAGATCTTGGGCCGCATCCACCGGGATTCCAGCATCATCGCGCTGTACGAGCGGGAGCCGATCACTCTCGCGGGACGCCGGGTGCTCGCTCTCGAATATGTCGGCGACAGCCGAGAGCTGAAGGACCAGGACCGTGGTGACGGGAAGGGACCGAGGCGGCGTGAGGACACCGTCGCCCGCCAGCTGCGGGACAACGGCCGCCTGGGCATGGATCAGCTGGAGGCGTACGGGAAGTACCTGTTCGGCGCGGTGGAGCACTTGGAGGCGGAGGGAATCTGGCATCGGGACCTGAAGCCGGACAACATCGCCATCCGGATCCGTCCCAACGGCACCCGACAGTTGGTGCTGATCGACTTCTCGCTCGCCGGATACCCGGCGAAGGAGATCGATGCGGGCACCGAGGGCTATCTCGACCCGTTCGTGGGAGTCATCACGCGCGGCTCGTACGACGGTCATGCCGAGCGGTACGCGCTCGCGGCGACGTTGCACGAGATGGCGTCGAACGAGCTGCCCCGCTGGGGTGACGGTGCTGTCACAGCCCGGCAGACCGATCCGAAGGAGTGGCCGTACCCGCAGCTCGCCGCCGACGCTTTCGAGCCGGCAGTTCGCGATGGCCTGGTCGCCTTCTTCCGCAAGGCTTTGGCGCGGGACGTGAAGGACCGGTTCTCGGACCTGAAGCCGATGGAGCGTGCCTGGCAGGCACTCTTCCTTGACGCGCAGCGGACAACGGCTCCGAGCTCCGGGCACGGTACGGCGGAAAGCGTAGGGACCAAGCAGGAAGCCGGGCCGCAGATCGGCCGGGAGGACGACGATGCGTCCGCCGAGCAGGTTCGTGACCAGCAGGCGGCCAGGGCTGACCGTACGACGCCTCTGTCCGTGGCAGGTCTGACGCTCTCCGCGCAGTCCCAGCTGTTCGCCATGGGTCTGAACACCGTTGGGGACGTACTGGACTACTCGGCGAGGAAGTTCCTCACTGCGCCGGGCATGGGCTCGCGCACCCGGGAAGAGATCCAGCGCCGGCAGAAGGAGTGGAATCTCCGACTCGGCAAAGCGGCCCCCGCACCACTCAGCGCGGAAGCCCGCAAGGCAGCCGGCCAGGAAATCACCGAGCTGGAGCAGGCGGTGGCCCAATCTGTCGCTGCCGGCGGCGGAAATGTCATTGACCCGCAGCTGCTGGGCGCACTGAGCCTGGACGCGCTGGCCGCTCGCCTCGTCCCGAAGCCATCCAGCGGCAATGCCCGATCCAACGCCAAGGAGCGCGAAGCGGTCCGGCTGCTACTGCGGCTGCCCAACGAGATCGGCAAGCTGCCCGAGGGCCTGGCATGGGTTCGGCAGCGGGACGTCGCTGACGCGGTGGGCCTGACCGCGGGCCGTATCCCGCAGATCGTGAGGAAGGCGCGCGAGCGCTGGTACGAGGACGCCGCCCTTGGACTGCTGCGCGAGGAGGTGGTGGAGCTTCTTGCCGAGCGCGGACGGGTGGCCCCGGTGATCGAGCTCGCCGACGCGCTGATCGCCCGGCGCGGCACCCAGCACGTGGAGCGTCGCGACCGGCGCGCGCTCGCATTGTCGCTCCTGCGCGCGGTAGTCGAGCGAGAGAGCTACAACAACGAGTCCCCGCCGCTCTTCCGCTACTTCCATGCCCGGATGCCCAAGGGCGCCGATCCGGTGCTCGGCCTGCTTGCCATCGATGTCCGGGAGGGCGTGGACGGCCCGGATACCCCGACGCTGCCCGCTCTGCAGGAATACGCGCTCAACCTGGGCGCGCGAGCCGACCGACTCGCGGACCTGGAATCCCTACCGACTGCCAGCACCGTCCTTACCGAGCTGGACGCGGTGCGACGGCCGCCGGGAAACCTGGGCTGGGACGAGCGGCGCACCGCCGAGATCGCGGTGGCAGCCTCCAACCGAGCCGCTCTCACCCCCCGACTGGAGATCTACCCGCGCGACCTGGACCTGGTTCGCGCACTGAGGATCACCCAGGCCGGTGTGGTCGCCGTGCAGTCCGGCGTCGAGGAGGAGCGACTGCCGGGCCTCACGGTTGACGCCCTGCACAAGCGAGTCACGACCCGCTTCCCTGACCTGGGCACAGACCCGCTGGTGCCACGCGAGTTGCCCACGGGCAGCGCACTGGTCCGCCACCTGAAGCAGGCCGGCTTCGAGCTGAAGTTGGCGACGCGTTACGACAAGGTGCTCCGTCTCATCCCGGACCGTCCGGCTGGGGACGCAACCGCCGGCCTGACCTCGGCGAGCTGGGGAGCCTCGGCGGCCCGTCGATCCGCCCCCACCCAGTACGACGCGGACGCGGCCGTCGCCACCGCAGTCAAGGCCGAACAGCGGCTCAGCCACTCGGCGCGACAGGACGGCTTCCGGGTCCTGACGGTGCCCCACCGGGGTGCTGAGGACGCGGTGCGGCACCTGGCGGACGAGCCGTACGGTGTGCAGCCGGTGTCATTGACCGGGCTCTTCGTGAACGAACTGCGCAGTGTGATCGGCGAGGCGGCCAGACCGACCTGGGAGACCGTCCTCAAGGCAGACGCTGCCGAACCCGGAAGCCGGGCTCACCAGCAGCTGCGCATCCGTACAGACAAGGCGTGGGGGCGCATCGAGCCGCAGCTGCGAGAGCGACTGCGGCAGGGGCAAGGACCGCTGCTCCTAACCGACACTGCGGTGCTCGCCCGGTACGACGCGTTGGACCTGCTTGTAAGGCTCGCGGAGGAAGCGCGGCAAGGTGGCAGCCCGCTGTGGCTGCTCGTTGCCCAGTCCGACCCGGCGAAGGCACCGCGGCTGGCAGGGCAGAGCGTGCCGTATCAGGCAGGGTTCGATGAGTGGATCGTCGTGCCCGATGCCTGGGTCGCGCGCAAACACCTCGCGCCGGACGCCTGACCCTCTTTCCCTCCTGACCCGGCCTTCTTCCGCCCTCTCCGATCTCTCTCCAGGAGCCGTTCCGTGATCGACCGCAAGAGCCTCCTCGCCGACCTGCAGAAGCAGGTCAAGGCGGCAGAGACCGACCTTGAGCAGCAGGTCAAAGCTGTCCCCGAGGTAGGGACGCGGCTGCGCGGTGAGTATGAGCAGGCCCGGAAGCTGGGCCGTACGGCGGCGACGTGGAACGCCTGGCTCGGGGAGCGGATTACTCAGGTTGCGGTGGCTTGGGTGCTCGGCACCGTCTTCGTCCGCTTCAGCGAGGACAACCGGCTGATCGCTGAGCCGTACATCACGGCGCCGGATGTGGCTGGGCGCGAGACCGCGCAGGCGCGGTACGAGGAGTACCTGGAGAAGGACGCCGACCCGACGTACCGAGGCTGGCTGGAGACGGCGTTCGCAGAGCTGGGCGCCGGGCAGGCAGGGCGGCTGCTCTTCGACTGCAAGCACAACCCGCTCTACCAGATCCCCCTTTCGCACGACGGGGCGGGCGCGCTGCTCGCGTTTTGGCGGGAGCAGCGCGCCGGCGAGGGAGAGCTCAGCGGGGACGGCGATGGCGGTGTCGGCGGCCCTGTTCTCGTACACGACTTCAGCGACCCGCTGAGCAAGGACGGCACCGAGGGCTGGGACACCCGGTTCCTTGGCGACCTGTACCAGGATCTGAGCGAGGCGGCCCGCAAGAGGTACGCGCTGCTGCAAACCCCGCAGTTCGTGGAGGAGTTCATCCTCGACCGGACCATGACCCCGGCAGTGCGGGAGTTCGGTTTCGAAGAACTGAAGATGATCGATCCGACATGTGGGTCGGGTCACTTCGTGCTCGGGGCGTTCCGACGGCTGGTGCGGATGTGGGCGTCGCAGCGACCCGAAGTGGGCCCGTACGAACGGGTGCGGGCGGCGTTGGAGTCGGTGCATGGGGTGGACCTCAACCCGTTCGCGGTTGCGGTGGCCCGCTTTCGGCTGCTGGTAGCGGCGATGGCTTCGAGCGGCATGCGGACGTTCGCAGAGGCGCGGCAGTACGAGTGGCCGGTCCAGCTGGCGGTGGGTGACTCGCTGCTGCCGACGGAGCACAGGCAGGAGGGGCTCTTCGGCGACGAGCAGCTGAGCCTTGGCGACAGTGTGGAATCGGGCGACGCCGAGGACCCGTACTACGCGCTGAGCACGGAGGACGTGTTCGAGTACCCGCAGATCCTGAACCGGGGCCGTTACCACGTTGTCGTGGGGAACCCTCCGTACATCACGGTCAAGGATAAAACGCTCAACGAGCTGTATCGCAAGCTGTACAGCGCGTGCGCGGGTACGTACGCGCTGTCGGTCCCATTCGCGCAGCGCTTCTTCGAGCTCGCGGTTCGGGGCGAGGAGAAGTCCGGGCTCGGCTACGGCATGGTCGGCCAGATCACGGCGAACTCCTTCATGAAGAGGGAGTTCGGGACAAGGCTGATCGAGAGCTTTTTCCGGGATCGGGTCGAACTGACGGAGGTCATCGACACGTCGGGGGCGTACATCCCGGGGCATGGGACGCCAACGGTCATCCTCGTCGGCCGCCCGCTGGATTACACGGGCGCTCGCCGGGCCACTATCCGCACGGTCCGGAGTGTTCAGGGGGAGCCAGCAGCTCCGGAGAGGGCGGAGGATGGACTCGTCTGGCGGGCTATCACTCGCCAGACCGACTCCCCGGGCTCCGAAAGTGACTGGATCAGCGTTCGAGACACGCGACGTGACGACCTGGCAAAGCATCCATGGAGTCTGACAGGAGGTGCCGCTCCGGACATCCTGAAGATCGTCGATAGCACAGGAAAGCGGCTGCGAACTGCGTCACAAGAACTCGGCCTATCTATCGTTACTGGTGAGGACAACGCATTTGGCTCGGTGAACACTGCTGCCGCCCGCCAGCGAGGTGCCAGACCCACCGCTGTCGCCAATGGCGACGAGGTACGGGACTGGGGACTCGCTGGCGCGACCTGGCTCACCAGCCCGTACGGCCACGACATGGAGCTCCTCGAAGGTGCAGAGATTGAGGACTTGCAGCGCTTCATGTGGCCACTTCGTCACGTACTGGAACTTCGCAAGCGCTTCAGCATCACGATGCTAGACAGGGGAATTCCTTGGATTTCATGGCGTGAGGTTTACGGCGCCCGCGTCAAGGCCCAGAAGCTGATCGTTTACGCAAAGGTTGCGACGCATAATCACTTCTACCTCCAGAACGGCCGGCTCCCCGTGAAGGACTCGGCGCAGGTAATCAAGCTCCGTGAGGACGCCACGGCGGAAGAGCATCTGGCGCTGCTTGGGTTGCTCAACAGCTCCACGGCTGGGTTCTGGCTCAAGATGGTCAGCCACGATAAGGGTAGCCAGTCAGGCACCGGTGGGTTCATGCATGACGAGTGGGAACGCTTTTACGAGTTCACTGGCACCAAGCTTCAGGAATTTCCTATCCCCGCCGAATACCCCACCGCTCTCGCCACCGAGCTCGACACCCTCGCGCAGCAGCTCTCGGCCTCAACGCCCGCCGCTCTCTCGGTCGAGGCCGCCCCCACAGCCGCTGCGCTCCGCAAAGCCAAGGACCGCTACAACGCCACCCGCGGCCGCATGATCGCGCTGCAGGAGGAGCTGGACTGGCAGGTGTACTCCCTCTACGACCTGCACCCCGAGAGCTTGCGTCTGCCCGACGTAACCGACGCCCCCGAAATCAGTCTCGGCGAGCGGGCCTTCGAGATCGTGCTCGCGCGCCGGGTGGCAGCTGGCGAGGTCAGTGAGGTGTGGTTCAAGCGGCACGGCTCCACCCCCATCACCGAGATCCCTTCCCACTGGCCTGCCGAGTACCAGGCACTTGTCCAGAAACGCATCGACGTCATCGAGTCGAACCGCGCCATCGGCATGGTGGAGCGCCCGGAGTACAAGCGGCGCTGGGCAACTGAGGGCTGGGATGCGATGCGCCAGAAGGCTCTTAAAACCTGGCTGCTCGACCGGGTTGAGGACCGTGCGCACTGGTTCGACGCGAGCGGCAACCCCACCGTGACCACCCTCGCGCGCCTCGCAGAAGACCTTTCTGCCGACGAGGATTTCGTGTCCGTTGCTGAGCTCTACGCGCCTCGGCAGGACCTCGCGAAGACCGTGCGGGAGCTGCTTTCCGAGGAGCACGTGCCGTTCATCTCGGCGCTGCGGTACAAGCCGACCGGGCTCAGGAAGCGCGCCGACTGGGAGTACGTGTGGGAGAAGCAGCGCGAGGTGGACGCCGCTCCAGACGAGCCCACCAAGCGGCAGATCCGCAAGGAGACGCCCGTGCCGCCGAAGTACACCACGGGGGACTTCCTGAAGCCGAGCTACTGGCGTGCGCGCGGCAAGCTCGACGTGCCCAAGGAGCGGTTCGTGTCGTACGGCATGGCCAACGCGCAGTCGCCAGAGCTGTACGGGTGGGCCGGCTGGGACCACTTGGAGCAGGCCCTCGCACTCGCATCCCATATTCAGCAGGCCGGGCTCGGTGACGACGGCCTCGTGCCGTACCTGGCCGGGCTGCTTGAACTACAGCCGTGGCTGGAGCAGTGGCATGGCGAGTACGACCCGGAGTTTGGGGCGTCGCCGGCTGCCGAGATTCTGGCGTTCCGGCAGCAGAGGCAGGGCGAGCTCGGGCTGACCGACGACGCTCTGCGGGCCTGGCACCCGGCCGCGGCCACCCGGGGAGGCGCGAAGAAGGCAGCTGCGCCCAAGAAGCGAACGGGCGTGAAGGCCGCCGTCCAGACGTCCGTCGCGGACACCGCTACCGATGCCGCAACCGGCGCAGAGTCCGACTGAAACAGGGCGAGGAGCAGACACACCATGGCGTTCATGAGCAGGAACAACGCTCGCCCGGAGGACCGGCCGCTTCTGCGGGAGCTGATCCACATCCCGGAGTCGGTATCCACCTCCGACTTCGTGCTGAAGCTGAACGAGGCGGTCACCCCCGAGGGGGCCGAGGCAGCCCTGAAGGACTACGTCGTCACCGACCGGCTGCTGGGTAACTTCGACGAGGCCCTTGACCTGATCAAGTCGGCGCTCGACAGTCACTCGTCGAAGGCGGCATATCTGCACGGTTCGTTCGGTTCCGGTAAGTCGCACTTCATGGCGGTGCTTTACGCGCTGCTCTCGCGTAATCAGGCCGCTCGGAACCGCAGCGAGCTCGATCCGGTGCGGGCCCGGCACTCCTGGCTGGACGCGGACGACCGCAAGTTCCTGCTGGTGCCTTACCACATGCTCGGCTCCAAGTCTTTGGAGCAGCGGGTGCTCGGCAAGTACGTGGAGCACGTACGCAAACTGCATCCGGACTGCCCGCTGCCGCAGGTCTACCGGACCGACGGGATCTTCGAGGACTTCGCCGAGCAGCGCCGCCGTAACGGCGACGACTGGGTGATCGCACAGCTCGCCGATGCCGGTGGCCAGGAGGACGAATGGGGTGATTCTTTCACCTGGACCAGCAGCCTTCTGGACGAGGCCATGGATGCGGTGGAGGAGCACGAGAACACCAAGAGCCTCGATCTGGACAATCCCTCCACGCCGAGGGACCTGCGGGCTCGCCTCGTGCAGGACCTCACAAGGACGCTGTTCCCCGCCTTCGCGCGCAATGCTTCCGAGGACGTCAGCGGCTTCATCTCCCTCGATAGGGGGCTCAGCGTTATCGCGGCGCACGCCAAGGCGCTGGGCTACGACGGGCTCATCCTGTTCATGGACGAGCTGATCCTGTGGCTGGCCACTCTCATCCACGACCAGAAGGTGCTGGGCAGGGAATCCAGCAAGGTGACGAACTTCGTGGAGGGCGGTGACGAGCGGCGTGCCATTCCCGTGGTGTCGTTCATCGCCCGTCAGCGTGATCTGCGTGAGCTGGTCGGTGAGGAGATGTCGGGTGCCGCCGAGGCGGCAGTGCAGGACACCTTGAAGCTCAACGGCGGGCGTTACGACGAGATCGTCCTGGAGGACCGCAACCTTCCTCAGATCGCGCAGGCTCGTCTGCTCAAGCCCGTGCCGGGGGCCGAGACGAAGGTGGACGCGGCGTTCGCCGAGGCCAAGAAGCTCGGCCCGGATGTGTGGGACACCCTGCTGGGCCACGACAAGTCCACCACCGGCGCGGACGAGGATGCTTTTCGGCGGACATACCCGTTCCCGCCGGCGTTCATGGACACCCTGGTGCACATCTCTGCCGCGCTGCAGCGCTCCCGCACCGGCCTGAAGCTGATGAGTCAGCTGCTCGTCGACCACCGTGACGACTGGCGGCTCGGACAGCTCGTGCCGCTCGGCGATCTGTATCCGGCGATCGCGGGCGGCGGCGACAAGGCGTTCAGCGGGGAGACCAACGTCCACTTCGAGGCTGCCGACAAGCTGTACCGGGACAAGCTGCGCCCGTACCTGCTGAAGACCAACCAGGTTACCGAGGACCAGGTCGAGGCGTACCGACGCTCTCCCGAGAGCCTGGGCGACCCGCAGCTCGCGGCCCGTTGCCGCGACTTCACCGGCGACAGCCGGCTCCTGCAGACCCTCTTGCTGTCGGCGCTCGCGCCCAGCGTGCCGGCGCTCGCCGACCTCACGTTGGCGCGGCTGCACGCCCTCAACCACGGTTCCATCACCACGCGCATCGCGGGCACCGAGGTCGGCCGGCTGGAGCAGAAGGTGAAGGAGTGGGCGGCGACCTTCCCCGAGATCAAGGTCGCCGGTACCGGGCCGGGCGCGGTGGTCCGTCTAGAGCTCACCGGCGTCGACCTGGACGCCGTCCTCGCCAACGCACAGGTCCACAACAACCTGGGCAACCGGCGCGCCAAGATGCGCAGCCTGCTGAAGGACGCGCTCGGGGTTGGCGACGGGCCCGGAGGCTTCGACGCATACGACGTGCTTGACCTTGTGTGGAAGGGCACCGAACGACAGATCGAGGTGGTCTTCGGCCACGTCGCCGACGTTGACTCGCTGTCCGAGGCGACCTTGCGGCCCAGCCAGGACGACGCCTGGCGGCTCGTCGTCGATTTCCCTTACGACGAGGGCGAGTTCGGTCCGATGGACGACCTGCAGCGGCTGCGTGCCTTGCGGGAGAAGCCGGGCGGCGACTCGCGGACCCTGGCCTGGCTGCCCACACACCTGACCGACGCCTCCCGCAGTGACTTCGAGCGTCTCGTTGTCATCGACAAGGCCCTCGCCGACGAGGCACGATTCGACTCCGAATTCGCGCGGAGCCTCAACGCTGACGACAAGGCGCGCGCCAAGAGCATGCTGCAGTCGCAGCGCAACATCCTCACCGAGCGTGTCACCCAGGCGCTGCGGCAGGCGTACGGGCTCGCGCAAAAGCAGGAAGGGGTCGTCGACCTCGGCTTCGACACGCACCTGGTCGCCCAGCAGGATGTGCCCGAGCTTCGGCTTCCGCTCGGTGCAGCGCTGGACGCTGCCGCCCGCGACCTGGTCGGCAGGCTGCTTGCCCACCAGTACCCTGCCCACCCCGACCTGGACCCCGATGGCGCCGGCAAGCCTGTGAAGCCTGCCGAGATCAGGACCGTCTTCGAGTACGTGCGCAAGGCCGCCGAGGACCGCGACGGACAGGTCGAGGTCGATGGCAAGGACCGCAAGACCATGGCGCGGATCGCGGGCGGCCTCGGCCTCGGCACCATGCGGGAGGCGTACTACCGGCAGTCCACCACCTGGCCTGACCACTTCACCAGCCAGGCCCGCCGGGACGGAACCGCCGAGCCGACTCTGGTCAAGCTCTCGGACTGGAGCGACCTTCCCGAGCCGCGCGGACTGCCCGAGCCGCTGCGCCGGCTGCTCGCAGCCGCCTACGCGGAGATGACCGACCGGGTGTGGGTACGCGGCGGTGTCCCCGTCGAACCGGCACCCGCACCGCATGAGCTGAAGCGCGACTACGCCCTGCGCGAGCAGGCGCTGCCCAGTGAGGATGACTGGACCGAGGCGCGCAAGCGGTACGAGACCGTGCTCGGGGACCGGGCGCCGCAACTGCGTCGCGGGCGGATCGTCAACCAGTTCGCTGGACAGATCAAGCAGGCTGCCGCTGTGCTCGCCCAGGACGCAGGGCGGCTCGTTGGGGAACTGGAGAAGCACCGTTCCTTCCTGCGCCTCGACGACGACTCGCCCCGCCTCGTCCTTGCCCGGCGGGCGCAGGAGCTGGTGAAGTCGGTGACGGAGGCCGGCATAGACGCCAAGGCCGTCGTTGACCGGCTCGCACGCTTCGACCTCGGTGACTTCACCGCACACCGCTACGCCATGTCCCTCAAGGGCGCGGGGAAGGTCGCTGCCGCGCTGCAGAACACCAGCTGGGACCAGCTGGGCCTGGCCGACACCCTCGGTGTGGACGGCGCGGCTGTCCTGGAGCGGGTGCGAGATGCCGCCGCCGGCGATCCGGGGGACTACCCCGACCTGCCGGGCGTGTTGCAGGCCAGTGGCCGGGAGGTGCTGTCCCTGCTGAGGTCCCGGCAGACCACGGCCGAGCGGCCCCAAGCTCCCGCCACCCCGTCGCCGAGCTCGGACGACGTGGAGCTGATCGGCGGCTCCGCTCACCCGCAGGTGCTGCCGGAGCCGGTGGCGCAGCCGGGGCCCCGTACGCAGTCTCGGTCCGTAGTCCGCTCCGGCGGTGGGCGGACCACCGCAGCGCGGGCTGCCGCCGAGTTGCAGGCGGAGATCGCGGCGCTCGCGGCCGAGAACCCCAACGCCACCGTCGAGGTCGTCTGGAAGGTTGTCGACTGATGTCCGACACCGTCACCACAGTGCCTGCGTCCGCCGGTCTTGCGCGGCTGCCGGCGGGGACCGTCCGCCAGTATCTCGCCGCCCGCAGCCGGCTCGGTGACGGCACGGTCCGCGTCTTGCTGCTGCGGGCCGATCCGGCCTGGGACGGGCCCGCCGTGCAACAGACAGCGGGCGGGCTGCGGGCGCGCGTGGCCGTCGGGCCCTCGGTATTGGCCGTACACGAGCAGATCCTGAGCCACCTCGACGCGGCAACTGCCCCCGACCCCAAGGTCCTAGTCGTCCTCACCGACCGCGAGGACACCGACCTCGACCCCGGGCTGCTCGCCCGCGCCTACGGCGGCAGGATCCGGTCCGTCGACAACTGGGAGGTCGTGCAGGAGGCGTTCGACGCACGCGGCCTCGACGGGCGACTGCGCAGCGAGACCTGGGCGGCCGAAGCGCTCCTGGACGCGGCAGCCACCCGCGGCTGGCCCTCGCTGGGCAAGGGAGTGCTCTCCCGAGACGAGGCACTCACCCGCCTGGCCAGACGCCGTCTCAGGATCGGCCGTCACGATGCGGATGCGCTGGGCGGGCCGGCCGCACACGACGACGGAGACCGCATCGACCCCGTCGCACTGTTCCGTTGGGTCCTCACCCCTGGCGGTCCCGACCTCCTGCACGACCTGCGCGGACCGGAACGGGCCGGGTTGGCCCGCTTCCTCGCCGAACCCGAGCAGGGCGGCTCCACCGGAAAGATCATCACCGCCCTGGTGAACGCCGAACACGGGGCAGACGCAGCCGCCTACGCGGTCGTCTGCGCCGCCTTGTGGGGGCACGCGGAGGCCGACCACGACCTGTACCGGGCGCGAGGGCGCGCCGAGCGGTGGCTCGGCGAACAGCCTCCAGCCCAGGGCGACGACCTCGACAGATTCCTGACCTCCTTCGGATCCAGTGGCGAGGCGTTCGTCCGCGGGCTTGTCGACCGAGGCGAGCACCGGCTCGCCGACCCGGTCCTGACTCGGGCCGCACAGCTCGTGGCACAATTCGGGGCCCAGGCTGCCGCGACTGCCAGCCCGCTACTCTCGGCCGGACTCGATGCCCGCTTCACTGCGGCTGGTCGTGCCCTTGCCGACGGCGCCACCGACACGATCACCGCTGCCGTCACCGCACTGGCCGACCATGCTCTGGCCGCCGACGGCGCCACCCGCGCGCGAATCGAGCGGGTGAGGATGGCGGCGCGCTTGCGGCAGTGGCTTGTCGGCTCGCCTGAGGCCGATATCGCCTCGGTCGCTGACGGCACCGCCCGCCAGATCTGCGAACTCGGCTGGGTAGACCGGGCCTTGGAATACCTCGAAGCAGGCGGCGACCCGGACGACGTACTCGCCGACGCGTACAGCCGGATCGGCGCGCAGGCGCGGGACAAGCGCCGCGAGCTGGACCGTGCATTCTCCGAGCGGCTTGCTGTGTGGACCGCGGATGGGACCGCCCCCGGCGCCATGCTCACCGTGGAGAGCTTGCTGGACCGCGTTGTCGCACCCGTCGTGGCCAGCCCCGGCCGACGGGTCCTGCTCCTGCTCGTGGATGGGATGAGCGCGGCGATAGCTGCGGAGCTCGGCGAAGAACTTCGGGGACAGTGGGCGGAGTTCGACCCCCTGCCTGCTGCGGCCGGAGCGCCTGTTCGGCGCGCCGTGGCTGCCGCGCTGCCCACCCTCACAGCCGTATCCCGAACCTCGTTGTTCGCGGGCACCCTGATGAAGGGCGATCAGAGCGACGAGAAGCGGCTCTTCCCCCAGCACTCCTGCTGGAACGGGGCACCGGCGGTCGTCTTCCACAAGGATGACCTGCGCGGCCCCGACACCGGCTCGCCCTTCTCCAGCGCCCTCACCGAAGCCCTCGCCGACGAGCGCACCCATGTCGCGGTCGTACTCAACACGGTCGACGACCGCCTCGGCAAGGAGCAGAAACTCGGCGACGGCGCGTGGCAGGCCAAGGAAATCGGCGGTCTGGAACCGTTGCTGCGGGCTGCCCGCGCGTTCGGCATGACCGTGCTACTCACCTCCGACCACGGACACGTAGTCGAGCGGCGCGGCACCAAGCTCGATGCGGCCAGCGGCACAATCGGCTCGGCCCGCCACCGCACTCCTGGTGGACCCGTCGCCCCGGCCGAGATCGAGCTGTCAGGACCTCGGGTGGTCTGGCCAGAGCCCGGATCCCAGATCGTCGCGCTGCGGGACCACGACACCCGGTACACCGCGCTCAAGGCTGGCTACCACGGCGGGGCAACTCTCGCCGAGTTCACCATCCCGCTCCTCGCCCTGCTTCCCTTCGGCGCCGAGCCGCCGATCGGATGGCGGGAGCTGGGCGACCCGACACCCTCCTGGTGGACGGAGGACGCCGAGGGCGGTGTCGTCGTCGAGGCCGGCGCCAAGAACGTAGCGGACGCAGGTGCCATGCCCGACGCCGCCGTCGCGAGCCCGCGCCGGAAGCAGACCAGGAAGGCCGCCCCGCCCGCGCCCGAGGGCGCCATCAGCCTGTTCGGAGAGGACGAGGTGGCGCCCCCCGTACCGCCCGAGCCCGCCGACTCCGCGGCCGAGCCCGAGACCGCATCCACCTTCAACCAGCCCGAAGACCCGGCTGTTGCCCTGGTCGAGCGGCTCATGGCCACCGAGCTGTACCAGGAACAGCTGGACCTGCTCGCCCGTAAGCCACGCGACAAGACCGTCCTTCCGAAGGCACTGGTCGCGCTTGTCGAGGCCGGCACCCTGCCGATGACCGCTCTTGCCGAGCGAGCGGGCCAGTCCGCCACCCGTGCACCCGGCTTCGCAGCGACCCTCGCGCAGCTCCTCAATTACGACGGTGCCCAGATCCTGGAGATCCTCCCTGACAACCGCACCCTGCGCCTGCACCGCGCCCAGCTGATCGACCAGTTCGGGCTGTGAACCAGTGCAGTGCGCCTGCGTCGGGCGGGCCGGTCTCCCGGCCCGCCCGGTCCGCGTGCCGGATGTCAGGCGTTGGCGTCGGAATCCGGCCAGGTGGGCGGCCGGATGGGAGACTGTTCGGGTGAACGCGTTTGGATCTTCAGCATCAGGGGCTGCCGCCCCGGTCGGCGTCGTGCGACGTCGCGCCGTGGTGGATGCGCTGCGGCGCGGCGCTGTCCCCGAAAGCGGCCTCGACCTGCTCGCGACCGGCCTGGGCCGCTTCGAAGGAGCAATCGACGAGGAACTGGACGCCGTCGCCAGCGGCGGCTCGGTGTTCAAGGCTGTGCGTGGCGAGTACGGATCCGGCAAGACCTTCTTCACACGCTGGCTCGGCGAACGCGCCAAACGACGCACGTTCGCCGTAGCCGAAGTGCAGGTGTCGGAGACCGAGACCCCACTGCACAAGCTGGAGACCGTCTACCGGCGGCTCACCGAACGCCTGACCACCGTGAGCTTCCCGCCGAGCGCGCTGCGGCCGGTCGTCGACGCGTGGTTCTACGCGCTGGAGGAGGACGCACTCGCCGACGGAGCGAGCGAGGCCGAGCTGCCGCAGGCCGTAGATCGGCTTCTCACTGCCCGGCTTGCCGAGGTCTCCCGACACGCCCCCGCATTCGCCACCGCCCTACGCGGATACAAGCAGTCCCTGGACGCCGGAGACGAGGCCACCGCCGCCGCGGTCATGGCCTGGCTCGGTGGCCAGCCACACGTCGCCGCAGCCGCCCGGCGCAGCGCAGGCGTCCGCGGCGACCTGGACCACTTCGGTGCCTTCGGCTTCTTGCAGGGCCTGCTCACCGTGCTCCGAGATGCTGGGCACGCCGGACTCGTCCTCGTCCTTGACGAAGTGGAGACCCTGCAACGGGTCCGTTCCGACGCACGCGACAAAGCACTCAACGCGCTCCGGCAGCTCATCGACGAAGTCCACTCCGGCCGCTTCCCCGGCCTGTACCTCGTCATCACCGGAACGCCCGCCTTCTACGACGGACAGCAGGGCGTACAGCGACTCGCACCACTCGCCCAGCGTCTCGCTACCGACTTCACCACCGACCCCCGCTTCGACAACCCACGGGCCGTCCAGATCCGGCTGCCCGGATTCACCGAGCAGTCACTGACCGGCCTGGGCGCCACCATCCGCGACCTGTACGCGGACGGCTCCCAGTCCCCCGACCGGATCAAGCAGCTCGCCGACGACGCGTACCTCACCGACCTGGCACGGGCCGTGGGCGGTGCTCTCGGCGGAAAGGTCGGAGTAGCACCACGGCTGTACCTGAAGAAACTGGTCGGAGATGTGCTCGACCGGATCGACCAATTCCCCGACTTCGACCCGCGCACGCACTACAAGCTCACGGTCTCCGGCGGCGACCTCACCGCCACCGAACGGAACTTCGCTGCGCCCACGCCGACCGCCTCCGCGGACGACCTCGACCTCGAGCTCTGAAGAGCCCTTCCTCGACGCCCCGACCTCAGACGACCAGCGCAGGAGCCAAAGACGTGCAGGACCAGCCGCGCGCCACCGACCCGGTGGAACGCCTCGACCCGGTAGTCCTGCACCACATCGTCAACACGCTCGGATGGCCGGACCTGCGCCCCCTGCAGAAGGCCGCCGTGCACCCGCTGATGGACGGTGAGGACGCGATCCTGCTCGCGCCGACCGCCGGCGGCAAGACGGAGGCCGCCACCTTCCCGATGCTGTCCGCAATGCGGGAAAAGCACTGGACCGGCACCTCCGTCCTCTACCTGGCCCCCCTCAAGGCCCTCCTGAACAACCTGGTGCACCGCGTCGACAGCTACGCCCAGTGGCTGGGCCGCCGAGCCGCGCTCTGGCACGGCGACACCCCCGAGTCCGTACGCCGCCGCATCCGAACAGAGTCCCCCGACTTCCTGCTGACGACGCCCGAGTCCCTCGAAGCGATGCTCATCAGCGTCAAGACCGACCACACGCACATGCTGGGCCGCGTACGCGCCGTCGTCGTCGACGAGGTGCACGCCTTCGCAGGAGACGACCGCGGCTGGCACCTGCTCGCCGTACTCGAACGCCTGGAACGACTGGCCGGCCAACGGATCCAGCGCATCGGCCTCTCCGCCACCGTCGGCAACCCCGACACTCTGCTCACCTGGCTCCAGGGCGCCAGCCCCGCCGACCGCCCCGGCCGAGTCGTCGCACCCGGAGTGACCCTGCCGGGCAGCGGGACCGCAGCAGCCGACGCCGAGAATCTCCCGCGCCCCGCAGGAGAGGTGGAACTCGACTACGTCGGATCCCTCGCCAACGCTGCCAAAGTAATTGCCGCCCTGCACAAGGGCGAAAAACGGCTCGTCTTCTGCGACTCCCGCAGGCAGGTCGAAGAGCTCGGCGCGGCACTACGAGCCCGAGACGTCACCGTGTTCCTCTCTCACGCCTCCCTCTCCACCGACGAACGTGCCCGCTCCGAGCAGGCCTTCGCCGAAGCACGCGACTGCGTCATCGTCTCCACCTCAACCCTCGAACTCGGCATCGACGTCGGCGACCTCGACCGCGTCATCCAGATCGACTCACCCAGCACGGTGGCCTCCTTCCTGCAACGCATCGGCCGTACCGGACGCCGCAGCGGCACCTCCCGTAACTGTCTCTTCCTCGCCACCCGGCCCGATGCCTTCCTCCAAGCCGCCGGCCTGCTCACCCTGTGGTCCCGAGGCTGGGTCGAACCCGTCACCCCGCCTCCCTCACCCCGTCATCTCGTCGCACAACAAATCCTCGCTGTCACCCTGCAGGAACACCGCCTCGGCGACCGCCTGTGGCCCGAACAATGGAACGGTCTGGCTCCCTTCGACCGCTCCGCTGGCCCTCTCTTGTCCCACCTCGTCGAAGGCGGCTTCCTCGACAGCGACGGCGGCATGCTGTTCATTGGCACCGAAGCCGAGAAACACTTCGGCCGACGCCACTTCATGGAGCTGACCGCTTCCTTCACGGCACCGCCTGAGTTCACCGTGCTTGCCGGACGCAAGGAGATCGGGACCACCGACCCCACCGTCCTCACCGAGGAACGCCCAGGCCCGCGACGCCTACTCCTGGCCGGCCGCAGCTGGCAGGTCACCTTTATCGACTGGGCTCGACGTCGCGCCTTCGTCGAACCCGTCGAAGACGGAGGCATCGCCAAATGGCAGGGAAGCGAAGCCCGCGGCCTCTCCTACGCCCTCACCCGCGCCATGCGCGACGTCCTCCTCGGCACAGACCCCGACGTCCGCCTCACCCGCCGCGCGACGGCCACCCTTGCCGAACTCCGCATGGACCGAGCACCCCACGAAGTACACCCGGCGGGCACCCTCCTGGTCCGCAACGCAGACGCCACCCGCTGGTGGACCTGGGCCGGCTACCGCGCCAACGCCACTCTCACAGCTTCCCTCGGAAACCTTGCTGACCCCGTTCAGCGCCCTACAGACACCCACGTCCGTCTCCGCCAGGACCTTAGGCTTGATGACTGGAACACCGCCCGCGCCGAACTCCCCAACTCTCTGACCCTGCCCACCGTCGACCCGCGTGCTGTCCGCGGCCTCAAATTTTCCGCCGCCCTGCCGCCGCCACTCGCCACCTCTACGCTTGCCGCGCGCCTGGCTGACTTCGACGGGGCCCTCGCCGCCGCCCGCGAGCTCGTGAGGGTGGAATGGGGCAGATGAACGCCCCTGCCCCTGGTCCGCCGACTCAATGTGATTCGTCGACGTCCTCCTCCTCGGCGCCTTCTTGCTCAACTGTTCGCCGGTGGTGGGGATGGTCCTCGTCCATCTTGCGGGCCAGGTGTAGTGGTGTTGGGTGGGACTGGCGGTAGTCCCAGGCTGCTGCTTGGTTGGTGAGGATGGCCGCAGCCTTCCCCATCCATTCGGGATCTTCCTCGGGGTCGAGTGCAATGGCGGTGAAATGGGTGCTGGTGTGCGCGTAAAAGATCTTACGGAGGCTGTCTTCCGCCTCAGTTGACCAGCGAGTCCAGTCACGGCCTGGGCGGTGCTTCAGTTCGGCATAGTTTTTCGGAACGTTCGGTAGGGCGAAGCTGGCGGTTCGCAGATGGTCAGGGCCAGGCGCCTGGAGTTGGAAGAGGACGCGTACGGTGTGGTTGTCCTGCTTGGCCCACTGCCCTGTGGACTTGTCCAGCACCCACCGTTCGGTACCTACAGGGCGGGCAAGGCGTCGGGAGAAGGGCAGAACGCGTACGACACCGATGGGACGTTGCGTGGAGGGCAGGGTGCCACCAGGGAGCCATCGCGGGGTGTTCAGTTCCGGGGGCTGTTCGCCGGCCAAGGACAGATCGCGAAGGCCGGTCCAGATCCGTTCCGTGGCATCGCCGTCCACGTAGACGATGTAGGGGCGCTGGTGCGGTAGCTGACGGCGGACTGCGGCGAGGGCGTTGTGGGCGGCCTGTGCAATCTGCTCCTCGTCCATCGGGATGCCGAGGTCGTCGGCGTGGAGTTGGGTGGTGGCCTGGACGTAGGGCTGCCAGCGGTCGCTGCGTGGGGACCATGCCCAGGTCTGCCAGGGCCCGCCGGCGGTGCCGTTCGCCGGACGCATGGCGGTGAAGGTGAGGGTGACGGGTGCTGGCTGCTGGTTTCCTGGGCGGCTGGCTGTTGAGCGGGTGGCGTGGCGTCGCAGCCAGAGGCCGATGTGCCAGACGTCGTTGAGTCCGATGGGCGCGAAGGCGTGGCTGAGGCGGGTGTCTACGAGGCCGTGGCGGCGTAGGAGGTCGCGGACTGCGTTGAGAGCGGTGTGCTGCTTCTTCTTCTGCCAGGCCGCGCGTCGCTTGGCCTCTGCTTGTGCCGAGGGCTTGGCTTTCGGCCTTGCCGCTTGGATGGTTTCATCGCCGGTCTCTTCGCCGACTTGCTCACCGAGCGCAGGCGGCTTCTCGGCCATGTGCTGCAGGTACTGGGTGCCGATCCCGTGCGTGGCCAGGGCGCGCTGGGAGAGGTGCTTGCCGTCCTGCCGTTCAAGCTCTTCTCGCTGGGCGTGCGGGGTGTGGGCGTTGGTCTGAGGACCTTGAGTTTCACCGAAGACGGAGACCGTCCACCCGGGGCGGGGCTGCAGCTCGGGGTGGTGGTGCAGAAGCTCTCGGCGCTGTTCCGAGGTCATCGTGCCGTGAGCCAAGATGTTGTGCTTGTCGTGGCGAAGAACGATTTCGACTCGGTCGTCAGCGCAGCGGTGGGTGGTATTGGGGCCGGTGAGGGCGTCAGCCGGTAGGCCGAACTGTGTGACGAGAGCCTGACGCATGCGGGCGCAGACACTCTCGGTATTCCAGAGCGCGACGATCTTCAGCTTTCTGATGTGTGCCGCGTCCAGGGTGATGGGAATGTCTTCCGGCTGGATGAGTCCCTTGTGGACTCGTTCACCGGGGACATGGGGCAGAGGCAGCTTGGGCACGGCAAGAAAGCGGGGCTGACGTGCCGCCAGTTCGGGATTGACAGCAGCAACCTGTTGCTCGACTTGCCGGTAGAACTCCATGCCCATGCCGCGGCCCAGCGGAGCGGACTCGGTCTTGGGCTGGATGGCCCGTAGAGAACCGAGCGCCGAGAGGCTGATGGTTTCCAGGTCATCCGGGAGGACCGATAGGCCCCTGAGGTCCCGTGGCCTAGGGAGGTCTCCTTTGCCGGCCAGGCGGCGGGCCACTGCGACCATCGGCACATTGAGGCGGGGCGCCGTACGAGGTCCGTCGGTGCGGGCGGCAAGCAATAGTGGCAGACCAGGAAGGTGATGGGTGATCGTGCGCACCTTGTACCAGGAGCGGGCCAGCAAGGTGGCGGACGCGCTGATGTTCAGGACGGGCTCGGACAGGTGACCACTGGTGCCCTGGGAGACGGCGAGGCGTGGCATCTGGTACCGACACTGCCCGTGGCGGTTGGGAGGCCCGGGGATGGTGTGGTCCCACGCATTGAGGACACCGAGGGTGTCCATGCGCCAGGTGATCTCCTGTCCGTCAAGGGTCCACGGGCTTGCTGCTAGTTGTTCGGCGAGGTTCCACGCTGCGAGTTCGGCTGCCCACCAGTGTTCCGTCTGCCCGCCGCGGATAGCTGGAAGCGGGGCCGGTCCTGGGATGGGGGCAGTGCTGGCCGCGATGTCACCCAGCAGCTGACCGAGTTGCTCTCCCGTTTGTCCGGGCAGGACGGCTTCGGCCCAGAAGGTCAGCACGTCCTGCAGGTCCTCGGGATCGATCTGAGTGCGAGCGACGATCCGGATCGTGCCGTCGCTGTGCAGCAGCCAGCGCACCCAGTCCCCGTGGACGGCCCGCAGCACGCTGTCGAGTGCTCGGTAGGGCGGTTGGACGTCCTTCTTACCGACGGTCTTCTCGTAGGCGGCGCTTAGGTCGTACCAGGCGTCGGCGGCGCGCCGGGGCAGGAGGTAGGTCACGATGCGACCGCAGACGGCCGAGGTGATGCAGTAGGCGAGGTGGCGCAGACGCTTGCCGCGGAAGGGAGGAGGTTCGCTAGAAATGACCGGCTCCTGTGGAGGTGAGTCCGCGGCCCTGGTTCAGTCGGTTGATCAGGTCAGAGCTGGCAGCCGCGTAGTGGAGGAAGCTCTCGGCCGTCCGACCATGAACGGCACCGGTCCGGAGGAGCTCGTCCTCCGTATAGGACTCGTACAGCATGCGGAGGAGGGCGGGTAGATCACTTCCCCAGCTGGTGTCATGGAAGGCGCCGTCGAGGAAGTGGAACTCGACGTCGGTCTGCCCACGGCGCCCACGGCCGGCCAGCTGGGTGATGTTTCCGACCACGGTGGCGACGAGGTCGCACTTGAGGTCCGGGTGCAGTGCGGTGAATCGCTTGGGCGAGCCGAGCAGGAGCTGGATGCGTTCAATCGCGAGGGCTCGAGCGTGGCGCAGAGCGCGGGCGAGGTCGTCGTATGGCTGCAGGTGCCGGTAGACGTGGCCCGCGATGTTGGCGGCCATGTCCGCTGGGGAATCCAGCGGCATGACGGGCCGGATAGCGAGGGCGATGAGGCCGATAGCTGATTCTCGACGGCCGTCCGATCCTTCAGCGAGTACGTTCAGGCAACGGGCGCAGCGCGTCAGGGGTGCGACCATCACGTCACCATTAAGTGCGACCAGGTCGACGAAGCGGTCGCGGGTGATGCGCCCGATCTGCTCGGGAATGCGGGGCAGCCTAGCCGTGACGCCGGGGTCGTCGGACTCGGCGGCGAAGATACTCATGCTGATGTCCTCGCGGACCAGCCCTTCGTGGAGGCCGTGGGCGAAGATGCGGTCCTGAACGTAGGAGTTGGTGGCCACCAGTCCGTGGGCACGATGACGTGTGGCGGGGTCAGCCCGTAGTCGGGCAAGCGAGACGGCCAGTTCGGGGGCCCATGCGAATGCCAGGTCGTAGACGTTGTCCTCGCGCTCGGAGAGACGCGTCCCACCCACCGCGATGGAGGACCCGTTGCGCTGCGGGGTGCTGGCGAAGAAGTCGATGCGGCCAGCGTTGTCGTCACACATCCACCAGGTCGGCGGGACAATCAGATGCGTGGCGGCGGCCCGGGGCAGGAATCCGGTAGCCGACATGCCCAGGACTGACCGCTGGTGGCCCGCGGCAGCCAGGGCGACTACGTCACCGAGGTAGGCGGTGTGAATGTGCGGGTCGCCGCGCAGCATTTCCAGGGTCAGCCGGGGCCGACCAGAGGGGTCTTCGATACCGTCGATACGGAACCCGATGATCAAGTGGCCGAGTGGGCCATAGGGAATGACGGTAGCGCCATCGTAAAGCCCGGTCTCATCTGCGAGCTTATGGGCCGAGCGCAGTCCGGATTCGCGGAGCTCATCGGCTTTGCGTGCTAGCTCGAACACGCAACGCTGGAGTGTGGACAGCCAGGTCTTCATCATCAGGCTGTGTAGGGCGCCAGCAGTCTGGATCTCAAGCCAGCGCTCGTGTTCGGCGAGGTCGTCAGGCAGGTTCTCGGCCCAGAACTCCTTGTCGTCACCGTATGCGTCCTCATCGAAGGGGAAGTTCCCCCGGAGGACCGGTAGGAGGCACTCTCGGAGCTGTGCCTTGATGGCGGACGCGTGACTTTCGGCCTGCGAGCCTTCCCGTTCGTCGAGGCTGAGCATGTCTTCCAGCAGGCGCCGAGCGGGCCGCAGGGCGGGTCGCAGTTGATCGAGCGGGACGCGGTCCTTGGGCCGTACTGCCGCGGCGGGCATGAGTGCCGTGAGCTCCTCGCGCTGAGCGGCGTCGGCCTGACTGTCGGGATCGACGCCGATGAGGAGTTCAAGCAGGTCCCGGTCGTAGCGACTGGCTTGGTACCAGTGCTGACGGTACTGGCGGCTGCGCGCCACAGCGCCGGCGTCTTTGCCCGCGGCCAGCAGGCGGGCTTCATGGGGCTCGGGGCGGATCACGGATTCCGCCACCAGGTCGAGGAACTGCTCGGCCAGGTACTTCATGCGGGTTACCGGGCGGCGGAAAGCCAGAGAGACAGCGGGTGCGACATGATCCATGTCCGCTTCCAGATCACGCAGGACCGTGGTGCGGTTGCTGTGATCGGCCAAGACCGCTTGCTTGGTGTTCTGAGTGAAACCGGCAGCCTGGAATTGATCGACCTCGTCGATCGTGACCTGATGAGAGATCCGTAGCAGCAGCTCCTGAGCGCTGATGCTGCTGCGGATGACACCGTCGATGGAGACGGGCACGGAGATACGGCCGGACAGAAGAAACGCATGGTTGGTGACGATCACCGACGCCGTGGCGGCGGCGGTGATCTGATCGAACTTTCCGCAGTCCTGGACATAGCGGCACAGATGGCGGGGATTGGGCACGTCGGGCGGAAGGCCCGGCCGCACCCATGTGCGGCAGGGCTCCTGACCACCGCGGACGCCCGGCTTCACCTCCACCATGTCGCTGACGGGGCATCCGTAACCGGCCTGGTCGATGCGATCCAAGACCTTGGGGCCAAGCAGGCTCAGAGGGACACCATCGTTGTCAGCCTTGACGCTCTTCAGCGTGAACTCATGGCGCCCGTGCGGGGAAGTGAGCGGTGTACAACGACGCCTCGGCGCATCGCCATGACTGCTGAGCCTGTTCAAGACCCCGTCGATGATGGCAGCCTCGACGTAAACGTCGTCGTTCTCACCGGCCACGAAGACGACCGTGTATCCGAGCAGGGCCAAGTGGACACACAGCACCTGGGCTAGAACGTTCTTGCCTGCTCCGGTAGGCGCACTCAGATGCAGCAGCGCGCCGGCCCGTAGACTCATCCTGCAGTGCTGGCCTTCCCGGTAGCCCATAGCGGCGGTCAACAACACCAGCAACTGTCGATGACGGTAGGCGGGGCCATCGACAGTTGAGTCCATAAGGCTCGCGGTCAGCAGCAGGGCGTCCAAGTCCACCATGAGGTCGAGACAGGCGGCCTTGGTCGTGAACTGCGGCGGGTCGTAACGGGGCTTGCCATCAGCGGTGAAATCCACCTGGATGGCACGTCCGCCCAGAGAGGCTTGCCATCGGCCGTTCCCCGCGACGCGAACCTTGGCTGAGCCTCGCTGGGCACGCTCCGCCTGATCCAAGGCGCGGTCGGCGACTTCCAACGGAGCCTGGCCGTGGATGGGCACCAAGGTGAGGAGGCGGCCGGACGTGTCCACCTTGCCAGGCCGATAGCAGGCTTTGATCAGGTTGTCGTCATCGGAGGTCAGCAGCTCCGCCACCTGCTCGCGCATGCGGCTGTAGCTCGCCAGTTCCGGCGTCCGATGACGCAGCATGCGTCCAACACGTTGCTTTTCGGGGTACAGCAGGGATGCCCAGCCCCTCCAGGCAGCGGGGAAGCGTCCGGACAAGAGCCCCGCCGCTTGGCCCAGGTCCACGACAAAGGCGGATGCCTCCTCGTCCTTCGTAGGGAAGTAGTGCTCGGCCAGGGCAAGGGCGGCGACGAGACCACTCACGCCGCAGCTACCTGGGCAAGCAGCTGGCCCTCGGTCAGCACATGCCAGCCGAGTGGCCCCACAATTCCCTCCAACAGCCCTACGTATGACTTGAGATGGTCAGGGATCACAATGAACATGCGCGGGACTGACGTCTCCTTCGCCCGCAAAGACTCAGCAAGGCCATGCGTGTCCTTCCAGACCTTTGCGTCCAGCCGCCAGGTCTGTCCCCCTTTGCTGACATGCAAGTCATAGGCGTCACCGAACGGCCACAGCTCAACGTCTGCCCCCAGACCGAGCAGCTTGTCGCGCAGCGCGACCTCGAAAAGACCCGGCAAAGTGATCCACAGCCACAGCCCGTAGGAAAGGGCAAGGTGTTCCTCAGCGAGCAGCGGCTGGGGAAGGTTCACCCGAAGCTCGCCACTGAAGGTGAGGTGTGGCCTCGCGTTTGTGATCAGCATGCCGAACTCGGCACCACGGTCCCGATGCTCTTGCCAAGCGCAGCGGAAGGTCGCCCCGCCATCACGGTCTGGGAACGCGTGCATCGTCCACTGGCAGAACGGGCAGCGCGCACACCACCCGAGGAAGCTCCGGTCAGCAGGGATCTCGGTGTAGACGCACAGCTGGCGCAGTACCTGCGGCAAGCGGGCTACGGCCCGCCGCTTCTGCACCGGCGCCAGAATCAATCGTTCGCGTCCAGCGACATACTGCTCCTGTCCAGCAGCCATCAAAGCCATAACGAGACTGTGCTGGACAATCTCTGGTGACAGTCGAGCGAGGGGCGTGCCTGGCCGATACTTTGATACGGCGCGCATCACGCTGCGCAGATGCTGTACGTCGACATCGAGCCCGGAAGCTGATCCGAGAGGGAGCTCCTCGAACGCCAGCTGCAGCAAGGCGGCAGAGGCACGGCCCTCCGCGTCAAGCAACGTAAGGCCCTGAAGATCTTTGGGAACTCGGCCTCCGGGAAGGAGCTCTTCCAGCGGACCCGACAGCCCGCGGCGAAAGGCACCGAACCGCAGCGCACCCGCGCCCGGTCCATGTGCCCGCAAGTACCTGCCGTGGCTTTCCAGCAAGACATCCAACTTGGCCCTTGCCTCCCCCTCCGCCGTGGAGAGGTTTGACGCGGCAATCACGCATGCCTCCAGTGCCAGGCGCTGGGGAGCGCTGAGTTCATGCGCGCTGACCAACACGTCAGAGCCAGGCAAGGTCATACCTAATCCTCTACAGAAGAGCGATACGCACCGTTCGGCATCGATTCCTACCGCAGTGGAGGGTGCAACTGCCGCTTCCTTCACCCAAAGAGAGCAATCCCTTCCTCCGTCATGCCCCTCCTGCACCTTCAGCGACGTACGGATGGCGAACGATTGTTCCTGATCGTGTCTCTGGGTGCGGTCCGCTCCGACCTGTGAGGTCGGAGCGCCGGCTTTCTTGCATGGAAGGCATGCGTCACCAGTCGGCCCAGTGGTGTCCTTATGCGCGTCTGTTCCAGGCGTGAGGAATCTCCCCTCGACACTCGCCTTCCGGTCGTGCGTCAGAGGTCGCGCGTAGCGCCCATCGTGCACGTAACGCACATTGACCTTGCGTCCCTTCTGCGTCTCGCGTGCCGCTGACCAGGGGTCTTCTTTAACCTGTTATGCCTAGACCTGGTTCTTGTGACCCATCATGTCGACTGCGTCGCGATCCTTGAGCCTGCTGAGAAGGGCCGTTGACCTGCAGTTTTGTTGAGTGTGCATTATGTGCGTTACGGGCGATATCTTCACGCATGTCTGACGCACGTGACGCACGTTTGACGCACGCCCGGCTTGTTTGCTGACGTGTCGTCAGCAACAGAAAGCCGCCCTCCCAACCGGTATGACATCCGGGCTGGAGGGCGGCTTTCTGCTGTGCGGATACCCGTGGTGTGCCGTCTCCCGCTGCACCCACGGCCAACGGTGAGCTGCCACGCTCTGTAATCACCTCCCGGTGAGGAAATATGCCTGCGATGCTGAGCGTTAGGGGCATCCACGGAGAGGGGAGGTGTTGGAGCTGCGGTTGTTCCAGACAGCGGACGGGAACGTGAGCGAGTTCGCACCACGGCTTGCTGAGGCCGAAGCAGACGTGCAGCGCCTCGTAGAGGCGAACATGGAGGCGCTGTTGGGGGTTCGGTTCTTGGCGTCCGAGTACGGCACAGGACCCGTCCACGCCGGCCGAATCGATTCGTTGGGCCTCGACGCGAACGGGGCTCCCGTCGTTGTCGAGTACAAGCGCGGCACGGATCCAGGCGTGATCAACCAGGGACTCTTCTACTTGAGCTGGCTCGTGGACCATCGCAGCGAGTTTGAGCAACTGGTCCGCGACAGGCTCGGATCGGACGCTGCGGCCCGGGTGCTGTGGAGCGAGCCCAGGTTGATCTGCGTGGCCGGCGACTACACCCGTTACGACCTCCACGCTGTGCGTGAGCACTGGCGCAGCATCGACCTGGTCCGCTATCGCTTCTTCGGCACCCGCCTCATCGGACTGGAGACTCTGGCTGCTGCCACCGGGCGTTCGACGCACCGCAGGCGGAAGCAGCGCACCGAGCCGGTGGGGGCGGGGTGCAAGTCGATCGTCGAGCTGGCAGCAGCGGCGGACGAGGCCCTTCTCGGCCTCGGCGACGGCATCACTAAGAGCTCGTAACACGATCATGAATCGGGCTTGGTGAGGCGTCGCCAGCAGATGAGGCTGCAGGCGAGGGAGACGAACGCGTCATGGAGCTCGGTGCGGCGTTCCCATCGGACGGCGAGGCGTTTGAACTGGTGGAGCAGGGCGAAGGTCTGCTCCACGACGTAGCGGAGCTTGCCCATGCCCTGGATGTTCGGGGATCCCTTGCGGGAGATGACAGGCAGGATCCGGCGTTTGCGCAGCTCATCGCGGTTGGGGTTGGAGTCGTAGCCCTTGTCGCCGAGCAGGGCGTCCGGGCGTCTGCGGGGACGGCCGGGGCGGCCCGCCACGGGTGGGATGCCGTCGACCAGGGCGAGGGTCTGGGTGACGTCGTTGACGTTGGCCGCGGTCGTGATGACTTTCAGTGGGGTACCGCGTCCGTCGCAGATCAGGTGGTGCTTGCTGCCCGTCTTCCGCCGGTCGACCGGCGACGGGCCGGTGTCGGTGCCCCCTTTTTCGCGCGGACGTGGGAGCCGTCCACGCACGCCCTCGACCAGTCGAGCCGGCCGGCCGCGTTCAGCTCGGCGAGCAGGATCCGGTGAAGCTGGTCGAAGACCCCGGCCTGCTGCCACCGCTCCAGGCGCCGCCAGCAGGTCTGCCCTGAGCCGAACCCCAGCTCAGGGGGGAGAAGTTGCCACGCGATGTCATTGCAGAGCACGTACAAGATGCCCTGCAGACACAACCGGTCTGCCACCGGCCGCGGCCCTGGCGACCGCGTAGGCCAGGGCGGCAGCAGCGGCTCGATCAATGCCCACAGGTCGTCGTCTACGATCCACGGCCGAGTGCTCACGCATTCACGAACGGCCGAATCATCACACCGGTTACGCCCGACCAGGACATCTCAACAAGATCCTGTTACAAGCTCTAAGCACGGCCCCCGGAACTCACACTCCAGGGGTCTCCGCAGTTTTGACCTGGATTCCGCCTCAGCGCCGCCCTCAGATGAAAGAAGGGGGAAGATACTCCTCCCCGCTACCCCCCAAAGCGTTCTCGGGGCACGCAGGCCCGCCGAGGCCGGACCCCTCGGGTCGTCACAGGAGCCGTCGGCCAGCGGTGACGAAACTCAAAAGTTGAACACATCAACTTGACAGGGAACCCGGTCAGCTGACCGTACGCGTCGTGGGTGATCAGGATCTGCGGGCGTACCGCCCTGATGTGGGAGTCGACCGCCTCGACCAGCTCGTCGATCGGCGCATCGCACAGCCGCGGCCGGCCCGGGGCTGACTCGGGGACGCGCGCATCGGCATAGCTGAGCATCCGCAGTTCCCCGGCGCCTAGAACGGTCAAGGCATCGGCCAGCCCCGTGGCTCGACGGGTACCGGAGGCCCACGTCGCAGTGACGACGGCCGTGTCCGCTCCTGCGGCGGCATGCTGCGCCAGGACGCCCCCTGCCGGGAGCGCTTCGTCGTCAGGGTGGCCGAAGACGGCGAGAAGTGAAGGGCGCGACGGTCGGGCCATGACGGAGCTCCATTCCTGAGGGTGGCCGTCGGACTAAGCGAGGTGGGTGCTGTAGGGCTGGAAGTCGGCCGGCGGGTGGTCGAGGGGGAGTTCCTGCTTCCATGCCGTCAGGCACTGGCTGCTTGGCACGGAGAGGGGCTGGGGCAGCGCGTCGAGGCTCCAGAACCGCCACGAGCCGATGGTCCTCTCCAGCTCCCGTGGTGTGCCGGACCAGCGGGTGACCAGCGCGGGCACCGTGAGTCGGAGGACGCCGCCCACATGGTCGAGAAGCGTGCCGAGCACCTGCACGTCGGCCGGATTCGCGATCAGTCCCGTTTCCTCGGCGAGCTCTCGGATCACGGCCTCGGCGAACGTCTCGCCGGGCTCCAGTGCTCCGCCGGGTACTTCCCACGTGCCGAGTCGATGGCGCCCCAGCAGGACACCGTCCGGGCCGTGCACGATGATGCCGACCCCCAGCGCTGCCTGCGGTGCGGGCGACGCCGATGTCCGGGGCCGGCTGGGGATCCGTCCGGGGCGGCGAGCCGCGTACAGCCGGTACGACAACGGCTGGTCGGCCTGCGGGGAGTCGATCGGCGTGACCGTCTCCATGACGAGACCGTTGTCGACGAGGAGGTCCTCCCACAGCTGCGGTTCGAGGACCCACATGAGTAATGGGTGTTCGGTGTCCGTGCCGGGGAGCCGCAGGATCTCGGGGCGAGCGGTGACGGAGCCGGAGGGGCTGTCGCCGTGCGAGTTGGTGTGCAGCGCGGTGAACAACAAACGCCCGCCGGGCTTGAGGCCGTTGGCCAGGGCGGGCAGCAGGCGGTGCGGATCTAGGAAGGGGACTCCGCTGACAGAATAGATCAGGTCATAGGGGTCGGTTTTCCGCAGGTGGTCGACCGCGTCGGCGCACACCAGGCGCAGGCCGGGGACGTCAGGATAGCGGGCGAGGGCACGCTGGTGCTGGGTGGGGGAGGCGTCGACGGCGGTGATGTCGGCGCCGAGGGCGGCTAGGTGAGCTGCGTGTCGGCCAACTCCGGATCCCAGGTCCAGGACGCGCAGGCCGGCGACCTCGCCGAGCACGCTGATTCCGGGCCCGGCCTGCGACAAATCCCAGGCCCATTCGCCCAGCTCCGGCAGGTCGAACGAGCGGTCGAGCTGATGGCAGCCGTAGAGGCTCCAGATCTTGCCGATTTCCTTCTCGACGTCCAGCACGATGGACTTCCTTCCGTTCGCGGGGCGGATGATCAGGGGCGCAGGGCGTAGCAGTGCAGGACGTCGAGGTCGGCGGTCCGCGCGACGGACCAGCCGGCCGTGAGCAGTTCGGCGTCCGCGGGCGAGATGCCGAGGCCGAGGAGGCTCGGGTCGGTGGTCGCGCGGCGGCCGGCGATCTCGGTGACGACCCAGAAGGTGCCGCCGGGCGCGAGCAGGCGACGGACACGGCTGAGGAAGCCGGGCTTGTCGTCCATCCACCGGTAGACCAGGCGGCAGGTGATGAGGGCGTAGGCGGCGTCCGGGAGCGTCGTGAGGTCGCCGGTGGCGATGTCCAGGCACTGCCACGTCGGTCCGGGCCCGGTGTCCTGGGCGGCGGCGAGGGTGATGGCGCTGGGGGAGCAGTCGATGCCAGTCGTGCGGTAGCCGAGCTCGTGGTGGAGGCGGCGGGCGAGGCCGCCGTCGCCGCTGCCGATGTCGAGGGCGGGGCGGCCCTCGCCGGGGCCGAGGTGCTCGGCCATCAGCTGTTTCTCGGCCTGGCACAGCGGCCGGTAGCGACGGCGGCTGTGCCAGAGCGGCTCCCAGTAGGCCGGGCTCGCGGTGGATGCGGTGGCGGTCACGAGGTTCCCTCTCAGGCGGGCGGCACGGCCGCGGGGGTGGGCAGGATTGGCATGGTTCGCAGAGCGCGTACGGGAGAGGCCAGCAGCAAGAGGACCGGCACGATCTGGAGCAGGGCACCGACGGCGAGGACGACCGGCACATCCAGGACGAGTGCGAGTGCGCCGGCGCTCGCGGCGGCCAGCGGACGGCTTCCGGCGGTCACGGTGGTGCTGACCGCCTGCATCCGCCCCTGAAAGGCCGGGGCACACAGGATCTGCCGCAAGGTTCGCTGGCTGACTCCCGCGGCCGTCGCCCAGAACAACTGGGCGGCGAGCGTCGCGGCCAGGACGATCTGCCAGCCGCGGCCGGGCCCTGCCAGAAGGAGCGGCACCTGGGCGAGGGGGCTGACCGCGAACCCGATGATGATCACCGGGCCCACGCCGAACCGGTCCGTCATCCGTGAGGTGAGCAGCGCACCGGCCAGACTGCCCATGCCTCCGGTGCCCATGATCACCCCGAACGCGGTCGGGGAGACACCGAGCGCGGTGAGCAGGTAGTACGCCCAGAAGGTGTTCATCAGCGCGAGGCCGAAGGACAGCACGGCCAGGGCCGCGATCACCGTGCGGATCGTCGGTTGCCCGATCACGTAGCGCACGCCGGCGGCGATGTCCCGGATGAGGCCGCGCGACTTCTCGGCCCCGACGGGGGACACGTGAGGCTCGGGCGCGCGGATGCGCCAGACCAGCCAGGCGGAGGCGAGGAAGGAGCCGGCGTCGACGAGGAGTGACCGCGCGGCGCCGACGGCGCCCACGAGCGCCGCACCGACGTTGCTGCCCGCGCTGTCGGCCACCGAGGAAGCCGCGCCCAGGCGGGAGTTGGCGTCGTGCAGCAGGTGCGGGGCGACGATGGCCGGCAGGAGACTGATGGCCGCGGCGTCGCGGACCACCTTGGCCGCGCCCACCGCGAGCGTCACCCCGTACAGCTGGCCGATGGTGAGCACCCCGGCCAGAGCGGCGGCCGGGATCGTAGTGAGCACCGCGGCGGCCACCAGGTCCGAGACGAGGAGCTGGAAACGCTTGGCGTGCCGGTCCGACAAGGCCCCGGCCCAGAGAGCGAGCGTGCTGGGAAGCTGGCCGAGGAACGCCAGCGTCGCCACCTGCCCGATGGTGGCGCGCAGTTCCAGGACCGCGAGCGCGGGCAGAGCGACGGCGCTCACCCCCGACCCGGCCAGGGTCACGGCCTCGCTGCCGAGTAGGTACCGGTAGGCCGGCAGCGCCCAGGCGGTCGTCTTACGGGGCCCGGCGGCGACCGTCACCGGGGTTCACCCCCCACGGCCAGCTCAGGGGCGACCACGTTGGCGTACCGGTGCCCGGCGGCGAAGAAGTGGAGGATCTCGCGGGTGAAAGGGTGGCAGTCGTCGGGCGGGCTGGCGGGATCGACCCAGACAAGCTCGCTGTGGGTGTCCGGCTCCCTGTTGTACGGCTCGCCCTCCCACTCCCTGGCCAGGAAGACGACGCCGGTCACCCGTTCCCCGTCCGCGGCGTGAAGGTGGACCAGCTGGCAGAACTCGAGACGGCCCGGGGTGATGAGGATGCCGGTCTCCTCAGCGAGCTCGCGTGCGGCGCCCTCGTCGAAGAACTCGTCGGCTTCGAGTCGGCCGCCGACGACGGTGAGTAGCCCGGGGGAGTGCCACGACCGCGGCTGGTGCCGGACGGTGAGAACCCGGCCGTCGGCTGGATGGTGCAGCAGGACCATGACGTGCGTGATGCTGCGATGGACGTTGCTCACGGCCGGTCCTCCTTCATGAGCCGCTCCAGGGTCCGCCGGCCTCTAGCGGCGACCTCGGGATGGCCGTTATCCGGGCCCCAGGCCAGGCAGTTGACCGCGTCCAGCGCGGTCAGGCAGCGCAGTACATGCCGTTCGGCGCCGGTGAGGTCGCGCCCGTACGCCCGCAGGAACGCTCTCTCGCGGTCCGGGTGGTCGAGCCACTCGGTGACGGCGAGGATGACGAGGTCCTGCACGCGGGCGGCCGGGCGGGTGCGCTCGAAGTCGACGAGCGCGAGTCCCGCCTCGGACCACAGCCAGTTCCTCGGCTGGTTGTCGCCGTGGATGTAGCCGAGCGGCACCGGTCCGACGCGGCGGAGCTGAGCCGCGTAGTCGCGGACCAGCTGCTGCTCGTCCGCGGTGAGCCGGTCCCCAGCGCGGCCCAGGTACTTCTCCGCGCCATCGGCCGCGGCCACCAGCGACGCTTCGGCTTCCGTTCGGTCGCGGGGGTCGAGCGCACCGGCGTCGTGGAGCCGGGCGCACAGCATGCCGGCCTGCGCGTGCACGGCCCGCCACTCGGCGGCGGTCAGCCCCAGCCCAGGTGCCGGGCCACCGGGCGCCACGGTGAGCAGCAGCGCCAAGTCGTCCGCGCGGCTGGCGAGGAGACGGGGCGCCCGGCTGTGCCCGAGCGCGGGAACGACTCCTCGGTAGGCCCGGGTCTCACGGGCGAAGAATTGCCCCGAGGGCGCGACCTTCACGTACCAGCGGGCCTCGCTCTCGCCGGTGAGCTCCCATACCCGGGAGCGGTGCCAGTCGTGCGAGGCGTCGCGCACGGTCACGACCGGCCCGGTGAACTGCTCCGCCCAGCGCTGCACGGCGATGGGCAGGGATTTCGTCTGCCTCACGCCGTGCACCTCGTGCTCGGGTGCGACGAGTACGGGGAGCGCAAGTCACGGGTGGCACTGGTGGCGGGGGACGGGGGCATGGGTCCTCCTTGATGTGGCCTGTCTGCCTGGCAGGGCGCGGCAGGGGGGCGCGGTGAGGTCGGTCAGCGGTCCTGGGAGAGTTCCAGGAGTTCGGCGAAGGTTCCGCCGCCCTGGGTGAGGTCGTCGTACCGGCCCTGTTCGGTGATCCGGCCGTGCTCCATCACGATGATGTGGTCGGCGATCTTGGTGTTCTCCAGGCGGTGGGTGACCACGATGGTGATGCGGTCGGCGGCGATGGCCTTGATCTGCTCGAAGATCTGGTGTTCGCCCCGGGGGTCCATCTGGGAGGTGGGCTCGTCGAGGATCAGCAGTTCGGGCCGGCGGTACAGGGCCCTGGAACACGCGATGCGCTGCCACTGACCGCCGGAGAGTTCTGTGCCGCCCCACAGGTCCCGGGCGAGGAGGGTGTCGAGACCAGCGGGGAGGTCTTCGACGGCGTCGCGCAGCCCGACCGCGTCGATGGCCTCCCACACCGGGGCGTCGTCGTGGGTACGCGGCTGGCCGAGGGTCACGTTCTCGCGCAGGCGCAGCGGCCACTGCCCGAAGATCTGCGGCACCAGGCCGGTCAGGCGCCAGACCGTGGCCGGGTCGGCGTCAGCGAGGTCGGTGCCGTTCCACGAGACCGTGCCCTTGTCCGCCAGGTAGATGCCGGTCAGCAGCCGGGTCAGGGTGCTCTTCCCGGAACCGTTCGCCCCGACGATCGCGAGGATCTGGCCGCGCCGCAGGGTCAGCGAGACGCCGTCGACGGCGGGCTTGTCCTTGCCTGGGTACTGGTAGGCGACCTCTTCCAGACGGATCTCGTCTACCGGCGCGGCCAGACGGCAAGGACCCCGCTGGGGCGCGCGGTCGGCGGCCTCGTCAAGGAAGCTCTGCATGTCGCCGAGGTACAGGCTGGTGTGGAAGACCGCGGCGCCGCCGGTGACGACCTGGGTCAAGGCGGCGAGCATGGTCTGCACCGCGATCACGGCCGTCGCGGCGACCGCGAGGTCGATCCGGCCGGAGACCGCCAGCCACGCCAGTGCACCCCACGTCGCCGCCAGGCAGATGCCGCCGGCGAGCGCGGACAACAGAGCGATCCGCAGGGTTCGTGGCGCGGCGGCCAGGGTGCGCCGATCGCACCGGTCCGACAGCGCCCGGTACCAGTAGACGAGATAGTCGACCATGGAGTTCGCGCGGACCTCGTCGCTGTACTTGGACTCGGTGGCCCACCAGCGCATCATCCCGCGTACGTTGCGATCCGCGATGTTGCCGTAGTGGATCTCGTAGTCCACCCGCGCGCTCAGCACGGCCCCGACACCGGACGGCAGCACGGCGAGCAGCAGCAGCGGCAGCATCAGCGGGTTCAGCACCGACAGCACGCCTCCGGCGGTGACCATGCGGATCACCGCCGACACGAACTGCTGCGCGTCGGCCACCATCACATGGGTGCGCATCACCCCCATCTCGGCCGCCTCACGCCGGTCGGAGAAACCGTCCTCCGCGTACGCAGCCGCCTCCACTCGGCACACCGCCTCGACCAGCGCCGAATCCATCTCCGTCGTCAACCGCGGCGTGATCCGCCGCCCCGCGTACGAGGCCACCGCTCTCGCTGTCCGAGCCACGGCGGCGGCGACCGTCACCACGAGCAGCGCCGGCAGGGCACCCCGCAGGCGGTCTCCGGCGGAACCGGCTCCGAGCACGGGTGCCATGGCGCGGGCGGTGGCCGTCAGCAGCACGGCGGCCGAGACGCCAGTGACCAGCTGGCAGCCGAGAAGCAGCTGCACGGCCCCCCGGTCGATCCGCCAGGACAGCCGCGCGATCCGGCCCAGGACGGCGGGGATCTGCGCGCACATCCGCCGGAAGGACACCTCGGCGAGCGGGTTGATGGAGTACTGCCCGGTGTAGGTGATCTCCGCCGGCGACGGAGGAGGCGGTGTGGTCTTGTGCTGATCGTTCACGGGAGTCGAGGTCAACGGCGGTTCCTCCTGGACGGTCGCGTGGGGCGGTCGGGTAGCTCAACGACCGCGCCGGGATATCGAACTGGTGTCTTTCGGTCTCAGCGGGATCCCCGAGATTCGGCGCGTGTCGGAGCGTGGCGGGTGCATCGACCCGGGTCTTCCAACGGCGCTGGCGGGTAGGGAGGTTGGCCGAATCGCCGATGGCGACACCCTTTAGCGCGAGACCGGGCGCGTTGTGGAACAACAGCCCCCGCCGGACTTGTAGAGTGCGAACCTCCCCGCACGAACACCTCGCTGGAGCCGCTTCGTGGCCATCACTGATTCCGACATCTCGGACGCTCTCGGTGCTTACCTGGAGCGCCACCCGGACGAGGCCGAGCAGCTGTCCAAGCCCCTGCAGCTCCTCGCGGAAGGCAGGAACTTCGCCTCTCGGCGCAGCTTCCCCATGCACGTGACCGTCGGAGCCCTGCTCGTCCGCGACGGCGCCGAGATCCTGCTCATCGAGCACCTCGCATACGGCCTCACCCTTCAGCCCGGCGGTCACCTTGAGCCGAACGACACCTCGCTGGTCGAGGCGGCGGTGCGCGAGCTGACGGAGGAGACCGGCATGGACCCCCGGCAGGTCTCCGTGGTCTCGCCGACGCCTGTCTACGTCGAGTACGGCAAGGTGCCGGCCCGGCCCGAGAAGGACGAGCCGGAGCACTACCACCTGGACATCGGATATGCCTTCACCACGGTCCGCGGTGATGTCGGACGCATTCAGGAGTCCGAGGTGACCGGCGCCGGCTGGTACCCGCTGGAGGTGGCCGAGCGTCTTGTCGGACACCGCATCAGGCGAGCGGTCACGGCACCGGCCTAGGTTCTGTCTCTTTGGTCAGTGTCGGGTCCAGATGAGGATGCCGGCGAGGTGGAGTGCGGCCTGGTAGGCGATGGCGAGTTTGTCGGTTCGCGTGGCCAGGCCGCGCCATTGCTTGAGGCGGTTGATGCAGCGTTCGACGGTGTTTCGTTGCTTGTAGGCCTCGCGGTCGAAGCCGGGCGGGCGGCCTCCGTGACGGCCTCGCCGTTGGCGGTGGCCGATCTGGTCGGACGGCTGCGGGATGACCGCGCGGATTCCCCGGCGCCGCAGATGGGCCCGGATCGCGCGTGAGGAGTAGGCGCGGTCGGCCAGGACGACCGCGGGCCTGGTTCGGGGCCTGCCCGGACCGGTGCGGGGCACGCGGATACGGTCCATCACCGTCTCGAAGGCAGGTGCGTCACCGGCCTGGCCTGCCGTGACGGTGAAGGCCAAGGGGCGGGCCCGGCCGTCGGCCGCGAGGTGGACTTTGGTGCTCAGGCCTCCGCGGGAGCGTCCGAGTGCGTGATCGGCCGGCTCCCGGCGTCCCGCCGCCCCTTTTTGAGTGCTCCGGCGGCGTGCTGGTGCGCTCGGACGACGGTCGAATCGACGGAGACGGTCCAGTCGATGTCGTCGGCGGCGTCCGCCGCGGCCAGGACCGAGGCCAGGATCCGTTCCCAGGTTCCATCGACGGCCCATCTGACCAGCCGTTTGTGAGCGGTCTGGAACGACCCGAGCTCGTCGGGCAGGTCCCGCCAGGGCGAGTTGGTGCGGTACTTCCACGCGATGGCTTCCAGGGTGCGCCGGTGGTCGGCCCACCGCCGTCCACGGACCGGATCGGCCGGCATCAGCGGCTCGATCCGGTCCCACATCGCATCAGTGATCACTAATCGGACAGACACATCCGATCAACTGACCAACCCATCAAAGAGACACGCGCTAGCCGAGCCAGACGATGTCCAGGACGGACAGGTGTCGCAGCATCCGGTTGGCGAAGTAGACGACGGACAGGCGGCCGGCGGACGCGATCCGGACGTCTTCACCCTCCAGATCGTCCGGGTCCCACTGGCGGAACCCCCACGGGTCGACCGCGGCGGCGTCGAGCAGGTCCCAGACCGTCTCCTCGGCGTGCTCGGGAAGTTCGGCGATGACCTTCCCGGCCGGCGTCGAGAGGCGAACCGCGTACGAGGGCAGGCTCACCGGCGCCGCCGGCCGCGGACCTCGGCCATGTCCACGAACCCCGTCTCCTCGTGGCCGGAGGTCATGAACGCGTCGACCGCGGGGGCGGAGGCGAGACGGGCCTGCCAGACGTGGACGACCTCGTAGAGGGTGTTCAAGGAGAACGTCCGGCGCGACTCCTCCAACGCGGCCGCCCACTCCCGTTCGAAGGCCGGCACCCACCGCTCCGCACGCCGGTCAGCCCGGAGCTGGGTGAGGAGTTCCGCCGGAGCACCGGGCGCGGGCGCGTACGGGGCGGCGGGTGTGTGGTCGGGCTGGGCGCTCATCGGCTCCTCCTCGGCGGGGTGCTACCGCCACCGTAGAACGACGGAAGCCGGACCGTGCAGGTTCGGGCGGACGAGGAAACCCGAACCGCCGTTGGACCGGCAGCCGTTCCCCGCTCGCCGGCGCGTCTGCGCCTGGTCTACGGGGCGGCGGGGAACTCCACGTCGGTGCCGCCGCAGCCCGCCCCGATATCCAGCAGGCGATCACGTTCCAGCTCGTCGACCACCAGGCCCCAGCGGAGCTTGGTCGCGGTCCACTCCGCGCCGTACCGGCACAGCACATCGGCGCCGGCAGCAGCCACTCCGCCGGATCCTGGTCCGACTTCGACCGGTTCGTCCGGGCCGTCAAGGGCTCCCTCGGTCACGGGTCAGCGCGTACGTGACGGGCCCGGCGGGCCGGGATCCGAGCGCGGCCGGACCGGTACACCGGTAACGGGCCCGGTGGTCGGCAGGCCACGGCCCGCCGCACGCACCACCCCGACCGGTACGCGGCTTCGTCGTCGGTAGCGCGGCGTCGGTCAAGCCTGCTGCTTCCCGCAGCACCGCACCCCCGTTCCACATACGTGTGGGCCGACGGCAGACGGGATGGGAGCTGGAGTGAGTGTGGCCCATGCCGGGGGACCGTTGGCCCAAGACCGCTCCACCGATCTCGTCACCCTTCAACGGCGCCGCAACCAATACCCCGGCGTGGGAATCCCATCCGGCGCCACGACCTGCAGGCGAAGAACGGGCTGCCAGTCCTGGCCGTGCTCGTCACCGGCCCTGACGGCCTGTGCTGTCGATCGCCGTGGAAGTGCCGTCGGCACGTCGGTGGGGGGACCGGCCGGTGTGGGTGGGGGTGCCGTGGCAGCGGACGAGTTCTCGCGTGGCCCGGTGCAGGGCGAGCTCCATGGCGCGGGGTGTTGTCAGGGCGCCGCTTCCGTCGGGCGGTACAAGCCATCGCAGGTCTCCCCAGCGGCAGTGAGGGGCAGGGGCGGCGATCCATCCTCCCTGGGTGATGTGGCGGGTGCCGTCACCGACCCAGGTGGCCCCGGGGTCGGGTGGCAGGAAGAAACCGACCTCACGCCGCCGGCCGTCCAGCAGTACAGGGCCGGGACCGACGCGAGGAAGGTCGTCGAGCATGTCCGCAGCGCGCAGGCCCAGGCAGGCGGGAACGATCAGCACGTCCCATAGACGTCCGGCAGCTAACAGATGGATGCCGGCGCCGCCGCGGCGGCAGTCACGCTCGTAGGCTTGCGGGTCGTCGGCGGCGGCTGCCAGCCACTCCATCGCCTTCGTCCACCGTGTCAGCGCCATCACAAACCTCCAGTGTGGGCGGGCCTTGTGAGCCCGGTAGTCAACGTCAGGTCCGCCCACCCTGGCGCTCTGCCGGAAGGCCGGGAAGGGAGGCGGAGGACGATACGTGATGTTTCGGCGCACTCAAGGGGCAGGCATACGCCGAACGCACACCAGAACATTCATTCCCCGGCGATTGCTCACCGAGCCACGGCCGACGCCCCTACCAGCCCGATCCATCCGACCCGCGGTGCAGAAGACCGGGCCGGCTGGTAGGTGCAGTTCCCCTATCTGGCGGAGCCGCCCAACATTCATGGTTTAGCCGGTCGGCTTCCGGCCGGCGGACACGTTGTACATGTCGGCGACGGCTGAACCCAGACCCCTCTGACAGCACATCAAAAGTGACCCACTTGGTGATCTTCATCCGACTCCGGCCTTGGTGCTCAAGGTCGTTGCGGTCTGCCGGGGCGGGCCGTCGTCGAGCGGCTGCCCGACGGCACCGAACAACGCACCGGCATTGGATCGGCAACCAGAAAACTCGCCGCGACCGGCTCGACGCGGCGCAGCTCGCCGCGCTCGCCGACCTCGGTGTGGACTGGGCTGCTGGATAGTGGTGGGGGCGGCCCGTAGGCGGGCCGCCCCCACGCTCAACGCGGTCTGATCAGCTGCCGGGAGACACCTCCCCGGATACCTACAACTGCGTCTGGAGCTGGACTACTAGCCACCCGTACCGGCGACCAGTGCCTCGCCGAGCGGGGTGCGCCGGTAGAGCACCGAACGTCCGGACCGGGCGCGGACGAGCAGCCCCGCGTCTCGCAGGATGGCGAGGTGGTCGCCTACCGCGCCGGGTGCCATGGCGAGGCTTCGGGCGAGGTGGCTGGTACTGGCCGGGGCGTCCAGCGCCAACAGCAGCCGGGCTCGGGCCCGGCCGACCAGAGCGGTCAGCGCGTCCGGTTGGGGGACGGTCTCCTGTTCGTCCCACAGGGCGGCGGTGCCGCGGGCCGGATAGACCAAGGTCCTGGGCCAGGGGTCTTCCAGGTGGGCGGCGATATGCCCGACGAAGACCGAAGGGATCAGCAGGAGCCCGTCGCCTGCGAGGCGGACCGTTCCGCCTCGGAAGAAGCCGATCTCGATACCGCCGGCGCGCCAGGCGATGCCCGGGTGCAGGCTCTCGATGGTCGTGGCCCACCCGTGTTCGCCGATCACACCCACCCGGTGCACGACGTCGCGCTCACAGATCGCGCGTAGTTGCGGCCAGTCCGGGGCGAGCAGCTCGTGCCACGCCCGGTCCATCGCCTCGGCGATCCTGGAGACGGCGTCCGCCGAGTCCAGCACCGCGCGTACGTGGGGATCACGGGCGGACGGGCCGGTCGCGGTGGTGGCGAATTCATGGCGGGCCGCTTCCAGCGGTGTGGCCCGGATCACGGCCAGGTCGTCCGCCCAGGTCTGCTTGAGGCCGCGCGGCGGCGGGGCGACGAAGTTCGGCCCGCCTTGCGGGGCCTGCAGCGCGAGGGCGGCGTCCAGTTCGGTCTCGCGGCGAAGCCGTTCAAAGGCCGGCAGGAGCCGGGCGGCCCAGGCTCGCGGCAGCGGCTGGCCTTGGCCGGCGAGCGAGCGCAGCAGCAAACAGAGGTCCAGTGCGGGCGACAGTGCGAAGCGGCTGCGCAGCAGGTCCTCGACGGAGACTTCGAAGCGCAGCACCCTGCCATGCTACCCCGGGACGTCCGTTCCGATTCGTCCAGCGACGAATCATTGGTGAGTGGTGTGGGCGCACGGCGAGGCTGGGCGTCATGACCCCAACCGCCGAACCCGCGCAGGTCAACCACCGTGCCACCTACCGGGAGGTGCTGGCCGAGCCGCGATTCCGGCTGCTCTTCTCGACCCGCACCGTCGCGATCACTGCGGACGCGATGCGGATCACCACGTTCTCGGTGCTGGTCTTCTCGGCCACCGGCTCCGCGCTGTTGAGCGCACTGGCCTTCGGCATCGGCTTCATCCCGCAGCTGTTCGGCTCGCTGCTGCTGGGCTCACTGGCCGACCGACTGCCGCCCCGCGCGCTCATCACCGGCGGCTACGCCTTGACGTGCGCCGCCGCCCTGCTGATCGCCCTGGTGCGGATGCCGGTCGCGGCAAGCCTCGGTGTCGTGGCGCTGGTCGCCCTCGCCACACCGGTGTTCAGCGGCGCGTCGAGTCGGCTGGTCGCGCAGTGCCTGGAGGGCGACGCCTATGTACTGGGCCGTTCACTGAACAACATCGCCTCCTCCGGCGCGCAATTGTTCGGTCTGGCGCTGGGAGGTGCGGTCGTCGCGGTACTCGGCCCGCATCGGGCGCTCGCGGTGAGCGCCGCCCTCTACCTCGGCTGCGCGCTCGCTGTCCGCATCCGGCTACCCCGGCTAAAGCCGGAAGAGTCCGGCGGCACACCCGGCGGCGCTCGGGGCGATGGCGGGGCCGTCCGGGCAAGCCTGCACGGTGCCGGCCTGCTGCTGCGCGGACGCACGGTGCGACGACTGATGCTGGCCCAGTGGCTCCCGCCCGCGTTCGTAGCAGGCGCGGAAGGCCTGGTCGTCGCCTACGCCGGAGGACACCACTTCGCGCCCGGCTGGTACGCGGTGCTGATGGGATGTCTGCCGGTCGGCATGCTTGTCGGTGACCTTCTGGTGGGTCGACTGCTACGGCCACCCACCCGGGAGCGCCTGGTAGTCCCGTTGATTGCGCTGATGGGACTGCCGCTGGTCGGCTTCGCTGCCGAGCCCGGAGTGGGCGTCTCGTCCTGTCTGCTGCTGCTCTGCGGCTTCGGATTCGCCTACGGTCTCGGCCTGCAACGGCCGTTCCTGGACGCCCTGCCGCAGGACGGCCAAGGCCAGGCCTTCGGCCTGCTCGGCTCCGGCGGCATGACGCTGCAGGGCGTCGGGCCGGCCTGCTTCGGCTCGGTGGCCGCAGGCATCGGAACAGGCGGCGCAATCGCCCTGGCAGGCGGCGCGGCGGCACTTACCGCCGGCTGGATTCTCACCTGGCAGCCGCACGCCTCCCCGGTCCCCGTCCCGAACTGCTCGACGGGATCGGAGAACGACACCGAACAGCATGCCTGTAGTTCTCCCGCGCAGTAACCGGCCGCCGGTCGAGTCGGCCGCGAGCCGTCACGCACCCCAACCCCACCACGCCTCTCTGACAGACAATCATTCCACCAATCGGAATCAGCCGGAGAGCCGACCGGGGAATCGGTTCTCACAAACGGGGGGATCTCCAGAAGGAACCGCCCGGCGGCGTCTTCGTCGAGCCGGCCGACCAGGGCTAGGCGGCCTGCCCAGCAGAATCCACCTCGCCGTCGAGCAGGGGCAAAAGCCCCTGTCCGTTGTGAGCACGGCGGGGCGGTGAGGTGACTCGCCGCAGATCGAGCCCGTCCTGGAAGCGATCCGGGTGCCCCGGCTCGGGCTCGGGCTCGGCAGGCCGCGCCGGCGGCCGGACCGGGCACGGGCCGACAAGGCCTATCCGAGCCAGACGATGTCCAGAACGGACAGATGGCGCAGCGGTCGGTTGGCGAAGTAGATGACGGACAGCCGGCCGGCGGACGCGATCCGGACGTCTTCGCCTTCGGGATCGTCGGGATCCCACTGGGCGAAGCCCCACGGGTCGGCCGCGGCTGCGTCGAGCAGGTCCCAGACCGTTTCCTCGGCGTGCTCGGGAAGTTCGGCGATGACCTTCCCGGCAGGTGTCGAGAAGCGGACCGCGTACGAGGGCAGGCTCACCGGCGCCGCCGGCCGCGGACCTCGGCCATGTCCACGAACCCCGTCTCCTCGTGGCCGGAGGTCATGAACGCGTCGACCGCGGGGGCGGAGGCGAGACGGGCCTGCCAGACGTGGACGACCTCGTAGAGGGTGTTCAGAGAGAAGGTCCGGCGCGACTCCTCCAACGCGGCCGCCCACTCCCGTTCGAAGGCAGGCGCCCACCGCTCCGCACGCCGGTCCGCGCGGAGCCGGTCGAGGAGTTCGGCCGGCGCACCGGGCGCGGGCGCGTACGGGGCGGCGGGGGTGTGGTCGGGCTGGGCACTCATCGGCTCCTCCTCGGCGGGGTGCTACCGCCACCGTAGAACGACGGGAGCCGGACCGGGGGACGGCGTCGGCTTCTGCGGTGTGCGGGTGCTCAAGTCAGCACCGCAGCCGCCACGGGCCTTGGGCGTAAAGGGCTGACGTACCCGGCAAATGGGCATGACTCGCTGAACCGAAGACACAACGCCCCCGGCGCCTCAACACCCACGCCTACCACGAGAGGTCAGCAGCATCGTGTACGAGATGACCCACACCGAACGTATCCGGTACAAGCGGCGCCAGGACGCCGCCTACCAGGCCGGCGAAGATGCCGTCACCAGCCTTCAGGCGGCGCTCGCGCTCGCGGGCATGACACTTCCCTCCCTGAGCAACGACGGGCCGGTGGCCGGCCACGGCTTCGTCCGGCTCGGAGGATGCAACGCGGCCTTCGCCAACCGGCTCGCCGAAGTCATCGCCGCCGGTGCCGATGCTCTGCAACACCAACGGTGAAGTGCCGACAAGGTGGAACGCCCTCAGGCCGCGTCGTGGCGAACGCCGACGCGGCCCGGCCGACCCCGGGGGCTTCCGAAGGGCGAGGTCGAAGCACGCTCCGGGGGTCAGGGCACGGCGCCCGCGTTCCGGCGGCAAGGGGGCTCACGGGGTCGGAGACCCTGCTCCACTCCGCCGCCCGACGTATGCCGGTGCCGGGCACCTGGCACCAGAATGCCCTGGTGCGTCTGATCGGTGACGGCTGAGGAACGGCGAGAGCATCGGCCAGGCCCGGCACGCCCGGCTCGCCCCCATAGGACGACCGGGCCGAAGCGGCGTTGTCGGCGAGAGTGCGCCGCTGCTGCGCGTTGTTCGCCACAGGCGCCCGCAGGCTGCCGTCACGCCGGGCTCCGCTGCTTCACGCCCCTGCTCAAGCCCTCCCCCTCGGTGAGGATCGAGCGGACAGTGACGACTTCCGAATCCGACCCGAGAGGAAAGGGGAAGCGTGTCGCCCTGCGGTGTCGTGAAGTGGTTCGACCCTGACCGAGGCATCGGTCTCATCAGCCAGAAGGGCGCCGGACCGGACGTCCAGGCGGAAGCCTCGGCCATCCATGGAACGGATGGCCGCCTCCGCCCGGGCGAGGAAGTCCTCTTCGACGTCACCCTCGACAGCGCGGGACTACGGGCCGACAACATCCACCGTCCGATCCGCACCGAGACCCAGCCCCCCAACCCATCGCACACGGTGACCCTGCACAAGGGAGTCTTCCGCCCCTGGCCGGCGGTGTCACGCGTCCCAGAGGTCCTCCAGCGCGAACGCGGTCCGGGCACCTGCCCGGAGCCGTGCCGTGATCTGCGGGCACAGGACATCCAGGAAACAGCGGGACGACCGTGACGCCGCCGTGGGACGCCGTGAGGCAACTGCGCCTCGGCGGCCGCGACCAGGCCCTGACCATCCTCCTGGTCAGCCACTGCCGGCAGCCCATCCCCATGCTCTTGCCCTCCGACGTGTTCCACGAGGCCCAGTGGCGCGCCCAGGCCGGCGATCGATCAGTGCCCTCGTGGATCCGCGCTGCCGAGCGAGAGCTCAGCCGGACGGCGTGCCCGGGAACCACACGCCGAGCCACTGCTCCGCGCCATAGTCCTCGAACCGCTCCACCTCGGTGAACCCCAGCTTCGCCGCGACGCGCATCGAGGCCTCGTTGGCAATCTGGGTGGAGAGCACCACCGGCTCGCCGGGATGCGCGTCGGCGAACCAGTCGAGCGCCGCCGCGCTCGCCTCGGCGGCGTACCCGCGTCCCCATGCCTGCGGCAGGAACATGTAGCCGAGCTCGGGCTCGCCGCCTTCCGGACGTATGTGCCCCTTGCGCTCCGGGTCGCGCCGATCGAGCGTGATCATGCCGATCGCTGTTCCGTCGTGCTCGACCACGAAGAAGCCGAAACGCTGCCCGGGCACCTCGGGCATCGTGCGCTCGAGCTCGTCGCGCGGACGAGCGCCGCCGACGTAGGTGCCCACCTCGGGCGAGGCGAACAGCTCGATGAGCGCCGCACGGTCCCGGGCGTCGGACTCTCGGAGCAGAAGCCGCTCGGTCCTGATCGGGGCTGGTGGCCAGGTGATGGTTCCAAGATCATTCATAGCGGGAAACCTATCGGCAGGCGCCTCAGCGGCGCTGCCGGGCGGCATACGCGCGTACGGAGCCCCCGCGTAGACCTCACCCGCCTGCCTCGACGCTTCTGGTCGCCTCTACGCGCCCCGCCGCGCGATGCACGCTGCCCCGGAATGGTTACCTAGACCAAGTCGAGCCGGTTGGTCATGGCGGGTTCGAACCGACCGTAGGGGTTGACGTGGGTCCAGAAGGCGGGGACAGCGCCCGCCGGTCGGCGTCGGTGAGCCTGTCGATCCACTTCGGTTCGGCCAGCACCTCCTGCAGCAGCACGGTGCGACGCGCACCAGGGGGGCTTGCAGCAGGTGCAGGACGAGCGGCGGCCCCTGAGCCGACCGCAGGTGCTCGTTACTCGGCCGAGCCGGTAGCCGGGGGCACCTCCAGAACGAAGAACAGGTAGCACATCGTGGTCGAGAAGCGTTGGAAGTCGTCGGGGTAGAGCTCGCGGGCGGCCGGATCGGGCTGGGGCTCGCTGATGACGGCCAGACGGAAGCCGGAGGCGGAGAAGGCGTCGGTCATGGCGTGCAGCGGCCTGCGCCAGAAACTCATCCGGGCGTTCTGCCCCACCAGGTCGGTCCATTCCTGGGTGTAGCTGGTGGTCGCGTGATAGTCGGGCCGAGGGTCCTGGATGGCGTAGTCCACGAAAGGATGCTGCACCGACGCGATCAGGCGACCGCCGGGCCTGAGCACTCGCCGCATCTCGGCCAGCGTCGGCCCCCAGTCCTCCAGGTAGTGCAGCACCAGCGAGGCGAGGACATCGTCGAACGCACCGTCGGCGAACGGCAGCGGGTCACCCAGGTCGGCCACATGCAGGGCCGCGTCGGAACCCAGCCTCCGCCGTGCCAGCTCCACCATTTCGGCGCTGGAGTCGAGGCCGGTGACGAGAGCACCCCGATCGCGTAGGGCACCGAACAGGGGACCGGAGCCGCAGCCGGCGTCAAGGATCCGCCGGCCGGCCACGTCCCCGGCGAGGGACAGCATCGCGGGCCGCTCGTAGTAGGCGTTCAGGAGACTGGTCTCGCTCAGGGCCGAGTACGCCTCGGCAAAGCTGTCGTAGTCGTTCACCCTGGCCGCAAGTGCGGGCTTGGCATGGTCTTCGGCGGTAGGCATGCTGCGGTCTCCGTCGTGTCTTCTCGGCATATCGCACCGGTGTGTCGTTCTGATGATCGACGTGGATGCAGCGCGCCCTGGTTCCGGTGTCGGAGACGACTGGATCGTTTCGTCTGGATCACCCGCCCCATGGCCGAAATACGCCGTTGCCTGAAGTTCAGTGGACGCGGATCGAGCCGCGCCCATCTGACCCGACGCGGAGTGGGGCCCTGGTCACGCGGCGATCCGACGCGACCACCGCGACCGCCTCCCAGCGCGCCGGCCCATCCTGCCTCCTCTCTTCGTGAGGTTCTCGGCCATGGACGGGGGTTGAGGGTCCTCGGCCTTCCCCCTTTCGGGGAGATGACGCCAGTCCCCTGGGGTCGTTGAATGCGGGGATGTCTTCCGAGCGGACGGATCCGGACGTGCCGGACGGCCGAGACGACCATGGTTGGGCCCCGTCTCGGCCGTCGGCCGTACCGCAGGGCAGCGAGTTGCTCATCGACCGGATGGTCCTGGCGGTCAGGGCCGGCGACGATCCAGCGATCCGGGGCTTGCTGGCCCGCCTCGCCCAAGTTGCCGATGTCGCGGTGCTGCTGCGACTGCGTCAGCGCCTCGATGAGGACGTCCATGGCCGACCGGGTTCGGACGGACAACGCACCCCGGTCGAGCGGTGAGCCACCGCGTGCCGGCCAGGACGAGTGCCGCGCCGGCGGAGGCGCGGGAGGTCAGCGGACGACGTCGAAGACGTTCTTCTGCAGCCCGTTGGCGTAGGCCTCGTGCTCGACGAGCTTCAGCTTCTGGGTGTCCTTGTCGGTGGCGCTGAAGAGCCGCTTGCCCGCGCCGAGCAGCAGGGGGAAGACGACCAGGTGGTAGCGGTCGATCAGGCCTGCGTCCGAAAGGGCCTGGTTCAGGGAAGCGCTGCCGTGGACGATGATCGGGCCGCCCTCGGTCTCCTTCAGCGCGGCGACCTCGTCGAGCGAACGCAGGATCGTCGTCTCGCCCCAGTTCGACACCAGGTCGTCCTCGGTGAGGGTGGTGGAGACGACGTACTTCGGCATCACCTTGTAGTCGGCGAAGTCCGCCATGTCGGGCCACACCTGGCTGAACGCCTCGTAGCTGGTCCTGCCCAGCAGGATCGCGGAGGCTTCCTTCTGCTCCCGGCCCTTGATCTCGAACGCCTCGGGGAGGAACTCGACGTCCTTGAAGGTCCATCCGGAGTTCCGGTACCCGGGCTCGCCGCCCGGGCCCTCCACGACGCCGTCGAGCGATATGAAAGCGGTGCTGATCAGGGTACGCATCTCAAGTTCCTCGGTGTCTCGTGTCCGGTTCTCGGCGGGTTCGGCCGGGTCCACACTTCGACCCCACCCGTGGCCGCGGTGCAGCAATCATGATCTATGACTGTGGATCACGGGGAAACTCATCGGTCGTGGCCCACCCGTTCAGACGGCATCGGCCATCCGGCTCACCTTTGAGCCAAACACGTGCCCGGCCCCGCCCCACGCCCCGGGTAGGACGGCATCCTCGCCGGCACGCCCCGGCGCGCGATCTGCCGCAGGAAGATCGCACAGCGACTGACGGGCGCCGGATCCCTCGCGGCGCGCGACGAACACGGCAGCCGGTGGTTCCTCCACCCCGGCAGCAGTTGCCCGACCACGCCGACCTGTTCGCCGTTGGAGGCCCTGGCCCGAGGCGCAGGCAGGACGCCGCGAACTCCTCGAGCGTGGCGAGCACCTGACGCCGGTGGGCGGTGTACCGGCGGACGATGCGGATGAGCGCGCGGCACCTTCGGTCTGCGCGCCCGCGCCCGCGTCCGTGCCGGACCCCTGCGCGGACGGATCGCTCCAGGTCCTCCGGGCGTAGGGGATGCAGGCAGGGGAAACAGTCGGCGCCGACAGCCCGCAGGCATCCGGCCGGGGTTCACCAGCCGTGCTCCGGGGGGTGGCGGGGCAGGGGCCGGAGCGGGCTGGATGCTGTCGACCGGGACGGTGACCGGCAACGTGTGACGGCAGCCGGGGTCCTGCCCGCGGTCGACAGCGCCACGGGGCCGGGAACAGCCCGTCCGAGGGCAGCTCCCCGCAGTGGCCATTGCACCCCGCATCCCAGTGGGTTCTGCAGTTGACGCGCTCGAACGAGGCGGCGTCCCACCCGGACAGGGCGCTCGCGTCCGGGTGCGCCTCGGCGGGAATCGACAGGAGGGGTCGAAGCAGTCGATGTGGGTGAAATCGACTTCGAGCTGGTCGGCTCGGTTGCCGCCGTCCTTGAAGCAGATCTCCTGCAGTCCCTCGGCGACGATCGCGCGCAGTTCCCGCTCGTCGGCGCGCACCCTGGGCCCGGGCGTCGAACAGTGGGTGTAGGCGGCGGGGAGGTGAACGGTGAAGCGGCGCCGGCGGCCGCCGGCCCCAGGCGCGCGGCCTCGTCCGCGCCCAAGTTCCAGCGCGGGTGGGCGAATGCCTGCGCTGAGTCTTCGCCATCTTCGAACATGCAGGTCGGAAGCCCTGGCGTGGCGCTCGCTCGGGATACTCATGCTGATCTCGGGCGGGAGTCTGCGGTCTTGATCATCCGTCATGTCATCGGTCGAGGCTGAGCCGCTCGCGGCGGCGCGGCCCGAAGGGCACATCAGGCCCCAGCGTCACCTCCCGGTGCGGTACGTCTCGCGGCCCACGGCCGGCGACGGCGTCCGCGAGGGGCGCAGCCAGGTCTCCGTTGTATGTAGTGTGCGGAAATGACAAGAAGCGAGCGACTCGCGGACCAGTTGGACTGGTACTGGCACAAGAACCTGCGGCCACGGCTGGAGGGTCTTACCGACGAGGAGTACTTCTGGGAGCCGGTGCGCGGCTGCTGGAGCATCCGCCCACGTGGCACGTCGGCCGCACCGATATCGGAAGGTTCGGGGGAATGGACGATGGACCTCGCCTCCCCAGCCCCGGTGCCTGCGCCGGTGACCACGATTGCCTGGCGGCTGGGGCACATCATCGTCTCCTGCCTGGGCTATCGGGTCGGATGGTACTTCGGCGACCAGGACCTCGAGCCCCAGGCAATCGCCTACGCGGGGACCGCTGACGAGGCGCTGAAACAGCTCGATGAGATGTACGGGAGATGGAACGCAGGGGTCCGCGAGCTCTCGGACGCCGACCTGGACAATCCGCCCACGCTGGGTCCCGAGCGGTTTCCCATGGAGAACAGGGTCCTGCACGTCAACAGGGAGCTGATCCATCACGGCGCCGAGATTTCCCTGCTGCGCGACCTCTACCGCTGGCAGGACGGAGCCGTACCGCGCCGAATATGACTGATCGTCTGTCAGCTTGAGAGCTCGAGGTTCGAGAGGACCAGGAGAGCGCGCAAAGTTCGGTGGGGCGAGCGGGCTCGGTGCGGAGTTCGGGTGAGGATGCGCCAGGTCTTCAGGTGCGCGCAGCCGTGTTCGACGGGAGCGCGTGCGGCGGCCAGGACCCGGTTGGCCTGCTTCTCGCCGGGGGCGAGCTTGCGGGCGCGGGTGGCCTTGAAGCCGGTGACGATCACCGGGTCGTCGCTGCCGTCGGTGAGGCCGAGGAAGCCAAGGTCGGCCAAGGCGCTGAGGCCGGCCGCGCGCAGGTGGGATCGGGCCGAGGAACGGGTGCGTGCCACGCTGTAGAAGGAACTGGACATGTCCCAGGAGTACCTTCGCCAGGCACACGAGATACTCGCGCATGCCCGACGCGCCGAGGAGAGGGCTCACCAGCTGTGTCTGGCCGCAGAGGCGAGGGTGGTCCGCGAGCATGCTGCTGTCCGTCGACTAGCGCGTGTCTCTTTGATGGGTTGGTCAGTTGATCGGATGTGTCTGTCCGATTAGTGATCACTGATGCGATGTGGGACCGGATCGAGCCGCTGATGCCGGCCGATCCGGTCCGTGGACGGCGGTGGGCCGACCACCGGCGCACCCTGGAAGCCATCGCGTGGAAGTACCGCACCAACTCGCCCTGGCGGGACCTGCCCGACGAGCTCGGGTCGTTCCAGACCGCTCACAAACGGCTGGTCAGATGGGCCGTCGATGGAACCTGGGAACGGATCCTGGCCTCGGTCCTGGCCGCGGCGGACGCCGCCGACGACATCGACTGGACCGTCTCCGTCGATTCGACCGTCGTCCGAGCGCACCAGCACGCCGCCGGAGCACTCAAAAAGGGGCGGCGGGACGCCGGGAGCCGGCCGATCACGCACTCGGACGCTCCCGCGGAGGCCTGAGCACCAAAGTCCACCTGGGGCCGACGGCCGGGCCCGCCCCTTGGCCTTCACCGTCACGGCAGGCCAGGCCGGTGACGCACCTGCCTTCGAGACGGTGATGGACCGTATCCGCGTGCCCCGCACCGGTCCGGGCAGGCCCCGAACCAGGCCCGCGGTCGTCCTGGCCGACCGCGCCTACTCCTCACGCGCGATCCGGGCCCATCTGCGGCGCCGGGGAATCCGCGCGGTCATCCCGCAGCCGTCCGACCAGATCGGCCACCGCCAACGGCGAGGCCGTCACGGAGGCCGCCCGCCCGGCTTCGACCGCGAGGCCTACAAGCAACGAAACACCGTCGAACGCTGCATCAACCGCCTCAAGCAATGGCGCGGCCTGGCCACGCGAACCGACAAACTCGCCATCGCCTACCAGGCCGCACTCCACCTCGCCGGCATCCTCATCTGGACCCGACACTGACCAAAGAGACAGAACCTAAAGGGTGTTGCAGAAGGCTCAGTTTCGGGCATTTCCCTTGTATGGGTGGGGTGTTGCGGGCTGAGCCGGTGTGGGTGGAGACGTTCACGGGCTTGCGGATCGACCGGTTCGCGAAGCTGGTGAAGGCGGTGCGCGAACGCGGTGGGAACGGGCCTGGTGGTGGCCGTCCGTGGTGTCTGCCGCTGCCGGACCGGGTCCTGCTGGGGGCCGTGTACTACCGCACGAACCTCACCATGCGGCAGCTCGCGCCGCTGTTCGGCATCTCGCCGGCGACGGTGTGCCGGGTCGTCCAGCGACTCCGTCCGCTGCTGGCGCTCGAGCGGGCTCCGCGGCCGGTGGCGGACACCGAACGGTTGTGGATCGTGGACGGCACCCTGATCCCGGTCCGCGACCGGAAGGTCGGCGCCTCGTCCCGCAACTACCGGTTCTCGGCGAACGTGCAGGTCATCATCGACGCAGACACCCGCCTGGTCATCGCGGCGGCCCGGCCGGCGCCGGGCAACAAGGCCGACGCACATGTCTGGCGCGAGTCGGACCTGCCCACCCTGGCGGCGAGTACGACAGTGATCGCGGACGGCGCCTACCTCGGCACCGGCCTGATCGTCCCGCACCGCAAGAGAGCCGGCCGCCCCCTCCTGCGCGGGCAGGAGGAGGACAACGCCGAGCACCGACGCGTCCGTGCCCGCGTCGAACACACCTTCGCCCGGATGAAGAATTGGAAGATCCTGCGCGACTGCCGCCAGCGAGGCGACGGACTGCACCATGCCGTCCAAGCCGTCGCCACCATGCACAACCTCGCCATGACACGGTGAACCAGCAGCTCAAACGCCAATCAGGCCTGCCCGAAGCGGACCTTCTGCAACACCCTTTAGTCGGGCTGTACCGGAGCACCGGTGGTCCCGGGCTCTCGTGCCAGAGGCGCACCAGTCAGCACGCCGGCGGCCCTGCTCGCCTCGGTGCCGGACCACAGGTGTCAGCCTCCGTGCTTGGGGACGGTCGGGGTGTGGTTCCTGCAAGGGGCGGATTCGCTCATTCGAAAGAGGGCTTGCTGTCCCGGCTTCGCTTGAGCTCGTAGAACCCGTCCGTCGCTGCGACGTGGAGCAGGCCGTCCCAGAGCTGGCCGGCGGCCTCGCCGCGGGGGGCCTGCCGGAGCACCGGGCCGAACAGGGCTGTGCCGGCGATGCGGAGGACGGGGGTCCCGACATCGAGGCCGACCTCGTCGAATGCCTGGTTGTGCGAGTCCTTGATCAGGCGGTCGAACTCCGTGCTCGTTGCGGCGGAGGCCAGTGAGGTGGGCAGGTGCGTTTCGGCGAGCGCCTCCGTGATCACGGTGGGGTCCTCGCGGCGCCGCTGGTTGTGCAGGCGGGTTCCGATGGCGGTGTACAGCGGGCCGAGGATGTCCTGGCCGGCGTGCTCGGCGGCAGCCGCGCAGACCCGGACCGAGCCCCATGCCTTTTCCATCAGCGCGCGGTAGTCGTCGCTGAGTCCCTTCCCCTCGCGCTGTTCGAGGTTGAGGTAGGCCAGCGACATGATCCGCCAGTCCGCGCGTACGGGCCGGACCGTCTCGACCTCCAGGAGCCATCGGGAGGTCACCCACGCCCAGGGGCACAACGGGTCGAACCAGAAGGGCACTTCGGTCAGTCCTTGCTCTTTCTTCGTCATCGAGTTGAGCACGTCCTTTCTTGGATCGGTCGTACGGCGGTTCGTGTACCGGGGGTCAGACGTCGAAGAGACCGGCCTGCACAGGGAAGTTGGCCTTGGCGGTGCGGCCGGCGGTCTTCACGAGTGCCGCGAGGCTGGCGACCCGCGGGTCTTCGTCCGCGGCGCTGATGAGGCGCAGGAAGACCTTCGCGGTGACGTCGACGTCGGCCGGGGCGCGGTGCCGGTCCGTGGGTTGCGGGATGCCGAAGTGGGCCAGCAGCGTGTCGAGTTTGTAGTTCGGCAGGTTCGGGATCAGGCGTTTGGCCAGCGGGATCGTGTCGAGTAGGTCCGTCCTGGCCAGCGTCGGGCTGTGTTCGGCCTGGTTGTGGAGGACGTTCGCCTCGGTGGCCGCGTGCTGGGCCACCAGCAGATACGGGGTGCCGGCCGTGAGCCGCTGGTCCAGCGCCCCCAGTGCTTCGGCCGGGGTGGGAGCCTGCTGGAGCTGCTCGGCGGTCAGCCCGGTCTGAGCGGTGTCCGCCGGGGTCACGGGGGCGAACTCGGGCGGCCGGATCAGGGACGTGTAGCGCCCAGTCTCCGTCCACGCGCCGTCCTCGAACCGCAGGGCGAGCGCGGCGACCTCGATGGGCTGGGCCGGGTAGCCGGTGGGGGTCGTCGTCTCGAAGTCGATGACGACGAACGTCGTGGCCCGGAAGGCGGGGTCCTGGGTCAAGCCGCCCATGAGTTCTCCCTTCGCGTACGTCCCGTGCTGCCCTGACCTGCGGCTGCGGTGAGGAGACGGCTGGGGTTCCGGCCGCAGTGGCGCGCGGTCATCGGCCGACGAGGTCGGTGACGGCCCGGGTCGCGGTCTCCAGATCCGGTGCGCTCCAGGGCCGCTCTCCCGTCCAGGTCTCGCTCAGGGACTGGTAGAGGTCCGTCATCACCGCCACGTACTCGGGCGGCAGCGGCGCGGGCTGCGGCCACCGGTTCCTGGGCACACCGGCGGCGATCAGCCTGCCGACCGGCACCTCGTTGCCCGTGTTGACGTACCAGTCGCGCAGGATCTGCTTGCCGCAGTGGACACCGGCGAACATCAGGCGGCTCTCGTCCGGCGTGCCGGGGCTGTCGGCGAGTACCAGCTGCTGGTCGCTGGTCACCAGGTACTCGGCCTTGCCGTCGCAGTGGCTCAGTCCGACCTTGGCGGCGTGGTTGGTCAGCACCGCGTTGACCTTCCAGGTGATCTCCCGCAGGGCCGCGAACTGCTCGTCGTCCAGACCCGCGAGGCGCTGGGCCTCGCCGGGGGCGATGAAGCGGTTCACGTCTTCCCGGGTCGTCGCGTACTCGATGAGCGGTCGCTCCAGCTTCGCGCCGACCGCGGGGACAGCGTCGAGTCCGACGTCGGCCGGGGCGAGATCGCCGGTGGCGAGGCGCCGGTGGACGGAGCTGCCCGGCGGGAGCTCGTTGCGGAAGAGCACCTGCAGGGGCAGCAGGTAGCCGCCGCCAGCAGGCGTGAGGGGCTGGCGGACCTGCTCCGGAAGGCGCGCGAGGGTGAACTCGATCCGGTTCGGTGCGATGAACCGGCGGAAGTGCGTCCGCACTCCGGCCTCCTCCAGCAGCGCGAAGTTGAAGGCGGCCATCCGGCAGGTCGCCTCGCCCTTGCCGGGGATCGGATCCGGCATCCGTCCGTAGTGGAAAACGGTGTAGTGGTCGGTGTACTCGAAGACGCCGACGCCTTCACGCGTCGCGGTCGGCTCCTCGATGACGTGCAGGTTCTTGGTCGAGTGCAGGACGGGCATCATGCTCCCGGGGTCGGACGGCGTCGTGCCGTCATCGGATGGGCTCGGTCTGCTGGCGCGATGCGACGGGCTGCGCCGGCTGTCCGCCGACGGGCGCCAGGTGGCCGCCGACCACCGTGATCACCTGCATGCCGGCGGCGCGGGCGGAGGCGATGCCGTCGGGAGCGTCGTCGACCGCGAGGCAGCGGTCCGGCGCGACGCCCAGGCGGCGGGCGGCGGTGAGGAACAGCTCCGGATCCGGCTTGCCGTGGACGACGTCCTCACGCCGGACCACGGACCCGAACGCCTCCTTCAGGCCCAAGGCGTCGAGCCCCGGATCGACGAGCAGCCGGCTGGCGCCCGACGCCACGGCGCACGGCACCCCGGCACGCAGGGCCTGACCCAGCAGCTCCACGACGCACGGGATCGGCGTGATCGTGTGCACCGAGGCCAGCAGATGACCGCGGCTGCGCTGGACGATCTCGTCGTGAGGCAGCGACCGGCCACCGGGCAGCGCCGCCAGGAGGTCATGGATGGACAAGCCGACGCGGTGGCTGTACCAGCCGGAGTCCAGGGCGACACCGTACGGCTGCAGGGCCGCGCGCAGAGCGGCCTCGTGCCGGCCGACGGTGTCGGCGAGGACGCCGTCGAAGTCGAGGACCAGAGCCTCCACCCCCTCGGGGACCGTCGGGGAACACCGGTTACCTGCGGACCGGTCGGCCGGGCAGAGCGGCAGACGGGCAGCCGTGCTCACGCCGCCTCGGCCTTCGTGGGCTGCCCGCAGCACATGCAGCCCGCGCCCGGCCCCTGCCACGGCTCCACCAGACAGGCGAGATCACCACCGGCGCCCTCGATCCACTCCCGGATCAGGTCGGCAGCCTCGTACTCGTCGACGTGGCGCCGGTCCACGACCCGGTAGCGGACCGGATCGGTGGCGGCGAGACGCTCGAAGAGCACGCACGCCTTGCGCATGAACTCCGCCTGCTCATCGGTGAAGACGCACCTGTCACGCCACTGCGCACGCTCCAGGGCCTTCGAGGCGTCGTCGGTGACGAGGATCGTGAGGTCGGGCAGCGGCCGGTAGGAGGCCGCGAGGCCCAGCAGGTCGACCGCCGTCTTCAGGGCCGCGTCCGGGGCGTCGGGGTGCAGCAGCAGCGCCTGGCACACGGCGGTGGTGTCCACGCTGCGGCCCTCGACCACCGTCCGCCCGTGGACCAGGTCGGGCAGGACGGTGTCGAGGTCGTGCCGCTTGATGGCCATGAGGAGCAGAGCCTCGGCAATCGGGGTGCCACCGCGCAGGAACGGGTCCCCGGCGCTGGCCTCGCGCAGGGACTGGAGGAGCGCTTCACCCAGGCCCGGGCGTCCGTTCGCCCGCTGGGAGAACTCGTCCAGCATCAGCGGCTTCGTCTCGATGGCTTCGACGGCGCGGTTGGTGAGGTAGGTCTTGCCGACGCCGTTGAGGCCCTCGGCGGAGATCAGCGGGCCACGGCTGCACAGCGAGCGTGTGGTGGTCATGCGGTTTCCGTTCGCAGACGAGGACGGAGGGCCGCCGGCGGGAATGCCGCCAGCGGATCGGTTCGGGGCGCCGGTCATGAGCGCCATGCGGCAGCCTCCCGGGTGGTGACGGTGGCGTAGTGGTCGAGGACCGTTTCGTCGTCGCGCTCGGTGAGAACGAGGGCGAGGGTGCGGTCGAGGATCTGGGCGGTCCCGCGGCACGGAGTCCGGTCGCTGGCGGCGAACATGGGCCGTGTGTCGCACGGCACGAGCCGGAAGGTGCCGGTGGAGCTCGGCACTCCCTGCCGGGCGAGGTGCTCGGCGAAGGCCCGTGGCTCCGGCAGGCTGATGTGCAGGAGCGGGGCGTAGTGGTTCCACACCTCGTCCTTCGCCGGCGTCAGCGGCGTGAGACCCCGGACACCGGCCAGCGCCTGGAGCAGGTACCCGGTTTGGGTACGGCGGCGCTCCAGCAGGTCCGGGAACCTGCGCAGGTTGGCCCGCGCGAGAGCCGCGAGCGGCTCGGCCAGGCGCCCGTTGACCGCGAGCCGTTCTTGAGGGCGGCCACCGGGAGGGGGCGTCAGCCAGTGGCCGCGGAAGGCCCGGACATGGGAGGCGAGAGCCGAGCCGTCGGTCAGGACGTACCCGCCCTCCCCGCTCCAGAGGATCTTGCCGTCCTTCATGCTGAAACACCCGGCTTCGCCGACCGCGCCGGCCGGAACGCCGCCGCGCGACGAACCGGCGGCCTGGGCGGCGTCCTCGACCACGGCCAGCCCGTGCTGCGCGGCGAACGAGCGGAGGCCGACTGGGTCGCCCATCCTGCCCCACAGGTGGACCGGGACGATCGCTTTCGTCCGGGCCGTCACCATCGCGGTGACGTCGTCGTAGTCCAGGTCGAGGGTGTCGGGGTCACTGTCGACGAAGACCGGGGTGGCGCCGAGCTGGGCAATCGGCGAGGCGGTCATGACGACGGTCAGGGCCGGTACCAGGACTTCGTCGCCCGGCCCGACGCCGACGGCGGACAACGCGGCGTGCAGCGCCGTCGTGCCGGAGGACACCGCGACCGCGTGCCGGCGGGTGAACCTCTCGGTGAGGTCCTGCTCGAACCGGTCGGCGAACGACGCTCCAGCGGGGTCCGGCATGCTGGCCAGCGCGGCCAGCATGCCCTCGCCCAGACCTTCCGTCGCAGGGACCGGTGGCAGGGCGGTCACGTTGCCTCCCGGGCGAGGAGGCGCGGCATGCCGAGCACGAGCGGGCCCATGTTCACGCAGTCCCTGGAGAAGTGCGAGCAGTCCGTGCACGCCGGGCGGTTGGTGAACAGGGTTCGCGCGTCGGCGCCGACGATGCTGCGCTGTTCGGAGGCGGCGGTGGCGGCGATCCGGCGGTCCGAGGGGCAGTCCCACAGCGAGCCGTCGGGCTGGATGAAGAACAACTGCGCCCCGCCGAAGCAGTCCTCGACCCGACCGCTGTCCTGGGTGGCGATCGAGGCGAGGAACTGCCGCGTGTAGGAGGGGCCCGGGAGGGTGAGCCCGCGCGGGTCCTCCTGGAGGCGACGCAGCTGGTCCTCGACGGCGGGGACATCCTCGGCGGTGTGACAACGCTCGGCGAAGAGCTTGTGGTCGGCCGGGAGGGAGATGGGCTGCGGCACGTAGTAGTCGACGCCGGTGTCCGCCGCGAGACGGGCGACGTCGGTGATCTCCTGAGGGCGGTCGCGCATGACCACGGTGTAGATGCCGACCCGCGGGCCCTGACCGGAGCCGCGCTCGTCGAGCAGGGTGCGGATGCCGGCCAGGACCTCGCGGTGTCCGACCCGCCCGGACCGCGAGGGCCGCAGCCGGTCGTTCGTGGCCGCATCCGCGCTGTCCAGGGAGACCGAGACCCCGTCGACGCCGAGGGCGACGAGCCGTCGGGCGATGCCGGGCCGGGTCAGCGGCACGCCGTTGGTCGCCACGACGACCTCACACCCGGCGTCCTTGATCGTCTTGATCAGGCTGAGGGTGGGCAGCCAGTCCAGCGGCTCGCCGCCGGCGAGGACGACCCGCTCGACCGGCGAGTCGGCCAGGGTCCGCGCGAACGCCTCCAGCACGGTGCGGTCGAGGTCGCGGACGGGGATGTGGGACAGCACGCCGAGTCCCTCGGGCAGGGCCTTCTTGTGCTCGTCCAGCTCCCCGAAGTAGCAGTGCGGGCAGGCGAACGAGCAGGGGGAGCGCAGCGCCCACAGCAGGGTGATGTCACGAGGCACGATCGACCTCCCGGTGCTCCACGATCGCGCGGACGGCGTCCTCGACGGCCTTGCCGGTCTCGTCCGGGGCGTAGCCGGTCACGTCGATCACCGTGTACCGCTCCGGCTCGGCGGCGGCCAGCTCCCGGTAGAGGTGCTCGGTCTGCTCGATGATCTCCCGGGCGTCGGCCGGGACGGCGCGGCCGATCCGGGCGGCGAACCGGGCCAGGCACGTCTCCCTGTCGCCGGTCAGCAGGATCGTGGCGTCCGGCATCGGGCGCCAGCGGCGGGCAGTGGCCAGGATCTGGTCGGCTACCGCCCGAGCGGGCGTGGCCGGGTGCTCGGTGTGCAGGATCGCCCCCTGGCACACGGCCACGCTGTCCACGCCCCGGTCCTCGACGATCACGTCGACGCCGGCCAGCAGCTCGGGCGTGAGGTGCTCGACCTCCCGGAACTTCAGCGCCAGCAGCGCAAGCGTCTCCACGACCGGGTGCCCGGTCCGCAGGCAGACGTCCTCCGCTGCAGAGAGGGCCGTGATCACCCGGCCGGGCAGCGTGTCGGCGGCCTGGTCGGTCAGCTCGTCCAGCAGCAGGCACCGCGCACCGAGCGCGGCGGCCGTGGCGCGGGCGGCGGTGGTCTTCCCGACCCCGTTGATGCCCTCCACGCTCACCCACAGCGGCCGGCCCCGCTCCTCCCCGGCCGCCTGTCGGGGCCCCGGAACCGTACGGGCGGTCATGCCGGCCTCCGGCAGACGAAGAGCAGCTCGGTCGCCCGGTCGGGCACCATCATGGACGACACCGTGTCCAGCAGCGCCTTCGGCACCCGGGCAGCCAGGTCGCGGTACCAGTCGACCGCTCCGGTCCCGTACCGCTCGGCGAGCTCGGTGGCCACCTCGTCCGGCTCGGGCGGCAGCAGCCCCATCACGTCGTCCACGATCAGGCCGGCGTCCTCGACCGCGCTCACGACTTCCTCGCACGACCACTCGTAGACGTGGACGCGGTACTGCAGCGGACGCGGCGGCGGGCCGAACGCCTGCGGGGTCGACAGGTACAGCACCCCGCCCGGGGCGAGCGCGGCGCCGGTGGCGGCCAGGCTCTTCACCCCGAGCTCGTACGGCAGGTGCTCCAGCGCGGAGGTGTAGATCGCGACGTCGAACGGCGGCAGCTGCGGCCACGGCTTGGACACGTCGCACTCGACGAATTCGAGCGGGAACAGGACGCCGTACTCCCTCCGCAGCTCGACCAGCCGCGAGCGCGCCTCGGCGAGGTTGGCCGAGCTGATGTCGAGGCCGACGTAACGGCCGATCTTCGGCGCGTAGCGGTGCAGCAGCGGGAGGGCCAGCCCGCGCCCGCAGCACACGTCGAGCACGTTCGCGCCCTCCGCGCACCGCTCGGCGGCGATGAGGTGCTGCATCAGGTTCATCAGACCGGACGGCGTGGCCTCACCGCGGGCGAGCGCGGCGTAGAAGTCGTCCATCTGGTTGGTGCTGTACGGGCCGATCATCGGGGTGCTGGGCCGCGTACGGTACTGCTCGTCCAGGTCAGAGCTGGTCATGCTGTTCCTCCCAGGGGAAGACGACCCAGGTGGTCGTCAGTCGGGCGATGTGGTCGATCCGGTCGTGGGGCTCGGACCCCGCGGGCCAGTTGGCCCGGTTCACGGCGAGCACCGCGGTACGCACCCGGGCGGGCCCGAGGTCGCGAACCATCTGGGCCGTGTGGGCGAGGGTGGTCCCGCTGCCGGCGATGTCGTCGACGAGCAGCACGTCCAGGCCGGTGAGGTTTCCGATCGACGCGGGGTTCCGGACGGTCGGCAGGGGGGTCTTGGCGGCGTTGACGGCGTCGCTGGTGGTGCGGGTGACCTCGATCGTTCGGACGTCGTGGACGCCGAGCCGGTGGGCGATCCACACGGCGGGGATCAGACCGCCGCGCACGATCCCCACCACGGCCTGCGGCACACCGGCGGCCAGGGTCTGCTGGGCGAGCTCGGTCGTCGCGAGGCCGATGTCGTCCCAGGTCAGGTACAGCGGGCCCGCTTGGTCGGCGCCCTCGGGCGTCGGCGCGGGGGATGCACTCATGGCTTACACCTCCTTCTAGGTCCGCTCGCAGGGGTCAGGCCGCGTGCAACTGGTTGGTCGCGAGGAGGAGGAACTGCTGGCTGAGGATCGGGTCCGTGGCGAAGCGCCCGCCGGAGTGCAGGGTCGTGGTGCGGGCGTCCTCCATCCGCACCCCGCGCATGCTCATGCACAGGTGCAGGCCCCGCACGGCGACCGCGATGTCCTCGCTGCCGATCACCCCGGCGAGGTGCTCGGCGACCTCGTGGGTGTAGCGCTCCTGGACCTGCAGCCTGCCGGCGAAGTGCTGGGCGACGCGGCCGAACTTGGACAGCCCCACCACCTCGCCCGCCGCCAGGTAGCCGACTGCGACCTGCAGGTTCATGGGGATCATGTGGTGCTCGCAGAGCGACCAGACGCTCATGCCGCCCACCACGACCAGCTGGCCACCCAACTGCGACTCGGTAAAGCGGGTGGCCGCCGGCGCGCTGCCCGGGGAGAGGAAGTCGTTCCACCAGGCTGCGACCCGCTTCGGCGTCTCGGCCAGACCGTCCCGCTGCGGGTCCTCGCCCAGCTCGACCAGCAGCTGGCCGATGAGGTCGGCGACCCGGTCGGTGTCGATGCCGGGCCGCTGCTGGCGGGGTACGGCCGGCGTCGGGCGGGCGACGGTGGTACTCGTCATGTGAGATCTCGCTTTCGCAGGGGAAGAGGGGGGCCGGGCGGTCAGCGGCCCTTGGGATCGGCGAAGGCCAGGACGTGGAGCCTGGTGGTGAGGTGCCAGTGCCTGGAGGCGACCGCGTCCGCGAGGACCCGGGTCGTCGACGTGATCGCCTCGGCGGTCGTGCCCTCCGGCATCACCCACACCGGCGCCAGACCGTGCTGGTCCGCCAGCTCGGCGATCCGGTCGATGTCGGCGACGGAGGAGGCGACGAACTTGAACGCGGCCCGCCCGGAGGAGGCGAAAACTCGGAGCGCGGACGGCACGATGCTCTCGGCCTCGTCCATCCCGAAGCTCGCCAGCTTCGGCGATACGTTGAACCGGACACCGTCGACCAGCAGCGCGGGGTCGGGCATGAACGTGCCGTTGGTCTCGAACTCGACCCGTCGGCCCTCATCCAGCAATCGCCGCACCAGGGGGACCAGGTTCCGCTGCTGGATCAGCGGCTCTCCGCCCGTGATGACCACGAGCTCGACCGGCGACTGCAGCGCCCACGCCACGAGGTCCGACACGGACTGGCGCGTCGAGACTTCCTGGGGCTTGAACTGGCTCCAGTCCCACGTCTCCTTCGTGTCGCACGCCGTACAGCTGAGGTTGCAGCGGGACAGCCGGATGAAGATCGCCGGGTGGCCACAGCTCGGTCCTTCGCCCTGGACCGTGGGCACCTCGACACCGAAGCGCTCGGCGACGATCAGCTGCCCCAGAGGCGCGCGCGCGGTTGCAGCGGTGCCGGTCACGTGGCAGCCACGTCGAACCGGGCCCAGCTCCGCTGGGTCTCGCGGACGCGGACGGCGGCCAGCTGCCCAGCGATCCCCGGCGGCATGTTCGCGATGAACCAGCCCGCCAGGTACTGCGCGAGCAGCTCGGACGTCGGTTCGAAGTCGAAGACCTCGTGCAGGTTGTGGTGGTCGAGCTCGCTGTCGAGGTACCGCTTGAACGGGCTGAGGTCACCGAAGTCCTTCACGAATCCCGGCCCCTGGAGGGAGGCGGCGGAGAGCACGACCTCGACCTGGTAGGTGTGACCGTGCTGCCGGGAGCACTTGTGCTCGGGCGGGAGGGTGGCGAGGCGGTGACCAGCCTCGAAGTCGAACGTCTTGCCGATGCTGAACCTGCCGGAAGGCAGCGGAACAGGGGCAGTCTCCACGGAGTCCCTTTCTCGTGACGGAGGGGGCGAGGGCGCCTGCAGCCCTCTCTGACGCCTTGCTCGGGAAGCGCTACGGATTCCTGGGGGCGCCGGTGGACCCCGCGCGGGCGGCAGACGCGTCCCGACGATTGCGGCCAGCACGATCCGCCTGCGGCCATGGGCTGGTTCGGCGAAGTGGTGTCGTTCAGGGCAGTTGGAGCGCTGGCTCCTACGATGCGCCTCGTGCTGAACTAGCGTCATTGACCGTGTGCTGTAGGAACATTGACTGCTGCGGTCAATTCCTGTCCGCATCCCAAGGGCTGCGGACGTGGCAGAGCGACGAGGGGGCGGACGGTGGGGAAGGTATCGCGAGCGCGTCGTGCGGAGATCCAGCGTGAAGCGATCCGGCTGCGGGCTCAGTGCCAGCGGGCCAGCGACAGCCAGGAGCGGACCGTCACCGTGCTCCGGGCGGCGCTTCCCGAGCTGACGGCGCTGGAGGCTTGGCGCTTGGCTCTGGGGTGGTCCCGAGCGCAGGCGATCCGGGAGGTCGCCCAGGTCTACCTGGCTGACGGCCTGCTGCCGCCGGCCCTGTCGCAGGCCCTGCTGTGCCGGTACGAGCACGGGCAGGCGCACCCCGGCGACGAGTACAGGATCATGATCTGCCGGGCGTATGGGGCAGACCCCGAGCAACTCGGGCTCGCCACGACCCACCTCTGGTGCAGTACGTGCGCGGCCCCACTGCCTGTCGACTACGGTCGGCGGCAGCGCGAGGAACAGGGCATCGAACGAAAGGCATCCATGACGACCGCGAGCGGACTGCCCGCCATCCGTGAATCCGTTCAGTGGGCCGTCCAAGACGCGCCCGAGGGCTCGCCGTCGCTCGTGGCACTCGCCGAGGCGGCAGTGGAGCACTACGCCCTCAACTACAGCAAGCACCCTCCGGCCAGCTTGCACGACGAGGTGCGCGCGACCCGTAACCTGCTCTCCACCGTGGTGCCCGCCGCTGACCGCGCCACCGCACGCGACCTGCGCCGACAGGTCGGATGGCTCTCCGCGCTCCTCGGAAACCTCGCCTTCCACCTCGACGACCGCGCCGGAGCCCGCGCCCACCTGACCCTGGCCGGAGCCATCGGCGACTCCACCGGAGAGGCCGCCCTCACCGCCTGGTCCAGCGGCGCCCTGGCCATGGTTGCTACCGCCCGCCAGGACTGGGACCACGCCCGCGGACACGCCGAACACGGACTCCAACACGCCCTCGCCGGCCTGCGCCGCGCTCAGCTCCTGGGCTGGGCCCTGCTGCCCACACTCGCCGCTCTCGGACACGCTTCCCGGGCGGACGACGTCGTCAGCGAGAGCGACGAGATCATGCAGTCCGCCACCGAACTGCCCGGACGCTTCGGCTACGACCGCGCCGAACACCGCCTCCACGTCGCAGAGGCCCACTTGACCCTGGAGCGCTACGATCGCGCCGCCGAAGTCGCCCGCACCTCCATCGCCGCAGCACCCGAACACACACCGGGATGGGTGGCCGCCACCCTCGTTCTCGCCCTCGCCGAGGCCCGCGACGCTCCCGAGCAGGCCGCCGACCGCGCGCTGGGCGTCCTGGACCTCATCCCGCCCGCACGACTTCGCGCCACGGCACGCACCCGCCTCGCTCGTCTCGCCCGCGGTCTCGACCAGGCGGCGAACGGGGCGGGCGCCGAGCTGGTCGAGCGTCTGCGCGTTCTGCCCGCGCCGATTCGCACAGACGGCACCGCTGCGTAGGCATCCGGCTGGCGAAACCCTCCACCGTTGAGAGGCGTTGCCTTTCACTGGGCCCCCTCGTTCATGGCGGGCAGGCGCAAGACGGGGGAGCGCCACAGTGTCCACACGGGCATCGGGAGGATGAGGACGCCGACCGCCATGACGGTGGGGATGCTGAGCACGGCCGAGGAGAGGCGGTCTCGGATGGATCTCGGGTGCCGCTGTCACAGAAGGAGCTCCGGGAGAGATGGGGGTGGTCAAGGGCACAGGCAGGCCAGCCCCGGTGTGAGCCGGGCACCGGTGAGTGGTGCGGCGGCGGGTCAGCGGGTGGCGCTGCTGGCCGCGTCGATGCCGGCCGCACGCCCCGGCAGAAGCGTCCTGGCCATGGTCAGGACGAGGTCCGCCTGGTAGCCGGCAGTACGGAACAGCGGCAGGGGCTGGGGACGGAGGGCCTTCTCAGCACGGTGGCACCAGGCGAGCAGGACGGCTTCGGTCTTCGCTCGCGTCTCGTGCAGCCGGTCGCTGTACGGGTTGGCCGCGAGGAGCTGGTCATAGTGCCGTAGGAGCATGCCCGCGGCGCGTACCGGGACGAGGAGGACGAGGTCCTGTCCGCTTCCGGATACGGGCTGGTGCTGGACGTTCCTGATCATGACGGGAATGATCGAGCGGATCTCTTCCGCGGCCGTCAGGAATCTGGCTTCTACGTTCGGGGCATGGGTGTGTTCGGCGATGAGGTCGCCGAGCACGTGCCGCGCGTCCTCGAGGACGCCGATGGCTTCCTGGGGCGAGAGCCTGAGGGGAGTGGACGCCCATATCGGGACCTCTGGGAAGAGGCCGAGGCCGTGCTTGGCGGTGTAGTGGGCGCTGCTGGCTCCGGCCGGCTTCCACTCGTGCTTGCTGTCCACGCCACTGTCTCCGACCGCTTCGGCGTCGAGAGGAGGTGCCAGGAGGTAGGTGCCGGTCCCGATGGAGGGGAGACCGATGCAGTCTGAGGGCGTCTCCTCGACGGGCAGGCCGTATCGGGCTGCGATGTCCGCCATGACTGGGGCGAGAGCGGGCTCGTCGTGGGAGGCCATCGCCCACACCCCGCCGGTGTCGCTCCCGTGGAGCGAGACGGTCAGTGCTGGCCGCACATCGTCGATCACTCCCATAAGGGCACGGGTCTCCGGCAGGGTCGCGGTGAACGACTTCGTGGGGAACGTCCACTCGGGCTGCTCGGCGGCCGGGGGACGGTACATGCCGCGGTGGTACGACTCCATCGTCGGCGGCCATGTCGACGACCACCAGTCCTCGTTGGCCGCGACGCCGTCGGGGTCCGCGCATCCTACGAGGTGCCAGGAGAGTGTCGCGCGGTCCTCGGGGTGTTCGGCGAGGTACCGGGCGAGCGCGGGGATCACCGCGAGGCCGATCGGTTCGTTCGGGTGTGGGGCGCCGATGACGAGGACGTGCTTGTGGCCGCCGGGGATGGTCAACATGGTCATGGGGCGGCCGGCGCGGGAGCGGCCGATCTCGCGCAGCGTGGAGACCTGTGGGTGCTCGGCGGCGATCTTGCGCAGCTCCCGCTCCAACTCGTCCAAGGTGGGCGGCCGGTCGCCGATGAACGGGGCGAACGTCTCCGGGGTCACGACCAACCCTCCTTGCCGTGGCCGGGACCGGTCAGCGGGTCGGTCTGGGACGGGTCCGGCGTGTGGGGCGCGTAACGGTAGGTGTGGGTGCTTGCCGTGGCGATGGCTGCGTCGTGCAACTGCTCTTCGGCCTGCTTGTCCAAGTCCGGAACGGAGACGGCGGCGAGTCCGCGGGTGCTGTCGAACTCGTCGGTGACCAGGGTTCCGGTCAGGACGAGGCCGGTCGCGTTCATGCCGAGGAGCACGAGGCCCGGGATGGACTCGGCGTCGAAGCGCCCAAGTCTGAAGGGGGCGGGTAAGCGTGCCTTGCGGATCACGTCTGCTCCTTTGCGATGGCGAGGCTGGTGAGGGTGGGCAGGAGGCCCCAGGCGGCTGCCAGGGCGATGAGATGCGCGTCGGTCCGGGCGGCGCACCGCTCCCGGAGTTCGTCCACGCGGTCGAGGAATGTGCCGGTCGGCCGCAGTTCGACGGGGAGTTCGGCGTCCCGGCTGACGCCGGCGAGAACGCGCAGCACGGCGAGGTCGACCGGGGCGAGGTCGGGGGCGGTCATCTGGACCGCTGGCGGCGGCAGATGACCGCCGGCGAGCAGAGCGGCGGCCTTCAGAGCCTGGTTGGGGGCGTTGAAGAGGTTGCCGATCTGCCGCAGATTTGTCCGAACCGTGGTGACGGTCCGGGACAGCTCCTTGGCGATCTGTGCGTCTGAGTGACCGGTGAGGAAGAGTTCGCCGACATTCAGCAGGGCCGGGGACAGCGGACGCGGGCGTCGAGGCGGGGCCGAGGCAGGGCTGGTGGCGGAGGATTGTCCGCCGGACCCGTGCGCCGGAGCGGTTGGCGGAAGAGGGCCGGTCAGGATCCGTTTCAGGTCGTCGGCGTAGGTGGTGCCCTGGCCCGGGGGTACGGCCCAGTGGATGTCCCGGCCGCCGGTCGCTCCGATCGGGGGGATGCCTATGGCCGCGCCGCGAGGCATGACCCGCACTCCCAAGGCCCACCGCCCGGGCGGTGCGGAGCCCGGCGGTACCAGGAAGACCCAGGTACGCGTCGTGTGGTTGGCGAGGACCGGTCCCGTGTACGGCCCGAGGGCGGCCAGCGCCGGCGCGGCCAGGTCGGCAGCGACGCGGACGGCGTCGAAGTCCTCACCACAAGCGCGGCGGACGGTCTCGCCGTTGGTCGGCATCCAGTGCGGCGTGTCCCAGTCGCCCGGGACGGATCGGGTGCGTGTCCTGGCAGTCACGATCCCGCTCCCGCCAGGCGGAGCGTGCTGAAGGCGTTGGGGCCCGCGATTGCGGCGGTCGCGCCCAGGTGACCGACGTGGCTGAACCCCTGCGGGAAGTTTCCGAGGTGGCGGCCGGTTCGCGGGTCGTACTCCTCGGCGAGCAGGCCGAGGCCGGTACGGATGGCGAGAAGGCTGTCGAGGACGGTGCGAGCATCACCGGGACGTCCAATGAAGACGAGGCCCTCGACCAGCCACCCGCTGCAGAGCAGGAACCGTCCTTCGTTGCCCGGAAAGCCGTCGAGCCCGATGTCGTGACCGGCGGTGCAGTATCTGAGGACGAGCCCGTCGTCGGTGGTGAGTTCTCGCTGGATGGCCTCCACCGTGCCGATGACCCGCTTGTCATCGGCTGGCAGGAATCCGGAGAGCAGGGCGTGAAGGAGGGAGGCGTCGAGCTGCTGCGACCCGTAGGACTGGGTGAAGGAGTTGAGGTCGTTGTCGAAGCCGTTCTCGCACACCTCGGCGTGGATGGTGGCGCGCAGAGTCCGCCACCGCTCCAGCGGCCCGTCGGCGTGGCCGGCCTCGATGGTGCGGATGGCCCGGTCGATGGTGGCCCATCCCATGATCTTGGAATGGACGAAGTGGCGGGCGGGACCGCGGATCTCCCAGATGCCCGAGTCTGGCTGATCCCAGACCTGCTCCAGCTCCTCGGCGAGCGCGACGATGACCGGGCCGAGCCGCCGGGCGGAGCTGCTGTCCGCCTGGATGAGGTCGTAGAACTCGATGGCGAGTTCGCCGTAGATGTCGACCTGGAGCTGGTCTGCGGCGGCGTTGCCGATGCGGACCGGAGCCGACCGCTCGTATCCGGGCAGCCAGCCCAGTTCCATCTCCGGGAGCTCGGTTTCGCCGCCGACTCCGTACATGATCTGCCGCCGGCCTGTCCCGCTGTGGCTGGCCTGCACCGCCCAGCACGCCCAGGCGATCGCCTCACGAAGGTAGCCGTACTTGCGCAGGACGCCGGCGGTGAGGGCGCCGTCCCTAAGCCAGGCGTAGCGGTAGTCGTAGTTGCGGACGCCGCCGATCTCCTCGGGCAGTGAGGTGGTCGGCGCGGCCACGATGGCGCCCGTGGGTACGTAGATGAGGGCGCCCAGGGTGAGCAGGGAGCGGACGACCGCCTCGCGGTCCGGACCGGTGTAGGTGCAGCGGGCCGCCCATGCCTCCCAGAAGTCCAGGGTGAACTTCAGCAGACCGTCGTCGATCGGCCTGGGCGGTGGGCTGTCCACGCCCTCCCGCCAGGAGAGGGCGAAGGCGACAGTCTGTCCGGCGGTGACGGTGAAGTCCGATACGAGGTCAGCCCACTCGAGGTGCACGGGGGTGTCGGCGTCGAGCCACAGCCTGCCGCCGTCGCCCTCCGGGAGGTCGATCGCGTGGAGCCGGTCGACCTTGGTGATCCGGGGCACGGTGCTTCCGTAGTCGGGGCGGGCCCGCAGCAGCGACCGCATGGTCATCGTGCCCGAGAGCCCGGTCACGACCCGCACCAGGCGCGGAGCACCACCGCCGGGCACCATGAAGTCCCTGACGACCGCGCTGTCGTTGCCCCAACTCCACGCGCTCTGAAGGATGAGCGAGTCGCCCGCGTACTGGCGGCCGGAGGCGGGGACGGCGATGCCGTCCATGAGCATCGTGGGAGCGATCTGCCAGAACCCGTGCTGCTCGGTACCCAGGAGACTGGTGAAGACGGCGGCGGAGTCGAACCGCGGCAGGCACAACCAGGGAATCGAGCCGTCGCGGCGGACCAGGGCACCACCCCTTTGGTCGCCCACGTACCCGTGATCCTCGATCCACGGGCCGGCGGCGGGTGCGCGGTCGGCCGTGTGCTGCTGAAGGGGGGTGGGGAAGAGGGTCACGCTGCCACCGCCGCGGGGGTGGGGCGGTGCGGGGCGATGATCTGGCCGTCGGGCAGCAGCTCACCCGTGTCCTCGAAGAGCAGGATCCCGTTGCACAGGAGGGACCATCCTTGCTCGTAGTGGGAGGCGGTCGGCTTGGCCGCCTCCCTGTCAGGGGAGTCTGCGCCCGGGCAGGCGATCGGGTGCTCGCACATGGTGGAGTCCTCGCTGGAGATGTTGGGGAAGGGATGCGGCCGGGCGTCGGTCAGGCGCGTTGGGTGAGACAGAACTCGGCGTCCCTCGACGGCGGGATGGGCCCGGCGCTGGGCCGCGAGCGGAGTGCCGAGTGCGGTCGGCCCCAGCTGACGCGGACCGGGTCGCCGGGTTTCGCGGGCTGGGTGATCCACAGCGGTGCGAAGCCCGGACGGCCGGAGATGAACCTGCCAGCAGCGTCGGCCGCCTCCTGGTCGGGGACATCGAGGTGCCTGGTGGGCTGGGGGCCGCCGGCCGGGGCTGCGAGGCGGTAGCCGCTCAAGAGCGGCACGATGACCCATCGCCCCGCTTCCGGCGGCTGGGGGCCTTCGACGTGCAGGCCGGCCAGGTCCATGGCGAACTGCGTCGGTCCCAGGATCTGCCGCTGCCACGCCCGCCGAATCATGGAGGCCCGCGACGTGGCATTCAGCCTGGCCCGGGTCTTCTTCAGCAGGTACTGGGCCTGGTAGGGCTTCAGACCCAGGAGCCGGGCATAGGCGTTGACCGGCCTGCCAGCGGCGAGCGTGCGGACCAGGCCGTACGCGTTCGCCTCCAGAAGTAGTGGATGGAGAACGGCGGGAGCAGCCAAAGCGCCGTGGGTGTACGCGTGGTCCACGAGCTGAGGCCGGACGACAGCACCGAGCCGGAAGCGGCGCGCGATCCGGGCCAGCCGGTACTGCACGTGCCTGTCGGTGCCCAGGCCGAGCCGGGATGCGATCTCCGGATCCTCGTAGCCCTCAGCAACGAGCTCCAGGACCTGTTGCTCCAGATGGGGCAGCGGCACCTCGGAGAGCGCGGGTACGCGGGCGCTCATGCGGCACGCGTCTCGGTCGAGCATACGGTGATCGCCTGTTGCTGGCCGTGCCGACTCACGTGTGCACTGACGGCCACGACGGCGAAGCATCCGTTGGCGCTGACCTCTACCAGCCCGGTCGTGGCGAGGTCCGCGAGCGCCAGGCGGACGGACGAGGCCGGTACCCGCAGAGACCTCGCCAGCCTCCGCCCGCGGAGCCGGGAAGACGGGGCCAGGGCGCCGCTCGCGATGCGCTGCTGGATCTCCTGGGAGACAGAGCCGACCGAGCGGCCGGGCACGAGGGCCTCAATCAAGGCCCACAACATGTCGCGGCCCTGGCCGGCGAGGAGACACGCCTGGGCCCAGGTGCCCCGGATCCCGTGGGGAGACGGGGTGAGGGCCGCGATCCACACTTCCCATCGGAGCTGATCGGCCGGGGAGTCGCTCGCGGTGCGTTGTGTTCGGGCAAGGCCGAGCCACGGCTGGGTGGAGGAGTACACGAGGTGGTATGCGTCCTCGACGGACTTGCCCGGCACCACGGTGCGTCGGGCCTTGAGTGACTGCAGCCTGCTGATGTCCCGCTTCAGCATGCTTGCGGTCCGTGAGGCAGAGGCTGCCGGAGGACGGCGGCGGATCAGGAGGAAGGCGGTCCTATCCACGGTTCAAAGCCCCCTCACGCCGACAAGCACTCGGCCGAGGAGAGTGGGGTCGACCTCACTCGTGCGGGGCAGCGCACTGCGTACGGTCTCCGAAGGCTGAGCAGGACGCGACTGAGCCCGTTCGTGCCTCCGGGGTTCGGCCGCAGGCGCGAGGCTGACCTGGGCCCACACGACCTTTCCGGTCTTGTTGCCGTTGCGGACGGGGTAGTGCCCCCACCTGCTGCTCACGGCAGCGACGAGGAGAATCCCCCGGCCGCTCGTTGCGTCGGCCCCGGGCTGCTTTAGGACGGGCGCCTGCTCGTCGTTGTCGAACACCGACACACGGACCACCCCGTTGCCGACCTGAAGCACCAGATCGAAGGTCCTCAAGGTCGACAGAGAGGAGTACGGCGAGACCCGCTCGCCCTCCTCGGAGTGCTGCACCGCGTTCGTGGTCAGCTCGGAGACGATGAGTTCCGCCGTCTCGATGACCTTGGCCGGCACCCGCCATCGAGAGAGGACGTCGGTGGTGTGCAGCCTCGCCCAGCGCACGGCGTTCGGCGTGGTCGCCAGCGTGAGGCTGTCGCTCAGGGGTGGTGCCTGGGACACGATGTGCCTCCCGAGTTGGGAGAAGGGACCGTCGAATGGCCGGGCCGACGAGCAGCGTGTGAGCTCGGGGCCGCGGGGAGGGCAACGTTCGCTCTCCGAGCCCAGGAGCAGCAACCGCGACGGCGCACGTAAACGTGACGGGCGTACGTGACCCTTCACGTATTTCCAGGCCCTTGGCCGATGGAGTCACGCTTTTCTCTCACCGGCCGGTTGGCTGGTCAGTACGCTGGCGACCGAGTCGGAAGGGGATCGTCTTCATGAGAAGTGGCCTTGAACCTCACGGCCCGTCCTGCGCACGTCGGTTACGCGAGAACGGCGTCGAGCGAGGACGCTCAATCGGCGAAATCGCCCACTCGATTCATACACATTGCTCGGTCTCTCAACTGCGTTCGCAGCGTCTGGCCAGGGGCCTCACCCTTGTCGACGCTGCGGAGCAGCTGCGCCGTCTTGTCACCGAGCGGGACGGAGCCCCGCGGGTCACCGTGGAGCAGCTACGCCTGTGGGAGACAGGAAAGCACCGGCCACTTCGCTCGACAGTTCTCGTGCTGGCCGCCTTCTACGCCTGCTCACCAGACGATTTGGACTTGGACGACACCCGGGCGGTCGAGGGAATCGTTCTTCAGGTACGGCCCCCGCACACGCCTCGCACCGATCAGTACAGCGTGCCCGATCTTTCCGAGCGTGTTCCGACTGCTGCTGGATCCCTCGTCGACAGGGTCGATGTCGTACGCCAAGCCGTGGACCGCACCCTTGCCTCGGCCACGGTCACCCCCACCCAGCTGGACCACATTGAGGAGATGGTCCTGTGGGCCAGCCAGGAGTACGTCTCGACGCCGCCGACCTTGATGCTCAGCCGTCTTCTGGACCTGCTCTCGGAGGTCCAGGGGTTGGCCGCGTCCCGGCAGCCGGCAGCCGTTCAGGTCCGCCTCTCTGAACTGTCCGCCATGATCTCCACGTTGACAGCGGACGCGCTCATGAAACTTGGCGACCTGGCGCGGTCACGCTCCTGGTACGCCACGGCACGCACCGCCGCGGATGACAGCGGGAACGTCGAGCTTCGCGCCCGTGTCAGGGCTCAGGCCGCGATGCTGCCCTTCTACTACGGTCCGATCACCAGCGCGGTGAGCCTCTGCAGAGAGGCCAGGGTGATCAGCAGCAGAGTCCGGGCTTCTGCCACGCATGCCTTCGCGGCAGCAGCGGAAGCGCGGGCTCTCGCCAAGCTCGGTGCCCAGACCGAGGCCGAGGAGGCGCTGCGGTACGCGGCCAAGGCGTTCGAGCACTTCGGAGGGGACTCGTCCAATGACGCCTTCGCCTTCCCGGAGCGCCGCTATCTGCTCTACAAGAGCGGCACGTTGACAGCACTGGGACGCACCCGTGAGGCACGCGTGGTCCAGGAGGAGGCTCTTGCCCTGTACCGAGACAAGAGCGGAATCGACCCGGCGCTCCTCCGGCTTGAGGCCGCGATCTGCTTCGCGCGGGATCGCAGTCCTGCCGAAGCCTGCCAGCTGGCCGGCACCACCTTCCTGCGGATGGACCCCGCCCACCGCACGCCCATCGTGGAGGAAAGGGCCCGTGAGGTCGTAGAGGTCCTTCCGCCGGCGATACGTACAGGCCGGGCGGCACGCGAGCTTCTTGAGATCATCGAGCTTCCGCCCGGACGGATGTGACAGGACGGGCCTTCGTCGGTCAGCCTGTGTGGCATGACAATCACGCCGGCCCCCGGTGGGTTCGACGATTTCGAGATGTACCAGGTGCTGGAGCGGGCCTGCGAGAAGGCCGGCCTCGACAGCCGAGACGCGCGTCTCCTCCGCGGCCACACCAATGCGGTCCTCCTTCTGGAGAAGGAGCAGGTGGTAGCCAAGATTGCGCGGAAGGGGACGGACGTCGATAGCGTCATGCGCACGGTTTCCTTCGTTCGCTGGCTGATCGAAGCAGACTTCCCCACAGTCCCTCTTCACCCTTGCGATCAGCCGCTGATCATCGACGGACACGCTGTCACCTTCTGGACCTACCTGCCACAGCCGGAGAGCCCGGTGCCGGCATGGCAACTGGCAGGGCCCCTCAAGGCGCTCCACACCCTGCCTCGACCCCCGATCGCCCTAGCCGAGCACAACAACATCCGCGCGATCCGCCGCTCGCTGAGCGCGATCACCTGCCTCCCTGTCGCTCGAGTCCGCTATCTGGAACATGAGGCGGACCGGCTCGAAGAGGCGCTGGAGGGAGTCCCGTTTGCCCTGGATCCAGGACTGATTCAGGGCGACCCGCAACACCGAAACGCGCTGCACACTGCCGATGGATCTGCGGTGCTGTGCGACTGGGACACGATCGCCCAAGGCCAGCCGGAATGGGACCTCGTCACCGTCGAAGTCCACTGCCGGCGGTTCGGGTACGGCGAAGCCCACTACCAAGCGTTCGTGGACGCCTACGGGTTGGACATTAGGGAAAGCGCTGGCTACTCGGTTCTACGCGACATCCGCGAACTGCGCATGGTTACGACAAATGCCCGGAAGGTTCGGCATGCCCCCGAATCTCTGAGTGAGATCCAGCGCCGGGTTGACGGGCTCCGGAGGCGAGACGGGCAGCTTCGCTGGAATATTCTCTAGATGTAATGTCCCGCTATGTCTTCAGCGGTGCGCCGACGCCTTGCAGTCGCAGGTGTCCCCGCCGGCGGTCTTCGACCCGCAGGTACAGGGGGCGCGGCGCTGTCCGAGCCACCAGGTCCCGGGGGCGAGCACGGCCAGGACCACGGCGAGCGCGGGCAGCCAGCCCGCCACCGTCCCGGCGCCCGTTGCCGACGATGCCGACAGTGATCAAGACGGGCAGCGCGCAGCACGCGACACAGGCAAGAGCGCCAGCCCGCCCAGGGGCCTTCGGGGTGCGGTGGGGGTGGGGGTCAGCAGCAGGGCCCGGCATGGCGGTTCTCCTCGGCGAGGTCGGTGAAGGGGATGGGGCAGTAGGCGCTTCCGGTGCAGGCGGTCAGGTCGTCGCACCCGGCCTCGGTGGCCGCGGCCAGGGCGGTGCGGATGGTGGTGAGGTCGGAGATCTTTGCGTCGATCTCGGCGAGCTTCACGCGCGCCCGCTCCTGGAGACCGGCGACGGGACGGCCGTGCCGGTGACGTCCCGCCTCCAGCAGCTCGGCCACCTCCTCCAGCGTGAACCCCAGCCGCTGCGCCGCCTTGATCACTCGCAGCGCGGTCACTGCGTCCTCGCCGTAAAGGCGGTGGCCGCCGATGCTGCGCTCCGGTTCGGCCAGCAGGCCGCGCCGCTCGTAGTAGCGCAGGGTCTGGACGTTCACCCCGGCCGCCTCGGCAACCTGCCCGCTGCGCAGCCCCGCGCTCACCGCCGGCCCCCGGCGGCGGTCCGCTCGGCCAGGGCATCCAGGACCGCAGCGTGCTCGTGGTCCACCGCGATGTCGAGGCCGACCAGGGCCTCGCCCGGGGTGACGGTGAAGGTGAAGAACGAGCAGCAGCCAACCTCTCGGTCCGCCAGGTCCCGCATACGCTCCTCGACATCGGGTCCGCCGGCCAGGTCCAGGCGCAGCCGCAGCGGCCCGGACCGTGACACCGCGGTCAGCCGCTCGGCGAACAGGCCGTCCCACTCCGCGACCCGCAGCGGCTGGGCTTCGGTAGGCAGCGTGCAGGACTGCGGCACCCACGCAAGATCATTCATCGCGCTCACTCCCGTCGTCGCATCCCCAGAAGGGGGACACCTCCGACGGTAAACCTGTACCTAGGTACCGGTTGCAAGTCATCCTGTGCGACTGGCCAGGCCATGACCCGGACTGATCGTCGGACGCTCCACCCGAGAGTCGTATCCGCACGTGGGCTGGAGCGTCGTGTGGGGAACCGACGTGAGCAGCTCTGGCGAGCTGTGGGTACCGGGTGGGGACAGGAACAGTAAACGAGCCTCATCACCCCGGGCGAGAGATTTCGGGCGGGAGGCTGGTCGGCTAGCGTCCTTCGGCCTCCAGGGGCTCTCCGCCCCTGTGCCCTTCTCGGCTGCGTAGAGCTGCATTCGCCTAGGGCAGACAACAGAATCCGGCTTATGGCTGGAGACTCGGCTGCACGGCATGTCAATCTTCAACGTCCCGCAAAGATGTCAGGGACGGCGTGCAGGGAGAAAGAGGTCGAGGAATCGAGCGCAACATAGCCCATCATCGCCGGTTAGCCTAACCGGCGATCGCGTGGACCATTGACCTGTTCGTGTGCGACTGCGCTTGGCGGTGGAGTCGTCGCGAATCGGGCTGTACATGCCCTAACCCTTTGGTTCCCGCAGAGAGCACCCTCATACCCATGCCGCGATCGCAACGCGCTCCTCTGGCTGAATCGGCCCCGACGGGCGCAGCCCGAACGTCGTTCCTCAACGTCAAGGATGCCGCTGAGTACCTTGGCCTCGCATCACAAACACTCTATGTCTGGCGCCATCGACGGCAGGGGCCTCCCAGTTTTCGCATGGGCCCCCGTGGGCGCGTCATGTACCGACGCGAAGCCCTGGACGCCTGGATCCACGAGCAAGAATGCGCAGACTCCCGTTCCAACCCTGCTTTGGACCCGTTGAACGCGCAGCCGCAGCGACGCGTGAGCTCCGGCGCATGATGCTCCGGATTCACCGCGCGGCATTTACATCCTTTTGAAGGGGGGCTGGATTGGCCGGCTATATCGAGGACCGTTGGATCAGGAAGAAGAAGGATCCCGTCACCGGGAGGAGGGAGAAGACCGCTCGCTACGGCAAGGGCAAGCGGTACAAGGTTGCTGGCATACCGGGGGTGCGGGACCGATCCTTCGATGTGCTTGAGGACGCGAAGGCGTGGCTTCGTCGCGCAGCCACGGACGAGGAGCGAGGCGAGTTCGTAGACCCGCGTGATGGATCTATCACGCTGGCCGACTACATCGCGGCGCACTGGGCGCCGGGGCGAGGGGGTGCTCCGAAGACCCAGGACAGCCAGGAACGAAGAACGCGTCTCCATATCGTCCCGCACCTGGGCCAGCTCCCGCTCCGCAACATCGCGGCGACGGACCTAAGGGCGTTCATAACCAAGCTGGGGTCAACAGTCTCGTCGATCGACTATCAACGTGGCATCCTTTCCGAGCTTTCCTCCATTCTGGAAGCGGCTGTTGACGACAAGCGTCTTGTCCGCAACCCGATGCATGCTAAATCTGTGCGGTGGCCAAAATCGCCACGGGAGCGGCGCGATGCGTGGCCGATGAGTACGGCACTTCGAGTCCGTGACGTCATCAATCCGCGAAATAGGATCGCCGTCGTAGTCGGCCTGGGGTGCGGACTTCGGCAGGGCGAGGTGTTCGGGCTCAGTCCAGAGGATATCGACTTTGAACGCGGAGTGCTTTACGTCCGGCGACAGGTTCAGGCTATCCACGGAAAGCTGTACTTCGCCCTGCCGAAGGGCAAGAAGGTCCGCACTGTAGATATGCCCCGGTCGGTCGCCGAGGAATTGAGGCGTCACGTGGAGGCGTATCCGCCTGTAGTGGTGGAGCTTCCATGGGGAAGGCCAGATGGAGATATGAAGAAGGTTGCGTTGCTGCTTACCACGCGCTTCGGGAATGCCGTCGCGGTGAACACATGGAACACCTACACCTGGAAGCCCGCACTGGCCAAGGCGGGCGTCATACCGCCACGCGCCGAGGGGGCGAAAGCGTGGCAGTGGGCCGCGGCCCCTAAGGACGGTTTCCATGTGCTCCGGCACACCTACGCCTCGATCATGCTGGAGGCCGGGGAGTCCGTCGTGACCCTGGCTCGGTGGCTCGGGCACTCTTCGCCCGCGATCACCCTCGGTTACTATGCTCACTTCATGCCGGAAGCTGGCGCTAAGGGGCGCGGCACCATCGACGGGCTGCTGGGGGAGCAGGAGGGGCGGCTCGCCGGCCGGAACTCCCCAGATTCTCCCCAGCCCACTTGATCGGCGATTCCCGCCTCTACGTCTTGCTGAAGTCGTTCGTGGATTCTAAGGCAAAAGAGATGGGTGGCCTGGGAAAGTGTTGAACGAGGTCGTAGCGACCCGCTATGTCACACCCTTGCGTGAGGGCGGCTCGCTACCGGGGATCGTCGAGGCCGACGACCTCGGTACGTACGTCATGAAATTCACCGGAGCCGGCCAGGGCCGCAAGACCCTGGTCGCCGAGGTCATCTGCGGCCGCCTGGCCCAGCGGCTGGGCCTGCGGGTCCCGCGGCTGGTGCAGATGCAACTCGACCCCGTCATCGGGCTCGGCGAGCCCGACCAGGAGGTCCAGGAGCTGCTCAAGGCCAGCGGCGGGCTCAACCTCGGCATGGACTACCTGCCCGGGTCGATCGGCTTCGACCCGCTCGCCTACCAGGTGGACCCGGTCGAGGCGGGGCGCGTGGTCTGGTTCGACGCCCTGATCAACAACGTCGACCGGTCCTGGCGCAACCCGAACATGCTGGTCTGGCACGGGGACGTGTGGCTCATCGACCACGGCGCCACCATGATCTGGCACCACAACTGGCCCACCGCCCAGGCCGCCGCCGCCAAGCCCTACAACGCCTCCGACCACGTACTGGCCCCCGTGGGCCCGGACATCGCGGCCGCCGCGGCCGCGCTCGCGCCGCTGGTCACCGAGGAACTGCTCACCGAGGTCGCGGCCGACGTGCCCGACGAGTGGCTGGTGGACGAGCCCGGTTTCGACTCCACCGACGCGCTGCGCCGCGCCTATGTGGAGGCGCTGCTGCCGCGCGCGGCCACGATCCACGAGAGGATCTCGATGGCGGCCGAGGTGAAGGCCCGGTCGGGTCCCCCCGGCTGGCTGGCCGACCGCCTCGACCCCCGCCCCCGGAAGAACAAGAGCGACGACGAGTGACCAAGCGGGACGTGTTCGAGTACGCGCTGGTGCGTGTGGTGCCCCGGATGGAACGCGGCGAGTGTTTCAACGCCGGCGTGATCGTCTACTGCCGGGCCCGCTCGTACGTGGCCGCGCGCACCCACCTCGACGAGGCGAAGCTCCTCGCCCTGGACCCCGGAGCCGACGTGGCCGGGGTGCGGGCCGCCCTGCGCGGGGTGGAGGGCCTGTGCACGGGCGGCGAGTCCGCCGGTCAGGCGGCGGGTGATGACCCGGGGCGGCGGTTCCGGTGGCTGATCGCCCCGCGCAGCACGGTGGTGCAGCCGGGTCCGGTGCACACCGGCCTGACGGCCGACCCGGCCGCCGAGGTGGAGCGGCTGCTGGATCTGCTGGTCCGCTAGCGCGCCGGGCCGGGGCTCCCGTTGACACCGGGTGCCAGGGCTCCTAGCGTCTCCTCAGCTGAAGCTACTAAGCGGTTGCTCACCTCTGGGCGGCCGCCTCTCAAGGGCGAGGAGATCCAGCATGTCCACCACCGAGCAGCGCGTCGCGATCGTGACCGGGGCGGCCCGGGGCATCGGCGCGGCCACCGCCGTGCGCCTGGCCGCCGAAGGCCGGGCCGTCGCCGTACTCGACCTCGACGAGGCGGCCTGCAAGGACACCGTGGAGGCGATCACGGCGGCCGGCGGCAAGGCCCTCGCCGTCGGCTGTGACGTCTCCGACGGCGCGCAGGTGGAGGCGGCCGTCGCGCGCGTCGCGAGCGAGCTGGGCGCCCCGACCATCCTGGTCAACAACGCGGGCGTGCTGCGCGACAACCTGCTCTTCAAGATGAGCGAGACCGACTGGGACACGGTCATGAACGTGCACCTGCGCGGCGCCTTCCTGATGTCCAAGGCCTGTCAGAAGTACATGGTGGAGGCCAAGTTCGGCCGCATCGTGAACCTCTCGAGCAGCTCGGCGCTCGGCAACCGCGGCCAGGTCAACTACTCGGCCGCCAAGGCCGGTCTGCAGGGCTTCACCAAGACCCTGGCCATCGAGCTCGGCAAGTTCGGCGTCACCGCCAATGCCGTCGCCCCCGGCTTCATCGTCACCGAGATGACCGCCCAGACGGCCGCCCGCGTCGGCATGGGCTTCGAGGACTTCCAGGCGGCCGCCGCCACCCAGATCCCCGTCCAGCGCGTCGGCCGTCCGGACGACATCGCCAACGCCATCGCCTTCTTCACGGGCGAGGCCGCCGGCTTCGTCTCCGGCCAGGTCATGTACGTGGCCGGCGGCCCGCTCAACTGACGAGCTCACGAGAGGCAGGGCATACGCCATGACGACGTACAACGGCATCGACAGCGGCAAGGTCGCGCTGATCACCGGAGCGAGCCGGGGCATCGGCTACGGAATCGCCGAGGCGCTGGTCGCCCGCGGCGACCGGCTTTGCATCACCGGACGCAACGAGGACGCCCTCAAGGAGGCCGTCGAGCGGCTCGGCGCGGACCGGGTGATCGGAGTGGCCGGCAAGGCGCACGACGAGGCCCACCAGGCCCATGCCGTCGAGCGCACCATGGAGGCCTTCGGCCGGGTCGACTTCCTGGTCAACAACGCCGGCACCAATCCGGTCTTCGGCCCGATCGCGGACCTGGACCTCGGGGTCGCGCGCAAGGTCTTCGAGACGAACGTGATCTCCGCGCTCGGCTTCGCCCAGCGGACCTGGCACGCCTGGCAGAAGGAGAACGGCGGGGCGATCGTGAACATCGCCTCGATCGCCGGGGTCTCCGCCTCGCCCTTCATCGGCGCGTACGGGATGAGCAAGGCCGCCATGGTCAACCTCACCCTCCAGCTCGCCCACGAGATGGCGCCCGGGGTCCGGGTCAACGCGATCGCCCCCGCGGTGGTCAAGACCAAGTTCGCTCAGGCGCTCTACGAGGGCCGGGAGCAGGAGGCCGCGGCCGCCTATCCGCTCGGCCGGCTCGGGGTCCCGGAGGACATCGGTGGCGCGGCCGCTTTTCTTACATCTGCACAAGCGGAATGGATCACAGGGCAAACTCTCGTCGTTGACGGCGGAATGTTCCTCAATGCCGGAGTGCACTGACCGATAATCGGACGCATTTGCCACCGAAAGGGAGGCAAATGCGTACCTAATGTGCACGGAACCGGTCAAGTGCCCCACGAAACCTACCCATTGGATTCGTGGGGCACTGCGGTAGGGTCTGCCGCACCCCTGGCTGATCGAGGAGCGTGCACGTGTTCAACCGGACCAGATGCCTGCAGATCACTGCGGCCCTTGCGTCCATATCCCTGCTCGCCGGTTGCGGCCTGCTTTCGGACGACAGTGCCGCCGACACGAAGCCGATCATCGTCGGCACGACGAGCGCACCGAGCACCCTCGACCCGGCAGCGGCATGGGACGGCTCCTGGGAGCTGTACCGGAACGTCTACCAGACTCTGCTGGCCTTCCCCACGGGCTCCACCAAGCCCCAGCCGGACGCCGCCCAGAGCTGCGAGTTCACGGACGCGGCGAACGAGTCGTACCGGTGCACCCTGCGCAAGGGCCTGAAGTTCTCCAACGGGGAGCCGCTCGACGCCAAGGCCGTCAAGCACTCCCTGGACCGGATCCGGACCATCGGCTCCAAGGTCGGCCCGAAGGACCTCTTCGGCTCCCTCGACAAGATCGAGGCCGCGGACGAGCTGACCGTCGTCTTCCACCTGAACACTCCCGACGCCACCTTCCCCTTCGTCCTCGGCTCGCCGGCCGCCTCGCTGGTCGCGCCCAAGGACTACCCGGCCGACAAGGTGCGGGAGGACGGCAAGGTCACCGGCTCCGGCCCGTACGTGCTCGACTCGTACAAGGAGGGCAACGAGGCCGTCCTCGGCCGCAACGAGGGCTACACGGGCTTCGCCAACCGCCGGAACAACGGCGTGACCATCCGCTACTTCACGGACTCCGCGAAGATGGTCGCCTCCCTCAAGGCCAAGGAGATCGACGCCACCTACCGAGGCCTGTCGGCCCCGGAGGTCAAGGACCTGCAGAGCCCCGACGCGCACGGTCAGGGCGTCCAGGTCGTCGAGAACGTCGGCGCCGAGATCCGCTACCTGGTCTTCAACCCCAAGGACCCGGCGGCCAGCAAGGCCCCGGTCCGCCAGGCCATCGCCCAGATCGTCGACCGCGGGGCGCTCGTCTCCAAGGTCTACCAGGGCACCGCCGAGCCGCTGTACTCGATGGTTCCCAAGGGGGTCGTCGGTCACAAGACGCCCTTCTACGACAAGTACGGGCACGCGGACGTCAAGAAGGCCACGAAGATCCTCAAGGACGCCGGGGTCCCCACGCCGGTCGACCTGACCTTCTGGTACACCACGGACCGGTACGGCTCCTCCACCGCCGAGGAGTTCACCGAGCTCAAGCGCCAGCTGGACGAGAGCGGCCTCTTCAGGATCACCCTGCGCAGCCAGCCCTGGAAGGCGTTCCAGGAGGGCTACAAGGGCCAGGAGTACCCGGTCTTCGGCCGAGGCTGGTTCCCCGACTTCCCGGACCCGGACAACTTCATCGCGCCGTTCGTCGGCAAGGAGAACGCGGTCGGCACCCCGTACGAGCCGGCCGAGATCCTGACCGACCTGCTGCCCAAGACCCGGCGCGAGGGCGACCGCGCGGCCGGTGTCCACGAGTTCGAGCGGGCCCAGCAGATCTTCGCCGAGGACGTCCGCCTGCTGCCCCTGTGGCAGGGCAAGCTGTACGTCGCCGCGCGTGACGACATCGCGGGCGCCGAGCGGGCGCTGGACCCGCAGACCGTCATGCAGATGTGGGAGTTCTACCGCAAGACCAGCTGGTAGCGGTGGCGGCGATGCGGGCGGCTGAGGCGTTGTCAGTGGCCCCCGGTAGGTTCTGGAGCAGTTGCACGAACATGTACCGGAGGTTGTCGCCGTGACCCAGATGCTGCCCGAGTCCTGGCTCCCCGTCCTCGGCGGGGAGCTGGACCAGCCCTACTTCAAGGAACTCACGGAGTTCGTCGAGAAGGAACGGGCGAACGGGCCGGTCTACCCGCCCCGCGAGCAGGTTTTCGCGGCCCTGGAGGCCACTCCCTTCGACCAGGTGAAGGTGCTGGTCCTCGGCCAGGACCCCTACCACGGCGCCGGCCAGGGACACGGCCTGTGCTTCTCCGTGCAGCCCGGGGTCAAGACCCCGCCCTCGCTCCGCAACATTTACAAGGAGATGAAGGAGGAGCTCGGCCTCCCGGTCCCGGACAACGGGTACCTGATGCCGTGGGCCCGCCAGGGCGTCCTGCTGCTCAACGCGGTGCTCACCGTCCGCGAGGCCGAGCCCAACTCGCACAAGGGCAAGGGCTGGGAGAAGTTCACCGACGCGGTGATCCGCGCGGTGTCCGAGCGGCCCGACCCGGCCGTCTTCGTGCTCTGGGGCGCCTACGCCCAGAAGAAGATCCCGCTGATCGACGAGGAGCGGCACGTTGTCGTCAAGGGAGCCCACCCCTCCCCGCTGTCGGCCAAGAAGTTCTTCGGCTCCCGCCCCTTCACGCAGATCAACGAGGCCATCGCAGCGCAGGGCCATGAGCCGATCGACTGGCGGATTCCGGACCTGGGCTGACGGCCCACCGCGCCTCGGCGCCATTGCCGGTGCCTCCGGCTAGCTTCTTGATGATCAGACCGGAGCAGGTCTGGCGGAACAAGCCGGAGGCCGCGGTGACGGAGCAGCAGGAGGCGTCGGAGGACGCCGTCATGACCAGGATCGGCCAGGCGGTCATCCTGCTGCACGCCGGAGACCGCGAGGAGGCCCGCAACCGGCTCGGTGCGATCTGGTCCGAGATCGGCGAGGAGGGCGACTCCCTCCACCGGTGCACGCTCGCCCACTACATGGCCGACGCCCAGGACGACCCCGCCGACGAGCTGGCCTGGGACCTGAGGGCCCTGACCGCCGCCGAGGCGCTCAGGGACGGGCCGCCGGCACCCCGGGAGCAGCATCCGGCGATGCGCGTGTTCTACCCGTCCCTGCACCTCAGCCTGGCCGCCGACTACGTGAAGCTCCAGCGGCCGGAGGCGGCCCGGGTCCACCTGGCACGGGCCCGCGCCGCCACCGGCGCGCTGTCCGACGACGGGTACGGGAACGGCGTACGGGCCGCCATCGCCCGGCTGGAGCGGCGGCTCGCCGCGGAACCGGGCACCGGGCCCCGGCCGTTCCCGGAGCAGTCCCCGTGAGCGCGTAGGGGGCGGCTGAGGGCGTCCTGCCGGCCAGGCCGGATCATTCCCCCGTGACGCCCCCGCAGATGCGGGCCTCCGGGCTGTCCGGGTGCCATCCTCCGTGCCGCCGGCCCAGCGCGCACACGTCGGCGGGCCGTACCGGCAGCTCCTTGATCAGCTCCCGCTCCGCCTTCGCATCGGACCGAGGGCGGTGCGGGCGGCCGCCGCTCTCACGGCCGGAGGACGCTTGTGACGGCCTGCGCGGCTCCGGGATGTCCGGGACCGGCGGCGGTGCCTGCGCGGGCCCGCCGGAGGCGCCCTGCGCCGTGGGCTCGGCGGACCGGCGGGCGGGGGCGGAGGCAGCGGGCCGTGCCGACTGCTCCGGGACCGCTTTCAACGCCTCCAGCGCGGGCGCCTGGACGACCACGGGGGCGGACCCCGGCCCGCCGCGCGGCTCGTGGTGCGGCGGCAGTCCGGCGGAGGGGGCCCCGCCGGACTGTCCGGCACCGGGGCCGGGGCTCACGTTCACGCAGCCGGAGACGGCCGAGACGGCACAGGCGACTCCGAGCAGCAGCTTTGTCGTGGTTCGGGTTGGATGCACCCGCGCAACTCTGCTCCGCGACGACCGCGTTGTGAAAACCCGGAGCCCATATTGACCCCGCACGGGTGACGGGTAGGGGCTATCCGACCCCGACCCCGATCCGGATCCCGACCCGGATCCGCGCGGCGCCCGCACGGGCTTACTCGCCGGTGGCGCCGTCGATCTGCTCGCGCAGCAGGTCCGCGTGGCCGTTGTGGCGGGCGTACTCCTCGATCATGTGGGTGTAGACCCACCGCAGGCTGAACACCTCGCCGCGGTGGTGGCTCTCGGCCTCCGACACCAGGTCCAGCGAACGGCCCGCGGCGGCCTGGCGCGCCAGCTCGACCTCGGTCTGCCACACCTGCTCGGCCTCGGCCCAGGTGGCCTTCTCGCTGAAGTGGAAGTCGCCGTCCACGTCTTCGCGCGTGGAGTACAGCTCGGGCAGGTCCTCGCCGAGCATGATCTCCCGGAACCAGTACCGCTCCACCTCGGCCATGTGCCGTACCAGGCCCAGCAGGCTCAGTTCGGAGGGCGCCAGCGGCGTGCGGCGCAGCTGCTCGTCGGCGAGCCCCTCGCACTTCCAGGCGAGGGTGGCGCGGTGGTAGTCGAGCCAGCCGTCCAGCATGCCGCGCTCGTCCGCGGTGGTGGAGGGCTCTGTGCGATGTGATCCGGAACTCGTGGTCGTCATGACCGCCATCCTCAGCGAACAAGCCCCCCACCACCAGGGATTAAGCTGCGAGCGTCCCACAAGGAACGAACCAGGAGGCTCCCGGTGAAGGTCGGCTGCATCGGACTCGGCGACATCGCGCAGAAGGCGTACCTGCCCGTCCTCACCACCCGCCCGGAAATCGAGCTGCACCTGCAGACCCGAACCCCGGCCACCCTCGAGCGGGTCGGCGCGATCCACCACGTCCCGGCCGGGCGCCTGCACACCGATCTCGACGCGCTGCTCGCCGAAGGGCTCGACGCGGCGTTCGTGCACGCCCCGACCGCCTCCCACCCCGAGATCGTCACGCGGCTGCTGGAGGCCGGCGTGCCGACGTACGTGGACAAGCCGCTCGCCTACGAGCTCGCCGACTCGACGCGGCTGGTGGAACTGGCCGAGGAGCGCGGGGTCTCGCTCGCCGTCGGCTTCAACCGCCGCTACGCGCCCGGCTACGTGCAGTGCGCCGACCACCCGCGCGAGCTGATCGTCATGCAGAAGAACCGCGTCGGGCTGCCCGAGGACGTCCGCACGCTGGTGCTGGACGACTTCATCCACGTCGTCGACACCCTGCGCTTCCTGCTGCCGGGCGAGGCCGACCACATCGACGTCCGGGCCGTGGTGCGCGAGGGACTCATGCACCAGGTGGTGCTCCAGATCTCCGGAGGCGGCTTCACCGCGCTCGGCATCATGAACCGGCTGTCCGGTTCCACCGAGGAGATCCTCGAGGTGTCCGGGCAGGACACCAAGCGGCAGGTCGTCAACCTCGCGGAGGTCATCGACCACAAGGGCCAGCCGACCGTGCGGCGCCGCGGGGACTGGGTGTCGGTCGCCCGCCAGCGCGGCATCGAGCAGGTGGTGGACGCCTTCCTGGAATCCGTGGAGACGGGCAAAACGCTCAGCGCACGCGACGCGCTGCTGACCCACGAGCTGTGCGAGCGGGTGGTGGGCTCGGCTCTGGGGCAGGCCTCCTGAGCGAGCGGAGGCCTTCCACGACGCAGTAGGCCGCCAGGGCGGCGAGCGCCGCGGCCACCGGCCAGTCCCCGTGGCGGACGTAGAAGGTCGTGCCGCCGGCGAGCGGGACCTCGTACACCCGCGCCGTGCTCGCGGAGGTGGGCAGGGCGGGGCCGATCCGCTCCCCGGAGGGGCCGTGCACCGCGCTGACACCGGTGAGGGTGGCGTGCACCATCGGGCGGCCGGTCTCGGCCGCCCGCAGCGCGGCCAGCGAGGCGTGCTGGGCCGGGGCCCAGCTGTCCTGGAAGCTGGAGGTCGCCGACTGGGCGACGAGGAGGGCGGCCCCGTCGCGGGCGAGGTGCCGGCTCATGTCGGGGAAGGCCGACTCGAAGCAGACCAGCGGGCCGAGCCGGACCCCGGGCCGGCCGTCCGGCCGCCCGGGCAGGTTCATCAGCACCGGGGTGTCACCCGGCACGCGGTCCTCGGCGGCCGCCTTGCCGACGGAGGTGGCCCAGCCGAGCAGGGCCCGGGCCGGTACGTACTCGCCGAAGGGGACCAGCCGCATCTTGTCGTACCGGTCGCCGGTCAGGCCCTGAGGGCCGACGAGCACCGCGCTCTTGCGTATCCCGGGGCTGTCGGCCGCGCGGGCGTCCACGTTGACCAGCAGCGGAGCCCCGACCTGCGCGGACAGCGAAGCCAGCCGCCCGGCCAGGTCCGGGCGGGCAGTCAGGTCCCCGCCGACACTGCTCTCGCCCCACACCACCAGGTCGACGGACTGTCCGGCCAGGCCCCGGGTGAGCCGTTCACCGGCGGCGAACCGCCGCTCCGCACTGTCCGGGCCGTCGGCCACCAGGCCCGGCTGTACGACGGCCACCCGCAGTTCGCCCGACGGCTGCGAGCGAGGCGCCCACAGCCACACCAGCCCCGTCAGCACCGCGCATCCCGTCACCCCGGCCATCGCGGGCACCCTGGCCCGGGGCACGGCGATCAGCAGCACCAGCGCACAGTTCACCGCCACGACCAGGAGGCTTACCAGCCACACCCCGCCCACCGAGGCCAGCCGCAGCGCGGGCGGCACCTGCCACTGGCTGGCCCCCAGCAGCCCCCAGGGCCCGCCGAGCCCCTGCCAGGACCGGGCCAGCTCCGACAGCAGCCATCCAGCCGGTACGAGGACCAGCGCGGCCGCCGCCCGGCCCGCCGCCGGGATCCCGCCGAGAAGTTCCCGCACCAGGAGTGCCCAGGGGATCCAGAGCAGGCCCAGCAGTGCGGCCACCGGCACCAGGAACACGTGCAGGCTCGGCAGCAGCCAGTGGTGGACGGCCAGGATGAAGGCGGCGCCGCCCAGCCAGCCCTCCAGCACGGCCCGCCGCCCGGTGGGGGCGGACCTCAGCAGCAGCATCCAGGGCACGAGCGCCACGTACGCGAACCACCAGAGCGCGGGCGCGGGGAAGGCGAGGGCCGGCAGTGCCCCGGCGGCGACGGCGGCCGGCGCACGCCAACGCGGGAACCACCCAGCCCGGATCGAGACCATGGCGCGCCTCCGCTTCCAGTGTGGGACAGACGGGGTGGAGCGGCTCAGGCGGACATGTGCCGCCACTTCTCGTGCACGGTGACGCGGGTCAGCCGCCAGCCGTCGTACGTGCGGGCCAGCACGAAGGAGTAGCGCCCTGCGGCGACGAAGTTGGGGGCCGTGACCGTCCCGTCGAGCTCGTCCCCCGCCAGCCGCATCGGATTGAGGAAGTCCGCCCGCACCTCGGCCCGGTCGCCCGGGGAGCCGCCCAGGTCCTCCAGCCGGATCAGCCGGTTGACGATCAGGTGCTGACGCACCGGGAAGAGCTTCATGGTTTCCGCGAGCCAGTCGGCGACCTCCCCGGCGGGACCCTCGATCCCGCCCGCCGAGCTGTAGTCGGCCCGCCCCGCCGAGGTGAACAGGGCGCGGTAGGCCGCCCAGTCGCCGTCGTCGACGGCCACCGCGTACCCCGTGACCACCTCGTCGATCGCCAGCCGGTCCATGACCGTGGCGAGGTCCACACGCTGCGTCATCGGGCAAGTGTGGGGCTGCGGGGGCACCAGGCCAAGGGTCGTGCGCCCACCGGATCTTCTTGCGGGCCCGTCAGTGACCGGAATACGCCTCCCGCTGCCGGACCACGACGAGGAACGCGTCGCTGTCCAGATCCATCACCACCTCCGCCGGCACGCCCTCGCGCAGGCGCTGCGCCGCATACTCCTCGGCGGGCCAGCTTCCCCGCGGGCTTCCGGCCGGAAAACGCTCCAGAACCACTCGACGCATGGGACACCCCCTGCTGCTTGCCTTCACGTCTCTCCACGCACAATGACGCGCAGGCCGCCCGGGAACGTTCCCGAACGGCCTGCGGTTCACGCGAAGCGGTGAGTGCGGCCGGCTTCGACCGGCTTTAACCGGCGGACTCGCCGGCGTGCGGGCTCAGCACGCCCATGCCGACCAGAACGAACAAGGCGATGCCGAGCACGATGCGGTAGACCACGAAGGGCATGAAGCTCTTGGTGGTGATGAACTTCATGAACCAGGCGATGACCGCGTAGCCGACGAAGAAGGCGATGACCGTCGCGAAGATCGTCGGACCCCAGGAGATGTGACCCGGGTCCTCGACCACGTCCTTGATCTCGAACAGACCCGAGGCCAGCACGGCCGGGATGGCGAGGAGGAAGGAGTAACGGGCCGCCGCCTCGCGCGTGAAGCCCAGCAGCAGACCGCCGGAGATCGTCGCACCCGAGCGGGAGACGCCCGGGATCAGGGCCATCGCCTGGCAGAGGCCGAAGATCAGGCCGTCCTTGACACCCAGTTCCCTGAGGGTCTTGCGCTCGCGGATGGCGCGGTGCCGGCCGCCCTCCTCGTCGCGGGCGGCCAGCCGGTCGGCGATGCCGAGGATGATGCCCATCACGATCAGAGTGGTGGCGATCAGGCGCAGGTCACGGAACGGACCCTCGATCTGGTCCTTGAACGCGAGGCCGAGGACGCCGATCGGGATCGAGCCGACGATGACCAGCCAGCCCATCTTGGCGTCCTGCTCGGAGCGCAGCGCCTTGGTGTACAGCGAGCGGAACCAGGTGGAGACGATCCGCGCGATGTCCTTGCGGAAGTAGATCAGTACGGCGGCTTCGGTGCCGATCTGCGTGATGGCGGTGAAGGCCGCTCCCGGATCCTCCCAGCCGGCGAACGCCGCGGTCAGCCGCAGGTGCGCGCTGGAGGAGATCGGGAGGAACTCCGTAAGCCCCTGGACGAGACCGAGGATTAGGGATTCGAACCAGCTCATGTCGGGGTGCGCTCGTCCTTGTGATCGTCGGGCAGTTCGGGTCCGATGCTAGGGCCCGTGCGAAGCGCCGGTGACCACAGGGGGGTGCTGGGGCGCCAGTTCGCACGGCGCCTGGGGGATTCGGGCCGGTGCCAGGCGGTGCCGCTTGCGCCAGGCGACCACCCCGGCGGCCACCACGGAGACCACGATGAAGCCGAACGAGACGAGGAACGCGGGCGATCCGGGGGAGGAGGCGCTGGCCCCCGCGATCACGTACGCGGTGGTGTTCGGGACGACCCCCAGCGCCGTGGCGCACAGGAAGGGCAGCCACCCGCAGCGGGACACCGCCGCGCAGTAGTTGGCGACCACGAAGGGCACCCCGGGGAAGAGCCGGACGGCGAGCATCGACCGGAAGCCGTGCCGGCTGAGCTGACCGTCGGCCGCCTGGAGCCAGCGGCCGCGCAGGAACGGGCGCAGGGCCTCCTGCCCCATGACGCGGCCCAGGCCGAAGGCGATCCCGGCGCCGAGCACGGTGCCGCCGACCGCCGCGAGGAGGCCGGACTGGGTGCCGAAGACGGCTCCCGCGGCCAGATTGAGCAGGGGGCGGGGCACGAAGGCCGCCGCGCAGACGCCGTACCCGGCGGCGAACAGCACCACCGCCGTGCCCACCGGGAGCCCCGGGGGCCAGCCCTCCGACAGCACGCGCTGGGGCTCGAACAGCAGCACGCACACGCCGGCCGCCACCAGCAGCACGACGAGCAGCGACAGCCGGGTCCGCGGCGCGAGGAGGAGGGACATCCCGGGAGACTAGCCCACGTATGCGGCGGTGCGCCGTAATCTGGGCCTCATGCTGTCGAACGACCGGCGACCTCCGAGCGTGCCGCGCAGCGCCCTCGCGGACACCCTCCTGGAGCGGCTGACCGGGACGTACGCGGGGGCGGCCGACCCCGTCCGGGCCCGGGCCATGACCGCGTACATGAAGGACGTCGCGCCCTTCCTCGGCATCCCCACCCCCCTGCGCCGCGAGCTGTCCAAGGCAGTGACCAAGGACACCCCCCGGCCGGCGGAGGCCGACTGCGCGGCGCTCGCGCTGCGCTGCTGGGGGCTCCCGGAGCGTGAGTACCACTACTTCGCGGTGGACTACCTGCGCCGGCACGTCTCCCGGTGCTCCTCCGGCCTGCTGCCGGCGGTCCGGCACCTGATCACCACCGTCCCCTGGTGGGACACGGTCGACCTGCTGGCCGCGCACACGGTCGGCCCGCTGGTGGCCGCCGACCCCGCGACTGCGGCGGTGACGGACGAGTGGATCGGCGACGAGGACCTCTGGCTCGTCCGCACCGCGCTGCTCCACCAGCTCCACTACAAATCCGCCACCGACACCGACCGCCTCTTCGGCTACTGCCGGCGGCAGGCGGGCCACCCGGACTTCTTCGTGCGCAAGGCCATCGGCTGGTGCCTGCGGGAGTACGCGAAGACGGACCCGGACGCGGTGCGCGCGTTCGTCGAGGCCGAACGGTGCTCCCTGTCCCCGCTGTCCGTGCGCGAGGCGCTCAAGAACCTCTGAGCGCGCGGACGTTCACCCGCGGACGTTCACGCGCGGACGGTCAGGCGTCAGGCGCGTTCGCGCGCGGCGTTCCGGGCGGTAATTCATTCGACGGGCCGGGGGCCGTCCGGCAGGATCAGGGGCATGTCCCGGTACGCCTTCCCCGTCGCATCGTCCGCAGTCGCGGACGCGCCGAAGGCTGCCGTCCTCGCAGAGGAATTCCCCTTCGCCGCATTCGACGGCGCACGAAGCTGACCCTTCCCGGATCGTCCGGCGGACCCCACAGGGGGAGGGTCGGCTCGACTCAGGGGTCCCGTTCCGGCTTCGAACATACGGGAAGACATCATGGCCAAGACGGCCTTCGTGCGGACCAAGCCGCACCTCAACATCGGCACCATGGGTCACGTCGACCACGGCAAGACCACCCTCACCGCCGCCATCACCAAGGTCCTCGCCGAGCGCGGGGGTGCCTCCTTCGTGCCCTTCGACCGCATCGACCGGGCCCCCGAGGAGGCCCGGCGCGGGATCACCATCAACCTCACGCACGTCGAGTACGAGACCGACACCCGCCACTACGCCCACGTGGACATGCCCGGCCACGCCGACTACATCAAGAACATGGTCACCGGAGCCGCGCAGCTCGACGGGGCGATCCTCGTCGTCTCCGCGCTCGACGGGGTCATGCCCCAGACCGCCGAGCACGTGCTCCTCGCCCGGCAGGTCGGCGTCGACCACATCGTGGTCGCGCTCAACAAGGCCGACGCCGGGGACCCCGAGCTCACCGACCTGGTCGAGCTGGAGGTCCGCGAGCTGCTCAGCTCGCACGGCTACGGCGGCGACAGCGCGCCGGTCGTACGGGTCTCCGGGCTCGGGGCGCTGGAGGGCGACCCACGGTGGACCGGGGCGATCCAGGCGCTGCTGGACGCGGTGGACACGTACGTGCCGACGCCCCAGCGGTACACGGACGCGCCGTTCCTGCTGCCGGTGGAGAACGTGCTGACCATCACCGGCCGCGGGACGGTCGTCACCGGCGCCGTCGAGCGCGGCACCATCCGGCTCGGCGACCGCGTGAGCATGCTGGGCGGGGACGGCACGTCCGACCCCGTCGTGGTCACGGGGCTGGAGACCTTCGGCAAGCCGATGGAGTCCGCCGAGGCCGGCGACAACGTCGCGCTGCTGCTGCGCGGGGTGCACCGTGACCAGGTGCGCCGCGGCGACGTGGTGGCCGCGCCCGGCAGCGTGACGCCCAAGCGGCGCTTCACCGCGCAGGTCTACGTGCTCTCCGCGCGCGAGGGCGGTCGCAGCACCCCGGTCGCCACCGGATACCGGCCGCAGTTCTACGTCCGTACCGCCGACGTGGTGGGGGACGTGGACCTCGGCGAGGCGGGCGTGGCCAGGCCGGGGGAGACGGTCACCATGACCGTCGAGCTCGGGCGCGACGTCCCGCTCGAGTCGGGGCTCGGCTTCGCGATCCGGGAGGGCGGGCGGACCGTCGGCGCGGGGACGGTGACCGCCGTGCTCGGCTGATCCGAGGGACCCTGACCCCGCCGTGGTGACGGCAGTCCGCTTGCGCGAGACTGCCGTCACCACAGGCATGCGCGGAGGGGCGGGCGGACATGGGCGGCGACACGGCACTGGTGCTGGGCGGCGGGGGACTGACCGGCGTCGGCTGGGAGAGCGGCATCCTGTACGGGCTCGCCCGCGCGGGAGTGGACCTCACCACCGCCGACCTCGTCGTCGGCACCTCGGCGGGGTCGGTGGTCGGCGCCCAGCTCACCTCCGGGCTGCTCACCCCGCAGGAGCTGTACGAGCGCCAGCTCGGCGACGCCACGGGGGAGATCGCGGCGAAGCTGGGGGCGGGACTCATCGCCCGCTACGCCATGGCGATGGTGCGCTCCCGCGACTCCACGGCCTATCGCAGGCACGTCGGCGCCCTCGCGCTCGCGGCCGACACGGGCGAGGAGGCGCAGCGGCGCGAGGTGCTGGCGGCCCGGCTGGTCTCGCACGAGTGGCCCGGGCGCCGGTTCGTCGTCACCGCCGTCGACGCGGTCAGCGGTGAACCGGCCGACTTCGACCGGGAGAGCGGGACCGGACTGGTCGACGCGGTCTCGGCGAGCTGCGCGGTGCCGGGGGTCTGGCCGCCCGTGACGGTCGGCGGCCGGCGGTACATCGACGGCGGGACCCGCTCGGCGACCAACGCGGACCTCGCCGCCGGCTACGCGCGGGTGGTGATCCTCGCGCCCATCGCGCTCGGTTCGCGGCTCGTCCCCTCGCCCGCCGCACAGGCGGCGAAGCTGCGGGAGGCGGGCGCCCGGGTGCTGCTGATCACCCCGTCGGCCGCGGCCCGCAAGGCCTTCGGGCGCAACGTGCTGGATCCGGCCCGGCGGGACCCGGCCGCGCGTGCCGGGCTGGCGCAGGCCGCCGAGCACGCCGCCGACGCGGCCGCCGTCTGGTCGGGCTGACAATGGTGCGGTGAGCGACGAACAGATCCCGGTGATCCGGGACGTGGACCAGGGCACCGCCAAGCTGATGCCGGACGTGGACCGGGAGCGGGCCTGGCTGCTGACCGTCGACGGGGCGCCGCAGTCGTACGTGGACCTGGACGATCCGGAGCACCTGGAGTTCGAGTACGTACGCCGCCTCGCGCACGTCCTGGACTGCGTGGCGCAGCCGGGGCTCGCGCTGGACCTCCTGCACCTGGGCGGCGGCGCCCTGACCCTGCCGCGCTATGCCGCGGCGACGCGCGCCGGGTCCCGGCAGACGGTCGTGGAGTTCGACGCGGGTCTGGTGGAACTGGTCGCCGAGCACCTGCCGCTGGCGGCGGGGTCGGGTGTCACCGTGCGGGCCGCCGACGCCCGGGCCTGGCTGGCGGCGGCGCCCGCGGGGAGCGCGGACGTGGTCGTGGCCGACGTGTTCGGCGGCTCGCGGGTGCCGGCGCAGCTGACGTCGGTGGAGTACGCGCGGGAGGCGGCGCGGGTGCTGAGGCCCGGCGGGGTGTACGCGGCGAACCTGGCCGACGGGGCGCCGTTCGGCTTCCTGCGCGCCCAGCTGGCCAATTTCGGCGCCGTGTTCGGGGAGCTCGCGCTGATCGCGGAGCCGGCGGTGCTCAGGGGACGGCGGTTCGGGAACGCGGTGCTGTTGGCGTCCGACGCCGAGTTGCCGGTGGCGGCGCTGGCCCGGCGGTGCGCCGCCGACGCGTTTCCCGCCCGGGTGGAGTTCGGGGATTCGCTGGCGCGGTTCATGCGGGGGGCCGTGCCCGTGGCAGACGCGGATGCCGCTCCGTCACCGGCTCCGCCGGAGGGGGCCTTCAGCCTGGGGTGAGCGGCCGGCCGCTGCGCCTCACATCTTGGCCGGGCCGGGGGCGGGCTTGCGGGTCATGCGGCGGACGTCCGGGATCAGGAGGACCAGGGCGGTCGCCAGGACCACCAGGGCCGCGCAGCCCCACAGGGCCCCCGTGCGGCCGAAGGCCGACTCGGCCGGACCCGCGAGGGCGGTGGCCAGCGGCAGCATCGACACCGAGCCGAACCAGTCGTAGGCGGAGACCCGGGAGAACTTCTCCTCCGGGATCTCCTGGTGCATCGTCGTCATCCAGCTCACGCCGAACACCTCGATGGCCAGCCCGCTGATCAGCATCACCACGCACAGGCCCCAGACGGGCAGCGGCACGGCCAGTCCCGCCGACGGCAGCGCCAGCGGGAACACGCACAGGGTGCCGACCAGCAGCAGCCGGCGCGGCTTCCAGGCCATCATCAGCACGGCGCCCGCGATGGTCCCCGCGCCGAAGAAGCCCAGGGCCAGACCCCACGGCGCGGGCCCGCCCAACCGGTCCCGGGCGACCAGCGGACCGTACACCGCCTCCGCGGCGCCGACGACGGCGACCACCACGGAGAACTGGAGCACGATGCTCCACAGCCAGGGCCGGGTCCTGACCTCCACCCAGCCTTCGCGCAGGTCGGCCAGGAGGCCGCCGCCGGGGGCCCGGTCGGGGACGTGGCTGACGTCGAGGAAGGCCCGCAGGGCGCCCGCGATCGCGAAGGCGGCCGCGTCCACGGCCAGTACCCAGCCGGGGCCGATCGCAGCGATCATCGCCCCGCCGAGGGCCGCGCCGCCGATGCCGGCGCCGTTCATCGCCATGCGGAAGAGCGCGAAGGCGCGGTTGGCGTGCTCGCCGGAGACGGTGGACAGCAGCATGCCCTCGGCCGCCGGGTTGAAGAAGGCCGTACCGGTGCCGCACAGCGCGGTCAGCAGCATCATCTGCCACAGCTGGGGGTCACCGGCGAGGACGAGCAGTGCGAACGCGGCCTGGGACAGGCAGTTCAGGGCATTGGCCGCGACCATCACGCGGTGGCGCGGCAGCCGGTCGGCGAGCGCGCCGCCGATGAGCAGGAAGAGGACGAGCGGCAGGGTGCGGGCGGCCGCGACCAGGCCGACGTCGGCGCCGGAACCGCCGGCCTCCATCACCGCGAACGCGGCGGCGATGAGCGCTCCGTGGCTGCCGAGGTTCGTCACGACCGCCGCACCCGTCAGCAGGGTGTAGTTGCGGCCGGCCCAGGCGGGCCGGCGGCGGCGTACGGGCGCGGGCGTGTGGGGCGGGGCGGCGGGGGGAGAACTCACCCCCGGACTATCCCCGCCCCGGGCCGAGAATCCAAACGGATTGTCGGCCCGGAGGGAGAGGGAAAGGAGATCAGCCGCCGGACAGGCGGACCGAGCTGAGGATCTTCTCCATCGTCTCCTTGCTGACCTCGTCCGGGACGCCCGCGGCGCTGTAGAGGATCCAGCTGGCGAAGTCACCCTTGGCGTTCTTGAAGCTGAAGGCGATGGACTTGCCGTCGGAGGAGCACTTGTTCTCCTTCGGCAGGCCGGTCACGCTCGCCGTCGCCATGTGGCCCTTGAGGCCCGAGGAGGTGGTGTACTCCTTCGGCTCGGAGACCTGGGTGGTGCCCTTGGGCCCCTTCTGCGCGTAGCCGGCGAACGCCCAGTTGCCGGCCTCGTTGCGCACGGCCTCGGCCGTGTCCTTGGCGCCCTGGCCGCCCTTGGTGCCGGTGCCTGCCAGCGAGGTCGTCTCCTCGCTGCCGTTCTTGTCGGAGTCGACCTTGCACCAGTCCTCCTTGAGGTAGGCGGGGGCCGACATCATCACGATCGAGGAGCCGTCCTTCTTCGCCTCGTCCTCGAAGCCGATGGCCACGCCGGAGCCCAGCACGTTCCACTCCGGCGGGACGTCGAAGGCGGTGCCGTGCTTGGGGTTGATGACCACCTTCCAGCCCGCGATCACCGGCTTCACGTCGCCCTCGGCCCGCGGGTTCGCGCTGCTGCCGGCCGGGGCGGGCGCGGCGGAAGCCGAGGCGGAGGCGGTGGGCTTGTCGTCCGCCTCGTTGGTCTTCTTGTCGTCCCGGGTCAGGACGAACGCGCCGGTCGCGGCGGCCGCCACGACCACCGCGGCCGCGGCGACGATGGCCACGGTCTTGGTCTGGAAGGGGCTCCCGCCGCCTCCCGGCCGCTGCTGGGGCTGCTGAGGCGGCCCCCACTGCTGGCCGGGAACGGTCGGGGGCTGCTGGTGCCCCGGCTGCTGCGGATATCCGTAACCGGGCTGCTGCTGGTACGGGTTCGGCTGTGCCGGCTGCTGCTGGTACGGGTTCTGTTGCGCGTCCTGGGGGTTCTGCTCGCCCCCGGGCGGCTGCTGCTGTCCTGGCCACATGGCCGGTAACGATAGTGGGAGCGGGAGCCGGGAGCCACGGCCGCCCCCGTGCAGGCTCTGGCCAAGCGCATCTACTCGTGGGTAACATCGCGTTCCATGAGCGCAGATCAGATGAACGTGGGCGAACTGCTCGCCGCGACGGTGCCGATGGCCCGGACCCTGAACCTCCAGTTCCTGGAGACCACCCCCGAGCGCGCGGTCGTCCGCCTCCCGGACCAGCCCGACTTCCACAACCACGTGGGCGGCCCGCACGCCGGCGCCATGTTCACCCTCGCCGAGTCCGCGAGCGGCGCGATCGTCCTGGCCGCCTTCGGCGACCAGCTCTCGCGCGCCGTGCCCCTCGCGGTGAGGGCCGAGATCGGCTACAAGAAGCTCGCCAAGGGCGTCGTGACCGCCACCGCCACCCTCGGCCGCCCGGCGGCGGAGGTCGTGGCCGAACTCGACGCGGGCGGCCGCCCCGAATTCCCGGTCACCATCGCCATCCAGCGCGAGGACGAGGCCGTCACCGGCGAGATGACGGTCGTGTGGACCCTGCGCCCCAACGCGTGAGCGGGCGCCGCCACGGCTAGAGTCCCTCGCACGACGATGGAGGGGGTACCCGTGGCCAAGGTCAACATCAGCCTCGATGCCGAGCTCGTGGTGGAGGTGATGGTGCTCGCCGGGGTCGGATCGCCGCAGGACGCGGTGGAGGCCGTCGTACGCGACTACATCGCGCGGGGGCACCGCACCGAGGCACGCGTCCAGGTACAGGACGAGCCCCAGCGGGAGGCCGACGGCCTGCCGCAGCCGCCGCAGGGCTGAAACCGGGCGTCGCGGTGGCGCGTCTCGCCCGGGCCCCCGGGCGCGCGGCGCACAGTGGGCGGGGGAGCGGTCCGGCGCGGGCCGCTCCCGCCGTCCCACCCCCGCCCGCAGGGAGCGCCCATGAGCGAGGCCGTGTCGAGACGTTCAGCGATGCGGCTGCTCGCCGCGGTGGGCCTGGGCGCCGGCGGGTGCGTCGCCACCGTGCCGCCGGGCGCCGGACTGCGTACGGGAGCCCCGGCCCCCGCGGCCGCCGCCGAGCCCGCGAGTCCCGCCCGGATCGACTCCCTCGTCGAGCGGCTCACCCTCGACGAGAAGACCGCCCTGCTCCACGGCGCCCGGGACCCGGCCCCCCTCGGCCAGGCCGGATACGTACCCGGCGTCCCGCGCCTGGGCATCCCCGCCCTCCGCCTCGCCGACGGCTCCGCCGGGGTGCGGGTCGCGAGACCCGCCACCGCCCTGCCCGCGCCCGTCCTGCTCGCCTCCGCCTTCGACCCGGCGCTGGCCCGCGAGTACGGCCGCGTCATCGGCCGCGAGGGCCGCGCGCTCGGCCAGGACGTCGTCCTGTCGCCCATGGTCAACCTCATCCGCACCCCGTACGCGGGCCGGAACTTTGAGACCTTCGCCGAGGAACCGCGCCTCACCGCCGACCTCGTCGCCGAGATGATCCGCGGGATCCAGGACGAGGGGCTCATCGCCACCGTCAAGCACTTCGCCCTCAACAACCAGGAGCACGGCCGCGACACCGTCGACGTCGTCGCCGACGAGCAGACCCTGCACGAGACCGAGCTCCGGGGCTTCGAGGCCGCCGTCACCGCCGGCGCGGGCGCCGTGATGGGCGCTTACAACAAGGTCAACGGCGTCCATGCCTGCGAGAGCAAACCGATGCTCGACGACGTGCTGCGCGGCGGCTGGGGGTTCGACGGCTGGGTGATGTCCGACTGGGATGCCACCCACAGCACCGTCGCCGCCATCGGCGCCGGACTCGACATGGAGATGCCCGGCGGCACCCACTTCGGCGGCCCGCTGCGCGAGGCGGTGCGCGGCGGCTCCGTCCCCGAGAGCGCCGTCGACCTCGCCGTACGCCGGATCCTGGGCACGATGGACCGGTTCGGGCTGCTGGCGGCCCGGCCCGCCGCGCGGCCCGCGCGCGACGCGGCCGCGGGGGCGCGGGTCGCCCGCAAGGTGGCCACCGCCGGGGCGGTGCTGCTGCGCAACGAGCACGACACCCTGCCGCTGACCGGCGCCGCCGCACGCTCGATCGCGGTGATCGGACCGACCGGCCAGGTCCCCTTCGTCGGGGGCGGCGGGAGCGCCCACGTGATCCCCGACGGGGCGGCCGCCCCGCTCACCGCCATCCGGCAGCGCGCCGGGAACGGCTCGACCGTGCGCCACGCCCTCGGCGAGGACCTGTACGGCCGGGCCCTGCCGGCTGCCCTGCTGACGCCACCCGCCGGTCTGGACGACCGGGCGGTGGACGCCGGGCGCGAGTGGAGCCACGAGGGGGAGTTCCGGCTCGCGGCGGACGACGAGTGGACCCTGCTCGTCCACTACACCGGGCAGCGGCCGGTCGTGCGCCTCGACGGGGAGGAGCTGTTCCCCCTCCGCCAGGGCGTGGCCGAGGTCTTCGCGGGCGGACTGCTCGGCTCCGCGCCGGACGGGATGACCGTCCGGCGCCGCACGCTCGCCCTCAAGGCGGGTGTCCACCGGCTCGCCGTGACCGCCCGGGGCGGGGACAAGGGCCAGCGCTTCCGGCTGCGGCACACCACGAAGGCCACCCGCGCCGCGGATCTCGCCGAGGCGGTGAAGACCGCGAAGGAGGCCCGCAGCGTGATCCTGTTCGCCTACGAGGACGCCACCGAGGGCACCGACCGGACCACGCTGGCGCTGCCGGGCGGGCAGGCCGCGCTGATCGAGGCGGTCGCCGCCGCCAACCCCCGCACCACCGTCGTGCTCAACACCTCCTCGAGCACGACCATGCCCTGGCTCGCCCGGACCGGGGCGGTGCTGCAGATGTACTACCCCGGCCAGGAGGGTGCGGGCGCCACGGCCGACATCCTCTTCGGGGACGTGGACCCGGGCGGCCGGCTCACCCAGACCTTCCCGGCCGACGAGCAGGCGACGCCGGTGGGCGGGGACCCGCTGCGCTACCCGGGCGTGGGCGGACGGCAGGAGTACCGCGAGGGCATCCACGTCGGCCACCGCTGGTACGACGCGCAGCGGGTGGCCCCGCTGTTCCCCTTCGGGCACGGGCTCTCGTACACGACCTGGCAGTACGAGAAGCTGACGGTCCGGCCGGAAGGCGGCGGCCTGCGCGTGGAGTTCACCGTCCGCAACACCGGCCGCCGCAAGGGCACGGAAGTGGCGCAGGTGTACGTGGGCCCGTCCGCGGAGCTCGACCTCGACCAGCCGGTGCGCGCGCTGGCCGGCTACCGGCGGCTGACCCTCGCGCCCGGGGAGGCGCAGCGGGTCGTCCTCGACGTCGACGCCCGGACGCTGTCGTCGTGGGACCCGGAACAGCACGCGTGGGTGCTGGGATCCGGCCGCCGCGAGGTGTTCGCGGGCCGTTCCTCGCGCGAACTGCCACTGAGGTCAAAGGCCGTGGTGGGGAGCCGATAGGCTGCCCGTTCGGCGTGTCACAGGGGGCGCGCCGGGGACGACTCGGGAGGACGTACCGGTGCACATCCAGGAATGGCTGGAGACGATTCCGGCGGTCAGCATCTATCTCCTCGTGGGTCTGGTCATCGGCCTGGAGAGCCTCGGCATCCCGCTGCCGGGCGAGATCATCCTGGTCAGTTCGGCACTGCTCGCCTCGCAGCACGGGGAGATCGACCCCGTGGTGCTGGGCATCTGCGCGACCACCGGCGCGATCGTCGGCGACTCGATCGGCTACGCGATCGGGCGCCGGGGCGGCAAGCCGCTGCTGGAGAAGCTGGGCCGGCGCTTCCCCAAGCACTTCGGGCCGGACCACGTGGCGCTGGCGGAACGCTCCTTCGAGCGGTGGGGCATGTGGGCCGTCTTCTTCGGGCGTTTCGTGGCGCTGCTGCGGATCTTCGCCGGGCCGCTGGCGGGTGTGCTGCACATGCCGTACTGGCGCTTCCTGATCGCCAACATCCTCGGCGGGATCCTCTGGGCGGGCGGCACCACGGCCGTCATCTACTCGGTCGGAATCGTCGCCGAGCCGTGGCTGAAGCGGTTCTCCTGGCTGGCCCTGGGACTCGCCGTGCTGTTCGGGATCACGGTGACGCTGGTGGTGCGCAGCCGCATGAAGAAGGCAGCCGCGGCCGCAACGGCCGAGGCCGCGGTCCCCGCGCAGCCGACGGCCCCGGTGCCGGTCTCCGAATAACGGTGAAGCGGCCGGCACCGTGTCAGACCGGGCGGCCCGCTAGACGCCCGGCGTCACCGCGGCTCGGTGCTGCTTGGCCAGGTCCACGTACATCGCGGCGTTGACCTTGATGCCCTCGCGCTCCTCCTCGGTCAGCTCGCGCCGCACCTTGGCCGGGACGCCCGCGACCAGGGAGCCGGGCGGGACCACCATGCCCTGCGGGACCAGTGCCTGGGCGGCGACCAGCGAGCCGGCGCCGATCACCGCGCCGTTCAGGACCGTCGCGCCCATGCCGATCAGGCAGTCGTCCTCGACGGTGCAGCCGTGCACGACGGCGTTGTGGCCGATGGAGACGCGCTCGCCGATCGACACCGGGAATCCGGGGTCCACGTGGAGCGTGCAGTTGTCCTGCACGTTGCTGTCCGCGCCGAGCGTGATCGGGCCGCAGTCGGCGCGCAGCACCGCGGAGTACCAGACGCTCGCGCCGGCGGCCAGGGTGACCTCGCCGACCACGACGGAGGTGGGTGCGGCGAAGGCGGTCGGGTCGACGGACGGCTGCTTGCCGCCGACGCCCGCGATGAGTGCCTGGCCCTGCGTCGCCTGCTGCGTCATGATCATTTCCTCTGTTTCCGTGAGCCGCGCTACCGGCACGGTAGGGCACGCGCCCGGCCCGCCCCGCGATGGGGTGAAGATCACAGGATGGTGGTCCGGACGACCGGCTCCCGGCGGACTACCGTGGCCGGGTGCCGAAGAACCAGAACACGTTCTCATCTCTGACGGCCCTGCGCCGCCGGCTGGCGAGCCGCGCGGTCCACACCGCCTGGCGCTGGATGCAGCAGGCCGGCGCGGTCACCGCGCAGACCCCGGGGCGGCTGCGGTTCGGCGCGATCGGGCCGAACACCCGGCTCGCCTTCCCGCAGGGCACGATCTTCGGCGAGCCCTGGATCCGGCTCGGTGACCACTGCATCATCGGCGAGCAGGTCACCCTCACCGCCGGGATGATGCCGGATCTCGACCTCGGCACGGAGCCGATGCTCGTCCTCGGCCACGGGGTGGTCATCGGCCGGGACAGCCATGTCATCGCCGACGCCCGGATCACCATCGGGAACGACACCTTCTGCGGCCCCGGGGTGTACATCACCTCCACGAACCACAGTTACGACGACCCGCACCAGCCCGTCGGCAAGCAGTGGCCGCGCAGCGCGCCGGTCGAGATCGGCCCGGGCTGCTGGCTGGGTACGGGCGCGGTGATCCTGCCGGGCGCGCGGCTGGGCCGCAACGTCGTGGTCGCCGCGGGCGCCGTCGTACGGGGCGAGGTCCCGGACCACGCCGTGGTGGCCGGGGCCCCGGCGCGCGTCGTGCGGCGCTGGGAGCCGGACACCGGCTGGCAGCCCCCGCTGCGCACGCCGGCGCCGGTCCCGATCCCCGACGGCATGACCCCGGAACAGCTCCGCGGCCTGGCGCAGCTGGCGGAGGCCGAGCAGTCCTAGGCCGCGGGCGGTCTAGAGCGCCGGGATCTCGATCGCCGGGCAGCGGTCCATGACCATGGACAGCCCGGCCTTGCGGGTGCGCTCGTAGGCGGCCTCGTCGACCACGCCCAGCTGGAACCAGACGGCGTCCGCTCCGACCGCCACCGCCTGGTCGGCGACCGGCCCCGCCAGCTCGCTGTTCACGAAGACGTCCACCACGTCCACCTTGAAGGGGATCGCCTCCAGCGAGGCGTACCCGGGCTCCCCGTGCACCGTCTCCGCCTTGGGGTGTACGGGGATCACGCGCTTGCCGAACTGCTGGAGGACCCGGGCCACCCCGTAGGCCGCCCGGTCCCGGTTGTTCGAGAGGCCCACCACGGCCCAGGTGTCGCCCAGTTCGGTGAGGATCTTGCGGATGGTTGCCGGATCGCCGTACACGTGTGCCGCCTCCTGCTGCTCGGACTCTGCTCTTCGCGCTCTGCGCTCTCCGGATCAACCGAAAAGACACATGTCCGATTCCCCGTAGGGTGGAGCGGTGAAGGCAGACCAGTACGTGACGGTGTCCCGCGAGGGTGTGCACGAGTCCGAGATCAACCGCTCGCGCTTCCTGTGCTCGCTCGCGCCCGCCGCGACCGAGCAGGAGGCGCAGGACTTCGTCGCGCGCGTCCGCAAGGAGCACCCCACCGCCACGCACAACTGCTTCGCCTACGTGATCGGCGCCGACGCGGCCGTCCAGAAGGCCAGCGACGACGGCGAGCCCGGCGGCACCGCCGGGGTACCCATGCTGCAGATGCTCATGCGCCGGGACATCCGGTACGCGGTCGCCGTCGTCACCCGCTACTACGGCGGGGTGAAACTCGGCGCCGGCGGTCTGATCAGGGCCTACGGCGGAGTCGTCGGCGAGGCCCTCGACGCACTCGGCACCGTCACCCGGCGCCGCTACCGGCTGGCCACCGTCACCGTCGACCACCAGCGCGCCGGCAAGACCCAGAACGACCTGCGCTCCACCGGCCGGACCGTGGTGGACCTGCGCTACGGGGCCGCGGTCGAGATCGAGGTCGCCCTCCCGGAGGCGGAGCTGCCCGCCTTCGAGGCCTGGCTCGCCGACAGCACGGCGGGCAGCGCCACCCTCACCCTCGGCGGAGAGACGTACGCGCCCTGAGTGACGGGCCGGACGCGTTAGCGTAGAGGGGTTCACGAGCGGGAGACCAGCAGGGGGAGACGGTATGTACGGCGAGGCCGGCGAGTGAAGTTCCTGCACACCTCCGACTGGCACCTCGGCCGGTCCTTCCACCGCGTGAACCTGCTCGGCGCCCAGGCCGCCTTCGTCGACCACCTCGTCGAGACCGTCCGGGAGCACGAGGTCGACGCCGTCCTCGTCGCCGGGGACGTCTACGACCGTGCCGTGCCCCCGCTGCCCGCCGTCGAGCTGTACGACCGGGCCCTGCACCGGCTCGCCGAGCTCGGGGTGCCCACCGTGATGATCTCCGGCAACCACGACTCCGCCCGCCGGCTCGGGGTCGGGGCCGGACTGATCGACCGCGCCGGGATCCACCTGAGGACCGACCCGGCCGGCTGCGCCGACCCCGTGGTGCTGGCCGACGTACACGGCGAGGTGGCGCTGTACGGGCTGCCCTACCTGGAACCGGCCCTGGTCAAGGACGAGTTCGGCGCCGAGAAGGTGAGCCACGAGGCCGTGCTCGGCGCGGCCATGGACCGGATCCGCGCCGACCTCGCCGCCCGCGCGCCCGGTACCCGCTCCATCGTGCTCGCCCACGCCTTCGTCACCGGCGGGCAGACCAGCGACAGCGAGCGCGACATCTCCGTCGGCGGGGTCGAGGCCGTGCCCGCCTCCGTCTTCGACGGGGTGGACTACGCCGCCCTCGGCCACCTGCACGGCTGCCAGACGATCAGCGAACGGGTCCGCTACTCCGGTTCCCCCCTCGCCTACTCCTTCTCCGAGGCCGACCACCGCAAGAGCATGTGGCTCGTCGAACTGGGCCCGGAAGGCGAGATCGCCGCCGCCGAGCGGATCGACACCCCCGTACCGAGGGCCCTCGCCCGGCTGCGCGGACCTCTCGAAGCCCTGCTCGGGGACCCGGCGCACGCCCGGCACGCGGACTCCTGGGTCGAGGCCACCCTCACCGATCCCGTCCGGCCCGACGACCCTATGGCCCGGCTCGCCGCCCGCTTCCCGCACACCCTCAGCCTCGCCTTCGACCCCGAGGGCCGCGAGGAGGAGACCGGCGCCTCCTACGCCCAGCGGCTCAAGGGCCGCAGCGACCAGGAGATCGCCGAGGACTTCGTCGCCCACGTACGCGGCGGCGGCCACCCCGACGAGGCCGAACGGGCCGTCCTCCAGGGCGCCTTCGACGACGTGCGGGCCGACGACAGCCGCCAGGAGACCCACCGATGAGGCTGCACCGGCTCAAGGTCACGGCCTTCGGACCCTTCGCCGAACCCCAGGACATCGACTTCGACGCGCTCTCCGGAGCCGGGATCTTCCTGCTGCACGGGCCCACCGGCGCGGGGAAGACCTCCGTCCTGGACGCCGTCTGCTACGCCCTGTACGGATCCGTCCCCGGCCCCCGCCAGGCACCCGGCACCAGCCTGCGCAGCGACCACGCGGCCGGCGGGACCCCCACCGAGGTCACGCTCGAACTCACCGCGGGCGGCCGCCGCCTGGAGATCACCCGGCGCCCCGAACAGGACCGCCCCAAGAAGCGCGGCACCGGCACCACCAAGGACAAGGCGCAGAGTTGGCTGCGCGAGCACACCGGTGAGGGCTGGCAGGCACTCAGCCGCTCCCACCAGGAGATCGGCGAGGAGATCGAGCAGCTGCTCGGCATGAGCCGGGAGCAGTTCTGCCAGGTGGTGCTCCTGCCGCAGGGCGAGTTCGCGCGGTTCCTGCGCGCCGACGAGGCAGCCCGCGGCCGGCTCCTCGGGCGGCTCTTCGACACCCGCCGCTTCGCCGCCGTCGAGGCCCTGCTCGGCGAACGCCGCCGGGCCGCCGAGGCCAGGGTGCGCGCCGGGGACGAGAAGGTGCTGCACACCGCGCAACGGCTCGCCCAGGCCGCCGGGGACAGCTCGGACCTGCGTGCCTGGCCGCTGCCCCGGCACCAGCCCGGCGACCCCGGTCTCGCCGCGGCCGTCCGGGCCTGGGCGGCCGTCGCCCGCTGCTCGGCGCGCGAGCGGCTGGCCGTCGCCGAGTACGCGCTCGCCGCCGTCGAGGGCCGGCACGCCGCCGCCCGGCGGGCCGCCGAGGACGCGCGGGAACTCGACCGGCTCCAGCGGCGGCACGTGGAGACGTCCCGCCGGGCCGCCGTCCTCGCCGAGGCGGCCCCCGAGCGCGAACGGGTGCGCGCACTGCTGGACCGGGCCGCCGCGGCGCCCTGGTCGCCCCCGCCCTGGAACTGCGCGGCGCGGCCTCCGCCGGGCACCTGGCCGCCGCGCACGCGAGACGGCCGCCCGCGCCGAACTCCCGGCGGCGCTGAAGGAGTCCGGCACCGAGCACCTGGCCGGCGTCGAGCAGCGGCTGCGCGAGGAGCTCGGCGCGCTGGGCGCCGCCCACCGGGCCGAGCAGCGCAGCGCCGACATCGGCCGCGAGCGGGCCAACCTGGAGCAGGAGGCCCGGGCCGCCGAAGAGCAGCACCGGGAGTCCGCCGAGTGGCTCGAGCGCTGGGAGGCCACCCGGGCCGCCCTGCACGCCCGCGCGGACGCCGCCCAGCAGGCCGCGACCCTGGCCGAGCAGCTCGCGGGCCGGCTCGAGCCCGCCCGGCTCCAGCTGAACGCGGCCCGGCGGCGCGATGAACTGGCCGCCGCCGCGGAACGCGCCGCGGGCGAACTGCTCCGCGTACGCGAGGAGTCGGCCGCCTCCCGGGAGCGCTGGCTGGAGCTCAAGGAGGCCAGGCTGCGCGGGATCGCCGCCGAGCTCGCCGAGGCACTGGTCGCGGGAGAGGCGTGCGCCGTCTGCGGATCGGCCCGGCACCCCGCTCCGGCCCGCCCGGCCCCCGGCCACGTGGACCGCGCCGCCGAGGACGCCGCCCACGCCGTGTTCGAGCAGGCCGAGCAGGCCAAGGCCGCCGTCGAGCGCCGACTGGCAGCCGACGAGCAGGCCCGCGGCGAGGCCGCGGCCGCCGCCGGAGAAGCCACCACCGCCGAACTCCTCGCCCTGACCGCGGACCTGAGCTCCGGCACGCCGCCGCGCACGCCGCGGCCGCCGGACTGCACGCGGCCCGCGAGCGGCTCGCCCGCGCCGAGCGGGAGCACGCAACGCGCAGCGCCGACCGGCTCGACGCCGAGCGCCGGGCCGCCGCCAGGGCCTCCCACCGCGAGCAACTGGACCGGGAACAGGCCTCGCTGGAGGCAGAGCTCGCGCTCGTACGGGCCGACGCGCCGACCGTCGCGGCCCGCGCCCGGACCCTGGAGGACCGGGTCCGGATGGTCTCGGCGGCCGCGGCCGCGCTGCGCCGGGCCGAGACCACCGCCGCCCGGCTGAAGGAGGCCGACGACCAGCTCGCCGACGCCGCCTTCAAGGCCGGCTTCGACACCATCGAGGCCGCCGCCGACGCGGTGCTCCCCGAGTACGAACGCACCGCGCTCCAGCGCCGGATGGACGCCTGGCAGGCAGAGGAGGCGATGCTGGCGGACCGCCTCGGCGAGACCGACACCGCCGCGGCGGCAGCACTGCCTCCGGCTGAACCGGAGCAGGCCGAGGCGTACGCGGCCCAGGCCGCGGCGAAGCTTCGTACGGCCGGGTCGGCCTTCGACGCCGCCCGGGTCCGCTGCGCCGAGCTGGACCGGCTCTCCCGGCAGGCCGAGCAGGAACTGCGCGCCCTGGGCCCGCTGCGCGAGGCCTACGAACGGGTGGCCCGGCTGGCCGGACTCACCGCCGGCACCTCCGCCGACAACGAGCGCAAGATGCGGCTGGAGGCGTACGTACTGGCCGCCCGCCTGGAGCAGGTCGCCGCCGCCGCGACGGTACGGCTGCTGCGCATGTCCGGCGGCCGCTACACCCTGGTCCACTCCGACGCGCGGGCGAGCGGACGGGGCCGGTCCGGCCTGGGGCTGCACGTGGTCGACTCCTGGACCGGCAGCGAACGCGACACCGCGACCCTGTCGGGCGGCGAGACCTTCTTCGCCTCGCTCGCCCTCGCGCTGGGCCTGGCCGACGTGGTCACCGACGAGGCGGGCGGCATGCGCCTGGACACCCTCTTCATCGACGAGGGCTTCGGCAGCCTCGACGACCAGGCGCTGGACGAGGTGCTCGACGTGCTGGACTCGCTGCGCGAGCGGGACCGCAGCGTCGGCATCGTCAGTCACGTGGCCGATCTGCGGACCCGGGTGCAGGCGCAGTTGGAGATCGTCAAGCAGCGCGGGGGCTCGGTGGTGCGCCACCGCACCGCGGCGCTCACGGACTGAGCGGCCTGCGGGGCAGCGGCGACGAGTACACGATGCTGGTGGTCACCGGGCCGAGGCCGGAGATCCGGCCGGTGACCTCCTCCAGGTGCGCCATCGAGCGGGCGGCGACCTTGAGCACGAAGCAGTCGTCACCGGTGACGTGATGGGCCTCCAGGATCTCGGAGGTGGAGTCGAGGAAGTCGTGGAACGGCTTGTAGTTGCCGTGCGGATAGCGCAGCCGGACCAGGGCCATGATCGACTTTCCGAGCTTCTCCGGGTCCACCACGGCCGTGTAGCCGGTGATGATGCCGAGTTCCTCGAGGCGGCGGACCCGCTCGGTGACGGCGCTCGCGGACATCGCCACGGAGCGGGCGAGCTCGGTGAAGCTGGCGCGGCCGTCCCGCTGGAGCGCTTCGAGGATCCGCCAGTCGGTGGCGTCAGGGGAATAGTCGGTCACATCGCAGGTCTAGCAGGGGATTCCCCGGTTGGACAAGGGAAAGGCCGGGGAAAACCCCTTCCGGGGTTGATCAACAGATCGTAGATTTTGAGCCATGACGACGACGCAGAACACCTCGACCGCACCCGCCGCCAACCCCGTACTGAGGGTGGCGCCGGCCTCTCCGGCCGCGGCCGCCGCCTACTTCGCGGCGAGCCTCGCCTTCCACGCCGACGTGTCGGATGTCGCCGCCGCCGTCAAGACCCACCGCGAGCAGGGCACCGAGCTCGGCTTCCAGCTGATCGACTCCCGCTCCACACCGTCCTGGGACCAGGCCCACGTACCCGGCGCGATCCACCTGCCCACCGCGCTCATCCCCGAGCAGGCCGAGCGGCTCCTCGACAAGAACGTGCCCGTGGTGACCTACTGCTGGGGCCCGGGCTGCAACGGAGGCGCCCGCTCCGCACTGGCCCTGGCCGAACTCGGCTTCCAGGTCAAGGAGATGCTCGGCGGCATCGAGTACTGGATCCGCGAGGGCTTCGAGGTCGAGACCTGGCAGGGCAGCCGGCAGCGTGCCGAGGCCGACCCGCTGACCGCCCCCACCGGCTCGGACGACTGCGGCTGCTGAACCGGCCGGGCCACGCGGACGGGCCGCACCCCTCGAGGGTGCGGCCCGTCCGGGTGGCCGTCCGGGTGGCGGGGATCAGAGCTTCGAGAGCTCGTCCACCAGGTCGTCCAGCCCCAGCGAACCCTGCGACAGCGCCGCCATGTGCCAGGCCTTCAGGTCGAAGGAATCGCCGTGCGCGGCCCGGGCGTTGTCCCGGCCCAGCAGCCAGGCGCGCTCGCCCAGCTTGTACCCGATCGCCTGACCGGGCATCGACAGGTACCGGGTCAGCTCGCTCTCGACGAAGTCCGCCGGCCGGCCGCTGTGCAGGCCGAAGAACTCCTGCGCGAGGTCGGGAGTCCACCTCTCGCCCGGGTGGAACGGCGAGTCCGCCGGGATCTCCAGGCCCAGGTGCATGCCGATGTCCACGATGACCCGCGCCGCCCGCATCATCTGGCAGTCCAGGTAGCCCAGACGCTGCTCCGCGTCCTTGAGGTAGCCCAGCTCGTCCATCAGCCGCTCCGCGTACAGCGCCCAGCCCTCGGCGTTGGCACTGACGATGCCGACGGTGGCCTGGTAGCGGGAGAGCTGGTCGGCGACGTGCGTCCACTGCGCGAGCTGGAGGTGGTGACCCGGAACGCCCTCGTGGTACCAGGTGGAGACCAGGTCGTACACGGGGAACCGGGTCTGGCCCATGGTGGGCAGCCAGGTGCGGCCCGGACGGGAGAAGTCCTCCGAGGGACCGGTGTAGTACGGAGCCGCGGCGCCGCCCGGCGGGGCGATCCGGGACTCCACCTTCCGTACCCGCTCGGCGAGTTCGAAGTGCGTGCCGTCGAGGTTCTCGATGGCCTCGTCCATGATGCCCTGCAGCCAGGCCTGGACCTCGTCCACGCCCTCGATGTGGGTGCCGTGCTCGTCGAGGTGGCGCAGTGCGTCCCAGGGGCCGGCGCCGGGCAGGATCTTGGCCGCCTCGGTCTTCATCTCGCCGAGCAGCCGGTGGTACTCGGACCAGCCGTAGGCGTACGCCTCGTCCAGGTCCAGGTCCGTGCCGTTGAAGTACCGCGACCAGCGGGCGTACCGCTCGCGGCCGACGGTGTCCGGCTTGCCCTCGACGGCCGGGGCGTACACCGACTCCATCCAGTCGCGCAGTTCGGCGACGGAGGCGGTCGCGGCGGTCGCGGCCTCGTCGAGCTCGGCGCGCAGGGCTTCCGGGCCGGCGGAGGCGAAGTCCTCGAAGAAGGCGGGCTCGTCGCCGTTCTGGCCGGCCCAGGCGGCGAGCTGGCCGATCATGGTGGCGGTGGCGCGCGGGCCGCCGTACAGGCCCCGCTCCAGACCGAGGCCCAGGCTCTCCCGGTAACCTGCGATCGCGGCCGGTACGGCGCGCAGCCGCTCGGCGATCGCGGCCCAGTCCTCGTCGGTGTCGGCGGGGGTCAGCGTGAAGACCTCGCGGACGGAGTGCACGGGGCTGTGGATGTTGCTCACCGCGCACAGGTCCTCGTCGGCCTCGTGGACGGCGAGTTCGGCCGTGAGGCGCTCGCGCAGCAGGCGGGCGCAGCGGCGCTCGGCGTCGCTGTCGGCGCCGGGGAGGCGCTCTGCGGCGTCGAGGCGGGCGAGGGTGGTGCGGGAGAGTTCGGCGACGGCAGCGCGGCCGGCCGGGGAGAAGTCCGGGAGCTTGCCGGAGCTCGCGGCGACACCGAGGTAGGTACCGGTGATCGGGTCGAGGGTGATCAGGTCGTCGACGTACGCGTCGGCCACCTGGCGGGGCAGCCTGGTGTCGCTGCCGTTGTGGAGGGTCTCTGACATGGGGCCATCTTCGTATGCGAGACGGGGCCACGTCATCACCGTTTGACGCCGGCCTGCTGACGTGAGAAGGCGGGCGGCACCTCCGGGCGGCCCGGTCCGCCCCGGTCCGCCCCGGTCCGGGCGAGGGGGACCGGGGCGTGCCGCTCGGAGCCGGCCCGTCGGGGTCGGTGCCGGTACGGCGCGGGGTCAGTGGCCGTGGCGGGGGCTCTGCTGCTCGCGCGGGAGCTCGTACGGGAGCTCGTACGGGAGCCGCGAACTGACCGGGGTGGCATCCAGCCGGGCCGTGATCACCAGCGTGCCCTCTTCGATCTGGTAGTCGAGGGGCAGGCCCAGGCCGCGCATGGCGGCGACCATGCCGGTGTTGGAGGCCCGGGTGACGGCGTACACGCTGTCGCAGCCGGCCTCGATGGCCATCGAGATGAGCCGGCGCAGCAGTTCGGAGCCGACGCCGCGGCGCTGCCACTCGTCCTCGATCAGCAGCGCGATTTCGGTCTCGTCCCCGTCCCAGAGCAGGTGGCCGAGGGCGACGAGCTTGCCGGAGGCGGTGGTGGCGGCGAGGGTGCGGCCGAAGCGGGGGCTCAGCAGGTGGCCGAGGTAGCGGTCGGCGTCGGCGACGGGGCCGTGGTAGCGCAGGCCGAGGGTGCGCTCGGAGCAGCGGTCGTGCATCGCGCGGGCCGCCGCCTGGTCGGAGCCGTCGGCGCGGCGCACGGTGATCTCGTTGCCCTCGGGCAGGGTCAGCACGTCCTGGCTGCGGGGCACGCGCGGGCCGAGGCGGGCGTCGAGCTCGACCAGGGCGCGGGCGCGGGCGAACTCGGTCGGGGTGAACGGCAGGTAGGGCCGTTCCACGGTGATCGCGCCGCCCGAGGGGTCGCGCAGCCGCATGACCGTGGCCTCCAGGACCCCCTCGACCGGGGCGTCGGCGCCGGAGTTGGGGCGGCCGGAGAGGGTGGTCGCCGGGATGGAGTGGATGGTGCAGCGGCCCAGCAGCTGGCGCAGTGCGAGCGGGAGCTCGGCGGCGTCCAGGGCGGTCCGGGTGGCCAGGCCCAGTACGCGGGTCGGGGTGTCGACCAGGTCGTGGGCGTCGGCGCGCTCGATCCAGGTGCTGTGGCCGCCGGCCCGGGAGATGGCGCGGCTGAGATCGGCGGAGGCCAGCTGCTGCGGAGCGCGCAACAGGAACTCGTCGACGGTGCCGCCCTCGGGGAGCGGGTGCGTCTGGAGGGTGAGGATGTCGACGCCGTTGCGGGCGAGGGCGGTGCAGAGCGCCGCCAGGGAGCCGGGCTCGTCACGGACAGTGGTGCGCATCCGCCACAGGGCGGCGGTGGCCACGGTCGCGCCGGGGGCGGTGGCCGGGGGCGTATCGCTGGGCGCTGTGCCGTCCGGCGGGGGCGCATGGCTGTGGCGCCGTGCCCACCAGGTGTGGAAGGCCGCGGTGACCAGGAGTGCGACGGCCGAGGCGACCAGCAGGATCGGGCCCCTCGGGCCGTGCACGACGAGATTGGCGATGGCGTCGGCGACCGCGACGGCGCAGAAGAGCGCGGCGAGTTCGACGACGTCGCGACGCCAGTGGTGCCGGTGGAGACGCTGGGCAGGGGCAACATTACGGTCAGTCATGCACACCACTGTGACGTAGGGGTGTTGCGTGATCACGAACGATCTGTGACCGATGGGTTAAGTGTCCATCTGGTCGATTTCACCCAGTTTTCCAGGTTATTTCCGACACTCGGAGGGGGTGGGTGGGGTGGGTCGGCGCTTCGTGTGCTCACTGACCCACGCGGCCGGGCTGGAGCGTCCTGGTGAACAGGACGCCTCCTCCTTGGCGCCGCAGCCGGACGGTGAGCTCTCCGCCGGTGCCGTCGATGTCGACCTCGCCGTAGTACGGAGGGTTCTCCGAGGGTGACATGTTGGCGAGCGGGGCCGACTGCACGTACGCCGTCTCCGGGCCGAAGGTGGCGTCGAGCCGCCCGGCGGGGAAGCCGCCCGCGCCGATCGGGCCGGAGACGAACTCCCAGAACGGTGCGAAGTCGGTGAAGGCCGCCCGCTCGGGCGCGTAGTGGTTGGCGGCCGTGTAGTGGACGTCGGCGGCGAGCCACACGGTGCCGGTGATGCGCTGGTGCTTGATGTGGCGCAGGAGTTCGGCGATCTGGAGCTCGCGCCCCAGCGGCGCTCCGGGATCGCCCTGGGCCACGGCCTCGAAGTTGGCCGCCCCGTCGGCGACGACGATGCCCAGCGGCATGTCGGCGGCGATGACCTTCCAGGTGGCGCGCGAGCGCGACAGCTCGCGCTTGACCCAGGCCAGCTGCTCGGGACCGAGGATGCCGATGGGGTCCTCGGTCTGGGTGCCGGGGGAGTTGGCGTTGCGGTAGGTGCGCATGTCGAGCACGAAGACGTCGAGCAGCGGACCGTAGCGCATCACGCGGTACATCCGGCCCTCGGCGCGGCCGCCGCGCAGGTCGGTGACGGGGAAGTACTCGCCGAAGGCCTGGCGGGCCCGGGCGGCGAGGACGTCGGCCTCCCGGACGGTGTAGCGGGGGTCCTCGATCAGCTGGCCCGGATACCAGTTGTTGCGCACCTCGTGGTCGTCCCACTGGGCGAGGACCGGGACCTGGGCGTTGAAGTCGCGCAGGTTGCGATCGAGCAGGTTGTAGCGGAAGTTCCCGCGGAACTCGGCGAGGGTCTCGGCGACCTTCGACTTCTCCTCGGTGGTGACGTTGCGCCAGACGCTGCCGTCGCGCAGCGGGACGGAAGGCTGGATCGGCCCGTCGGCGTAGATCGTGTCCCCGCTGAAGAGGAAGAAATCGGGGTCGCGCAGCCGCATTTCCTCGAAGACGCGGTAGCCGCCGAGGTCGGGGTTGATGCCCCAGCCCTGGCCCGCCAGGTCGCCCGACCACAGGAAGCGCACGTCGTGGCGGCGGGAGGCGGGGGTGGTGCGGAAGGTGCCGCAGACCGGCTCGCCCGTGCGGCGCGGGTCGTCGGGGTCGGCCAGGACGACCCGGTAGTGGACCTGCTGTCCGGGCGGCAGGTCGCGCAGGACGGTGGTGCCGGTGAAATCGCCGGACGGGCCGAGCAGCGGGCCGCGGTGGCGGCGTACGGCGTAGCGGAACGCCTCGCTCGGGGAGGTGTCGACGTACATCCGCGCGGGGCGGTCGGAGCGGGTCCATACCGTGGCCGAGTGCGCGGTGATCTCGCCGGACTGGACGCCCCAGAGAGCCTGCGGCCGCCCGGAGCGGGCGAAGGCGGGGGCGGCGAGCGCCGGGGCGGCGAGCAGCGCGGTGGACAGGGCGAGGGAACCGCCGAGGAGGGTCCGTCGGGTGTGCGGGTTCGGTGCCATCGGTGTGTCTCCAGGGGGCGGCGAGATCGGGCCGGACCAGCGTGCCGCCGCACACCGGCCCGGCCGCGTCTCCCACGCGAACCTCGGATGAACAGCCGTCAGCGGCTCAGGCAGCCGTACGAGTTGCCGTGCTACGGGCCGTGTCCAGGACGACCCGGGCGACCAGCGCGGGATCGTCGCTCATCGGTACGTGGCCGCAGTCCGGGAGTCGCACCAGCCGGGCGCCGGGGACGGTCTGCTTGGCGCGCACGCCCTGGCGGCGCAGGAGCAGCCGGTCGCGGGTGCCCCAGGCGATGGTGACCGGCAGGCCGGGAACGTCGTCGGTGAACCGTACGGAACCGCCCGCGGCCAGGGTCTTCTCGAAGCCGGTGGCATCGCGCAGGGCGAGGGTCTCGGCGACCACGGCCTCGGGCGAACGGCGGGCCGGGCGGGCGTAGATGGTGCCGGTGAGCGCGGTCCGGCCGGCGGCGGTGCGTGAGAGCCGCTCCAGCGCGGGGCGGGGCAGTGCCTTGGCGCCGGCGCGCATCGCGAGGAGGGTGGCGAAGGCGTAGCGGCGTTCGCCCTCGGTCCAGAACCCGGCGGGGGAGAGCGCCGTGACCGAGCGGGCCAGGCCTATCCGGCCCATCTGGAGCGCGAGCAGGCCGCCGAGCGAGTTGCCCGCCACGTGCGGGCGCTCGACGCCGAGCGCGGCGCAGAGCGCCCCCAGGGCCGGGGCGACGGTACCCAGGTCGTACGGGACCCCGTCGGGCAGCGGCTCCGAGACGCCGAAGCCGGGCAGATCGACGGCGATCACGTCGTGCTCGGCGGCCAGGATGTCGGTCACGGGGTGCCAGGCCTGGAGGTGGTGGCCTATGCCGTGCAGCAGAAGAAGCGGTTCGCCCGCGCCCTTGCGCTCGTAGGCGACGTTGGCGTTGCGCGGGCCCAGCGGCGAATCGATGGTGAACGAGACCGTGGCGGTCATGCTGCTCCTCGTCGGGTGGACGCGTACGAGACAGGCTGTCAGTAGTACCCACCGCCATGATTACCGCCCGGTAGGCCTTGACTACAAGCCTTTGGGACGTTCCGGGTGCACGAGAACATCCCGTGAACGGCTTGATACGTATGCCCGGTCTGCCCGGCAAAGGCATGAGCATTGGTCTTGACCAAGGGGGTGCACCGTCCTATCGTCGCAGGGATAGTGCAGGAACCTTTAATAAACAAGGGCGCGGAACTGCCGCTGGAACACACGGCGAGTGCAGCGATGGCAGGAGGATTCAGGGTGGGGACCACGCAGCTCGAAACGGTGCCGGAGCCGAAGTACTGGCACCTCAAGACCGTCCTCAGCGAAGCGCTCGACCAGGACTTCGCCGTCGGCGAGGTGCTGCCCAACGAGCGTGAACTCGCAGCCCGTTTCGGAGTTGCCCGCGCGACCCTGCGTCAGGCGCTGGAGCAGCTCGAGCTCGAAGGCCGCCTGCAGCGGCGCCGCGGCGTCGGTACCACGGTCGCCCCGCCGCGCGTCGGCGTCGCCGTCGGCAGTGCGCAGCACAGCTGGCCCGGTGAGGCCGTCGACGGCTGGGAGCCGGTGGACGCGGGCGAGGGCCTGCCGTCGGCCGCGGTCCTCAGGCTTCTCGTCGCGGGCGGGGGAACGGGTGGGGGCTTTGCCGCCGACCAGCCCGTCCACACGGTCCGCCGGACCCGGGTCACCCAGGGCCAGGTCGTCGCCGCCGAACTGCTCTACGTCCCGGCCGCCTCCGTACCCGGACTCACCGGCATCGAGGCCCCGGCCGGACCCGCCCGCGCCCGAGCCGTCCTGCGCGAGCTCCAGCGGCTGGTCCTGGACGGCCAGGACCGCTCCGTGGAGCTCGGTTCCGCCCGGGCCGACGACGCCAAGGAGCTGGACCGGCTGCCCGGCGCCCCGGTCCTCCTGGTCACCACGCGGTACTTCACCGCCGCGGGCACGGCCGCCGTCTCGGTGGCCACCTACCGCGCCGACACCTGCCGCCTGACCTTCGGCGACTCGGGTGACGTCGAGATCACCCACGAGCCGCGCGTCGCCTCCTGAACGAGCCCGACAACCAGCCCGACCCGGCCTGAACCAGCCCGACCCACCCTGAGACACCCCCCGCCGGCAGCCCCTGCCTCCCGGCCGGCGGGTCGTCAGGGGCGGCGGGCCGTGACCGTCTTCTCCACCGCGAAGAGCTCTTCCTCGACGTGGTCGAGCGCGAGCCGCAGCGCCCCGGTGGCCACCGCGGCCTCGCCGAGCAGCGAGAGGGCCACCCTGGGCGGACGCAGGCAGTAGCGTTCCAGCTCCTGGCGGAGGGGGTCCAGCACCCCGTCCAGGCCGGCCGCCCAGCCGCCGACGACGACCAGCTCCGGATCCATCGCCAGGACCAGCGCCGCCACATCGTGGACCAGCCGCTGGATGAACCGCTGCACGGCCGCCACCGCGCGCTCGTCGCCCCGCCGGGCCATCGCGAAGACCTCGGCGACGGCGGGTTCGTCCAGCGGGTGCAGCGGTTCGCCGGTGGTGGACAGCAGCCTCTCGGGAGTGACCTCCCGGCCCAGCAGGTGCAGGGCGCCGATCTCACCGGCCGCCCCGCCGAAGCCCCGGTGCAGCCGGCCACCGATCAGCGAGCCCGCGCCCGGGCTGAGCCCCGCCATCACGAACACCATGTCGTCGGTGTCCCGCGCGGCCCCCTTCCAGTGCTCGGCGACCGCCGCCGCGTTGGCGTCGTTCTCCACATGCACCGGGCAGCGGAACGAGCGCCGCAGCCGATCCCCGAGCGGAAGCCCGGTCCAGCCGGGCAGCGCGGTGCCGAGGCGGACCGTGCCGTCCGCCTCCACGATCCCGGGGCTGCCGACGCCGACCGCCCGCAGGGAGTCGCGCGGCACGCCGGCGCGGCGCAGCAGGTCCGCGACCGCCGCCCGTACCCGTTCCAGCCGTTCGTCGGCCGAAGCCGCCTCGGCGACCTCCTTGGTACCGGCGCCGATGACCCGCCCGTCCAGCCCGGACAGCAGTACCGCGACCCGGTGCGAGCCGATCTCGATGCCGAGCAGGTGGCCCGCCTCGGCCCGGAATCGGAACCTTCGCGCAGGACGCCCCTGCCGGCGCGCGCCTTCCTCGGCGTCTGCCTCGACGACGAGTCCGGTTCCGATCAGCCCTTCGACGACTCCCTCGACGGTGGGCCGGGAGAGCCCGGTCACCCGGGTGAGATCGGTGAGGGTCGGCGATTCGGCCGCGCGCAGTGCCCGAAGCACCACGGCGGAGTTGATCCGCCGCAGCAGGGAGGGGTCCCCGCCGGTCAGCTGCCCCAACGTGTGTCCTCCCAGCCGGCGAGCCTGTCAGCCGGATCGTACTGCGCACCCGCCACGGCGGCGAGAAGTGGCCCCTTCATCGGCCGGAATGTGCCCTTCCTCTCAGGCCGGGGCGACGAAGCCCGACTCGTACGCCGTGATCACCGCCTGGGTCCGGTCGCGCGCCCCCAGCTTCGCCAGGATCGCGCTGACGTGTGACTTCACCGTCTCCGCACCGATGATCAACTCGCCGGCGATCTCCACGTTGGTCAGCCCCCGCGCCATGAGCCGCAGCACCGACTCCTCCCGCTCGGTCAGGGCCGCCCGCTCCAGCGCGGCCCGGGCCTGGCGGTTGCCGTACTCCGCGGCCAGCGCCCGCACCGCGGCCGGGAAGAGCAGGGTCTCGCCCTCCGCCACCAGCCGTACCGCGTGCACGATCTCCGAGGGGCGCGCCCGCTTGAGCAGGAACCCGTCCGCGCCGGCCCGCAGCGCCTGGTAGACGTACTCGTCGTTCTCGAAGGTCGTGACCACCAGGATCTTCGGCGGGGAGTCCACCGACCGCAGGACCGCCCGGGTCGCCTCGATCCCGTCGAGCAGCGGCATCCGCACATCCATCGCCACCACGTCGGGCCGCAGCTGCCGTACGAGCGGGACGACCGAGGCGCCGTCGGCCGCCTCACCCACCACTTCGATGTCGGGCTGAGCTTCCAGGACGGCGCGCAGACCCGCGCGCACCAGGGGTTCGTCGTCGACGAGCAGTACGGTAACCGGCATCCGGTCAGCGTATTCGCTCCAGCGGAAGCCGGGCGCGCACCCTCCAGTTGCCCTCGTTCGGCCCGGTCTCGGCCTCCCCTCCCAGCAGTGCGGCACGCTCCCGCATACCGCGCAGTCCGCTGCCCTTGCCCGTCATCAGCGCGGGACCGTCCGGCAGCGGATTGACGACCTCCAGTTCCAGTCGCCCCACAGCCGCCTCGATGCGCACCCGGACCGGCACCGGGCCGCAGTGCCTCAGCACATTGGTCAGCGCCTCCTGAAGGATCCGGTATCCCTCGCGGGTCACGGGACCCGGCAACTGCTCGAGCGGACCCGACAGTTCGGCGTCCACCGGGGAACCCGAGGCCCGCGCCGAGTTCAACAGCCGGTCCGCGTCGGCGAGGGTGGGCCGTTGCGAGGGGGGCTGAGCGGACTCCCGGAGCACCAGCAGCACCCGCTCCAGATCCTCCAGCGCGGCCCGGCCGGTCTCCTCGATCGCGCACAGGGCACGGTCGGTGAACTCCGGGTTGCCCGCGGCCCGGGCGGCGCCCGCCTGGACGACCGCCACGGTGAGCGCGTGCCCGATGGAGTCGTGCAACTCCCTCGCGATCCGCGTCCGTTCCAGCAGCTGCTCGGTACGCGCCTCCAGCGCGGTGAGCCGCTCGGCGGCCGAAGGCCCCAGCAGCCTGGCGGCGATGGCCGTGACGGCCTCGCCGAGCAGGACCACCACGACCAGCAGGAGGACCACCGGTACCGGCACGAGGAGGATGGCCAGCCAGCGGGGCGGGACGATGGGCAGGATCACGTCATCCCCGGCAAGGGACTGCCCAGCACCGGTGAGGACGAGCTCCACCGTGATGACCGGGAGCCACACGGAGGCCATCATCGCCACGCCGGCGAGCACGAGACGTATCTCAAGCCACGCGACCGTCCGCCAGCGATCCCCCCACCGGGCCGACGGCACAGTGCTGATGGACCCGTCGTGCCGGCCGCGCTCGTGCGGGGTCAGCAGGAACTGGGCCTGCAATCCCTCGGCCAGCCGCACCCACGGAAGCAGCCCGAACGGCGCGACGATCAGGGCAGGCATCCACGGCCAGGCCGGCTCTATGAACAGCCAGACGGCCACGATGAGTACGGGCACGAGCAGGTGCAGCCAGCGGGTGTACGTGACCCCGCGAAGGGGCGCACGAAGCAATCGGTACATGTCCTCATCGTGGCAGTTGGCTGTCGGGTCACGTCTCCCCCGTGCGGGGGAGACGATCCCCCCGCGTGGGGGAGGGCAGGGGGTGGGGCCGGCGGCGAATCTTGAGGCATGAACACGATCGAGATCCGAGAACTCACCAAGGAGTACGGCACCTACCGTGCGGTGGACGGCCTCACCTTCGACGTCCTGCCGGGGCGGGTCACCGGATTCCTGGGCCCCAACGGCGCCGGGAAGTCCACCACGATGCGCCTGCTGCTGAGCCTGGACCGGGCCACATCCGGCACGGCCACCATCGGCGGCCGGAGCTACCCGGACTTCCCGGACCCGCTGCACCGGGTCGGCGCGCTCCTGGACGCGCAGGCTGCGCACGGCGGGCGCACTGCCCGCGACCACCTCCGCTTTCTCGCCGCGGCCGGCGGTGTGCCGATGCGCAGGGTGGACGAGGTCCTGGAGCAGGCCGGGATAGCCTCCGTGGCCAAGCGGCGGATCAAGTCCTTCTCGCTCGGCATGCGCCAGCGACTCGGCATAGCCGCAGCGTTGTTGGGCGACCCCGGGGTGCTCCTGCTGGACGAGCCGACCAACGGCCTCGACCCCGAGGGCATCATCTGGATCCGTGAGCTGATGCGCGGTCTCGCCGCCGAAGGACGCACCGTCCTGGTCTCCAGCCACCTGATGTCGGAGACCTCGGCGCTCGCCGACCACCTGGTCGTGCTCGGCAATGGCAGGCTGCTGGCCGATACCTCGATGGAGGAGTTCATCGACGCCCGCAGTACCCAGCGGGTGCGCCTGCGCACGTCCGACCCGATCCGGCTGCGGGCCGCACTGGCCCGCGACGGCTTCGAGATGGTGACCGCGGACGACGGGCGTTGGACCGTCGAAGGCATACGGGCGGAACAGCTCGGCGGCCTGGCCGCCCGCGAAGGCATCCCCATGCTGGAACTCTCCGACGAGCGCGCCTCGCTGGAGCAGGCGTACCTCGATCTCACAGCCGATCACGCGCAGTTCACCGCAACCCGCTGACTTTCCCTACCTTCAGGAGGCATCGCCATGCGCGCCGCTCTGCCCACCGTCCCCGCCCTGCACTCGGAATGGATCAAGATACGATCCCTGCGCGGCAGCTTCGGGGCGCTGATAGCCATCTTCGCCGCCACCTCGGGCATCCAGGTCCTGACTGCCGCGGCGATCGGCCAGGCCGAAGCAGGCAGCATGGGACCGGACCCGCTCTACGCGGCCTACTACGGACTCGTCTTCGGACAGATCGCCGCCATGACCTTCGGCGCGGGCGCGCTGTCGTGCGAGTTCCAGAACGGCGCTCTGCGCACCTCGCTGGCCGCCGTGCCGAACCGCACCCGGTTCTACCTCTCGAAGATGGCGATGGTAGGCGGACTGGCCCTGCTCATCGGTCAGATCACCGCGCTGGTCACCTTCCTCGGCGGCCAGGCGTTCATGGGTCCCTACGCCCTCGAGCTCGGCGACCCGGGCACCTATCGCGCCATCGTCGGCTGCGGGCTCTACCTGGCGCTGATGGCCCTGTTCGCGGCCGGACTGGCCGCGGTGCTGCGGAGCGGAACGGCCGTGCTGAGCCTGCTCATACCCTTCGTCCTGCTGGTCTCGTTCATCGTCGGCGAGGCTTCGGGCGGCGTGGCCCAGTTCCTGCCGGACCGTGCCGGGCAGATGGTGATGCACTCGCAGACGCAGGACGGTCTCGGTCCCTGGACTGGCCTCGGCGTGATGGCGCTGTGGGCCGCTGCCGCGGTGTTCGGCGGCTGGCTGGCGGTGCGGCGCCGGGACGCGTGACCGCGGGCCAGTTGTCAGTGGCGGTCGGGATACTGACGGTATGACCACGGCAGAGCATCTCGACACGATCGACCGGCTCCGGGCGAGGGAGTTCCCCGCCGAGCCGGTCTGGTCCGGCGGGCAGAGCAGCGGCCCGGGTTACCACCTGGTCCCGGTCGGCCGGACCGCGGACTTCTGGGAGGACGGCGGCGCGGGCCGGACCGAGGCGGCAGACCAGATCAACGCCGAGTACGGGGCGCTCACCCAGGCCCTGACCGACCGGTGGGGAGATCCGCAGATCTTCAGCCTGGGATCGCTGAGGGACCGCGGGTTCGACGGCGAGGAGATACCGGAGCCCTGGGACGAGCTGAGCAACAGCACCGACCATGTGCACCTGTGGCGGGCCGGCGACCACTGGCTGGTGGCCTACGTGGCGCAGTGGGACGAGGGCGACCCCTACCTGTTGATGGCAGGGGTCACGGTCATCGACCCGCCCTAGGCTTCGGGGGCTTCGGCGGCCGCGCGGAGGCGGGCGTATTCCTGGGCCATGGACTCGGCGGTCCAGTGGGCGTTGAGACCGCTGGGGTTGGGGAGGGCCCAGACGCGGGTGGAGCCGATGGTCCGCTCCTGAGGGCCGATCTGTGCCTTCCGCTCGCCGAAGGCGGTGCGGTAGGCGGTGACGCCGACCACCGCGAGCCATTGCGGGCGGAGCAGTTCCACCTTGGCCGTCAAGATGCGGCCGCCCTCGCGGAACTCCTCGGCGGTGAGCTCGTCGGCACGGGCCGTGGCGCGGGCCACGACGTTGGTGATGCCGAGGCGGTAGGTCAGCAGTTCTTCCTGCTCCGCGGGGTCCAGGCGGCGGGGAGTGAAGCCGGACAGGTGCAGGACGGGCCAGAAACGATTGCCGGGGCGGGCGAAGTGGTGGCCCGTCGCGGCGGAGAGGAGACCGGGGTTGATGCCACAGAAGAGCACGCGCAAACCGCCCGCGACCACGTCCGGGAGGACGCGGTCACGGGCGGCGTTCAGCTCGTCGGGGGTCAGAGGATCGACCCCGGCGCGTACCCGGCGGCCTCCGGGTGCTGCTTGGCGATCGCCTCGATACGGGAGACCACCGCCGCGACCTGGTCACCCGCGGCGCCGGTGAAGGACAGCTTGTCGGCCATCAGGGCGTCGAGCTGGGCCCGGTCCAGCGGCATCCGCTCGTCGGCGGCCAGCTTGTCCAGCAGCTCGTTGCGCTCGGCGCCCTGCTCGCGCATGGCTAGCGCGGAGGCGACCGCGTGCTCCTTGATGACCTCGTGGGCGGCCTCGCGGCCGACACCGGCCCGCACCGCGCCCATCAGGACCTTGGTGGTCGCGAGGAACGGCAGGTAGCGGTCCAGCTCGCGGGCGACGACCGCCGGGAAGGCGCCGAACTCATCGAGGACCGTAAGGAAGGTCTCCAGCAGGCCGTCGAAGGCGAAGAACGCGTCCGGCAGGGCCACGCGGCGGACCACGGAGCAGGAGACGTCGCCCTCGTTCCACTGGTCGCCGGCCAGCTCGCCGGTCATCGAGGCGTAGCCGCGCAGGATGACCATCAGGCCGTTCACACGCTCGCAGGAGCGGGTGTTCATCTTGTGCGGCATCGCGGAGGAGCCGACCTGGCCGGGCTTGAAGCCTTCGGTGACCAGCTCGTGACCGGCCATCAGGCGGATCGTCTTGGCGATCGAGGACGGAGCCGCGGCCAGCTGCACCAGGGCGGTGACCACGTCGTAGTCGAGGGAGCGCGGGTAGACCTGGCCGACCGAGGTGAAGGCCTGGGCGAAGCCGAGGTGGGAGGCGATCCGCTGCTCGAGGTCGGCGAGCTTGGCCGCGTCGCCGCCGAGCAGGTCGAGCATGTCCTGGGCGGTGCCCACCGGGCCCTTGATCCCGCGCAGCGGGTAGCGCTCCAGGAGGTTCTCCAGGCGGTCGTAGGCGACCAGCAGCTCGTCGGCTGCCGTCGCGAAGCGCTTGCCCAGGGTGGTCGCCTGCGCGGCGACGTTGTGCGAGCGACCGGCCATGACCAGTTCGGCGTGTTCGCCGGCCAGCTTGCCGAGGCGGGCCAGGACGGCGACCGTCCGGTCACGGGCCAGTTCCAGCGAGAGCCGGATCTGGAGCTGCTCGACGTTCTCGGTGAGGTCGCGGGAGGTCATGCCCTTGTGGACGTGCTCGTGACCGGCGAGGGCGTTGAACTCCTCGATGCGGGCCTTCACGTCGTGCCGGGTGACCTTCTCGCGCTCGGCGATCGAGGCGAGGTCGACCGTCTCCAGGACGCGCTCGTAGTCGGCGAGGGCCGCGTCGGGGACCTCGATGCCGAGGTCCTTCTGGGCGCGCAGCACGGCGAGCCACAGCCGCCGCTCCAGCGTCACCTTGTACTCGGGGGACCACAGGACGGCGAGCTCCGCGGAGGCGTAGCGGCCGGCCAGGACATTGGGGATGCGGGGCTTGGCAGTCACGTGGATGGATTCTACTTGGGCTGCCGCTGTGTGTTTACGCAGGTAGGGACACCGGCCCCGATTGTGCCTTGCTACGAGAGACGATCCCGTGCCACGGGCTCGTACGGGAGCAGTTCCGGGCGCTTGGCCGGGCGGCCGTCCCCGGAGGAGCGGCCCGTCAGGCGGCGGCCGACCCAGGGGAGCAGGTGCTGCCGGGCGAAGCTCAGGTCCTGGGACCGGCGTACCGCCCAACCCGGGGGCGCCGCGGCGGGCAGTTCCGTGCGCCAGTCCTGCTCGGCGGGCAGGCCCAGGGTCTGCCAGACGGCCTCCGCCACCCGGCGGTGGCCCTCGGCCGTCAGGTGCAGCCGGTCGACGTCCCACATGCGGGGGTCGCCGAGCGCGGGAGCCCCGTACAGGTCGACCACCAGGGCACCGTGCCGCGCGGCGAGCTCCTCGATGAGGACGAAGAGCTCCTCCATGCGCGGACGGAAGCGTTCCATGACCGGCCCGTTGCGCCCCGGGGAGCGCATCAGGACGAGGTGCTTGCAGGAGGGGGCGAGGAGTTCCACGGCCGCCTCCAGGTGGCCCCGTACCCGGCCCATGTCCACCTTGGGGCGCAGGGTGTCGTTCAGCCCGCCGACCAGCGTGACCACGTCGGCGCCCATGGCCGCCGCGGCCGGAGCCTGCTCCTCGGCTATCTGCCCGATCAGCTTCCCGCGGACCGCGAGGTTCGCGTAGCGGAAGTCCGGCTCGCGCGCCGCGAGGCGGGCGGCCAGCAGGTCGGCCCAGCCGCGGTAGGAGCCGTCGGGGAGCAGGTCGGACATCCCCTCGGTGAAGGAGTCGCCGACCGCGACGAAACTGGTGTAAGACGCATTCATCTCCATGGCGGGAGCGATGCTACCGCGCAGTACCCCGGCCCCGCAGGGCCGGGGACCACATCCGTCAGGTGGAAGCCGGCCTGCCGAACAGCTCGCGCAGCACGTCCTCCATGGTGACCAGGCCCGTCATGGCGCCGTCCGGTCCCAGCACGGCGGCCAGGTGCGTACGGCTGCGCCGCATGGCGGTCAGCACGTCGTCCAGCGGGGTCTCCGCCCGCACCTGGGCGATCGGCCGCAGCGACGACACCGGGAACGCCTCGTCCCGCTCCTCCGCCTGCGCGTCCAGGGCGTCCTTGACGTGCAGGTAGCCCAGGATCCGGTGCTGGGCGTCGATCACCGGGAAACGGGAGTACCCGGTCTCCGCCGACAGCCGCTCCAGGCTCGCCGGGGTGATGCCCTCCCGCGCCGACACCACCTGGTCCGCCGGCAGCACCACATCGGTGACCGGCCGCCGGCCCAGTTCCAGGGCGTCGTACAGGCGCTCGCTCGCCCGGTCGTCCAGGAGTCCCGCGTTGCTGGAGTCCTTGACCATCCGCGCCAGCTCGTCGTCCGAGAAGGTCGCCGCGACCTCGTCCTTCACCTCGACCCGCAGCAGCCGCAGCAGGGCGTTGGCGAAGGCGTTGATCGCGAAGATCACCGGCCGCAGCCCCCGCGTCAGGGTCACCAGCGGCGGCCCCAGCCGCAGCGCGGTGCGCACCGGCTCGGCCAGCGCCACGTTCTTCGGCACCATCTCGCCGAAGAGCATGTGCAGGTACGTCGCCAGCGCCAGGGCGACCACGAAGGAGATGGCGTGGGTGACGCCGGCCGGTACCCCGACCAGGTCGAACAGCGGGGTCAGCAGATGTGCGATGGCCGGCTCGGCCACCACACCCAGCACCAGCGTGCACAGGGTGATGCCGAGCTGGGCCGCCGCCATCAGGGCCGATAGGTGCTCCAGGCCCCACAGGACCGCGCGGGCCCGCCGGTCGCCCTGCTCGGCGTACGGCTCGATCTGGCTGCGCCGGACCGAGATCAGCGCGAACTCCGCGCCGACGAAGAAGGCGTTCACGACCAGGGTCGCCAGGCCGATCAGCAGTTGGATCGCGGTCATCGGCCCTTCTCCCCGTCCTTGTTCTCGGCGCCCGGCTCGGGCGGTACGTGCAGCAGTACGCGCGCCGCCCGCCGCCCGCCGGCGTCCTCCACGTCCAGCTGCCAGCCGTCCAGCTCCAGGCTGTCGCCGACGGCCGGGATCCGGCCCAGCTCGGTCGCTATCAGCCCGGCCAGAGTTTCGTACGGGCCTTCCGGCACGCGCAGTCCGATCCGCCGGAGCTGGTCGGTGCGGACCGCCCCGTCGGCGGAATACAGCAGGCGCCCGTCCTCGTCCGTACCGGCCGGGGCCAGGTCCGCGGTCTCGTGCGGGTCGTGCTCGTCGCGGACCTCGCCGACGACCTCCTCGACGATGTCCTCCAGCGTCGCCACTCCCGCGGTGCCGCCGTACTCGTCGATGACCACGGCCATCGTCTGCTTGCCGGACAGCCGGTCCAGCAGCCGGTCAACGGTCAGCGACTCCGGTACCAGGAGCGGCTCGCGCAGCAGCTGGGACACCGGGCGGTGGCGGCGCTCCTCGGCGGGCAGGGCCAGTACGTCCTTGATGTGGACGGTGCCGACGACGGTGTCGAGGCTGCCCCGGTAGACCGGGAAGCGGGACAGGCCGGTGGCCAGCGTCGCGTTCGCCACGTCCTCGGCCGTCGTCTGCAGGTCGAGGGCGGTGACCTGGACGCGCGGGGTCATCACGTTCTCCGCGGTCAGGTCGGCGAGGTTCAGGGTCCGCACGAACAGCTCGGCGGTGTCCTTCTCCAGCGCGCCCGCCTTCGCGGAGTGCCGCGCCAGGGCGACCAGCTCCTGCGGGGTGCGCGCGGAGGCCAGCTCCTCGGCTGGCTCCAACCCGAACCGGCGCACCATGTGGTTCGCGGTGGTGTTGAGATGGCTGATCAGCGGCTTGAAGGACCGGCTGAAGACCCGCTGAGCCGTCGCCACGCGCTTGGCGATCGCCAGCGGGGAGGAGATCGCCCAGTTCTTGGGCACCAGCTCGCCGACGACCATCAGGACGACGGTCGACACGACCGTGCTGAGCACCAGGGCGGTGGAGGAAGCGGCAGCGGCCGACAGCCCCATGGCCTCGAACGGGCCCTGGAGCAGGGCGGCGATCGATGGCTTCGAGATCATGCCGATGACCAGGCCGGTCACGGTGATGCCGAGCTGGGCGCCGGAAAGCTGGAACGTCAGGGTCCGGACGGCGGCCAGCGCGCTGTCAGCTCCGCGCTCACCTCGCTCGACGGCCTGTTCGAGCTCGCTGCGCTCGACCGTGGTCAGCGAGAACTCGGCCGCGACGAAGACCCCGCAGGCAAGGCAGAGCAGCAGTGCCACGACGAGCAGGAGCACTTCGGTCATCGGTCGATCACCTCCGTCCCAGGATCGGCCAGGAGGCGGGGTGTCGCGCGATGTCGCGAACGGGGGGAGCGGGTATGTCGTGGACTGGGGGGCTCGCCCATGGGCGGACGCTCACACCTTTCAATCAGGAGGATCTTTGCCCCCATGGTAAAGGACGGGCAAAGAGGGAGGATCATTCTTTTGGCGGAGCGGGCTCGGATGATGGGATCCGGGCATGAGCGATCTTCGTATCGGCCCTGCTTCGGCGGCCGATCTCACCGCGGTACTGGACTTCTGGAAGGCCGCCGCCGAGGGAACGAGTATCAGCGACGATTTCGCGGGGGTCGAGCGGCTCCACGAGCGCGACCCGCACGCCCTGCTGCTCGCCCGCCGCGACGGGGAACTCGTCGGCACCGTGATCGCGGGCTTCGACGGCTGGCGCTGTCACCTGTACCGGCTCGCCGTGCACCCCGGACACCGCAGGCAGGGCATCGGGACCGCCCTGCTGGCCGCGGCCGAGGAGCACTTCGAGGCGCTCGGGGGGCGGCGCGGGGACGCGATGGTGCTCGACCGGAACGAATCGGCGCACCGGGCGTGGGACGCCGCCGGCTACCACCCGCAGGAGCAGTGGACCCGCTGGGTCAAGCCACTCGGCGTGCCGACCCGATGACGCAGTAGGACGTGGGCAGGGCCGGGCCGCGCTCGGGCAGCCGGAAGCTGCGCTGCGAGACGATCCGGAACCCGGCCGCCTCCACCGCGGCGAGCGGGTCGCGGGCGGTGTGGCAGCCGCCGAAGAGGAACGGCCACACGGTGCGGTCCAGGGCGCGCTGGACGGCGGCCATGCCGGGGCCGGGTGCGAGGCCGTGCTCGAAGAAGCGCAGCTCGGCGTCGGGGCGCAGTACGCGGTGCAGTTCGGCGAGCGAGCGGGGCAGGTCCCGTACGGAGCACAGCACCAGAGAGGCGACGGCGGCGTCGAAGGCCTCGCTCTTGACCGGAAGGGCCTCGGCGGCGCCGGGTACGACGTCCACCGGGACCTCGACGCGCTGGGCCGTCTGCGTGGCCAGGCGGCGCAGGGTGCGGTCCGGTTCCACGGCGACGACCTCGGAGACGGCGCGGGGATAGTGCGGGAAGTTCAGGCCGTTCCCGGCGCCGATCTCGATGACGCGGCCGGACACTCCGGCGAGGAGCTCGCGGCGCAGGGCGGCGATGCCGCCGCGGGTCTCGGCCGTTTTGCTCGCGCGGGCGTAGAAGCGGGCGAAGAGGGGGTGGTGGACCGGGTCGCGGCGTGGCGGCATGGCAGACCTCCCGGGCGGTGGGGGGCGTACGTGCCCGTACCTCCAGGGTGCCCGGTCCGCTGGCGCTCATCCCTGCCGCTGTGGATGCCGTGCCGCGGGTGCGGCGCCGTTGCCGGGGCTCCGCCCCGGACCCTCCCCCAGACTCCGTCCGGGGGGACCCCCATCTCAAACGCCGGCGGGGCTGGATGGGGCGGCGGGGACAGCCGTTACGCCGGCCACGTGTTCAGGAAGGAGTCCGCCGACCAGGTGCCCGAGAGGGTGGGGGAGAGCCAGGTGGGGGACGAGGTGCGGAAGAGGGGCGGGGAGAGGGTGCCCGAGCCTTCCGGGATCGCGCCCAGGAGGGGGGCGCCGGAGGACTTCGGGAGGTCCGCCAGGTTGCAGCGGGCGGCCAGGTCCGGGGACGAGGGCCAGCTGCCGACCACCACGCCCAGCGCCGTCAGGCCCCGCGCCCGCAGGGCCTCCGCCGTCAGGGTCGTGGAGTTGAGGGTGCCGAGGCCCGCCGCGGCAACCACCAGCACCGGGGCGCCCAGCAGGACGGCGGCGTCGGCCAGGGTGTGGCCCGCCTCGTCGAAGCGGACCAGCAGCCCGCCCGCGCCCTCCACCAGGACCAGGTCGTGGTGGAGGGACAGCTTCCGGGCCGCCTCGGCGATGTCGGACGGGGAGAGCGTGGGCAGCCCGGACCGGCGGGCCGCCGTGTCCGGGGCCAGCGGCTCCGGATAGCGGGCCAGTTCCACCGCCGTGACGGTGGGTCCGGCCAGCCGCACCGCTTCCGCCGCGTCCCCGGGTTCGTCCGGGCCGACACCCGTCTGGGCGGGCTTGAGCACCGCCACCGAGCGGCCGGCGGCCACGGCCGCGGCCGCGATCGCCGACGTGACCACGGTCTTGCCGATTTCCGTGCCCGTACCGGACACGACCAGTACGGACATCTCAGCCTTCCCGCGCCGCGGCGCACACCGCACGGCAGATCCGGGCGACATCCGTGTCGCCCGTGACGAACGGCGGCATGGTGTAGATCAGGTCCCGGAACGGGCGCAGCCAGACGCCCTCCCGGACCGAGGCCGCGGTGGCCGCCGCCATGTCGACCTCGTGGTCCAGCTGGACCACGCCGATCGCGCCCAGGACCCGTACGTCCTTGACGCCGGGCAGTCCGGCCGCGGCCGCGAGGCCCTCGCGCAGACCCGCCTCGATCCGCTTGACCTCGGTCGCCCAGTCCTGCCCGAGCAGCAGCTCGATCGAGGCGAGCGCCACGGCCGTCGCCAGGGGGTTGCCCATGAAGGTCGGCCCGTGCGCGAGCACCGGGACCTCGCCCTGGGAGATCCCGTCGGCCACCCGCTCCGTGCACAGGGTCGCCGCCAGCGTGAGGTAACCGCCCGTCAGTGATTTGCCCAGGCACATCACGTCCGGGGTGATCCCCGCGTGGTCGGCGGCGAAGAGCGCGCCGGTGCGGCCGAAGCCCGTCGCGATCTCGTCCAGGATCAGCAGGACCCCGTACTCGTCGCACAACTCGCGCAGCACCCGCAGGTGGTCCGGGTGGTGGAAGCGCATGCCGCCCGCGCCCTGCACCACCGGCTCCACGATCACCGCTGCCAGCTCGTCGGCGTGCGCGGCGATCAGGGAGCGCAGGTGGTCCGCGTACGCCGGGTCCACGGGGGTGTCGAAGCCGCCGCGCGGTGCGTCCGCGAAGACCTGCCGCGGCAGGTGGCCCTGCCACAGCTCGTGCATGCCGCCCTGGGGGTCGCAGACGGCCATCGGCTGCCAGGTGTCACCGTGGTAGCCGCCGCGCCAGGTCAGCAGCCGGGTCTTGCCCGTCCGGCCCAGCGAACGCCAGTACTGCAGGCACATCTTGACCGCGACCTCGACGGACACCGAGCCCGAGTCGGAGAGGAAGACGTGCTCCAGCCCCGGCGGGGTGATCTCGACGAGCTTCGCGGCGAGCCGGACGGCGGGCTCATGGGTGAGCCCGCCGAACATCACGTGCGACATGCGGCCGAGCTGGGTGGTCGCGGCCTCGTTCAGCACCGGGTGGTTGTAGCCGTGGATCGCAGACCACCAGGAGGACATGCCGTCGACCAGCTCCTCGTGGCCCTGCCCCTGGGACGGGTCGGCGAGCCGCAGGCGCACCCCCGAGGCGGAGGCGATGACCAGCGGCTCCTGCCGCCCGGGCATCGGGCCGTACGGGTGCCAGACGTGCTGCCGGTCCAGGGCGAGGAGTTCCGCGCCGGCCGACAGCGGAGGAACCTGATCAGGCATTGGGAGCGATGTCCGTCCCCGCGCCACGACGGCGTACCGCCACCAGGTCCGACCGGACCTCGCCGGCCTCGGCCTGGGCCGGTACGGGCGTCGCGTCCGCGTGCCCGTGCCCGGAGCAGCCGCCGCACGCCGAGCTGCAGCCCGCGGTCGGGGCGTCGTCGGCCGCACCCGCGCCCGAACCGCAGAGGGAGGCGCCGCCGTTGGAACCGCAGCCCCCGGAGCCGGCCGCTTCCGCCACGTCGGAGCGGTGCGCGGGAAGGGTCGACGTACCGGCGCCCTCCACCTCGAAACCGGCGTCCGCGATCATGTCGAGGTCGGTCTGACCGGCCTGGCCCTCGCTGGTCAGGTAGTCGCCCAGGAAGATCGAGTTGACCACGTGCAGAGCCAGCGGCTGCAGCGAGCGCAGGTGCACCTCGCGCCCGCCGGCCAGCCGGACCTCGACGTCGGGGCAGACGAACCGCGCCATCGCCAGGATCCGCAGACAGCGCTGCGGGGTGAGGTTCCACTCCTTGGCCAGCGGGGTGCCCTCGAAGGGGATCAGGAAGTTGACCGGGACCGAGTCCGCGTCCAGCTCACGCAGCGAGAAGACGACGTCGACCAGGTCCTCGTCGGTCTCGCCCATGCCCGCGATCAGACCGGAGCACGCGGACAGGCCGGCGCCGTGCGCCTTCTGCACGGTGTCGACCCGGTCGGCGTAGGTGTGGGTCTTGGTGATCTGCCCGTACGTCGCCTCGGAGGTGTTGAGGTTGTGGTTGTAGGCGTCCGCGCCCGCGTCCCGCAGCCGCTCCGCCTGGCCGTCCGAGAGCAGGCCGAGGCACGCGCAGACCTCGATGCCCTCGTTCTGCTCCTTGATCGCCGCGATCGTCTTGCCGACCCGGTCCACGTCCCGGTCCGTCGGCCCGCGGCCGCTCGCGACCAGGCAGACCCGCTTCGCGCCGCCCGCGACACCGGCGGCGGCGGCCTGGGAGGCCTCCTCCGGCTTCAGCCACGTGTACTTGAGGATCTCGGCCTTCGACCCCAGGCGCTGGGAGCAGTACGAGCAGTCCTCGGGGCACAGGCCCGACTTCAGGTTGACCAGGTAGTTCAGCTTGACTCGACGCCCGAACCACTGGCGGCGCACCTTGCCGGCCGCGGCCACCACGTCGAGCAGTTCGTCGTCGGAAGTCGCCAGTACGGCGAGCGCCTCTTCGCGGGTCGGCAGCTCGCGCCGCAGCCCCTTGTCCACCAGGGTGTTCAGCAGGTCCATGACGCCGATCCTGGACCACACCACCACTCCCGGCCAAGGAGAGATCGCACAACATGGCCGGATGGGAGTGTGTGTATCACCACACCTGGCACTCAAGTCACGCCAGCTAGGGTCGGGCAGGTCTGTGGACTGCCGACAAAACACGAGGATCTGCCGATGCCCCAGCACACTCCCGATCCGGTGGACGTCTTCGCCTGGATCGATGACGCGGAACGCGCCCGGGAAGAGGCGGGGCTCGTCCGTACGCTGCGGCCGCGGCCGGCGCTCTCCCCGCTGCTGGACCTCGCGAGCAACGACTACCTCGGGCTGTCCCGGCATCCGGAGACCGTCCGCGGCGCACGGGAGGCGGCCGAACGGTGGGGCGGCGGAGCCACCGGCTCCCGTCTCGTGACGGGCACGACCGAGCTTCACGCGGAGCTCGAGCGGGAGCTCGCCGCCTTCTGCGGATTCGAGGCCGCGCTGGTCCTCTCCTCCGGGTACGCGGCCAACCTCGCCGCCGTCACCGCGCTCAGCGACCGGGGCACGCTGGTCGTCTCCGACGCCGGGAACCACGCCTCGATCGTCGACGGCTGCCGCCTCTCGCGCGCCGAGACCGCCGTGGTTCCGCATTCCGACCCGGACACCGCGCGCAAGACGCTCGCCGCGCACGAGGGCCGGGCGCTGCTGGTCACCGACTCGGTGTTCTCCGTCGACGGGGACGCCGCCCCGCTCGCCGGCTACGCGGCCGCCTGCCGTGACGAGGGCGCGGCCCTGCTCGTGGACGACGCGCACGGCCTGGGCGTGCTGGGGGAGGGCGGCCGCGGCGCGCTGTACGCCGCCGGACTCGCGGGCGCGCCCGGGGTGGTGGCCACGCTCACGCTGTCGAAGTCCCTCGGCAGCCAGGGCGGCGCCGTGCTGGGTCCGGCAAAAGTCATCCGACACCTGGTCAACACCGCGCGCACCTTCATCTTCGACACCGGGCTGGCCCCGGCCGCCGCGGGCGCGGCGCTGGCGAGCCTGCGCCTGCTCCGGCGGGAACCGGAGCGCGCCGCCCGCGCCCGCGAGGTGGCCGACCGGCTGTACGGGCGGCTCACCGCGTCCGGCCTGACCGCGGCCCGGCCGGACGCGGCCGTGGTGTCGGTACGGGCCCCGTCGGCCTCGGCGGCACTGCGCTGGGCCGCCGACTGCCGGGAGGCAGGTCTGTCCGTGGGGTGCTTCCGGCCGCCGTCGGTACCGGACGGCATCTCCCGGCTGCGGCTGACCGCCCGGGCCGATCTCACGGGGGACGAGATCGATCAGGCGGTCGGGACGATCCTGCGGACCGCTCCCGCCGGAGCCACGGACCGGTAGGAGGTCAGACGGGCACGTCCGTTCGTACGCTCGCGAGGAAGCCGTCCCAGGCCGGCCCGGTGAAGAGTACGGCCGGGCCGTCCGTCCGCTTGGAGTCGCGGACGGCCAGCAGGCCGCCGCCGAGGACGGCAGCTTCCACGCAGTTGTTCATTCCGGTGCTGCGGCTGCTCCGCCGCCACCGCGCGCTGATCAGAAGTCCGCTGATGGATAAGGGGGTTGCGGACACGGGGGTGCCTCCTTACGCGTCGTCAGCAAGTGAGCTGATGAGATCCGACGAGTCCTGGGGCGGGAGTGCGTGCGCCTGGATGGTGCGGAACGCGGCGCTGTACGCCTCAAGGTCTTCCTTCCGCTCCAGATAGAGGCTACTCGTCAAATGGTCGAGTACCACCACATCCAGATCGGCGATGTTCGGAAATGAGAAAATGACGAACGGACCGGTGAGGCCGAGATGGCCCCCTACGCTGAACGGCAGTACCTGTAGCCGCACTTGAGGCAGTCGCCCCACCTCCACCAGGTGTCGCAGCTGCCCCGCCATCACCCCGGGTCCGCCGATCTGCCGGCGCAGCACCGCCTCGTCCAGTACGGCGCTCAGCTCCAGCGGCGGATCGGCCCGCAGCACCTTCTGACGCGCCAGCCGCACCTCGACGAGCGCGTCCACCTTCGGCTCCGGCAGCCCGCCCAGCGCGGCCCGGGTGACCGCCCGCGCGTATCCGGGGGTCTGCAGCAGCCCCGGAACCACGGACAGCTCCACCGTGCGCGCCGACCGGGCGCCTGCCTCCAGGCTGATGAAGTCCCGGTACTCCTGTGGCAGCAGCCCCCGGTAGTCGTGCCACCACTGGCGGCCGCGCCCGGTGTCGCCGCCCGGACCCGGACCGGCCGCGGAGGCCGACAGGGCTTCCAACAGCGCACGCTGTTCGAGGCTCACGATCTCCCCGTAGACGTCGAGGAGCAGGCGGATGTCCTCGGGCTTGACCCCGCTGCGCCCCGTCTCGATGCGGCTGATTTTCGATTGGTGCCATCCCGCGATCCGGGCCGCCTCACCACTCGTGAGACCGGACCGGTCGCGCAGGGCACGCAGTTCCTCGCCGAGCTTGCGCCGACGCACCGCGGGACCGTGCTGCACACCCGCCTCCTTCCACCGGCACAGCTCGCACCAGTCTGCCGTCCAAATACGCTCTTCCGTAGCAGAGTTCACCGCATTGAGCGACAGATATATGCATATCTTGGGGGAACGGGAGAAACGCCGGGACGATGGGTGGCACTCTGGCGTCCAGCACAGATCCGGGGCGGCTTGACCCCGGTGGGAAAGGGACCGTCGCCATGGCAGATCACCAGGAAGCATCCGTCACTCTGCCGAGCGATCCCGCTTCGGTCGCCACTGCCCGACGCTACGTCGCGGAGGTCCTGGGTGAATGGGGACTTTCCGATGACGACATCACCGCCGACAGTGTCCGGCTGATCGTCTCGGAGCTCGCCACCAACGCCGTGCAGCACACCTTCGGCCAGTCGCCCACCTTCACCGTCGACATCAGGCTGGAGCGCGAGGAGTGGCTGCGCATCGGCGTGACCGACAGCCATCCCCGCTGGCCCAAGCGGCTTCCGGCCGCCGTCCAGCAGGACAACGGCCGGGGCATGGTCATCATCCGGTGGCTCACCGCGGAAGCGGGCGGCCGGCTCTCGGTCAGGCCCACCGAGGACGGGGGCAAGACGGTCTGGATCGCGCTGCCCTGGACGGTCGGCACGCCGGCGAGGACCGCCACCGGCTGCTGACACCGGCCGTATACGGAATCAAGTTTCAGGGGCCTGTGAGTTGAACCGGGTGCCTTCCCGAAACGTGGGTTAACTCAACGGAAAAGCGCGGCGCCTAGCGTGGCACCACGTTCGTCCGCCAAAGATCACCCATGATCCGGTAAAGCGGCGGTGGTCGGGACGGAAAGCCTTTCTCTGCGTTGGGCAAGACTTGCTTGGCTCTGATATTCGCAGGTCAACAGGGTGTTGACGGTCGATAGGGTCGCCCCGGCGCGATGTTGATCTTGTCCCGGAAACTTGGTGATACGTGTGCAACTGACACCGCACGAGCAGGAAAGACTGCTCATCCACGTGGCCGCTGACGTGGCGGCGAAGCGCAGGGCCCGCGGGGTCCGCCTCAACCATCCCGAGGCGATCGCTCTGATCACCTCGCACATCCTCGAAGGCGCCCGCGACGGGCGGACCGTGGCCGAGCTGATGACCTCCGGCCGTACCGTGCTCGGCCGCGCGGAGGTCATGGAGGGGATCCCCGAGATGATCCACGACGTGCAGGTCGAGGCCACCTTCCCGGACGGCACCAAACTCGTCACCGTCCACGATCCGATCGTCTGAGGGGGAGTACCCGCCATGATCCCCGGCGAAATCGCCTACGGGGACGGTCCGGTGCGCCTCAACGAGGGCCGCCCCGTCACCCGTCTCACCGTGCTCAACGCCGCCGACCGGCCCGTCCAGGTCGGCTCCCACTACCACTTCGCCGAGGCCAACCCCGGTCTCGACTTCGACCGGTCCGCCGCCCGCGGGCTCCGGCTCAACATCGCAGCCGGCACCGCCGTGCGGTTCGAGCCGGGCATCCCGGTCGCGGTGGAACTCGTACCGCTGGGCGGACTGCGCACCGTACCGGGACTGCGCGGGGAGACCGGAGGGCCGCTCGATGGCTGAGATCTCCCGCCAGACGTACGCCGACCTCTTCGGGCCAACCGCCGGTGACCGGATCCGGCTGGCCGACACCGACCTCTTCGTCGAGATCGAGCAGGACCTCGGCGGCGGCCCCGGCCGCGCCGGCGACGAGGCCGTCTTCGGCGGCGGCAAGGTGATCCGCGAGTCCATGGGGCAGGCCCGAACCACCCGGGCCGAGGGCGCGCCCGACACCGTGATCACCGGGGTCGTGATCCTCGACCACTGGGGCATCGTCAAGGCCGACCTCGGCATACGCGACGGCCGTATCTGCGGCATCGGCAAGGCCGGCAACCCCGACACCATGGACGGCGTGGACCCGGCCCTGGTGATCGGCCCCGAGACCGAGATCATCGCGGGCAACGGGAAGATCGTCACCGCCGGCGCCATCGACGCCCACGTGCACTTCATCTCCCCGACGGTCATCGAAGAGGCGCTCGCCTCCGGCATCACCACCCTCGTCGGCGGCGGCACAGGACCGGCCGAGGGCACCAAGGCCACCACCGTCACCCCCGGGCCCTGGCACCTGGCCCGGATGTTCGCGGCGCTGGAGGCCTACCCCGTCAACATCGGCCTGCTCGGCAAGGGCAACACCATGTCCACCGAGGCCATGCACTCCCAGCTGCGCGGCGGCGCACTCGGCTTCAAGCTCCACGAGGACTGGGGAACCACCCCGGCCGTCATCGACGCCTGCCTGAGCGTCTGCGAGGAGACCGGGGCCCAGGTCGCCATCCACACGGACACGCTCAACGAGGCCGGGTTCGTCGGCGACACCCTCGCGGCCATCGCCGGGCGGACGATCCACTCGTACCACACCGAAGGCGCGGGCGGCGGGCACGCCCCCGACATCATCACCGTGGTCTCCGAGCCCAACATCCTGCCCAGCTCCACCAATCCGACCCGGCCGCACACCGTCAACACCGTCGAGGAACACCTCGACATGCTGATGGTCTGCCACCACCTGAACCCGGCCGTCCCCGAGGACCTCGCGTTCGCCGAATCCCGGATCCGGCCCTCGACCATCGCCGCCGAGGACGTCCTGCACGACCTCGGGGCCATCTCCATCATCTCCTCCGACTCCCAGGCCATGGGCCGGGTCGGCGAGGTCGTCCTGCGCACCTGGCAGACCGCCCACGTGATGAAGAAGAGGCGCGGCTTCCTCCCCGGCGACGGACCGGCCGACAACCAGCGCGCCCGACGCTACGTCGCCAAGTACACGATCAACCCCGCCGTCGCCCAGGGACTGGCCCGCGAGATCGGCTCGGTCGAGACCGGCAAACTCGCCGACCTCGTCTTGTGGAACCCCGCCTTCTTCGGGGTCAAGCCCGAACTGGTCATCAAGGGCGGCCAGATCGCCTACGCGCAGATGGGCGACGCCAACGCCTCCATCCCCACCCCGCAGCCCGTGCTGCCGCGGCCGATGTTCGGCAGCCACGGGCGCGCGCCCGGCCTGAACTCGCTCAACTTCACCGCACAGGCCGCGCTCGACGACGGACTGCCCGAGAGGCTCGGCCTCGGCAAGGCCTTCGTGGCCATAGAGAGCACCCGCAAGGTCGGCAAGGCGGACATGCGCAACAACGACGCCATGCCCAGGGTCGAGGTCGACGCCGACACCTTCACCGTCACCATCGACGGGGAGGCCGTGGAACCCGCGCCCGCCGCGGAACTGCCCATGGCGCAGAGATACTTCTTGTTTTGAAAGGGGCCTCTTCTGATGAGCCTCGCCGCGCTGCTCGTCCTCGCCGACGGCCGCTTCCCCGCCGGGGGCCACGCCCACTCCGGCGGGGCCGAGGCCGCCTGCAAGGCGGGCCGGATCCACGACGCCGCCACCCTGGAGGACTTCTGCCGGGGCCGGCTGCACACCGCCGGGCTCACCGCGGCCGCCCTCGCCGCGGCCGCCGCGCTCGGCCTCGACCCGGCGGAGCTCGACGCCGCCGCCGACGCCCGTACCCCGTCGCCCGCCCTGCGCGCCGCCGCGCGGCGCCTGGGCCGCCAGCTGCTGCGTGCCGCCCGGGCCACCTGGCCCGCCGCCGAACTGGAAGCGCTGGCGGCCGCGTTCCCGCGCGGGGCCCACCAGCCCGTCGTACTCGGCCTCACCGCCCGGGCGGCCGGGCTCGGGCCGCTCGATGCCGCGCACGTGGCGGCGTACGAGAGCATCGGCGGGCCCGCGACCGCGACCGTGCGGCTGCTGGGCCTGGACCCCTTCGAGGCGAGCGGGGTGCTGGCCCGGCTCGCCCCCGCGCTCGACGCCGTCGCGGCCCAGGCGGCCGAGGCCGCGCACCGGGCCCGCACGGAGGGCACGGAGGCCCTCCCCGCGGCCTCCTCGCCCCTGCTGGAGATCGCGGCAGAGGTCCATGCCGACTGGCCGGTACGCCTCTTCGCTTCCTGACGACCCCCCTAGGAGACCCCCCATGCACCTCGACCACGCGGTGACCTACCCCCATCGCCACACGCACGGCGCCGAACCGCTGCGCGCCGACGGCACCCGGCGCGCCCTGCGCATCGGACTCGGCGGACCCGTCGGTTCCGGCAAGACCGCCACCGTCGCCGCCCTGTGCCGCGCCCTGCGCGCCGAACTCTCCATGGCCGTCGTCACCAACGACATCTACACGCGCGAGGACGCCGAGTTCCTGCTCCGCGAGGCCGTCCTGCCGCCCGAGCGGATCGCCGCCGTCGAGACCGGGGCCTGTCCGCACACCGCCATCCGCGACGACATCTCCGCCAACCTGGAGGCCGTCGAGGAACTGGAGGAGGCCTTCCGGGAGACCGGCCCGCTCGACCTGATCCTCGTCGAGTCCGGCGGGGACAACCTCACCGCCACCTTCTCCCGGGGGCTCGTCGACGCCCAGATCTTCGTCATCGACGTGGCCGGCGGGGACGACATCCCGCGCAAGGGCGGCCCCGGCGTCACCACCGCCGACCTCCTCGTCGTCAACAAGACCGACCTCGCCCCCCACGTCGGCTCCGACCTCGGGCGGATGGCCCGCGACGCCGCCGAGCAGCGCGGTGAACTGCCCGTCGCCTTCCAGTCGCTGCGCGGCCCGGACGGCGTGGCCCCGGTGGCCGCCTGGGTGCGCGAGCGGATCGCCGCCTGGGTCGTACGGTGACCAGCGCGGCCCCCGTCACCCCCGCGGGCGTGCGGGCCACCGCCCGCGTCCACGCCGTCGCCGACGGCCGGGGCGGCACCGCCCTGCCGCTGCTGGCCGGGGACGGGCCGCTCGCATTGCGCCGCACCAGGGGGACCGCCGCCGAGGCCGGGGTCATGCTGGTCGGCGCGATGAGCGCCCCGCTGGGCGGCGACCACCTCACCGTCGAGGCGACCGCGGGCGCCGGGGCGCGGCTCGCCCTCGCCTCGGCGGCGGCCACCCTGGCCCTGCCCGGCCGGGGCGGCGAGCCCGCGCGGTACGACGTACGCCTGACCCTGGAGGACGGTGCGTCGGTGCGGTGGCTGCCGGAGCCGCTGGTCTCCGTGCGCGGCAGCGACCTGCGGGTGCACACGCGGGTCCGACTGGCACCCACGGCCCGGCTGCTGCTGCGCGAGGAACAGGTGCTGGGCCGCTGCGGGGAGGCCTCCGGCCTGCTGCGCAGCCGGCTCACCGCCACCCGCGGGGGCCGCCCCCTGCTGGATCAGGAGCTGACCTGCGGACCCGGTGCGCCCGGCGGCTGGGACGGTCCCGCGGGGCTGGCGGGGCACCGGGCGCTCGGCCAACTCCTCGTCGTGGACCCGGCCTTCGCCCAGGCCCCGCCCGCGGCCGGGGTGCTGGGCGAGTTCGCCGCCGTCACTCCGCTGGCCGGCCCGGCCGTCCTCGTGACCGCCCTGGCCCCCGACGCCCTGCGGCTGCGGGAACTGCTCGACGCGGCCGCCCGGACCTACGGCCCGCCGCCCCAGGCGTAGTTCGGACGAATCGGGCACCGCTCAGCGGTACACACCTCTCCGGTTATCGGGTTGGCAAAGAACTCGACCCTGCTCTGTTGCCGGGTCGTGGTAAGGCGCAAGGATCCCCCTGCACGCCGACGACCGAAACCGACCGAACCCGGCCGCCCACGGCGGCGACTGACGCAGGGGGAACAACCACGTGATACGCAACGCGGCGCTGGGGAGCGCCGCCACACTGATCACCGGCACACTGGCGGCGGGCCTGATGCTCGCCCCGTCCGCCACGGCGGCCTCGGCCGGCCGCGACAACGGGGCCGCGGAGGCGGTGGGCGTCCAGATCGCCGCCGCCCGCGCCGCCCGCACCGGGATCGAGTGGAAGGACTGCCCCGCGGACTGGGGCTTCGAGAAGCCCATCCAGTGCGGCTGGGTGAAGGTCCCGCTCGACTACACCAAGCCGTTCGGCAAGACCATCGACATCGCCGTCGACCGGATCGGCAGCACGGGCACCAAGGAGGAGCGCCAGGGCGCGCTCATCTACAACCCCGGCGGTCCCGGCGGTTCCGGCATGCGCTTCCCGCGCCGGGTCACCACCAAGAGCCCGCTGTGGGTCAACGCCTCCAAGGCGTACGACTTCGTGGGCTTCGACCCCCGCGGTGTCGGCCACTCCGCGCCGATCTCCTGCATCGACCCGCAGGAGTTCGTCAAGGCTCCCAAGGCCGACCCGGTCCCGGGCTCCGAGGCCGACAAGCGCGCCCAGCGCAAGCTCGCCGCCGAGTACGCGGACGGCTGCAAGGAGCGCAGCGGCGAGATGCTGCCGCACATGACCACGCCGAACACCGTGCGCGACCTCGACGTGATCCGCGCCGCCCTCGGCGAGCAGAAGCTGAACTTCCTCGGCGTCTCCTACGGCACCTACATCGGCGGGGTCTACGCGACCCTGTTCCCGACGCACGTGCGCCGCATGATCGTCGACAGCGTGGTCAACCCGGACACGGACAACATCTGGTACGAGGCCAACCTCGGCCAGGACGTGGCCTTCCAGACGCGCTGGAACGACTGGCAGGACTGGGTCGCCAAGAACGACGCGGTCTTCCACCTCGGCGACACCCGCGCCAAGGTCGAGGCGAAGTACCAGGAGCTGCGCGCCAAGGCCAAGGCCAACCCGATCGGCGGGGTCGTCGGCCCGGCCGAGCTCATCGGCTTCTTCCAGGGCGCCCCGTACTACGACTCCTCCTGGGTGCCCGTCGCCCAGACCTTCGCCGCCTGGGCGGCCGGTGACGAGCAGGCGCTCGTCGACGCCATCGCCCCGGACATGTCGGACACCAAGGGCAACGCGGCGTCCGAGAACGGCAACGCCGTCTACACCGCGGTCGAGTGCGCCGACGCCAAGTGGCCCACCAGCTGGGCCAAGTGGGACCGGGACAACACCAAGCTGCACGAGAAGTACCCGTTCCTGACCTGGTCCAACGCGTGGATGAACCTGCCCTGCGCGACCTGGAAGTCCAAGCAGAGCACCCCGATCGAGGTCGGTGCCAAGCGCGGTCTGGCGCCGGTGCTGATCGTCCAGTCCGAGCGGGACGCGGCCACGCCGTACGAGGGCGCGGTCGAGCTGCACCGCCGCCTCGCCGGCTCCCGTCTGATCACCGAGCAGAACGCCGGCTCGCACGGTGTCACCAGCCTGGTGAACCCCTGCATCAACACGCGGGTCGACACCTACCTGCTGACCGGAAAGGTCGACGCGAAGGACGTGAAGTGCGCTCCGCACGCCACTCCTGTCGCCCCGGCCCCGACCGCCGCGAAGTCGCTCGCCGAGGCTCCTGGCGCCGACCTCCCGGCCCGTGAGGAGCTCCCGGCCGTCCGCTAGGACCCGGGGAACACCAGCGGGAGAAGGCTCAGCGCGACCTGCGCCGGGCCTTCTTCCGTTCCTCCTCTTCCTCGGCCTTGACCTCGGCCGCGTACCGGTCGACGTACTCCTGGCCGGACAGTTCGAGGATGGCGTACATGATCTCGTCGGTGACGGCCCGCAGGACGGCCCGTTCGCCCTCCAGCCCGGCGTACCGGGAGAAGTCCATCGGCTCGCCGAAGCGGATCGTCACCCGCCGGATGTTCGGGATCTTCTGCCCGGGGGGCTGGATCTCGAAGGTGCCGACCATCGCGCACGGCACGACGGGCACCCCGGCTCCCAGGGCCATCGCGGCCACGCCCACCTTGCCCTTGTACAGCCGCCCGTCGTGCGAGCGCGTGCCCTCCGGGTAGATGCCCAGCAGTTCGTCCTTGGCCAGCACTCCCAGCCCCTCGCGCAGAGCCGCCTGGCCGGCGTCCTTGCCGGAGCGGTCCACGGGGATCTGCCCGGCGCTGCGGAAGAAGGCGGCGGTGAGCCGCCCCTTGACCCCCGGGCCGGTGAAGTACTCGGCCTTCGCGAGGAACGTGATCCGCCGCTTGAGGATCGCGGGCATCAGGAAGTGGTCGGAGAACGACAGGTGGTTGCCCGCGATGATCGCGGCCCCCTCCGCCGGGATGTTCTCCAGGCCCTCGATCCGCGGCCTGAACAGCAGCCGCAGCAGCGGACCGAGCAACACGTGCTTGAGCAAGTGGTAGAACACCAGGCCGCTCCCAATTCCTGGGGCGGCCCAGTGCCGGCCGCCGCCGGACATGGCGAAAGGAACCAGTCTAGGTGCGCTCACACGCACCGTCACGACCTGGCACGCACAGTCGGGCGAAACGGTTCAGCGGCAGGGGCCGCAGTGGCTCACGCGCCGCGTGAGGCGGCCATTCCAGCGGTCAGCAGCCCCAGTACCACCCAGCCGAACCACAGCCAGCCGTTGCTGCCGAGGGCCACGGAATACGCGGCGACGGCCACCAGGGCGGCGAAGGTCATGACTGCCATCGCCTTAACGGATCCGGTCATGCTCCATGGTGGCCCGCAAAGGCCGTACTCCGCTACTGGCCACGCGCCTGGAGCGAGGCCAGATACGAGTTGTACGCCTCCAGCTCCTGGTCGCCGTCGCGGTCCGCGGCCCGGTCGGAGCGCTTCGCCGCCCGCTGCTCGGAGTGGTACCACTGGTAGACCAGCGCGATCAGCACCAGCACCGAGGGGATCTCACTGAAGGCCCACGCGATGCCGCCGCCCCACTGCTGGTCGAGCAGCGGATCGATGTCCAGGGAGGCCGCCGGGTTCGCGTACGTCTTGATCATCGGCTCGCTGGCCATCATCACGGCGATCCCGAAGAAGGCGTGGAACGGCATGCCGGCGAAGAGCTCCAGCATTCGCATCACGTAGCCGGGGCGGTGCGGCCCCGGGTCGATGCCCATGATCGGCCAGAAGAAGATCAGGCCGACCGCGAGGAAGTGCAGCATCATCGCGATGTGCCCGGTCCTGGACTCCATCAGGAAGTCGAAGAGCGGGGTGAAGTACAGGCCGTAGAGGCTGGCGATGAACATGGGGATCGTGAAGGCAGGGTGGGTGATGATCCGCATGTAGCGGCTGTGCAGCAGCATCAGCAGCAGCTCGCGCGGGCCCTTGTGGCCGCGCGCGGCGGGCGGCAGCGCGCGCAGCGCCAGCGTCACCGGAGCGCCCAGCAGCAGCAGGATCGGGGTGATCATGCTGATCACCATGTGCTGGACCATGTGCACGCTGAACATGACCATGCCGTAGTCGTTCAGCTTGGTGCACGTCACCAGCACCACGGTCAGCACGCCCAGGGTGAAGGCGACGGTCCGGCCCAGCGGCCAGGAGTCCCCGCGCCGGCGCAGCCGCAGCACGCCCCACCCGTACAGCGCGAGCCCCAGCAGGGACCCGAAGAGGAAGAAGGCGTCGAAGGAGAATTCCAGCCCGCGCCCGAGAGTGAAGGACGGCAGGTCCATGTTCATGTCCATGCCGTGCCCGCTGTGATCCATCTCTTCACTCCCTTGACCGTGGCGCCCCACCACAGTAGTGCCGCCCCCGTACGCTCCTGCGCGCGGGGGCGGCCTTAACGGGCATACGGTTACAGAACCGTCTGGGCCTCGTCGTAGCGCTCGGCCGGGACCGTCTTGAGGGTCGAGGTCGCCTCGGCGAGCGGCACCATCACGATGTCCGTGCCGCGCAGTGCGGTCAGCATGCCGAACTCGCCGCGGTGGGCGGCCTCCACGGCGTGCCAGCCGAAGCGGGTCGCCAGCACCCGGTCGTACGCGGTGGGCGTGCCGCCGCGCTGCACGTGGCCCAGGATCACCGGCCGGGCCTCCTTGCCCAGGCGGTGCTCCAGTTCCACCGCGAGCCGGTTGCCGATGCCGGCGAACCGCTCGTGGCCGTACATGTCGGTGCCGCCCTCCTCGAAGTCCATCGAGCCGGCGCGCGGCTTGGCGCCCTCGGCGACCACGACGATCGCGAACCGCTTGCCCGCCGAGAACCGCTCGCCGACGATCGCCGTCAGCTCGTCGATGTCGAAGGGGCGTTCCGGAACGACGATCGCGTGCGCGCCGGCCGCCATGCCCGAGTGCAGGGCGATCCAGCCGGTGTGGCGGCCCATGACCTCGACGACCATCACGCGCTGGTGGGACTCGGCGGTGGTCTTCAGCCGGTCCAGCGCCTCGGTGGCGACCCCGACGGCGGTGTCGAAGCCGAAGGTGACGTCGGTGGACGCGATGTCGTTGTCGATGGTCTTGGGGACGCCGACGATCGGCAGACCCGCCTGTGAGAGCAGGTTCGCGGCCTTCAGCGTGCCCTCGCCGCCGATCGGGATGATCGCGTCGAGGCCGAGGTCCGCGACGTGGCCGCGGGCGCGCTCCACGCCGTCGCGCAGGTGCGCGGGCTGCACCCGGGAGGAGCCGAGGATGGTGCCGCCGCGGGCGAGGATGCCGCCGACGGCGTCGAGGTCGAGCTTGCGGTAGTCCGCCTCCAGCAGGCCCTTCCAGCCGTCGTGGAAGCCGATCACCTCGTCACCGTGGTCGACGACCGCGCGGTGCACGACGGAGCGGATGACGGCATTCAGGCCGGGGCAGTCGCCACCGGAAGTGAGCACACCAATGCGCATGGCAGGAAGAGACCTTTGCAACGTGGGCCGGCGACCGGACCACGTCGTCCGGTTGGAACTACACGTCACCCTACAAGCGGAAGGCGGGTGGACTGAACCATCCTCCACATGCTGGTCGCACCGGTGGTGCGAACGCACGTCGGCCCGGTTCCCCCTAGGGAAAACCGGGCCGAACACATGATGACGGGGCCGCCCCGATGAGCGGCCCGCAGGGCGCTACGCGGGCTGCGTGGCGGCCGCGATGCGCTCCGCGCGCAGCGCCTCGTACCACCGGTCGTCTATGGCCGGCAGCGCGTTCACGTCGAGGGCCAGCTTCAGCAGCAGGTCCGCGATCTGCGGGTTGCGGGCCATCACGGGACCGTGCATGTAGGTGCCGAACACCGTGTCGTTGTACGCGCCTTCGGTGCCGTCGCCGGTGCCGTTGCCGCGGCCCATGCTCACGCGGGCGAACGGCCGCGCCGTCGGCCCGAGGTGGGTGACGCCCTGGTGGTTCTCGAAGCCCGTCAGCTGCGGCAGGCCGAGCCGCGGGTCGATGTCGGCGAGCACGTCGCCGACGCACCGCTCGCCCTCACCGCGCACCGTGACCACGTCCAGCAGGCCGAGGCCCTCCTGGCGCTCGCCCTGGTCGTTGACGAACTCCTGGCCGAGGATCTGGTACCCGGCGCAGACGGAGAAGACGATCGCCCCGTTCGAGACGGCCCGCTCCAGACCGCCGTCGCGCAGCAGGCGCTCGGCGGCCAGGCGCTGCGGCCGGTCCTCGCCGCCCCCGATCAGGTAGATGTCGCCCGAGGTGGGGATCGGCTGGTCGCTGCGCACGTCCACGCGCTGTACGTCCAGACCGCGCTGGCGTGCCCGGCGCTCCACCACGAGGGCGTTGCCCTGGTCTCCGTACGTGCTGAGCAGGTCGGGGTAGACCCACACCAGACGCAGGCTGTTGTCGCTCATGCTCTTGTCCTCTGCGGTTCTGAGGGGGCTAGTTGCCGACGCGGCGGCGCACGTCCTGGAAGGCGGTGTAGTTGGCGATCAGCTCGATCTGCCCGGGCGGCGCGAGCTGCACGGCCTCGTCGAGGGTCTCGCACACCCGGAAGTCCAGGCCCGCGACCTCGAGGCGGACCGCGAGGTCCAGCTTGCGGTCGCCGATCACGAAGATCGGGTGGCCGGCCAGGCGCGGGTAGTCCACGTCCCACAGCCAGGAGGTGTCGGTGCCGTCGGCGCCGCGCGCGTTCACCGAGAGGATCACCGGGGTGGGCGGCGGATCGATCAGAGAAAACGTTTCGAGCCAGCCCGCCGGGTTCTTCGCCAGCAGCAGCCGCAGCTCACGGCCCTGGAAGTTCACCACGTCGTAGCGGCCGGCGACGGCCTGCACCTGGTACATCCGCTCCAGCGCGACCTGCGGCGGGACGCCGAAGACGGCGGCGACGGCGGCCGAGGTGGCGGCGTTGGCCTTGTTGGCGCGGCCCGGCAGCTGGAGGTGGATCGGCCAGGCCGAACCGTGCGGGTCCAGGACGTGGTCACCGGAGAGCACCCAGGTCGGCGTGGGGCGGCGGAAACCGCACTCGCCGCAGAACCAGTCGTCGCCCGGGCGCTGCATGACACCGCCGCAGGAGGGGCACGACCAGGCGTCGTCCTTCCACTCCTGGCCGGCCGCGACCCACACCACGTTCTGCGAGGAGGAGGCGGACCAGACGATCAGCGGGTCGTCGCAGTTCGCGACGATGACCGCCTTGGATCCCTGGAGGCCCTCGCGCCACTTCTCCGCGAGCATGCGGGTCTCGGCGGCGCGGTCCAGCTGGTCGCGGGAGAGGTTCAGCAGGGCGATCACCTTGGGGGTGACGTCCCGGGCCACTCCGGCCAGGTACTTCTCGTCGACCTCGATGACGCCGTACTTGGCGTCCGAGCCGCCGGCCAGGGCCGAGGTGATGCCCGCCGGCATGTTCGCGCCGAGGGCGTTGGAGACGACCGGACCGCTGGCCCGCAGGGCCTCCGCGATCAGCCGGGTCGTCGTGGTCTTGCCGTTCGTCGCGGAGACGAGGACGACATCGAGATGCTGCGCCAGCGCGCCGAGGAGATCGGGGTCGAGCCTGAGTGCGACCTTGCCACCGATCACCGATCCGCTTCCGCGTCCCGCGGCCCGCGACACCGCCGCCGCGGCCTTGCCCGCCGTCACGGCCAGCTTGGCCCGCGGCGAAAGCGGCTCCGTGTTGCCTGCCATCGTCCCTTGTCCTCCTTGCGTCGGTCGGCCCCAGCCTATCCAGTACCGGCCGGGGCCTTGACCGCGGCGCCCCCACACCACGGCAGATCTCCTCATATATTCGCCCGTCGTAGGCTTACGGCCATGCGACAGCGCCCCATCCCCGGTACCACCGGCCTCGTCCGCACCATGAGCCTGCTGGGCGATCCGGTGCTCCATTCCGCTTGCGCGGAAGTCACCGATTTTGGACCGGACCTCGACCGGCTCATCGAGGACATGTTCGCGACGATGTACGCCGCCGAGGGCGTCGGCCTCGCCGCGAACCAGATCGGCGTCGGGCAGCGGGTCTTCGTCTACGACTGCCCCGACGACGAGGACGTCCGGCACGTCGGACACATCGTCAATCCGCGGCTGGTGGCCGCCGACGGGGACGAGTTCACCGGCCCCGAGGGCTGTCTGTCGCTGCCCGGGCTGGAGGCGGGGACCGCGCGCTTCGACCGGGCGGTCGTGGAGGGCGTCACCGCCGACGGGGCCGCCGTGCGGATCGAGGGCACCGGGTTCTTCGCCCGGTGCCTGCAGCACGAGTGCGACCACCTCGACGGGACCGTGTACGCGGACCGGGTTACGGGGCTGCGGGCCCGCCGCCTGCGGCGGGCGATCCGCAAGACCCCGTGGGGCGCGGGGTCGCTGCGCGGCTGAACAGCAGCCCGGCTCCGCCGGGACCTGGGGCTTTGCCCCAGACCCCACGCCTCAAAAACGCCGGCGGGGCTGAGTTGGGCCTCGGTGGGAAAGGGGCGGGTCAGAAGCCCGGGCCGTCGGCGCGGTTGCCGGCCGTGGCCAGGCGGCCCCACAGGAGGTCCGTGAGGCCGGCGACCAGGTCCGCGCGGTCGCAGGGGCGTTCGCCGAGCCACCAGTCGCCCGCCGCGTGCATCATGCCGACGATGCCGTGGCCCCAGACGCGGGCGAGGCGTTCGCCGCCCGGGCCGAGGTCCACGCGCTCGCCGATCACCTTGGCCAGCTCCTCGCCGAGGCGGCGCAGCAGCGGGGCCGAGTGCAGGCCCACGTCGAAGCCGCGCTCGGGGCTCTGGGAGTCCTCGGCCGGATGCATCAGGAAGCGGTAGACCTGGGGGCGGGCCTCGATGGCGGCGAGGTAGGTGTCGAGGGTGGACTCCACCCGGCTGCGGCGCTCGGCCGGGGCGTCGAGCGCGGCCCGCAGCGAGTCGAGCAGCGCGTCGGTGTGCCGGACGGCGAGGGCCTGGTAGAGGCCCGCCTTGTCGCCGAAGTGCCGGTAGAGGATCGGCTTCGTGATGCCGGCCTCGGCCGCGATGGCGTTCATGGAGGCCTTGGGGCCGTCCCTGAGTACGACCCGGTCGGCGGCTTCGAGCAGCTCCCGGCGCCGGCGCTCGCCCGCTCCCGGTTCGCCTGCCTGCTGCGTGGTCTCCATGATGTGTTTCTCTCCCCGCCCTTGCGATGTGCGTGACGCCCACGCAACGTAACACCCTGCACACCCTGGCGATCGAATCGGCGGCGGCCGCCGCCCTCGTACCGTCCGAGCTTGACACTGCTTACTGACCGGTAACACACTGTGGTCCACGTGTGGGTTACCGCTAGTAACACATGCATGGACGAGCACAGACAGGTGGAGGGGACATGGCGGAGTTCACCATGGAGCTCAACGACGACCAGAAGCAGGTACGGGACTGGATCCACGGCTTCGCCGCCGACGTGATCCGTCCCGCGGCCGCGGAATGGGACGAGCGCGAAGAGACTCCCTGGCCCGTCATCCAGGAGGCCGCCAAGGTCGGCATCTACTCGCTGGACTTCTACGCCCAGCAGTTCTTCGACCCTACGGGCCTCGGCGTCCCGATGGCCATGGAAGAGCTCTTCTGGGGGGACGCGGGCATCGCCCTGTCCATCGTCGGCACCGGGCTCGCGGCCATCGGCGTCCTCGCCAACGGCACCGAGGAGCAGATCGGCACCTGGATCCCGCAGATGTACGGCGACCAGAACGACGTGAAGGTCGCCGCCTTCTGCTCCTCCGAGCCGGACGCGGGCTCCGACGTCGGCGCCATGCGCACCCGGGCCGTCTACGACCAGGCCAAGGACGAGTGGGTGCTCAACGGCACCAAGACCTGGGCGACCAACGGCGGCATAGCCAACGTCCACATCGTCGTGGCCGTCGTCGACCCGGACCTCGGCACCAAGGGGCACGCATCCTTCATCGTGCCGCCGAACACCCCGGGCCTGAGCCAGGGCCAGAAGTTCAAGAAGCACGGCATCCGCGCCTCGCACACCGCCGAGGTGGTGCTGGAGGACGTACGCGTGCCCGGCTCCTGCCTGCTCGGCGGCAAGGAGAAGCTGGACGAGCGGCTCGCGCGGGCCCGCGAGCGGGCGCGCAGCGGCGGCGGCGAGCGCGTGAAGAACGCCGCCATGGCCACCTTCGAGGCCTCCCGGCCGGCGGTCGGCGCCATGGCCGTGGGCACGGCGCGCGCCGCGTACGAGGTCGCGCTGGACTACGCGAAGACGCGGACGCAGTTCGGCCGCCCGATCATCGACAACCAGGGCGTGGCCTTCCAGCTCGCCGACATGCGGACGCAGATCGACGCGGCCCGGCTGCTGGTGTGGCGGGCCTCCTGGATGGCGGTCGCGGGCCGGCCGTTCACCTCGGCGGAGGGGTCCATGTCGAAGCTCTTCGCGAGCGAGGTCGCCAAGAAGGTGACGGCCCAGGCGGTCCAGATCCTCGGCGGCAACGGCTTCACCCGCGAGTACCCGGTGGAGCGCATGCACCGCGACAGCGCCATTTACACGATCTTCGAGGGGACCAGTGAGATCCAGCGGCTGGTGATCGCCCGCACCATTTCGGACATGCCGATCCGCTAGGCCGTCTTCACGCGCCGGGCATCCCTGAGGTGGGGGTGCCCGGCGAAGTGCGTCTTGGGGCGGCTAGCGCAGCGGCAGCGCCCGCAGGCAGGAGGACGCCAGGCCGTCCGGGCGCTCCCGCAGGTGGGTGATGTACTCGCCGTCCGCGCAGTGTGCGCCCGTGTGGTCCAGGTGTCCGGTGACCTCGTACTGGGCGAAGCCCGCCTTGCAGTCCGTGACCACCAGGGCCTCGTGCTTCCCGTCGCCCTCGTTGCGCACGCACTGGCCCACCTGCAGGACCGCCTCCTTGTCGTCCCCGTTCAGCGCGGAGACGAGGATGAGGGTCGGAACGGCGAGGACCGCGAGGAGCAGCGGCACGAGGAAGGCCAGCGCGGGCGGTCGCAGCCACAGGGACTTGCCGGGGTTCAGCGGGGGCATGACCCCGCCCGTCGGAGGGCCGAGCCTGCACAGCTTCCCCCACGGGCCGAGGTTCGCCAGCAGGGTGATCGGCGTGATGAACACCGACAGCGGGCCCCACCAGCCCTGCCACAGGGTCTGCGCGGACATCTCGCGGACGGTGGCGACCCCGCAGTCGCGGCAGAACGGACCCTTGCGGCTGCGGAACCGCATCAGCACGATCATGCCCTGGTGGCCGTAGACCGTCGTGTCCGCGACGGGCAGCGACCCGCAGACGCGGCAGCCGTACGCGCCCTGCTCCGGCGTGAGGGCGTGCGGGGCCTGCCGCCCGTACGGAGGGTGCGGGGCCTGCGGGACGTACGGGGTGTGCCCCGGGTACGGGCCGACCGGCTGGTGCGGGTACGGCGGTGGCGGGGTGGCCACGGAGATCCCCCTCGGTTCTCGCGGTCGTCACCGGTCGGTGACGGAGGAACCCTAACCGCGCAAAAGCCCGCGCAGGGCGCGGGAGAAGACCAGCCGGGCGGCCAGCGCGACCGCGGGGTCCAGCGCGCCGGGGAGGCCGCGCAGGCGCAGTTCCTCGCGCCAGTGGATCTCGCTGCCCCCGGCCGGGAGGGGGCGGATCTCGATCTCCGCCCAGCCCGTCACCGCCCGTCCGCGCTTCTCCAATCGGACGAACCCGTCCTTACCCTCCGCGGGAGGCCGCCAGACGACGATTTCCATCGGGTCGTCGCATGTGACCCTGCCCACTCCCGTGCGCGCCGTGAAGACCGTTCCGACGTCCGTCGGAGGCGGCGTTTCGATGATCGTCCGGGTGAGGGGGACCCGTTCCCCGTGGCGTTCCCAGTCCGTCAGCCGCGACCACGCCTCGGCCGGCGCGAGAGGCGTACGGTGAACGATCCGGATACCGGGCATGAGCGCATGGTAATCGGGCATACACACCCTGAACTGGACCGCGAATATGGGTTCCGTCCAGGGGTGGCGATCAGTAATACTCACCGCCACCGTGGATCGCGGATTCGACCGGGTGACCACCGGCCCTCCCGCCCCACTCTGCGAGGAGGTGCGCCATGTGCTCCCACCAGCCCCCCTGCCCGCCCGCCGACAGCGCCGATCGCGACGCCGCCCGCACCGTGGCCTTCCATCCCGAACAGGGATGGAGTCTGCTCTGCAACGGCGTCATGATCTTCGACGATACCGGCGAACTGCTCCCCGACGGCCAGACGGTGGAACCCCGCCGCCCGGCCCTGGTCTGAGCGAGGAGGCAGCATGCGCCAGCAGCTGATCCGCAAGCCCGTCCCCAAGCCCGCTCCCCGAGACCTGGATCTGCGCACCCCGTCGGGCAGGCCCCTCCCGTACTGACGGGAGCCCCGGCCGAGTCGATCCACTACGCCCAGCCGTCCACCGGCCGCAGATCAGCCGGTGGACGCCGCCGCGCCGCCCCGGAACGCCGTCTCGTAGGCGGCGTCGCCGATCGCCGCCCTGGCCTGCCGCTCGCCCTGGTCCCGCAGGGCCGTCAGCGAGGGTGAGCCGCCCATCTGCGGCCGGCCGACCGTGCGCCACCAGGCGTGCCCGGTGCCCAGCAGCCGCGCCGCCAGCTCGCCGTCGCCCAGCCCCGCCACCGCCGCGGCCAGCAGGTCCAGGCCCAGCGCGATCCCGAAGCGGTCGCCGAGCAGCCGCTTCCCGGACAGCATGGCCCGCACGTGCCGCGCCGCCTCCCCGTGGTCGCCCAGGCCCAGCGCGGCCAACGCCAGCACGTAGTCCGCGTACGCCCGCAGCCAGCGCTCGCCCAGCTCCGCACAGGTCTCCCGCAGGGACCGGGCCTCCGCGGTCGCCTCCTCGAAGCGCCCCAGGTCGCACAGGGCGTAGCCGGTGGCCAGCTTGCACAGCAGCCAGCCCGGGGCGCTGGTCCGCCCGCCGTGGCCCGCCCGGGCCCGTGGACCGGCTAGCTCGAGGGCCCGTACGGGGTCGCCCGGCATCAGCACCGACACGGCCTGCAGATAGGCCGCGCGCAGCTCCCGCTCGGGGTCCGCGAGATGGGCCGCGCCCTCCGTGCACTGCTCGCCGATCCGCCGGGCCGTCTCCAGATCGCCCTGGAGCAGCGTGGTGAGCCCGAGGGCCCACAGCGCCTGGTTGTAGGCGGCTCCCGTGGGCGGGGCGGAGTCCAGGGCCCGTTCGAGGAAGGCCCGGCCCTCGTGCACGTGCCCGCACGCGAACCAGTAGAACCACAGCGCCCCGGCCATCTCCAGCGCCGCCGTCGGGTCGGAGCCGAGCAGGTGCTCCAGGGCCGTACGCAGCTGCGCGTGCTCGGTGGTCATCCTGCGGTACCAGTCCACCTGGCCCGGGCCCAGCCAGCCCTGGCCGGCGGCCTGGGAGAGCGCCGCGTACCAGTGCGCGTGCCGGTCGGCGATGATCCGTACCTCGCCGAGCTCGCCGAGCCAGTCGTGCCCGTACTCGCGGATCGTGTCCAGCATCCGGTAGCGGGCCCCGGCGCCCCGCTCCTCGGTCCGACGGACCACCGACTTGGCTACCAGGCCCGCCAGGACCCGCTCCACGCGTGAGGCGGCCATAGGGCCGCCCGCGCACACGGCGCGGGCCGCGGCGACGTCGAAGTCTCCGGTGAAGACCGAGAGCCGGGCCCACAGCAGCCGTTCCAGCGGCTCGCACAGCTCGTGGCTCCAGCCGATCGCGGTCCGCATCGTCCGGTGCCTGGACGGCAGGGTGGCGGCCCGGGTGTCGGCGAGCACGTCGAAGCGCTCGCCGATCCGCTCGGCCATCTGCTCGAGCGTCCACAACCGCATCCGGGCGCCGGCGAGTTCCAGGGCGAGGGGGATCCCGTCGAGGCGGCGGCACAGCTCGGCCGCGATCGCGGTCCGGCCGGCGTCCTCGAAGGCGACCGCCGCCCGCGGGGTCGCGGAGAGGGCGCGGGCGCGGAAGAGCGTGAGGGCGTCGCTGTCGGGCCCCGCGCAGGGCAGCGGCCGTACCTCGACGACCTCCTCACAGGGGGAGCCGAGTGGCTCCCGGGAGGTGATCAGGACCGTCAGGCCCGGTGCGGACTGCAGGAGTTCACCCACCAGATGGCGGCACGCGGCCACCAGGTGCTCACAGGTGTCGAGGACGAGGAGGAGCTCCTTGTCGGCCACCCACGCGCACAACTCCTCGTCGAGGGAGCGCGCGGAGTGGTCGGCGAGGCCGACGACGTGGGCGACGGTCGTGGTGAGCAGGGCGGGGTCGCGCAGCGGTGAAAGCTCCACCCACCACACGCCGTCGGGCCGTGCCCGGCCGGCCACGGCGGCGGCGCGGAGGGCGAGCCGGGACTTGCCGACGCCGCCCACCCCGGTGAGGGTGATCAGTCTTCGTTCGCTCAAGAGACGGTCGAGGAGGCCGAGTTCGGGCTCCCGGCCGACGAAGCTCGCCGATTCCGGCGGCAGGTTTCCCGGCACGGCGCCCGAGTCTGGCTCAGCGCCGCCGCCCGTGGACCCTGCCTGATTGTTGTTGACCGAGTACTCACCGAACACGGATGTATTGTGCGTGATCTTCTTTCACGGCAGTGCCGTTCAGGCCGGTTCGTTGCCGGAATTCACGCCACGAGGGTGACGGTCCGCTCCGCCGAGAAGGCGCCCCAGTTCCCGTCGGGCAGCCGGGCGCGCAGCTTCACGGCCCATACGGTACCGGCCGGCTCGGTCACCGTGATCCGGTGTTCCGCGCGTCCGCTGGGCACCGCACCTTTGCCGAACTGGATGACGGTGGTGGGCCGTCCGTTGACGTACAGCTCGTACTCGCTCGTCTCGCGGCCGGTGTCCGGCGGGGTCCAGGTGAGGGTGACCGCGCCCGGTGAGGCGGCCGCGGTGAACCCGGCGGGCGAGGTGCCCGGTCCTTCGCCGGAGGCGGGCGGGGTGGTCACGTCCACCGCGGGGGAGTCGGAGGAGGAGTTGTCCGCCCCGTCGCGGGCCCGCACGGTGAAGGTGTACACGGTGTCCGGCTGGAGGCCGCTCAGCGCCGTGCCGGTCTCGGCGGGGCCCGCGGTGTGGATCCGGACCCCGCCCTGGTAGACGTCGTACGCCGTCACGCCCGTGTCGTCCGTCGCGGCGGACCAGGACACCCGGGCGGTGCGGGGCCCTGTCGCCTGGCCATTGGCGGTCGCCGGGGCGGTCGGCGCCCGGAGGTCCTCGGCCTTGGCCGCCGGGGTGGTCGCCGCGACGGCCGGGCCCGATCCGGAGAGGTTCCCGGCGGCGTCCTTGGCGCGGACCGTGAAGGCGTAGCCGGTCTGCGGGGTGAGGCCGGTGATGTCCACCATGGTCTTCTCGGCCGGGAGTTCGCGGACCAGGCGGCCGGCCTCGAAGACCTGGTAGCCGGTCACCCCGTCGCCCTCCGCGGCCGCCTCCCACATGACGTGCACGGTGGTGGAGCTGGCGGCCTGCGCGGTGAGCCCGGCGGGGGCGGGTGGCGGCTCGGTGTCGGGTGCGCTGCACCCGGCGCACGCGGCCAGGCCGCCGAGGGTCAGGCAGAGGACGAGCAGGGGGGCGGTGCGTCGCACGGGGTGCCTTCCTCCGCTTCCGCGTAAAGGTCTAGACATATATGGCACGCGGGGTGCCGGCCGGGCAAGACCCGTGCGGCGACGGCCGCCGATGTGACCCGGTTCGTCTTCTTCTGATCTCCTCTGGCATTATTGCGACCTCTTTGCAATTACAGATGATCATGAAAAGGGGTGTGCAGAGCATGACGGCCCGGACCGTACGGGGAATGGCCACGGCGACACTGGCCGCCGCACTCATCACGGGCCTGGCGGCCTGTTCCAACCCCGGAGGGGGCGCCGCGGCCGGGCCGGGCGGCGCGGACTCCGTGGTCGTCGGCATCGCGACCGAGCCGGAGAGCCTCAGCCCGCTGCTGGGCTACGGCAAGGACGGCAACTCCAAGATCTTCGACGGGCTGCTCACGCACGACGCGGACATGAAGCTGAAGCCGGCGCTCGCCGAAGCCCTGCCTGAGGTCTCCTCGGACGGGCTCACCTACACCTACAAGCTGCGCCAGGGCGTGAAGTTCAGCGACGGCGCACCCTTCTCCGCCAAGGACGTCGTCTTCACCTACCGCACGATCCTCGACGCGAAGACGAACAACGCGTCCAAGACCGAGCTGGACGCCATCGCGGGCGTCGATGCGCGCGGCGAGGACACGGTCGTCTTCACGCTGAAGTACCCCTACGCGCCGTTCGCCGAGCGGACCGTGCTGCCGATCGCCCCCGAGCACATAGCGGGCGGACAGGACGTCAACAGCGGCGAGTTCACCACCCACCCCGTCGGTACCGGCCCGTACGTGCTCACGGCCTGGTCCAAGGGCGAGAAGCTCGGCTTCAAGGCCAACCCCGGCTACTGGGGCGGCGAGCCCGCGGTGAAGAAGTTCACCATGGCCGTCATCAAGGACGACGACGTCCGCGCCACCCGGCTGCGCTCCGGCGAGCTGGACGGGGCGATCCTGCCGCCGAACCTCGCCGGAGCCCTCGGCGATCAGCACGGCGATCAGCACGGCGAGGCGGACGAGGGGCGCAGGACGTACGCCGCCAAGACCTTCGACTACCGCAACGTGACCCTGCCGACGCACCACAAGGTCACCGGTGACGTGGCGGTCCGCCAGGCGCTGGACATCGCCGTGGACCGCAAGGCCATGGTCGACAAGCTCCTGGACGGCGCGGGCAAGCCCGCCTACGGGCCGGTCCCGACCGAAAGCCCGTGGTTCACCGCCGGCACGGAGCGTACGCACGACCTGGACACGGCGAAGAAGATCCTCGACGACGCCGGCTGGAAGGCCGGCGCGGACGGCATCCGCGTCAAGGACGGGGTCCGCGCCTCCTTCCCGCTCTGGTACACCTCCGGCGACAAGATCCGCCAGGACCACGCGCTCGCCTTCGCCTCCGACGCCAAGAAGGCCGGCATCGAGGTCAGGACCGAGGCCGGGACCTGGGAGGTCATCGAGCCGCGGATGAAGACCGAGGCCGTCCTCGCGGGCGGCGGTTCCCCGGCCGACCCGGACTTCGACCAGTACCAGCTGCTCACCTCCTCGCTCGGCGGCGACGGCTTCAACAACATGGCCCGGTACGACAACCCGGCCGTGGACGCCGCCCTCGTCGACGGGCGGCGCGGCGGTGACCAGGCCGCGCGCAAGGCCGCGTACGACAGCGTGCAGCGCGAGCTCATGAAGAACCCGGGCTACGTCTTCCTCACCCACATCGACCACCTGTACGTCGTGAACGACAAGTGGGAGGGGCTCACCACCCAGGTCGAACCGCACGACCACGGCCTCGGCTCCGGCCCCTGGTGGAACGTCGAGAGCTGGAAGCCGAAGCAGAAGTGAGCCGAGCCAAGTGACCACCCGCTCCGTCCGCCTGCCCTGGGGGAGGATGGCGCGCATGGCCGGGCGGCGGACCCTGTTCGCCGCCCCCGTCCTGCTCGCCGTCACCTTCGGGGTCTTCGCCATCGCCGCGATGTCCCCCTTCGACCCCGTCAAGGCCTACGCGGGCACCGCAGGCCTCACCGCCTCGCAGGAGCAGCTCGACCAGCTGAGGGACAACCTCGGCGTGGACCGGCCGTTCGTCGCGCGCTGGTGGGACTGGCTCACCTCGGCCCTCACCGGCGACCTCGGCACCTCCTCCGTGATGCGCCAGCCCGTCGCCGACGTCATCGCCGAACGGGTGGGGTGGTCGGCGCTGCTCGCCGGCTGCGCCTTCGCGGTCGCGGTCCTGGCGGGCACGGCGCTCGGGGTGCTCGCCGCGCGCCGCCAGGGCGGGTGGCTGGACCGCTGCGTCTCCTCGCTCGCCTACACGCTGGAGGCCGCCCCGGCCTTCTGGCTGGGGCTGCTGGCCATCTGGTTCTTCTCCGTCCGGCTGGGGGCGCTGCCCTCGGGCGGCCTGACGGACGCGGGCAGCGACACCGTCGCCTTCGGGCAGGTCGCCTCGCACCTGGTGCTCCCCGCTCTGGTGCTGGGCATCTCCCAACTCCCCTGGTTCTTCCTGTACGTACGCCAGGGCGTCGCCGACGCGCTCGAGGAGGACCCCGTACGCGGCGCCCGCGCGCGGGGGCTGGCGGAACGGACCGTCCTGCTCGGGCACGGGCTGCGCTCCGGCATGCTGCCGATGCTGACGCTGATCGGCTCACGGGTACCGGAGCTGATCACCGGCGCCCTGCTGGTGGAGACCGTCTTCAGCTGGCCGGGCATCGCGGCGGCCACCGTCCAGGCCGCCACCTCGGTGGACTTCCCGCTGCTGGCCGCGCTGACGGTGCTGGCCACCGCCGCGGTGCTGGCCGGGAACCTGCTGTCCGACCTGCTGTACGGGCTCGCGGACCCGAGGGTGGGCTTCGATGGCTGAGGTGACGTGGCGCTCGCACGGGCGGGCCCGGCGTTCGACGCGCACCCTGCGCGTACGTGCCTCGGCGGCGGTCGTGGCGCTGATCGTACTGGCGGTGCTGCTGGTCCCGCCCCTGGCACAACTGGACCAGCAGGCAGTCGACTTGTCGGCAAAGCTCCAGGCGCCGTCGTGGGCCCACCCGTTCGGGACGGACGACGTCGGGCGCGACCTGCTGCTGCGCTGTGTGTACGGGCTGCGGGTCTCCCTGCTGGTCGGCCTGGTGGCGGCCCTCGTCGCCACGGTGATCGGCACGGCCGTCGGCGCCGCCGCGGGGGCGCTGGGAGGCTGGACGGACCGGGTGGTCATGCGGGCCGTGGACACGCTGTCCTCGATCCCGCACCTGCTGCTGGGGATCTTCATCGTGGCGATGTTCCGCCCGGGCGTCTGGCCCGTGGTCGTCTCCGTGGCCGTGACCCACTGGCTGTCCACGGCCCGCATCGTCCGCGCGGAGGTGCTGTCCCTGCGCGGCCGCCCCTTCGTGGACGCGGCCGTGTCGGGCGGCGCCTCGCGGTGGCGGGTGGCCGTACGGCATCTGGTGCCGGGCGTCCTCCCGCAGGCGGGCCTCGCCGCGGTGCTGATGGTCCCGCACGCGATGTGGCACGAGTCGGCCCTGTCCTTCCTGGGCCTGGGGCTGCCCTCCCACCAGGCCAGCCTGGGCAACCTGGTGCAGACCGCGCGCGGCTCGCTGCTCGCCGGGGACTGGTGGCCCACGCTCTTCCCCGGCCTCCTCCTGATCATCCCGACGCTGGCGATCGCCGGCCTCGCGGGTGCCTGGCGGGACCGCCTCAACCCCCGGCGCCGCTCGGAGCTGACCCTGTGACCTCCCCGCCCGTGCTCAGCGTCGAGCAGCTCTCCGTCCGGTTCCGCATGCCCGGGGGCCGGCACGTCGAGGCCGTCACCGACGCCCGCTTCGACCTCGCTCCCGGCGAGTGCCTCGCCCTCGTCGGCGAGAGCGGCTGCGGCAAGTCCGTACTCGCCTCCGCCCTGCTCGGTCTGCTCCCAGGCAACGCCGAGACCGCCGGGGCGGCCCGGCTCGCCGACGGGCTGGACCTGCTCGCCGCCGACGAGCGCACCCTGGCCAAGGCGGTACGGGGCCGCCGCATCGGTCTGGTGCCGCAGAGCCCGGCCGCGCACCTCACGCCGGTCCGCACCGTAAGGGCCCACCTGGAGGAAACCGTCCGGGCACTGGCCGGGGTCCCGCAGGCCGCCCGGCGCAAGGCCGCTCTGGGCAAGGCCGCTCTGCGCAAGACTGCTCTGCGCAAGACTGCTCTGCGCAAGGCTGCCGAGGCGGCCGCCGAGCGGGCCGCCTTCCCCGCGAGCCATCTCGACCACCACCCGCACCAGCTCTCCGGCGGACTCGCCCAGCGGGCCGCCACCGCACTCGCCCTCGTGGGCGACGCTCCGCTGCTCCTGGCCGACGAACCGACCACGGGCCTGGACCGGGACCTCGTCCACCGCACCGTCGACGAGCTGCGCGCCCACACCCGCGACACCGGCCGGGCACTGCTGATGATCACGCACGACCTCGCGGCGGCCGAGCGGATCGCCGACACCGTCGCCGTCATGTACGCCGGCCGGATCGTGGAACTTGCCCCGGCCGAGGAGTTCTTCGGCCGGCCCGGACCCCGCCACCCCTACTCCCGGGGCCTGCTCGACGCGCTCCCCGAGCGCGCCTTCGCCCCCATCCCCGGCGCCCCGCCCGAGCTCGGCGCACTGCCGTCCGGCTGCGCCTTCGCCGCCCGCTGCCGGGCCGCCGACCGGGTCTGCCGCGCGGAGCGGCCCGTGCTCACCGAAGGGGTGGCCTGCCACCATGCTTGAGCTCAAGGACATCACCGCGGGCTACGACCGCCGGGCCCCCGTCGTCCGCGGGGCGCACCTGACCCTGCGCCCCGGCGAGTCCCTCGGCCTGCTGGGGCCGAGCGGCTGCGGCAAGTCCACCCTCGCCCGGGTCGCCGCCCTGCTGCACCGCCCCGACCGCGGGACCGTGGCCCTGGACGGCCGCGCCGTGACCGGCTTCCGCCATCGGGCCCCGCGCTCCCTGCGCGTCACCGTGGGGTTCGTCTTCCAGCAGCCCCGGCTCTCCGCGGACCCCCGGCTCCGGTTGCGCGAGCTCGTCGCCGAACCCCTCCGGGCCACTGGCCGTCGTAAGGAAGTGGAAACGCGGGTCGCCGAGTTGACGGAACGTGTCGGCCTCGGCCCCGATCTGCTCACCCGGCGCCCCCACGAGGTCAGCGACGGCCAGCTGCAACGCGCCTGTCTGGCCCGGGCCCTGGTGCTCCGGCCGCGCTGGCTGGTGTGCGACGAGATGACCGCGATGCTGGACGCCTCCACCACGGCCGCGCTGGTCAGGGTGGTCGAGGAGTACCGCGCCGAGACCGGGGCGGGCCTCCTCGCCGTCGGCCACGATCCGGTGCTCCTCGAGCGCTGGTGCGACCGTACGACCCACTGGAGCGAGATCGTCAAGGACTGACCGCCCGTCACGGACGGTCAACACCCGTACGGCGGACACGTCTTTCGCCCGGCGACACCCCTGCCTGCGCCACCATGGCGGCGAGTAAGGAGGTTTCGATGGTGATTTCCCTCTCCGTGGTCGTCCTGCTCCTCATCCTCGCCTGGATCTTCCTGCGCAGCGGCGGTCTGAAGTTCTCCCACGCCGTCGTCTGCGTGCTGCTCGGCTTCTACCTCGCGAGCAGCAGCATGGCGACGACCATCCACGACGGCCTGACGGCCACCGCGAACGTGGTCTCCAGCCTCAAGCCCTGAACCCCGTCCGGGAGCTGTTCGATCAACTGTTGCGCGTACGTGAATCATCCGGCTCTTCCATGGACTCTTCGGGCACTGCGATCTAGCGTCTGGCGGCGGCGCGATGTCAGACGCAATGTCAATAGAGCCGAAGAGACACGGAGGAAGTCCGGATGTTCCGAAGAGCGCTGAACTGCGCTGTGGTACCGGTCCTCGCCGCATTCACGGTGATGTACGGCGTCACGCCCGCCCAGGCCGACGAGATACCCAAGGCCCCCGGTCACCGCCTGATCAGCCACTACGACGGCGCCCCCGCGGCCGCCGCACCGCTGCCCGGCCAGGCGCCGCCGCAGCACCCCTTCCTCGCGCCCAACGGCCGCAGCGGCATGCACTCCGACGCGGCCGGCAGCGCCACGGCCCCCTGGTCCGGGCCGCTCGGCAAGAACCCGCAGGTGACGAGCGAGAAGATCGCCGCCCTCGGCGGCGAATGCGCCACCGCCACCTTCGACACGGGCGGCCGGCTCGTCACGGTGTGCGGCACCTTCTCGGGGTTCAAGGTCAAGCTCCTGGAGCCCCGCACGCTCGCCACGCTCGCGGAGTACCAGCTCCCGCAGCGTTCCTCGACGGTCGAGGCGATCACCTCCCTCGACTTCTCGAAGATCTTCAAGGACACCTCGGGCGGCGCCTACTTCTACCTGGACAACCAGGACCGGGCCGTGCTGGCCGACTCCCGCCAGCACATCCTGCGCCTCGCGCACTCCCAGAGCCCGGACGGAAGCTGGAAGTTCACCGTCGACGACGACTGGGACCTCACCGGCCAGGTGCCGCACGACTGCGTCACCTGGACCAACCTGTGGCCCAGCGGCACCTGTGACCCCGTCACCTCCGTGATGCCCGACTGGAGCGGCCGCATCTGGTGGGTCACCCGCCAGGGCCGCGTCGGCACCGTGGACCCGGCGACCTCGGGCATCCGCTCCATCCGGCTGGACGGCGAGGAGATCCAGAACTCCTTCTCGGTCGCCGAGGACGGCGTCTCGATCGTCTCCGACCACGCGCTCTACAGCTTCCGCGCCGCCGCCGACGGCACCCCCGAGGTGCAGTGGCGCCAGACCTACGACCGCGGAACCGCCGCCAAGCCCGGCTCCGTGAACCAGGGTTCGGGCACCACCCCCGACCTCTTCGGCGAAGGCTACGTCGCCATCACGGACAACGCCGACGACCGGATGAACGTCCTCGTCTACCGGCGGGGCGTGGACGTCCCGGCCGACCGGCGGCTGGTCTGCAGGGTGCCGGTGTTCGGTTCCGGTGCCTCCACCACCGACAACTCCCTGATCACCTGGGGCAACAGCATCGTCGTCGAGAACAACTACGGCTACGAGAACCTCACCACCCTGCTGCTGGGCAAGTCCGTCGTCGGGGGCGCGACCCGCATCGACGTGCGCGCCGACGGCAGTGGCTGCGACACGGTCTGGGAGAGCCAGGTCCGCGCGCCGTCCGTCGTCCCGAAGCTCTCCACCGCGAACGGGCTGCTCTACTTCTACGAGAAGGAGCCCAACTCCTGGGGAATCGACGCCTGGTACCTCACCGCGGTGGACTTCCGCACCGGTGAGCGCCGCTGGCGGCAGCTGACCGGAACCGGTCCGCTGTACGACAACAACTGGGCCCCGATCACCCTCGGGCCCGACGGCACCGCGTACGTCGGCGTCTTCAACGGCATCGTCGCGGTCCGCGACGGCGGCTGATCCCCCCGGGAGGAGGCCGGTCGGCACGCGATCCGTGCCGACCGGCTCTCCCGCGTGATCAGCGGCGCCGCCACTCCTCGGCCGGCAGCCGGCGGCAGTGTTGCCCGGCTCCCGGCGCGGCCCGCTACCGCACGTTGCGTCGCGCTACAGCCAGGGGAGTTGGCCGGCGGCGTACCGGTAGGCGCGGAAGACGGAGTTCTGCGCGCCGGCCGAGGACTCCAGGCCCACGCCCTCGCCGAAGGAGCGGAACTGCGGGACCACGAACTCCCAGACCACGTCCCCGCCGCGGGTCACCTCGAAGAGCCGGCCGAAGGAGCCCTCGGCGATGAAGGTGTTTCCGTTCGGCAGGCGCTGGGCGCTGGACATGTAGGGGCTGAAGAAGTTCTGCGGCGGGTTGTCCTCGTACGCCCACACCTCCTTGCCCGTGTGCGGGTCGAGTTCCAGCACCCGCGAGTACGGCACGGAGGTGGTGTCGCGGTAGGTCCCGTTGTCGAAGACCAGGATCGTGCCGTCGGCCAGTTCGTGCGGATGGTGCTGCTGGGCGAGTACGTCGGGGCCGATGCGCCAGCGGACGGAGCCGTCGGCCCGGTCGACGGCCACGGTGGTGGAGGCGCTGCGGAAGCCCACCACGATGGAGCCGTCGGCGAGTTCGTTGACGGTGTTGGCCATCGGCCAGTGCTCGCGGGCGAAATGCGGGTTGAGGGGGAACTCCTCGGGGTCGAGGTGCTCGATGGCGGCCCAGCGCCACACCGCTTCCCCGTCCCAGGTCAGTTCGTACACCACGTCCCCGTAGATCACCCCGCCCGGGGCCTCGGAGCCGGGGATGCCGCCCCGGATGCGGGCCGCGTCGGCCGGGGCCAGCGGTTCGACGACGGTGACGATGAGGTTGCCGTTGCGCAGGACCGAGGCGTCGTGGTGGTGGAAGGGGTGCCGGGCCTCGCGCAGGACCGTGGAGTCCGGGGCGAGTTCCTGGAAGATGCCGCCGTGGTAGACGTCCCAGATGGGGAAGAGGGTCGGGCCGCTGGTGTCCTTGGCCGCGTAGAAGAGGTTCCCGTCGGGAAGGAGCTGCGCCTGACGGCCGGGCGGGTGCGGGGAGTTCCACGTGTGGACGGGCCGGCCCTCGATGTCGACGAGGTGGATCTCGCCGGCGCTGGTGATCGGCGTGTAGAGGGTGTAGCCGCCGTAACTGCGGGCGGGGTCATGGGCGATCAGGCCGACGCCGCGGCGGCGCAGGGTGTTCTGGTCGACGGTCATGAGGATCTCCTGGATCTCCTGGATGGCCTGGGTGGCCTGGATGGGTGTGGTTCAGCGAACGGTGACGGCGGCCGGGTCGACTGCCGTCAGGGGCGCGGTGTGCAGATGGCGCAGCAGCGCGGTGCGGTCGGCGGAGCCCGGCAGGCTCTGGGCGGCCTTCGCCCAGGCGGCCTCCTGCTCCAACTCGGCCAGCAGCTCGGGCGAGAGGGTCGCGCCGTAGCCGTAGCGGGGCTGGAAGGCGTCCACGTAGCCGGCCTGGAGCGCGCCCTTGGACTGGGCGAGTACGGCCCTTCGCGCGGCGGCCGGGTCGGCGGCGATCTCGCGCTGGGCCTTCAGCAGTGCCCGGAGCACGGCCGTGATGGCCTGCTCGCTCGCCTCCGGTCCGGCGACGAGCAGGGTCCGGGCCGTGTAGCCGGTGAAGGGGAGCTCGGCGTAACGCTCGCCGAGGGTGGTGCGGGCGGAGTCGTAGAAGCTGGGGAAGGTGACCCCGGCGTCGATGTCCCCGCGGGCCAGCGCCGGAGTCACCTGGTTCGGGGCGAGGTTGACCACCGTCACGTCCGCGGCGGTCAGCTGCGCCGAAGCCAGCATCCGCGACAGCGCGTACTCCACGTTCGTGCCCTGCGGGACACCGACCTTGCGGCCCTTCAGCGCGGCGAACCCGGTGATCTGCCGGTCGGTCCGGGTGAGCAGGCGCCAGTCGTCGAACCGGGACAGGTCGGCGACGATCCGCAGGTCCCGCCCGCCCAGCGCGGCCGTCACCGCGGGCAGGTCGCCCACGACGCCGAGCCGGGCCTGGCCGCCGAGCACGGCGTTGAGGGCCTCCCGGCCGGTGGGCTGCGTGGTGACGGCGACCTCGATGCCCTCGGCCGCCCACAGCGCGTGCTCCTGGGCCACGTGGACCGGCGCGCCGCCGAGGTGATCGCTCGCCGCGAGGGTGACGGCCGGGCGCCCGGCGCCCGCCGGGGCGGCCGGTCCGGCGCAGGCCGTGGTGAGCGCGGAGAGCAGGGCGGCCAGCAGTACGGCGGCCACCGCGCGGGATCTGGGCATGACGGAGGGTCCTTTCACGGAAGGGTTGGGGCTTCGGGTTCACTCGGAACCGAGGTGACGGGCGATCAGCGCCCGCAGGTCCGGGTCGGGCGGCGGCCCGGCGGGCACCGGGTGGTCGGCCAGGACCCGCCCGGGAGACCCGCCGAGTACGACCACCCGTTCGGCGAGGGCCAGGGCCTCGTCGATGTCGTGCGTGACGAACAGGACGGTGGTGCCCCTGCGCTGCCACAACTCCCGCAGCAGGGCTTGCATCCGGGTGCGGGTCAGCGCGTCCAGCGCCCCGAACGGCTCGTCCATCAGCAGCACTTCCGGCTCGGCGGCCAGGGCGCGGGCCAGGGCCACCCGCTGCTGCATCCCGCCGGACAGCTGCGCGGGGTACTTGTCCGCGCCGTCCGAGAGGCCCACCTCGGCCAGGGCGGCGAGGGCGCGGCGGCGGCGCTCCGCACGCGGCAGGCCGAGGCGCTTGAGGGCGAACTCCACGTTGCCGCGCGCCGTGCGCCACGGGAAGAGCGCGTAGTGCTGGAAGACCACGCCCCGCTCGGGGCCCGGTCCGCGCACCGGCTCGGATCCCGCCGTCACCCGCCCGGCGGTGGGCCGCACGAACCCGGCCACCGCGTTCAGCGCGGTGGACTTCCCGCACCCGCTCGGCCCCAGCAGGGCCGTGAACGACCCCGCCGGGAGGTCCAGGTCGGTGCGCTCCAGTACCGCCGTGCCCCCGTACCCGACGGTCAGCCCCTCCAGTCGCACCCGTCGGCTCATGACGCGCTCCAGTGCACGAACCGGCGGCCGATCGTGGCCAGGACGAGGTCGACGGCCACGCCGAGCAGCCCGAGCACGAGCAGCCCCGCGAACATCCGGTCCACGCGCAGGAACTGGCCGTCCACCTGGAGCCGGTACGCCAACCCGCTGTCCGCGCCGCCCAGTTCCGCCGCCACCAGGGCGAGCAGCGCCACCGAGGCGCCGTAGCGCAGTGCCGCGAGCAGGGCGGGAGCGGCGGCGGGCAGCAGCACCTCGGTGAACCGCCGGTGCAGCGGCGCCCCGAGCGACCGGGCCGCGCGCAGGTGGGACACAGGCACCCGGGAGACCCCGTCGTGGACGTACAGCCAGACGGCGAGCAGGACGGCGTACGCGATGAGCAGGCGCTTGGCGGTCTCGCCGATGCCGAACCAGGCGGTCGCCAGCGGCACCAGCGCGATGGCCGGTATCGGGCGCAGGAAGGAGATCACCGGGGTGACGGCGGCGGAGAGCGCCGGCAGGTAGCCGGTGGTGAAGCCGAGCGCGCTGCCGAGGACCGCGCCCAGGGCGAAGCCCTGCCCCGCGCGGGTCAGACTGGCTCCGAGGTCGGTGGCCAGGGTGCCGCTGCGGACGCTGTCCGCCAGGGCGGCCGCGGTCTGCCCGGGCGTCGGCAGCAGCCCCGGGGCCACCCCGCCGGACCGGGCGAGCAGGTACCACAGGGCGAGCACGGCGCCGGCCGCGCCCAGGGCCGGACCGAGCCGGCCGAGGGTCCGGCCGGGCGGGGAGGGGGTGGCGTGCACGGGGTGGCTCCTCGTTCGTCCTCGTCGATAAGTGAGGTCAATAATTGACCACGCTTATGAAGGGCGTGTTGCAGCCGTGCGAAGCCTGCCGGGGCCACCCGGCCCGCCCGGCGCGATGAGGTACGTTCGCCAGCGTGTCTCGCCCCGAACCCACGCCCGAAGCGATCGAGGTCGGACGGGTGATCCGCGGCTGCCGCAAACAGCGCGGGGTCTCCATGGCCGTGCTCGCCACCCGCTCCGGTCTCTCCCAGCCCTTCCTGAGCCAGCTCGAACGCGGACTCGCCACGCCCAGCCTCAGCTCGATCTACCGGATCGCCGAGGCCCTGGACGTCGCCCCGGGCACCTTCCTCCGGCCCCCCGCCCGACCGGGCACGGTCAGCCACGAGAGCGACCCCCAGGTGATCCGCGTGAACGAGGCCGCGGGGCAGGTGGCGCAGGTGCTCATCCCCGGCGGGCGCAGCGGGCTGATGGAGGCCTACGAGCACCACTTCGAGCCCGGCCAGGGCGAACGCGGCTGGTTCGAGCACCCGGGCGAGGACTTCCTCTACGTCCTGGAGGGCGAGATCGTCCTGGAGGTCGAGGGCGAGGAACCGCTGACCCTGCGCGCCGGACAGAGTGCCCACCACCGCGGCGAGGTCCCGCACCGCTGCCGCCTCGCCGGCCCGTCCGCAGCCCGCACCCTGCTCGTCATCGCAGGCGGTTCCTAGGGCTTGTCAGGGGAGCAGGTGGGCACACCGTCCAGCCACTCGGGCCCCTGGACGTAGATGTTGGTGACCCAGGCCCCGTAGTCCGGCAGGTAGGACCAGGCGTCGTTCGTGTAGCCGTCGGAGGTGACCTTCTCCGCGTGCTTCTGGCACTCCACGCGGATCGTCGTCGGACCGGGGAAGGCGTAGACCCGCGCCGCCTTGGTGGAGGGCTGGGCCTTGGTCCACACGCCGGAGCCCCACGTACGGAAGACGTGCCCGGTCACCGGCCCGGGGTCGATGCGCACGGCCCCGTAGTAGTCGCCCCCCAGCCGGACGTCACTGACCATCAGCTTGGTGCCGGACTGCCGGGCCTCGGCCATCTTGCCCGCGCCGAGGTGGATCGCGATGTGGTGCACATGCTGCGAGGTGCCCCAGACCAGCAGATCGCCGGGGAGCAGCGGGCCGAGTCCCTGGGCGGCGGTGAAGCGGCCGGCGGCGCGGTGCGTGTAGAACTGGGCGCTCGCCACGCCGTCCAGGATGTCCGCCCCGGCTGCCTCGGCGTAGGCGTACCGCACCAGCCCCGAGCAGTCGAACCCGAGCCGCTCGGGATCGTGCTCGCTGGCCGGGTCGGTCGGGTCGACCTGCCCGTAGGTGGGGCCTGGCCGGGGCCCGTGGCCGCCGCCCCAGGTGTACCAGACGTCCGCGGCGACCTGCGCGCAGGCGGCGGCGACGGCCCGCTCGGCCGTCGCGGAAGCCCCCGGCGCCCGTACGGAACAGGTGTCGTCGGCCGCGGCCGACGAGGCGGGAGCCCACAGGAGGAAGGCCAGTAGCCCGACGACCGTGGCCAGGAGAGAGGATCGGCGACGCATGCGAGGACCTCGATTCGTGATGCCGTGAATGAGAGCAGCCTGCTGGCCGGGGCCCCGCCCGGGGAGGCCCCGGCGCCGCCCCGTTGCGACGGGCAACGGGAAACACCCCGGGAAACCCCCTCCCAGCTGGGGCGCTTCGCCGCCCGCACGTCAGGTACGGGGACAGGCCGGGCCGGGGGAGAGCCGGCAGATCTCCGCCAGCCGCGCCCCGACGTCCACGCTCCACAGCCGTACGGTGCCGTCGGTGCTGCTGCTGGCCACCGTCCGCCCGTCGGGGGAGAAGGAGACCCCCCACACCGCGCTGGTGTGACCGGACAGCGCGGCCACCGGACGGTGGCCGGCCACCTCCCACAGCCGCACCGTACGGTCGTTGCCGCTGCTCGCGAGCGTCCGCCCGTCGGGGGAGAAGGCGATGCCCCGCACGGAGCCGGTGTGGCCGGTGAGCGCCGCCTCGAAGCGGTGGCGGCGGGCGTCCCACAGCCGTACGGTCCCGTCGTTGCCGCTGCTGGCGAGCGTCCGGCCGTCCGGGCTGAAGGCCACGCCCCGTACCGCCCCCGTATGGCCGGTGAGTTCGGCCAGCTGCAGGCGCGCGGAGACGTCCCACAGCCGTACGGTCAGATCGTCGCCGGCGCTCGCCAGGGTGCGCCCGTCGGGGCTGAACACCACGTCGTTGGCGAAGTCCGTGTGGCCGGCGAGCACGGCGAGCTGGCGGCGCTCCGCCACGTCCCACAGCCGCACCGTGCCGTCCGAACCGGCCGAGGCCAGGGTCCGCCCGTCCGGTGCGAAGGCCACCGAGAACAGGGTGCCGCCCTGGCCGGTGAGGGTGGCGGCGGACCCGCGCGCCGCGATGTCCCACAACCGGATCGTGCCGTCGGAGCCCGCCGAGGCCAGCGTCCGCCCGTCGGGGGCGAAGGCCACCGCGAACACGGTCTCGGTGTGCCCCGAGAACGTGGCCACCACCCGGCGCCCCGCCACGTCCCACAGGCGCACCGCGTGATCCGCTTCGGCGGTGGCCAGCAACTTCCCGTCGGGGCTGTACGCGGCGTGCCAGACCTCGGTGAACGGACGCGAGGTCAGCACCGGGCCGCGCAGGTCCCACAGCACCACCGACTGGTCGAACCCGGCGGTGGCCAGCACCGCCCCGGCCGGGTCCACCGCCACCCCGAGCACGTAGTCGGTGTGTCCGGCGAGCGTCGCCGTCAGCCGGCCCGCGCGCACGTCCCACAGCCGGGTCGTACCGTCGCCGCCCGCGCTGACGACCGTCGTCCCGTCCGGGGTGAACGCCACGCCGTTGACGTCGTCGCTGTGTCCCGTCAGAGTCGCGGTCGTCCGGCGCCCGGCCACGTCCCACAGCCGTACGGTCCGGTCGACGCCCCCGGTGGCGACGCTCTGCCCGTCCGGTGCGAACGCCGCCCCGAGCACCTCGTCCGTGTGCCCGGCCAGGACGGCCAGCGGATGGGCGCCCACCGGATCCCACAGCCGTACGGTCCGGTCGGCTCCGGCCGACACGAGCGTGCGGCCGTCCGGCGCGTACGCCAGGGCGTTGACCCTCCCCTCGTGGCCTTCGAGCGAGGCCACCGCCCGGTGCTCCCCGGTCGCCTCCCACACCTGGACGGTCCCGTCGGCGCCCGCGACGGCCAGGGTCCGCCCGTCGGGCGCGAAGGCCACGGCCCGGGCGCCGGTGGTGTCCGGCGAAAGGACCGCGGCCGTACGGTGGCCGGTCAGGTCCCAGAGCCGCGCCGGACCGTCCGTGGAGGTGGCCGCGAGGGTGCGGCCGTCGGCGCTGAAGGCGACGGCGCGTACCCGCCCGGGCAGGGTGAAGGAGGCCGTCGTGCGGCGGTCGGCCACCCGCCGCAGGGTCACCGTGCCGTCCGAACTGGCCGTCGCCAGCTCGCCGTTCCCCGGGGCGAAGGCCACCGCGTTCACGGGACCGCCGTGCCCGCCGAGCCGGGCGATGAACGGCTGGGACTGGGTGCTCAGCAGCGCCCCGCGGGCCTCGGTCGTGGCCGCCGTCCCGTAGGCCTCCGCGGCCAGCCGCATCGACCTCTCGGGCTGGCCCGCCGCCAGCGAGGCCGACTGCAGGGCGAGCGCCCGCGAGCGGGCGACGCGCTCCTGGCCGAGCGCGCCCGCGCGCTGCTCGTACGCCAGCCCGCCGGCGCCCACGGCCAGCACCAGCAGGACCACGAGCGTGGCCAGCATCCGCTGCCGCAGGCGCACCTGGCGCCGGGCCTGCCGCCCCCGGCCGTCCTCCCCGTCCTGGCTGGCCCGCAGGAAGTCCTCCTCGCGCGGGCCGAGCCGGCTCCTGCCGTCGAGCTCCTCGGCCCACGACCGGGCGTTCTCCAGCCGGGTCCCGCGGTAGAGGGCCGACGGATCGCGGCCCTCGCGCTCCCATTCGGCGGCGGCGTGGGCCAGCTGCTGGTGGATCAGCAGGCCGGCCCGGTCGGCGTGGATCCAGCCGCGCAGCCGCGGCCAGGCGTGCAGCAGGGCCTCGTGGGTGATCTCGACCGTGTCGCTGTCCATGGTGACCAGCCGGGCCCGGACGAAGGTGTCGAGCGCCGCAGCGGCCCGGTCCGCGTCGGCCAGCTGCTCCATCAGCGCTGTGCGGCTCATCCGGCGGCGGGTCGCCCCCGCGCCGTCGGCTACGTGCACCAGCCGCATCAGGACGCGGCGGATCGTCCGCTGCTCGGCCGGGTACAGACGGGCGAAGACGGTCTCGGCGCTCCGCCCGATCGCGCCCTGGATGCCGCCGGTCCGCTCGTACCCGGCGACCGTGAGGGTGGATCCGGTGCGCTGCTGCCAGGTGGCCATCAGCGCGTGGGAGACCAGCGGCAGCACACCGGAGGGGGTGTGGCCGGGGGTGTCCTCGCGCAGACCGGCGTCGCGCAGCAGCAGGGGGACCAGGCCCGGTTCGAGGGTGACTCCGGCAAGCCCCGCCGGGCGGGTGATCGATTCCCGGAGCTCCGCCAGGGACATCGGGGGCAGCACGAAGAGCCCCGAGGCGAAGACCGAGGCCAGTTCCGGCAGGTCCAGACAGCTGCCGGTGAAATCGGCCCGTACGCCGAGCACCACGACGGCCGGGTCGGGCCCGTCCCCCGCCGGCCGGGACGTGGACACGGCCGACAGCACCCGGGCGAAGGCGTGCCGCTCGTCCTCGTCGGAGCAGAGGGTGAACAGCTCCTCGAACTGATCGACGATCAGCACGAGCCGGACCGGCGGGGGCTCCCCGTCCCGTGGCCCGGTCGCTTCCGAGGCGGTGTCCGCCGGTGTGCGGACGGCTTCGAGCAACGCGAGCGGCCGCTCCCGCAACTCCTGTGCGCCGATGCCGAGATCGCTGCCCAGGACCTTCGCGGTGCAGTCCAGCAGCTCCTCGAGCGGATGCGCGGTGGGAGTGAACCGCACCACCGGCCACGCGTCGGCGCCCGGCATCGGGAAGCCGCCACCGCGCCGGAGCGCCGGGACGAGGCCGGCGTTCAGCAGGGAGGACTTGCCCGCGCCGGAGGGCGCGACCAGCATCAGCGGCCCGCTCCCGATCCGTTCGAAGACCCGCTCGACCAGCTCGGCCGTGGCCCGCTCCCGGCCGAAGTACCATCCCGCGTCCTGCGCGGTGAAGGCCGGCAGCCCTCGGTACGGGCACTCCCCGCCGTCCGGCCGCCCGCCGGGCCCGGGGACGGGGTCGGGCGGTCCCGTCTCCGGGACCATCCGCAGCAGTTCGCCGCCCGCCCGCAGCACGTCGTCGCAGCGGCGGGCGACATCCACGGTCGCGCGCTTCGAGCCCGTCTCGATCTTGCTGAGGTAGCCCTTGCTGTAGTGCGTCCGGCGGGCCAGGTCGGCCAGCGACATGCCCCGTTGCATCCGCAGACGTCTCAGCTGCGCGGGAAACGGCAGGGTGCCGGTGTCCTCGGATTCGTGCTGGTGATCGGTGTTCGGCCGGCGGTCCGGATCCCCCAAAACATCCCCCATGGCCATGCGCGCCCAGGTACCGAGATGGCGGTTCCCAGGCTACAGCGGGGGTCGGATGGACGGCCAAATCTTCGGTTTCGTATGACGAGAACAGGAACGTCCGGAGCCGACGGACGGCGGCTCCGGACGTTGTCCCCCCGAGGACGCTACGGGTTGAGGCGCACCGAGTTGACGGGCGTCAGATCGGCGTAGACACCGGTCTTGGCGGCGATGGGGTTGCCGCAGCCGGCCCCGTTGTATCCCGTGCACAGATTTGCGGTCGCACCGCCGTACTGGTTGTTCAGGACCCAGTGGTTGCCGTACTGGTTGCTGAGGTTGTGGGCCCCGTACTTGTAGAAGATGTGGGTCGGCTTGACGGCGGGGTTCTGGTTCTGGGGATAGATACAGACCGCCCCGTCCGGGCATCCGGCCCACGCGTCGGCCGGCTTGGCCTCGACCGTACCGCTGAGCGCGAGCACGGCGGCGACGGCGGTCGCGAACGCGGCGGCGCCGCGGATCATCTTGCGCATGATTTCCCCTCGTGGGTCTTGCCTGGTGCGGACGGTTCCAGCCTGTGGCCGCCGAGCCCCGGGGTCGACGGGTTTCCCGTTGCCCGTCGCGGCCGGACCGGGGAAACCCCCGGCGACCAGCCGGGTCGCGGACGGGAGGTCAACACGCCGGTCGGGACGGCCGCGAAGTCGGGCTCCCGGGCCCGGCCGGGGGCCGCCAAGGCGACGCGCGGGCGGCCACCCGTCCGGACCTGAAAATGAGGCCGTTTGCCAGCGGGAGGTATCCATCCGCTTACCCGGTGTGGCGAGCGGCCCTGATCGCCCATAACTTCGGCATCGTGACGAACCGACAGCTCACGGTCCTCGCATGCATCTCAGTCGTCATGGCCACAGGCCTCGGCGTGGCAGCGCCTTCGGCCGCCGCGGCCCGACGCACGGTGCATCCGGGAGAATCGATCCAGGAAGCGGTGGACGCCGCACGGCCGGGAGACACCATCATCGTGCTCCCCGGCACCTACCACGAGAGCGTGCACATCACGAAGTCCCTGACCCTGCGGGGTTCGGGGCCGACCACCGTGATCACGCCGCCGGCCGCGCCCGCGCCCGCGCCCGCGCGCGCCGAGAACCCCTGCGCACAGACCGGCAACGGCATCTGCGTCATAGGAGCCGCGGAGAAGACCGTCAACCGGGTGAGCATTCGCTCGCTGACGCTGACGGGCTTCAGGAAGAGCGGCATCTGGGCCTCCCGCACCGACCGGATGACCGTCGAGCAGGTGACCGCCGAGAAGAACGGCACCTGGGGCATCGCCCAGGAGAGGTCCACCCGGGGTGCGTTCCGGAACAACATCGCCCGCGACAACGCGGAGTCCGGCATCTTCGTCGCCAACACCATCGACCGCGAGGGCGGGGCCACCGACACCCTCGGCGCCGTCGTGCGCAACAACACGCTGACCGGGAACCGGATCGGAGTCACGGTCAGGCGGGTCCGGAACCTCTCCGTCAACGAGAACGTCCTCACCGGGAACTGCGGCGGGATCTTCGTCGTGGGCGACGAGGGCGAGCCGGGCGCCGGTGACATGACCATCCGCGGCAACCGGATCCACGAGAACAACAAGTTCTGCCGCGGCAACACCCGCCTCCCCGACATCCAGGGCGTCGGCATCGTCCTCACCGGCGCCGAAGAGACGCGCGTTCGTTCGAACTCGATCCGCGGCAACGTGGGCGCCTCGCCGCTGTCCGGCGGAATCCTGCTCTTCAAGAGCTTCGTGGGCGCCACGAACACCGACAACGTCATCAAGGACAACGAGGTGAGGGGCAACAAGCCGGCGGACCTGGCCAACCAGGGGACGGGAACCGGCAACAAGTTCCTCGGCAACCGGTGCGACAGCTCCCAGCCCGCGGGGATGTGCTGACCGGTGTTCCCCCTCATCAGGAGAATCGAGGCCGTATGACCACGGTAAGTCCCACCCCCACCGCCGTCACCGCTCCCACGCCCGGCCCCGCCGTCACCGTCGCCTCCGTCGACGCGGCCGCCCCCCAGTCGGCGATGCGGCTGCGCGAGCTCGTCTTCGGTGCGGCGATCGCCGCCGCCGTACGGGCGGCCGCCCGCCTCGGCGTCGCCGACGCCCTCGGGGAGTCACCCGCCACCGCGGAGGAACTCGCGGCCGAGGTGAACGCCGCGGAGCAGCCGCTGCACCGGCTGCTCCGCGCCCTCTCCTGCTACGGGATCTTCGCGGAGACCCCGGACGGAAGGTTCGTCCACACCGAGATGTCACGGCTGCTGCGCGAGGACGATCCGCACAGCCTGCGCTACATCTCCCTGTGGTGCACGGAGCCCTGGACCTGGCAGGCCTGGCCGCGGCTCGACGAGGCGGTGCGTTCCGGCGGCAGCGTGTTCCACGACCTGTACGGCAAGGGGTTCTTCGACTACCTGCACCAGGACGCGCACGAATCCGCCCACGTGTTCAACCAGGCCATGACCGCCTCCAGCACGCAGTCGGCCCTGGACGTCGCGGAACTCCTCGACCTCACCGGAGTCTCGGTGGTCGCGGACATCGGCGGCGGCCAGGGGCACGTGCTGGCGAGCCTGCTGGAGAAGCACCCGGCCCTGCGGGGCGTCCTGCTCGACCTGCCGGGTGTCGTGGCGAAGGCCGATCGCCGGCTGCGCGACGGCGGACCGCTCGCCGGGCGTACCGACATCGTTCCCGGCGACTGCCGCCACTCCATCCCGGTCGCCGCCGACCTGTACATCATCAAGAACATCCTGGAGTGGGACGACGACAGCACCCGCAGGACCCTGCGGAACGTGATGGAGGCGGCCCGCCCCGGCGCCAGGGTCGTCATCATCGAGAACCTGGTGGACGACACCCCGTCCATGAGGTTCACCACCGCCATGGACCTGATGCTGCTGCTCAACGTGGGCGGCGCGAAGCACACCAAGAGCAGCCTGGTCACCCGCATGACGGACGCCGGCCTGGTGGTCGGCGAGATCCGCCCGGTCAACGCGTACCTGCACGCATTCGAGTGCACCGTCCCCGGGTGAGAATGGCGGCCGGGCGCCACAAAGCCCCGAGACCGGCACGGAGCCGGTCTCGGGGGCCCGGGCGCTTCTGACCGCGTCAAGCGCCGGTCATGAGCGTGCTGTTGACGAGATCCAGGAACTCCCGCGGCGACTTGCACTTGTCCGCGTCGGGGGGCAGGGGCCGGCCGCTGCGGTTCTCCAGCTCCCCGACGATGCCGAGCAGCCCCAGCGAATCGAGCCCCCACTCCTCGAAGTCCGCGTCGGGCCGGGCGGCCATGGCCGCGGGGTCGGCGGTGACACCCGCGCCCTTGTGCATCAGCGCGGCCAGATCCTCCATCGTCAGTCGCATCAGTCCAGCGGTCATGACGGACCTCTCCTCAGTCGTGCGCCGGCGGGTACCGGTCGGTGATCAGACGCATTTCGGAGCGCTGCAGGAAGCGGGAGATCTCCTCGTCGGTGGTGGGGACGCCGTCCTTGGCGCTGTCGACCAGCCTGGCCAGCACGGCCGCCTTGTGGCTGCCCTCGACACCCAGGGCCAGAGCGGGCCGGGCGTCGAGCTTGCCGTGCAGGTCGAGGAGCCGGACGACGAAGTCGTCGCGCTGGAAGACGGTGCTGCTCACGATGGGGCTCGCCGAGTCGCCCACGGCGGCCTCGTCCTGCCCGGCCAGCAGCCGCGCGAGCGCCATGCCGCACCCGTCCTTGGCGGGATAGAACAGCGCGTGCCGCCGGACGCCGTCGGGATCGGGCCCGCCGGACGCCACGTGGTGCACCGCGGGGAGCGCCGCCCGGGTGAAGAACATCCGGGCGGAACCGGGGTCGCTGAGGTCCCGGTCCTGCTCGAGGTACGGATTGAGGGCTGCTTCCAGCGCCCTGACCTCGGGCTGCTCGGCCACATGGCGCAAGGCCACCAGGAGGTCGCCCTCCACCTCGACGGCCCGGACGACCCGGTTGCCGTGCATGAAGAGGGTGGTGCGGCGCAGCCTGGTCTTCTCGTCCACCCGGGCTTGCGGGGAGGCGTACCCGGCCAGCAGTTCCGCGACGACGGACTCGCTGCCCGGCTTCACCGTGAAGGTGAGGGCGTGGCGCACGACGCCGTCCCCGCGACGCGGAGCGGAGGAGACCGGTGCGGGCGCCGGGTTCCTGCCGGGTGCGGGGGCCTTGCCGGTCTCCCGCAGCACGTTGAACCGCAGCGAACGGGTGTCGCGTACGCAGCCGTGCAGCGGCTGGACCGTCGCGACGTGCTCCTCGCTGTTCAGCCAGGCCAGGAAGCGCGGGGCGCTCTCCCATTCGCTGGTGATGAGCCACTGCGAGGGGTTCTCGATCGACTGGCACAACTCGTCGCTGATGTGTCCGGGAACGGACGACACCTGCCGACGCATGTGCTCGTAAACCTCGAGGAACTGATCCTGAGCCCCGTCGTACAGGTCCAGCAGCAGTACGACCCGAAGCCTCGCGCCGTCGAAGGCGGACTGGGATATCCGTTCCGACAAGGTCGTCATCGTTCACACTCCTTCGACATATCGCGCGGTCGCCACGGGGCGGCGCCACCCGAATCGATCGTGGTCCGGTAGTGCCATCGGCGCGAGAGGGGAGAACCAAGCGGGTGAACGGGCGAGGGAACGCCCCTCGTACAGGGCATGGAAGAAGCCATGAAGGAAAACGTCGACCACCGCGTCCCTGTCCTCATCGTGGGCGGCTCGCTGGTGGGCCTGTGCACCTCACTTTTCCTGGGGCGTCACGGCATCAGGCACATGCTCGTCGAGAAGCATGCGGGTACCTCGATGCACCCGCGCGGACGCGGAATCAACGTACGGACCATGGAGTTGTTCCGTGTAGCCGGAGTGGAGGACCGGATCCGTGAGGCCGCCTCGGTCCTGGCGGACAATCACGGAATCATGCAGGGCGGCTCACTGACCGGCGACGACATGGAGTGGCTGTTCGAGGAGATCGACCCCGGGGGCGCGCTCGCCCGGTTCAGCCCGGCGGCGTGGTGCCTGTGCAGCCAGAACGACATCGAGCCGGTGCTGATGTCCGTGACCCCCGAGCTCGGCGCGGACCTGCGGTTCTCCACCGAACTCCTCTCCTTCGATCCCGACGACACCGGTGTGACCGCGATCGTGAAGAACCGGGACACCGGGGAGCACAGCACCGTGCGCGCCGACTACCTCGTCGCCGCGGACGGGCCGCGCAGCCCCGTCCGGGAGCAGCTCGGCATCGGCCAGACCGGCCACGGCGACCTGTTCCACAACGTGAGCATCACCTTCCGGTCCTGCGGGCTCGCGGAGGTGGTCGGCGACCGGCGCTTCATCGTTTGCTACCTGACCAAGCCCGGCGCGGACGGGGCCCTGCTCCCCGTCGACAACCGCGAGCGGTGGGTCTTCCACGCGCCGTGGCACCCCGACCGGGGCGAGACGATGGACGACTTCACCGACGAGCGCTGCGCGGAACACATCCGGCGGGCCGTCGGCGCGCCCGACCTGGACGTCGAGATCACCGGAAAGGCCCCGTGGCACGCCGCCGAGCGCGTCGCCGAACGGTACGGGACCGGACGGGTCTTCCTCGCCGGTGACTCCGCCCACGAGATGTCCCCCACCGGGGCGTTCGGCTCGAACACCGGCATCCAGGACGCGCACAACCTCGCCTGGAAGCTCGCCGCCGTGCTGAACGGCTCGGCGGGACCGCGACTGCTGCACACCTACGAGGTCGAGCGGCTGCCCGTCGCCAGGGCGACGAGCGAGCGTGCCTCGGCCCGCTCGGCGGAACACAGCCACCCGGGATACGAGCCCGAGGAGCCCGCCCGCGCCCCGGCCGGCGGCGGCCGGGCGGGCGGGGTCCTCTCCGTCGCCATGGGCTACCGCTACAACCTGGGCGCCGTCCTGGGCACCGATCCGGAACTGCCCGTCGTGCCCGAACGGATGCGGCTGAACGGCGAGCCGGGCACGCGCGCGCCGCACATGTGGCTGCGGGGGCCCGGCGGGCGGACGTCCACGGTGGACCTCTACGAGCGGTCCTTCGTGCTGCTGAGCTCCGAGGGCACCCCCTGGCGGGCGGCGGCACGGTCCGCCGCCGCGCAGTTGGGCCTGAGCCTGGACGCGTACGCGATCGGCACCAGTCCGGAGGCCGACCTGGCCACGGAGGAGGGCGCCGACTGGGCCGAGGTCCACGGCACGACGAAGACCGGGGCGGTCGTCGTCCGCCCGGACGGCTTCGTGGCCTGGCGTACGGCGGAAGCCGTGGCCGATCCTGAAGCCGTCCTCCACGAGGTCCTGGGCGCACTTCTGTACCTGACCTGACCTGTCCTGACCCGCACCCCCGGTCCGCTCCCAGGCCCCCCGCACCGCCCCCGGCGGAGCGGGGGGCCGACGTCCGGGCGGCTCACCCGGACGTTCGGGCCGGCCGGCGGGCGGCGAACTCGTCGACGAACGCGGTGCAGAACGCCTCCAGGTCGGCCGGTTTGCGGCTGGTGACCAGTGTGGCCGGGGCCTCGCGGCAGACGTGCACCGGCTCGTCCACCCAGGTGCCGCCCGCGTTGCGGATGTCGGTCGCCAAACTCGGCCACGAGGTCAGCGTGCGGCCCCGTACGACGTCGGCCTCCACCAGGGTCCAGGGGGCGTGGCAGATCGCGGCGACGGGCTTGCCGGCCTCGAAGAAGCTCCGGGTGAATCCGACGGCCCGCTCGTTCCTGCGCAGGGCGTCCGGGTTGGCGAGCCCGCCGGGGAGCACCAGGGCGTCGTACGCGTCCGCCGTGTCGCCGGCGAGGACGTGGTCGACGGGGAAGGTCCCCGCCTTCTCGAGATGATGGTAGGCACGTACTCGGCCGGGCTTCGTGGAGACCAGCTGGGGATTCCAGCCCGCTGCGAGCACGGCCTTCCACGGCTCGGTCAGTTCGATCTCCTCGACGCCTTCGGGCGCCATGAGAAAGGCGATGCGCACCGGGCTCACCTCCTTCAGTCGGGGGGTTCGGACGGTTCTCCGGGAGCCGGCTCGCTCGGAGCCGGGTCGGGTCCGCGGGGCTCCGGACCAGGGTCCCGACCGGGCTCGCGGGGCATCGGATCCGGCCCCTCGGGCGTGGGCCCGGGGCCCTCCGGTTCCGGTTCCGTCGTTCGTTCCATGAGGGTCACCTCTCCGTCGTACCTCCTGCCCCTGCCCGCCACGGAGCGGCCCATCCGTCCCCACCCCGTGACATGCTCTAAGGATGACGAGCGATTCCGCGCTACCCGGCGAAGCCGACGGCGACCGGGCCGGGCTCGCACCCGCACCGGAGGTGCTCGCACTGGCCAGGGTCGTGGCCAAGCTGCGCGCGGAGGTCTTGGCCCTGGAGGGGGCCGCTTCGACCACGGCCGTCGTCGAGCGGGCCACGGGCGTGCTGATGGCCCGCGGCGGCGTGTCCGCGGAGGAGGCGTACGAGACGCTGCTCCGGCGGGCCTCGCGGCGGGGGCGGACGCTCCTGGAGGAGTGCTGGATCACTCTGGGTCAGGTCCGCTCACGCGAGGTGTCACCCCCGCAGCCCCCCGCGCAGGCCGGTCCGCCCGCACAGGAGGCGCTGTCGGCCTTCAGCACCGGTCGCCACCTCGTCACCGGCCGGAGCGGCGGACTCCGTCCGATCCTGGCCCGGCTGGCCGACGGCCTGGCCGGAGCACGCAACCCGGACGAGGTCGCCGGCCTGCTGCGGACCGTACTGGGCGACGCCGCGGGCGTGGACGGCGTGATGATCTACGCGGTGGCGCCCGCCGGGAGCCTGAGGCTGGCCGGCCACTGCGGCATCGGGGACGACCTGGCCGAACAGTGGCGGCACGTTCCACCGCTGAGCGGCGTGGCCGCCCTGGAGGCCATCGGCGGCGGGCAGCCGCTGTGGCTCGAGGATCCCGCGCGGGACGCCATCCGCTACCACCTCATCGGGGACCCGCCCGAGCGGTGGCCGACGCGTGCCTGGCTCCCGGTCCCCGGCGACCGGCCGGTGACCGCCGCCGTCGGATTCTTCCGTACCCGGCAGGACCCCTTCGACGCCGGCACCCGGACCCTGCTGCGCCGCGCCGTCCGGCTGTGCGCGGACTCCCTGCGCTTCACCGGGCGCTCCGCCGGCTCCGGCACGCGGGGCGAGGTGGAGGCCGTCCAGCGGATCCTGGACGCGATGTCCGGAACCGCGATCCTGCTGACCCCGCTGCGCTCGGAGACGGGGGAGGTCCAGGACTACCGGATCGACGCGGCGGCGCCGGAATCGGTCGACGTGGCCGGGAGGCGGGGCAAGGAGCTCGTCGGACGGCACCTCCTGGAGACCTACCCCACCGTGGCGGCAACGGCCCTGTGGGAGGGATACCTGGACACGCTGACCACGGGAACGGCCTACGAGGGCCGGCCCTTCGTCTACGAGGAGGTCAGCGCCGGAGTTCCCCGGGAGTCCACCTACTCGGTCCGGGCCACGCGCCTGGGGGACCGGCTGATCGTGACCTGGCTCCGCCACGACTCCCATGAACGCGAGACCCGCCGACTGGAGGACATGCAGCGGCTGGGCAACCTCGGCTGGGCCGGCTGGAACCTGGTGACGAACAGCGTCACCTGGTCCGAGCAGGTCTACACGATCTTCGGCCGCGACCCCGCGCTGGGCCCCATGCCGCTGGAGGAAGTGCCCCGGCACCTCGTTCCCGAGGATCTGCCGGTGCTGGCCGCGGCCCTCGAGCGGCTGCTGGGCGAGGGGGCCGCCATCGACCAGCCCTTCCGCATCACCACCGCGGACGGCGTACGGCACCTGCGGATCGTCGCGGAGGCGCAGAAGGACGTGGACGGCGCCCCGGTCGAGGTGCACGGCTTCTTCCAGGACCTCACCGCGCAGCGGGACGCCGAACTCGCCCTGCGCGAGAGCGAGCGCGCCGTCCTCGTGGAGCGGGGCATGCTCCAGGCCGAACGCGCCCTCGCCGCCCGGCTCCAGGACGCGCTGCTGCCCATCCCCGAGCAGTCCCTGGAGCTGGCCGGGCTGTGCATCGACGTCGCCTACGTACCCTCCGAGAGCGGGGTCAACGTCGGAGGCGACTGGTACAGCGCCATCGAACTCCCCGACAAGAGCGCGCTCTTCGTCGTCGGGGACGTCGCCGGTCACGGCCTGGACGCCGTCGCGACCATGGCCCAGCTGCGGTTCACCACCAAGGGCATGACCGTCACGGGCTCGGCGCTGCCCGATGTGCTGAGCAGGCTCAACACCCTTCTCCTGCACACCGCTTCGGACAACCACGGGGCCACCGCCACCGCCACCGTGATCATGGGCATCTACCGGCCCTGGGACCGCCGGCTGACCTGGGTACGGGCCGGGCACCTGCCGCCCCTGCTGATCCGGGACGGTGCGGCGAGTTTCCTTCCGCTGCCCGCCGGCAGTCTGCTCGGGGCCACCTTCGACTCCGTCTACGAACAGGACAGTCTCGACCTGCAGCCCGGGGACCATCTGGTGCTCTACACCGACGGGCTGGTCGAGGAGCCGGGGGAGGACATCGACCTGGGGCTCGCCCGGCTCGCCGAGACCGCCCGGCGGCTGCTGGAGGACGGCCGGGACGAAACGCTCGCCCGAACGCTGGCCGCGCGGCGCCAGGGTCACCGGGACGACATCTGCGCTCTGGACATCCACGTCCCCGACTAGACGGTACGGGTCTCCGTTTCGCCGACGAGGCCGGCCACGTGGTCGGTGATCGTGTCGAGGACGTCCGCCGAGGCCGCGTCGTGGCCCAGGACGAGGAGGCTCAGGGTCAGCCCGTCGGTCATGGCCGCCAGGTAGCGGGCCAGCGCGGGGACGGGCACCCGCGGGTCGAAGCCCATGCTCGGGCGGAGCTGCTCGAGGAGTTCGGTGTAGGTGTCGGCGTACAGCTCGTACTGCCGCCGGGCCAGGTGCTCGAAGCCGGGCTGACGCAGGGCGTACTGGGTGAGCTCGTACGTGAGCATGTGCTCGCCGGGGTGGGCGGCGACGTGGTCCCAGTACGCCTGGAAGCCGGCCCGGACGGTCTCCCTGAGGGTGGACTTCGGCTGGATCGCCTCCTTCACCACCGCGATGTAGTGATCGGTGATCGTGGCGATGACCGACTCCAACAGGGCCTGCTTGGACTCGAAGCAGTAGTGGAAGACGCTCAGTGACACGCCCGCCTCCGCGGCGATGGACCGGGTCGTCGTCCTGGCGACGCCGTCCCGGGTCATCGCGCGGATCGCGGCCTCCGTCAGCTGCCGGCGCCGCTCGGCCGACGGCATACGCGCCATGGGGGTTCCCTTCGGTCGCGCCCAGGGAACCCCCTGGGCGTCAGCTGCTGTACACGCCCACCTCGTGCAGGGAGTAGCCCCACTGGGTGCCGCGCTGGACGCCGTGGACGCGGACGTAGCGGGCCGGGGTGCCGGCGAACTGCGCCGTGTCCAGGCCGCCGTCGCCGGTGGTCGTGGACCACACGGACTGCCAGTTCGTGCCGTCGGCCGACAGCTCGATGCGGTACGACTTCCCGTACGCGCGCTCCCAGTCGAGGGTGACGCGCTTGACCAGGCTCGGCGTCCCGAGGTCGATCCGCAGCCACTGGTCGTCGCTCCAGTCGCTGGCCCAGCGGGTGCCCGTACTGCCGTCCACCGCCCGGTCCGGCGCGTAGCTCGTGAACGGGTTCCACTCGGAGGAGGAGGCCGCGGCGGGGGCGCCCGAGGCGAGGTTCACGCCCGCCTTGTGCTTCTCGGAGCCGCCCCAGGTGGTCAGGTACGACTCGGCGCCCTTGAACAGGTCGTCCACCACGCCCTGGCCGCCGACGATCCGGATGTCCTCGATCCAGTCGGGGACCAGGCCGTAGTGCGCGGCGCCGTCGGTGTTGAGGTCCCACGTCCGCACGCCGGTGGTCTGCTTGTCGATGACGGAGCCGCCGTCGGTGCTGCGGAAGGGGTAGCGCACCGGGTTCGGGGTGTCGGCGCCGCGGGGGCCGGGCCAGCCGCCGACGCCGTTCATGTCGGTTCCGTAGCCGTAGCCGACGTTGTACTTGTCGCGCAGGGCGTCCGTGCGCTTGGCCTCCGCGCTGAACCCCTCGGCGCCGCCCATGTACTGGCCGATGAAGCCGCCCAGGCGGTACAGCCGCTCGGTCCAGTCCATGTCCATCCAGCTGTGCGAGGAGATCACGCCGGGGTAGGACTCGGACTCCAGGATGTCGAAGGCCTGGCCCGCGGCCTTCACGCCCATGTGGTCGATCTCCAGCATCATCTTGCGCTTCATCATGCCGCGCACCGCGTAGTCGCCGAGCTCGGTCAGACCGCGGGTGTTGCACTGCGCGTCCGCCGCGTACGCCGGGACCGCCACACCCTGCGGGAGCTGCTTCTCCGCCGAGGGCGCCGCCGCGAGGCCGATGGGGTTGTCGTGCTGCGGGCCCCGGCACTTCTCGGTCTGCCAGAAGGTGCCCGTCGACAGGAACTGGCCCACGTTGATCGCCGTGCCGAGGGCGCCCTGGTCGAAGCGGACCCCGCACAGGGCGTTGTCGAACTTGTGGCACAGGAACATGCTGCGCACGCCCAGCTGGTACAGCTCGTCCAGGCCGCGGTCGATGTCCTGCTTGCTGCACTGGGCGATGTCGAGGATCTGCTTGCAGCCGAACGGTTCGGAGGTCTCGACGCCGAGCACCACGGCGAGCTTGCCCTGCTTGATGACCTCGCGGGCCTGCGCGGAGTCGGTGACGATCCGGAACCAGCCCTTGCCCTGGCCGCCGTACATCTTGTCGATGTAGGCCTGCATGTCGTACGTCTTCTGCGCCTCGAGGCGGATGGCGGTCATCTCGTCGCAGCCGCGGTCCTTGAAGAAGTAGACCGAGCAGATCACGCCGTTGGTGACGAGGTCGTTGACGAGGACCCGCTGGCCGCCGCGCCAGGCCCGTTCGACCCAGGCGTAGTAGTTCTGCTGGTGGGTCAGCGAGTCGTGCGCGGGCCAGTCCTTGAAGGTCGGCCAGCCGTTGGGGTCGTGCTTGCCGTCGCCGCCCTTGGTGATGAAGTCGAAGATCGCGAGGGAGCCGTCGGGGTAGTGCTCGGGACAGTCCTTGAGCGCGTCGGCGATCCCCTGCTCGGAGAACGGCTTGCCGCAGATGAGCCGGCCGCCGAAGCCCTCGTTGGACATCAGGTGGTCGTGCGCGTCGACGAAGCCGCGGACCCGGCCCTGGGCGTCGGTCCCCTTGAAGGGCTCGCCCGTGACGTTGATCTCGGAGTCGGGCGCGGGCCGCGCGACCGGGTTCCACCAGCCGGGGTCGGCCGAGGAGCTCGCCGCGGGGCCGAGCACCATGGCCACCACGGCGAGGAGCAACGAGAGCACCGCGAGGGGCCGATGCCGGTGGTACGGGTGTCCAGTCATCGTCATCACTCACGTCTTCGGTCGGTGAACGGGGCCTTGAGTTGTCATGGCCCGCGCAAGGTGTGGACGAAACGATCGCTACTGCCGCTCACAGAGTCAAGAGTCCGGGACAGTTGACCTGATGATTCGTCAGAATGCGGCGCCCGGAGCGGAGTGGGGAACGGCGTCTCATCATTCAAAACGATTCGTCTCACATTCCGGCTGTGTGGTTAGGGTGACGGCATGAACGAGCAGCGGATACCCCGCAGTTGGCTGATGCTCGCCCTGGGCACGAGCGGCCAGGCCGCCAGCACCACGGCGCTCTACGGCCTGGCCTACCTGGTCCCCGCGTTCCAGCGGGAACTCGGGCTCTCGCTGGCCGGCGCCGGTCTCCTCGTCTCCTGCCCGATCTTCGGGATCCTGCTCGGACTGATCGGCTGGGGGGTGGTCGCCGACCGGTACGGGGAGCGGCTGGCGCTGTCCGCCGGACTGCTGATCGCCGCCGCGGTGACGGCCGTGGCGGCGACCGTGCACGGAACGTGGACGCTGGGGGCGCTGCTGATCCTGGTCGGCGCCGCGGGCTCCTCCGTCAACTCGGCCTCCGGGCGGCTGGTCATCGGCTGGTTCCCGCCCGACCGCCGGGGCATCGCGATGGGGGTCCGGCAGGCCTCCCAGCCGCTGGGCACCGCGGTGGCCGCGGCCGCCCTGCCACCGCTCGCCCACCACTTCGGCCTGTCCGCGGCCTTCGGATTCTGCGCCGCGCTGTGCGGGGCCGCGGGCGCCGCGATCGCCCTGTGCGCCGTCGATCCGCCGCGCCCCCGGCGAGCGGCGGGCGTACCGGCCACCCCGGCCCCGTACAAGGGCGGCTACCTGTGGCGGCTGCACGGCGCCGCCGCGGTGCTGTGCGTGCCGCAGTTCGTGGTGACCGGATTCGCCCTGATCTTCCTGACCGAGGTGCGCGGCTGGTCCGCCGCCACCGCCGGCGCCGTGCTGGCCGTCGCCAACCTGGCCGGCGCGGGAGTGCGGCTGCTCGCCGGCTGGTGGTCCGACACGGTGGCGAGCCGGATCCGCCCGATGCGGCTGCTCGCCCTGGCCACCACGGCCGATCTGGTCCTGCTGGCCGCCGGAGCCGCATGGGACTCCGCGGTCGGCACGGCGGCCCTGCTGCTGGCCTCGGGCCTGACGGTCAGCACCAACGGACTGCACAACACCGCGGTCGCCGAGTACGCCGGTCCCGACTGGGCGGGCCGCGCCCTGGGGGTGCACGGGATGGGCCAGCACGCCGCGGTGGTCCTCGTCCCGCCGCTGGCCGGTGCGCTGATCGCCGGACAGGGCTACCCCCTGGTGTTCGCCCTGGCGGCCGTCTTCCCGGTGCTGGCGGCCGTACTGCTGCCGGCGGGGGACAGGGCGGCGTACTGGCCGGCGCCGACGTCGGCGCCGGACGGCGGGCGCGTCGCCCCGGAGCCGCCTACCGTCGAGGTATGAGCGGGATCGTCGTGGTCTACGAGGTCGATCAGCCGGACCTGTCCGTCCGGCGCGTGCACGCCGCGCCTGCCGCCCCGGGAACGACCTCGGTCCCCGGGCCGAGGACCTTCTGCGGCAGGGACACGTTCGCCATGGAAACGGCCCCGTGGACGCCGTCGGCGGATCCCGGCGCCACGTGGTACCCCCCGCAGCACGCGGACCTGATGTGCGCCGCGTGCGACGACGCGGCCTCGTAGGAAGGTCCCACCATGCCCATCGCCACCGTGAACCCCACGACCGGACAGACCCTGCGTACCTTCGACCCGCTCGACGCACCGGGCATCGAACGGTTCCTCGTGGCCGCCGCCGCGGCGGCGGCCACGTACCGTCACACCTCCTTCGCGGAGCGCGGCGAGCTCCTGACCAGGGCGGCCGCGCTCCTGGAGGCGGAGACCGACGACATCGCGCGGACCATGACCACGGAGATGGGCAAGCCGCTGGCGGCGGCCCGCGCCGAGGCCGCCAAATGCGCGAAGGCCATGCGCTGGTACGCCGCCCGGGCCGAGTCCCTCCTCGCCGACGAGCACCCCGACGCCGCCGACGTGCGCGACGCCGGAGCGGCGGCCGTCCGGGTGGCCTACCGGCCGCTCGGGGTGATCCTCGCCGTCATGCCGTGGAACTTCCCCCTGTGGCAGGTCGTACGGTTCGCCGCGCCCGCCCTCATGGCCGGCAACGTGGGCCTGCTCAAGCACGCCTCGAACGTCCCCCAGACCGCGCTCTACCTCGGCGAGCTCTTCCACCGCGCCGGGTTCCCCCGCGGCTGCTTCCAGACCCTGCTCATCGGCGCGGCGGCCGTGGAGGGCGTGCTGCGCGACCCGCGGGTGGCCGCGGCCACCCTGACGGGCAGCGAGCCCGCCGGGCGCGCGGTCGCGTCCGTCGCCGGGGACGAGGTCAAGAAGACGGTCATGGAGCTCGGCGGCAGCGACCCGTTCGTCGTGATGCCCTCGGCCGACATCGACCGGGCCGCCCGCACCGCGGTGACCGCCCGCGTGCAGAACAACGGGCAGTCCTGCATCGCCGCCAAGCGCTTCATCGTCCACACCGACGTCCACGACGAGTTCGCCGAGCGCTTCACGGCCGGGATGCGGGCGCTCACGGTGGGTGATCCGATGGAGGCGTCCACCGACGTCGGCCCGCTGGCCACCGAGACCGGCCGGGGCGACCTGGAGCAGCTGGTGGACGACGCCGTGGGGCACGGCGCGACGGTCCTGTGCGGTGGCCGGCGCCCGCCCCGGTTCCCGAACGGCTGGTTCTACGAACCGACGGTGCTGACCGGCCTCACCCCCGCCATGCGCATCGACCAGGAGGAGGCGTTCGGGCCCGTCGCCACCCTCTACCGGGTGGGGAGCCTGGACGAGGCCGTCGAGCGGGCCAACAACACCCCCTTCGGGCTCAGCTCCAACCTCTGGACCCGCAGCGAGGAGGACGTCGAGCAGGCCGCGCGCGACCTGGAGGCGGGCGGCGTCTTCGTCAATGGCATGACCGCCTCGCATCCCGCCCTGCCCTTCGGCGGCGTCAAGCGGTCCGGGTACGGGCGCGAGCTGTCCGGCCACGGAATCCGGGAGTTCTGCAACATCACCACGGTCTGGCAGGCGGCGGACGAGGACTGAGCCCGCAGGAGTGCGGCGCCGTGGGGCGGGCAGGTGCCCGGCATGAACCGCGCCGCGCTGTTCGACGTCGACGGAACCCTCGCCGATACCAATCACCTGCACGTCACGTGCTGGTGGGAGGCGCTGCGGCAGGCCGGCCACGACGTCGCGATGCACGACATCCACCGGGCGATCGGTCTGCCGGGCGAGGACCTGCTCGCGCACCTGCTCGGCGAGGACCGTGACGTGAGCGCGGACGAGACGGTCAGTGCCGCGCACGACACCCTCTACGGCACCTACTTCGACCGGCTGCCCCGCCTGGACTCGGCGGACGAGCTCCTGCGCGCGCTGGACGGCCGCGGCTGGCGGGTGGTGCTGGTGACCTCCGCGAAGGACAGCGAGCTGGAGGCGCTCCGACGGGCCATCGGAGCCGACGACGCCATCGCCGCGACGGCGACCTCCGACGACGTGAGCGAGGGCAAGCCGGCACCCGACCCGGTGCGGCACGCCCTCCGCCTCGTGGACGCGCCCGCGCGGGGCGCCGTACTCGTCGGCGACACGGTGTGGGACATGAAGGCCGGCTCCCGGGCCGGGGTCTCCTGCGTGGGGCTGCTCTGCGGCGGCATCCCACGGCACGATCTCGAGGAGGCCGGGGCCCGGGCCGTCTACCGGCACCCGGCCGATCTCCTCGCCCATCTCGGAAGCAGCCCGTTCGCGCACGTCGGCGCCTGAGCGGCGGCTGCCGGGGCGCCGGTCGGCCCCGGCGGGTGGTCACGGCGGGTGATCACGGTTCGAAGCGGTATCCCATGCCGGGTTCGGTGATCAGGTACCGGGGGTGGGAGGGGTCCGCTTCGAGTTTGCGCCGCAGCTGGGCCATGTACACGCGCAGGTAGTTGGTGTTCTCGCCATACGTGGGGCCCCAGACCTCCAGCAGCAGCCGGCCCTGGGTGATCAGGCGGCCCGGATGGCTGATGAGGATCTCCAGCAGGTGCCACTCGGTCGGGGTGAGCCGTACGGTGCGCTCGCCCCGCCGCGCCTTCTTCGCCACCAGATCGATGGTGAACTCGTCGGTCGTCACCTGTGCCACCTTGTCGGCGGCGGATGCCCCCGGGGCCTCCTGGCGGCGGGTGGCCGCGCGCAGGCGGGCGAGGAGCTCGTCCATGCTGAACGGTTTCGTCACGTAGTCGTCCGCGCCCGCGTCCAGTGCGCGGATCTTCTCGGCCGAGGTGTGACGGGCGGAGAGCACCAGGATGGGGACGCGGCTCCAGCCCCGGACCCCATTGATCACCTCGATGCCGTCCATGTCGGGCAGCCCCAGATCCAGGACGATGACGTCCGGTTTACGGGCGGCCGCGAGCCGGAGGGCGGATCCGCCGTCGGACGCTTCCTCGACGTCGAACTTGCGCGCCTGGAGGTTGATCTTCAGGGCGCGGACGAGCTGAGGGTCGTCTTCCACGACCAGCACCCGGGTCATCGGTGGGCACCCTTCCTTCACTTGTGGGGCGGGGTGCGGAGCCGGCGCCGCGCCGGCTCCGCACCCGCCCGGAACATCAGCTCTCGGTCACTGCCTTGAGCGCGGTGTTGAGTTCGAGGACGTTGACGCGGGGTTCGCCCATGAAGCCGAGGGTGCGGCCGGTGGTGTGGTCGGCGACGAGCTTCTCGACCCGCTTGACGTCGAGCGCGTTCTGCTCGGCGACCCGGTGGATCTGCAGCTCGGCGTAGGCGGGGGAGATGTCCGGGTCCAGGCCCGAGCCGGAGGAGGTGACGGCGTCGGCCGGTACGTCCTCGGGCTTGACCTGGTAGGAGGCGGTGGAGTTGTCCGCGATGACCGCTTCCTTGGCGGCGGCGACCTGGGCGCAGAGGGTGCCTTCCCCGGCGTCCTCGGTGCACTGGCCGCCCACGGCGCCGTTGTCGGCGGAGCGGTTGGTGGCGCCGGAGAGGAGCAGCGAGTACTGGGTGTTGACGCTGTTGGAGCCGAGGCCGTTGGAGGGGCGCGGCTGGAACCACTTGAGGTCCGGCTTCGCGGCTTCTTCCGGGTCGTCGCCCGCAGTCGAATCAGAAGGGGCCTGCTCGGGCAGGTTGTAGGTCTGCCCGATGAGGGAGGAGCCGACGACCCGGCCGCTCTTGTCCTTGATCTCGGAGCCGTTGGCCTTGTCGTTGAACAGGGCCTGGGCGATGCCGGTGACGGCAAGGGGGTAGAGGACCCCGCAGATCACGGTCAGGACGAGCAGGGCTCGCAGGCCGGCCCCGATCAACCGCGCTGTGTTTCCTACAGAGTTGTTCATTGGAGTCAGCACGTTCCTAATTCAGGCGAGCCCGGGGATGAGGGAGATGAGCATGTCGATGAGCTTGATGCCGATGAAGGGGGCGATGAGGCCGCCCAGGCCGTAGAGGCCGAGGTTGCGGCGGAGCATCTTGTCGGCGCTGGTCGGCCGGTACCGGACGCCCTTGAGGGCGAGCGGGACCAGCGCGATGATGATGAGCGCGTTGAAGACGACGGCGGAGAGGATCGCCGACTCGGGGGAGGCCAGGCCCATGATGTTGAGCTTGTCCAAGCCGGGGTAGACCACGGCGAACATGGCGGGGATGATCGCGAAGTACTTCGCGACGTCGTTGGCGATGGAGAAGGTGGTCAGGGCGCCTCGGGTGATGAGGAGCTGCTTGCCGATCTCGACGATCTCGATGAGCTTGGTGGGGTTGGAGTCCAGGTCCACCATGTTCCCGGCCTCCTTGGCGGCCGAGGTACCGGTGTTCATCGCGACGCCGACGTCCGCCTGCGCGAGGGCGGGGGCGTCGTTGGTGCCGTCGCCGGTCATGGCGACGAGCTTGCCGCCCGCCTGTTCCCGCTTGATGAGGGCCATCTTGTCCTCGGGGGTGGCTTCCGCGAGGAAGTCGTCGACCCCCGCTTCCTCAGCGATGGCCCTGGCGGTGAGCGGGTTGTCACCCGTGATCATGACGGTCTTGATGCCCATGCGGCGCAGCTCGTCGAACCGCTCGCGCATGCCCTCCTTGACGACGTCCTTGAGGTGGATGACACCGAGGACACGGGCGCCCTTCTCGTCCTGGACGGCGACCAGCAGCGGGGTGCCGCCGGCCTCGGAGATGCGGTTGGCGAGGAGATCCGCGTCTTCGGAGACCTGACCGCCCTGCTCGCCGACCCAGGTGATGACCGAACCGGCAGCGCCCTTACGGGTCTTCGTGCCGTCCACGTCCACGCCCGACATACGGGTCTGCGCGGTGAAGGGGACCCAAGTGGCGTGGCCGAGCTCCCCCTGGTGGCGTTCGCGCAGCCCGTACTTCTCCTTCGCCAGGACGACGATGGAACGGCCCTCGGGGGTCTCGTCCGCCAGGGACGACAGCTGCGCGGCGTCCGCGAGCTCGGCCTCGGTCGTGCCCTCGACCGGGACGAACTCCGAGGCCTGACGGTTTCCGAGGGTGATGGTGCCGGTCTTGTCGAGGAGCAGGGTCGAGACGTCACCCGCTGCTTCGACGGCGCGGCCCGACATGGCCAGGACGTTGCGCTGGACCAGGCGGTCCATGCCCGCGATGCCGATGGCGGAGAGCAGCGCGCCGATCGTGGTCGGGATCAGGCAGACCAGCAGGGCCGTGAGCACGATCATCGACTGCTCGGCCCCCGCGTAGATCGCGAACGGCTGCAGGGTGACCACGGCCAGCAGGAAGACGATCGTGAGGGACGCCAGCAGAATGTTGAGCGCGATCTCGTTGGGCGTCTTCTGCCGGGCGGCGCCCTCGACGAGGGCGATCATGCGGTCGATGAAGGTCTCGCCCGGCTTCGTCGTGATCTTGACGACGATCCGGTCGGAGAGCACCTTCGTACCGCCGGTGACCGCGGACCGGTCGCCGCCGGACTCGCGGATGACCGGGGCGGACTCCCCGGTGATGGCGGATTCGTCGACGGAGGCGACGCCGTCGACGACGTCACCGTCGCCGGGGATGACGTCCCCGGCCTCGCACACGACGAGGTCGCCGATCCGCAGATCCGTGCCGGGCACTTGCTCCTCGCCGGTGCCGGCCTTGGTCAGCCGGCGGGCGACGGAGTCGGTCTTGGCCTTGCGCAGGGTGTCGGCCTGGGCCTTGCCGCGGCCCTCCGCGACGGCTTCCGCGAGGTTGGCGAAGATCGTGGTCAGCCACAGCCAGGCGGTGATGGCCCAGCCGAACCAGTCCGTCGGGTCCTTCAGCGCCAGTACGGTCGTCACGACCGAGCCGATCAGGACCACGAACATGACCGGCGACTTGATCATGGTCCGGGGGTCGAGCTTGCGGACCGCGTCCGGGAAGGACTTCAGCAGCTGCTTCGGGTCGAAGAGGCCGCCGCCCACGCGTCCGGAGGCCGGCTCGTGGCCGGTGGGCACGTCCTGGTGCGGAGCCCTGGTGGGCGTGGCGGTGCTCATGATGCGAGCCCTTCGGCGAGCGGACCCAGCGCCAGGGCCGGGAAGTAGGTCAGACCGGTGATGATGAGGATCGTGCCGACGAGCAGGCCCGCGTAGAGCGGCTTGTCGGTGCGCAGGGTGCCTGCCGTGGCGGGGACCGGCTTCTGCTCGGCGAGCGAGCCCGCCAGCGCCAGCACGAACACCATGGGCAGGAAGCGGCCCAGCAGCATCGCGATGCCGATGGTGCTGTTGAACCACTGGGTGTCGGCGTTCAGGCCCGCGAAGGCGGAGCCGTTGTTGTTGGCGCCGGAGGTGTAGGCGTAGAGGATCTCCGAGAAGCCGTGCGCGCCGGTGTTGGCCATGGAGTTGGCCGGGGTGGGCAGGGCCATCGCGGCGGCAGTGAAGCAGAGCACCAGGGCCGGGGTGATGAGGATGTAGCAGGCGGCCAGCTTGATCTCGCGGGTGCCGATCTTCTTGCCGAGGTACTCGGGGGTGCGGCCGACCATCAGACCGGCGATGAACACCGCGATGATCGCCATGATCAGCATGCCGTAGAGGCCCGAGCCGACACCGCCGGGCGCGATCTCACCGAGCTGCATGCCCAGCAGCTGGATGCCGCCGCCCAGTCCCGTGTAGGAGGAGTGGAAGGAGTTGACCGCACCGGTCGAGGTGAGCGTGGTCGCGACCGAGAAGATCGCCGAGGCACCGATGCCGAAGCGGTTCTCCTTGCCCTCCATCGCCCCGCCGGCCAGCTCGAGTGCCGGGCCGTGGTGGGCGAACTCGGTCCACATCATCAGGCCGGTGAAGGCGATCCAGATGATGCCCATCGTGGCGAGGATCGCGTAGCCCTGGCGCAGGTTTCCGACCATGCGGCCGAAGGTGCGGGTCAGCGCGAGCGGGATGACCAGGATCAGGAAGATCTCGAACAGGTTCGAGAAGGGCGTCGGGTTCTCGAAGGGGTGGGCGGAGTTGGCGTTGAAGTAGCCGCCGCCGTTCGTACCGAGCTCCTTGATGACCTCCTGCGAGGCGACGGCCCCGCCGTTCCACTGCTGGCTGCCGCCCATGAACTGGCCGACCTCGTGGATCCCGGAGAAGTTCTGGATCGCGCCGCAAGCGACCAGGACGATCGCGCCGATGACGGAGATGGGCAGCAGGATCCGGACCACTCCGCGGACCATGTCGGCCCAGAAGTTGCCGAGCTCACCGGTGCGGGAGCGGGCGAAGCCTCGTACGAGCGCGACGGCGACGGCCATGCCGACCGCGGCGGAGACGAAGTTCTGCACCGCGAGACCGCCGGTCTGCACGACGTGGCCCATGGCCTGCTCGCCGGCGTAGGACTGCCAGTTGGTGTTGGCGACGAAGGAGGCGGCGGTGTTGAAGGCCTGGTCGGGGTCGATCGACACGAAGCCGAGGGAGCCGGGCAGGCTGCCCTGGAGGCGCTGCAGGACGTAGAGGAACAGGACGCTCACGGCGGAGAAGGCGAGGACGGCGCGCAGGTAGGCGGGCCAGCGCATCTCGGCCGACGGGTTGGCGCCGATGGCCTTGTAGATCCACTTCTCCGGCTTGTAGTGCTTCTCGGAGGAGTAGACGCGGGCCATGTAGTCGCCCAGCGGACGGTAGGCCAGTGCGAGCGCGGCGATCAGCGCGAGCAGCTGGAGCACGCCAGCGGTTACGGGGCTCATAACAGTGCTCAGAACCTCTCCGGGTACACAAGGGCGAGGACGAGGTATCCGAGCAGGGAGACGGCCACGACGAGGCCGACGACGTTTTCGGCGGTCACAGCTTGGTCACCCCCCGGGCGATGAGAGCCACCAGCGCGAACACCGCGACCGTGGTGACGACGAAGGCCAGATCGGCCATCGCGAGCTCCTGAGTGAAGAGGGAAGAATCGAATCGGCCAGGTGGCTGGCCGATATCGAGATAACCGTGTCTTCACCCCGGCGTTAAGCCACTTTGACGGGCTCCATACGGGGGCACGGGCGCTCTTGACGCCCCCCTGACGCCGGTGCCGCCCGACGGCCTGAAATAGACTGTTTCGGTGACCGAGACTCCTTTGCCTCCCTGCCCCGAATGCGCCGGCGCCTACGCGTACGAAATGGGTGTGCTCCTCGTCTGCCCCGAGTGCGGACACGAGTGGTCCCCCGCCTCCGCCGAGGCCGGCGGCGGCGCCTCCGAGGAGCGGGTCGTCAAGGACGCGGTCGGCAACGTACTGACTGATGGCGACACCGTGACGGTCGTCAAGGGTCTGAAGGTCAAGGGCAGCACGTCCGGCATCAAGGCGGGCACCAAGGTGCGCAACATCCGCCTCGTCGACGGTGTCGACGGTCACGACATCGACTGCAAGATCGAGGGGTTCGGCCCCATGCAGCTGAAGTCCAGCGTGGTCCGGAAGGTCTGATCGTCACCGCCGGACGGCCGACCTGCGCCGCAGGTCCTCGGCGGCCCGGGTGGCGGCGCGTCCTTCCCGGCGGTGGCCGTTCCCGCTGAGGCGGTGGCCGAGCCACGCCAGGCTCTCCGCGAGGGCGGCGACGTCGTTGCCGGGGTGGATCAAGGCCAGGTCCCCCAGTAGGTCCACGGCTTCCATGGTGGGCGCGAGCACCTCGTCGTCGTACCCGGCCCGGGCCAGCCGGAGGCCGAGGTTGGACAGACCGTGGATCAGCCCGGACAGGTGGTCGCCCTCCGGCTCGGCCGACCGTAGCCGGCGGTACAGGTCCACCACCTCCCGCGCGGCGGCGAGCGATTCCTCGTGACGGTCGGCGTCGGTGAGCCGGACGCCGAGGTTGTTCAGCGCCCGGGCCAGCTCCGGCAGACGGTTGGTGGGGTCTTCCCGGGCGAGTTCCCGGTGGAGGCGGACGGACTCCTCGGCCGGGACGAGCGCGTCGTGGTGGCGGCCGAGCACCGAAAGCCGGCTGCCGAGGCTGTCGAGCGCGTCCGCCATGAGCGGGCGCACCAGGTGGGGCGCTGCCTCGACGGTGCGCCGGCACAGGTGCACCGCCTCGTCCGTGGCGGCCAGGGCCTCGGCGCGGTGACCGCTCCACGCCTCGGCCAGACCCAGGTTGTGCAAGGAGCGCGCCAGCGCGATCGACATGCCCGGCGTGACTTCGGCGGCCCGGCGGCACAGGTCGACGGCGTCGCGGAGCATGCCGACGGCCAGGTCGAGACTGCCGGCCGAGGCCAGGCGCAGGCCCTGCTCGTTCAGCTTCCGGATGCGGGCCAGGACGGCCGGGTCGGGGGCACCGGAGGAACGCCGGCCGGCCGTGGACCGCGGGTGCTCGAACCGGCCGTCCTCGCCGAGGGTGATGCCGTTGCGCCGTGCCACGGCGGTCACGAAGGCGAGCAAGTGCGGGCCGGTGCGGGCGAGTCGGCGGTAGACGGCCGCGGCCTCCTCGCGGTACGGGCCGGTCTCGTCCCCGCGGCCGAGCTCGGACAGTTCATGGGTGAGGGTGACGAGGGCCACCCAGTGGTCGGCCACATCTTTGGCGAGCGGGGGCTCGGCGAGCAGGGGCTGGGCGAGCGGGGAGCCGGTGTGGCGGCGGTACCGGCCGATCGCGTCGCGCAGGACATCCGCCGCTTCCGCGTGGTGGCCCATCTCGCCGAGTTTGACGCCCAGTTCCACCAGCGACGAGGCGAGTTCGAGATCGGCTGAGCCCGGCTGCCGCGCGGCCAGGCCACGGCGCACCTCGACGCCTTCGCGCATCCGGTCGAGTGCATCGTGGTGCTGTCCCAGTTCGGCCAGCTGGTTGCCGAGGTTGGTCAACGCCGAGGCCAGGTCGGGGAGATACCTGCCGGGATCCCGGCGCGCGAGCTCGCGGTACAGGTCGGTGGCCTCCGCGGCCAGGGCGCGGGCCTCGCCGCGGCGGCGCAGGAGGCCCAGGATCAGGGCGCGTTGGCCGAGGGCCATGGCCAGGCTCGGCAGCCAGTCCCGCCGGTCCCCGTCGGCGAGGCGCCGGGTGACCTCGACGGCCTCTGCCAGGACTTCGGCCAACTCCTCGTGCTGTTCGGGCCGTTCCATCAGCAGAGCGCCGAGCCGGTACAGGCAGAGTGCGAACCCGGAGAGGTACTCGGCGGGATCGGCGCGGGCCAGTAAGCGGGACGCGTCGGCGTCCCGCCGCGCGTCGCTCAGCTCCCGCTCGGCGCCCGGTCCGCCCTGATCGGTCATCTGCCCCTGCCCCTCGTCGCACGGAACGTCCCCGCTTCATCACGTCCTGGCGCCGGGGGACGGTTCCACCGGACCGGACGGCGGCCCGGGAAGAGGCAGACTTGGTGCGGGGGATGCCCCTGATGCCCCGGATGCCCGAGGAGTGAGTGTGCCTGTTCCGATCATCATCGACTGCGATCCCGGCCACGACGATGCCCTGGCGATCATGCTGGCGGCGGGTGACCCCGCGGTCGACCTGCTCGCCATCACCACGGTCGCAGGCAACCAGACGCTCGCCAAGACCACCTTGAACGCGCGCCGCGTCTGCACGGTCGCGGGCATCACCGGCGTGCCCATCGCGGCCGGCTGCGACCGCCCGCTGGTGCAGCCGCTGGTGGTGGCGGACGACGTCCACGGGGAATCGGGCATGGACGGGCCGCGGTTCCCCGAACCCACCGTGGACGTGGTCCCCGAGCACGCCGTGGACCTCATCCACCGGATCCTGACCACGCACCCGGAGCCCGTCACCCTCGTGCCGACGGCGCCCCTGACCAACATCGCCCTGCTGCTGACCCGCTACCCCGACGCCGCCGCGCACATCCGCGAGATCGTCCTCATGGGCGGTTCCACCGAGCGCGGCAACCGCACTCCGGCCGCCGAGTTCAACATCCAGGCCGATCCGGAGGCCGCGGACATCGTCTTCCGCAGCGGTGTGCCGATCACCATGTGCGGCCTCAACGTGACCCACCAGGCGCTCGCCACCCCCGAGGTGCTGGCCCGGTTCGAGGGGCTCGGCACCGAACTCGGCCGTACCTGCGCCGGACTGATGTCGTTCTTCGCCGCCACCTACCGCCGTCTGTGGGGCTTCGAGAGTCCGCCGCTGCACGACCCCGTCGCGGTCGCCCGGGTCATCGAGCCCGGACTCGTGCACTGCGTACCGGCGAGCGTGGTCGTGGAGCTGCGCGGCCAGTACACGCGGGGAGCCACGGTCGTCGACCTCCACCGTTCCCTGGACCTCCCGGTCAACGCGCAGGTGGCGGTGACCCTGGAGACCGAGCTGTTCTGGGACCGGCTGGTCGACGCCGTGGCGGCGCTGGGCTCCCGTACGTGAATCAGCCGGTGAAGCCGGCCGTGATGGAGGTGAACTGCCAGTCGTTCTGGGCGATGCCGGAGCAGCTCTCCTGCAGTCCGCCGCCGGGGCAGCCGCGGTCGCGGTTGACGGACCAGAAGGCGAGCCGCGCGATGTGGTGGGAGTTGGCCCAGTTGCGGATGTCGGTCCAGTTCTGAAGGGTGGTGGTCTCCTGGGTGTCGCTGATGCCGTTCATGCCGGAGATGCCGATGTGGGAGTAGGCGGTGGCGTCGTCCCAGCCGAAGGTGGCCTTGAGCTTGGTCTTGAGGCCTTCGGTGGCGCTGACCGTGCTGGCGTACATGTCGGTCGAGGCGTTGCCGAAGTCGAACGGCATGATGGTGAAGACATCGATGTCGGCGCCCAGTGCCCTGGCCTGCTCGATCAGCCGGTTGCCCCAGAAGGTCGGGCCCGTGGTGCTGGTGCCGAAGGTGAGGATGGTCTTCAGGCCGGGGTTGTTCTGCTTGACGATCTTGAGGGCGCCCAGGATGCGGTCCTGGACCACGGCGTTCTCGAACTCGTCCGTGTTCTCGATGTCGACGTCGATGGCCTTGAGGCCGTACGCGTCGATCACCTTCTGGTACGCGCCCGCCAGGGCCTCGGGGGTGGCGCAGTTGGGGCCGAGCTTATTGCCCTGCCAGCCGCCGATGGACGGGACGATGTCGCCGCCCGCGGCCCGGATCGAGCTGATGGTGCTCTGGTCGATCCCGCCGGTGAGGGCGCGCTGGCCGTCCCAGGCCGGGTTGCAGCCGCCCGAGGAGAGGATGAACGCCATGGTGAACCACTTCGCGCCGGTCGCGTTCATCACCGTGGTCGCGCTCGGCGGATTGCCCCATCCGAGGTAGAGGTACGGAGCGGCCTGCTTGAAGCCGGCCGGGGTGGTCGTGTTGTCGGTGGTGACGCTGACGCTGTTCGAGGCGGGTGAGGTGTTGCCCGCCAGGTCGCGGGCGCGGACGGTGAAGCCGTACGCGGTGTTCGCGGCGAGTCCGGTGACGGTCGCACCGGTGGTGGTGGACGTGGCCACCTTGGTGGCGCCCTGGTAGACGTCGTAGCCGGTGACGCCGACGTTGTCGGTGGAGGCCGCCCAGGCCAGTGAGACGCTGGAGGAGGTCTTGCCGGTGGAGGTGAGACTGCCCGGCGTGGTCGGGGCAACGGTGTCGGCGCCGCCGCCGGGGCCGTCCAGGCTGATGTCGTCGGCGTAGTAAGTGCCTTGTCCGTACCAGCCGTTGACGTAGATCTCGGCGCTGGTCTGGGAGGCGCCGGTGGTGAAGGAGACGGTGAGCTTCGTGTAGGCGGTGGCGGAGGGCGTCCAGGTGGAGGATCCGCCCGTGACCCCGAGGTACACGTAATTGCCGCGGACCCACGCGGAGAGCGTGTACGTGGTGTTGGGCTGGACGGCGACGGTCTGGGCGCACTTCGCGTTGTCGCTGCTGCCGGCCGCGCCGGCCAGCGCCTTGGTGCCGCCGTGGACGGGCGAGGCCACGACCGAGCCCAGGCCGCCGGTACAGGACCAGCCGGTCGGCGTACCGGCCGCCTCGAAGCCGCCGTTCGTGAGGAGGTTGGCGCCGAACGCCGATCCGGGCGCGCTCAGTACCGCGGCCGCGCCGAGCAGGGTGGCGCCCAGACCGCAGGCCAGGCGAGTGCGAGTACGACTATGGGAACGGTTGCGTGTGCTGCTGCGGGTGCGCAAGGGAGTGCCTCCGGGAGGTGAGGGGTGCGGCACGGGGGAGCGTGGCCGGGAACCTATTCCTCCGGATGGACCGCCGTCAATAGGTCTGGACCAATTGGGCGGTGGGCCGGTCGCCCGGTGTTCCGGCGGGTGCGCACGACTCGTGCCGGAACACCGGACGCCGCGTCAGAGGGCGGGGCAGAGGGAGCGGGCGGGCGCCGCGGTGATCGTCGCGGTGGCGGTGAAGACGTCCTCGCCGTTCTGCCGGGCCGAGACGCGAACGGGGAGGCGGCCCGCCGCGGCCGTCCCGTCGGGGATGGGGGTCGTCTCGATCCAGCAGGGCGAATTGAGCTCCGCGTAGCGGAAGAACCGTATCTCCAGGTCGGTCAGGACTCCTCGCCGCGGGAAGGTGCAGCCGTACGCGGCCTGGCGGACTGCCTCCAGGAGCAGCATGCCCGGGGCGTGGTCGACGGGGTGGTCGAAGAGGATCGGGTGGTTGATGTCGGCCCGGAGCTGGGTGCGGTGGGTGGAGCTCGTCGCGGAGAGGACCACGTCGTGGAAGCGGTCGCGGCCCACGCGGCGGGGCGTCAGCGGCGGCGGGAGCGGGATGATGCGGGCGGCCACCTGGTCGAGGTCCGCGTTGCTGCCGCGCAGGCGCTGGTAGACGGCCGGCGGCTGGTTGGTGAAGCGTGCCTCGGCGGTGCCCAGGAACGCCCCGTCGCGCGTGGCCGTGACGTGCATCGTGAGCCCGGCCAGTCTTCGGCCCCGGCGCGTGACGCCCGAGCAGCTGATCCGCAGCACGATGTCGGCCGGCGTCGAACCGACCGCCAGGGCCTCGGCGTTCATCGAGTAGGAGAACGTGTCCCAGATCTGCCGGTGCCCGAAGGGGACGTCGTACGCGACGTGGCTCAGGAGCGGGATGGCCTGGCGGACCGACTCGGCGAGGAGGAGGGGGTCGTGATGGCCGCTCGCGTCCGGCGAGTAGAAGCTGTGGGCGCGCGGCCACTGGGCGGTGATGACGTACTCGTCGGGCGCGACGGCACGCCACCCCGTCAGCAGGACTTCGGAGTGAGCGCTCTTGTGTACGTACTCCCTCGGTAACGCGCTGCTGAGTGCGGTGACGGGCGAGGCGGAGTGGTCAGCTGACACAGTCATGGTTGAGCCCCCCTTGAAACGTCGGACATGAGCTGGTGCTGTGCGGCGGTGGGTTCTAAAATAAAGGATGTTCGTTTTTTTTGTCGAGGAAGTTAGGTACCCCAATGTCGGACCGTAAGCGGCAACGCGCGCCTCAGCTAAGGGCAGTTCAGACCAGAGCGGCCATCCTGCGCGCGGCGGCGGAGGTCTTCGACGAGTTCGGTTTCAGCGGAGCCAGCATCAGCAAGATCATGAAGCGGGCGGACGTCACGCAGGGCGGGATGTACTTCCACTTCGGCTCGAAGGAGGAGCTCGCCTACGCCGTGATGGTCGGGCAGGGCGACGGCCTGGAGTTTCCCGAGGGGGAGGACGGGCTGCAGCACCTGGTGGACATCACGCTCTACCTGGCCGAGCAGCTCCAGCACAATCCGGTGCTCCGGGCCGGCGTACGGCTGGCGGTGGAGCAGGGGGAGTTCGGCCTGCGCGATGACGTCGCGTACCAGGCCTGGGTCCTCGAGTTCCGCCAGCAGCTGCGCTTCGCGCGGGCCAAGGGGGAGCTCCAGCCGGACATCGACGACCACGAGCTGGCGTGGGTCCTGGTCAGCTCCTTCACCGGGGCGCAGCTCTTCTCCCAGGCGTCCACCGGACGGGCCGACCTGCCGCAGCGGATCGCCTCGCTGTGGCGCTACCTGCTGCCCGCCGTCGCCACGGACGACACCCGCGCGAACGTGCGCCTGACCTTGCGGCCGGCGCAGCCGTCGCAGCCGTCGGAACCGGAGCAACTGGTGTGAGCGCGCCTCACGTCGTCGTCACCGGGGCGACGGGCTTCGCGGGGTCGGCGGTGCTGCGCCGACTGGCCGCGCAGGCGCCGCAGGCGGTGGTGCGCGCGGTGTCCCGTACGCCTCCGGCCACGGCGCACGGGGTGCGCTGGGTCGACGCGGATCTGGCCGCCGCGGAATCCCTGCGCGGGGTGTGCGACGGCGCGGACGTCCTGCTGTCGCTGGCCTCCTACATCGGACCGGACGCCGAACGGTGCGCCGCGGTCAACTCCGCGGGGACCGAAGCCCTGGTGGCCGAGGCGAGGCGGGCGGGCGTGGGGCGCATCGTCCAGCTGTCGACCTGCGCGGTCTACGGGCCGGGGCCGCATCGCGGACAGGACATCGGCGAGCTGACACCCGCCCCGGTATCGCCGGCCAGCCGCAGCCGGCTGGCGGGCGAGGAACCGGTGCTCGAGGCGGGGGGACTGGTCCTGCGCGCGGGGCTGGTGCTGGGGACGGGCGACCGGTGGGTCGTACCGGCTCTCGTCGACGCCTTCCGGCGGGTACCGGCCGGGTGGGGCGGAGGCGAGGGGCTGGCCTCGTTCGTCGACGTCGACGACCTGGCGCGGCTCATCGTGGCATTCGCGCTCGGCGGCGGCAGTGGCGGCGGCAGTGGCAGTGGCGACGCGGCCGGGGCCTCGGGCGTCCTGCACGCCCACCATCCGGAGCCGGTGCGCAACCGGGACCTCATGACCGCCCTCGCCGGCCACCGGGTGCTGCCGCAGCGCCCCGCCGGCGACTGGCCGTGGCCCACGTGCCTGGACGCCCTGGCCGGGACCCCGGGTTGGGTGAGCGAGCGCCAGTTCACGCTGCTGGCCCGGGACCACTGGTACCGCGCCGACGAGGCGTGGCGGCTCGCGGGGATCGCACCGGGGCCCGGACCGCTGGCCCGGCTCGGCCGGGCGGCGCAGTGGTACAGGGAAAGGGGCGGGCTCGTCCCGGGGTGACGGCGATCTGCCAAAGCCTCAGCGGGATGGGGACGGGCGGGCCCTGGCGGGGAGGGCGGCGGGTAGCGTCCGGAACACCGACGGTCACCCCCTGAAGGAGTGGAAATGCCCGACCTTTCGAACATCGTCAAGGCGTATGACGTGCGTGGTGTCGTGCCGGACGAGTGGGACGAGTCGTTGGCGGAGCTGTTCGGTGCCGCGTTCGTCGAGGTGGCGGGTGCTTCGGCGATCGTGATCGGTCATGACATGCGGCCGTCGTCGCCGGGTCTGTCGGCTGCTTTCGCGCGTGGTGCGGCTGCCCGTGGTGTGGACGTGACGCTGATCGGTCTGTGCTCGACGGACCAGCTGTACTACGCGTCGGGGTCGATGGATCTGCCGGGTGCGATGTTCACGGCCTCGCACAATCCGGCCAAGTACAACGGCATCAAGCTGTGCCGGGCGGGTGCGGCTCCGGTGGGTCAGGACACGGGTCTGTCGCAGATCCGTGAGCTGGTGGAGAAGTGGTCGGATGAGGGTGCTCCGGAGATCGCGGCGGGCACGGTCGCGGGCACGGTCACCGAGCGGGACTCGCTGGCCGGTTACGCGGCGCATCTGCGCGCTCTGGTGGACCTGACGGTGATCCGTCCGCTGAAGGTGGTCGTGGACGCGGGCAACGGCATGGGCGGCCACACCGTCCCCACGGTGTTCGAGGGCCTGCCGCTGGATCTGGTCCCGATGTACTTCGAGCTGGACGGCACGTTCCCCAACCACGAGGCGAACCCGCTGGATCCGAAGAACATCGTGGATCTGCAGGCCCGTGTGCTGGCGGAGGGCGCGGATCTGGGGATCGCGTTCGACGGGGACGCGGACCGCTGTTTCATCGTGGACGAGCGCGGCCAGGGTGTCTCCCCGTCGGCGATCACCGCGCTGGTGGCGGCGCGTGAGCTGGCCCGCAACGGCGGCACGGGCACGGTGATCCACAACCTGATCACCTCCTGGTCGGTGCCGGAGGTGGTCCGGGAGAACGGCGGCACCCCGGTCCGCACCCGGGTGGGGCATTCCTTCATCAAGGAGGAGATGGCGAAGACGGGTGCGATCTTCGGTGGTGAGCACTCGGCGCACTACTACTTCAAGGATTTCTGGAACGCGGACACCGGGATGCTGGCCGCGCTGCACGTGCTGGCGGCGCTGGGCGGCCAGGACGGTCCGCTGTCGGCTCTGGTGGCCTCCTACGACCGTTACGCGGGCTCGGGGGAGATCAACTCGACGGTCGCGGACCAGGCGGGCCGGCTGGCGGCGGTCAAGGCCGTCTACGGCGGCCGTGAGGACGTCAGCGTGGACGAGCTGGACGGCCTGACCGCCACCGGTGCGGACTGGTGGTTCAACGTCCGTGCTTCCAACACCGAACCGCTGCTGCGGTTGAACGTGGAGGCCCGCGACGAGGCCACCCTGGCCAAGGTCCGCGACGAAATCCTCGCGCTGATCCGCGCCTGACGATCCGCGCCTGACTCCGCACGCGGCGGGGCTGCGAGCAGCCCCGCCGCACCCGGACACGTCCGGCTCGTTCAGGCGGACCGGCGTACATCGAGCGGCGGTGCGTACTCCTGCCGCTCTCGCAGGGCCACCGGAACGGCCTTGTACGCGAACGCGGCGGACATCAGCGTCATGTGGTGGTGCCAGCCAGGGAAGGACCGGCCTTCGAAGTCGAGGAGGCCGAACTCGTCCGCCAGCGTGCCGAGGGCCGCGGCGGACCGGGCCGACTCCCGGGCCAGGAACAGCAGGTCGTCCATCCGGTGGCGGCTCATGTTGGTGAGCCAGACCGGACCGCCCCGCAGACCGGGTCCCGGGCGCCTTTCGCCGAACAGACGGTAGGTCTGCTGCGCCCCCGGGACCCCCGTTTCCCCGCCCGGTACCCGGACCAGACCCGAGTGGATGCGCAGCCGCTGCGGTGGCGCGCCGGGGCCGGTGTGCAGCGCGGCGTACGGATGGCTGGTGTTCCCCAGACGAGCGAAGTCGCCCGCGGTGGTCGCGTGCACAGCCGTCCGTACCGGCATCCGTACCGGCGTCCGGGCCTGCGTCCGCACCGGAGCCCGGGAAGGACTCCGGGCCGGCTCGGCCCCGTGCGTCAGCCCGGCGGCGCTGACCGGAAGGGTCGGCGGGACGGACACCAGGAAGTCGTGGCCTCGTCGGCCGAGCATCCCGATCAGCGCGGCGGCGCCGTTCAGGCGGCTGAAGTCGGCGATCACGGGGGCGCGCACCGACGAGGTGCGGGCTGCGATCGAGTCGATGAGCTCGAGGACGAGGGATTCCGGGGTCTGGTGAGCGACCTCCGGTGAGATGCGTGCCCGGCGGCGCATCGCGGGATCCGCCGACCAGGTCTCGGGAAGCAGCAGCCGCCAGTCGACGGGCGCGCTCATGCCGCCCAGGGACAGGAAGAGGCCGAAGCCGTACTGGCAGTTGACGATGCGTCCGGCGGCGGGGTCGAAGCGGCGGTGCACGCCGACCGAGTGCTCGCCGCGCTTGGGGAAGGCCACCTGCCCGATCGTCCAGGCGTGCACCGTGTGTCTTTCCTCCACCCAGCGGAGCAGTTCGGTGCGCGCCGGATCCCAGTCCCAGGGGCTCGCGTTGATGAACTGCTGCAAGGACTGGGAGGCGGTGGGGGACTCCGTCACGGACGCGGCGAGCCTGCGTACGGACTTCTTGCCCGGGGTGGTCAGCAGTCCCTGCAGGTAGACCCGGGCCCAGCGGCGCTGGTCGGCTCTCGGTAAGTGGCCGAAGAGGCGTTCGGTGAACTCGTCCAGGGCGCTGTCCCCGGCATCAAGAGCTCTGCTCCTCGTGTGTGCCGTCATCTGTCTCCCCCTTCGCTGCGGACGCCGGCGTGCGTCGTAGGTACCATCAGAATACAGAACGTTCGTTTTTTTTCTAGCGTAGGAGTGGCGCCCTTCCCGCGACTTGGGCACGTTGGTAGCCGGGGTCCGTCGTGAGGACGGCGGTGGCGGGGGTGCGGGTGCTTCTTCGTCAAGTCGGCGTTGTGTGCGGTCGGCACCCGGGGCGACGCTGGAGGTCGCCATCCCGACCTAGGACGTATTGGCGAGTCAGGAACGACCTGGATGGCAGTGATTGCGCAGTGGTAAAGCAAGAGCGCGGCGTGCGCACCCGAAATCATCTGATCTCGGTGGCCGCCGCTGAATTCGACCGCAACGGATATGACGGGACGTCATTATCCCGGCTGAGCCGCTCCGCCGGCATATCCATAGGAGCCCTCACCTTTCACTTTTCCGCGAAGGGGGAACTGGCCTCGGCCGTCGAGGATTCGGGGCGGGAGGCCACCCGCAGAGTGGTCGAGGACGTGACGGCCCGTGGCGGACTGGCGTTGGACACCGTCTCCGCGCTCGTCCTCGAACTGGGCTGCCTGATCGAGGAGGACGCGGTCGTGCGCGCCGCCGCCCGGCTCACCCAGGAGCGTGTCGGTGCAGGTCCGGCATGGTGCAGCTGCTGGTTCCCGGAGGTCAGGGAGCTGCTCGAGCAGGCTGCCGAACAAGGGCAGCTCAGCCCCGACGTCGACCCGCGCCCGGCCGCCCTGCTGACGGCCCATCTGGTGGGAGGTGTCGTCGTACGGGCGCGCCGCGGCCGGGTCGGCGGCACCGGTGCGATCGTCGCCGAGGTCAGAGAGCTGTGGCGGCTCATCCGGCGGGGCATCGCGGCGCCGGAGCCGAAACCGGAAATGCCCAAGTAGGCGGAAAATGCGGAGAATTCAAGCCGATGGCGTGCGGCGCCCTCTAGCGTCAGCGGCATGAATTCCACACCTCATCGCATAACCAAGGCAGTCATCCCCGCTGCGGGACTCGGTACGCGCTTCCTCCCGCTGACCAAGGCCACCCCGAAGGAAATGCTGCCGGTGGTCGACAAGCCGGCCATCCAGTACGTGGTGGAAGAGGCGGTCGCGGCGGGGATGTCCGACATCCTCATGGTCACCGGCCGCAACAAGCGGCCGCTCGAGGACCACTTCGACCGCAACTACGAGCTGGAGGAGGCCCTCCAGCGCCGGGGCGATCAGGACAAGCTCGACAGCGTCTGCGCCTCCACCGAGCTCGCCGACATCCACTACGTGCGCCAGCGGGACCCCAAGGGGCTCGGCCACGCCGTCCTCTGCGCCGCCCCCCACGTCGGCCAGGAGCCGTTCGCCGTACTCCTGGCCGACGACCTGATCGACCCCCGGGATCCGCTGCTGGCCCGCATGGCCGAGGTGCGCGCCCAGCACGGCGGCAGCGTCGTCGCCCTCATGGAGGTGGATCCGGACGCGATCCACCAGTACGGCTGCGCCGCGGTGGAGGAGCGGGCGGGCGGTGCGGGCGTACGCATCACCGAACTGGTCGAGAAGCCGGAGCCCGGCACCGCGCCCAGCAACCTCGCCATCATCGGCCGCTACCTCCTCGACCCCGAGATCTTCGAGGTCCTGCGGGGTACGAGCCCCGGACGCGGCGGCGAGATCCAGCTGACGGACGCGCTGCGCGCCCTGGTTCAGGCGGGCCGTCCCGTGCACGGAGTCGTCTTCTCGGGCCGGCGCTACGACACCGGGGACCGTGCCGAGTACCTGCGCGCGACGGTCAGGCTCGCCTGTGAACGGGCGGACCTGGGGCCCGAATTCCTTGCCTGGCTGAAGGAGTTCGTGCGCTCGGAGCAGCTCGTCGGGGTGTGATCCGCGCGGCCCGGTGGGCGACCGGGGATCTTCCGCGGTCGCCCACCCCACGGAACGGCTACTTCGCCAAGTTGCCCAGATCTCAACGGAGTTCGGCCACAGGTTGGGTTACCGAACGGTAGTTACGTAATTTTTTCCCCGGGGCCGGCGAGCGGATCGGCGGCCGAAGCATCGAGTGCACGAAGGGAGGTGAACTTCATGGGCAAGCCGAACGCGACCAGCGCGGCCGACACCCCCGACAGCGCCGTCGAGGTACCGGTCGGCGCGCTGCTCGCCGCGGACTCCCCGCGTGTCGTCCGCGTGGACGAGAGCCATGCACACGGCCTCGCCCAATCCGGCCGGGCACTGCCGCCGCTGCTCGTGCACCGCGACACCATGCGGATCATCGACGGAACGCACCGGCTGCGGGCCGCCGTACTGCGCGGGCAGGACACGGTGGCGGTCACGTACTTCGACGGCAGCGCGGAGGACGCGTTCGTCCTCTCGGTCGAGGCCAACATCAGTCACGGGCTCCCGCTGACGCACGCGGAGCGGACGGCCGCGGCGTTACGGATCCTGCGGTCCCATCCGGACTGGTCCGATCGCGGCATCGCGCAGCGGACCGGCCTGGCGGCCAAGACCGTCGGGGCACTGCGACGCCGCGCCGGTCCCGCGCCCGATCCGCCGGGCCGCGTCGGCCAGGACGGCCGCATCCGGCCGGCCGATCCCGTACGCGGGAGGGAGGCCGCGGCCCGGCTGCTGGCAGGCAGTCCCACGGCCTCCCTGCGGCAGATCGCACGGGAGGCGGGCATCGCGCCCTCGACCGTACGGGACGTCCGGCGCCGGATCGGCGAGGGAGCGGATCCCGTGCCCGCAGTCCAGCGGCGCTCCGGCAACGCCCCCGCCCCGCCCCCGGTGCCCGCCCGGGGCCGCGGGCAGCCACTGCCCGTACTGGTCACCAGCCTGTGCAAGGACCCCCTGCTCAGGCTGAGCGAGGCGGGCAGGCTCCTGCTGCGCATGCTCGACCTCCAGGTGAGCGGATTGCGCCAGTGGGAGCGGATCGTCGCCGCGATACCCCCGTACCGCGCCGAGACGGCGGCCGCCGCGGCCGCCCAGTGCGCGCGGGACTGGCAGGAACTGTCCGAAGAACTACGGCGCCGTGCCTCGGCGCAAACCCCTGCCCCCGCCGGCTTCCCCGGCAAGTACCGGCCTTCGAGCTGAAGGCCTCCGTTGTGATGGAAAGGATGTATGGCGATGTCGGTTGTCGAGGGTGCGCGTGTTGACGCGGGTGCAGGGGAGGGGGGAGGAGCCGGGGGCCCCGCCCGCCTGGACGGGCGCCTCAAGCTGGTCCTCGTGGTGCTGCTGGTGGCGCAGTTCATGCTGGCGGTTGATTTCTCGATTCTGAACGTGGCGTTGCCGGTGATCGGTGACGGGCTCGGTTTCTCGTTGTCGAATCTGCAGTGGATCGCGACGTCGTTCGCGCTGTGTGCGGCGGGTTTCACGCTGTTGTTCGGGCGGGTCGCGGACCTGTTCGGCCGGCGCCGGCTGTTCCTGGTGGGTCTGGCCGTCCTGGGCCTGTCCTCACTGGCGGGAGGGCTCGCGACCAGCCCTGAAATGCTGATCGTGGCCCGGGTGTTCCAGGGTCTGGCGACCGCGGCGGTGACTCCGGCCGGCCTGTCCCTGCTGACGACCTCGTTCCCCGAAGGCCCCCTGCGCCAGAAGGCGCTGGGTCTCAACGGGGCCCTGATGTCGGCGGGATTCACCACCGGAGCCATCCTGGGCGGTGTCCTGACGGACCTGCTCTCCTGGCGGTGGGCGTTCTTCATCAACGTCCCGGTTGCGCTCGCGGTGCTGCTGATCGCTCCTGCGGTGATCAAGGAGTCTCGCCCGTCGGTGCGTCCGAAGCTGGATCTGCCGGGTGCCACGGCGGTGACGCTGGGTCTGCTCGCCCTGATCTACGGTCTGACGCAGGCGGGCGAGCACGGCTGGGGTTCGGGTTCGGCGCTGGCGTGGCTGGCAGCGGGTGTGGTCCTGCTGATCGTGTTCTATGCGATCGAGTCGAAGACGACGAGTCCGCTGGTGCCGGTGTCGGTGCTGAAGAAGCGAACCGTCGCCTGGGGCAATATCGCGGGTCTGATCGCGTTCCTGACGGAGACCAGTCTCGTCTTCCTGATGACGCTCTACCTTCAGGAAGTGCTGGACTTCTCGCCGCTGGCGGCGGGTCTGTCGTTCGGTGTGCTGGGTATCGGCACGGTGATCGGTGGTTCGATCGCGCCTCGGGTGATCGCGGCGACGAACACCTGGACCACGCTGGTGGCGGGTGGTGTGCTGCAGGCGGTCGCGACGCTGAGTCTGATCGCACTCGGTGAGACCTCGTCGAGCATGTGGCTCCTGCTCATCGCCACCTTTGCCGGTGGTGTGGGGAACATGCTGGTGATCGTCGGGTTCATGGTGACGGCGACGACGGGTCTGCCGGATCACGAGCAGGGCATGGCGACCGGTCTGGCGACGATGACGCAGCAGATCGGTATCACGATGGGCACGCCGGTCATGTCGGCGATCGTCGCGGCGAACACCGACATCCACGAGGGGATCACGACCGCGGTCATCGTGAACACCGCGATCGTCCTGGTCGGCATCCTCACCACCGTCCTCTTCCTCCGCACCAAGGCCGCCAAGGACCTCGCGGCCGCCGGCTGAGAACCCGGCCGAAGCATCCCCCGAGAGGCGCCCCGGCACGGTCCGCACGACCGGACCCGCCGACCGTGCCGGGGCCGCCTCTCCCCCCAAGGTCTCCTCTTCCCAAGGAACGTGATGGACCTCCATATCGAAGACTGCGTGTACCTCGTCACCGGCGCGTCCTCCGGGATCGGCGAGGCAACCACCCGTCTGCTGGCCGCAGAAGGCGCCACCGTCGTCGGTGTCGCCCGCAAGCCCTGGAACACCGAAGCCCTAGGCGACCGGGTCAGCACGATCACCGCCGACCTCACCGACCCGGCCGCTGCCCGGCAGGTCGCCGACACGGTGATCGAGCGCCACGGCCGGCTCGACGGCCTCGTCAACAACGTGGGCGCGCTGGAATCCCGCACCGGCTTCCTCGACGTCACCGACGAGCAGTGGAACAGCACCTTCGAGGTCAACTTCCACTCCGCGGTCCGCATGACCCGCGCGGCCCTGCCCGCGCTGCTGGAGACCGGGGCGGGCGCCATCGTGCACATCGCGAGCGAGGCCGCCCGCTTCCCGGACCCGGGCATCGTCGACTACGCCGCCACCAAGACGGCGCTGCTCTCCGTCTCCAAGTCCCTCGCCGCCGAGTTCGGCGTACGCGGGGTGCGCTCCAACGTCGTCTCGCCCGGGCCCACCCGGACGGCGCTCTTCGACGCGCCCGGCGGCTTCGCCGAACAGCTCGGCGAGCGGTTCGGCCTCCTGCCCGACGAGGCCGTCGACCACTTCATCCGCGAGGTACGCCGGCTGCCGAGCGGCCGCATCGGTACTCCCGACGACGTCGCCGGTGTCGTCACGTACCTGCTCTCCCCCCTCGCGGACCAGGTCACCGGCGCCGAGTGGAGCGTCGACGGCGGCGCCCTGCGGCAGATCTGACCGGGCCGATGCGTCCTTCCCTCCTCGCCCTCGCCATCGGTGCCTTCGGCATCGGGACCACCGAGTTCGTCATCGTCGGTCTGCTCCCGGACGTCGCCGACGACCTGTCCGTGTCCATCCCCTCCGCCGGCATGCTGGTCACCGGGTACGCCCTCGGCGTGGTCGTCGGCGCACCCCTGATGACCGCGGCCGGCGCCCGGCTGCCGCGCAAGACCATGCTCGTCGCGCTCATGGCCATCTTCATCGCGGGCAACCTGCTCTGCGCCCTCGCCGGCGACTACACCGCCCTCATGGGCGGCCGGCTGATCGCCGCCCTCACGCACGGCGCCTTCTTCGGGATCGGGTCCGTCGTCGCCGCCGACCTGGTGGCACCCGACCGGCGGGCCAGCGCCATCGCCCTGATGTTCACCGGCCTCACCCTGGCCAACGTGCTCGGCGTACCACTCGGCACCTTCCTGGGCCAGCAGTTCGGCTGGCGCTCGACCTTCTGGGCCGTCACCGGCATCGGGGTGGTCGGACTGCTCGGCCTCATCACCCTGGTCCCGGCGCAGCCGCGGCCGGAGAGCGGAGCGCTGCGCGCCGAACTCGCCGTCTTCCGCAAGCCCCAGGTGTGGCTGGCCCTGACGACGACGGTCCTCGGATTCGGCGGCGTCTTCGCCTCCTTTACCTATCTCGCACCGATGATGACGGAACTGGCCGGCTTCTCCGACGGAGCGGTCGCCTGGCTCCTCGTCCTCTTCGGCGTCGGGCTGTGCGTGGGCAACGTGCTCGGCGGCCGGGCCGCCGACCGGGCCCTGATGCCCAGCCTCTACGTCATCCTGGGCGGCCTCTGCGTCGTACTGGTGATCTTCACCTTCACCTCGCAGGCCGCTCTGCCCGCCGCGATCACCCTGGCCGCCTTCGGGGCCATCGGGTTCGCGACGGTGCCTCCGCTGCAGGCACGTGTGATGCAGCAGGCCGCCGGGGCTCCGGCCCTCGCCTCCGCGGCGAACATCGCGGCCTTCAACCTAGGCAACGCCCTCGGGGCCTGGCTCGGCGGCCTCGCCGTCGCCCACGGCCTGGGCTGGACCTCGCCGACCTGGATCGGCGCCGGACTCGCAGCCGCCGGTCTGGGCACCGCGGCGCTCTCCGGCCTGCTCGACCGCCGGCGCGGCGGGCCGCCCCCGCTGCCCACGGCAACGCTGCCCACGGCAACGCGCCCCACGGCAACGATCCCCGCCGAAGCACTCCCCGCCGAACCACTCATCGAACAGAAGTCGAGGTAGACCCATGAACGGTGTCGATCGCAGGACCATGCTCACCCGCGGCGCGGCCGTCGTCGGAGGCGCGGCGGTGGCCGGCGCGCTGGCCGGTCCCGCGGCGGCCGCCGCGTCCCCCGCCCCGTCCGGCGGCGCGGCCGCCGGTACCGGATCGGTCGTCAAGCCGGGTGATCCGCGCTACGAGATGCTGACCACCGGAAACAACCAGCGCTTCGTCGCACGCCCGGACTACATCAAGATGGTCCGCTCGACCGCGGACGCCGAACGGGCCCTGAGAGACGCCGTCCGTGCGGGCAAGCGCGTCTCGGTGCGCAGCGGCGGCCACTGCTTCGCCGATTTCGCCGCGCACCCCGAGACGGAGGTCATCATCGACTTCTCGGAGATGACGCACGTGGGGTACGACCCGGCGTTCCGGGCGTTCGTCGTCGAGGCCGGCGCCCGTCTGATCAACGTGTACGAGGCCCTGTACAAGGGCTGGGGCGTCACGATCCCCGGCGGGATCTGCTACAGCGTCGGAGCCGGCGGACACATAGCGGGCGGCGGCTACGGCCTGCTCTCCCGGGCCCACGGCCTGGTCGTCGACCACCTCTACGCCGTGGAGGTCGTGGTGACGGACGGGAAGGGCGGCGTCCGTACGGTCGTCGCCACCCGGGAGAAGAACGACCCGAACCGGGAACTGTGGTGGGCGCACACCGGCGGCGGCGGAGGCAACTTCGGCCTGGTGACCCGCTACTGGTTCCGTTCCCCGGGGGCCAAGGGCTCCGTCCCCTCCGAGCAGCTGATATCCCCGCCGTCGACGGTCCTGGTGAGCGCCGTCGACTTCCCCTGGGAGCAGCTGACGGAGGCGAAGTTCACCCGGCTGCTGAAGAACTTCGGTGCCTGGCACGCCGCGAACAGCGCCCCCGACTCCCCGTACCGCAACCTCTCCAGCCTGTTCAACGTCAGCTCCAAGGTGCACGGCAGCGTGGGGATGTTCACCCAGGTCGACGCCACGGTGCCAAACGCGCGGAAGCTGCTGGACGACTACCTGGCCGCCATCACGGCCGGTACGGGCGTCACCCCGAAGGCGTTGACCCGCGCCACCGGCGAGCTGCCCGCGATGCCGCAGTTCGCGGAGCCCAGGACGCTGCCCTGGCTCCAGGCGACCCGGCTGGTCGGCACCAACAACCCGGTCATCACCAACCCCACCTCGCGCGGGGCGCACAAGTCGGCGTACATGCGGAAGAACTTCACGGACCATCAGATCACGGCGCTCTACCAGTACATGAGCCGGCCGGACTTCAAGAACCCGGACACCATGCTGGTGCTGTTCTCCTTCGGCGGCCAGGTCAACGCCGCGGCGCCCGACGCGACGGCCAACGCGCAGCGGTCCTCCATCTTCAAGATGTGCTTCCAGACCTTCTGGCAGGAGGAGAGCGAGGACGAGTTCTACCTGGGCTGGCTGCGCGGCCTGTACGAGGACTTCTTCTCGGCGACCGGTGGCGTGCCCCTGATCGACGACAGCACCGACGGCTGCTACATCAACTACCCCGACCGCGACGTCACCGATCCGCGGCGCAACCGCTCCGGCGTGCCGTGGCAGACCCTCTACTACAAGGACAACTACCCGCGCCTCCAGCAGGTGAAGCGGCGGTACGACCCGTCCGACTTCTTCCGGCACTCCATGTCCATCAAGCCCGCCCGCGGCTAGCGAGCACCGCTTCTCCTACGTTTCCCCTGTTCAGAAGCCCCGTACTCCGGTCTCCGGAGTGCGGGGCTTCTGTCGTTTCCGTCCAACTGTTCGAGTGGCCAGGGGTGTTCGTTGACTCCCCGGCCGGCTCCGGGAAAGCTGTGTCTTGGCCGGAAGAGGGCGCTGGAAAGCCCCTCGCAGCGAGATCCGATCCCCTGGCCACCACCCGAAAAACAGCCCTTCCGCGGCACCGCCATGCCGCGCGCTTCCCCGTCATGCCCTGGCTCGAATTGCCCTCGTGAAGGAAGTAGAGGAAACCATGCGTTCCGTCGCCGTAGTCCTCGGCACCCGGCCCGAAGCCATCAAGTTCGCGCCGGTCATCCGCGCCCTCCAGGACGACCCGCGTTTCGAGCCGGTCGTGATCTCCACCGGCCAGCACCGCCAGATGCTCGACGAGACCCTCGACGCCTTCGGCCTCACCGCCGACGTCGACCTGAAGGTGATGGCGCCCAAGCAGACCCTCTCCCAGGTCACCTACCGGTCGCTGCGCGGCCTGGAGGACTACTTCGCCACCGCGCCCGCCGACGCGGTCCTGGTCCACGGTGACACCGCCACCACCCTCACCGGGGCCCTGGCCGGGTTCCACCAGCGGATCCCCGTCGTCCACGTCGAGGCCGGACTGCGCAGCGGCCGGCTCGGCTCTCCCTTCCCCGAGGAGGGCAACAGACGGCTCGTCGCGCAGATCGCGGCCCTGCACCTGGCCCCCACCCCCGGCAACCTGGCGAACCTGCTGCGCGAGGGCATCGACGCCGACACCGTCACCGTCACCGGCAACACCGTCATCGACGCCCTGCGCTGGGCCAGCGGCCGCGCGCAGAGCTACGGCGTCCCCGCCCTCGCCGACCTCGACCAGGACCCCTGCCGGGTCGTCCTGGCCTCCGCGCACCGCCGCGAGGCATGGCCGTACCTGCCGCAGATCGGGCAGGCCCTGGCCCGCATCGCCGACGAGCCCGGCGTCCGCGTCGTCGTCCCGCTGCACCGCAACCCCGTGGTCCGCGAGGCGCTCCTGCCGTACATCGGAGGCCACCCGGCCATCACCGTCGTCGACCCGCTGCCCTACCTCAGCTTCTGCAAGCTCATGGGCCGCGCCGACGTCATCGTCTCCGACAGCAGCGGCAGCCAGGAGGAGGGTCCCGCGCTCGGCAAGCCCACCCTGGTCCTCGGCGACGTCACCGAACGCTCCGAGGCCATCGTCGCCGGCACCGCCTGCCTCGTCGGAACGGGCACCGACGGCATCGTCGCCCACACCCTGGAGCTGCTGCGCGACCGGGCCGCCTACGACCGGATGGCCAACGCCGCCAACCCGTACGGAGACGGCCGGGCCACCGCGCGCACCGTCGACGCGCTCGCCCACTTCTTCGGCATGGGGCCCGCCCCCGAGCCCTTCGTCCCCGAGACCGCCGTCGACGAGCTCAGCGTGGAACTCGCCCGTACCGCCGACTTCGCCCGCACCTGACCGAGACCGAGAGGAAGCACCGTATGAGCGCCACCCCGTCCGCCATCGAACGCCCGCTGAACTTCAGCACCCCGTACCTGAGGGCCGACCTCGTGCGCGACGCCGTGGACTACACCGTCGAAGGCCGCACGATCGTGATCAACCCCGGCACCACCCCCGTGACCGTCGCCGAGGTGCCGCGCAAGACCATCCCCCCGCTCTCCTCGACGGTGCTCGCCGGCACCCGCATAGAGAAGGCCGACGCGCTGCTCCTGCTGCGCCCCGCGGCGGAGGACGCCGAGATGGCCCGCATCACGGGGGAGCCGGGCTGGTACCACCTCGCCGACCTGCTCGGCCCCGGGGAGTTCTCCCGGGAGACCCCGCTCTACCGGAGCCCCCAGGACGAGATCAACACCGTCCTGTTCGACCCCGCCCACATCCTTGGCGAACGTGAAACCGCCCTGGACCAGCGCGAGTTCAACGTCAGGGCCAACCTGTGGTTCGCGCCGGCCGGCACCGACTGCTTCATCCACAACACGCACGACTTCATCGAGGTCCACACCCAGGTGCACGGCCTCGGGCGCATGCAGCGGTTCCGCGACCACGACCAGGCCTCCCTCTACCAGGACGTCCTGATGAGCCCGGGCTACACCACCCCGGACCCGTTCTGCGCGACCGGCCCCCAGTGCAGCTACCACTACCCGATGCACCAGTACCGGGCCGACACCGACTGCGTCTGGCTCGCCATCGAGTACCACCCCGTACCCCGCGCCCTGCGCACCCTGCCCGTCCCGACCGTCTTGGAGAACCACTGATGACCGCCACCAGCAAGGCCGCCACCAACAAGAATGGCGAGAGCGTCCTGCGCGCCCCGAAGTTCACGGCTGAGGTCGTCGCCGACCAGCTCCGCGACGGCTACTGGCTGGAGGCTCCCGACATCGACGGGGACGGCAAGCCCGACCTGTTCGGCTACGGGCTGCGGCTCGGCGAGATCTACTGGTACGCCAACGACGGCGACTGGACCCGCCGGCTGATCGCCGACCGGATCAAGATGCCCGTGGGCGCCGACTTCGCCGACGTCAGCGGCAACGGCCACCCCGACGTCATCGTCTGCTACGACCTGTACGGCCCGATCGGCACGATCCACGACGCCAACACCGAAGGCGGCAAGATCGACTGGCTGGAGAACCCGGGCACCCCGGACAAGGACGAGTCCCGCTGGAAGCGGCACTACGTCGGACGCGCCACCGGCATGCACCGCCTGCGCGCCGGCCACTTCACCCGCACCGACCGCCTCCAGATCATCGGCCTGCCGATCGTCGCCAAGGAAGACGTCCACGCCGTACTGCCGGTCGTGCTGTTCACACAGCCCGACGACGTGCACACGGCGGAGGAGTGGCCGATGACCGTCATCGACGACAGCCACTTCCGGATGATCCACGGCGCAGAGAAGAAGCAGGGCCTGGTCCCCGGCTCCGACCTCGAGTCCCTGCTCCTGGCCTCCGACGAGGGCGTCACCTGGCTCTACTACGACGAGGCCCGCCAGGAGTGGATCCGGGAGCTGATCGGCACGGGCGAGCTCACGCAGTTCGAGCAGACCGGCTTCCGCGGCAGCGGCGACCTCAACGCGGGCCGGCTCGGCGACGACCCGATGGCGTACGTCGCCGCCATCGAGCCCTTCCACGGCAACACCGTGGCCGTCTACACGAAGGGAGCTGAGGGCGAGGGCTGGAACCGCGTGCTGCTGGACGTGTACGGCGACCCCAACGAGAACGGCGAGGGCCCAGGCCACCAGATCGTCTGCGCCGACTTCGACGGCGACGGGGACGAGGAGTTCCTCGTGGCACTGCGCGGCCCGTGGCCCTGGCAGGGCGTCATGTACTACAAGGCGATCGACGCGGCCAACGGGGTCTGGGCCAAGTGGCGGGTCTCCGAGGAGTCCGTCGCCCGCATCGCCACGGCCGACTTCAACGGGGACGGCCGCCTGGACTTCGCCACCATCGCGTACTCCGTCCAGAACTACTACGTGGCCAAGGACGCCAAGCTCATGGTCTACCGCAACGAGATCGAGCAGTAGGCCCGGGCCCCGACCGGCCGGTCCCGCGACGCCCTTCGCGCCACCGGGACCGTGCACCGCACCGCGGAGCACGGTCCCGGCGGCTGTCCCCTGACGAACCCTCTTCCGAAAGAGCGACCCTGTGGCCTCCTCGACGCCCTCCGAAGCCGCCAAGCGGGCGAAGCTGCCCTCACTGACCGGCCTGCGGTTCTTCGCCGCCCTCCTCGTCTTCTTCTTCCACTCCTCCCTGTCGGACTCCCCGATACCGCCGAACGCCCCGATCAACCCCTTCGCCGACGCCTCGATCGCCGACGGCTACGCGACGGCCTTCGGCAAGGCCGGCTATCTCGGGGTCTCGTTCTTCTTCGTCCTGTCCGGCTTCGTACTGGCCTGGGCCTCGCGGCCCGGCGAGCGCGTCACCGCCTTCCTCCGCCGCCGACTGCTGAAGATCTACCCCAACCACATCGTCGTCTTCGCCGCCGCGATGATCCTGTTCGCCGGCGCCGCGGTCACCAGCGTCGCCGACTGGCTGCCGAACCTGCTCCTGATCCACACCTGGTTCCCGCAGGCGACCGTCAACCTGAGCGTGAACCCGCCGAGTTGGTCCCTCGGCAGCGAGCTGCTCTTCTACGTGCTCTTCCCGCTGCTGATCGTCCCGATCCGCAGGATCCGGGGCGCGGCCCTGTGGGTGTGGAGCGGCCTGATGGTCGCCGGCATGGTCGCCGTCCAGCTGGTCTCGACCTACGTCGTCCCCGACACCCCGAAGTCGGCCATCACCCCCGTCTCCGACCTGCAGTTCTGGTTCGGCTACCTGCTGCCGCTCGGCCGGGTCTTCGAGTTCGCCCTCGGCATCCTGCTCGCCCGCGTCGTCCTGGCCGGACTCTGGCCTCGGCGCGTCGGCTTCGGCGCCGCCGTGGCCCTGACCGTGCTCGGCTACGCCGCCGCTCTCGTCGCCCCGTTCCAGTACGGATTCGTCGTCGCGACGATCGTTCCCGTCGCCGCGCTCATCGGGGCCACCGCCAACGCCGACGTACAGGGCCGCACCACGTTCCTGCGCAGCCGGCCCATGGTCTGGCTCGGCGAGGTGTCCTTCGGGTTCTACCTCGTCCAGGGCGTCACGATCTTCTACCTGCGCTCGCTGCTGGGCGAGGCCACCTACAGCGTCCCCGTCGCCCTGCTGGTGATCGCCGGCTTCTTCTGTGCCTCGCTGCTGGGCGGCTGGCTCCTCTTCCGCTTCGTGGAGATGCCCGCCATGCGCCGCTTCGGCCGCAGCCGCCCCCGTCCGCAGCAGGTCCCGGACGTGGTCGCCGAACCGTACGAGAGCCAGGCCCCGGTCCCCGCCACGACCGGCGGCCGCGCCCGCTGACCCGTACGCCCCGCCACCGCCGCCCCTACCGCTCTGTGCCCCCGCCCGCGTCCGCATCCGCCGACGCGGGCTTCGGGCTGTCGTGCCCCGCACTGCCGGAACCGGCGGTCAGACTCGACAGCATGCGCAGCGCCGCGTCGGAGGGAGAGGACTCGGGGGCGCTGTAGAGCAGCATCCGGTGGTTGGTGCCGTCGGTGAGGTGCAGGTTCTCGAAGTCGAGGGTCAGCGGGCCCACGACCGGGTGGTGCAGGGTCTTCGTACCCACGGTGCAGTCCCGCACCGGGTGCTTGGACCACAGCGTCGCGAAGTCGGGGCTCTGCAGCATCAGGGACCCGATGAGCTCGGCCAGCGCGCGGTCCTCGGGATTGCGTCCGGCGACCAGGCGCAGCGCCGCCAGGGCGACACGGGCCTCGCTCTTCCAGTCCGTGTACAGCTCCCGGGTGTGCGGGTCGAGGAACAGCATCCGCGTGAGGTTGGGGCGTACGGCGGGGTCGTCGGGGCTCGCGAAGCCGAGGTGCCCGGCGAGCAGGGCGTGGCCCAGCGGGTTCCAGGCGAGCACGTTGTTGCGGCCGTCCAGAACGACGGCGGGGACCTGTGGCATCGCGCCGATCAGCCGGCGCGTGGCGTCCCGGGCGTACTCGGGACGGGGCGACGGGGACCGCTTGGCACGCGGCGGCCGGGCGAGGTTGAGCAGATGGGCGTGCTCGTCCGGGGTCAGACGCAGGGCGCGGGCCAGGGCGTCGAGGACGCTGTCCGAGGCGTTCGTGCTCTGTCCCTGCTCCAGATGCGTGTAGTACGTGATGCTCACGCCGGCCAGCAGGGCGAGCTCCTCGCGCCGCAGCCCGGGCACGCGCCGGCGGGTGCCGTGGGAGGGGAGCCCGACGTCCTCGGGCTGGAGCTGGGCTCGACGGGTGCGAAGGAATTCGCCCAGGGCAGTGGGTGTGTCCATGCGTTCCAGTGTGCCGGGGGAGGGCCCGGAACGCTGCCCGTGAAGGTGGCCCTGGCAGTGCTAGCCTGCCCGGCGCCAGCACAACCAGGGGGCTGGGTAACCCCTTCCGACCGGTCCAGAGTCGATCCCGCAACACCTTGTTGCGTGATCGAGAGGATGTGTCGCGATGTCGGTTGTCGAGGGTGCGCGTGCTGATGCGGGTACGGGGGTGGCGGAGGGGCCCGTCCGTCTGGACGGGCGTCTGAAGCTCGTGCTGGTGGTGCTGCTGGTGGCGCAGTTCATGCTGGCGGTTGATTTCTCGATTCTGAACGTGGCGTTGCCGGTGATCGGTGACGGGCTCGGTTTCTCGTTGTCGAATCTGCAGTGGATCGCGACGTCGTTCGCGCTGTGTGCGGCGGGTTTCACGCTGTTGTTCGGGCGGGTCGCGGACCTGTTCGGCCGGCGCCGGCTGTTCCTGGTGGGTCTGGCCGTCCTGGGCCTGTCCTCACTGGCGGGAGGGCTCGCGACCAGCCCTGAAATGCTGATCGTGGCCCGGGTGTTCCAGGGTCTGGCGACCGCGGCGGTGACTCCGGCCGGCCTGTCCCTGCTGACGACCTCGTTCCCCGAGGGGCCGTTGCGTCAGAAGGCGCTGGGTCTCAACGGGGCGCTGATGTCGGCGGGATTCACCACCGGGGCCATCCTGGGCGGTGTCCTGACGGATCTGCTCTCCTGGCGGTGGGCGTTCTTCATCAACGTCCCCGTTGCCCTCGCCGTCCTGCTCATCGCCCCCGCCGTCATCAAGGAGTCGCGTCCCACCACCCGCCCCAAGCTCGATCTGCCCGGCGCCACCGCCGTCACCCTCGGGCTCCTGGCCCTGATCTACGGTCTGACGCAGGCGGGTGAGCACGGTTGGGGTTCGGGTTCGGCCCTGGGCTGGCTCGGTGCCGGTGTGGTCCTGCTGATCGCCTTCTACGCCGTCGAATCGAAGACCGCCGAGCCCCTCGTACCCGTCAGCGTGCTGAAGAAGAAGACGGTGGCCTGGGGCAATATCGCGGGTCTGATCGCGTTCCTGACGGAGACCAGTCTCGTCTTCCTGATGACGCTCTACCTTCAGGAAGTGCTGGACTTCTCGCCGCTGGCGGCGGGTCTGTCGTTCGGTGTGCTGGGTATCGGCACGGTGATCGGTGGTTCGATCGCGCCTCGGGTGATCGCGGCGACGAACACCTGGACCACGCTGGTGGCGGGTGGTGTGCTGCAGGCGGTCGCGACGCTGAGTCTGATCGCACTCGGTGAGACCTCGTCGAGCATGTGGCTCCTGCTCATCGCCACCTTTGCCGGTGGTGTGGGGAACATGCTGGTGATCGTCGGGTTCATGGTGACGGCGACGACGGGTCTGCCGGATCACGAGCAGGGCATGGCGACCGGTCTGGCGACGATGACGCAGCAGATCGGTATCACGATGGGCACGCCGGTCATGTCGGCGATCGTCGCGGCGAACACCGACATCCACGAGGGGATCACGACCGCGGTCATCGTGAACACCGCGATCGTCCTGGTCGGCATCCTCACCACCGTCCTCTTCCTCCGCACCAAGCAGCCCGGCAACTAAGGCAACTCCGCCTTGTGACAGCCCTGCCGCGGCGGCGAACGTTGGCCCCAGGCACGGAGGGAAGGAACCCCGATGGCAACACCCACCCACTCGGCCGCCGGAAAGAACCGTGTCGCGGTCCGCTGGGAGCAGGTCCGCATCCCCTCCCCGTCCGGCCCGGTCCCCGCCAGGGTGTACCGGCCGGGGGCATCGGCACCGCACGGCTGGCTGGTGTGGGCCCACGGCGGCAGCTGGCGCGCCGGATCCGCCCAGGACTGGCACGGCGCGACCGCCGAACTCGCCCGGTTCTCCGGCTTCGGCGTCGTGAGCGTGGACTACCGGCTCGCCCCCGACGTACGGCATCCGGCCATGGTCGAGGACATCCTGTCCGCCCTCGACTGGGCCCGGGAACAGGCCGGGGGAGCGGTTCCCGTCGCCGCCGGCGGAGACAGTGCGGGAGCCACCCTGGCCGCCTGCGCCGCACTCGCCTGCCGCGACCGCGCCCTTCCCCTGGCGGCCCAGGTGCTCGCGTATCCGCCGCTGGACCCCGGCTGCACCGCGGCCTCGTACCACCGCTTCCCCGACATGTTCCCCACCGCGTCCTACCTGACCTCGGCCTGGCGGGCCTACCGGGCGCCCGGCCGGCCGTGCGCCGCCGACGGCACCCGCCTCTACAGCACCCCCTTCGAGGCGGCCGACCTACGAGGCCTCGCCCCGGCCGTCCTGGCCACGGGCGATCTCGACCCCGTCGGCGACGACGTGCACCGCTACGCCCGCCTCCTGCGCGCGGCCGGGGTGGAGGTCGCTCTGCGCGAGTTCCGCCAGACCGGTCACGGAGCCTTCCTGCAACCCGCCCGAGGCCCGGCCGGGCCGGGCGTGCACAGCCCCGTGACCCTGCGCGGCTGGCTCGGACTGGCCCTGCGCCTGCTCACCACCGAACGCCCCGACGAACCCACGGAGTCAGCATGACCGCCACCGGCCACCACACCTCCCAGGTCCCCAACCTCGACGCCCTGCTGAGGCACTTCGCCGATCTGCGCGACGGCCGCCACGGCGACGCCGTCTCCCGACCGGGAAAGGAGGAGCACTTCCGAACCGCCGCGCGCCTCCTGGACCCGTACGCCCGCCAGGCCCTGAGCGAGCTGAACGACGAACTCCTCCTCGGCCAGGGCGTGGTGGACGCCACCGGAGTCGAGCGCGCCGAAGACGGGAGCCTCTTCCACGCCTGGACCCTGTGGTGGGACGAGCAGTCGGCCGCCGACATCCCGCCGGTCACCCTGTACGCGCACTACGGCGCCTCCTTCCACCACCCGCACCTGCGCGGAGCGACCGTCTCCGAGTGGCCGCTGAACGTCTTCGACGACGCCCAGGCCGCCGCCGAACTGCCCACGCTGCGCGCCATCGCCGCCGCCGACCTGCACAACCTGGTCTTCGAACGGGACTTCAGGATCGTTCCCGCGACCATGGCCGGCGCCTCCGGCATCCCGGCCCACCAGCACTGAAAGGCCACGCACCATGACCAACCCCCGACTGTCCGTACTGGACCAGACCCCGGTCGGCGAGGACCACACGCCGGACCAGGCAGTGCGCGCTTCCGTGGACCTCGCCGTCGCCGCGGAAGACCTCGGATACACCCGCTACTGGGTCGCCGAACACCACGGTTCCCCGGGCTTCGGGGGCAGCGCGCCGGAGATCCTCGCCGGGGCCGTGCTCGCCCACACCTCGCGGATGCGGGTCGGTACGGGCGGCGTGCTGCTGCCCCGCTACGACCCGGCGAAGGTCGCCGAGGTCTTCGGCGTGCTGGCCTCCCTCCATCCGGGGCGGGTGGACCTCGGGATCGGCCGGGCCGGCGGCCCCGCGCGCGACTTCCCCCAGCGGCTGGCGGACCTGCGCGCCCTGCTGGGCGAGGGCGGCGTCGTCCCGCGCGCACCGGTCCCGCCGCAGATGTGGCTGCTGGGCGCGGGACGCGAGTCGGCCCGCCTGGCCGGACGGCTGGGCACCGAGTTCGCGTTCGGGCACTTCTTCTCCCCGACCGGCGGCCCGGCGGCGTTCGAGGACTACCGTGCCGCGTTCTCGGCCGCCACCGGTCACCGCGCCGGCGGGGCCCTCGCCGTGCGCGTGGTGACCGCGGACAGTGCCGGCCGCGCCGAGGAGCTGGCACAGAGCCTGCTCCTGTGGCGCGCCCGCAAGGACCTCGGCCAGGACCGTCCGCTGCCGTCGTACGAGACCACCCGCCGCCACCGCTGGACGGGCGCGGAGCTGGAGCGGGCCAAGGTGCACCGGACGGCCCTGGTCTCCGGGGCGCCCGAGCAGGTGCACGCCGCGCTGACCGCACTGGCCGGGACCCACGGGGTGGACGAGCTGATCATCAACACCCTGACACCCGACCCGGCCGACCGGCAGCGCTCGTACGAACTGCTGGCGGAGGCCTTCGGCCTCCCCCGCTTGAAGGGTCAAACCATCGACGGGTTAGCATATGAGCGCCGCCTAGCTCGAAAGATAAACCTGTGACTGTCAATGACGACTCGTTCACCAACTGGAAGAACCGCGAGGAGATCGCGGAGTCGATGATCCCGATCATCGGGAAGCTGCACCGGGAGCGGGACGTCACCGTCCTGCTTCACAGCCGCTCCTTGGTGAACAAATCGGTGGTGAGCATCCTCAAGACCCACCGCTTCGCCCGGCAGATCGACGGCGAGGAGCTGTCCGTCACCGAGACGATGCCGTTCCTCGAGGCCCTCGCCGCCCTCGATCTCGGTCCCTCCCAGATCGACATCGGCATGCTGGCCGCGACGCACAAGACCGACGACCGCGGACTCTCGGTCGCCGAGTTCACCGCCGATGCGGTCATCGGAGCCACGGGTGAGAACAAGCTCGAGCGCGGCGACGGCCGCGACGTCGTCCTCTACGGCTTCGGCCGCATCGGCCGCCTCGTCGCCCGCCTGCTGATCGAGAAGGCCGGCTCCGGCAACGGCCTGCGGCTGCGCGCCATCGTCGTCCGCCAGGGCGGCGACCAGGACATCGTCAAGCGCGCCTCGCTGCTGCGCCGCGACTCCATCCACGGCCAGTTCCAGGGCACGATCACCGTTGACGAGGCGAACAGCACGATCATCGCCAACGGCAACGCGATCCGGGTGATCTACGCCAACGACCCGTCCGAGGTCGACTACACGGCGTACGGCATCCAGGACGCCATCCTCATCGACAACACGGGCAAGTGGCGCGACCGCGAGGGCCTCTCCAAGCACCTGCGCCCCGGCATCGACAAGGTCGTCCTGACCGCCCCCGGCAAGGGCGACGTCCCGAACATCGTGCACGGCGTCAACCACGACACGATCAAGCCGGACGAGCAGATCCTGTCCTGCGCCTCCTGCACCACCAACGCGATCGTCCCGCCGCTGAAGGCCATGGACGACGAGTACGGCGTGCTGCGCGGCCACGTGGAGACCGTCCACTCGTTCACCAACGACCAGAACCTTCTGGACAACTACCACAAGGCCGACCGTCGCGGCCGCTCCGCGCCGCTCAACATGGTCATCACCGAGACCGGTGCCGCCTCCGCCGTCGCCAAGGCGCTCCCCGACCTCAAGGCGCCGATCACCGGCAGCTCGATCCGCGTCCCCGTCCCGGACGTCTCGATCGCCATCCTGAGCCTGCGCCTGGGCCGCGAGACCACCCGCGAGGAGGTCCTGGACTACCTCCGCGACGTCTCGCTGCACTCGCCGCTCAAGCGCCAGATCGACTTCACCACCGCTCCCGACGCCGTCTCCATGGACTTCGTCGGCTCGCGCCACGCCTCGATCGTCGACGCGGGCGCCACCAAGGTCGACGGGGACAACGCGATCCTCTACCTCTGGTACGACAACGAGTTCGGCTACTCCTGCCAGGTCATCCGTGTCGTCCAGCACGTCTCCGGCGTCGAGTACCCGACGTACCCGGCCCCGGCGGTCTGATCCCCGGCGCTCCGACACGCACCGCGCCCCGCCCGGGTCATCCGGGGCGGGGCGCGGCTGCTTGCGGCGGCGAGGGTTCGCGGCCCTCCCGGCCGCTACTTCTTCCGGTCCTTGCCGTTGCCCTTCGCGCCGTTCTTGAGGGTGATGCCCTCGATCTCGGTGAAATCGATGCGCGTCCCGGCACCGGTCGTCTTCGGGTACCTGACGAAGACCGACCCGTTGCCCACCTGCTGGCCGTACTCCGTGTTCAGCACGGCCGACGGCGAGCCGCCGCGCACGATCAGCTCGTCACCCTTGGGCGGCCTGACCGTGGACGGGGACCCTCCGTCCACGGACAGCTGGGCGCTGACCGTGTCCTTCACGGTGAGGTCCACCGTGTCCTGGCCGCCGCGCGAGAGGATGCCGATCCGTTCGGTCTCGCCGGTGGTGATCCTCAGGCCGAGCAGCGGCGCCAGGGCCGGGGACCGGAGCGCCGGCAAGGCGTCGACCCGCAGGGTGGTGAACACGTCCACGACGCCGTGGACCGTGTCCTGCCGGTTGGTGCCCACGATGGTGACCTCGTCGTCGCCGCCGTCGGGGCTGACCAGTACGTCGCCCACCACGCGGGAGAAGCTGATCACCTGGGCGGAGTTCGAGCGGCTCAGCCGTCCGCTGTTGCCGCTGGTCGGGGTGAAGGTCAGCTGCTCGTCGCCCGCGCCGCCCTGCACGCTCACGCCGTGACCGTTCGCGTCGAGGTTCACCACGGAGATCCCGCGGATGCCGACGAAACCGCCCGGGATGCCGGGGTAGCCCCGGACGGTCTCCCGGCCGACATCGACGAGCAGGCTCTCGGTCGCGCCCGAGAGCGTCAGTGAGTGTCTGGCGATGGTCACCGGGAGGGACGGGGAGGCCGGGCTGACATTGCCGGCGAGGTCCTCGAGCAGCACGGCGAAGTCGTACGTCCCGTCGCCGAGCGTGGAGCTGACCACCTCGTACGCGCCGCCGGAGGTGACGGTGTCCTTGCCGACCACGATCGGGCCGTCGGCGGCCGCCGACCGGGCGGCGCCCGTCCGGTCGGCGGTCAGCCGGACCAGCGCGTTGGGCTCGGCCTCCGAGCCCTGGAAGGCGGGCGTGGCGATCGTCGTGATGTTGTCGATGTCGTTGCCGCCGGTGTCGCTCGAGGACAGCAGGTCCGGGGCGGCCGGGCGGGCCGGCGCGGTCGTGTCGAGCGTGATCAACAGCCGGTGTGAGCTCTCCGCACCCGAACCGAAGACGTGGGAGATGCCGGCGAGGCCCGGGTCGTCGGACGGGTCGACGATCACCACCTCGGCGGTGATCTGGTTCTCCCCCTCCACCAGCACGGGGTCCAGGTGGATCCGGTACAGCCCCGGCTTGGCGGCCGGGTCCACCGGCTGCGCGAAGCCGACGCGCTCTCCGTCGCGTTCCACGGCCACCTTGAAACCGGGGGCGTCGTCCGCGAGCGTGGCCGTGGCGTTCTGCGGCGACAGCGCGATTCCCGCCGCCCGCAGCTCCGCGTCGTCGACCCGGAGGTACAGGTCCGGCCCGGCGATCCTGGTGACGTCGTCGTTGTCGAAGCGGCCCGAGTCGGACTCGCGCCTGAGGTCGAGGCCGGAGGGTTCGGGGGCCGCGCGGTTGACCACGCCCAGGTCGTAGGCGGCCTGCGGCGGGTCGGTCGGCGACGCGTCACCCGGCCTGGTCGGATCGACGATGCCGGCGTCGCTGACCACCACGAAGTACGGCTGGTCCTTGACGACCGGGATCGCGAGCCTGCTCGTCGAGCTGCCCGGCCGGGTCGTGGCGACGGTCCCGGTGGAGACCAGGTTGCCGAACTTGTCGTACGCGCGGACCTGGAGCCCGGAGATCACCTCGTTGAAGGCGATCTCGGCCTGCAGGTGCCCGGTGTGGCGGGGCTCGATCCTGAAGAAGTCCACGTCGGTGGCACTGTGCAGGGTGAGCCGGGGCTTGGTGACCCTGTTGTTCGAGCCGATCGCGGCGGCGACGGCGGTGTCGATCGACTCGTTCGGTTCGAAGCCGTCGGGGAAGGCCCCGAGCAGCGAGAACGTGTCGTAGTAGGTGGTCTGCGCTCCCTGGGCCGGGTTGGTGCCGGTCGGCGGGGTGGCGTTGCCGGTCCAGGTCGCGTAGCCGATCCCGTCGACCGTCCACACGCCGTTGTACTCGCCGATGCGCAGGGTCTGCTCGGTGGAGGCGGTCACGGTGCCGCAGCCCGGGTTGTTCCCGAACCGGCAGCGGGCGCCCAGGTCGGGGTCGAAGGGGGCGTCGCTGATCCTGAAATCGTGCGACCAGGTCGCTCCGCCGTCCCGGCTCGCCGTCCCGTAGAGGTCGAGCAGGAAGTTGTTGTTCCCGTTCGGCCCGGTGCCGCCGTTCCGCCTGCCGCTGCGGTTGTCGTACCAGTGGGCGACGATGTTCCCGTCCTGGTCGATGTGGGCGGTGGGCATCACCGCGAGGGTCTGCCCCGGCCCGTGGTCGACCCTGGAGGGTGCGGCGAAGGAGACGCCGTTGTCCGTGGAGCGGGCGATGCGGACGTCTCCGTCGTCACCGCTCCCGAAGGCGTTGTCGGGGTCGTCGTTGGCGACCACGTAGACGTTGCCGGGACGGCCCGGGTCGGGCAGCACCCACGACTGCATGGAGCCCTGGAGCCAGAAGTCGGTCCCCGGGATGTCGCCCGCGCCGTTCTGCACGTTGCAGGTGACGCTCGCCTCCCCGGCCCCGAACGGTGTGCTCCGCTGCGGGACGGCACCGCCGGCGAAGTCGGCCCCGCCGGAGCCGTCGCGCAGGAGCCGTACGGTGCCCTGGCCGGGCGCCCCGTCGGTCCCCTCGTCGCACGTGCCGGCGTGGTAGGCGACGTAGAGGTCGCCGTTCGGGCCGACGGCCGCGTGCGAGGGCCAGACGTTCCCGTCCGCGGCGACGGACAGGACGCTCGGCACGGACCAGTTCGCGCCGCCGTTCACGGAGCGGGAGAACTGGATCTCCCACGGCGCGCCGAGGTGGGTCCAGACGATGTAGAGGTTGTCCCGGTAGGGGCTGGTGGGGTTGGCGTCGGCCACCAGCCACTGCTTGTCGTGGTTGTCGGGGCTGTTCCCGCTCACCTGGACGGGAGTGAACGTCTGGTTCCCCGGCGTCGTCAGGTCGTTGATCCGGGCGACCCCCACCCCGAAGCGGCCGGGGGTGGAGTTGAAGCTCGGCGAGAGATGGGTGACGAACAGGCGCCCTTGCGAGTCGAAGGCGAGGGAGGGGTCGCCGAAGCACTGGTTCCCGGTGAGGGTCGACGTCCGCGTGATCGGGAAGCCGTCCTTGCCGAAGTTGTTGTCGATGCGGACCGTGCATCCCCGCATGACGGCGACCTGTGACGGCCTGCGGGGATTGGCCGTGGCGTTGTGCGGCTCGAAGCCGGTCTCGAGCGCCCGGTCTTCGCCCGCCCAGGCGGGTGTCGCGGTCTCGGCGAACAACAGCGTCTGCAGTACGAGGAGAACACTGCTGAAAACGATGACGGCACGGCGTCGGATGTGGTTGCCCAACACGCGTCCCCCCTGGCTGGTTCCGCTCATCCCTCTCCTTCTGGCCCGGCCGCCGAGCGTGGTGCCCCGACGGCCTGCGCATCTCGCGAGAGGACTGTGGCAGCGCGCCGCCGGTCGCCCGGAGAGGCCGCGACCGAGTCACGGGAATTCACCAAGATCCCCGCCGGAACCACCCGTGCGGACCACACGCGGAAGGCGCCTGACGGGCATGAGCCCGTTCAGGCGCCTTCTTCCGGCGAGGGGGAGGGGTCAGAACTCGAGGACCACCCAGGCAGGGTCGTGATCCGATCCGTCACCGGCGTGCTTGGTGCGCCGGTCGATGTGTGAACTCTTGTGCCGCGACGTGAGGCTGTGGCTGAGCCAGATCTGGTCGAACAGCTCGTACTGCGCGTCCTTGCCCGATTCCTTGAACCGGTGGGTCCACGACCCCGACGGGGGCGGAGGCGGAACGTCGGCCTTGGGCGGGCGGGTCTCGATGGGGTGCTCAAGGGCCTGTTCGAGCTTCAGCTGCGGGGTCGGTTCGGCCAGCGCGGCGAGCGTGGGGGAGTCCGGGGTGTCGTTCATGTCGCCCAGCAGGACGAAGCGTCCGTCGGGGCGGGTGCGGGCGGCGAGGATCCGGGCGACGGTCTCCGCCTGCTTGGTCCGGCGGAAGTCGCCCTGGATCCGGCCTTCCACCGGATCCATCGTGTGCTCGACGAACTGGCTCTTGAGGTGGTTGTTGAAGACCGTCAGCAGATGCCGGTCCGGGTCACGTGGATCCAGGATTTCCACTTCCAGCAGGTCCCGGCTGAACACCCGCTCGCCGGGTACCTCGGGATGGACCGCGTGCTGCCAGGAGGTGACCGCCCCGATCGGGAACTTGGAGAGCACGGCGAGGTCGATCAGCCGGGGATCGTTGCCTTCGATCAGCGACAGGAACGGGTAGGTCCCTCCGAGACTCCCGGAGGCGAAGAAGCGCAGCGTGTCGATGTCCTCGACTTCCTGAACGGCCAGGATGTCCAGGTCCATCCCGCTGATCCGCCGGGCGAGTATCTCCTGCTCCTCGGGGCTGATGCCCTTGACGAGCTTGCCCTTGTACTTACGGATCCGGAACTGCTTGGGATCCTTGAACTCGTAGCTGGAGGTCAACTGGCCGTCGGACCCGGTCGGCAGGACCTCCTGTATCTCAGCTGAGAAATTGAACCGCGAGAACAGGTTGTTGAGGTTGAACGTTCCCACCGTGACATCCATGACGCCTCCAGACGGAATCGGCCGAGGAGCCGTGGGCGCGGAGGAATGACCGAGGCGGACATCTGCCCTCTCTCGGGGTGCGTTCGCGCACGACCGGGCCGAGCAGGCGTTTCCACGCTACGTCACCCGGCCCCGGTCGGCGCGTCGAGGCCCGGCACCACCGGTGAGACCCTCGCGCGCGTCCGGTGAGACAGCTGGCCGGATGCCGCCGTTGACATGCACTTGCTGGGGCAAAATACGTGACATCAGTGATGATCATGGGCGGGGTGGTGTTGTCGGTGGCGTCCTTGTCGATACGGCGATTACGGGCACTGCGCAGGACGACGGGGGTGGGGTCGGGGCTGCAGCGCGCCCAGTCCTTCATGATCCTGACCACCCTGCTCTACCGGGCGAGCCATCTGACGGTCGGCGTCCTCGCGGTGGCCCAGCGACGGCACGACCTCCCCCTCCAGTACGCCGGGCTCGCCGTGGCCCTGGGGCTGAGCGCGGTGTGTTACGGAGCGGCCCTGCGGCGCGGCTGGTTCGACCGGCGGCACGTCTGGGCGGACGTCCTGGTCACCGGGTGCGTGCTGCCGTTCGTCCTCTGTACGTGGGGCGGGGTGCGGGAACCCGCCCTGCTCGGCTGGGCGATGCTGCTGGGCGGGTCGGCGAGCGCCGCCGCGGCCATCGCCCTCGAACGGTTCCACGTCCTCGCCGCGGTCGCGCTCCTCGTGGTGACCCACCTCATCGGCTACCAGCTGGTGGGCGCGAGCCCCGCGGTCCTCGGCGGCCACGTCAACTCGCTGCTGTCGTCCGCCGTGATGGCCTGGGTCATGTGGTGGTACCTGCGCCGCCAGGGACGCCTCCTCGACGACGCCAACGCCCGCGCGCTGGCCGCCGAGGCGCACAAGGCGCGCTACGCCGAGCGGCTGGAGCACCACCGCGCCCTGCACGACACGGTCCTGGCCACGCTGACCACCCTCGCGGCCGGCGGGATCGACGCCAACGCGCCCCGGGTGCGCGAGCGTTGCGCCCGCGAGGCCGCCTACCTGCGCCGGCTGATCCAGCAGACCGCCGACGAGGTCCCCCACCGGGAGATCGGCGCGGCCCTGGAGGAGGCGGTCGGCTCCGTGGAGAGCCTGCAACTGCGGGTCACCGCCCAGTACCACGACCTGCCGAAGGTGCCGCCCGAGGTGGCCGCCGCGTTCGCCGACGCGGCGCGGGAGGCCCTGAACAACGTACGGCGGCACGCGGGCACCGGACACGCCTACCTCACCGCGACCGGAGACCCCGACGGGCGTGGGGGAGCCGTCGTCACCGTGGTCGACCGGGGACCCGGGTTCGACCCCGAGCGGTACGTGCCCGGCCTCGGGCTGCGCGGTTCGGTCTGCGCCCGGATGGCAGAGGTGGGCGGCCGGGCCACCGTGGACGCCGCCCTGGGCGAGGGGGTCCGGGTGGAGCTGAGATGGCCCCGGTGATCACGGTCGCGGTGGTCGACGACGACCGGATGCTCCTCGACGGCATGCGGGCCTGGCTGGGCGGGGTCCCGGAGCTGCGGCTGGTGGCGACCGTGGCCACGGTCGGGGAGCTGCTCGCCACACCGGCCGTGGAACTCCCGTACGGACCGGGCGAGTCGGGGTACGTCCCGCCCGACGTCGTCCTCCTCGATCTCGTGCTGCGCGACGGCTCCGCCCCCGCCGACAACATCCGGCGGCTGCTGCGTTCCGGCAGCCGAGTCCTGATGATCAGCACCGTCCCGGACCGCTCCCGGATCATCGAATCGCTCCGGGCCGGCGCCGACGGCTACCTGACCAAGGACAACGACCTGCCCACGCTCGTCGCCGCCGTCAAGGACGTCGCGGCGGGCCGCAGCGCCCATTCCGCGGAACTCGCCTTCGCCTGCGCCCACGACACCAGTCCCGCCCGGCCGCGGCTCTCGCCCCGGGAACGGCAGGTCCTGCTGGACTACGCGTCCGGGATGACCCTGAAGTCCGCCGCCCGGCGTGCGGGCATCACGGTCCACACCGCCAAGGACTACCTGGACCGGGTCAAGGCCAAGTACCAGCAGGCCGGCCGGCCCACCTACACGAAGCTCGACCTGGCCCGGAGGGTGCGCGAGGACAGCCTCGACGGGGGCTGACCACCCTGCGCAAGCCCCCCAAACGGACGGCTACAGGGAACGGTCCCGCCCTTCGTATCGTCAACCCCGGCGCCGGCGCAGACGACGGCGCAGAGGCCGCTCGCTCCGCCAGGCGACTGCACTTCCGCTTCCCCGCGCACCAGGAGAGGCAGATGACAGAGCTGTACGAACGCATCAGCACGGGCATCGACGGCAGTCACCGCACACGAGGGGAACTCATCGGCAGGGAAGCCGAGATGGGGCAGGTCGCGACCGCCCTGGCCGCCGCCCGGTCAGGGCGGGGCGGCGCGGTCTTCGTCACCGGCGAGCCCGGCATCGGCAAGACCCGGCTCGCCGCCGAAGCCGTCGCCGCCGCTGCCGGGGCCGGGATGGTCACGGCCCAGGGGCGGGCCGGCACGATGGGCCCGGTCGTCCCGTACCGGCCGCTGGTCGAAGCGCTGCTCCTGCTGTCCCGCGCCGGCCTGCTGCCGGACCCGGACGAGCTGGGCCGCTACGGGCCGGTCCTCACCCACCTGCTGACCGGCACCCGGGGCACGGCCGCCGGCGCCGCGTCACCCCTCATGGTCGCCGAGACGGTCCTGCGCCTGGTCGCCGTCGTCGGACGGCAGCGGGGCTGCCTGCTCGTCCTCGACGACCTGCACGAGGCCGACGCCGGGACGCTGGCGATCGTCGAGTACCTGCTGGACAACATCGGGCCACAGCCGGCCCTGCTCCTGCTCGTCGCGGGGCGCGAACCCTGCGCGGCGACCGAACTGGCCGCGCGGGCCCGCCAGCGCGGGGCCGCGGCGGTACTCGACCTGCGCCCCCTCAGCCGGACCGACGTGCACCTCCTCGTCGCGACCGAGCTGGGAACCGCCCCGGCCGAGGCCGGCCCCGAGCTCGTCCACCGCGCGGTGACCTTCGGCGCCGGGATCCCCTTCCTGGTCAAGGAGCTCGTCCACGACCTCACCGGCCGGGCCCCCGGCGACGAGCGGATGCCGTCCGTCCCCGCCGCCGTCGCGGACAGCGTCAGACGCCGGGCCGAGAGGATCGGCCCGCTCGGCGTGGAATTCCTGAACATGGCGGCCCTGTTCGGCACGCGCTTCCCGCTGCCGGTGCTCCAGCACGCGACCGGCTGCGACCACGGGGAGCTGTCCGCGATCCTGCGCGCCGGGCTCGCCTCGTGCCTGATCGTGCCGGACGCGTCGAGCACGCAGTGGTACGCGTTCCGCCACCAGCTGGCCGCGGAGGCTCTGCTCGGCGACCTCGGACCGGGCGAGCGCGCCGGGTACGCGCGGCGCGCGGCGCGCGCACTGGCCGACCTGCACCCCGGGCTGCCCGGAATCTGGTGCGCGCAGGCCGCGGAGCTGCACGGACACACCGGCGACACACAGGAGGCCATCCGCCTGTACTGCGAGGCGGCGGGGCGGGCGATGACCGAGGGCACGGTGGAGAGGGCGGTGGCGCTGCTCACCCGGGCCCACCGCCTCGTCGACGCCGCCACCGCACCCGAACTGTACGCCGCCGTACTGGAGCAGCTGCTGGACGCCGTCGCCTGCTCGGCCCGGTTCGACCAGGTCCCCGCGCTGGTCGCCGGCCTGGAAGCCCTGGGCGGCGACCACGACGTGCCCGCCGGGCGCCGGGCCGGGCTGCACGCGCGACTGGCCCACATCGCCACCCTGAGGGGCCGGTCCGCGGAAGCCCTCCGGCACCTGGACGTGGCCCGCTGGCTGCTCGGGAGCCGCCCGGCCCCGGCCCACGCCGCCCGCGTGGACCTCGCCGCGGCGCACGTGGAGCTGAGCCGGTTCGCACCCGACCGGCTGTCCACCGCCGCCGGGTTCGCCCGCCGGGCGGCGGACGCGGCCGGGCACGCCGACCTGCCGGCCTTGGTCTGCGAGGCCCTGCTGATGCTCGGGCAGCTCACCTGGGAACGGGACGAGCCGACCGCCATGGCACACCTCACACGGGCCTGCGCCCTCGCCCACGCGCACCGGCTGCCCGTACTGCGGGTGTCCGCCGAGGTGTACTTGGCCAGGATCGCCGCGCGCCACGACGGCCTGCCGGACCGGGTCGAGCAGGCCCGGCAGGAGGCCCTGCGCATGGGCGCGGCGCCGCTGGCGCACGAGACCGGCTTCGTCCTCGCCCTGGACCAGGTCCGGCGCTGCGAGTTCGAGGCCGCGCGGGACCGGATCCGCGCGGGGGCGGCCGACGCGGAGCGGCTGGGGCTGGGGAGGGCCCTGTCCCTGCTGCGGCTGGCCGACGCGGTGCGCTGGGCCCACCAGGGCCGGCGCGCCGAGATGCATGAGGCACTGGAGGAGCTGGCTCCGCTCATCGACGACGCGCCGGGCGTGCGGTCGATGGCGTACGGGCTGGCGCGGGCGTTCTGTTCGCTGCTGGAGGAGAGGCACGACGCCGCCGAGCAGGAGTTCGCGCAGGCACTGGCCTACGACGCGGAGAACCCGGCGACCGGCGAGTTCGGCAAACACGGAGTCATCCTGCTGCTCGGCGTGCTGGCCGGGCGCATGGGCCGGCGGCACCACGCCGACGTAGCGGAGGCCGGCGTCAGCGGCAGCCGCTGGAACCGGCAGTTCGTCGGGCTGGCGCACGCCGTGCTGCTGGGCCGCGAGGGCCGCTCCGGCGAGGCGACGGCCGCCGCGCGTGCGGCGCTGGAGGCGGCCGAGCTCTACCCCATGGCGCGCCACCTGTGTCTGCGGCTGGTCGCGCAGTCGGCGTACGCGGACGGCTGGGGCGCCCCGGCCGACTGGTTGCGCGAGGCGGAGGAGTACTTCCACGGCGCCGGCCTGCAGGCCGTCGCGGGCGCCTGCCGGGCCCTGCTCCGCGGGATGGGCGCGCCGGTCCGGCAACGGCGCACGGGGACCGATCAGGTGCCGCCCGGCCTGCGCCGGTTCGGCATCACCGTCCGCGAGTTCGAGGTGGCCCGGCTGCTCGCCGAACGGATCGGGAACAAGGACATCGCCGGCCTGCTGCACATCTCGCCGCGCACCGTCGAGAAGCACGTGGCGAGCCTCCTGCAGAAGACCGGCCACCCCAACCGGTCGGCCTTCGCCTCCGCCGCCCGCGACCTGGTCACCGGCGCCGGTGCCACGGTGCCGGTGTAGGCGGTGTCCTGGGGATCAGGAGAGCGCGCCGGCCCCCGCCAAGGTCACCACCCGGTCGAAGCGGCCGTCGAGATCCTCGTCCCCGTGGTGCACGACGAGGAGGGCGCGCCCCTCGGTCCGCTCCCGCAGGGCCCGGAGCACCAGTTCCCTGCCGTCCTCGTCGAGGTTCGAGAACGGCTCGTCGGCGAGGTACACGTCCGCTTCCTCACACAGGAGAGCGGCGACCCCGACCCGCTGCCGCTGGCCGGACGACAGCTCCGAGGGCAGCTGGTCGGCCAGCGGGTCCAGGCCCATCGACGTGCGCAGCCGCTCGTCGGCGACCAGTTCGCGTACCGGCAGCGGGGGCAGGTTCACCGGGGTGGTCAGGCTCGCCACCCGGGGCGGCAGGGTGACCGCACCCGCGTCGGGGGCGAGCGTCCCGGAGATGATGTGCAGGAGCGTGCTCTTCCCGCAGCCGTTGGGGCCGCGGAGCAGCACGTGCTCACCGGCGCCCAGCTCGAAGTCCTCGATCGACACGTCGGCGCCGTCGCCGTAGACGACCCTGGCCCCGCGGACCAGGACCAGGGATCCTTCCTCGTGGTACGGGATCTCCCGGGCGTCGCGCAGTGCCTGGATCCGCTTGAGGACGGCGGTGCTCCGGCGGGCCTGCGGGATCATGTTGACGAGGTCGAAGATCCCGGTGACAGCCCGCCAGAGCGAGTTCACGAAGGCGAGGAAACTGCCGAACGACATCCTGCCGGAGAAGACGAAGAAGGCTCCGATGATCATCGAGGCGGTGTCCGACAGGTTCATCACCAGGTCGCTGAGGGTCTTCTGCTTCAACGACAGCCGGTAGTTGACGAACTTGATGCCGAGGAACCCGCGCAGCGCGTCCTGGTTCGCCGTACGGGTGCCGGGCAGCAGCGACGGCAGACCGCGCAGCGCGTGGAAGGACTCGAGGGTCCGGGTCAGCTTGTTGATGTACCGCGCCTCCGCCTCGCGTTCGGGCTCGGTGTTGTCCTCGATCCGCCTGGCCAGCCGGTTGCTCACGAGCACCAGCGGCGGCACGATCACCAGCAGGATGAGGCTGGCCTGCCAGGACAGGTACAGCAGCACGCCGAGGAAGACGACCGAGGCGACCGTCTGCCGCGCGATGCGGATACTGACGTCCACGGCCGGCAGGACGCCCTCGGAGACGTCGTTGTGGATGCGGCTGACGTACGAGGCGTTCCCCGCCGCCGACACCTTCCGGCCGTCCAGGCCGAGCGTGCGTCCCAGCAGCTCCGTCTCGAGCACCAGCGTGAACGCGTTCTCGAACCGCTTGCGCCACGAGGAGATCGCGTAACCCGCGAGGTTGAGGGTCAGACCGAGCAACAGGTAGCCGGTCCCGAGGACGAGGAACCTGCGGAAGTCCGCGGCCAGGATCGCCTGATCGAAGAGGGCCTTGAGCAGAAGCGGGTGCAGCAGGGCCTCGAGTCCTCCCGTGGTCGCCTCGGCGGCCAGGATCACGACGAACCGGGCCCGGTGACCGCTCAAAGTGAGCCACAACTGGTTCACCGCGCGGCCTCGTCCAGCAGGAAGTCGGCCGTGCCACCGCCGTTCACGCGGTGCAGCACCCGCAGCACGCCCGCAGAGCCGGTCATGTAGTCGCACGAGCAGCGCAGCAGTCCCTCACCGGGGACGCCCAGCGGGGTCAGCCCGTTCACGCGCGGCACCGCGAAGCGCTCGGCGGGCTCGAACAGGAACACCTTCCGGACGTAGTCCAGCTGCCGCAACGCGGTGTCGCGGTACGTGCGGTCACCGGTGAACTCGGCCGCGTCCAGCAGCGCGTCGGCGACGCCGCTCATGCCGAAGGCGTACCCCGGCAGCACCGAGTGCCCGGCGTCCAGCCCGCGCAGCACGGTCCGTGCGGAGTCCAGGTCCCCGTAGCGCAGCAGCACCTGCGCCACGCCCGCGGAGCCCACCTCGACGTACGGCTCCATGGTCCCTTCGTGCTCGAACATGACCGGGCTGTCGGCAGTATCGGCGTCCAGGGGTTTGGCATGGGCCATCTCCCAGGCGAGCGCGTCCTGCCCGAGCCGCAGATAGCGGTCCTCTCCCGTGACCTGGTGCATCCGCAGCAGGAACATCGCCACACCGGCCTGCCCGAAGCCCAGCCCGGTCAACGGCCCCTTGGACGAGAACTCGTTCAGCCAGTAGGCCTGCCGCCCGTCGCGCTGCGCGGCGGCGCACAGTACGCGCGCGCACTCCTGCGCCGCGGCGAGATCGCGGGGGTCGTGGCCGCGCAGGAAGAAGCGCAGGTTCGTCATGCCCAGCCCGGCGAGACCGTAGTAGAAGGTGTAGTCACCGGTTTCCGGGGCGCGCCGGTTGGCCTGGGTCAGCAGCTCCCTGGCTTGGGTCCGGAGCCCGAGCGAGTCGGCCGCCCAGGCCATGCCGGCCAGGCCGCTCATGAGACCGTCGGGGTACTCCGTCACGTCGATGCCGGACAGTTTGTCGCCCAGCCATTCACGCCATTCGGGCCGGATCGGGATGCCCGAGGCGTTCAGCGACCACAGGACGCCGCTGGCCCCGAAGCCGAGGCTCAGCGGGTTGGTGACGTGCGCGAACGGGTCCACGGGGAACAGCGTCGCCCGGTCGGTGTCGGCGACGGCCTCGACGAACGCGGCGACCCCGGCCTCGGCCTCCACCAGCCCGAGCCGCTCCTCGACGACCGGTCGCGGCGGCGCCGCCCGGACCTGGCCGAGCAGGTCTTCCTCGTGTTCCAGGGCCTCGAGCACGTCGGCGAGGGTGATCCGGGCCTGGGCCAGGTCGGTGAGCAGATCGTGGATCCGCTCCGGCCAGCCCAGGGCGTCGGTGAAGATCCGGTAGGTGTCGAGGACGTCCTCGCGCAGGTACGACATCGCCGCGATCGGGAAGATGAAGTAGGCCATGGTGTTCGCCAGGCCGTACAGGTCGCCCTCCGGTCCGGACGCCTTGAAGAGGCTCCGGGAGAGGCTGAACCCCGGTGTGAACAGTTCGACCGGCTTCTCCAGCGCCGCGTCGTCGCCGGCGATCGTGTTCCCGCCCTCGGCCAGCCGGCACGCCTCCAGATCGACGATGGTCACCTCGTGGGTGTCGGTGTCGATGAGCAGGTTCGCGGGGGTGAAGTCACCGAGGATCACGTGGCGTTCGTGGGCGGCCTGGATCGCACGCGTCAGTCCGCGGAAGACGGCGATGAAGATCCGCAGGAACTCCCGCGACCGGTCGATGTCGAACTCCGGCCGCGCGAGCGGGTTGCGTTCGAGCAGCACGGAGCGGATGTCGGAGCCCTCGACGAACTCCTCGGCTATGTAGTGGTGTTCCCAGTGCCGGAACGTGGCGATCGGAGTCGGGTACGAGCCGATGTCGCCCAGCCGGTTCAGGAACATCCATTCCCGGGCGAGGATGTCCACGGCGTCGTGGTCCTGGCGCGGGTTGATGTTGGTGTGCGGGCGGGCCTCCTTGAGGACCACCTTCCGGTCGCCGTCCGCCGTGTCCTCGGCCGTGTACACCCCGCCGGCGTTGGAGAACTGGATCGCCCCGGTCACCCGGAAGCGGCCGCCGAGCAAGCCGTCGCCGTCGTCCTCGTCGGCGGGCTTCCAGTCGGCGAACGGCCAGGGCACCCACCACGGTTGGGCGTACCCGGGCCGCCGGTCGTCGGGGACGGGGCCGTCCGGTCCGAGGATGTGGGGCACCCGCCGCCCGAGCACGTCGACGGCGTGCGTGTCGAGGAACTGGCCGTACCGGAAGTAGAGCGCCTTGCTGTCCCGGTAGCGCAGGTCCGACAGTACGTAGGCGCCCTCGATGCCCTCCAGGACGCGGGCCAGGTCGGCCAGGCAGGTCCGGAACTCCTCGTCGTCACGCGGGTAGACGGTGACGAGTTTTCCGCCGCTGCCCCGGGACATGGCCTTGGAGTTGAGCATCTCGAAGATGTTGAGGTCGAGAGCGATCTTGAAGTCGATCTCGTGTGCCGTCAGATGTGCGATCACCGAGGCCGCGACCTCGCGCACGGTGCGCTGACCCGCCGACACGTGGATCTTCCAGCCCTGCGCCGGCAGGGCCGGGTTGTGCCGATGGCTCCACCAGATGCCGCTGCGGACGAATCGCGCCCGCACCTGCTCGTCGAGCCCGGCGAGGAAGTGGTCGGCCCTCGGCTCGTAGTCGACGTCGAGCGGGTCGAAGAACAGCGTGTCGTTCCAGGCGAAGAGGAATCGGTAGACCCATCGTTCGTTGCGCATGTCCGCCTCTGTGATCGTCCGAAGGCCGCCGCCGGCAGCGGCCGGTGAGAAACGGAAACGGCGATCCGTGCGGGGACACAGCGCCTCCCCGCACGGATCGCCGTCGGGGTTAGACCGGCTTGACGGAACAGCAGGTGCTGCTGCTGCTCGTCAGGCTGACGATGGCAGCGCTGTTGTTCGTCGCGACGGGCTGCAGGTTCTGAAGCTTGAGAACGCTCATGGAGGTCACTTCCTCGGAGGTCGAGTGGAGTCGGAGTCCGTACCGGCCGATCGGCATGCCCGAGTCAACGCCACCCGTCCCACCCGCACATGGGAGCTCTCCACCCATCATTCCCGCGCACCACCCCCAGATACGGCTCGCCCGGGCCGGGCCCAAATGGTGGTGGGCCGCACAGAGGCGGCCCACGAGGACGTTTCCGGGGTGCTGAAGACGTCCGGGGCCGGCCCGTGCGGGCCGGCCCCGGACGCCGGGATCAGACGAGGTCGAACCGGTCCAGGTTCATCACCTTGGTCCACGCGGCGACGAAGTCCCGCACGAACTTCTGCTTCGCGTCGCCGCTCGCGTAGACCTCCGCGAGCGCGCGCAGCTCCGAGTTCGAGCCGAAGACGAGGTCGGCACGAGTGCCGGTCCACTTGACCGCGCCGGAGCCGTCACGGCCCTCGAACTCGTCCTGCGCCGAGGACGTCGACTTCCACGTCGTGCCCATGTCGAGCAGGTTGACGAAGAAGTCGTTGGACAGCGTGCCCGGCCTGTCCGTGAAGACGCCGTGCTTCGACCCGGCGTGGTTGGCGCCCAGGACGCGCAGACCACCGACGAGCACCGTCAACTCGGGCGCGCTGACCGTCAGCAGGTTCGCCTTGTCGAGCAGCAGGTACTCCGCCGGCAGGCGGATGCCCTTGCCGACGTAGTTGCGGAAGCCGTCGGAGGCCGGCTCGATCGCGGCGAAGGATTCGACGTCCGTCTGCTCCTGCGCGGCGTCGACGCGGCCCAGCGTGAACGGCACCTCGATGTCGACGCCACCGTCCTTGGCGGCCTTCTCGACGGCCGCGGAGCCCGCGAGCACGATCAGGTCGGCCAGCGAGACCTGCTTGCCCCCCGCCGAGTTGAAGGACCCCTGGATGCCCTCGAGCGTGCGCAGCACGTGCGCGAGCTCGTCCGGGTTGTTGACCTCCCAGTTGCGCTGCGGCTCCAGGCGGATGCGGGCGCCGTTGGCGCCGCCGCGCTTGTCGCTGCCGCGGAAGGAGGAGGCGGCGGCCCAGGCCGTGGAGACCAGCTGCGCGACGGTGAGGTCCGAGCCGAGGACCTGCTCCTTGAGGGAGGCGATCTCCGCGGCGCCGATGAGCTCGCCCTCGCGCGCCGGCAGCGGGTCCTGCCACAGCAGCGTCTCGGAGGGGACCTCCGGGCCGAGGTAGCGCACGATCGGGCCCATGTCACGGTGCGTCAGCTTGTACCAGGCGCGGGCGAAGGCGTCCGCGAACTGGTCGGGGTTCTCGTAGAACCGCCGCGAGATCGGCTCGTAGACCGGGTCGAGGCGCAGCGACAGGTCGGTGGTGAGCATCGTGGGGAGCTGCTTCTTCGACGCGTCGTGGGCGTCGGGGATGATCGCCTCGGCGTTCGTCGCCACCCACTGGTTGGCGCCGGCCGGGCTCTGCGTCAGCTCGTACTCGTACTCGAAGAGGTTCCTGAAGAATTCGTGGCCCCACCGGGTCGGGGTGCTCGTCCAGGTGACCTCGAGACCACTGGTGATCGCGTCCGCGCCCTTGCCGGTGCGGTACGAATTCGCCCAACCGAGGCCCTGGGCCTCGAGCGGGGCGGCCTCGGGGTCGTCGCCTACGCTCTCGGCCGGGCCCGCGCCGTGGGTCTTGCCGAAGGTGTGGCCACCGGCGATGAGGGCGACGGTCTCCTCGTCGTTCATCGCCATCCGGCGGAACGTTTCGCGGATGTCGCGGGCCGCGGCGATCGGGTCCGGAGTGCCGTTGGGCCCCTCCGGGTTGACGTAGATGAGGCCCATCTGGACCGCGCCGAGCGGGTTCTCCAGCTCACGGTCGCCGGTGTAGCGCTCGTCGTCGAGCCAGGTGGTCTCGGGGCCCCAGTACACGTCCTCGTCGGGCTCCCACACGTCGGGGCGGCCGCCGGCGAAGCCGAAGGTCTTGAAGCCCATCGTCTCCAGGGCGACGTTGCCGGTGAGGATCATCAGGTCGGCCCAGGAGATGGACTGGCCGTACTTCTGCTTGACCGGCCACAGCAGACGGCGGGCCTTGTCCAGGTTGCCGTTGTCCGGCCAGGAGTTCAGGGGGGCGAAGCGCTGCTGGCCGGTGCCGGCGCCGCCGCGGCCGTCGCTGATGCGGTACGTGCCCGCGCTGTGCCAGGCCATGCGGATCATGAGCGGGCCGTAGTTGCCGAAGTCGGCCGGCCACCAGTCCTGCGAGGTGGTGAGCACCTCGGCGATGTCCCGCTTCACCGCCGGGAGGTCGAGGGCGTTGAACGCGGCGGCGTAGTCGAACTCCTCACCGAGGGGGTTGGCCACGGCGGGGTTCTTGGCGAGGATCTTCAGATTCAGGCGCTCGGGCCACCACTGGCGGTTCCCGCCGCCCTGCGTGGGGTGCGGGGCACGCTCGTGTGCAACCGGGCAGCCGCCTCCGCCCCCGGCCTTGGGGTCGGTGACGATTGCGTCGTGGTTCTCAGACATGGGAATCCTTCCGGACCAACGGATCACGGTGTTCAGGAACTGCATGCTGTGGAACTGTCGGGGCTCAGGCCCCCAGTCAATGGTCTCGGCCTCGTCGGTCGTCTCGACGCCGAGGTGGTCACCGTCCCGGACGGTCTGGAGCAGTGGGACGGGGCGGCCGGCACCTGCGTGCCGGCACCGCACGGCTCCTCGGCGGCGGTCGGTCACGATTCCGACGCCTGCCGCTCTGGAGTCTTCCTGTCCCTTGGCTATCTACGAAACCGATCCTACGATGGACAGAATCCAAGTCAAGAAGGACACCAAGTCCATATGCCATCGGATCCCGGATGTCCGCCGGTAAACTTCGGGTCCCGCCGAGCCTGAATAGGTGAGCCGATATGAGTGACCTGCTGGAGCGGCTGCGAGGGCGTGGCTGGCGGATGACGTCCCAGCGGCGTGTCGTCGCGGAGGTCCTCGACGGCGAGCACGTGCACCTCACGGCCGACGAGGTGCACGCCCGCGCGGCAGAGCGGCTGCCCGAGATCTCCCGGGCAACCGTCTACAACGCCCTGGGCGAGCTGGTCTCCCTCGGTGAGGTCGTGGAGGTCACCACCGACGGCCGCGCGAAGCGGTACGACCCCAACGCGCACCACCCGCACCAGCACCTGGTGTGCTCCGCCTGCGGACTTATCCGCGATGTCCACCCGACCGGCAACCCGCTGGCCGGGCTCCCGGCGGAGGAACGGTTCGGCTTCACGGTGTCCGGGGTCGAGGTCACCTACCGGGGGCTGTGCCCGGCCTGCGCCTAGCCCGGGGATACGGCGACCGGAAGCTCCCGGACGGCGTGGAACCTGAAGGTGGTGGTCCACGGGACCTTCTCCACGGGGCACGCGAGCCGCAGGGACGGCAGGCGGCGCAGGAGCGTCCCCAGGGCGAGGGTGACCTGCATGCGGGCCAGCGGCGCACCGAGGCAGTAGTGCAGCCCGTGGCCGAGCGAGAGGTGGGCCTTGTCCGCCCGGTCGAGGTCGAACCGGTCCGGCGCGGGGTAGCGCGCCGGGTCACGGTGGGCGGCGGCGAGGGAGAAGAGCACGGTGTCGCCCGCGGGGATCCGGACGCCGCCGATCTCGACCGGCTCGGTCGGGAACCGCCGGATCGCGGTGTGGTTGGGGTGGGAGTGGCGCAAGAGCTCCTCCACGGCCTGCGGCAGCAGATCCGGACGGGCCCGCAGGGCCGCCAGCTCCCGGGGGTGCGTGAGCAGCGTGAGGAGTCCGTTGCCCAGCAGGTGCTGGACGTTCTCGCTCCCTGCCATGAGGAGGAGGAAGGCGAGCGAGACGAGTTCGTTCTCGGTGAGCCGGTCCTCGTCGTCCCTGGCCGCGATCAGATCCGACAGCATGTCCTCACCGGGGTGGGCGCGCCGCTCGGCCACCAGATCGAGCAGGAAGCCGTGGATGGCCCCGATCGCGGAGGTGAGTTCCTCCCGGGACGCCGGTGAGAGCATGCCGGCGACCCAGCCGGAGAACTTCCCCCGTTCGGCCTCGGGCACGGCGAGCAGCTCGCCGATCACCGTGAGTGGCAGGGGCCTGGCGAACTCCTCCACCACGTCGGCCCGGCCCTCGGATTCCATGCGCTCCACGAGCCGGTCGACCCGCGCGTCCACCGCCGTCTGGACGGAGCCGCGCAGGCTCTCGACGTGGCGGGGGGTGAACCCCTGGGACACGAGGCGGCGCAGCCGCAGGTGGTCGTCCGCGTCGATGTTCAGCAGGTTCGCGTCGAGCGCCGGGGGCAGGGCGAAACCCTTGAAGCCGGTACCCGAGTGCCTCTTGTTGACGGACAGCCGCGGGTCGACGAGCCCCTGGCGGACATCGGCTTCCCGGGTCACCAGCCATACGGGCGAGCCGTCCGGCAGCGCGACGCGGTGCACCGAGCCCTGCTCGCGCAGCCGCGCGTACATGGCGTGGGGGTCGGCCGGGAAATCGCGTCCGAAGGGCTGGGGAAGGGCCGTCGGGGCGGTGTTCAGGGTCATGCGGGTTCCTTGCGTGGTGTGGTGCCGGGGGCTTTCGGGTGGCCGGCGTAGCGGACGGCGATGGGCGAGGACATGGCGCGGGCCAGTCTGCGCTGGAAGGCGAGTTCGGCCGCGAGGTCGCCGGGGGCCGCGGCCATGGGCGTCTGCGGCTGCCGCTGGGGCGGGAGGTCGCGGCGTTTCGCGTCGATGGCGTTCCTGAGCTGCGCCGCCTCCACCACTGCCGCGAGTTCCTCGTCGCGCAGGCCGGCCCGTTCGGCGTCCTGCCGGGCCAGCTGGGCCACGTCCGCGTCCATCCACGTGCGCAGTGCCCACTGGGCGTCGCGGATCTCGATCACCATGCGGTACAGCCGGGTGCGCAGGTCAAGGGCCCGGGTGAACGGCAGGACGGGTTCCGGTACGTGCTCGGTGAGACTGCGGTGCAGGGGGCTCAGCGCGCGGTGGGCGATCCGGTGGCCCAGCCGGTCGCGCAGAGCGGTGAGGTGCGGGCCCCAGTCCGGCAGGATCCACCCGACCGTCTGGACGATCACGGCGATGGCCACGCCGATCTGCGCGAGGGGCTCCCAGGCGCGTCCGTCGTGGCCGAGCTGGGCCGCGAGGACATCGGCGGTCCGGGCTCCGGTGTAGAGGAGCGCGAAGGGCAGGGTGAGGGCGACCATGCGCAGTCCGCGGCGCAGCCACGGGGACGGCGCGATCCTGGAGTACCGCCGGCCCATCACGCCGACCTGGACCTGGTTCGCCGTGAAGGCGGCGAGGTAGACGACGAGGTAGGCGGGGGTGAACTGGGCCCGCGCGACGGCGAAGTCGTGCGGCGCCTCGCCGTGGGCCGACGCCGCGAAGAACAGCACGCCCATGGTGACCAGCACCAGTCCCAGGGCCACCACCCGGGGGACCGCCTTGCGGCGGGCCGCTTCCGGACCGTGGCTGAAGTGCAGCAGCACCAGCTGCTGACAGACGGTCATGATCACCACGCAGCTCTGGGTCAGGAGGCCGGAGAAGTTCTCGATCCCGGCGTACTCGCTGACCTGTACCCAGACGGACGGGGTGGACACGGTGAAGATGACGAAGAGCAGCAGGAAGTTGGCGACCAGGGCGACCTGGGGGACCGAGCGGTCCGTCCTCAGCACCCGGGCCTTGTAGACGAGCGCCACGAGGGCCACGGCCGAACAGAGCGGATAGAGAAGGGTGTTCAAGCCGAGTCCCGTGCCACGGGCGACTCCAGGGAGCTCAGCCTCTCGGCGATCTCCCGGGCTTCCGGCGGCACGGTCCAGGTGGGGTGGACGTTCCACGTGCTGATCAGCCCGCCGATCAGCGAACCCACCAGCTCGGCCTCCAGCTCGGCCTCGGAGTCGCCGTGTTCGCGGCCCATGACACGTCGGACGAGCGCCGGGTCGAGGGAGGGCATCAGCAGCCGCGAGGCGTCCCCGGTCATGACGGGCGAGGTGTCGTGATCGCACACGACATGACCGATCTCGTGGAGGATCACCTGCTGCTGATGGACGGGTACGAGGCGCTCCTCGGCGAAGATGTAGTCCCGGGTGTCGGTCGAGACCCACAGTCCGTGCGGCCCGGCGGACGGAAGGGCGAGGGTGGCGATATGCACCTGCCGTTGGCGCAGGGTGCCGACGTAGGCGCACAGTTCGCCGATGGTCAGTTTCTCCCCGGGCGGCAGGCGCAGGTCCCGCACCCTCTCCTGGCACCGTTCGGCCAGCGGGTTGCCGGCAGGGCCGCCGAGTTTTGATCGCCAGCGCACGACGATCACGGCACGTCGACGCTGAGTGCTGCACCGCTGTACATCCTGATCCCCTCGAATGATCGTCAGGAGTTCTACCCCAACACAGTTGTCCCTGGTCGTACAGGCGCCTTTGCGCCAGTGGGGGACCTGTCAAGGGGGGACTTCGGGTCAGCCGTCGGCGCCGGTCCCCGGTTCGGGCGGCACCTCGGCGAGGCCCTCCAACTCGCGGACCCGTTCGATCAGTTCACCGATCGAACGCAGGCTCCCCTCCGACAGCCCGGCGGTTCTCAGTGCGACCCGCTGGACCTGGGCGTCCCGCATGGCCGCCAGGAGGGCCAGTTCGGAGTTGACGGTGTCGGTCACCTCGTCGTCGAAGAAGTAGGCGGGCGGCACGCCGAAGAACTTCGCCAGACCCTCGATGTGCCGCAGCGTCGGATTGTCGCGCTGGCCCTTGCGCAGCAACCAGATGTAGCTGCCCGAGATGGGAACTCCGGAGGCCGTGATGGCACGTGCGACCTCCTCGCCTGTGTACGGGCCCCGGCCGGCCGGGGCCGTGGTGCCGAACAGGTGGTTCAGCTTGTCGGCCAGGCTGCCGGTCGGCTTGTTCTCGGGGTTGGTCATGCGCCGTGCCTCCATCTTCGAAGGCGCATTTTACCTGCGCACTGATGTGTCAGCCCTCCGTCCGTCCGCCCGTCACGATCGGCAGCAATCGCGGTACGTGGTCGGCCAGATAGAAGTGGCCTCCCGGGAACACGTGCCGCGCGTACGCGCCGGTGGTGACCGAGGCCCACTCGTCGATCCGGGCGAGGTCCACCTGGGGATCACGGTCCCCGGTCAGGGCGACGACCTCGACCCGCAGGGGTGCGGCCTCCGGTTCGCGGCGGTACGTGTCGATCAGGAGGTAGTCGTTGCGGACGATGCCCAGCACCATGTCCCGCAGGTCCGGATCGTCCAGGACCGCCGAGCGGGTGCCGCCGAGTGCCGTCATGGAGGCCATGAGCTGCTCGTCGTCGCGGACAACCGGGGCGGCTGGCTGGGGGGAGGCCCGCAGCTCCCGGCCCGACACGCACAAGCGCGTGACGGGCGAGGAGCCCCAGGATTCCAGCAGCCGCAGTGTCTCGTAGGCGACCGCGGCTCCCATGCTGTGGCCGAAGAACACCGTGTCGCGACCGTCGGCCGGCCCGTCGGCCAGGGCCTCCGCCACACCCTGGGCCAGCTGCTCCATCGAGGGGACCAGCGGCTCGGCCAGCCGGTTCTCCCGGCCCGGGTACTGGACGGACTGCAACGCGAAGCCGGGGCCCAGGTGCTCTGCCCAGGTGCGGAAGTAGCTCGCGCTGCCGCCCGCGTGGGGGAAGGTGACCACGCGGGTCTCCGCGTCCGGGTCGGGCCCGTAGGCCACCAGCCAGGGGGACTTCTTGCTCATGGTGGTTCCGGCCAATCTGGCTAGCCGAGAACGGCTTCGCCGAGGTGGGTGAGGCGGTGTACGACGAGATTGCTCTTGCGCTCCGTCGCCACCAGCCCGGACCGCCGGAGCACGCTCACGTGCTTGCTCGCGGACGGCTTCGAGATGTGCAGGCGGCGGGAGATGTCGCCGGTGGAGCTGGGTACGCGGACGCTTTCGAGGACGCTCGCCCGGGTGTGCCCGAGCAGCTCGCGCAGGGCGGCGGCGCCGTCCTCCTCGGCCTGCCACAGGGAGGAGGCGGACTCGGTGTCGAGCGGCACGTTGTATACGAGGGTGGTCAGCCCCTGCCGTCCGCTCTCCGGGTCCAGGACGAGCGGGCGGCTGGCGAACAGCGAGGGGGCGAGGACGATCCCGTCGCCGGTGAGTCGTATCTCCCGTGCGTTCTGTCCGTTGTCCACCCGTAAGTAGGGCGCGTCCCAGTCGATGGTCGGGTGCAGCCGGTTGAGTGCGCTCTCCACCCCGCCGGAGAGGGCCGTCCGGCCGAACAGCTCGCGCTCCGTCTCCAGATGGCTGCGTATGCGCCCCCAGAACGGTTCGATGGCCGTGGCGTGGAAGTACCCCCCGACCGGGGAGGGGCCCGTCGCGGCGCGGGGCGCGGGCGGCGGGGCCGAGGCGGCGATCGTGGAGATCCGGCGCAGTCTTCGCTTCACCTTCCGACGCCACTCGCTGAACTCGTCCTGTAGCGGCTCCGCGTATCTCAGCTCCGCGAGACGGGATTCGAACTCCGCCCCCAGAGTGCCGATGAAACGTATTCGCGACAGGTCCTCGACGGTCAGTCGGAGGGTAACCAACGCATTTCTCCTGATGTCAAAGCCATGCACGCGGTGTCCCGCGCGCCCCCATACCTTGCGCATCCACATGAGTTGATGACTGTTGACGACACTACAGTGATCAACCGGCCTCGGGGCAGGGCGGTTTCGAGCCATCGGGTGCTGACAGCCCGGCTTCGTGATCAGTAGAGTTGGCGATTCCTGAGGGGCCATGAGTGCAGAGGACGTGACCGATGGCTGGCGGCGCTGACAGCAGAGATACGGGGGCGGACGCCGACCGGACCCTCGCGGAGAAGCTGGATCGGCTCTTCACCGAGGAACCCGGGGGCCGGCGTCCGCCGTCGTACGAGGAGGTCGCCACCGCGATCAACATCGCCGCCGGTGAGAGGACCATCAGCGCGACCTACATCTGGCAGCTGCGCACGGGCAAGAAGACCAACCCGACCAAGCGGCATCTCGAGTCGCTGGCCAGGTACTTCGGCGTCAAACCCGCCTACTTCCTCGACGACGAGGAGGCGGAGCGGACCGATGAGCAGCTGTCCCTCCTCAAGGCGCTCCGGGAAGCGGACGTACGCGCGCTCGCGCTGCGCGCCAACGGCCTCTCGCCTTCCAGCCGCCGCACCATCGCGAGCCTGATCGGCCAGCTGCGGGAACTGGAAGGCGTGGACAACCCGGACACCGCGCCGCAGGCGGACGCGTCGCAGACCGGTGACGCAGACTCCTGAGGCGAGCGCTCACCGCGCCGACCGCGACACCGTGCCCGTCCCCTCGCCCACCTCCTCCACGGCCGGAGCCTCCGGAGGGCGGCGCATGACCGGGCTCAGCACGGCAGACAGGGCGATGACGCCCAGCAGCGCCGAGCAGGCCAGCAGTGTGACGGGCCGTCCACACAAGTCGAAGGCGGCGCCCCCGGCGAGCGGCGCGATCGCGGCGCCGCCCGAACTGCAGATGTTCGCCACGCTCATCACCCGGCCGCGATGGGTGTCCGGAGTGAGCAGCAGCTGGTAGGTCGTGAAGTAGGCGCTGGCGGTCGGCGCGGTGAAGGCGGTGACCCCCAGCAGGATCCCCGGCGTGTAACTGCCCGGCAGCAGCGCGATCCCCGCGGTCAGCACGGCGAAGAGCCACAGCACGAGGAAGATGGGGCGGGAACCGGTCAGGACCCGCTGGAGCCTGGGTGCGGCCAGCGCGCCCAGCAGCCCGCCGACCCCCAGGAGTGCGGCCATCACGCCGACCAGGCCCGAGCTCATCCCGCTCGTCTTCGCCGAGGCGATCACCACGAAGTAGACCGCTCCGTAGAAGAAGTTCGTGACCGTCGCGTAGAGCAGGCCCAGCCGGAGGAAAGGACGCCCGGAGATCCAGCGGATGCCGTCCACCAGGTCCCGGGAGGACCACTTCCGGGACCCCTTCCGTCCGGCGGGCGGCTGCGGCCGGATGAAGAGCAGCAGGACGAAGCTGATCGCGTGGGCGACGCCGCCGAAGGCGAACGGCAGCGCGTTCCGCATCGCCTGCAGGAAGCCGCCCGCCGAGGTGCCGACGAGCTGGCCGGCGTACGTGCGCGCCGAGTTCATCGCGACGGCGCCGGACAGTTCCTCCCTGGGGACCAGGGCCGGCACCATCGCCGCGCCCGTGGCGAGCAGCACCGCGGTGGCGGCGCCGCTCACCAGGGCCAGCAGCACCAGGACCGGCAGCGACGCCACCTCCACCCACAAGGACAGCGCCGCGACGCCGAACACCGCGACCAGCACCCCCTCGCACCAGAGCATCACCGACCGCCGGTCGTAGCGGTCGGCCACGGCGCCCGCCGGCAGTCCGGCGAGCAGCATGGCGACGGCGTCGACGAAGGCGATGACGCCCGCCTGCGAGGGGGACCCGGTGATCGTCAGCACCAGCAGGGGCAGCGCGATCAGGGAGGTGCTGTAGGCGAACTCGCTGACCGCCTGGCTCGCCCACAGCAGAGTGAAGTCCTTCCTGGCCATGTCAGCCCAGCACGCGGGAGCGGGACCGCGTGTGCACGAACGTGCGCCGCAGGTCGCGGACCACGCTGGTGCGCTTGAGCCACCGGTCCGCGCCGTCGTACCGCGGCACGAACACGTCCCGGCCGTGCACCACCCGGTAGTTGTCCAGGAAGACGGCCTCGCCCGGGCTCAGCACGACCCGCTCGGCGGACGCGTTCAGCAGCTCGGCGCACTCCTCCATGGCCTTCCAGGCCTCCGCGTCACCGGGCAGCGCACTGGTGAAGTCCGCGTCGATGCGCAGGTACGGGGCATCGGCGGGGCCGAACAGTACGGAGGCCACCTCGTGCTCGCGCTCCTCCCGGGCGACGGGCCGCCCGCCGGAGTACCGGGGTGGGACCGCGTGCGAGTCGTCCGGGTAGAAACGGAAGCGCTCCTGCTGCAGCACCTCCCGCAGCGGCTCCGGCAGGGAGCGGGAGTCGAGCCCCGCGACGGTCGTGCCCACCCGGTCGGGGTTGCGCAGGCACATCAGGGCCACGTAGTCCCCCCGGCAGGCGTGGAACACGTCCTCGGTGTGCAGGGTGAGCTGGGTTTCGCTGCTCGCGCTGGTCAGCGAGGACTCCTGGCCCCTGGCCGGGCAGACGTCGTGCACCAGCCGGCCGTTCTGCTGGTTCGCCCAGGCGAAGGGATCCCCGAGCACGGAGGCGATCAGCAGCAGCACCAGCTCCTCCCGGACCGCCGCTCCCTCCTTCTCGGCGACCTGCCAGCTCGCCGGGGTCGGCACGAGGCCCTCGTCGACGGGAAGGTTCGCCACCGTGATGACGGGCTCCTCGGCGGTCCGGCAGGCCACGAGGAACTGCCGTATCCCGAGCGGCAGCCGCTCGGACTCCGCCCTGATCTCGTCCGCGAGGATGAGCGGCTCCCAGCCCTGGCGGCCGGCGAGGAAGCGGTCCGCCAGATCGGCCACCGCGTCCGTTTCGTTCTGGTCCAATGCATAGCGATTCACAGGAAGAACCCTTCAGTTGGCGCGTGCCTGCCCGGCGATCTGCTCCAGTCCCAGCAGGAACCGGTCGGCGAGACGCTCGACGGTGGCGGTGTGGTGGTGTCCGGGGGAGTGGATCCAGTCGATCCGCAGCTCGCCGTCGACGACGGCCGCCACGATGTCGATCAGGTGCGGGCGCGGGAGTCCGGGCGCCCGGTCACGGCCCAGGGCCTCCAGGTGTCCGCGGACCAGGCCCTCCGGGTCGGCGGACTGGTCCCACTGGCCCATGTAGTTGAAGCTCACGCGCGGCTGCTCCTGGGCCGCCAGCGCCCGGCCGGGGCCGTCGGCGGCGGACAGGTGGCGCAGCGCCCCGTAGCCCAGTCCCCGTCCGGGGACGGCGCGCAGCAGGCGCCGTACGGCCTTGAGCGCGGGCGGCCAGTCGCCGGCCGGAACGTCGAGGGTCACGGGGTGGATCGTGGTGAACCAGCCCACGGTGCGGGACAGGTCCACGTCCTCGAACAGTTCCTCGCGGCCGTGGCCCTCCAGCGCGACGGTGACCGGAGCCCCGGCCCATTCGCCCAGCACCCGCCCGAGCACCGTCAGCAGCACGTCGTTGATCTGGGTACGGAAGGCCCCGGGCACCCGCTTGAGCAGATCGTCGGTCGCCTCCCGGCCCAGCCGGACGGACGCCACGGCGCTGCCGCCGTAGGTGTTGGCGCCCTCGCCGTCCTGCGGGACGGCCCGCGAGCCCGGGACCTGCGTCCAGTACTCCACCTCGTGGTCGAGGCCGCCGGAGCGGACGTGGTCGGCCAGGCGCCGGGCCCACTGCCGGTAGCTGCTGGTCCGTGCGCCGAGGCCGGCCGCGGCGCCGGCCGCGAGCTGTCCGTACGCGGTGGCCAGGTCCTCCAGGACCACCCGCCAGGAGACGCCGTCCATGACCAGGTGGTGCACGGCCAGGAACAGTTGGGGCAGCTCGTTCCCGCCGAGGCGGAAGAAGACTCCCCTGACCAGGCTCCCCGAGGCGAGCTCGAGGTCCCGCTGGGCGGTCAGCGCCGCCTCGTCGGCCGCCCGTTCCCGGGCGGCCGCGTCCGGCTCGGACGACAGGTCGCACACGGAGAGCACACCGCGGGGTGCGTCGCCGTACTCCTGCACCCACCCCTCGGGGCCGCGGTTGAACCGCAGACGCAGGGCGTCGTGTTGCGCGATCACGGCTTCCAGGGCCCGGCCGAGCAGCACGGGGTCGGTGCCGGGGGCCAGTTCGACCCGTACCGACATGGCGTACTGGTCCGGGGTGACGGCCTCGTGCTGGTCGAAGAACCACCTTTGGACGGGGGTGAGTTCGACGGTGCCGCGCGCCGGTTCGAGCGCCGTGGCGGGGCCGGAGCCCGGTGCGGCCACCGCGGCCTGCACGGCCAGGGAGGCGATGGTCTGGTGCAGGAAGAGCAGCCGGGAGGTCAGCTGCAGACCCTCCTGCCGGGCCCGGGAGACGACCTGGATCGAGAGGATCGAGTCCCCGCCGAGGTGGAAGAAGTTGTCGTGGACGCCGACGCGTTCGACCCCCAGCACCTCCGCCCAGATCCGGGCCAGCGCCTCTTCCGCAGCGTCGCGCGGAGCGACGAACTCGGCGCCGGACGGTCCCGCCTGCGCCTCCGGGGCGGGCAGGGCACGCCGGTCCACCTTCCCCGACGGCGACAGCGGCAGCGCGTCCAGGACCACGAACAGGGCCGGGATCATGTAGTCCGGCAGCGAGGCTGCCAGGTGCTCGCGCAGCTCCGCCGTGGACAGTTCGCCGCCGCCCACCAGATAGGCGACGAGCCTGCGGTGTCCGCCCTCGTCCTGGTGGGCGATCACCACGGCCTCGCGGATGCCCGCGTGGCCCACCAGCGCCGTCTCGATCTCCCCGGGCTCGATCCGGAAGCCGCGCACCTTGACCTGGTCGTCGCTGCGGCCGAGGTGTTCCAGGGTGCCGTCCGACCGCCAGCGGGCCAGGTCGCCGGAGCGGTACATCCGCTCACCGGGAGCGCCGTACGGGTTGACCGGGAAACGCTCGGCCGTCAGCTCGGGCCGGTTCAGGTAGCCGCGGGCCAGACCGCCCCCGGCCACGTGGATCTCACCGGGCACCCCCACGGGTACGGGCCTGCCCGAGGCGTCCAGCAGCAGCACCCGGTAGCCGGGCAGCGGCCGGCCGACCGGGATCCGGCCTCCGCCCGCCAGGTGGCCGGCCAGTACTTCCTGGAACGTAACGTGCACGGTGGTCTCGGTGATGCCGTACATGTTCACCAGCCGGGCCCGGCCCGATCCGTAGCGGTCGAACCAGGCCGTCAGGTGCTTGGACTCCAGCGGCTCACCGCCGAACACCACCCAGCGCAGCGTCGGCAGCGGCGCCGAGCCGCGCTCCGCCGCGGTGGCCACCAGCTCGCGGAACATCGACGGCGTCTGGCTGAACACCGTCACGCCCTCCTCGCCGAGCAGGGACCACATCGCCTCCGGGCTGCGCGCCGCGTCCCGCGGGACGATCACCGCGCGGCCGCCCGTGACCAGGCATCCCCACAGCTCCCACACCGAGAAGTCGAAGGCGTAGCTGTGGAAGACCGTCCACACGTCCCGCTCGTCGAACCCGTAGGCCGGGCGGCAGTTCTCCAGCAGATGGAGCACCGACCGGTGCTCGACGGCCACGCCCTTGGGGCGGCCGGTCGAACCGGAGGTGTAGATCACGTACGCGAGGTCCGTGCCGGACACCGCGCTCCGCGGCGCGGTCTTCGGGCGCCGGCCGATCGCCGCCCCGTCGCCGTCCAGATCGACCACCACGGCCCGGGTCACCGGCAGCCGCCGTTCCAGGCCGCGGTGGGTGACCAGGATCTTCGCCCCGGAGTCCTGGACCATGTGCGCCAGCCGGTCCGCCGGGTAGGCGGGGTCCAGCGGCACGTAGGCCGCTCCGGACTTGAGGATGCCGAGCATGGCGACGGCCATCTCCACCCCGCGTTCGACGGACAGGCCCACCAGCACGCCCGGTCCCGCGCCGAGGGACACCAGATGGTGCGCGAGCCGGTTCGCCCGTTCGTCCAGTTCCCGGTACGACAGGGCCTCCGGTCCGCACGAGACCGCCGTCGCCGCCGGGGTGGCGGCGGCCCGGGCGGCGACCGTCCCGTGCAGCGAACCGTGCGGAGCGGGCCCACCGCCCGTCCGGTTCCACTCCTCCACCACCCGCTCGAACTCGCCCGGCGCGAGCAGCGGAAGGTCGGCCACGGTCTGCTCCGGGGCGGCGGCGACGCCCGCCAGGACGACCCGGACGTGCTCGGCGAACCGGGCGACCGTCTCCTCGTCGAACAGCTCGCTGCTGTACTCGACCAGGCCGCGCACCCCGTCCGGGTGCTCCTCGAACTCGATGGTGAGGTCGTACAGCGCGGAGTCGCGCTCCATCTCGAAGCCCGACGTGCGCAGCCCCGCCAGCTCCAGGTGGCTCCCCGGGGTGTTCTGCAGTACGACCATGACCTGGAACAGCGGGGTGCGGCTGGTATCCCGCTCCTGCCGCACCGCCTCCACCACGCGTTCGAACGGCACCTCCTCGTGGGCGAAGGCCTCCAGCGCCGTCTCCCTGACCTGCCCGAGCAGCTCGCGGAACGGCATCCCGGGGTCGACCCGCGAGCGCAGCACGACGGTGTTCACCAGGAACCCGACGAGGTGCTCCAGCCCCGCGTGGCCGCGGCCCGCCGAGGCCGTGCCGACCGCGATGTCCTGCTGCCCGGAGTACCGGGCGAACACCACCTTCAGCGCGGCGGTCAGGGCCATGAACAGGGTCGCCTCCTGTTCCCGGGCCACCTCCCTGACGCCCGCCACCACGTCGGCGGGGATCTCGAAGGTGTGGGAGCGGCCCCGCGCCGAGCGGACGGCCGCCCGCGGCCGGTCCGTGGGCAGCTCCAGCGGCGCGACCCCGTCCAGGCGGCCGCGCCACCACTCCAGCTGCTCCTCCAGCAGGCCGCCGTCCTCCAGCCTGCCGCGCTGCCACGCGGCGAAGTCCGGGTACTGGACCGGGACGTCCGGCAGCTCCGCCGGCACCCCGCGCACCTGCGCCGCGTACAGCTCGCCCAGCTCCCGCGCGACGATCCCCATCGACCAGCCGTCGGTCACGATGTGGTGCATCCCGAGCACGAGCAGGTGCCGATCGGCGGCCAGCCGCACCAGCAGCAGGCGCAGCAGCGGGCCGCCCTTCAGGTCGAACGGCCGGTCCACCTCGGCGCGCACCAGGGCGCGCAGCCGCTCCTCGCGCTCCTCCTCGGGGACGTCCGACAGGTCGGCCGTTTCCCAGCCGGGTTCCAGGACCTCGTGGACCAGCTGCACCCCGCGGCCGTCGGCCACGTCGAAGGTGGTGCGCAGCGCCTCGTGCCGGGCGACGAGCAGGCCGGCCGCGGTGCGCAGGGCGTCCGCGTGCAGCTCGCCCGTCAGCCGCACGGCCGCCGTCGAGTGGTACTCCGTGCTGTCCTCGTTGAAGTCCTGGAGGAACCAGAGGCGTTGCTGCCCGAACGACATGGGCAGGTCGGCCGTACGGGACACCACGGGGATCGCCGTCCCGTCGGTGCCGTCCGCGCCGCCGGCTCCGTCCGCTCCGTCCGCCGGGACCAGCGCGGCGGCGAGTTCGGCGACCGTCGGGGCGTCGAACAGCAGCCGCGGCGAGACCTGGATGCCCAGTGCCTTGTGCGTACGGGAGACCACCAGGATCGCGAGGATGGAATTGCCGCCCAGATCGAAGAAGTTGTCGTGGACGCCGACGCGGGGCACGCCGAGGGCCTCGGCCCACAGCGCGGCCAGGGTCTCCTCGGTCCCGGTCCGCGGGCCGACGTACTGCGACTCCTGCTGTTCGCCCTCGGCGCTGGGGGCGGGCAGCGCCCTGCGGTCCACCTTGCCGTTCGGCGACAGGGGCAGCCGCTCCAGGCGGACGAAGGCGTCGGGCAGCATGTACTCGGGCAGCGAGGCCGACAGGGCGGTGCGCAGCTCGTTCGCGGTCAGCGCGCGGTCGGCGGTGTAGTGGGCGACGAGCCGCCGCACACCGGGGCTGTCCTCCCGTACCGACACCACGACCTGGCCCACGCCCGCCAGCCGGTCCAGCGCGGCCTCGATCTCGCCCAGCTCGATGCGGAATCCGCGGATCTTGACCTGGTTGTCGGCCCGGCCGATGAACTGGAGCCGGCCGTCCGCCGTGCGGCGGACGATGTCCCCGGTCCGGTACATGCGCGCGCCGGCCTCCCCGAACGGGCAGGCGACGAACCGCTCGGCGGTCAGCCCCGGCCGGTTCAGGTAGCCCCGGGACAGGACCGGGCCGGCCGCGTACAGCTCGCCCGCGACGCCCACCGGCACCGGACGCAGCTGCGGATCCAGCACGAACAGCGAGGCGCCCGCGATCGGGCCGCCGATCGAGACGGTCTCGCCGTCGTCGGCGCCGAGGTGGTCGGCCACGGTGATCTGGATGGTCGCCTCGGTGGGCCCGTACTTGTTGATCAGCGGCACGTCCCAGGCGGAACGGACAGCGTCGGCGACCGACTTGGGCAGCGGCTCGCCGCCCACGAAGAGCCGGCGCAGCGCACGCGGCCTGCGGTCCAGCGGGAGGGCGCCCAGCAGGGACGGGACGAACTGCGCGATGGTGATCCCGTACCGGTCCATGACGTCGGCGAGTTCGAACGGGTCCTTGGACACGTCGGTGGAGACCACGTGGGCGGTGGCTCCCGAGAGCACCGACAGCATCAGCTCCCAGACCGACACGTCGAAGCTCATCGAGGTCCGCAGCAGCACCTTGTCGCTGGGGTCGACCGGATAGGCCTGCTCCAGCCAGGGCAGCAGGTTCGCGGCGTTCGCGTGCGTCACCATGACGCCCTTGGGCCGGCCGGTCGACCCCGAGGTGTAGATGACGTAGGCCAGGTTTCCGCCCGTGAGCGCCACCTCGGGCGCCGACACCGGGAGCGCGCCGATGGCGGGCCAGTCGCCGTCCAGCTCCACCTCGACGGCCCCCGACACCGGCAGCCGGTCCCGCAGCTCCCGCTGGGTCAGCAGGATGCCCATGCCGGAGTCGCGGACCATGAACGCGAGACGCTCGGCCGGATAGGCCGGGTCCAGCGGGACGTAGGTGGCCCCCGCCTTGAGGATGCCGAGCACGCCGACCACCATCAGCGGGCCGCGCTCGACCGACAGGCCCACCAGCCGGTCCGGTCCCGCGCCCAGGGAGATCAGGTGACGGGCGAGCCGGTTCGCCCGCTCGTCCAGCTCCCGGTAGGTCAAGGTGCCCTCGGCGGAGGAGACGGCCACGGCATCCGGGGTCCGCGCGGCCCACCGGGCGAACCGCTCGTGGGCGAACTCCCCCCGGCCGGGCACCGCGCTCGCCGCGTTCCAGCCGCGGACGGCCTGCTCGAACTCCTCGTCCGACAGCATCGGCACGTCGGACACCGCCCGCTGCGGATCGGCGGCCAGGCCGGTGAGCAGGGTCTCCAGGTGCCCCGCCATGCGCTCGACCGTGGCCTCGTCGAGCAGCTCGGGGTCGTAGGCCAGCGAGTAGCCGAACCCGTCGCCCGCGTAGGCCCGCAGGACCAGCGGGAAGTTGGTGGTCTCGACGCTCTCCAGGTTGCGCAGCCGCAGCCCCTGGGCGGCCGCCGTCCCGTCGGTCATCGGATAGTTCTCGAAGTTGACCAGCGTCTCGAAGAGCTGGGTGGCGCCGGAAAGGGGGCTCCAGTTCTGCACCCGCGTCAGCGGAACGTACTCGTACTGCGCCGCCTCCACCTGGGCCTGCTGGATCCGCCCCAGCCACTCGGCCACCGGCGCGGCCCCGTCGACCTCGACCCGTACCGGCAGGGTGTTGAGCGTCATGCCGACGATCGAGTCCACCCCCGGCAGATCGGCGGGACGGCCGGAGACCGTCGCGCCGAACAGCACGTCGCCGCGGCCCGTGTACCGCGACAGCAGCAGGCCCCAGGCGCCCTGTACGAGGGCGTTCACGGTGATCCGCTGCCGTCGGGCGAAGGCGGACAGCTCCGCCCCGGCCTGCGGGGAGAGCCGGCGGACCAGCCGCCCGGTGGACGTGGACTGGTGGCCGGGGGCGGGCCGCCGGTCGAGGGGCAGCGGGGTGGGCTCCTCGAATCCGGCCAGCCGGCCGCGCCAGTACTCCTCAGCCTGGGTCAGGTCCTGGCCCTCCAGCCATTCCACGTACGAGCGGAAGGGCTTGCGGGCCGGCAGGACGGGGGTCCGTCCCTCCGCCAGCGCCTCGTAGGCGACGGAGAGCGCGGAGAGCATCTGGAAGGTGCTCCAGCCGTCCAGCAGCACGTGGTGGGAGCTGCGCACCACCCGGACACCGGTCTGCGAGGTGCGGATCAGGGCGAGCCGGGCCAGCGGAGCCGTGCCCAGGTCCAGGCCCTGGGCCCGGTCCTCGGCGAGGAAGCGCTCCAGCTCGGCCCGGTGCTCACGCTCCGGCAGCTCCCGCCAGTCCAGGTGGGTCACCGGAAGCTCGGCGTGCCGGCTGACCACCATCAGCGGCCGGGGGACCCCCTCCCACACGAGCGAGCCGCGCAGCAGCTCCAGGTGGTCGGTGACGTACTGCCAGGCCGCCGCCAGCACCCCGACGTCGTGCACGTCGTCGAACTCGAACACCATCTGGTCGAAGTAGCCGGGGCCGCCGGGGTCGGCCAGCGTGTGGAAGAGCATCCCGGCCTGCGTCGGCGTCAGCGGGTAGATGTCCGTCACGGCGCGCCCGTTCCCGGCGATCCGGTCCACGCCGGCCTGGTCGAGGCCGGCCAGCGGGAAGTCGGAGGGGGTGGCGCCGCCGCTGCCCTCGGCCAGGCAGTGCGCGATGATCTCGCGCAGGGAGGTCAGGAACTCCCCGGCGAGCCGCTCGATCGTGGCCTGCGCGAAGACCTCACCGGAGTACGTCCAGTTGACGCCGAGCCGGCCGTCGTCGATCAGGCCGATGACGTCCAGCAGGTAGGGGCGCGGCTCCTCGGGAGCGTGATCGAGACCCGAGGCGGACACCCGTCCGCGGACCAGGCCGTCCTCGCCCGTGGCGCCGTGGAACTGCCCGAGGTAGTTGAAGCTGATCTCCGGAAGCCGGTCGCCCCGCAGCGCGTGGCCGGGGCTGCCCGGCCGGGACAGGAAGCGCAGCGCGTCGTAGCCGAGGCCCCGCCCGGGGATCGCGCGCAGCTGCTCCTTCACCGACTTCAGGGACTCGCCCCAGCCGGCGCCGCCGCCGGGGAGGGTGAGTGCCACGGGGAAGTGGGTGGTGAACCAGCCGACCGTACGGGAGAGGTCGAGGTGGTCGAACAGCTCCTCGCGGCCGTGGCCCTCCAGGCCGATCACCACGCGGTCCCGGCCGGTCCAGCCGGCCATGGTGCGGCCCAGCGCCGCCATGAGCACGTCGTTGATCTGCGTGCGGTAGGAGGCGGGCACCCGGTGCAGCAGTGCCTCGGTCTCCTCCCGTCCGAGCAGCACCTCGACGGTCCGCTCGTGGGCGGTGGTGTTGGCCCCGTCCCGGTCGGTGGGCAGGGCCGGGGCGCCGTTCGGGTCGACCTGGCGCCAGTACGCGATCTCGGGGTCGAGACCGCCGGACCGCACGAGCTCGGCCAGCTGCCCGGACCACTGCCGGTAGCTGCTGGTCTTGGGGCCCAGGTCCACCGGCTTGCCCTCGGCGAGCTGCTCGTACGCGGCGGCCAGATCGGCCAGCAGCACCCGCCAGGAGACCCCGTCCACCACCAGGTGGTGGACGGCCAGCAGCAGCTGCGGCGCCCGGTCCGGGCCGGAGTCGAAGAACACGCCCCGTACCAGGGACCCCGCGGCGAGGCCGTGGGACCGCTGGGCCGCCAGCGCGGCCGAGTGCATCACCGTACGGCGCGCGGGCTCGTCCAGCGTGGTCAGGTCGCAGACGTCGAGCAGGCCGGTGCCGGCGCCGGAGCCGTACTCCTGGACCCACTCCTCGCCCTCGCGGCGGAAGCGCATCCGCAGGGCGTCGTGGTGCGCGACCACGGCCTCCAGCGCGCGGCCCAGCAGTCCGCTGTCGGTGTCCGGGGCCAGCTCCACCTGGACGGACATCGCGTAGTGCTCCGGGGCCACGGTGTGCGCCGAGAAGAACCACCGCTGGATCGGGGTGAGTTCGGCCGCCCCCGGGCCCGTGTCGGGGGCGGCGGGGGACGGGTCCGCGTCCTTCGTCACCACGGCGGCCAGCGCGGCGATGGTCTGGTGGACGAAGAGCTGCTTGGAGGTGAGCCGGTAGCCCGCCTGGCGGACCCGCGAGACGACCTGGATCGACAGGATCGAGTCGCCGCCCAGGTCGAAGAAGTTGTCGTGGATGCCGACCCGCTCCGCGCCCAGCGCCGCGGCCCACGCGGCGGCCAGCACCTCCTCGGTCTCGTCGCGCGGGGCCGCGTACGCCGCGTCCGGCGCGGCATCGTGCGCACCGGGCTCGGGCAGCCCCCGGCGGTCCACCTTGCCGCTGGGCGTCAGCGGCAGCCGGTCCAGCCGCACGAACGCCGCCGGCACCATGTAGTCCGGCAGCAGACCGCCGAGGTGACCGCGCAGCTCCGCCGGAGCGAGCTCGCGGCCGGTCACCAGATAGGCGACGAGCCGGCGGCGCCCGGAGGATTCCTCCCGGGCGACGACGACCGCCTCCTCGACGTCCGGGTGTGACCGGACGGCCTTCTCCACCTCGCCGAGTTCGACCCGGAAGCCGCGGATCTTGACCTGGTCGTCGGCCCGGCCGAGGAACTCCAGGTCGCCGCCGGGCAGCCGCCGGGCCCGGTCGCCGGTGCGGTAGAGGCGGTCGCCCGCCACGAACGGGCTCGGCCGGAACCGCTCGGCGGTCTGCTCCTCGTTGCCGTGGTAGCCGCGGCCGACGCCCGCGCCGCCGATCCAGATCTCCCCGGGAACCCCGACCGGCACCACCCGCATCCCGGCGTCCAGTACGTAGACGCGGGTGCCCGGCAGCGGACGGCCCACCGGTACGAAGACCCCGTCCCCAAGGGTGTCGAGCCGGGGCAGGAACACCGTCGAGTCGACGGTCGCCTCGGTTCCCCCGTACGCGTTGACGACCAGCGTGCCGGGGGCGACCCGGCGCAACAGCTCCCGGCAGTCCTCCACCCGCCAGCCCTCGGAGCCCACCGATATCAGCCGCAGCGGGGGGAACGGGCTGCCCCGGCGGGCGGACTCCGCCAGCACCGCGTTCAGCAGGGACGGGACGATCTCCAGCCCGGTGGCGCCGGTCCGCTCGATCAGGGCGAGCAGCGCTGGCGGGTCGGTGGTCACGTCCCGGGAGGCGATGATCAGCGCCCCGCCGAACGGCAGCGAGCGGATGAGGTCGGCGAAGAACAGGTCGACGGAGATGCTGGAGACGGACAGGAAGCGCAGCTCGAGGTGGGACAGGCCGTACTGCTCGTCCCAGGCCTCGCAGATGTGCGTCACGTTGCGGTGCTCGATCGCCACGCCCTTGGGGCGTCCCGTCGAGCCCGAGGTGTAGATGACGTAGGCCAGGTCCGAGGGGGAGACGGGCGCGTCGGGCGCCGTCGCGGGGGCCGCGGCGATCGTGTCGCGGTGGGCCGTCAGGTCGACAAGGACGGCGCCGGACTCCGGAAGCCGTCCGCGGACCGCCTCCTCGGTGACCACCAGGGCCGCCCCGGAGTCGTGGAGCATGTGCGCGAGCCGGTCCGCGGGATAGTCCGGATCGAGCGGCACGTACGCCGCTCCCGCCTTGAGGATGCCGAGCAGGCCGACCGCCATGGCGGTGCCGCGCGGCACGCACAGCCCGACCGGCGTGCCCGGTCCCGCCCCCCGGTCCCGCAGGACGTGGGCCAGCCGGTTGGCCCGCTCGTCCAGCTCGCGGTAGCTCAGGGTGGCGTCGTCGGCGACGACGGCCACGGCGTCGGGGGTGCGCGCGGCCCGAGCGGCCACCCGCTCGTGGACCGGCGCCGGGTCCCCGGCCTCCCGCTCCGTCGCGTTCCACTCCTCGACGGCCTGCCGGTACTCGCCGTCCGTCAGCATCGGCAGGTCCGCGAGGGCCTGTCCGGGGCTCGCGGCGGCCGAGGCGAGCAGGGTGGTCAGATGGCCTGCCAGCCGGGCGGCCGTCCCCTCGTCGAAGAGCTCGGTGCTGTACTCGATCAGGCCGAGCAGCGCGCCCTCGCGCGCCTCGAACTCCACGGTGAGGTCGCAGAGCGAGGCGTCCCGGTCCAGCGCGTACGGAGCCGCGGCGACGCCGGGGAAGGCGACCGAGCCGGCCGGGGTGTTGTGCAGCACCACCATCGCCTGGACCAGCGGGGTACGGCTGGGGTCGCGCTCCGGCTGCAGCGCGTCCACCAGCCGGTCGAAGGGCACGTCCTCGTGGGCGAACGCGTCGAGGACCGTCTCCTTGACCTGGCCGAGGAGCTCGTCGAACGTCATCTCCGGGGCCACCCGCGAACGCAGGACCACCGTGTTCACCAGGAAGCCGACCAGGTGCTCCAGCTCCTCCTCGCGGCGGCCGGAGGAGGAGGTGCCCAGCGCGATGTCCTCCTGCCCCGACCAGCGGGCCAGAACCGTGCCGACCGCCGCGGTCAGCACCATGAACAGCGTCGCGCCGCGGGACCGCGCCAGCTCCGACACGGCGTCGAGCGTCGCGGCCGGCACCTCGAAGCGCAGGGCCGCGCCGGCCGAGGACCGCACCGCCGGACGCGGCCGGTCGGTGGGCAGTTCCAGCGGGGCGAGTCCCGCCAGCCGCTCCCGCCACCAGTCGAGTTCGGCGGCGAGCAGCTCGCCGTTCTCCAGCCGGTCGCGCTGCCAGGCCGCGAAGTCCGGGTATTGCAGCGGTACGTCGGCCAGCCGCGCCGGACGGCCCTCGACCCGGGCCGCGTACAGCTCGCCCCACTCGCGGGCGGCGATCCCCATCGACCAGCCGTCGGTGACCATGTGGTGCATCCCCAGCACGCAGACGTGCTCGGCGGCGGACAGCCGCACCAGCAGCACCCGCACCAGCGGGCCGCCCTCGAGGTCGTACGGGCGGTTCATCTCGGCCTGCACGAGTTCGCGGACGCACGCCTCGCGGTCGGCGGGGGCCGTGTCCGACACGTCCACGACCGCCCACTCGGGAGCCAGGCCGGGGCGCAGGACCTGCACCCCCTTGCCGTCGGCCAGACCGAAGGTGGTGTGCAGCGCCTCGTGCCGGGCCATCAGGTCACCGACCGCCGCGCGCAGCGCCCCGGCGTCGAGCGGGCCGGTCAGGCGCAGCGCCTCGGCCAGGTGGTAGTCGGTGCCGCCCGGTGCGAAGTCCTCCATGAACCACAGGCGTTGCTGCCCGAAGGACATCAGGAGGGTCTCGGAGCGCGGGACGCGGGGAATCGCGAGACCGTTCCGGGCTCCGGAGCGGCCGGCCAGACGCTCGGCGAGGGCCGCGCGCAGATGATCGGGGAGCGCGGCGATCCGGTTCTCGCGCGAAGACGGCGTGTTCATGAAGACTCCTAGAAGACGTGGGCGCCGGGGGCGCACCACGGAGCGTGTGCTCGGGTGTGGAAGGGGTGGAGGGGCGCGGCGAGGGCCCGCGTCACGGAGCGCCGTCGCCGGTCTCCAGCTCCGCGAGGATCCGGTCCTCGATCTCGTGCGCGGTCTCGGCGACCGTCGGCCGGTCGAACAGCGTTCTCGGCGACAGACCGGTGCGGAAGGCGGCGTTGATGCGGGAGGCCATCCGCACCGCGAGGAGCGAATCACCGCCGGAGGCAAAGAAGTCGTCGTGCACGCCGACGGGTCCGCCGCCCAGGAGCTCCTCCCAGATCTGCACCAGCACCTCCTCGGTCACCGAGCGCGGTGCCTCGTACGCGTCCCCGCCGCCGGCCCGGCCGTCCGGAGCCGGCAGGGCGCCCCGGTCCACCTTGCCGCTCGGGGTCAGCGGCAGCTCGTCCAGCGGGAGGAACACGGCAGGGACCATGAACTCGGGCAGGAACGTCACCAGGTGGGCGCGCAGTTCGGCGGGGTCGGGATCACTCCAGCCCGGCGCCACGACATGGCCGACGAGGAAGGTGCGGTCGCCGTCCGAATGGGCCGTGACCGCCGCGTCGGCGATCCGCGGGTGCGTGACGAGCGCGGCCTCGATCTCGCCGGTCTCGATCCGGAAGCCGCGGATCTTGACCTGCCCGTCCGCGCGTCCCAGGTACACCAGGGTGCCGTCGGCCCGCCACCGTGCGAGGTCGCCCGAGCGGTAGACGCGCTCCCCGGGGCCGCCGAACGGATGCGCCGGGAACCGTTCCCCGGTCAGCTCCGGCCGGCCCAGATAGCCACGGGCCAGACCGGCACCGGCGATGTACAGCTCGCCCGTCACCCCGGCCGGCACCGGCCTGCCCGCGGGATCGAGCAGCAGGACCTGGTAGCCCGGCAGCGGCCGTCCCACGGGCATCGGGCCGCCGTCGGCCACGTCCTGGGCCGTGATCTCCTGGCGCGTCACGTACACCGTCGCCTCGGTGGGTCCGTACATGTTCACCAGCCGGGCCGGCCCGGTGCCGAAGCGGTCGAACCACGTGCCCAGGTGCTTCGGCTCCAGCGCCTCGCCCGCCAGGATCACCCAGCGCAGGTCCGGCAGGTCCGGGCAGCCGGCCCCGGCCGCGCTCTCCACCAGGGCGCGGAACATCGAGGGGGTCTGGCAGAGCACCGTCACCCCCTGCTCGCGCAGGAGCGCCCAGGCGGCCTCGGGCTGCTGCGCCCAGTCCCGGTCGACGAGCACCAGACGCCCGCCCGAGGACAGGCACCCCCACATCTCCCATACGGAGACGTCGAAGGCGTAGCTGTGGAAGGCGCTCCACACGTCGCGCTCGCCGAACCCGTAGCCGGGCCGGGCGTTCTCCAGCAGGTTCAGCACCGAACGGTGCTCCACCGCCACGCCCTTGGGCCGTCCCGTCGAACCCGAGGTGTAGATCACGTACGCGAGGTCCTCGCCGGACACCGCCACGTCGGGCGCGGAGGCGGGCCGCTGTGCGAGGGCCTGGCGGTCCCCGTGCAGATCGACCACCGTCACCCCCTCGGCGGCCGCACCGGAGGGGCCGCTGCCGTCGCCGACCAGGATCGCCGCACCCGAATCGCGCAGCATGAACGCCAGCCGCCCCGCCGGGTACGCGGGGTCCAGCGGCACGTACGCCGCACCCGACTTCATGATGCCGAGCAGGCCCGTCACGAGTTCGATGCCGCGTCCGGCCGACAGACCCACCGTCCTGCCCGGACCGGCGCCCAGGGAGATCAGGTGGTGGGCGAGCCGGTTGGCCTGCTCATCGAGCTCCCGGTAGGTCAGCGACCGGCCGGAGGCCGAGACCGCGACCGCGTCCGGCGTGGCGGCGGCCTGCAGGCCGATCCGCTCGTGCAGGCAGCCGTCCGGCACGGCGGGCCGCTCGGGCGCGCTCCACGCGCGCACCACCCTCTCGAACTCGCCGTCGTCAAGCATCGGCACCTCGGCGACGGCCCGTGCGCCGTCGTCGGCGAGCCCGGCCAGCAAGGCGGTGAAGTGCCCGGACAGGTGCCGGATCGTCGCCTCGTCGAACAGCGCGGGGTCGTACGCCAGCGTGAACGCGAACGCCTCGTCGGTGTAGGCCAGCAGGTTCAGCGGGAAGCTGGTGATGTCCATGCCCTCCAGCCCCTTCAGCACCAGGCCGCTGTCCCCCGTGGGCCGGTCCTCCCTGGGGTAGTTCTCGAAGACGACCAGGCTCTCGAACAGGCTGGTGCCGGGGGCCGCATCGCTCCAGCCCTGGATCCGCGGCAGCGCCACGTAGTCGTACTGCCGCGCTTCCACCTGCTCGCGCTGCAGCCGGTCCAGCCACTCGGCCACCGGGGCTCCGCCGTCGACGTCCACCCGCACCGGAAGGGTGTTGATCAGCATGCCCGCGATCGAGTCCGCACCGGGCAGATCGGCCGGCCGCCCCGAGACGGTGGCACCGAAGACCACGTCCCGCTCACCGCAGTAGCGGGAGAGCAGCAGCGCCCAGGCCGCCTGGACCAGCGTGTTGACGGTCAGCCGGTGGCTGCGGGCGAAGGTGAACAGCGCCTCGGACGCGGCGGAGGACAGCCGGGTCGCCAGACGGCTGGTGGAACGCGCCGAGTGGCTGGCCCGCGGGCTCCGGTCGTACGGCAGCGCCGTCGGCCCGCCCGCCCCGGCCAGCCGGTCGCGCCAGTAGGACTCGGCCAGCGCCGGATCCTGCCGCTCCAGCCACTCCACGTACGCCCGGAACGGCTGCCGGGCGGGCGGCGCGGCCACCTCGCCCGCCGCGAGCGCACCGTAGCCGCTGTGCGTCTGGGACAGGACGGAGAAGGCGCTCCAGCCGTCGAGCAGCAGGTGGTGGAAGGAGCACACCACGCGGACCGAGCTGTCGGTGAGCCGGATCAGCGCCAGCCGCATCAGCGGCGCCGCCGACAGGTCCAGCCCCCGGCCCCGTTCCCCGGCGAGGAGGTCCTCCAGCGCCTGCTCCCTGTCCCGATCGGACAGCCCCCGCCAGTCCAGCCTCTCCACGGGCAGTGCGGCGCGGCGGCGTACCACCATCAGGGGCCGGTCCACTCCCTCCCAGACCACGTGCGCGCGCATCACGCCCAGCTGGTCGGCGGTCTGCTGCCAGGCCGCCGCCAGCAGTTCCGGGTCGCTCACCCCGTCGAGTACGTACGTCATCTGCTCGAAGTACGTGGGCGAGGCGGGATCGGCGAGGGTGTGGAAGAGCATGCCGGCCTGCATCGGGGTCAACGGGTGAATGTCCTCCACGTCCCGTCCGTCGCCCACGATCCGGTCCACGCCGGCCTGGTCGAGGCCGGCCAGCGGGAAGTCGGAGGGGGTGGCGCCGCCGCTGCCCTCGGCCAGGCAGTGCGCGATGACCTCGCGCAGGGCCGCCAGGAACTCCCCGGCGAGCCGCTCGACCGTCTCGGCGGAGTGGTTGGCGGGGGAGTGGATCCAGTCGATCCGCAGCTCACCGTCGCTGACGGCGGCCACGATGTCGATCAGGTGGGGGCGGGACAGACCACCGGCCTGGTCCCGGCCCAGCCCTTCCAGCCGTTTGCGGATCAGACCGTCCGTGCTGGTCGAACCGTCCCACTGACCAAGGTAATTGAAGCTGATCGCAGGTCCGGAGGCATCCGACCCGAGGCCGGAGCCGTCCGGGACGAGGTAGCGCAGCGCCCCGTGTCCGAGACCGCGGTGCGGGATCGCGCGGATGCGCTCCTTCACGCCCTTCAGCCCGCTGCCCCAGTCCTCCCGGGGCACGTCGAGGGCGACCGGGAAGGCGGTGGTGAACCAGCCCACCGTCCGGGACAGGTCGATGTCCTCGAACAGGTCCTCGCGCCCGTGCCCCTCCAGCGCGATGGTGACCGGCGCCCCGGACCACCCGTGCAGGACCCGGCCCAGCGCCGTCAGCAGCACGTCGTTGATCTGGGTGCGGTACGCGGACGGCACCTGGTGGAGCAGGGCCCTCGTCTCGGCCCGGCCGAGCACGGCGGAGACCGTCGAGGAGGAGCCGAAGGTGTTCGGCGCCGTCCCGTCGCGCGGCACCGCGGCACCGGCCGGAACGCCGTGCCAGTACGGCAGTTCGCCTTCGAAGCCGCCGCCCCGCGCAAGCTCGGCCAGGTGGCGTGACCACTGCTGGTAGCTGCTGGTCCGTACGGCCGGCTCGGCGGGCCGGCCCTCCGCGAACCGGGTGTAGGCGGCCGACAGGTCCTCGAGGAGCACGCGCCAGGACACGCCGTCCATCACGAGGTGGTGCGCGGTCAGGAACAGCCGCGGCAGCCGTCCCGCCCCCAGGCGGAAGAACACGCCCTTCAGCAGGCGGCCGGTGCCGAGGTCCAGCGAGCGCTGGGCCGCGAGGGCGGCCTCGTCGAGCGCCGCGCCCTGGTCGGACTCGTCGAGACCCGACAGGTCCCGGACGGTGAGCAGGGCCGTCGCGGCCGGTTCGCCGTACTCCTGGACCCACTCGCCGCCGTCGCGCGTCAGCCGCATGCGCAGGGCATCGTGTTGCGCGACCGCGGCGGCCAGGGCCCGCTCCAGCAGGGCCAGGTCCGTGTCGGAGGCCAGCTCCAGCTGGACGGACATCGTGTAGTGGTCCGGGCCTTCGGGGTAGTCCTCGAAGAACCGCCGCTGGATCGGGGTGAGTTCGACCCGCCCGGAGACCTCGGTGGGTTCGCCGTGCGCCTCCGTGATCACGCCGGTGACCGGGGCGAGGGTGGCGATGGTCTGGTGGACGAACAGCAGCTTCGAGGTCAGCTGGAGACCCGCCTGCCGGGCCCGCGAGACCACCTGGAGCGAGAGGATCGAATCCCCGCCCAGGTCGAAGAAGTTGTCGTGGACCCCGACCCGTTCGACGCCGAGCACCTCGGCCCACAGGGCGGCCAGGACCTCCTCCGTCGCACCGGCCGGCGCGACGTACGCCGGGCCGCCGGGCCGTCCGACGGCGCCCTCCGGTTCCGGCAGGAGTCCGCGGTCCACCTTGCCGTTCGCGGTGAGCGGCAGCCGGTCCAGGGACACGAACACCGAAGGCGTCATGTACTCGGGCAGGGAGGCGGCGAGGTGCGTGCGCAGCTCCCCGGCGGGTACCTCGTGCCCGGACACGAGGTACGCCACCAGCCGCCGGTGGCCCGAGTCCCCCTCGTAGGGGACGACGACGGTGTCCGACACGGCCGGGTGCTGCTTCAGCGCGTTCTCGACCTCGCCGAGTTCGATCCGGAACCCCCGGATCTTGACCTGGCCGTCGGCCCGGCCGAGGAACTCCACGGCACCGTCCGACCGTCGGCGGGCGAGGTCGCCCGACCGGTACATCCGGGAGCCGGGGGCGCCGTACGGGTCGGCGACGAACTGCGCCGCGGTCAGGCCGGCCCGGCCCAGGTAGCCACGGGCCAGGCCGGGGCCCGCGATGTACAGCTCTCCGGGCACACCGGCCGGGGCGGGCTCCAGGGTCTGCGTGAGCACGTACACCCGGGTGTTGCCGATCGGCATGCCGATGGGTACCGGGGCGGCCGCGTCGAGATCGGCGGCCAGCGCGTGCACCGTGGTGAGCGATGTCGCTTCCGTCGGCCCGTAGCCGTTGTGCAGCCGCAGCCGCGGATGCGCCGCCAGCACCCGGGCACAGTGCTCGGGAGAGACCGTGTCGCCTCCGGCGATGACCTGCCGCAGCCCGCGCAGCGCGCTGACGTCGTCGTCGACGACCTGGTGGAACAGACCGGCCGCGATGGCCAGATGGGTCACGCCGTGCTCCTCCAGGAACGCCCCCAGCTCGCTGCCGGTCGGCGCGGCCGGCGGGTGCACGGCCAGCCGCGCACCGTGTAGCAGCGCCGCCCACACCTCCAGGGTCGAGGCGTCGAAGGACAGCGAGGCGAACTGGGCGACCGCGTCCCCCGGCCCGATGTCCAGGAAGCCGGACTCGCGGACCAGCCGGACCACCGCGCGGTGCGAGGTCATGACCCCCTTGGGGGCCCCGGTGGAACCGGATGTGTAGATCACGTAGGCCAGCTGATCGGGGGAGAGCGCCACCTCGGGTGCCGTGGCCGGGAAGCCGCCGCCCTCACCGCCCGGGCCGTCCACGGTGATCACGCCGGCGCCGGTGCCCGGCAGCCGGCCGCGCAGTTCCTCCCGGGTGAGGAGCAGCCGGACACCGGCGTCCCGCACCATGTACGCCAGGCGCTGCTCCGGGTAGCCGGGATCCAGCGGGACGTAAGCCGCCCCGGCCTTGAGCACGGCGAGCAGGCCCACCACGGCCTGCGCTCCCCGCTCCAGGCACAGGCCCACCAGCACGTCCGGGCCCGCGCCCGCGGCGGCCAGCCGGCGGGCGAGCCGGTTGGCGCGCGCGTCGAGCTCGCCGTAGGTCAGCCGCTCCGGGCCGTACGAGAGGGCCACGGCGTCCGGCCGCTCGGCCGCGACGGCGGCGAACAGCTCCGGCAGGGAGGCCTCGGGCAGCGGGCGGTCCGTGTCGTTCCAGCCGTGGACGGCCTGCTCGAACTCGGGGCCGGTCAGCATCGGGAGGTCTGCCACGGACCGGTCGGGGTCCTCGCCGGCCGCGTCGAGCAGCACGTTCAGGTGCCCGGCGAGCCGGGCGACCGTCGCCTCGTCGAACAGGGCCGTGCTGTAGATGATCCGGCCCGCGACACCCGGACCGTCCTCGGTGAACTCCAGGGTGAGGTCGAAGGGCGCGGCGTTGTGCTCCACCGGGTGCGGGGCGACCTGGAGGCCGGGCATCCGCACATCGCCCCTGGGGGCGTTCTGCAGGACGACCATCGTCTGGATCAGCGGCGTGCGGCCGGCGTCCCGCTCCGGCTGCACCACCTCCACCAGCCGCTCGAACGGCAGGTCCTCGTGCGCGAAGGCGTCGAGCACGGTCTCCTTGACCCGGTCGAGCAGCGTGCCGAAGGACAGGGCGGGGTCCACCCGCGAGCGCAGCACGACCGTGTTCACCAGGAAGCCGACGAGCTGTTCCAGATCGCGGTGGCCGCGCCCGGAGGTCGCCGTGCCCACCGCGATGTCCTCCTGGCCGCAGTGGCGGGCGAAGACGGCCTTGACCGCGGCGGTGAGCACCATGAACAGCGTGGCGCTCCGCTCCCCGGCCAGAGCCCTGGCCCTGGCGACGGTCGCGGGCGCCATCTCGAACAGGAACTCGGCGCCGGCCGTGGACCGCACCACGGGCCGGGGCCGGTCGGTGGGCAGCTCCAGCGGGGTGATCCCCGCCAGCCGCTCCCGCCACCAGTCGGCCTGCCGCCCCACGACCCCGCTGTCCTCGATCCGGCCGCGCTGCCAGGCGGCGAAGTCGGCGTACTGCACGGGCGGTTCGGCCAGGCCGCCGCGCTCCCCGCGCACCCGGGCCGCGTACAGCTCACCCAACTCCCGTGACACCACCCCGGTCGACCAGCCGTCGGTGACGATGTGGTGGATCCCCAGGACCAGTACGTGCTCCTCGGCGGACAGCCGGGCGAGCAGGACCCGGACCAGCGGTCCGTTGCGCAGGTCGTACGGCCGGGCGTGCTCGGCGCGCACCAGCTCCCGCAGCCGGTCCTCGCGCAGCCCGTCACCGGTGCCGGACAGGTCGGCGGTGTTCCACTGCGGCGCGAGCGAGGCGTGGACCACCTGGACGCCCTGGCCGCCGACCACGCCGAAGGTGGTGCGCAGCGCCTCGTGGCGGTCCGTCAGGTCGGTGACGGCGGCCCGCAGCGCCTCCCCGTCGATCCGCCCGGTCAGGCACAGCCCGAAGGCGGTGTGGTACTCGGCGCTCCCGGGGTCGAAGTTCTCCAGGAACCACAGCCGCCGCTGCCCGTACGACATCGGCAGCAGGCCCTCGCGCGAGACCCGGGGGATGGCGATCTCCGCACCCTGCTCGGCGGAGTCGACCGAGGCGGCGAGCGCTGCCACCGTGGGGGTGTCGAAGAGCACCCGCAAGGACAGCTTGATGCCCAGTGCCTCCCGCAGCCGGGCGGCGGCCCGGACAGAGAGGATCGAGTTGCCGCCCAGGGCGAAGAAGTCGTCGTGGACACCCACCTGATCGAGGTCGAGCACCTCGGCCCAGACCCCGGCGATGGTCTCCTCCACGGCGTTGCGCGGGGCGGCGTACCCGCCGTCGGGCCCCTGCGCCGGACCGGGCGCGGGCAGCGCGCGGCGGTCCACCTTCCCGTTGGGGGTCAGCGGGAGGGCGTCGAGCACCACCACCGCCGAGGGGACCATGTACTCCGGAAGCCGCTGCGCCAGATGGGCGCGCAGCGTCTGCGCGCTGAGCGGCGCCCGGCCGGAGGGCACCGCGTACGCCAGCAGGTTGGTGTTGTGCGTGATCACGACGGCCTGGGCCACGTCCGGCCGCCGGGCCAGCGCGCTCTCGATCTCGCCGAGTTCGACGCGGAAGCCCCGGACCTTGACCTGGTCGTCCGCCCGGCCCAGGTACTCCAGGGTGCCGTCCCCCTTCCAGCGGGCCACGTCGCCGGTGCGGTACATGCGGCTGCCCGGCGCGCCGAAGGGGTCGGCGACGAAGCGCTCCGAGGTCAGACCGGGGCGGCCGTGGTAGCCGCGCGCCAGACCCGTCCCGGCGATGTACAGCTCGCCGCGCACCCCGGCCGGCACGGGCCGCAGCGCGCTGTCGAGCACGTGGATCCGCGTGTTGGCGATCGGGGCGCCGATCGCCGGCACCGCGGCGCCGCCGAGCGGGCCGCTCATCGTCGCGCACACGGTGCTCTCGGTGGGCCCGTAGGCGTTGATCATCCGGCGCCCGGCGGACCAGCGCTCCACCAGGGCCCCGGTGCTGGCCTCGCCGGCGACGATCAGGGTGGCGCCCTCGGGCAGCCCGCGGCCCTCCGGCAGCACGGCCACGGTGGTGGGGGTCAGCGTGGCGTGCGTGACGCCGTGCTTGCGGGTGTAGGCGGCCAGCGGCTCGCCCGGCTGCAGGGCCTCCTCGGAGCCCATGACGAGGGCGGCTCCGGTCAGCACGCCCATGCAGATCTCCCAGAACGCCGCGTCGAAGCTCGACGAGGCGAACTGCAGGACGCGGCTGTCCGGGGTGACCTCGAAGTGCGCGGCCTGGACGGCGGCCAGGTTGCCGATCCCGGCGTGCGAGACGAGGACGCCCTTGGGCCGGCCGGTGGAGCCCGACGTGTAGATGACGTACGCCAGGTCCTGCGGGGCGGGCACGGTCTCGGGCGCGGTGACCGGCCACTGCTCCAGGGCCGCCCGGTCACGGTCCAGGTCGACCAGGACGGCCTCGGTCTCCGGCAGCCTGCCGACGAGGTGCTCCTGCGTCACGATCAGGGTGACCCCGGAGTCCTGGAGCATGTAACCGAGCCGGTTGGACGGGTAGTTGGCGTCCAGGGGCACGTAGGCGGCGCCCGCCTTCATGATGCCGAGCAGCCCGGTGATCATCCTGGCGCTGCGCTCCGCGCACAGGCCGACCAGCACGTCGCGGCCGGCTCCGCGGGCGATCAGGTGGTGGGCGAGGCGGTTGGCCCGCTCGTCCAGCTCCCGGTATGTCAGCGAGCCGTACTCGTCGATCACGGCCACGGCGTCCGGGCGCGACTCCACCTGGGCGGCGAACAGTTCTGGGAAGGTGCCGGTGGGGACCTCACGGTCGGTGGCGTTCCACTCGCGGGCCATCCGGTCGAACTCGGCGTCCGTGAGCATCGGCAGGGTGGCTACGGCCCGGCCGGGGTCCGCCGCCGCGCCCGCCAGCAGCCGGTTCAGGTGGCCGCCCAGCCGGCCGGCCGTCGAGGCGTCGAACAGGGCCGTGCTGTAGTGGACGCGCCCCGACAGGGCGTCGCCCGCCTCGGTGAACTCCAGCGCGAGGTCGAGCGGGTCGTACGGCGCCTCGTGCGACGGGTCCGCGCCCCGCAGGACGACCATGGTCTGGATGAAGGGGGTCACGCTGGTGTCCTGCTCCGGGGCCAGGGCCTCGACCAGCCGGGGGAAGGCGACCCCGTCGTGGTCCAGGGCGTCCCGCACGGTCCGCCCCGCCCGCTCGAGCAGCCGGGCGAAGGACTCCTGGGCATCGACGTCCCCGCGCAGCACCACGGTGTGCCCGGTACGCGGCGAGAGGGTGCCGACCGCGATGTCCTCCTGCCCGGAGTAGCGCGCGAACAGCGCCCAGGCCGAGGCGGTCAGCACCTCCAGCAGGCCGGTCCCGTTCCGCTCGGCGAGCCCGCGCAGGGCCGCCGTCGTCTCCGGGGGGACCGTGAACGCGTGGGTGGACGTCTCCGTCGACCGGACGACGGGGCGCTGCCGGTCCAGTGCCAGGTCGAGCGAGGTGATTCCGTCCAGCCGGTTCCGCCAGAACTCCACGTGCTCGGGCAGGGGCCGGCCAACCGGTGCTGCGGCGCGAGTCAAGCTGTGCCTCCATGAGGGACTGACCTCCGCGCCGGAGCCCGCGGCCGGTGGCCGCACGGGACGGGGGAAGTCGGAAGAAGAAGGGGGACGAAGAGGTGCGCGGCCGTCAGACCGCGGCGGGCAGGCGCGTGGCGGACCGCCCCGCCAGCTGCATCAGGTTCACGGCTCCCGTGGCGGGGTCCTGGACGAAGCGTCCGGGGTAGGGCGCGGCGGCGGTGTCGGTGCGCCGCGCGCTGAAGTGAAGTCCGTCGTACAGCGCGAGGTCCGCGAGCAGACCGGACGGGTCGCTCAGCCGGATGCCCGCGCCGTGCGGCCGGACGGAGAAGACGGTGTCGCCGTTGGCGTACTCGCCGAACAGCGGTGCCGGGTCCGCGAGGGCGCGGTCCGCGGCGGGGGAGGCGGGCAGGGCGCCCGTGTAGTCGGCGACGTCGAGGCCGAGGGTGCGCAGTTCCCGCAGGAGGTCGGGCCACAGCCGGGTCCCCGTGGTGGCGTTGGTGGTCAGCGCTACCGCCGCGCCCGTCGCCGGGTGGAAGCGGAGGTGGCAGGTGGCGCCGTCCACGGTGCCGTCGTGGCCCAGCCAGTGGCCGTCCGCGCCGTACCGGGCGAGCCCCAGGGTCCATCCGTCGGCCATCCCGAAGGCGTCGGCGGCGGGCTGCGAGGTGTGCATTTCGGCCCGGTCCTGCGGGCCGAGGAGGGCGGCGCCGCCGGCGTGGGTGCCGGTGTGCAGCCGGGCGAAGGAGACCAGGTCCCGCGCGCTGCCGCACAGTCCGCCGGCCGGCGCCCAGGTGGGCGGTAAGTACAGGCGGACCGGCCGGGCCCGCCGCTCACCGGGACGGACGGCGTGCCCCTCGGCCGCGACGCGGCCGCTCGGGCCGGAGCCGTGCAGGAAGTGCGGCCGTATGCCCAGGGGACCCAGCAGGAAGTCCCCCAGCGCGGCCTGCCAGGACGTGCCGGTGACCTCTTCGACGAGGCGGCCCAGCAGGTTGTAGCCGGTGTTCGCGTAACTGAAGGAGCTGCCGGGCTCGAGCAGCAGGGGGAGTGCGGCGACGCTCGCCGCGTACCGGAACAGCGACCGCTCACCGGGGTCGGGGAGCTGGTGGTCGGAGACCAGACCGGCGGTGTGGGACAGCAGTTGCCGGGCGGTGATGGAGCCCGCGGCCCCGTCCTTCGGCTGCCGGAACTCCGCCAGTGAGCCGGCGAGCGGTTCGTCGAGCCCGATGTCGCCGTCGGACGCGAGCTGCACCACCAGGGTCGCGGTGAACGCCTTGGTGACCGAGCCGTAGGCGAACGCCGTCCCGGAGTCCACCGGTACGCCGGCACCGGACCGGGTGACACCGGTGGCGACGGAGATCAACTCCGTGCCCGTGTCCACGGCGAGCTGGGCACCGGGTACCGCGTGCTCCTCCGTCAAGGTGCGCAGCAGGTCGGCGGCATGCCGCATGTTCATGTCCTCCCCCATCGCTCGACCGGCACTGCCGAGGCGGCACGGATGTGTGCGCGCAGTGCGTCTTCCGGCACGCCGGCGGAAGGTGCAGACGGCGGCCCGGAGGGTGTGCCACCGCTGTCGTGGCCGGCCCCCCGCCGGTACGGCTATCCACACCATCAGGGGTGTGGCTGCCCGTACCTCCACATCCTTGATCGAACGCACGGTCGCGGGCAAGGTGTTTCCCTGGGAGGAAAGTGCGCAGGTCAGAGCGCCTGTGACGGGGTCGGGGCGGGCCCCGTGCGAAGGGGTGCGGCGCAGGCCCGGCCTAGGGTGGCGCGCATGTCGGCAACCCGATACGTCTATCTCGGCCCGGAGGGAACGTTCACCGAGGCCGCCCTGCACACCCTTCCCGAAGCGGCGACCCGGGAGCTCGTCCCCATGGTGTCGGTGCCCGCGGCGCTCGACGCCGTCCGCTGCGGCGAGGCCGCCGCCGCCCTCGTGCCGATCGAGAACTCCGTCGAGGGCGGAGTCACCACCACCATCGACGAACTCGCCCAGGGCGAACCGCTGATGATCTACCGTGAGGTGCGCCTGCCCATCACCTTCGCCCTGCTGGTCCGACCCGGCACGGCGCTCGAAGACATCAAGACCGTGACCGGTCACCCGGTGGCCCAGTCCCAGGTCCGGGGCTGGCTGCGCAGGCATCTCCCGTACGCGGTATGGGAGTCGGCTTCCTCCAACGCGGACGGCGCCCGCCTGGTGCAGGAGGGCCGCTACGACGCGGCCTTCGCCGGAGCGTTCGCGGCGGCCCGCTACGGCCTGGAACCCCTGGTCACCGAGATCCACGACGCCGAGAACGCCGAGACGCGCTTCGTGCTGGCCGGCCGGTCGGGCAGGCCGGCGGCGCCCACCGGACGGGACAAGACCTCGGTGGCGGTCTGGCTCGGCGGCGACCGGCCCGGGGCCCTGCTCGACCTGCTCCAGGAGTTCGCCGTCCGCGGGGTCAGCCTGATGCTGATCCAGTCGCGGCCGACGGGGGAGGGGATCGGCAACTACTGCTTCGTGATGGACGCCGAAGGGCACGTCACCGAGCGGCGGGTGGGCGAGGCCCTGATGGGCCTGAAACGGATCGCTCCGAAGGTCCGCTTCCTGGGCTCCTACCCGCGCGCCGGGGACCACGGTGACCCCGCCGGCGTACCGCGGCCCGGCACGACCGAGGGCGACTTCACGGTCGTGGCGGACTGGCTGACGCGCATTCAGGACGGGCGGTACTGATCCCGTGCACCCCCGACGACGGCCGCCCTCAGGCGGATTCTCCCCGCAGGTGGGCCAGGACGGCCAGCACCCGCCGGTTGCCCTCGGCCGGATCCAGGTCCAGTTTCATGAAGATGTTGCTGGAGTGCTTGACCACCGAGGCCTCCGTGACGCTGAGCCGTTGCGCGATCGCCTGGTTGGTCAGGCCCTCGGCCATCAGCGTCAGCACCTCCCGCTCCCGGGGGGTGAGCCGGTTCAGCGGGCGGCGCGCCGTCTGCTGCGTCAGCAGCACGCGGACCACCTCGGGGTCGATGACGGTCTGGCCCGCGGCGACCCGCCGCAGGGTGTCCAGGAACTCGGAGACCTCGCCGACCCGGTCCTTGAGCAGGTAGCCGAGCCCCGCCGCGCCCGCACCGCCGCCGCCGACCAGCTGGGTGGCATACGCGGTGGCCACGTACTGGGACAGCACCAGGACGGGCAGCCGCTCGTGCCGGGCCCGCAGCTCCAGGGCGGCCTTGAGGCCCTCGTCCCGGAAGTCCGGGGGCATCCGGACATCGGTGATGACGATGTCGGGCAACTCGGCGTCCACCGCGCGCGCCAGCGCCTGCGCGTCGCCGACCGCGGCGACCACCTCGTGGCCGCTGCGGGTCAGGAGTTCGACGAGTCCTGCACGGAGCAGCACTGCGTCCTCGGCAAGGACTACGCGGAGCACGGGACCTCCACTCGGAGCTGGGTCGGACCGCCGACCGGGCTGGAGACCAGCAGCCGGCCCCGGAGGATCGCCATGCGGTCCGCCAGCCCGGACAGACCGGTGCCCTTGTCGGGATCCGCCCCGCCGCGCCCGTCGTCGGTGATCAACAGGATAAGCCGGTCGCCTTCCAGCCGGCCGACGACGGAGATCGCGGAGGCCCCGCTGTGCTTGACCGCGTTGGCCAGCGCCTCGGTCACGGCGAAGTACGCCATGGTCTCCACCTGGCCCGGCAGCCGTCGCGGCAGGTCGATGTCCACGGTGACCGGGACGGGGTTGCGCAGCGCGACCTCCGCTACGGCGGCGGCCAGCCCGTGATCGGTCAGCACCTGGGGGTGGATGCCCCGTACGAGGTCCCGCAGCTGGTCCAGGGCACGGCGGGCCTCCCCGCGGCCGCGGGCGACCAGATCGGCGGCCGCGGGACTCTTGTCCCCCAGCTCCATCTCGGCCAGGCCCAGGGTCATCGTGAGGGCCACCAGCTGCTGCTGGGCGCCGTCGTGCAGGTCGCGCTCGATGCGGCGGCGCTCGGCCTCGAAGGCGTCCGCCAGCCGGGCCCGGGAACGGGTCAGTTCGATGACCCGGTGGTCGTCCTGCGCCTCGCGGGGCGCGAGCAGGAACCAGGCCGTCCGTACCTGCGCGCCCGCCAGCAGCCCCGCGGCGTACGCGGACAGGGCCAGGCCCAGGGCCCCGCAGAGGCTGAACGGCAGCGCGGCCAGCGGATGGCCCACCGCCCGGCCGGGAATGATCATCACGGTTTCCGGTGCCAGCGCCCACACGACCACGGGCGAGACCAGCAGCATGCCCGAGAACGCCAACAGCACCGTCACGCCCAGGCCCGCGCCGGCGAAGACGATCGCCAGCAGCGCCGTGTAGCCCAGCTCCCGCCAGGTCGCCGACTCCCGCAGCCGGGTCCGCAGCCGCCCCCAGGGACCCATGTCCAGGAGCGGGCCGTGCGGATCCGCCGGCGCGGTCGGCTCGATCAGCCGCAGCCGGCGCCGCTCCGCCCGGGCGACGGGGATCCCGAGCAGCGCGGTGGCCGCCAGGACCACCAGGCCCACCCCGACCACGGAGAGGACCACCCCGAGGGCCACCAGCACGGCCAGGCACAGCAGCACGCCCACGCCGAACAGCGCGCCGCTGAACAGGTAGGCCCAGCTGCGCAGCGGCCAGCGGGACCGCAGGAAGGGCAGCGGCCCCGCCCTCATCGCCTCCCAGACGGCGATGGTCTGCCCGCTCGGTTCGTGCGGCATCGGCTGCCCTGACATCTGCGCACCCTTCTGGAACCCGGCGCATCCGGCGCTCGGTGATCTTCCTTGAACTCTAGTCCGGCCTCCTCCGCCTGTCGGTAGGGAAAACCCTCCCCCGAGGTGTCCCCTCAGGCCCACTGTGCCGGGGCACCCCGCGGTGCTGGACTGGAGGGGTTCCGCTTCGCCCCCACCACCCACGGCAGTCCCCACCCGCCCACTCGCCCCACCCACCGCACCCACCGCATCGGCAAAGGATTCACGACATGGCACTTCTCACCGACATGAAGGTGTCGGCCGCGCGACTGGTCTCGGTGTCCAAGACCTACCCCGGCGCCACGGGGCCGGTCCTGCACGAGGTCACCGTGGAGTTCCCGGCCCGCGCCATGACCGCGGTCATGGGCCCGTCCGGTTCGGGCAAGACGACCCTGCTGCACTGCGCCGCGGGACTCGACCGGCCCTCGGCGGGCCAGGTGCTCCTCGGCGACACCGATCTGGCCGTCTGCGACGAGGAGCAGCTGACGAGGATCCGGCGGCAGCGGGTGGGCTTCGTCTTCCAGCAGTTCAACCTCCTGCCCATGCTGACGGCCTACGAGAACGTGGCGCTCCCGCTGCGGCTGAACGGCCAGCGGCCCAAGCGGTCGGTGGTGCAGGGCGCACTCGCCCAGGTCGGCCTGGAGAAGCTGACGGACCGCCGCCCGGCGCAGCTTTCGGGCGGGCAGCAGCAGCGGGTGGCCATCGCCCGGACCCTGGTGGCCGAGCCGGAGGTGGTCTTCGCCGACGAGCCGACCGGCTCGCTCGACCGGGCCACGGGCCGTCAGGTCATGGCCCTGCTGCGGAACCTGGTGGACCGGGCCGGGGGGACCGTGGTGATGGTCACCCACGACCCGGTGGCCGCCGCGTACGCGGACCAGGTGGTCTACCTGGTCGACGGCCGGGTGGTGGGCACCGACCCCGCTCCCACCGTCGAGCGCATCACCGCCCGCCTGGGCCGGTGGGACGCCTGATGTGGCAGCTGTCCGTACGCTCCGTCCGGCACCACGCGCCGCTGTTCCTGGGCACCTTCGTCTCGCTCGTGCTCGGGGTGGCGCTGATCGCGGTGTCCTCGGCGGCCCTGGCCGCCACCTTCGACGTCCGTCAGCCGTCCCCGGAAGGCCGGCCCTCGATCACGCTCCAGGACGGCAGCGGAACCACCCACACCCTGGTCAGCGGAGGACTGGACCTGGGGGGCATCCAGACCGTGCTGGTGATGGCCGGCATCGTCTCCGCGTTCGTGACCGTGTTCGTCATCGCCGGCACCTGTGCGTTCAGTGTCGCCCTGCGCCGCCAGGACATGGGCCTGCTCCGGCTGGTCGGCGCGGGTGCGCGGCAGGTGCGGCGCATGGTGATCGGGGAGAGCGTGGCCGTCGCGGTGCCCGCCGTCGCGGTGGGATGCCTGCTGGCCGTCGTGGCCACACCGTGGGCCGTGGACGGGCTCAACGGCACGGGCCTGTCGCCCGCGGAACTGCGGCCCGCCCCGCTGGGCGGCCCCCTGCTGATCGCGGCGGCCTCCGGGCTGGTCATGGCCGTGCTCGGCGCGATGGCCGCGTCCCGCCGCGCCTCGCGGGTCCGGGCCACCGAGGCACTGCGTGAGGCCGCACTGGACTCGCGTGCCATGACCGGGGGCCGCTGGGTGACCGGTCTGCTGCTGCTCGCGGTGGGCGGGGTCATGGTGGGGCTGGCCCCGCAGGCCGGCCTGGAGGGTTCCATTCCGCTGGCCCTCTTCGGATCGATGGCGCTGACCCTCGCCGCGTCCTCCCTGGGCCCGGCCTACCTGCCCGCGCTGACCCGGCTGCTGGCCGCTCCGTTCAGGCGCTCGAGCTCCGTGCCCGCCCGGCTCGCCGTGGAGTCGCTGGGCACGTCGAAGCTGAGGACGGCCTCCCTGGTGGGGCCGGTCCTCGCCATCGTCGCCGTGGTCGGTGTGTTCACCTCCGTCCTGTCGACCACGGGTGCCACGATCAAGTCCGACGACCGTCGCCGGACCGTCGGTCAACTGGTGGTGGAAGAGGCCGCCGGCGGGGGAGTGACCCAGGACGTGCTGGCCGTGCTCCGCGCGGACCCGAGGGTGCGCGCGGTGTCGGCGCCGGCCGGCCTGGAGCTGGCCGTCGCCGACCGGTCCTCCGTACGGCAGGACCGCGGCGCCGTGGCCGACCTCCCCGCTCTGGCCCGCACCCACCGCATCGACGTGGTCGAGGGCGCCGTCACGGAGCTCGGCCCGGGACAGGTCGCGGTCTCGCGCGAGTACGCCGATTGGTACGGCTACCACGTGGGCAGCCGCCTGACCTACGGGCTCTTCGGCGGGAGCCCCGCCACCGCCGAGGTGACGGCGGTCCTCGACGGCGGAACGGCCGTACCGCACGTGGTCCTTCCGGCCGGGTCGGCCGGGGCCCCCGAGCCGCAGAGGGCGACCGTACTGCTCGACCCGGCCTCGGCCGGCGCGGCCGGCACGGTGGCCCGCGAACTGACCTCCCGGCTCGGCGCGGACCGCGTGCGGGTGACGGAGACCGCCCAGTGGTTCGCGCGGTCGTCGAGCGATCAAGAACGACTCAACATGCTGGTCCTGGTGGTCCTGGCGGGACCCGCTTCCGCTTACGCATTGATCTCCGTGGCGAGTACCTTGGTCATGTCGTTCAGCAGGCGCACCCGTGAGTTCGCCGACATGCGTCTGGTCGGCGTCAGCGAGAAGCAGTTGAGGAGCATGGCCCTGTGGGAAACTGGGTGCACGACCACCGTGGCGGCCGTGGTGGCCACAGCCGTTGTGGCTTCGGGGCTCCAGGCCTATCGTGCAGCGCTGCGCGTGACGTATGACGTCGTTCCACTGAGTGTGCCGTGGGGGGCGCTGTCAGGGTTGGTCCTCGCATGTGTGGCGGTCTCGGCCACCGTGGGCCTGATGGCGACCCGGCGGCTCCTCGGGAAGGCCGGCATCACGATGGCGACCACTCGTCAGTAGCAAGGGGAGAGACTGTGCGCGTCCTGATCGCCGAAGATTCCGCGCTCCTGCGCATGGGAATGCAGCGGCTGCTGGAGGACGAGGGAATCGAGGTCGTCGCATCGCTGGGCGATGTGACCGACGTCCTCCAGGTGATCACCGAGTGCGAACCCGATGTGGCGATCATGGACGTCCGCATGCCGCCCACCCACACCGACGAGGGCATCAGGGCGGCGCGGGACATCCAGCGGCGATGTCCCGGCACCGCCGTCCTGGTGCTCTCGCAGTACGTCGAGTACGAATACGCCAAGGACCTGGTCCGCGACGCCCGCGGCGGCACCGGCTACCTGCTGAAGCAACGGGTGGGCAGCATCGACGACTTCCTCACCGCGCTGGAGCGGGTGGTGGCCGGTGAGACCGTCCTGGACGCCGAGATATACAAGAAGTTCATCGGGAACCCGCACGAGCGGCGGGCCGCGGAACTCCTCACCAACCGGGAGCGCCAGGTCATGGAACTCGTGGCGACGGGCCTGTCCAACACGGGAATCATGGCCCGGCTGGACATATCCGAGCGCGCCGTGGAGAAACACGTCACCGCGATCCTGAGCAAACTGCAGATCCCGAGTTCGGGAGAGGGCAACCGGCGCGTCCTCGCGGTCCTGGACTATCTGCGGGGAATGGGACAGGACAGCGTCGCCTGATGGGCGGGCTCGTCACGGACTCCTCAACCACCCGGTCCAGGCAGTCCGTTCAGTCGAAGGTCGCGGCCGGGGCCATCTACCTCTCCGTCGGCAGCCTCGTCGGTGTCCTGCTGGTGCCGCTCACCCTGGTCGCGATCGCGCTGCGGGTGCTCTCCCTCTGCCTCGCCGTCCTGCCGCTGGCCGGGGCGCTGTTCGTCAGGGCGATGATGAAGGCGGTGCGCCGGGTCCTGCCGCACGCCGGTCCGGAACCCGCGCCGGCCCCGCCTGCGGGACCGACGTGGCGCAGCGCCTGGCACTGGGTGGCCGGCGTCACTCCGGGCGGCCTGCTCGGCATACCGCTGCTGCGCGCGGCCGCCGACCTGGAACGCCTGCTGGCGGCCGCGGTCCTGCAGACCTCGGCGGCCGACGGTACCGGCGCGAGCGGCGGTACCGTCGGGAAGCCGGCAGCGGCACCCCGGCGGCGGGGCGCCGCCGTGTGGGGGGACCTCGGGTATCTCGGCCTCCTCCTGCTCGGCCTGATCTGGCTGTTGCCCGTCCTCGCACTGTCGCTGCCCGTGGTCGCCTTCGTGGTGAGCCTGCCGTTCGGCCGCACTGAGCAACTGTCCTTCGGCGAGGGCAACACGATCGTCGTCGAAGGCGCGGCGACCCGGATCGGCGTGGGGCTGGGCGCCGCCGTCCTCTTCGTCCTGCTCGTCATGCTGCTCTTCTGGCTGGGCAGGCTGCGGGCGCGGCTGGTGCGCAGGATCCTCGGCCGGGTCGACGAGGACGAGCGCCTGAGGCGCGAGGTGCTGGCCGAACAGCAGCGGATCGCCGCGCTGCGGGTCAACGACGCCGACTACCGCAGGATCGAGCGCGACCTGCACGACGGGGCCCAGGCCCGGCTGGCCGCCGTCATGATGCGCATCTCGCAGGTCACCCGCCGCCCCGGCCGCAGCGCCGAGGACCTGCGGAAGGTGCTGGAGGAGACGCATCACGAGATCGACCAGGCACTCGACGAGATCCGCGACCTGGTGCACGGGATCCAGCCGCCGATCCTGAGCGACCGCGGACTGCGTGCGGCCGTCGCCGCCCTCACCGACAAGTTCTACGTCCCGGTGCGGATGGACTGCACGCTGGAGCGCCGTCCGGCCGTCAACGTCGAGGCGGCGGCCTACTTCATCATCGCGGAATCCCTGACGAACGCCGTCAAGCACGCCTCGCCCACCGTCATCACGGTGTCCCTGGCGCAGGAGGGGAACCACCTGGTCGCCGTCGTCACGGACGACGGGGTGGGGGGCGCCACCCCGCAGGGGGGAACCGGGGTGCGCGGCATGGCGGACCGGGCCACGGCACTGAACGGCGAGGTCGTGCTCACCAGCCCGGCCGGGGGGCCCACCACCGTCCGCGTGGTTCTCCCGTGGTCGCCCGCCGGCCTGTGACACACCGTGAGAGTGGGCTCTGACCTGGGAACTTTCCTCCCAGGGAAACACCTTGCCGCCGCACATACGTCCGATCAAGGATGAGGGGGTACGGCTACCCGCACCGTGGCGTGCGGCCTGGCCGGAGCGATCGAGGGGCTGCTGCCGAACCTCTCGCTGCCACTGATCTGGAGATCCTTGATGACACAGCTGAACGACTTACGCGCCGGGGCACCGTCCGTGACCGTGTCGCAGGAATGGGACGGACGCAGCCTGCCGGCCCTGGTCCGTGCGGATGTGCCCGGCATCGGCCTGGCCGACTGGATCAGCGCCCGCAAGCCGCTGGTGGACGACCTGGCCCGGCGTGCCGGGGCGGTCCTGTTCCGCGGTTTCGAGGTGACCGACTCCGCCGCGTTCCGCACCGTGATGGGCGCCCTGTCCGACGAGGTCCTCAAGTACGGGGAGCGCTCCTCGCCCCGCACCGAGGTGTCCGACAACATCTACACCTCCACGGAACACCCCGCCGACCAGCACATCCTCCTCCACAACGAGCAGTCGTACACGGAGAACTGGCCGCTGCGGATCGTCTTCTGCTGCGAACGGCCCGCCGACCGCGGCGGCCGTACGCCGCTCGCCGACTCCCGCAAGGTGCTGGCCCGGCTGCGTCCGCAGACAGTCGCCAAGTTCGAGCGACTCGGCGTGCAGTACGTGCGCAACTACATCCCCGGCATCAGCCTGTCCTGGCAGGAGACCTTCCAGACCGACGACCCCGAGCAGGTGCGCGCGTACTGCGAGGACGCCGGGATCTCCGTCGAGTGGGTGGACGGGCTCCAGCTGAGGACCCGTCAGACCCGGCCCGCGCTGCACCGCCACCCGGTCACCGGGGACCGCACGTGGTTCAACCACGCCGTCTTCTTCCACGTCACCTCGCTGGCCGAGGAGATCTGCGCCGGACTCCGCGCGGCCCTGGGGGAGGAGAACCTGCCGTACAACACGTACTACGGCGACGGCACGCCGATCGAGGACGAGACCCTCGCCGAACTGCGCGCCGCCTTCACCGCCGAGACCACCGGTTTCGACTGGGAGCTGGGCGACGTACTGCTCGTCGAGAACATGATCACCGCGCACGCCCGTGAGCCCTTCGAAGGCCCCCGGCGCATCCTGGCCGCCATGTCCGACCCCGTCGCGACGATCCGGGAAGGAGCGGCCGCATGACCGCGCAGGAGATCCGGGCCCGGTTCACCGGCCCGGTGACCGCCGCACCCCTGGACCCGGAACCCTTCCTGCTCTGCATCGAGGCGACCCGGCCCGGCCTGCGGCTGGACGAGTGGATACGGGCCAACCGGGCGCAGCTCGGCGAGGAACTCGACCGTCACGCCGCCCTGCTCTTCCGCGGCTTCGCCGTCGACAGCCCCGAGGAATTCGGCGCCGCGGCCCGCGCGTTCTCGCCCGAGCTGCTCGACTACCTCGAACGGGCGGCCCCCCGCACCGAGATCGCCGACAAGGTGTTCACCTCCACCGAGCTGAGCCAGGACCAGTGGATCGCCTTCCACCACGAGATGTCCTACTCCCACAACTGGCCCGGCAAGCTGTACTTCTACGGCGACAGGCCCTCGCGGACCGGCGGAGCCACGCCCGTCGCCAGCGAGCGGGCGGTCTTCCCCAGGATTCCGGCCGAACTCCGGGAGCGGTTCCAGCGGCACGGCGTGTGCTACGTGCGCAACTACAGCCCCGTGCTCGACATCCCCTGGCAGGTCGTCTTCCAGACCACCGACCGGGCCGAGGTGGAGGCCTACTGCCGGGCCTCGCACACCGAGTTCGAGTGGGTGGGCGAGGACGGGCTGCGGACCCGCGCGGTGCGACAGGCCGTCTCCCGGCACCCGCGCACCGGGGAGACGGTGTGGTTCAACCACGCCCACCTGTGGCACGTTTCCGCCCTCCAGCCGGAGGTGGCGGAGTACCTCCTCGGCGCGTACGGGCCCGAAGGAGTGCCCCGCAACGCCTTCTACGGGGACGGCACGCCCATCGAGGACGAGGCCGTCGCGCTGATCGGGAAGCTGTACGAGGACAGCGCGGTCTCCTTCCCCTGGCAGCGGGGCGACGTCCTGGTGGTGGACAACCACCTCGCCACGCACGCCCGGGAGCCGTTCCGCGGTGACCGCCGCATCCTCGTGGCCATGTCCGACCTACAGGTCAACCAGGACCTCGGCTGACCGGGCGGGCGGCGCCGTGGTGGGGGAAACCCGACCCCAACCTCTCGACCTACCTGTCATGACCCCACCCCCGCCCCTCGGATGCAATGAACGGTGTGCTGATTCGACAGGCTGGAACCGCAATGACCGCAATGACCGCCTCGACGGGCGAGGCCGTGCGCCGCGTGGGCCGGCGGCGGATCTGGGTGGGCGGCTGGCTGCTCGCGGCAGCCTGGGCCGCGGTCTTCCCCCTCGTCTCGACCCTGGACACGCACCGCGCCTGGGGGACTTGCGCGGCGGCCGGCTATGCGGGCGCGGCCCTCGCCTCGTGCCTGCTGCCGCGCCCGCGCGCCCGTACGTGGGCCGTGGCCTGCGCCCTGCTCGGCGCCCTCGTCCTGCCGCTGCTGTACCTGCTCCTGACCGGGAACGGGCAGAGCGAGGTCGCGGTGATCGAGAGGTCCGCCGAGCTGATGGTGAGTCAGTCCACGCCCTACCTGGCGGACCCGCAGACGGTCACGGACTACAACCCCTACCTGCCGGGGATGGCCCTGTTCGGCCTGCCCCGCGCCCTCCTCGGGGACGGCGGCCCCGCCCGGGTCCTCGGGGACGCCCGCATCTGGTGCGCGGCCGTGTTCCTGCTGAGCCTGTGGGCCGGCCGCCGCGTTCTGGCCGCACCCGTGGAGGGCCGGGCCGTGCTGCCGTCGCCGCGCCGGGCGCCCCGCACGACCCTGGCGGTCCTTCTCGCCTCGCCCGTGGTGGCCCTGCCGCTGTGCGTCAGCGGGGTCGACCTGCCGATGACGGGACTGTGCTGCCTGGGGCTCGCCCTCGCGGCACGCCGCCGCCCGGTGGCCGCGGGCCTGGTGCTCGCCGCCGCCTGCTCGCTGAAGTGGACGGCCTGGCCCGCCCTCGCCGTCGCGGTGGCCCTGCTCGCCGGGAGCGGCGGCGCCCGCCGGGCCCTGCGCTGCGCGGTCGTGGCGGCCGCCGGCACGCTCGCAGTGGTGCTGCCCAGCGCCCTGCTGTCGCCCGGCCCGATGTTCCAGCAGGTGCTGGCCTTTCCCACCGGCCGTGCCCCGGTGGCGACCCCGGCCGCCAGCCCGCTGCCGGGCCGGCTGCTCGCGGACCTGGGCCCCGCCGGCTGGTACGCGGCGGTCGCCCTGCTCCTGTGCGGCGGGATCGCCGTCGCGGCTTCCCTCGTCGTGCGTCCGCCCGCCGGGGTGGTGGCCGCGGCCGACCGCCTCGCCCTGGGCCTGTGCGCGGCCTTCCTGCTCGCGCCCGCCGGACGGTTCGGCTACCTCGCGCTGCCCCTCGTCCTCGTCGTCTGGCCGAGGATCGCCACCGGATCCCGCCGCACCGGGGCCCTTTCGGCCCCGCGCGCCGCGATGCCAGGGGCCGCCGTCCCCGGCCGCCTTGGGCAGGCCGTCACCGCCGGAGGCGCGCGATGACGGCGCCGCGTACGGTCACCCGGCGGACGGCGGGTGTGGCCGGGGCCCTGCACTGGGCCGCGGCCCGCATGCCCTTCGTGGAGGACGAGGTCGCGGGGCTGCGGGAGTTCGTCCGGCCCGGAGACGTCTGCCTCGACGTCGGCGCCGAGTACGGGCTGTACACCTGGGCGCTGTCCCACCTCGTCGGAGGCGCCGGACAGGTGCACAGCGTGGAGCCGCTGCCCGGCCCGGCCCGCTGGCTGCGCCTGGCATCCCGCACGCTGGGCTGCGCCAACGTGGTCGTACACCGCACCGCGCTGGGCTCCCGGACGGGGCACGGGGTGCTGAGCCTGCCGATGCGCCGCGGCACACCGGTGCACGGGCGCGCGTACCTCACCGAAGGCACCGACGGCCCCGGCCCCAATGCGGAGTTCCGCACCTCCCGGCCGGTGCCGACCACCGTGGACACCCTGGACCGGCTGGTGCGCGGGGCGGGGCTGGAGAAGGTGAGCTTCGTCAAGGCCGACGTCGAGGGGGCCGAACCGGCCGTGCTCGAAGGCGCCCGCGACACCCTGCTGCGCCACCGGCCGGTGCTCCTGCTGGAGATCGAGCACAGGCACCTCGCGAAGTACGGGGCGAGCCCGGCGGACCTGGTCCGCCGGCTCCGGCCGTTCGGCTACCGGATGCGCCGCTGGCACGGCGGCCGCTGGGCGGAGACCCGGGAGGTCCGGGACGACTGCCGCAACTACCTGTTCACCGACTGACCTTCACCGACTGACCTTCAGCGACTGACCTTCAGCGATCGACGATTCCCGGTCTCCGCGGACCCGGGGAACCCGAGGAAAGGAGCCTGCCCCCCATGGGCACCACTCTGATCATCACCAACGACTTCCCGCCCCGGCAGGGCGGCATCGAGACCTTCGTGCACGCCATGGCCACCCGCGTGCCCGACAACGACGTCGTCGTCTACACCTCCTCCGAGCCCGGCGCCGCCGAGTTCGACGCCACCCTGCCCTTCCCGGTGATACGGGACCCCGGCCGCACCCTGTTACCGACGCGCCGGGCCACGGCCCGGGCCCTGGACATCGCCCGCCGACACGGCTGCGACCGCGTCTGGTTCGGGGCGGCCGCCCCGCTGGCCGCGATGGCCCCGGCACTGCGCCGGGCCGGGATCCGGCGGATCGTCGCCACCACCCACGGCCACGAGATCTGGTGGGCACGCATACCCGGTGCACGCCGCCTCCTGCGGCGCGTGGGCAACAGCGTGGACGTGGTGACCTATCTCGGGGAGTACACCCGTGCCCGCATCGCCCCGGCGCTGGGGCCGCGCGCCCGAATGAGCCGGCTGGTGCCGGGAGTGGATTCGAACGTGTTCCGTCCCGACCTCACCTCCGGCCGCAAGCTGCGCCAGCGCTACGGACTGCAGCACCGGACGGTCATCCTCTGCGTGGCCCGGCTGGTTCCCCGCAAGGGCCAGGACACCCTCATCCGCGCCATGCCGCTGATCCGGCGGATGGTGCCGGACGCGGCGCTGCTGATCGTGGGCCGGGGACCGGACGAACGGCGGCTGCGCCGGCTCGCCGACCGGCACGCCCCGGGGGCGGTCGTGTTCGCCGGGGGGCTCGACCACGCCGAGACACCCGCCCACTACGCGGCGGCCGACGTGTTCGCCATGCCCTGCCGCACGCGCCGGGCGGGACTGGAGGCGGAGGGACTCGGCATCGTCTTCCTGGAGGCGTCCGCGACCGGTCTGCCCGTGCTCGCGGGGGATTCCGGCGGGGCGCCGGACGCGGTCCTCGACGGGCGGACCGGAAGGGTCGTCGACGGCCGCGAAGTCGCCGCGGTCGCCGATGCCCTGGCCGAGCTCCTGGTCTCCCCGAGCCGCGCCGCGACGGGCGCCGCCGGACGCCGCTGGGTCGAGGAGGAGTGGTCCTGGGAGGCCTCGTCCCGGCACCTGACCCACCTGCTGACCCCGGTGGACGTCCCTGCGGCCAAGCGGTTGTGAACTGGGCTTTTTCCTTGCAGGGAAACTTCTTGCCCGCGGCGTGAGGTCTGAACAACGATGAAGAGGTACGGGTACCCGCACCACGACGGTGCGGGTAGCCGCACTTCCACCGCCCGGGCCGGCCGTCCGGCCGCCCGTGAGGCCCCGTCGCCGGGGCCCCGGCCCGAGGCCGTCTCCCGCACCGGCGGCCGCCGCCATCCCGGCCGCCGCCGTCAGCGGGACACCGCGCCGTTCGCGCACCGGTACGCATCACCGCGCCGCGCGCCGCCCTGCCGGCCCCGCGCCCCATGTGAGAGGGACACCCATGAGCAACCCGTTCGAGAACGACGACGCCGCCTACCTGGTCCTGGTCAACGACGAGGGGCAGCACTCGCTGTGGCCGGCCGCCACCGCGGTGCCCGCCGGCTGGCGCACGGTCCACGGTGCGGCGGGCCGCCAGTCCTGCCTGGACTACGTCGAGGAGCACTGGAGCGACATGCGGCCGCACAGCCTGGCCGGCACCACTTCCCCGGCCGCGTGACCGTCCCCGCCCGCGAGCCGAGCGAGGAGCCCGCCGCACCATGACCTCAGCCCCCACCACCGTGCCGGACCTGACCGACCCGCTCACCCACCTTCCCCCCGACGGCCTGGACGAGGTCTGGGCACACCTGCGCCGCGAGGACCCGGTCCACTGGCACCCGGGCGGCACCGACACCCCCGGCTTCTGGGTCCTCACCCGGCACGCCGACGTCTCGGCCGTCCTGCGCGACTCCACCCGCTTCACCTCGGAGCGCGGCAACGTGCTCGCCACCATGCTGCACGGGGGTGACAGCGGGGCCGGAAGCATGCTCGCCGTCACGGACGGGCCGCACCACACCGCCCTGCGCAACCTGCTGCTCAAGGCGTTCTCCCCCCGCGCCCTGGAGGGCGTGGTCCGGCAGGTGCGCCGTACCAGCCGACGGCTCGTCACCGAGGCGCTGGAGCGCGGCGGATGCGACTTCGCCCAGGACATCGCCTCGTACGTGCCGCTCGCCACCATCTGCGACCTGCTGGCCGTGCCCGAGTCCGACCGGGAGTACATCCTCACCCTGACCAAGTCGGCCCTGGCGTCGGACTACGCCAACCTCCAGGAGGGCGAGGACCGCCTCGCCCGCGCCGAACTGCTGATGTACTTCCACGACCTGGTCCGCCACCGCCGCGCCCACCCCGGCTCGGACGCCATCAGCCTGATGGCTACGGAGCCCGCGGGGTCCACCCTGCTGGACGACGACGCCGTCGTCCTCAACTGCTACAGCCTGATCATGGGCGGTGACGAGACCAGCCGACTCTCCATGATCGGCGCCGTGCGGACGCTGGCCCACGACGCGCGGCAGTGGCAGGCACTGAGCGACGGCACGGCCCCGCTCAAGGAGGCCACCGAGGAGGTCCTGCGCTGGACCACCCCCACGCTGCACTTCGGCCGGGCCGCCACCGAGGACGTCGAACTGCACGGCCGCACCATCGCCAAGGGCGACCTGGTCACCCTCTGGCTCAGCGCAGCCAACCGCGACGAGCGGGTCTTCACCGACCCGCACCGCTTCGACCTCGCCCGGACCCCGAACAAGCACCTCTCGCTCGGCTACGGCCCGCACTTCTGCCTGGGCGCCTACCTCGGCCGGGTCGAGATCACGGCGATGCTCGACGCCCTGCGGACGTTCGTCGGCTCCATCGAGCAGACGGGTGACGAGCAGCGCATCTACTCGAACTTCCTCGCGGGCATGAGCAGCCTGCCCGTCTCGCTCAGCCCCCGTCCCGGGCCGCTTCCCGCCTGGCAGGAATGACCGCCGGAACCTGCCCTTCTTCCCGTACCACCACCAGAGCACGCGGAGGTCGTAGTGAACAGCAACACCGGCCGGAATGCGCACCCGAGCCCCGACGTCTGGTTCAACTGGAACAGCGTCGAAGCGGTGCCGGCCACCCCGGCGCCGGCGTATGCGGGGAAACTCTTCGACGAGACGCTGCGCGACGGACTCCAGGCTCCGAACATCCGCAACCCGTCGCTGGAGCAGAAGCTGATCCTCGTGGACCACATGGCCCGCACCGGCGTCCACTCGGCGGACCTCGGCTTCCCCGGATCGGATCCGCTCGCCCTGAAGGAATGCGTGGAGATCGCCCGGTACATCGCCGAGAACAGACTCCCCCTCGTCCAGGGCTACGCGGGCCGCACCCACCCGGCGGACATCGAAGCGATCTGCGAGATAGCCCAACAGGCCTCGGTACACGTCGACGCCTACCTGTTCATCGGTGTCAGCCCCATCCGGCAGTACGTGGAGGACTGGGACCTCGCCTCCATCCAGCGCCACGTCCGCGCGTCGGCCGTCGCCTGCCGGCGCGAGGGAGTGGAGTTCGTCCTGGTCCTCGAGGACGCCGTACGGTGCACCCCCGAGGTGCTCGCAGGGGTGTACGACGCGGCCATCGAGTCCGGGGTGGCCCGCCTCACCCTGTGCGACACGGTCGGCGCCGCGTTACCGGCCGGCGCGGCCTCGCTCATCCACTGGTCCCGGCGCTACTTCCTGGACCGGGGCCATCCGGTCGCCTTCGAATGGCACGGCCACAACGACCGCGGGCTGGCCCTGGCCAACTCGCTCACCGCCCTCGCCCTGGGCTGCGAGCGCGTCCACGGAACGATCCTGGGCATCGGGGAGAGGGCCGGAAACGCCTCCCTCGACCAGCTGGTCGTCAACACCCACCTGGACCGGCACGACAGTTACGACCTGAAGGCACTGCGCGACTACTGCGACTACGCGGCGCCCGTGCTGGGAGTCGACATCCCGCAGAACTATCCCGCCCTGGGCCGGGACGTGTTCAAGACCAGTGCCGGCGTGCACGCCTCCGCGATCCTCAAGGCGCACGAGAAGGGAAACCTCCTCGTCAAGGACAGCGTGTACTCCAGCGTCCCGGCGAGCTTCCTGGGCCGGGAACAAGAGGTGCTCATCGACGAGGCGTCCGGCACCAACAACGTCAAGTACTGGCTCACCGTCAACGGTTACGACAGCTCCAACCCCGCCTACCTCAAGAAGGTGCTGGCGATGGCGAAGTCCACCCGCGGCCCCCTCACCGACGAGCAGATAAGGCAGATCATTGCGACCGCCGAGTGACACCACGCACGGCGCCGCCGAGCGCCGGACGATCCGCCTCCGGGGCAACGTCCTCGTCGTGACCGAGGACACGGACGCACTGGCCGCCCAGCTGGACGGCAGCGGCGCCCTCACCACGGCCCAGCTGCTGCGGACCCCGCTCATGAACAACATCTCGACGGACGAGATGATCCCCGGCTGGTGCTGCTACTGGTACGACGAGAAGCTCGGCGACTACGCCTACCTGGGCCTGCGCGGCAAGCAGGTCGGCGAGGGCGCCCTGCGGGCCTTCGGACCGCAGATCATCGTCAGCGGTGAGGCGAAGGGCTGCGGCTCCTCCCGGGAACACGCCGTCTACGCCGAGAAGTACGCGGGCGTCGAGCTGGTCTTCGCGCGTTCCTTCGAGCGGATCTACGAACAGAACTGCCGCAACGTCGGCATCATCACCTGCGACGACTTCGAGCTCCTCGACGCGCTGCTGGCGGGCGAGGAACTGCCGCTGGAGGCCTTCACCCGCCGGGCCAACGAGATCGAGCGCGCCATCGTCGACCTCGGGGGACTCTTCGGCTTCAACCGGGCCGGGTCGCGGATCGAGCCCGCGTTCGCGCCCGGCCGCCCGCTCAACGTGGTCGAGAAGATCATCCAGAGCCGCCTCTCGTCCCGCAACCCGCTGCCGGCGGACGCGAGCGTGCGGATCGGCCAGTCCTACTTCGTCCGGACGGATGTAAGGTTCTCCCACGAGTACGTCACCCCCATGGCCGCGGGCATGTTCACCCAGCAGTTCGGCCCCGGCGCGGTCCTGGCGGATCCGCGATCCGTGTACTTCTTCCAGGACCACCTGTCGCTGGCGGGGCCGGTGCTGGCACGGCGCGCGAACGGCGCCGAGCTGATCGAACGGGTGGAGAACCTCGGCAGCCGGCAACAGGAGTTCGCCGCCCTCAGCGGGGGCAACTTCATCGGTCCCGCGCCGGACGGCGGCAGCCGCGCCATCTGCCACAACCACATCGTCGAGCACGTCGCCCGGCCAGGAGACGTGATCATCGGCACCGACAGCCACACCTGCACGGCCGGCGCCGTCGGCGCGTTCGCCTTCGGGGTGGGCGCCACCGACATAGCCAACTCCTGGTACAACCGCGAGATCCTGCTGAAGGTCCCGGCCGTGATCCGGATCAACCTGCTCGGCGACCTGCGCCCCGGGGTCTGCGCGAAGGACGTCATGCTCGGCCTGCTGCGGCACCCCGCCATCGAAGGCAGCCAGACCCTCGGCAAGGTCCTCCTGTTCACCGGACCCGGCTGCGCGGGGCTGAACATGGACGAACGCGCCACCCTCTGCAACATGGCGGTCGAAGCGGGCGGCATGACCGCACTGTTCGAGCCCGACGCGATCACCCACGCCCACCTGGCACAGCGCGATCCCGCACAGTCGCCCGGCAGCGCCCTCACCTCGGACGAGAACGCCGCCTACGCCGCGGTCGTCGACATCGAACTGGCCGGGATCGAGCCGATGGTGGCCCTGCCCGGCGACCCGCGGAACTCCGTCCCCCTCGCCACCGTCCACGAGCAGGTGAAGGTCGACAAGATCTACGGCGGCTCCTGCACCGGAGGCAAGGCCCACGACATGGACATGTACGCCAGCGTGTTCGAGCAGGCGCGGGCCCGCGGCGCGCGCGTGCCCGCCGGCGTGCAGGCCTTCATCCAGGTCGGCAGCGAGGCCGTGATGCGGTACGCGGCCGAGCGCGGCTACATCGAGCTCTTCTCGGACGTCGGGGTGACGGTGCTGCCCCCCTCCTGCGGAGCGTGTATCAACGCCGGTCCGGGTGTTTCCGAGAACCCGGCCGAGGTGACCGTCAGCGCCCAGAACCGGAACTTCCCCGGGAGATCGGGGCCCGGACAGGTCTACCTCGCCTCGCCCTACGTGGTCGCCGCGAGTGCCATCGCCGGCCGGCTCAGCTCGGTGGAGGACATGTTCCTGATGCGGACGGGCTCATGAAGATAGCGGTGGTTCCCGGAGACGGCATCGGCCAGGAGGTCGTCCCGCCGGTCCTCGACGTACTGGCCCTGCTCGGCGAGGAGTTCGGCCTCGGGATCGAGTACGAGGTCTTCGGCTGGGGAGCGGACCAGTGGCTGAGCAGCGGCGTGGGGCTCCCCGAGGGAGCGCTGGACATGCTGTCGGCGCAGTACTCGGCCGTGTTCCTGGGCGCACTGGGCGATCCCAGGATCCCCGACATGGCCCACGGCCGGGACATCCTCCTCGGCATGCGCCGAGGACTCGACCTCTACGTCAACCACCGCCCGCTGACCCTGCCGACGGGGGTGGTCGACGTCTACCGGGAGAACACCCAGGGGCTCTACGCCGGCGTCGGCGGCACGGTTCTGCAGGGCGGGCTGGCCGGCGTCGCGATCGACGAGTGCGTGTACACCCGCCCCACCGTGGAGAAGTTCGTGCGCTACTGCCTGCGCCGCCTCGCCGAGGAGGAACGGGGGCGCGTGGTGCTCGTCCACAAGTCCAACGCCGTACCGCACACCGGGAGGCTGTGGCAGGAGGTGTTCCGGCGCGAACTGGAGGACTTCCCGCAGCTGGAGGGATCCGAGGAGTACGTCGACTCCTTCTGCTACAACCTCGTGCGCGATCCGTCCCCGTACGAGGGCGTGGTCACCTCCAACCTCTTCGGCGACATCATCAGCGACATCGGCGCCGCCCTGATGGGCGGTCTCGGCCTCGCCGCGAGCGCCAGCATCTGCCCCGAGACGGAGTTCGCCCTCTTCGAACCGGTGCACGGCAGCGCCCCCGACATCGCCGGAAAGGGAGTGGCCAACCCGTACGCCGCCCTCCTCTCGCTGGCCATGATGCTCGACCATCTCGGGCACGGGGCGCCGTCCGCCGTGCTGCGCCGGGCCCTGGCCGGCGCGCTGCGCAGCGACGCGGCCACCCCGGACCTCGGCGGCCGGGGGACCACGGCCCTGTTCACGGCCGAGGTGACCACGCGCATCACACGCGAACTCGACGGCCGCGGCCGCCCGCGGGCCGGAGCGGAGGAGGTGCACCATGCGTAGGCGCGTCCCGCCGCCCGGGCTGGCCGGCCGCACCGACGCGGCCGGCAGCTCGGTCATCCGCGAGGCCCTCGCACTCACCGCCCGGCCCGAGGTGATCTCCTTCGCGGGCGGCCTGCCCGCCTCGGAGCTGATCGACACGGAAGGCATCCGCGCGGCGTACGACCAGGTGCTCAGCGAGGCCCCGCACCGTGTCCTGCAGTACTCCGTCACCGACGGGGACCCCGAACTGCGCGAGGCGGTCGCGGCGCGGCTGGTCCGCGGCGGGCTCGCCGCCCGCCCGGACGGCCTCCTGATCACCACCGGCGCGCAGCAGGCCCTCACCCTGCTGGCGACCGTACTGCTCGAACCGGGCGACACCGTCCTCGTCGAGGAGCCCACCTACCTGGCCGCGCTCCAGTGCTTCGGCTACGCCGGTGCGCGCGTGGTCGCGGTGCCCACGGACCGGCACGGCATCGACGTCGAAGCCCTCGCGGACGCCGTGGAGCGCGAGCGCCCCAAGCTGCTCTACCTGGTGCCCGACTTCCAGAACCCGACCGGGCACACGCTGCCGCTGGACCGGCGCCGGGAGGTGGCACGCCTGGCCTCCACCCGCGGATTCTGGATCGCCGAGGACGACCCGTACGGCGAACTGCGCTTCCGCGGCTCCCGGCTGCCGTGGATCTCCGCCCTGGAGGGCGCCGCGGACCGGACCGTGCTGCTCGGCAGCCTCTCCAAGGTGGTGGCACCGGGCATGCGGCTGGGCTGGCTGCACGGGCCGCCCGGACTGCGGCGAGCCGCCGTGCTCGCCAAGCAGGCGCTCGACCTGCACAGTTCGACCGTCGACCAGGCGGCCGCGGCGCGCTACCTCCGCAACCACGACCTCGACGCCCGGCTGGACCGGGTCCGGGCCCTGTACCGCGAACGCTGCGACACCCTGCTCGAGGCGCTCCCGCGGGTACTGCCCCCCGGCAGTACCTGGAGCCGTCCCGACGGCGGGATGTTCGTCTGGGTCCGGCTGCCCGACGGCTGGGACGCGGCGGCCCTGCTCCCGCAGGCCGTGGCGCAGGACGTCGCCTACGTACCCGGCGCCCCGTTCTTCGCCGGGCGTCCCGACCCGGCCACGCTGCGGATGTCCTTCGCCACCCACGGCCCCGCCGACATCGGGGAGGGGATGCGCAGGCTGGCCAGGACGTTCGCCCGGGCCACCCCGGCGGAGCGGACCCGGGTCCCCGCCCCCGCGGGCCCGCCTAGGCCCTAGCGGAAGATGGCCATCGCCTGGACCTCCAGGACCCCTTCGTCCGGGTTCCATTCCTGGACCTTGCCCAGGCAGCGGGCCGAGAAGGTGCCCCGGGGGACCTGGTTGCGCAGGCCCTCCGTGGCGCAGGTGACCCGGACCCGGGGGCCACGGGACGGGTCGGCCGGGTCACCGTACGGGGCCAGGAACACGGTGGATCCGGCCCGCTCCGGGCCGTCTCCGGCCGTACGGAACCGGCCCCGGATCAGCACGAAGCCCTCGATGTCGCGCAGCCGGACGGAGCCCTGCGCGCCGGAGGCCGTCCGCAGCAGCGCCGGGCTGCGGGTGACGGACTCGCTCGGGAGGTCGACGTGCACGATGACGCGCTTCTCCTCCAGCACCTTCATGATCAGGCCGATGACCGAGATCGGCTCCGCGACCTCCAGATAGCGGCTGACGATCTCGGTGTTCTCCTTGCGGCCGCCGTCCGCGCCGACGCCGAACACCTTCGCGCGGACGGTGCCGTCCTTGCTGTCGCTGGTGCGCTGTTCGACCTCCTTGCGCAGGGCCGCCGTGTACCCGCGCATCTGGTAGTGGTCCATGACCGTCTTGTCGTGCAGGTAGAAGCAGATGCCGTCGGTGATGTCCTGGGCGGCGGCCCGCCGGGCGCGGACCAGCCGCAGCACGGCCACCGCCAGGAGCGCCACGAGGCCCGCCCCGGTGACGGCCCACAGCAGCATCCAGGGCCACCACACGGCCCACCACGCTTCACTCGTGACACCCACGGATCTCCTTGAAGGCATTGAGAAGGGACTGCCCGGTGGCATCGGCCATGTGCCCGCCGGTGGCCCTGGCGGCCCGGTCGAGCTCCCTCGGGTCGGCCTCGCCGTACCGGACCGTGTAGGTGCGGACCGCGCGGGCGGCCGGCGACAGGGCCGCGTACCGGGCGAGGAACGCGTCCAGGCTCATCCCGGCGTTGTTCTCCCCGTCCGTCATGAGCACGATGGACACCCGCTGCCCGGAGTCCTTCGCCACTGCGGCGGCCGCCGTCCGGTAGCCGTGGTCGAGGGCCGACCACACGGCGGTGCTCGCGTCGAAGCCGTCGTCGGGGAGCATGCCGCGCAGCCGCTCCAGGTCCGGCGCCCCCTTGTACGTCACGCTCTGCTCGTCCAGGACGCCGCCGCCGAAGCGCACCACCGTGAGAGTCTCGCCCTGGTGGAAGCGGGCGAACTTGCCGGAAGGGGAGCCGTCCGCGCCGCTCAGCCCGTCCATCGTGGCGCGGAGGTTCGCGATCCGCTCGCCGCGCATGGACCCGGAGTAGTCGAGCAGGAAGATCACCCGCGCCGGACGGCCGCCGCGCGCGTCGGCGTAGTCGGCCAGCAGCCGGTCGAGAACCGCCTGGCTGTCCGGGAAGTACAGGGCGTTGCCGAGCGGGGTGCGCAGGCTGGGCACGCGGGTGAGGCCGGGGTCGACCGGCCGGCGCAGCGTACGCTCCATGATCTTCCGCTGTACCGGCTCGCTGCGGAGCCAGGCCGCCAGCCTGTCGTAGGCGGCCCGTTTGGCCGGATCGAGCAGCATCAGCGGATAGTCGGACAGCACGATGCCGTCCTTCGGGTAGACGATCTCCAGGGGAACGCGCAGGGTGCCCGCCCGGTTGAGGGTGAGCAGCTCGGACTCGTAGGTGATCAGCCCGTCGAGGCCGTCCTCGCCCCGTGCGTACGCGTCGGTGAGGCGGCCGGAGGAGTCGTCGGTCAGCGCGTGCCCGGCGAAGAAGCCGCGCAACCGGTCGCAGGAGACGTCCTCGGGGCGCAGCGCGCCACCGGTACCCGCGGCGGCGGTCGCGACGCCCACCAGCGCGGCGAGCCCGCTGTTCGAACTGCGGGGGTCGGCCATGGCGTACTTCAGCGTGCCGGCCGCCGCCGCGTCCGCCAGGTCCGCCCATGACAGCTGCCCGTCGGGGGCCGCCCGCCGCAGCCGCTCGGCCACCTCGGGCTTCAGGCCGACGACGACGGGGGAGCGCATGATGCTCGTCGACAGCGGACCGTCCGCCTGGCGTCCGCCCTCCTTCAGCTTGAGCTGGAAGGGGCGGGAGGAGGAGAGCCAGGCGAGGTCGTGCCGGTAGTCGCCGGTGACCAGGGAGGCGGTGGCCTCGACGGTGCCCTGGTACTCCATCGTCAGCGTGATGCCGGTGTCACGGCGCAGATCGTCGAACAGTGGCTGCATGTCGGCGAGTTCGGAGCTGGCGAGCACCCGCAGGGTCACCGGCTCGTCCTCGTCCCCGGAGCAGGCGGTGAGCGTGGCCAGTACGCACAGGCAGGCCAGGGCGAGCGAGGCCAGCGTCCTGCGACGGAGCCGGCCGGGCGAGCCAGGGGCCGTCACGGCGCCCCCTCCGGGAGCTGGGCGGGCGGGCAGTCGCCGATGACGGAGATCATCTGCTCCAGATGGCGGATGCGGGGCATGGGCGAGCGCGTGTCGTCACCGCTCAGGGCGGGAACCGGGACGTTCCGCTCGGTCAGGAACCGCGACAGCTGGTCGCCGGCCACCTCGCCCGCCGGGTCCAGGATGCGGAAGCCCAGCTCCATCGCACGCCGGCGCAACTCCGGGTCCTCGGTGACGAGTTCGCCGAGCCGCTCGCCCTCGGTGTTCAGCGCGATGAACTGGGGCTGGGTGACGAACTGGCTGGAGGGGTAGAGCAGTACCCGCTCCGAGTCGAGCCGACCGGACTCGGCGCGGTTGCGGACCTGATAGGTGAGGTACTGGTGCTCGTACGCCACGACCACCGGGGCGATGCCCTTGCCCTCCGGCGAGATGTATGTCTTGAACACGTCGGCGGCGGGCAGGCCCTGCTCCATGAGGTGCTTGACGGACTGCGCGCGGCTGCTCGCCTCCTCCGTGGTGGTGGGAACGTCGGGGCCGTTGCCGCGCCAGGTGAAGGAGACCAGGGCCAGATAGGTCCCGGCCGAGTTGGAGGTGCACACGTCGGGGCTCTGGGCGACGATCCGGTTGGCGTTGGAGATCCCGTGCCGGCCGATGCCGAGGTCGTTCCAGCGCTGTCCCTTGTCGATGCTTTCGAGGAACTTCTGCATGTCCAGCGAGTAGTAGAGCGGCTGGTCCGCGCCCCCGGCGGGCAGCGGTCTGGCGATGCCCGCGTCACGCAGGGTCTCGGCGTACTCCCGGTAGGTCGCGAGCACGATGGGGCTCACGAACGGGCGGCGCACCTTGGCGTACTGTCCTGCCGCGGAGCGCACGCCGGTGATCAGATCGCCGGCCGGCTGACCTGAGGGGAAGACGAAGTCGAGGGCGCCGAGGTCGCGCAGGGCGACCTCGCGCGAGCCCGTGCTGGTGATGTGGACCTTCACGCGGTGCTTCAGCAGGATCCGCTGGACCTCCTCGTCCTCGAAGAAGTCCCGCTTGGAGGCCATCTTGCCCTCGAGGACGATCACGCTCTCGAAGGGCAGCAGCAGATTGCCCGACACGGCCAGTGTGGCGAACCCCGTCAGCACCGTGGCCAGCGCGGGCAGGAACAAGAGCAGCATCCGCCGCGACCACGAGCCGGACGGCCGGCGCCGCACGGCCAGGCGAGGCTCCTCGACGACAGGTCTCTCCCCGACAGTCACCCATGCCCCCCAGCACGTCCCCGTCACCCTCGAGCGGCATCATCCACCGCCCGGTTGGCCATTCACGCACAGTTCCGCTAATCCCGCGTTAACAACTGCGTTGAAAATGTGGAGAGTTGGCTCACCGACCGGCGTCTTCCGGCCATCCGTAACCGGTGCGCGGATCAGGAGGCGCGGCGCCCATCGCCAAGAGATCCTTGTCGGCGGCGCGCATCAGCTGGCCGGCGAGGTCGCGCATCGCCCGGCTCGCGGCGAGCTCGTCACCGATCGCGGGAACCTCCAGGTCCTGCGGATTGCAGCGCGCCGCACCGCGGCCGACCATCGTCGACTTGCCGTTGTCGAGGACCGCCCGCGCCTTGGTCGTACCGCCGTCCTCGATCAGGTAGACGCCCACCTTCCATTCCTCGGCGTGTGTCATGACATGCCTCCTCACACCCCGGCACTGCCCTGTCTCCAGGATGCATCCGCGGGCGGGGTACGGGCCACCGCTCTACTCGGCGATCTCCGTCCGCTCCCACCACTCGTACACGGGCAGCCGCCCCTCCGGGCCGTCCTGGTGCCGCGACGTGGGCTTGAAATGCTCGTATCCGCCGAGGTGCGGGATCTTCAGGTCTTCTCCGGGGGCGGGGGCCGCGACGATCCGCTCGCGCAGGTCGTCCGGGCCGCCCACGAGTACCGCGCTGTCTGCCATGCCTCCAGTCTTCCGACCCCTGGGACCGTTCGCACGTCGAACCCGGAGGGCTCAGTGCGCGCCGTCCCGCGGCACCGGGACCGCCCGGGAGCCGAACAGGACGTCGCTGTGCGCGGAGCGCGCCTTGACCGGGGCCGGTGCCGGTGCCGCCGGGTCCGGGGCGTTCACCGGGTCCGGGTAGAGCCGGGCGTGGCACCGGCGGGCCTCGGCGTCTGCGTCGGCCCGGGACACCAGGACGTGCTCGGCCCGGCCGTCCGCGCGCACCGTGGTGATCAGGCACAGGTCGTCGTGCCGCCGCCCGGCGCCGAGGTGGTGCGCCGTACCCCGGGCCCCGGCCGGCACCACCAGGTAGGTGCCGCTCGCCGAGTCGAATTCCGTGGTCCGCAGGCCCTCCGCCAGCAGCCCGCGCGCCGCCGCCCGGCGCTCCGGCCCGGACCGGAAGCGCCAGACGTCGCTGCCCTTGTGCGCGACCACCGCGGCCGCCTCGGGGCCCTGGCCCACCACGGTCCCGCCCCCGCCCGAGCCGGTCCACGGGAAGGGGCGGCAGTGCAGCCGCACGTCCCCGCGCTCCGCCCAGTCCACGGCACTCTCGTGGACGACCTTGGCGCCGTGGCGCGACATCCGCCGCACGCCCTCGTAACTGATCTCGGGGAGCGTTCGCGCGGCCGGCACCAGATAAGGGTCCGCGGTGCAGACTCCGGGCACGTCGGAGAAGAGCACGCAGGTACCGGCGCCCAGCGCCGCGGCCATCGCCGCCGCCGAGAGGTCGGAGCTGTTGCGGCCCAGCATGACGGTCCCGCCGGCCGAGTCGACCGCCTGACCGCCCGGTACGACCAGGACCGGGCAGTCCTCCAGACCCGACAGCAGCACCGCGGGATCGGCCCGGATCAGCCTCGCCCGGTCGGCGGGCCCCTCGCCCAGCAGCCCGGTGCCGGCCGCGGACAGCGCCAGCGCGGGCACGCCCGCGGCGTCGAGGGCGGCCGCGAGCAGGGCGACGCTCACCGTCTCGCCACTGGTCAGCAGCATGGCGGCGACCTGTGCGGGCGGGTCGTCGGCCAGGACGTCGAGGGTCTGCTGGAGCCTGCCCGTGGTGCCGGACATCGCACTCACCACCACGACCACCGGGCGCTTCTCGTCGGCGATCCGACGGGCCGTGTACCGGGCGACCCGCGTGTAGCCGTCCAGCTCCGCGAACGCGGATCCGCCGAACTTCATCACCAGCGGACGCGGGTCCGGCCCGGCCTGCCCGGCGGTGCCGGTCAACCCAACCACCCGTTCTTCGTGGCGAGTTCCACGATCTGCAGGGCGTTGAGCGCCGCCCCGACCCACAGGTTGTCGGCGACGACCCACACCGCCGCGGCCCGCGGGTCCTCCGGCTCGACCCGGATGCGGCCGACGTGGACCAGCGCCCGGTCCTCGGGCCGGGCGAAGACGGAGCGGGGCATCGGGTACGAGGGGCTGTCCGACCGGGAGTAGACCCGGAGACCCGGGGTGGCCGCCAGTGCCTTCTCGACGGCCGCGGTGGTGACCGGCTCGCGCAGTCTGACGTGCACCGCCTCGGAGTGGCAGTGGAAGACCGGCACCCGCACCGCCGTCGCGCTCACCCGCAGCTCGGGCAGGCCGAGTATCTTGCGCGGTTCACGGACGAGCTTGCGTTCCTCGTGGGTGAGCCCGGAGTCGTCCTGGAGACCGATCTCGGGCACGAGGCTGAAGGGCAGCGGCTGCCCGAACCGCCCGCCCGGCCCGTCCTGCGCCCCGGGGTCGTCCAGTACCCTCCTGGATCCCTCGGCCAGTTCCTCCAGCCCCCGCAGACCGCCGCCCGACGCCGCCTGGTAGGTCGCCACCACCACGCTTTCCAGCGTGGCGAGTTCGTGCAATGGCTGCAGGGCGCGCACCAGCTGGATGGTGGAGCAGTTCGGATTCGCCACGAGGCCGGAGTCCGGCCGGACCGCGAGCGCGCCCGGGTTGACCTGCGGTACGACGAGCGGGACGTCCGGTCGCATCCGGAACGCGGAACTGTTGTCGACGATCAGCACGCCGGCCGCGGCCAGCCGCTCCGCCTCCCGGTTGCTGACGTCCACACCCGCGCAGAAGACGGCGACGTCCAGACCCCGGGGATCGAGATCCCCGACGGTCACCAGCGGGGCCATGGGCAGGGACAGCGCGAGTTCTGCGCCCAGGTCCCGGCCCACGCTGCGCGCCGAGCCGACCGGTACCACCCGCTCCACCGGCACGATCCCGCTGTCCAGCAGGGCCAGGCACTCCCTGCCCACAGCACCGGTGGCGCCGATTATCGCGATGCGCAGCATTCCCGTCCTCCTGTTGTGTCCGTCAGGTGAGAGAACCCCGGAAAGCGCGCCGGTAGGCGTTCGGGGTGGTGTTCAGCGAGCGCACGAACTGGTGGCGCAGGGCGGCCGCGTTGGGGAATCCCGTACGGGCGGCCACCGCCTCCATCGTCTCGTCCGTGTTCTCGAGGAGCCGCTGGGCGCTCAGGACCCGCTGCGCCAGCAGCCAGCGGTACGGGGTGGTGCCGGTCTCCATGCGGAAGCGGCGGGCGAAGGTGCGCGGCGACATGCACGCCAGGGCCGACAGCTGCTCGACGCTGATCTCCTGGTCCAGGTGTTCCTCGGCCCAGGCCAGCACGTCGCGCACGCCGTCCTCGCGGTACTCCGCCACCGGCCTCTCGATGTACTGGGCCTGGCCGCCGTCCCGGTGCGGGGGTACGACCATGCGCCGGGCGATGGCATTGGCGACATCGCTGCCCTGGAGCTTGCGCACCAGGTGGAGGGCGGCGTCGATCCCCGCCGAGGTGCCGGCCGAGGTGAAGACCGGATCCTCGTCGACGTACAGCACCCCCGGCTCGACCTCCGCCTTCGGATACCGCTCGGCGAGCGCGGCGGCGTACCGCCAGTGCGTGGTGCAGCGCCGCCCGTCGAGCAGCCCGGCCGCGCCCAGGACGAAGGCCCCGACACAGACGCTGAGCACCCGGGCACCGCGCGCCACCGCCTGGCGCAGGGCTTCCAGGAGATCCGGCGGGAAGTCCCTGGTGTGGAAGTCGTCCCCGACCGGGATGGCGATGAGATCGGCGTCCACGAGCCGGTCGAGACCGTACGGCGTGCTGATGGTGAATCCGGGGACCGCGCGCACGGATGAGGATTCCGCGGCGACGAGCGCGAAGTCGTAGGCGGGCAGCCCCTCCTCCTGGCGGTCGATCCCGAACACTTCGCATACGACGCCCAGCTCGAACGGGTGGACGTTGTCGAGTAGCACTGCGGCTACGTTCTTCAGCATGGGATCCAATGTGGCAGGGATTCGTGGTGTTCTGACAGTCCCACCACTGTCAGGTGGCCAAAAGCTCCCGCACACTGACGGCATGGATCCGGCAGTGTTCCGGAGTTGTTCACCTGGGTCCGGGGAGGGGGCTGCCGCACTGAATCACTCGCCGATGGAGACGATACCGCCGCGTATTCCCATGACGACGGCCTGTGTGCGATCGGAAGCGCCGACCTTCGAAAAGACGGCGGACAAATGATTCCGCACCGTCTTCTCCGATATCCCGAGCGAGCTGGCCACCCGCCGGTTCGACTTCCCCTGGGACACGAGGACCAGGATCTCGCGCTCGCGCGCCGTCAGGAGGGAGAGCGGCTCCCGGGACGTCGGATCCGTGGGGAGAGGGGTCGGGTCAGGGCAGGCCTGCTGTTCGTCGCCGGTGTCCGTACGCAAGTCCTCGATCATCTGTTCCTGGGCTTCCAGTGCGTCCTGCACCTCACCGAGGGCCTTGTGCATCCTGTCGACCGCCTCGGCGAGAGCCGTAACGGGCTGCGGTGGCGCACCGCAGAATTCACAGCACCTCTTGCCACTCAACTTGACGACTCGCCTCTGCACAACACGTGCCATCAGGTGCACTCCCTTAATGCAGATGTGAAAACCGAACCGCTCTTTTCGGTGAGGTCCAAAATCTCGATTTACGCAGGAGCCTGGGTGTGTATGGCCACCGTCTTGCACCTCGTGTATTCACGCAGCGCCTCCAGCCCCTTCTCCACGCCTATGCCCGAGCGCTTGTATCCCCCGAAGGGAAGCTCCACGCCACCGGCCGCGCTGTAGTTGTTCACGAACACCTGCCCCACCCGCAGCCGCTGGGCGAGCCAGTGGGCGGTGGTCACGTTGGACGTCCAGACACCGGCGGCCAGCCCGTAGGTGGTGTGCTCCGCGAGCTCGACCGCTTCGTCCAGCGCGTCGAACACCGATACGCACAGGACCGGGCCGAAGATCTCCTCGTTGAACACCCGGTGCTCCGGTGTCACGTGGTCCAGGATCGTGGGTTCCACGTAGAACCCCCCGGCGTAGGCCTCGCCCTCGGGCACCGCGCCGCCGGCGCGGACCACGCCGTCCTTGCCGCCCTCGGCCAGGTAGCCGAGCACCCGGTCGCGCTGCTTCGCGGAGATGAGCGGTCCCATGTCGGGATCGCTGATCCCCGGGCCGATGCGCAGGGCGCGGAACGCGTCCGCGAGGGCCGCCACCAGCTCCTTGTGTACGGAGCGGTGGACGAGCAGCCGGCTTCCGGCGGAACAGTTCTGCCCCGCGTGCTCGGTGATCGAGTCGACGATCAGCGGCACCGCTCGCCGGGCGTCGAAGTCGGGGAGGACGATGTGCGGTGACTTGCCGCCGAGCTCCAGGGTGACCGGCACGATGTTCCTCGCGGCCGCGGACATGACGGCCTCGCCGATCTCTCGCGAACCGGTGAAGGCCAGGCGGTCCACGTCGGGATGCGCGGCCAGTGCCGCTCCTGCCTCCTCTCCGTAGCCCGGCACCACGTTCAGTGCGCCCGCCGGGAGTCCTGCTTCCAGAACAATCTCCGCCAGGCGGAGCGAGGTCAACGGCGCGTCCTCGGCCGGCTTGAGCACACAGCAGTTTCCGGCCGCCAGGGCGGGTGCGACGGTCCGGGCTGCGATCTGCAGGGGGTAGTTCCACGGGATGATGTGCCCGCACACCCCGTACGGCTCCCGCAGGGTGAAGGCGAACCGGTCCGCCTGATGCAGGATCGTTTCACCGCCCAGTGCCTCCACGGCACTGGCATAGAAGTCGAAGTAGCGTGCGGCGACGTCGGCGTCGACCAGCGACTGGCTGAGCGGCTTGCCGGTGTCGAGGGTCTCCAGCCTGGCCAGTTCCGGGCGTTCGGCGCGGATCGCCGCGGCGATCCGGCGGCAGACCCCGGACCGCTCCGCCACCGTGGCGAACCGCCAGGCCGACTCGTACGTGGACCGGGCCGCCTCCACGGCCTGGGCGACCTCGGCTTCGCCGCAGCGGGCCACTCGCGCGAACGGGCGGCCGTTCGACGGATCGAGGACGTCGATCCATCCCACCGCGGGAACCTTCTTTCCCGCGATGACGGCCGTGTACTCAGGTAAGTCTGCTTCGCTCACGGGGGCATCAAGCTCCTTGCGTGGGGGACCGCAACACTCGTCGTCAGCCGGTCATCGAACCGCCGAGAATTCTCGTCAGATCACGAGCGGCGACGTCGCGGGGGCAGCACACCAGCAGGCGCTGCTGTTTGAGCGCACCATCGACAAGTGCAGGGAGATCCTTGCCGGAATAACCGAACGACGCAAGGCCGCCTGGACCGCCGGTATCCGCAACCAGCCGCTGCAAAGTGGCCGGAAGTACATCCGCTCCATGTGCCGTCGACACGCCGCCCAGATTCGCACCGAGCAACTCGGCCGCACGCAAGTGGCGCTCAGGTGATGTCGGATAGGTGAATTCGAATGCCGCCGGGGCCGTGGAGACGACCGCGGCGCCGTGCGGCACCATCGGGTGATCGACCGTATATCCTTCCGGCCGGTAGTCCCGGACCATTCCGGCTATCGGATAGGCGCACGCGTGCGGAATATGGGTTCCGGCGTTGCCGAAGCCCATTCCGGCATAGCTCGCCGCCTGGCTCATTCCGATCCGGGCCTCCAGGTCGTCCGGGTTGAGCACGGCCCGCCTGAGGTAGCGGCCGACCAGTCTCAGCGCCTGCTCCACCCACACGTCACTGATCGGGTTGGCGCCGACGTACAGCGGCCGGTCCGCGGGAGTGGGGTAGGGGGGACGCCGGTCGTAGGGGCGGGCCGTATACGACTCGCAGGCGTGCGTCAGCACGTCGTACCCCGATGACGCGGTCACCGCCGGCGGCAGGGTGAGGGTGTTGGCGGGGTCGATCAGCGCCAGGGACGGCAGCAGCCGCAGATCGCTGATCCCCGTCTTCACGTTCAGGCCGGAGACGCCGAGGGCGACCATTGCGGTGCACTCGCTGCCGCTCCCGGCCGTGGTGGGCACCGCCACCAGCGGCTTCAGCGGGCCGGGGATCCTGGTGCCGGCGCCTATCGGCGGGTTCAGGTAGTCGCGTACCGACCGGCCGGGGTAGGTGAGCAGCAGGTTCAGCATCTTGGCGGTGTCGATCGAGCTGCCGCCGCCGAGGCCGACGTAGCCGTCCACCCGCAGGGACGCCAGTTCGCGGGCGGCCTGGGTACAGCTCTCGTCGGTCGGCTCCACCTGGGCACGGTCGAAGACCGTGACCGCGATTCCCTCCTGCTCGATGAGCTTGGCGACCCGGGCCGGCAGGCCGAGGCCGGCCAGCACGCGGTCGGTCACCAGCAGGACCGACCGGACGCCGGCCCTGCGCAGTTCGTATCCGATTTCCCGGGTGGCGCCGACACCGAATTTCAGCGGTGGAGCCTGCCAGCCGATGATCCTCTCGTGCTCTGGGGAACTCTCGCCGACCCACGCAACCGGCTCCACCGTCTGCCCTCGCCCTCTTATCTGACCGGCAACATTACGTTGCATATTCACGGCGAATTTGATCAGGTGAGGGCCACATTAGTCGGGTGAATTCAGCCTCACCATAGGACTCTCGTCCCATACGGGAAGGGGCGGGGTGTCCGAATTCCCACCCCGCCCCTTCCCGTTCCCCTCCCCGCCCCGTCCCGCCTCGCCGTGCTGTCAGGCGGGTTCCACGGTCAGCCGTGCCTCGATTTCCTTGACACGGACCGTGTCGGCGTCAACGGATTCCTGGCTCGGGCCGCCGAGGATGACCCAGCCCAGGCTGGTGAACAGGTCCTCCGTGCACGGCACCTGCTCGCCGTTGCGGTAGGGCAGGCCCAGCCGCTGGAAGGTGGGCAGTTCCCGGACCGCGTCCAGTGCCTCGGCGTTGCGCAGGATTCCCTCACGCGGGCTGGACAGCCACACCACGCGCACCGGCTGCACGATCTCGTACCCGGGGGTGAACGTACCGTCGAGGTGGTGGCGGACCGTGCGGTCGATCTGGCAGTCCCCGGTGGCCAGTCGCGCCGAATACTGCAGACAGCTTCCGGCCAGCCGCGCGGCCGTCTCGATCAGCCGCGGGCCGTCGGCCGTGAGCATGACCTCCGTGTGGGTGCAGCCGGTACGGATTCCGACCGCCTGGGCCACCTCACGGGTGTACTCGCCCAGCATCGTCGCGATCGGGTCCTGCGGGGCCAGGTAGTCGACCGCGTCGTAGATCCCGATCCTGTCGTTCTTCGCCGACTTGCTGTAGCGGCTGACCGAGACCAGCCCGAACTTCCCGTCGACCGAGTAGGTGTCGACGATGTACTCCGTCCCCTCGGCGAACTCCTGCACCAGGACGGTGTCGTTGCGGATGTCGAAGCGGTTGACCGAGCCCAGGAGGCGGTTGAAGTAGGGCCGCCAGTCCTCCCGCGCGCCGACCTTGTGCACGTCGTCCGTGCCCCCGCTGCGGCGGGGCTTGAGCACCAGCGGCCGGCCCTCGAGGCCGTTGTCCCGGATCCACGCGGCGACCTCCTCGGGATCGGCGGTGGCGATCTGGCGCAGGTGCGGGATGCCGGCGGCCGCGACCGCCTGGCCCATGGGCCATTTGTCCCGGCGGGCTTCGGACAGTTCGAACACGTTGCCCGTGCCCGGCATCAGTTCCTCGATCAGCGCGTCGACCAGCATGACCGCGGACTCGTTGCCCGGGATGATGGCGACCGGGTCGTAACCCTTCACCGTCCGGATGAGCTCGGCCAAGTCCCCGTCGTGGTGGTGCGTACGGAAGAAGGCGTCCGGATTCCACGTACGCCGGTACGAGTTGAGCGGGCCCGGCGTGCTCAGCACGGCCACCGGTTCGATGTCTCGCTCCCGGAAGGCGTTCGCATACTCGGCCGCGCCGGAGTAGGGGTCGACGAGAATCGCGTAGCGGGGCATTTCTTTCCTCCTGAGTAGTGCCTGGGCGCTGCCTGCCTCACTTGCCGACGGTGGCCTCCGCGCCGGTGCCGAGGCCTTCGCCGGACCCCGCGCCGCCGTCCGGCTCCGTTCGCGGCGGCTTGCGGTCGGCGGCGCCCGTGGGGCGCACACCCAGCCATGCGGCGCCCACCGCGAGCAGCCCGACGGCTCCGCAGCCGAGCCACAGGCCGTCCCCGAACCTGTTCCAGAGCATGACGCCGAGGAACGGGCCCACCGCGGTGCCGAGTCCGTACAGCGAGTTCGACGCGCCCAGGTAGCGGCCGCGCAGCTCGGGCGGTCCGGCCTGCGCCGGATAGGCGAAGAAGAGGGTCGGATAGCCCACGATCTCGCCGAGCGACCAGACGAGGGTCGCGATCACCAGCGCGGCGATTCCCCAGGGCAGTGCGTACAGGCTCATCCCGATGCCGGTCAGGGCCACACCGGCGATCACCGCGATCCTGGCCGGCCAGCGCTGCACCACCTTGGCGACCAGCAGCTCGCAGGTGATGACGAGGGCGCCGTTGAGCGCGACCATCGCCGCGTACACACCGGTGCCCAGGCCGAGGTGCTTGACCGTCAGCGGAAGGGTCGAAACGTACTGGATGTAGATCACCGAGCTCGCGAACATCGCCAGCAGGAACAGCAGGTAACGGCCGTCCGCCAGCACCGCGAGATAGCTCGGCTTGCGGCCTGTCGCGACCCCGGATTCCGAGGCGTCCGCCGCCTCCTTCTCCCCGGTCGCGGACACCTGGCCGTGGGGCAGGGTCACCCCGGCCACCGTCGCGAAGACCAGGATCGCCAAGGCCTCGCCCCAGAAGAGGAAGTCCCACGACACCTGGACCAGGGCCGCGCCCAGCAGCGGGGCCGCCGTCGTGCCGAGGTTGATCGCCAGCCGGACCATGGCGAAGATCATGACCTGGCGTTCGGCGGGGATGAGCTGGCTGATCATGCTCGTGGAGGCGGGACGGTACGCCTGGCTCAGGGCTCCGCCGACTCCGATGACCGTCAGGATCGCCGCGTAGTTGTCCAGGTAGAGGACCGCGGGGAACAGCAATGCCGAGCTCACCAGCGTCGACATGATGGTCAGCCGCGGACCGATCCGGTCGGACATCCAGCCGCCGGTCAGCACCCCCAGCACGGTCCCCGCGCCGTAGACGCCGAGTGCGATGCCGGCCTGGGCGTCGGTGAACCCGCGCTGCGTCATGTACAGCACCATGAAGACCTGGATGAAACCGCCGAGTCTGTTCACCGCGGTGCCGACGAGCAGGGACTTCACGGCTGTCGGTGACTCCCGCCAGACCGTTTTGACGCCGACGTGGACGGGCTCCGGCTCCGTCTCGTTCACTGCAGAGGGGGAATCGCTGCTTGCCATGGGATTACTCTGCGACGCTGCAGGCCAGGGCGACAGTGGCCAGACTGACGTCCGTCCACGATTTCCTGCCACGCGCGGTCATCCGGCGTCTCCCGGCTTCGCGTCCGCGAGTCCGGCGAGGGCCTGACCGAAGACCTCGCGTGCCCGCCGGCTGATCCGCTCGCGCCACGTCGCGTCGTCCGCCGGGCAGAACGCCGCGCGGATCAGCTGCTTGAGTTCGGAGCCGACCGCTTCGGCCGGCGAGCTGTGCCGGTGCAGCCAGGCATCCGCGCACAGCGCGAGCAGCACCTCGGGGCCCGGCTGCGTGCCGAACTCCAGGGTGATGGCCGTGAGCCGGCTGCCGGGCCCCAGGCCGTCGGCCACCGCGGTCGCGGTATTGCCCACGATGGGCGTGGAGGAGGAGGTGCCCAGCTCCGAGGCGGTGAGCGCGTCCCCGTACCAGCGCCGGGCCCGCTCATGGGCGTGGGCGTCACGGCCGCCGCGGAAGATGGGTTCGCCGACACCGCGCTCACCGAGCCCCGTGTGCAGGTCGATGTAGGCGACGTGCGCGGCGCCGGCGATCTGCTCGGCCACCACCGCCTGGAACACCCGCCGGGACCAGGTGGGCCGCAGCCCGCCGTAGAACAGGCCGTCGGCGTGCCGGTACTGGCCCCGGGTGACGGCCTCCTGCAGGGTCTGCGGGCCGAGCCGCTCGCGCAGCACGGTCAGGTCCGCCACCAGCTCATGCGGGGAGAAGGCGGGGGAGTCCGGCGGCACCAGCGTCGCGTGGACGGCGTCGTACGCGTCGTTGTGCGGCGGGGCCCCGTGGTCGACGAAGTTCCGGTTGAGGTCGACGTTGTCCTCGTTCACGCGCCGCAGGTACGCGAAACCGTACGGATTGAGGGCGTGTACGAGCAGCACACCGGTCCTCGGCCCGGCCTCCCTCGCCACCCCCTCCCGCAGCAGGATCCCGGTCTGGCACGCCGAGCCGCAGAAGCCCTCGATGCCGTGCGTTCCGGAGACCGTCACCAGCAGCTTCTCCGGATCGGGCGGTCCCACGTAGGCGGTGTCGACGCAGAGTTCACCGCCGTCGGGCCCGCGGTGCCCCGGCAGCGCGTACGTCCTGCGCCGCGCGCCCGCTGCTTCGGCCGCACGCAGGAAGTCCCCGCGGGCCTGCGAGTAGTCGGAGGGAAAGACGACGTCTGCCATGGCTGTCTCGCGTTCCTGGAGTTCCGGGGGGCTCAGCCGCGCCCGGAGGGCAGCGGCACACCCAGGGCCGTGAGGATCGAGTGCGCCCCGTCCTGCGTGGGGACGTGCAGCATGCACAGCACCCGGTCGCCCGGCGCCGCGTGCTGCTCGAAGTAGGCGTTCGCCTCGGGAACGTAGCTGGTGGGCCGCTCCCGGTAGAGGTCGAGCGGACGGCCGATGCCCGGGAAGACGCCTCGGGCCGCGTCGAAGGCGGCGCCGGGCACGAGCGCCTCGGCCACCTCGGCCGCCAGCGCCACCTGGTTGTCGTCCTTGCCCGCGAGATCGGGGTACATGCTGATGTCCGGATGCCCGCTGAACGCCGACATCGCGCAGTGCACCACCGGGTTGTACGTCTTGAGCGCGATCACCTCGGGGAACGGGCGGCCGTCGGCCAGCAGCCGGGCGAAGTGGAGGGACCAGCTCTCGCCGAAGACCGGGCCGTTGCGGTACTTGTCACCGACGAACTGGATCATGACGTGCAGGCAGGAGCGCCCCGACGGAAGCTCCGCCCAGTGGGACGTGAGCAGCGAAACGGCAAGATCGCGCTCCCGGTCCACCCCGACGACCACGTAGTCGGCCTCCGTCAGCATGTCGCGGCGGAGCGTGAACAGCTGACGGGTCTGCAGGCCGGGCATCGTCTCCACCAGGCCGTCCACGATCCACTTCTCGGTCTCGGTCGGCAGCTCCCGGCCGGGCGGCAGGGCCATCACCTCGACTCCCTGCCGCCCGTTCGGCCGTGCGGCCCGGTCGTTGTCCGGCACGGATGACCCCGCTCAGACGTCGGCCGAGGTGGGCAGCGGGATCTGGCCCTCGGTACGGCCGAGCACGGTGAGCTGGTGCAGCTCGACGAAGTACAGCTTCCACAGCCAGTAGACGTGGTTGAGGTGCTCGACGACCTTCTGCTCGTCCGCGTCCGTGGTGACCAGGGTGGACATCACCCGCCACACGAAGTCGTCGTGGTCGTCGTCGAGGTCGGTGTTGACGTGGGCGCGCGCGCCCTTCACGTTCTCCTGGCCGAGGACGCTCTCCAGGTTGTCCAGCCATTCGGGCTGGGTGCGCGTGGTCACGTACTCCACGAAGTAGACGCTGGTGATCAGCGCGAGCGGGCTGTCCTCGAACTCCATGCCGTACTGGAGGTACCCGGTGAGCAGCTTGGTGGAGAGCATCGGCTCGGTGGAGTAGATCTGGTCCTTGGTGACGCCGACCTTGGCGAGGTCCGCGGCGAACAGCCGGTCGTGCAGCATCTCGTCGTCGGTGTAGTGCGCCCAGGCCTTGGCCTGCACCGGGTCGACCTTGGTGAAGTACTTGATGGCCAGCGCGTCGATGGTCCGCTTGCGGCGCAGCCGCAGGATGGTCTCGATGTTGTGGCGCTTGTAGTAGTCCAGGTTGAGTTCGGCGGCACTCTTCTGGTGCTGGGCGAACGGGACCGTCTCGTAGAAGTCCTTGATGAAGGTGTCGAGGATCGCGTCGACCCGCTTGCGCAGTTCGGGGTTGATCGTCATGGGCTTGCTTCCCTCCTGTGGGGTCAGTGGCAGCCGCAACTCGCGCTGGAGACGCGCTGCATCCGGCCGCGGCGCACCGCTTTGCGGGCGCCGAGTACGACGGTTCCGTCCGATGTCAGCAGCGAGCTGCGGGGGCAGAGGAAGGCCAGGGCGAAACGCGTGGCCGGTGTGATCCCCAGCCCGAGGTTGACCACGCCGCCGGTGGCGCCGTACACCTCGTTGGGTCCGCAGTTCGCCGGAATGACCTCTGTGGTGGTGTTGATCCCGAAGCCGAGTTCCCAGATGACGCGGTAACGCGGATCGTCGGTGAGGAGCTTGTCCAGCTCCGCGGCGGCCGGCGCGGCCCCCGAAGTCTGCGGGGTGACACCCTCGATGCTTCCGGCGGTGACGTGGAGCGTCACGGCGTGGGAGACGAGGGGGGAGAGCGCTTCGAACATCCGCTGCTGCTCGGCGCCGTCGGCGGGGTCCGCGTGCCGGTGCACGATCGGCCACCCGCGCAGCGTCAGGTCCCCGTGGAGACCGAGCAGCCGGGCTTCCGGCTCGAAGGTGGTGATCTCGGCGGCGGTCACGCTCAACTTGCCGGAAGGGAAGATCTGTTGATCGCCCGGTTCCAGGATTCCCGCCTGCTGGTTCCAGACGCAGTCGCCCACCGTGTGGTCGAACTCGGCTTCGGTGCCCGAGGCGTCGTCGACGATCGTCAGCCGGTCGCTGTCCCCGACGAGGTCGAAGAACTCCTCGGCGGTGGCCGCATGTTGGGCGATGTCGGTTTTCGCCGCGGTGCGCAGGAAGTAGCGGACGTACTCGTCGGTGAGCGGCGTGGAGCCCGCCGGCAGTACGGCCAGCTTGCGCGCGCCCAGCTCCTGCGGCGTCGGCGAGTCGAGGAAGCGGCCGGGGCAGACGGCCAGTACGTGCGCGTCCGGCGGAACGCTCTCGGCGATCAGCGTGCCCAGGCGCGTCCCGCGCGGCAGGGTCAGGTGGACCACACGGGAATACCCGTCACCGGGAAGCAGCGAGAGGGGCTCGCCGCCGTCCTCACTCGTTATCAGACAGAATGTCTCGACCGGCTCGCCGAATTGACCGAAGTCAGCTGTGGTGAGATCCAGCGGTGACACGGGCGCACTCCCTAGTGAAAGACGACGAGAACCCCGTGGCGGGGCATTCACATGCCCCGCCACGGGTCGGTACTCAGCCCAGGAGCGTGCCCAGGTAGTTACGGTTCTTCTGCACCTTGATCTTCTTCATGACAGTCACCTCCTGTTAATTGTATTTTTTTACATTCACCCCGAACGGTCGGACGGTCGATAGCCGCTAGTCCGCGGTGACGACCCTCTCCACCGTGGGGTGGTCCGGGTGTCCGATCAGCGCCAGTCCATTACTCGTGAGGACGCGCGTGTCGGGCGAAATGATGTCCAGGTGGTATTGGGTGTACGGAGTGAGCCCGAGGCCGTAGTGGAGACAGCCTTCCGTGCCGCCGTACACCTCGTTCATGGCGTGGTTGCCGGGCAGGATGTCGAGGGAGGTGTTGAGGGCGTGGCCGATCTCCCACACGATCCGGTAGCGGGAGTCCACCGCGAACATCTGCTCCAGCATCGCCACGGCCGGCGCGGCTCCCGGGTCCAGCGCCTCCAGGCGCGTGATCCTGCCGTCCTCGACCTTGGCCTTGATGGCGTGGTCACGCATCGCCCAGAGCTGGGAGTGGATGCGGGCCTGGTCGGTCCGGGAGAAGGACGGGGTGCCGTTGTGCAGGATCGGGTACCCGCGCAGCGTGATCTCGCCTTCCAGCGGCAGTTTCAGGGCCTCGTCGAACTCCCTGATCTCCACCGGCAGCACGCTGATCTCGCCGGACGGGACGATCTGCTGGTCGCCCCACTCGAGCGGACCGGCCTGCTGGTTCCACACCAGGCCGTCGCGGAGATGGTCGAGTACGGCCCGGGTGCCGTGCACGGGATCGGCGTACACCAGGTGGTCGGCCTCTTCGGCGAGCTCGAAGAACGTGTCGCAGAACGCCGCCTGGTCGACCGACGAGGTCCGCTCCATGACGCCGAGGAAGTGCCGGATCTCATCGAGGGTGGTGGGCGTCGAGTTGCACGCCATGCCCATGATCTTCCGCTGCCCCACCAGATCGGGATCCGGAGATTCGAAGAACCGATGGGGTGAGACCACCAGAATGTGAGCGGGTTCCGGTATCCGCTTTTCGAGGAGGTCCTCGAAACGGTCGCCGGCTCCCATCGGGATCGTCAGGTAGTCCTTGTACGCAGCGGATTCGACGATCTCGAACTGATCGGCCAACTCGGGGTTCGTGACCAGACAGAAAGTACTTCCGGTGGCCTCGCCGAACTGGCTGAAGCGCCCGGGATCGATGGATATCTGTGTCATGATCACTCCCGTCATGGCCTGTGCCACTTGCCCTCGCCGTGGTCACTACTTTGGCTTCCGGGAGCTACCGCGCGCTATAGGACCATTGTCCCTGGGAACTTTGTCGGCGAGGCATTCTCGGCCCGGCCGTTTCCGTCATCGCACATCGCTTGCCGGTACAGCGCCGACAGTGCGCCGTCGATGGGGTGGGGCTGCGGATTACCCGAGGAGTCCGGCCCGTTCCACCTCTGGAGGTTGACCGCGACGGACATCTGTCGCTTGCCGTCGGCCCGGGTCAGGGACAGCGTTCCGGCCCCCCAGGCGGAGCCGTCGTGGCCCCAGAAGGTGCCGCAGCCCCGGATCTCGACCATGTGCAGACCGAGGCCGTACTGGACCGTCGATCCGTCCAGGGCGCGGACCGGGAGCGTGCGCTGCATCTGCGCCAGCGACGACCGGCTGACGATCCCGCCGTCGAGCAGCCTGGCGTAGAAGCGGTTGAGGTCCTCCATGGTCGATACGAGAGCGGCCCCCGTCCCCGTCCAGGACGCGTTGTAGACGCTGTAGTCGCGCGGCGGGTCGATCACGCCCCACAATGCCTCGTACATCCGCGAGTGCGGTCCCTCGATACGCGGTCCGGCCGGAAACCCGGTGTGCCGGAGCCCGGCGCGCTCGATGACGTTCCGGGTGATGTACTCCTCGGCCGGGGTGCCGGTCACCTGCTCCAGGAGTTGGCCGAGGAGCAGGTAGTTGGTGTTGGAGTACACCCCCGTGGGGGCTCCGGGCTCGCCGGCGGGAGGCGCCGCGAGCCCCAGCTCGATCAGCTCGGCCGGCCGGAACTGCCTGAACCGGTTGTCGTCCAGGCTCTTGGACGAGACGTCCGGCAGGGAAGGGAACCCCTGGATGGACGGGAACGCGTAGGGGATGTAATCGGGGATGCCGCTGGTGTGGTTGAGCAGCATCCGCACCGTGATCTTCCTGCCGCGCTCTCCGGGCACCAGCTGCGGCAGATAGCCGCCGATCGGCGCGTCGAGCCGGATCCGGCCCTGCTCGACCTGCTGCATGACGGCGGCGGCGGTGAAGGTCTTGGTGACGCTGCCGACGCGGTGGCGCATGTCGGGCCTGACGGGACGGCCGGTTCCGACATCGGCGACGCCGGAGGCGCCGCGCCAGGTCAGGCCGGCATCGCGCACCTCGGCGTACACCCCCGGTATCCCCGCGCTGTGGACACCGTCCATGGCGGACTGCAGCTCCGCGGGATCGAAGCCGGACGACGGGCTCGTGCTGCCGGTCCGGTCGGGTGCGGGGGCCGCCGCCACCGTGCCCGTACAGGCAACCAGCGCGGCCACGCCTCCGCACAACACCATTCGGATCTTCAAGACATCCGTCCTTTCGTGATCAATGTGGGCAACGGGGCACTCTCCCCGTGCTGTTCGGCAGACACGACCTAGGCCAGCGCGCGGCGCAGGGCTGCGGTGAGGTCGGCGATCTGGCGTTGCGACACCTCGGCGGAGAGGATCGCCTGCGATCCGTGGAACGTGCCGGGCCACTGGTGCAGGTCGACCGACACGCCCGCCTGCAGCAGGCGCAGCGCGTAGGCGATGTCCTCGTCACGGTTGGGGCAGAGCTCCGCGGTGGCGATGTACGCCGGGGGCAGGCCGGACAGGTGGGCGGCCCGCGCGGGGGCGGCGTACGGCGTGGCGGGCTGGGAACCCAGGTAGTGCCGCCATGCTGCGGCGACCTTGTCGCGGTTCATCCAGGGCACGTCGGTGAACTCCCGGCGCGACCACGTCTGTTCCCGGTCGTCGAGTCCGGGCTCGTTGAGCAGCTGGAAGCGGATCGGCGGCCCCTGATGGTCACGCGCCCGCAACGCCACCGCGGCCGCGAGCCCCCCGCCGGCGCTGTGACCGCCGACCGCGATCCGCTCCGGGTCGACGCCGAGTTCGGCCGCGTGCTCGGCGGTCCAGGTCAGTACGGCGTAGGCGTCGTCCAGGGCGGCCGGGAACCGGTGCTCGGGCGCCAGGCGGTAGTCGACCGAGATCACCACCGCCCCGGAGAGGTCCGCGAGCCGTGCGGCCCACGGATGCTCGCTGTCCAGGCCGCCGAAGACGCCTCCGCCGCCGTGCAGCCAGACGAGTGCGCCCTGTGCCCGGTGCGGGCGGTAGATCCGCACCGCCACGTCCGGATCGGCGGGAACGGTGCGGTCCTCGACCTCCATGTTCGAGGTGTCCGGTGCCGGCGCCCCGGCGGCACGCTCGGCGAAGTCCTTGCGCGAGGCGACCGGGTCGTCCATGTCGAGGTCAGGCAGGAACGGTACGAATGCTTCGAGTTCGGGATCCATGACGACCATCCTCACGGTCGTCACCCACGGGGGTCATCCGCCGTCCGTCGCGCATCCCGCCCCGATCACGCACCGATCGGCGCACCCCTGCCCTCCTATCCTTCTGCCATGCAGGCACTGGCTTTACGGCTGTCGGGACTGGATCCGTACGTGGACGGCGCGATCCGCATCATCGCCTTCTACGACACGCTGATGCGCCGGCGGGTGGACCTCCCGGCGCTCGCCCGGGCCTCGGCGGGCCTGGCCGAGTGCGTGGCCGGGATCCGGCTCCACGGCACGGGGCGGGCGATCCGCATCTCGCCCGACGGCAAGGAGGCGTCCGCACCGCCGGCATCCGCGTCCACCACCGTGCCGGTCACCCTCGACGAGGAGGAGATCGGCACGGCGTGGCTGGAGCGCCCCGGAGCGCCCGGCCCGCTCGACGAGGTCCTCCTCGACCGGCTCGCCATCGCCGCCGCGGCCGTCGCCGAGCGGTACGGCCCGGCCCGCACCACCATGGCCGACCCCGCCCTCGTCGAACTGGCGATCAGCGCCGACAGCGACGAGGCGGCCCGCGCCCGGGCGCTGCGGCTCCTCGGTTTCGCCGCCGACCCGCCGGTCCACGTCGTCGCCGTACGGTCGCGGCTTGCGCTGGACCGGATCGGCGGCCTGGTGTGCCCGGCCCGCCAGGTGAAGGCGGCGCCGCTCGGCGACGTGGGCGTCATCCTGGCCACCACCGTGGACCCGGCCCGCTTTCCGGCCGGCGTACGCGCGGGCATCAGCACCGCCGGACGCCTTGACCGGGCCTGGCGGGAAGCCCGCACCGCCCTCCGCTTCACGACCCCGCGTGAACCCGTCATCCCCTACGCCGGCCTGGGCGCGCTGGCGCTCCTGGCCGAGATACCCCGGGACGTCTCGCGCGACAACGCCGACGTGGCCGCCATCGCCCGCATCGCAGGCAGCCCGGAGGATCTTCAGACGCTGGACGCCTACTGCGTCACCGGCTCCCTGCGCCGGGCAGCCGACCTCCTCCACCTGCACCACAGCAGCATCGCCCGCCGACTGGAACAGATCGCGAAGACCCTGGGCATCGAGCTCACCGAACCCGGCGGGCTGACACGGGCCAGGATCGCCCTCACCGCATGGCGGCTGCTCGACGACTGAGGAAGACCCTCCCGCACCGCTCCTGACGGCTGCGGATGCGCGCGCACGCGACTTTTACCTGGTGTTTTGTGGTGCGTCAAGTCCCGACTTTCCGGAACATGACCCGGGTGTGCCCGGCGGGGCTTACTTATGGAGCGGGAAGGAAGCCTCACCGGAAACGGAACGAGGCAACAGGGCAGAGACGGAAGACCTCCTCCCGGAGGGTTTCTCCTCTCCCTGATATCACCGCACCGTCCCGAATCCCCGGGGCACCTCAATATTCGTCATAGCTAGGAGAAAATCATGAACCGCAAGATTCGTATCGCGTCGCTGGCCGCTTCCATCGCTTTCATCGGTGGAGGGATCGCCCTTCCGGCCTCCGTGGCAACTGCGGCTCCGATGCCCGGACACGTGGCCACGGCCCTGCCGAGTGACGGTGGCGCCGGAGGAAAGGGTGGCAAGGGCGGCAGCGGCGGCCTCGTCGGGGGCGGCGGTGGTTCCGGCGGCGCCGGCGGTGGCAGCGTCCTCGGCACCGGCGGTAAGGGTGGCGGCGGTGGCGCCGGTGGCGACGGGGTCCTCGTCGGCGGTGGCGGCGGCGGTGGCGGCGGTGGCGGCGAAGGCCGTATCGGTGGCGCCGGCGGCGACGGCGGCAAGGGCGGCACCGGAATCCTCGAGGGCGGCGAGGGCGGCGGCGGCGGTGGGGGCGGCGACGGGACGCTGTTCGGCGGCAAGGGCGGCAACGGCGGCGACGGCGGCTTCAGCATCTTCAAGGGCGGCAAGGGCGGCGACGCCGGTGACGGTGGCTTCGGCGGCCTGATCGGTGGCCTCGGCGGGAACGCCGGCAACGGTGGCGGCTCCATCTTCTGACAGGCGCCTCGGTCCGACGGGGTGGAGGCCTTCACGGCCTCCACCCCCACCCCCACCCCCCTTTCTCACCCCCCACCCCTCTCGATGACGGCAACGGAGAAACCCCCATGTTCACGATTTCCTGGCAGCGTCCGCTCATCCTGGCGGCGGCCTCCCTGGCCCTCGTCACCGGTACGGCCTGTGCCGCGCAAGCGTCGCAGTCCCACACCCCGACCGGCGCCAGCTCTTCGGCCGTCGCCGACCACCCGGAACCCTGCTTCAAGCTCGGCAAGGGTGGAGAGGGCGGCAAGGGTGGAGAGGGTGGCAAGGGCGGTAAGCCCGGTAAGCCGGGCGAGCCCGGCCAGCCCGGCCGCTCCGGATGCCTCCGGTTCAGTGACCTGCCCGACAAGGACAAGTCGGAGCTGTCGGTGGTCGACAAGGTGCAGATCGTGCTGATCCTGATGGCCGACGACTCGGACGAGATGAAGGAGAAGATCGCCGACAAGTACAAGATTTCCGAGAGCCAGCTCGACACCTGGAAGGAGCAGTACAAGGAAGGTGACTGGTTCGCCCTGATGGGAGGTGACTCCCCCTTCTCCCAGTGAGAACCAGTGCGGGAAAACCGGGGCGGAAGGGCTCCCCGGCCCAAATGGGCCGGGGAGCCCGCTTCTTTCCGGTACCGGAATGACCTACGAACCCATTTCTTGGCAAGGAGAATCTCATGCGAGTGCGCTCTTGGAAGTTTCGTCTCGGTATTGCCATCTCGTCGACCCTGATCGGTGCCGGTGCCATGGCGCCCGCCGCCTCAGCGGCTCCGGCAGCCCCGGCCGCCCAGGTCTCCGCGGTCCAGCAGCACGGCCTCGCCCTCGGCAGCGGTGACAGCGGGCAGGGCGGGAACCGGATCGGCGCCGGCAAGGTGCTCGGCAAGCTCAAAGCCGGCAGCGGCAGCGTCAAGGTGGGCAACGGCACCGTCCGCGTCGGTGACAGGGTGTGCGCGGGCAAGTGCGACGGGTCGGTCAACGGCACCAACGGAACCAAGGGCGGGGTCTGTGTCGGGCAGTGCAACGGCAGCGCCAACGGGGGCAACGGCACTACCGGCCCCGTGGGCGGCAACGGCACGAACGGCGGCGGCGGCGGGGTCTGTGCCGGAGTGTGCAACGGCAGCTCCAACGGCGGCAACGGCGGCAACGGCGGGGCCGCGCCTCCCGGCGGTGACGGCGGTGACGGCGGCTTCGGTGGCGACGGCGGCATCTGCATCGGCATCGGCTGCCAGACCAGCGGTCAGGGCGGCCGCGGTGGCGACGGCGGCGAAGGCTGACCCCCACGGATCGGGCCCGCAGCCTCTCGGCTGCGGGCCCGATCCGTGCGCCGGGCACCGCACCCGCAGCAAGCAGGCCGGGCACTCGTGCGGCCCGCTGGATAGACTTTCAGGTACGGAAGAGCGGCCTGTCGCGTCGACTGTCGTCCGGAGGCTGGTCACGGACTATCGAGGACGGGGTCCGTCTGATGGGCACGGCACCGAACCTGAGCATGTACACGGGCCGGCCGTCCGCCCTGATCGGGAAGCAGATCGCGGGCTACCGGGTGGAGCGCATGCTCGGCCGTGGCGGCATGGCCGTCGTCTACTGCGCGAAGGACCTGCGCCTGGACCGTACGGTCGCGCTCAAGCTGATCGCCCCGGAGCGGGCCCGCGACGACACCTTCCGGCGCCGCTTCACGCACGAATCGCGGGTGGCCGCGTCGATAGACCACCCGCACATCGTGCCGATCTTCGAAGCCGGTGAGACCGACGGGGTCCTGTACATCGCCATGCGTTACGTCGCCGGTCTGGACATGCGAGCCCTGCTGGACCGGGACGGCCCGCTCCCCGTCGCGACCGCCCTTCGTATCGCCGCCCAGGTGGCATCCGCGCTCGACGCGGCGCATGAGCACGATCTGGTGCACCGGGACGTCAAGCCCGGCAACATCCTGGTCGCCGCGGGCACCGACAGCGAGCACCCCGAACACATCTATCTCACGGACTTCGGGCTGACGAAGAAGTCGCTGGCGCTCACCGGGTTCACCACCACGGGAGAGTTCGTCGGCACGCTCGACTACATGGCACCGGAACAGATCTCCGGCCGGCCGGTGGACGGCAGGTGCGATCTCTACAGCCTCGCCTGTGTCGTCTACGAATCCCTCGCCGGCGGGCCGCCCTTCGAGCGTGACGACGCCGCGGCGCTGCTGTGGGCGCACCAATACGACCAGCCCCCTCTCTTGAACGAGAGGAGGCCGGAAATCGCGTCCGCCGCCGACGAGGTCATGCAAAAGGCCCTCGCGAAGGTTCCCGAGGACCGTTACGGCTCGTGCCTGGAATTCGTGGCGGCCCTGCGCGCCGCCACCGGGAACGGTGGCGGCCATCGGGCCGATCCGTCATCCCCCGCGGATGCCCGGTCTGCCGGGGTCTCGGCGAACCCCGAGCCGCCCCCGGAGCCTCCGGCCTGGGCCCGGCCGGTCTTCCATGGCCCGCCTGGGGGGCCGTAGGTCATCCGGTCCGGTGTCACAGCCCCAGGGAGATGGCCAGCCGGGTCATTTCCGCCGTGGTGTTGATGCCCAGCTTGGCGCGGATCCGGCGGAGGTAGGCGTCGACCGTGTGCTTCGAGAGCCCCATGTGGCGGGCCGCCTGCAGGTAGGTGCACCCTGCTGCGATGTGTCGCAGTGCCTCCTGCTCACGCGGGGCCAGCGCGGGTGCGGTGGTTTCGGCGTTCGGCATGGTGAGTGTGAGGCTCATGGGATTCCCTCCGACGAATCGGCTCGGTCATCGATGCTCACGTCCTCGGAAGCAGGGGACATATGCCTGAATGTCGGTGTATGTCCTTGTTAAAGAGCTTGTTCGGGCGACGTCATGGCGCTGTCCGCCGACTGTCACGGGCGTGTCACAGGGAACGCCGCAGGGAACGCACAGGGAACGCCCGCGCGTCTGGATGCCTCGGTACCCGATGCCTCAGTACCCGACCAGGGACTGCTCGGCCCAGATGGTCTTGCCGATGGAGGCGTGCCGGGTGCCCCAGCGCCTCGCCAGCTGGGCGACCAGCAGCAGGCCCCGCCCGCCTTCGTCGAAGGTCCGGGCGCGCCGCATGTGCGGGGCGGTATTGCTCGAGTCGGAGACTTCGCAGATCAGGGTGCGGTCCTGGTGAATCAGCCGGAGCTGGATCGGCGGCTGGCCGTAGCGGATGGCATTGGTGACCAGCTCGCTGACCACGAGCTCGCTGACGAACGCGGCCTCGTCGAGCCCCCAGGCCGTCAGCTGGTCGGTGGTGTGCCGACGGGCGCTGGAGACGATGGAGGGGTCGGAGGGCAGGTCCCAGACGACGACCTTGTCGGCGTGGAGGGCCCGGGTCCGGGCGACGAGCAGGGCGACGTCGTCATCGGGAGGGTGAGTCAGCAGAGCCGTCAGCACGCGGTCGCAGACCGTGTCCAGCGTGGAGGCGGGACGGGAGAGAGCCGCGAACATGCCGTCCAGGGCCTCGTCGATGTCGCGCTCACGGGGTTGCAGCAGACCATCGGTGTAAAGGGCGAGGATGCTGCCCTCGGGAAGCTCGACGTCGATGGTCTCGAAGGGCAGGCCCCCCAGGCCCAGCGGCGGGCCGGCCGGAACGTCGAGGAGGTACACGGAGCCTTCCGGGGAGACCACGACGGGCGGCGGGTGGCCGGCCCGGGCGACGGTGCAGTGGCGGGTGACCGGGTCGTAGACCACGTACAGGCAGGTGGTGCCGATGCCCCCGGCCGTTTCCCCGGCGCCGTCCCGGTCGGCCTCGTCGGCCGACAGGTGGATGATCAGGTCATCGAGGTGGGTGAGCAGCTCGTCGGGCGGCAGGTCGACGTCGGCCAGGGTGCGCACCGCGGTGCGCAGCCGGCCCATGGTGGCGGCGGCACGGATGCCGTGGCCGACGACATCGCCCACGACCAGGGCCACCCGGGCGCCGGACAGCGGAATCACGTCGAACCAGTCGCCGCCCACTCCGGCATCGGTACCGGCGGGCAGGTAGCGGGAGGCGGTCTCGAGCGCCGCGTGATGGGGCAGCGACTGCGGGAGCAGGCTGCGCTGCAGCGTCATGGTGCTGGTGTGCTCCCGGTTGAACCGGCGCGCCTTGTGGATGCTGGCGGCCGCCCTGGCCGTGAGCTCCTGGGCCAGCCACAGGTCCTCCGGCTGGAAGGGCTCCCGGCGCTGGTGACGGCCGAACACGGCCAGGCCGAGCGTGGTGCCGCCGAAACGCAGCGGCACCACCATCATCGAGTGGGTCCCGTTCTCTCGGATCCAGGAGGCCCCCGGGTCCTCGGCCACCCATCGGGCGACGGCCGAGTCGCTCGTCCCGTACACGGCGCCACGGCCCGCGGCCAGACACTCGACGGGAGGCGACAGCGGCGGATAGACGACCGTCTCTCCGACGGCGACCCGGGACTCCGGGCTTCCTTCGAGGACCGACCGCGCGGCGGTACGGGACACGGTGACCGGACCTGCCACCGGGCCGGTGGGCGGTTCGTCAGCGCGCGGGGGAGGCTCCAGCAGGTCGACGAGCGCGAAATCGGCGAACCGGGGGACGGCGGCGTCGGCCAGCTCCTGCGCGGTGCGGGCGCCGTCCATGGTGGTGCCGATGCGGGCGCCCGCGTCGTCCGGCAGGAGCATCAGCTGCCGGTCGCCCTCGATCCCGGTCCTGTCGTGCGCGGCCAGGCACACCGCGTGCACCCGGCCGTCCCGGTCCCGCAAAGGGGCCAGCGAGGTCGCCCAGCCGTGCTCCGTGCTCGCGCCCGTGGGGCGGACGAAGGCCTCCTCGTACTGCGGCTCACCGGTCTCGAGCACCAGGCGCATCTTCCGCTCGGTCTCGTCGCTCACGGGATCCGGCGCGATGTCCGGCAGGCGCAGCCCGCGCATCTCGGCCTCCGTGAGGGACAGCGTGCGCTCCATGCCGGCGTTCGCCCGCACCAGCCGCAGGTCCGCGTCGAAGATCGCCATGAAGCAGGGGGACTGGGTGAACGCCCATTCGTTCAGCGATACGCCCCGGGGCGTGCGGGGCTCGCCCGCCACGGCGGACACCACGAACCACTTGGCGGTCCCGCCGGTGGACGTCCAGCGGTGCGCGAGCAGCCCCAGTTCCAGCCGCCGGCCGTCCCGGTGCCGCAGCGCCACCGTGCCGCTCCACCGCTCCTGCCCGGACGGGATCCGCCACGCCGTATCGCCGGCGCCGTCGGCGAGCAGCTGGGCGGCGGGCAGTCCCAGTACCTCGGAGGGCACGTAGCCGAGCAGCCGACGGGCATCCTCGCTCCACTCGGTCACGATGCCCTGCTCGCTGATGGTGGCCGTGGCCGTGTACGCCGACTCGGGGGAGGCGCTCGCCTGCTCCGGCCGCTCACCAGGAGAGGTGGGAACTTGCTCCATCGCCGCTCATCTCACCCTCGCTAGTTCCTTTGCCGCTGTTCCACGGCATTGCACGGCCAGGGGCTCCACTGACAAGCATGATCCGGCGGGCCGGGGAGCACCAACGCAGTGCCGTCACGGGCGGGCGAGGACAAGGGCGAGGACCGCGTCTCCCGCCTGCCACACCATCGCGCGGCGCCGTCCGCCGAGTACGGGCGGCCGCAGGCCGAGGATCGCGATGTGGCGCGGAGCGGCGCCGAAGATGCCGCTGCGGTCCGCCTTGACCGCGGCTTCCTTCAGCGCCCAGGCACCTGCCAGGGCATCCGGCCGGTCCGTACCGACGAGGGAGAGTTCCCCGGGCGAGAAGGCGTGGTCCGCGACACGGCGTACCGCGGCGGCCGAAGCCCTCTCGCACAGGTCCACGCCGACCGGTTCCGGTGCGAGGGCCGCGGCGACGTATCGGGAGGTGTGGCTGATGGAGACGTTCACGGCATGCATCGGGGTGCCGCCGACGACGACGCCGGGGCTGCCGTCGTCACGCGGGAGGATCTCCACGTCCTGCGCCGGCGCGGCGACGAACTCGCCGACCAGGCGCTTGGCGAGCAGCCGGCCGGCCACCCACTCGGCCTGCCGCCAGGCCGGCAGCGCCCGGACCACGCGCCGTTCGGCCGGGGAGAGAGGCGGTGGCTGGCCTGCCTGGCCGAGGTCGGTACGCCGGGCCACGATGACGCGGGCTCCGCCCCACCGGTGGACGTGTCCCGGCGCGATCGACGGGAAGGCGGTGTGCACTGCCGCGGGGCTCATGCGGCGGCGGGGACCGGGTCCAGGTGCCGCAGCTCGCCCTCCAGGGCGGTCACGGCGTACCGGATCTGGTCGGGCGTGTGGTCACAGGTGATGAAGAAGCGCAGCCGGGCCATTTCCTCGGGCACGGCCGGGTAGAGGATCGGATTGACGCTGATGCCCTGCTGGAAGAGGGCCTCCGCGAGCCGCAGGGTCTTCAGCGAGTCCCCGACGATGCACGGGACGATCGCCGTGTCATGACTGTCCCCGATGTCGATCCCCGCCGCGCCCGCGAGGCGGACGAACAGCGCGGCGTTCTCCGCGAGACGGGCCACGCGCTCCGGCTCGGCACGCAGCACGCGCAGGGCGGTCAGGGAGGCGGCGGTGTCGGCCGGGGTCATGCCGGCGCTGAAGACGAAGCCCGGAACGGTGTAGCGCAGGTACTCGACGACCGAGCGGTTACCGGCGACGTAGCCACCGCAGCTCGCCAGTGCCTTGGACAGCGTGCCCGACCACAGGTCCACGACCGAGCGGTCGATGCCGAAGTACTCGCCGATGCCGCGCCCCGTCGCACCGATCGTTCCGATGCTGTGCGCCTCGTCGATCATCAGCAGCGCGCCGTGCCGGCGCTTGACCTCGACGAGGGCGGGCAGGTCGGCGATGTCGCCGTCCATGCTGTACACGCCCTCGATGACGACGAGCACCCGCCGGTACTGGTCGCGGACCTGCGTGAGGACGGCGTCGAGGGCGGCCGCGTCGTTGTGGGGGAACGGCCGTCGGGTCGCGCCGGACAGCTTGCACCCCTGGAGGATGCTGTCGTGGGCGAGGGAGTCGTGGATGACGAGGTCCCCGGGGCCGACGAGGTGCCCGATCACGGTGACGTTGGTGGCGTGCCCGTTGGCCAGGGTGATCGCGGCCTCGCATCCGAGCAGGCCGGCGAGTTCCGTGTCGAGTTCCCGGTGCAGCGGACGGCTGCCGGACAGCAGCCGGCTGGCGGAAACCGACGTGCCGTAGCGCTCGATCGCGTCCTTCGCCGCCTCGTTCACCTGGGGGTGTGTGGCCATGCCCAGGTAGTTGTAGCTGGAGAACGAGAGGAGTTCCCGGCCGTCGATGACGGTCGTGTCCGTCATACCGCCCTCGTGGACGAGGAAGTACGGATTGGGCAGCCCCATCCCGGTGAGGGCGGTGATGCGCTCGCCGTGGGCGGTGACCTCCGGGAAGCACTCGATCCGCGTGTGCTCTTCGGGAAGCGGACCGGTGGCGGAGGCTACCGGCTCGGCGGGCGCCGGGGAGGGGGCTTCTTCCCCGCGGTCGGCGCGCTGTGCGGGGAAGGCTGCCGGCGCGGCGTCCGGGGAGCCGCCCGCGATCAGCGCGGCGATGCTCCCGGCGGTCGGCCGGTCGGCGGTCGTCTCGTCGAACGTCCACCGCGGCCATTGCCGCTTCAGGGAGGTGAACAGGTCGGTCAGCATCAGCGAGTCAAAACCGAGCTCGTCGATCAGGAGCTGGTCCTTGCGCAGATGACCCACCGGGAACGCGCTGATCCGCGCCACGTGCGCGAGCACGGCCTCGGTGACCTCGTCGAGTTGCCCGGTCGGCGGCGCCGGCGTCGGCGCCTCGTCGGCCGGGACGGCCGTGACGGCCGGGGAGGCGGGGGAAGCGGGCACCGGTGTGGTTCCGGCCGTCGGCGGGGCGGTGACCTGTACGGCGGGGTTCGGCGCGGGGAGCGCGTCGGTGAGGCGGGCCAGCAGCGTCACCTGCTGCTGAGCCAGCCGGAGCAGCTCGTTCATCGGGTGATCGGCGGGGTGATCCATCGGGGTCTCCTCGAGGGGTGCGGGGTGGGGCGGGAGGGAGTCGGCGGGGGTGTCCCGCTTCGCGGGGCGCAGGTCGGACAGCCAGTAGGACTGGGTGTCGAGCTTCGCCACCGGCAGGTCCAGCAGACGGCGGTCTTCCCGGGGAATCAGGGCGCGCGGGTCGACCGGGACGCCCAGGACCGCGAGCCGGGCGAGGGCCAGGACGAAGTCGCGTCCGCGGTCCGGTGCCACCCCCGCCGCGGGGACGACGTGGATGTCGTTGTGGCCGGTGAGGTTGCGGCGGACCGAGGTGAGGAGCGAGCTGCCGCCGGCCACCTGGAGGAAGACGCGGGCCCCCTGGTCGTAGGCGGTGCGGACGGCGTCGCTGAAGCGGACGGGCGTGGACGCGTGGAGGGCCCACAGCTCGCGCAGCCGGCCGGGGTCGGTGCACAGCTCCGCGTTCACCGAAGAGACGAACGGCAGGACGGGACTGCTGACGGGGCGGTTGGCGAGGCCCGCGCGCATCGTCTCCTCGGCGCAGGCCAGCAGCGGCGAGTGGAAGGCATGGGAGACGTCGAGCGCGGCGGTGACGATCCCGGCGTCGGCGCAGGCCTGCCGTACGGCGGCGAGCCCCTGAGGCGTGCCGCTGACCACGACCTGCCGCTCGTGGTTGAAGCAGGCCGGCCACACGTCGTCGATGCCGTCGACGAGCCGGTGGCAGGTCTCCTCGTCGCTCTGCACGGCGAGCATCCCGCCCCCGAGGCCGGTCCCGGCCCGCTGGAGGGCCGCTCCCCGGTGGACCAGGAGCCGGATGGTGTCCTCGTCGGTGAGCGCTCCGGCCGCCGCGGCCGCCGCGAACTCTCCGACGCTGTGGCCGAGGGCGAGGCCGGGAGTGACGCCGCAGTCGGCGAGCAGGCGGGTGGCCGCGATCTGGACGGTACCGAGCAGGGGCTGGCACACATCGGTGGCGGCGAGCCGCTGCCTGAGCTGCTCGGCGTCGCCGTCGCCGTGGCCGGCCGACGCCTCGCCGTACAGCAGATCGGTGAGGTCGAGGCCGCTGTCCTGGTGGGCCACGGCGCCGAGCGCGTCGACGGCCGCACGGAAACCGGTGAACCTCTCGTAGAGGTCCTGCATCATGCCCGGCCGCTGGCTGCCCTGACCGGGGAAGAGGAAGGCGATGCGGCGCTGCTCGGCCGGCAGGGGAGCGTCGGCGTAGAAGGCGCCGTCGCCGAGGTCGCCCCCGTTGCCGTCGCCGAGGTCGCCGCCGGCTCCGTCGGCGAGCTGCCGGCGGGCGTGCCGCAGCCGCTGGGTGAATTCCTCTGTGTCGCAGGCCACGATCGCGAGGCGGGCCGTCAGCGGCTCACGGGCGCCCAGGGTGTGGGCCACCGCCGCGATCGGCGTGTGGGGTGCGCGGTCGATGCTGTCGAGCACCTCGCCGATGTGCCGGTCCAGCAGCTCACGGTTTCCGGCCGAGAGCAGGACCAGGTGAGGTCCGGCGGCTTGGGTGCGTACCGGGAGGCGGCGGACGGCCGGGGAGGGCTGCTCCTCCAGGATCACGTGGACGTTCGTGCCGCCGAATCCGAACGAGCTGACGGCGGCCCGCCGCGGGGCGCCCCTGCCCGTACCCGCGGTCGGCCAGGGCCGCGCGCTGTCGGCAAAGCGCAGGCCCGCGGCGGAAATGCCCAGGTCCGGATGGGGGGTGGTCTCCGGCTGCGGCACGATCGTGCCGTGATGGACGACCAGGGCCGTCTTGATCAGTCCCGCGATGCCCGCCGCGGACAGGGAGTGCCCGATGAGGGCCTTGCCCGCGGCGAGGTAGCACAGACCGGGGTCCTCGTCGGGGTACTCGGTGCGCAGCCGGCGCAGCGCCTCGATCTCGGAACGGTCACCGACGGAGGTACCGGTGCCGTGGGCCTCGAGGAAACCTACGGAGGAGGGGGCAACCCCCGCGTCGTCGTAGGCCCGGCGCATGGCGCGCAGCTGGCCTTCGGCGGTGGGAACCAGCGGCCCGGGAGACGCGCCGTCGTTGGCCGAGCCGATGCCCTTGATCACCGCGTAGACCCGGTCGCCGTCGGCGAGTGCGTCGGCGAGCGGCCGTATGACGACAGCGCCGCCGCCTTCGCCCAGGACGAAGCCGTCGGCCCCCTCGTCGAACGGGCGGCACACCCCGGTGGCGGACAGTGCACGGAGTCTGGAGAAACCGACCAGGCTGTCGGGGGTGAGGTTGAGGTACACGCCGCCGACGACGGCGATCCGGCAGCTGCCCTGGCGCAGCTGGGCCATCGCCTGGTCGAGGGCGACCAGTGAGCCGGAACAGGCGGCGTCGACGGCGAAGCTGGGGCCGCCGAGGTCGAATTGCCGGCTGACGGTGCCGGACGCCATGTTGAGGAGGCTCCCGGGCAGGGTGAAGCTCTGGATGGTGCCGAGCTGTCCTGCCTGCTCCTTGACGGCGGCAAGGCCGTCGGCGTCGTCTGCCGCGAGCGACTGCTCGGCCAGGGTGATGGCCCGGATGGGGGCCGACATGAGGTCCTTGTAGTCGGACACCGACAGTCCGAGGAAGACCCCGGTGTTCTCCCGGTCGAAGTCGCCGCGTCCCAGCCCCGCGTCCTCGAGGGCCTCGCGGGCGACGTCGAGCATCAGCCGGTGCTGCGGGTCCATGGCCCGGGCACGGGCGGGCGGCACCCCGTAGTGCTGGGCGGCGAAGCGGTCCACTTCGTCCAGGAAGGCGACCTGGTCGGTGTACGCGGCATTGGGGGCCGACCGGTTGGCGGGCTCGTGGAACGTCTCGTGGTTCCAGCGCTCCCCCGGGACGGCGGAGAACTGCCGTTCGCCGCTCATCAGGAGCTCCCAGTAGGCGTGGAGGTCGGGGGCGCCGGGGAAGCGGCAGCCGAGTCCGGTGATCGCGATGTCAGACATGTGGGTCTTCCTTGTCTTGTCGGTGGTCAGTGGCGCGCGGGGGCGTGGGTACGGACGGGGGTACAGACGGAGGCACGGACGGCGATGCGGCCCGGGGGGCATCTCCTGGCGGGAGCCGGGGGAGGACGGGGCGCCGGGCTCGGCTCCTTGCGCCTCAGCAGCCGCGGTGCCCACCAGTTCAGGTCGCCCGCCAGGCGCATGAGCGCCGGTACGAGGACGCCCCGTACGAGCGTGGCGTCGAGGAGAACGCCGAGGCCCGCGCCGATCCCGAAGAACTGCAGGAGGGAGACCTGCGAGGTGCCGAAGCTCAGGAGGGTGAAGGCGAGCAGGGCGCCTGCGGTCGTGACGATGCCGCCGGTGTGCGCGAGGCCCGAGACGATCGAGTCGGCGTTGTCCTGCCCGGCGTCGTGTGCCTCCTTGATGCGCGCGAGGACGAACACCTCGTAGTCCACCGAGAGCCCGAAGACGATGCAGAACAGCAGCACCGGCATGGTCGTGCTGAGCGGGCCGGGCGTGAAGTCGAGCAGCTGGTGCAGATGGCCCGTCTGGAAGATCCACACCATGGCTCCGAGGACGGCGGCGAGGCTCAGGGCGTTCAGCGCGATGGCCTTCAGCGGCAGGAGCAGGCTGCGCGTGAATCCGAGCAGCAGCAGGAAAGTGGTGAGCGTGATCACGGCGAGCGCCAGCGGAAGCCGGTCTCCCACCGTGGCCTTGGCGTCGACCAGTACCGCGCTCGGGCCGCCGACCAGCACCTCGGTGCCCGCCGGTACGGGAGTCGCGCGGATGTCGTGCACGAGCTGCTGGGCGGCGCGCGACTGGGGGTCGACCAGCGGCACCACGGAGAGCCGGCCCGGGCCGGCGGCGGGGGGTCCGACGACCTGCGCGACCTGCGGGAGCGCGGACAGCCGGCGGGTGTACTCCGCCTGAGTCGACGGGGACGGCGCACCCGTCATGACGACCGTGAGCGCGCTGGAGCCCTTCATGTCGAACGTGCCGCGCACCAGGTCCCCGGTCTGACGGCTGGACGCGCTCACCGGCAGCGCCCGGTCGTCGGGGGTGGCGAAACCGGCGTGCGCGAACGGCCCGGCGAGGACCACGAGCAGGCCGATCACCGGCAGCGCCGCGATCAGCGGGCGGCGTACGACGATCCGCGCCAGCCCCGCCCAGAAGCGCGACCCCGAGCCGGCGTGGACCCGGCGGCGCCACGGCACGGGCCAGGCGTTCACCCGCGTTCCGAGCAGCGTGAGCAGGGCCGGCAGTACGGTCACGGCGCTCACCGCCGCGATCACCACCACCGCGATGCCCGCGTAGGCGAAGGAGCGCAGGAAGTACGGCGGGAACACCAGCAGCGTCGCGAGCGCGGCGGAGACCGTCGCGGCACTGAAGGCGATCGTGTGGCCCGCGGTGCGCACGGTCCGGATGGCGGCGTTGCGCGGGTGGTATCCGGCGGCGAGCTCCTCACGGAACCGCGAGACGATCAGCAGCCCGTAGTCGATGCCCAGCCCCAGGCCGAGCGCCGTGGTGAGGTTCAGCGCGAACACGGACACGTCGGTGACGGCGCCCAGAGCGCTCAGGACCAGCAGCGTCCCGGCGACGGCCAGGACCCCGATCAGCAGGGGCAGCGCCGCGGCCACCACACTGCCGAACACCAGGACCAGCAGGATGAGGGTTCCCGGCAGGACGAAGGATTCGGCCCGCTTCAGGTCGGACTCCGAGACGTCCTGGAGCTCGGCGTCGGCGAGCGCCGTCCCGCCGACGTGCACCGTCAGGGCCGTCCCGGAGGCGGCCGGGGTGGTCAGCTCCTCGCGCAGCTGTTTGACCCGCGCTGCGAGCTGCTCCCCCTCGCCGTCCACGTGCGCGACCAGCATGGCCGCGTGGCCGTCCCGGCCGCGCAGCTCCGCCGCGCCGCCGGTCCAGTACGAGGTCACGGCGCTCACCTGCGGCTGGGCCGCGAGATGCCTGGTCAGGCCCTCGCCCGCGCTCCGGACCGACGGGTCGTCGACGGATCCGCCGCGGGCCTGCGCGACCACGACCAGGTTGGGGGACGCCCCCTTGCGCTCGGCCGCCACGAGGGCCGCGCGGCTGGATTCGGATCGCGGGTCGTCGTACCCCTGCGTCTTCAGCCGGCCGGTCGCCTCCGCTCCGAACACGACGGACAGCACGAGGAACACGAGCGCGCCGAGGAGGACGAGCCGGGGGCGACGGGTCACGAGGACCCCTGCGCGACGGGACATCGAGGTCTCCGATCCGGGTGGCGTTTAGCGCCCTGCACTTGCGCAGGACGACCGGTTTCCACCGTGCCCGGAGGGGGGATGCGGCCGTAGCCCCGGCTATTCGTCACTTGACAGCGCGGAGCCGGGGTGTCGGCGGGTGCCGTTAGGCTTCGGGAATGGCCCTTCCGGACGCTTCACCCGAGACCTCCGACGCGTTGCAGGTACTGCACCGCGTCTTCGGTTACAGCTCCTTCCGCGGCGAGCAGCAGGAGATCATCGAGCAGGTCGTCGGCGGCGGTGACGCCCTCGTGCTGATGCCGACCGGCGGCGGAAAGTCGCTCTGCTACCAGATCCCGGCCCTCGTCAGAGAAGGCACGGGCATCGTGATCTCGCCACTCATCGCGCTGATGCAGGACCAGGTGAACGCGCTCACCGCCCTCGGGGTACGGGCCGGATTCCTCAACTCCACGCAGGACTCGTACGAGCGCCAGGCCGTCGAGCGGGCCTTTCTCGCCGACGAGCTGGACCTGCTCTACCTGGCCCCCGAGCGGCTGCGCACCGAGAGCGCACAGCGCCTGCTCGACCGGGGCAAGGTGGCGCTCTTCGCGATCGACGAGGCGCACTGCGTCGCGCAGTGGGGTCACGACTTCCGGCCCGACTACCTGGCGCTGTCCATGCTGCACGAGCGCTGGCCGAAGGTGCCGCGGATCGCGCTGACCGCGACGGCCACCGAGGCCACCCACGCCGAGATCGTGGCGCGGCTCGGCCTGGAGGACGCCCGGCACTTCGTCGCCAGCTTCGACCGGCCGAACATCCAGTACCGCATCGCCGCGAAGAACAACCCGCTCAAGCAGCTGCTGGAGCTGATCCGGACCGAGCACGACGGGGACGCCGGAGTCGTCTACTGCCTCTCGCGGTCCTCGGTGGAGAAGACAGCGAGCTTCCTGGTGGAGCAGGGCATCGATGCCGTGGCGTACCACGCCGGCATGGACGCCCGCACGCGTGCGGCGAACCAGGCGCGCTTCCTGCGGGAGGACGGGGTCGTGGTGGTGGCCACGATCGCCTTCGGCATGGGCATCGACAAGCCGGACGTGCGGTTCGTCGCGCATCTCGACCTGCCGAAGTCGGTCGAGGGCTACTACCAGGAGACCGGCCGGGCCGGCCGCGACGGCGAGCCGGCCACGGCGTGGCTGGCGTACGGCCTGCAGGACGTGGTCCAGCAGCGCAAGCTCATCGAAGGCTCCGAGGGCGACGAGGCGCACCGCCGCTCCCTGGGCATGCACCTGGACGCCATGCTCGCGCTCTGCGAGACGGTCGACTGCCGCCGGTCGCGGCTGCTGGAGTACTTCGGGCAGTTCGGCGGGCCGTGCGGCAACTGCGACACCTGTCTGACGCCGGCCGAGTCCTGGGACGGGACGGTCGCCGCGCAGAAACTGCTGTCCACGGTGTGGCGGCTGGCGAAGGAACGGCGCCAGAAGTTCGGCGCCGGCCAGATCATCGACATCTTGCAGGGCAAGAAGACGGCCAAGGTCATCCAGTTCGACCACGACGCGCTCTCGGTGTTCGGCGTCGGGTCGGATCTGAGCACCGCGGAATGGCGGGGGGTCGTGCGCCAGCTGCTGGCGCTGAGGCTGCTGGCGGTGGAGGGCGAATACGGGACGCTCGTCCTGACGGACGACAGCGGCGAGGTGCTGGGAGGGCGGCGCACCGTCTCGATGCGGAAGGAGAAGGCGGTCGTCGGCTCGCCCCGAAAGGAGTCCGGCTCGCGCTCCGGGAAGGGCGCCCGTGTGCCGGTCGACCTGCCGGCCGCGGCCGAACCGGTCTTCCTGGCCCTGCGCGCCTGGCGGGCCGCGACGGCGCGCGAGCAGGGCGTACCGGCATACGTCGTCTTCCACGACGCGACGCTCAGGGAGATCGCGACCCGGCTCCCCGGCACGGTGGAGGAGCTGGGCACCGTCGGCGGCGTCGGCGAGGCCAAGCTCACCAAGTACGGCCAGGGTGTCCTCGACACCTTGGCGGAGTGCGAGGCCACCGCGCCTGCCGCTGCCGCTGCCCTTGCCACGGTGCCTGCCCCTGCGCCTGCTCCCGCCCCCGCCGCCGAGCTCGGGTCGGTCGCACGGCCCGCGGCGCCGGACGCGGACGAGCCGCCCTTCGACCTGGACGAGATGGACCCGCCCTGGGACGACTGGGAATAGCGGGTCCTGGATCCGGGGATTCAGCCGGTGGGGGTCCGCTCCTCACCGCCCATGTCGAGGCGGAAGGGCGGGTAGGCGTCCGTCATGAGCGAGGCGTAGGCCGTGACGCGCAGTACCCACCGGTTGAGCCCGATCACCAGGTCGAACAGATCGCGCGGGTACTTCTCGGTGAAGGCCAGCGTGACGACGGCGATGAGCACGAGCAGACCGATCAGACCGCCGACGCACCAACCGCCGTGCATGGCACCGGTGAAGATGCCGATCACGAGGTACTGCGGGATGGCGAGCAGCCACCACTTCACCAGCACCAGACCTCGGGACAGGTGTTCCGGGTAGGCGATGTCGAGCCGGGCCGGGTATCCGGGCTCGGGGCCGAGGCTGAACGGCGGGTACCGGTCCGTACCCAGCGCGCCGTACGCGTAGTACGAGACCCGCCACGACCAGCGGAGCACCCCGAGGTTGAAGTCGAAGAGGGCTCGCGGGTAGCGCTCGGTGAGGAGGATGGCGAAGAACGCGATCACGCTGACCAGGAGGAAGGCGATCCACAGGAAGGCGAGCACGATGTAGTGGGGGATCGCGAGGATCCACTTGACCAGCCACAGCCAGCGCGAGAGTGGTGCGTCCAGTACGGCCGTCACTTTGACCGGTCGGTAGAAGCCGGCAGCTGTCGTCATGTGAATCACGCTTTCGATGCGTGTGACCTTGCCCTTCTCCATCATCCCGCGCGCGCGTCGGCGTCACCTGTCGGGCGCTCTCGGCGACGGAGGGGTACGGCTCACCGTCCTGCCCAGTGCGGCCGCCGCCCGGGCGAACCTCGCGGCATCGACGACGGCCGCACCACCGAGGTCGTTGTTGAAGTACACGTGCACGTCCGCCTCGTCCGGCCACGCGTCGGCGATGCGCACGACCCAGGACTTCAGGGCTTGCAGTCCGTAGCGCGGCGGCGGCTCGGCCAGGCCGCCGTGGAACCGGACGTACCCCCATGACGCCGTACGCCACAGCGGCGTCACCGGCCGGGACCCCCGGTCCGCCCAGCACAGCGCGCTGCCATGCCGCTCCAGCACCGCCCGTACCTCCCGCTCCGCCTCCCACCACGAGGCGTGGCGGAACTCGACGGCCACCCGAACCGTGCCGGGAAAGCAGCCGAGGCACGCGTCCAGCGCCCCGACGTCCTCGCGGAAGGAGGGCGGCAACTGCAGCAGGACGGGCCCCAGCCGGTCGCCGAGGCCCGCGGCGCGTTCCATCAGCCGGTGCACCGGCTCCTCGGGGTCGTGCAGCCGCTTCAGATGGGTCAGGTAGCGGCTGGCCTTGACCGCCATCACGAACCCCTCGGGTGTCCGCTCCCGCCAGGCCCCGAAGAGCTCCGTCGTGGGCAGCCGGTAGAAGGCGTTGTTGTTCTCAACGGTGGCGAACCGGCGGGCGTACTCCTCCAGCCACAGCCGCTGCGGCTGCTCGGGCGGGTAGAGAACGCCGCGCCAGTCCTTGTACTGCCACCCCGAGGTACCGACGAGCATGGGCATGGTCCGATCCCTGCCCGCCAGGGCAGGAGCCGCCGCCGCCCTGCAGGCCGATTCCCCCACCCGGTTGCAACCCGGCGGCTGACGACGGGCAGGGGTCACTTCCTAGCGGCGTGCGTCCACCACCGCGAGGAGTTTGCCGCTGGTCGGGCTGCGGTCCAGCGACGCGCCGTCGACCGCCTCGACCACCAGGTCCAGCAGCTGTTCCGTCACGGCCGACCGCAGCTCCGGGTAGCCGGACAGGAACACCTCCCGCAGCCGCTCCGGGTCCGTCGCTCCGGTCCGCTCCACCCGTACGGTCAGCCGCTCGCGCGCGTCCGTACCGTCGAGCCGGATCTGCAGCTCGCCGCGGTGGCCGCCCCGTTCCTCGGCCAGGGCCAGGAAGCGGCGGTGGTTGAGGAAGTACGTCGCCACCCGCATCACGTCACCGGTGCGGCCCCTCAGCTCGAAGCGGGGCGCGTGCCGGCCGCAGGGGCAGCGGCCCGGGATCTCCCGGCCGAGGTCGCCTATCAGGTAACGGCCCAGGCGCTGGCCGCGCCGGGCGTGCGTGGTGAAGACCAGCCGGCCCGTCTCGCCCGCGGCCACCGGCCGGTCCTCGGCCAGGTCCAGGATCTCCATGGTGTGGAGGTCGGCGTGCAGGTGGTGGACGCCTCCGGAGCTCTCGGTGCACTGGTAGCCCAGCGGGCCGAGGTCGGTGCTGCCGTAGGTGATCGAGCGGACGGCCTCGATGCCGAACGTGGCCTTCAGGGTGCGCTGCTGCTCCTGCGTGAAGTGCTCGCCGCCGTAGAAGACCTTGCGCAGGCCGCCGTACGCACGCAGCGCCTCCTCCTCCGCGTGCAGCAGCTGCCACAGGTAGGAGGGCATGCCGAAGAGGGTGTCGGCCCCGTGGTCGATGATGGCCTGGGCGGTCGCGCGGTGGTCGGGCCCGGCGGACAGCGGCAGTTGGACCCCGCCGAGGCGTTCCAGTACGGAGAAGAAGCTGATGAAGCTGCCGTACATCGCGCCGCAGTAGAAGAGGTTGGCGGTGCGGTCCCCGACCGGGTCGTAACCGGCGGCGAGCAGGCCGCGGGCGGCGGCGTGCATCTGGGTGTCGTAGTCGTCGTAACTGAAGACCGACAGGGCCGGTGCGCCGGTGCTGCCGCCGCTGCGGAAGAACAGCTCGGCGTCGGCGCGCGCCAGCCGCCGGGCCGGCTCCTGTACGTCCTCCTTGCCCAGCAGCGGGCCGGTGGGCTGCGGCAGGACCACGGGGCGGGCCAGGTCGTCCAGGCAGGCGGTGGTCGCGAAGCGGGCCGGGTCGGCCTGGACCGCGACGCGGCGGCTGTAGCGCTGCAGTGCGTAGACGCCGTCGTGCGGCTCGCCCGCGTAGCTCTCCAGCATGGCGCCGACCGGTGTGACGCGGGTGACGCCCGCCGCCAGGGCGGTGCGGGACAGCTCGGCGATGTCGGTCCGGCTGCCCGCGAGGCCCGCCGTCTGCAGATAGCGGCGCATCGGGCGCAGGGTGGCGATCAGCCGCTTGCGGGGCAGCGGCTTGACCCACACGCTGCGGTGCAGCGGCGAGGCGGTGAGCGGGGACCGGGTGTCGGCCATGACCCGCCACGAGCCGTCGGGCGCGGCGAACACCCGGGTCAGGCCCAGGTGTTCCTCCAGCCGGGCCACCAGCTCGGTGGTGGTCAGCTCGGCCTCCTCGGCGGGATCCGGGTCGTCGGCGTACGCGGTGGTCGCGGCCGGCGGCCGGGCCGCGAGGACGGTCGCGAACCGCTCGGCGAAGGCGAACACCTCGCCCTCGTCCTCGGTGTCGAGGTAGACCACCTGGGGGCTGGAACACGCCTGCTGTTCGTGCAGGCACACATCGTCCGCGAGGGCCTCGAGCGTGCCGGCATCCGACCAGACGTCGCCCGTCAGGTACGCGAAGGAGATCCGGTGCCCCCACTCCACCAGCCGGCAGCCGGCCGGCACATGGGCCGCCACCCCTTCGACGGCCCCTTCCCCGCCCCATACGGCGACGGCGTCCGCAGGAGCGCACATCAGGCGCAGCCACTCCTGCCGGGAGGACGGGAAGCGCAGGACGACGATCCGCGCGGCCAGTGCACCGCTCGGGTCCAGAGCGGCGAGCTCGGCCATCAGGTGCTGGGTCAGCAGGGTGTCGGCGCTGCTGGTCTTGAGGATGTTGACGTTTCCGGCGAGCAGGCCCTCGACGATGCTCAGCGGCGCGACCGTCGCGGCGTTGCCCGGGGCGATGTGCGCGACCAGGCCGACGGGCGCCCACGCCTCGTACACCGTCTCGCGCGGATCGGCCCGGTTCAGCCGGCCGGGAGTCGCGCTGCCCAGCTCGCGGCGCAGCTTTCGGGTCAGCTCCCGTCGGCCGAGGGCGGCGCCGAGCTCGGCCAGGGCGGCCGGGTCCTCCCCCTCGGGCAGGTACGCGGCGAGCCGGACGTGCACCGGGTGGGCCGGGTCGCACAGCGCGGTGGCGAGGGCGTCGCAGGCGGCCAGGACGGTCTCGGTCTCCAGCCCGTCGGCCAGCGCGGCCTCGACGGCGGCCGGCAGACCGGCGAGACGGCGCCCGGCCTCCTCGTCGCCGACGAAGGAGCCCTGCCAGTAGTGCTGCATCTCGGTCTCGGTCACGCCATGCCCTTCATGAGTTCCGCTGCGGCCACCGCGCAGCTGCGGTTGCGGCTCGCCCCGGCACGGCCGTGGACGGTGAACCAGGGGGTCTGAAGCTCGCACCCGCAGGCGTCGCCCGGCTGGAGGGAGGCGAGGTCGCCCATGACCACGCTCTGCGCCGGTACCGAGGTGATGTACGGCGACACGAGGTGCAGGTAGCCCCGCTCCCCGTACGGCAGCGGTTCGAGCGTGCGGGTGGAACGGATCGTCACCCGGGACCAGACGGGGGAGTGCAGCCGGTGGTGGTCGCACTCGATGTACGGGATGCAGTGCTCCACCGACCCGAAGGTGTCCCGGATCCGCTCACCCGGGATGCCGAGCTGCTCGGTGACGCGGGCGTACAGCTCCTCCTTGCCGATGCGCCGGTCGGCGTGGCCCTTCCAGCCGCCGCCGAGGACGACGAGGGAGCCCTCGGGCAGGCGCAGCGGAGGCAGTCCCATGGCCCGCATCCGCTCCAGCGTGAAGAAGAGGAAGGCCGGGAAGCCGAGGATGCGGACCGGGGCGTCCTCCCGCTCGAAGCGGCGCAGCGCGGCGATGCAGCCGAAGGGGTCGAACTCGTGGTCGCCGCCGGTGTTGCGCAGCGCGTACTCGACGCTGCGCGCCGGGGCGAAATCGCACAGGTAGTTGTCGGTGAAGGCGGTCCCGAGGTTGAGCGAGGGGGCCGGCTCGTAGCTGTACAGGAGGTAGTTGACCTCCTGGTCGGGGGTGATCCAGCCGTTGCGCTCGAAGATCCGGGCGACCATGCGCTGGGCGGAGCGGATGGTCCACTGGTCGAAGAACATCTGCGACTTCTGGCCCGTGGTGCCGGAGGAGGTCAGGTGCAGCTCGACCTCCTCGCGCGGGATGGAGAGCACCTCGTGCCGCTTGAAGAAGTTCGCGTGGACGAGCGGCGCACGGTACGGCTCAGCCGGGGGAGTGGCCTCGTACAGGGAGCGGAAGAACGGGGAGCGCTCGGTGTGCCAGGCGTTGGTCTCCGCCATGGCGGCGGCGAACAGTTCGTCCTCCGCGGCCCCGAAGGCGTACGGGTCGGTCAGGTCGCACAGCTGTTGTACGTGGGGCAGGAGGGCCGGGTCGGGTACGGCGACCGGCGCGAGATGGGGGTTCAAGGGGTTCACGGGGGCCATGGGGTTCATGAGGCAACCTCGGATGATGTGGGCAGGTGGGTCGACGCCCAGGCCGACACGTAGCAGTCCAGATAGGGCTGGAGGGGCGGTTCGACGGCGACGCCGCGGAAGTCGATCCGCTCGCTGGAACGGGACAGGACGGCGTAGTCGTGGAAGCCGTCCCCGTCCGCGCGCATCGCCGGGTAAAGGGCCCCGGCGACGAACCCCTGGGCCAGGAAGGCCGAGAGGGCCTCCTGGTGCGCGAGCGGCACCAGGGCCTCGACGTACCCGGCGCCCGCGCGGGCCAGTGCGCGGGTGACGGGTTCGAGGTACGCGGCCGCGGCGGCCGGGTCGGGGTGGGCGGTCAGCAAGGAGGCGTACCCGCCGGCGCGGTTGAGGTACGCGTAGACCTCGAACCGGCCGTCTTCGGGGGTGAGCAGCACGTTCGGGGTGTGCAGCGGGTAGAACCAGCCCCCGGCGCCGGGGAACTGCTCGCGGAAGCGGCGGCGCACGAAGGCCGGCGCCTCGATCATCTCCAGCCGTTCGACGGCCCCTTGCGGCGCGGGCGCCGCGAGCGGGGCGGCGGCCCGCACCCCGGGGTAGCCGATGCCGAGCGCGGCCTCGGCGGTGCGCAGCAACGGCAGCATCGGGGCGGGCACTTCGGTGACGGGGAGCCGGCGATCGAGCACCCCGGCGGAGTGACGCGCGTAGAGTGCGAGGCTTTCGCGGCTGCGGAGATCCACCGCATTGGGCAGGATGCCCAGCGGGCGGAAGCCGTTGCGCGCGACGACGCGCTGCGGACCGGCGCTGACGGTGCGCACGGTCGCGTACACCGAGTCCAGCCGTCCTGTGTCCAGCATCCCGGCGCACAGGGCCTCGGTCAGGGCGGCGGCCAGGCCCGCCGAGCGGTGCCCGGGGTGGACGGCGATGCCCTCCAGGCGGCCGATGCGGCTGCCCGGCTCACCGTGGATGGCGGCGGACACGGTCAGGGCCCCGGTGTCGGCGCAGCGGCCGACGAGCCACAGGGAGTACGGGTCCTCGATGAGCCGGGCCATCTCGGCCGGGTCGGTGCCGAGGGCCACGGGATAGTGCGGCCCGTAGACGGCGTAGTACAGCTGGCGCAGTTCGGCGATGTCCGCGCAGGCGGCCGGGGTGATGACGGGGTTCACCGCTCGCCTCCGGAGGGTTCCGCCACGGCCGGGCCGGGCGTAGGTGACCCGAGCAGGGCCAGCGCGACGGCGGCGGGGATCAGGCCGACGCCCTGCACGAGGCACAGCGTCTGCGGTGAGAGGAAATCGCCGGCCGAGCCGAACACCAGCGACGCCACCGGCAGGGAGGCACCCAGTACGGCCTGCATCACGGCGAAGAAGCCGGGCTTGTCCGCCGTCGGCACCAGCCGCTGGAACAGTGCCACGAAGCGGACGCTGACGGCCCCGGCACACCAGCCGGCCACGGCCAGGCAGCCCGCGATGACCAGACGGTGCGCGACCAGCCCGGGCAGCGCCAGGGCGAGGGCCATCAGGGCCAGGCAGTAGGCGCCGGCGACCGTGGGCCGCCCCGGCACGCGGGCGCCGGTGAAGGCGCCGACGAGCGCGCCGGTGCCCAGGGAGGCCTCCAGCAGTGCCACCGTGCCGCCGCCGCCCCGGAGGACCGAGCGGGTGTAGAGGGGGATGACGACGAACACGGCGGTGGTGAACAGGTTCGCCGCGGTGAAGCAGACCAGGATCCGCCGCACGTAGGGCAGTTCACCGAGGATGCGGCGCAGCGTGCGCCGCGGGGGCGCGGCTGCCGCCACCGGGTCGGCCGGGTCGCCGGCGGTGGTGCGGAACCGGGCGCTCGCGACGAGCAGCGCGGCCCCGGCGTACGCGGCGGCGCAGCCGACGGCCAGCCCGGCCACGCCGGCCCGGTCCACGGTCAGGGCGCCGAGCAGCGCTCCACCGAGGCCGGCCAGGGACTGGGTGGACAGCTCGAAGCCGGTGGCCGTCTCGATGTCGGCGTCGTCGACGAGTTCGGGCACCGAGGTGGTCAGGCAAGGGTCGAAGAACGCCTGGCAGGTTGCCAGCGCCAGGCCGGCGGCGTACACGGTGGCGAGCGGCAGCCCACCGCCGTACGCCCACAGCGCGAGGGCGGCCGAGGCGCCCCCGGCCAGGCCGGCGGCGGTCCGCAGCACCGAACGGTGCGCGAACCGGGCGACGGCCCCGGCCACGACGGGCGCCAGCACCACGGCGGGCAGCGTGCAGGCGGCCATGAACAGCCCGGAGGCGAGCCCCCGGGCGTCGTGCACGGCGTAGGCGACGATCCACCAGGACACGCCGACCTGGAACATGCGGATGGCGGCCTGCGTGAGGACCTGGCCGAGCCACACGGCGCCGAAGGCGCGGTTGCGCAGGATCAGCGGAGCGCGCCGGCCGCCGGTCTCACCTGCGAACCCGGCTTCGGTCTCACTTGCGGCCACGGGTGAGGCGGTCATGCGGTCGGCCTCTCGTCGAGGACCCGGACGAGCTTGCCCGAGCGCGGGTTGACGGCGAGGTCGCGGTGGCGCGCCCACTCCACGGACAGCGGGTGCACGAACCCGGCGCGCACACTGTCCGGATAGAGCGGCCGCACGGTCTCCAGCTCCGCGACGACCGCCTTGGCCAGTTCCTCCCCGCCGTGGTCACCGGGGGCCGTCGCCAGCCGCAGGACGAGCCCGTCGCGGCCCTCCCAGCGGCGGACGACGAGCTGCACGCCGACCACGTGACCTGCGGTGTCCGCCGCGGCCACGGCGTCCTGGGCGTCCTGGGTGTAGAGGGAGACGGGGCCCACCCGTACGCCCTCCTCGGCGCGGCCGAGGATCCGGAAGTGGCCGGGCCCGGTGCCGGTCCACTCGGCCCGGTCGCCCGCGGGGTAGCGGATGATCGGCATGAGGCGCCGGAAGAGGCTGGTGACGACGACCCGGCCGGGCCGCCCCGGTTCCGTGATGGGCTCATCGGTGGAGTCGTCGAGGATCTCGACGACCGAATACGGGGTGAAGGCCCGGTGCACCCGGGCGTCGGGGCCGGGTACGGGGCGGCCGAGCAGGCCGGCGTCGACGCTGGCGTATCCGACGGAACGGGCCTCGGCGCGGGGGAACGCGGTGGTCAGCAGGCGCCGCTGGTCGTCGAAGAGGGCCTCTCCGCCGAAGAGGAGCAACTCCACCGAGTCGAGCCGGACACCGGATGAGATGGCCTGCTCGGCGAGCCGGCACAGGGTGGTGGGCGTGCCGGCCAGTACCTGGGCGGCGAGATCGCGCAGCGTGGGGAGCGTCGACTCCAGCGGTGCGCCGCCGCCGATGGGCAGGCGGACGTTGTCCACGGGCGCGTGGGCGAGGGAGTCGAGGACGAAGAGGAAGCTGGCGTACAGCTCCCCGGCGTAGAAGAGGTCGGCGACGCGGTGCCCCGGGCGCAGGCCCGTGTCCACGAGCCCCTGGCCGAAGGAGGTGACGAACGTGCGCCACTCGTCGCGTGTGTAGACGGAGAACTTGGGGGACCCGGTGGTGCCGCCGGTCTTGTAGACCGTGGCTTCGCTGAGCGGGCCGGTCAACACGCGGCTGTCGTGAAGGGTGTTGGCCGCCCAGAACGCTTGCTGGTCGACCACCGGCAGGTCGGTGAGGCGGTCGGCTTGCGGCGGCAGGGATGCGTAAAGATCCCGATAGAACGGCGAGTTGTGCCGGGCGAAACGTATGAGGTCCGAGAGTTGCTGGGCGGACATGGGCCTTTGCCTTGGTGACGGAATGGGACGGGAGTCACGGCGGGGCGCGGCGAGAGCGAGAGCTCGCCTGCGGGCTCGACCTGTGTGAACGGGGGACCCCCCGGCGCCCCCGCCTCCTCGACGCACGTCGAAACTGACGCGCGGTCATGATGATGAAACATCAGTGCCCTTGTCACCAAATCGGGCAAAGATTTCCGGCCAGAGGGGCCGCTTGCGTCAGAATTTCTGGTTCCCGCCTAGGCGCCGGCTCTGGGCAGGGTCACCTCGAAGCAGCAGCCGTCGGCCACGTTGCGCACGCTGGCGCGGCCCGCGTGCGCCTCGACGATGCCCCGGACGATCGCCAGGCCGAGACCCGCACCGCCCGGAGGCGTGCGCGCTTCGGTGCCGCGCCAGCCGGTGTCGAAGACGCGCGGCAGGTCCTGCTCGCGGATGCCGCCGCAGCCGTCCGTCACCGAGAGCACCACCGTGTCGTCCTCCCCGGACTCCGCGGCGATGGCGACCGTACCGTCGGCCGGTGTCCGATGGAGCGCGTTGCTGAGCAGGTTGCACAGGACCCGCGTCATCTCCTTGCCGTCGACCTCGATCGGCACCGGCGTGACCCGCTCTCCGACGACCCGGACGCCGCGTTGCCGGGCGAGCGCCTCGACGCCGGCCACCGCGTCGCCCACCAGGTCGTACGTCGAGATCCGGGTCGGCGTCAGTGCCAGTGCTCCCGCATGGATGCGGGAGAGCTCGAAAAGATCGCCGACCATGGTGTTCAGCCGCTCCGCCTCCGTCCGGATCTGGCGGAAGTACCGCTCGGGGTCGACGGCCACACCGTCCTCCAGGGCCTCCGCCATCGCCCGTACTCCCGCCAGCGGAGTCCGCAGGTCGTGCGAGATCCAGGCGACGAGTTCCCGCCGGGAGCTCTCCAGTGCCCGCTCACGGTCCCGCGACTCGTTCAACTTGGCACTGGTGACGGCCAGTTCCCGGCTCAGCGCGGCCAGTTCCGCGGTCCCGGCCTGGTCCGGCGCGGCGAACGAGCCGCCGTCACCGAAGGAACGCGCCGCCAGGGCCAGAGCCGCGCTGCGGGCGACCACCCAACGACCCAGTACGAGTGCCAGCGCGAAGGAGACGACGGCCGCCACGGCGACGACCGTCGTGACCACGGTCAGGTCATGGCGCGACAGGAACATCGCCCGGGCAACGGCGAGCGTTCCGGCGAGCATCGTCGTCACGGAGACGGCTGCGACGACCGCCAGTGAGACCGCCATCGACCGGTGTCGTACCGCACGGAGCACCGCGGCCCCGAGCGCACCGGCCGCCGCCGCGCCGCCCAGGGCGTACAGGGCGATGAGAACCAGGTCCTGTTCCCGCATCGTGTGGTCAGCCCTTCCCTGCGGAGGAGTCGAAGCGGTAGCCCACGCCCCAGACGGTCTGGATCAGTCTGGGGTTCGCCGGGTCCTCCTCGATCTTGGTTCGAAGCCGTCGCGCGTGGACCGTCACGGTGGACAGGTCACCGAACTCCCAGTCCCACACTTCCTGCAGGAGCTGCTCCCGGCTGACGGCCCGCCCCGGATTGCGCATCAGGTACACGAGCAGATCGAACTCGCGCAAGGTGAGGGCGAGTTCGTTCCCACCCTGGACGGCTCGGCGAGCGGCCGGGTCGACCACCAGGTCCGCGGCCCTCAGAAGTGTTCCGGTGGTGGAGGGGGCCGCGACGGCGGCCCGGCGGCGCAGTACGGACTGCACCCTCAGCACGAGTTCGCGCGGACTGAAGGGCTTGGTGACGTAGTCGTCGGCGCCGACTTCCAGGCCGAGCACACGGTCTTCCTCCTCCCCTCGCGCCGTGAGCATGATGACGGCAGGCGCCGGTGAGCCCTCGCGCAGGCCGCGGCACACTTCGATGCCGTCCATTCCGGGAAGCATCAGGTCCAGGACGACGAGATCGGGCCGGCCGTTCGCGGCGCACACCAAGGCCTCGCGGCCGTCGGCGGCGGTGTCGACGACGAAGCCGGCGTTCTTCAGGTAGCCGGTGACGACCTCGGTGACCGTCGGGTCGTCATCGACGACAAGGATCCGATGCGGTGGTTCAGGGTGCATGCCGTCAGCCTCCCACGCCCTCCGGGCGAGGTCACGGCCTGCCCCTGGCCGGGTCCGGTGCGCGGGCAGGCGTCAGCGATTCGTAAGGCGTACATACCCCCCGTGAAGGCCCGGTTGCAGGTGTCATGGGCGCATGAAACTGCGTGTCCCCCTTCCGAGATTCTCCGGCCGGCTCCACGATGCGCGTACGGCGACCGCGATCGGCCGGTGGCTGGCCGCGGCCGTCGTGGTGTGCTTTCTCACCGGAGTGATCAGCCACTGGCTTCAGCATCCCCCCGGGTGGCTGGCCGACGACCTGCCCAGCCGTCCGTCATGGGGCTACCGGCTGACCCAGGGCCTCCATGTGGCGAGCGGCATCGCCGCGATCCCGCTCCTGCTGGCGAAACTGTGGACGGTCTATCCGCGGCTGTTCGAGTGGCCGCCGGTGCGCTCGGTGCGCCACGCCCTGGAACGGCTGTCGGTGGCCCTGCTCGTCGCGGCGGCCGTCCTCGAGGTGTTCTCCGGGCTGCTCAACACCGTGCAGTGGTATCCGTGGCCCTTCTCCTTCGTCCCGGTGCACTACGCCCTGGCCTGGGTGTTCGTCGGCGCGATGCTGCTGCACGTCGCCGTCAAGGCCCCGGAGATCAAGGCGCATTGGAGCCGGCGGTCGGCAGGCACGCTCGCTCTGCCGGCCGAGGACGGACCTGACCGGCGTGCTCTGCTGACGGGCGTCGCCGCAGCGGTCGGCGCCGTCACCCTCGCGACGGCCGGCCAGTCTTTCACCCCGCTGAAGCGGTTCGATCTGCTGGCACCCAGGCATCCCGACCACGGGCAGCAGGGCCTTCCGGTGAACCGCACCGCCGTCGCCGCCGCCGTCGCCGTGGTGAACGTCCAGCAGTGGCGGCTGATGGTCGCCGGACCCCGTCCGTACGTCCTGACGCTCGACGAGCTCCGAGCCCTGAGGCAGTACGACGCGACCCTCCCGATCGCGTGTGTGGAGGGCTGGAGCAAGTCCGCCCACTGGAGTGGCGTGCGGATCCGAGACCTGCTCGACCGGGCCGGGGCTCCCCCCGAAGCCCGGCTGCGGGTGGTCTCCATGGAGCAGGAGGGCGGGTACGCGGTAACCGAGATGGGCCACACCTACGCCCGGGACGAGCTCACCCTGCTCGCCCTGCGACTCAACGGCGAGGTGTTGTCACCGGATCACGGCTTCCCGGCGCGGATCATCGCGCCCAACCGGCCGGGCGTACTGCAAACCAAGTGGGTTCACCGGCTGGAGGTCCTGTGATGCGGACGGCTCTCGGCGTCATCGGCGCCGGTCTCCTGGGCTACGGCCTCGTGCTGCTGTTCGGCGGTGGCCAGTTCGCCGACGTGGCGATCTGGCTGGCCGGTGCCGTGGCGCTGCACGACGGGATCATCGCCCCGCTGGTCCTGGCCGCCGGGCTGCTCCTGGCGGGCGTCCGCGCGAGCCGGACGGTACGCGGTGCGCTGATCGTCGCCGGGTCCCTGACGGTGGTCGCACTGCCGGTCCTCCTGCGTCCGGGCGCACGGAACAACTCCTCCGTGCTGCCGCTGGACTATCCGCGCAACTGGTTGCTGTCACTGGCCGCGGTGGCGCTACTGGCCGCCCTGTTGCACCTCGCTCGGTGGCTGCGAGGACGCACGAGCAGCCGGCGACCGCACGGGAGCGAGTGACCGCAAGGCCCATCCGGCCAGGACGGCCGTGGCGGCAAGCGCGTAGGCGACGGTACCCGTCGCATCGCCGAGCGCCCGGGCGGTGATGTAGGCGGCCGCGCCGGCGACGGCGACGCCGAGCCACTCCCAGCGGCCGTCGAGGGCGACGAGGGCGATCAGGAGGAGCGCGTACCAGGAGTAGCCGGGGGTCATGAGAAGGAACGCGGTTCCGGTGACCAACAGGGCCCCGCTCCAGGGGCGTTCGGGATCGCCGCGGCGCATCACGTACCCGACCACCACGAGCATGACGGCCACGACCAGTGGCAGCGCCCAGGAGTCGGGCACCAGCAGACGGAGCAGGGCGTAGCGGTCGCGTGCCGAGGCGTCGTCGTAGCCCTCCTCCTCGGCGTAGCCGCCGAGGTAGCCGAACACGGAGTCGTGCGAGGCGAGGACGTACGGAAGATAGAGCAGCCCGACGGCCGCGGCCGCGGGCAGCAGGACGGCGACCGCGTCCCGGACCCGCCGTACGCCGGACAGGGCGCCCGGCAGCAGGACGGCGGGCAGCAACTTGGCCGCGATCGCCAGGCCGAGCAGGGCACCGCCCGCGACCCGGCGCCCGGCCACCACCCCGAGCGCGGCGACCGACAACAGGACGGCGAGGACGTCGACATGGGCGTTGTTCACCGCCTCGATCGGTACGGCCGGGCACCACGCCCAGTAGGCCGCGTTCCGCGGATCACCGCGCCGCCGCAGGATCAGCAGCAGAGCGCCGGCCGTGGCCACGGACAGCAGGGCCGCGCCGGTCTGCAGCGCCTTGTGCCGGGCGTCCGGCGGCGAGAGCGCGTGGACCAGGAGGAAGTAGCCCTCGGCCACGGGCGGGTAGATGGTGTGCACCCGGGGGCGGTTGATCCGGGTGCACGTCCCGTCGGCGACCGCCGCCCGGTCCGGCGCGGCACAGGCCGTGCCGCCCTGCGGGAAGAGCCAGTCGTCGCGCAGGCGGGTGAGCGCGGGATCCGCCGGGGAGTGGTCGTACGGGGAGATCCCCGCTGCCTGCACCCGGCCGTCCCAGGCGTAGCGGAAGGAGTCGGTGCTCGTACGGGGCCCCGCGACCAGCCCGGTGGCCGCGACCACCACCGCGCCGGCGAGCACCAGCGGGACGACGTGCCGGGCGGGTACCTTGCGCAGGGCCCAGGCCGCCGCGGCGAACAGGGCCCACGAGGCCGCGTACCACCAGGACAGTCCGGCCGGGTCGGCGAAATAGCCGTCCTTGCGCATGGTGAGGACGAGTGTGGCGGCCAGGGCGGTCAGGAGCAGGACCGTGAGGAGCACGGCGGTTCCTGCGGTGCGGTTGCGGTTCACGGCGCCACCGGCATCGCACGGCCCGCGGTCCGGGGGCGGAGCCGAGGCCGCCGTGCCAGTTCCACGAAGACCCGGTCGTCTACCGACCACTGCTCCCGGCGGGCCCATCCGGCGGCGTCTGCGTGCCGGTACAGCGCCGGAGCACCGAGCCGCGCCCAGGCGAACGGCGCGCCGAGCCCGCCCCGGCCGTTGTCGATCCGGACCTCGCACCGTTCGTCCACATCCACCGCGAGGCATTCGGCGATGACGGTCGCGTCGGGGCAGGTGACGTCCTTCAGACGTTCCAGCAGGGCCGTGGGGTCCCCGCCGATTCCTATGTTCCCGTCGATGAGCAGGACGGTGTTCCAACGGCCTTCCCCCGGCAGGGGATCGAACACCGACCGGCACAGTGCGAGCCCGCCCAGCCGTTCGGCTCGAGCCACCGCTTCCCCGCTCACGTCGATGCCCAGCGCCGGGTGGCCGTGAGCCGCGAGGGCGGCGACCAGGCGGCCGGGCCCGCATCCGACGTCGAGCACGGCGCCCCGGCACCGCGCGAGCGCACTCAGGTCCGCCGCATCCGGGTCGGCGCACCAGCGCTCCACCTCGAGGGGCAGCAGCCAGCCGTCCACGCGACGCAGGAAGAGCGGACCGTGCCCGTCGCGCAGCGCGTCGTCGTACGGATTCTCCCGCCAGGCGGCCGGCGCCGGCGCCGAGGGCGCGGCGGCGGCTGCGGTGAACGCGGCCCAGGCCCTGCCGACGGCCCTCATGCGCGGACCGTCGTGCCGCGGGGGCAGGTCAACCGCCCGTGCAGGGAGTGGAAGCGCCCGCCAGGGGCCTCGGCGGCCACCAGCAAGGCGTCCTCGGCGGTGTCCACGTCCCGCAGTACGGGCAGCCGTCCGATCCGCAGCCCCGCCTCCGCGAGGCGCGCGTACTGGACGGCGCCCGTTTCGGGCACCGACATCGGGACGCCGCGCAGCAGTGCGGGGTCCGGCTCCGCCAGCCCCAGCGCCCAGAAGCCCCCGTCCACGGCGGGCCCGAACCACGCGTCGTACGAAGCCCAGTCGGCCCGGGCCAGCAGTGCGGGGGTGACCTGCGGGGTGTCCATACCGATCAGCAGGGCCGGTCCGGTGCACGCGGCGAAGGCGGCGGCGAGCCGTTCATCGAGGCCGCCCGCGCACTGCGGGACGACCTCGAAGCCGGGCGGCAGCCACGGTCCGGGGCGGCCCTCCAGGACCAGCACCCGGCGTTCGGCCGGGGTGGCGGCGACCGCCGCCAAGGTGTCGGTCAGGGCGGCTTCGGCCAGCGCGGCAGCCTCGGACGGGGTGAACGGAGGGGTGAGGCGGGTCTTGACCCGGCCCGGCACCGGCTCCTTCGCGATCACCAGCAGCGTCGTCACACCCGGCCTCCCGTCTCGGTCGGGGCAGCGGCGGCGGGCTCTGCCAGCGCGCGGCTCATGTCGCGCACCGCCTGCCAGGTGCCCCGCCAGGTGCCGGTCACCTTGGACTTCCCGGCCCGGGGGAGATAGGGCACGTCCACCTCCCGGATCCGCCACCCGGCATCGGCCGCGCGGATCACCATCTGGAGCGGATAGCCGCTGCGCCGGTCGGTCAGCCCGAGGCCGAGGAGCGCCTCCCGGCGTGCGGCCCGCATCGGCCCCAGGTCGTGCAGCCGCAGACCGGTGCGGCGGCGCAGCATCCGCGACAGCGCCAGGTTTCCGGCGCGTGCGTGGACCGGCCAGGCGCCCCGCCCCTGCGGTCGGCGCCGCCCCAGGACGAGGTCCGCGCCGCCGTCCGCGACGGTCGCTGCGAAACCGGCCAGCAGGCCGGGGTCGAGCGAGGCGTCGCAGTCGCAGAAGCAGACGATGTCCGCCGTGGCGGCGAGCAGCCCGGCATGGCAGGCCGCGCCGAATCCGCGGCGGGACTCGCGGACCACGGTGGCCCCGAGTCCGCTCGCGATCTCGGCGGATCCGTCGGTGGATCCGTTGTCGACCACGAGGGGCCGCCAGCCGGCGGGGATCCGGGCGAGCACCCAGGGCAGGGCCTCGGCCTCGTTCAAACAGGGAAGTACGACGTCTACGGTCACATCTACGGTCACGGGCATCACCGTATGAATTCCGCAGGGACATAGGGGACATCAAGTCCTTACAAAACGCGGACGTCACCCTCTGCGGGCCGTGGGCCATCGGCCGAGGCGCGCTGGTCCGCCCGCGCGAACTCGGCCATTCCTTCGGCGAAGCCGACCCGCGGAAGCCATCCGAGCTCGGCCCGCAGCCGCGCGGAATCGGCGGTGACGTGCCGTACGTCGCCGAGCCGGAACTCACCCGTCACCACGGGTACGGGGCCGCCGTGCGCCGCCGCGAGCGCGCCGGCCATCTCCCCGATGGTGTGCGGCTCGCCGCTGCCCGTGTTGTACGCGGTGAACGCACCCGCCGGGCGGTCGCCGACCGCCTCCAGCGCCACCGAGTTGGCCGCCGCCACGTCCCGTACGTGCACGAAGTCGCGTCGCTGGGCACCGTCCTCGAAGACGCGCGGTGCCTCACCCCGGGCCAGCGCCGACCGGAAGAAGGACGCCACGCCCGCGTACGGGGTGTCCCGGGGCATGCCCGGCCCGTACACGTTGTGGTAGCGCAGCGACACCGCCCGCCCGTCCGTGGACCGCGCCCAGGCGGCGGCCAGGTGCTCCTGCGTCAGTTTGGTCGTCGCGTACACGTTGCGGGGATCCACCGGGGCGTCCTCGTCCACCAGGCCCGGGACCAGCTCCGACCCGCACGCCGGGCAGCGCGGCTCGAACCGGCCCGCCGCCAGATCGGCGACCTCGCGCGGACCGGGCCGTACGAGTCCGTCGCGCGGGCATTCGTAGCGCCCCTCCCCGTACACGACCATCGATCCCGCGAGCACCAGGCGGCGCACACCCGCCTCCGCCATCGCGGCGAGGAGCACGGCGGTGCCCAGGTCGTTGCAGCTGACGTACGCGGGCGCGTCCGCGAAGTCCTTCCCCAGTCCCACCATGGCCGCCTGATGGCATACGGCGTCCACACCGCGCAGCGCCGCTCGTACCTCCTCCGCGTCCCGGACGTCCCCGATGAGCAGTTCGGCGTCCGGCAGCACCGGGGCCACCGCGTGGGCGGCGGGCAGCAACGCGTCCAGGACCACCGCTTCGTGCCCGCGTTCGATCAGTGTCGTGACGATGTGCGCGCCGATGAATCCAGCGCCTCCTGTGACAAGTACTCGCATGCCTGTGACGCTACGGAATCCGCAGGTGCGCAGCCGGTTCGGGACACGGACGTAAGGGTTTCGTCACCGGTGCGGATGTGGCGCCCCCTGCCTCCACCGCGTTGAATGCGAGTGAAGATCCACGAGGGAGAGGCATGACAGTGCGAAACACGAGGCGGCGAGGCCGACTGCTGGCCGGAGCGGCGATCGCGGCCGTGATGGTGCTGGGCGCCGGGCTGTACTGGTTCCAGCCGTGGAAGCTGTGGCAGAACGAGACCGTCAGCGAGGCACTGCCCGCCGCGACGGCCGCACCGTCGGCCGCGGCCGCGGCCGGCCCGCGGACGGTCGCCTCGGGCGAGCTGATCAGTCACGAGCACGCGACGACCGGGTCGGTGAAGATCGTCCGGCTGCCCGACGGCTCGCAGACGCTGCGCCTGGAGAACCTCGACACCAGCAACGGCCCCGACCTGCGGGTGCTGCTGAGCGATGCCCCGGTCAAGGAGGGCGTGGCGGGCTGGCGCGTCTTCGACGACGGCAAGTACCTCACCCTGGGCAAGCTCAAGGGCAACAAGGGCGATCAGAACTACGAACTGCCGCCCGGTATCGACCTTTCCCAGTACACCAGCGTGAGCATCTGGTGCGACCGCTTCGACGTGTCGTTCGGAGCCGCGGCCCTCGCGAAGGCGTAACGCGCGCACGCACCGCGACCTCGACGCCTACCGCCTCATGCGCGGCAGCCGAGCGGCACTCGGGCCGGAAGTTGACAGCCACGACGCCGGCGAATTAGCTTCGCATTACTTAAAGACATAAACCATCTATGTCCTTAAGTGTTCTCACCGCCTGGGGCAGCACCATCAGAGGAAGGGCACAGACATGAACCCCGCCCAGCACGGAGCGGCCGTCGCAGCCGAGACCGCCGGATTCGTCGCCACGGTCACGGCAGCCGACCTCTCCACCCCGGTGCCGACCTGCCCCGGCTGGACTCTCGGGGACCTCACGCGGCACGTCGGCAGCGTGCACCGCTGGTTCAGCGAGCTGCTTCGCCGGCGCATCCAGCAGCCGCCGACCAGCCGTGAGGTGGATCTGCGCCTGCCGGAGCACCCCGACGGCCTGCCCGCCTGGCTGGCCGCGAGCGCGGCGGAGGCCGCCGAGGTGTTCGCCGCCACCGACCTGGACGCACCGATGTGGGCCTGGGGAGTCGACCAGCACGCCCGGTTCTGGGTACGGCGCATGCTCTTCGAGACGCTCGTCCACCGGGTCGACGCCCAACTCGCGCTCGGGCTCTCACCGCACATCGACCGCGTGCTGGCCGTGGACGGCATCGACGAGTTCCTCACCAACCTGCCGTTCGCCTCCTCCTTCGCGCCGCTGACCGCCCAACTGCGCGCCCCTGACCGGACCATCCGCTTCAGCTGCACGGACGGCGACGGCGACTGGCTGGTCGGCCTGCGCCCCGACGGGTTCGCCCTGGTGGCCGACCGCGCCGAGCCCCGCGCGGCGGACGCCACGGTCCGGGGAACGGCCGCCGACCTCCTCTTGCTCCTCTACGGCCGCCTGGACCGCCACAGCGACGCCTTCCAGCTGCTCGGCGACACGGACCTGCTCGCCCACTGGTCCGACCACTCGGCCTTCTAGGCCGGCTCAGACCACCGTGACGCGGGCCAGCGCCCACGAGGTGTGGTCGAAGGACGTCTTGTTGTTGGCGTCCTCCACCACCAGCCGCAGGACCCGCACGCCCCGCACGTCCACGTCCAGCGCCACCGGACCGGTGGCAGCCGTGAGCGTCGGTGTGGTCAGCAGCAACCGGTCGTCGCCGTACACCTTGGCGCGGGTCGCGCCGAGCGGGCTCTGCTTCGCCGAGAAGTCGTCGATGCCGACGAGGGCGGTGAAGCGGTTGCCCGCCGCACCCAGGTGGAAGGCGATGTCACTGGGTGCGTGGACGCCGAGGCCCTTGGCGTACTTCGTACCGCCGAAGGCGATCAGGGGACCGTCTCCCGCGGCGTTCTTGCCGTTGGAGGCGTCCCGCTCGACCGGGCCCCACCCGTTGGTGGCGGAGATCCACTCCAGGTCGGAGAGGTACGAGTCGCTCGTCGGCGGGGGCGGCGGCGTGGGCACCGTACCGGACGCGCGATAGGTGACCGTCCCGCCCGGCGCCAGTGCGGTTCCCTCGGCCGTGAGGTCCCAGCGCGTCCGGGCGGGCGCGTCGGCGGGCGGGGTGACCTTCCAGGTGGCGTCGAGCCGGGCACCGGCGGCGAGTTGCCCGGCGGTGGTCGCGGTGGTCGCGGTCACCGTCCAGCCGGCCGGGACGCGCAGCGCGAGCGCCGCCGAGGTCCAGGCCTTGGCGGATCCGTTGGCGAGCGACGCGGTGACCGTGAACGTCTGCCCCGGAACGGCGATCTGAGGCAGGGGCAGGCGGACGCCGAACTCCTTGCGCGGGTAGCTGTCCTGCCAAGAGGAGCGCATCAGCGCCACCAGCGCGGCCGCCGTCGAAGGGTGTGCGTCGAGGACGTTGCGGGTTTCCCCCAGGTCGGCGGCCAGGTCGTAGAGCTCGACCTGCCACTTGTCGTCGGGAAGGTTGTGGTCGCGTTCGGGCGCGAAGCGCACGGCCTTCCAGTTGTCCCGCCGCACCGCTTCGGCCAGCCATGTGGCCCGCTGGGCGTCCTGTGCGTTGGCCCGGCTGGTGACGCCCCGCTCGTCGCGGAACCAGTAGAGGTGGCCGTGGCGGGCCGCGTCGGGACTTCCGGCCAGCAGCGGGGCCGCCGAAAGGCCGTCCACGTCCGAGGGCGCCGGGGCTCCGCCCAGTTCGGCGAGGGTGGGGAGGATGTCGGTGAGCGGGGTGGGGCGGTCGCTGGTGCCCCGTGCGACGCGGCCGGGCCCCCAGGCGATGAGGGGGACGCGCACGCCGCCCTCGTACAGGTTGCGCTTGTAGCCGCGCAGGGGACCGTTGGCGTCGAACAGGTCCGGGTTGACGCCGCCCTCCTCGTGCGGCCCGTTGTCGCTGGTGACCAGCAGGACCGTGTCGTCCTCCAGACCCAGCGCGCGCAGCCGGTCGACGACCTTGCCGACCAGTGCGTCGAAGTAGCTGACCTGCGCCGCATGCCCCTTGTCGGCGGCCGTCCAGCTCTGGGCGGCGTACGCGCTGGTGTCGGGCACGTCACTGGGGGCGTGCGGCACGTTCGGCGTCAGGAACAGCAGGAACGGCTCGTCCTTGTGCGCGCCGATGAACTCCAGAGCGTGCTGTTCGATCAGGTCGGGAGCGTAAACCGCCTTCGCCCCGCCCGCGTTGGCGGGGATGAGCTCCTTGGTCCCGTTGTGCCAGAGGTACTCGGGGTAGTACTGGTGCGCGTGGCTGTGGTCGATGTAGCCGTAGAACTCCTCGAAGCCGCGGGCGGCAGGGTGGCTGTCCTGGTCGGCCGCCTCCGGACCGAAGCCCCATTTGCCGATGACCGCGGTGCGGTAGCCGCGGGCCTTGAGAACCTGCGCGAAGGTGGTGTCGGTCGCGGTGAGTGAGCCCTGGGCGGCGGAGGGGTTCGCGCGCACCGTGGAGTGGCCGGTGTGCAGGCCGGTCAGCAGGGAGCAGCGCGACGGCGCGCAGACGGCGGCGGTCGAGTACGCGTCGGTGAAGCGCAGCCCCTCGGTCGCCAGCCCGTCCAGACGCGGGGTTGTGATCAGTTTCTGTCCGTACGAGCCGAGTTCGCCGTAGCCGAGGTCGTCGGCCAGGACGACGATGAGGTTCGGCGCGCGCGTGGCGCTCGGCGTCTGCGTCCCGGCCTGTGTGGTCCGCGCCGCCGCGGGTGCGGCCGAGGCGGCTGCGGGCAGGGCCGTCAAGCCGAGCGCTGCGGCCGAACCGGCCAGGAAATGACGGCGGCTTGACATCGGTGAACTCCTTGAGGCTGCTGCGCTGTGCGCACCGCGGACCGGTCATGAACGTGCAGCCGATCATGGGCGTGCGGCGGGCCCCCGGACCATGCACAGCGCATGAAGATCGTGTGACAGGGGGCCCGGCCTGGTATTTCCGGAGCCGCGGGCGGGCGACATTGGCCACGTCGGAGCCGCTATGAGAGGTGGGAGAGGTTTTGCCGATCGAGATTGCCGGGGCCGGGTCCGGGGCCGGGGGCCTGGCGGGGATGAGCGCCGGCGGGCACGGTGGGTCGTGCTGCGCCCCTCGCGGCGCGCCGCCCGCGGCCGCCGACCGCAGGCCGCCGGGACCGTCGGCGGTGCTGCCCGCGTCCCGCATCCGCGCGACCACCGAGACGGTGGCGCTGGCCGGCGGCACGTTCCGGATGGGCAACGAGGACGGGAGCGCGAACCCCCTCGATGGCGAGGGGCCGGTCCGCGAGGTGACGGTCGCCCCCTTCCGCATCGACGTCCATGCCGTCGGCAACCGCGAGTTCGCCCGCTTCGTGGAGCAGACCGGATACCTCACGGTCGCGGAGGGCGCCGGCTGGTCGTACGTCTTCGCGGGACTGATCGAGCCGGAGCTCGTGCTGGCCTCACCCGCCCCGCCGGGCACTGCGTGGTGGCGGGCGGTCGAGGGTGCCTCGTGGCGCAGCCCGTACGGTCCCGGCTCCGTGCCAGAGCCCGGGCATCCGGTGGTCCACGTGGCGTGGCAGGACGCGAACGCGTACGCCGCCTGGGCCGGAAAGCGGCTGCCGACCGAGGCGGAGTGGGAATACGCGGCGCGCGGCGGGCTCGACCAGGCGCGCTACCCGTGGGGAGACGTCCTCGCCCCCGGCGGGGTCTGGCGCTGCAACATCTGGCAGGGGGAGTTTCCGCTGGTCAACACGGAGGAGGACGGCTACCTGGGCACGGCGCCGGTGGACGCGTACGAGCCCAACGCATACGGGCTGTACAACACCGTCGGCAATGTGTGGGAGTGGACGGCCGACGAGTTCGCTCCGGGCAGCGGTACGCGGGCGATGCGCGGGGGCTCGTACCTGTGCCACGACTCGTACTGCAACCGGTACCGCACCGCGGCCCGGACGGGCAACACCGAGGACAGCAGTACCGGCAACGTGGGGTTCCGCTGCGTGACCGCGCCCTGAGCGGGCGGCGGCCCGGCGAGCCTGACCGCAGGCCGCCCGTTGTCAGCACCCGGCACCTGGCTTTCCGCACGGAGACGAGTGACGGCGGCTGAAATCCGACCCCGCAATCGTGTCCACCGCAGCCCGACGGCTATTTGCCAGGACCCGCTGAATTGAGCCAAGCCTGTAATCCATGCCACCTTGAATTCTCCTTGAGCCGCTCTGGGGATCGAATTCAGAAACGCATCAGCAGCGTGATCGTCAGGCAACTGTCCTGCTAAATTGACGGATTCATGAACTGTCCCTTGTGATAGACATGAACGAATATGCGAGACAAAGGGACTGACTCGACCTCAGCCATCGCATGCATGACACGCGTGCGCAAGCCGCGAACCCACCCACCGACACCGACAGCGAGGGAATTACCTTGCCCGCACACCAGAAGCTCTACCTTCGCCCGTCCGTGGTGGCCCAGCCCCTCCTGCACCGCTGGTACGCGTGGCCCTATCTGCTGGCGCCCCACACCGGCGCACTCAACCTGCGGGACCGTCTGCTGCCGATCGTGGACAGCTACTTGAAGGCACCTCACCTCCACGATGCGGTCAATTCGGACCCACACCGCTACGGCGCGCCCTTCCTCGACCCCCAGGGCGCCACCCACGACGAAGTCCAGGCGGCGCGCGAGACCATGGCCAAGGGAGGCGAGGCCAAGCTCCAGCTCGCCGACGACATAGACGAACTCCGCGCCCTGCTGCGGGAGAAGGCAGTCGGCGGGCCGATGGAACCTCTCTATCCCTTGGTCCCCCACTCCCTGCGCGGGCGGGTCGAGCTCGTCTACGACACCGCCCATAAGCCCACCTTCCGCTTCTTCGAAGCGCTGATGTACGGCTCGCCGGCGTACGAGCGCGACGGTCAGTGCGTCTCCCTCACCGCCGCAGCGAGCCCCCAGCCCTTCGTGTACAGCAGTCCCGTCCTCCCGCGCCCCGACCGCCTGGACATCGATCTGCCCTTCGACTCCCCGCTGTGGAACGAACTGTTCGAGGCGCGCCTCGGCCCCGTCGACGTCCCGCACCTCGCGCAACGCCTCGGGGTCGCCGATGCCGACCTCCCGGCGTTCACCGCGCTGTTCCACGACGTGCCGCCGGCGCAGCACACCCCGCCCGCGCCCGGAGACGTCCGGGTGCGGTACCTCAATCACGCATCCGTGCTGATCGAGACCGGCACCGCGTCCGTGCTCCTCGACCCGCTCCTCGGCTACACCGACGACGGCTACGAGCACTACACCATCGAAGACCTCCCCCGGCACATCGACGCCGTCGTCATCAGCCACTTCCACTCCGACCACTTCTCGCTGGAGACCCTGCTCCAACTCCGCACCCGCATCGGCACGATCGTCGTTCCCCGCGCCTCCGGCGGATCGCTGCCCGATCCCAGCCTCAAGACCATGCTCCAGGCCCTCGGATTCTCCAACGTCCAGGAGCTGGCCGAACTCGAGACCCACCGCGTGGCCGACCACGTCGAAGTCACCGCCCTCCCCTTCGTGGGCGAGCACGCCGACCTCGACATCCGCACCAAGATGGTGCCCCTCGTCCAAGCCGGCGGCCGCAGGTTCCTCTTCGCCACCGACATCACGCCGCTCGAGCCCGCGCTGTTCGACAACATCCCCGGCCTCACCGAGACTCCTCTCGACGCGCTCTTCATCGGCCTCGAATGCGTCGGAGCCCCTCTGAACTGGCTGTACGGGCCGATGCTGGAAGGGAAGCTCTCCCGTGAGCACAACAACGGGCGCCGCCTCAAGGGCAGCAACGCCGCCCAGGCCGACCAGCTCGCCCAGCAGCTGGGCGCCCGTCACGTCTACGCCTACGCCATGGGCCTCGAACCCTGGCTCAAGCACCTCACCGGCTCCGAGTACGACCCCGAAGCCGAACAGGTGCAGCAGGCCGGCGTCCTCACGCGGCTGAGCGCCGAACGCGGCATCACCGCCGAGCTCCTGCGCGACCGGGCCGAGCGCACCTGGCCCGCCGTCGACCCGGCGAAGCCGTAGGTCCGAGCGGTCGTCCGTCCCTGCCGTGCCCGTCGTAGATCCTCTTGGGTGGTGCGTACATGCAGAACCACGCCGGGCGCCGGAGCGCGCCTCTGCGCCGCTTCGGCCCGCCGAGTACGGGCCCGACCGCGCATCAGGGCCAGGGTGCCGCAAGCCGCGCCACCCTGGTCTGCTTTCCGAGCGCGGGCGCCGGAGCGACCGGCTTCGCGCCGTGGCGCAGGTTGCTGCCCGAGTGGCTCGACCTGTACGGCCACGTCGGACCCGGGCGTGAGGAGCGCGGCCGGGAGACGCCCCTGAGTTCCGTGGAGGAGCTGGTCGACGACGTGCTGCCGGACGTGCTCGCGCTCCCGGACCCGCTGGTCCTGGTCGGGCACAGTTTCGGCGCGGCCCTGGCCTACGAACTGACGCACCGGCTGACCCTGGCCGGCCGCCCACCGATGCGGCTGGTGGTCCTCGCGGCGGTCGCTCCGGGGGCGACGGCGTTGCAGCCGCCCAAGAACGATCACGAGATCGAACTGCTCTGGAATCAGCTGGGCGCCAACAGTGCCGGTCTCAGCCGCCCCGGCTTCCGCGAATGGCTGTTCCCGGTGCTGCGCGCCGACTTCACCGCGCAGGCGGCCTACCGCCCGGCCCGCCCCTCGTACATCACCACGCCGGTCACGGTGATGTACGGAGACGAGGACCAGGTCGTGACGGCCGAGGAGGCGGCGATCTGGCGGACTCTGTGCTCGGGTCCGTTCGAGGTCGTGCCCGTGCCGGGCGGTCACTTCTTTCCGCAGGCGGAGCGGGCGGCGACGACCGGCGCACTGGTGCGTGCACTCGAGCGGTAATAGAGGGCCATTCGATCGGTGGCGGCTACGCTATTCGAATCTAGAATTGACAATGATCCGGCAGGGGACGTTTGTTGATGAACCATGACGATCCAAGGACTCTGACTTTCCTCTTCGAGGAATGTGTCAGAAGATATTCGGGGCATACTGCCCTGGAATTCGAAGGTGACTCTTTGAGCTACGGCGAGCTGAATCGCCGGGCAAACAGACTGGCCCACCATCTGAGGGATACCGGCCAGGTCCGCCCCGATGACCGGGTGGCGATTTTGGTCCGGCATCCCCTGGACGTGATCATTTCCATGCTGGCCGTCCTCAAGGCCGGCGGTGCCTATGTCCCCCTGGACCCCGACAACCCGCCTGGAGTGACCCAGCGGATCGTCGAGGACGTGGCACCCAAGGCCATGGTGATCGAGTCGTCAGCGGCCGCCGGCGCGATGTACTTCAACGGCGAGCTGTTCGTTCTGGACGTCATGAGCGCCGCCCTGACCACCCCGGACACCGACCCCGAACCCGCGGCCACGCCCTCCGACCTCGCGTACGTGATCTACACGTCGGGGTCGACGGGCAGGCCCAAGGGCGTGGCCGTCGAGCACCGTGCGATCGTCCATACGCTGACGTGGCGCAATTCCTATTACGGTTTCGGTCCGGAGGACGTGACGCTGGCCATTCCGCGGCCGTCCTTCGACAGTGCCGTGGCGGACACGTTCTGCGCCCTCACCTCCGGTGCACGTCTGCTGCTGCCGCGCCGGGACCGCATCACCGACCGGCATTACCTGACCGGCCTGATGGAACACGGGAACGTCACCCATTTCCTGATCACGCCGATGCTGTACAAGCGTTTGCTGGAGGGCATGGAAGCCGGGTCGGTGACGTCCCTGCGGTGCGTCACGATCGCCGGTGAATGGTTCACGCCGAGCCTGACCCTCGAGCACTACCTGCGCCTGCCGCAGGTGGATCTGTACAACGAGTACGGGCCGTCCGAGAACGCGGTCTGCTCCACCGTCCACCGCCTCGCCGCCACCGACGAGCGCGTCCTCATCGGCAGGCCGATCGAGAACACCGAGGCGTTCGTCCTGGACGAGGACGGTCAGCCGGTGGGGCCGGGCGGGATCGGCGAGCTCCACCTCGCCGGGGCGGGCCTGGCCCGCGGCTACCTGGGCGACCCCGAGCTGACGGCACAGCGCTTCTTCACCCCGGCCGCGGCCCCCGCCGCCGGTAAGCGCGTCTACCGCACCGGGGACATCGTGCGACAGCACGCCGGTGGTGACCTGGAGTTCATCGAGCGCCGTGACGGCCAGGTGAAGATCCGGGGCCGGCGGGTCGAGCTGGGTCAGGTGGCCCAGGTCCTGGCCCAGGACGCGACGGTCAGCCACGTGCACGTCCTGCGCCACGTCACCGAGACCGACACACCGCTGCTGGTCGCCTTCGTCCAGGGGCCCACCGGGCAGGACGTCGACCGGCTGCGCGCGACGGCGCAGGAGAACCTCCCGGACTACATGGTCCCCTCGGCCATCATCCCGGTCGACACGGTGCCGCTGACCGGCAACGGCAAGGTCGACGACAAGGCCCTCATCGCCCTGTACGAGGGGACGGTCGGCCGGCGTGCGGCGGGTCCGCAGCCGGGGAGCGAGGCCGAGGCGGCGCTTCTGGAGATCTGGCAGGAGCTGTTCGCGCCGCTGCCCATCGGTCTGGACGACGACTTCCTGGACCTGGGCGGCGACTCGTTGAGTGTGATGGACCTGCTGGCCCATGTGGAGCAGCGGATCGGGGTCCAGCTTGAGGTCTCGGACCCCTACACGGACCGGACCATCCGGAGCCTGGCCCTCGTGATCGAGGACCGACAGAACGACAAGGTGGGAGCAAAGTGAGCAGGCAGAGCGGTACCGATTCCATTTTCGGCGGTGTCGACTACGACGTGGTCATCGCGGGCGGAGGCCTGGCCGGGCTGACTCTGGCCAAGCAGCTCAAGGACGCGCAGCCCGGGCTGTCCGTCCTGGTCTGCGAGCGCGAGCGCTCCCCGATCCCGCTGTCCGCGTTCAAGGTCGGCGAGTCCTCGGTCGAGGTGGGCGCCTACTACTTCTCCCACGTCATCGGCCTGTACGACTACCTGGAGGAACAGCACCTGGAGAAGCTGGGGCTGCGCTACTTCTACGGCGGCGGCCAAGGTCTCCAGGAGGAAGCCGAGTTCGGTGTCAACCGCTTCCTGCCGGCGAAGTCCTACCAGCTCAACCGCGGCTCCCTGGAAGAACACCTGCGCGTGATCGTCGAGGGCGCCGGGGCCGTGCTGACGCAGGGCGTGAAGGTCCTGGACATCGAGCTCGGTGAGCAGGACGCCCCCCACAAGGTCACCTACCAGGCCATCGACGACGACAGCGCGCAGCCCGCCACCGTGACCTGCCGGTGGGTCGTCGACGCCACGGGCCGCCACCGCCTGCTGCAGCGCAAGCTCGACCTCACCAAGCGGTACCCCAAGCCCCACAACTCGGTCTGGTTCCGGCTCGAAGGCCGGCTCGACACCGACGAGGCGGTCGGCCCCGAGCACTCCGGCTGGCACGACCGCATCACCGAACCGCGCTGGCACTCCACCAACCACTTCATGTTCGAGGGCGGCTGGGTGTGGGCCATCCCGCTGGCCCCCGACCACACCAGCGTCGGCATCGTCGTGTCCGACGACCTCCACCCGGTCACCAAGTTCAACCGGATCGAGAAGGCCATCGACTTCGTCGTGGAGCGCGTGCCGGGCTTCGACCCCGCCATCCGCGAGCTGCCGGTCCTCGACTTCCGCGTACTGAAGAACTACAGCCACTCCTCGCAGCAGGTCTTCTCGCAGGACCGCTGGGCGTGCGTCGGCGACGCCGCGGTCTTCGCCGACCCCTACTACTCCGTGGGGTCGAACCTGATCGGCTACGCCAACAGCTTCGTGACCGAGATGGTCGGCCGGGACGTGAAGGAGTCCTTCGACGAGGGCTTCGTGCGGTACGCCAACCGCTGGTTCCTCTCGCTCGCCGAGGGCCTCACCATGAACATCCAGGGCTCCTACGCCTTCCACGACAACGCCGTGATCATGTCGTTGAAGACGATCTGGGACTACTACGTCGGATGGTCCTTCTCCGACCCGCAGTTCTACGGGAAGACCTTCCTGGACGAGTCGGCGAGCACCACGCTCAGCGCGCTCGGCGCGCACGCGGTGGCGACCCAGGGCACCATCATGAACCTCTTCCAGGCCTGGGCGCGCAGCTACCGCGGCGTCTTCGCATTCGACTACATCGACTACTACGACGACGTGCCCACGCTCGCCCGGCTCTTCGAGCAGAACCTGCCGGGTGACGAGATACCCGCCTTCGGCACGGTGCTCACGAGCGTGCGCGACGGTCTGGAGCGCATCGAGGAGCTGGCCCACGTCATCTTCTACCTCGCCCTCGAGGACGCCCTTCCCGAGCGCCTCGAAGAGATCCGCTCGCGGGGCTGGCTCAACGTCTCGGCACTGAGCCTGGACCCGGAACGCTGGGAGCAGGACGGACTGTTCGCGCCCAAGAGCCGACCGAGGCTGGACGAGGTCAACGCGCTGGAGAAGGAGCTGCGGGCCCTTTACCGCACCTCGGCGCCCGCCGGACGGTAGATCACCGCCCACTCACCCGGGCGGGCTCCCGGGTGAGTGGGCGAGCATCTCGAGTCTCAATCCAGCGCTGCTTGAGCGGTGTTGCGGGCCGCCCGGTGCTGTCGTAGCGTCAAGTGCATTGAATGCCTCCGGCGTCGGAGCCAGCCGAGGTGGGCGACCCGCATGTCACCACCGTCGTAGCCGCGCCCGAAGAGCAGCCCCACTCCTCCGCCCCCTGTTCAGCAGCCGGCGCAGCCCGACTTGCGTGCGCCGGCCGGAAACACCTCCCGAAGGGCTCATCGCGTTGCGTCACTCATCGACATCGGCTGATTCGATCTACCCGCGGCCGCTCGAGGCCTACGGATGGTCCCCTGAGCTCGACGACCAATTCGCCTCCGTTGCCGACGCCTCGTGGGTGCCCGGCCGGGTCATCCGCGTCGACCGGGGCCGCTGCGACGTCGTGATCGCCGACGGCGACACCGAGGTGACCGTCGTCCACGCCGACACAGGTCCGGTCGCGGACCCCGACCCCATGAAGATGCCCTGCACGGGCGACTGGGTGGCGGTCCGGGCCAGTGCGGCCGGCACGTACGTCCAGGCGCTGCTGCCGCGTCGCACGGCGATGGTCCGCTCCAGCGCCTCGCAGCGCTCCGAGGGCCAGGTGCTGGCCGCCAACATCGACACCATCGGCGTCGTCGTGGCCCTGGACACGGAGCCGGACCTCGGCCGGATCGAGCGGTTCCTCGCCCTCGCGTGGGAGAGCGGAGCGCAGCCGGTGATGGTCCTCACCAAGTCCGACCTCGCGGAGGACGCGGAGAGCGTCCGCGAGACGGTCGAACAGGCCTCGCCCGGGGTGGACGTCCTGGTCGTCAGCGCCACCACCGACGACGGCATGGACATCCTCGCGGCCGTTCTGACGGGGACGAGCGTCCTGGTCGGACAGTCGGGCGCGGGCAAGTCCACCATCGCCAACGTACTGCTGGGCCGCTCCGTGATGGAGACCCAGCAGACCAGGAGCGACGGCAAGGGCCGCCACACCACCACGACCCGCGAGCTGATGCCCCTGCCGGGCGGCGGTGTGCTGATCGACACTCCCGGTATTCGCGGCGTGGGCCTGTACGACGCCGCAGACGGCCTCCAGCAGACGTTCTCGGAGATCGAGCTGCTCGCCGAGGACTGCCGGTTCCGGGACTGCGATCACGTTGCGGAACCCGGCTGTGCGGTACAGGAGGCCATCGAGGACGGCATGCTGCAGCAGCGCCGCCTGGACAGCTACCACAAGCTGATCCGGGAGAACCAGTGGATCGCCTCGCGGAGCGATGCCCGCCTGCGCCAGGAGCGCCTCAAGGCGCTGAAGACGCAGGGCAAGGAAGGCATGGCCAACATGATCGCGAAGCGCGGCTGACGCGAGGCAGCGGCCTGGCCGGAGTACCGGGCGCCCGAGTCGCGGGCCGCCCGGTACTCCGGCCTGAACAAGTGCATGGGCACCCTGTGGTGTCAGCGGTGACCCGCGTACCGGCTCGGCCACGGCCCGCCGGTGCGCGGTCCGTTCGCGTCCCACCTCGGTGACGGTGTGCCCGCACGTGCCCGATGCGGTGTTCGAAACCCATGGCGGTCCACACGCCGTGGCGAACGCCGCTTGGCCGACGGGCAGTTGTCTTCATTCGTCCTCGAGCAAGGAAACGTGCCCATGACGTCCGACTCTGTTGTGCCCGCCACCACGATCCGCCCCCGCCGCACGGGTGCCGCGCAGCCGGCGCGGGCCCACGCCAGACTCGCGCTGACCGCGGCCGCCGTCGACGGCCTGGCCAAGGTCTCCGGCGGGCGCCCCCTGGAGGAACTGGTCGCCCTCACCGCGGCGACGGCAGTGGTGGTCGGTGCGGCGGAGCACACCGACGAGCCGGTGGTGGCCGTGTCCGGCCCGGCCGGGCCGGTACTGGCCGGGATCGGGCTCACCGCCCGGTCCACCGTCGGCGATCTGATCCGGGCCGCCGACTCGGCACTGCGGTCGGCGCCCGTGGTGGCCGACGGGGAAGCGGCGCTCACCGGCGCGGTGCTGGTCCGCTCGGCCCGGGTCGGTGCCGGCCCCGCTGCCCGTGCGTCCCGGCGGGACGTCATCGAGCTGAGCCTGACCGAACCCGGTGCGGACGGCGTACGCGAACTCGTGGCCGAGGCCGGACCGGATCGCGCCGAGACATGGTTCCTGGAAGTCCTGCTTCGGTCGGTGTCCCGGGTCCTGGCCGGATTCGCCGATCCGCACGGCCCCGCCGCCGCGCTGCCGTCGGCCGCGGCGGACGATGTGGCGGCGGCCACCGCGCTCGGCCGGCGCGGCTTCGAACCCCAGAGCGTCCCCACGACGCTGACGGCGCCGATCGAGGAGACGGTCCGCGCGTACCCGGACCGTACGGCCGTCGTCGCCGGCGCCGAGACCCTGACGTACCGCGAGTTCTGGCAGGCCGCGCAGGCCGTGGCGGCGCGTCTGCACGCGGCGGGCATCGGACGGGGACACCGGGTGGGGGTGCTCACCGGCAAGACGATCCACGCCGTGCCGGCGATCACCGGCACCCTGCTCGCGGGCGCGGCCTACGTTCCGCTCGACCCCAGGTCACCGGCCTCGAGGCTGGCCGAGATCCTCGACGACGCCGAGTGCGGAGCGGTCCTCGCCGCGCCCGACCTGCTCGCCGGGCTGCCCGCCGGCCTCACCACCCCGGTGATCGACATCCAGGCGGCGGCCGGCGGCCCCGCCGTCGAGCCCGCGACGGGCTGGTCCGGGCCGCTCCCGGACGACCTCGCGTACGTGGTGTACACCTCGGGGTCGACCGGCAGGCCCAAGGGCGTGGAGATCCGGCACCGTGCCATCGCGAGCTATGTGCACTGGAAGGTGCGCAACCACGGGCTGGACCTCGACACCAGGCTGCTGCAACTGCCGTCGCTGGCCTTCGACAGCTCGGTCGCCGACCTGTTCCCGGTGCTGGCCTCCGGCGGGCGCCTCGTCCTCGCGGACACGCACCAGCTGCTGCCGCGTCAACTGGCCGAGCTGGCGCAGCAGCACCGCATCACCCACCTCACGAACGTCCCGAGCCTCTACCGGGTCCTGCTGGGCGAACTCCCGCGTGCCGCGGACTCACTGCGCGCCGTCACGGTCGCCGGCGAGGCCACGACGCCCGATCTGGTGCGCCGCCACCACGAACTGCTGCCCGCAGTACGGCTGATCAACGAGTACGGCCCGACGGAGAGCTCGGTGGGCGCGACCGCGTTCGACCACGGCACGGACGCCGGACCCGGCCTCCCGATCGGGTGGCCCGTCGCCAACACCGTCGCCACCGTGACCGGCGGCGACGGCCGGGTCCTGCCGATCGGATTCGTCGGAGAGCTCAGGCTGGCGGGTCACGGGCTCGCGGACGGATACCGCAACCGGCCGGAGCTGACGGCGGCGGCGTTCGTGGCCGACGCCGGGGCGCCCGGGGGACGGAGCTACCGCACGGGGGACCTCGTCTGGTGGCGTCCGGACGGAATGCTGGAGTTCACCGGGCGGGCCGACGACCAGGTGAAGATACGCGGCCACCGGGTGGAGCCCGGTGAAGTGGAGAGCGTGCTGGGACTGCTCCCGGGAGTCCGGCAGGCGGCGGTCGCCGTGGTGAGCGGCCCCGACGGCGCTCCGGCGCTGGCGGCCTGGCTGGAAGCCGTGGACACCACGGTGGAGGAGATCAGGGCGGGGGCCAATGCCGCCCTGCCGCCCGCGATGGTGCCGACCTCGATCACGCTGATCGACGAGCTGCCCCGGATGGTGAGCGGCAAGATCGACCGGGGCGCCCTGGTGCGTCTCGCCGAGACCGACGCCGCCCCGGCACCCGCGTCCTCCCCGTCGCGGACGGGAGCGGGAGGCGACGAGCTGGAGGCGAAGGTCGGGGCCATCTTCGCGGAGGTCCTCGCCTCCGGCCCGATCGCCCCCGACGGGGACTTCTTCGAGGAGGGCGGGCACAGCCTGCTCGCGATCTCCGTGATCGACGCCATCGAGAAGGAGCTGGGAGTGAGCATCGACATGGGTGACTTCTTCGACACCCCCACGGTCCGCGAGGTCACCCAGCTGATCCGGAAGGCCAAGCCGGACCACGAGGCGTAGCGGCGCCGAGACGCCACGCACTGTGCCCGGGGCGCTCGCGCCCCGGGCACAGTGCGTGGCGTTCCGCTGTGCGGTCACCCGGACAGGTTCTAGCCGATCAGGCGGGAGCCGACGGACCGGCGCATGGCACGGGACTTGCGGAGGTCGTGGGTGACGTTGACCCGCTTGAGCCAGCGGTCCGTGCCGTCGTAGCGCGCCTCGAACGCACTGCGGCTGTGCACCACCCGGTGGTTGTTCATGAAGACACAACTGCCGGCCTCGAGCGGGCAGTCGGTCAGGCCGGCGTCGAGCAGCTTCGCCGCCGCCGCGAGGGCCCGTACGGCCTCGGGGTCGTCCTCGGGCGCCGACATGTGTGTCGCGTCGAAGCACAGCAGGGGGTGGGCCCGGGAGCCGGTCAGCACGGGCACCGGGCCGAGCCCGTCGATGAGGCGCGCGATGTTCTCGAAGACCAGCCGGTCCTCGTCGGTGCGCACCGTGTTGTTCTCCGGCAGGTGCGACTTGTCGGGGACGATGTGGAACCGGCTCTGGAACAGGACGTCGAGGACGTCCTGCGGCAGTTCGGAGAAGTCCGCCTCCGCGACGGTCACCGGCACGGCGTCCGGGTTGCGCAGCGCCGACAGGATGATGTAGTCGGCGCGGTAGGGGTGGAAGGCGTCCTCGGTGTGCAGGGTCAGCGGTGTCTTGCTGCCCGTGCCGAGCAGCTCGTGCTCGTACTGGCGGATCGGGAACACGTCGTTGACCAGGTGCCCGTCCTGCTGCGTGGCCCAGCCGAAGGGTTCGCCGAGCAGCGAACCGTAGAGGAGGACGAGGATCTCCTCGGGCAGTTCGTGGTGGATCCGGGTCTCGTCCTTCCAGTGCGCGGGCGTGGGCCCGATGCGCTCGTCGTCCACGAGATGGCCGTTGACCGCGCAGAAACCGCGGGCCTGGTCGAGGGAGAAGGCCCGCAGAAAGCGCCGGACCCGGACGGGCAGCTCGCCGGTGAGCAACGGCAGGTCCTGGAGCAGCCGTTCGTCGTCGGCCGCGCGGTACTGCCCGGCCAGGCGCAGGGTCAGTTCGGACACCTGCCGGGCCTCGGCCGCGGTCAGCCGCAGCTCTGTCCCGGTCCGGGGCTCGATAGACGTCGTCATGGTTGATCTCCTCATGTGCGGGGGCAACAGGTCGGGTCAGGCATCGAACCGGAAGCCGCCGAAGGCCCGGTGCTCCGGCGCCGCTTCGGGTTCGGGCTCCGCGGGGTCACGCAGGAGGCGGGCCACTTCCTCTTCGAGCCGCAGGGCCATCCGCTCGGCGGTGTCCGCGGCGTAGCGCTCGGTGTCGTACTGGAGCCACAGCCGCATGCCGTCCGCGTGTTCCACGAACTGGAAGGACAGCTCGAACATGCCGACGCGCTGGGGTATCGGCCCGCCGCGCAGGGCGATCCCGTCCGGCGGACACGGTCCCGTGTCGATGCGGGGATACAGGGCCACCCACACGTCGAAGAACGGCGGCCGTCCGGGGGAACGCGGTGGAGCGAGCGCCGCCACGAGCGTGTCGAAGGCCACCTCGCTGTGGTCCACCGCGTCCACCGTGCGCTGCGCGACCTGCTGGACGAGGTCGTCCGCGGAAGTCCCGTCCCGGACTTCGAGCCGCAGCGGGACGGTCGCGACGTGGAAGCCGACCGCGTCGTTCGCACCGAGTCGGGCCCGCCGGTCCACGGGGGTGCCCAGGCAGATGTCGGTGCTGCCCGTGATCCCCGCCAGGGTACGGGCGACGGCGGCGGCCAGCGGTACGAACGAGCCCGCGTGGTGCCGCCTGCCCAGGTGCGTCAGCTGTCGCAGCACGTCCGGGCCGATCTCCCGCACGGCGATGCCGGTGGCGCTGCCGGCCCGCTGCGTCCGCGGACCGCGCACCGGGAGGGGCAGTGGCGCCGGAGGGGGGAGTAGCACGCCACGCCAGTGGTCGAGCGCGGCCTCCTGATCGGTCGGGCGGTGAGCGGGCCGGTCCTCGGGCGGCCCGACGGCAGCCGGATCCGCGTAGGCGGCCACGAGTTGCGTGGCGAGGACCTCCAGGCTGCGTCCGTCGCACACGAGGTGGTCCGCGAGCAGCAGGAGCGACCACCGGGCGTCGGCGCGCAGGAACAGGGTGGTCCGGGTGAGCGGGCCGGTCGACGGGTCGAACGGCACTGCGAGGCGCTCGTCCACCAAGGAGTCGAACCGGGTCCCGGCCGGGTCGTCCCCGCGCAGGTCGATGACCTCCAGCGGCGGCAGGTCGTCGGTGACCAGCGCCCGCGGTTCGCCCTGGGCCTCGACGAAGACGGTGCGCAGCGCCGGGTGGCGCCGGCCCAGGCCGGCCCACGCCGCCGCCAGCCTGTCGACGTCCACGGCACCCTCGCCGTCCAGCAGACAGGGCACCGTGTAGGCCCCGGAGTCGCCGTCCCCGCGCTGCCGTTCGAGCCACAGCCAGCGCGTGGCTTCGGCGACTTCGGTTCCGGGCAGCGCGGTGGCGGGCTGTGGGCGCGGGGCGGAGGCGGACGGCTCGGCGGGTTCCACGGTGCCGGGGGCGAGGTCGGCCAGCCGGGCCGCGAGCAATGCGGGCGAGGCGGCGTCGAAGATGTCCCGTACGCGGACCCGCACGCCGAAGGCCACTTCCACGGCCACGGCGAGGTCCAGCGCGGACAGGCTGTGTCCGCCGGCGACGAAGAAGTCGGTGTCCGCAGTGACGTCGTCCACTTCGAGTGTCGTGGCGAACAGCTCGCACAGCCGCTGGGTCAGGTCGGGTCCGGTCATGGCCGGGTCGTCCGTGTGCCTGAGGGCGGTGTCAGAAGTCATAGTGTGTGTCGCTCCAAACAGGGCCGGGTGCGGACGGCTCGGGGGTCGGGGGCACGGTCGGTGACGGGAGCCCGGGGGGCGGTACGGGCCGGCCGGTGGCCAGGGTGTGCAGCACCGCGGCGACATGATCGGCGTAGGCGCCGGCCTCCGCCTCGTCGAGCAGGTTGTCGTCGTAGGTGAGGTCGAGGTGCAGGGTGTCGCCCTTGATGCGTGCGTACAGCCAGAGGTCACTGGTCGCGGGCAGATCGTTCGCCGGCAGGTCTTCGACCACGTGGCTCTCGGGGCCCAGGCCCGCGTTCTCCCAGCTCACGCCCAAGTCGAGCAGCAGGCTGCGGCCGGGTGCCGCGCGCAGGGCCAGCCGCTGGGCGAGCACGTCGAAGGGCAGCCGGGAGTGTTCGTAGGCCTCGAGGATCCCGATCTGGACCCGGGGCAGCAACTCGCGTCCGGTCACCGCGTCGTCCAGCGTGACCCGTAGGGGCACCGCGTTGGCCAGGTAGCCGATCAGGGCGTCTGCCTCGGGCCGGTGGCGGAGTCCCGCGGCGAAACCGACGACGAGGTCGGTGGCCCGGGTGTGCTGGTGCACGGTGAGGGCGAACGCGGTGACCACCTGCGCGAACGGGGTCGCGGGGGCGCCGCCCAGCACGTCTGCGGGCAGGGACCGGTGAACCTGTCCGGTCCGGCCCCGGCGGCTGCGGCGGCGGGCCGGGTCCACGGGATCGGGCCCTTCCGCGACGCCGCTCAGCCGCTCCCGCCAGAACTCCAGCTGGCGCTCCGCCTCGGGACCGGCCAGCCACTCCTGCTCCTCACGGACCCACTCCTGGTAGGTGTAGGGGAGTCGGGGGAGTCGCGGCGGTTCGCCCGCGACGGCCTGCTCGTACGCGGTGAACAGGTCGCTCAGCAGCACGTCGACGCTCGCGCCGTCGTAGATCAGGTGGTGTGCGGTGACAGTGAGCAGATCACCGCCGACGGGCCCCGCGAGCAGCCGCACCTCGAACAGCGGCGCCTTGTCGAGGGCGAAGCCGACCCGCCGGGCGTCTTGCAGTGCGGCCGCGACCTCCGGCCCGGAGGGGTCCGCGCCGGGCAGGTCCACCACGACCAGCGGTGCGCCGTCCGGCAGTCGGTCCAGCACGGTCAGCTCCGCGTCGGTTCCCCGGGGCAGGACCTGCGCGCGCAGCATGTCCTGGCGCTCGACGACGGCATCGAGGGCGCTGCGGAGCGCGCCGGCATCGATCCGGCGGCCCAGCCGTACGAGGTCGGAGATGACGAAGGTGTCCGAGCCCGCCCATCGTGAGGTCAGCCAGACGCGGCGCTGTGCCCGGGACAGCGGCAGGAACCCGCCCTCCGAGGACGGCCCCGCGACCGGGCCCCGCTCAGCTGCGGCGTTCGCCGACTGCCCTTCCAGTGCCGCGGTGAGTGTGGCCACGGTCTGGAAGGTGAAGACGGTGCGCACCTTGACGTGCAGGGCGTGCGCGATGCGCGCGGCGGTCAGACTGTGGCCGCCCAGCTCGAACAGATTTGCGTCCGGGTCCGTGACGGGACGCTCCAGAATCTGCGTCCACACGTCGGCGACGTGCTGCTCGGCCGGGGTGAACGGCCGGGCGGCAGCGGGGGATTCCGCGGCGGCCAGGGCCTCGTCGGGCGCGGGCAGCGCCCGGCGGTCGAGTTTGCCGCCCGCGGCCACCGGGAGGGCGGGCAGGTACACGAAGGCGGCGGGCATCATGAAGGCGGGCAGCCGTTCCGCGAGGTGCCGGCGGAGCGCCGCCGGGTCCGCCTCACCGACCACGTAGGCGACCAGCCGTGGTTCGGCGCCGGTGGTCGGGAGCACGGCTGCGTTGCGCAGACCGGGGGCTTCGGCGAGGACCGCGGCCACCTCGTTCGGCTCGACCCGGTTGCCCCGGATCTTGAGCTGGTCGTCGGCCCGGCCCAGGTACTCCAGGCGTCCGTCGGGCAGCCGTCGGGCCAGGTCGCCGGTGCGGTACATGCGCTCTCCCGGGCGTACCCGGCTGGTCACGAAGCGGGCGGAGGTCAGCTCGGGGTCGCCGAGGTAGCCGCGGGCCAGGCCCGCTCCGCCGATGCACAGTTCGCCCGGAGCGCCCAGCGGCACCAGCCCGCCCCGCTCGTCGAGCAGGTCCACCCACTTGCCGGGCAGCGGGCGGCCGATCGAGGCGTCACCGGAAGCCGTCCCGGACCGGGTGTCCGGCGTGCCGGGGGCCCCTGTCACGTCCACCGGCTCCACCGTGGTCACCACACTGTCCTCGGCCGGGCCGTACTCGTTGAACAGCAGTACGCCGGGAAGGAGTTCGGCATGCCGGGCGGCGAGCGCCCGGGTGACCCGCTCCCCGCCGAGCACGACCTCGCGCACCTCGCGGAACGCCGGGCCGACCTCGTCGAGCAGCATCTGGTAGAGACTCGGCACGAGCAGCACATGGCGGATCGGGTGCTGCCGCACGACCGCGGCCACATCCTCCGGCGTGAGCAGCTGTTCCCGGGTGACGATCACCATGGGTGCGCCCGAACCGAGCGCGCTGAACACGTCGGCGATGCCGGCGTCGGCGTGGATCGGATCGACCTGGAGGACCGCCCCACCGGCGTCGAGGCCGTAGTGGTCGATGCGGAAGCGGACGGAGTTGACTATCCCGCGGTGCTCCACCATGACGCCCTTGGGCGTTCCGGTGGAGCCGGAGGTGTACACCACGTACGCGAGGTCGGCGGGGCCGGCGGGGTGGAGCGGTCGTGGCTCGTCCCGGACCGCGGCGGCCTCGGGCGCGTCGCCGACGGTCACCGTGGGCAGGCCCTCGGCGGCCGTGGTCCGCGTGAAGTCCGCCGACGTGACGGCGGCGACCGCCCCGCTGTCGCGGAGCACCCGCGCCAGCCGGGCCGGCGACTGCTGCGGATCGAGGGGAAGGAACGCCGAACCGGTCTTGAGTACGGCGAGCAACGCGACCGGCATCCACTCGGAACGCTCGCACAGCACCGCGACCACGCGGTCGGGGCCGGTCGGCGCCACCGCCGCGATCCGGGCGGCCAGGGCATCGGCCCGGCGGTCCAGTTCACGGTAGGTCAGGACACGGTCGCCGCAGACGACCGCCCGGCCCTCGGGCGCGCGCCGCACCTGGGCGAGTACGAGGTCGAGGAGGGTGCCCGCGGAGCCTTCGGCAGAGGCGCTCTCCCCGGTACCGGCCGCGATGAGCGCGGCCCGCTGTGCGTCGGGCAGCAGGGGGGCCGTGCCGACGGGGGCCTCGGGGGCGTCCGCAAGCGCGGTCAGGAGGCGGTCCAGCTGGCCGGCGAGCCGGTGCGCGGTCCCCGCGTCCAGTACGTCCTCGCGGTAGGTGACAGCCACCTCGATCGGACGGTCCGGGCCGGGTTCGCTGAAGGCGAAGGAGAGGTCGAACCCTTCCGCGCCGCTGTCCAGCCGGATGTGTTCGACCGCCGGGCCCTCCTCGGTGCCCAGCGGGTCCGTACCGGAGACGGAGGCCTCGACCAGCACGTCGAAGAGCGGATTGCGGCCCGTGATCCGTTCGCGCCCCATCGCCTCCACGAGGTTCTCGAAGGGGTACTCCTCGTGGGCGCGGACCTCCTGCGCGTGCGCCGCCACCGCGGCGACCACATCGGTGAAACCGAGCTCCGGCGCGATCGCGGTGCGCAGCGCCACGGTGTTGACGAACAGCCCCACGGAGTCGGCCAGTTCGGGACGGTCACGGCCCGAGACGACCGTGCCGAGCACGATGTCGCCGGCCCCGCTCCAGCGCAGCAGAAGGACACGGACGGCGGCCACCATCGCCGTGAACGAGGTGGTGCCGAGCCGCCGGCACAGGTCCTGCACGGACCGGGTCGTGCCTTCGCCGAGCGTCAGCCGGACCGTGCCCGCCGCCGAACTGCGCTCCGTCGGCCGGTGGCGGTCGAGCGGCAGGTCCACGCTCGGCGCGCCGTCCAGGGTGCGCCGCCAGAACGCGCTGCTCTGCGCGTCGTCCCCGCGGGCGTGCTCACCGAGCGCGTACGCACCGTACTGAGTGGGCTCCGGTACCTGCTGCCTGCCGTTCAGGAACCGCTGGAGGTCGCGCAGGATCACCGCGAACGACCAGCCATCGCAGACGCTGTGATGAACGGACAGCAGGAGCGTGCCGCCGGGGCGCCCGTCCTCGACGATCCAGTGGGCACGCAGCAGGGGACCCTCGGCCGGGTCGAACACGTGGCGCTGCTCCGCATCGGCGATGCGCCGCAGCAGACCGGCGGCGCCCTCGGCGCCCGCCCGGTGGACCCGCAGCCCGGGCCGGGCCCGCTCGGGAGCCAGCACGATCTGGCGCAGGCCGTCGGGGTCGGCGTCGAACACGGTGCGCAGGGCCTGGTGCCTGCGCACCGTCCGCTCCAGCGCTTCCGCCACGTCGGCCGCCTCGTGGGCGCCGGGCAGCCGGAAGGCCTCCACCATGTTGTACGGGCGCACTTCCCCGCCCTCGTACTGTTCGAGGAACCACATCCGGCGCTGGGCGTTGCTCGCGGGGACGGGGTCCGGGGTCTCGGGCCACGGCGTCCGGGGGGCGGGGTCCGCAGATCCGTCGGCCGCGGCGCGGCGCAGCAGCGCGCCGAGCCCTTCGGGAGTGCGGGCGGTGAACACGTCGCGGACGGTGATCACGCCGCCGCCGGCAGCCGCGCCGAGCCGGCCCGCGAGGACGGCGGCGGTGAGGCTGTGGCCGCCCGCCGCGAAGAGGTCCTCGTCCCCGGCGCACGGCGCGGCCCCGAGCACGTCGGCCCAGATCCGGGCGGCGGTGCGGTCGGCTTCGTCGGCAGGCTGCCAGACCTGCCCGTCCAGGCTCGCCACATGGGCCAGGATGGCCACGCGGTCGATCTTGCCGTGCAGGGTGACGGGCAGCTCGTCGAGTCGCAGGATGCGGCCCGGGACCATGTAGCCGGGCAGGCGCAGCTCCAGCCGGCGGCGTACGTCGGCCGGTTCGAGACCCTGGTCCGAGGTGTAGACGGCCACGACTGCCGGCGGTCCCGAGGGGGCGGTGAAGGGAAGGACCGTGGCGGCGACGATGCCCGGGACGGCGCTGAGGGACGCCTCCACCTCGCCGAGCTCGACCCGGTTGCCGTGGATCTGGATCTGGTTGTCCCGGCGGCCCAGGAAGACCAGCTCGCCCCGGCGGTTCCAGCGGCCGAAGTCGCCGGTCCGGAACACCCGGACGCCGGGATGCGCGGGGAGCTCGCAGAACCGCCCCGGGCCGGTCGGTTCGTCATCGGCGTAGCCACGGGCCACGCCGGGGCCGAGCACGTGGATCTCGCCGGGGATGCCGGGCGGCGCGTGGTCCCCGTGCGGGGTGAGCACCAGCACGCCGAAGCCCTCGGTGGGCCTGCCGACCGGGACGGTGGTCAACTCGGGGAAGGCCGATCCGGGGCAGGTGAAGGTGGTCGCCTCGATGGTGGCCTCGGTGGGCCCGTACAGGTTGCCGAAGGTGCCCACGCGCAGTCGGTCCGCCAGCCGGGGCAGGAGCCCCGCCGGGATCTCGTCGCCGCCCAGCAGGCAGATGCGGACTTCTTCGGCGGCTCCGGCGGGCAGCCCTTCGGCCATCACGGCGAGCAGGGAGGGAACACAGTTGATGACGTTCACGCGCAGGCGTCGCGTCGCCGCCCAGAACTCCGGGGGCGAGAGCGTCTGGGGTGAGTCCATGACCACCACGCAGCCGCCCGCGGCGAGCGTCGTGAAGATCTGGTACGTCAGGGCGTCGGAGGTCACCGCCGACAGCAGGGCGCACCGGCTCTCCTCGTCGAAACCGAGGAGCCGACCCGAGGCGAGGGTCTTGTGGGCGAGCTGACGGTGGGTGAGCGCCACCGGGCGGGGGAGGCCGGTCGATCCGGAGGTGAAGAAGAGGATGGCTTCGTCTTCGGGATCCGGTCCGGCCGCCGCCCCCGGGCCGTCGGCGGTGACCAGGGCCTGCGGGGACACCACGGGGAGGTCCGTTTGTCCGGGCAGTTCGTCCTCTGCGGAGATGACGCAGACGGCCCCGCTCAGGCGCAGCTGACGGGCGACCCGCGCCGGCGGGTGCGAGGGGTCGAGGGGAACCATCGAGGCGCCCGCCCGCAGTACCGCCAGCACCGCCAGCACGAGTTCGGGGCTCTTGGGCAGCAGCAGCGCGACCCGGTCGCCCGGCTTCACACCGTGGTCGAGGGTGAGCGACCGCGCGGCGCGCGACGAGCGCAGCCCCAGCTCCCGGTGGCTCCACACCACGGTGCCGTCGGACACCGCCTCGCGGTCCGGGAAGCGGTCCGCGGAGTCGTCGACGATGCCGGTGAGGGTCGCGTCGGCGAAGTCCGCCACGACCGGCAGGCCCGACCACCGCTCCAGTTCGGCGCGCTGTGCGGGACCGAGGACGTCCAGCTCCGTGACCGGCCGCCGAGGTGAGCGGCCGAGTTCCTCGAGGGCGGCCGCCGTGCAGCGAAGAAGGGCTGCCGCGGCCACCGGAAGCTCGCCGTCCGCCTCGGCGCTCAGGGTCAGCCGACCGCCTGCCCGACGCAGGGTCAGGCACAGGCCGACAGGCTCCAGCAGCTTGCCGCCCGCCTCCTCGCACACGACGCCGAGCCGGCCGAGAGCACGGCCCACGGGCACACCGGCGAGCGCCAGTCGGGAGGCGACCGCCTCCCGGTCGGGCCAGGCGAGGGGCAGGGCGGACTCGAGTTCGGTGTGCAGCGCCATCAGGAAGGCCGAGGCCGGTGCCGCGCGGTCGAGGGGAGCGCAGAGCGCGAGCTCGCGTGGCACCGCGTCCGCGCCGGTCCCCGCGCCCGCCCCGGGCGACGGGGTGGGCACGGGCACCAGGACCACATGCCGGGGTTCCCCGTCGAGGGCGGCCAGCGCGAGCCGGGTGGCCGCGACGGTCAGCAGCAGGAGGCCGGTCGCGTCGCCTCCCGACAGGGCGTCCAGCCGCTCGGTCACCGCGGGTTCCAGGACGCATTCCGGCGTGGCTCCGTCCGGGGACACGACATCCAGGAACGGAACTCCGCGGCCGGCCGCCAACCGGGCGAGCCAGGATTCACTCAGGGCATTGTCACTCAGCATTTTGTACGCTCACCCAATACCTTCGATGGTTCTGAAGAACTTGACGGCACCTTAAGATCCTGCGCAAGGGAAATGAGTCTTGTCAATCATGAATCCGATGCCTACAGTCGACCATTGCCCTCACTTCCTTCGGTCGTTATGATTGCCGATCATCGACGTCCGGCACCACGATCCACCCACCAACCGACGGGATTTCGCATGCTCAAATCGCAAAGGCTCGCCACGCTTCCGATCGATTCCTACGACCTTTCCGAAGACCTTTCGGTCATCGATTCAAACGATGCCGGAGGTGAGTACGACGCATTCTCCTTCGGTTACTGGTCCGCGCATGTCCTCGCGAACTCCGGAGGAAGCGGCAAGGACACGGCCTTCCGGCCCTACGAGGGCCAGCTCACCCTTACTGAACTGGGCAAGAAGCTCCCCGGGATCATGTCGCTCGTCACCGACAACTTCCCCCTCGAGAGGCTGCAGTGGGTACGTGTATTCGGCCTCAGTGACGGAATTCTCGCGCCGCATGTCGATTTTCTAGAATTCTCCGAGCCGGGTACGAGGCTTCAGATACCCCTGCGCACGGACGAGGACTCCCTGCATTCCGAGAACGACATCGTCTATCACCTCCGGCGCGGCGAGGTCTGGAAAATCCACACCACAGTTCCGCACTCGGCCCGCAGTGTTTCACCGCTCGCGAGGCTGTCTCTGTGCCTTGATTTCTCGGATGCCGAAGCCCCCATTGAAATCAAGAACGCCATCCCGTCCGAGCTGCCGGTCCGCATCATTTCGCGTCCTCCGGTCTCGGACGCCGACGTGGCGGAGCTGCTGTCCTCCGCGGCCGATATGAACGCCACCAACCTGCGCGCCTCCTTCCGGAAATTCGCCGCGGTCCCCTTCACGCGCCAGGCCGATGCGACGGCGGCGTTCGACTGGTTCATCGAAGCCGCCGTGCGCACCGGGGACGACGCACTGGTCCGGAAGGCCGAGGCGTTCCGGACGTACTGCATCGAGAAGCGCGGCTACCGCGAGGACTTCGACTGGTGAGGCACCAGGGACAGGGGCTGCGCCCCGTGGCCGGGCAGGGCCTTGCGGTCGAGCTTGCCGTTGGGTGAGACGGGCAGGCCGTCCACCAGCCACCAGCGCACCGGCACCATGTAGTCGGGCAAGGCTGCGAGCAGCGCCCGGCGCAGTTCCGGGGCCGGCGGCGGATCACCGGTGAGAGCAGCGTGCAGCTCCACCGCCCCGTCGGCCCGCACCACCGCGAACGCCGCGGCGTCCTTGACCCCGGCGAAGTCCGCGAGGCGCGCCTCCACCTCCCGGGGTTCCACGGCATTGCCCCGGATCTTGATCAGGTCGTCGATCCGGCCCAGCAACTGGAGCGTCTGGTCGGCCCGCCACACCCCCCGGTCCCGGGTGCGGTACAGCCGCTCGCCCGGACGGAACGGATCGGGCACGAACGCGGTGCGGCTCAGCTCGGGATCGGTGTACCCCAGGGCCACCCCCGCACCGCCGATGTACACTTCCCCGACCTCCCCGTCGGGCACCGGCACGCCGTCCTCGTCCAGCACGTAGACGTAGGTGTTCCACACCAGTGACCCGACCGGCGGCCTCGGCTCGAGATTGCCGGCAACCCCGCTCATCGAGTGGCTGGCCACCATGTGGTTCTCGGCCGGCCCGTAGTGGTTGTGCAGGGTGATCTCCGGTCGGCGCGTCAGCAGTCCCTCCAGAGCCTCCGTGACCCGGACCGTCTCGCCCGCGCTGATGATGTGGCGCAGGTCCGGGGCGTGCTCGAAGTTGGTCGGCAGCGTCATGACCACGTCGATGAGCGACTGCGGGAAGTCCACGACCTCGATGCGTTCGTCGATGACGAAGTCGATCAGATCCCGTGGATCGCGCCGCACATGGGGCTCGGGCACGTGCAGGCACCCGCCCGAGGCGAGCGTGTAGAACATCTCCTGGACCGACACGTCGAAGGTCAGCGGTGCCACCTGGAGGACCCGCCGTCCGCGCCCGAGCCCGGAGCCGTCCACCTGCCAGGAGATGAAGTTGGCCAGGCAGCGGTGGGTCTGGACGATGCCCTTGGGCTTGCCGGTGGATCCGGAGGAGAAGATGACGTACGCGGGATCCTCCGGCTCCGGCGCCCGGCGGACCGCCGCCGCGCTGCCCGCCGGATCCGGTGCCACCAGACCCGCCAGACCGGTCGCCCGCAACCCCGGGGCGCCGGTGTCCAGCGCCCCCGGATCGGCCATGACCAGCAGCTCCGCGCTGCTCGCCCGCAGAATCTGCTCGATGCGCTCGGGCGGGTACGTCGTGTCCACCGGCAGGTAGGCGGCCCCGGACCGCAGCGTGCCCAGGACCGCCGCGGTGAACTCGGCTCCCGCCCGCGCGGCGATGAGCACCGTGTCACCGCGCCCGATGCCGAAGTCGCGCCCGAGCCGGCCCGCGACGGTGTCCGCGAGACGGTCGAGTTCCGCGTACGTGACCTCCCGGCCCGGCTCGCGCACCGCGGGTGCCCCCGGGTGCGCGGCCACCTCGCGGTCGATCAGCTCCAGGACCGAGGAGACGCCGGTGTCCACCACCGGCCCGGCGTGCCCCGGGAGAGGGGTCGCCGCGGTCATCGCCGTGCCCCCGGCTGTCCCTCCCAGGACCGGGTGACCGGCTCCGGCAGGAACGAGTAGGGGTCCTGCGGGTCGTCGGCAGTCGCCTCGACGGCGATGTGGTGACCGACGCCGAGGTCTCGTGCGAGCTCCTCGAACACCTCGACCATGACGAGGTCCTGGAGCGCCAGGCCTGTCGAGTCGTACACGGTGGTGACCGGGGACAGCTTCCGGTGCGCCTCCGGGTCCAGGAGGATCTCGGCGAGCGAGGGCCCGATCTCCTCGGGAGCGAGCTGCTGGCAGTCGCCCTCGGCTCGCGCCTGCGCCACGTGGTCGGGGACGACGACCGCGTTGCGCAGCAGCTCCAGCGGCAGCTCGGTCTTTCCGGGCATGTCGGAGCCGATGGTGTTGATGTGCACCCAGGGCTTGAGGCTGGTTCCCCGGATGACAGGGCCCGCGTACGGCGCGACCGAGGTGGCGGTGCACAGCACGTCGGCCCGCTCCTCCATCTCCGCCAGCGGAGCGATCCGTACGGCCCCGGCAGGCAGCCGGGACCTGGCCGCGAAGGAGTTCTCCGCCCGTACGTCCTCGTCGCACACCAGGATCTCGGAGAAGGAGAAGACCCGGGACAGGGCGTGCAGTTGTGTCACGGCCTGCGCGCCGCAGCCCACGAGACCGAGGACCGCGGAGTCCGGACGCGCCAGCACCCGGCTGGCCAGCGCGGACGCCGCACCCGTACGGATGGCGGTGGCGAAGGTCCCGTCGATGACCGTCCGCAGGTGGCCGCTGTCCGCATCGAAGGCGCACAAGGTGGACAGAATGGTGGGCAGCTGGTTCTTGGTCGGATTGTGCGGGTTGTAGCCGACCATCTTCATGGACACCGTGGCGCCGTGCCGGAGCGCGGGCATCCACTCCAGCAGACCCAGATGGGGTGTCTCGATGAGGAATCCGTCCCGCTGCTTCATCTCCACCGGTGCGTCGCGGCCGGTGGCGAGAACGGTTTCCAGTCGGGCGATCGTCAGATCGTAGAGTTGCCCGAGTCCCACCTTCGAGACGATGGTGGCGATGGCTTCGGCGTCGACTATGCGGGTGCGCTCGGCTTGCAAGGGTCTCTCCTGGCGCTCAGTGTGCGGGCTGGTCCGAAGAAGGCGTAGGAACAGAGGATTTTGAAGAGGCCGGGCCGCGCCCGTGCCAGGACTCCCACAGCCCGGCGTACGCGCCCCCCGCCGAGACGAGCTCGTCATGAGCTCCCTGCTCGGTGATGCGGCCGGCCTCCATCACGACCACACGGTCCGCGTCATGAGAGGTGTGCAGCCGGTGGGCGATGGCGATGACGGTGCGCCCGCGCAGCACGCCTGCGAGCGAACGCTCGAGGTCGCGGGCGGCCCGCGGGTCGAGCAGCGAGGTGGCCTCGTCGAGCACCAGAGTGTGCGGATCGGCCAGGACGAGCCGTGCCAGGGCCAGTTGCTGTGCCTGGCCGGGCGACACGGGGTTCTCGTCGGTGCCCAGCTCCGTGTCGAGGCCGCTGGGAAGGGCCTGGACCCAGTCCTCGGCGGCCACGGCCGCCAGGGCCGCCGTCACCTGCTCGTCCGTGGCGTCCGGCGCGGCCAGTGCGACGTTCTCGCGCACGGTTCCGAGGAACACGTGGTGTTCCTGGGTGACCAGTGCGACGTGGCGGCGCAGTTCTTCCAACGGCAGTTCGTGGACCGGCACTCCGCCCAGCGTGACCGATCCGGTACGCGGCTCGTGGATCCCGGCGAGGATGCGGCCGAGGGTCGACTTCCCGGCCCCCGAAGGGCCGACGATGGCGATGCGCTCGCCGGATCCGACGCTGAGACTGACGTCCTCGATCACGTCGTGACCGGTCCGGTAGGCGTAGGCGATGCCTTCCGCGGCCAGCCGGTCGCCTTCGGGCCGCCGACCGGAGTCGCTCGCCGGGCCGGCCTCGGCCTCGATGCCGATCAGACGGGCCAGCGAGGCATCACCGACCTGCAACTCTTCGAGCCAGCCGAGGAGTTCGTCCAGCGGGTCGATAACGGCCCGGGTGTAGAGGGTCGCGGCGGTCACCTCGGCGAGGCTCACCCAGCCCTCGATGTAGAAGAAGCCGCCGAACAGCAGAGTGGCGGCGACCGGCAGCACGTAGCCGAAGTCCATCAGCGGGAACCAGACGCTGCGCAGGAACAGCGTGCGCCGCTCCGCGCCGTTCGCCCGCTCGACGTCCTCGTCCGTGCGGCGGATGCGCGGGCCGGACCGGTGCAGCGACTCCACGGTGCGGGCGCCGGTCACCGTCTCCGAGAGGCCCTGGGAGAGGTCGGAGTAGCCGGCCGCCTCGGCCAGGTAGGCCTCCCGGGCACGTGCCAGGTACCAGCGGGTCGACCAGACGATGAGCGGGACGGCGACGAGGCACGGCAGGACCATGATCGGGCTGGTCACGACCAGCGCCACCAGCGTCAGTCCCACCGAGAGGCTCGCCACCAGGATCGACGGCGCCCCCATGCGTACGGCGCTGGACAGCGCATCCACGTCGCGGGTGCTGCGGGTCAGCAGATCGCCGGCCCCGGCCTTCTCCACCGTGTGCAGGGGCAGGGTCAGGACCCGCCGTACGAACCCCTCGCGGATGTCGGCCAGGACCAGCTCACCGAGCCTGGCCCCCTGGAGGCGGGCAGTGCGGGTGAACGCGGCCTGGAGCAGGAGGAGTCCGGCGATCGTCAGCACGGTGATGTCCACCTGGTCGGTGGTGATGCCCTTCTCCACCTGCCCGACCAGACGGCCCAGCAGGGCGGGCACGACCAGACCGCAGACCGTGGCGAGGACGAACCAGAGCACGGTGCGGCTCAGCAGGCCGGTATGGCTGCGCACCAGGCCCCGTACGTGACGGCGGACCGTCTTCGCGTCGGCTACCGGAAGACTCACTGGGCACTCCTCTGAGAGCGGCTGTCGGAAGGACGGGGGACGGTGACGGTCACGTCTCCTCCCGCATGACAACGGCGGCGTACTGGGACGCACCGGTGGCGAGTTCACGGTGTGTACCGGTCACGACGACCTTGCCGTCCTCCACGTAGGCGACCTCGTCGGCCTGGGCGAGCAACAGCGGGCTGTTGCTCACGACCACGGTCGTGCGCTCGGCCCTGGACCTGTGGAGCCGTTCGGCGATCACCGATTCGGTGTGCGCGTCCACGGCGCTGGTCGGATCCACCAGGACGAGGATCTGGGGCTGCGCTGCCAGCGCGCGCGCCAGCCGGAGCCGCTGCTGCTGACCGCCCGAGAAGGCGGAGCCCCCTTCGGTGACGACGGTGTCCAGACCGTCCGGCAGGGCCTCGACGATGTCTTCCGCGTTGGCGTCGTGCAGGGCCTGGGCCCGCACCTGCTCCGAACGTCCGCCCAGATCCTCGGCCAGGACACCGGAGAAGAGGGTGTCGTCGTTGCGGGCCACCAGGACGAGGTCGCGCACCTGCTCCAGCGGCAGCGAGTCCAGGGGTACGCCGCCGACGGTCACCTGACCCGGGGCGTAGCGCCCGAGCCGTTCGGCGATCTCGGCGCCCTCCTCCGGAGTGGAGGCGGCGATCGCGGTCATCAGCCCCGGCCGGACCCGCAGCCCCGAGTCCGCGTCGTACAGGTCGGGCGCCTCGGAGAGGTCGGCCCGTGCGGCGTCGGAGCCGGCGTCGGGCTCGAGGGCCAGTACCCGCACGACGCGCTGCGCCGCCACATCGGCGCCGACGAACGACTGCACCGCAGAAGTCGCCGTACGCATCGGCAGCATGAGGAACGCGGCGTATCCGTAGGCCGCGACGAGTTCACCGGCGGAGAGACCGCCACCGACGGCGAGGCGGGCACCGATCCAGACGACCGCCACCACGAAGATGCCGGGGAGCAGCACCTCGGCGGCGGGCAGCACCGATTCGACCTTCGCCACGTGGACGCCGGCCTGGCGCAGCCGCTGCGAGTCCTTGCGGTAGCGCTCGCCGAAGGCGGCCTCGCCGCCGATGCCGCGCAGCACGCGCAGACCGGACACGATGTCGCCGGCCCGGTTCGTCAAGTCGCCCTGCAGGTCGCGGTAACTGCCGATGCGCTTGTGCAGGGGGCTGAGCAGCGGGCCCGTGCCCGCGAGGAGGACGGGGACGCCGATGAGGACGAGCAGGCCGAGGGTGACCGAGGTGGAGAGCAGCACGATGGCGACGAGCACGACGGTGACCGCGCTGCCGATGCCGCGGGCGAGTGCCCCGGGCAGGGCGCCGATGCGGGTGATGTCCGCCGTGCCGATGGCCACGACCTCGCCGGCGGAGATCCGCTTGGGCAGGGTCGCGCCCAGCCGTACCGCCTGCGCGGCCACGAGGCGGAAGGTCAGGTAGTTGGCCTTGAGCCGGCCGATCGTGTCACAGCGGTGGCGCAGGACGCTGCCGGCGGTGGTCACCAGGGCGAGCCCGATGATGACGCCGGTCCAGACCAGCAGCCGGTCGGTGTCCTGCTCCGAGACGGCGTCGATGGCCCGGCCGATGGCGAAGGGGGTCAGGCCCATGCTGGCCATCCACAGGCAGCCCCACAACACCCCGAGGAACAGTGTGCTCGACTGCCTGCCGATCAGCCATCGAAGATAGTGCCGGGGCGATCGGAGGTCCGGATCTCCCAGCTCGGGCAGCGGATCGTTGCTTGGCAATGCGAATTCCTTCGGGGTGGTCCCGTCCCGGATGACCGGGGCGGGCGGGGGCTGAGGGGTACTGAGCGGTTGTGCCGTCGGGGACGCTGGGGAGCGTCCCCGGTCAGCTGTGCGGTGGCAGCAGACCGAGGACGAACGCCCTCAGTTCAGCGGTCACGTGGCGTGGGTCGGCGTGGTGGTAGAAGTGGTCTCCGGGGAAGGTCCGCACGGTGCCGGTACCGGCGGACCAGGCACGCCACTTGCGGATGTGTTCGTCCGTCACGCCGGCATCGTCCTGGCCCCGCCATGCACCGACCGGGCAGGGCAGGAGGGTGTCCTCGCCGGGTGGCGTGTAGGAGTCGCAGATGGCGATGTCGCCGCGCAGGGGACGCGCCACCGCAGCGGCCAGGCGGCTGTTGGCGGCCAAGGCGGCGGGCACGGCGCCGTCCGCGACCAGTTCGGCGACGAGCTCCTGGTCGGTCAGCCGAAGCGAGCCGGAGGGCTCTCCCTGGTCCTCCGGGGCCCGGCAGGCAGAGGCGACGAATCCGCGGGGCCACCGGCCGTGCTCCCGGCCCAGGGCGCGGGCGAGCTCGTACCCCACCAGAGCTCCCATGCTGTGGCCGAACACGAAGTAGGGCAGGTCGAGCCGGGCGGCGAGGGCCGGCGCCAGCTCGTCGAGCACCTCCGCCATGCCGGTCGCGGGCTCCTCGCGCCACCGGCTCTCGCGGCCCGGCAGCTGTACGGCCAGCAGCGCGATGTCCGGGCCGAGCAGTTCCTGCCAGGGGCGGAACTGAAAGGCGCCGGAACCCGCGTGGGGCAGGCACACCAGCAGCGCCTTCGCGGTGTGCGGCGGGTCCCACTCCACGAGGGGCACCGGCTTCACAGCCGGGCTAAGACGGACACGCGAATGCGACGCTTCTGAATGGAGGCACACTGTTTCCCTTGTCAGTCGAGGGTGGCGTTCAACGGTGGACGCCGTATGAGAAGTTGGGGGAGCGGGCGTCTTGCACTGCCCCTCGAGTGAAACTCGATTCGAAATACACAGGCCCCAGCCTCGTCGCCAACATTCCTATCACGGAATGGACTTGGAATGTCAACAGGTGAATATCGGCCGTCCATCATCGCAGCCCCACGGGCTTCCCCATGGGCTCTCCATGCCACGATTTATGATCCCGGTCGAGTCTGCCTAGAGCTCCGCTTCCGATCGCCTGGAAGTGAAATGGAAGAGCCCTCACCAGGCCCTCGAGTTCAGAGAGTTGTGCCGTAGGTCACGTGGTTGAGTCGCATCGGCCCGTGATTCACTGGCCAGGAATTTACAGGTAAGAGGTCGGTCGACCTGGAGCCTTGTCGGCCAGGGTGTTTCGACGTAACGAGGCGTACCTCTGGCCGGTCGGCGTGCAAGGAGATCCCGATGCCGCCGAAGCAGGTGTCCAGAACCCCACCCCTGACGGGGGTGTGGGATGAACGCGTGAAGGTTTCGTGGCGATACAGCGCAACGGGGCCGAGGGGGTGTGCATGGCGCAGGAAAAGCGCGGCGTAGCCGTGGTCTCGGGAGCATCATCGGGCTTCGGCAGGAGAATTGCACAGGTCTTGTGCCGGCGGGGCTACTCCGTGGTGGCTCTGGCTCGCAGAGCGGACCGTCTGAAGATCCTGGCGGACGAGGACTCCACAGGAGCGATTCTGCCGGTGGTCGCCGATGTCCGCGACCGAGAAGGGCTGGCCCGGGCCCTCGACGAGCTGCCTCCGGAATTCCGTGACATCTCGGTGCTCGTCAACAACGCCGGCCTCTCACGGGGATTCGGCCCCCTTCAGTCGGGCAGTGCCGATTCCTGGCGCGAAATGATCGACACGAATATCTCCGGTCTGCTGAACCTCAGCGGCCTGGTACTTCCCCGGCTCGTTTCCCGCGGGTCCGGGCACGTGGTGAACATCGGCTCGATCGCGGCGAGTTACCCGTACATGGGCGGAAACGTCTATGCCGCCACCAAGGCATTCGTCCACCAGCTGTCGCTGAACATGCGCGTCGACCTCCAGGGCACGGGCGTCAGGGTGAGCTGCGTGGCGCCGGGTATGGCGAAGACCGAGTTCGCCAAGGTCCGCTACGACGGGGACGAGGAGTGCGCCGACGCGCTCTACCGGGACATCGAGCCGCTCACCCCCGACGACGTGGCCGAGGCGGTGGCCTGGTGTCTCTCGCAGCCCGCCCGCGTCAACGTCAACATGATCGAACTCATGCCGGTCGAACAGCACTTCGGGCTCGGCTTCGCCGGTAGCCCGCCCGCCCCGCCGGGTGGTGCGGAGGGTGCGTGAGTCTGTGCTGACCGCCTCCCGGCGTGTGACCGCGCCGGACGTGCTCGTCGCAAGACCCGCGCGCCCCGAGGACGCGGAGCAGATCGCTCTGCTCTCCGCCCCGTTCGTCGAGCAGGGCCTGCTGGTCGCCCGCCCGCTGGCCGAAATCGCCGCGACATCGCAGGACTTCGTGGTCGCTTGCGAAGGGGACCGGCTGGTCGGCTGCGCCGGGGTGACACCGTCCGGCGGCAGCCTGGTCGTCTACAACCTGTGCATTGCGGTCGACCGGCAGGGCAGCGGAATCGGCCGGCATCTGGTCGGAATTGCCGAGACCACCGCCAGAGAACTGGGCTACAGCTCTCTGCTGGCCCTGACCCGGCACGGCGGGGAATGGTTCGGGAAGCTGGGCTTCAGAGAAGTCCCGGCGAGCGAGACCCGTGACGAATGGCGCACTCTTTTCCGTCCGGGCCGAAAATCCAGCCTCTACCAGTTGAGGCTCAACTCCTAGCAGTCCGGAAACCGAAGCACGCCCATGTGCCGACTCAAGCAGACCAAGGAGTAACCCAGTTGATAATCTGCGGGTTGAAACTCACGCATGATGGTGCCGTCGCCCTGGTCGACGACGACCGTCTCGTGTTCAGTGTTGAGATGGAGAAGCTGGGGAACGGTCTGCGCTACAGCACTGTTGCCGACTTCAGCCTGATCCCCGGAGTCCTCTCCGACTTCGGCTACAAGCCGGAGGACGTCGACCAGTGGGTCGTCGACGGCTGGGACGGAGACGTCTCGGGAACGGTTTCCCTCCTTGACCAGGGGGTGCCCACAGAGATCGTGGTCGGTCCCTACCGGGAGTCGGCCGCGTGCCCGGCGCTCGATTCGCCCAGCGTCTCGGGCACGTTCCCGATGGACGGCAGGACCTACCCGTACACGAGCTTCCCGCACGCGGCGGGACACGTGGCGAGCGCTTACGTATCCAGCCCCTTCGCCCAGCGCGACGAAGGCTCCTTCGTCCTGGTCTGGGACGGCGGACTCTTCCCCCGCCTCTACTGGGCGGACCCGCGCGGCGGCGTGGAGAACCTGGGTGAACTCTTCCCCCTCATCGGCCACGCGTACGCCATCGCGGGACACCACTTCGGGCCCTTCCGCAAAACCGTCCAGTCACCCACGGTCGACGACCTCTCGGTCGCCGGCAAGCTCATGGCGTACATCGCGCTGGGCCGGGTGGACGAGAGCGTCGTCACGGTTCTGCGGGAAGAGTTCCACCGGGTCTTCGAGAGCGATGAGCCGGCTTCCGTGGAGTACCGCGAGACGGTCGGCGGGTACGGCAGTCTCTTCGAGCGGTCCGTGCCTCCCATCCACGAGTTCTTCTCCGCGGTCCGCGCCCGGGTGTCGGAGAACGGGATCAGCGACGAGGACGTCCTGGCGAGCGTGCACGCCTTCTTCGAGGCCCTCCTCGTCGAACGGATCACCGCCAAGGTCCGCGCCGCCAAGGGCGACGGCCCGTGGAACCTGTGCTTCGCCGGCGGCTGCGCGCTCAACATCAAGTGGAACAGTGCCCTGCGCGAGGCACCGGACTTCCGTGACGTGTGGGTCCCGCCGTTCCCCAACGACTCGGGTTCCGCCATCGGAGCGGCCGTTCTGGGCCGGGCACAGCGCGACGGCCTGGCACCGCTCGCGTGGAACCCCCGCCTGGGCCCGGCGCTGACGCCGTCGGACGAGCTGCCCGCCGGCTGGTCGAAGTCGGCATGCTCTCCGGAGGAACTCGCCGCGATCCTCCACGAGTCCGGAGAGCCCGTGGTGGTCCTGCACGGACGAGCCGAACTCGGCCCTCGCGCACTCGGCGGCCGCAGCATCCTCGCGGCCCCGGTCAGCGCGTCGATGAAGGACGAGCTGAACCGGGTGAAGGACCGCGAACCCTACCGGCCCGTCGCCCCCATCTGTCTCGAGGCCGATGCACCGGGGATCTTCGCTCCCGGCACGCCGGACCCGCACATGCTCTTCGACCACGAGGTACGGGCGGACTGGGTGGACCGGATCCCCGCGGTCATCCACCTGGACGGCACCGCGCGGCTCCAGACGGTCGGCCCGGCGGACGACGACCTGCTCTTCGCCGTACTGTCCGCCTATCAACGGCTCACCGGCGTCCCCGTGCTGTGCAACACCAGCGCCAACCTCAACGGGCACGGCTTCTTCCCCGACGTGGCCTCCGCCGCCGAGTGGGGCAGGGTCGCCCGGATCTGGAGCGACGGGACGCTGTATCAGCGGACCGACGGCTGAGCCGAGGCGTGACACCGGAGGCACACCCCGACCCGGCCGCCCAGGACGTGGCCGAAACCCTCGTCGCCACCCTGCCCCGGATCAGGGAACTGCACGGCCGGACCGTGGTCGTGGTGGCCGGGCACCACGTGCTCGCCGACGACAAGCTGCGGCACGCGTTCTGCGGTGACATCGGGTTCCTGCGGTACAGCGGGGTGAGGACCGTCCTGGTGCACGACGGCGGCCCTCACCTCCCGGCATGGCTGGACGACGACCCGGCCGCGCTGCGCACCCATGTCGCCGGATACGTACAGCGGGGACTGGTGGGGAGCCTCAACGACCACACCACGCTGGCGGTCGGCCTCACGGGTGAGGACGGCCGCACCCTGGAGGTGGGCGAGGGAGAGGACCTACGGGTCGATCCGGGGGTGCTCCGCGTGTTCCTCGACAGTGGCCGGATTCCGGTGGTGTCGAGCATCGCCTACGGCAAGGACGGCGGCATCCGCCACCTCGCTGCGGCATCGGCCGCCACCGCTCTCGCCTCGGCGCTCGACGCCGCCTTGGTGCTCCCGGCCGGAGCCGGAGCGGTGGGCCCGGCGTCCGCGACCTTCGTCGACATGGCCGTGCCGCACGCGGTGTTGAGGCATCTCCATCGCCTCTGACGAGGACAACACCGCGCACGCTCCGGCGGGTGCCCGGCAACCTTTCGGGCTCCGGCGGCAACTGAGGGGTGAACAGTGCACCTCACCCCCGGCTACTCGCTCGACTCCTACCTCAAGGCCTACGATCCCGCCGTCTGGGGCCGTGCCAAGGTGCCGTCCGGCGCTCAGGAGGACGCCCGCAGGGCGGCCCAGGCCAGGCAGGCCGCCCGCGTGGTGTTCACGGTGCCGGCGCGGACCACCGTCATCGGCGTGCCCGGCACCGGAGCGGGCAGCGGCAACCTCGTCGGCGGCGCCCCCGTGGACCTGGTCGCCGCTCACAACGACGCCAACCCCGGGAAGAAGATCAAGACCACCGTCGGCTGGAAGCCCACCCTCACCGCCGGACTGGAACCCGCCGCCGGACTGCCGGCGAAGCTGGCGGCCAAGGCGGGCGCCGGCGTCCTCACCGAGACCGGAGGCAAGGCTCCCGCCCCGTCCGGTCCGGCCGGCGACCGTACGCTGACGGTCGCCGCCGACGGCTCCGCAGCGCACCGTTCCGTGCAGGCCGCCGTCGACGCGGCCACCGCGGGCGACACCGTCCTGGTCGCACGCGGCACCTACCGGGAGACGGTGTACGTCCCTGCCTCCGAGCACGGGCTGACCCTCAAGGGCGCGACCGGCAATGCCGAGGGCGTCGTCATCACCTACGACAACGCCTCCGGCACGCCGAAGCCCGAAGGCGGTACGTACGGAACCGCGGGCAGTGCCACCGCGACCTTCTCGGCGAACGACATCACCGTCACAGGTGTCACGGTCGAGAACACGTGGGAGAGGTCGGCGCACCCGGACGTCAGGGACACCCAGGCCGTGGCGGTCAACGCGTCCGGCGACCGTCAGAAGTACCTCGACTCGCGATTCATCGGGCACCAGGACACCGTCCTGAACTGGGCTCCCTCGGCCACCGGCCAGTACCGGCAGTACTTCCGCCACTGCTTCATCGCGGGGGACGTCGACTTCGTCTTCGGCAACGCCACCGCCGTCTACGACCACGTCGACATCACCCTGCGCGACCGGGGCGCCGCGGCCGGCGGGCTGGGCGGATACCTCGCCGCGCCGAACACCGATGCGGCCAAGCCGTACGGGATCCTCATCACCGACAGCTCCATCAGCAGCACGGACCCCCCACCTGCCCGACCGGGCCCGCATGCTGGCCCGGGTCGAGCGCGGCATGGCCCGTCGCGGCACCGCCGACCGGCTGCGGGACCGCACCCGCACCCGCACCCTGTCCTGGCCGAAGATCGTCCTCGCGACCCTGGCCACCGCCGGAACCCTGACGGTGAGCGCCCTCAGGGTGGTCGCCGTCGTGCACACCTCGGACCCGCCACGGAATCCGACGGCCGCCGCCCCGTCCGCCGCCCCGTCCGCCGGCGGCAGCGCGGCGCCGCCGGCGGAGGGCAGCCGGACCGAGGACGGTCCACTGTGGGCCGACGGCTCCGTCGACCCCCACGGCAACGCCTACTGGGCACAGAGCAACGTCACCCTCAAGGCGAGGAAGCCGCTCACCGCGCTCGTCGTCGAGCTGCGCATCGCCCTCACCGAGGGGGTGAAGGACACCGGCAGCTGGCGGACCCGCCCCGCCGCGGACTTCGACCTCTCCGTCCGCCAGGAAGGTGGCTTCCTCGTCTACCGGTGGACCCTCAAACCCGGCAGGACCCTCCCGTCCGGCGAGCACGTCTTCGCCGGCCAGTACAACCACGCTGCCGGCGGACGCGACGCGAAGGACGACACGTACCGGATCGACGCCGGTGCCGGTGCCGGTGCCGGTGACGCGGAGAGCGGAGCCGCCGTGTGGGGTGGGTTCGCGTAGGGCGCGTCCACGCCCCGCCGTTCAGCGTCGCTGTTCCCGGTCGAGCGCTTCGTCGAGGGTGATGGCGGCCATGATCAGCGACAGGTGGGTGAATGCCTGTGGGAAGTTTCCCAGTTGCTCCCCGCTCGGACCGATTTCCTCGGCGAAGAGCCCGACGTGGTTCGCGTACGTCTGCATCTTCTCGAAGGTGTACCGGGCCTGGGGCAGCCGACCTGCCCGGGCGAGTGCGTCCACGTAGAGGAAGGTGCACAGACTGAAGGTGCCTTCCGATCCGCGCAGTCCGTCCGGCGACGCCGCCGGGTCGTAGCGGTAGACAAGGCTGTCGGAGACGAGCTTGCGGTCCATCGCGTCGAGCGTGGACAGCCAGGCAGGATCCCTGGCGGCGATGAATCCGACCCTCGCCATGAGCAGCAACGAGGCGTCCAGGACGTCGCTGTCGTAGTGCTGGATGAAGGCGCGCTCCTTCTCGCTCCAGCCGCGTTGCATGACCGCGTCGAAGACGGTGTCCCTCGCCTTGCGCCATCTCTCCAGGTCGGCGGGCTTGCGCATGACCTCGGCCAGACGCATCCCGTGGTCGAAGGCCACCCAGGACATCATCTTGCTGTAGGTGAAGTCCTGTCGGCCGCCGCGAGTCTCCCAGATGCCCTCGTCCGGCCTGTCCCAGTTGTCGGCGAGCCAGTCCATCGTCCTGGCCAGGCTCTGCCACCCCCGGAAACTGGCCTGCTGTGCGATTTCGTCACCTTGTGCCAGTGCGTATACGGCCTCGCCGTAGATGTCGAGCTGAAGCTGGTCGGCAGCGCCGTTGCCGATGCGCACGGGCGCGGAACCGCGGTAGCCCTCGAAGTGATCGAGTGTCTCCTCCGGCAGGTCGGGATCGCCGTCGACCCGGTACATGGTCTGCAGCGGCTCGCCGTCCTTGCCCTCGCGCTCGCGCAGCCTCTCCACGAGCCAGTGGACGAAGGCGATGGCCTCCTCGACGAAGCCGAGGTCCAGCATGGCCCGCACGGACAGCGAGCCGTCACGCACCCAGGTGAAGCGGTAGTCCCAGTTGCGCTCTCCGCCGACCTGTTCGGGCAGGCCCATCGTGGCCGCCGCGATCAAGGCGCCGGTGGGGGCGTAGGTGAGGAGCTTGAGAGTGATCGCCGAGCGGTGGACCAGCTCGGGCCAGCGGCCCCGGTAGTGGGACTGGTGCAGCCACTGCTCCCAGAAACGGTTGACCTCCTCGATCTGTTCGGTCAGCCCGTCGACGGTGGGGGAGACCGGTGCCTCGCCGCCGGACGCGCAGACGGTGAAGACCGCGCCGCCGGACTCACCGGCGCTCAGCGTCACCCTGCCGCCCACGTCGTCGCCGTCCCGCTCCAGCGGGAAGGTGGCCTGCAGGTGCGCATCGATCCCCGGAGCCCGGAACACGGCGCCGTTGTCGTCGAGTTCGAGCTGATGGCCGGCCCGGGCGTAATCGAAGCGCGGTCGGCACTCGAGCGTGAAGTCGACGGTGCCCCGCACGGCGCGTACCGCGCGGACCAGGGTGTGCCGGTCGGTGGCGGTGCGGGTGGGGTCCGGAGGCATGAAGTCGATCACCTCGCCCACGCCGTCCGGCGACATGAACCGGGTCACCAGGATGGCGGTGCCGGGGTAGTAGAGCTGTTTGCAGACCGCGTCGGGGTTCTCGGGGGCCAGCAGAAAGTACCCGCCGCGGTCGTGGTCGAGCAGGGCGGCGAAGATGCTGGGAGAGTCGAACCTGGGGGCGGCGAACCAGTCGACGACGCCCTTCGACGAGACGAGTGCGGCGGTCTGCAGATCGCCCACCAGGCCGTGCTCAGCGATGGGTGGATAGCGGTCCATGGTTGCTCCGGAGTCTCGCAGGAGACCCCCTGCATCCACCATCGCTCACCCCGGTCGTCCTTGCCACGCCGATGTGGCGTGCCGGAGGTCGGGGCAGCCGACAGGGACGGCGGCGGCCTTGCTTCAGCCCTGAGTGGCGTGCGGCTTCGCTCCCAGCATCTCTCTGGCCAGCTCCGCAATATTGGCCACGGCGTGGGAGAGCCCGCTCACCACGATGGCGGCCGCGGCGATCAGGACCCAGCCGGCCGCCTCGTGCGGCAGCGCGGGGGCCACCACGACAGGCGATCCGCCCTCTCCGTGCGCCGTGCGCGGCTCTCTTCGCAGCACCTCTTTGGCGATCTCCGCAACACCGGCGACAGCGTGGAACACCGCCCCCAGGGCGATGCCCGAGGCGCCGATCAGGACCCAGCCGCCCCTCCCGATCCCGGCGGTGCGGGGTGCCGGAGCGGACTTCATTCTCAGGTGACGGATGCGGGGCATGGGCTCGGCCTCCTTCGGCGCCACCGTCGGCTTGCCGCGACCTCGGAGGGAGATCGGGCGCCTGCGTCCTCAGGGTCGCGATGAGGAGGACTCTCTGATCATCCGATGCGGGTGGTCCTCGTACCGCCACTGTAGTGCGGGTCCGGCGATCAGGCGCGGCGCAGCCGCGACGGGGCAACTCGAAGTGAGACCACGGCTACGGTGCGTGCCCTGCGCGAATCGTCCTGGCCGTCGGCCGCGGGCCAGGCTGCCGCGAACGGGCCGCTGCGCGGCTGATGAACGGCCGCGCGGCATACGCAGAATGGGAGCATTCACCAGCTATTGTCGAACCGAAAGCGACTGCCATGAACCGCCTTCCCGCAGACCCGACGGTACTTCACCCGTTCCCCGACCAGCCGCGCGTGGTGCTGCTGAAGCCGCTGGTGACCTCGCCGCTGATCGAGGTCGGCGAGTACTCCTACTACGACGACCCGGAAGATCCGACCGCGTTCGAGACCCGCAACGTGCTCTACCACTACGGGCCGGAGAAACTGCTCATCGGGAAGTTCTGCGCCCTGGGAACCGGAGTGCGGTTCATCATGAACGGCGCCAACCACCGCATGGACGGCCCCTCCACGTTCCCCTTCCCCATCATGGGCGGCTCCTGGGCCGAGCACTTCGACCTGCTCACCGGCCTGCCGGGAAGGGGCGACACCGTCGTCGGCAACGACGTCTGGTTCGGCTACAACACCATGGTCATGCCCGGAGTCCGTATCGGGCACGGCGCGATCATCGGATCCGGCAGCGTCGTCGTCGACGACGTCCCCGACTACGCCATCGTCGGCGGCAACCCGGCCAAACTCATCCGCACCCGCCACAACGACGACGACATCGCCCGCCTGCTTGATCTCGCCTGGTGGGACTGGCCCGCAGAACACCTCACCGAACACATCCGGGTCGTCATGTCCGGCACCATCGACGACCTCGAAGAGATCGCACCACGAGCCTGAGCCGGCCCACAGGGAGCACACACCACTCCGGGACACCAGTGGTGACCGGCCGGCCGGGCCCACCGACGCAGCGGTTCAGCCGGAGAAGGCCTCCGCGAACGCCCCGGCGCTCTGCGACACCCCACTGCAGTTCGTTGCCGCGTCGTCCGACGAGGTGTCACCGTCCTCGCACTGCCGGTCCCGGAAGGTCGACCACATCGACACCCAGGCGATGCCCTTGTCCTCGGCGAAGGACCGGACCCGGGCCGCGTCGGACAGCGTGAACGTCTCGCCGGCGATGTCGTTGTCACCGATCATCGAGGTGACGGCGAGACCGCGCCAGGCGTCGTCGGCGGAGAGGCCGAAGACGTCCTGCAGTTGATCGTGCGCGGCCTGGGCGGAGGCGATGGCGTAGTCACCCATGTCTCCGGTGTACGTGCCGCCGTAGTTCATCGTCATGATGTTGACGGTGGCCACCTGCACGCCGTTGTCGTTGGCGGACTGCGGCAGCGCAAGGCTGCCCTCGTCGAGCCCGGAGGGCATGACGGGCAGGGTGAAGGAGACCGTCAAGTCGCTGCGCTCCTTCTGGAGCAGCGCGATGGCCTTGGAGCGCATCTCGACCGCGTCCGAGTCGCCGAGGTCGTCGCCCTCGATGTCGAAGTCTGCCTGCGTCGCCCCGGCGGCGTCGAGCGCGTTCGCGTAGGCACCGGCGAGCGCGGACGCGTTGGCGCAAACCGCTGCGAGCTCCGCGCCGGAGGCGCCGCCGAACGAGACGCGCACGCTGCTGCCGGACGATGTCAGCGCCGAGATACGGGACTTCACCGTCGGGTCACCGATGGCCTGGCTCCCGTCCCACTTCGGCGTGCAGCCACTTCCGTCCGAGATGACGAAGGCCAGGTTGTACGCCGAAAGGGAGCCGGCGGAGTCGTTGGCGGAGGCCGCGGTGGCGCTGACGCAGGGGGCGTAGGACGTGCTCGGCGCCGCTGTCGTCGAGGGTGACGCACCGGCCCCGGACGGGGTCGGCGAGCCTGCGTCGCCCGGTGGTCCGGTCCCGTCCGAGGAACATCCGGCACAGGCCAGGGTCACCAGACAGGCTGCCGCTGGAGAGCCAATGGTTCCTGTTCGGCATCGGGTGGCTCCTGCTCGCGGTGGCCGTCCTGCTGTGCGGCTGGGTCGAGGACGTGGCGGCGAAGAAGAGGCCGCGGCTGTTTCCGTAGGGGGAGCCGGCACCCCGACGCCGCGCGCGCCGCCGACGGCGACACGGCGGCCGACGTGCACGGGACGCGCCTGTGCCGGGAGGGTGGTGGCGCCGATGTAGGCCAGTGTCGTTACGGGGAATTGCCTCCGCCGGGCGCACCGCTCGGCGGTTGGCCGCCGCCTCCCGGGGCTTCGCCTCCCCCGCTCTCCGCGTCGGGGTCGATGCCGAGGGTGAGGGTGCCGGTGTACCCCTGGGTCGTCGTGTCGCCGGTGACGGTCATCAGTCCGTCCCGGGCGCCGCCTCCGCCGTAGACCATGTCGTCGGCGAGTTTGGTGGGCGTACCGGTGTGCTGCGCGTACGGGCGCAGCGCGCGTACACGGCCTCCCCGTACTGGTCGGCGAAGAAGAGCTGGCTGCTGTCCGCGGCCACGCGGAAGCCGGGGGCGGAAAGACTTCGCCGGCGCAGTGCCCTCGTAACCGTCCTCCGCGGTGTTCAGGGTGGGTAAGTCTCCCCGCCAGATGTTGCACATGCGCCGGCCGCCGGGGGTGAGGTCGTCGCCCCACGGGTAGCGCCGTTGCTCGAGCCCGCCGCGGGCCGCGTACTCCCATTCGGCCTCGGTGGGCAGGCGGGTGCCGGACCAGGCGCAGTAGGCCTGGGCGTCGTTCCAGGAGACGTGGATGACGGGGTGGTTCTGGCTTGCGGTGACGGACGAGCCGGCTCCCTCAGGGTGGCGGCAGCCAGCGCCGGGGACGGCTCGCCACCAGGGGACGGCCGCCACGGGCGGCGCCACGGCGGCGACATCGTCGGGCAGGAAGCCGCCGAAGACGAAGGAGAAACCGAAGTGTTCGGCTTGGGTGACGTGTCCGGTGGCTTTGACGAAGGTGGCGAACTGGGCGCCAGAGGGTGTTGCGGCTGGTCAGTGCCGAGCGCGACCGCTGATCAGCTCTTGACCAGCAGGCCGCGGCTGCGCAGGACCCATCGCTCGACCGGGCTGAAGATCAGCAGGTCGATGGCGATGCCGACGACGAGGATGAGGATGATGGCGAGGAACACGCCGGGCAGGTCGATGTTGTTGCGGCCGTTCTCCAGGAGCTGGCCGAGGCCCAGGCCCAGTTCGGGGGAGCTGGCGATGATCTCGGCGGCCATCAGGGAGCGCCAGGAGAAGGCCCAGCCTTGCTTGAGGCCGGCGAGGTAGCCGGGCAGTGCGGCCGGCATGACGATGTGCCGGGCGCCGCTCAGGCCGGTGGCGCCCAGGGTGCGCCCGGCCCGCAGGTAGAGGGGCGGGATCTGGTCGATGCCGGAGACGAGGCCGTTGGCGATGGAGGGGACGGCGCCGAGCAGGATGACCGTGTACATCATGGCGTCGTTCAGGCCGAACCAGAGGACGGCCGGCGGCACCCAGGCGACCGAGGGCAGGGACTGCAGGCCCTGGAGGATCGGGCCGATCGCGGCGCGGACGAACTTCACCCGGGCGACGAGCAGTCCGAGCGGGGTGCCGATGGCCAGGGCCAGCAGGAAGCCGAGCAGGCCGCGCGACACGCTGGTCCAGATGACCTCGAGCAGGGTGCCCTTGAGCCACATGTCGGTCAGGCTGTCCCATACCGCGGACAGTGCGGGGAGTTTGGTCTCCTCGGTGACCTTCGTTGCGACGAGGATCTGCCAGACCAGGAGCACGAGGCCGACGGCCAGGACCGGGGGCAGGACCTTCTTGAGGAGGATCTCGCGGATGGGTGTGCGGTGGGTCTGGACCGCGTCGAGGGCGTCCAGGCCGGCCTCGAGGCCCGCCAGGTCGTCCTGCCTGCCCTTGGCCGCGGCCTTCGGGGTGGTGTCAGTGCTGGCCATGGCGGCGGATCTCCCCACGCAGGTGTTCGGTGATCTCAAGGGACAGTTCCGCCACGTCCGCGTCCTCGATGCGGCGCGGCTGCGGGATGCCCACGGTCCATTCCTTCGCGACCCGGCCGGGCCGGGAGGAGAGCAGGACCACGCGCTGCGCGAGCCGCACGGCCTCGCGCACGTTGTGCGTGACGAACAGGACGGAGAGGTTGGTCTCGGCCCAGATGCGGGTGAGTTCGCCGTGCAGTACGTCGCGGGTGATGGCGTCGAGCGCGGCGAAGGGTTCGTCCATCAGGAGCAGCTGGCTGTCCTGGGCGAGGGCCCGGGCCAGGGCGACGCGCTGGCGCATGCCGCCGGACAGTTCGTGGACGCGCTTGCCGTAGGCGCCGGCGAGGCGGACCAGTTCCAGCAGCCGTTCGGCCTCCGGCTTGCGGTCGGCCTTGGCGACCCCGCGCAGGCGCAGGGCGAGTTCGATGTTCTTGCCCGCGGTCAGCCAGGGGAAGAGGGCGTGTTCCTGGAACATGAGTGCCGGGCGGCCGCCGGGGGTCTCGATGGACCCCGCGGACGGCTTGTCCAGGCCGGCGACCAGGTTGAGCAGGGTGGACTTTCCGCATCCCGAGGCTCCCAGGATGGTGACGAACTCTCCGGGAGCGACATCGAGGCTGATGTCGTCCAGGACGAGCTGTGATCCGGCCGGGCCGGAGAAGGACTTCGAGACGTGCTCGATGCGAGCGGCGTGCGTCAGCTCCGCTACGGTGCCCTCGGCAGCCTTGGCAAGCATGGTGGCCATGGTCGTCACCTCCTGGGGTTGCTGGATTGCGGGGTTACTTGGCGCCGAGACCGGCGTCGGAGACCTCGGGCTTGCCGGCGGCCTTCAGTACCTTGTTCAGGAGCGTCAGGTCGTAGATGCCGGTCAGGTCGGGCTGCTCGATGAGCTTGGCCTTGACCGCGTAGTCGGCCTGCGTCTTCAGCGTGGTGGCCAGCGGGTCGTCGGTGATCGCGATGCTCGGCCAGGCCGGGTCGATGACCTTGGCGTCGAGCGGCTTGCCGCCCTCGGCCTCGAGCCTGGCGTTCGCGGAGGCCTTGGCCTTGTCCGGGTTGGTGTTGATCCACTCGTTGGTCTTCACGGTGCCCTTGAGGACGGCCTCGACCACGTCCGGGTGTTCCTTGAGGAACTTCTGCGACACGATGATGTTCGTGATCACGAACTTCTTGTCGGGCCACAGGGAGGTCTCGTCGAGGAGGACGGAGCCGCCGTCGGAGACGAGCTTGGAGGCGGTGGGCTCGGGTACCCAGGCGCCGTCGATCGAGCCCTGCTTGAAGGCGTCCGGGGTGACCTTGTTGTCCGTGCGGACGACGGAGACGTCGCCCTTGCCGGACTCCGGGTCGACCGTCCAGCCCTTCTCGGAGATCCAGTTGAGGAACGCGACGTCCTGGGTGTTCCCCTTCTGCGGGGTGGCGATCTTCTTGCCCTTGAGGTCGTCCAGGGTTTTGATCTTGTCCGGGTTCACGACCAGCTTGACGCCGCCGGAGGCCGAACCGGAGATGATCCTCAGGTTGGAGCCCTTGGACTTGACGTAGCCGTTGATCGACGGCGAGGGGCCGATGAAACCGATGTCGAGAGAGCCGCCGTTGAGCGCCTCGATCTCGGACGGACCGGCGTTGAAGGACTGCGGCTTGATCTTGGTGCCGTTCAGTTCCTTCTCGATCAGGCCCTCCTGGAGGCCGACCAGAGCGGTGGCGTGCGTCAGGTTCGGAAAGTACCCGATGCGGACCTCGGAGGCCGACAGCTTCTTGCCGTCGGTAGCCGCGACGTTGGCCTTGTCGTCGTCCTTCTTCGCCTCGGAACCGTAGCCGCAGGCGGTGAGCAGCAGGGGAAGTGCCGCTGTGACGGCGATGGCGCGCAGGGTGGTGAGCGGTCTTGCGGCAGACACGGAGGTGTCCTTTCACGGGATGGTGTTCAAGAGGAGGTGTGGAGAGACGGGCGACGCGAAGCCATCGGCACGCACGGCACCCACTTCCGGCCGTCGGCGGCGGGATCGCGGTCGCAGGCTGAGGAACGGAGAGGTGTGGGACGCCCGAGCTCGGAGGCACGCGATCGGTGAGGTCGGCCGAGGGGCCCGCCCGGCCGGCGGAGAGCGGACGGGGACAGCGCCGAGTGGCGCACTACGCGGAGCCAGGCCCGGCGAAGGGTGTCAGCCGGTCCGACAGATGGCGCTGGACGTACGGACCAGGTCGATGTGTCGGCGGGAGGTCAGAGGCAGCATCCGGCCTGCGTGGTGCAGTGTTCGCACGGCCACCTCACTGAATTCCTAGTTTTCCTACCTGGTTGGTAGGCATATTGGCAGAGGTGGGCACCCGCCCCAAGAGGTTGACCGCATGGTGGACGCGGAAATCTCGTGATGTGAGAACGTGCAGGTGGGGCGGGGGTCAGGGATTGGTCCAGGCCCCGGGGGTATCGGCCAGTGCCGATACGTCGGAGGGCAGGTCGGACGACGCGACGTCGGCGAGCGACACGCCGTCGAGGATCTCGCGCACGTTGGCCCGCAGTGCGATCCACAGGGGGAGTAGCGACTGGGCGGGGCCGGTGTAGGACAGGTCCGGTGGGCGGACCCCGCGCACCGAGACGAGCGGTCCGTCCACGACGCGGATGACGTCCGCGATGCTGATGGACTGGGCGGGCTTGGCCAGCCGGTAGCCGCCGTTGCCGCCGCGCTGGCTGAGCACGAGACCGCCTCGGCGCATGTCGTTCAGGATGCCTTCGAGAAACTTGTGCGGAATGTCCTGGGCGTCGGCGATGGCTTCGGCTTTCACCGGCCCGTCATCCTGTGACGCGGCAAGCTGCAGCGCGGCACGTACCGCATAGTCCGCCCTGGCTGAGATCCGCATAGGGACATTATCCGGCATGGATTGGGCCGGCGTCGGTCGCGGGTGGCCGCCCGCTGCCGGGCAGGTACTCGTGCCCGGCAGCCGTGGGGATCAGGTCGCGGATCCGCGACCTGAGCGGTGCCATGCGGGTCAATGGAAGGCCGCCGCCACCGCGCGGTGGGATCCGTTGAGGTAGTGCTCGCCGATGGAGCGCAGGCGGTGCGCGACCGGGCGGTGAGCTGTCAGGACTCGGGCATTGCGCCAGAACCGGTCCAGGCCGGGGGCATCGGCGAGTTCCAGCACCCGGGCCGTGATGTGCAGGGTGGCCTTCGACATCACGGCCTCGGCCGTGGCGACCAGGGCGGCGACGCCCGCGGGTACCTCGGCATCGAGCTGCGCACCCGTGGCGAGGGCCTGTGCCATCACCTCCGTCGCCCGGTCGACCACGGCGGTGGCCGCCTGAGCGGCAGAGGCGAGTTCCCCGTACGTCAGGAAGAGGTCAGGGTCCTCACCCGGCAGCCGGTGTGCGCGGCCGCCCCTGCTGAGGTCGCGCGCTTCGGTGAGGGCGCCCTCGGCGATGCCGAGGCCGACGTGGCACAGGGCCAGCCGGAGCGCCGGCTCCGCGAGCGCGGTGAAGGGCGCTGTCGACTCCTCGTCGTGCGGCCGGCGGCCCAGCACCTGCACCGGCGTGATGGTGACCCTGTCCAGGACGACCTCGCCCGCGCCGGCGACCCGCTGCCCGAGGCGATCGTGGGCAGGTTCGACGGTCACGCCCTGTGCGCCGGCTGGGATCCGTACGACCAGGACGTCACCGGTCGCGGCGCAGACGGCATCCACCACGATCTGGTCGGCCGCGGCCACCGCCGTGTCCACGGAACGGCGCCCGTTCAGCGCGTAGCCGGTGGTGCGCGGCCTCAGTGTGAGGTCCGGTCCCTCGGTGTCGCCGCCCGGTGCGGGAGTGCGGACCGCCCCGGTCCACAGCCACCGCTCGCGCACCGACTCCTCTTCGAGGGCGGTCGCTTGCTCGTGACTCGCGTAGAAGCGTCCGCTCCAGGCGTGTACGTAGTGGCGGGCGAGTACGTCGCCGACAGAGCTGTCCGCTGCGGCGATCTCCCGTATGACGGCGCATCCCGTACGCCAGTCCGCCCCGCGGCCGGGCCCGGGCGGGGTGAGGGCCGCCGGCAGGCCGGCCTCGCGCAGCCGGGCAGCCTCGTCGGTCGGCGGCTTGCCGGCCTGATCGCGGGCGATGGCGTCCGCGGCGAGGTCGTCCGCCACGTCGCGGGCGGTACGCAGGAGCGCGCGGCGCCGCTCATCGGCGGATCGGGGGCCGGCAGGGCTGGGTGTCGTCCGCATGGGCGTCACCGGCAGACCCCGGTGCCGCTGTGTGGCGCAGGGGCTGGGCGGACAGTGGTGCCATGGGGGCTGGCGGTGGTCATGTCGGCTACTCCGGAACGTTGTTGTGTGGCGTCGGCCGGTTGCTGGGCGGTGTGGGAGGCGTGCTTGTCCGTTCAGCATCAGCGTCGTGGCCGGACGCACTTCACCGGTTCCCCACTTTTCCCATCGGATTGATAGGGATACTCGTCCGAAGCTGCGTTCCGGGCAAGAGTGTGACCGAATCGTGGACAATTCGATCTCGGGATGAAAGACGCCGCAGGTCAGTGGCCGGGTTGTGCGGCTGGGTCGCCGGCGGATCCTCTGTCAGGGAGTGCGTGCACTCAGGGGGTTCGCCTGATGTGATGCCTGTCGGCGAGCCTTCGCCGAGGCGGAGATCCGCTGTGGCGGCAGGGGTGGCCAGGCCCTCGCCCGGACATTCCCTATGTAATCAGTAGGGAAGTATTGACGCGTGCCCGCCGCGCACCTCACGATGTGACCATGTCCCCGTCGCAGCCATTGCTCGTACGCCGCAGGCACGTTGACTTCCGTCTCGTCGCCAGCGCCGTCTGCCGACCTGTTTAGGGCTTCTTCGCCAGGGCATTTCCTCGACGCGCTCCGGTGTTCCGGTTGCCGCTTCTCTCCGCGTCGCGCGTCTTCGTGCCCCCGGCCCTGTGAGCCGTACGGGTCCTCCCGGCCCGCGACGCGCCGACTCTCCCGGTCGAATCCGGCACGGAGACCCCATGCCCTGTCGTGTCCGAACACCCGGCATCCGTACCTCACTCCGAGCAGCCGAAGGGGCTCATCGTGACCACCGCAATTCCCGCACCCGCCGTCCGCCGTTCCCCAGCCCTCCGCCTCCAGCTGGTCGGCGACCGTCCGCCCGGTGTTCCCGCCGGCGGGACGGATGGCGGCCGCGTCGGATACCTCGTGTTCCTGCCGGCGAACGTCGACCCGGTGGCACTGATGACGGCGCACGGTGTGCGTCCGGAGGTCCACCCCCTCGAGCCCAGGACGCTTCCGGTTCCCGAGCCGGAACCGGCCCCGCACCCCGACCCCGTCCAGCTCGACGACGCCATCCGGGTCGACCGCGCACGTCGGCTGGTCGAGGTCGACGGGTGCGAACTGGATCTCACCTACCTGGAGTTCGACCTCCTGGCCCATCTCGTGGCCCATCCGTACACGGTTCACACGCGTGATGCCCTCATCTCGGGCATCTGGGGTTACGGGCACATCGGTGACGGCCGTACGGTCGATGTCCACGTAGCCCGGCTGCGCCGCAAGCTCGGTCCCGCCTACCGGGACCGCATCTCCACCGTGCGCCGCGTCGGCTACAAGTACGTTCCCGACCACCAGTAGCGCCCAGGGCCGGCTCGTTGGCGGCGGGGTCAGCCCCGCAGCGTTTCCCGTGCGGTGTCCAGGGCATCCTTCCCCCGCTGGTTGAACGGCAGTTTGCCGAGTACGACTGCCATGCCGCAGGTGTTGGTGAGGGCGGAGAACACCAGACCGGCCGCGATAGCGGCGGACAGCAGCTGGAACGCCGGACGGACGAACAGGCCCAGGGCCAAGCCCAGTAGCACGATACTGCCCGCGGTGAAGCGGACCTGGCGCTCCATGGCCCAGACGGCCCGCGGCCGGCCGTCCGGGTACTGAAGCCCGTGACCATCGGCAACCCAGGCCGTGGTGCCGCCGGTCAGACTCGCCGCGCGGATGCCATGGGAAGCCAGGGTCCCGGCGGCGTTGTCCGAGCGGGCGCCCGAGGCGCACACCAGGAGAAGCGGCTTGTGCCCGGCGGCCTGCCGGAGCTCCGGCAGCGCCCGCCCGATGCGGTCGAGAGGGACGTTGACGGCGTCCGGCAGATGGCCGGACGTGAACTCGGCCGGAGTGCGGACATCGACGACGGTCAGTTCGTGGAGGCGGGACTGCGCCTCGCTGACGCTCAGCGTGGTGACGGAGTCACTCATGGCGGATCAGATCCTTGGCAGAGGGGGGTAGCGAGGGTGGCACCGTCGACGGTCCGGGACCCGTCCGCGGTGCGGTGGGCCTGCTGCCGTCCCGCTTCGGCCCTGCCTCGGGCGTGGGTTCGGGGCGAGGCACGCTGGCGAACGTACCTCATCACCAATCAAGGATCGGGAGCCCCGGCGAGGTTTCGCACGGCTGCAACACACCCGTCATGAGCGTGCCAATTTCCGGTACTCCGCCGACCAGCTCTCCTGGCTGCGAACGGAACCCCGGATTTATTTCAACGGCAGGCGTTTTGTGTACGGCGGATGAAATTGCCGCACGCTTGTGTGGATATCGATATCGGGACCGTTGACAGCGATTCTTCGGTTTATCGAAGCTGCTCACGTGTCCGTGACCGAATCGAATGTCCTCACCGCGCCCGCAGGGTCCTCGGGACCGCCCGGGCCGGCCGAGCGGGTACTCCCGCTCCGCCGGCCCGGGCGGTGGATCGCCACGGCCATCGTGCTGGTGCTGGTCTCCCAGGCCGCCCACGGGCTGCTGACCAATCCCTTCTACCAGTGGGACCGGTTCGCGTACTGGTTCGTGCGGCCGGTCATCCTGGAGGGCCTGTTCATCACCCTCCAGGTGGCCGCGTACAGCGCGGTCCTGGGCCTCGCGGGCGGCATCCTGCTCGCCCTCGGCAGGCTGTCCACGAACCCCGTACTGCGGTCGGTGAGCTGGACGTACATCTGGCTGCTGCGCTCAGTGCCGCTGATCGTGGTCCTGCTGTTCCTCTACAACCTCAGCGCCCTCTACCCCACCCTGAGCATCGGGGTGCCCTTCGGGCCCGCCTTCTTCACCTTCGACGAGTCGCGGCTGGCCACCGACATCGTCGTGGCGGTCGTGGGACTGAGCCTGAACGAAGCGGCGTACGCGGCCGAGGTGGTACGGGCCGGTGTGCTCTCCGTCGACCAGGGCCAGCACGAGGCGGCGGCCGCGCTGGGGCTGCCCAAGCGGTACCAGTTCGCCCGGATCGTCCTCCCCCAGGCGCTGCGCTCCATCGTCCCTGCCTACGTCAACCAGCTGATCGGGCTGGTCAAGGCCACCTCGCTGGTCTTCTACGTGTCGCTGCTCGACCTGTTCGGCTCCGTGCAGAGCCTGGGCAGCACCTACCCGGGCGACGTGGTGCCGCTGCTGCTGGTGGCCACCTTCTGGTACGTGGTCCTCACCAGCGTCGTGTCGGTCATCCAGTTCTACGTCGAGCGGTACTACGCGCGCGGCGCGCTGCGCACCGTACCGCCCACCCCCCTGCAGCGGGCCCGGACGGGCCTGCGTGACCTCCGGGACCGCTTCCGAAAGGAGACGGCGCGATGACCACCATCACGCGGGCCGCCGCGATCGAGGTCCACGACGTGCACAAGTGGTACGGCGACCAGCAGGTCCTGGACGGGGTGAGCCTGACGCTGCGGCCGGGCACGGTCACCGCGATCCTCGGCCGCTCCGGCTCCGGCAAGTCCACCCTGCTGCGGGTCATCAACCACCTGGAGAAGCCGGAGGCCGGATACGTCAGCGTGGGCGGCGAGCTGATCGGCGTACAGCGGCACGGCGGGCGGCTGAAGGAGCTGAGCGAGCGGGCGATCCTCGCCCAGCGCGGCCGGATCGGCTTCGTCTTCCAGAACTTCAACCTCTTCCCGCACCTGACCGTGCTGGACAACGTCGCCGCGGCCCCGGTGGCCACCGGCAGGCTGCCGCGGCCGCAGGCCCGGGCCCTGGCGCGCGAACTCCTGGAGCGCGTCGGGCTCGGCGACCGGACCGGTGCCTATCCGCGGCAGCTGTCCGGCGGCCAGCAGCAGCGCGTGGCCATCGCCCGCGCCCTCGCGCTGCGGCCCGGCGTCATCCTCTTCGACGAACCCACCTCCGCGCTCGACCCCGAACTCGTCGGCGAGGTGCTGTCCGTGATCAAGGACCTGGCCACCGGCGGCACCACGCTGGTCATCGTCACGCACGAGATCGGCTTCGCCCGCGAGGTGGCCGACGAGGTCGTCTTCCTCGACGGCGGCCGCATCGTCGAACAGGGCCCGCCCGAGCAAGTGCTGGACCGGCCCGCCCATGCCCGTACGCGGGAGTTCCTGAGCAAGGTGCTCTGACTTCCACGCGCCCCACCCCATCCCATCCCGCCCCGCCCGCCCTTCCTGAACCGAAAAGGAACACCATGCAACGCCGACCCTCCCTGCGCACCAGATTCGTCCGCGGCCTCGGCGCCGCCACCGCCACCGTGGCGCTCGCCTCCGGCCTCACCGCGTGCGGCGGCGACGCCGAGGCCACCGGGGCAGGTGGGGACGTGGTCACCATCGGCGCGGTGTCCAACGGTGCCGCCCGGCAGACCGAGCTGACCGTCCCGGCCGTGGAGGCCCTGCGCGCGCAGCTGCCGGCGGCCGTCCGCGAACGCGGTGAGCTCGTCATCGGCGTGGGCGCGCTGCCCGCCGGCTTCCCGCCGCTGGCGTACGTCGGCACCGACCAGAAGACCCTGACCGGCGCGGAACCGGACCTCGGCCGGCTGGTGGCCGCCGTGCTCGGGCTCAAGCCGGTAGTGAAGAACTCCACCTGGGAGAACGTCTTCCTCGGTGTCGACAGTGGCAAGGTCGACGTCGCCTTCACGAACGTCACGGTCACCGAGGAGCGCAAGAAGAAGTACGAGTTCGCCTCCTACCGGCAGGACAACCTGGCCTTCGAGGTCCTGAAGGACAACCCCTGGAGCTTCGGCAACGACTTCCACAGCCTCGCGGGCAAGACGGTGGCGGTCAGTTCGGGCACCAACCAGGAGAAGATCCTGCTGGAGTGGCAGAAGAAGCTCCAGGCGGAGGGCAAGGACCTCACCGTCAAGTACTTCCCCGACGCCAACAGCACCGCCTTGGCGCTGAGCGGCAAGAAGATCGATCTCAGCTTCGGCCCGAACCCGTCCATCGCCTACCACATCACCCAGAGCGCGAGCGGCAACGCCCCCACGCGCAGCGCGGGTTCCTTCTCCGGGGCCGGGGAGTCGCTCCAAGGCCTGATCGCCGCGACCGCGAAGAAGGACAGCGGACTCGCCAAGCCGGTGGCCGAGGCGATCAACCATCTGATCAAGGACGGCCAGTACGCGCAGCTGCTCGCCGCCTGGAACCTGTCCAACGAGGCCGTCACCACCTCGGAGGTCGACCCGCCGGGCCTGCCGGTGACCAACTCCTGAATCCCCGGCCCCCGGGCCGCGCCACGGACGGAGAGCCCGCCCCATGAGCACGAACGCAGGTCCCAGCACCAGCATGACCACGAGCACGGGCACGGGCACGAGCAGGCGCCTGGGCACCGTGGTGTCCCCGCACGTCCTCGACAACCCCGCCTGGGCCTCGTTGTCCGGCGCGCACGCCGCCTTCGCCGAGCGGGCGGCCCGTCCCGAGGCCGATCCCTCCTCCTCCTCCCGCGCCGCCCGCTATCCATCGGACGTCTCGCCGTTCGCCGCCCTCGCGGACCCGGCCGACCCGGACTCGTGGGCCGACCTGCGCAGGCTGGTCGGCGACGGCGGGACCGCCGCGCTCGCCGGCGTACTGACCCCGCCCGACGGCTGGGAGACCGTTGGCTCGGTCCCCGGCGTCCAGCTGGTCGACACTTCGCTGCGCGCCGAACCCGCCCCCGAGGCGGTCAGGCTCGGCCCCCGTGACGTACCCGAGATCCTCGGTCTGATCGACCTCACCAAGCCCGGTCCGTTCCTGCCGCGCACCGTCGAGCTGGGCACGTACCTCGGCATCCGTCACCACGGCCGGCTGATCGCGATGGCCGGGGAGCGGCTGCGGCCGCCGGGCTGGACCGAGATCAGCGCGGTGTGCACCCATCCCGACCACCGGGGCGGGGGGCTGGCGACGCGGCTGGTCCGCGCCGTCGCCGCGGGAATCCGGGAGCGCGGCGACGTCCCGTTCCTCCACACCGCGGCGAGCAACACGACGGCGATTCGGCTGTACCAGTCGATCGGCTTCACCCTGCGCCGCCGCCCGTCCTTCATGGCGGTCCGCGCGCCCTGCAATACCGCTGCCAACTTCTCTTAATATTACGGTCATTGCATGGTACCGCTATCTGGCCTAGCGTTTCGAAGAGATATTGATGACGGGCCTCTTCCCCGCCCCTCTCGTACGCCCCCACATTCGCGACGCACATCGGCCTCCTTTTCACACGGCCGACCAGGAAGGCGTAATTCGACGTGTCCGCATTCCCGCCCGCATCCGCATTCACATCGGCATCTTCCGAAGCGCTGCACCTCGCCGTCGCGCTCGACGGCGCGGGCTGGCACCCTGCGGCCTGGCGCGAGCCGGGCGCGCGGCCCGGCGAACTCTTCACGGCCCGCTACTGGGCCGATGCCGTTGCCGAGGCCGAAGCCGGACTGCTCGACTTCGTCACCTTCGAGGACGCCCTCGCCCTCCAGTCGTCGTCGGCGGACGGGCCCGACGGGCGCACGGACCAGGTCCGCGGGCGGCTGGACGCGGTACTCACCGCCGCCCGCGTCGCACCGCTGACCCGGCACATCGGACTGGTCCCGGCCGTGACCGCCACCCACACCGAGCCCTTCCACATATCCAAGGCGATCGCCACCCTCGACCACGTCAGCCGCGGACGTGCGGGCCTGCGCATCCAGGTGTCACAACTGGCCCACGAGACCCGGCACTTCGGACGCCGGGCGGTCCCGCTCCCCGATGCGGAGTCCTACGAGGAGGCCGCCGACCACATCGAGGTGATCCGGCGGCTGTGGGACAGCTGGGACGACGACGCCGAGATCCGGGACGTGGCCACCGGCCGCTTCGTCGACCGCGACAAGCTGCACTACATCGACTTCGAGGGCCGTCACTTCAGCGTCAGGGGGCCGTCGATCACCCCCCGCCCGCCGCAGGGGCAACCCGTTGTAACCGCTGCGAGCGCTGCCGACGCCCTGGGCGACGGCAGCGCGGCGTACGGTCTCATCGCCCGGTCCACGGATGTCGGGTACGTCGCCGTGCGCGATGCCGACGGGGCCCGCGCCGCGGTCGCGGAGATCCGGCAGGCCCGGGAATCAGCCGGGCTCGCGGCGCAGCCGCTGCACCTCTTCGCGGACCTCACCGTGTTCCTGGACGAGGACGCTCCGGCGGCCGACGCGCGCCGCAGCCGCCTGGACGCGCTCGCGGGCGCCCCGTACAGCAGTGACACGGCGATCTTCACCGGCACCTCCGCGCAGCTGGCGGACCTGCTCCAGGACTGGCGGACGGCAGGCCTGTCGGGCTTCCGGCTGCGGCCGGGAGTGATCGCCCGCGACCTGCCCGCCATTACCCGGGGGCTGGTACCGGAGCTCCAGCGGCGCGGGGTCTTCCGCCGCGCGTACGAGGCGGACACCCTGCGCGGACTGCTGGGCCTGGAGCGCCCGGGCGGCCGCTATGCCGCCCACCCCGCCGCCTGATCCCGGACCCGGAAGGACCCACCATGAGCACCAAGCCGCTCAAGCAGATCCATCTCGCGGCCCACTTCCCCGGAGTCAACAACACCACCGTGTGGAGCGACCCGGCCGCCGGCAGCCACATCGACTTCGACTCGTTCGTCCACTTCGCGCGGACCGCCGAACGCGCCAAATTCGACTTCCTCTTCCTTGCCGAGGGTCTCAGGCTGCGCGAACAGGGCGGCCGGATATACGACTTGGACGTGGTCGGACGGCCCGACACCTTCACCGTGCTCGCCGCCCTGGCGGCCGTCACCGAGCGCCTCGGGCTGACCGGCACGATCAACTCCACCTTCAACGAGCCCTACGAGGTGGCCCGCCAGTTCGCCTCGCTGGACCATCTCTCCGAGGGCCGGGCCGCGTGGAACGTCGTCACCTCCTGGGACGCCTTCACCGGCGAGAACTTCCGGCGCGGCGGATTCCTGCCGCGCGAGGACCGCTACTCGCGCGCCCAGGAGTTCCTGGCCACCGCGACCGAGCTGTTCGACTCCTGGGACGGCTCGGAGATCGCCGCCGACGCCGGTTCGGGCACGTTCCTGCGGGGCGCGCGGGCCGGGGCCTTCGCCCACCAGGGGCGGCATTTCGACATCGAGGGCCACTTCAACGTGCCGCGCAGCCCGCAGGGCCGACCGGTGGTCTTCCAGGCGGGGGACTCCGACGAGGGCCGCGAGTTCGCCGCCTCCAGTGCCGACGCGATCTTCGGCCGGTACGGGACCCTCGACGAGGGCCGGGAGTTCTACGCCGACGTCAAGGGCCGCCTTCCCAAGTACGGGCGCTCACCGGACCAGTTGAAGATCCTGCCCGCGGCCACCTTCGTACTCGGCGACACCGATGCCGAGGCGCACGAGATCGCGCACGAGGTCCGCCGCCTGCAGGTCAGCGGGCAGACCGCGATCAAGTTCCTGGAGCACGTCTGGAACCGGGACCTGTCCGCCTACGACCCGGACGGCCCGCTGCCTGCCGTCGACCCGGAGGTCGGCGAGAACACGATCGCCCTCGGGCGTGCGAGCGTCCGCCAGTTCCGTGACCCGCTCGAAACCGCCCGCCAGTGGCGCGAGCTCGCCCAGGCCAAGAACCTCTCCATCCGCGAGCTCGTCATCGCGACCACCTCCCGCCAGACCTTCGTCGGCTCCGCCGCCACGGTCGCCGAGTCGATCAACGACCTGGTGCAGGCGGACGCGGCCGACGGGTTCATCCTGGTCCCCCACATCACGCCGGGCGGCCTGGACGGATTCGCGGACACCGTCGTCCCGCTGCTCCAGGAGCGTGGCGTCTTCCGCGCCGAGTACGAGGGCACCACCCTGCGCGAGCACCTCGGGCTCACGGTGCCCGGCGTCGGAGCGGCGGTCCGGCAGGTCGCGGTCTCGTGAAGTTCCTGGCCATCACCCTGATCACGGACTCCGCGGATCCGGTGACGGGCGCCCTCACACCCACCCGTGAGCGGTTCCGCGAGGTGGTCGCCGCCGCGCTGCTCGCGGAGGAGCTCGGCTTCGACGGCTTCGGGGTCGGCGAGCGCCACGAGCGGCCGTTCCTGTCCTCCTCACCGCCCGTGGTGCTCAGCCACATCGCCGCGCTGACCCGCCGGATCCGGCTGTTCACCGCCGTGACCACCCTGAGCCTGCTGGACCCGGTGCGGGCGTACGAGGACTACGCGACGCTCGACCACCTCTCCGACGGCCGCCTGGAGCTGATGATCGGCAAGGGCAACGGCACGGCCCAGCGCGAGCTGTTCCACGTGACCCCCGAGGACCAGTGGGAGCGCAACGCCGAGGGCTACGAGCTGTTCCGCCGCATCTGGCGCGAGGACAAGGTGACCGCCGAGCCGCGCTTCCGCCCCGCGCTGGCCGGCGCCGAGGTCCTGCCGAGGCCCTTCCAGCCGGCCCTGCGGGTCTGGCACGGCAGTGCGACCAGCCGGGAGTCCGTCGATCTCGCGGCGCGCTACGGAGACCCGCTCTTCTCGGCGAACGTCACCCACCCGATCGGCCCGTACGCCGAACTGATCCGCCACTACCGGGAGCGCTGGGAGCACTATGGGCACGATCCGGCCCACGCCGTCGTGGGTGCGGGTACGGCCGGCTACCACGCGGCCCCCACCTCGCAGCAGGCCGTGGCGGCGTACCGGCCGGCGTTCGCCCGGTACCTCGCCTTCCACAAGCGGCAGGGTCTGGATCCCGTCTTCCCGACGCTGGAGGACTTCGTCGAGCGCAGCTCGGCGCTCGTGGGCAGCCCCCAGCAGGTGATCGAGAAGGTCCACCGCTACCACGAGGCCTTCGGCCACACGGCCCTGCACCTCCAGGCGGAGCCGGGCGGGCTCACCCCCGCGGAGCACCGTGCCTCCCTCGAACTCTTCCAGTCGCAGATCGCCCCGGTGTTGCGCCGCGAGATCCCCGACCCCGCCTTCCCCGACCTGTAAGGAGCCCGGCCATGTCCGGCATCCCCCTCGGGGTCCTCGACCTCGTACCGGTTTCCTCCGGTTCCACCGCCGCCGAGGCCCTGCACCACAGCATCGACCTCGCCCGGCAGACCGAGGCCTTCGGCTACGCCCGCTACTGGTTCGCCGAGCACCACCTCAACCCGGGGGTCGCCGGGACCTCCCCCGCGGTCGTCCTCGCGCTGACCGCCTCCGTGACCAAGACCATCCGGCTCGGCTCAGGCGCCGTCCAGCTCGGACACCGCACCGCTCTGTCCACGGTCGAGGAGTTCGGGCTCATCGACGCACTGCACCCCGGCCGCCTCGACCTCGGCCTGGGCCGCTCGGCCGGCCGGCCACAGCAGCGGACTTCCCAGGCCCCTCCGTTCGAGGGGTACACCCCGAACGGGCTGCGCATCCCGGCCCGGTTCTCCTTCGCGCACCTGCTGGGTCATCCGCGGGTCGCGCTCCAGCAGAGGCTGCTGAACCTGCCGGGTGCCCAGCCGCAGGAGTACGCCGAGCAGGTCGACGACGTCCTCGCGCTGCTGCGGGGCGACTACCGCTCCCCGGAGGGGGTGGAGGCACATGCCGTCCCGGGCGAGGGGGCCGACGTACAGGTGTGGATCCTGGGCAGCAGCGGCGGGGTCAGCGCGGAGACCGCGGGCCGCAACGGGCTGCGGTTCGCCGCCAATTACCACGTCAGCCCGGCCTCGGTGCTGGAGGCGGCGGAGGGCTACCGGGCCGCCTTCAAGCCGTCCGCGGAGCTGGACCGGCCGTATCTGACGGTGTCCGCCGATGTCGTCGTGGCCGAGGACGACGAGACGGCTCGCGAGCTGGCCACCGGCTACGCGCCCTGGGTGCGCAGCATCCGCACCGCCGAGGGCGCCATCCCCTTCCCCACGCCTGCCGAGGCGCGCGCCCTGCCCTGGACGGACGCGGACCGGGAACTCGTCGCCGACCGGGTGGACACCCAGTTCGTCGGCTCGGCCCGGACCGTCGCCGACCACCTGGAACGGCTCCAGGAGGCCACCGGGGCCGACGAGTTGCTGATCACCACCATCACGCACGACCACGCCGACCGGGTCCGCTCCTACCGCCTGCTGGCCGAGGAGTGGCAGCGTCGTTGACGCGCCGGCCGAGCTGTCACACGCCTTAATGTCATGTGCATGGCCATCAGGCCGGTGCTCTCCGCGTGATCGAACCCCGCCGCGAGAGCCAAGGGGCCCCCGAAGCCCCACTTCCCGATCGCCGCCGCCACTACCGGGCCGCGGTGATCGGGAAGTGGGGCTTCGGGCCGGAGGAGGGCGACCGGCCCAGCCACCCGCGCGAGGAGATGATCGCCGCCAACGAGGACGGCGCGAAGGGGTCCGGGGGTCTCAAGGCCCCCGACAGGAACCGGCTTTGACGATCCATCAGTTCATTTCGTTGTGCGCAGCCCTCTTTCGCTGCCATGTGAACTGTGAAATTGTACGGTCACACTTTCCGTGGGCATGCCAGCTCCGGGAGTGCTCAACTTCCGTTGCCATCACGGTCCGCACCCCCCACCGCCGTGCCCCAACGCACGGCTGCCGACCGGCCTGGAGGCCATCGCCATGCGCAAACCCCCCACCCTCAGGAAACTCACCCAACTGCTGATACCCACCGTGGCCGTCGCCGGCCTGGGGCTCACCATGCTCGCCCCCAATGGCGCGGCGGCCCCGGCCGGCGCTGGGGCACCCAAGCCCGCACCGAGGTCGGCCCCCGCCCCACAGCCCGCCTCCGCCACGGTGCTTGCCGCCGATCTCGCACCCGGACACGCCGCCGACCCCGTGCGATCGGCCTCGAAGGACTCGAAGGCCTCGAAGGCCTCAAACCCCGCACAACGCCCTCCCCTCCCCGCGGCCCAGAACGCCGCAGAGCGCGAGCTGGCCCGCTCTGCGGCGAAGGCCGCGGCGAACTGCAACGTCAGCGACTTCACCTCGAAGACCGGCGCTGCCCTGGTCGAGCAGATCCAGAAGTCGGACACCACCTGCATCAACACGCTGTTCAGCGTGGCCGGTGAGGACTCCAAGGCCCTCTTCCGTGAGGAACAGATGGTCACGGTGGCGAACGCACTCAAGGGTGCCGCGACCAACTACCCGGGTGACAACAGCACTTTCGCAACCCAGGTGGTGCTGTACCTGCGCGCCGGCTACTACATCCAGTACAACCAGCCCGAGAACGTCGGCGAATACGGCCCGACGCTGAAGAGCGCCATTCAGGGCGCCCTGGATGCCTTCTTCGGCTCGTCCCACGCCTTCGACGTCACCGAGGCCAACGGAGAGACCCTGGCCGAGACGGTCACCCTGATCGACAGCTCCGGAGAGAACGCCCGCCACCTCAACGTGGTCAAGCGTCTGCAGAAGGACTACAACTCGTCGTACGACCAGTTCTACGGGATGCTCGCAGCGGTCAACAACACCTACACCGTGCTCTTCCGCGGCCACCAGCTGCCTGAGTTCGTGGCAGCCGTGAAGGCGGACCCGAGCGTCCTCACCGGACTGCGTGACTTCGCCGTGGCCCACGACGATCTGCTCGGCACGGACAAGTCCTACCTGGCCGGCAACGCCGGACGCGAACTCGGCCGCTTCCTGCGGCACGCCGACCTCAAGGACACCGTCAAGCCGTTGGTCAAAGAGCTGCTCGGCCGCAGCGAGATCACTGGCCGCACCGCCCCGCTCTGGGTCGGCCTTGCCGAGATGACGAATGAGTACGACAAGGAGAACTGCGCCGAGTACGAAACCTGTGACCTGCAGAACCGCGTGCGCGACGCCGTGCTGACGGTCAAGCACGCATGCGGTCCGAGCGTGAAGATCCTCGCGCAGGAGCTGACCGCGTCCGAGCTGTCGGCCACGTGCGACAGCGTCGTCAAGCAGGACCCGGTCTTCCACACCATCGTCAAGGACAACGGTCCGGTCAAGGACGACAACAACACCAGCATCGAGATCGTCGCCTTCAACTCCAGTACCGACTACAAGACCTACGCCGGTGTCGTCTTCGGCATCGACACCAACAACGGCGGCATGTACCTCGAGGGCGACCCGGCCGCTGAGGGCAACCAGCCGCGCTTCATCGCCTACGAGCAGCGGGCCCAGGACGGCGCCTTCCAGATCTGGAACCTCAACCACGAGTACACCCACTACCTCGACGGCCGCTACGACATGTACGGCGACTTCGCAGCCGGGCAGACCACCCCGACCGTGATGTGGATCGAGGGTTTCGCCGAGTACGTCTCCTACTCGTACCGCGGCATCACCTACGACAGGGCGATCGAGGAGGCGGGCAAGAACACCTACAAGCTCAGCCGGCTCTTCGAGACCACCTACGACAACGCCGACACCACCCGTGTCTACCAGTGGGGCTATCTGGGCGTCCGCTACATGCTCCAGTCGCACCCCGCGGACGTGGCAACCCTGCTCGGCCACTACCGCGCAGGCGAGTACGACGCGGCCCACAGCCTGCTCCGCGACACCATCGGCACCAGGTACGACGCCGACTTCGCCGACTGGCTGAGCAAGTGCGCAGGCGGCGACTGCGGCCGGCTGCAGGCCCGGAGCGGCCGGTGACAGGGGCCTCGGTCACCGGCAGGAAATGAGCCAAGAGAGCCTGGTGTCCCGTGCATCGACCGTGCGCGGGACACCAGGCTTCTCAACCAGGCCCGGCGGGATGGCAGAGCCCGGTCCTCCTCGCCCGTGCCGGACGCTCGCGGAGGAGCTGTTGCTCGGCAAAGGGGAACGGCACCGACGCCGGCGCATCCCATATCTACCGCCCAGTTGTGTCCGCGCAGTCCGTCACCGCCTCGGCGAGCGCGCGCACCAGCGGTGTCGCACGGCCCGTGCGCCAGATCAGGGCCCACTGGACAGGCGGGGCATCGCGGAGGGGGAGGTAGACGACGTCGGTCTGCGCGTTGTAGCGCCGCCCCTCGTCGGGGACTGTGCAGACCGCGTCGCCTGCCGCGACGAGGGCAAGGGTCTCGTGGAAGGTGGCGGCGGCCGGGCCCCGGCGGACGGGGCGTCCGGCCGGAGTGCGGGCCGGCAGGACGGCGGTCTCCCAGTAGGAGGGAATGGAGCCGTTCAGCCCGTAGGGCTCCGAACGGATTGCTGAAGAACACTTCCCGGAACCGGAGTTCGGCGGGCGGGTCAAGATCGGCTGTTGTGCCCGGGCTGTCCGGTACGCATGCTGGGTACCGGGCCGGGAGGCCGCCTCCCGCAGGTGACATGAGCCGGCATGAGGCTGCAGGACCGGCCCGCTCAATTCGGCCACGAACCCCCACGGAGAGATTCCCGCGTGACATCCGACCCGAGCATTGCCCAGGCACCTGACCCGGCCACCATCCATCCCCTGCCTGCCCACGAGCGGGTCGTCTTCCTCAAGCCACTGGTTGCCGGGACGAACGTCGTGGTGGGTGACTTCACCTACTACGACGACCCCGACGGGGCGACCGACTTCGCGCAGCGAAATGTGCTGTACGCCTACGGTCCGGAACGGCTGACCATCGGCAAGTACTGCGCGATCGCCACGGGCACCCGGTTCCTGATGGCGGGCGCGGACCACCCGTCGATGGGGGTGTCCACCTTCCCCTTCGCCATGTTCGGCGGCGAGTGGACCGAGCAGACCCTCGACCTCGTCACCGGCATGCCCAGCCGCGGGGACACGGTGGTCGGCAACGACGTGTGGTTCGGTTACGGAGCCACCGTGATGCCGGGGATTCGGATCGGCGACGGCGCGGTGATCGCGGCCGGAGCGGTGGTCACCGCCGACGTGCCGCCGTACACCATCGTGGGCGGGAACCCGGCCCGGACGATCAGACAGCGCTTCGACGACGGCGACATCGAACGGCTCACACGGGCCGCCTGGTGGGACTGGCCCGTCGAGCTGGTGACCGCGCACGCGCGCACCATCATGGCCGGATCCCCGCAGGACATCGAGCGCATCGCCACCGCCGAAGGTCTGGAGCAGCAGTGACGCCCCCGGCCATCGAGGAGTACACGGTGTCCGGTCGCGACAGCGGCCCGTACGCGGTCACCACCGGCCCGGACGGCGCGCTGTGGTTCACCATGGTGCACAGCGGCAGCATCGGCCGGCTGGTCCCGGGGCAGGAGCCGGCCAGTCATCAACTCGCCTCGGACAGCGGCCCGACTGTCATCTGTAACGGGCCGGACGGCGCGCTCTGGTTCACCGAGTACCGGGCGCACCGGATCGGGCGGATCACGACGGCCGGCCGGGTGACCGAGTTCACGCTGCCGACCGCGGAGTGCGGGCCTTTCGGTATCGCGGCGGGGCCGGACGGCGCGCTGTGGTTCACCGAGACCGCCGCCGACCGCATCGGGCGCCTCACCACCGACGGAACGGTCACGGAGTACCCGCTGCCACGCACGGGAGCGTTCCCCTCCGCGATCGCCGCGGCCGGGGACGCGATGTGGTTCACGATGAACCAGGCCAACGCCATCGGCCGTATCGGCATGAACGGCCGCATCACGGTGCACGAGCTGCCCACCGAGGCGGCCGCGCCGGTGGGTATCGCCGTGGGCCCGGACGGAAGCGTCTGGTTCACCGAGATCGCGGCAGGTCAGATCGGCCGGAGAGCGCCTGACGGCCGGGTCACCGAGTACCCGCTGCCCGACCGCTCGGCCCGGCCGCACGCCATCACAACCGACGCCGACGGCACGGCCTGGTTCACCGAGTGGGGCGGCAACCGCGTCGGCTCGGTCACCTCCGACGGCACGGTCACCGTCCACGACCTGCCCACCCCGGCCTCCGAGCCGCACGGGATCACGGTGGGCCCGGACGGCGCCCTGTGGACGGCCCTGGAGACAGGCGCACTGGCCCGCATCATCACCACCAAGAACATCGAACAGAGGAACGCCTCATGAAATACGCCCTCGTGATCTTCGAGACGCATGCGTCACGCGCCCGGATCCGGGCCGACCGCGACGGCTACCGGAAGGCTTACGAGACCTGGATCGGCGAGCTCGCGGCAGCGGGCAAGCTGGCCGGCGGCGACGCCCTTGACACCGAGCACCGGGGCCCCGTCACTGTGCGCAAGACGGCGGACGGGTCCGCAGCGGTGACCGAGGGGCCCGTGCACAGCGGCGAGGAGACCCTCGGCGGCTGGTTCGTACTGGAAGTTGCCGACCACGCCGAGGCCATCGAGCTGGCCCGCGGCTTCCCCACCCCGGAGGCGCTCGAAATCCGCCCGATCCTCGAATCGGCCTGAGACCCCCTTCACGGGCGCGAAGCTGCCGGAGTACGGCCGCTTCGTCCCGCCCGACTGGCACGAGGACCCCGCGGTGCGCGAGGTGGTCGGCTGCCGCACGCGCGTTCTAGAGAGCACCGGCGCGCGGCTGCTGGTCGAGCGGCTGCGGCTACAGTGGACCCCGTCGTCGACGAGGTCCTCGCCGAGGACACCCGCATCCTGGCGGCCGAGGGCGTCGACAGGATCAGGGCATCGACGGACCTCGGCAACGTGCCCATGGCGAAGTCCTTCGCCCGCGCCGGATACGTCAACTTCTGCCGGCCGGTCGCGCAATTACGGCCGTACCGGCGCCCGCTCTGCACGCCCGCCGTCCGCCGCCTGTCCCTCCGGCCCCGGGGGCTCGTGAACGCCCCCCGCGCGCAGCCCAACAGCTGCCGGCCTTGTGGCCTGGCCGGCAATGCCATCGCTTCCTACGGAATGCAGACTGGCGCCGACGAGCTGGATTCCGTCGAGGACCTTCCCCGTCCGCCGAGCGCCACCGCCGGGTTCAGGCGTCCGGCGGCGGCGCTGGGCAGGCCATTGAGGAAGTCGCAGAGCGTCGAAGGGGAGGAGCGGCCAGGTTTACTGGGCGTTGCTCCATCCGGCTGTGCCGGAATACGAGTCGAGCAGGTCCACAACGAAGATCAGGGTCGAGCCCGCCGGGATCAACGGCGAGGGCGACTGCTTGCCGTAGCCGAGACGCGGGGGAATGATGATCTCGCGCCGGCCGCCGACCTTCATCCCCCTCACCCCCCGGTCCCAGCCCTTGATGACCTTGCCGCTGCCCAGGGCGAACTTGAACGGCTGGCCCCGGTCCCAGGAGGCATCGAACTCCTTCCCGGACTCGAAGGTCACCCCGACATAGTGGACCCTGACCACCATGCCCGGCTTCACCTCGGCCCCGTCCCCGACGACCAGGTCCCGGATGGTCAGCTCGGTAGGAGCGTCACCCTCCGGAACGTCGACCTCGGGCTTCGTCAGTTCACTCATCGCCGCCTCATCACTCTCCGTCGAAAGCCCCCGCACGGACCATCCGGACACATGGACAACCCATGCAGCAGATGGTCACGCTACCGAGAACGCCGATCCCCGGAGCACACCAAATCCATCGGCCACACGTGATGATCTTTCACGCAGCCGATGAACGCGACCCCGCAGCCCGCCCCCTCAACTCCGCTGTCGGACGGCTTTGCCGCTCGCCTAGAAGAAGCCGAGCTGCTTGGGGGAGTACGAGACCAGAAGGTTCTTCGTCTGCTGGTGGTACAGGCGTCGCAGGCGCGGTGACCTGGAGAAACAGCTGTTGGGAGGTCTGATGTCGGCGTGCTGGTCCGGGAATGGTCCGGATTATGGTGGGCCGTCGCCTGCCGTCGGTCTGGTGGGTGGGAGGGCGCTGGATTCCCCTCCCGTACACGCGGCCGGACTCGCGGATGCCCAGGCCCCAGAGAAGTCGCCAGGTCTATCGCGGCGTGTGCCGGCCGCGTGGGGACCTGGTCTTCGAACTGCTGCGGCCCGTGACAGCTGGGGGTTGCACGCTCGCCAAATCAGGCTTCCGGGTTGCGCAGCAAGCAGGCCACGTATCCGGTCCGGTTCTTGAAGAAGTCGAGCAGTTGGGGAAGGGCCGTACCCATTTCCTCGGCGAGGTCGGGACCCAGCTCCGCGGCGATGGCCTGCCGGTTCTCCTGGGAGATGTGGGAGAAGAAGTCACTGCTGAGTGTGATGTGCGGAGTCAGGTCGCGGTACTGCTCCAGCTCCAGGCCGGCTTGGTGGATTTGGTCGATCACCTGGGAGACGGTCGGCAGCGGGCAGAAGGCGAAGCTACGAAACATGGCCAGTTCGGCGGCGGTGGCCGCCACCCGCTGTGTGTAGAAGGTGACCAGGACCGGCGCTCCCGGGCGAACCACGCGGCGCAGCTCGCGAAGCGCGCGAACGGGGTCACTGAGGTGGGGGAAGGCGTCCAGCGACCAGGCCGCATCGAAAGTGGATGACTCGTAAGGCAAGTTCATCGCGTCGGCATGCTCGAAACGTGCGCTGTCATTGATCCCGGCGATGGCAGCCCGGCGCGTGGCCTCCTGGACCTGGGCACGGCTGATGCTGCAGCCGGTGACGGTCGTGCGGGTGCGCTGGGCAGCTCGGATGGCGGGGGTGCCGTGGCCGCATCCGACGTCGAGCATGCTCTGACCGGGCTGCGGACGCAGAAGGTCGATGAAGAAGTCGGTCATCCGGTCCTGAGCCTGGGTCATCAGATCCCGGCTACGAGTGGCGGGGGTGCCGTCATCTTTCAGCCACATGCCGAAGTGAAAGCTGTCGCCGCTCATCAGCTGGCACAGGCTATCGGCGTTGTCGTACCACGCCCCGACCTCCTGCGGAGTGGGCAGAGCCGTGACGGTGGAGTCGATGGGCGGAGCCGAGGTGGCCATGGTGCTCTCCTGGATTCGAGTCGGCTGTGCTCCGGGGCCGGCAAGTCCCTCGATGATGCAGGGACGCGCAGGGAGCACTCTGAATGTGGTCGTTCGCATGACGTAGCGGGCCGGGTTGTGCCAGCCCCGGCCCCCGGCCGGCGTCTGGACCGGGGTGAGCCGCACAGCTCTGGAACTACTCGACCCCAGTCGGCGTCACACCACTGGCAGCCTCCGCCCGTCCGGCCGGGGTTCACCGGACTGCCAGGCAGCGCAGTGTAAGCAGCTCTGAGAGGGCGACCTGCGGCGCTGGCAACCTCTGACGTTGCAGGCGCTTGTGGGCGCACGCAGGGTGACGGCCGCCCGCTGGGGACTGGAGCCCAGGGGCGGCCGTGGGAGGTTCCCGGTGGAAGCTGGGGAACGCCTCGAAGCGGGTGGGTCAGACGTGCCCGAAGAACAGGCTGCCCGGTGCGTCCGGGTTGTCCGAGAGGAAGTACTCATGCGCCGCGCGGATGAATTCCTGGCGTGAGATCACGCCGTCCCCGTTGGTGTCCAGCTGGGTGAACGTGTCCATCGCGTCGGGCGCGTCGACCTTCCACACGTCCCTCAGGGCGCGGGCGAACTCGTCCTTGCTGATCTCGTTGTCGCCGTTGACGTCGATGACATCGAAGGTCACGTGGCCGATGCCATCGGCCACATTGAGTCGACTGGTGTCGACGGATGCGGCGCGGTTGGCCGCGACGAACTGCATCTTCGTGAGACGGTCCTCCTCCTGTACGCCTGAGTGACGCAGCAGCTCCAGCCAGTACGTCTGGTAGAAGGAGGTAAGAGCCCTGGCCCGGCGGTCGCCTTTGTCGATCTTGTAAGCCTTGAGGTAGCGGTCGGCGAGCTTCTGGTAGTCGGTCCAGTCCAGATAGCCGTCCTGGTTGGCATCGATGGTGTCGAACGCTCGTTCGAGCTTGCTAGTGATGACGTCGTGCGCCGTCGTGGTCAAGGGCTGAGCCTTTCTGTGATCTTGTTTCGGTGCTTCCTCAGCATGGGGTATGTCCTACTGAAGGCGTACAAAATTGGGTATATGGCACTCATTTTGGTGATCGTCCCTTCCGGGTTGCCGCACGCCGCGCCGCGAGCGGCTGAGCCTGCCGGTCACCTGTGCGGGGCAGTCAAAACCCCGGGGATTGCCGGGTGTTCGGGCCCGATGTCCCCCGGAAGGCCGCCTTCGGTAGGCGCTCGTGCCAGCTGAGCTGTCATGCGCCTCTAGAGCCGGTAGAGGTGGAAGTCCATGTTGGCGCCGTGGGGGAGCGTCGGGGTGGGGGTGACGCTCTGGAGGTGGTGGGCGCCGGTGAAGGAGCGGTTGAGGGAGTTGGACGCGATCTGGTCGTTGGTCTTGATCGCGATGTAGCAGGGCAGGCCGTCCCGGGAGCGGCGGATGTCATCGAGGATCTCCGGGACGGGGGGTGAGGTGCGGGTGAGGTCGAGGCCGTCAGCGGTGAAGGCCGGGCCCCACGGGGGTTCGACGACGTAGGTGTCGTGTGTGCTGCGGGCCGGGAGCTTTCCGAGCAGGTCGCGGTAGTCGATCAGGTGCAGGCTGATGGGCGAGTTGATGCGGTCGAGGTTGTTGCGGGCGGCGTCGTGGACGGCGGGGTCGAGTTCGGCGGCATGGACGGGGTGGCTCAGGCGGCGGCCGAGGTGGTGGCCGAAGTTGCCGGATCCGCAGAACAGATCGGTGATCATCGGGTTGTTCGCGTCGGGTCCTTGCGGTTCTGCCCGGGCCTGGATGTGTGCGAGGGCGTCGGCGACCGGGACGGTGTAGGCGTCGATGGAGCATTCGATGACGGTGCGGCCCAGCAGGGTGATCCCCTTGGCCGTCATGTCGGGGGCCGGGATGCCGTACAGCGAGAGCCCGTCGGGTCGGCCGTAGATGAGCCGGCCCGCCTCGCACAGCTGCTCGCCGGTGAGCATGGTCGTGCGCAGTTCGCCGAGGAGCCGGTCGCGGAAGGCGAAGTAGGCGGCGTGAGTGGAGTCGATGGTGGCGGTCATGGGGGAAGGGCTCCGCTCCAGTGGGGGCGTGCAGGAGAGATGCGTGCGCTGAAGAAGCGCTACGGCGCACTACGGTTGGTACGCGACTGTTCACGGAGTGTAGTGTCGCCGAATACTCCTTGATCACCACATCCGGAATAGAGCCTTCCGATATGACGATGCGCGCCGTAACCTTCCCTCCTCAGGGTGAGGGATCAACCGAACGGGCTGCCCGGCCGTTCGATGCCCTCGGCAAGACGTACGAAGACACCTACGCCCGCCTGCCCGAACAACTCGCGGCCATCGACTGGCTGTTGGGGCGCCTGCCCGAACGGGCGCAAGTGATGGACATCGGCTCCGGCACGGGCAGGCCGACCGCCGACCTCATCGCCGCGGCCGGGCACAGCGTCACCGGCTACGACGTGTCGCAGACGATGGTCGAGCTGGCGCGAGCCCAGGTGCCCGGTGCCCACTTCGCACTCGCCGACGTACGAGCCCTGCCGGACACGCCCGCACAGTGGGATGCGATCACCGCGTTCTTCCCCCTGCTGCAAATGCCCCGCGCCGACTTGGACGCCACCCTCACACGGATCGCGAACTGGCTCACCCCTGGCGGCCTGTTCGTCTTCGCCACGGTGCCCTTCGACGCCGAGGACACCGAGATCGAGTGGATGGGGCACACCATCCGCGCCACCAGCTACCCTGCCGAGGACTACGGCCGACTCCTGCGCGCCGCCGGACTGGAGGTCGTCCGCGAACAGCTGAGCGTGTTCCACCCCGACTTCCCCGGCATGGGACCCGAGGAGCACCTCTTCCTCTACGCCCGCAAGCCCGGCGGCGGTGCCGCGCCCGCGCACGCCCTGACCGGACCGTACCCGCTGCCCGCCTCCTACCGGGGGCCCCACGAGCTGAGCCAGCAGGGCTGGCTGGGCATGGAGGCACGCTTCGAACGCCACGACGTCCAGCCCGTCGTCGAAGCCCTTGCCTCCAACGACCGCGTCGCGGACGTCGGCGGCGGTACCGGCGCCGTCGTCCGGGCAATCGCCGCGCAGTTGGGCTCGTGCACCACGGTGGAGCCGCATGCGATGCGTGTGGAAGGCATGCGGACCCTCTCCAGCAGCGGCGTGACCGTCCTGCCCGGCCGCGCCGAGCAACTCCCGCTCGCCGACGGGAGCGTGGACGCGGCGGTGGCGACCTGGATGCTCCACTACACCGACGACCCGGCCGCGGCCGTCACGGAAATGGCCCGTGTCGTCGATACGACGCACCCGGAGGCGAAGGTTGTTCTCGTCCAGGGCTCACCCGACAACGAACTCATCGGCCTGTGGAACCGTATCTGCGCCCCGCTGACCGGTGAACGGCCCGACCATCAGGGCTACCTGCTGACACTGGCCGCCCGGACCCTGGCCGAGCACGGCTTCCAGGACATCGCCCTGCACCCGGTCGCCGTCCGCGTGGTGTTCCCCGAACCCGGGCCGCGGGCCAAGGCCGAAGCCGCCGCCAGCGCCCTCGCCGACTTCTGGCACACCGGCCACGTCCGACACGACGAACTGCGTGTAGCACTCCTGCCGGCGCTCCACGAGCATTTCGCCACCGGCACCGACCAGTTCAATGACAACGGCGTCATGCTCGTCGCCAGGCCCCGTCGCGGTCAGTGAGTCGATCCCCGCACAGCACCGAACAGGACGCCACCATGACCAGCAGCGTCACCGGCCCCGCCGTCACACCCCCCACCGGGCACAGCTGCCCGGCCGACTCCGGATGCCCGGTGGGCATCCCCGGCGCCGCCTTCGCCCACAGCGCGGGCGACCCCCGCCCCCGCTACGCGCACCTGCGCGGCAACCACCCCGTCTACCATGACGACGAGCTCGGACTGTGGGTCGTCTCCCGCCACCACGACATTGCCGAAGTCCTGCGCGACCAGCACGGCAACTACACCACCACCCTCAGCTACACCCCGGTCCAGCCCATGGCACCCGAAGCGCTGGCGATCCTGGAGCAGATGGACAGCTCCCTCATCTCCTCCATCGACCCGCCCGAACACACCCGGCGTCGCCGCGCCCTCAACGCGGTATGGCCCACCACCGTCCGACAGCTGGCCCCCCACACGCCGGCCATCGACGCGCAGGTGTCCCGGTTCGTCACCGCCCTGGCTGAACGCCCCGCCCGGACCTGCGACCTCGTCACCGACCTGGCCCGGCCACTGACCAGCGACATCATGGCCGACCTCATCGGCATCCCCCAGCCCGACCGCACCCGCATCGGCGCCCGCTCCGGCTGCCTGGCGGACCTCGTCTGGGGGCAACTCACCCCCACCGAACAGCAGGAAGCGGCCCGCGCACTCGACGAGATCTGGCACTACTGCAACCACCTCGTCGACCGCCACGCCGACCGTCCCGAGCCCGACCTCACCACCGCCATGCTCACCCACGAACCGAAGGACGGCGAACGCCTCACCCGACGCGAGATCGCCTCCACCCTCGTCGACGTCCTGCTCTCCAATGCCGAACTCACCTCACGCCTGATCGCCAACACCGTCTACCACGTCCTCGACAGCGGCACCTACCACCACCTGACGCGTCACCCCGACCAGATCCCCGCTGCAGTCCAGGAAACCCTGCGCCACGACACCCCCCTGACCGGCTGGCTCCGCGCCGCCACCCGCGACACCCAGCTCGCCGGCACCTTCCTCGCGGCCGGCGCCCGCCTCCTGCTGCTCCTCGGTTCAGCGCCCCACGACGAAGCCCACCACATCAGCAATCCGGCCCGCTTCGATCACCAGCGCACCGACACTCCGCCCACCCTTGCCTTCGGCTCCGGCATCCACTACTGCCCTGGCGCAGCCCTCTCGCTCCACACCACCACAGCCACACTCAGCGCCCTCACCCGCGCCATGCCCCAACTCACCCTCACCGACGACCCCTCCAGCCAGCCGGCAAAGTGGCCGACCAACCTCTCCGTTCGCAGCCCCCGCACCCTGAACGCCCACTGGTAGCGTCACCACCACCCGCCCTGGGCCGGGACTGTCCGGACTCCTCGGCGCCCCGACCCACATCGCCGCCGCCCTAGCCGGCCCTCCCGGTGGCTACCCCCAGCTCTGCGGGCTGCTCGCGATGCTCTCCGGGTGACAGCGCGCCCCGCAGTGTGGGGACGGGGTGACGCGACATCAGCTCCATGGGTCAGGAGGGCATGACGCGAGCATCGATGTGTGTCTGAGGCGGGCCGGGTGCCTGGAGGGCAACGGCCGCCCCAGGTGGCCGGGTTGGGGCTCTAGAAGAACCCGAGCTTCTTGGCGGAGTAGCTGGTCAATATGCTCTTCGTCTGCTGCTGGTACAGCAGTTGCACCCAAGCTGACCAGGGGAAACGGAAGTTGGTGCAGCCCCCTAGCGGGGCTGGTCCGGAGATGGTCCGTGTCTTGGTGCGTGCCTGCGCAGCTCGGCGACAGCGGTGACCGAGTCGCAGCGGAACCGTTCGGACGCTGCGGAGGCGGAAGCCGGAGCGGCAGCGAGGAGCCCGGCGGCACCGAGCCCGGGAGACGAGGCGGCGCGTCGTAGGGGAGGAGTGGCCAGGGCACTAGGCGTTGCTCCACCCGGCTGTGCTGGAATACGAGTCCAGCAGGTCCACAACGAAGATCAGGGTCGAGCCCGCCGGGATCAACGGCGAGGGCGACTGCTTGCCGTAGCCGAGACGCGGGGGAATGATGATCTCGCGCCGGCCGCCGACCTTCATCCCCCTCACCCCCCGGTCCCAGCCCTTGATGACCTTGCCGCTGCCCAGGGCGAACTTGAACGGCTGGCCCCGGTCCCAGGAGGCATCGAACTCCTTCCCGGACTCGAAGGTCACCCCGACATAGTGGACCCTGACCACCATGCCCGGCTTCACTTCGACCCCGTCCCCGACGACCAGGTCCCGGATGGTCAGCTCGGTAGGAGCGTCACCCTCCGGAACGTCGACCTCGGGCTTCGTCAGTTCACTCATCGCCGCCTCATCACTCTCCGTCGAAAGCCCCCGCACGGACCGGCCGGACACATGGACACCCCATGCAGTAGATGGTCACGCTACCGAGCGTGCCGATCCCACGCCCAGGGCAACTTCAAGGGCCGCTGGCCGGTGCGATGGCGCTCGCGCACCGAGGTGTCGAGACCTGCAACCACATGTGCACGGCAATCGGCCGTACCGGCGCGGCCGGTGAGCTCGACGCCTCATAGATCAAGGCCTCGTGGGCGCGCTCACCCAGCTCAAGAGCCAGGCGAAAAACAGCGGGCAGGTTCTATGAGGAGGTGTGCACGTCTTGGTCCGTGCCTGGTCCGGGAGGAGCGTCCCTAGATGCCTGAAGAGCACTCACCGTTGCCATCAGTCGCTTTCTGTGACTGCGGAGGGCGTTGTCTGAGGAAGACAACGCCGTTTCCCTGCATGGGACTTCACTTCTCTAGAAGAACCCGAGCTTCTTGGGGGAATAGCTGCAAAGAATGTTCTTCGTCTGCTGGTAGTGCTCCAGCATCATCTTGTGGGTTTCGCGGCCGATGCCCGACTGCTTGTAGCCGCCGAACGCCGCGTGTGCCGGGTACGCGTGGTAGCAGTTCGTCCACACGCGGCCCGCCTGGATCGCGCGCCCCGCGCGGTAGGCGGTGTTGATGTCGCGGGTCCAGACGCCCGCGCCCAGCCCGTACGCCGTGTCGTTCGCGATCCGCACCGCGTCGTCGAAGTCGTGGAACGAGGTCACCGACACGACCGGGCCGAAGATCTCCTCCTGGAAGATCCGCATGCGGTTGTCGCCCTCGAAGATGGTCGGCTGGACGTAGAAGCCGCCCGCCAGGTCCCCGTCGTGGTCGATGCGCTCGCCGCCGGTGAGGATCTTCGCACCCTCCTGACGGCCGATCTCCACGTACGACAGGACCTTCTTCAGCTGCTCCTCCGAGGCCTGCGCGCCGATCATCGTGTCCGTGTCCAGCGGATGCCCCGGCACGATCAGTTCCGTTCGCGCCACCGCCGCGTCGAGGAAGTCCCCGTACCGGCCCCGCTCGATCAGGGCGCGCGACGGACTCGTGCACACCTCGCCCTGGTTGAGAGCGAACATGGTGAACCCCTCCAGGGCCTTGTCGCGCAGGTCGTCCTCGGCCGTCCAGATGTCGTCGAAGAACAGGTTCGGGCTCTTGCCGCCGAGCTCCAGGGTGACCGGCTTCAGGTGCTCGGCCGCGTACTGCATGATCAGCCGACCGGTGGCGGTCTCCCCGGTGAAGGCGATCTTCGCGACGCGCGGGCTGGAGGCGAGCGGCTTTCCGGCCTCCTCGCCGAAGCCGTTGACGACGTTCACCACGCCCGGCGGCAGCAGGTCCGCCACCAGGCTCAGCCAGTAGTGCACCGACGCCGGGGTCTGCTCGGCGGGCTTCAGCACCACCGTGTTCCCCGCCGCCAGCGCCGGGGCCAGCTTCCACACCGCCATCAGGATCGGGAAGTTCCACGGGATGATCTGGCCGACCACGCCCAGCGGTTCGTGGAAGTGGTAGGCCACCGTGTCGTCGTCGAGCTGGCTCAGGGCACCCTCCTGCGCGCGCAGCGCACCCGCGAAGTAGCGGAACTGGTCGATCGCGAGGGGCATGTCCGCGGCGAGCGTCTCGCGGATCGGCTTGCCGTTCTCCCAGCTCTCCGCGACCGCGAGCGCCTCCAGGTTCTGCTCCATCCGGTCCGCGATGCGCAGCAGGATCGTCGACCGCTCGGCGACGGAGGTCCGCCCCCAGGCGGGCGCCGCCGCGTGCGCCGCGTCCAGCGCCCGCTCCACGTCCTCCGCCGTACCGCGCGCCACCTCCGTGAAGGTCTCCCCGGTGACGGGGGACGGGTTCGCGAAGTACCGGCCGAGGGCGGGCTCGACGTACTCGCCGCCGATGAAGTGGCCGTAGCGGGACGCGTACGACATGAGCGCCCCCTTGGTACCGGGCGCAGCGTAACGGGCCATGGGTGTCCTCCCCTTGCCGGGCGCCGGCCTCCGTCGGACAGCGCTCGGTGGGAGGCTAGGAGCGGGCAGGTTGCGGATACGTTGCACGCCCGCGGCCACCGGGCCACCCGAGCGGCCGTACGGCAACCCCGCGCGCGCCGAGCTCCCCGTCCAGGGCGCGTACGCGGGCCAGCGCGGCCGGCCGGCCCTCGGGAGGCAGCGCCGACGCCAGGGCCCGCCACGCCTCCGGGTCGTCCGCGCCCCACGGGCTGCACACCCAGTCGGTCAGCAGCCCGGCATCCGCGCGGGCGATCACGGCGGCCCGCGCCTGGTCCTCGATCCGCCGCCGCAGCCGGACGATGCCCGGCGCGGTGGACGCGGGCAGGAGGGGGCCGGGGTAGTGGTGGAGCGCGGCGGAGACCGCGCCGGCGGCCAGGTGCCGGGTCAGGGCCGTGAAGTCGGTGTCCAGCGGACCGGCCGTGCGGTAGGGCCGCGAGAGCGGGGCGGCGGGCCCCAGCAGGGCGCGCAGCCGGGAGATTTCGGCGCGTAACGTCACGGGTGACACCGACTCGTCCTCGTACAGCGCGATCGCCAGCTCCTCGCCCGACAACCCCGCGGGGTGGTGCGCCAGCAGCACCATGATCTCGCTGTGCCGCCGCCCCAGCCGTACCGGGCGGCCCCCCGTGACCAGCAGCGCCTCGTCCTGACCGAGCGCGGTGAGCGCGTCGCCCGCCGCCGGCGGCCCGGGATCGATCAGGGCCAACTGGGCCTCCGCCGCCCGCGCGACCGCCTGGACGAAGGCGAGGGAATGGGGGTGGGCGAGACCGTCGCCACCCGTGATGTCCACCGCGCCCAGCAGCCCGCCCGTGTGCGGATCGCGGACCGGGGCCGCCGCGCAGGTCCACGGATGGACCCGGCGGCTGAAGTGCTCGGCTCCGAAGACCTGAACGGGCTCGCCGACCGCCACGGCCGTACCCGGCGCGTTGGTTCCCATCGCCGTCTCCGCCCAGCGCGCGCCGGGGACGAAACCGAGCCCCTCCGCCCGCCGCAGCGTGCCCGGTTCGCCCTCCACCCACAGCAGCCTGCCCTGGGCGTCGCACACCGCCAGCAGGTGCGCCCCGTGCGCGGCGAACGTCCCGACCAAGTCCCGGAACAGCGGCATCACCCGGGCCAGCGGGTGCTCCTCGCGGTACGTCCGCAGCTGAGCCTCCGCCAGTTCCACCCGCGGGGCGCACTCCGGGCTGACCCGGGCCCGGGCGCACCGCCGCCAGGACCGCGCGATGACCGCGCGGACCGGGGCCTCGACCCGCCCGTCCCGGGTGAACGCGGCATGCGCCCGCCGCAGTTCGCGCGTGCGCTCGGCGGGATCGGCCCCGCCCGGCAGGGCCACCGAAGGATCGTCCATGTCACCCTCCCGTGGAGCCGCGGTACCCGCAGCGCCCCATCGTCGTCCCGCTACCGGCCCCCGACAAGCGCTACGTCGGCCAGTCCGCGCCGAAACCGGCTACGCGGGATCGGCCGCCAGCGCCGAGGCCGGGTCCGGGGCCGACGGGCCCGTCGGGATCCAGCGGCCCGCCTCGCGGTGGTACGGCCACCAGCGCCCCTCCCGGCCCAGCCGGAGCTGGCGCCCGGTGTCCGCCTCCGTCCAGCGGGCGCGGACCCGCCGCAGTGCCGGAGCCTGTTCGTCCGCCCAGGCCGCGGCCAGCGCCGCCCGGGCCCGGGTCAGCGTGGTCCGGTCCGGCGTCCAGTCGTCCTCCAGCGCCGCGAGGGCCGGAGCCCCGCCGAAGCCCCAGGCCAATACGGCCCGTTCCATGTCGGCCCCGTCGCGTCCGGAAGCCGCCGACAGGCGGGCGCGGAGCCGGATGTCACCGGCCTCGGCAGTGAGGCGTACGGCGTCCTCGGCAGCCGTGAGAGGAGCGGGAGGACGGCGATCGGCATGGCCCGGAGCCAGCGCTTCCGCGAGCTGCCGGTGCGCCGCCGACGCGGCCGCCTGCGCGAGGAACTCCACGGCCTCCACGTCCAGCCCCTCCGCTTCCGCCTCGGTGTCCAGCGTCGGCGGCTGGCCCGGCGCGTCCGGCAGCCCCGGCAGCGCGGGCAGCGGCGGGAGGGCCGCCCGTGCCGCGAAGGCATCCGCCGCCGGGACCCCCTCGTCGGCGGGTGCCCGCGGAGCTTCCGCTTCCGCGGTGCTCCGCGCCTCCAGCTCCTCGAGCAGCTGCCGTTCGCCGCGGCCCCGCAGGAGCAGCAGTACGAACGGGTCCTGGTCCAGCAGCCGGGCCACCTGGTAGCAGAGCGCCGCCGTGTGCGGGCAGTGGTCCCACTCGCCGCAGTCGCAGCGCGGGTCGAGGTCCCCGATGCCGGGCAGCGGATCCACCCCGGCCGCCGCCGCGTCCTCGGCCAGCTCCGGGGGCACCTCACGGTCCAGCAGTGCGGCGATGTACCCCGACTCCGCGGCCGCCAGCCCCAGCAGCCGGTCCCATTCCGCTTCGGTGAACTCCTGCACCAGCACGTCCGTCCGGTGCGCCGTCCCGTCCCGGTCGCGCACCACCGCGGTCAGCCCGCCCGGGCGCGCCGAGACGGCCCCGACCGCGCCCGCGCGCGCGTACCGGCGCCCCTGCCTGACCTGCTCCCCGTCGAGCGCGCTGTCCTCCAGGGCGCGCAGCCAGGCGTGGCCCCACCAGGTACGGGCGAAGCCGCGGCCGGGGGCCGGCGGGAGCGCCGGAAAGGTCTTCTCGTACGGGTCTCGGGTGCTCATCCGTCACTCCCGGGGGTCGGGCGCAGCGCCACGAGGTCGGCCAGTTCGGCATCGGTCAGTTCGGTCAGCGCGCTGTCGCCGCCCGCGAGGACGGCGTCCGCCAGGGCCCGCTTGCGCTCCAGGAGCTGCGCGATCCGGTCCTCCACGGTGCCTTCGGCGATGAGGCGGTGCACCTGCACGGGCTGGGTCTGCCCGATCCGGTAGGCACGGTCGGTGGCCTGCTCCTCGACGGCCGGGTTCCACCAGCGGTCGAAGTGGATGACATGGCCGGCCCGGGTGAGGTTCAGCCCGGTGCCCGCCGCCTTCAAGGACAGAAGGAAGACCGGGACTTCGCCCGCCTGGAAGCGGTCGACGAGCTCCTCGCGGCGCGCCACCGGCGTACCGCCGTGCAGGAGCTGCGAGGCGATCCCGCGTCCGGCGAGGTGCTTCTCCAGGATCCTGGCCATCGCCACGTACTGGGTGAAGACGAGGACCGAGCCGTCCTCGGCGAGGATGGTGTCGAGGAGCTCGTCGAGCAGGTCCAGTTTGCCGGAACGGGCGCCGGCCATCTCCTTCGAGTACTGCGCGGGGTGGTTGCAGATCTGCTTGAGGGAGGTCAGCAGTTTGACCACCAGGCCGCGCCGCTCCATCCCGTCCGACTCCGCGATCGCGGCGAGGGTCTCGCGTACGACGGCCTCGTACAGCACGGTCTGTTCGCGGCTGAGGGTGACGGGGTGGTTGGACTCGGTCTTGGGCGGCAGCTCGGGCGCGATGCCGGGGTCGGACTTCTTGCGGCGCAGCAGGAACGGGCGCACCAGGGCGCTCAGCCGGGCCGCCGCCTGCGGATCGCGGCCGCTCTCGACGGGCTCGGCGTAGCGGGTGCGGAAGGCGCCGAGGCGGCCGAGGAGTCCGGGTGTGGTCCAGTCGAGGACGGCCCACAGCTCGGAGAGGTTGTTCTCGACGGGGGTGCCGGTGAGTGCGACGCGCGCCGGGGCCGGGATGGTGCGCAGCGCCTTGGCGGTGGAGGAGTGCGGGTTCTTGACGTGCTGGGCCTCGTCGGCGACGACCATGCCCCAGCCGGTGGCGGCGAGCCGGGGCGCGTCCGCGCGCATCGTGCCGTAGGTGGTGAGGACGAAGCCGCCGGTGAGGTCCGCCAGGCTGCGGGCGGGGCCGTGATAGCGGCGCACGGGTGTGCCGGGGGCGAACTTCTCGATCTCCCGCTGCCAGTTGCCCAGCAGGGACGCGGGACAGACCACGAGCGTCGGCTCGGGGTGGGCACGGTCGCTGTCGCGGTTGCGGTGCAGGTGGAGCGCGATGAGGGTGACGGTCTTGCCGAGGCCCATGTCGTCGGCGAGGCAGGCGCCGAGGCCGAGCGAGGTCATGCGGTCCAGCCAGCGCAGGCCGCGCAGCTGGTAGTCGCGCAGGGTGGCGCGAAGCTCAGGGGGTGCGGCGGGGTCGTCGGGCTCTTGCGGATCGGCGGTCAGCCGCGCCCGCAGCCGCTCGAGGGGACCGGCGGCCTCTACGTCGACCCGCCGGCCGTCGATCTCCGCCGACCCGGTGAGTACGGCGGCCAGCGCGTCGGAGGCCGTGAGCTTGCTGCCTTGGCGGGCGCGGGCCCGGCGGGCCTCGGCCGGGTCGATCAGGACCCACTGGTCGCGCAGCCGGACCAGGGGGCGGTTCGCCTCGGCGAGGCGGTCGAGCTCGGCGCGGGTGAGGTCGTCCTGGCCGCCGAGGGCGTAGTGCCAGCTGAAGGAGAGCAGGGCGCCGGGGGAGAGCAGGCCGGAGGGGAGGGCGGATTCGGGGGACTGCGGGGATGACTGGGGGCCCGGGGAGCCTACGACGGCGCGGGCGGTGAGGGTACGGGCGAGCCCGCGCGGCCAGTGCACCTGCACCCCGTCGGCGGCCAGGGCGGCGGAGGCCTCGCCGAGCAGCTCGGCGACCTCCTCGTCGGCGAGTTCGACGGAGTCCGGTACGGCCGCGGCGAGCAGCGGGGTGAGCGGGGGCCACAGCCGGGCGGCGCGGCGCAGGGCGCGCAGGGCGTCCATCCGGGCTCCGGGCGGGAAGGCGGTCGCGGCCGCCCCGGATCCGGCCCAGACCTCGGCGGCGTCGGCGACCAGGGCGGCGTCGGCCAGGCCGTGCATCTGGAAGACGGCCCGGAAGGAGGACGCGGCGTCGGGGACGCCGTCGAGCTCGATCCGCAGGGAGATGCGCACGCCGGCGTCGTGTCCGGCGGCCACCTCGGCGGCCCAGTCCCGCAGTTCGGGGTGCGGCCGGGGCGGGCGGGCGGCGTAGGCGGACCCGGCGGCGGCCGCGGGGGCGGCGGGGGAGCGGGGCAGGGTGTCGGCGACGGCGTCCAGGAAGGCGCGCAGCAGCGGCTCCGGGGCGGGCAGCCGGGGCGGACCGTCCGAGCCCAGGGGTACGCAGTGGGCCTCGGGCGGCATGGCGGCGGCCAGCTGCCGGACCTCTTCGAGGTCGGTGGCGTCCAGGGGGCCGGTGCGCCAGGCGTCGTGGCCGGCGGGGCTCAGCCCGGGGAGGAGCTGCCCGCGGGCGAGGAAGCGCAGGGCCAGCAGGGCGGCGGCGCCCCAGAAGGCCGCACTCGCCGACGGGCCGCTTCCGCTGTCGGGACCGGCTGCGGGTTCGGTTGCCGGATCGGTTGCCGGGTCGGTTCCGGTGCCGGTTCCGGGGTGGGCGGCGGCCGTGCGGGCGCGCGTGAGCAGCGGCAGGGCTTCGTCGACGGGCAGCACGAGGGCGGTGACTGCGGTCCGCCGCAGGTCGGGGGTGACCACGAGGAGCTCCTCGTGGGCGCCGGTGCCGGTGCCGGTGCCGGCGCCGTGCGGGGCGCCGGCGCCGCTGCCGGCGCCTGGAGCCTGGCCGTCCGTTCGCCAGAGGGCGATCCGTCCGCCGCGGGCCGGGTCGGCGGGAAGGAAGACGGCCGAGCAGTGGATGAGGCCGGAGATCTCGGGGAGCACGCATTCCTCAAACTTGACTACCGGGGTTCAGGGCGGCCGAGGCTACCCCACCGCCGGCGTCGGGAGGCTCGGACCGAGCCGTGACCCGGGTCACTTCGCGAGCCGTTCCGGTGTCCGGGAACGCGCGGCCGCAGTGGTGCGTTGAGGGGGTAGTGGTCGACGACGGGTGGAGGTGTCCGCAGATGTCCACGAGCGGAAAGGTCGCGGTTGCCGGAGTCGTGGCAGCCATCGTGTTGTTCTGGGCGGTCGGGTTCTGGGCGGGGTTGCTGGTCCTGATCGGTGTGCCCGCGGCCGCCTATCTCCTGCTGGACTCCTCTCAGCGGCGTCGTCTGCGGGGTATATCCAGGAAGCAGATCGGCCGCTGACGTCGGCGGTGTCGGCCGTGCTCCGGCTTCGGCGCGGAGCCCGGCCGATTCGATGGCACGGCGGGGTGCTTCGACCCGTGACGCCCGGGCGCCGCGATCAGGAGGCGCCGGTGGTGGCGTCGGGGGCGCCGTCCCGCGCGTTGTCCGGCGCGAGGTCCGGTTCGAGCAGCATCCGGGCCGAATGGTCCACGAGCTCTCGGAGCATCGGCAGATAGACCTCGTCTCCGCCCAGTTCGTCCAGGAGGCGGTGCGCCTCGTCGCGGTAGCCGTCGATGTCCGCGCGGTACCGGTCGAGAAGGGTGGGTGCCCGCAGGAGGCCCGCGAGCTCTCCTCGTGCCTGCCGGGATCGTCCGGCGGCGGCGCACAGATCCAGAATGCGCCCACGGGATTCAGGAGCCGCGTCCTCGACGGCGCATGCGAGGAGATAGGTCACCGTGCCGTTGGCCAGGTCCTCGTTGCGGCCGGACAGGATGTCCTCCTGGTCGTTGAACAGCTGCCAGATGATGCCGAAGACATAGCCGAACTCACGCCACAGCTCCACCCTCTCGCACTTCGTTCCGGAGAGGATCGCGGCCATCGCGGTGATCATGCCGTAGGGTGCGCCGGATTTGCCGCGGTAGGTCTCGATCACCGAGCCGCGCGTGGCGCCGTCCGCGTCCCCGCGCATGTCCACCATCTGGCCGTCTGCGGCCGCGATCGAGCCGTTCACGATCTCGGTGAGGAGTTCGCCGTGCACGGATTCCGGAACTCGTTGCGACAGGATGATCTGGACGGGAAGTATGTTTCCCGCGATGACGGACGCGAGCAGTGTCTCGTTCTCGGTGAGCCCGTCGGGAGCCGCGCTGCCGTTCCCGTCGGCCAGGTCGTCGAGATGGCAGGCCGAAGTCCACCACAGCAGGTGCACGGCGGAAATCGGCACGGCCGGTTCGGGGAAGCCCGTCTCGGCACCGTGCACGAGCAAGGGCAGTACCGAGATCGGATATTTCAGTTTCCGCTGCTCCAGGAGTTCGGCGACGGCGGTCCGGGCCGTGGCCGAGGCGGGGTCGAGCCGTTCCAGCGCGGCCGCTATCTCCGCGTCGATGTCCTGAGAGAGTTCCCGGTGTAAGTCCAGGTGCGACAGGGAATTCACGAATGCCCTCCATCGTGAGAATGCGTCGAAGGGCGAACCACGCGCCCTTTGTGTCGCGTTACGTCACTGATTCGAACATTCTGGGCGGAGGGGATCCAGAGCCAATTCCCGCCGTGGCCGATCCCTTTCGGCCACCAAGCGTCGAGGCTTGGCCCGACGGCCGGCTCAGTAGTAGTCGCGCATCAACGCCGTCGCCCACTCCGGCTGCCGCAGCTCGCCGCGGGGACCGAACTCGGCCATGTACGGCTTCAGATCGAGTACGGGGGTGCCGTCCACCGCGTCGAGGCCCTCCACGTGGACGTCCAGGCCGTCCACCTTCACCACCCGGCACCGCGAGACGCCGAGCCGGTTCGGCCTGTTCTTGCCGCGCTGGGCGAAGATGCCGACCAGCGGCCAGTCCGGGTTGCCCCGGGGGCGCCGTGCGCCCGTCTCGACCTTCTCCACCGGCACCCGGTCGAAGTGGTAGACGACCTCGACGTGCGAGAACTCCTCCAGGCCGTACAACGCCTCCGGGCCGAACCGGCCGGCGTCCAGGCGGATCACCGCGGTCTCGCGCCCCCAGTCGTCGTCGACCGCCTCCGCGCGGCCACCCACGACCACGCCCACCGGCTCGCACTCCACCGTCATCGTTCCCCTCGGATGTCCGTTTGCGTTCACGCCGGGCGCACCGCGACGCGGTCGAGCGCCGCCAGCAGCTCCGGCAGATCGGTCTCCCCGTCGCGCGGGACCGCGAGCACCCCGCTCGGCTCCTCGTCGAGCAGGACGAAGGCGGCATCACCGGTACGGGCCACCAGCGACCAGCCGGGGCCGTCCACCCGCAGCGTCCGGGCCTCCTCACCCGCGAACGAGGAGCGCACCCGCCCGGGCGGCGGCGGGCTCAGCGTGTACTCCAGGGCCGCCTTCAGCGCCCGCGCGAGTCCGGGATGCGCGGCGGCCGCCGCCCCGCCGTCCGTCGCCTCGCGCTCGCGCCAGTCACCCCACTGCCGGGCGATCTGGTCCGCGGCCATCCGCCGCTGCACCGGCCCCCACGCCTCCGCCGAGGGCGGCGCCAGCGGAACCCGCCCGGTGCCGTCCGCGCCCTGCTCCGGATCGTGCGGTTCCGGGATGCCCGAGGCCGCCACCGACAACTCCAGCGGCCAGCCCGCCAGTGAGACCACGATCGACCGCTCGTCGGGGGACAGGTCGTAGTCCATCCCGCAGTCCCAGGAGGCGATGGCCGTGGCCACGAGCGAGACGTCGTCCACGACGACCGTCCACCGCGCGCCCTCCTCGTCCTGGCCGAGCACCAGCCCGTAGCCTTCCCCGTTCGGTGCCACACCCAGCAGGGAGCAGGCCTCGGGGAAGTCGTCGCCCAGGACACTGGGGAACTGCGCGGGGGTCAGCAGCACGGCGGTCAGCACGTACAGCGAGCCGCCACCCTCGTCGTCGGACACCTGGCCTCCCGGTAGCTCTCTTGTCGGCGCACCTTAACCAGCGGGTAACCCGCCCGTCGAGGGCCTGCGGCCCACGATTTCCAAGGCCGCTACCTGCACGTAGAGTTGGGAGCCCGCCACAGAAAGGGACACCGGTGCAGCGTTACGACCGGCTGAGGGAGATCCTCCGTCTCGATCCCGACAAGGACTTCCTCGCCATCTACCGGCTCACCGCCACCTATGAGTTCCCCTGGGACTTCACCCGCGCCCTGGAACTCGCCCTGTTCCGCACCTACGCCGTCCCCGCCATCGGCGGCCTGCTGGCCGACACCGCCGAGTTCACGGACCGCACCCAGAAGCGCTACGACGACACCGCGCTGCTCCTCGACGCCGTCGTGGAGCACGGCTTCGAGAGCGACACCGCGCGCACCGCGATCCGCCGCGTCAACCAGATGCACCGCAGTTACGACATCTCCAACGAGGACATGCGCTACGTCCTGTCCACTTTCGTGGTGATTCCGTCGCGCTGGCTGGACGCGTACGGCTGGCGTCCGCTGACCCACCACGAGCGCAGGGCCTCGGCGAACTACTACGCCACCTTGGGCCGCCACCTGGGCATCACGGACATTCCCGGCTCCTTCGAGGAGTTCGAGTCCACCCTGAACGCCTACGAGGAGGCCCACTTCGGCTGGGACGAGGGCGCCCGGCAGGTCGCGGACTCCACCCTCGACCTGATGGCCTCCTGGTACCCGGCGCCGCTCGCCCCCGCGGTCCGCGGCGCGAGCCTCGCCCTGCTCGACGAGCCGCTGCTGGACGCCTTCCGGTTCGCCCGCCCGCACCCCCGGGTCCAGCGGCTGGTCCAGGGCGCCCTGCGGCTGCGCGGGCGCGCGGTACGGCTGCTGCCCCCGCGCAAGGCCCCGCACTACGCCCGCCAGAACCCGGAGATCAAGAGCTACCCCGGTGGCTACGACGTGGGCGAGCTCGGCACGTTTCCCGTGCCCGGAACCGGCGGCTGCCCCGTTCCGCATCCTCGCCGGCCGGCCGGAGCAGAGGCTCAGCCTCCGGCGTGATCCCGGGTACCTCCGCGCGTCCCGGGCAAGGGGCCGACGTACAAGACGTGTGTCACCGGTGCCGTACGGCCAGCACCAGGAAGCGGGCGTCCTCGTCGGCGTACGAGGTCATCTCCCAGCCCGAACGGGCCAGCAGCGGGCCGAGGTTGTGCTCGGCCCGCAGGTCCTCCGGAGTCAGTTCCCGGCCGTGGCGGGCGGCGAGGGCCGCTCGCCCGATCGGGTGAAAGAGTGCGAGCCGGCCGCCGGGGCGGACCACCCGGGCCAGCTCGCGCAGGTTCGCGGCGGGGTCGGGTAGGTGCGCGATCAGCCCGGCGGCGAACACCGCGTCCAGCGCCCCGTCGCGCAGCGGCAGCCGGGCCACGTCCGTGAGCAGCAGTGCGCCCTGCGCGGCCCGCCCGCCCGCTGCGCGGCGGCCAGCATCTGCGGGGTGAGGTCGGCCCCGAGCACGATGCCGGCGGGTCCGACGGCGGCGCGCAGCGGGGTCAGGGCCCGCCCGGTGCCGCAGCCCGCGTCGAGCACGCGGTCCCCGGGCCGCAGTCCGAATTCGGCGACGGCGGTCGCGAAGGCGGGCGCGTCCTCGGGGAACTTGCGGTCCCAGCCGGCGGCGCGCGCTCCGAAGAACTCCTGCACGTGCGTGTGGTCTTCGCTCATGTGCCCATGATCCCCCACCGGCGAGGACACGTGGATCTGCGGACCGTGTGCAAGGTGGTACGCGGCGTGATCGAAGATGAACGTATCTCTGTCATATTCCAGCAGTTACAGCGGCTTTCGGAATGCGCCCCGTGTTCGCGCCCTCACCCGGACTAGCGTCCGGTGGCCATGGGACACCTGGGACATCTGGACCACGCCGCCTACGGCTGGCTGACACCCGTGCTGTCATACGTGATGGCATCCGTCGGCGCCGCCCTCGGGCTGCGCTGCACCGTCCGCGCGCTCGCCGCGACCGGCACCGCCCGGCGCAACTGGCTCCTGGCCGCGGCCTCGGCGATCGGCACCGGCATCTGGACGATGCACTTCGTCGCCATGCTCGGCTTCGACGTCACCGGCACCGAGATCCACTACAACGTGCCGATCACCATCCTCAGCCTGCTCGTCGCCATGCTGGTCGTCGGCGCGGGGGTGTTCGCCGTCGGCTACGGCAAGGACCGCGGCCGGGCCCTCGTCCTGGGCGGGCTCACCACCGGCCTCGGCGTCGCCAGCATGCACTACCTGGGCATGGCGGCCCTGCGCCTGCACGGTGACGTCTCCTACGACCCGCTCACCGTCGGACTCTCCGTCGTCATCGCCGTGGTCGCTGCCACCGCGGCCCTGTGGGCCGCGCTCAACATCAAGTCACCGGTGGCCGTGGCCGTCGCCTCGCTCGTCATGGGCGCCGCCGTCAGCAGCATGCACTACACCGGGATGACCGCCGTCGCCGTCAGCGTCAGTCCTTCGGACGCCGCCCTGCCCGGTGCGACGGCCATGCAGTTCATCTTCCCGCTCGCCGTCGGGCTGGGCTCCTACCTGTTCATCACCGCCGCCTTCGTCGCGCTGTCGCCGACCGCCGACGAGCGGGCCGCCTCCGACTCCGTACGGAAGCTGGGGGAACGGGCCGCGCCCGCCCACTGAGCACACCGGACGCACGGTACGTACGCACGGCACGCACGCACGGCACATACGCACCCACCTGCACCCGTATCTGTACCCGCACCCGAATCCGCCCTTGCAGAACACGCACGCCGAACGACCCGCACCTGTCGGTACCGCCCCGGAACGAGGAGTCCATGCGCACACCCCGCAGACAACCGGAAGCAGCGGCGCCGCGGCTCCCCGCGCCGGCGGGCGGCCACGGCCACGGCGCGGGAACGGGCCGCCGGGCCCACGCCGGGCCGCCGGCCGACGAACGCCCGGAACAGGCACTCCACCAGCCCGCCCCGGCCGCCCCGTCGCCGCACGAGCGGGGTCCCCGGCTGCGGCTGCGCCCCGCCACCGTCCGCGCGAAGATCGTTTCACTGCTGATGGTCCCCGTCGTCTCGCTGCTCGCCCTGTGGGCCTTCGCCACCGTCAGCACCGCCCAGGACATCGCCCGGCTCAGCCGCGTCCAGCAGGTCGACACCGAGATACGCACCCCCGTCGCCGCCGCCGTCACCGAGCTCCAGGCCGAACGGCGCGCCGCCGTCCGCCTCCTCGCCGACCCCGCCGCCGACCCGGCCGCCCTGGACCAGCAGGCCCGCCGCACCGACGCCGCCGTCCGGCGGCTGCGGCTCGGAGAGCGCAACACCGTCGCCGACTCCGGCGACTACGGCTCGGACGTCGTGGTCCGCCTGGGCGCGTTCGTCGTCGACGCCGAGGCGCTGGAATCCGCCCGCAAGGACATCACCGGACGCCGCGCCACCCCCGAGGCCGCCTACGAGATCTACACCCGCGTGGTCGACTCGGCCCTCGCCGTGGGCGGCGCCCTGACCGGCGGGGAGGACGCAGAACTCGGCCCCGCCTCCAGGGTCCTGCTGGAATTCGCCCGGGCCGGAGAGCTCCTCTCCCGGGAGGACGCGCTGCTCGCCGTACCGGGTCCGCGCAGCGCCGAAACGCTTCGGCAGCTGACCGGCACCATCGAGACCCGGCGCGCCCTCACCGCCGCCGCGGCCCGCGACCTCCCCCCTGCCCAGCAGTCCGCCTGGCAGTCCGTCGCCAAGAGCGCCGCCTACGCCGACCTCACCGCCGCCGAGGACCGGGCGCTGGCCGCCGGCGCGGCCAAGGAGGTGCGCGGGGTACCCGCCGGATGGGAGGCCGCGCACACCGGCATCGGCGCCTCGATGCGGGAGATCGAGGGAGCCGCGCACGCCGCGGCCGCCGACCGGGCCGACCCGTTCGCCGAGGGGGCGCTCAGCCCGGCCGGAGCCGCCGTGCTGCTGGGCCTGGCCGCCGTCGCCGCCTCGCTGGTCATCTCCGTCCGCATCGGGCGTGCCCTGGTCGTGGAGCTGGTCTCCCTGCGCAACACCGCGCTGGAGATCGCCCACCGCAAGCTCCCGTACGCCATGGAGCGGCTCCGCGCGGGCCGGGCCGACGAGATCGACGTCGCCGGCGAGACCCCGGACGGGCCGCCCGCCGACGACGAGATCACCCAGGTCGGCGAGGCGCTCGCCACCGTCCACCGGGCCGCGCTCAGCGCCGCCGTCGAACGGGCGGAGCTGGCCAGCGGGGTCTCCGGGGTCTTCGTCAACCTCGCCCGCCGCAGCCAGGTCCTCGTGCACAAGCAGCTCACCCTGCTCGACTCGATGGAACGGCGCGCGGACGACCCGAACGAGCTCGGCGACCTCTTCCGCCTCGACCACCTGACCACCCGGATGCGCCGGCACGCGGAGAGCCTGATCATCCTTTCGGGTGCGGCCCCCGGCCGGGCCTGGCGGATGCCGGTCCCGCTCACGAACGTCGTACGGGCCGCCGTCTCCGAGATCGAGGACTACCCCCGTGTCGAGGTGCGCCAGCTCGCGGAGGCCGCCGTGGTCGGCGGAGCCGTCGCCGACCTCACCCACCTGCTGGCCGAACTCATCGAGAACGCCGCCCAGTTCTCCCCGCCGCACACCAAGGTCCGCGTCAGCGGCGAGCCGGTCGGCGCCGGATACGTCCTGGAGATCGAGGACCGCGGGCTCGGCATGGGCCGCGAGACCCTGAGCGACGCCAACCGGCGCATCGAGCAGTCCGAGGCGCTCGACCTCTTCGACAGCGACCGGCTCGGGCTCTTCGTCGTCAGCCGTCTCTCGTCCCGGCACGGCGTGAAGGTGCACCTGCGGACGTCACCGTACGGGGGCACCACCGCCGTGGTGCTGCTGCCGAACTCCATGCTCCAGGGCGCGATCACGGCCGGCGCCCCCGGGCCGGAACCCAGGGCGGGGGCGACCGCCGAGGCACGGACCGCGGCATCGGTACCCGTACCGGTACCCGCACCCGTACCGGCTTCGGAGCCGGCCCCGGAGGCGGAGCAGCCACCCGCGATGACCGTCGTACGGGAGGACGCGCGCGGACTCCGGGACCCGGACCCCACCCCCGCCCGGGAAGAGCCGCGCCCCGCCCCGGTGGCCGCGCTGCGGCCGCGCGCTCCGGGCGGCGCGGTCCCCCGTACGCAGGTCGCCGCGGCCCCCGCCGCCTCGGTGACGGAACTGCCGCGCCGGGTCCGCCAGGCCAGCCTCGTCCCGCAGCTGCGCGAGACCCCCGCGCCCAAGGCCCCGGCGGGCGCGCGCCTCGCCGAGGAACCGCCGGGGCGCAGCCCCGAGCAGGCGCGGGACCGGATGGCCGCCTACCGGGCCGGATGGGTCCGCGGCGCCGAGGAGAACTCCCCTCACGCAGGCAGCGCGCGCGGCGAAGGCAGCGAAGGCCGCGAAGGCAGGCAAGGCAGCCAAGGCAGCAAAGGAGAAGTGTGATGATCGAACACCAGAGAACCGACCTCACCGGCGGCGTCCGCAGGTCCGGTGAACTGGACTGGCTCCTGGACGACCTGGTGGTCCGGGTCCGGGAGGTCCGGCACACCGTGGTGCTGTCCAACGACGGCCTGCCGGTCGGCGCTTCCAGCGCGCTGAGCCGGGAGGACGCGGAGCACCTGGCCGCCGTGGCCTCCGGCTTCCACAGCTTGGCCAAGGGCGCGGGACGGCATTTCCACGCCGGGGGCGTACGCCAGACGATGGTCGAGATGGACGAGGGCTTCCTCTTCGTCGCGGCCGCCGGGGACGGCTCCTGTCTGGCGGTGCTCAGCAGCGCCGGGGCCGACATCGGGCTGATCGCCTACGAGATGGCACGACTGGTGAAGCGGGTCGGCGAGCACCTGTACACCCCGCCCCGGTTCGCGGCACGGCCGCCGGCCGCCGGCTGAGGGCGGCGGTCCGGCACATGAACGGCCAGTGGTACGACGCCGACGCGGGCCCGCTCGTCCGTCCGTACGCGATGACCGGCGGGCGTACGAAGCCGGGACCCCACGGGGTCCGCTTCGACCTGATCGCGCTGGTCGTCGTGGATCCGGAGGGCGCCGACGCGGCCGCCGAGTCGCTGCTCGGACCGGAACACCGGGCACTGCTCGGACTCTGCCGGTCCGAAACCCAGTCGGTGGCGGAGCTCGCCGCCGACGCCGACCTGCCCGTGGGGGTGGTGCGGGTGCTGCTCGGCGACCTGCTGGAGGGCGGGCATGTCAAGGTCAGCAGGCCGGTACCGCCCGCACAGCTGCCGGACGAGCGGATTCTGCGGGAAGTCATCGAGGGATTGCGAGCGTTGTGATGGGACTGCATGACGACGGACCGGTGGATCCCGGTCCCGGGGACGACACCGAACTGGCCGCGCTCGCGCTGAAGATCCTCGTGGCGGGCGGCTTCGGGGTCGGCAAGACCACGCTGGTGGGCGCGGTGAGCGAGATCCGCCCGCTGCGGACGGAGGAGCTGCTGAGCGAGGCGGGCGAACTCGTCGACGACACGGGCGGGGTGGCCCAGAAGACGACCACGACCGTGGCCATGGACTTCGGGCGGATCACCATCCGGTCCGGGCTGTCCCTGTACCTGTTCGGCACACCGGGCCAGGACCGGTTCTGGTTCATGTGGGACGAACTGTCTCAAGGGGCGCTGGGCGCGGTGGTGCTCGCCGACACGAGGCGGCTGGAGGACTGCTTCCCGGCGGTGGACTACTTCGAGCACCGGCGCATCCCGTTCGTGGTGGCCGTCAACTGCTTCACCGACGCACGGCGTTACGGGGCCCACGACGTGTCGAGGGCGCTGGACCTGGACCAGGGGACCCCGGTGGTGCTGTGCGACGCGCGGGACAAGGACTCGGGGAAGGAAGTGCTGATCAGGCTGGTCGAGTACGCCGGGCGGGTGCACACCGCCCGGCTGCTGGACTCGGTGGAGCCGCAGGCCGATTCGGTGTGAACCGGCCGGCGAGGGACCTCGGACCGCGGGGTCGGTCAGTCCGCGATCCCGGCGATGGCGATCACCTTGTCGATCGGTACCCGGACGAGGAGTTCGCTCGGGACGGCGTTGCGACGGCCGAAGGCCTCCGCCCGCTCCTCGCCCATGTAGCGGGCACCGATCCTGGTCGCCCAGTGAAGGATCTCGTCCGGGTCGTCGGCGTGCTCGCTGATCTCGGCGCGGCCCTGGAGCACGACGTAGGAGAACGGCGGCCGGTCGTCGTCCACGCACAGCGCGACCCGGCCGTCGCGCGCCAGGTTCCGTGCCTTCACCGTGTCCTTGCCGGTGTTGAACACGAAGGAGTCGCCGTCGAGTACGAACCAGATGGGAGCGATGTGGGGGCTGCCGTCCTCGCGGACGGTGGAGAGCTTTCCGGTGCGGGTGGAGTGCGAGACGAACGCCCGCCATTCCTGTTGCGTCATCTTCTTCGCCATGGGGACATCCTCCTTGCCGGAAAGGCACTGGTGGGGAAGGCTTGCGGGACGACTACCGGGGGTGCGGCGCGGCCATGTGGGCGGCGTCGACGGGGAGGGGTTCGCAATGGCACTGGACAAGCAGCTCGACTGGCTGCTGGACGACCTGACGCGCAGGGTCCAACAGGTGCGGCATGCGGTGGTGCTGTCCAACGACGGCCTGGTGACGGGCGCGAGCGCCGGGCTGGCCCGGGAGGACGCGGAGCACCTGGCGGCCGTCGCGGCCGGGCTGCAGAGTCTGGCGAAGGGGTCGGGGCGGCACTTCAGGGCCGGGGAGGTCCGGCAGACGATGGTCGAGTACGACGAGGGGGTCCTCTTCGTCATGGCCGCGGGCGCGGGCAGCTGCCTGTGCGTGCTGAGCGCCTCCGAGGCGGACATCGGGCAGGTCGCGTACGAGATGACGCTGCTGGTCAACCGGGTGGGTGAGCACCTGGGCGTCGCGGAGCGGCGCGTCACCGGCGGCTGAGTTATCCACAGGCCTCGCAGGGTGTCGTCGCGCTGAGTTACGTTCTTCACACAGAGTAATCGATGCTCGTGGGGGAGACCGTGATGATGATGACGCAGATCGGGACCGCGCTGCGCGAGGCCGTGCCCGCCGATGTCGAGGTGCGTGCGGATACCGAGGTACTTGCGGATGTCGAGGTACGTGGGGATGCACGGGCCGAGGTGCTGGTGGGCGGTGTGCAGGCCGCCGGGGAACTGGGGCTGACCCGGGGGGAGTTCGCCCGGGCCGTCCAGCTGGGGATCGTGCGCGCCGGGCCGTCGGCATCCGGTGGGGCCGCCCGCTACACGCGGGCCGAGCTGGACCGGGTCAGGTCCACCGAGGGCCGCCCGGGCGAGGACGGGCCGGACGTGCTGCGCGAACGGGTGGCGAGCGTGGCCGGAGCGGAGGCGGCGGCCGCGGTGCTGGGGGTCGGGCCGAGCCGGTTCACCCGGCTCGCTCGTTGCGGGCACCTCACCCCGGTCGGCTACCGGATCAACCGGTACCGCGCGGTGGTGTGGCTCTACCTGGCCGCGGAGCTACGGGAGTTCGCGGCGCGGGAGCCGGCGCGGCTGCGCGGGGTCGCACCTCCGGCGGACCGGGAGCTTTTGGCGGCCAAGGCGGACCTGCGCCCGCGGAAGTGGCGCGGGCGGCACGTCGGGCTGCTGCTGAGACGGACCGCCGATCCCTGGGAGCGTGCCGCGGTACTGGCGTCCGTACTCCCGGAGGCAGAACTGCGGCAGGCCGTGCCCGACCCGGCGGAGCGGATCGTGCTGGCCGCCCTCGCTCCGCCCCCGCCGTACGGGCATCCGCAGGTGCCGGCGGCTGCGGCCGTGGCGCTGAGGCTGCTGAAGGCCGAACCGCCGGAGGAGATCCACTGGTACCGCACCAGCCTGGACTTCGCCCTGACCGGGGCGCGCGGTCAGTCGAAGTCGACGGGGGAGAGGGGGCCGACGTAGACCCAGGCCCCGCCCTCGCGGGAGAAGGCGCTGTGCTCGTGCAGCGAGCCCGTGTGCCCTCCCTCGCGGTAGTGCGCCCGGAACTCCACCGAACCTTCCGTCTCGAACATCCCGCCGCGCTCGGTGGCGAGGATCTCCAGCCGCTCCCAGCGCTGCCCTGGGTCCAGGTCGAGCCGGGCCGGACGGGTCGAGGGATGCCAGGAGCGCAGCAGGTAGGCCGTGTCGCCGACGGCGAAGGCGCTGAACCGGGAGCGCATCAGGCGTTCGGCGGTGGGTGCCTGCTGGGCACCGGAGTGGAAGCGGCCGCAGCACTCCGGGTAGGCGGCGGGCAGCCCGCAGGGACAGGGGAGGGCCGGGGTGGGCATGGGTGTGCTCGGTTCCTCGTGGAGGGCGGGGACGACGGGAGTCGCCCGGACTACTGGGCCGGCTTGGTCGGTTCGGCAGGCCGGGGAGGCTTGGCGGGATACGGGCGGAAGAGGCCTTCCTGGACCACGGAGACCAGCATCCTGCCCTCCAGGTCGTAGATGCGGCCCCGGGCCAGGCCCCGGCCGCCGTGCGCGATGGGGGACTCCTGGTCGTACAGGAACCACTCGTCCGCCCGGAACGGCCGGTGGAACCACATGGCGTGATCCAGGCTCGCCATGTCGAACCCGCGCATCCCCCACAGGGGTTCCACCGGGATGCGCACGGCATCGAGGAGGGTCATGTCACTGGCGTAGGTGAGGGCGCAGGTGTGCACGAGCGGGTCGTCGCCCAGCGGGCCGACCGCCCGCATCCACACCGCGCTGCGGGGATCGGCGTCCTTGAGCTCCTCGGGAGTCCAGCGGAGCCGGTTCACGTACCGGATGTCGAAGGGCTGGCGGCGGGCCATCCGCTCCAGCGCCTCCGGCAGCGCCCCGAGGTGCTCGCGGATCTCGTCCGCGACCTTGGGGAGCGTGTCGGGATGAGGGACGTGGTGAGGAGGCAGCTGGTGCTCGATGCTGCCCTCCTCCGGATGGTGGAAGGAGGCGGTGAGATTGAAGATCGTCTTGCCCTGCTGGACCGCGGTGACCCGGCGCGTGGTGAAGGACCGCCCGTCGCGCACCCGCTCCACCTGGTACACGATCGGCACCCCGGGGATGCCGGGGCGCAGGAAGTACGAGTGCAGCGAGTGGACCGGGCGGTCGCTGTCCACGGTACGGCCGGCGGCCACCAGCGCCTGGCCGGCGACCTGGCCGCCGAAGACGCGCTGGAGGGACTCCTGGGGGCTGGCGCCGCGGAAGATGTTGACCTCGATCTGCTCCAGATCGAGCAGGTCGACGAGTCTCTCGGCGGGGTTCGTCATCAGAGGTTCTCCACTGTCAGGTCCGGGCGGAGCGGGCGGGAAGCGGGAGCCGGCGGGGCCGGTGGATTGCCGGGGGTGGGCAGCGTGCTCAGAGCGCCCCGAGCTCGCCGACCGAGGTGACCCGGATGACGGCCCGGCCCTCCTCGTCGGAGGCCGCGAGGTCGACCTCGGCGCTGATGCCCCAGCCATGGTCGCCGTTCGGGTCGGCGAAGGTCTGGCGGACGCGCCACAGACCGTGCGCCGCGTCCTCCTCGATCTGGAGCAGCTTGGGGCCGCGTGCGTCGGGGCCGGTGCCGAGGTCGTCGTACTCGTCCCAGTAACCGTCCATGGCCTCGCCCCAGGCGTCCGCGTCCCAGCCGGATTCGGCGTCCAGCTCGCCCAGTACGTTGACGTGGTCGAGGGCGGCCAGCTCCACGCGGCGGAACATCGCGTTGCGGACCAGGACGCGGAAGGCGCGCGCGTTCGCGGTGACCGGCTTGACCTGGTCGGCCTTCTCCTGGGCCTGCTCCGCCGTCTCCACCTCGGGGTTCGCCAGCTGCTCCCATTCGTCCAGGAGGCTGGAGTCCACCTGGCGGACGAGTTCGCCGAGCCAGGCGATCAGGTCCTCGAGGTCCTCGGACTTGAGGTCGTCGGGGATGGTGTGGTCCAGCGCCTTGAACGCGCCGGCCAGGTAGCGCAGCACGATGCCCTCGGTACGGGCCAGCTCGTAGTAGGAGGTGAACTCGGTGAAGGTCATCGCGCGTTCGTACATGTCGCGGATGATCGACTTGGGGGAGACCGGGTGGTCGCGCACCCACGGGTGGCTCTTGGCGTACACGTCATAGGCGTGGAAGAGCAGTTCTTCGAGCGGCTTGGGATAGGTGACGTCCTGGAGTCGCTCCATCCGCTCCTCGTACTCGACCCCGTCGGCCTTCATCTGGCCGACCGCGATGCCGCGCTCCTTGTTCTGCTGCGCGGCCAGGATCTGGCGCGGGTCGTCCAGCGTGGACTCCACGACGGACACCATGTCCAGCGCGTAGGACGGGGACTCCGGGTCCAGCAGGTCGAAGGAGGCGAGCGCGAAGGTGGACAGCGGCTGGTTGAGCGCGAAGTCCTGCTGCAGGTCGACGGTGAGCCGGATGGTGCGGCCCTCCGCGTCCGGGGTGTCGAGCTTCTCGACCACACCGCCGTCGAGCAGCGAGCGGTAGATCGCGATGGCCCGGCGGATGTGCCGCAGCTGGGCCTTGCGCGGTTCGTGGTTGTCCTCGAGGAGGTGGCGCATCGCCTTGAAGGCATCGCCCGGACGGGCGATGACCGACAGCAGCATGATGTTGGTGACCTTGAAGCGCGAGGTCAGCGCCTCCGGGTCGGCGGCGATGAGCTTCTCGAAGGTGGTGTCCGACCAGGCGACGAAGCCCTCGGGAGCCTTCTTGCGCACCACCTTGCGGCGCTTCTTCGGGTCGTCGCCCGCCTTGGCGAGGGCCTTCTCGTTCTCGATCACGTGCTCGGGAGCCTGGGCGACCACATACCCCGCCGTGTCGAAGCCGGCCCGGCCGGCGCGGCCGGCGATCTGGTGGAACTCGCGGGCGCGCAGCGTGCGGACCCGGTTGCCGTCGTACTTGGTGAGCGCGGTGAACAGCACCGTACGGATCGGGACGTTGACACCGACGCCGAGGGTGTCGGTTCCGCAGATCACCTTCAGCAGACCGGCCTGCGCGAGCTTCTCGACCAGGCGACGGTACTTGGGCAGCATGCCCGCGTGGTGCACGCCGATGCCGTGCCGGACGTAGCGGGAGAGGTTCTGCCCGAACTTGGTGGTGAAGCGGAAGTTGCCGATGAGGTCGGCGATCTTGTCCTTCTCCTCGCGGGTGCACATGTTGATGCTCATGAGCGACTGCGCCCGCTCGACCGCCTGGGCCTGGGTGAAGTGCACGATGTAGACGGGCGCCTGCCGGGTCTCCAGCAGCTCCGTGATCGTGTCGGTGATCGGCGTGGTCACGTACTCGTACGACAGCGGGACGGGCCGCGTCGCGGAGCGGACCACCGAGGTGGGCCGGCCGGTGCGCCGGGTCAGGTCCTCCTCGAACCGCTTCATGTCGCCGAGGGTCGCCGACATCAGGATGAACTGGGCCTGCGGCAGCTCCAGCAGCGGGATCTGCCAGGCCCAGCCGCGGTCCGGCTCGGCATAGAAGTGGAACTCGTCCATGACGACCTGGCCGATGTCGGCGTGCTTGCCGTCGCGCAGGGCGATCGAGGCCAGCACCTCGGCGGTGCAGCAGATCACCGGCGCGTCCGCGTTCACCGAGGCGTCGCCGGTCAGCATGCCGACGTTCTCGGTGCCGAAGAGCTTGCACAGATCGAAGAACTTCTCCGACACCAGGGCCTTGATCGGGGCGGTGTAGAAGGTGACCTTGTCCTGGGCCAGCGCGGTGAAGTGCGCGCCCGCCGCGACCAGGCTCTTGCCCGAGCCGGTCGGGGTGGAAAGGATCACGTTCGCCCCGGAGACGACCTCGATCAGCGCCTCCTCCTGAGCCGGGTACAGGGTGATGCCCTGGTCCTCCGCCCACGAGGAGAAAGCCTCGAAGAGGGCATCGGGGTCGGCGTTCGGCGGGAGCTGATCAATGAGGGTCACACCCCCCATCTTGCCTGGCTTCCTCCCGGATGAGGGAACCGGCGGACGGGACGAAGATCACCGACGGTACGCTGTGCCGTCGAAACGGCCCGAACGAAACAGTCGGCAGGGCCCGAGCACGACACCACACACCACACCACCGGGGCGGGGAACGACCATGATGGGTCCGGCGCATTCACTCTCGGGGGCAGCGGCCTGGCTGGGGGTGGGCGCGGCGACCGCGGCGGCCGGGCACCCCATGCCGTGGCCGGTGCTCGTCGTCGGCGCGCTGATCTGCGCCGGGGCGGCCCTCGCCCCCGACCTCGACCACAAGTCGGCGACGATCTCGCGCGCCTTCGGGCCCCTCTCCCGGGGTCTGTGCGAGGTGGTCGACAAGATCTCCTACGCCGTCTACAAGGGGACCCGCTCGTCGAAGGACGCCCGCCGCACCGGGGGCCACCGCACCCTCACCCACACCTGGCTCTGGGCCGTCCTGATCGGCGGCGGCGCCTCCGCGCTCGCCGTGACCGCCGACCGCTGGGGCGTGCTCGCGCTGCTTTTCGTCCATCTGGTGCTGGCGGTGGAAGGCCTGCTGTGGCGGGCCGCCCGGATGTCCAGCGACGTCCTGGTCTGGCTGCTCGGCGCCACCAGCGCGTGGATCCTTGCCGGAGTGCTCGACCAGCCCGGCAACGGCGCGGGCTGGCTGTTCACCGGACCGGGCCAGGAGTACCTCTGGCTCGGCCTGCCGATCGTGCTCGGGGCCCTCGTCCACGACATCGGCGACGCCCTGACGGTCTCCGGCTGCCCGGTCCTGTGGCCCCTCCCGATCGCAGGCAAGCGCTGGTACCCGATCGGCCCGCCGAAGATGATGCGCTTCCGGGCCGGCAGCTGGGTGGAGCTCAAGGTCCTCATGCCGGTGTTCGTCCTGCTGGGCGGCTTCGGCGGAGCCTCGGCCCTCGGTTTCATCTAGGCCCGCGAGGAGCGGACCGGACCACCGGGTCCGGCCCGCCCCCTCCCTCTCCCCTACGCCCCCCGCACACCCGGGTCACCCGTGCCAGGAGCGCCACAGCGCCGCGTACGCGCCTTCGGCCGCGACCAGTTCGTCGTGCGAGCCGAGTTCGCTGATCCGGCCGCCCTCGACCACCGCGATCACGTCCGCGTCGTGCGCGGTGTGCAGCCGGTGGGCGATCGCGATGACCGTACGCCCGTCCAGTACCCGGGCCAGTGAACGTTCCAGGTGCCGTGCGGCCCGCGGGTCCAGCAGCGAGGTCGCCTCGTCCAGCACCAGCGTGTGCGGGTCCGCCAGCACCAGCCGGGCCAGCGCGATCTGCTGCGCCTGGGCCGGGGTCAGCGCCGTCCCGCCGGAACCGACCTCCGTGTCCAGACCGGACTCCAGGGCACGCGCCCAGCCGTCCGCGTCCACCGCGCCCAGCGCCGCCCACAACTCCGCGTCCCCGGCACCCGTCCTGGCCAGCCGCAGGTTGTCCCGCAGGGAGCCCACGAACACGTGGTGCTCCTGGTTGACCAGCGCCACGTGCTCGCGCACCCGCTCCGCCGGCATCTGCGACAGCCGCGCCCCGCCGAGGGTGATCTCTCCCGTCCGCGGTGCGTAAATGCCCGCGAGCAGCCGGCCCAGCGTGGACTTGCCCGCGCCCGAGGGGCCGACGAGCGCCATCCGCGTGCCCGGCGGTACGGACATCGACACCCGGTGCAGTACGTCCACGCCCTCCCGGTAGCCGAAGTGCACCTCGTCCGCCCGGACGTCCAGGCCCTCGGGCCCCACCTTCGGGTCCCCGGCGTCCGGCTCGATCTCCCGCACGCCGACCAGCCGGGCCAACGACACCTGGGCGATCTGCAGTTCGTCGTACCAGCGCAGGATCAGGCCGATCGGGTCGACCATCATCTGGGCCAGCAGCGCACCCGTGATCAGCTGCCCCACCGACATCCAGCCCCGCAGGACGCAGTACCCGCCGATCATCAGCACGGAGCCGAGGATCGTCACGTACGTGACGTTGACGACCGGGAACAGGACCGTCCGCAGGAACAGCGTGTACCGCTCCCACGCCGTCCACTCCTTGATCCGGCGCTCCGACAGCGCGATCCGGTCCGGCCCGAGGCGGTGCGCCTCGACCGTGCGGCCCGCGTCCACCGTCTCGGTGAGCGCGGCCGCGACCGCCGCGTACCCGGCCGCCTCCGAGCGGTACGCCGACGGCGCCCTCCGGAAGTACCAGCGGCAGCCGATCACCAGCACCGGCAGCGCCACCAGCGCGGCCAGCGCCAGCGGCGGCGCCGTCACGGCGAGCGCCCCGAAGAGCAGCCCCGCCCACACCACGCCGATGGCCAGCTGCGGCACGGCCTCGCGCATCGCGTTGGCCAGCCGGTCGATGTCGGTGGTGATCCGCGACAGCAGATCGCCCGTACCGGCCCGCTCCAGCACGCCCGGAGGCAGCCCCACCGACCGCACCAGGAAGTCCTCGCGCAGATCGGCGAGCATCTCCTCGCCGAGCATCGCCCCGCGCAGCCGGACCAGCCGGACGAAGAAGGTCTGCACGGCGAGCGCCAGCGCGAACAACAGCGCCACGCGCTCCAGATGGAGCTCGCGCGCCCCCGCCGCGAGATCGTCCACGACCCGGCCCAGCAGGTACGGGCCGACCATGGAGGCGATCACCGCGATCGCGTTGACCGTCACGAGCACCACGAAGGCCCGCCGGTGGCGCCGGAACAGGCCGCGCACATAGCCCCGTACGGTCACCGACGTGCCCACGGGCAGGGTCGCGGCCGACTCGGGGGCCGCCGGATCGTAATCCGGCGGTGCCACGCCGATCATGCGGATTCCTCGATTTCTGTGAGTGCTTCTTCCAGCTGTGCCAGTTCCACGCGGGCGATCCGCTGCTCGTCCTCGGTCTGGCGGGTGACGACCGCCCGGTAGAGCGGTTCGCCGTGCAGCAGCTCGCTGTGCGTTCCCGCCGCCGCCACCGTGCCCTCGTGGACGAGGACGACCCGGTCGGCGCGGTCCAGCAGCAGCGGCGAGGACGCCAGCACCACCGTGGTGCGCCCGGCCCGCAGCGCCGCGATCCCGTCCGCGATCCGCGCCTCGGTGTGCGAGTCGACCGCCGAGGTCGGCTCGTCCAGCACCAGCACCTCCGGGTCCGTGACCAGGGATCGCGCCAGCGCGAGCCGCTGGCGCTGCCCGCCGGACAGCGACCGTCCGCGCTCGGTGATCCGCGCATCCATCGGATCGTCCACCCCGTCCGGCGCCGACTGGAGCAGCGCTTCCAGCACGTCCGCGCACTGGGCCGCCGCCAGGGCGGCGCCGGACTCGACCGCCCCGGAGGACGGTACGGCGAACAGGTCGCGCAGGGTTCCGGACAGCAGCACCGGATCCTTGTCCTGTACGAGGACCAGCGTGCGCGCGGTGTCCAGTTCGAGCTCGTCCAGCGCGACTCCGCCGAGGAGCACCGAGGGCCCGTCGGCGGCCGCGTCCGTGGGATGGCCGCCGAGGCGCTCCGCGAGCCGTCCCGCCAGGTCCGGGTCCCCGCACACGACGGCCGTGAACCGGCCGGCCGGGGCCAGCAGTCCGGTCTCCGGGTCGTACAGGTCCCCGCCCGGGGCCGGAACCTTCGCGGTCACGGCCGCTGCCGGCCGCTCGGCGGCGTCTTCCGTACGGGTCAGCGACAGCACCCGGGCGGCCCGCTTGGCTGAGGGCCGTGAGAAGGAGTACGCCATGGCGATCTCCTCGAAGTGCCGCAGCGGGTAGAGCATCGTCGCCACCGCGCTGAACGCCGCGACGAGTTCACCCACCGCGATGCGCCCGTCCCCGACGAGGGTGGCGCCGTACCAGACCACCGTGATCAGCAGCACGCCCGGCAGGAGCACCTGGATCGCGGAGATCAGCGCCCACATCCGGGCGCTGCGCACGGCCGCCTCGCGGACCTCCTGCGAGGCCTCGCGGTAGCGGCCGAGGAACAGCTCCTCGCCGCCGATGCCGCGCAGCACCCGCAGGCCCGCGACGGTGTCGGAGGCCAGCTCGGTCGCCTTGCCCGCCTTCTCCCGCTGGACGTCCGCGCGTTGGGTGGCGCGGGGCAGCAGCGGCAGGGCCGCCAGGGCGACCAGCGGCACGCCGATCGCGACGACCACGCCCAGCTCGGGTGCGTAGAACAGCAGGCCGACGCAGACGAGGACGATGGCGAAGACGGCGGCCAGGAAGCGCGAGACGGCCTCGACGAACCAGCCGATCTTCTCCACGTCCCCGGTGGAGACCGCGACCACTTCGCCCGCGGCGACCCGGCGGGTCAGCGCGGAGCCCAGTTCGGCGGTCTTGCGCGCCAGCAGCTGCTGCACGCGTGCCGCGGCGGTGATCCAGTTGGTGACGGCGGTGCGGTGCAGCATGGCGTCGCCGAGCGAGATGGCGACGCCGAGCAGCGCGAGCAGTCCGCCGACGAGCAGCAGCCGGGTGGGGGCGCGGTCGACGACCGCGTCGACGCCCAGGCCCACCGCGTACGGGAGTCCGGCGACTCCGCCGAAGTGCACCATTCCCCAGCACAGGCTCTTGAACTGTCCGCCGAGCTGACCCCGGCCCAGCCACACCAGGAACCGAGGACCGGAACGAGCGTCAGGTACCCCGGGATCCGGATACGGAAGATCGCTGATCTGCATGACGCCCCATGACTGGTCGAGTGGTTCAAACCGTGCAAGGTTCGCCTTCCGGACTGGAGCCGGGCAATCGATTTTCCGTCGGCGGAGGCCTTCCGCAACGAGGTTTGCGGACGTGGCGGACGGCGTAGGACCTGGTCAGATGGGTCGCGCACACCGGCGCTCAGGGGCGGGTGGCGTGCTCCAGTTCGAGCACAACCGAATGGTAGGAACGCCCGGTCGCCCGGTCCATGGCCACCTCGCACATCCGGTTCGCCGACAGGTGCGCGTCGAAGGGCCGGGCCGTGACCTCGGCGGCCTCGCGCGCCGTCGCCGAGGCCGTCAGCTCGGGGTGCAGCATGCCCCGGTCGCCCGCGAAGGCGCAGCACCCCGCGTCGTCCGGGACCACCACCTCGTCGGCGCACGCCTCGGCGACGGCCCGCAGCTGCGCCTCGTCGCCCAAGTGCCGCATCGAGCAGGTCGGGTGGAGGACGGCGGATCCCACCGTGCGGCGGATCTCCAGGTGCGGCAGCAGTTCCTCGGCCGCCCAGACGACCGAGTCGACGATCCGCAGCTGCGCGTGCAGGGCCCGGTTCTCCTCCGTCAGGTAGGGGACCACCTCCTGTGCGATGCCCAGCGTGCAGGAGGAGGCGTCGACGACCAGCGGCAGCCGCCCGCCCCCGGTCCAGCCCCAGGCCGACTCGACGATGCGGTTGGCCATCAGCCGGGTCCCCGCCTCGTAGCCCTTGGATTGCCAGATCGTCGCGCAGCAGGTGCCGGTCACGTCCCGGGGGATCCACACGGGCTTGCCGGCCCGCTCCGACACGGCGACCACGGCCTCCGGCAGGGAGGGGCCGGGCTCGGCGCCGGGTCCGCCGAAGATCCGGTTGACGCAGGACGGGTAGTACACGGCCGAGGCGCCGGCCCGCCGGGTGGCGGGCGGTCTGCGGGCGGCGGCGCCGGGGAGCTCCGGCAGCCACCGCGGGACCAGGTCCGGTCGTACGGCCTTGCGCGCGGCCCCCGTGACCGCCGCGAGGAGCCCGTCCCCGACCCGGTCCGGCAGGTGGTGGGCGGCGGCCACGGCCAGCCGGGCGGCGGCCTCCACCGTCCCGAACCGCCGCGCGGCCAGTGCGGCGGCCCGCTCCTCGCGGGCGCTGTGCCGACGGTGGCGGAAGTCCTTCATCAGCGCGCCGGTGTCGATGCCGACCGGGCAGGCGAGCTTGCAGGTGGAATCGCCCGCGCAAGTGTCGACGGCGTCGTAGCCGTAGGCGTCGAGCAGCCCGTCCAGCACCCTGGAGCCGGGCTGCTGGCGCATCATCTCGCGGCGCAGCACGATCCGCTGGCGCGGAGTGGTCGTCAGGTCCTCGCTGGGGCAGGTCGGTTCGCAGAACCCGCACTCGATGCACGGGTCGGCCACCGCCTCCACCCGCGGAATCGTCTTCAGGCCGCGCAGGTGGGCCTTCGGATCGCGGTCGAGGAGGATGCGCGGGGCAAGCACCCCGTCCGGGTCGACGACGTGCTTCGTGCGCCACATCAGCTCGGTGGCCTTGGGGCCCCACTCCAGTTCCAGGAACGGCGCCATGTTGCGTCCGGTGGAGTGCTCGGCCTTCAGGGATCCGTCGAACCGCTCGACGGTGAGCCGGCAGAAGGCGTCCATGAAGGCCGCGTACCGCTCGACGTCGGCCGGGTTCGCGGCGTCGAAGGCGAGCAGGAAGTGCAGGTTGCCGTGGGCCGCGTGCCCGGCCACGGCCGCGTCGAAGCCGTGCTGCGCCTGGAGTTCGAGGAGCGCCTCACAGGCCTCGGCGAGGCGGGACGGCGGCACCGCGAAGTCCTCGGTGATCAGGGTGGTGCCGGAGGCGCGGGCGCCGCCCACGGCAGTGACGAAGGCCTTGCGGGCCGTCCAGTAGCCGTTGATGGTGTGCGCGTCCCGGGTGAAGGCGTTGGTGACCGAGGCCACCGGCGCCACCAGGTCGAGCCCGGGGAGCAGCTGCGCCGCCCGGCGTTCGTACGCGTCCCGGCCGGCCTCGTCCGGAGCGCGGAACTCCACCAGCAGGGCGGTGGTGTCCTTGGGCAGCTCGGCCCAGTCGGCGGGGACGCCCGCGACGCTGACCGAGGCGCGCAGGGTGTTGCCGTCCATCAGCTCCACGGCGAGGGCCCCGGCCTCGTTGAAGAGGGGCACGGCCGCGGCCGCGGCGGGCAGCGAGGGGAAGAACAGCAGGGCGGAGCAGAGTTCGCGGTCCAGCGGGAGGGTGTCGAAGACGACCTCGGAGATGAAGCCGAGGGTGCCCTCCGAGCCGACCATCAGCCCGCGCAGGATCTCCACGGGGGTGGTGCCGTCCAGGTAGGCGTCGAGGCGGTAGCCGGTGGTGTTCTTGATCTCGTACTTGGCCCGGATCCGGGCCACCAGTTCCGGGTCGGCCTCGATCTCCTTCTTGATCTCCATCAGCCCGTGGCACAGGGCGGGCTCGGCGCGTGCCAGCTCCTCGTCGGCCAGCGGGTCCGCCGTGTCGACGACGGTGCCGCCCGGGAGTACGAGGGTGAGTGAGGAGAGCGTGCGGTACGAGTTCCTCGTGGTGCCCGCCGTCATGCCCGAGGCGTTGTTGGCGACGACGCCGCCGAGGGTGCAGGCGAGGGCGCTGGCTGGATCCGGGCCGAGGACGCGGCCGTGCCGGGCGAGGGCGGCATTGGCCCGCAGGACGGTGGTTCCCGGCCGGATCCGGGCGCGCCGGCCCCCTTCCAGCACCTCGACGCCGGCCCAGTGGCGGCGTACGTCGACCAGGATGTCCTCGCCCTGGGCCTGGCCGTTGAGCGAGGTGCCGGCGGCGCGGAAGACGACCTCGCGCTGCCGGCCGTGGGCGTAGGAGAGGACGGCGGAGACGTCGTCGATGTCCTCGGCGATCACCACGACCTGGGGGACGAAGCGGTACGGGGAGGCGTCGGAGGCGTAGCGGACCAGGTCGGAGACCTTCCAGAGCACCTTCTCGGCGCCCAGCAGCCCGGTCAGTTCGGTGCGCAGCGGCTCCGGGGTGCCGGCCGCCCGGTGGTCCGGTACCCGGTCGTGGGCGGGGCCGCTGACGCTGCGCGGGCGCAGGGCCCCCGGCTTCGGTTCCAGCAGCGGCATGTGCGACCTCTCGCCTCACTCGCGGCCTGCGCAGTTGTGGCCGGCCTCGTCAGCAGCGGCGCTCCGCCGGGGCGTCCGACAGGGCGTTCAGCAGGCCGCCGAGCACCTCGCGCTGTTCGGCGGTCAATGGAGCCAGGATCTCCTCTGCCGCGTCGGTTCGCGCGTTGCGCAGACGGCGCAGCGTGGCGCGGCCGGTGTCGGTGAGCTCGATCCTGATGACCCGGCGGTTCGCGGGGTCGGGGGCGCGGCGTACGCACCCGGCCGTCTCCAGGCCGTCCACCAGGGTGGTCACGGCGCGGGGGACCACCTCCAGGCGGGCGGCGAGATCCGCCATCCGGGGTGCCTGGTCGCCCTCGTAGTGCGAGACCAGGCGCAGCAGCCGACCCTGGGCGGGAGTGATTCCGACCGGTTCCATGTGGCGCTTCTGGATCCGGTGGAGCCTGCGCGTCAGGCGCAGCAGCTGTTCGGCGAGGAGGCGATCGGTGTCGGAGGCGGAGCTCATGCCGGGAACAATATCAGGACCTTATTCATTGTGAGCATAGGTAACAATGACCTATGCTCCAATGGCCTTGATTTCCGAACCCCGAGAGGGTGCCCATGCGCGACGAACCGAAGTGGACCCCATCCAAAGACCCACTGGACCCCAACCGCCCCGCCCCGGCGGAGCAGCCGCGTGAGCTACGCCGCATCCTGGGCCTCTTCCGGCCCTACCGCGGTCGCCTCGCCGTCGTCGGCCTGCTGGTCGGCGCCTCCTCGCTGGTCGGCGTCGCCTCGCCGTTCCTGCTCAAGGAGATCCTCGACGTCGCGATCCCGCAGGGCCGCACCGGGCTGCTCAGCCTGCTCGCGCTCGGCATGATCCTCATCGCCGTCGTCACCAGCGTCTTCGGCGTGCTCCAGACCCTGATCTCCACCACGGTCGGCCAGCGCGTCATGCACGACCTGCGCACCGCCGTCTACGCGCAGCTCCAGCGGATGCCGCTGGCCTTCTTCACCCGGACTCGCACCGGCGAGGTGCAGTCCCGCATCGCCAACGACATCGGCGGCATGCAGGCCACCGTGACCTCCACCGCGACCTCCCTCGTCTCCAACCTGACGGCGGTCATCGCCACGGTCGTGGCCATGCTCGCGCTCGACTGGCGGCTCACCCTGGTCTCGCTGCTCCTGCTCCCGCTCTTCGTGTGGATCAGCCGGCGGGTCGGCCGCGAGCGCAAGAAGATCACCACCCAGCGGCAGAAGCAGATGGCCGCCATGGCCGCGACCGTCACCGAGTCGCTGTCGGTGAGCGGGATCCTGCTGGGCCGCACCATGGGCCGCTCCGAATCCCTCACCGCCGCGTTCTCCGAGGAGTCGGAGAGGCTCGTCGGCCTCGAAGTGCGCTCCAGCATGGCCGGGCGCTGGCGGATGTCCACCATCGGCATCGTCATGGCCGCCATGCCCGCGCTCATCTACTGGGCCGCGGGCATAGCCCTCCAGACGGGCGCCCCTTCGCTCTCCGTCGGCACCCTCGTCGCCTTCGTCACCCTTCAGCAGGGCCTGTTCCGGCCTGCCGTCAGCCTGCTGTCGACCGGTGTGCAGATCCAGACTTCGCTCGCCCTGTTCGCCCGCATCTTCGAGTACCTCGACCTGCCGGTGGACATCACCGAGCGGAAGGACCCGGTACGCCTGGACCGGGCCAAGGGCGAGATCCGGCTGGAGGACGTGCACTTCGCGTACGAAGCCAAGAGCGGCCCGACGCTCACGGGAATCGACATCACCGTCCCGGCCGGCGGCTCGCTCGCCGTGGTCGGCCCGACCGGCTCCGGCAAGAGCACGCTCAGCTACCTCGTGCCCCGGCTCTACGACGTCACCGGCGGACGGGTCGCCCTCGACGGGGTGGACGTGCGCGACCTCGACTTCGACTCGCTGGCCCGCTCGATCGGCGTGGTCTCGCAGGAGACGTACCTCTTCCACGCCTCGGTCGCGGATAACCTGCGCTTCGCCAAACCGGACGCGACGGACGAGGAGATCACCGAGGCGGCCCGCGCGGCCCAGATCCACGATCACATCGCGTCCCTGCCCGACGGGTACGAGACCCTGGTGGGCGAGCGCGGCTACCGGTTCTCCGGCGGCGAGAAGCAGCGCCTCGCCATCGCCCGCACCATCCTGCGGGACCCGCCCGTGCTGATCCTGGACGAGGCCACCAGCGCCCTCGACACACGGACCGAGCACGCCGTCCAGCGGGCCATCGACAACCTCTCCCAGGGCCGCACCACGATCACCATCGCGCACCGCCTGTCCACCGTTCGCGACGCCGATCAGATCGTGGTCCTGGACGCGGGCCGCATAGCCGAGCGCGGCACCCACGAGGAACTGCTGAAGGCGGACGGCCGGTATGCCGCCCTGGTCCGCCGGGACCGGGATGCCGCGCAGCCGCCGGAGGCGGTCGCGGAGGCGGAGGCCGAGCTCGCTCCGGTGAACGTGTGATCGTATGACCGGCGCACGAGTCGGCTGCCGGAAATCTGATGTTTCGCGGGTTAGCGTTCCCGCATGCGTCATGAGTACCGGCCGCCGCAGCGCCGTTCCCGGCTCACCCGCCGGGGCCGGCTGGCGCTCTTCCTCGGCACGCTGCTCGCGATCGGTGCGGCAATCCTGATCACGGTGTTACGGAGCCCGGAAGCACCGCAGAAGCCACGCCAGTTGGTGATCCCCGAGGGCTGGCGGGCCCAGCAGGTGTACGCCGCCATCGACCGCGAGCTGAAGCTGCCGCCGGGATCCACGAAGTCGGCGGTGGCCACCGCCGGGCTGGCTCTGCCCGCGGAGGCCAAAGGCAATCCGGAGGGCTACCTCTTCCCGGCGACCTACCCGGTGACCTCGCAGTCCACCCCGGCCGCGCTCCTCGCGTACATGGTGCGGACGGCGAACGAGAAGCTCGCCACCAAGGCCGTCGCGGACGGCGGCAAGGCCCACGGGATGACCCCGTACCAGACCGCCACCCTGGCCAGCATCATCGAGGCGGAGGCCGACAGTCGCGCCGACATGGGCAAGGTGGCGCGGGTGGTCCACAACCGGCTGGCGAAGTCGATGCCGCTCCAGATGGACTCCACCATCAACTACGCGCTGAACCGCAGCACCCTGGACACCACCCTGAGCGACACGCGCATCGACAGCCCCTTCAACAGCTACGAACGCCAGGGACTGCCGCCCACGCCGATCGACAGCCCCGGACTGGAGGCCATGACGGCCGCCGTCGCGCCGACACCGGGTGACTGGCTGTTCTTCGTCACGGTGAAGCCGGGGGACACCCGCTTCTCGGCGACGTACGAGGAACACAAGAAGCACGTGGCGGACTTCAACCGGATCCGCGCCCAGGCCAGTTCGGGCTCCCGTGCAGGTCAGGAGGGTGACGCCGGGAAATGAGGGGCGGCGGCCCCGGGGGCGGCTCTACGATCGGCGGCCTGCCGGACGCGTGACCGAGGGGGTCGAGCCGTGAAGTGGCCATGGAAAGCGAAAGCGAAAGCGATAGAGAAAGCCGAAGCGAAGGCTGAGGCGCCGCAGAGCGTGCCCGCCGACGAGGCACAGGCGCAGGAAGCCGCACCGCCGGTGGACGCGGCTGCCGTGGCCGCTGCCGCCGCCGAGCGGGCGGCGCAGGAGCGGGTGGCCCAACGCTGGGGCCGCCATGCGGCGGAGTGGCAGCACTGGCTGGCCCGTTCCCCGGTCGGAGTCGACCTGCTGCATTGGTGGTTCGACGAGGCCGACCTGACCGCTCTGGTCGGCGAGGACCGGTTCGTGGAGCGGCTGGGAGAACTGCTCTCGCAGGCCGCGCCGCGCGACATCGCGGCGACGGGGCTCGGCTGCACCCGGCGTGTCGACCGGGCCTGCCGCTTCGCCGAGGTCTGCAGTCAGGATCCCGTCGTACCGCCGGGAGGAAAGATCGAGAGCTATCGGCACGGGGAGGTACCCGGGGCTTGCAGCAGTTTCATCGACTGCTGGACCCGGCACCAGATCGAGGTGGATTTCACCGCCGGCGACCGCCACCGATCGGTGCTCCTGTTCCGCGACAGCCCTGCCGAGGCCCGGCTCTGGGTCAACGGCGTGCGCGTGGGGGAGGGCGAGTGGCTGGACAAGGGCGGTTTCTGGGAGGACGAGCGCTTCTTCACCATTCGGATCGAGGGGCCGACGGACCACCCGCAGCAGGGGCTCGGCCACATCGGTGCCCAGCTCTACAACATCGTCTCGCTGCTGATCCACGACGCGGAGCGGGGCGCCACGCGCATCCTCGTCCCTGAGGACACCGAGAACTGGACCGATCCCGTTCTGGACGTGCGGGACGGGAGGGGCTACGTGTACCCGACCCGGGAGGCCCGCGCGGCCGGCGGCACCCCGGACCGGACGTTCCCGATCGACGAACCGGAGGCCGGCTGAGGGCTCAGCCCACGCGAGCTCCGACCGGCCCCCCGGCCCGTTCGCGGGCCAGCAGCCGGCGGATTTCGCGCACCGCCGCCGCTCCCGCGCGGTTGGCACCGATGGTCGACGCCGACGGGCCGTAGCCGACGAGGTGGATCCGCTCGTCGCGCACGGCCCTGGTCCCCTCGACCCGGATGCCGCCGCCCGGCTCGCGCAGGCGCAGTGGAGCCAGGTGGTCCACGGCCGCCCGGAACCCGGTCGCCCAGAGGATGACGTCCGCCTCCACCCGGCTGCCGTCGGCCCAGGCGGCGCCCGTGCGGGTGATCCGGTCGAACACGGGCCGGCGGTCCAGCACCCCCGAGTCGAGTCCGGCCCGTACGGCCTCGTTCAGCGGGAGTCCCGTCACGCTGACCACGCTCTGCGGCGGCAGCCCCCGGCGGACGCGCTCGTCCACCAGCGCCACCGCCGCCCGGCCCTCGGCCTCGCCGAAGCTGCCGTCGCGGAAGACCGGGGGCCGCCGGGTCACCCAGGTGGTCTCCGCGGCCACCGCCGATATCTCGAGCAGGTGCTGCACCGCCGAAGTGCCGCCACCCACGACGATCACCCGTGCTCCGGCGAACTCCTGGGGCCCCGGGTAGTTCGCGGTGTGCAGCTGCCGCCCGTGGAAGGTCTCCTGACCCGGGTAACGCGGCCAGAACGGCCGGTCCCAGGTGCCGGTGGCGTTGATCAGGACCCGGGCGGACCAGGTGCCGGCCGAGGACTCGACCAGCAGTCGCCCGTCGGCTCCCTCGCGGACCGCCGAGACGTCCACGGGCCGCCGTACGCGCAGGCCGAAGCGCTCCTCGTAGGCGGCGAAGTACTCCCCGATCACCTCGGAGGAGGGCCGCAGCGGATCGGCGCCGGACAGTTCCATGCCGGGCAGGGCGTGCATCCCGTGGACCTTGCCGTAGGTGAGCGAGGGCCAGCGGAACTGCCAGGCCCCGCCCGGACGGGGCGCGTGGTCCAGGGCCACGTGGTCGATCCCCGCCCGGGCGAGGTGGTAGGCGCTGGACAGCCCCGCCTGCCCGGCCCCGACCACCACCACGTCCACGCCCATGCCCACGTTCGCGTCCGCATCCCGCGTCAGAACATTGTTCACGGTTCTACTAACTGCGGGGCACGGCCGGATCTTCCCCGCCCGGCACCGGGCGCAGCGTCGCCCGCACCGGTCCGGTCGGCTGCAGGGTGAGCCCCGGGAACACCCCGGCCCGCTCGCTCCCGCTGTCCAGGTGGAACCGCTGCCCCAGCACCGCCAGTACGAGCACGGCCTCCACCAGCGCGAACCGCGCCCCCAGACACGCCCGCGGGCCGCCGCCGAAGGGGATCCAGGCGTGGTCGGGCACCGGATGCGGGGCATCCGCGTCCCACCGCTCGGGCCGGAAGGCTTCCGGATCCGGGAACCAGCGTTCGTCCCGGTGCATCGACCACGGGCTGGTCCACAGCGCGGTCCCCGCGGGTACGGGGCGCCCGCCGATGCTCGCGCCCTCCCCGGCCACCGCCGAGATCAGCCAGATCGGCGGGTAGATCCGCAGCGACTCCTTGACCACCTGCCGGGTCCAGGGCAGCCGCGCGTAGTCGTCGTACGTCGGCAGCCGCCCGCCGAGCACCCGGTCCAGCTCCCCGGTCAGCCGGGCCCGCGCCCCGGGCGCCCCCGACAGGAGTTGCCAGGCCCAGGTCAGGGTGGTCGAGGTGGTCTCGTGGCCGCCGATGTAGAGGGTGATCGACTCGTCCCGCAGCTCCTTGCGGGACAGCGGGGCGCCGTGTTCGTCGCGGGCCGCGAGCAGCCGGCTCAGCAGGTCGTCCCGCTCGGCCCCGGCGGCCGAGGCCGCCTCGTGCTCCCGTATGACGTGTGCGATCTCCCGGTCCAGGACCGCCACGGCCTCCCGCATCCGCCGTCGCCCGGGCGTCCGCACCCACGGCGGCAGAAACAGCGTCAGCCCCCGGAACTCGGCCCCCAGTTCCCGCTGGGCGGTGGCCATGGCGGCGCTGATGGGCGCCTCCCGGCCGGCGGCGTCGCTCCCGAACAGCGTGCGCACCGCGATCCGCTGGGTGAGTCCGGCCATCTCCCGGTGCACGTCGATCCGGTCGCCCTCGCGCCAGCTCCCGGCCAGCGCATCCGCGCACTCCACCATCGTGGCGGCGTACGAGCGCACTTGGCGCGGCCGGACCGCGGGCTGGACCAGGGCCCGCTTGCGCCGCCAGTCGTCCCCGGTGGCCACGACGACCCCGTCGCCCAGCAACTGGTGGAAGGCCCAGCCCAGTTCCATCGGCTTGAAGGTGCCCTCCACGGCCCCGAGCAGCTCACCGGCGTGCTCGGGCCGCGAGATCAGCACGTTGCGCTGCGGCCCGAGCGCCCACGGCACCCAGTCCCCGTGGTCATCGCGCAGCGACTCGAAGAAGGCCAACGGGTCGCGGGCGAAGGCGGGCAGATTCCCGATCAGGGGCCACTGGCGCGGCCCGCTCCCGGTGCCCCGGGGCAGCGTGGTGGCGGTCACGCAGGCATCCTGGCAGCGACCGCGCCAGGGCACCAGAGGACCGCGAGGCCCGGCGGTGAACGGCCCCCGCCGCCCCGGCGGGCGTCAGGGCGCGGTGCGCGCGGTCAGCCAGTCGTAGGCCGCGTCGGCGGTGAACTCCCGCTGTCCGCCCGGGAAGAGCAGCCCGGCGTCCGCGAAGGCGGCGTCGTGCGCGCGCTCCGCCACGTACGGGATCGCCACGCATTCCATGCCGGCCGCGCGGGCCGCCAGCGCTCCCGGCTCCGCGTCCTCGACGACCACGCAGCCGGCGGGCTCGGCGCCCAGCCGGCGGGCCGCCTCCAGGAACACGTCCGGGGCGGGCTTGCCGTGCGCGACCTCCTCGGCGGAGACCACCGTCGTCAGCAGGGCGTCCAGACCGGTACCGGCCAGCACCGCGTCGATCGCCTCGCGCGAGGAACCGGAGGCCACCGCCATCGGCACCCCCTCGGCGCGCAGCCGCTCCACGAACTTCCGCATCTCCGGGAAGACTTCCGTCCCCGTCCGGGCCAACTCGAGGTAGGCGGCGTTCTGTTCGGCGAGCAGCTGCTCCACCGGCGCCTGGATCCCGTACCGTTCCCGGAGGATCTCCAGCGTCTCCAGGGTGCCGATGCCGATGAAGCGGGAGTGTTGCTCCCAGGTGAAGTCCGGGACCCCGTGCCGCTCCAGAGTGCGGCGCCCCGACTCGTAGTAGTTCGGCTCGCTGTCCACGAGGGTGCCGTCGAGATCGAATATGACGGAAATCATCCGTTGTGTCCGTCCTGCCGGTCGTGTCCTGTCTTTACCATCCTGTCAGGTTTTGCGGGCAGCCCGTCCCACGGCCTCGACCAGCGGCAGCAACCGGTGCGCGACCCGCTCGCGCAGGGCCACCTCGGTGCGGGTGCGGACCACCCCCGGCAGCTGGATCAGCCGCTGGATCACGTCCTCCAGATGTGCGTTGTCGCGCGCCGCCACGCGCGTCAGCAGGTCCCCGCCACCGGTGATCGAGAAGGCCTCGATGATCTCGGGAACGGCCGCCAGCGCCTCGCCCACGTCGTCCAGGTGCCCCTGGGTCACCTCGATGTGCACGAAGGCCAGCACCGGATGCCCCAGCGCGGCGGGGGAGAGCGAGGGTCCCGTCCCGGTGATCACCCCGGTGCGCTCCAGCCGGTCCAGCCGTGCCTGCAGCGTGCCGCGGGCGACGCCGAGGATGCGGGCGTACTCGCGGACACTGGTGCGCGGCTGCTCGATCAGCAGGCGCAGGATCCTCGTGTCGAGCTCGTCCACCGCCATGCCGAGACTGTACCAATGGCCCAGTTCGCCGGATCTTGACCAGGCGGTGCTCCGCGGGGACGCCGCATGGCACTCCCGGAAGCGAGGGGTGAGTGTGTTGTGGGCGGCATTCGCACCGGATCCACGAACGGAGAGAGCCATGACAGGTATGAACTGCCTGGTCACCGGGGCCACCGGCTACATCGGCGGCCGACTGGTGCCCGAGCTCCTCGCCGCCGGACACCGCGTCCGCTGCCTGGCCCGGTCCCCGGAGAAACTCCGTGACCATCCCTGGGCCGGACAGACCGAGATCGTCCGCGGCGACGCCACCGACCCGCAGTCCGTGGCCGAGGCCCTGGACGGCATCGAGGTGGCCTACTACCTCGTGCACGCCCTCGGCGGCGGCTCCGGATTCGAGGAGCGCGACCGCGCCGCCGCCCGCATCTTCGCCGAGCAGGCCCACTCCGCCGGAGTCCGCCGCATCGTCTACCTCGGCGGGCTCACCCCCGCCGGCATCCCCGTCCGCGAGCTCTCCCCGCACCTTCGCTCCCGCGCGGAGGTCGGCGAGATCCTCCTGGCCGGCCCCGTGCCGGCCACCGTCCTGCGCGCCGCCGTCATCATCGGATCCGGTTCGGCCTCCTTCGAAATGCTGCGCTACCTCACCGAGCGGCTGCCCGTCATGGTGACGCCCAGCTGGGTGGGGACCCGCTGCCAGCCCATCGCCGTCCGCGACGTCCTGCGCTACCTCGTCGGCAGCGCCACCATGGCGCCCGAGGTGAACCGGGCGTTCGACATCGGCGGCCCGGACGTGGTCACGTACGAGGAGATGATGCGCCGCTACGCAGCCGTGGCCGAGCTGCCCCGCCGGCTCATCCTGCGCGTCCCGATGCTCACCCCCGGCCTGTCCAGCCACTGGATCGGCCTGGTCACCCCCGTACCGCGGGCGCTGGCCCGGCCGCTCGCCGAATCACTGCGCCACGAGGTGGTCTGCGCGGAGCACGACATCGCGCGCCACGTCCCCGACCCGCCCGGTGCGCCGGTCGGCTTCGACCAGGCCCTGTCGCTGGCCCTGCGGCGGGTGCGGGAGGCCGAGGTGACCACTCGCTGGTCCTCCGCCTCCGTGCCGGGCGCGCCCAGCGACCCGCTGCCCACGGACCCCGACTGGGCGGGCGGCAGCCTCTACACCGACCGGCGGGAGATGGCCGTCGAGGCCTCGCCCGGCGCGCTGTGGCGGGTGGTGGAGGGCATCGGAGGCGAGAACGGCTGGTACTCCTTCCCGCTGGCCTGGTCCGTACGAGGCTGGCTCGACCGGCTCGTCGGCGGAGTCGGCATCCGCCGCGGCCGCCGCGACGCGACCCGGCTCCGGGTGGGTGACGCCCTGGATTTCTGGCGGGTGGAGGAGATCGAACCGGGCCGGCTGCTGCGCCTGCGCGCCGAGATGCGGCTGCCGGGCCTGGCCTGGCTGGAGATGTACGCGGATCCCTGCCCCGAGCCCGGCCGCGCGCGCTACCGGCAGCGGGCGCTGTTCCACCCGCACGGATTGCTCGGCCACGTGTACTGGTGGAGCGTGTCCCCCTTCCACGCCGTGGTGTTCGGCGGGATGGCCCGCAACATCGCCCGCGCCGCCGAACGTCCGGCCGCTTCCGATGCCCCCGCATCCGCCGCGGCCGGAGTACCGCACGACAACCGTCCTGCCCAGCCCGACCCGGAGCGAGATCCATGAACGTCGCGGTGGTCCTGTACACCTCCGACCTGCGCCTGCACGACCATCCGCCGCTGCGCGCGGCCCTGGCCTCCTGTGACCGGGTGGTGCCGCTCTTCGTCCGCGACCACGCCCTCGCGGCAGCCGGATTCGCCCCGCCCAACCGGCAGGCCTTCCTCGCCGACTGCCTCGCCGACCTGGACGCCGGACTGCGCGAGCGCGGCGGCCGCCTCGTGATCCGCTCCGGGGACGCCGTCCGGGAAGTCTGCGCCCTCGCGCGGGAGACGGACGCCGACGAGGTCCACATGGCCGCGGGGGTCAGCGGCTACGCCCACGCCCGCGAGGATCGGCTGCGCACCGCCCTCGAAGCAGAGGGCCGCCGGTTGCACGTGCACGACATGGTGATCACCGCGGTCGCCCCCGGGGCCGTCCTGCCCGCCGGCTCCGACCACTTCGCCGTCTTCACGCCCTATTTCCGCCGCTGGGCCGAGCTGCCGCCGCGGGCCCTCGCCGCGGCCCCCCGCACCGTCCGGCTCCCCGAAGGCCTCGGCTCCGAGCCGCTGCCCGTGCGCGGCGCCCTCACCGGAGTCTCCCCGGGCCTCGCCCGGGGCGGCGAGACGGAGGCCCGCCGGCTGCTGGCGAACTGGCTGCGTTCCGGCATCTCCCGCTACGAGGACACCCACGACGACCTGGCCGGCGACGCCACCTCCCGGCTCTCCCCGCACCTGCACTTCGGCACCCTCTCGGCCGCCGAGGCCGTCCACCGGTCCCGGGCCGTCGGCGGCCCGGGCGCCGAGGCCTTCGTCCGGCAGCTGTGCTGGCGCGACTTCCACCACCAGGTCCTCGCCGCACGCCCCGAGGCGGCCGCCGAGGACTACCGCCCCCGCCACGACCGGTGGCGCACCGGCCACGCCGCCGAGGAGGAGACCGAGGCCTGGAAGGAGGGCCGCACCGGCTACCCGGTGGTGGACGCCGCGATGCGCCAGCTGCGCCAAGAGGGCTGGATGCCGGGCCGCGGCCGGCTGCTCGCCGCGAGCTTCCTCACCAAGACCCTGTACGTCGACTGGCGGACCGGCGCCCGCCACTTTCTGGACCTCCTGGTCGACGGAGACCTCGCCAACAACCAGCTCAACTGGCAATGGGCCGCGGGCACGGGCACCGACACCCGCCCCAACCGCGTGCTCAACCCCGTCCGGCAGGGCCTTCGGTACGACCCGCAGGGCCGCTACGTCCACCGCTGGGTGCCGGAGCTCGCCGGGCTCCCCGCGCCTCACGTGCACGAGCCGTGGCGGCTGCCGGGCCTCGAGCGGGCGCGGTACGACTACCCGGACCCGGTGGTGGGGCTCGCCGAGGGACTCGACCGCTTCCGGCGGGCGCGGGGGACCGGGTGAGCGCCGTGCGCCGCCGACGCCCCCGTGACGACGCGCACTAGCGGGTGTGCAGCCGGGGCAGCGTCCGGTGCGCGAGGGCCACCGCCGACACCACGGCCGCAGCGGGCAGCAGCAGCTCGCCCACGGTCCACCCGGCCCGGATCAGCAGGGCCCCGGTCAGCCCGCCCGCGAACATCGACAGCACCGCCTTGGCCCGAAGCCGCCAGGCTCCCGTCCCGTACCCGAAGGCGCTGTCGTGTCCCAGGGCCGAGCTGCCGATCAGCGAGGTCATGGACCGGGTGACCAGGGTCGTCGGCACGCCGGGCACGTTCACCCGCATGCTCGTCACCGTGCGGATGCCCATCGCCGTCGCCAGCAGCACGGTCACCGTCACATGCGCGGCGGCCGGATGCCCGTACCGCGGCGCCACGTCCCATCCGACGGCCGCACCGGCCAGGATCAGCGCGGCCTCGACGTACAGGCCGAGCCCGACCCAGCGCCACCCCCGGGCCTCCGCGGCCGATTCCATCCGCGCCCCGCACACGGCCCCGGCGGCGAACGCCACCAGCGACACAGCGGACGACACCGCGGGCAGATTGCCCTCCCGCGCGAGCCCGAACGCCAGGAAGAGCACATTGCCCGTCTGCATCGCGGTGAAGACCGGCCCGAGGGCGAGCAGGCTCACCGCCTCGATCAGCCCGGTGACCGCGGTCAGGACGATCAGCAGCCCCGTCAGGGACGGACGCAACGGGTGCGCACCCACCTTCATGAGGCCCGACAGTGACACGCCCACCCCCGGCCCTCGGCGCCGACATGCCGGACAGGGCCTAGGGTCCGGAGGATGAGCGACCTGCTGCTGGTGAGGCACGGCGAGACGGCGTGGAGCGCGAACGGACGGCACACCGGGCTCACCGACCTCCCGCTGACCGCGCGAGGGGTCGAGGAGGCCATCTCGCTGGCCCCCTACTTCCGCGACCGCCACCCGGCGATGGTGCTGACCAGCCCGCTGCGCCGGGCCGTCGCCACGGCGCAGCTCGCGGGGCTCACCGGCGGGGTCACCGACCCCGACCTGCACGAGTGGGACTACGGGGGCTACGAAGGCGTGACCACCGCGGAGATCAAGCGGACCACCCCCGACTGGTCCCTGTGGACCGACGGGGTGCCGCCCGGCGACGAGGCCCACCCCGGCGAGAACGCCGCCCAGGTGGGCGCCCGCGCGGACCGCGCCCTGGCCCGGGTCGCCCCGGTGCTCCGCGCGGACGGCGGCAACGTGGTCATCGTCGCCCACGGCCACTTCCTGCGCGTCCTCACCGCCCGCTACCTGGGCCTGGGCCCCGAGCAGGGCCGGCTGTTCCTGCTGCGCACCGGCACGGTCAGCATGCTCTCCACGGAGCACGGGCTCCCCGTGATCGCGGGCTGGAACACCCGCCCGTAGAGGTCTCCCGCCTCGCGCGGCGGCCGCCCTCGGGCGACGATGCCTACATGGCCGAAGACAGCACGGGCCGCGACGGCCCGCAGGTCGCCGTCCCGGAGCCGGGACTGAAGGCCAACGCGATCGGATTCCTCGACGCGCTGGTCATCGGCCTGAACTCCACCTCGCCCGCCTACTCCCTGGCCGCCGTGCTCGGGCCGATCGTGGCCCTCGTCGGGATCTACGCGCCGGGCGTGATGCTGGCCTCCTTCGTCCCGATGCTGCTGATCGCCGCCGCCTTCTACTACCTCAACAAGGTCGACCAGGACTGCGGGACGACCTTCTCGTGGGTCACCCGGGCCATGGGCCCCTGGGCGGGCTGGCTCGGCGGCTGGGCCATCGCCATGACCGGCGTGCTGGTCATCGGCTCACTGGCGGACGTCGCCGTCACCTTCGGCCTGCTCGCCTTCGGACTCGACGACTGGGCCGCCAACGACGTGATCCGCCAGACCCTCACCGTCGCGGTGATCCTGGCCATGACCGCCATCTGTGTCATCGGCACCGAACTGTCGGCCCACCTCCAGGACATCCTCATCCTCGCCCAGGTCTTCTTCCTCCTGACCTTCGCGGTGGTCGCCATCTACCGCACCTACACCGGCACCAGCACCCTCGAGGAGATCGAGCCGTCCCTCAGCTGGCTCAACCCGTTCGGCGCCGGTGGCGCCGCCCTCACCGGGGGACTGCTGCTCGGCGTGTTCATGTACTGGGGCTGGGAGTCCGCGGTCAATCTCACCGAGGAGGTCGAGAACTCGGCCACGGCGCCGGGCAAGGCCGGACTGTGGTCGACGGTGGTCCTCCTGGTGACCTACGTGTCCGTGGGCTTCGCGGTCGTCGGCTACGCCGGGACCACCTTCCTCGCCGAGAACGCGGCCGAGGAGGAGGCCATCTTCGCCGTACTCGCCCACGAGGTCATGGGCGGCTGGGACTGGGTGGTGCTCCTCGCCGTCTGCACCTCCGCGCTGGCCTCCACCCAGACCACGATCATCCCCGCCTCCCGCACCGCCCTGTCCATGGCCCGCCGACACGCGCTGCCGCCGCCCCTCTCGCACATCCACCCGCGTTTCAGGACCCCGGACGTGAGCACGTGGTGGGTGGCCGGCATCGCCATCGGCTGGTACCTCGTCGTCAACCAGATCAGCGAGAACGCGCTCCTGGACTCGCTCACCGCGCTGTCCCTGCTCATCGCCTTCTACTACGCGCTCACCGGCCTGGCCTGTGCCGTCTACTACCGCCGCCACCTGCTCGAGAGTCTGCACAACCTGCTGTTCATCGGAGTCGGCCCGGTGGTCGGCGCAGCCCTGCTGCTCTGGCTGCTGGTGGAGTCGGTCGGGGACATGTCCAACCCGGAGAATTCGGCCACCGGTGCCTCCTGGTTCGGTCTCGGCCCGCCCCTGGTCATCGGCATCGCGATCGCCGTCGCCGGCGTTCTGTTCATGGGCTACTGGCGGCTGCGGGACGGCACGTTCTGGCAGGAGCGCCGCGGGGTGGTCGACCCGGACCTCGTCCACGGCAGGAAGAGCTGAGGAGGCCCGATGTCCGTCGTCCTCGGATACGACGAGTCGCCCGGCGCGGAGCGGGCGCTGCGCGTGGCGCTGGAGGTCGCCACCGCCTTCGGGGAGCCCCTCGTCCTCGTCTACGGGGCGGCCGCCCCCGGCCCCACCGGCGAGGAGTACCGGGCGCACCGTGAGGCCGTCCGCCAGACGGGCCGCAGCGCCCTGGCGCGCGCCGTCGAGGCCGCCGACGAGGCGGGTGTGCCCTCGGCGGTCGAGGTGGTCGACGACAAGCCCGCGCAGGCCCTGCTCGACGCCGCCCGGCGGCACGACGCCCGGGTCATCATCGTCGGCACGTGGGGCGACAGCCCGATCCGCGGCGCCCTGTTGGGCTCCACCCCGCACAAACTCCTGCACCTGTCTCCGATTCCGGTGCTGTGCGTGCCCACGGAGCACGGCGAGACTCTCTGACGAGTCGCCGCAGTCGACCAACTTGGCCGGAAAACTGGCTATTTCATGTGTCACTATGCTCAATCCCTGAGTGATCAAGGCGTTTTCTCGATCACGGATGGGCAGAGTGGGGCGGCCGATCAACACCCCCACGTGACCGCATGACCGGAGAACCGATGGACAGAAACCTCGTCATCCAGCCCCCCACGGGTGGCCAGGCGTTCGATGAAAGCCAAGTGCGCCTCTACTACAGCCGCAAGACGGCTGACATCCTGCACAAGTACGGGCCGGGACCGCGGGTCCACTTCCACATGGGGCTCTTCGCTCCCGGCGCGACACCGAACACCACCGTCTCCCAGCGGGTGCTCAAGCGCCGCATCGTCGAGTCCCAGGAGGCGATAGTCGAGCACGCGGCCCGCACCTGGGGCGCGTACGCGACCCCGCCCGGCCGCCTCCTCGACATCGGCTGCGGTATCGGCGGCGGTTCCCTCTACTGGGCCCAGGAGCACGGCACGAAGGTCACCGGCCTCACCGTCGCCGCCGACCACGTCCCCGTCATCGAGGACTTCGCCAGGCAGGCCGGTGTGTCCGACCGGGTAACCCCGCTGCTCGCCGACGTCCACACGTTCGGCACCCGCGAGAAGTACGACGCCGCGTACGCCAACGAGAGTTCCGGCTACATGGACCGTGAGCGGCTCTTCGAAGTCGTGGCCAAGTCCCTGAAACCGGGCGGATGGTTCGGAATCCAGGAACACTTCATCTGCCGTCCCGAGTGGACCGAGTTCATCGACGGCTACTACAAGACTCGCCTCGGCACCCTCACCGAGTACATCACCGCCGCCGAGGCCGCCGGCTTCGAACTGGAGCAGGACGAGGACGTCACGGACCGGGTCGCCGAGTTCTGGGTGCAGTCCATGGCCTGGAACACCGCCGAACTGGACCGGGTGGAGCGGTGCGGCGCCCCGTCCGCCTGGTCGCGCGAGCGGCTCCAGGAGTCCACCATCACGCACGGCAAGCTGTTCCGCATCTGGCGCGACCACGCGCTGGAAACCCGGCTCCTGCTGTTCCGTCTGGGCGGGGGCAACTGACCGATGGCACCTCTCTACCGCGAGGACGTCCGCCCCTCCCGCATCGGCTGGCAGCTGCCGCCGTTCTACTGCCCGTTCGAGAAGGACCTCATCCACCCCGCTGCGGGGGAGATCGAGAAGCGGGCCATCGCCTGGATCGACACGTACGGGTTCTACCCGGACGCCACCGAGCGAGCCTGGGGGCTGGCCACCCGCGCCGCCGATTTCACCAGCCGGATCATCCCGTACGGCGACGTCGAGCCGATGCTGCTCTTCAGCGAGTGGAACTACTGGGCCTTCGCCACCGACGACTGGCAGGACTCCAACACCGGTGCGTCGAGCACGGCGTCCGTCGCGGACCACGGCGCCCGGCTGGTCCGCACCATCGAGGCCCCCGGCTCCGGCCTGCTGCCGCGGGGGCCGCACACCGCCGCGCTGGAGGACCTCGCGGCCCGCACCCGGGAGATGCTCACCCCCGTCCAGCTGCGCCGCTTCACCGAGGGCGTCCGCGACTGGGTGGCCGGCGCCAGCTGGCAGACGGCCAACGCCGAGCGGGGCATCATGCCGAGCCTGAACGACTTCGTGGCGGCGCGGATCTCGAGCAACGGCACCCGTTTCACCCTCACGTGGTGCGATGTCGCGAACGGGATCGCCGTGCCGGGCGAACAGCTGTACTCCGCGCCGGTCCAGGCCCTGACCGACGCGGCCGGGTTCATCGTCAGCTGTGACAACGACCTGTTCTCGTACAACAAGGACGACCACCACGTCCCGTGGGAACAGAACCTGGTCAACGTCCTGGCCGCGCAGAACGGGTGCACTCCGGCCGAGGCGCTGCCCGCCGTCTACGCGCTGCGGGACCGGACGGTGACCCTGTTCGTCCGGCTGCGCGAACAGCTCGGCCGCGGCGCGGGCGAGCAGCTGGAGCGCTACCTCGGCTCGCTGGAGCACTGGATCGCGGGCGATCTGGAGTACCACTGCCGGGCGCCGCGCTACGCCAGTCCGCGCAACCGCAACGAACTCCCGGTGGACGGCGCCCGGTTCGACGTCACCTGGAGCGACACGCCCAGCGACACGCGGGTCGAGCCGCCGCCGGTCCCGGCTCTCGCCTGGTGGTGGCAGCAGCTCGACGCCTGACGCGCGGATCAGCGACGCCGGCGGCCCAGCAGCCGGGCCCACCACGAGACCCGCACCGCCGGCCGTTCCCCGGGAAGGGGGGCGGCCGGCGCGGCGGCCGCCGCGGCCGGTGCCCGGGTGGTCCCCGTGACCGAGGTTCCCCGCGGGGTGAACCGCACCGGCAGGGCGACCAGGTGGCGGGACATCAGGGACGCCGTCCACCGCAGTTCGTCCTGGGGGACGGCCAGTTCCAGGTCGGGCAGCCGCGTGAGCAGCGAGTCGATCCCGGTGTCCGCGATGGCCCGGCCGATGTCCTGGCCGGGGCACTCGTGGGGGCCGCTGCTGAAGGACAGGTGGGAGCGGTTGCCGTGGACGGGCACCGTCAGGTCGGGGCGGATCTCCGGATCGACGTTTCCGGGGGCGAGCCCCAGCAGCAGCATGTCCCCGGCCTTGATCTGCGCCCCGCCGAGCTCGGTGTCGCCGGTGGCCCAGCGTCCCAGGATCGTGGTGAACGGAGGCTCGTCCCACAGGACCTGCTCCAGGGCGTCCGGCAGCGTCATGTGCCCGCCGGAGAGGTTCGCGCGGAAGCGGCCGTCGGTGAGCACCATGCGCAGGGTGTTCGCGATCAGGTTGGCGGTCGACTCGAAGGCCGCGATCATCACCAGGCGCAGGTGCTCCACGATCTCGTCGTCGCTCAGCGACGTCGGGTGCTCCGTCATCCACGTCGTGAAGTCGCGGCCGGGCACCGCCCGCTTGCGCATCACGAGTTCGCGCAGCGTGGCCGTCACGTACGCGTTGCTGGCGACGGCCGTCTCGGTGCCCTGGAGCATGTCGCGGGCGGCCTCGACGAGGCGCGGGCCGTACGAATCCGGCGCCCCGACGAGCTGGGTCATCACCAGCATCGGCAGCGGCTCGGCGAAGTCCGCGACGAGGTCGCCCCGCCCGGACTCGGCGAACTGGTCGATCAGCTGATCGGCGAAGCGCTTGACGTACCGTCGCACGCCGCGCCGGTCGAAGCGCTCCAGCGACTCGGTGACCGCACCGCGCAGCCGCTCGTGCTCCGCACCGTCGACCAGGTGGCACACGGGCTGCCACGCCGTCATCGGCGTGAGGGGGTGGTCGGCCGGGACCCTGCCCTCCTGCTGGTCCCGCCAGCCGCGCGGGTCCCGGGAGAACCGCGACGGAGTGCGTGCCACGTCCAGGTTCTCGCGGTGGCCGAGCACCAGCCAGGCCGGCAGATCGCCCTGGACCAGGACGGGGGCCACCGCGCCGTGCTCGGCACGCAGCTTCTCGTACAGGCCCATCGGGTCGGCCTCGGCCTCGGGGCCGTAGAGCCGGTGTGCGGGGCAGCCCGGCGGCGGAGTGGGAGAGGCGGGGTAGGGGGGAGTGGTCACGATATCTCCGGAGTCACGGCGAGGGAGTGCAGATGGCGCATCAGCGTCATCAGGACGTCACGGCTGGAGTCGCGCCGCCGGGCGTCGCAGAGCACCAGCGGGACGGACGCGGGCAGGTCGAGGGCGCTGCGCAGCTCCTCCACCGGGTGCTGGGGCGCGTCGGGGAAGGAGTTGACGGCCACCACGAAGGGCACCCCGCGCTCCTCCAGCCGGCCGATCACATCGAAGCTGACTTCCAGCCGGCGGGTGTCGACCAGGACCACCGCGCCCAGCGCGCCCTCGAACAGGCCGCGCCAGAGGAACCAGAAGCGCTGCTGGCCGGGCGTGCCGAAGAGGTACAGCACCAGTTCCTCGTTGATGCTGATCCGGCCGAAGTCCATGGCCACGGTGGTGGACGTCTTGCGCTCCACGCCCGCCGTGTCGTCGACGCCGACCCCGGCCTGGGTCATCGTCTCCTCGGTGGTCAGCGGCCGGATCTCGCTCACCGCGCCGACCAGGGTCGTCTTGCCGACCCCGAAGCCGCCCACGATCACCACCTTGACCGCGGCGGCGGCCGTGGCCGGCAGTACGTCCTCGCGCCGCGGCCCGGCGGGCGACGCCTCAGAGCTTTCGAAGTCCATCGATCACTGCCTCAATCAATGCCAGGTCGGGGAGTTGGGCGCGGGCCACGGGTGCGCGGGAGAGCACCTGGCCCGCAGTGAGCAGATCGTCGATCAGGACGGTGACCACGCTCACCGGCAGGCCGAGGTACGCGGAGATCTCGGCCACCGAGAGGGGCGCCTGACACAGCCGCATGATCGCCGCGTGCTCCGGCTGCATGCCGGGCCGGGGCCCCGACTTGGCAACGATCAGTGTGACCAGGTCGAGGCCGCTGGGAACTAACGGTCCGCTGCGACCGCCGGTGATGACGTAGAGCCGCTCGGGGCTCCCGTCTTCCCAGTTGTTGCCCGGCTCCCTCACGCGGTCTGCCTGTCGCTGCGCGGCGGGCTGCTGAGGTGCTCTCCGATCCGCGCCACGAGGTCACGCATGCGCTGGCCCATCAGCCCCGCGTCGACGCCCTCGCCGGCCAGTACCGCCAGATAGGCTCCGGCGCCCGCCGCCATCAGGTAGAAGAAGCCGCCGTCCATCTCGATCACGACCAGCCTCATCCGGCCGTTGCTGCCCGGGAGTTCGGAGGCGACCGCGCCGGCCAGGCTCTGCAGTCCGGCACAGGCGGCGGCGAGCCGGTCGGCCGTGTCGGTCTCCGCGCCGTACTGGGCCATCCGCAGGCCGTCGGCGGAGAGCACGATGACGTGCCGGGTCTGCGGAACGCTCTCGGCCAGGTCCTTGAGCATCCAGTCCATATTGGTCTGATACTGACTCATGGCTGTTCCCCCTTGCTCGCCGAGGCCGGCGAGGCGTCTGTGGTCTGGCTGTCCGCGATGTGGCTCCCGGCGGTCCGGCTGTCCCCGGACAGGCCGCTCTGGAAGGCGGCCAGCCACATCCCGGGCTGTGCTTCGGTCCGGTCCGGGACCTCGGCAGTGGTCCGCTCGACGGCGGCGGGCTCGTCGGAGGCCGTGGCACGGGCCTTGCGGCGACGCTGCGGCAGCCCGTTCGGGGTCCGCTCGGTCACGAGGGGAACCTCCTCGGCGAACGCCGGAACCTGCGGGCCCGTGGCCGGCCGGGACGGCTGCGCAGGCGCGGCCGCCGGCTCGAGGGCCGCGCGGGGCCCCGAGGCGGTGCCGATGCCGTGGGCGACGCCGGTCGCGGTCGAGACGGTGGTGATCAGCCCCTGCGGGACGACGAGGACGGCCCGTACCCCGCCGTACGCCGACGAGCGCAGCGAGACCCGGAAGTCGTACGCCTGCGAGAGCCGGCCGACCACGGCGAGGCCCAGTCGCGGGGTCTCCCCCAGGTCGGTGAGGTCGATGCCCTCCTGCGCCTGGCGCAGCATGCGCTCGGCCCGGTTGCGGGCCTCCTCGCTCATGCTCAGGCCGCCGTCCTCGATCTCGATCGCGATGCCCGAGTTCACGTCGACGGCGGTCAGATGGACCTTGGTCTGCGGCGGCGAGTAGCGGGTGGCGTTGTCCAGCAGCTCCGCCAGCGCGTGGATGAGCGGCTCGACCGCCGGGCCCACCACGGCGACCTGCGAGACGGAGTGCAGCTCCACGCGCTGGTAGTCGATGATCCGGGACATGGCACCGCGCAGCACGCTGTACAGCGGCACGGCCTTGTTCCACTGGCGGCCGGGCCGCGCGCCGCCGAGCACGGCGATGGAGTCGGCGAGCCGGCCGATGAGCGCGGTGCCGTGGTCGAGCCGGAGCAGATCGCCGAAGACTGCCGGAGACTGGCCGTGCCGGTCCTCCATCTCCCGCAGTTCCTGGGCCTGTTGGTGCACGATCGCCTGGACGCGGCGGGCGATGTTCACGAAGGCGCGCTGCGCCGAGTCGCGCAGGTCCTCCTCGGCGACCACGGCATCGAGCACCGAGCGCAGCACCGCGTGGTGGGCGGCCCTGAACGCGGGGGTCAGCCCGGGCTGGTAGGTACTGGCATCCTCCAGGGAGGCGAGTACGTCCTCCGGGAACTCGCCCTTGCGCAGGCGCCCCACGACATCGGGCAACAGCGCCTCGGCCAGCCGTACGGTCTCGGTCTGCTGCCGGAACAGTGCCGCCTCCTGCGCCGCGACCGTGGCACGCAGCGCCGCCACCGCCTTGCCGCGCCGGGCGGCCTCACCGCACGAGAGCGCGACGGCGACGAAGGCCGCGGCACCGACCCAGGCCACGGGGGTGCGGGCAGGCGCGGCGACCAGCGCCACGGTGACGGCCGCGAGCGCGGCGGTCAGCAGGGCGGGCAACGCCCATACGACGGGTGAGGTGGGCCCTGGACTTCCGGGCGACGATCCCTCTCGAACCATCAGAACCCTCAAACGATCGAAAGCGAAAGATCATTGGACAACAGCCCGGGATCTTATCCGCTGAACTTGAGTCTCTTGACAACAGGTCATGATGCGGACGTGACGACTCCGTTGGCGTGGTGCGCCGTGACCTGAAATGGATCCGCGCACGACCGGTCGCTCCGGCGGGCCGGGTTCGTCGTCCGCGCCGTCAGAATCCGTGCGACGCTTGCCCGCCACCCCGTGCGCGAGCCCGGCCCGACGCGGCGCGACGCCCCTGCGATTCGGCTGATTTCCATCGGACGGCCGGGACGCCGCCGGGAACTCACGTACCGGCGTGCGGGGATGGCCGGGGGCGCAGGCGTGCGGCCAGGACGGCGACGTCGTCCTCGGCGTGCTGCGCGTCGAGCCCGTCGCAGACCGCGGTCACGATGTCCTCGACGCGTGCCCCGGGTGTCATGCGCAGACCCGCGAGCCTGTCCAGTGAGGTGTCGATGTCCTCGCCCCGCCGTTCCACCAGGCCGTCCGTGTAGAGCAGCAGGGTCTGGTCGGCGGTGATCGGCCGGGCGAGGGCCTCGTAGCCGCCGATGCCCGTTCCCAGCGGCGGGCCCACCGGCACCTCGAGCAGCTCGCCCGTGCCGTCGCCGCTGAAGACGGCGGGCGGCAGGTGCCCCGCGCTCGCGTAGACCGCCATGCCGCGGGCGGGGTCGATCCGTACCAGCAGGCAGGTCGCGGGCCGGCGGCCCTCGTCCGACGCGGACAGGGTGTCCAGCCGGCGCAGCACGCGGTGCGGGGCGAGTTCGGTAGAGGCGACCTCGCGCAGGACGGAGCGGTAGGCGTTCATGTCGACGGCGGCGTCCAGGCCGTGCCCCATGACGTCTCCGACCACCAGCAGGGTGCGGCCGAAGTGCAGCCGGACGGTCTCGAACCAGTCGCCGCCGACCAGGGCGCGCAGACCGACCGGAAGATAGCGGCTGGCGATGTCCAGGTTCGGGTGCGGCCGCCCCGGTTCGGAGACGAGGGCCCGCTGGAGATCGAGTGCCGTCTTCTCGGTGGCCGCCAGCCGCCGCGCATGCCCGATGTGGACGCTCGCGAGCCGCGCCGCGAAGTGCAGCGTGGCCGTCTCGTGGTCGCTGAAGTCCTCGCCGGACCGGACGACGAGAAGCCTGCCGTACGCCTCGCCCCCGCCCGGCCCGATCAGCGGTACCGAGACGAGGTACAGGGGCCGGTCCCCGGCCCGCCCGCTCCACGTCCGCACGGGATGCCCGTGGTCCAGGGCCCGGACCGCACTCGTGGCGTCGGGGGAGGGGTCTCGCAGCAGATCCGTCGCGCCGGCCTCCGCCACCCGGTCGCTCACCGTGCCCCGGCCGGTCAGATCCACGGCGGCGGCGTCACACAGCGTCCGGAACAGGAATCCGGTGAGCTCCCGGCAGGTCCCCCGCTCGTTGCCGGACGTCCCGATCCGCTCCAGAGCCTCTTCCATGGCGCGCAGCCGCGCCTCCAAGCCGTCGCGCTCCGACACCATGCCAGCGTCACCCCCTCCCGGCCGTGCCGCCCGTCGAGGAAGGCATTCCATCACCGTTCCACGTTTTGGTGACGAATCCCCGGGACCGGCGCGGCTCGGGCTCCGGAGGCCTACAGTGACCGCCATGACGGGGGCAGGGGCACGCCTGGTGGGCGGGCGTTACAGGCTGATCGAGCTGGTCGGCCAGGGCGGTATGGGGCGGGTGTGGCGGGGCCACGACACCACGCTGGACCGGCAGGTCGCGGTCAAGGAGGTCCTGCTGCCCGAGGGCATCGCGCCCGGCGAGCGCGAGGAGCTGCTCCGGCGTACCCTGCGCGAGGCCCAGGTGGCCGCCCAGCTCAACCACCCGGGCATCATCACCGTCCACGACGTGGTCGAGCACACGGGTGCGCCCTGGATCGTCATGGAGTTCGTCGCCGGCCGGTCCCTCGGCGCTCTGGTCGAACAGGACGGCAGGCTGCCGTGGGAACGGGTCGCGGCCATCGGCGCGGAGATGGCCGACGCACTCGCGCAGGCCCATGCCGCCGGGGTCGTGCACCGGGACCTGAAGCCCGACAACGTCCTTCTCCAGGGCCGCCGTACGATCATCACCGACTTCGGCATCGCCCGGGTCCTGGACGGTTCCGGCGCGACGAGACTGACGCGCACGGGGATCATCGTCGGCACCCCCCAGTACATGCCGCCCGAGCAGCTCGAAGGCGGGGACGCGGGCGCTCCGGGCGACATGTGGTCGCTGGGCGCCACGCTGTACGCCGCCGTCGAGGGCGCCGCCCCCTTCGCCGCTCCCAGCCTGATGTCGTTGTTCCACGCCATCATGACGAAGCCGCTGCCACCGGCCCGGCACGCGGGCCGGCTCGCCCCGGTCCTGGAGGAGCTGCTCGCCAAGGACCCGGGGAAGCGGCCCACCGCCGCCGCGCTCGCCGAGCGGCTGGCCGCGGTCCCGCACCCGCGCACACAGCCGGACCAGCGCCCCGCCGGGCCGCTTCAGGTGCACCACCTCTCCACCGTCACGGCGCCCGCCCCGCGGGCGAACGCGGTCCACCCGCCGACCCGGCACGAGGCGCCGCCCGCCCGGCCGTCGCCTGCCGCAGCGCCGCGGCCGGCCCCGGCCCCGCCCGCCGACCGTCCACCCCGCACGCCCGGCCGCCGTACCGTCCTCTTCGCGGGCGCCGCCGCCGTCGCCGGCGCCACCGGTGCCGTGTGGGCGTGGAAGGCCGGTTCTTCCGACACCTCCGACCGGCCCGGTATCGCCACCCTCCGCGGCCATACGTACATGATCAACTCGCTGGCGTTCAGCCCCGACGGCAAGACGCTCGCCAGCGCGAGCGACGACAGCACCGTGCGCCTCTGGGACGTGCCGGCACACGCACACCTGGGCACGCTGACCGGCCACACCGACATGGTCTTCTCCGTGGCGTTCCACCCCGACGGGAAGACCATCGCCACCGCGAGCGCCGACAAGACGGTGCGCCTGTGGGACACCGCGTCCCGAAAGGCGGTGGCCACCCTCGGCGGCCACACCGCCCGAGCCCGGGCGGTGGCCTTCGACCCCACGGGGAAGACCCTCGCCAGCGGCGGTCAGGACAACACGGTCCTCCTGTGGAACGTGGCGGCCCGGACCAGGATCAGCAGCCTCGCCGTCCCCGGCGAGGCCGTGTACGCGGTGTCCTTCAGCCCCGACGGGAAGACCCTTGCCGCCTCCGCGGGGCAGGGTCCCGCCGCACGCCGGTGGGACATGAGATCCATGAAGAGCACCGACATCGCCGAGAACGCCGACACCACGCAGTCGATCTCCTTCAGCCCCGACGGGAAGACCCTGGCCGTCTGCGAGCCCTACCGCACCGCCTCGCTCTGGGACGTGGCCTCCGGGACCCTGACCGGCACGCTCGCCACCGTCCACACCGACTTCGTCAACATGGTGGCCTTCAGCCCCGACGGCAGAACGCTCGCCACCGCGAGCGACGACAAGACCGTCCGCCTCTGGGACACCGCCACCCAGCGCAAGGCCGCCACCATCACCGGCCACGGGGACCAGGTGATCTCCCTGGCGTTCAGCCCCGACGGAGCCCTGCTCGCCACCGGCAGCCGGGACAAGACCGTACGGCTGTGGGCTCTGACCTGACCATCCCCGCCGCACCGGTCCGTTGGCTCTCCCGTGGCCGAAGATCGCCGCCTGCCACTGTGCCAATGGCCCAGTCCTCCGAGGCCGTGTTGAGCCAGTGGGCTCCCAGGTGGTTATCTGTGGCGTATCCATGTACTTACGGCGCCGCGCAGCGCCGGACGGCAACGAGGCCGGATCCGGAGCGCGGCGCCTTCGCCGTGCCCGTGCACCGCCCACCACCCCCGGGCGGCTGCGGGCCGGCGCGCACCACTGCAAGGGGGGCGGCGCACCGCCGTGAAGAGGATGTTCGTGGCTCCGGATCCGGGGCGTATGAGACTGCGGAACTCGGCCCGCGCGGTGATCGGCGTCGGCGCCGCCGTGGCCCTCGCGGAGCTGTGCGGTCTCTCCCTGACCGCCTCCATCACCGGGGGACTGGCCGCCCTGCTCGCCCTGTTCACCGTGGTCGACTCGAGCGTGCGCGCCCAGCGCGCCACCACCGCCCTGCTGCCCCTGGCCGGGTTCCCCGTCCTCGCGCTGGCCACCACCCTGCACGGGGTACCCCTGGCCCGGGACGCCGCCTTCCTCGCCGTCGTGTTCGCCGGGGTCTACGCCCGCCGCTGGGGCCCGCGCGGCCACGCCCTCGGCATCTTCGGCTTCATGATGTTCTTCGTCACCCAGTTCCTGCACGCCGTCCCCGGACAGCTGCCCGAGCTGTACGCCGCCGTCGGGCTGGCCCTCCTCGCCGCCGGTGCCGTGCGCTTCGCGCTGTGGCCCATCGAGCGGCGCACCCCGCCCGCCGCCGCCCCGCCCGGGCTGCCGGGCGCCGGCCTCGCCCGGCCCACCACCCGTCAGGCCTTCCAGGCCACCGCCGCCTGCGCCTTCGCCCTCGCCATCGGCCAGGCGCTCTCCGAGGACCGCTGGTACTGGGCCGTGGGCACCGCCTGGTGGATCTTCGTCAACACGGCCTCCCGCGGCGAGACCCTCGTACGGGGCTTCCGCCGGGTCCTCGGCACCGTCCTGGGCATCGCCGCCGGGCTGCTGATCGCCGTACCGCTGCACGGCGCGCCCGCTCCGACCGCCGCGCTCGTCGCCGTGTGCGTCTTCGGGATCTTCTACACCGCGGCCCCCTCGTACTCCTGGATGATGTTCTTCGTCACCGTCATGGCCGGGCTGCTCTACGGGCTACTCGGCGTGCTGCACCCCGGACTGCTGCTCCTGCGCTTCCAGGAGACCGCGATCGGCGCGCTCGGCGCGGCACTCGCCGTCGTGATCATCCTCCCGGTGACCACCCACGGCGCCAACGACGCCTGGATCCAGCGCGCCCTGCAGTGCGTCCGCGCCTCCACCGCGGCCGCTCTGGACCGGCTCGCGGGGGACCCTGCCGCCGACCCCGCCCCCCACGCCGCCGAGCTGGAACTGCTGCTGGGCCGCGTACGGATGGCCCTCGCGCCCCTCGTCCACCCGCTGAGCCCGCTGCGCGCCCGCAAGGCCCGGGCCCGGCAGGTCCTGGCGCTGCTCGACGACTGCGCCCGGGAGGTCCGCGGGCTGGTCGCCGTCGCCGCCGACCCGCAGGCCTCGCACGACGCCCGGCTGGCCGCCGCCTGCTGGCGCGTGGAGGCCGCCGTGCAGGCGCTGACCGCCCGGGACAGCACCCCGGAGCTCACCGCCCCGCCGAAGCCCCGGCCCGTCGCGCCCGCGGAACCGGCCCTCGCCCACCTGCACGGCCTCGAGCACGCCCTCGTCGCGCTCGCCGTCCCGCTGCGGACCGATCCGCGGGCACCCCTGGTCATCAGCGCCTGAGCAGCCCCTCCCCGGCCGCCTCCAGCCCCGCCGGCAGCCGGCCGGCGGTGTGCACCATCCCCAGGGCCTGCGTGGCCCGGGTCAGCGCCACGTACAGGTCGCTCGGCTGGAGGTCGGCCGGCTCCACCACGATCACCGTGTCGAACTCCAGCCCCTTGGCCTGGCGCGGGTCGAGGAGGACGACCTCCCGGGTCAGATCCGGTTCCGCCCCGGCCCGTACCCCCGGCAGCTCCCCGGCCAGCGAAGCATGCAGCTCCCGCGGCGCGATCACCGCGAGCCGCCCCTCGGCCGGCAGCTCCCGCCGCACCGCGTGGGCGACGGCCCCCGCCAGGTCACCCGTCGCCCGCGCCCACGGGCGCACCCCGGTGGCCCGCACCGAGCTCGGCGGGGCGAAACCGGGGTCGCGGGCCCGCAGTACGGACGCCGCCACCTCCATGATCTCGGCGGGCGTACGGTAGTTGACCCCCAGCCGGACCAGCTCCCAGCGCCCGCCCACGTACGGGCGCAGGATCCGCTCCCACGATCCGCAGCCCGCCTCCTCGGCGGTCTGGGCCGGATCGCCGACCAGCGTCATGGACCGGGTCGGGCAGCGCCGCATCAGCAGCCGCCACGCCATCTCCGACAGCTCCTGCGCCTCGTCCACGATGACGTGCCCGAAGGCCCAGGTGCGGTCGGCGGCGGCCCGCTCGGCCGCGCTGCGGTGGTCGGCCTCCTCATGGCGCTCGGCCATCCGCTCGGCGTCGATGATGTCGTGCGCCGCGAGGTACTCGTTCTCCTCGTCCTCGAACTCGTAGGACCGGGAACCCTCCGACAGGTCCAGCACGCCCTGCGCGTACGCGATGCGCCGCTGCCGCTCGCGCTCCTCGGCGGCGCGCCGCGCGCTGTCGTCCTCCCCGAGCAGTTCCGCCGCCTCGTCCAGCAGCGGCACGTCGGCCGGGGTCCAGTCCGGCCGCGCCGACGGCTCGCGCCGGATCAGCCCGGCCTCGTGCGCCGGCAGGTGCGTGGGCTCCGCCAGGAAGTCGGCGACGAGCCGCTCGGGGGTGAGGGAGGGCCACAGCGAGTCGATCGCCGCATGCACGGCCGGACTCATCGCGATCTCCTTCCCGAGCTGGGCGACGTCGTCCGAGCCGAGCAGGTTGGGGCCGCCGTACGGATCGGCCCCCAGCCGGTCGGCGAGCTGCGCCGTGAGCGCGTCGATGATCCGGAAGGCGAAGGAGGGCCGCGCCTGGTTGTGCGGCAGCCCGGTGGCCCGGGCCCGGTCCCGAGCCTCGTACGCCATCGTGCGGTCCAGCAGCAGCGTCCCGTAGTCGTCGTGGTCGATCTCCAGCGCGGGCTCGGGGACCGTGTCGTACTCCTCGCCGGTGCCCGTCGGCACCGTCTCGGGCAGGCACTGCCGGTCTTCGACGACCCGCGCCAGGACCTCGGCCATCGAGGCCCGGCCCTTCACCGCGGCCGCGCCGGGCCGGTCGGTGCCCGTCGCGTGGACACCGGGGAAGAGCTCGCCCGGCGTCGCGAGCAGGACGCCCGTCTCGCCGAGCGCCGGCAGCACCCCGCCGATGTAGCCGAGGAAGGCCGGGCCCGGCCCGACGATCAGCACCCCGCGCTTGGCGAGCAGTTCGCGGTGCGCGTACAGCAGGTACGCGGCACGGTGCAGGGCGACCGCCGTCTTCCCGGTGCCGGGACCGCCCTCGACGACCAGCACCCCGCGGTGCGTGGAGCGGATGACCCGGTCCTGCTCGGCCTGGATGGTGCGCACGATGTCGTGCATCCGGCCGGTCCGGGCGGCGTCCAGCGCGGCGAGCAGCACGGCGTCCGCGTCGGCGCCCTCGTAGCCGGTGCGCTCCGCGTCGGTCAGGTCCAGGATCTCGTCGTGCAGGGCGGTGACGGCCCGCCCGCGGCTGCTGATGTGCCGGCGGCGGCGCAGGCCCATCGGGGTGTGGCCGGTGGCGAGGTAGAACGGGCGGGCCACCTCCGCGCGCCAGTCCAGGACCAGCGGCGTGCGCTCCGCGTCATCCGCGCGGATTCCGAGCCTGCCGATGTGGTGGTCACGGCCGTCGGAGAACTCCAGACGGCCGAAACACAGGCCGTTCTCTCCGGCATTCAGCGCGGAAAGCAGGCCGGACTGCTCGGCGACCAGGACATCGCGCTCCAGACGTGCCTGAGCACCGTTCCCGACCTCGCGCAATGCCCCCTCGACAGCGTGTTCGGCCTGGTCACGCAGGTGGTCGAGGCGCACATAGAGGTCGGTGACGAATTGCTGCTCTTTCCGGAATTCCTCGGTTGACAATTGCACTCCTGCCGCGATACAGTGTCCTCGAAAGCTTCCTCATGTCTTCGTTTTCCGGCGAAGTCATGAACCATTGAATATACGCTCTTCCCTCCCTCGGCAGCCAATTCCGCCGGGGGATTTTTTGCGTACCGTGGATCCCATGACCACCGCACACGGCTCCGCCGACGGCATCGTCTACCGCCTCGCCCGACCCGAGGACGCGGGCGCCATCGAGGCCCTCGACGGTTCTTTCACCACCGACACCGTCTTCGAGGTGGCCGCCTCCGACACCGGCTTCGGCGCCGGCTTCGGCTTCCAGCTCCGCGAGGTCCCCGCGGACCCGCCCCTGTACAAGGAGTTCCCGCCCGAGGAGCACGACGAGCAGGGAACCGGCGGCGGCGCGGGTACCGGCGGGGACGCGCGGACCTACGTGGCCCTCGACGGCGGCCGGGTGTGCGGCTTCGCCGCCGTGGGCTACGCCGCGTGGAACCGGCGGCTGACCGTCGAGGACATCGAGGTCTCGCCCGGCCACCGGGGCCGCGGCATCGGCCGCGCGCTGATGGAGTGCGCGGCGGACTTCGCCCGTGAACGGGGCGCGGAACACCTCTGGCTGGAGGTGAGCTCCGTCAACGCCCCTGCCGTGCACGCCTATCGGCGCATGGGCTTCACCCTCTGTGGTCTCGACACCACTCTGTACGGCGGCACGCCCGCCACGGGGGAGCAGGCGCTCTTCATGAGCCGGCCCTGCCGCTGACCCCCGCCGGCGCGCCGGGCGACCACCGATCCGGGGTCAACTCCCGAGCTGCGGCGGATCGTACGCTCCGTCGGGCCCTGACCGCAGGCCCATCCGTGAAGATCACTCGGAGGAGTGTTCCGGGCTTGCGCTTGACCACGGCGCTGACCTGCGGCATGTACAACGGGTGATTGTTCATTGCACATTCATCCGGCATGTACAGGGTGGATCTGGTCGGACAGGGGGTAACCGCCCGGGATGGAAATACTTCAACAGCGCTCCACCACCGCTCAGGTGTGGGAAGCGGCCGAGGAGTTCATCCGACTCTTCCACAGAGAGGACCGCGATGCCGGTGATCCGCGTGACCGGCTCGCCGCCGTACGGGCCGAGCTCGCGGCGACCGGCACCTACCGGCACACCCCGGAGGAGCTGGTCCACGGGGCCCGGGTGGCCTGGCGCAACAGCAACCGCTGTATAGGCAGGCTCTACTGGAACTCCCTGCGGGTCCGTGACCGCCGGGAACTGACCGACGCCGACGGCATCGCCGCCGAATGCTTCGGGCACCTGCGCGAGGCGACCAACGGCGGCCGGGTCCGGCCCACGATCACCATCTTCGCCCCGGACGCCCCGGACCGCCCTGGCCCGCTGATCTGGAGCGAACAGCTCGTCCGGTACGCCGGCTACGGGGACCACCACTCCGTCACCGTCGGCGACGCCCGCAACGCCCCGCTGACCGAGGCCCTGCTCCGGCTCGGCTGGCCCGGCGGCGCCGGCACCCCGTTCGACCTCCTGCCGCTCGTGGTCCAGGGCGTCGACGACAAACCCCGCTGGTTCGACACCCCCGAGGACGCCGTCCTGGAGGTCCCGATCGGGCACCCCGACGACGAGGGCTGGGCGGACTGGGGGCTGCGCTGGCACGCCGTGCCCGCCATCTCCAACATGTGCCTGGAGATCGGCGGCATCCACTATCCGGCCGCCCCGTTCAACGGCTGGTACATGGGCACCGAGATAGGCGCCCGCAACCTCGCCGACACCGACCGGTACAACCTGCTGCCCGCCGTGGCCCGCCGCCTCGGCCTGGACACCTCCAGCGACCGCTCGCTGTGGAAGGACCGCGCGCTCGTCGAGCTCAACCGGGCGGTCCTGCACTCCTTCGACCGCGCCGGGGTCACCATCGCCGACCACCACACCGAGTCCCGGCACTTCCTGTCGCACATGGAACGGGAGGAGCGCAAGGGCCGGGACGTGGGCGCGGACTGGTCCTGGATCGTGCCGCCGATCTCCGGCTCGGCGACCCCGGTCTTCCACCGCACGTACGAGGACCGGCCGAGCAGCACCTCGTACGTCCACCACCACGGCGCCCAGGAACGGGCCCAGGGACGGGATTTGGTATAGACCTTCTGTTACCGTCGGCTCCGGACGGATCCGGAACGGCGGAGAGGGGCATCCCGTGGACGGCGCGCACAGCACGGACCAAGGCGGCGGACACCGGGCCTACATCGGCTCGTTCACCTCGGGGGGCGGCCGCGGTGTCACCACCGCGGCCGTGGATCCGGCCACCGGAGCCCTGACCCTGCTCACGGCCACCGGCGCCGCCGTCGCGGACCTCTCGTACCTCGTCCTCGCCCGGGACACGGGAGTGCTCTACGCGGTGAGCGAGACCGGGCAGGGGGCGGTGGCCGCCTTCACCCCCACCGCCGAAGGCCTCGCCCCGCTCGGCGCACCCGTTTCCGTCGGGGGCTCCGGACCCACCCATCTCAGCCTGGCCGGGGGCCGGCTGCTCACCGCCAACTACACCTCGGGGGGCGTCAGCAGCCTTCCGCTCGCCGCGGACGGCAGCCCGGGCGGCCCCGCCGCCGTCCTCGCGCACGAGGGATCCGGCATCGACACCGACCGGCAGGAGCGGCCGCACGCCCACCAGGTGCTGTCCGACCCGAGCGGCCGCTGGGTGCTCAGCGTGGACCTCGGCACCGACTCGGTACGGGTCTGCGCCCTCGACCCGGCCACCGGGGAGCTGCGGCTGCACACCGAGACCTTCCTGCGGGCCGGAACCGGACCGCGCCACCTCGCCTTCCACCCGGACGGCGCGGTGGCCTACGTGCTGCACGAGCTGGAGCCGCAGCTGACCGTCTGCCGCTGGAACGCGGCCTCCGGGCAACTGGAACCGGTCGCCGAGGTTCCGGTCGCCTCCGCGGGCCCCTCAGGGGCCGTACGGGCCTACCCCTCGGCGATCGTCGCCTCGCCCGACGGGCGCTTCGTCTGGACCGCGATCCGCGGCACCGACACCATCGCCACCTTCTCCCTCACCGGAGGCGCCGAGAAGCCGGAGCTCACCGGCGTCGTGGGCTGCGGCGGCAGCTGGCCGCGCGATCTCGCCGCCGACCCCGCGGGGCATCGCCTGTACGCGGCCAACGAGCACTCGGGCGACGTCACGTGGTTCGACGTCGACCCCCTGACCGGGCACCCGCGCCGGGCCGGTTCGGTGGCCGTGCCCGCCGCCACCTGCGTGGTCTTCGGCTGACACGCCGAACGCGAGTGCCCCCGCCGTCCGGCGGGGGCACTCGCGTTCTTTGCGGAGCGGAGCGGGGCGGGCTCAGTGCGCAGAGGCGCCCTGGGTGATCCCGAGAGCCGCGGAGTACTGGGCGACGGCGAGCTTGCCGAGCGCCCCGTAGGCGCCGAGCACCTCGGAGGCGGCGCAGTCGGCTTCCTTGCAGGCGGTGTCCAGCAGCCCGTCGGCGGCCTCCGGGCCGATCAGGTACGGGGCGAGCGCGAGCTGCGTGGAGCCCTCGCGGCGCAGCTGCTCGGCGACGGCGGCCACCGAGCCCTCCTCGTCGAGCGCGGCCGCCTTGACCGGCACGGCGAGCCGGGCGGCGAGCAGCATCCCGGTGATCCCGGCGGCCTGTACGGCCTCCTCGCCGCCGGTGGTGGCCAGGACGATGCCGTCGGCGGCGGTGGTCACGGTGAACAGCCGGGCGCGGTCGGCGCGGGCCAGGCCCGCCTCGGACAGGCGCACGTGCAGGCCCTCGGCGAGCAGCGGGTGCGGGCCGAGTACGTCGGCCAGCTCGGCCGCGGCCGAGGAGTCCATCAGCGCCTGGCGGACCCGGCGGAGCAGATCGCCGTCCGGACCGGCCAGCAGCGGGACGACCACGGCGTCCGGGCCGGTCGGCGCGGGCACCTCGTGGCCGGCCGCGCGGGCGAACTCCGCACGCGCGGCACGCTCGCTCGCGACGGCGGTCAGCACGCCGGACAGGGACGGGAACTCGGAGGCGTCGTCACCCTCGAGGAAGCCGATGCGGGCATCGAGGCCCGGCAGCTCGGAACGGCCGATGCTGATGATCTCTTCCGCCAGCCCGCGCGAGGCGGCCGAAGGGGCACCGGGCACGGCGAGCACCAGCGCGGGCGCGCCCTCGGGCGCCACCGCGGGCTCGGGCCGGCGGTGCCGTCCGGTCTGGCGGGGTCGCGGCATTCGTACGGGCAGGCCATTTGCGGGCCCAGTGGGGGAGCTCATGGCGCCGCATGCTACTGGCTTATCGGAACCAGGTGTTCGGGCAGGGCCTTCTCCGGTGGCATCTGTCCGTATTTATCCGGTGAATGGCAGGCAGGTTCAACTGACGGACGGCAAGCGCCAGTCCACAGGCTGTGAACCTTGGTCCACCAGCAGCTGGTTCGTCCTGCTGAACGGCCTGGACCCGAAGAACCCGTAGTCGGCGGACTTGGGGGAGGGGTGGGAGGATTCCACCACCGGCAGTTCGCCGAGCAGCGGCCGCAGGTTGCGGGCCGCCCGGCCCCAGAGGATGGACACCAGCGGCTTGCCGCGCGCCGCGAGCGCCCGGATGGCCTGGTCGGTGACGGCCTCCCAGCCCTTGCCCTGGTGGGCGTTGGACCTGCGGGGCGCGGTGGTCAGCGAGCGGTTGAGCAGCAGCACGCCCTGCCGGGTCCACGACGTGAGGTCGCCGTTGGCGGGCCGGCCGGTACCGAGGTCCCGGTGCAGTTCCAGGAAGATGTTGTCGAGGCTGGGCGGCACCGGCCGCACCTCGGGCGCCACCGAGAAGGACAGGCCCACCGCGTGCCCCGGGGTGGGGTACGGGTCCTGTCCCACGATCAGGACCTTCACCTCGTCGAAGGGCTGCTGGAAGGCCCGCAGGACATTGGCCCCGGCGGGGACGTAGGTTCTGCCCGCCGCGATCTCGGCGCGCAGGAAGTCGCCCATCGCGGCGATCTGCCCCGCAACCGGCTCCAGAGCCCGGGCCCAGCCCGGCTCGACGATCTCGTTCAACGGTCGTGCTGCCACGGTCGATCACTCTACTGGCCCATCGTCGCCGCCCGCACGCACAGCACGTCGGGCAGGTGCTCGGCCAGCAGCTGCCAGGTCTCGCCGTCGTCGTGGCTGGCGTACAGCTCGCCGTTGCGGTTGCCGAAGTAGATCCCCGCCGGGTCGGCGTCGTCCGTGCACAGCGCGTCGCGCAGCACCGTGCCGTAGTGGTCCCCGGCCGGCAGGCCCTTCGAGAGCGGCTCCCAGCTGGCGCCCGCGTCCCGGGTGCGGAAGACCCTGCACCGGTGTCCGGCCGGGACCCGGTCGGAGTCGGCGTTGAGCGGGAAGACGTAGGCGGTGTCCGGCCGGTGCGGATGGGCGGCCACCGCGAAGCCGAAGTCGGAGGGCAGTCCGCCGCCGATGTCGGTCCACCGCGTCCCCGCGTCGTCGCTGCGGTAGACCCCCCAGTGGTTCTGCAGGTACAGCCGGTCCGTGTCCCCGGCGTCCTGGGCGATCTTGTGGACGCACTGGCCGAACTCGGGGTGGGGATCGGGCAGGAAGACCGCCGACACCCCGTCGTTGGACGGCTCCCAGCTGGCCCCGCCGTCCTTCGTCCGGAACACCCCGGCGGTGGAGACCGCCACCGTCACCGCGTCCGGGTCGCGCGGATCGGTGATCACCGTGTGCAGTCCCTCGCCGCCGCCGCCCGGCTGCCAGCTGCTCCGGCTCGGGTGCTCCCACAGCGGGCGGACCAGCTCGAAGGACTCGCCGCGGTCCGCCGAGCGGAACAGCGCGGCCGGCTCGGTGCCCGCGTAGACCACGTCCGGGGCCTCGGGCCCGGCGGGCTGGAGCTGCCAGACCCGCTCCAGCGAGGCGCCGGTGTCCTTGGGGAACTTCACCGCGGCCTCGGCGGGCTCCCGCCACGTCGCCCCGAGGTCGTCGGAGCTGAAGACGGACGGCCCCCAGTGCGAGCTGTCCCCGCCGACCAGCAGCCGGGGCGCCGGACCCCGCCGGTCGACGGCGACCGCGTACACGGCCTGGGCGTTGAAATGGGGCCCGTCGAACTCCCACGGCGCCCCGCCCCGGCGGCGGCCGATGAAGAGCCCCTTGCGGGTACCCACGAGCAGCAGTACGTCGGCCATGGCCGGCACCTCCGGACCTCGTCGTCCATCTGGCATTCACAGCTTTCCGGCCAGTCTGCACCCGCCCACTGACAGCGGCTCGGCGGGCGGCGCGGGGCCCCGAGCTGCCGATTGATACCGATTATTTACGATCGAGAAATGATTGCTGCTTGCCTGTAAGTGTTCGGAATGGGTTGACTTCAGGCCACCGCAGCCGCACGCGAGAGGACCTACGTGGCCACCGAGCACTTGTCCCCGCTCGACCTCGCCTTCTGGCGGATCGAATCCGCCGCCCACCCCATGCACCTCGGCGCCCTCGCCGTCTTCACGGCCGCGGGCCGCCGCGGGGCGCGCGCCGCCGAGCGCGCCGCCGAACTGCTCACCGCCCGCTGCGCCACCGTGCCGGGCCTGCGCCGCCGGATCCGGGACGTGCTGCTGCCGGTCGGCGCGGCCGCCTGGTCGCCCGACCCCCACTTCGACCCGGCGCGGCACGTGTTCCTCCTCCGCACGGACGAGCCCCTCGCGCACACCGCGGCGGGCCCGCTGATGGCGCGGCCCCTGGACCGGGACCTGCCGCCCTGGGAGGCGCACGTCCTGGCGGGGCCCGACCCGGACTCCTTCGCCGTGCTGTTCAAGTTCCACCACGCCCTCGCCGACGGCCTGGGCGCGCTCGCCCTGGCCGCGGCGCTGTTCGACGAGGGTTCGGACCTGCGGCCGCCCGCGCGGCCCGTCCCCGAGCCGGCCCCCGGCTCCGAGCAGCGGGCCGGCTCCGCCCTGCGGCGTCTGCCCGGAGTCCTCGCGGCCCGGGTCCAGGAGGTCGGCCAGGCCCTCGAGATCGGCGCCGCCGTGGCCCGCGCAGGACTGCCCCTCGGGGTCCCGGCGGCTCTCACCGCGGAAGCCTCCGGCACGGGATCGCGTACGGTCGCGGGCGTCGCGCTCGACCTGGACGAGGTCAACCTCGTCCGCAAGGCCGCCGGGGGCACCGTCAACGACGTGCTGATCTCCGTGGTGGCCGGCGCGCTGCGGCGCTGGCTGGAGGGCCGGGGCGACCCCGCGCCCAGCGGACCGGGCCCGCGTGCCCTGATTCCCGTGTCCCGCCGGGGCCGGCCCGGCGGCGGGGGCAACCGGCTCTCCGGATACCTGCTGCGGCTTCCGCTGGCCGAGCGCGACCCGCTGCTGCGCCTGGACCGCGTCCGGGCGGCGATGGACCGCAACAAGGACGCCGGACCCGCCCGCGGCGCGGGGGCCGTCGCCCTGCTGGCCGACCACGTCCACCCGCTCGGCCACCGGCTCGGCGGCCCGCTCGTGGCCCAGGCCGCCCGGCTGCTCTTCGACATCCTGGTCACCAGCGTCCCGCTGCCGGGCCTGACCTTCTCCCTCGGCGGCAGCCGGGTCCGCGAGGTCTACCCGCTCGCCCCGCTGGCCCACGGCCAGTCCCTGGCCGTGGCGGTCTCCACGTACAAGGGGACGGTTCACTACGGCCTCGTCGCCGACGCCGCGGCCGTCCCGGACCTGCCCGCCCTGGCGGAGGCGCTGCGCGCCGAGCTCGACGCGCTTGTACGAGAGGTCTCGTAGTACGAGAGATTTCGTAGTACGGTGAGTCTCGTACTTAGCCGCCGATCCCCGGTGCGCCCGGTGACGTCTGGAGAGCCCTGATGAGTGCTGCCCCCGCTGCCTTCGCTGCCCTGTTCGCGCCCTACACCCTGCGCTCGGTCACGATCCCGAACCGCGTGTGGATGGCCGCGATGTGCCAGTACAGCGCCGAGGCCTTCGGCCCGAACGCGGGCGTGGCGCACGACTGGCACTTCGCCCACTACGCCGCCCGCGCCGTCGGCGGCACCGGCCTGATCATCCAGGAGGCCACCGCCGTCTCCCCGGAGGGCCGGATCTCCCCCTACGACCTCGGCATCTGGAACGACACCCAGGTCGAGGCGCTGCGCCGGATCACCTCCTTCCTCAAGGCGCAGGGCACCGTCCCCGGCATCCAGATCGCCCACGCCGGACGCAAGGCCTCCACCGACCGGACCTGGAAGGGCGGCGCCCCCGTCGGCCCCGAGGCGCACGGCTGGCAGCCGGTCGCGCCCAGCGCCGTGCCCTTCGCCGACGGCCACGCGGTCCCGCACGAGCTGACGGTCGATGAGATCCGGGAGATCACCGGGCAGTTCGCGGCCGCGGCCGAGCGCGCTCTCGCGGCGGGCTACGAGGTCGTGGAGGTCCACGGCGCCCACGGCTACCTGATCGGTGAGTTCCTCTCCCCGCACAGCAACAAGCGGACCGACGCGTACGGCGGCTCCTTCGGCAACCGCACCCGCTTCGCCCTCGAAGTCGTCGACGCCGTACGTGCGGTGTGGCCCGAGGAGCTCCCGCTGTTCTTCCGGATCTCCGCCACCGACTGGCTGGAGGCGGACGGCTGGACCGCCGACGAGACGGTCCGGCTGGCCGCACTGCTCCAGGAGCACGGGGTGGACCTCCTCGACGTCTCCACCGGCGGCCTCGCCCCCGGGGTGACGATCCCGGTCGGCCCCGGCTACCAGGTGCCCTTCGCGGCCCGGGTCAAGGCCGAGACCAGCCTCCCCGCGGCCGCCGTCGGTCTGATCACCGAACCGGAGCAGGCCGAGAAGATCCTGGCCAACGGCGAGGCCGACGCGGTCCTGCTGGGCCGGGAGCTGCTGCGCGACCCGTACTGGGCCCGCCGGGCGGCCGTCGAACTGGGCGCGGAGATCCGTACGCCCGCCCAGTACCACCGGTCCTGGTGACGCGGGAGGCGCACCCGGCCGTGCTCATACGATGACTCTCGTACGATGGAGGCCCGACCAAGCCGAGCGAGCGGAGCAGGGACATGACGGAACGTGACGCGGCCCGTGCCCTCGCCCACCCCGAGGCGGCCGGGATCCGGCTGGAGGGCGTGCTGCACGCGCTCTCCGACCCGGTCCGGCTCTCCATCGTCCGGGATCTGGCCGGCTCGGCCTCGGAGCTGGCCTGCTCGTACTTCGACCTGCCGGTCACCAAGTCCACGACCACCCACCACTTCCGCGTCCTGCGGGAGAGCGGTGTCGTACGCCAGACGTACCGCGGCACCACCAAGCTCAACGCCCTGCGCCGCGAGGAACTGGAGGAGCTCTTCCCCGGCCTCCTCGACAGCGTCCTCACGGCGGCCGCCGCCGAGGAAGCGCGCCTGGACAGGGTCCTGGGCAGGGCCTAAGCGAGCCCGGCCGCGCCCAACAGGCCCTGCCAGTCGGGGATCTTGACCGAGCGGCGGCCCAGGGAGCGGCCCAGGTCGGCCTCGGCGGCCTCTATGGCCAGCCAGCCCGGCCACTCCACGGGGTGCAGGCCCGCCGCGCGCAGCGCGTCCAGCGGGTCGCCGGGCAGCTCGCGCCGGGCCAGCATTCCCGCGTCCTGGAGCAGCGAGGACGCGGTCTCCTTGGCGCAGGGCCGGTTCGTGCCGATCACCCCGGTCGGGCCGCGCTTGATCCAGCCCGCCACGTACTCGCCGAGAGAGGCGCGGCCCGCGCGCACCACCCGGCCCGCCGCGTGCGGGACCGTGCCCTTCGCCGGGTCGAAGGGCAGGCCCGCCAGCGGGACGCCCTTGTAGCCCACCGAGCGCAGCACCAGCTGTGCCTCGATGTCCTCGTACACGCCCGTCCCGGTCACCCCGCCGCGGCCGTCCGGGGCGGTCCGCTCGAAGCGCACGCTGCTCACCCGGCCGTCGGGCCCGCCCAGGATCTCCACCGGGCGCAGATAGAACCGCAGGTCGATGCGTCGCCCCGCGTCGCCCGGACCCCGCTCCGCCCAGCCGCGCAGCACCTCCAGGTTGCGCCGGGCCACCGCGGGCAGCGCCGCGGCCGCGGCCGGATCGCCGTACACCGGATCGAGGGCCGCCTCGGCGGGGTCCACCACGGCGTCCACATCCGGCAGCGTGCCCAGTTCCCGCAGCTCCTTGGTGGTGAACTTGCCCTGCGAGGGACCGCGCCGGGCGACCATCGCCACCCGCCGCACCCCGCTGTCGGCGAGCGCGCCGAGCGCCGGCTGCGGCATGTCCGTCGGCGCCAGTTCGGCCTCGCCCCGGGCGAGGATCCGTGTCACGTCCACGGCGACGTTGCCCGCGCCGACCACGACCGCCGAGTCCACCCCGGTCAGGCCGAAGGTCTCGGCGACGGCGTCCGGGTGACCGCTGTACCAGGACACGAATGCCGTGGCGGAATGCACCCCGGCCAGCTCCTCGCCGGGGATCCCCAGCAGCCGGTCGCGCGCCGCGCCCACGCAGTACACGACTGCGTGGTACAGCTCCAGCAGCCGCTCCGTGGACAGCAGCTCCCCGCCGACCTCGACGTTTCCGAGGAAGCGGATCCGTTCGTCCTCGAGCACGGTGCGCAGGTTGCCCTGCAGCGACTTGATCTTCTCGTGGTCGGGCGCGACCCCGTACCGCACGAGCCCGTACGGGGCCGGCAGCCGGTCCAGTACGTCGACCCGCACCCCGGGCACCTCACGCTGCTGCACCAGCGTCTGGGCCGCGTAGACCCCGCTGGGGCCCGATCCGACGACGGCGATACGAAGCACGGCGGAGCTCCTCCCGCAGGTGGTCCCAGCATGACACCGGGTGCCCCGGCCGTCAGCCCATCGCGCGCATCCGGTGGATCTCGGCGCTCTGCGTGGCCACCACCTCGGTGGCCATCTCCTCGACCGCCACGTTGTTGCCGCCCGCCAGCGCCTCGCCCGCCATCTTCAGCGCGCCCTCGTGGTGTGCGGTCATCAGCTTCAGGAAGAGCCGGTCGAAGTCGGCGCCCGTGGCCTCGGCCAGCTCCCGCAGCTGCTGATCCGTCGCCATGCCCGGCATCGCGCCGTGGTCGTGGCCCTGTCCGCCGGAGCCCGCCGACGGCGCCGGATGGAGCTTCAACCACTTCTCCATCGCCCCGATTTCGGGCTTCTGGGCGGCCGCTATCCGCTCGGCCAGCCGTTTGACCCCGTCCGCCGAGGCCCGCTGCGGCGCCAGCGCGCTCATCGTCAGCGCCTGTCCGTGATGTTCGATCATGCCCTGTACGTAGGCGTGGTCGGCGGCGTTCGGGCTGTCGTCGGGTTTTTCCTTCGCGGCCTGTTCAGGGGTGAGGGTGCGCGCCTTCTCGCCCGGCTTGCCCGGTGCGACGACCACGGACCGGCCGTCCTCGGCCCCGTTCGCCCGGTCGTCCTCCTCCTGGCAGCCGGTGAGTGCCAGCAGGAGGCCGGCGGCCACGACCGCTCCGGTGAATCGGCTCCGCCGTAAGGCCTGGGGCCTACGGGGGTCTTTTGCCATGTCCATGGAAAGGAAGATACTGCCGGGGTCCGGGTTCCGTTCCCCCATCGAGCGGAACCGATCGGACTCCCATGGGAGGGCACAGTGAGCTCGTTCCACAGCACGAGAGTGCGCAAAGGGAGGGTGGGAGCGGCCGTCGCGGCGGCCGGGCTCCTCGCCACGCTTCTGACCGCCGGACCGGCGGCCGCCACCCCCGACCCGGGTGACTTAGTGCCCGGCAGCGGCAGCCGGCAGGACGCGGGCCTCGTCGAGGGCAGGGAGCTCGCCCCCGGCGAGATCCCCGGCCAGGACGAGATCGTGCACAGCGCGAACATCAAACCCCTGGCGAACATCCCCCTCGCCCCGACCGCCACCGTCAATTCCGACCTGGCCTTCCAGGGCAGGTACGCCTACGCGGGCAATTACAACGGCTTCACGATCTACGACATCGCCAACCCGAAGGCACCGAAGACCGTCACCGAGGTGCTGTGCCCCGGCGGCCAGAACGACATCTCCGTCCTCGGCGACCTGCTGTTCCTCTCCACCGACTCCTCGCGCAGCGACGACTCCTGCAACAGCGTCTCGCAGCCCGCGACGGAGAAGTCCTCGTGGGAGGGCATCAAGATCTTCGACATCAAGGACAAGAAGAACCCCAAGTACATCAAGTCCGTCGAGACCAACTGCGGTTCCCACACCCACACCCTGGTGCCGAGCGGCCGCGACATCTACCTCTACGTCGCCTCGTACTCCCCGAACGAGGCCTTCCCCGACTGCAAGCCGCCGCACGACGGCATCTCGGTGGTGAAGGTCCCGAAGAAGGCGCCGACCCAGGCCGCGGTGGTCGCCTTCCCGATCCTGTTCCCGGACGGCGGCAACCCGGGCGGGCCCACCAACCCCGGCGTCTCCAAGACCACCGGCTGCCACGACATCACCGTGCTGCCGTCGAAGAACCTGGCCGCCGGTGCCTGCATGGGTGACGGCATCCTCTTCGACATCAGCAAGCCCGAACAGCCGCGGGTCATCGACCGGGTGCAGGACAACGTGAACTTCGCGTTCTGGCACTCGGCCACCTTCAACGAGCGGGCCGACAAGGTGGTGTTCACCGACGAACTCGGCGGCGGTGGCGGCGCCACCTGCAACGAGGCAACCGGCCCGAACCGGGGCGCCGACGGGATCTACGACATCACCGGCCGCGGAGACCAGCGCAAGCTCGCCTTCCGCAGCTACTTCAAGATCCCGCGCCACCAGGCCGACACCGAGAACTGCGTGGCCCACAACGGCTCGCTGATCCCGGTCGGCGGCGGCCGCGACATCATGGTGCAGGCCTGGTACCAGGGCGGTGTCTCGGTGTGGGAGTTCACCGACTCCGCCCAGCCCAAGGAGATCGGGTACTTCGAACGCGGCCCGCTGACCACCGACAAGCTGGGACTCGGCGGATCCTGGTCGGCGTACTACTACAACGGCCACATCTATTCGAACGACATCGCCAAGGGCTTCGACGTGCTACGGCTCGACGACTGGCGCACCGAGAGTGCCAAGTGGGTGTGGATGGACCGGCTCAACGTGCAGAGCCAGCCCGAGTACCACTAGTGAATCGTTCCGCCGGGCGGCCCGCCGTCCGGCGGGACGCCCAGCTCCCAGTCCAGTCCGTAGCGCTGGAACAGCTCGGCCCGCAGCCGGGCCAGCGGCATGGGCGCACCCGGCAGCAGGACCGCCACCACGGCGCCCATCAGCAGCGCCCGCAGCAGCGGATAGTCCGCGTCCACGTCCGGCGAGCCGTACCGGGTGACGGTGTCCCGCAGCAGCTCGGCGAGGCGCTGCTGCTCCGGGCACTGCACGAAGCCCTCGGCCGTGAGGATGCCCGCCATGTGCGTCCGCATCAGCAACGGCTGGTCCCGGGCCAGCCCGAGGATCGCGTCGATGGCGCGCGCCAGCCGCTCGCGCCCGTCGTCGCTGCGCGGCTCGCGCTCCAGTGCCGCGTGCAGGGTGAGGTGCATCAACCGGTGGACGGCCGACTGCAGCAACTGCCGTTTTCCCGGAAAGTAGTACGAGACCAGGCCGCGTGCCGCGCCCGCCCGGTCGGCGATGTCGCCGAGGGTCGTGGCCTCGTAGCCCCGCTCGGCGACGAGCTCGACCGTGGCCTGGAGCAGCCGCTCCCGGGAACGTCTGCGCAATTCTTCATTGACCGATGCGCTGCGCGGGGACATGCTTACTCCTGCGTTGACTGGCTGGGAGCCAATATACTCAGCGCGCGGGGCCGCCTGCTCTGGGTGACACGGGGGATCGCCCAGGGCAGGCACATCCCCGGCGGGGGCCCGGTACGGCGATGACGAGTGCCACCAGGGCCACGCCCAGCAGCCATCCGCCGAGTACGTCCGACGGCCAGTGCACCCCGAGGTAGACCCGGGTGAAGCCAACCCCGAGCACCGAGACCACGGCCGCGGCCCAGGCGGCGCGCACCGCCCACCGCGGGGTCCGGCGGGGGAGCAGCCACAGCAGCAGACCGCACACCACCGTCGCCGTCATGGCGTGGCCCGAGGGATAGGCCGCGAAGTGCGCCGAGTCCACCGGGTCCGGCCACACCGGACGCTCACGTCCCACCAGCGCCTTCAGACCCTGCTGCACCGCGGCCGCCACGAGCATCGCCACCGCCACCCGCAGCGCCCGCTCCCGCCGGCCCCGCCGCCACAGCAGGACGCAGGCCACGGCGGCCAGGGCCCGCATGGTCCACGGGTCCCACACCCAGTCGCTGAGGATCCGCATCGTGTGGGTGACCCCGGGATGGGCGACGGCATGGCTGTGAAGATCCCGTACGACCTGGTCGTCGTACGCGAGGAGCGGCCGCCACCGCGCCACCACCAGCGCTGTCAGGACGGCCGCGAGCACCGCACAGCCGATGCCCGCCTGCCGCAAGTGATCGCTCCGCATGGAGGGATCCTCGCACCGACCGGGCGTGAGCCCCGACGGCGCGCTACGGCTTAGGCCAGGGCGCTCAGCCCCGGTACGAAGGCCACCAGCAGCGGTACCGCCGGGACCAGGGCGGCCGTCGCCGTCAGCCGGAGCCGGTTCATCGCGGAGAGCCGGGGCGCGGCCGACAGCAGCCGGCGCACCCGCTCCTGGACGTGCGCCTGCGGGGCCGCGGAGGGCCCGAACACCCCGCGGTCCTCGTTCAGTCCGACCAGGGCCAGCGCGATCGTGAGCCGCCCGTACCGCCGCGAGGCCACGTCGTCGGCGGCCAGTTCGACCAGGCGGTGCATCTCCGCCTCGAAGGCCGCGAAGACCGGCACCTGCGGGAACCCCCCGGCCAGCGCCCGCGAACAGTGCAGCAGCCAGTCGTGCCGGGCCGCCGCGTGCCCCTGCTCGTGGGCCAGTACGGCATCGAGCTGGCTCCCCTTCAGCCGGCCCAGTGCCGCCGTCGTGACCACCAGCTGCGGGGCCGCCCCCGGCAGCCACCAGGCGTCCGGCCGCGGGCCCTCCAGTACGACGAGCCGCGCGCCCGTGGGGTCCTCCCCGGGCAGCAGAGGGGCCCGCACCAGCAGTTCGCTGCCCTGGGCGCGCCGCCGGGCCCGCGCCCGCAGCACCTCTCCGGGCCAGCATCGCCGCCGTCCACAGCGCCCCGCCGGCCAGCGCGAGCGCGGTGCCGGCGGCCCAGGGGCCGCCGGAAGCGCCCAGGGCGTAGGCGTCGACCACCCCGTGCGGGGCGGCGGCGAAGAGCCGTCCGCGCACCGCCTGCCAGGCCGCCGCCGCGCTGAGCAGCATCGACAGCCCGAGGCACAGGAGCACCGCGGCCACCACGCACTGCCACACCCACAGCGCCACGACGGGTTCGCGCTCGGGCCATCGGGCCCGGGCGAGCAGCCGGGGCGCGAGCACCGCGGTCAGGGCGCCGAGCATCAGGAGAACGGCGGGGACCATCATGGCCGCCAGCCTATGAGCGCGGGGCTACCTGCGGGTACGGTCGCGGGGCATTGGTGACGCAGGACACGTGTGCCCGGACCGTCACATGGTGAGCAGCATGGCCAACATCCCCATTCCCATGGCCAGTCGGCAGGCCCGGGTCAGCTCGGCCGACTCGGCCGGCGCCACCGGGTACGTCCTTTGCGCGCCGCCGCCGCCCGCCGCGACCAGCCGGGCCCCGCCCAGCAGGACGTACCCCGCGTAGTAGAGCAGCAGCAGTCCGGTGACCAGGGGCAGCCCCCCGCCGTGCCCGTACCCGGCGGCCGTCGTCAGCGCCATGTACGCCATGGCCAGCGAGCCGACCAGGTGGTGCGCGTGGTGCACCCCGCCGCGCAGCAGCCACACCGCGTGCAGGGCGGCGCCGCTGAACACCGCCCCGAGCACGAGCGCCTGCCACCCGTCACGGTCCCCGAGGGGCACCGCCATCAGCGCCATGCCGAACGCCATCACGGTCTCCCCGGCCGCGGCGCCGCCCGATCTGCGCACTTGCCGGAGGCAGTACGCTCCGCTCACTGCGCACAGCACGACGAGCAGCCAGGCGGAGGCGAAGTCGGCGGAGGACATGGCGGAACCGTGCACGGCGGAACCTCCCGGTTCGTCGGCGTCACGGGAAGAGATGCCCCTCTCACACCGCCCTCACTCGGCCCCGGGATACGCTCTCCCTGCCGTACCCGGTATGGCACATGCCACCGCGCAGAACGGAGTCACCGATGTCGACCGCCAACCCCGCCGCCCTCAGCTTCCGCAGTGCCGTCGAGGCGGACGTGACCGAGCTGGTGGCCCTCGTCGAGTCGGCTTACCGGGGTGAGGTCAGCCGCGGCGGCTGGACCACGGAGGCGGACTACCTGGACGGGCAGCGCACCGACCCGGACGGGGTCCGCCAGATCATCGACGCTGCCGACAGCACCCTGATCGTCGTCGAGCGCGCGGACGAGCTCGTGGCCTGCTGCCAGCTCGAACACCGCGGGGACTACGTCTACTTCGGGATGTTCGCGGTCCGCCCCGGGCTCCAGGGCGCGGGCCTCGGCAAGGAGATCCTGGCCGAGGCCGAGCGTCGCGCCATCGAGACGTGGGGCGCCAAGGAGATGCGGATGACGGTGGTGAACGTACGGGAGGAGCTCATCGCCTACTACGTGCGCCGCGGCTACCGGCGCACCGGCGAGCTGAGCCCCTTCCCCTACGGTGACGAGCGCTTCGGCGTCCCGCTCCGCGACGACCTGGCCTTCGAGCTGCTGGTCAAGTCGCTGTAGCCGAACGCCCGGCGCGCCCCGCCCGCTACGCGGTGAAGCGGCCGGTGCTGCGGATCTCCGGGAAGTCGGTCGCCGCGCCGTCCAGGCCGAGCGCCCGCGCGAGCCGCAGCTGGTCGAGGGTGTTGACGGTCCAGCCGGTCACCCGCAGCCCGGACGCGTGCGCCGATTCGACGGTCTCCAGGGTGAGCCGCCGGATGTCCAGGGCGATCGTCGCCGCACCGGCGGCCGTCGCCCGGTCCACGGCGTCCTCGGCGTCGTCGCCGGGAGCGGTCGCCTGCAGCACGGTCCGGACGCCCGGCACCAGCCGCGTGACCTCGACGAGCAGCGCGTCGTCGGAGGAGGCCACCTCCACCCGGGCGGTCAGGTCGCGGCGCAGGAGCAGCTCCGCGAGCACCCCGACGGCGGCCCGGTCCCGTACGGAGACCTGGAGCGGGGTCCGGACCGCGTCCAGGACGTCCTCGAACACCGGCACGTGCTCGCCCTGGCCGGCGTCCAGCCCGCGCAGTTCGGCCAGGGTCAGATCGGCGACGGCCCCCGAGCCGTCGGTGGTCCGGTCCACCTCAGGGTCGTGCAGGGCGACGAGGGCGCCGTCCTTGCTCAGCTGGACGTCCAGAGCGATGACGTCCATGCCGGAACGTTCCGCTCGCAGATACGACCGCAGGGTGTTCTCCGGTTCGACACCCATGACCCCGCGGTGACCGATGGTGAGGAAAGTCAAGGTTCTCTCGCTTCCGTCGACGGCGGCTCCCCGCGCGGACTCGGTGTCCCGACCGGCCGCGCGCGATGAGGACGCATGCTAGTGCGCCGAGGGTGCGAAGGGACCGCCCGTGCAAGGCCCCGGAGAGGCGCACCGGCCGCTTCCCGTCGGGGTTGTGAGCCCCTGCGAGGCCGGTGGCGGTGGCGGCGCCGTCACCCGGGCGTGGGCGCGTCCCCGCCGGCTTGACGGGCCTCGCCGGTCAGATCGGCCAGATCGGTCAGGAGGGCTTCGCCCAGCTCCAGTTCCGCGAGGTGCTGCCGCTCGCTCCAGCGCAGCGCGAGTGCGGGGAAGGCCCACTCCGCGACCGCACCCGCCTGCTCCATGGCCTCCCGTACGGCGGCCAGCTCGGCCCGGGTGCGCTCCAGGTGCTCGCCGACCATCGCGCGCAGCCGCTCCGGCTCGGCCAGGTGTCCGAGCCAGACCCGCAGGAGCAGTCCGTGCTTGAGCACCGGGGGCCCGGCCTCCGCCGTGTCGGCGGCCCAGCCGGCCAGTGCCTCGCGTCCCGCGTCGGTGATGGCGTAGCGCCGCTTGGCCCGCGCCTCCTCGGGCCCCGAGCGCGCGGAAGCCGCGTAGCCGAGCTCCTCCAGGCGGCGCAGCTCGGCGTAGATCTGGCTGATGGCGGGTGACCAGTAGAAGAAGCGGAGCGAGGAGTCCGCCCACTTCTTCAGCTCGTAGCCCGTGCGCTCCCCGGGGAAGGAAAGAAGGCCGAGAACCGCCCACGCGGTCGGCGGCAACTCCTGCCTCCCCGTCTCTTGCTTCTTCGACTTCTGACTACTAGTCATATTCCTAATTGAAGTAAGACCGGGCACGGGACGCAACCCTGGAGGCACCGTGAAATTCTCCGTGATCTTCGAAGCTCAGCTCGCCGACCCGACCGTGGAGCGGGAGCACCAGGTGATCCGCGACTGCGTGGAGCAGGCCGTGCTCGCCGAGCGGATGGGTTTCGACCGGATCTGGGCGGTCGAACACCACTCGCTGAAGTGGTACGCGCACATGTCGGCCCCCGAGATCTTCCTGACCTGGGTCGCGGCCAGGACCAGCACCATACGCATCGGGCACGGCGTCGTGTGCATGCCCTTCAACTTCAACCACCCGGTCCGGGTCGCCGAACGGGCCGCGATGCTCGACCTGCTCTCCGGCGGGCGGCTCGACCTCGGGGCCGGGCGCGGGGGCACCGAGCAGGAGACCTCGCTGTGCGGGGTGGACCGGGAGCGCACCACGGCGGAGGTCGAGGAGGCGCTGCGGATCATCGGCCGGGCCTGGCAGGAGGAGGAGCTGGAGTACCACGGCGAGCTGATCGACATCGACCCGCACCCGATCCTGCCGCGGCCCGCGCAGACCCCGCACCCGCCGCTGTTCCTGGCGTGCAGCCGCGGCGAGACCCTGGTGCAGGCCGCCGAGCTGGGGATCGGGGCCCTGGTGATGGGCTTCGCCGGACCCGAGTCGATCGCGGGGATGCGGGCCGTCTACGACGCCGCGATCGCCGGGCGGGACGGCAGCCGGTTCGTGTCCACCGCGGTCAACGACCACTTCTCGGTGCTCTGCCCGACCATCGTGCTCGACGACCGGGAGGAGGCGCGCCGGATCGGCATCCGAGGCCAGCGGTTCTTCGCCCAGTCCATCGGCCACTGGTACGGCGGCGCGGGCATCCCGGACGAGGCCGTGGTCGCGGGCGCCGACGAGGCCGCCGAGATGCGCAAGGCGGCCGAGCAGGTCGTGGCCCGGCTGCACGAGCTGGACATCCCGGTCCGGCCGACCTCGACGGCCACCTTCCGGGCCGACCACGCCTACGGCAGCGCCGATGACGCCATCGCCCACGTGGAACGGCTGAAGGAGGCGGGGGCCGACGAGATCATGTGTCTGATCCAGATGGGCACCGTGGAGCAGGAGGCCTGTCTGGAGACCCTGCGGCAGTGGGGCGAGAAGGTCATCCCCCACTTCCGGGGCCGGCGATGACCGACCCCCGACCCCGCCCCTCGGACCGGCTCGGCCCCGCCGACCGCCTCGACCCCGCTGTCCGGCCCTACGTCGAAGCGCTGACCGCCGCCTTCCCGGATGTCGGCGGGAGCGTCACCGACGCCGACGAGGCCCGGCGCATTCTGGCGGCCGCGCCCCGGCAGCCGGCGGACCCGCCCCGCGTCGGAGCCGTCGAGGACCGGACGGTCCCCGGCCCGTCCGGAGCCCCGCCGGTCCCCGTACGGATCTACCTGCCCGACCCCGAGGAGTGGCCGGGGCCGCGCCCCACCGTGGTCTTCCTGCACGGCGGCGGCTTCGTCCTCTGTGACCTGGACACCCATGACACCACCGCCCGCACCCTCTCCCGGTCGGCCGGCGCGGCCGTGGTCTCGGTGGACTACCGGCGGGCTCCCGAGCACCGGTTCCCGGCCGCCCTGGAGGACGCGTACGCCGCCCTGTGCTGGGCCGGCGGACACCTCGGCGAACTGGGCGGCGACCCGGGCGCCCTGGTGGTCGCCGGGGACAGCGCCGGGGGCAACCTCGCCGCCGCCTCGCTGCTGATGGCCCGGGACCACCGGAAGTACACGGGACCGGCCGTCGCCCTCCAGGTGCTCGTCTATCCCGCCCTGGACGCCGCCCAGGCCGGCGGGTCGTACCGGACGTACGCCGAGGGCTGCTTCCTGACCGCCGCGCACCTGCGCTGGTTCTGGGAGCAGTACCTGGGCCCTGACGGGGACGGCGGGCATCCGCTGGCCTCCCCGCTGCGCGCGGACCTGACCGGGCTGCCGCCCGCGCACCTGGTGGTCGCCGGGTGCGATCCGCTGCGGGACGACGGACGGGCGTACCACCGCAGGCTGACCGCGTGCGGAGTTCCCTCGGTCCTTGACGCCCATCCCGGGATGTTCCACGGCTTCCTGGCGCTGGCCGGCGTACTGCCACAGGCCCGGGAGGCCATGGCGCGACTGGGCGGAGCCATCGATTCCACGCTGACGAACGGGAAGACTTCCGGTGAAGCGGGGGGTATCACAGGATAATTTCCCGAGATGCCTCTTGAACGGGAGAGCCTCCGCCGCTTACGCTGCCTTGACGTGAGGTTCTCCTGTGGAGGAAGTGACATGACGGAAACTCTTGTGCCGGGTGCCGGCGGTGCCGTGATAACCGCCGGGGCGCGGGTGGTCGACCACCCCGCGTGGCCCGCGCTCAAGGCCGCCGTGGAGGAGATCCGCCCCTGGCAGGCCAATGACGGCTCGATCGACTTCGAGGCCGCCGGCGCCCCCACCCGGGCCGAGGCCGAGTCCGCGGTCGAGTGCGTGATCGAGGGCGTCGAGGCGCTGTCCCCGCTGCTCCCGCACGCCGCGGCCTACCACCAGGCGCTCGTCGCGGACCTGCGCAAGTGGGTCGCCGACGACTTCCGGGTGCCGGACTTCCTCGACTCCCTGCTGGCCTTCCAGCCGGCCGCCGAGCGCACCGACGGTCTGCAGCACCTCGTGGTCTTCCCCATGTACACGCAGAACGGCAACCCGGACCGCAACCTGGAGGCCGTCGCCCTCCGGATGGTGTGGCCCGAGTGGCTCGCCGAGCTGGAGCGAACCCGGTACGACAACCCGCTCTTCCTCGGCATCACCTTCGAGGACTTCACCCCGGGTTACGACACCAACTCCGCCGTGCTCTTCCCGGAGACCATCGCCGTGCGCGAGGCCCCCGAGCGCTTCACCTGGGGCGGCATCTTCTGCGACCGCGAGGCCGCCCGCTACCGCAAGGTCACCGAGGCCGCGGTCGACATCCTGGGCATCGAGCTGCCCGAGGACATCGCCGCCATGGTCCAGGACCAGGAGCGCTGCGAGAAGGCCTTCGTCCTGTGGGACATGGTCCACGACCGCACCCACAGCCACGGCGACCTGCCGTTCGACCCCTTCATGATCAAGCAGCGCCAGCCGTTCTGGATGTACGGCCTGGAAGAGCTGCGCTGCGACCTCACCGCCTTCAAGGAGGCCGTGAAGCTGGAGTCCGAGGGCAACGAGCACGGCCGTGACGTCCAGTACGCCGTCCTCTTCGACCGGATGTTCCGCTTCCCGGTCTCCGGCGACCGCAACCGCAACTACGACGGTCTCGGCGGCCAGCTGCTCTTCGCGTACCTCCACAAGCACGACGTCGTGCGCTGGACGGACAACAAGCTGAAGATCGACTGGATGCGTGCCCCGCAGGTCACCAACCAGCTGTGCGCCGAGATCGAGGACCTCTACCGGGCCGGCATCGACCGCCCGAAGCTGGTCCACTGGTTCAAGGCCTACGACCTGGTCTCGACGTACCTCGCCCCGCACCCGGGGTCCAAGTGGGCCAAGGGCCCCGACGCCCTCGACATGACGCAGCCTCCGCGCAAGCTCGTCGACGACGTGCTTCCGGACGAGTTTCCGCTCAGCATGTTCTATGAGGCGCTCGCCAAGAAGCTCAAGGGCGTGATCGCCTCGACCAAGGGCATCACCGCCCTCAACGCCGAGCAGGCCGAGCGAGTCGCCGCGTGAGCGACCGCCCACAGGAGGCTGTACAGATGAACGGCTCCGGGAACGGCAACGGAAAGCTGCACGGAGCGGTAGTGGCGGTGGCCGGGGCCGGTGGCCCCGCCGGCCGCGCCACCCTGCTCCGCCTCGCCGAGGCGGGTGCCGTGGTCGTCGCGTCCGACGCCGATGCGGCGCGGCTCGCCGAGGCGGTGGACGCGGCGCGCTATGCCCACGGCGGCGCCAGCATCACCGGTGACACGGTGGACCTGCTCGACCTCGCGGCCACCAAGGCCTGGGCCGAGCAGATCGAGAAGGAGTTCGGCCGGATCGACGGGCTGGTCCACCTGGTCGGCGGCTGGCGCGGCAGCGCCTCCTTCACCGAGACCGACCTCGCGGACTGGGCCTTCCTGGAGAAGCTGCTCATCCGCACCGTCCAGCACACCTCGCTCGCCTTCCACGACGGACTGCTGCGCAGCGACCGCGGCCGCTACGTTCTGGTCAGCCAGTCCGGCGCGCACAAGCCGGTCGCCAACAACGCCGCGTACAACGCGGGCAAGGCGGCGGCCGAGGCCTGGACCCTGGCCCTCGCGGACTCCTTCCGTAAGGCGGGGGGCGAGGAAGGCCCGGGCGCGGCGGCTGCGATCCTGGTCATCAAGGCACTGGTGCACGACGCGATGCGCGCCGAGCGTCCCAATGCGAAGTTCGCGGGCTTCACCGACGTCAAGGAGCTGGCCGAGGCCATCGCCGGCGTCTGGGAGCGACCCGCAATCGATGTGAACGGACAGCGTCTGTGGCTCACTCCGCAACCGTGAGAACCGATGCCGGGAAGACCGACGCCCGGCGCCACCACGACCCGGCGGTGCGCGGTTTCGCGAGCGACAACTACGCGGGGGTGCACCCCGAGGTCCTCGCGGCCGTCGCGCTGGCCAACGGCGGGCACCAGGTCTCGTACGGCGAGGACGAGTACACCGAACACCTGCAGAAGATCTTCCGCAGCCACTTCGGGCCGTACGCGCAGGCCTTCCCGGTCTTCAACGGCACGGGCGCCAACGTCGTCGCCCTGCAGGCCATGACCGACCGGTGGGGTGCGGTGATCTGCGCCAAGACCGCCCACATCAACGTGGACGAGGGCGGCGCGCCGGAGCGGATGGCGGGCATCAAGCTGCTCGCCGTCCCGACGCCGGACGGCAAGCTCACCCCCGAGCTGATCGACCAGGAGGCCTGGGGCTTCGAGGACGAGCACCGGGCGATGCCGCAGGTCGTCTCGATCACCCAGAACACCGAACTCGGCACGGTCTACACCCCGGACGAGATCAAGGCCATCTGCGACCACGCGCACGGCCTGGGCATGAAGGTGCACCTCGACGGAGCCCGGATAGCCAACGCCGCGGCCTCGCTCGACGTGCCGATGCGCACCTTCACGAACACGGTCGGCGTGGACGTGCTGTCGTACGGCGGCACCAAGAACGGCATGATGTTCGGCGAGGCCGTGGTGGTGCTCAACCCGGACGCGGTCCGGCAGATGAAGCACATCCGCAAGATGTCGATGCAGCTCGCGTCCAAGATGCGGTTCGTGTCGGTGCAGCTGGAGGCGCTGCTCGCCAAGGACCTGTGGCTGCGAAACGCCCGTCACGCCAACGCGATGGCGCAGCGGCTCGCCGCGGGCGTGCGCGAGACGGACGGCGTGGAGATCCTCTACCCGGTGCAGGCGAACGCGGTGTTCGCGCGGCTGCCGCACGAGGTGTCGCGCCGGCTGCAGAAGCGTTACCGCTTCTACTTCTGGGACGAGGCCGCGGGCGATGTCCGCTGGATGTGCGGCTTCGACACCCAGGAAGAGGACGTGGACGGATTCCTCCAGGCGCTGAAGGAAGAGATGGCGCGCTGAATCCCTTCCGCATAAATCGATAGTCATGCGAAGAATGGCATAGGTATGCTCCTGGATCATGGAACTGATCCAGGAGCAGCCTGACCTCGCCGCCTATCTGGCGGCCGACGAAGCCATAGATCACGAGCATCCGCTGGTGCGTGAAACCGCCGACGCCTTCTGGACCGCCACGGGCGGCGACGCGTACGCATACGCCGAGGCGGTCTTCGAGTTCGTCCGCGACACCATCCCGCACTCCGCCGACTCCGGCGACCTGCGCGTCGCCTGGCGCGCCTCCGAGGTCCTGGCCACCCGCAACGGCATCTGCCACGCCAAGTCCCACGCCCTGGCGGCCCTCTTGCGCGCCCAGGGCATCCCCGCGGCCCTCTGCTACCAGCGGCTCGCCGACGACGACGGCGGCAACCACCTGATCCACGGGCTGATCGCGCTGCGGCTGCCCGGTGGTGAGGGCTGGGCCCGGGTGGACCCGCGCGGCAACAAGCCCGGTGTGGACGCCCGGTTCAGCCTCGACGTGGAGCGACTGGCCTTCCCCGTGCGCCCGGAGCTCGGCGAGGTCGACCACCCCGAGTTGTACGCCGCCCCGCACCCGGCCGCGCTCAAGGCGCTCCAGGACTCTGCCGACCGGCCGCAGTTGTGGGAGAACCTGCCGACAGCCCTGTGACCGCTGCCGCCGGGGCGGGCTTGCGCGCCGCCGTCAGGGCGTGCAGCAGGGCCGCCGCGAGCTGGAGTCCGGCGATCCCGGTCAACAGCGTCCACGCGGGCGCGTCGGCCGCGAACCCCACCAGGGCCGCTCCGGCCGACGCCGCCGTCACCTTGAGCCCGGCGCCCAGGGTGAACACCTGCGTCCGCACCGCGTCCGGGGCGTGCTCCGAGCGGATCCGCAGGGTGGCCGTGAGCAGCGGTCCGTCGCACACCCCGGCCACTGCGAACAGCGCCGCCGTGGCGGCCACCGAAGGCGTGAACGCGGCCGCGGCCAGCGCCGCCCCCGTCCCGGCCAGGGCCCACCGCACCAGCCGGCCCGGCTCCACGGCCGTCATCCGGCCCAGGGTCAGCGAGCCCACCAGGGCGCCCACCGCGAAGGCCGTCATCAGCACACCCCCGGCGCCCGGGCTGCCGAGCCCGGCGGCCAGCAGGACCGAGGTGGTGGTGAGGGAGCCGATGCCCACGAAGGCCAGGGTCGTCGCCGAGGTGACGGCCCGCAGCTCCCGGACCCGCCACAGCGCCGCGAGCCCCGACCCCAGGCCGGCCCGAGGCCCGTCCTGGGGCCTGCCCGCGCCCGGGGCCCCGTACGGGAGGGTCGCGGCGAGCGCGGCCGCCAGTGCGCCGGACGCCGCCAGGACCGCCATCGCCGGAGCCGCCGAGCCCAGTGCCGTGGCCAGGCTGACCGCCGCCGGTGCGGTCACCGAGGCGCCGTTGTAGGTGGACGCGTCCCAGCCGTAGGCCCGGTCGCGCCCGGCGCCCGCCGGGACCAGCCCCGTGACCAGGCTGGACAGCCCGCCCGTCACCATCGGCCCGCAGCTGCCGCCGAGCGCCGCCACCGCGAGCACCAGCGGCATCGGGGCCCGGCCCAGCAGCAGGGCCAGCGCCGCCACGGCCGCCGTGAACCCGGCCAGGGCGCCGACATGGAACAGCCGCGGGCGCCGGGCCCGGGCCGCGGCGGCGCCCGCGAGCGGAGCCGCCAGGACGTGCGGCGCGAGCCAGGCCGTCAGCACGAACGCCCCGTACGAGGCGCTCCCGGTGCGCTCCAGGGCGAGCAGGACCACGGCCATGCCCATGCCCTCGGAGGCGAACCGCGCGGCCAGTGCCGCCGCCAGGTACCGCCCGAACCCGCTCATCCCGACCCCTCCCCGCTGCTGTAACGTGATAACAGCTCAAGACGTTACGTCATTCGGGTGTACAGGGAAAGGATCCGGGCATGGCGGACTCGCGAGGGGGCTTCTCGGCGGCCAGGCGGCTGATCGACCTTGCCGAGGCGGTCCGGGTGGACCCCGAACTGCCGCGCGCCGCACTCGCGCAGCTGCTCGCCGCCCACGGGGAGCGTCCGGCGGACCTCACCGCGGAGACGTTCCCCGAGGCCGGCGCCGCCGAACTGCGGGCCGCCGCCCGGCGGATGGCGGGGGTCCTCGGCGAGAGCGACGAGGACCGGGCCGCCGACGCCCTCAACGCCCTGCTGGAGGAGTGCGCCACCCGGCCCCGGCTGACCCGGCACGACGGGCATCCCTGGCACCTGCACGTGGACCGGGGCGAGGAGGCGGGCTGGGGCGACTGGTTCCTGGCCTCGGGCGCCCTCGCCCTCGCCCAGCTGCTCACCGAGTACGGGCGGATCGCCTGGGGCGCCTGCGCCGCCGAGGGCTGCGGGCGGTTCTTCCTCGCCACCGGGCCGGGCAGCGCGCGCCGGTACTGCTCCACCACGTGCTCCAGCCGCTCGCGGGTGGCCGCCCATCGCCGCCGCAAGCGCGAAGGCTGACCTCTCGAAGAGCGACAGGAAACTTTCTTGTCAGACATCGTTGTCAGCTTGGCATGGGCATGAGTATCTTCGGGCCACCGGAACCCCTCCTACCGGAAGGCCCCCCATGCGTTTCGGACTCCCCGCCGGGCTCGCCGCCCTGGCCCTCGGCTTACTGGTGGCGGTGGTCCCCGCCCCCACCGTCGCGGCGCCGCCCGCTCCCACTCCCGCCGCTGCCGCCGCCCCCGCGCAGTTCGCCCATCCCGGAGTGCTCAACAGCCGCGCACAACTGGACTTCGTACGGTCCAAGGTGCAAGCGGGCCAGCAGCCCTGGAAGTCGGCGTTCGACGCCATGCTCGCGAGCAGGTACGGATCGCTGTCCCGCACGCCCAAGCCGCGCGCCGTCGTCGAGTGCGGTTCGTACTCCAACCCGAACAACGGCTGCACCGAGGAGCGTGAGGACGCCATCGCCGCGTACAGCCACGCGCTCGCCTGGTACATCACCGGGGATGCGAAGTACGCGAAGAAGTCGATCGAGCTGATGGACGCCTGGTCCGCGACGATCAAGGACCACACCAACAGCAACGCGCCCCTGCAGAGCGGCTGGGCCGGGTCGACCTGGCCGCGCGCCGCCGAGATCATCAAGCACACGTACGCCGGCGGCTGGGCGAACCGGACGCGCTTCGCGACCATGCTGCGCGAGGTCTACCTGCCCGAGGTGATCAACGGGAAGCCGAACAGCAACGGCAACTGGGAACTGATCATGATGGACGCCGCCGTCGGCATCTCGGTCCATCTCGACGACCGGGCGAGCTACGACAAGGCGATGGGCATCTACCTCGGCCGTGTCCCCGCCTACTTCTACCTGGCGTCCGACGGCGCGCAGCCCGTCTACCCGCCCCGTTCCAGCATCGACACCCGGAGCGAGCTGATCGGCTACTGGCACGACCAGAGCACCTTCGTGGACGGCCTCGCCCAGGAGACCTGCCGGGACTTCGGCCACACCGGCATGGGCATCGCGGCCACCATGCACGTCGCGGAGACCTCGCGGATCCAGGGGCGCGACCTGTACCCGCAGTTCAAGGACCGGTTCCGGCACGCCCTGGGCTTCCACGCGAAGTACGAACTCGGCGAGCCCGTGCCGTCCTGGCTCTGTGGGGGAAGCCTGACCAAGGGCATCGGCCCGGCCACGGAGGTCGGCTACAACGCCCTGCACACCCGGCTCGGCGTCACGATGGAGAACACCCGCAGGCTCACCGAGGGGCGGCGGCCGGCCGGCACCGAGAACCACTTCGAGGCGTGGGAGACCCTGACCCACGCCGACAACCCCAACTGAGCGGCTACGACGAACAGCGCGGCCCCGTCCCGCAGGGGGCCGGGCCGCGCTTCGACGGCAGGGTCAGCCGGCTTCCTTGACCTGGGCCGCCGTCGGAGCGGTGCCGCCCAGGTGGGCCGGCAGCCACCAGGAGTCGGTGGCGTCCTTGGGCTTGTCCGGGTAGGCGCGCTGCGCCGCGTCCAGCAGCTCCTGCACGCGCTCGCGCACGCGGCGGGTGATCGCCCCGGCGTACTGGTCCGTCGGCGCCTCGATCGGCTCGCCCACCCGCATCGTCACCGGGATGTGGCTGCGCTTCAGGTTCTTCGGGCGGCCCTTGGTCCACAGCCGCTGGGTGCCCCACAGGGCCACCGGAATCAGCGGGACACCGGCCTCCTGGGCCATGCGCGCCGCACCCGACTTGAAGCTCTTGAGGGTGAAGGACTGTGAGATCGTCGCTTCCGGGAAGACCCCGATGATCTCGCCGGCCCGCAGCGAGTCCAGGGCGTGCTGGTATGCCGTCTCACCCTGCTTGCGGTCCACCGGGATGTGCTTCATCGCACGCATCAGCGGACCGGACACCTTGTGCCGGAACACCGACTCCTTCGCCATGAAGCGCACCAGGCGCTTCTGCGGCCGCGCGGTCAGGCCGGCGAAAATGAAGTCGAGGTAGCCGATGTGGTTCGACACCAGGACCGCCCCGCCCTTGCGCGGGATGTTCTCGGTGCCCTTCATGTCGATGCGGATGTCCAGCGCGCGGAACAGTCCGTGCGCGGCGCCGATCACGGGAGGGTAGACGAGCTCAGCCATGGTGGGGAGACCCCGCTTTCTGCCTGGGGAGGTGCTCCCGGCCGGAAGTTACGGAAGCGTAGGTACGCGACCCATGGGGGATCGTGCCCCATAGGCGGGCTGCTGGCCAGCCCAGACGAGTGTGCCCGGAGAGATTCTCGTCACGCCGGGAATGCGGGCCCTTTGTTGGGCGCTCCGATCAGAGTACGAGCGTACGAGGATGGTGCGCGTAAGCGAGGACGGCGACGGGAGCGCGGGTGCTCGGGCACGAGGACGGGCGGGTACGGCTGGGTGCCGCTGAACTGGGCGCGGAGCCGGGGGAGCGGGCGAGCCTGGTGCAGTTCTCCAGCGCCTTCTGCCAGCCCTGCCGGGCGACCCGGCGGATACTCGCCGAGGTCGCGGCGATGGTCGCGGGGGTCGCGCACATCGAGATCGACGCCGAGGACCGGCTGGACCTGGTCCGGGCCCTGGGGATCGAGAAGACCCCGACCGTGCTCGTCCTGGACGCGGCGGGTCGGATCGTCCGGCGGGCTGCCGGGATGCCGCGCAAGGCGGATGTGATCGCGGCCCTGGGTGCCGCCGTATGAGGCCCGGTTCGAGGCCCGGTTCGAGGCCCGGTTCGAGGCGCGGTTCGAGGCGCGGTGGGAGCAGCGCGCCGGTACACGCGCCGTCGCGCGGGCCCGCACGCAGCGTGACGCGCCTGACATCTGACGGATCCCGCTTGACTGTGTACACGGGAGATCGCCACGCTGGCCGTATGCCGTATGAACTCCTGCTCTACGGGCGGGTCCACGTGGACCTCGTCCGCCACGCGAGCGCGCGCTGTCGGGACCACTGAACGTCCCCGGTCCCCGATCCCCTACAGCGCCCGCGTGCTCCGCGGCAGAAGGAAGTACCCCGATGACCGCTCCTGCGGCCCCGACGGCTTCGTCCCACCGATTCGGCACCGGGCACCCCGGCTCGCCCGACCTCCTGCGCTCCGTGTTCCGGCGGCACGCCGCCGGAGTCGCCGTGATCACCGCGGAGACCGGCGGGCGCCCGGCGGGCTTCACCGCCACCTCGCTCAACTCCGTCTCCGCGGATCCGCCGTTGCTGTCCTTCACCATCGGCACCGGATCCTCCAGCTGGCCCGCGGTGCGCGACAGCGACCACCTCGGCGTCCACATACTCGGCGAGCACCAACGGGAGCTGGCGGGCCTTTTCGCCCGGAGCGGGGCGGACCGTTTCGGCCCCGCCACCGACTGGAGCACCGGTCCGCACGGGGTCCCGGTGCTGGACGGCGTGCTCGCGTGGCTGGTCTGCCGGGTGGTGGCGCGGGTGCCCGCCGGCGAACATCGTGTGATCATCGCGGAGGCGGTCGCGGGGGATCCGGCCGGGGAGGGTCGCCCCCTGCTGTACCACCAAGGTCGCTTCAACGCGCTGCGCGACTGAATCGTCCCTGCTGGGGCGGGTCCGGCGGCGTTGGACAGATCACAGTTCACCGAGCTTGCGACTTGGCGGGACCCACGGTGTACTGACGAGTAACATTCCCTTCGGGGCGCGGGCCGCCCCGACCGGGATCCGCCCGACAAGGCGCCTATGCTGCCTGCACAAGGCGGTACCAGAAAAGACGATGCGGTAGGAGAGCCGGCGTGAGCCTGAGGATCGTTGTCTGTGTGAAGTACGTGCCCGACGCCACCGGCGACCGGCAGTTCACCGAGGACTTGACCGTCAACCGTGACGACGTCGACGGCCTGCTGTCGGAGCTCGACGAGTACGCCGTCGAGCAGGCGCTGCAGATCGCCGAAGAGGCCGACGACGCGGAGATCACCGTCCTGACGGTGGGCCCCGAGGACGCCAAGGACGCACTGCGCAAGGCGCTGTCGATGGGCGCCGACAAGGCCATCCACGTCGAGGACGACGACCTGCACGGCAGCGACGTCATGGGCACCTCGCTGGTGCTCGCCAAGGCGATCGAGAAGGCCGGCTACGACCTGGTCATCACCGGCATGGCCTCGACCGACGGCACCATGGGCGTCCTCCCGGCGATCCTGGCCGAGCGTCTGGGCGTCCCGCAGGTCACCCTGCTCTCCGAGGTCAAGGTCGAGGACGGCACCGTGACCGGCCGCCGCGACGGCGACACCGCGAGCGAGCAGCTGGAGGCCTCCCTCCCCGCGCTCGTCTCGGTGACGGACCAGTCGGGCGAGGCCCGCTACCCGTCCTTCAAGGGCATCATGGCCGCCAAGAAGAAGCCGGTGGAGTCCTGGGACCTGGAGGAGCTGGACATCGAGGCCGACGAGGTCGGTCTGGAAGGCTCCTGGACCAAGGTCGACGCCGCGGCGCAGCGCCCGGCCCGCACCGCCGGCACGATCGTCAAGGACGAGGGCGAGGGCGGCAAGCAGCTGGCCGAGTTCCTGGCCGGCCAGAAGTTCATCTAAGAACTTCGGTCATCCCTCTTAGCCCCCAGACACTTCGCAATAGCAGGAGAGCAGTCCCATGGCTGAAGTTCTCGTCTACGTCGACCACGTGGACGGCGCCGTCCGCAAGCCCACCCTCGAGCTGCTGACGCTGGCCCGCCGCATCGGCGAGCCCGTCGCCGTCGCCCTGGGCGCCGGTGCCGAGGCCACCGCGGCCGTGCTCGCCGAGCACGGTGCCGTCAAGGTCCTCACCGCCGACGCCCCCGAGTTCACCGAGTACCTCGTCGTACCGAAGGTGGACGCGCTCCAGGCCGCGTACGAGGCCGTTTCCCCGGCCGCCGTGCTCGTCCCCTCCTCCGCCGAGGGCAAGGAGATCGCCGCGCGCCTGGCCGTCCGCATCGGCTCCGGCATCATCACCGACGCCACCGACCTGGAGGCGGGTGACGAGGGTCCGGTCGCGACCCAGGCCGCCTTCGCCGCGTCGTTCACCACCAAGTCCCGCGTGTCCAAGGGCACCCCGGTCATCACCGTGAAGCCGAACTCGGCTCCGGTCGAGGCCGCCCCGGCCGCCGGCACCGTCGAGGCGCTCGCCGTCACCTTCGGCGCCCTGGCCACCGGCACCAAGGTCACCGGCCGCACCCCGCGCGAGTCGACCGGCCGCCCCGAGCTGACCGAGGCCGCGATCGTGGTCTCCGGCGGCCGCGGCGTCAACGGCGCCGAGAACTTCCACATCATCGAGGCGCTCGCCGACTCCCTCGGTGCGGCCGTCGGTGCCTCGCGCGCCGCCGTCGACGCCGGCTGGTACCCGCACTCCAACCAGGTCGGCCAGACCGGCAAGTCGGTCTCCCCGCAGCTGTACATCGCCTCGGGCATCTCCGGCGCGATCCAGCACCGGGCCGGCATGCAGACCTCGAAGACCATCGTGGCCATCAACAAGGACGCCGAGGCCCCGATCTTCGACCTGGTCGACTACGGCGTGGTCGGCGACCTCTTCGCGGTCGTCCCGCAGCTGACCGAGGAGATCAAGGCGCGCAAGGGCTAACCTTTCAGGTCTGACCTGCGGGTACGTGGTCTCCGGGGCCGTGTGGTGATTCTCACCGCACGGCCCCGAGTCGTTTGTCCAGGACGGCCGGGGGACCATTGACGGAGCGGAACCCCGTGACTAAATTCTGCTATGCGGATCTAAGCTTCCGTGAAGCGGAAAAGAGGAGAGTGCACGATGGGTCAGCAGGAGAAGGTGGCGACGAGCCTCGCAGGCGCGGTCAGCGAGGGCATCAGCGCTTCCCTCGCGCCGGTGGACGCGGAGCTCGCGCGGCACTACCCGGGCGACCCCGGCACCCGTCAGCCCATCCACACCGTCTACGTGCCCGGTGACGTGTTCGCCGCGGACACCATCCGCTCCTGGGGCGACCAGGCCCTCGCGGCGCTCGACGAGCACGCCCCGGACGCCGCCACCTTCGCCAAGGTGCTGGGCATCTCCGACGAGCTGGCCGTACCGGTCTACGACCGCGTCCGCGCCAAGCTCGCCTCCGAGCCGATCGAGGACCTCCGCGTCGACTTCGAGGACGGGTTCGGCGTCCGCTCCGACGAGGAGGAGGACCAGGCCGCGGCCCGCGCCGCCCGCCTCGTCTCCGAAGCCTTCTCCAACGGCACGAACGCCCCGTACATGGGCATCCGCATGAAGTGCATGGAGTCCAACGTCCGTGACCGCGGCATCCGCACCACCGACATCTTCCTCTCCGGTCTGCTGGCGAACGGCGGACTCCCCGAGGGTCTCGTCCTGACCCTCCCGAAGGTCACGTACGCCGAGCAGGTCAGCGCCTTCGTCAAGCTGCTGGAGGCCTTCGAGACGGCCCGCGGCCTGCGCCCGGGCCGGATCGGCTTCGAGATCCAGATCGAGACCAGCCAGTCCATCCTGGCCTCCGACGGCACCGCCACCGTGGCCCGGATGATCGAGGCCGCCAAGGGCCGCGCCACCGGCCTGCACTACGGCACCTTCGACTACAGCGCCTGCGTCGGCGTCTCCGCCGCCTACCAGTCGAGCGACCACCCGGCCGCCGACCACGCGAAGGCCATCATGCAGGTCGCGGCCGCCGGCACCGGCGTACGCGTCTCCGACGGCTCCACGAACGTGCTGCCGATCGGCACCACCGAGCACGTCCACGAGGCCTGGAAGCTCCACTACGGCCTGACCCGCCGCGCCCTGGCCCGCGCCTACTACCAGGGCTGGGACATGCACCCGGCGCACCTGCCGACCCGCTACGCGGCCGTCTTCACCTTCTACCGCGAGGGCCTCGACGCCGCCGCCGCGCGCCTGAAGGCGTACGTCGCCAAGATCGAGGGCGACGTGATGGACGAGCCCGCCACCGCCAAGGCGCTGGCCGGCTACCTGGTCCGCGGCCTGGACTGCGGCGCCGTGGGCGCCGAGGAGGTCGCCGCCCTGACCGGCCTGAGCCGCGCGGAACTGGACGCCTTCGCGATCCCGCGCCGCTCGGCGACCCTGACGGCGACCGCCTGAGCCGTGTAGTTCCGTACGAGGCCCGGCCGGGTACACCCCGGCCGGGCCTCGCGGTGTTCAGGCCCGTCCGACGATCCAGCGACGCAGCCTCCCGTCGGGGGAGAAGGCCAGTGCCCAGGGAAGGGCGTCCAGTTCACCGAGGGCCTGCCGGGTCACCGGATCCCGGAGCAGCACGGATCCCCCTCCCGTCGTCGTGGCGAGAATCCGGCCGTTGGGACTGAACGCCACCCGGAAGAGCGGGTGGCCCATGTCGAGGGGAGGCAGTTCGACTGGTTCGGCGTTGTCCAGCGCCGCGACCAGCGCACGCGAGGCCAGTGAATCCATGGAGGCGGAGCGCCCGGGGACGGCCGTCGGCGAGCCCCGCTCCGGGGTCGGGGGGCGGGACGCCTGCATGACCTCGTCCGGCGGCGGCCCGGCCGAAGGCGCGCCGCGCGGCCGGGCCGGGGCCGTCGGCTGGAGGGCGGCCAGTGACCGCCAGCGGGCCCCCACCCATCGAGCGCTGGCGCGCTGTGCGGTGGTACGGGCACCTCCTGCCCGTACTCGTCGTAGGCGTGCAGGATCCGAACCAACGCCATCAGCGTGTCGAAGCCCAGCAGTCGCTTTCCCCGGAAGGCATCGCTCTGCGTGGCCACCGGAAGCCGGATGCCGTTGCCCGTCTTCGCGGCACGGGCCGCGAGGTCGCGGTAGGAGCGGTTGCCGCGCTCCAACCGCAGACGGCGCAACTCGGCGGCGAGGGAGGCGAGTTCCTCCTCGAACGTGCCGTGCGGATCCATCAGCGTCCCCCCGGGCCGGCTCGCCGCCCAGGTTGGGCGCCGTGGACGGAACGGTCCGGGAATTCTCCGAACGGACCAGAACGGCGGCGGGTCGTACGGCGGTGTTCCACCGAACGCCCGGGCCGTTCCGGATGGTTCACCGGTGATTGGCTTCGCCCTCATCGTCCTGGCCGGGCTGGCCGCCGCCGGCGGGGCCGTGCCCGGGCTGCGCGGGCTGATCCGGTAACGGTCAGGGTGCGGGCGGGAGTTCGCCCGAGCCGCGGGCGATGAGGCGGGTCGGGAGTTCGATGCGGGACGGCGGGAGGTCGGCTCCGGCCAGGCGCTGGAAGAGGCGGTCGGTGGCCACCCGGCCCAGCGCCGCCGGGTCTTGGGCGACCACCGTCACGCCGGGGCGGAGCAGATCGGCCAGCTCGAAGTCGTCGAAGCCGACCAGGGCCACCGGGCGGTCCGACTCCCGCTCCCGGTCCGCGAGGACCCGTACCAGCGTGACCGTCACGCGGTTGTTGCCGGCGAACACGGCCGACACCGCCTCCGGGCCCGCCAGCATCGACCGGGCCGCCGCCGCGACCCGCTCGGGGGCCGTGGAGCCGAGCGACACCCAGGATTCGGCCATCGGCAGACCGGCGTCCGCCATCGCCGCCCGGTAGCCGCGCAGCCGCTCCGCCGACGTGTGGATGCGGGGGTGGTCGCCGATGAAGCCGATCCTGCGGTGACCGCCCGCGATCAGGTGGGCCACCCCGTCCCGGGCTCCGCCGAAGCTGTCCGACAGCACCACGTCCGCGTCGATCCGGCCGGCCGGGCGGTCCACGAACACGGTGGCCACCCCGGCCCGCATCTCCGGTTCCAGATAGCGGTGGTCGTCGCCCGCCGGGATCACGATCAGCCCGTCCACCCGGCGCGCGCAGAGCGCGAGCGCCAACTCCCGCTCCCGGTCCGGGTCCTCGGCGCTGGAGCCGTTGATGAGCAGCGCCCCGTGGGCGCGGGCCACCTCCTCCACGGCCCTGTTCAGCGGACCGTAGAAGGGGTCGGCGAGGTCCTCCAGGACCAGGCCCACGGTGGCGGTACGGCCCTTGCGCAGCACGCGTGCGCTGTCGTTGCGGCGAAAGCCCAGGGCGTCGATGGCCTCCTGGACGCGCCGCTCGGTGTCGGGGGTGACTCCGGCCTCCCCGTTGACCACGCGCGACACCGTTTTCAGGCCCACGCCCGCCCGGGCCGCCACGTCCTTCATGGTCGGCCGGTTTCCGTAACGGGGGTCGGACGGGCGGCGGCTGTGGGGCACGGTGGGGAAACCTCCGGAGATATCGGGCGGGGCTCTGACCTTGAGGATAAGCACTCGGCCGATAGTGAGGTTTCCGTGGCAGGGTGGGACGGGCAAGCCACTGGGGGCTCCGGACGAGCCATGGGGAGAGGGGTAGACGTGATTGTCTGGATCAACGGCACATTCAGCGCCGGGAAGACCAGCACGGCCCGCGAACTGACCGGAATCCTGCCGGACAGCACCCTGTTCGACCCGGAGTTGATCGGCGACGCGCTGCGGGCGCTGCTGCCGCGCAAGCGGCTGGCGGAGGTTGCCGACTACCAGGACCTGCCGAGCTGGCGGCGCCTGGTGGTGGACACGGCGGCGGCGATGCTCGGCGAGGTGGGCGGAGTGCTCGTCGTGCCGATGACGCTCCTCAGGCAGGAGTACCGGGACGAGATCTTCGGCGGTCTGGCGGCCCGGCGGATACCGGTGCGCCATGTGCTGCTGGCCCCTGCGGAAACGATCCTTCGCCAGCGGATCGCGACCCGGGAGGAGCCGGGACCGGCGGCGGAGGTGGACCTCCACGTCCGCCAGTGGGCATACGACCACATCCCCGCCTACCAGCAGGCGCTCGGCTGGCTCACCGCGGACGCGCACGTCATCGACAACGGCGTCCTGAGCGTGCGGGAGACCGCGGAACGGATCGCCGAAGCAGTGCGCACCGAGGAGGCCCCGGTCTGCGACATCGTCCAGACCCCGGAGCCCACGCGGGAGACCGTGGCGTCCGGGGTGCTGCTCTTCGACGAGCAGGACCGGGTGCTGCTGGTGGATCCGACGTACAAGGCGGGCTGGGAGTTCCCCGGCGGGGTCGTCGAAGCCGGCGAGGCACCGGCGTGCGCGGGCGTACGGGAGGTCGCCGAGGAACTGGGCCTCGTACTGGAGCGGGCCCCCGGGCTGCTGGTGGTCGACTGGGAGCCCCCGCAGCCGCCCGGCTACGGGGGCCTGCGCCTGCTCTTCGACGGAGGCCGCCTCCCGGACGGCGCGGCGGCCCGGCTCCGGCTGCCCGGCCCGGAACTGCGGGCCTGGCGCTTCGTCACGGAGGCCGAGGCCGGCGCACTGCTCCCGCAGCACCGCCACGAGCGCCTGCGCTGGGCCCTGCGCGCCCGGGAACGCGGCCGTCCGCTGTACCTGGAGGCCGGCATACCCGTCGGCTGACCGGACCTCAGGACGCGGTGTCGGCCGCGGCTTTCGCGAGCGCGGCCGCCGTGTCCGTCGTCACGGGGTCGCCGTGGCCGAAGCAGGCGACGGCGGGAGACAGCGCGGCCAGGCGCCGGAAGGAATCCACCGCCCTGGCCCGGTCCACGTTGAAGACGCCCAGCATCAGCGGGCCGACGGCGGCGACGCAGTCCCCGGTGAACAGCACGCCGTGGCGCTGGAGGTGGACGCCGATGCTGCCGTCGGTGTGGCCCGGGGCGTGCACCGCGTACGCCCCGTCCCCGAAGCCCAGCGCGTCCCCGTCCTCCACCTCCTGGTCCACCGGGGTGGGCGGGGCCCCGGGCACCACCTTCAGGGCGTGCTCGTACAGCGGGACCTCCCAGTCCAGCAGCACCGGTTCGGGCAAGGGCCGCTCGCCCCGGATCACGGGGGCGTCCAGCCGGTGGGCCAGGACCCGCGCGCCCCAGCGGGCGGCGAGCTCACCGGCCGCGCCGATGTGGTCGCCGTGGCAGTGGGTCAGCACGATCCGCTCCAGCCGCTCCGGCAGCAGCCCGAGGGACCGGATCGCCCCCTCGATCTCGGCGGCGGACTCGATGTTGCCCGCGTCGATCAGGGTCAGGGCTTCGCCGTCCTGCCAGAGATAGGCCTGGCCGATGGGGAATCGGAGCATGTGGAGCCGGTTCGGGAGCACTTCGACAAGATCCATACCGGGAACGTACGGACCCGCGCCCGCCCCGTGCACGCGAATTCACCAGGAGCTGAGTCAGCTCAGCGCGCACTGCGCCCTGAGCTGACTCCGGTACCTCACGAGCGTCAGCCGCGCTTGGACTCCGCGTAGTTGACGAGGAAGAGGGCCTCCGCCACCGACAGGCGCTCCAGCTCCTGCGGCGACACGCTCTCGTTCACGGCGTGGATCTGCGCCTCCGGCTCGCTCAGCCCGATCAGCAGCATCTCCGCGTCCGGGTACAGCTGCGTCAGCGTGTTGCACAGCGGGATCGAACCGCCCATGCCGGCGACCTGCATCTCCTGACCCGGGTACGCCACCTGCATGGCCGCCGCCATCGACGCGTACGCGGGGCTGCTCGTGTCCGCCTGGAACGGCTGCCCCTGGCCCACGACCTCGAGCTCCAGCTTCGCCTGCCACGGGGTGTGCGCCGTGAGGTGGGCCTCCAGCAGCTTGATGGCCGCGGTGGTGTCCACGCCCGGCGGCACCCGCAGGCTGATCAGGGCGCCGGCGCTCGCGTGCACCGACGGCGTCGCGCCGACCACCGAGGGGCAGTCGATGCCCAGCACGGTCACGGCCGGTCGGGCCCACAGCCGGTCCGCGATCGTGCCCGTGTCCTCGCCGATCAGCCCGACCCCGTCCAGCACCCGCGCGTCGGCGCGGAAGTCCGCTTCCGGGTACTGCAGGCCCTCCCACACCGCGTCCGACGCCAGTCCGTCCACGGTCGTCGAACCGTCCGCCGCGCGCAGCGAGTCCAGCAGCCGGATCAGCGCCGCCAGCGCGTCGGGGGCGACGCCGCCGAACATGCCCGAGTGCAGGTTGCCGCCCAGGGTGTCGATCTTGACCTTGATCAGGGTCATCCCGCGCAGGGTGGCCGTCACCGTCGGCAGACCGAGGCGGAAGTTGCCCGCGTCGCCGATGATGACGGTGTCCGCGGCCAGCAGCTCGGGGTGCGCCTCGGCGTACTGCTGGAGGCCGCCGGTGCCCTGCTCCTCCGAACCCTCCACGATCACCTTCACGCTCACCGGCACGCCGCCGTTGGCCTTCAGGGCGCGCAGCGCCAGCAGGTGCATGATGAACCCGCCCTTGCAGTCGGCGGAGCCGCGCCCGTACCAGCGGCCGTCGCGCTCGGTCAGCTCGAACGCGGGGGAGATCCAGGCGGCGTCGTCCAGCGGCGGCTGCACGTCGTAGTGCGCGTAGAGCAGAACGGTCGGCGCGCCCTCGGGGCCGGGCAGGAAGCCGTACACGGACTGGGTGCCGTCCGGGGTGTCGAGCAGCGCCACGTCCTGGAAACCCTCGACGCGCAGCGCGTCCGCCACCCAGTTCGCGGCGGCCTCGCTCTCGCTCTTGGGGAACTGCGCCCAGTCCGCCACCGACTGGAAGGCCACCAGCTCGGTGAGCTCCCGCTTCGCGCGGGGCATCAGCGAGGCGATGGTCTCGGCGATCGGATTCTGGGACATGGGCACGCTCCTTTTGGGTGCGACGTTGTGCTCTGTGTACGCCGCCCGCATCCGCGTGGTGTGCGTATGCCGGGTACGGCGGAAGACAGTCCCGATCCTCGCACAGCAGGGCGAGGCGGCGTCTCGCCGTAGGATTTCCCCGGCATCGGAGCAACCGGGTGATCAGGAGCAGCAGCACATCGTGAGCAGCGACAGCGACGACGTACGCGACGCAAGCGCAGGAAACGCCGTGCGGGGGACGGAAGGCGAGGTGGCCGGGGAAAGCGGGGAGACCGGCGAAGTGTGGGACGTGGTCGTGGTCGGGGCGGGGCCGGCCGGCTCCTCGGCGGCGTACGCGGCGGCGACGGCGGGGCGGCGCGTACTGCTGCTGGAGAAGGCCGAGCTGCCCCGGTACAAGACGTGTGGCGGCGGCATCATCGGGCCCTCGCGCGACGCCCTGCCGCCGGGCTTCGCGCTGCCCTTCAAGGACCGCATCCACGCGGTCACCTTCTCGCTCGACGGGAAGCTGACCCGGACCCGGCGCTCGAAGCAGATGCTGTTCGGGCTCATCAACCGGCCGGAGTTCGACGCCGGGCTGGTCGTCGAGGCCGAGAAGGCCGGCGCGACGGTCCGTACGGGCACCGCCGTGGTCCGCGTCGAACAGCACGGGGCGGCCGTGCCCGACCGGCGCACCGTAGCCGTCGTGCTCGCCGACGGGGAGACCGTCCTGGCCCGCGCGGTGGTCGGGGCGGACGGCAGCGCGAGCCGGATCGGCGCGCACGTCGGGGTCGAGATGGAGCAGGTCGACCTGGGGCTGGAGGCGGAGATCCCCATCCCGGCCACCGTCGCGGAGGACTGGAAGGGGCGGGTGCTGATCGACTGGGGCCCGCTGCCCGGCAGTTACGGCTGGGTCTTCCCCAAGGGAGACACCCTCACCGTCGGGGTCATCTCGGCCAAGGGCGAGGGCGCCGCGACCAAGCGCTACCTGGAGGACTTCATCGCCAGGCTCGGGCTCGCGGGCTTCGAACCGGCCGTCTCCTCCGGCCACCTGACCCGCTGCCGTACGCCCGATTCGCCGCTGTCGCGCGGCCGGGTGCTGGTCGCGGGCGACGCCGCCGGGCTGCTGGAGCCGTGGACCAGGGAGGGCATCTCCTTCGCGCTGCGCTCGGGGCGGCTGGCGGGGGAGTGGGCGGTGAAGATCTCCGAGGCGCAGGACGCGGTGGACGCGCGCCGCCAGGCACTCAACTACGCCTTCGCCGTGAAGGCGGGGCTGGGCGTGGAGATGGGCGTCGGGAGGCGGATGCTGTCCGTCTTCGAGAGCCGGCCGGGGCTCTTGCACGCGGCGATCACCGGTTTCCGGCCTGCGTGGCGGGCCTTCGCCCGTATCACGCGGGGCTCGACGACCCTGGCCGACCTGGTGCGTACGTACCCGTTGGCGCGCAGGGCGCTGCACGCGCTGGACGCCCGGCAGGCGGCCCGGAGCGGCGGCCGCGGGGAGGCGTAGGCCCGCGGCGGGCGTGGTCGCGGTCGCGGGAGGGAGTGGGGGAAGGAACGGGGCGGGAGTGGGCGCCGGTGGGCCGGGGCGGTCCGGAGCTGCCGCCTGCCCGCCCGCCCGGCTGAAGCGCCGCGCCCCCGCCGCCGCGTGGCCCCGCGCGCCCGCATCGCGGAGGCGGGCGGTCAGTTCGACACCGTGATGCGGAAGACGGGGTGGTCGCCCGCGGCTGCCTGGAGTTCCGCGTCGGAGGACTGCGCGGTGACCCCCTGGAAGAAGCGGTTGACCTCCCAGCCCCACTTCTCCAGGTAGGTGCGCAGGATGGCGGCCTTCTGGACCGGTTCGGTGATCTCGGTGGCGGTGAAGGTGCGCACCTTGCGCCCCACGCGCAGTTCGCCGCCGCCCGCGACGCGCATGTTGCGGACCCACTGGGAGTGGCCGCGGGCCGAGACCAGGTACTGCGCGCCCTCGTACGTGTGCGGGTTGACCGGGATCCGCTGCATCTCGCCGGACTTGCGGCCGCGGACCGACAGCTCGGCGCTGCCGGCGAGGCTGATGCCGAGCCGGGCCAGCTTGCCGAAGATCGAGTTGAAGCGGGTGGCGAGCGGGCCGGCCTGGACGTAGTACGGGCTGGACGCGTTCATGGTGGCCTCCGGGGCGTAATCCACTTTGAGAGAGCAGTGCTCTCGCTTGAGATCAGTGTGCACGGATCGGCGCACCAAAGCAAGAGCAGTGCTCTCTAGATGGAGCAGAGCTCCGATTCTTGGGCAGTGCTCCACTCGCATGGCACACTGACGCGCATGAACACCGTGCGAGGGGCCAGGGAACGGGCCCGCATCGAGGTCACCGCCGCCATCAAGGACGAGGCGCGCCGCAGGCTCGCGGCCGACGGTGCCGCCAAACTCTCCCTGCGCGCCGTCGCCCGCGACCTGGGCATGGTCTCCTCCGCCCTCTACCGCTACTTCCCCAGCCGCGACGAGCTGCTCACCGCCCTCATCGTCGACGCCTACGACAGCGTCGGCGCCGCGGCCGAGGAGGCCGACGCCCGCGCCCTCGCCGCGGGAAACCCGCCCCGCGCCCGCTGGATCGCGCTCTGCGAGGCCGTCCGCGCCTGGGCCCTGGAGCACCCCCACGAGTACGCCCTCATCTACGGTTCCCCCGTACCCGGCTACAGCGCTCCCCTCGACACCATCGGTCCCGCCTCCCGCGTCGGGAACGCCATGATCGGCATCGTGCGCGCCGCCTACGAGGGCCACGGCCTGTCCCTGCCGCCGCTCCCGGCCGCCCTGCGCCCCGAAGCCGTCCGGATGACGGCCGACTTCGCCGAGGGCCTGCCCCCGGAGGTCACGGCCGCACTGGTCGCCGCCTGGGCCCAGCTGGTCGGCCTGGTCTCCTTCGAGCTGTTCGGCCAGTTCAACCGCGTGGTCGAGGACCGGGCCACCTTCTTCGCCCATGCGGCCGGCCAGCTGGCCCACGGGGTGGGACTGCCCGCCGTATGAGGTGAACGGAGGTGAACGGAGGCGAATCCAGGAGGCTCGCGACACCGATTCACGCGATGAGGCGATGGTTCGCTCTTCTGTTTGTCCCACGAATGCGGGCGGTTCAGCATTGAAGCGATCGCTGCCCGTCTAGTGTTCCTCGGGTCGAACACCCCCTGCCGCCGCCGGAGGAACGTTCATGCGCCGCGCCGTGAAGGCCCTGTACGCCGTCCTGGTCACCGCGTTACTCGCCGCGCCGTCGCCCGCCGTCACGGCGCCGGCGACGGCGCGCAGCGCGGATCCGGCGCGTGCGGACCCGGGACCCTCGGATCCCATAGCCACGCTTCCACCCGCCCCGGCCCCCACGGTGCCCCCCGTACCCCGGCCGCCCGGCGTGCGGGGCCTGGAGATCGGCGTCCCCGCGTACGTCTGGGCGAACGACGCCATGCTGGCCGGCCTCACCGCCACCGGCCCGGCCGCCTCCGTGGTGGTCCTCAACCCCGGCAACGGCGACGCCCCGTTCGACGCCGCATGGCGGGCCCGCGCCGACGCCCTGCGCGGCGGCACCACCGCCACCGGCGAGAAGACCAAGGTGCTCGGCTACGTCCACACCGACCACGGCAACCGCGACGCCGCCGCCGTCAAGGCCTCCGTCGACAACTACCTCAAGGCCCCGGACGGCCGCCTCCACGTCGACGGCATCTTCTTCGACGTCGTCAGCCGCGACTGCGGCCCCGGCAACAGCACCCGCGACCAGTACGCGGAGCTGCGCCGCTACGTCGAGGACACCCTGCACTCCGTCGACCCGGCCGCCTCCGGCCTCGTCGTCAACAACCCGGGCACGGCCATCGCCGACTGCTACCTGGAACCGGGCCGCCGCACCGCGGACGTCTTCGTCACCTACGAGGACAGCTACGCCGCCTACACCGGCGGCGGCTGGCTCGGCGGCAACGTCTTCGACCCCCTGAACGGCTACCGCGCCGGCACCGAACTCGACCCCAGCGGAACGGCGTTCTGGCACCTGGTCCACGACGTCCCGGACACCGAAGCGATGCACACGACCCTGCGCACGGCCTTCGACCGCGGCGCGGGCTACGCCTACGCGACCAGCGCTGTCATGCCCAACCCCTGGAACACCGGCCCGACATGGGAGTTCCGGAGCCAGACGGACTACGCCGCCACCCTCGGCTAGGGCGTGTCTTTCGGATCTTGCCGGGCCCGCTCAGATTCCGGCCGTCTCGCTCCACAGCCGCGCCAGCGCCAGGTCGCCGGTCACCTCCGGCCCCGCCAGCGGCAGCCGGTTCCACAGGGCCGCGTACAGCCAGGCCGCCTCGCCCGACAGCTCGCAGTCGACCGGGTCGTCCGTGGCCCCCTGCACCGTACGGGCCGGCTCCGGCGACAGGTGCACGGTCCACACCGCACCTGTGTCGACGGCTCTGACCCGCAGCACCCGGGGCTCCGGGGTCCGCACCCGGCTGCGCGGCCGCGCGTGGAAGCCGGTCAGCAGCTCGTCCACCCCGTCCTCCGCGAACTCCGGAGCCACCGGCGAGAACGCGACACCGAGCGCCGCCTCCGCGTCCATCCGGTGCACGGCCGTCTCATGGGCCTGCCGCCGCGCCCAGAACGCCAGCGGCGAGGGCGGGGCCGTCGGGAGGAAGGTCCAGCACTGCACATCGGCCTGGGCCTCGCCCAGGGTCCGGACCAGGGCCGCGTGCCCCTCGCGGAACCAGGCCAGCAGCTCCGTGCCGGTCAGCTCCGGCGCGTCCGGGAACGGCACCGGCTCCAGTCTCCCCTCCCCGACGAAACCGGCCGCCCAGCGGTGCACCGAGCCGGTGTGCCGCAGCAGATCGGCGACGCGCCACTGCGGACAGGTGGGCACGGGGGCGTCCGTACCGGCCCGCTCCGCCAGCTCGGCGAGCAGCTCGCCTTCCCGCTCGAGGGTCTTCACGAATTCGGTGATCTCCATGCGGGAAGTCTGTCAGCCGGCCCGCGACAATCAAGGCATGGACGGGGAACTCTTCCCGCGCGAGCGGACCGTGATCGCGCCCGGCGCCGTGCACGTGCCCGACTGGCTCGGAGCCGCGAGGCAGCGGGAGTTGCTGGCCGCCTGCCGGGAGTGGGCGCGCCCGCCCGCCGGCCTGCGTACGGTACGCACCCCCGGCGGCGGGACGATGACCGCCCGGCAGGTGTGCCTCGGACTGCACTGGTACCCGTACGCCTACGCCCGCACCGCCGTCGACGGCGACGGCACCCCGGTCAAGCCGATGCCCGGCCGGCTCGCCGAGCTGGGGCGCGAGGCGGTGGCCGCCGCGTACGGGGAGCCACCGGGGCGGGAGGTCGTGTACGACATCGCCCTGATCAACTTCTACGACGGCGACTCCCGCATGGGGATGCACCGCGACGCCGAGGAGCGGTCCGGGGCGCCCGTGGTCTCGCTCAGCCTCGGCGATTCCTGTGTCTTCCGCTTCGGTAACACCGAATCGCGCGGCCGGCCCTACCGGGACGTGGAACTGCGCAGCGGTGACCTGTTCGTCTTCGGGGATTCGAGCCGACTGGCCTATCACGGGGTGCCGAAGGTCCTGCCGGGCACGGGCCCGCAAGGGCTCGGGCTCACCGGCCGGCTGAACATCACGCTCCGGGTCGGCGGGCTCGGCTAGCGGGAGGCGTCCGGCACCCTCCGATCATGCGAGGATCGGGTGCATGAACGGCAACGGGGCCCCACCGCGGGTGGGGGATGTGACCACGGTGTCCACGGCTTCCACGAGGACCAAGCTGGAGCGGGGCCGTGGCGCTCTCGGCCCGGCGCTGGAGCTCGTCCACACCGGCCGCGCCCCGACCCGCGCCGTCCTGACGGCCGAGCTCGGGGTCACCCGCGCGACCGCCGGAGCGGTCGCAGCCGAGCTGGAGGCGCTCGGGCTGATCCGGGTCGACTCCCGCCCCGGAGGCGCGGGCGGTACCCAGGGCCGCCCCTCGCACCGGCTCTCCGTGGACGAGAACGGCCCCGTGGCGCTGGCCGCGCAGGTGCACCCGGACGGCTTCCGGGCCGCGCTGGTCGGCCTCGGCGGCCGGATCGTGGCCACCGCCCCCGGCAAGGTCACCGTCTCCGCCGACCCGGCGCAGGTGCTCGGCGCGGTGGTGGAGGCCGGAGCCGCGCTGCTCGCGGAGACCGGCCGCCGCTGCGTCGGCGCGGGACTCGCGGTCCCCTCGGCGGTCGCGGAGCCGGAGGGCACGGCGCTGAACCCGCTGCACCTGGCCTGGCCGGCCGGTGCTCCCGTACGGGCCATCTTCGCGCAGTGCGTGAAAGCCGCCGGGATCGACGGCCCCGCCCTGACCGGGAACGACGTCAACCTCGCCGCCCTGGCCGAGCACCGGCACGGCGCCGGGCGCAGCGCCCAGCACCTGCTGTGCGTGGCCACCGGACACCGCGGGGTCGGCGGAGCGCTGGTGCTGGACGGCCGTCTGCACAGCGGTAGTTCTGGCCTGGCCCTGGAGGTCGGCCACCTCACCGTGAACCCCGAGGGGCGCGCCTGCCACTGCGGCGGCCGCGGCTGCCTGGACGTGGAGGCGGACCCGCTGGCCTTCCTCACCGCGGCGGGGCGCACCCCGGGCCCCGAGGTGTCGCTGCTCCAGCAGGCCCGTGACCTGCTGCGCGACGAGCCCGCGGAGCCGGCCGTACGGGCGGCCACGGAGGAGCTGATCGACCGGCTCGGGCTCGGCCTCGCGGGGCTGGTGAACATCCTGAACCCGGACCGGATCATCCTGGGCGGGCTGCACCGGGAGCTGCTCCACGCAGACCCGGAGCGGCTGCGCGCGGTGGTCGCGGACCGCAGCCTGTGGGGGCGCAGCGGGAGCGTGCCGATCCTGCCGTGCACCCTGGACCACAACAGCCTGGTCGGCGCGGCGGAGCTGGCGTGGCAGCCGGTGCTCGACGACCCGCTGGGCGCCCTGGGCGCCGCGGCGTAGCCCCGGACGGCCCGGGCTGTCGGCCCAGGCTGTCGGACCAGCCCTGTCGGACCAGCCCTGCCGGCCCGGCGCCGTCGGCCCGGCGCCGTCGGCGCGGCCCGGGCGGCTGCGGCGGCCGTGCGCTACCCGGGCCTGGCGCCGACCGACGCCGCCACCGACAGGCCTGCCGAGATGGCGGCCGGGTCCACGGCGACGAGTGCGGTCCGGGCGGGTTCTCGTACGGGCTTGGTCGCGATCCGAACCGGACGTGCCGGAGCCACGGGCGTGGGGGCCGCCGTGAGGGAGAACCACACCACCTTGCCCTGACCGTCCGACTGGTGCCGGGCGCCCCAGGCCTCGCTGACCGCCTCCACGAGCGCGAGCCCGCGCCCGCAGGTCTCCAGCGCGTCCGACGCCGCCTGCCGGAGCACCGGAAGCCGCGGATCACTGTCGATGACGGAGACCGTGAGCCGGCCGAGGCGGAATTCGATCTCGACGGTGCAGGTCTTGTCCGGCTGCGCATGGAGGTGGACGTTGCTGAGCAGTTCCGTCACGCCGAGCGCCGCCCGGTCTATGAGCGGATCGAGCTGCCAGTGGCGCAATTGCGCGGAAACGATCCGGCGGATCTGCCCTATGCGCGACGGCAGGGCCTGCAGTTCGACGACGCAGTGTCTGCGGGAATGACTGATCACGGCTGCGACTCCCCGACATGAGTGTTACGGGTGCTGCACCCTCGGTAATGCTCCACCAGGGTCACTCACGGTGCCCCACAGCGCAACCGAACGCGATCGAAAGCGATCCGCATGGAAACCCAAAGTGACTGTTTGTGCAGGTGAGCGAGGTACATTGCGAAAGCAGGGGGCGAATACACGCACGAAGGAGCACGGCGCATGAGCACCACCGGCACCAGCGGAACGACGGGCCCCAGCGGCACCAGCGACACGACCGGCACCCGCGGCGTGACCGGCACCCGCGGAACGACGGCCACGACCATCGACGTCGACCGCAGCGACGCGGGCTACCGCGCCTGGCTGAAAGAAGCCGTCCGCAAGGTCCAGGCCGACGCCAACCGTTCGGCGGACACCCACCTGCTGCGCTTCCCGCTCCCCGAGGCGTGGGGCATCGACCTCTACCTCAAGGACGAGTCCACGCACCCGACGGGCTCCCTCAAGCACCGCCTCGCGCGATCGCTGTTCCTGTACGCGCTGTGCAATGGCTGGATCCGCCCCGGCCGCCCGGTGATCGAGGCCTCGTCCGGCTCCACCGCCGTCTCCGAGGCCTACTTCGCCAAGCTGATCGGAGTCCCGTTCATCGCCGTCATGCCGCGCACGACGAGCCCGGAGAAGTGCCGCCTCATCGAATTCCACGGCGGCGAATGCCACTTCGTGGACGACTCGATGAAGATGTACGAGGAGTCGGCGGAGCTCGCCGCCCGCACCGGCGGCCACTACATGGACCAGTTCACGTACGCGGAACGGGCCACCGACTGGCGGGGCAACAACAACATCGCGGAATCGATGTACCAGCAGCTGAAGCTGGAACGTTTCCCCGAGCCCGCCTGGATCGTGGCGACCGCCGGCACCGGCGGCACCTCCGCGACGATCGCCCGCTACGTGCACTACATGCAGCACGACACCCGCATCTGCGTCCCGGACCCGGAGAACTCCTGCTTCTTCGACGGCTGGACCAACAACGACCCCCACGCGAGCAGCGATTGCGGCTCGCGCATCGAGGGCATCGGGCGGCCGCGGATGGAGCCGAGCTTCGTGCCGGGCGCCATAGACCGGATGATGAAGGTCCCGGACGCGGCGAGCGTCGCCGCCTGCCGCGCGCTGGAGACGGCCATAGGGCGCAAGGCGGGTGGTTCGACGGGAACCGGCCTGTGGAGCGCCCTGAAGATCATCTCGGAGATGGTGGCCGAAGGCCGTCAGGGCAGCGTCGTCACCCTGCTCTGCGACCCGGGCGACCGCTACCTGGACAAGTACTACTCCGACGCGTGGCTGGCGGCGCAGGGCCTGGACATCGCTCCGTACACGAAGACCATCGACACGCTGCTGACGACGGGGGCCTGGCGCGAGCCCACGGCCTGACGCGAGCGCTCGGGCGGCTGACGCGAGCGCTCGGTCGGGCGCGTTCCCGTCGGCCGGACTACTGATCCGCCCCGCGCCGCCGGACGGTGAGCCGTGCGTCCAGGGCGCGGACCGCCGTGCGGAAGGAGTGGCCCAGGCCCGGGCGGGCGGCGGTCAGGCCCAGTCGGAAGGGGGCCGGGCCGTCCGCCGCGAAGGTCCAGCGGACGTGCGTGCCCGAGCCCGCGGGCGTCAGCCGCCATTCCTCCAACAGGGCTCGGACACCCGGGGCGTTGGTCTCGTCCACCCGGTACGCGTACCGCTTCTCGGGATCCGCCGCCATGATCGTCTCCTGGAAGCGCACCCCGCCCACCAGCCTGACCTCGCGGCCCGCGCCCCCGTGCGTGGGACGGGCCAGGGTGACCGCCCTGAACCACCGCGGCCAGCCCTCGACTTCCTCGGCCAGCGCCTGGTAGACGGCCTCGGGCGGCGAGGCCACCTCGGCGGCGAACGTCAGCCGTACGGGGGCGTCCTCGATGAAGTCCAGCCCCACCGGACGGAGTCGGCGAGCCATGGCGTTACCCCCCTGCGAGGTGTGGAATCGGGTGCGGGCCACCCTAACTGTCTGACCGTCAGATGTCCGCTCCGTGGCCGAAACGCGCGGCATGGGGACTGGGCATACGGTCCGCGGCACGCCATGCTGGAGCCCGCGCCCATCCCGCCCCGCGAGCGGAGGCCGCTGTGCCGCCCAGCCCGACAGACCCGCCCTTCGCCCTCGAACTCCTGGTCCACGGAGTCGCCGGCGCCGCCCCCGCCGAGCTGCTCGGCGACCCGCGCACCGTGCGCGTCACCGGCGACTCCACGGCGGCCGTCTTCCGCCGCACCGAGGACGCCGACGCCGAAGCCCACCCCGAGCGGTACACCGGGCGGCCCGTCCCCGAGGCCTACTGCTGGTCCCGGCTCACCTCCGGCAACGGCGCCCGGGCGCTGTGGCTGCTGCTCCTGCCCTTCATGGTGGCCAACCTCGCCCACTGGGCCCGGCCGGCCATGCCCGCCGCGGACCCCGCAGCGCGCGAGGTACGCACGTACGGGGTGCTCGTACGGATCCTCGCGCTCAGCCTGACCGTGCTGCTGATCGCGGCCGCCTGCGAGGTCGCGCTCGACCTGTTCGCCTGGCAGTGCGCGGGCTCGGGCACCTGCACCGGCTCCCGCTCCCGGCTCGGTTTCCTCGCGCCCGGCGGCGGCTGGTGGGCCCAGCCCGGGCGCCGCCTCGCCCTCGCCGCCGTGGTGCCGGCCGCGCTGACCGGGCTGCTCTGGTTCCTGTCGAACCGGACCTGGAGCGCCTACGAGTCCCAGCCACCGCCGGCCGGAGCCGCCGACCCGGACACCGCGTCGGACTCCACGCCCGCGCTCGGCCGCCCCGGATTCTGGTACGGGCGACGGCTCGTGGCCCGGCTGCGCGCCGCCCACACCGCCGCCGGGCTGCTCACCGTGGCGGCGGCCGTCGCCGCACCCACCGCCCGCCACGACCGCCGCGCCGAAGCCCCCGTACTCGAAGCCGTCGGCTGGGTTCTGGAGGCGCTGCTCGTCGCCGGGGGGCTCACCGTGGCCTGGGTGGTCTGCCGGCGCGGCCGTACCGAGGCCCGGGCCGACCACCGGCTCGACCGGGCCGCCACCACCCTGCTGCCCGGGGCCGCCCTCACGCTCCTCGCCGCCGTCCTCCTTTACGCCTGCTGGTCACGCCCCGGCTGGACCTCCGCCGGGCGGCTCCCCGGGGACTTCGCCTTCGGTGTGCTCATGCTGGGCCAGGGCGTCTGCGTGCTCGCCCTCGCCGCGGTCGCCGCCCGCCTGCACCACCGGGCCCCCGATCCGGCCGCCGCCCTGAACGGCCTGGGCGGGCCCGCCATCGCCATGCTGGGCTGCGCGCTCGGCGGAGTGATGTCCGGCGGGGTCGCGCAGCGCGTCGCCGACTGGCTGGACGGGGCGCCACCCCCGGGATGGCCGGGACGCCGCTGCCCGGGCCGCCCGTGCTGCTGTCCTGGCAGGCCGCCGTGCTGCCCCCGCTGCTCCTCGTCCTGGCCCTGCTCGCCGCCTGGTTCGCGGTGCGCGGAGCCCGGGCCAGGCACAGGCTCGCCCGGACGATCGCCGCCGAGTACCCGGGAGAGGCCCCGACCGGTCCCGGAGCCGCCGGATCGCGGGGGCCCGGGCCGCCGCCGCGCTCACCGACTCCGCGCCGTGGTTCGTGGCGGCCGTCTCCGGGATCACCCTGCTGCTCGGCGCGGGCGCACTCGCCGGAGCCTGGATCGGCGGGCAGGTCCCGGGCGAAGCCGCCCGCGGGAGCGGCCCGTTCCTGGAGACCGCCGCCCGGGCCGCCCAGGACAGCGGCTCCTGGCTCATCGGCTTCGGCTTCGTCCTCTTCGTCACCTGGGGCCGGCGCGCCTACCGGGATCCCGCCGCCCGCCGCACCATCGGCATCCTGTGGGACGTCGGCACCTTCTGGCCGCGCGCCGCCCACCCCTTCGCACCGCCCTGCTACGCCGAGCGCGCCGTCCCCGACCTGACCTGGCGGATGACCGGCTGGACCGGCCGAACCGGCGGACGCCTGGTGATCTCCGGCCACTCCCAGGGCAGCGTGCTCGCGGCGGCGGCCGTCTGGCAGCTGCCGCCGCCCGTCCGCCGCCGGGTCGCCCTGCTCACCTACGGGTCCCCGCTCGGCCGCCTCTACGGCCGCTGGTTCCCCGCCTACTTCGGGCCGGGTCCGCTCACCGCGCTCCACCACGAGATCGACTGCTGGCGCAACCTGTGGCGGGCCACCGACCCCATCGGCGGCCCGGTGCTCCCCGCCGCCCCGCAGGACGTGGACCGCGGCCCGCTCGCCGACCCGGTCGCCTACGGCCGCAGCTCCCGCCACCCGCTGCCCGCGCCGATCCTGGGCCACTCCGACTACCAGGCCGATCCCGTCTTCGCGGCCGAACGCGACGCCCTGCTCGCGCGCCTGGACCCGGCGGCGCGTGCCTCCGGTACTCCTCCGGAGGCAGCCGGTGGACTACCGGGTCAGCGGCTCAGCAAGGCGCCGACTGGGCAGCCAGGGCGGGAAGATCCGCCGGGAACAGCAGGGTGAGCTCGTCCGTGCTCGGCTCCGACAGCTGAGCCACCCGCCCCGCGTGCCGCTCGACCATCGACTCGAAGGTCTGGCGCGCGGTGCGCCCGTTGCCGAAGGCCGGTCCCTTGGGCAGCTCCGTGAAGTACGTCAGCAGCGCCTCGGACGTGCCGTCCCCGAGCCGGTACTCGTGCTCCTCCGCCTGCTGCTCCACGATCCGCAGCAGTTCCCCGGGCCCGTAGTCGCCGAAGGTGATGGTCCGGGAGAACCGAGAGGCCACCCCCGGGTTCACGGTCAGGAAACGGTCCATCTCCGCCGTGTACCCGGCGACGATCACCACCACCGCCTCCCGGTGGTCCTCCATCAGCTTCACCAGCGTGTCGATCGCCTCGCGCCCGAAGTCCCGGCCCGAGTCCTCCGGCGCCAGCGCGTACGCCTCGTCGATGAACAGCACCCCGCCGCGCGCCCGGTCGAAGGCCTCCTGCGTACGGATCGCGGTGGATCCGATGTGCTCGCCGACCAGGTCCACCCGGGACACCTCCACCAGGTGCCCGCGCTCGAGCACCCCGAGGGAGGCGAGGATCTCCCCGTACAGCCGGGCGACCGTGGTCTTGCCCGTGCCGGGGGAGCCGGTGAAGACGAGGTGCCGGCGCACCGAAGCCGCCTTGAGGCCCGCCTGCTGCCGCCGCCGGCCCACCTCGATCATGTCGGTGAGCGCGCGCACCTCGCGCTTGACGCTGTCCAGCCCGACCAGCGCGTCGAGCTGGCCCAGCACCTCGCCGGAGCCCCGGGCCGCAGCCGGGCCGCCGTCCCGCACGTCCTGAACCTCCGCCGACCGCGCCACGGGAACCTCCGCCGCCTGCTGTGCGGGACTCTGCGCCGCGCCGACTGTACGGATCCCCGCCCGCGCCCCGGCGAACGCGCCGCCCGAGGCCGTCTGTGCCACCGGCCGGGTGCCGGACGCGTCGCCCGTGCAGTCCTCGGCGACCGGCCCGTCCTCCGGGAACTCGTACCCCCCGCGCGCACAGCGCTCGGTGTGGCAGCGGGCGAGGGTGGTGCGGCAGCCGTCGAGGATGTGGAACCCGAAGCCGGCACTGCCCGTCACCCGGCAGGCCGTGAAGGTGCCGCGGCCGCCCGCCGACACGTAGAAGCCGGCTTCGGCGGGGGAAGTGACCGTGCACCGCTCCAGGGTGGGGTCGGCGCCCTTGGTGACGATCACACCGGTCTGCACGGCGTCGATGGTGCAGTTGGCGAGGGTGCCGCCGCTGCCGTGGTCGCGGAACCAGGCCCCGGTGGCCGCCTCCCGGATCCGGCAGTCGTCGAGCTGCGCGGTGGCCCCGTCGCTCACCGACACCGCGGTATTGCGCACCTGGGACAGATCGCTGTCCACCACGTCGACGCGCGAACCCCGGTCCAGCACGAACAGTGCGTCCGGCACGTCGTGGACCCGGCAGGAGTCGAGGGAGGCGGTGGCCCCGTCGCTGATCCACACCGCAGGATAGTCGCCCGTGCTGTCGTGGATCTCGCAGGACTCCGCGTCGACCCTGGTGCCCGGATCCCACACCGACAGTCCGTTGCGCCCGAAGCGGCGCACCGTGGTGCGGCTGAGCGTGAGCACCGAACGGGACCGCAGGTCGACCGCGTTCTCGGGGATGTCGTGGATGTCGCAGCCGGCCAGGGTGAGTACCGCGTCGGTGTCGAGCGTGACCCCGTCGGCGGAGGTGCGGTGCACCGAGCAGTCCGTGAGCCGGGCCGTGGCGCGGGCGGCGATCTGCACCCCGCTGCCCTTGATCTCGTACACCTCGCAGCCCAGCGCCTCCAGGCCCGAGCCCTCGCCGGTGACCCCGATGCCCGCGCCCGTGGCGTGGTGGATCCGGCAGCGCTCCAGGCGCGGGCGGCCGCCGCCGCGCACCGAGATCCCGGTCTGTCCGGCGGCCACGACCTCGCACTCCTCGAACACCCCGCCGCCGCCGTCCAGTACGGCGATCCCCACCCCGGTCGGATTCTCCACGGTGCACCGCCGCACGAGGGGCCGGGCCCCGCTGCCGCGCACCTCGATGCCGGCCGCCGACCGGGTGCTCACCCGCAGGTCGGTGAGCTCGGGGGCGCCGTCCTCCACCAGCAGCGCGGGAGCCGCCCGGTCCTGGCCCTCCAGGTGCAGGTCCTGGACCACGGCCGAGGCGCGCACGGTCAGCGCGACCCCGTCGGGCGGGGCGATCCGCACCGACCCCAGCCCGCCCTCGGGCCCGCGCAGGGTCACGGCATGGTCGAGTACCAGGTTTTCCCGGTAGGTGCCGGGGGAGATGGACAGCACGTCCCCGTCGCCCGCGACGGCCAGAGCCGCAGCCAGCGTCGGATATTCACCGGAGCGGCGCCGCCACCGCGAAGCCCCGCCGTGCGTCACCTGGACCGCGCCCTGAGCCATGGTGCTGTCGTGCCCCCACCCTCGTACTCGCCGGGCCGCCGATGCGGCCGGTCTGGTCTGGCCGGTCCACCGTAGCGCGCGCGGGGCCCGTGAGTTGCCAGGTCAACTGCCCGCGCCCGCCCTGCCCCAGTCCGGCCCGGCCGCCGCCCACGCGCGGTCCAGGCGTATGTACCGCCGATGCACGAGCCTTCGTACGACCAGCCGGCGGACCGTCTCGGCCAGCGCGGCTGCCACGAGCGCGGCGGCCAGGCCGACCAGCCCCGCGTGGAGGGCGGCCGCGGACGGGTCGAGAGGCTGCCCGACCAGCCGGCCGCGCGCATCGGTCCATATCCGGAACTGCTCGCCGGGGCGCGGCGGTTCCTCTGCGGCCGGCACCGTCCCCTGATGGCTGCTGCCGTCGGGCGCGGTCCACAAGGCCACGACCTGGGTGCGGTGCGGCGCCGTCTTCTGCGCCGAGGGATCGGCGGACGCGTCCGCCGCCGGCTCCGGGGCCGGCCGGACCACCACCGCCGGAACGAGATGCCGCTCCTGCCGCTGCTCGAGCGCGGCCCGCTGCAACGTCCCGTCCACCTGTATGCCCGCGACGCAGCCGATGGCCGGAGCCAACAGCACCACGCACACCAGCGCGGCGAACGCCACCCACGCCTCGAAGAGATCGGTCGGCCGGCGCAGCGGATTGCGCCGCCAACGCCACACTCCCATTGCTGTCCACACGGTCCCGGCTCCCCCTACTTGCGCCAGCCATCCGTCTGCCTGCGCGTCCCAGCCTCCCGCACGGCCCCGGGACGCGCATTCCGGGACGCGCGAGACATGTGTCACCGGTGCCGGTCCCGCACGGTGTCCACGTGTCCTGACTGATCCAACGGTGTGGTCGCACCGGTGGTTCCAGTCCGGGGGCCGAGCCCCTCGAAGGTGTCATTCCGTACGGGCCGTTCCAGGTGGGTCATTCAAGGACGCGGACCTCGTCGCCGACGCGCACGGTGCCCAGCCGCACCGGCACCAGCTGCCGCCCGAAGGCCAGGGACTTGCCGATCCGCCGGTGCGCCGCCAGGGTCTTCAACGGCTCCTTGCCCCGCTCCGCCGTCCGCTGGTCGGTGGTGGTGACGATGCACCGCCCGCACTCCCGGACCCCGCGGAACACGGCGTCGCCGATCGCGATGCGCCGCCAGCCGTCCTCCGCCCACGCCTCGGCCCCGGCCACCACCACATTGGGGCGGAAACGGTTCATCGGCAGCGGACCCTCCTGCGGATGGTCCCCTTGCGCGATCAGCGCGTTGAGCGCGTCCAACGAGGCCAGGGTCGTGATCAGCAGGGGGTACGCGTCGGCCAGGCTCACCGTCTCGCCCGGCAGCGCGTAATCCGGGTCCACGGGCCGCCGTACGGCCGGATCGTCCAGGTGCACCAGCCGCGCCGGCACCCCGAGGTACGCGCTGAACCAGTCGGCCGCGGCGCTCGCCGCGACCACGGTCTCGACCTTCTTCCCGAACAGCACGACCGGCTCCAACACCCCCGGTCCGGGCACCTCCACGAGCAGCTCCGGCATGCCGGGCGCCGACAACGCGATCCCGCCACCGCTCGCCGGGCGGGCCGCCGCCAAGGCCAGCCGCGGCTGCTGGCGTTGGGTGATCACCGTGCCCCCGGTGTCGACCAGCGCCCAGCGCCGGTCCCCGGACAAGCCCCAGGGCTCCACGGCCACCTCGTCGGGAGCGGTCCCCGCTACCGATTTGACGGGATGGACGTGAAGCGCCTGGACATGCAAGTTCGACATGGGGGCATCCTGCCAGCCGCCCCCTCCACCGCCCCAGCGGGTTTCCGTGCCTCCGTCAGTAGCCGCGCCCCTGGTACGGACGGCCGTACGGGTCCTCGTACGCGGCGGCCGGCACCGGCGCGGGAGCCGCCATCGGGCGCGGGGCGGCCGGACGCATGGCCTCGTACCCGGTCGCCGCGGCGACCGGACGGGGCTGCTGCGGCTGGGGCTGCGGTACGTACTGGCCGCGGGCCATCTGTTGCTGCTGGGGGATGTACGGCGCGGGCGCGTGCTGCAGCGGCATCGGCTGCTGCGTGGCCTGCTGGTACGGGTAGCCGTACGCCGGTGCCTGCTGCTGCGGCATGGCCGGGGGCAGCGCGGGCATGGACGACGCGAGGGCCGGCAGGTACCCACCGCTCGAATACCCGGCACTCGGGGACTCGTAGGCAGCCGGGACGCGGATCGGGGCGATCTGCGGAGTGCCGCGTTCGGCGACGAGGGAGTCGTAGATGGGGGTGTCCGGGAAGGACGGCGCGGAGTAGTAACCGCCGCCATAAGTGGAGCGGGGGGAGGTCATGGGACCTAAGTTAAGCCCACGACTTCACCGGGTCCATAGCGAGGTGTCGTCAATACCGCCCTGACCTGCATATTCGCAGGTCAGGGCCCCACCTTTCACTTGGCGTTCACGTGCACGATTCGCCACTTCCACCCCGTCTTGTTCCTACTCGTACCCACCGGTTGTGCAGTGCACCGACTTGGTGCTGACGCAGCGTCACAAGCCGGTGACCTCGGATGACGGTGTTTCGGGCAGTAGTTCGCCGTTTCAGGCGTCGCTGGGACGGGCATAGGTTCGGCCCTTCCACGCCGCACCGCGCCCCCGGTAGTGCTGCACGGCCGAGTCGACGGTCATCAACAGGTACAGCAGCGCCGTGAACGGAAGCAGCGGAGCGAGCACCACGGGCTGCCGGCAGTACCGCAGCATCGGCACGTAGGTGCCCGCCATCAGCAGCCAGGCCAGCCCGCCGGCCCACGCGGTGGCGGGGTGCCCGGCCGCGAGCCCGGACAGCAGGGCGGCCGGGGGCACGAGGTAGACGAGCACCAGGCCCGCGACCGTCCCGGCGAGCAGGAGCGGCTGATGGCGCAGCTGGGCGTAGGCGCTGCGCGAGACCATCCGCCACAGGTCACCGAGCGCGGGGTACGGGCGCACGCTGTCGACCCGCTCCGCCAGGCCGAGCCAGATCCGGCCGCCGGAACGCTGGACGGCGCGGGCGAGGGACACGTCGTCGATGACGGCCTGGCGGATGACGTCGGGCACGCCCGCGCGGACGGCGGTCTCGGTGCGCAGCAGGACGCAGCCGCCGGCGGCCGCCGCGGTGCGGGCGGTGGGGCGGTTGATCCGGCGGAAGGGGTAGAGCTGGGCGAAGAAGTACACGAAGGCGGGTACGACGAGGCGTTCCCACAGGCCGACGACGCGCAGCCGGGCCATCTGGGAGACGAGGTCGAGGTCGGCGGAGGTCGCGGCGCAGACCAGTTCGCGCAGGCTGTCGGGCTCGTGCGCGATGTCGGCATCGGTGAGGAGGAGGTAGTCGGGTTCGGTGGCGTGCGCGGTGCGGGCGAGTGCGATGCCGTGGCGCAGGGCCCAGAGCTTGCCGGTCCAGCCGGGGGCGGGGTCGCCGGGGGAGGTGACGGTGAGCGCGAGCCCGGGGTGCTCGCGGGCGAGGCGCAGGGCGAGGGCGCCGGTGCCGTCCGTGCTGCCGTCGTCGACCAGGATCACCTCGGCCTCGCCGGGATAGTCCTGGGCGAGGAGGGAGGGCAGGCTGCGGGGCAGCACCTCCGCCTCGTCCCGGGCCGGGACGACGACGGCGACGGAAGGCCAGCGGACGGGGGCGGTGCGCGGGGGGAGTCGGACGTCGGTGCGCCAGAACATGCCCTGGGCGAGGGTGAGCCAGAGCCAGGCGGCGAGGGAGGCGTAGGCCGCGCAGGCGGCGGTGAGGGTGCCCATGGCGGCAGTGTGCCGGGCCCCGCGGAGTGTGTCGCGCATCCGGCCGCCGGTGTCCGCGTGGCGGGTCCGGCGGGGGCGTCGACTAAGGTGGGCGGGGTGAAGATCGCGCTCATGGACTCCGGAATCGGCCTTCTCGCGGCGGCCGTGGTGGTGCGGCGGCTGCGGCCCGACGCGGAGCTGGTCCTGTCCTCCGACCCCGACGGGATGCCCTGGGGTCCGCGGACGCCCGCCGACCTCACCGGACGGGCGCTCGACGTCGCACGGGCCGCCGCCGCGCACCACCCCGACGCGCTGATCGTGGCCTGCAACACCGCCTCCGTGCACAGCCTGCCGACCCTGCGGGCGGCACTCGAGCCCGGGATCCCGGTCATCGGGACCGTGCCCGCGATCAAGCCCGCCGCGGCCGCCGGCGGGCGCGTGGCCATCTGGGCCACTCCCGCCACCACCGGCAGCCCGTACCAGCGCGGACTGATCGGCGAGTTCGCCGCCGGAGTCCGGGTCACCGAGGTGCCGTGCCCCGGCCTGGCCGACGCCGTGGAGGCCGCCGACGACGACGCCGTGACGGCCGCCGTCGCCGCTGCTGCCGCGCTGACCCCGGCCGACGTCACCGACGTGGTGCTCGGCTGCACGCACTACGAGCTGGTCGAGACCGCCATCCGGGCCGCCCTGGCCGAGCGGACGCAGGGCGCCGAGCTGGTCTTCCACGGATCCGCCGAGCCCGTCGCCGTCCAGGCGCTGCGCCGGATCGGCGCCCTGCCGGAGCCTGGTCTGCCCGCCACCGGCGGCCTGACCGTCCTGCGCAGCGGGCGCCTCGGCGCGCTGCCCGCCGCCGCGCTCGGGTACGCGGAGGGGCGGCTGCTCGCGGGCCGGGGTGTCGTCGTCGGCTGACGCCGGTCCCGGCTGACGCCGGTTTCAAGGGGCGCCGGCTTCAAGAGGTGCCGGCGGAAGCGAGCCGCCGGGCGAGCGCGCGCAGATCGTCCGCGTCCAGGACCCGGTCCCCGAACCCGGGCAGCGGCACGTGCAGTGCGGCGCTCCAGTGACCGGGTATCTCCCGCTCCCCGTACCGGGCCCCGGCCAGGGCGCCGGTCACCGCGGCCACCGTGTCGGTGTCGCCGCCCAGGTCCACGGCGGCCCGGACCGCCTCCGCGAACCCGGTGGTCGTCCGCAGGGCCCACACCGCCGAGCCCAGGCAGGGCCACACCGCCCCGTTGAACTCGGTGGCCAGGCCGGGGTGCCACGCGGGGTCGAGCACCCGGCCGTAGCGCTCGCGGTGGTCCGGATGCACCGCGCCGAGCGTGGCGGGGAGGGCGGCCAGCGGATCGGCACCCTCCAGGGCCACCCGGACCAGCTCGTGCAGGATGGCCGTCCCTTCCCAGGCGGCCCGGTCGCCGTGCGTCAGTGCCGCGATCCGCCGGGCGGCGTCCATGGTCCCCTCGCGGCCGGCGCCCGCGAAGTACACGGCCGAGGTGGCCGCGCGCATCAGCGAACCGTTGCCCGCCGCCCGGGCGTTGACCTGGAAGTGCAGCGCCGCGGCGCGGTCCCAGGGCTCGCCGTTGGTCAGTACGTCCTCGGTCTGGAGGCCGATGTCCTTGGGGTGCCCGGCCGCCCAGCGCTGGAACCGGCCGAAGATGTCCGGGAGTTCGAGGCCGCCGTGCTCCAGCAGGGACTCGCCGACCAGGACCGCCATCTGCGTGTCGTCCGTCGCCTCGCCCGGATCCCAGCCGCCGCCTCCGCGCATCTCCTCCCCGCGCTCACCGAACTGCCCCGGCGGACCGAATTCGTACGGCGCGCCCAATGCGTCGCCCGCCGCCGAGCCCAGTACGGCGCCCACGGCGCGGTCGAGTCGGGTCGGCATCGTGGTGGTCACTGTGTCTCCTCGGGGCAGATGGTGGCCAGCAGGCCGCGGGTGAAGGCGTCCAGATCGTCCAGGCCGGCGGCCGCCAGGGTGTCCGGGGCGCCGGCCAGCAGGTGCGGGAGGGCGCCGTGCAGGGCGAGGGTGAGCGCGCGGGCGTGCTCCGGACCGGCCGGCAGCCCGGCGGCGCGCAGCAGGTGCGGGTACGCCGCGAAGTCCCAGGCGGCGATGGGGTCCAGCAGCTCGGCCAGCCAGGGCCGCCGCGTCGCCTCGGTCTGGAGCTCCAGATAGGCCAGCACACGGGCCCGGCCCGGCCCGGCCACATTCCGCAGCAGCCCCGCGAGCAGCGCCGCCAGCTCCTGTGCGTCGGACGGTCCGGGCCCGGCCCCCGCCAGCGCGGCGGCCAGCGCGCGGTACTGCTCCAGGCAGCGTTCGGCCACCGCCCGCAGCAGTGCGTCGCGGGTCGGGAAGTAGTTCTTGGCCGTACCCGTCGGCACGTCGGCGGCCGCGTCGACGGCCCGGTGCGTCAGCCCGCGCCCGCCCGCGTCCGCCAGTACGGCGATGGCCGCGTCCCGCAGCCGGTCCCTCCGGTCCTGATTCACCTTGCCAGCATAACCACGGCCGTGGTACCACGGACGTGGTGGTCGTGGTGGGTCGAGGTCGTAGTCGCAGTCGGGGCGGCGACGGGCGGAGGAGCCGGGCATGAGGAGCAGGAGCAAGAGCAGGGCTGTCGTGGTGGGTGCGGGGGTCGGCGGGCTGGCCACCGCCATCGGCCTGCGGCGCGCGGGCTGGGCGGTGACCGTGCTCGAAGGCCGGACGGCGCTCGAACGCTACGGAACAGCCTTCGGCATCCACCCCACCGCCCAGGCCGCGCTCGAGCGGCTGGGCCTCGGCGAGGCGCTGCGGGCGCACGCCGTCCCGTACCGCGATGCCCGGATCCGGCGCCCCGACGGCACGGTGCTGGCCGCCCTCCCGCTCGAGCGGATCGAACGCAAGGCGGGCCGGCCCGAACTGCTCATAGCCCGCCCGCGCCTGATCGACGCCCTGCTCGCCGAGCTCGACCGGACCGGCGGTGCGGAGATCGTCTACGGGCGGCGCCTCACCGACCCGGCCGGCCTCGAGGCCGACCTCGTCGTCGGCGCCGACGGCATCAACAGCGCGGTCCGCACCGCGTACTTCGGCCGGACCAGCGGCCCCCGCGCGATCGGCTCCGTCGCCTGGATCGGCATCGCCGGATTCGAGACCGGCGTGTACGGCGAGACCTGGGGCGAGGGCCGCTTCTTCGGGATGACCCCCGTCGAGCCCGGCCGCACCAACTGGTACGCCACCGTCCCCGATGCAACCACCGCCGACGAGCTGCGGGACGCCTTCGCGGGCTGGCACGATCCCATCCCTCGGGTCCTGGCGGAGACCGACCCCGCCACCTGGATCCGGTACGAGATGCGCCACCTCCACCCGGCGCTGCCCGCCTTCGTCGCGGCCGGCCGGGTGGCCCTCGTCGGCGACGCCGCCCACGCCATGACCCCCAACCTCGGCCAGGGCGCCTGCACCGCCCTGCTCGACGCCGAGGCCCTGACCCGCGCCGTCGCCGAGATCGCAGCCGTCGGACCGGGCGGGCTGCCCGCAGCCCTGCGCGCGTACGACACCGAGCGCCGCCGCAGCGCCCAGCGGGTCGCCCTCGGCTCCCGGACCCTGCACCGCTTCGTGACCGCCCGCCACCCCGGCCTGCGTGACGCGCTGGTGCGCCTGCTCCCCGGCTAGAGGGTGCGTAGGACCTCAAGTTTGGTTCAGGTCAAGGGCGGGCAGGCGCGCGGTACGTCGACTGGGCGAGAGGCGGTGGCGCGCATGCGGAACGTGAGTACGCTGCTACCCATGACGGGTCACCCCCCGGGTCCGCTCTGGACGGGCCGGGCCTCCAACCGTGTGCAGTGGCTGCTCGCAGCGGCCGGTGCGGCCTGTCTGGCGCTCGGCGTCGAACTCGCCGTCGACAACGCCTGGACCGCCGGCATCGTCCCGCTGCTCATGGCCGTGGTCGGCTGCCTCGCCGCCGGGCTCCTCATCCTCTACGGCACCCTCGCCTTCGTGCACGTGGCCGTCACCGTCGACTCCGAGGCCCTCGAGGTCCGCTGCGGCCACATCGGTGTGCCGCGCCGCAAGATCCGCCTCGCGGAGGTGAGGTCCGCCGAGTTCATCCCCCGGATCAGCCCGCAGCACTGGGGCGGCTGGGGCTACCGCTGGCGCCCCGAGAGGGGCACCGCGGTCATCGTCCGCCGCGGCGAGGGCCTGGAAGTGACGCTCGACGACGGGAAGCTCTTCACGGTCACCGTCGACGACGCCGAGAACGCCGTCCGGGTCATCCGCGTCCACCTGCGTGCCCTCGCCCGCTGACGCGGACGTACACGACGTACACTCCGCCAGATGAGCAGCAGTGTCACCCGCGCGGCCGGGAACGAGCCCGCGGACCCCTCCGCCGAAGCCCGGGCAGAAGTCGCCACGGAGCCCGCGGCGCCCCCCTCCGCACACCCCGCCGCCCCCGCCGCCACCGCGAAGCGGAACGGTGCCTGGCTGGTGCGGGCCCTGTGCGCCGCCGTCGCCGGGGTGCTGCTCTACCTCAGCTTCCCGCCCCGCCCCCTGTGGTGGCTGGCGCCCCTTGCCCTCGCGCTGCTGGCCGGCTGTCTGCGCGGGCGCCGAGCCCGGGCGGGCTTCGGGCTCGGGTTTCTCGCCGGCCTCGGCTACCTGCTGCCGCTCCTCGTCTGGACCGGCGAGGAGGTCGGCCCCGTGCCCTGGTTGGCGCTGGCCGCCCTCGAGGCCGTCTTCATCGGCCTGACCGGACTCGGTATCGCCCTCGTCAGCCGGCTCCCGGCCTGGCCGTGGTTCGCCGCCGCCGTCTGGGTCGCGGGTGAGGCACTGCGGGCCCGCGTGCCCTTCGGCGGATTCCCCTGGGGCAAGCTCGCCTTCGGCCAGGCCGACGGCGTCTTCACCCCGCTCGTCGCGCTCGGCGGCACCCCGCTGCTCTCCTTCGCCGTCGCCCTCTGCGGATTCGGGCTGTACGAAGCCCTGCGCACCGCCCTCGACCACCCCCGCCGGGCAACCGCCGCGCTGGCCGCGCTCACCGTCGTCGCCCCCATCGGCGCCGCTCTCGCCGCCCGGCCGCTGGTCTCCGACGCGGCCGAGGACGGCACCGTCGTGGCCGCCGTCATCCAGGGCAACGTGCCGCGTCTGGGCTTCGACTTCAACGCCCAGCGTCGCCAGGTCCTGGACAACCACGCCAAGCGCACCGAACAGCTCGCCGAGGACGTCAAGGCGGGCCGCGTCCCGAAGCCCGACTTCGTGGTCTGGCCGGAGAACTCCTCCGACCTCGACCCGTACTCCCAGCCCGACGCCTACGCCGTCATCGACAAGGCGGTCAAGGCCATCGGCGTGCCCGTGGCCATCGGCGCCGTGGTGGCCCCCGAGACCGGTCCGCTGCGCAACACGATGATCCTCTGGGACCCGGTGAAGGGCCCCACCGAGACCTACGACAAGCGCAAGATCCAGCCCTTCGGCGAGCGCATCCCGATGCGCTCCGTCGTCCGGCTCTTCAGCTCCGACGTGGACCGGGTGCGCCGCGACTTCGGCCCCGGCAAGGACCCCGGCGTGTTCGACATGGCCGGAAGCGGCATCGGCATGGTCACCTGCTTCGAGGCCGCCTTCGACGACGCAGTCCGCTCCACCGTCCGGGACGGCGCCCAGGTCATCGCCGTACCCAGCAACAACGCCACCTTCGGCCGGAGCCAGATGACCTACCAGCAGCTCGCCATGGACCGGATCCGCGCCGTCGAGCACAGCCGGACCGTCCTCGTACCGGTCACCAGCGGGGTGAGCGCGGTGATCCGCCCCGACGGGACCATCGTGCGGCAGACGGAGATGTTCACCGCGGACGCGCTGGTCACCGAGATCCCGCTGCGTTCCACCGAGACCCCCGCGACCAGGCTCGGACCGCTGCCCGAGTACGCGCTGCTCGTCCTCGCCGCGGCCGGGTTCGGCTGGACCCTGACCCGCCGGATCCGCGCCCGCCGGGCCGCGGCGTAAGGGGCCGGTCGGGGCCGTAGGGTCGGGGGATGACCACACCCGATTTCATCCGCGAGATCCGCGCCACCGCCGGGCACCGGCTGCTCCTGCTGCCCGGCGTCACGGCCATCGTCGTCGACGACCGGGGCCGGGTGCTGCTCGGCCGGCGCTCCGATACCGGACGGTGGTCCGTGGTCGGCGGAATCGCGGAACCGGGGGAGCAGCCCGCCGAGACCGCCGTGCGCGAGGTGTACGAGGAGACCGCCGTGCGGTGTGTCCCCGAGCGCGTGGTCCTCGTCCAGATGCTCGCCCCCATCACCTACCCCAACGGCGACGTCTGCCAGTTCCAGGACATCACCTTCCGCTGCCGGGCGACCGGCGGCGAGGCGCGCGCGAACGACAGCGAGTCGCTGGAGGTGGCCTGGTTCGAGGTGGACGCGCTGCCGCCGCTGGAGCAGTTCGCCCTGGACCGCATCCACCGAGCCCTGCGCGACGAGCCGACCTGGTTCGAGGTCCCGGTCGGGATCACTGAGTAGTCCGCACGGCGGCGGAGTCAGCCGGCGTCCGAGGCCTCGCGGTAGAGCTCCACCGCCTGGTCGCCCATCAGCGCGCTGTACGAGACCTCCGGCACGGTACCGCCGCCCTCGTGGCCGCCGAGCACCCCGGCCAGGGCGCCGTCCACCAGCCAGGGGCTGCCGCTGGTGCCGCCGCTGAGGTCCGGGCACTCGATGCGGCGCTGGGTCTGCGAGAACAGGGCGGTGGTGTTGGCGCAGCGCAGCGGAGCCTCCTCGCTGCGCGGGTACCCGATGACGGTCACCGTGGCGTCGGCCGGCTGCTCCGCGGCGACCGGGAAGCCGCCGACGAGGTCCTCGACCGGCTCGGACCGCCCGCCGTCCACCGGGGCCACGGTCGCGAAGGCGATGTCGTCGTCCGGGTCCTCGCCGTCCGTCCAGCCCGGGGCCACGTACACGCCCGTGAGCTTCCACGTGCCGTACGGGGCCTCGCCGTCCCGGTAGCCCGGTGCGAACACGGTGGTGTCAGGGTCGTCCAGGCAGTGCGCGGCGGTGGCGATGACATCGCGGTCGTCGCTGCGCACCACCGCGGCGGTGCAGAAGTGCCCGCCGTCGAGCCCTCCCGCGAACAGCGCGCCCACCCGGTCCGCCGTGGCGTCCGGCACGGCCTGCGCGGTGACGCCGAGCGGCGGCTCCGCCGCGGCGTCGGGCACGTCCACACTGAGCAGCGCGGCCATCGCGGCCAGCGCCGCCAGGATCCGGGACGCCCGCCGGGCATGAGCACGGCCGACCGCTCGGGGCTGGGGGAGCATGCGGTGGATCATGTCTCGACACTGCCCGGCGAACCTATGTCCGGAGCCCGTTATTCCGTATGAATCAGCTGTGAATCCGGTGCACGCGGTGTGAAGCCCCTGCGGGCGGGCCGGGTGCTGCCCGGACGAGCTCTACCCGAGGCGCTCGTACACGGTCACGCGGCGGCCCCGGACCTGCCGGTCCTCCACCACCGTGAACCGCTCCCGCAGGACGGCGGCCTTCGCCTTGTCGCGCTCCGCCGACGCCGGCTTGGCGACCTTCGCCGCGTCCGTGACCAGCAGCACCCGCCGCTGACCGAGCAGCGCCGCCCGGATCCCGGCCGGATCGGACTCCTCGCCCTTGAGGGTGTCCGAGGCGACGGGGGTGCTCGCCAGGGCGATGTCGGCCAGGCCCGTGAAGGCGTCGGGGGAGACCAGCGCGGTGTCCCGGCGGGCGGCCGGGACGAACAGCACCGCGTCCCCGTCCCGCTTCAGCCGTGCCACCTCCCCGGCCACGGCCAGGACGTCGTCGACCCGGCTCGCCGGGGCCCGCTTGCCCAGCTCCACCGGCAGCAGGGCCAGGGCCGCGACCCCGACCACGCCGGGCACGAGCAGGTCCGCCGCCGTGGGGAAGCGGGGCGCGCAGGCCCGTACGGCAGCGCCCAGCGCGGCGCCGATCAGCAGCGCCAGGCCCACCATGGAGAACAGCACGTACCGGTCCAGGAACAGCGGCTGGACCAGCGACAGCCCGGCCAGCCCCAGCTGGGGCACCGCCAGCAGCGGCAGCCCGACCGCCGCCGCCGACAGCCGCGCCCGGTCGGGGCGGTCCGCCCACGCGCCGAGGCCGCCGATCGCGAGGAGGATTCCCGGCCCGATCAGCATGTGCCAGGTCAGCGGCGGTATCCACGACACCTGGTCGGACTGTCCCCGGCTGAACAGGATCAGCGGCAGCGCCCCCGCCACCGCGCCCGCACCGTACGCCGCCCAGCGCAGCCACACCCCCCGCCCGGCCCGCACCCACCACAGCGTCACGGCGTGGGCGGGCAGGATCAGCAGCGACAGCCAGTTCAGCAGGGCGCAGACCAGCACGGTGATCCCGTACGCCGTCCAGCGCGGCCAGGCCCGCCGCCCGGGCCGGCCGGGCTGCCGGGACAGCAGCGACACCAGCAGCAGGGTCGACAGCCCGGCCCCGGCCGCGACCAGCGCGTACGGCCGGCCCTCCTGGAGGTAGAACTGCACGGCCGGCAGCAGCCCGAGGGCCAGCCCGGCGCCGAGCCCCGCCCAGAACCCGGCGAGGCGCCGCCCGATCAGCGCCACGCACGCCGCGGCGGCGGCGACCGCCAGCACGGACGGCAGCCGCAGGGTCGTCGTACTCGCCCCGAAGACCCCGAAGAGGCCGTGCATCAGCAGGTAGTACAGCCCGTGCACGGCGTCGACGTTCCCGAGCATGGCCCAGATCTCGCCCGCCGGCCGCCCGGCCACCTGCCAGGTCGCCGCCTCGTCCCGCCACACGCTGTCCTGGCGGGAGAGCCCCCACAGTCCGAGCGCGACGGTCCAGAGGAACGGGACGAGCCAGGTGAGATGCCCGCGTCGGGCCGCGGATATGTGGCAAAGCATGAAGGTGCTGGGATCCTCGGTCTGGTGTTCGGGCGGAAGCCACCAGTCTATGGACGACACGGACGGTTTCCGGACCGGCTGTTGTGCACCGCGGAGCGTGATCGCCCGGCCCGCCCGCGCCTAGCCTCGCCGCAGGAGCACGAACGAGGGGCGGTACCCGGTGAACTGGCTCATCCACGACTACCGCGAGAGTGATCTCGCAGCGGTGGTCCACCTGATCGACACCACGGCCGAACTCGGCCAGGAGTCCGTCTTCTCGCTCGCCGAGTGCATCAGCGCCCTCACGGACCGGCAGCCCTGCGTGGTCGCCGTCCACCAGGGCGTGCCGATCGGCGCGGCCCTCGCCTGCGTCACCGGGGAGCGCGCCTGGGTGATGCGCATCGCGATCGCCGCGGGCTGGCGCGGCCGGGGCCTGGCCAGCGCCCTCCTCGTCGAGCTGGAGCGGCGGCTCATCGCGGCCCGCGTCGGCCGCATCGCGTACGTCCTTCCCGAGGAGGACCTGCTCGGCGAGGGGCTGCTCAACGCCGGGTACACCCGGCAGCCGGCCGTCGCCTACTTCGAGAAGACCGAGCCGCTGCACGGACCGGCCGCGGGCCTCCTGGACGACCTCGGCGGCCGCTTCCTGCCCAACGACCTGTGGGCCAAGGTCGCCGGCATGGAGCGGGAGAAGGACCTCATCGAGCGCCGGGTGGTGCTGCCGCTCGCCGAACCGGAGCGGGCCGCCTCGCACGGTGTGCGGCCGCCGCGCGCCATCACCCTCTTCGGGCCGCCCGGTACCGGCAAGACCACCTTCGCCCGGGCCATCGCCTCCCGGCTCGGCTGGCCCTTCGTGGAACTGCTGCCCTCCCGGCTCGCCGACGAGGGCAACCTGGCCGCCGCGCTGCGCGACGCCTTCGCCCGGATCGCCGAGCTGGAACGGGTGCTCGTCTTCATCGACGAGGTCGAGGAGATCGCGCCCGTGCGCACAGAGCCCGCACAGCCCGGCGGGATCCACGGGGTGACGAACGAGCTGCTCAAGCTGATACCCGGCTTCCGCGAGGGCGACGAGCGGCTGCTGGTCTGCGCCACCAACTCCATCCGCTCCCTCGACCCGGCCTTCCTGCGGCCCGGGCGCTTCGACTACCTGATCCCGATCGGCACCCCGGACGCCGGGGCCCGCGCCGCGATCTGGTCCCGCTACACGGCGGGCCGCGCGGACGTCGACGTGGCGGCGCTGGTGGCGGCGACCGAGCTGTTCACCCCGGCCGACATCGAGCACGCGGCGCGGATCGCGGCGCAGGTGTCCTTCGAGCGGGACCTGGAGGCGGTGGGCGTGCGGGGCGCGGCGGCCGCCCAGCTCGGCGCGAGCACGGAGGACTACCTGGCGGCGGTCCGGCAGTGCCGGCCGACGGTGACCCCGGCGATGACGGGCGAGTTCGAGGCGGACATCACCGCCCACGCCCGGTTCTGAGCTCCGTCCCCCGGTTGCGGCGGGGGACGGGACGGCCGAACGGCCGGACGCGAAATGGCCCGCGGTCACTCCCCAAAGCGGCCGCGGGCCTCCCGCGTGGACTTGGCATCCGTGCGGGACGGCCACGCTCCGGTTGGGGTGTTCGCCGGCTGGAACGTGACACGCAGGGGTGCCGGAGGACGTTCCTGAGCGTCCTCGTCAACACCAGCGAGTCAACCAGCGGGCACGGTGCCCCCGCTTCGGCCGGACGGCCACGGCCGCCCCGGCCGAAAGGCCTAGCGGCCCGCTACGGGGAGCAGTGGTACGTGAACTCCACCGCGGCCGTCCTCCGCTCGGGCGAGACCAGTTCGAGCTCGGCCTTCGCGGGGTAGGTGCCCGTGCCCCGGAAGGTCCACAGCAGATGCAGCCGGGCTTCCCGCTGCCCGCGCGGCACCCGCTCGGTCAGCCGTTCGGAGTGCGTGCCGTCGCTGCGCAGCCACCGGTAGGTGAGGGTCCCCGGGCGCCCGTTGGTCCGTACGACGGCCACCACGTCGGCCGCCGCATCGCAGGCCGGGCCCTGGGGATCGGTGCTCACGGCCACGTCCCGGACCTCGATGGCGGGCCCGAAGCGCTGCCACCCGAGGTACGCGAGGACCGCGAGCAGGACGACCGCGGCGAGGGTGTAGCGCCGCCATCCGCCGGATCCGCGGCGCTCCGGCGCCGGCGGGGCGGTCACCGGGAACGGCGCGGGCATCGAGGCCGTCACGCCGGGCCCGAACCGCAGGACCGATCCCTCGATCCGGTCGGGCACGGCCTCCTGCGGCTGCGGAGGACCACTGATCCAGTGGCTGCCGAGGACGGTGGCGCTGTAGTCGTCGTCGCTCATCGGATCTGGCACCTCGAAAGCCATACCTGGTCGGTCTGGGAGCCGTTGCCGGCGGCCGGCTTGGTCGTGACGCGCACGCCCCAGTAGCAGCCCTGGCCGGAGAAGGTGTGCCGCCGGACGAGCGTTCCGCCGCCCGGCTGGTAGGTCAGGGTGTCGGCGCGGCCGTCCGCCGCGCCGAGCACGCCGGACTGGTTGCTGCTGAACCACTCCACGGTGACCGTTACCGGAGCGGTGCCCTTCGCGTCGATCGAGATGCTCGCCTCGCCCACCGTGAAGTCCGCCTGCCGCAAGTCCACCTTGATCGCCCCGACCACCACGGTCGGCCTCGTGGTCGGCGGCTGCGTGGTCGGCGGCACGGTCGTCGGGCCGGTCACCGTCGGCGTGGCCGCTGGGGAGGAGCCCGGGCTCGCCGAAGGCGACGGGGAGGCGGAGGCGGAAGCGGACGGCGACGCGGACGCGGACGCGGAGGACGATACGGACGGTGAAGGCGAGGGCAAGGGCGAGGGCGAAGAGCCCGGCGCGGGCGTGGGGAAGCCGCCGCCCGGGGCCGGGCTGGTCGTCGCGAACGCGGTCACCGCCGCGGCCCCGTCCAACTGCTCACCGGCCGCCTGCGCCGCGAACACGATCATCGCCCCGAGCACCAGGGCCACACCCGCGGCCACGGCGCCGCGGCGGCCCGGCAGCCAACTGCTCGCCGGCGGCGTCAGCGTGGTCGACGCCAGGGCCGTGGTCCCCGACGCCGGAGCGCCCGAGGAGGGGAACAGCAGAGGCAGCAGCGCCGCCAGCGCCGCCAGCTTGCGCTGGCCGCGCTCCTCCCAGTCCGGCCCGTACGCGGCCTGCGCCACGTCCTCCAGCTCCGCGACGAACGCCTGCGCGTTCTCGGGCCGCTGTTCCGGGGCCTTGGCCAGGCCCCGCCGGATCAGCGGGCGGACCGGCTCCGGAGCCTCGCCCTCCGGCACCGGCGCCTCGATGTGCTGGACCGCGAGCTCCGCGAAGTTCTCCCCGCCGAAGGGCTTGTGGCCGGTCAGGCACTCGAAGAACGTCGCCGTCGCCGCGTACACGTCGGCCGCGGGCGAGGCCGGCCGTCCCTGCCACTGCTCGGGTGCCATGTACGCGGGGGTTCCGGCCACACCCGGCGTGGTGCCGCGGTTCGCCGCGATCCCGAAGTCCACGAGGCGTGAGGATCCGTCCGCCGCGACCAGGACGTTCTCCGGTTTGTAGTCGCGGTGGACGACGCCAGCACGGTGCGCGTCGGCGAGCCCCAGCAGGGAGCCCTTCAGCACCACGAGCGCGGCCTCGGGACCGGTCTGCCCGGACTGCTTGAGCAGGGCGCGCAGGGAGATCCCGTCGACCAGTTCCATCACGATGGCGGCGCCGCCCGGCGCCTCCACGTACTCGTACAGCCGCACCACGTACGGGGAGTGGAGAGCGCCGAGGAGCCGGGCCTCCGCCCGGAACTCCCCGACGAACGCGGGGTCCTCGCGCAGCCGGTCGCTGAGGTACTTCACCGCGACCGCCGTGCCCGTCGCCTGATGGACGGCGAGTACCACGCGACCGCTGGCGCCCGAGCCCAGTTCCCGGACCTCCGCATAACCGGGCACTGCCCATGCGCTCTTCATCGTCTGCCCCCGTCCATGACGTCACCGTGCCCAGGCCCCGCAGCCGGGTCGTCCCTCGACCGGCCACCCCCAGGGACACGGTTTCCGCCGTGGCCGGTTCCCGGCCGGTCGGGGTGTCTCAGGCGGCGGCCCGCTGCGCGCAGATCATCGCATGAAGTCGTTTGGCCGCCGAACGGCCGAACGCCGGGTCGTTGATGTGGGTGTCGTAGTCGTGCAGGACGGCGCCGCTGCCCCGCAGACCCTTGCGCAGCGCCGCGAACAGCGCCCGGTCCGCGGCCGGGTCGTGGTACGGCCCACCGGGGGCGCCGAGGGTGGACAGTCCGCGCAGTGGGACGCAGACGGCCGTGGGGCCGGTCGCCACGCGGAGTTTGCCGGCGACCCGGCGCCCGAGCTCGGTGCACTCGTCCTCGGTCGTACGGATCACCGTGATGGACGGGTTGTGGACGTGGACCTGCCGGTGGCGGACCCGCTCGGGCAGGGTCTCCAGCGGGCCGAACTTGACCATGTCCAGCGCCCCCAGGCTCACCACCTGCGGAATCCCGGCCCGGCCGGCCGCGCTGAGCCGGTCGGGGCCCGCGGTGAGGATGCCGCCGCACAGGTCGTCGGCGAGCTCGCTGAGGGTGAGGTCGAGGACGCCCGCGAAGACCCCCTGGCCGGCCAGCGTCTCCAGGGTGCGGCCGCCGGAGCCGCTGACGTGGAAGACGAGTACCTCGTAGCCCAGTTCGGTCAGCCGCTCGCGGGCCGCGTCCACGCCGACCGTGGTCACGCCCGCCATGCTCGCCGCGATCAGCGGGCGGTCGCCCGCCCCCAGCCGGGGCGGGCGGTGCAGGTCCAGGGACGCGCGGGCGAAGGCCCGGGCCATCCCGGCGATCGCCTCCACCGCATTGGCCAGGACGGGCGCCGAGATGCTGTTGATCCCCGCGATGTCCACCACGCTGTACATCATCGTGATGTCCGAGGAGCCCACGTACGGCGCGACATCGCCGGACGCCATGGACGAGACCATCAGTTTGGGTACGCCAAGCGGCAGGGCGCGCATCGCCCGGGTGGCGATGGAGGTGCCGCCGCTGCCGCCGATCGCGAGGACCCCGTGCAGCCGGCCTTCGGCGTGCAGGCGTAACAAGGTCGCCTCCGCGCCCTGGGCCATCGTGGTGACGGCCGCGCCCCGGTCGGCGGCCTCACGCAGTTCCGACAGTTCCGTTCCCGCGGCCCGGGCCACCGCGTCACGCGGCACGTCCGCGGGTACCCGGGGCTCGCCCATCACCCCCGTGTCGACCAGTACCACTTCGACGCCGGCGCGCAGCAGCCTTTCGCGCAGCCAGCCGTACTCCACACCCTTGGTGTCCAGGGTTCCCACCAGCACGACGTTCGTCATGTGTGCAATGTGCAGGCAGGCGGACCCGCTGGCAAGCCGACGCGTTTCAGCCCTTCAGCATCTCCAACAGACGTTCCAGGAAAGGCATCTGAGAGGGAATCAATTTCTCTCGCGCCGTCGGGGGAGCGAACCACGCCACGCGGTCGAGCTCGGGGAACTCCTGTACGGTCCCCGAGTGCGGCGGCCATTCCATGGTGAAGGTCCCGGGCACCATCAGTGCGGGATCGAGGTCCGCCTCCACCGCCCAGATGGTCACCAGCTTTCCGCTGGTCAGCCGTACCTCGCCCAGTGGCAGGTACGGGCCCTCGGGCGGCGGCAGCCCGATCTCCTCGGTGAACTCCCGGCGGGCCGCGTCCCGCGGCGTCTCGTCCGGCTCGTACTCGCCCTTCGGGATGGCCCAGCCCCCGGCGTCCCGCCCGGACCAGAGCGGGCCGCCCATGTGGCCGAGCAGGACCTCGACCCCGGGGTCCGAATCCTCACCCGTTCGGCGGAACAGGAGCAGTCCGGCACTGCGCTTGTGCGTCATGGGCCCATGTATGCCCCGCGCGGCGGCGGGTCATTGGTCGGTGTCCGGCGTTCGGTGTCCGGTGCTCAGTGGTCGTGCGGGCCCTGGCGGTGGACCGGACCGTGCGCGTCCGCGCAGTGCGGATCCGCCGCGTCCTGACCGGCGCGGCCGACCGTGAGGAGCGAGTCCTGTACGTGGTCCACCTGGAGGGTGGTGTGCGTGATCCCGTACTCCTTGGCCAGCAGCCGCTCCAGGTCCCGGCGCACCGCGTGGCAGTCGCCCGCCGGCTCGACGAGCACGTGCGCGGAGAGCGCCGCCTGCCCGGAGGTGATGGTCCAGATGTGCAGGTCGTGCACCTCGGTGACCGGCGGGTGTCCGACCAGCCGGTCGCCCACCGCGTCCGGGTCCACGTGGGCCGGGGCGGCCTCCAGGAGGATCCGGCCGGACTCGCGGACCAGCCCGTAGCCCGCCTTGACCATCAGCACCACCACCACGAGGGTGGCGATCGCGTCGGCCTGCCGGAACCCGGTGGTGAGCACGATCAGACCGGCGACGGCGGTACCGATGAACGCGAACAGGTCGTTCAGGATGTGCTGGTAGGCGCCCTCGACGGCGAGCGAGGAGCGGTTCGCCCGCGAGATGCACCAGGCCGCGGCGATGTTGACGACGATGCCCGCGAGCGCCGTCACCAGCACCAGCCCGCCCTCCACCGGCGGCGGGTCCATCAGCCGCCGCACCGCCTCGTACGCCAGCCAGAGCGCCAGCAGCAGCAGGGTCAGGCCGTTGGCCTGGGCGGAAAGTATCTCCGCCCGCTTGAGGCCGTACGTGAAGCCGCCGCGCGCCGGCCGGGCGGCCAGCCGCATCGCGATCAGCGCGAGGACGATCGAGACGGCGTCGGTCAGCATGTGGGCCGCGTCGGAGATCAGGGCCAGTGAATTGGCCACCACGCCGATGACCACCTCGATGGCCATGAACGTGCCGATCAGACCGAGCGCGATGGCCAGCCAGCGCTGGTCGGCGTCGGCGGCGACGCCGTGGCTGTGCCCGCCGTGGCCGTGCGCGCCGTGGTCGTGGCCCGTGTCGTGCGCGTGGTCGTGCCCGTTCATGGCGTCCCCCGTTTGTTCGGTTCCGTCGCGTGAAGTGAAGCGCACCCCGGCGAGATGGGCAAAGGCTGCAACGGGGACCGTTGTCATTACCCTTAAGGGGACTCTGACCTGCGACGATGCTCGACCGGTGCCGGGTCGATCAGATCGTGGGAAAATCTGGTCATGGTCCAGCGCCCCGGTGTGCCGACCGCACCCGAGCTCGTTCTGGAAACCGACACGGGCTCCATTCCGATGAGCCCGGGCCGGACGTATCACGTTGGCCGGGACCCGCTCTGCGAGATCTGCCTCGACGACGCCCGCGTCTCCTGGCACCACGCGATCCTGCGCCCCGACGACGGCCACTGGACGGTGCAGGACGACCACAGCACCAACGGCACCTGGGCCGACGGCCAGCGCGTCCAGGAGTGGAGCGTCGGCGTCGGCAGCGAACTGCGCTTCGGCAGCGCCGAGGACGGCCCGCGCGCCGTCCTCGTCGGTGCCGCGCCTGCCCCCGCGCCGCATGCCGGCCGGCCGTCCCGGGTCTCGAACCCCGCGCTGACCAGTACCTTCCGCACGCCCTCCGCCGTCCGCCCGCTGCCGGCCCGTACGACCGTCCGGATCGGCCGGGCCCCCGAGAACGACCTGGTCGTCAACGACCTGGTGGTCTCCCGCCGACACGCCGAACTGCGCGGCCTGCCCGACGGCAGCTACCAGATCGTCGACCTGGGCAGCCACAACGGCACCTACCTCAACGGCGCCGCCGTCGCGGTGGCCCCCGTCGCCGAGGGCGACATCGTCGGCATCGGCCACTCGGCCTTCTGCCTGGTCGGTGACCGGCTGGAGGAGTACGTCGACAACGGCGAGGTGTCCCTCGACGTCCAGAGCCTGACGGTCACCGTGGACCACGGACGCAAGACCCTGATGGAGGGCGTTTCCTTCCCGGTCGGCGCCAAGTGCCTGCTCGCCGTCGTCGGACCCAGCGGCGCCGGCAAGTCCACCCTGCTCGGCGCACTCACCGGCCTGCGCCCCGCCGAACACGGCACCGTCCTCTACGACGGCCGCGACCTCTACCGGGACTACGCCGAGCTGCGCAGCCGCATCGGCCTGGTGCCCCAGGACGACATCCTGCACTCCCAGCTCAAGGTCCGCCGGGCCCTCGTCTACGCCGCCGAGCTGCGCTTTCCGCAGGACACCGCCAAGGCCGAACGTGAGGCCCGCGTCGACGAGGTGATCCGCGAACTCGGTCTGGTCGAGCGCGCCGACCAGCCCATCCACAGCCTCTCCGGCGGCCAGCGCAAACGCGTCTCCGTCGCCCTCGAGCTGCTCACCAAGCCCTCCCTGCTCTTCCTCGACGAACCCACCTCCGGCCTCGACCCCGGCATGGACCGATCCGTCATGCACACGCTGCGCGGCCTCGCGGACGACGGCCGCACGGTCATCGTCGTCACCCACAGCGTGCTCAACCTCGAGGTCTGCGACCGCCTCCTGGTCCTCGCACCCGGCGGGCGCATCGCCTACTACGGCCCCCCCGACGAGGCCCTCGGATTCTTCGGCTACGACCAGTGGCCCGAAGCCTTCGAGGCGTTCGAGAACCAGCGCGACCGCGACTGGGCGGGGGACTACCGGGCCTCACCGCTGCACCGCCGCTACGTCGACGTCGCCGCCGGCGGGCCGCCGCCCGCAGGGGAGGTCGGACGGGTCGCCGGCGTCGTGCCGCATTCGCCGCCCAAGGCCCAGAGCTGGGGCTCCCAGCTCTCCACCCTGATCCGCCGGTACTCCGCCGTGCTCAGCGCCGACCGCACCTTCCTGATCATCATGGTCGCGCTGCCGTTCGTCATGGGCGCCATGACCCGCGCGCTGGCCGGCAGCGTCCTCAATGCCGAGACGGCGCTGAACGCCCTGTTCATCCTGTGCGTGGGCGGAGTCCTCATCGGCGCCGCCAACGCGGTGCGCGAACTCGTCAAGGAACGCGTCATCTACCAGCGCGAGCGCGCCGTGGGCCTGTCCCGGTCGGCCTATTTGATGTCCAAGGTGGTGGTCCTCGGCGCGGTCACGATCGCCCAGGCCGTGGTCCTCACCCTGGTCGGCCTCGCCGGAGTCCGCATCAACGCCCCCGGCGGTAAGGGTCTCTTCCTGCCACCGCTGATCGAGATCACCCTCGTCGTCGCCCTGCTGTCCGTCACCGCCATGGTGCTCGGACTGCTGATCTCCGCCCTGGTGAGCAAGGAGGAGGTCACCATGCCGCTGCTGGTCCTGCTCACCATCGTCCAGGTCGTCTTCTGCGGCTCCCTGCTGAAACTCACCGGGGTCCTCGTCATCGAACAGCTGGCCTGGTTCGTGCCGGCCCGGTGGGCCATGGGCGCGATGTCGGCCACCATCGACCTCGGTGCCATCGTGCCCGGCAAGATCACCCAGGACCCGTTGTTCGATCACAAGGCCGACGTGTGGATGCTCGAGGTCGGGATGCTGGTCGGCCTGTCCGTGCTGTTCGCCGTGCTGGTGATCCGGGTGCTGCGCCGCCACGAGCCGACGATCATGCGGAAGTAGCTTCCATGACCAGCCCCGACGCGGTCGAGGATTTCCGGCCCACCCACATCGTCCCGCAGGAGGGCCTGCCCGCGTGGGAGACCCCGGACGTGTCCCACCCCACCGTGCCGCTCGACGCCTTCCTCCCCGTACAGCTGCTGTCCCGGCGCGGCGACTGGGGGGAGGTCCTGTGCGCCAACGGCTGGTCCGCCTGGGTGGACGGGCGGCTGCTGCTCTCCGTACCGCAGCCGCCGCCCACCGCCGGAGGGCAGCCCCCGGGGCGCGCCGAGGACCCCGGGCCGCAGCTCGACCGCGGCGCCGAAGCCCTGGACCGCTACCGGCGGGCCGTCGCCGAACTCGCCGCCGGGCGTACCGACAGCGAGGCCTTCCGCCGGACCGTACGGGGCCTGCGCGCCGGGATCGTCATCGACGGGGAGGCCGTGTGGCTCTACGACGAGCGGGCAGGGCGATGGATGTACGGCGACGGGACCCGCCTGGCGACCTACGCGGCCGTCGCCGGCCCGGGCGCCTCGCCCGGGCCCCAGCCGCCGGCGCCCGACCCGGTCGCGGTCCAGCTCGACGCGGAGCCCGAGCAGTCGGTGGGGCACGCCCCGACCCGCATCGTCGACACGCCCGAGCCCGGGGACGGGTGATGGAGCCGGATCCGGTCGGCGGGCCCCCGTCCGACCTGCGGGGGAAGCAGATCGCCGGATACCTGGTGGAGAGCGAGATCGGGCGCGGCGGGATGGCCGTCGTCTACCGGGCGCGGGACCTGCGCCTGGACCGGACCGTGGCGCTGAAGCTGCTGGCACCCGAACTGGCCCGGAACGACACCTTCAGGCAGCGGTTCGCGTTCGAGTCGAGGGTGGCCGCGGCCATCGACCACCCGCACATCGTGCCCGTCTTCGAGGCGGGTGAGACGGAAGGACTGCTGTACATCGCGATGCGCTACGTCGCCGGGCGGGACCTGCGGGCGATGCTGAACCGCACCGGGCCGCTCCCGCTGGACACGGCCACGCGGATCGCGGGGCAGGTCGCCTCGGCGCTGGACGCGGCGCACGACCACGACCTGGTGCACCGGGACGTGAAACCGGGCAACATCCTGGTCGCGCAGGGCACGGACAGCGACCACCCCGAGCACGTGTACCTCACGGACTTCGGACTGACGAAGAAATCGCTGTCGCTGAGCGGGTTCACGAGCGTCGGGCAGTTCGTCGGGACGCTGGACTACGTGGCCCCGGAGCAGATCGCCGGCAAGCCGGTGGACGGCCGGTGCGACGTGTACAGCCTGGGGTGCGTGGTCTACGAGACCCTCGCCGGCGGCCCGCCCTTCGAGCGGGACGACGACATGGCCTTGCTGTGGGCCCATCAGTACGATCCCCCGCCCCCGCTGAGCTCGCGGCGGCCCGGGCTGCCGGGGGCGCTGGACGAGGTCCTGGCGAAGGCACTGGCCAAGTCCCCGGAGGACCGCTGGAGCACCTGCCTGGAGTTCACCGCGGCCCTGCGCAGCGCCGGCTCGTCCCCCGTCCGTCCGTCGACGCGCGTGGTGCCCGCGTCGCAGGACGCGGCCCCGTCACCGCCGCGGTGGGCGCTGCCGGTGTTCGGACGGCCGGCTTAGGCGTGCGGCTCGGGAGTTGTGGCTCAGGAGTGCGGGTGGCTCAGGAGTGCGGGACCGGGGCGGGTTCGTCCTCGGGGCCGCGGTGGTGGAGGGGGCGGGCCAGGAGAGATCCCAGGAAGCCCGCCACCGCGCCCCAGAGGAGGGCGAGGCCCACCGTGCGCCACAGGACGGGGTTGAGTTCCACCGTGCCGCCGAGGCCGCCCACATCCCCGATGCCCAGGAGGGAGAGCCCGAACTGGGCCTGGATCCGCGCCAGCAGACAGATCATCAGGGTCGCGAGGGCCAGGGCCACACCCAGATGGAGCGCGTGTTTCCAGGGGCGTACGTGCGCGGGGGACCATACGGCCGCCAGCACGCCCGTGCCCAGCAGCAGGACGGCGGCCACCACCACCAGCCACCACGCCCGGGAGTCCCGCTCGGCGAGCGCGGCCACGTCGACCGTGGACAGGTCGGAGCCGCGCAGGACCTGGTCCAGCAACTGCGGCATCGGCAGCCCGAAGGGGCCCTCGACCTTGCCCTCCCAGGCACCGCCGAAGCCCAGGGTCAGTGCGAGCCAGACCAGGTTCGGCAGGCCCAGCAGGATCACGGCCAGGGTCTGGGCGGCATGGCCCTGGGTCGCGGCCACGACCACGCCGACCCCGATGCCGAGGGCGACGTACGCGAGCAGGAGCACGACCGTGGCGAAGGCCGCCGGGCGCACCGCCGCGTGGAAGCGGACCAGCCCGGTCGGGAGCGGTGCGCGGCGCGAGACCAGCAGGGCGACCAGCAACAGGCCCAAGATCCAAAGCAGTCCGAAGAAGAGCGTGACGGGCAGGTCGGCCCGGAAACCCACCGTCGGCGAGGAGTCGAGGAGTTCGCCGATCACTCCAATGGGGGAATCGCCGGTGGAGATGCCGAAGGTCTGCCGGGCGAGGAGCGCGGCGCCGGTCAGGGCGAGGAGCCACAGCAGGATCAACGGGACGGCCCGTCCGATGAGTTCGCGGGGCCGGGCCACCGCCCGGTTGTGCAGGGGGCGCAGGAAGCAGTAGCCGGCCATGAGGGCGCCGGCCAGGCTCACCGAGAGCGGGAGCACCGACAGGCTCGCGTCCGCCCCCGCCAGGGAACCGGCGCTGCCCGTCACCTCTACCGAACCGCCGGCCGCCATCACGACGACCGCGGCGACGACACGGGGGAACGCGCCGCCCGGCAGGTCCCCCGCGCCCGCGCACGCCAGGCCGGCCGAGGCGACCGCGGTCATCACCGCGAAAGCCGCGACCACGGCGACGAGGGCGTCGCGCCATGCCCCCGCGGAGCCCCCGGACGATGGTGATCTCGGTGTCTGGCTCACCCTGCAACCGTGGCACTCTCGGCTTGCGGGCACCACCCGGACGGCGCACACAATGGTCCGCAGGGAACTCACTCCTCCTGCAAAGGAGAGCCCGTGACCACGCAACCCTCCGGCCGACCGCCCTCGTCAGAACGCCCCACCGGGCCGCCATCGGGCCCGCTCTCGGGCGGGCAGCAGGGGCCCCCACCGCCCCCACCACCGTCGGCGCCGCCCGGTGGCGCGGGCGGCCCCGGCGGACCGGCCAAAGGTCCCTGGTGGCGGTCCGTACCCCGGCTCGTCACCGCACTCGTCGCGGTAGCGGCGGCCGTGGCCCTGGCCGTGGTGCTGACCAGGCCCGGCGGCGGTACGGCCGCGGGCGGCGAGGTGTTCCTCCAGCCGGCCGCGGCGTCGGGCCCGGACCCGTTCACCGAGTCGACCGCGTCGCGCGACGCCACGCCGCCGCCGGACAGCCCGCCACCGTCCGGTAGCAGGACGCCGGCCGCCACGGGCGCCACCGTCACCACGGGCACCCGGACCGTCAGCGGGTCCTCGCCCGGGGTGTACGAGGGCACCAAGAACGTCGCCAGCTGCGACGTCGAGAAGCTGATCAAGGACCTGTCCGCGAATCCGTCCAAGAACGCCGCCTTCGCCTCGGCCCTCGGCATCCAGCCGGCGGCCGTCCCCGGCTACCTCCGCTCGCTCACCCCCGTGCAGCTGCGGATGGACACCCGGGTCACGAACCACGGCTACCGGGACGGCAAGCTCAACCCCTACCAGGCCGTGCTCCAGGCCGGGACGGCCGTGCTCGTGGACGACCGCGGGGTGCCGCGGGTGCGGTGCGCGTGCGGGAACCCGCTCGGGCCGCCGGTGGCGCTCAAGGCCAATCCGAAGCGCTTCGGGCAGGTGTGGAACTCGTACCAGCCCGCGCAGGTGGTCGTCATCGCACCGTCGGTGACCGTCGTGAACACGTTCGTGATCTACGACCGCCACAACCGGCACTGGTACGAGCGCGACCGCGGCGACCACCACGGCAAGCACGACAGGCCGGTGCCGCCGCCCGTGTTCCCGACTCCGACTTCGTCGCACCCGACGCACAGGCCGACGCACCCGACGCACACGCCGACGCACCCGACGGGCACCCCGACGTCGACCGTGACGCCGTCGCCGACGCCGACCGTCACGCCCTCGGAGTCCCCGTCGAAGTCCCCGTCCGAGTCGCCTTCCGTGACGCCGTCGACCTCGCCTTCGGAGTCCCCGTCCCAGTCGCCGTCGGAGTCGCCCTCCGAGTCGCCTTCGGCGTCGCCCTCGGAGTCTCCGTCCGAGTCGCCTTCGGAGTCCCCGCCGGAGTCGCTTTCGGCGTCGCCGTCCGAGGCGACCGAGCCCGCGTCTTCGCCGCCGGCGACCAAGCCGCGTTCGGTGGAACCGCAGTCCCTGCCGCCCTCGCCCGAGGTGCCGGTGTCCACGGCCCCGCTGCCGACTCCCGCGCCCGAGGTGCCGACGGTCGCGCCTCCGCCGTCGCCGGAGCAGCCGAACCAGGAGCAGCAGAACCAGGAGCAGCAGAACCAGAACGAGCAGAACCAGAACGAGCAGAACCAGAACCAGCAGAACCAGCAGAACCAGAACCAGCCTGAGCAGTAGCAGCGTCCCGGGCCGCCTCCTCCACGCGGGGGAGGCGGCCCGGCCTGCCGGCGGAGCTACGTACGCCGCTGCCGTCCGGCGAGCGCGTCGCCCGCCGCGCCCACCGCGAGCCCGAGCACCACCATCACCACGTAACCGAAGATCTCGTAGCCCTCGGGCACGAGGAAGCGGACGAAGCCCATGAAGTGGATCCAGTCGAGCCATTCGTGCAGCAGGCCGCTCGCGCCGCCGACGACGAGGACGAAGGAGAGCAGCCCTGACACGGCCGTCACGGGGGATTTCGGTGGGGGTGAGGTCATGCTCCGACGGTAGGCGGGCGGCGCCGGGCGGCGGATCGGCCGTTGGGCGGCGACGGGTGGTACCTAAGTATCCGGTTCGCAGCGCGGAAGCCCGGTCACGGCGGGGTCCGCGTAGATTTCCGGGACATGCGCCGCATCCACCGCATCCACCGCACCCGCCGGGACTGGGCCGCCGACCTGGCCCTCGTCCTCTTCGCCGCCTGTTTCGCGGCCGTCAGTTCGCAGTCCATCCCGGTGGCGGACAGCATCGGCCCCGCGTGGCGGGCAGCCGACCAGGCGGCCGGCGGACTGGCCTGCGCGGCGGTGCTGCTGCGGCGGCGCTGGCCGGTGCAGCTCGCGGTGCCGCCGGGGACCCGGTGCTCTCCCCGGCGGTCACCCGTCGGCTCATCGAGCGGGTCGCGTCCGGCACCGGCCAGGACACCCGGGCGGCCGCCCGGGAAGGGCTGGAGCTGCTGGCCGGGCGCGAGCGGGAGGTGGCCCTGGCGGTCGGGCGCGGCCTGTCCAACGCGGAGATCGCGCGGGAACTGCATCTGGCGCTGCCGACCGTGAAGACGCACGTGTCCCGGATCCTGGCCCGGCTGCACCTCAACAACCGTGTCCAGATCGCCCTGTTGGTCCACGACGCGACCACGCCGGACGGTTAGCCGCCCGGCGAGGGCGGCGTGGCAGGCGCGGCGAGCAGTACGGCCGTCACGGCCCACCAGCCGGAAGAGGCCCGGGCGGGGCGTTCGGCGAGCTCGGGGTCGAGGACGGCCGGCAAGGTCCGCCGGGCGGGCGTCGGGGCGGCCCGCACTGCTGCCGTCGGGGCGGCGGCCGGCTCCGGGTCCTGGTCCCGGAAAGAGCGGGCCGAGGGCGAGCGGGTCCCGGTACGGCCGGACGGCCAGGCGCCGCTCGGGCCCCCGCGCGAGCCCTGGCCGTGAGACGCTGGCTGCATGGCCCAGTGGGGACAGAATCCCGAGGTCGACTGGCCCGCGCGGCCGGATACGAGCCTGGCGCTCAACCGCATGGGCACCTTCGACTGGGACCTCGACAGCGGGCGGATGTTCCTCGACCCGACCGCCCTCGAGGTCCTCGACCTGCGCCCGGACGAGTTCGACGGGACCACCGCCGGACTGCGCCCCCGCATCCCGCCCGCCGACGAGGCCCGGCTCGAGGCCCGCGTCGCGCAGGCCCTCAAGGACGGCCACAGCCACTACGGGGCCTACGTCCGCGGCCGCCGCCGGGACGGAACCCTGGCCTGGATCCACATCCAGGGGCACATCGTGCGGGACCCGGGCGGGCGCCCGTACCGGGTCATCGGGATCCTCCGCGACGCCGCCCACGACCCCGGCGAGCCCGGCGCCGCCGGGGAGCAGGCCGAGGACCGGCGCCGGATGACCGGCGTCGTCGAGCGGACCACGGCCATCCTCGCCCACGCCCGCACCGTCAACGACGTGACCGACGTCCTCAAGGACCCGGAGGCCCTCGGGCACCTGGGCGCCGTCAGCGTGATGCTGGGCGTAGTGGACGGCGCTCGCATCCACCTGGTCGCCGAGGGGCAGCTGGGCTCGTACGTGCCCGAGATCGAGTACACGCGGATCGACGCGCAGTTCCCGATGAGCGAGGCCGTACGCACCATGCAGCCGGTCTACCTCGCCTCACGGGAGGAGTTCCAGCTGGGCTACCCGCAGCTGTGGCCGTACATCGAGCCGCTGTCCGTGCGCAGCGGGGCCTACCTGCCGCTGATCGCCCAGGGACGGCCCATCGGCGCACTCGGGCTGCTCTACACGCGCGACGGCGACTTCACCGCCGAGGAGCGCAACCTGCTGATGGCGCTCGGCAGCGGCATCGCACAGAGCCTCCAGCGCGCCATGCTCTTCGAGCAGGAGCACGACCTGGCGGAGGGCCTCCAGCGGGCCATGCTGCCCCGCCGGATCCCCGAGGTCCCCGGTGCGCGGATCGCCGTGCGGTACCGGTCCGCACGGATGGGGCGGGACATCGGCGGCGACTGGTACGACGTGATCCCGCTCGGCGAGGGCCGCGTCGGGGTGATGATCGGCGACGTGGAGGGGCACGACACGGACGCGGCCGCCGTCATGGGCCAGCTGCGCATCGTGCTGCGCGCCTACATCGCCGAGGGGCACACCCCCGGCACAGCCATGGCGCGGGCCTCGGCCTTCCTGCGCGAGCTGGAGACGGACCGCTTCGCCACCTGCACGTACGCCGAACTGGACCTCACCACCGGGATGCTCCGGATGGTCCGAGCCGGCCACCTCGACCCGGTGGTGCGGCGCGGGGACGGAAGCTGCCACCGGATCCAGGTGGCGGGCGGCCTGCCGCTCGGCCTGCCGCCCCGCGAACAGTCCGGGACCGGCTCCGGGTACCCGGTCACCAGCCTCGAACTGCACCCCGGTGACACCCTGCTGCTGTGCACGGACGGCCTGATCGAACGGCCCGGAGCGGACCCGGACACCGGCATGCGCGAGCTCATGGCCGCGGCCCGCGGCGGCCCGGTCGACGTGGAGGAACTCGCCGACGTGCTGTGCGACCTGGTCGGCGACGCGGGCGGCGGGGACGACATGGCCCTGCTCGTCCTGCGCCGCCGCGGCACTCCCACCGGGCGCGGCGGCGGTCCGCTGCGCCAGCGGCTGGAACCCGGCGATCCGGAGGCCCCGGCGATGGCCCGGCACCTGATCCGGGCGGCCGTGGCCGCCTGGGGAGCACGGGAACGGGCCGACGAGATCGAACTCGCGGCGGACGAGCTGATCACCAATGCCCTGGTCCACACGGACGACGGCGCCGACGTCGGCATGCGGCTGACGGCGGAAGGCCGGATCCGCATCGAGGTCGAGGACACCAGCAGCGCCCTGCCGAGGCGGCGCGAGGCGGGGGACTGGGCGGTGTCGGGACGCGGGCTGCTGCTGGTGGAGCGGCTCGCGGACGCCTGGGGCGTGGAGCCCCGGGGCGGCGGCAAGTGCGTGTGGTGCGAGTTCGCCGTCACCGCCCCGGAGCAGCCAAGCTGAACGCCGGAGGTCAGACGGCGGCGTACGGGCCCTGCACGGCCTTGGTGTTCTGCAGGGCGGTGAGCTTGCGGACGAAGAGGACGGCGAGTACCGCGGCGGCGACCATGATCAGGTCGGAGACGATGCCGACGGCGGAGGCGTCCCGCAGGGCCTCGGGGGTCTCGGCGCGCTTGTACATCTGGGCGAAGACGCGGTCGACGCACGCCGCGACGACCCAGACGACCCACCAGGCCGTGAGGGGAGCGGTGGAGACGTGGCGGTAGGAGCCGTCGGGCCCGAGCTGGATGCTGGCCGTCCAGATCTGCCGCGCGGTCCGGTAGGGGAGGAACAGGTGGCCGACGGGGATGAACCAGGCGCCGATGGCCCAGCCGCGCCCCTGTGTGAAGGCGTCGGGGCGGAAGATCTCGCCGTTCACGCGTGCGCGGTGGAACCAGATGATGAAGACGGTGCCCGTGCCCAGCAGCACCAGGAGCTGGACGCTCCCGGCGAAGGCGGTGAGCATGTCCGACAGGTCGAGCGTGTCGTCCGCGACCTGGTCGGGGTCGGCGATCAGGTCCTTCATCAGCGACCAGGCGAACAGGTTGGAGCCGGCCGAGAACAGGTTGACCGCGGCCGCGACGGACAGCAGCACGGTCAGCGCCGTCGCGAGGCCCTGCGGAGAACGCAGCACGTCACGGGGCGGCGGCGGGCCGGGATACACGGGCTGCCCGGGGTACGGCTGCGCCGGGTAGGGCTGCGCCGGATACGGCTGCGCCGGGTACGGGGCGGCCGCGGCGTACGGCGGCCGGTCGGGCGGCGGCGGTGAACCGGGCGCGCTGAAGGACATGACGGAGTACCCCCCACGGGAACGTGTGACATGCGGATCGCGCCTGCCGACGGGCGCGCAGGCAACCGCCGAAACATATGTCAGCCCGCTGACCTGCGTCCAAACGATTCCAAGGGTCACCGGTGGGCACCAGCGGCTACAGGCGTACGAGCGTGACCTCGGTCGCCTTCACGCTCGTCCACACCTGGGCGCCGTCGACGATGCCCAGTTCGGCGGCCGCTTCGGGGGTGATCTCCGCGACCAGGTCCGGCGCCTCGTCCGGGGCGATCAGCACGCGCAGCCGGCTGCCGACCGCCGTGATCTCCCGTACGGTGCCCGGCCAGACGTTGCGGGGGCTGCCGCCCGGGCGGTCCCGGTGCACGGACACCGCCTCCGGGGCGATGATCGCGAGGGCCTGCGCCCCCTCGGGCAGCGCCTCGGCGACGACAAGGCGGCCCCCGGCGGCCAGGGCCAGTCCGTCCGCCGACGCCATGCCCGGCCAGGCGTTGCGCCCCAGCATCCGGGCCACCCACGGGGAGCGCGGGTGCCGGGTCACCTCGGAGGGCGGCGCGTCCTGGAGGGTCTGCCCGTCGGCGAGTACGAGGACCCGGTCGGCCAGCGAGACCGCCTCGACGGGATCGTGCGTGACGATGAGGCAGACCCCGCCGAAGCCGGCCAGGTGCGTGCGCAGGGTGTGCCGGACGTGGGCCCGCGTCGTCTGGTCGAGGGCGGCGAGCGGTTCGTCGAGCAGCAGGAGCCGGGGGCGGGCGGCCAGGGCGCGGGCGAGGGCGACGCGCTGGGCCTGGCCGCCGGACAGCTGGGCGGGCCTGCGCTCGGCGAGGTGCCCGACGCCCAGCCGGTCCAGCCAGGTCCGTGCCTCGCGCCGGGCGTCGGCCCGCCGCACCCCGTGGGCACGCAGCCCGTACGCGGTGTTGGCCAGCGCGCTCAGGTGCGGGAACAGCGCGCCGTCCTGCGGGACCCAGGCGACCTGCCGCCGGTGCGGGGGCAGGTCGGTGACGTCCGTGTCCCCGAGCCTGAGGTCGGCGTGGGCGCGCGGGGTCAGGCCGAGGAGGGCGCGCAGCAGGGTGGTCTTGCCGGCGCCGTTCTCGCCGACGACGGCGATCGTGGTACCGGGTTCGGCGTCGAGGGTGAGCCGGTTGAAGCCGGTGACGGTGGCGTGCAGGGACCAGGCTCCGGCCGCGGCCGGTAGAACCTCAGCCGGTACGACCTCCGCCAGTACGTCCGCCGCCGGTTCACCGGCGGGCGCGGGTACGGACGGTACGGACGGCTCCTCGGCCACCGGCGGCGCCCCGGCGGGCTTGCGGGGGACGGGAGCGCCCGTCCAGCGGCCGCGCAGCGCGATCAGCACGGCCATGGCGATCGCCAGCAGCAGCAGGGAGACGGAGGTGGCGGCCTCGGGCTCGTCCTGGAGCAGCAGGTACACCTGGAGCGGCAGCGTCTGGGTGGTGCCGGGCAGGTTCCCGGCGAAGGTGATGGTCGCGCCGAACTCGCCGAGCGCGCGGGCCCAGGTGAGCGCGGCGCCGGCGACCAGGCCGGGGGCCACCATCGGCAGGGTCACCGTGAAGAACACGCGGACCGGCGAGGCGCCGAGCGAGGCGGCGGTCTCCTCGTAGCTCTGCCGGAGCCCCCCGAGGGCGCCCTCCAGGCTGATGACGAGGAAGGGCATCGCCACGAACGTCGCCGCGACGACGGCGCCCGACGTGTGGAAGGGCAGGGTGATCCCGAAGCTCTCCTCCAGCCAGGGCCCGAGCAGACCGCGCCGGCCGAAGCCGAGCAGCAGGGCGACACCGCCGACGGTCGGCGGCAGCACCATCGGCAGCAGGACGAGCGAGCGGACGAGTGCCTTGCCCTTGAACTCCACGCGGGCCAGCAGCCAGGCGAGCGGGACACCGAGGAGCAGCGAGAGGCCGAGGGCCCAGAGGGACACCACGAGCGAGAGGTGCAGGGCCTGGACCACGCCGGGGCTGCTCAGGTGGGCGCCGAGCTCGCTCCACTGGGTTCGGGTGAGGATGCCGATCAGCGGCAGCAGCAGGAACGCGACGGCGAGCAGCGCGGGGATCGCGAGGGTCAGCGGTGGCCGGGTGCGGGTGCGGAGTCTGCTCATGGAGGTGCTCGGGTTCCTGGCTCGGGGGCGGCTGCGGGAAGCGTACGCGGGCCTGCCGCGGGCACGGAGAGGGCCTGCCGCGGGCACGGAGAAGGGCTGCCCGTCCCCCCGGACCGGGCAGCCCCTCACACCGCGCGACGGCAGACGGCAGACGGTGGGCGGCAGGCGAGGCCTGCCGCCCGCGGGCCTACGCCTGCTGGAAGCCCGCGTCCTGGAGGATCTTCTGCGCCTCCGGGGTGCTCAGCCAGGCAACGAACGCGGCCGCGGCCTCGGGGTTCTTGGACTGCTTCAGCGCGGCGGCCGGGTAGGAGGCCACCGCGTTCTGGTCGTCCGGGATGTCCACGGCGACGACCTTGTCGCCCGACTTGGCGGAGTCGGTCTTGTAGACGAGGCCCGCGTCGGCCTCGCCCAGCTCGACCTTGCTGAGCACGGCGCGGACGTTGGGCTCCTGGGAGACGGGCTTCACCGTGACGCCCTGCTTGTCCAGGATCTCCTTGCTGTAGCGGCCCACCGGGACCTCGGGCGCGGCGAGCACGACCTTGATCTTCGTGTCGGCGAGGTCCTTGAGGGCGGCGATCTTGAACGGGTTGCCCTTGCCCGCCGCGATGACCAGGCGGTTCTTGGCGATGATCTTGGCGTCGCCGGTCTCGCCCTTGAGGCCGTCCATGGTCTTCGTGTCGGCGGTGACCAGGGCGTCGGCCGGCGCGCCCTGCTTGACCTGCGCCGCGAGCTCCTGCGAACCGGCGAAGGAGAAGGTCACCTTCGTGCCGGGGTGCGCCTTCTCGTAGGCGGCGCCCGCGGTCTTGAAGACGTCCGTGAGGGAGGAGGCGGCGAGGACGGTGAGGTTCGCGGCCTTGGGCTCGGCGGAGGCGGAGCTCGACGCGTTGCCGGAGGAGCCGGCGGCGGGCTTGGTGTCCCCGCTGCCGTTGCCGCAGGCGGCCAGCGGGACGAGCAGGGCGGCGGTCAACGCGGCGGCGGCGGCACGGCGGCGGTTCAGGGTCGGCGACATGGGTGGATGCTCCTCGGTGAGGTCGGCGGCCGGTCTTGTGCCGGGACCGGGGCGGTCCTGTATGCGGCGGGACTGCACGTGCGACAAGGTAGAGCCACCCGTGGCGCATTTGCAATTGGCTTGGGCTCATCTACATGGCAGATGCCATACCCCTTGTGATATCCGCCGAAAGTCCTTCGGTCATTCCGTGCCCGCCTCGCTAAAGTCGGGGCATGGCTGATGAGGCAACGGGAACCGGAACGGGAACGGACATGGGATCCGTGCGGGTGGACGCGTGGATCTGGTCCGTGCGCCTGACGAAGACCCGCTCGACGGCGGCGACCGCCTGCCGGGCGGGGCACGTGAAGGTCAACGGGGAGCGCGCCAAACCGGCGCAGCCCGTGCGCGCGGGCGACGAGGTGCGGCTCTTCCACGCGGGGCGGGAGCGCATCGTCGTGGTCCGCCGGCCCGTGTCCAAGCGGGTGGGCGCTCCGGTCGCCGCCGAGTGCCTGATCGACAAGAGCCCGCCGCCGCCGAGCCCCGTCGAGGCCGCGGTGGTGGGCATCCGCGACCGCGGTGCCGGCCGCCCGACGAAGCGCGAGCGCCGGGAGATCGAGACCCTCCGCGGCCGCTGACTCCCTACGCCTTGCGGTACTCGTACGCCTCGCCCGCGGCCGATTCGACCGCCGGCAGGGGGGCGCCGGCGGAGGCGGCCACCACCGCCGCCACCGCGCCCTCCAGGAACGGCGCGTCCACCAGGCGGGCCCCCGCCGGCAGTTCACCCTCCGCCAGCAGTGACTTCACGGTGAGCACGGAGCTGCCCAGGTCCGCCAGCAGGGCGACACCCGCGCCACGGTCCACCTCCCGCGCGGCCGCGAGGATGCGCTCCGCGCTCGTGCCGAGGCCGCCGTCGACCGTTCCGCCCGCCGCGGCCACCGGGGCCATCGGGCCGCCCGCCGCCAGGCCCCGGGCGAGCTCCGCCACCGACTCAGCGACGGATTCGCTGTGCGACACCAGCACGATGCCGACCAGGCCGGCCTCCGTTTCCGCGGAGGCCGGCCCGGCGCCCGGCGCGGGGGTCGTCAACCCGAGGTCGTCCACCACGTCCGCCAGCGCCACCAGCAGCAGTGCCGACGAGGTCGCGCCCGGATCCTGGTGCCCGATGCTCCGCTCGCCCAGGTAACTGGCCCGGCCCTTGCGCGCCCGCAGCGGTACCGTCGCCAGGGCCCCGTGCTCCGCCGCGTCCGCGGCCGCCCGGTACGAGGTGCTCAGCGCGGTCACCCCCGGGACCAGGGCGTCCAGCATCGTCTTGTCGCCCGGCGCCGCCCCGCCCAGCTGCGCCACCGCGCCCACCCCCGCGTACAGGGCCTCGCGCAGCACCTCGTCGGAGACCTCGGCGGCCTCTCCGAGCTCCTTGCCGGTACGCCTCAGCAGCGTCCCGTACAGCGGCCCCGAGGCGCCGCCGACGGTCGAGATCAGGGTCCGTCCGGCGAGCTGGAGCACCGCGCCCGGCGTCGCCTCCGCCTGGGCCTCCGCGCTCAGGGCCGCCCGTACCGCGGTGAAGCCCCGCAGCAGGTTGCTCCCGTGGTCCGCGTCCCCGATGGGCGAGTCGAGTTCGGTCAGCCGGTCCGCCTCGCGCTCCACGGCGGCCGCCGTGGTCGTCATCCAGCGCCGGAAGAAGTCTGCGTCACGCACCGGATCTCCTCGTGTCGGATCAACCTGGCCGGGCCCACGGCCACCTTACGGTCAGCGGCCCCAGCGCAGCGCGGGCGTCTGCACCGGGGCGTCCCACAATCGCAGCAGTTCCTCGTCGGCCCGGCACAGCGTCACCGAGCATCCCGCCATGTCGAGAGAGGTGACGTAGTTCCCGACGAGTGTCCGCGCCACCGGCACTCCGCGCGCGTCCAGTAGCCGCGCCACGTCGGCGTGGAACCCGTACAGCTCCAGCAGCGGCGTCGCCCCCATGCCGTTGACCAGGGCCAGCACCGGCCCGTCGGCCGGGGACACCTCCGCCAGCTCCTCCAGTACGGCGGCCAGCGCGACCTCGGCGATCTCCCGCGCGGGCATCATCGGCCGCCGCTCCCGGCCCGGCTCCCCGTGGATGCCGACGCCCAACTCGAGCTCCCCGTCGGGCAGGTCGAAGGTGGGGCTGCCCTTGGCGGGCGTGGCGCAGGCGGTGAGCGCCACGCCGAAGCTGCGCGAGGACTCGTTGACCCGCCGGGCGATCGCCGCGACCCGTTCCAGCGGCGCCCCCTCCTCGGCCGCCGCCCCGGCGATCTTCTCCATGAAGAGCGTGGCCCCGGTGCCGCGCCGCCCGGCGGTGTACAGGCTGTCGGTCACGGCGACGTCGTCGTTGACCAGTACGCGCTCGACCCGCCGGCCGTCCTCCTCGGCGAGCTCCGCGGCCATCTCGAAGTTCAGCACGTCACCGGTGTAGTTCTTGACGACGAACAGCACCCCCTGCCCGGAGTCCACGGCCTCGGCCGCCCGCAGCATCTGATCGGGCACGGGTGAGGTGAACACCTCCCCGGGACAGGCGGCGGACAGCATCCCGTACCCCACGAACCCGGCGTGCAGCGGCTCGTGCCCGGAGCCGCCCCCGGAGACCACCCCGACCCGCCCGCCGTCCCGCGCGTCCCGCCGTACGACGACCCGCCGCTCCACGTCGACGTCGAGCTCGGGGTGGGCGGCCGCCATCCCCCGCAGGGCGTCGGCGACCACGGTGTCCGGACTGTTGATCAGCATCTTCACGGTTGTCTCCCAGGAAGCTCGGCCTGAGGAGAAGTCTGGCGCAGTACGGGGCTCATTTCGTGGTGTGCGCCGTGATCGGGGCGGACCCGGCCACGCCGTATTCGTGCAGGTGTTCGGTTTCGGGGTTAGGGTGGGGTCATGCACGCAGTACAGGGCATGGGCCTTCAGGGTTCCCTCTTCGACCAGGGCGACGAGATCCGGCTCGGGCCGCTCACCGGCATCCGGCGCACCGCGCTCGGGGCCGGGGCCTGGGTCGATCACCTGCCCGGCTGGCTGAGCGGCGCCGACGCGCTCTTCGAGCGGCTGGCCGCCGAGGTGCCCTGGCGGGCCGAGCGGCGGCAGATGTACGAGCGCGAGGTGGAGGTGCCCCGGCTGCTCGCCTTCTATGCAGCGGACGAGGCCCTTCCGCACCCCGCCCTCGCCGAGGCCCGCGAGGCCCTGAGCCGTCACTACGCCGCCGAGCTCGGCGAGCCCTTCGCCACCGCCGGGCTGTGCCTCTACCGCGACGGTCGCGACAGCGTGGCCTGGCACGGCGACCGGACCGGCCGCTCCGCTACCGAGGACACCATGGTCGCGATCGTCTCCGTCGGGGATCCCCGGGACCTCGCCTTCCGCCCGCGCGACGGCGGGGCCACCCTGCTGCGGCTGCCGCTGGGTCACGGCGACCTCGTCGTCATGGGCGGCTCCTGCCAGCGGACCATGGAGCACGCGGTGCCCAAGTCGACGCGGGCCGTCGGCCCCCGCATCAGCGTGCAGTTCCGCCCCCGCGGCGTGATGTGACAAGCCCAGGCCCAAGCTCAAGCCCAGGCCCCGGCCGCGGTCAGACCCTGTCGGGCTCCTTCAGCGGCCGGGCCGTCGTCGCGGCGGCAGCCGCGTGCAGCGACCGCAGCGCCAGCATCAGCAGTCCGATGTCGTCCAGGTACACCGGGTCCGGAATCAGGTCCACCGGTGAGACGGTGTAGATCACGGCGACCCAGAACAGGGCCTTGTCGCGCAGCGGGATCCCGGCGTCGAGGAGCAGTCGCCGGGCACTGAGGACCCGTACGAGCAGCACGGCCGCGGCGATCGCGAGTCCGGCCGCGACGACCGCGGCGAGCATGAACCAGGTGTTTCCGTCCACGTGGCCCCTATACCCGCCCTGCGGACCCGCGTACCACTCAGGCCTCCTGTGCGCGCAGGCGCCGGCCGACCTCGCCCAGTCCGTCGGCGAGCGCGTCGAGCTGTTCGGGGGTCAGGACGTCGATGAGGATCTCCCGGACCGTTGTCACGTGCCCGGGCGCCGCCTGGTCGAGCAGGGCGCTGCCTGCCTCGGTGAGGACGGCGAAGACCCCGCGCACGTCGGAGGGGCAGCTGCGGCGGCGGACCAGGCCGGCCTTCTCCATCTGGGTGATCTGGTAGGTCAGCCCGCTCTTGGAGTTGATCAGGCCATTGGCCAGTTCGGTCATCCGCAGCTCGCGGCCGGGGGCCGCGGCGAGCCGTACGAGGATCTCGTACTGGGGGTGCGAGAGCCCGGAGTCGTCCTTCAGCTGCTGGTCGAGACGGCGGTTCACCAAGGCCGAGGCGGCCAGGAATCCACTCCAGGCCCGCTTCTCGCGGTCGTCCAGCCATCTCGTTTCAGCCATGACCCCAGCCTACACGGGTTGTTCCAATTTGAATCAAAGGTTAGGGTCGGTGCTCGGCGGTTCGAATTTGAACAACTCCTGCCCACTCCGTCCCCTCGGGCCGCCCGACCGGAAGGATCCCCCCATGACCAGCCCCTCCGTCGCCACGACGAAGCCGCAGGCCCCCGCACCGGCCGCCCAGCCCGGCTCCGCCGGCCCCCTCGCCCTCTCGACCCCGGGCCACGACAGCGGGCTGCTGCTCCTGCGCCTGGTCCTCGGCCTGACCATGGCCGCGCACGGTTCCCAGAAGCTCTTCGGCTGGTTCGGGGGCGGCGGCATCAGCGGCACCGGCCAGTTCTTCACCGCCAGCGGATACCCCGCCGGTGACGCCATGGCCGTCCTCGCCGGCCTGACCGAGACCCTGGGAGGCCTCGGCCTCGCGCTCGGACTGCTGACCCCGCTCGCGGGCGCCGCCATCGTCGGCACCCTCATCAACGCGATCGCCGTCCACGGCGCCGGATCCTTCTTCGCCCCCAAGGGCATCGAGTACGAACTGCTGCTGGTCGCGGGCGCCGCCGCCCTCGCCCTGACCGGCCCCGGCCGGTACGCCGTCGACCGCTTCCTGCCGGTCCTGCGGAGCCACCGCCTGGCCCACGGCGCCCTCGCCGTCACCCTGGGCGTGGTCCTCGCCGCCGTGCTGCTGCTCGTACGCAGCTAGGACCCCAGGACCCGTCCCGGTGCGCGGGGGTGTCCGGGGCCTGGGCTGATTGGCCCCGGGCATTCGGGGGAAGGGCGCACAAATGACACAACCCATCGAAGACTACGCACTCATCGGCGACCTGATGACGAGCGGTCTGGTCGGTCGCGACGGGTCCATCGACTGGCTGTGCCTGCCGCGCTTCGACTCCGCGGCCTGCTTCGCCAAGCTCCTCGGCGACGAGGAGAACGGCCACTGGCGCATCGCGCCCCTCGACGCCGCCGACGGCGAGCGGTGCACCCGCCGGGCCTACGCCGACGGTTCGCTGGTCCTGGAGTCCTACTGGGAGACCGGGACCGGCACCGTCAAGGTCATCGACTTCATGCCCCAGCGCGAGAGCGCCCCGGACGTCATCCGCATCGTCGAGGGCGTCACCGGCCTCGTCAGGATGCGCAGCACCCTGCGCCTGCGCTTCGACTACGGCCACGTCGTCCCCTGGGTCCGCCGCTCCGACGCCGACCGGGTCGCCATCGCCGGGCCCGACTCCGCCTGGTTCCGCAGCGAGCCGCCCGTCCGCACCTGGGGCGAGGAGAACAGCACCCGCTCGCAGTTCCCGGTCTCGGCGGGACAGCGCGTCGCCTTCGTGCTCACCTGGCACCCCTCGCACGAGCCGCGCCCCGAGCCCATCGACCCGTACGCGGCCCTGGACCAGAGCCTCGCCGACTGGCGGGAATGGACCGGGCAGTGCCGCTACGAGGGCCCCTACCGGGAGGCCGTGACGCGCTCCCTGATCACCCTCAAGGCCCTCACCTACGCCCCGACCGGCGGCATCGTCGCCGCGGCCACCACCTCCCTCCCCGAGGAGATCGGCGGGGTCCGCAACTGGGACTACCGATACTGCTGGCTCCGCGACGCCACCCTCACCCTCGACGCGCTCCTCGCGACCGGCTTCCTCGACGAGGCCCGCGCCTGGCGGACCTGGCTGCTGCGCGCGGTCGCAGGTGACCCCGCCGACCTCCAGATCATGTACGGGATCGCCGGAGAGCGGCGGATCCCCGAGACCGACCTGCCCTGGCTGCGCGGCTACGCCTCCTCCGCCCCCGTACGCGTCGGCAACGCGGCGGTCGACCAGCTCCAGCTCGACGTGTACGGCGAGGTCATCGACTCCCTGCACCTCGCCAGGTGCGCCGGGCTCGCCTCCGAGCACCACGCCTGGCGGATCCAGCTCGCGCTCCTCGACTTCCTGGAGCGCAACTGGCGCCGGCCCGACGAAGGCCTGTGGGAAGTGCGCGGCCCGCGCCGCCACTTCGTGCACTCCAAGGTGATGGCCTGGGTGGCCGCGGACCGGGCCGTAAGGACCCTGGAGAACGACCCCTCGATGCCCGGCGACGTACAGCGCTGGCGGGCCATGCGGGACGAGGTGCACCGCGACGTGTGCGAGAACGGATACGACCCCGAACGGGGCACCTTCACCCAGTACTACGGCTCCCGCGAGCTCGACGCGTCGACCCTGCTCATCCCGCGGGTCGGCTTCCTGCCGCCCGACGACCCGCGCGTCATCAGCACGGTCGACGCCGTCCGGGAGGAGCTCGGCCGCAGCGGCCTGGTCCGCCGCTACAGCACCGAAGGTCCCGCCGTCGACGGCCTGCCCGGCGACGAAGGAGCCTTCCTGGCCTGCTCGTTCTGGCTGGCCGACGCCCTGCACATGACGGGGCGGGGCAAGGAGGCCCGCGCCCTCTTCGAGAGGCTGCTGACGGTACGCAACGACGTGGGACTCCTCGCCGAGGAGTACGACCCCGTCTCCGGGCGCCAACTCGGCAACTTCCCCCAGGCCTTCAGCCACGTCGGCCTGGTCAACACCGCCCTCACCCTGGCCCAGGACGAACCCGCCGGCCGCGGCTCCGGCTGACGACGGACCCGCTGCCGGGACTACGCGGCTCCGCCCGTCCGGAACGCCAGCAGCAGGGCGATGTCGTCCGGCCGGTCGGCGGTGGTGCCCGCCTCGCTGATCAGCCGGTCGGCCGTCTCGGTCAGCGGGGTCGGCAGGGCCGCGGCCAGCGCCGACCGCAGCCGCTCCACCCCGACGTCGATGTCGATGCCCGGCTTCTCCACCAGCCCGTCCGTGTACAGGGCCAGCACCGAGCCCGTCGCGAGGCGCAGTTCCGTGATCGGGTACGAGGCCCCCGGGTCGATGCCGAGCACCACCCCGCCGGCCAGGTCCAGCACCTCCGTCCGCCCGTCGGGGTGACGCAGCAGCGGCTGGGGGTGTCCGGCCCGGACCGCCTGGGCGGAGCCCGACGCCGGGTCCAGCAACACGTAGCAGCAGCTGGCGAACTGGCCCGGGTCCAGGTCGATCAGCAGCTGGTTGGTACCGCGCATCACCTCGTCGGGCGCGCTCCCCGTCAGCGCGAAGGCCCGTACGGAGCTGCGCAGCTGGCCCATGGTCGCGGCGGCCGCCACCCCGTGCCCCTGCACGTCCCCGATGACCAGGGCCAGCAGCCCGCCGCCGGCCTCGACTACGTCGTACCAGTCCCCGCCGATGTCCATGCCCTGGGTGCCGGGCAGGTAGCGGGCCACCGTTTCCACCTGCCCGTGCACCGGCAGCCGGTGCGGCAGCAGGGCGGACTGCAGTCCGGCGGCGAGCGCCGCCTCGCTGTCGTAGCGCCGGGCCCGTTCCAGGGCCTGGGCGATCAGCCCGGCCAGGGCGGTGAGCACCGTACGCTCCTCCGGGCTGAAACCGCGGGGCGTGTCGAAGCCCAGGATGCACGAGCCGACCGGGCGGCCGGACGCGATCAGCGGCAGGAACGCACGGGCACCGACATGGGCGTCCAGGGGGATGCCCGGATAGGCGGCGGCCAGGTGTTCCATCGACTCGAAGAACAACGGCCGGCCCGAGGTCAGGGTCTCCACGCCCGGCAGCCGCACATCGAGCGCGACCCCGTCGAACCGGTCGAGGAAGCCCTGCGGGAAACCGGTCTCCCACGCCAGGTGCAGATGCCGCTCGTCCAGCAGGTAGATCGCCAGCTGGCGGCCGCCGAAGGCCGGCAGCAGCTCCTCGGTGACGACCGCCGACACCTGGCGGGCGGTGACCGCCTCGGTCAGTGCGATGGCCAGGGCCACCGGCCGGTACAACGCGGAGGCCTGGTCGGCGGGGGAGCCGAGGCCCCCTCCCGGATCGGCCGTCGACGTGGGCGCGTAGGCGGGTGTCTCGGTGGCGCCGATGGTCACGGTCACCCCGTCGGCGCCCGGGTACAGGTCCACCGACACCCACTCGGCGGGCCTCTGGCGGCCGCGCCGGGCCGGGAAGTGCACCGGCTCGGTGGACATGAAGACGGCCCGGAAGTGGTCCTCGTACGCGGGATGAGCGAGCCAGGGCAGCGCCTCCCACAGCATCCGGCCGCGCAGCTCGGGGCCGACGATGCCGAGCAGCCTCTCGGCGGCGGTGTTGACGTAGTCGATCCTGCCCTGCCGGTTCACGGACAGCACGGCCTGCGCGAGCCGGTCCACGGTCTCCCCGGCACCCTCGCCGGCGGCGGGCCGCTCCGCGTACAGCGGGTCGCCGTCCCAGATCACCGGATCGCCGGCCGCCGCCAGCTGCGCGAGTTCCCCGGCCAGCCGGTCCGCTGCCTCACGCAGCCGTTCGCGGTCCTCCGGCCCCACCGGGACCCCGGGGGTGGCCGGGCGCAGCACCATCAGTACGCCGAACCGCTGGGTACCGGACGTCACCGGCTCGAACATCGAGGCGAAGGGGAAGGGCAGCCCCGCCACCAGCTGCGGGAAGCGGCGCATGGACGCCTCCGCGTCGGCCAGGTGCACGGACTGCCCGGAGCGGTAGGACTCCGCCGCCGGATAGGGGCGGCTCACGTTCATCCGCCACCAGGGCCGGAACAGCGGCCCCGGGAGCCCCGTGAGCATGGCCATCTGCAGCACGCCCTCCTGGCTGGAGCGCAGGTACACCCCGCCCGCGTACCCGCCGACGGCCGTCACCACCTCGACCGTGGCCCGCGCGAGCACCTGGGCCATGGCATCAGGGGCGGGGCCGGCACTGTCCGGTCTCGCCGTCACACCGTCAGGATGCGCCTTCGGCCGTGGTGGCCGCACCCGGACGCCCGGCCCGGTCCCGCCCGGCGTCCCGGTACCCGGCCACCACCGCGGCCGACGCGAGCAGCAGCACCACGGCCACCGTCCGCAGCGCGGCCCCCATCGCGTCGGTGAAGGCGGCGACCTGCGCCGGATCCGTCGGGTTCCCGTGGAACCGGGAGGCCAGCACCGTGCCGACCACCGCCACCCCGAGGGCGGCGCCGATCTCCCGGGCCGCGGTGTTCAGCCCGGAGCCCAGCCCGGCCTGGTGCGGCGGCAGCTCGGCGACCACCGTCAGCGTCAGGGAGGGCGCGCACAGCCCGGTGCCGACGGACAGCACCAGCAGGTAGAGCGCGTACAGGGCGTACGGGGTGCCCGCGTCGGCGGTGGAGACCAGCAGCAGCCCCGCACCGATCAGCCCGAGCCCGGCACCCACCGGCAGCCGGGGCCCGGTCCGCTCCTGCAGCCGCGCTCCGAACCGGGGCACCAGGGCCATGCCGACGGTCAGCGGGACGATCGCGAGGCCGGTCGCGGCGGGGGAGAACCCCTTCGCGTACTGGAGGTACTGGGCGTTGACGAAGAACAGGGCGAAGAGCCCGAAGAAGCCGGTGCCGATGCCCAGCGCCCCGGCGCGCAGCTTGCGCGAGGCGAAGATCCGCGGGTCGAGCAGCGGGCGGGCGGCGCGCAGCGCGTGGCCGGTGAACGCCGCGAGCAGCCCGGCCCCGGCGCCGAAGGCCGTCAGCACCCGCACCGAGGCCCAGCCGTACGCGGGCCCCTCGATGATCCCGTAGACCACCGCGAACAGCGCCCCGGCGAGCAGCGCCGCGCCCAGGGGGTCGACGGCGGCGTCGGGCCGCGAGGGCGTACGGGGAACCGTACGGGCGACCGCGACGGCGAGCAGCGCGCCCAGCGGGACGACGGCCCAGAACAGGGCCCGCCAGGTCAGGAACTCCCCGGCCAGGCCGCCGCCGACATTGCCCGCCAGGCCCCCGAGGCCCGCGGCCAGCGTCCAGGTGGCCAGGGCCCGGCCGCGGCGCTCGGGCGGGCTCAGGTGAACCAGGACGGACATGGTGGCCGGCATGATCAGGGCCGCGCCGGCCCCGCAGAGGCCCCGGCCCGCGATCAGTACGGCCGGGGTCTGTGCGAGGGCGCTGAGGGCCCCGCCCGCGGCGAACAGTCCGAGTCCGGCCAGCAGGGCGCCCTTGCGTCCGTACCGGTCGCCGAGGGCCCCGGCCGGGATCAGCAGCGCGGCGAAGACGATGACGTACGCGTCGACCGCCCAGAGCAGCTCGCCCGGGCTCGGACGCAGGGTGGACGCGGCGAGCTGCGGGATGAGCAGGTTGACGGCGGCGACCATGCCCTGGGCGACCAGGACGCAGGCGCACAGGACGAGCAGGGCGGGCCGGGTGAGGGCGGTCGGAGCGGGTGCGGGCGGCGCGGCGGGATCCCGCGTCAGGGCATGGCGGAGCACGGCTCCTCCTGGGAGTCGGTGATGAGAGTGGGAAGAGCGGGCGAGGGGTCAAGACCTCTGCTTCACCGTAGAGTTGGGGCGACCTGCTTTCCAGTGCAAGTTGTGCAAGGAATGAATGCGCGTGACGCAATCCGGAACCCGAGCCGGAACCAGAGCCGGAACCCGGGCCCTAACCGGACCAGGATCCGGCTCCGGCCTGGACCTGAATCTCCTCGTCGCCCTGGACGTCCTCCTGGACGAAACGAGCGTGTCCCGGGCGGCCGCCCGCCTGCACCTCTCCGAGCCCGCGATGAGCCGCACCCTCGGCCGGATCCGCAACGCCCTCGGCGACCCCGTCCTGGTCCGGGCCGGGCGGACCATGGTGCCCACCCCGCACGCCCTCGCCGTCCAGGGCGAGGTCAGGGCCGTCGTGGAACGGGCCCGCGCCCTCTTCCTCACCGGCGGGCAGGTGGACCTGTCCACGCTCGCCCGCACCTTCACCGTGCTGGCGAACGACGCCTTCACCGCCGTCTACGGAGCCGCCCTCCTCACCCGGGTGACCCGCGAGGCGCCGGGGGTGCGGCTGCGCTTCCTGGGGGAGAGCCACGTGGACGTCCCGGCGCTGCGCGAGGGCGTCGCCGACCTGGAACTCGGCGTCGTCGACACCCGTTCCCCCGAAGTGCGCGTGGAGCACCTCGCCGACGAGCGGATGCTGGCCGTGGTCCGGCGCGGCCACCCGCTGCTCCGCGGCCGGATCACCGCGCGCCGGTTCGCCGCCGCCGAACACCTGATCGCCTCCCGGCGCGGCCGCCTGCAGGGCCCGGTGGACACCGCCCTGGCCGAACAGGGCCTGTCCCGGCGGGTGGTGGGCAGCGTGGGCACCTTCCCCGCCTCCCTGTTCGTCCTGCGCGAGAGCGACCTCGTAGGACTGCTCACCACCCAGGCCGTACCGCTCGCCGCCGCGCTGGACCTGGAGACCTTCGAGATCCCGCTCGATCTGCCGACACTGCCCTTCGGCATGGCCTGGCACCCGCGTCACGACGCGGACCCGGCGCACGCCTGGCTGCGCACCTGCACGCGCGAACTGCTGCCGGGGCCTGCGGCGACGGGCACCTCCCCGGACACTCCCTAGCACCCGCGATAGGCCGACCGCTTCCCTCGTCCGGGGGACGCACGGGTGTACGGCCCGCGCGGCGGGCGCGCCGCGGGGCACGATACGCACGCGTCCCATCCCCCCGCCGGAAGGCCACCGGAAGGCAGAGCATGCGGTTCCAGTACGACACCCTCGGCGAGCGGTACGCCGAGTCCAGGACCACGGCGGCCTTCTCGGCGGCCGACACCTACACGCTCCACGGAGCCCTGGACGCCCTCGGCGGGGTACGCGGGCTCGACGCCCTCGACCTGGCCTGCGGCTACGGCTACAACACCCGCCTGCTGGCCCGCGGCGGCGCCCGGCGGACCGTAGGGGTGGACGCCTCGGAGGAAATGATCAGGCTGGCCCGCGAGCACGACGCGGAGCAGGACCGGCCGGCCCCCGGGAACATCGAATACCACGTCGCCGACGCCGCCGGCCTCCCCGACCTCGGGCCGTTCGACCTCGCCACCGCCGTCTACCCCTTCAATCACACGCCCGACCGCGCATCACTGCACGCGATGTTCCGCTCCGTCCGCTCCAGCCTGCGCGCGGGCGGGCGGCTGCTCGCCATCGTGCCCAACGCCGGGGCGTTTCCCCGCGTGGACTGGTCGCCGTACGGGGTCCGCATCCTCGACCGGGTCCCGACCGGCGACGCGCCGCTGCTGAAGGCGCACTTCCTCGTCGACCCGCCGCTGCCCTTCGAGTTCCACGAGTGGGCCCACGCCGAGCTCGCCGAGGCGGCCGTCGAAGCGGGCTTCAGCACCATCGGCTGGCAGCCGAACCGGACCCCGCCCGCCGATCACGTGCGCGACGACGCGTACTGGACGGCGTACCGCGCCTGGCCGATCAGCTCCCTGATGACCTGCGTGGCGTAGCGCAAGGGCTCACTGCTCCGCCGCCGACCGGATCAGCTCGACGATCCGGTCGCGCGCCGCCCGCCCCTCGGGCAGCGGCAGCAGCGGGTACACGTGCGGCAGCCCCGCCTCCTCGTGGAACTCCACCTCCACCCCGGCCGCGCGGGCCCGTCGCACCAGCTCCCTGCTGTCCGTGGTCAGCACGTCCCGGGTCCCGGTGAACACCGTCAGCGGCGCCAGCCCCTCGAAGGACCCGTGCAGCGGGCTCACCCGGGGATCGTCGGCGGCCAGGGTCCCGGCGTACAGGCGCCCGGCCTCCCGCAGCCCCGAGCGGGCCAGCATCGGATCGTCCGCCTCGATGCCCGCCTGGTCCGGATGGCTCATGGTCACGTCCAGCCACGGCGAGATCAGCACGATGCGGGAGGGCTGCGCCCCGGTGCGGTCCCGCAGCCGCTGGGCGGCGGCCAGCGCCAGCCCGGCCCCGGCCGAGTCCCCGATGAGCACGGTCCCGCCCTCGCCCCCGCTCGCGATCAGGCCGCTGAGCAGGTCGGCGGCGACCGGGACCGTCCGGTCGGCGGTCCCGCGCGGGGCGAGGATGTAGGCCGGTACGACGACCCGCGCCCGCGCCTGCGTGACCAGGGTCCGGATCAGCGCCCAGTGCGGGCGGACCAGTTCGTTGATGTAGCCGCCGCCGTGCACGTACAGCACCTGCGCCACGGGCTCGCTCCCCTGCGGGGAGACGTCGTACACCGGCCAGGCCCCGACGAAGGTCCGCGAGATGTCCGCGACCCGCCCCAGCGAGCGCGGCGGCAGATGGGAAGCGGGCCGGCGGGCGGACTCGGCCACCCGGGTCCGTACCGCTTCGACGCTCGCGAACCGTCTTCGCCGTCCCGCCGCGATCAGCGCAACCGACAGCGCCCTGCTGCGCAGACTCGGCACGCCCCTCACCTCCCCTTTTCCCCGGGCCGCCCCCGGCCCGGGACCCTACCCCGTCATCGGAGGAGCATAGGCGTGAAGCTGGGCTGTCGACCCGCTTAAGAAAGTCTCGATGGACTGATCACCACGCACCTCGGCAGATTGGTGACCGTCACCGACGCCGTCCGCGCGCCCCCGCGCTCCGCGGCGCCCCCTTCCGCATGCCTGGAGCCACCCCCATGAAGGCACTCGTCAAGCACAAGGCCGAGCCCGGACTGTGGCTCATGGACGTTCCCGAGCCCGAGTACGGCCCCGGCGACGTGCTGATCAAGGTGCTGCGCACCGGCATCTGCGGAACCGACCTGCACATCCGCGCCTGGGACGGCTGGGCGCAGGGCGCCGTCAAGACCCCGCTGGTCCTCGGCCACGAGTTCGTCGGCGAGGTCGCCGCCCTCGGTGCGGACGTCCGCGACATCGAGATCGGCGCGCTGGTCAGCGGCGAGGGCCACCTGGTGTGCGGCAAGTGCCGCAACTGCCTGGCCGGACGCCGCCACCTGTGCCGCAGCACGATCGGCCTCGGGGTCGGCCGCGACGGCGCCTTCGCCGAGTACGTGGTGCTGCCCGCGCAGAACGTGTGGGTGCACCGGACGGCGGTGGACCTGGACGTCGCGGCGATCTTCGACCCGTTCGGCAACGCCGTGCACACCGCGCTGTCCTTCCCCCTCGTCGGCGAGGACGTGCTGATCACCGGCGCCGGCCCGATCGGGATCATGGCGGCGGCCGTGGCCCGGCACGCCGGTGCGCGCAGCGTGGTGATCACCGACGTCAGCCCCGAGCGGCTGGAGATCGCCCGCAAGGCGGGCGCCACGCTCGCGGTGAACGTCGCCGAGTCCTCCATCGCCGACGCGCAGCGCTCGCTCGGCCTGCGCGAGGGCTTCGACATCGGCCTGGAGATGTCCGGCCGCGGCGAGGCGATGCGCGACATGATCGACAACATGACGCACGGCGGCCGGATCGCCATGCTGGGCCTGCCGGCGCAGGAGTTCCCGGTGGACTGGGCCAAGGTGGTCACCTCGATGATCACCATCAAGGGCATCTACGGCCGCGAGATGTTCGAGACCTGGTACGCCATGACGGTGCTGCTGGAGGGCGGGCTCGACCTCAGCCCGGTCATCACCGGCCGCTACTCGCACCGCGACTTCGACGCGGCGTTCGACGAGGCCTCGACCGCCCGCAGCGGCAAGATCATCCTGGACTGGACGGCGTAAGCGCCTCCTCGCCTCAGACCATCTCCCCCCGGCCGGGCCCCGCACACCCTCCCCCCTCCGCGGGGTCCGGCCCCCCTCTCTCCGCCTCCCGTCCGCCTCCGCCGCACAAGGAGAACGCACCATGTTCGAGTCCGTCCGCGAGGACCTGCGCACCACCCTCGACGAGATCCGCGCCGCCGGCCTGCACAAGCCCGAGCGCGTCATCGGCACCCCGCAGAACGCGGCCGTCGCCGTCACCTCGGGCGGCGCCGCGGGAGAGGTCCTCAACTTCTGCGCCAACAACTACCTGGGGCTGGCCGACCACCCCGAGGTCGTCGCCGCCGCGAAGGACGCGCTGGACCGCTGGGGCTACGGCATGGCCTCCGTCCGCTTCATCTGCGGCACGCAGGAGGTGCACAAGGAGCTGGAGGCGCGGCTGTCGGCGTTCCTCGGCCAGGAGGACACGATCCTCTACTCCTCCTGCTTCGACGCCAACGGCGGCGTCTTCGAGACCCTCCTCGGCGCCGAGGACGCGGTCATCTCCGACGCCCTCAACCACGCCTCGATCATCGACGGCATCCGCCTGTCCAAGGCCCGCCGCTTCCGCTACGCCAACCGCGACATGGCCGAGCTGGAGACGCGCCTGAAGGAGGCCACCGAGGGCGGCGCCCGCCGCAAGCTGATCGTCACCGACGGCGTCTTCTCCATGGACGGCTACGTGGCCCCCCTCCAGGAGATCTGCGACCTCGCCGAGCGTTACGACGCCATGGTCATGGTCGACGACTCGCACGCCGTCGGCTTCGTCGGCCCCGGCGGCCGCGGCACCCCGGAGCTGCACGGGGTCATGGACCGGGTCGACATCATCACCGGCACCCTCGGCAAGGCCCTGGGCGGCGCCTCCGGCGGCTACGTCGCGGCGCGCGCCGAGATCGTCGAGCTGCTGCGCCAGCGCTCGCGCCCGTACCTCTTCTCCAACTCCCTCGCCCCGGTCATCGCGGCGGCCTCCCTCAAGGTCCTCGACCTGCTGGAGTCGGCCGGCGACCTGCGCGAGCACCTCGCCGCCAACACCGCGCTCTTCCGTACGAAGATGACCGAGGCCGGTTTCGAGATCCTGCCCGGCGACCACGCCATCGCCCCCGTGATGATCGGCGACGCGGCCGAGGCGGCCAGGATGGCCGAGCTGCTCCTGGAGCGCGGGGTCTACGTGATCGGCTTCTCCTACCCGGTGGTGCCGATGGGCGCGGCGCGCATCCGCGTGCAGCTCTCGGCGGCCCACTCGACGGCCGACGTGGAGCGCGCGGTGGCCGCGTTCGTCGATGCCCGTGCGGCGCTGGTGGCCGACGGGGCCTGAGACAATGGTGGGGTGATCGACCCCCGCCGGCTGCGCATCCTGCGGGCCGTGGCGGACCACCGTACGGTGACCGCCGCGGCCGCAGCCCTGTACCTCACTCCCTCCGCCGTCTCCCAGCAGCTCGCGGCTCTGGAACAGGAGACGGGCCACGCCCTGCTCACCCGCAGCGGCCGGGGCGTACGGCTCACCGCGGCTGGTGAGATCCTGCTCGGCCACGCCCACGAGGTGCTGGCGCAGCTGGAGCGGGCGGAGGCCGAACTCGCGGCGTACGCGGGCGGCTCGGCCGGCGAGGTGACGGTGGCCGCCTTCGCCACCGGCATCGCGGAGGTACTGGCCCCGGCCATCGCCCGGCTGGCGCTGGACCACCCCGGGATCCGGCTGCGGGTACGGGACGCGGAGGGCGACCAGAGCCTGCCGCTGCTGCTGGACGGCGAGGCGGACGTGGCCCTGGCCGTCGAGTACCGGGGCGGGCCGGGGGCGGACGACAAGCGGCTGTCCGTCCTCCCGCTGTACGCGGAGCCCTTCGACGCCGTGCTGCCCTCGGGGCACCCGCTGGCCGACCTGCCCGCGGTGGCGCTGGCGGACCTGTCCGACGCGGACTGGGTGGGCCAGTACCCCGGCAACCCCTGTCACGACGTGACGCTGCTCGCGTGTGAACTGGCGGGCTTCCAGCCCCGGTTCGTCCACTCGTCCGACGACTTCCGCGCGGTGACGGCGCTGGTGGGCGCGGGGGCCGGGGTGGCCCTCGTGCCGCGTTCGGCGCTGCGGGGCATGGACCTCAAGGAGGTCCAGGTCCGTCCGGTCGCCGGCCCGGCCGCCACCCGCCGGGTCTTCGCCGCCACCCGCCGCGGCGGCGAGACCCACCCGCTCATCGCCCCCGTCCTGGCCGCCCTGGTCCGGGAGTCGGAGCGGCTGCCGGCGCACTGAGCTCCGGACTCCCGTCGCTCAGCCGAGCGTGAAGACGGCCCCGGGCGCGGCGTGTCCGACGGGCCCGGCGTAGTGCGCCGAGGCACGGGCCACCGCCTCGCCGGGGGTGAGGTCACGGCCCACGTGCGTGACGACCAGCCGGGCGGCGCGCGCGGCGGCCGCCGTCGTACCGGCCTCCTCGGGCGTGTGGTGGAGGTGTTCGGCCTCGCCCCGCGCCGGACGCCGGGCGCTCTCGGACTCGCACAGCAGCAGGTCGCAGCCCTCGGCGAGGGACGTCAGCGCGGGGCAGGGAGCCGTGTCCCCGGAATAGACCAGCGCCCGGCCGCCGGCCTCGACGCGGACGGCGAAGGCGGGCATCCCGTGCGTCACGGCGCGGCTGGTGAGGGTGAGCGCCCCGACCCGCGTCCGGTGTCCGTCGGACAGCTCGTGGACGGCGAAGGCGGACTCGACGGGGCTGCGCGCGGCGCCGTTGGTGAGGAACCCGGCCAGCCGGTCGGCGGTCCCCGGCGGGCCGAACAGCGGCAGCGGCGCCGCTCGTTCGACGTCGGCGAAGAGCAGGCCGTAGTACGCGGTCAGGAGGTCCGCGCTGTGGTCGGCGTGCAGGTGCGAGATCCAGACCGCGTCCAGCTCGCCCAGCCCGACGTAGCGCTGGAGCGGGCCGAGCGTGCCGCTGCCGGCGTCCATCCAGATGCGGGTGCCGCCGCCGGACACCAGGTAGCCGGAGCAGGGGTTGTCGGCACTCGGATACGGCGTCGCGCTGCCGAGCACGGTCAGCCGCAGCGGATCGCCGTCCATTGCGTCGCTCATACCCGCACCACTTCCACCCCCGCCGCCTCGAACTCCCGGGCCACCCCGGCCGCCAGGCCCGTGTCCGTCACCAGGACGTCCACCGACGAGGTCGCGCAGATACGGGCGAAGGCGCGTACGCCCAGCTTGCTGGAGTCGGCCGCGATCACCACCCGGCGGGCCCGCTCGCACAGCAGGCGGTTGACCGAGGCCTCGTCCTCGTGGCGGGTCGCCGCGCCGTCCGCCGGGTCGAAGCCGTCCACGCCGAGCACCGCCGTGTCCACCGCGAGCTGCCCGAGTACCTGCTCGGCCAGCGGGCCCGTCAGCTCGTAGGACTGCGGGCGCGCCACACCGCCGGTCAGCACGATCTTGAACTGCGGCCGGATCACCAGCTCGCCCGCGATGTTGAGCGCGTTGGTCACCACGGTGAGCGCCGGGGAGCCCTGGGCCAGGTCCGGGCGGCCGGCCAGGGCCCGCGCGACCTCGGTGGTCGTGGTACCGCCCGTCAGGCCGATCACCTCGCCCGGGGTGATCAGGGCCGCGACCGCCTCGCTGATGCGGCGCTTCTCGGCGGCGCGGCGCGAGGTGCGGTAGCGCAGGGGGAGTTCGTACGAGACCCCGTGCAGCACGGCCCCACCGCGCGTGCGGACCAGCAGCTGCTGCTCGGCGAGCTGGTCGAGGTCGCGGCGGATGGTCGCTGCGGACACGCCGAGGGCCTCGGCGGCCGGTTCCACCTCCACCTCGCCCCGCTCCACCAGCAGGTCCAGCAGTGCCTGCCAGCGCTCCTTGCGGGTCATCGGCCGCCCCCTTCGGTGTGCTCCATCGGCTTACCCGCCGACACTAACTCAGGCGATCATCTCGTTGATGCTTGAAGTTGCGCGAAACTGCCAGCTACCTTGCAGGAAAACGCATTCAGACCCGTCTGTCGCACGAGGGAGCCTGCATGAGTCACGTCGCGCACGAGTTGGGCACACAGCCCGAATGCTGGGAGCGGGCCGCCGAACTGGCCCCGGCCCGGCGGGCGGTGCTGCCGCAGCCGGGGGAGCGTACCGCGATCGTCGGGTGCGGGACCTCGTACTACATGGCCCAGGCGGCCGCCGTGTTGCGCGAGGAAGCCGGTCAGGGGGAGACCGACGCGTTCCCCGCCTCGGAGTTCCCGCGCCACCGCCGCTACGACCGCGTCGTCGCCCTCACTCGCTCCGGGACCACCACCGAGGTGCTGGACCTGCTGGCCGGACTGCGGGACGCGGGCGTGCCCACGACCGCCGTCATCGGCGATCCGGCCACCCCGGTGATGACCCTCGCCGACGAACTCGTCGTCCTCGACTTCGCCGACGAGCGCTCCGTCGTACAGACCCGCTTCGCCACCACCGCCCTCACCCTGCTCCGCGCCCACGCCGGACTGCACACCTCCGGTGTGGTCGCCGACGCGCGGACCGCGCTCGCCGAGCCGCTCCCCGCCGAGCTGGCGAGCCGGGGGCAGTTCACCTTCCTCGGCCGCGGCTGGAGCGTCGGCCTCGCGAACGAGGCCGCGCTGAAGATGCGCGAGGCCTCCCTGTCCTGGGCCGAGTCCTATCCGGCGATGGAGTACCGGCACGGGCCCATCAGCGTCTCCGGGCCCGGCACCGTCACCTGGTCGCTCGACGAGGCCCCCGAGGGGCTCGCCGAGCAGGTGCGGAGCACCGGATCCCAGTGGGTGGCGGGCAGGCTCGACCCGCTCGCCGAGCTGGTCCGGGTGCACCGCCTCGCCCTGGCCGTCGCCGCCCACCAGCAGCTGGATCCGGACGCGCCGCGTCACCTCACCCGCTCGGTGATCCTCACCACCGGAGAGGAGGCGGTCCGATGAGCCTCGTCCCCGCCGGCACGCTCGTCCAGAAGGCGGCGGGCGCGGGCCGCGCCGTCGCCGCCTTCAACATCATCACGCTGGAGCACGCCGAAGCGGTCGTCGCCGGAGCCGAGGCGGCCGGACTGCCGGTCATCCTCCAGCTCAGCGAGAACGCCGTGAAGTTCCGCGGCGGGCAGCTGCTGCCCATCTCCCGCGCGGCCGCCGCCTGCGCCGAGGCCGCCGGGGTCCCGGTCGGCCTGCACCTCGACCACGTCAAGAGCTCCGAGCTGCTGCGCCAGGCCTGCGACGCGGGATACAGCTCGGTGATGTACGACGCCGCGCACCTGCCGTATGCCGAGAACCTGGAGGCGACCCGCTCCGCCGCCGACTGGGCGCACGTCAACGGGCTGTGGATCGAGGCCGAGCTGGGCGAGGTGGGCGGCAAGAACGGCGCCGCCCCGCTGGACCCGCACGCGCCGGGCGCCCGTACCGACCCCGACGAGGCGCGCCGGTTCGTCGCCGACTCCGGGGTCGACGCGCTGGCCGTCGCCGTCGGCAGCAGCCACGCCATGACCAGCCGGACCGCGGCCCTGGACCACGCGCTGCTGGCCCGGCTCGCCAAGACGGTGGACGTGCCGCTCGTCCTGCACGGCTCCTCGGGGCTGCCGGACGCGGAGCTCGCGGCGGCCGTCGCGGGCGGCATCCGCAAGGTCAACATCGGCACCGCCCTGAACGTGGCCATGACCGAGGCGATTCGCACCCACCTCACCCCGGCGGACCCCAGGCCCTACCTGACGGCCGCCCGTACGGCGATGGCGGCGACGGCCGCAGCCATGATCAACGCCCTGAACTGACCGCGTCCGCGGCTGCCGGTGCACGGATCCCTTCGGAACTCCCGGCCCTTCCGAATTCCTGGCCCCTTCCGAATTTCTGAAACTGGTTCTACTCTGACCGCCGCCACCACAGCGACCGGCTGGACGCGAGAATCCCGGAGGGGCCGTGCACCTCGAATACACGCCTGAGCAGCAGCAGTTGCGCACCGAGCTGCGCGCCTACTTCGCCCGGCTGATCCCTGAGGACGTCTACGCCCGCTACGAGGATCCGGCCGCGCAGAAGCGGTTCTACCGGGAGACCATCCGCCGGCTCGGCGCCGACGGCTGGCTCGGGGTCGGCTGGCCGAAGGAGTACGGCGGGCGCGGGATGTCCCCGATGGACCAGTTCATCTTCTTCGACGAGGCCGCGCAGGCCGTCGTACCGCTGCCCCTGATGGCGCTCAACACCGTCGGGCCGACCATCATGCAGTTCGGCACCGACGAGCAGAAGGCGTACTTCCTGCCCAGGATCCTCGCGGGCGAGATCGACTTCGCCATCGGCTACAGCGAGCCGGACGCGGGCACCGACCTCGCGGCGCTCAAGTGCAAGGCCGTCCGTGAGGGCGACGAGGAGACCGGCACCTACGTGGTGAACGGGCAGAAGATCTGGACCACCAACGGCGACACCGCCGACTGGGTCTGGCTCGCGGTGCGCACCGACCCGGACGCCCCCGCCCACAAGGGCATCACCATGCTCCTCGTGCCGACCTCCGACCCCGGCTACTCCTGCACCCTCATCAACACCCTCGCCTCGCACGACACCACCGCCAGCTACTACGAGAACATCCGCGTCCCCGCCACCTGCCGCGTCGGCCAGGAGAACAAGGGCTGGCGCCTGATCACCAACCAGCTCAACCACGAGCGCGTCACCCTCGCCGCCCACGGCACGATGGCCATCCGGGCCCTCCACGACGTCCAGCGCTGGGCCGCCGAGACGAAGCTCGCCGACGGCCGCCGGGTGATCGACCTATCCTGGGTCCGCGGCCGCCTCGCCCGCACCCACGCCCGGCTCGACGCGATGAAACTGCTCAACTGGCAGATGGTCAACGCCGTCCAGGACGGCACCCTCACCCCGCAGGACGCCTCGGCCGTCAAGGTCTACGGCTCCGAGGCGCGCAGGGACGCGTACGCCTGGCTGATGGAGGTGGTCGGCGCGGCCGGCTTCCTGAAGGACGGCTCCGCGGGCGCGGTCCTGCACGGCGAACTGGAGCGCGGTTACCGCAGCGCGGTCATCTTCACCTTCGGCGGCGGCAACAACGAGATCCAGCGCGAGATCATCTCGTGGATCGGCCTCGGCATGCCCCGGGTCCGCCGCTGACGGGACGGGTACGGGGCCGGACGCCGCCGGGGGTCAGGGCCGGTCGTACCAGGCGAAGGCCGAGATGCGCCAGCCCTCCGGGGTGCGGACGAACTGGATGGTCTTGGTCCCGCCGCCCTCGAAGGGCTCGCCGTCCAGGATCCCGGACTTGCGGTACGTGCCGAACCGCGAGGCGATGTCGCCCTCGATCTGGGTCCGTTCGGAGGTCTCCCACTCGGAGAACTCGACCAGCCGCCCGCCCGTCAGCAGCCGCAGGCGGGGCTCGACGAACTCGTCCACGGTGTAGACCGTGAACTCCGGGCCCGTCAGGACGATCACGCCGCCCGGGACGACCAGCCGGCGGATCCGGGCCACGTCGGCGGTCTTGCCGCCGCGGTTGTCGAAGGCACCGAAGAACTCGGCGGTCACCGTGTCGATCTCGCTCTTGGGCATGGCGCGACCGTAACACCGTGGTCCGGACGGCGGCCATACCGTCGCCGCCGCTCCCGGACGCCTCGTACGCTGGAGCCACCGGGCAGCTGCGACAGGAGGTACGGGGATGGGAAACACCGCGGCCGTCGACCCCGACCCGGGCCTGTACGGGCCGTCGTCCGTCACCTGGCATTGCCACGGGGACCCGGTGATGTGGATCGCCGGGGTCCGGGCCCTCTACCTCCAGGCCCTGCACCCGCGCGCCGTCCGCGGGGTCATGGAGAACAGCGACTTCAGGAACGACGCCTGGGGGCGGCTGCTGCGCACCGCCGACTTCGTCGGCACGCTCACCTACGGCACCACCGAGGACGCCGAACGCGCCGGCGCCCGCGTCCGGGCGATCCACCGCAAGCTCACCGCCACCGACCCGGACACCGGCGAGCGCTTCCCCGTCGACGACCCCGCACTGCTGCTCTGGATCCACTGCGCTCAGATCGACAGCTTCCTGCACGTCCTGCGCCGCTCCGGCGTCGACCTCACCCCCGCCCAGGCCGACAGCTACGTCGACGAGAACCGGGTGAACGCCCGCCTCGTCGGCCTCGACCCGGCCGCCGTCCCCGCCGACACCGCACAGCTGGCCGCCTACTTCGAGAAGATCCGCCCCGAGCTCGCCGCCGGCCCCGACGCCCGCGCCGTGGACGACTTCCTGCGCGGCCCGCCCGTCCACCCGCTGCTCGTGCCTGGCCGGAATCTGCTGTGGCGCCCGCTCGCCGCCCTCGCCTACGGAACCCTCCCCGGCTGGGCGCACCAGCTGTACGGGCACCCCGCACCCGCCCCACGCACCGTCACCCGGCGCCTGCGCCTCACCGGACGCGTGCTGCGCAGCATTCCCGCAGGTCTGCGCTGGCAGCTGCCCCCAGGTCACATCTTGAAAGCGATGCGCCGCATGGGCCCCGGGAGTCGCCCCTCCCCGTACACACTGCGTACATCAGCGGCCATACTGGACCGGCCGGGGAGGGCGAGGCACGACAACGGGGGCGACTTCAAGACATGGCGGAGTCCAGACTGATCCAGGGCCGGTACCGGTCGCTCGACCTGATCGGTCGCGGCGGCATGGGCGAGGTGTGGCGAGCCCGGGACGAATCGCTGGGCCGACAGGTCGCCGTGAAGTGTCTCAAACCGATCGGGGCCGAGCAGGACGCCCACTTCACCCAGGTGCTGCGCGAGCGGTTCCGCCGCGAGGCCCGAGTCGCCGCGTCCCTCCAGCACCGGGGCGTCACCGTCGTCCACGACTTCGGCGACGACAGCGCCGCCGGGGGCCCCCTCTACCTCGTCATGGAGCTCCTCGAGGGCCGCAACCTCAGCCAGCTCCTGGAGGACAACGAGACCCGCCCGCTCCCCGTGGAGGTGGTCGTCGACATCGCGGAGCAGATGGCGGCCGCGCTCGGCTACACCCACGACCAGGGCGTCGTCCACCGCGACCTGAAGCCGGCCAACATCATGCGGCTCACCGACGGCACCGTGAAGATCTGCGACTTCGGCATCGCCCGACTCGCGCACGACATCGGCTTCACCGCCAAGCTCACCGGCGGCGGCATGGCCATGGGCACCCCGCACTACATGTCGCCCGAGCAGATCGCGGGCGGCGAGGTCGACCACCGCAGCGACCTCTACTCCCTGGGCTGCGTCCTCTACGAGATCGCCACCGGCGCACCGCCCTTCGACCTCGGCGACTCCTGGTCCGTGCTGGTCGGCCACCGCGACAACGCTCCCGTGCCGCTCCGCGAGCACCGGCCCGAACTGCCCGAATACTTCGAACAGGTGGTTCTGGACCTCCTCGCCAAATGCCCCGAGGACCGGCCCGGCGACGCCCGCCACGTGCACCGGCGGCTCGTCGAGGCACGCCTCGGCCCGGGCGGGCTGCCCGCCGCCCAGGCCCCCCTCCCGGCCTGGGCCCACGGGATGACCGCCGGGCGCAAGGCCGGGATCGAAGCCCGCCCCGCGAGCGGCGAGTGGGCCGTGCTCACCGGCTCCTGGACTGCCGCGCGCGAGCGGCGCGCAGCGGATCCTGCGTCCCGCGCCCGCCGAGGACCCCCGGCTCACCGCCTCGTACGGGGTGCCGCGCGTCCCCGGCCCCCGCGGGACCGGCCCCGACGCCCTCGCCGCGGGCCACACCCGCGCCTTCTCCCTCAGCCGGGCCGGCCGCCCCGAGGAGGCCCTCGCCGTGTACGAAACCGTGGCCGAGGGCCGCGCCCGGCTGCTCGGCCCGGACCACGCCGACACCCTCGCCGCGCGCCAGGAGGCGGCGTACGAACTGGGCAGGCTCGGGCGGCACCCGGAGGCGTACGCGATCTACCGCGCGGTGCTCCTGGCCCGCGAGCGCTCCGCGGGGCCGCTCCACCCCGACACCCTGCGCTGCCGCCACAACCTGGCCTGCGCGCTGGGCGCGCTCGGCCGGTTCGCGGAGGCCCACGCCACGGCCGCCGAGGTCGCCGCCGACCGGACGGCCGTGCTCGGCGCCGAGCACGCGGACACCCTGCTGACCCGCTACGAGGTGGCGTACGCGCTCGGCCGCCTGGAGCGCTGGCAGGAGGCCCTGGCGGCCTTCCGCGAGGTCGCCGCCGTACGGGAACGGGTGCTCGGCCGCGACCACCCCGACACCCTGGCCGCGCGCTACGAGGTCGGCATCGCGCTCGGCCGCACCGGGAACAGCGCCCAGGCCCTCGACCTGTTCCGGGCCCTGGTCCGCGACCGCACCCGCGCGTACGGGGCCGCCGACCCGGAGACCCTGCGCGCCCGGCACGTCCTCGGCGTCAACCTGGGCCGTCTGGACCGCTGGGCGGAGGCGGTGACCGAGGCGCGCCAGGTGGGCGCCGCACGGGCCCGGGTGCTCGGCGCCGAGCACCCGGACACGCTGGTCAGCCGCCGCGAACTCGCCGCGGGACTGGGCCGGCTGGGCCGTTGGGATGAGGCGCTGCCCATCTACCGGGACCTGGCCGGGATCCGCGAGCGGGCCCTGGGAGACGAGCATCCCGACACCGCCCTGGCACACGCCGACGAGGCCTACTGTCTGGAGCGGCTGGGCCAGGTGTGTTACCAAGAGCCATGACAGCCATGCGGGGCTCCAGCGGTTTCGGACACGACGTCTACGACGCGGTGATCGTGGGCGGAGGCCACAACGGCCTGGTCGCCGCCGCGTACCTGGCCCGGGCGGGGCGCTCGGTGCTGGTCCTGGAGCGGCTCGGGCACACCGGAGGGGCGGCCGTCTCCACCCGCCCGTTCGCCGGGGTCGACGCCCGCCTCTCGCGCTACTCGTACCTCGTCTCCCTGCTCCCCGCCAAGATCCTGCGCGATCTGGGGCTGCGGTTCGCGGTCCGCAAGCGCGCCGTCTCCTCCTACACGCCCACCGTGCGCGACGGGCGTCCCGGCGGGCTCCTCGTCGGCGGGGGTGAGGCGCGCACCCGCGAGTCCTTCGCGCGGCTGACCGGCTCGGACCGGGAGTACGAAAGCTGGCGGGCCTTCTACGGGACCACGGGCCGGGTCGCCGGGAAGGTCTTCCCGACCCTGACCGAGCCACTGCCCACCCGGGAAGAGCTGCGCGCCCGGATCGACGACGACGCGGCCTGGCGGATGCTGTTCGAGGAGCCCCTCGGGCAGGCGGTGGAGCGGCACTTCGCCGACGACCTGGTGCGCGGCGTGGTCCTGACCGACGGGCTGATCGGCACCTTCGCGGACGCGCACGATCCCTCGCTCGCCCAGAACCGCTGTTTTCTCTACCACGTCATCGGCGGCGGCACCGGGGACTGGGACGTGCCCGTCGGCGGCATGGGCGCGCTCACGGACGCCCTGGCCGAGGCGGCGCGTGCGGCCGGGGCGGAGATCGCCGCCGGGCACGAGGTGCTTCGGATCTACACGGACGGCACCGCGCCGGCCGAGGTGGTGTTCCGTACGGCGGCCGGCGAGGGGCGGGCCGTCGGCCGCACGGTCCTGGTGAACGCCTCGCCGCGGGCGCTGGCCGAACTCCTCGGCGAGACACCGGCGGAGCCGGCCCCCGAGGGAGCCCAGCTCAAGGTCAACATGCTGCTGCGGCGGCTGCCCCGGCTGCGGGACACCTCCGTCGACCCGCGCGAGGCCTTCGGCGGCACCTTCCACATCGCCGAGGGCTACGCGGGACTGGCCAGGGCCCATGCGGAGGCCGCGTCCGGAGAGCTGCCCTCCGTACCGCCCTCGGAGATCTACTGCCATTCGCTGACCGACCCGACGATCCTCGGGCCGGAGCTGGTGGAGCAGGGCTACCAGACGCTCACCCTGTTCGGCCTGCACACCCCGGCCCGGCTGTTCGCACACGACAACCGGCAGGCCCGCGAGGTGCTGCTGACCGCCACCCTCGCGCAGCTCGACGCGCACCTGGCCGAACCGCTCACCGACTGCCTCGCCTTCGACGCGGACGGCCGCCCGTGCATCGAGGCGAAGACCCCGCTGGACCTGGAGCGCGAACTGCGCCTGCCCGGCGGCCACATCTTCCACCGGGACCTGTCCTGGCCGTTCGGGGCCGCGGACACCGCCGCCGGCGGCAGGTGGGGCGTGGAGACCGCCCACCGCAACGTACTGCTGTGCGGTGCGGGGGCGGTGCGCGGCGGCGGTGTCAGCGGGGTCCCCGGACACAACGCGGCGATGGCGGTACTGGGGCACTGACCTCGCGGTGCGCCGTTATTCGCCGCTGATGGGTTCGATGACGACGATCGGGATCTCGCGGTCGGTCTTGGTCTGGTACTCGTCGTAGGCGGGCCAGTGCTTCACCATCAGCGGCCAGTACGCGGCACGCTCCTCGGCCGTCGCGGTACGGGCCGTGCCCTGGAGGGTCCGGGGGCCGACCTGGATGCGGACCTCGGGGTGCTCGGTCAGGTTCCGGTACCAGAGCGGGTGCGCCGGGTCGCCGCCCTTGGAGGCGACGATGAGGTAACGGCCGTCGTCCTCACCGTAGATGAGGGGCGTGCGCACCGGGTTGCCGGATACCCTGCCCACGGTGGTGAGCAGCAGGGTCTGGGTGCCGTTCCAGAACTGGCCCTCGGCCCCGTTCGAGGCCACGTACTGCTTGACGTGGTCGAGCTGCCAGCTTCCGGGCCTCGGGTCGGTCGGGTTGTCCCAGTCGATCTCGGTCGTCATGGCGATTTGCCTGCCTTCGTGTTGAACGGTCAACAAACCTCAACAACGACTGTCAACGCCCGTGGGTACGGTGTTCATTCCGCTTGGGTGGGGGAGTTCGGCATGGATTCACTCTACAGGTGTAGAGTGAATCCATGTCCCTCCCCGAACGCGGAACCGGCCGCAGGACCCTCATCGCGGACACCGCGATCGACCTCGTCGCCGCGGGAGGGCTGCGGGCCCTGACCCACCGGGCGGTCGACGCGGCGGCGGCGCTGCCGGCGGGCAGCACCTCGTACTACTTCCGTACGCGGACGGCGCTGATCTCCGCCTGCTACCAGCGCCTGGCGGAGCTGGACCTCGCCGACTTCGACGGGGAGGGGCCGCCGGTTCCGCCGCCGGACCGGGAGGCGGCCGCGGCGGCCCTCGCCGGACTGCTGTACCGCTGGCTGACGACGGGCCGCGCACGCCAGCTGGCCCGCTTCGAGCTCAGCCTGGAGGCGGCCCGCAACCCGGAGCTGGAGACGGACTTCCACCGGGCGGGCCAGGGGGCGCGGGCCCGGGCGGCGGCGGTCCTCGCCGCACTCGGCGCGGACCGCCCCGAGGAGGCGGCCGACCTGCTGGTCGCCTGGGCCGACGGGCTCCTCTACGACCGGCTGGCCGGGGCCTTCGCCCGCTCCCGCCCGGCGCCGGACCTGTCCGAACTGACCTCCGTCACCCGGCGGATGCTCGACGCGGCCCTCGGCCCCTAGGCCCGGCCGTCAGCTCAGCGGGGTCAGGTGATCTGCCACTGCTGATAGGCCGAGCCGTTGGCCGGCTGCTGGGTGACCAGGGCTCCGTCCGCGCCCGAGGCCGTGGTCAGCAGGAGGGCGCTCTTCTTGTTGGCCACCGAGTAGCCGCCGGTGCCGAGGGCGGTGACCTTCCAGCGCTGGCTGTCGCTGCCGGTGCACGTCGCCTGGACGACGGCCGCGCCCGCGGCGGTCGAGCCGCCGGAGACGTCGGCGCACAGCCTGGACGCGCCGTTGACCAGGGTGTGGCTGCCGTCAGCGTTGAGGGTCAGCTGCCACTGCTGGTTGGGACCGCCGTGCGGTGTCCAGGTGATCAGCTGGGTGCCGGACGTGCCGGAGCTCGCCGGGTCGTCGAGCGCCTTGCCGCCCGCTGTGAGGGTACGGGTGCCGCTCAGCTGTCCGCCGTACACCTCGAACTCGTGGAGCGAGTAGCCGTAGGAGGTGCCCCGCTGGGTGCCGTACACGCGGATGTACCGGCCGGATCCGGTCAGGCCGGTCAGGTCCTGCACTCCGCCGCTGCCGGTGGTCGTGGACTGGACGGTGCGCCAGGTGGAGGCGTCGTCGGAGAGCTCGATCCGGAAGGACTTCCCGTACGCCGCCTCCCAGCGCAACACGACGCGGCTGACGCTCTGGGGGGAGCCGAGGTCGACCTGGAGCCACTGCGGGTCGCTGTAGGCGCTGGACCAGCGGGTGCCGGGGTCGCCGTCGGTGGCCGCTGCCGCCGGGAAGTTCGGCGTCTCCGTGCTGGAGGCGGTGGTCGGACGGCCCAGGGCCAGGTTCCCGGGCTGGGCGAGGCCGGGCCAGGCAGGGTTGTGCCCGACGGCCGCGACGAGGGGGGTGAACGCGGCGTACGTCGTCGCGAGCTTCGGGGATCCCCAGGTCTGCTGGGCCAGTGCGCGCAGCGGGTACATGATTCCGGCGGCTATCTGTTCCTCCGTCTCGGCGGTGGGGTTGTCGCACCAGACGTGGATCAGCGAACCGGGGTTCTTCGCCGGGTCGGACAGGGTGTTGCCGCCCTCGAAGCGGTCCGGGGTCCAGGTCTCGTACATCCACTTGGTGTCGGGCTTCGCGCCCCCGAGCACGTAATAGGTGGGGGTCCAGGACTCGTTGGCCACGACGTGCCCGGCGTCGGCCAACTGCTGGGGAGTGAGGCCGTAGGTGTACCAGTATTCGACGACGATGCCGGGGTGGGGACGGAGGGTCCCGTCGCCGGACTTGATGCCGTCGTTCCACATCCGGGTGGTCTTGCCGCCCGCCCGCACCAGGTCGTCCGCCCAGTTGACGAACCCGTAGTAGGTGTCCTTGGCGGTGGCGTTCGCGCCGTAGTGGGCGCGGGCGTAGCTGAGCAGCTGCGGGTACTTGGCGTAGTCGGTGACGTATTCGTCCGCGCCGATGTGCCAGTACGGGGCCGGGAACAGTGGCAGGTACTCGTTGATCAGGTCCTTGATCAGCGTGTACGAACCGGGCAGCGAGAGGTCGATGAAGTCGGGGCTGACCGCGCCGGAGCTGCTCTTGAGCTTGAGTTCGGGGTGCGCGGCCAGGACCGCGTTCATGTGACCGGGGGTGTCTATCTCCGGGACGATCGTGACGTGGTACTTGCGGCCGAGCTCGACCAGGTCGGCGATGTCCTGCTTGGAGTAGTGGTCGGCGGAGACGATCTCCGGGTGGGTGGAGCTCTCCAGACGGAATCCGAAGGTGTCCGACAGGTGGAAGTGGAAGTAGTTGAGCTTGAGGTAGGCCAGCTCCTTGATGTGCTGCTTGAGCCAGTCGACGGTGAAGAACTTCCGCCCCTGGTCGACCATGAGTCCGCGCTCGGCCTTGGCGGGCCAGTCCACCGCCGTGCCGGCCGGCACCGAGGTGGACCGGTGCAGGAGCTGGAGGACGCTGCGGGTGCCGTGGAACGCGCCGGTGTCGGTCCCGGCCTGGATGGTGAGGGATCCCGCGACCGTCATCCGGTACCCCTCGGCGGGCAGGGCGGCGCCGCCGAGGCTGAGGCCGATGTCACCGGCGGCGGGGCTCCCGGTGGCGACGGCCACGCTGCGCCCGGTCAGCGCCTGCAGGTCCTGCGCGAACGTGGCTGCCTCGTCCGCGAGTTGGGCGGTGTAGGCGGGATCGACGACGATGCGCGTGGCGTCGGTGAAGGTGTACGTACCGGTTCCTGCCGTCCATTGGCGCAGCGCCGGTACGGTCTGCGGCGGCCCGGCGGCCGCCGCCTGGGCGGCTCCGGCTCCGGCGCCGACGCCGGGTAATGCCAGTGCGAACACCGCGCAGGCGGTGGCGATCAGCAATCTGAGCAGACGCATGGCTGCCTCCAGCCGGGTGTGGCCGAGCGGGGCGTGTGGGGTGCACCAGTGCAGCGCAGCGGCGTGTCCATGTCAAGAGATGCTCGAAGGCGTGCCGGAACGCGCAGGATTGTGCAAGATCGCGTTCCGGTGAGACCGGCCCACCTGCGGCGCCCCGCTGCCCATGGGGCAGGATGGCAGCCCGCTTCGCGTGCGCACGCACGTCCGAACGGGGCCCCGCACAGCACGAACTGACAGGTGACGAAGTGACGACACAACACATACGGCGGTCGGCCGCGCCCCTCGCCGTTCCCCCGGCCCGCCGCGGTTCGGAGGGGATCCTTTGAGCCGGGATCTCGTCCTGCACGACTGGGTGGTGGCCGCCATCGCGATGGCGGCGGGTATCGCGGCCGGGTTGCTGCTGCGCGCCGTACTGAAGTGGCTGGGCAAGCACGCGAGCAGGACGGCGTGGACCGGGGACGACGCCATCGTCGACGCGCTGCGCACCCTCGTGCCCTGGGCGGCCGTCATCGGCGGCGCCGCCGCGGCGGCCTCCGTGCTGCCGCTCACCACGCGGGTCACGGGGATCGTGAACCAGTCGCTGACCGCCCTGCTCATCCTCATGGCCACGGTCACGGCGGCCAGGGTCGTCGCGGGGCTCGTGCAGTCCCTGGCGCAGGCCCGTACGGGTGTGGCCGGATCGGCCACCATCTTCGTCAACATCACGCGTGTCGTCGTGCTGACGATGGGCGTGCTCGTCGCACTCGAAACCATGGGCGTGTCCATCGCGCCACTGCTCACCGCCCTCGGAGTGGGCGGCCTCGCGGTCGCGCTGGCGCTGCAGGACACGCTCGCCAACCTCTTCGCGGGAGTGCACATCCTCGCCTCGAAGACGGTGCAGCCCGGTGACTACATCCGGCTCAGCAGCGGCGAGGAGGGTTATGTCGTAGACATCAACTGGCGCAACACGGTGGTGCGCAACCTGTCGAACAACCTGGTGATCATCCCCAACGGCCGCCTCGCGCGTACGAACATGACCAACTTCACCCAGCCGGAACAGAAGTTGTCGCTCCTCGTCCAGGTGGGTGTCGGCTACGACAGCGACCTGGAGCACGTCGAGCGGGTCACGCTCGATGTCGTCGACAGCGTGATGGCCGATGTCTCCGGAGGAGTCGCCGACCACGAGGCCGCCGTCCGCTTCCACACCTTCGCGGACTCCAGGATCAACTTCACCGTGATCCTGGGCGTGGGCGAGTTCAGTGACCAGTACCGGATCAAGCACGAGTTCATCAAGCGCCTGCACGAGCGGTACCGGGCGGAGGCGATCTCCATCCCCGCCCCCACGCGGACGGTCTCGGTCCAGCCGTCGGGGTCACCGTTCCCGCGCCAGCGCGATGCCCCTGTCTCTGCCTCTGCCCCGGTGCCGGCTGAGCGCTGAGGGCCGACCCTGAGGACGATGCCTCCTAGTCCGCCGAGCGGGTCCAGCCGATGGGTTCGAGGCGGGCGGCGTCGGCGGGGCGGTCCTCCGCGAAGAGGAGGCGGGCCGGTTCCGCCACGCGGATGAGGTCCACGTAGACCCCGCGCCCCACATAGCGGCCGGTCGCCGTGTGGCGGAACCGCAGCCGGACCTCGCGGCCCGCCCAGGCGGCCGTGAGGGGGGCCTCCAGCCGGTGCCAGATGCGGCCGGACCAGCCGCCCGCCGAGCCCCGGGGCCAGGTCTCCGGGGCGCCGCCGGTGGACCGCAGCGTGCTGAACGGCAGCGGCTCCCAGTGCTCCCCGTCGGGCGAGGCCTCCAGGTGGAAGGCGCCCTCGCCGGGCACGGTGTCCCACCACACGGCGCAGCGCAGCCGGGCGGCGGCCGTCGCCGGGGTGAGCGGCGGCAGGTTCAGGGTGCCCGAGGCCCCCGGGGTGATCCCGGAGAACCAGGCCGGTCCGCCGTGCTTCGTGCGGACCGGGACGGCGCGGGCGAAGCGGTTGCCGACGGCCACCCGGGGCGCGCTGCCGGCCCGCCAGGTGCGGACGGGGTGCACGGAGTTGCCGAGCAGGATCAGGAAGGAGTCGGTGGAAGGGTCCAGGACGAGGGAGGTGCCGGTGAAGCCGGTGTGGCCGGCGGAGTGCGGGGTGGCCATGGCGCCCATGTACCAGTGCTGGTAGAGCTCGAATCCCAGACCGTGGTCGTCGCCGGGGAAGGAGGTGTTGTAGTCGGTGAAGAGCAGTTCGACGGAGGCGGGGCGCAGGATGCGCCGGCCCGCGTAGGCCCCGCCGTCGAGGAGGGCGCGGGCGAGGACGGCCAGGTCGAAGGCGGTGCCGAAGACCCCGGCGTGGCCAGCGACTCCGCCGAGCGCGTACGCGTTCTCGTCGTGGACCTCCCCCCACACCAGCCCGCGGTCCAGGCCTGACCAGGGCGGGCGCTGCACCTCGGTGGCGGCCGTGACCCGGCGCCAGGAGCGCGGCGGGTTGTACCGAGTGCGGTGCATCCCGAGCGGAGCGGTGATCTCGTCGTGGAGCAGGACATCCAGAGTGCGACCGGTGATCTGTTCCAGGAGCAGCTGGAGCGCGATGAGGTTCAGGTCGGAGTACCGGTACACGGTCCCGGGAGTCTCCTGCGGACGCACCGACCACAGCAGCCTCAGCCGGCCCTCACGCGTGGGCTCCTGGTAGAACGGCGCCCACGAGCGCAGCCCCGAGGTGTGCGTGAGCAGCTGACGGACCGTGATCACCTCCTTGCCGCCCCCGGTGAACAGCGGCAGGTACCGGCACACCGGAGCCTCCAGCTCCAGCCGGCCCCGCTCCATCTGCTGCACGGCCAGGACGGAGGTGAACAGCTTCGTCAGCGAGGCCAGGTCGAAGACGGTGTCCTCGGCCATCGCGATCCGCTCGGCCGCCGGGAACTCCCGCACCCGGTCCGTCCGGCCGTCGTAGTCCGCGTACCGCACGGCGTCGCCCATGGCGCGGTGCAGGGCGATGGTGCGGCCCCGGCCCGCGAGGACCACCGCACCGGCGTAGTAAGGGTGTTCGGGGGAGGGGCCCAGGAACCGCCGCGCCTCGTCCGCCACCCCCTCAAGGTGCCGGTCCAGCAGCCCGGCCTGGCGCGCGGATCCGTACCGCAGCCGCAGCCCCTGGAGCGCGCGCCGCTCGGCCGGGCCGCCCGCCGCCCCGGCGGAGCTGCCGGGCAGCGCGGCGTGCAGCACGAGCACCCCGCCGAGCGCGAGCAGCCGCGCCCCCAGGCGCCGCCGGCTCGGCCCCCCGCCGGGGCCGCCGGCTCCCTCGTGCCCCTTCTCGTCCGCAGTCCCGTCCGCCGTCCCGTCCCCCGTAGCACCCATGTCCGGCCCTCCTCTTCCCGACTTCGCCGCACGCTAGTGGGTATCTGCCCGTCCGTCGGCCACCGCCCGCACCGACCGGTCCGTAAAGAATCTGACACTGCATCAGAAAATCTCTTCCCTCGGCCGCCGGGCTGCGGCATCCTGCCGCCCATGGAGACGGAGCTGAGCAGAAAACTGGGCATCGAGCACGCCATCTTCGGCTTCACGCCCTTCCCGGCGGTCGCCGCCGCCATCACCAGGGCGGGCGGCTTCGGCGTGCTCGGCGCGGTCCGCTACACCGAGCCCGACGAACTCAAGCGCGACCTCGACTGGATGCAGGCACACACCGACGGCAAGCCCTACGGCCTCGACGTCGTCATGCCCGCCAAGAAGGCCGTCGACGGCGTCAGCGAAGCCGACATCGAGGCGATGATCCCGGCCGGGCACCGCGCCTTCGTCCGCGACACCCTCGCCAAACACCACGTGCCCGAGCTCGCCGAGGGCGAGGCCTCCGGCTGGCGGATCACCGGCTGGATGGAGCAGGTCGCCCGCAACCAGCTCGACGTCGCCTTCGACTACCCCATCAAACTCCTGGCGAACGCCCTGGGTTCCCCGCCCGCCGACGTCATCGCGCGCGCCCACGACCACGGCGTCCTCGTCGCCGCCCTCGCCGGCAGCGCCAAACACGCCCGCCGCCACGCCGAAGCCGGCATCGACATCGTCGTCGCCCAGGGCTACGAGGCCGGCGGCCACACCGGCGACATCGCCACCATGGTCCTGGTCCCCGAGATCGCCGAGGCCGTCGCCCCGCTCCCCGTCCTCGCCGCAGGCGGCATCGGCAGCGGCGAGCAGATCGCCGCCGGACTCGCCCTCGGCGCCCAGGGCGCCTGGCTCGGCTCCCTCTGGCTCACCACCACCGAGGCCGACCTCCACTCCCGCGCCCTCACCGCGAAGCTCCTCGCCGCCGGCTCCGGCGACACCGTCCGCTCCCGCGCCCTCACCGGCAAGCCCGCCCGCCAGCTGCGCACCGAGTGGACCGACGCCTGGGACGACCCGGAGGGCCCCGGCGCGCTCCCGATGCCCCTGCAGGGACTGCTCGTCGCCGAGGCCGTCTCCCGGATCCAGAAGTACGAGGTCCAGCCGCTGCTCGGCACCCCCGTCGGCCAGATCGTCGGCCGGATGAACACCGAACGCAGCGTCCAGGCCGTCTTCGACGACCTCACCAGCGGCTTCGAGCGCGCCATCGACCGCATCACCCGCATCGCCGGCCGAGCCTGAGAGGCGTGAGCAGCATGACGGACCGACCCAACGGCTTCTGGGCGCAGGCCGCCGCCGACCCGGAGCGCACCGTCCTGGTCACCCCCGAAGGCGAGGAATGGAGCGCAGGCCGGCTGCACGCCGACGTCAACCGCCTCGTGCACGGCCTGCGCGCCGCCGGTCTGGAGAAGGGGGACGTCTTCGCCGTCGTCCTCCCCAACGGCGTCGAGTTCCTCACCGCCTACCTCGCGGCCTCCCAGGCCGGCTTCTACCTCGTCCCCGTCAACCACCACCTCGTCGGCCCCGAGATCGCCTGGATCGTCTCCGACTCGGGCGCCAAGGTCCTCATCGCCCACGAGCGCTTCGCCGAGGCCGCCACCGCCGCGGCCGACGAGGCGGCCCTGCCCGCGAGCCACCGCTACGCCGTCGGAGAGGTCGCGGGCTTCCGGCCGTACGGGCGGCTCCTCGAAGGGCAGCCCGCGACGCCCCCGGGCGAGCGCACCCTCGGCTGGGTCATGAACTACACCTCCGGGACCACCGGCCGCCCGCGCGGGATCCGCCGCCCGCTGCCCGGCAAGCTCCCGGAGGAGACGTACCTCGGCGGCTTCCTCGGCATCTTCGGCATCCGCCCCTTCGACGGCAACGTCCACCTGGTCTGCTCGCCGCTCTACCACACGGCCGTCCTCCAGTTCGCGGGCGCCGCCCTGCACATCGGGCACCCGCTGGTCCTGATGGACAGGTGGACGCCGCAGGAGATGCTGCGCCTGATCGACCGGCACGCCGCCACGCACACCCACATGGTCCCGACCCAGTTCCACCGGCTCCTCGCGCTCCCGCAGGAGACGAAGGACGCCTACGACGTCTCCTCGATGCGGCACGCCATCCACGGCGCCGCCCCCTGCCCCGACCACGTCAAGCGGGCGATGATCGACTGGTGGGGCCGGTGCGTGGAGGAGTACTACGCGGCGAGCGAGGGCGGCGGAGCCTTCGCCACCGCCGAGGACTGGCTGAAGAAGCCGGGAACCGTCGGGAAGGCCTGGCCGATCAGCGAGCTCGCCGTCTTCGACGACGACGGCAACCGGCTGCCCGCCGGTGAACTCGGCACCGTCTACATCAAGATGAACACCGGCGGCTTCAGCTACCACAAGGACGAGGGCAAGACGAAGAAGAACCGCATCGGCGACTTCTTCACCGTCGGCGACCTGGGACTGCTGGACGAGGAGGGCTACCTCTTCCTCCGCGACCGCAAGATCGACATGATCATCTCGGGCGGAGTCAACATCTACCCGGCCGAGATCGAGTCGGCCCTGCTCACCCACCCGGCGGTCGCCGACGCCGCCGCCTTCGGCATCCCGCACGCCGACTGGGGCGAGGAGGTCAAGGCGGTCATCGAACCGGCGGAGGGCTTCGCGGCGGGCGACGCCCTGGCCACGGAGATCCTGCACCACTGCGAACGGCAGCTCGCCGGTTACAAGCGTCCCAAGACGGTCGACTTCATCGAGACGATGCCGCGCGACCCGAACGGCAAGCTGTACAAGCGCCGGCTGCGCGATCCGTACTGGGAGGGCCACGAGCGCGCGATGTGACGAGGAGTCCGGGCCCGGGCGCGAGCCCGGCCCGAGCGCGCGGCTCGGGCCCGGATTCCCCGTGAGAAAGGCCACGTCAGCGCTTCGCACGCGCGCCTTGCGGCGCACTGGAGGGACAGATCTGGCAAGTTGGCTGATATGAGTACGGCAACGAGCAGATCGCCCCTGACCGACTGGACCGTCCTGGTCCCCGTGGTGGCGCTCGTCGCGCTCGTCTTCAGCTGGGGACGCGATCTGCCCGCACTCGCGGTGGCACTGGTCTCCCTCTGCCTCGCCGGGGCGGTGCTGGCCGCCGTGCACCACGCCGAGGTCGTCGCCCTCCGCGTAGGCGAACCCTTCGGCTCCCTGGTCCTGGCCGTCGCCGTCACCGTCATCGAAGTGGCGCTCATCGTCACCCTGATGGCCGACGGCGGAGACAAGACCGCCTCCCTCGCCCGGGACACGGTCTTCGCCGCCGTCATGATCACCTGCAACGGCATCGTGGGCCTGTCCCTGCTCGTCGGCGCCCTGCGCAACCGCGTCGCCGTCTTCAACGCGGAGGGCTCCGGCGCGGCGCTGGCCACCGTCGCGACCCTCGCAGTCCTCAGCCTCGTCCTGCCGACCTTCACCACCAGCAAGCCCGGCCCCGAGTTCTCCACCGCCCAGCTGACGTTCGCCGCGGTGGCCTCGCTCGCCCTGTACGCACTGTTCGTCGCCGTCCAGACGGTCCGGCACCGGGACTACTTCCTGCCGGTGCACACCGGGCGGAGCCCCGGCGAGCCGGAAGACCACGCCGCGCCCCCCACCGCGCGCGCCGCCCTCATCAGCCTCGGCCTGCTGCTGGTCGCGCTCGTCGCGGTGGTCGGCAACGCCAAGGCCGTCTCCCCGACCATCGAGAAGGGCGTCGCCGACGCCGGCCTGCCCAACGCCGTCGTCGGTGTGATCATCGCCCTGCTCGTCCTGGCCCCGGAGACCCTGGCCGCGGTCCGTGCCGCCCGCCGCGACCGTGTCCAGACCAGCCTCAACCTGGCCTACGGCTCCGCCATCGCCAGCATCGGCCTGACCATCCCGGCCATCGCGCTGGCCTCGGTCTGGCTCTCGGGCCCGCTGCTGCTGGGCCTCGGCCCGATCCACATGGTGCTGCTCGCCCTGACCGTCGTGGTCAGTGCCCTCACCATCGCCCCGGGCCGAGCCACCCTGCTCCAGGGCGGCGTCCACCTCGTCCTGCTGGCCGCGTACCTCTTCCTGGCCGTCAGCCCGTGAGGGCCGCGGCCAGGAAGAGGAAACAGGTCACCGCCGCTCGCGCGGCCACACCACCTTCAGCTTCGGCGAGGTGAGGATGTCCCGCTCGCAGAACCTGGAGGTCACCCAGCGCTCCTGCGAGAACATCCGGGTCTGGTCGGCGTAGTACGGCGAGTTCGGGTTCGCCGACTGGCTGTACGTCAGCAGGGTGCGCGCCACCGGGCAGCGACCGCCGTCCCAGCCGACCGCCTGGACGTGGCTGGACCCGTGCACGACCTCCGGATATCCGCCGGCCGCCGCGTTCCAGGGCGCCTCGATCTTGTTCCAGACACCGAGCGCCTCCGTGCCGCCGCCCACCGGCAGCTTCTGACCGCCGCGGACCACGAACTGGTGCTCGCCCAGCGGGGCGTCCAGCGCGATCCCGGCGGCCCTCAGCTCCGCCACGGCGTCCGCCAGCGCCCGCCCGATCCCGGGCGCCGCCTGGTTGAGCGTACGGGGCGTGCGGACCGGATCGGCGGCCGAGAACGGCACCAGCCACAGGTCCTTGGCCGGGGTCGTCGCCGTCAGCTTGCGCCAGAACCGGTCGAAGAGCAGCGCGCCGCGGCTGGCGCTGTCGGCCGTACGGTCCCAGCCCGCGAGTACCCCGCAGGCCGCCGAGACGTCCACCGTGGAGCCGTCGCTCGCCGTCGCACTGCCGCCCGGCAGGGCCGCGCAGGCCCGCGCCGCGTCGGCCGCCGCCAGGTCACCGGCCGGCACCCGGTTGGCGAACTGCTGCTTCTGCAGCTCGGCCACGGTCAGCCCGCCCTTCGCCGCCATCGCCGCGACGTCCTCGACCGCACCGCGCGTACGCAGGGAGCGCGGGGTGCCCACGTTGCCCCAGATCCGCTCGTAGCCGGTCAGCGGCCGGTCCGCATTGGCCAGCCAGGCACTGTCGTTGGAGTTCTCGGCGTACGGGGCGTCGCGCAGCGTCGGCGCCTTGCCCGGCCCGAAGACCCCCGGCTGTACGGCGTCCGGGTCCGCGCCGAGCGCGCAGTCGCCGCGCGCCCCGTCCAGCACGGCCAGCCCCGAGGCGGGGTACGTGGCCCTGCCCAGCGGCGTGGAGCAGCGGGCCGCTAGCTCGTCGGTGATCCGGGGGAGTACCTGGGACTGGGTGAACAGGGTGCCGCCCGCCGAGTCCGCGGCCACGGTGTTGACCCAGGGCAGGCCCTGGGTGCGCCGCAGGGCGTCCTGGATCCCGGCCACCGAGCGGGCCTTGCCCATGGCGAGGGCGGTGTCGGAGCCGCGCAGGTTCGCCGCGTTGGGATCGTTCAGCGCGTACGCCGTACCGGCCGTCCAGGGCAGCGGCAGGCCCGCGCCGAGGTTCGAGACGACCGGTCCGTATCGGGTCCACCACTGGGTGCGGGTCACCGGATCGCCGCCCGCCACCGGGACGGTGATGCTCCGCCCGGTCATCTTCTCCGGCACTCCGTCGACCAGGTAGGCGGTCGGGTCGGCCGGATCGAGGGTGAGCTGGTGCAGGTTGACGGGTGTGCCGGTGGCCACGGTGTGGCTCCAGGCCACCTTCTCGTTGAAGCCGATGTTGACCACGGTGGTGCCGAGCAGGGAGCCGCCCGAGACGTTCAGCTCGCCCGGGATGGTCTGCTGCGACTGCCAGAAGCGGCGTCCGCCCTGCCAGGGGTAGTGCGGGTTGCCGAGCAGCAGACCGCTGCCGCTCGCCGTGGTGGAACCGGCGAAGGCCACCGCGTTGGAGCCCATGTCGTAGCGGGTGGTGTCGAAGAACTCCCGCGCCGCCTCTGCCGCGGCCGCCGGATCGGCCTCGGGCGGCGCCGCCGTACGGGCGCCCGCGCCGGCCGGGGCCGGAGCCGGGGGCTGGGCGGCGGTGATGCCGTCGATCCCGCGGCCCTGGCCGCCGAGTACCGAGACCGCGAAGCCGCGGGCGGCCACGTCGGTGGCGGTGACCGGGCGGACCCAGGCCGCACCCTTGCAGGCGGGGTCGGTGATCTTGTTCTGGGCGAGCCAGGCGTTGTATCCGGCGGCCCAGCCGCGCATCAGTTCTCGCAGGTCCTTGCTGGGACCGGCCGGAGCGGGCGTGGCCAGCAGCTTCTCGACCGTGCCGGCTTCCCGTACGCCCTTGAAGTACAGGTCACTGGTGAGGTTCCGGGTGGCGGAGGACAGCGATCCGTCGGGCGCGGCGTCGGGGCCGAACCAGCGCGAGCGCTCACCGGCGACGGTCACGAACCCGTCGGCGAGCACGCACACCTGGTCGGCGGCCTGGGCCCAGCCGGTGCCGAAACCGAGGTGCGCGTAGTCGCGGGCGAGTATGTGCGGGATGCCGTTCTCCGTGTACCGGATGACGGCGGACAGACCCCCGCCGGACGGGCCGGCGTCCCCGGTGGCCGCGACGGCCTGCGGTATCGCGGCCGTCGTGGCGAGCAGCGCGGCGCCGGTGAGGGCGACGCGGCGGAGTATCGGGCGGGTGCGGAGCAACATACCTCCCAAGTAGCCTGCGGATGAGCGAGGTTGCCGGTGTGGCGGGCGGTGCGTCCGTGCCCCCACACTCATGCAGGCTGCCTGATGGTCTGTCAACATCCCGTTTGGTATCGAAGCGGCGGCGGACGCGCGGGAGGGGCCGGAACCGGAACCGCCGGAACCCTACCGCGCGAGGCCCGCCTACGGCGCCGGAGGCGATGCGGCGTCGAAGTCCGTGGACCGGCTGACCGGCTCCCAGGTACGGGCCTCCGCGCGGGCGGCCTCCGCGTGTGCCGTGATGAACTCGACCGCGTCGTTGCCCAGGACCAGCCGCAGCGGCGTGACCTCGGCGTCCAGAGCGGCGAGGATCGCGGCGACGGCCTTGACCGGGTCGCCGGGCTGGTGGCCGTCGGTGGCCGGCAGCCCCTGACGCACCGGGCCGATCGCGTCCTGGTAGGCGGGCAGGGCCGCGGTGTGCCGCAGTGCGTTCCCGCCGGCGAAGCCCGTACGGAAGGAGCCGGGCTCCACGATCAGCGTCTTGATGCCGAAGGCGGCGACCTCGGCCGCGAGCGCCTCGGTCAGGCCCTCCAGGGCGAACTTCGTCGCGCAGTAAGCCCCGATGCCGGGGAAGGCGAGGCGCCCGCCCATGCTGCTCATCTGCACCACCGCACCCGACTTCCGTGCCCGCATGTGGGGCAGCGCGGCCCGCGTGAGCGCCGCGGGGCCGAAGAAGTGCAGCTCCATCAGCTCACGGAGCTCGGCGTCGGAGGTCTCCTCCACGGCGCCGACCAGGCCCCGGCCGGCGTTGTTGACGAGGATGTCGATCCGCCCCCAGCGGTTCACGACCTCCGCGACGACCTCCTCGGCGCGCGCGATGTCCGTCACGTCCATCGCGAGCGGTAAGAGACGGTCGGGGTGGGCGGCCGCCAGGGCGGCGAGCGCGTCGGGGCGGCGGGCCCCCGCGACCACGGTGTCCCCGGCCGCGAGTGCGGCCTCGGTGAGCGTACGGCCGAAGCCGGACGAGGCCCCGGTGATCAGCCAGACCCGGCCCTCGGCCGTGGTCTCCAGGTCCTGAACAGACATCATTCCCCCTGCGGGTGAAGGTGGTTGCCAGTGCTGCCCGTCCATCCTGGCACCGCCGGACCCGCCGGGTCAGCCCCCTCCCGGATCATGAGGGGTGTGCGGAGGGGGGTCGTCCGCGTCCAGGTATCCGCTGTGCCGCAGGCGGCGGAGCGTGAGGTGCTCGTGGAGGATGCGGCCGACGAGGGCTCCGCCGTAGACCACGAAGCCGACGCCGACCAGCCAGGACTGAACGACCAGCAGAGTGCCGAAAGGGCCGTAGGTCACGGCGTTCGAGGCGATCAGCGGGGAGAACACCAGCTGCGAGAAGATGCGCAGCCCAAGCAGCCCGATGCTGGTGGCCACCGCCCCCGGCACCAGGGCCCGCCAGCGGACGCGGCCGCCGAGCAGCAGCCGCTGCGAGCCGACGAAGAACAGGAACGTGCCGAACAGGTCACCCAGGGTGCCCAGGATCGTGCCGACGGCGTCGTGTGACGGCGCCGGGATCTCGACCAGCAGCGCGAGGTAGCAGACCAGCAGGGCGAGCCAGACGACGTGCCGCCACATGGTGTGCCACCGGGCCGTCGGCAGGTCCCAGACCTTTTCGTAGCCGGTCTGCACGGCGGAGCCGAAGGTCAGACCGAAGACGGCCAGGGCCGCCAGACCGAAGGCGGTGGTCCGCTCCAGCGCCAGGTCCGCCGCGCTGAACAGCATCTCGACCCGGGCCCGCGAGGACTCCGTCACCCCGAGGGCCTGGCCGAGCCAGCGGCCGAAGCCCGAGCCGCTGCCGGGTGAGGCGGCCGCCACGACCACCAGCAGCGGCACCAGGGTGAGGAACCCGAGGGCCGCGAAGCCCATCGCCCGGTGCATCAGCTCCATCTCCCGGCCGCGGCTCCAGGTCAGCCCCACCAGGGAGCCCTGGAGCCGGTCGTAGAGCTGCCGCAAGATCGAGGTCACGCCTCATGCACTACCCGGGAGGCTCCGACGGCTCCCGGGAGCCACCCCGAATTGGGCCCGAAGGGGTGGTTTCAGCCGCCCTGCCGCGTGTTCCGGAGGTCCACTAGCCGTTTGATCTTGCCCACCGAACGCTCGAGGGTCTCCGGCTCGACCACCTCGACCCGGACGGAGACCCCGATCCCCTCCTTGACGGCCCGGACCACGGTGGCGGCCGCGGCCTCCCGCCGGGCGGCGTCCGCCTCCCGGCGCGCCTCCACCCGTACGGTCAGGGCGTCCATCCGGCCCTCCCTCGTCAGCCGCAGCTGGAAGTGCGGAGCCAGACCTTCCGTACGCAGCAGGATCTCCTCGATCTGGGTGGGATACATGTTCACCCCGCGCAGGATGATCATGTCGTCGCTGCGGCCCGTGACCTTCTCCATCCGGCGGAAGGCGGGACGCGCCGTGCCGGGCAGCAGCCGCGTCAGATCCCGGGTGCGGTAGCGGATCACCGGCATGGCCTCCTTGGTCAGGGAGGTGAACACCAGCTCGCCCGGCTCGCCGTCCGGCAGCACCTCGCCCGTCAGCGGATCGACCACCTCCGGGTAGAAGTGGTCCTCCCATATGTGGAGCCCGTCCTTGCTCGAGGCGAACTCCTGCGCCACGCCCGGGCCCATCACCTCGGACAGGCCGTATATGTCCACCGCGTCGATGCCGAGCCGGTCCTCGATCTCCCGGCGCATCTCCTCGGTCCACGGCTCCGCGCCGAAGATCCCCGTGCGGAGCGAGGTGGAGCGCGGATCGATGCCCTGACGCTCCATCTCGTCCAGCAGGGTCAGCATGTACGAGGGCGTCACCATGATGACCTCGGGCCGGAAGTCCTGGATCAGCCGGACCTGGCGGTCGGTCATCCCTCCCGAGGCGGGCACGACCGTACAGCCCAGGCGCTCGGCGCCGTAATGGGCACCGAGGCCGCCCGTGAACAGTCCGTAGCCATAGGCGATGTGGACGACCTGGCCGGCTCTGCCGCCCGCGGCGCGTATGGACCGGGCCACGACATCCGCCCACGTGGACAGATCCCGCTCGGTGTACCCGACGACCGTGGGACGCCCGGTGGTGCCGCTGGAGGCGTGGATCCGGCGCACCTCGGAGCGAGGCACGGCGAACATCCCGAAGGGGTACTGGTCGCGCAGATCGGTCTTGGTGGTGAAGGGGAACAGGGAGAGGTCGGCGAGGGTGCGGCAGTCGTCGGGATGCACCCCGGCCTTGTCGAACGCCTGCCGGTAGAAGGGCACCCCGTCGTAGACCCGGTGCAAGGTCGCGCGCAGCCGCGCCAGCTGGAGGGCGGCCAGCTCGTCGCCGCCCAGCCGCTCGCCTTCGTCGTGGAGATCCGCGTATGCCGCCATGCCGTCACCTCATCGTGAGTCACCCGACCGATCATTCGGTAGATTGCCAGTGAACTGCCGGGTAAGGCAATGACTCGAACGAGTGATCGTCTGATGTGCGGCTCAAACGCCGGCGGGGCTGGATCGCCCTGTGGGCGATCCAGCCCCGCCGTGGGGTTCGGCTAGGCGGGGGCGTCCGCCTCCGTTGCCACGGTCTTGGCCCAGCGGTAGTCCGCCTTGCCGCTCGGGGAGCGTTGGATGGCGGGCGTGATGACCAGCTGGCGGGGGATCTTGTAGCCCGCCAGGCGGGTGCGGCAGTGGCTCTGGATCTCGTCCAGGGTCGGCTCCGGCGCTCCCGCCCGGATCTGGACCACCGCCGCCACGTGGTTGCCCCACGTCGGATCCGGGACGCCCGCCACGAGCGCGTCGTACACGTCCGGGTGCGACTTCAGCGCCTGCTCGACCTCCTCCGGATAGACCTTCTCGCCACCCGTGTTGATGCACTGCGAGCCGCGCCCCAGCACCGTCACGATGCCCTGTTCGTCGACGGTCGCCATGTCGCCGAGCAGCACCCAGCGCTCCGTGCCCTTCTGGAAGAAGGTCTCGGCGGTCTTGGCCTGGTCGTTGTAGTAGCCGAGCGGCACGTGGCCGCGCTGCGCCAGCCGCCCCGGTTCGCCCACCGCCACCGGCTCGTGCGTCACCGGATCCACGACCTGCGTACGGTCGTTGACCTCGAGACGGAAACCCTTCTCCGGGCCGGAGTCGTCGGTCGCCCGCCCGTTGGACCCGGACTCCGAGGATCCGAAGTTGTTCAGGAGCAGCACGTTCGGCACGAGCCGCTGGAACTCGGCGCGCACCGTCTCGGACATGATCGCGCCGGACGAGGAGACGCTGAAGAGGGAAGACAGGTCGGTCCCGTTCAGCGGGCCGTTCAGGGCGTCGATGAGGGGCCTCAGCATCGCGTCGCCCACCAGCGACACGCTGGAGACCTTCTCCTTCTCGATCGTCCGGAGCACCTCCTCGGGCGCGTACTTGCGGTGGATGACCACCCGCTGGCCGTAGTTGAAGGCGATGAACGAGGTCAGCGTGGACGTCCCGTGCATCAGCGGGGGAGCCGGGAAGAAGGTCAGGCCCGCGCCGCGCGCCGCGACCCGCTCGGCCAGTTCCTCGGGCCGCTTCACCGGTTCGCCCGACGGCTCGCCGCCGAAGAGCCCGGCGAAGAAGAGGTCCTCCGCCCGCCACATGACGCCCTTGGGCATACCGGTCGTGCCGCCGGTGTAGATGATGAACAGGTCGTCGGCGCTGCGGGGCGGGAAGCCGCGTCCGGGTGAGCCGGCCGCCTCGGCGTCCGGGTACGCCACCGGCGCGATCGCGGGCTCCGGAGCCCCCTCGGGAACCGTTCCGACCCGGATCAGGTGGCGGAGCTTCGTGGTCTGCGGCAGCGCGGCCGCGACCCGCTCGGTGAACTCGCCCTCGAAGACCAGCGCGGCGAGGTCGGCGTCGTTGTAGAGGTAGACCAGCTCCTCCTCCACGTACCGGTAGTTCACGTTCACCGGAACCAGCCGGGCCTTCAGGCAGGCCAGCACGGTCTGCAGGTACTCGATCCCGTTGTAGAGGTGCAGGCCCAGGTGCTCGCCGGGCTTCAGTCCGCTGTCCAGCAGGTGGTGCGCGATCCGGTTCGCCGCCGAGTCCAGCTCCGCGTACGTGAGGCGGCGCTCGGCGCCGGTCCCGGGGTGGTCCACGTACACGAGGGCCTCGCGGTCCGGAACCACGTCCACGACGGACTCGAACAGGTCGGCAAGGTTGTACTCCACCGTTCCTCCTGACCCTGGAATGTCCATGGCTGGTCTGCTGCCGGCGGTCATTAGAGCTCCGCCGACCGCAAGTGGGAAGGGAGTCGCCCAAGAAAACTGACTGTGTGTCAGAAAACTATTGAACTGCACCCGCACCTACTGCAACCTGTTCTAGGTCTTGAGACGGGAGGACGGCAATGGGTGGGACAGAACACCTGACCGTGGAACGGCACGGCGCCACGCTGGTGCTCACCATGAACAGGCCCGAGGCGAAGAACGCGCTCTCGCTGCCGCTGCTGGTGGGACTGTACGACGGGTGGCTGGAGGCGGATGCCGACGACACGATCCGCTCCGTGATCCTGACCGGCGCGGGCGGTGACTTCTGCGCCGGCATGGATCTCAAGGCACTGGCCGGAAAGGGGATGGCGGGCGACCAGCACCGGGACCGCCTCAAGGCCGACCCGGACCTGCACTGGAAGGCCATGCTCCGCCACCACCGGCCGCGCAAGCCGGTCATCGCCGCCGTGGAGGGGTACTGCGTGGCCGGCGGGACCGAGATCCTCCAGGGCACGGACATCCGGGTCGCGGGCGCCGGGGCCACCTTCGGGCTCTTCGAGGTCAAGCGGGGGCTCTTCCCGATCGGCGGCTCGACGGTGCGGCTGCCGCGCCAGATTCCGCGTACGCACGCCCTGGAGATGCTGCTGACCGGGCGGCCGTACTCTGCCGAGGAGGCCGCGCGGATCGGGCTGGTGGGGCGGGTGGTGCCGGACGGAACGGCGCTGGAGGCGGCGCTGGAGATCGCGGGGCGGATCAACGAGTGCGGGCCGCTTGCCGTGGAGGCCGTGAAGGCCTCGGTCTACGAGACCGCCGGGCTGACGGAGTCGGAGGGGCTGGCCTCCGAACTCCTTCGGGGGTGGCCGATCTTCGATACGGCCGATGCCAAGGAGGGGGCGCGGGCCTTTGCCGAGAAGCGGCCCGCGGTGTATCGGCGGGAGTAGCCGCCCCCTCCCCCCGGCCCGTGCCGGCCCCGCCCGGCGTCGCGTCTGTGCGCTGTGCGGTGCGGCGCCGTTGCCGGGGCGCTGCCCCGGACCCCGCGCCTCAAACGCCGGCGGGGCTTCAAGATCGGGGCTCCGCCCCGCGCCCCGCGCCTCAAACGCCGGCGGGGCTGGATGTGGCCCCTGGCCCCGGGCCTCGATCGCCGGCGGGGCTGGATGTGGTCCCGCGCCTCGAATGTGCCCCGAACCGAGTAAGGAGAGTCACCTGTGACAGCCCCCGCGTCCCCGCCCGAGGTGCTCCGTGCGCCGCTCGTCGTCGAGTTTCCCTTCACCCGGTCCCTCGGGCCCGTTCAGTCCGCGTTCCTCACCGGGCTGCGCGAAGGTGTCGTGCTCGGGGTGAAGACCTCCGACGGGACCGTGATGGTGCCGCCCGTCGAGTACGACCCCCGCACCGCCGAGGAGATACGCGAGCTCGTCGAGGTCGCCGCCACCGGCACCGTCACCACCTGGGCCTGGAACGGCAGGCCCCGGCCGAACCAGCCCCTGGACACCCCCTTCGCCTGGGTACTGGTCAAGCTCGACGGCGCCGACACAGCCCTCCTCCACGCCCTCGACGCCCCCGGCCCCGAATCCGTGCGCACCGGAATGCGGGTGCGCGTGCGGTGGGCCGCCGAGCGCACCGGGGCGATCACCGACATCGCCTGCTTCGAGCCCCATGACGGCCCCGCCTCCGGGCAGGCCGCCCCGCACGACGGGAACTTCGCGGAGCCCGTCACCGGCATCGTCGCCGAAGCCCGCCTGGACTACTCGTACAGTCCCGGCCGCGCCCAGACCGCCTACATCAGCGGCCTCTCCGAGCAGAAGACCATCGGCGAGCGCTGCCCCTCCTGCCACAAGGTGTACGTCCCGCCGCGCGGCGCCTGCCCCACCTGCGGGGTCGCCACCACCGACCAGGTCGAGGTCGGCCCGGCCGGCACCGTCACCACCTACTGCATCGTCAACATCAAGGCGCGGAACCTCGACATCGAAGTCCCGTACGTCTACGCCCACATCGCCCTCGACGGCGCCGGCCTCGCCCTCCACGGCCGGATCGGGGGGATCCCGTACGACGAGGTCCGCATGGGCCTGCGCGTCGAACCCGTGTGGACCGAAGGCGGCCGCTACCCCGACCACTACCGCCCCACCGGCGAGCCGGACGCGGACTACGACGCGTATAAGGAGCTCATCTGATGCCCCGACCGACGGTCCGATACGCCCGTGACGTCGCCGTCGTCGCCTTCGCCCAGAGCGACCACCTGCGCCGCACCGACGAACTCAGCGAAGTCGAGATGGTCATGCCGGTCCTGCACCAGGTGCTGGCCCAGACCGGCCTGAAGGCCGGCGAGATCGGCTTCACCTGCTCCGGCTCCAGCGACTACCTGGCCGGCCGGGCCTTCTCCTTCACCATGACCCTCGACGGGGTCGGCGCCTGGCCGCCGATCTCCGAATCGCACGTCGAGATGGACGGCGCCTGGGCCCTCTACGAGGCCTGGGTCAAGATCCAGACCGGCGAGGCCGACACCGCGCTCGTCTACTCGTACGGGAAGTCCTCGCCCGGTTCGGTACGCGACGTACTGACGCGCCAGCTCGACCCCTACTACCTCGCTCCGCTCTGGCCCGACTCCGTGGCCCTGGCCGCCCTCCAGGCCCAGGCCCTGATCGACGCGGGCGAGACGGACGAGCCCGCGCTGGCCGCCATCGGCGCCCGCAGCCGTGCGGCCGCCGAGGCCAACCCGCACGCCCAGCTGAGCGGTTCGGTGCCCCAGGGCGACTATCAGGTCCGCCCGCTGCGCACCGGGGACTGCCCGCCCATCGGCGACGGCGCGGCCGCCGTGATCCTCGCCGCCGGGGACACCGCCCGGCGGCTGTGCGCGCGCCCCGCCTGGATCACCGGCATCGATCACCGCATCGAGGCCCACGCCCTGGGCCTGCGCGACTTCACCGACTCCCCGTCCACCCGGATCGCGGCCGAGCGCGCCGGGGTCTTCGAAGCCCCGGTGGACACGGCGGAACTGCACGCGCCGTTCTCCTCCCAGGAAGTGGTGCTCCGCAAGGTGCTCGGGCTCGGCGACGGAGTCGCCGTCAACCCGTCCGGCGGGGCGCTCGCCGCCAACCCGATCATGGCCGCCGGCCTGATCCGGATCGGCGAGGCGGCCGCCCGGATCCACCGCGGCGAGTCCGACCGGGCCGTCGCCCACGCCACCTCCGGCCCCTGCCTCCAGCAGAACCTGGTCGCCGTCCTGGAAGGGGACCCCGCATGAGCAAGACGGCCAAGGAGCCGGTGGCGATCGTCGGGATCGGCCAGACCAAGCACGTCGCCGCCCGCCACGACGTCTCCATCGCCGGACTGGTCCGGGAGGCCGCGGCGCGCGCCCTCGCGGACGCCGAGCTGACCTGGGCGGACATCGACGCGGTCGTCATCGGCAAGGCCCCCGACTTCTTCGAGGGCGTGATGATGCCGGAGCTGTACCTGGCGGACGCGCTCGGCGCGGTCGGCAAGCCCATGCTGCGCGTGCACACCGCCGGTTCGGTCGGCGGGTCCACGGCGCTCGTCGCCTCCAACCTCGTCGCGGCCCGCGTCCACCGGACCGTCCTCACCCTCGCCTTCGAGAAGCAGTCCGAATCCAACGCCATGTGGGGCCTCTCGCTCCCCGTCCCCTTCCAGCAGCCGCTGCTCGCGGGCGCGGGCGGATTCTTCGCCCCGCACGTGCGCGCGTACATGCGCCGCACCGGCGCCCCCGACACGGTGGGCTCGCTGGTGGCGTACAAGGACCGGCGCAACGCGCTGAAGAACCCGTACGCGCACCTGCACGAGCACGACATCACCCTGGAGAAGGTCCAGGCCTCGCCGATGCTGTGGGACCCGATCCGGTACTCCGAGACCTGCCCCTCCTCGGACGGTGCCTGCGCGATGATCCTCACCGACCGGGCGGGCGCGGCCCGTTCGCCGAAGCCGCCCGCCTGGGTGCACGGCGGGGCGATGCGCAGCGAGCCCACCCTCTTCGCGGGCAAGGACTTCGTCTCCCCGCAGGCCGGCAAGGACTGCGCCGCCGACGTCTACCGGCAGGCGGGGATCACCGACCCGCGCCGGGAGATCGACGCGGTGGAGATGTACGTGCCGTTCTCCTGGTACGAGCCGATGTGGCTGGAGAACCTCGGTTTCGCGGCGGAGGGCGAGGGCTGGAAGCTCACCGAGGCCGGGGTCACCGAACTCGACGGGGACCTTCCGGTCAATCCCTCGGGCGGGGTCCTGTCCACCAACCCGATCGGCGCCTCCGGCATGATCCGCTTCGCGGAGGCGGCCCTCCAGGTCCGCGGCCAGGCCGGGGAGCACCAGGTCCCGGGGGCCCGCCGGGCCCTGGGGCACGCGTACGGCGGCGGCGCGCAGTTCTTCGCGATGTGGCTGGTGGGGGCCGAGCCGCCGGCCGCCTGACCGAACGGATCGCGCGGGCGGAGTGCCGGACCGGTCACGGGTGACTCACCGTGGCCTGTGCGGCACCCGCCGCGATGGCTAACCTGGCCCCCGGACGACGTACCGGGAGGAGCACGCACGTGGCCGAGAGCATGACTTCACAGCCCCTGGCCGGCTGGGACAAGCCGGACCTCGATCTCACCGAGGCGCAGTGGCGGTCGAGCAGCCGGGGAGCGGGTGACGTTCAGATCGCCTTCGTCGAGGGCTTCGTCGCCATGCGCAACAGCGAGCGCCCCGAAAGCCCTTCGCTGATCTTCGCGCCGGACGAGTGGAACAAATTCGTGCTGAACGCGCGGGGCGGGGAGTTCGACCTGACGTAACGGGCAGCCGTACGCGCCGTACAAGCCGTACAAGCCGTACAAGCCGTACAAGCCGTGCACGCCGCACCACCGGGGCCGCGAGCCGTCGCCCCGGCGGTGCGGCGGCCCGTGGGTAGGGTGGCCGCATGAGCGGAGAGAGCGACCTGCGGAAACTGCTGAGCGGCATGCGGCCCGAACTGAACGAGGGCCGGTACGTGTTCTGCACCGTCCCCGGTTCCGCCGTGCCGCCGGGGATCGCCCCCGTCGCCACCGTCCTGGAGCCCGAGGGTCTCACCTTGGTCCTGCGCCAGGAGGACGCCGACGCCGCCGGCCTCGCCTACGACTACACGGCCGGCTGGATCACCCTGCGGATCCACTCCGCCCTCGACGCCGTCGGCCTCACCGCCGCCTTCGCCACCGAACTCGGCGCACACGGTCTGAGCTGCAACGTCATGGCCGGCTACCACCACGACCACCTCTTCGTGGCCGCCGACCGGGCCGCCGAGGCCGTCGCCGTCCTGGAGGACCTCGCGACGCGTTCCGCCCAGGACTGAATCTTTCCGACCGCTTTCCCGACGACAGGCTTCCTCCCCATGTGCGCGGGCGTACGCTGATCGCCTGAACAGGCCTGGGGGGTACCAGCCATGACGGACCGTCCGACCCGTCTGAACCACAGACGGCGCACCATGGTCGAACGCGAGGCCGAGCTCTCCCTCGTCGACGAAGCCCTGGAACAGCTCGCCGGGCCCTCGCCGGACACGGGCGGCGCGCTGCTCGCCCTCTCCGGCGCCGCCGGCCTCGGCAAGACCACCCTCCTCGCCGAACTGCGCCGCCGCGCCCACGCCCGCTCCTGCACCGTCCTCGCCGCCCGCGGCGGCGAACAGGAGCAGAGCCAGCCCTTCCACGTCGCCCGCCAGCTCATCCAGCCCCACCTGGCCGGCACCTCCGAACGGGAACTGCGCGCCGCCCTCGGCAGCTGGTACTCCATCGTCGGCCCGGCCCTCGGACTCTGCGCACCCGAACAGGGCGCCCCGCCCGACCCCCAGGGCCTGCGCGACGGACTCGACTGGGTCCTCACCCACCTCGTCGTCCAGCGCGCACCCGTCACCCTCGTCCTCGACGACGCGCACTGGGCCGACCCCGAGTCCCTCGGCTGGCTCGCCGCCTTCGCCCCGCGCGCCGAGCACCTCCCGCTGCTCCTCGTCGTCGCCTACCGCCCCGACGAACTGCCCGCCCACGCCGACGCCTTCCGTACCCTGCCCGGCCGGGCGGGACAGCGCCCGCTGCACCTCGCGCCGCTCACCGCACCCGCCGTCGCCGCCCTGATCCGCGAGGCGGTCGGCGACCACGCCGACGACGCCTTCTGCCAGGAGGCGTGGGCCGTCACCACCGGCAACCCCTTCGAGGCCGTCGAACTCACCGCCAAGGTCCGGGACAAGGGCCTGGCCCCGGTCGAGGCCAGCGCCCCGCTGCTGCGCGACCTCGCCGCCGCCCAGCGCGGCAGCGGGCTCGTCGCCCGCCTCGAACGCCTCGGACCGTCCACCGTCCGCTTCGCGTGGGCCTGCGCCGTCCTCGGCACCGCCATCCCCCGGGAGCTCGCCGCCCGGGTCGCCGCCCTCGGCACCGAAGAGGCCGTGGACGCCACCACGCGGCTGCGGGACGCCCGCATCCTGTCGGCCGCGACGACGGAAGACCCCGACGCCGGGCTGGAGTTCGTCCACCCGCTCATCGCCACCGCCATCTACCGCGCCATCCCCGACGCCCTGCGCGTCGCCCTCCACGGCAAGGCCGCCGCAGCGGTCGTCGACGCCGGACTCGGCCCCTCCGCTGCCGCCCGCCACCTGCTCGAGACCCACCCCGAGAACGACCCGTGGGTGGTACGCACCCTGCGCGAGGCCGCCGGCGAGAACCTCCGGGCCGGCGCCCCCGAGGCCGCCCGCCGCCAGCTCGCCCGCGCACTGCGCGAACCCCCGGACTTCGACGAACGCGCGGCCGTCCTCTACGAACTCGGCTGCGCCTCCCTGCTCACCGAGCCCGCCAACACCGTCAACCACCTCCGCGCCGCCCTCGCCGAACCCGTCGACGACCCCGCGCTGCGCCAGGGCATCGTCATACGGCTCGCCCAGGTGCTGGCGCACAGCGACCGCCTCGCCGACGCCTCACAGGCACTCGCGCGGGAGATCCCGTACACCCAGGACGTCCGCGCCCGGCTGCGCCTGCAGTCCGAGCAGTTCATGTGGGACGCCTTCAACGCCGCCGAGCCCGATTCCCCGGCCCGCTCCCGGCGCCTCGCCCGGCTCGCCGACCGGCTGACCGGGCGCGACCTCACCGAGCGGTACGTCATCGGGCTGCGTGCCTGGGACGCCTGCCTGCGCGGCGAGCCCGTGGACGTGGTCCTGCACCACGCCGGGCGGGTGCTGGAGCGGAACTTCAGCTGGGCCCACGAGGACCGCGGCTTCGAGGTCCCCGTGCTCGTGGCCATGGCCCACATGTACGCCGACCGGCCGGGACGGGCGGAGGAGCTGTTCGAGGCGGGCACCGCCGAGTTCGAGCGGCAGGGCTGGCGCGGGGCGCACCTCTCCTTCGCGTACAGCCTGCGCGCGTACATCCGCTACCGGCGCGGGCGGCTCGCCGAGGCCGAGGAACTGGCCAGGGCCGGGCTGCAGCTCGCCGAGCGCGTGGGCCGCGGTACGCCCGTGCACTGGTACACCATCGCCATCCTCATCACGACGCTGCTCGCCCGGGGACGGACCGACGAGGCATGGGAGCTGGCTCGGGAGCACGAGTTCGGCAGGCCCTTCCCGTCGGCGGTGGTCTTCCCGGACTCACAGACCGTCTACGCCGAACTTCTCCTGGCCCGGGGCGGCGCGAAGGCAGCGGCCGCGGAACTGGAGGAGGTGGACCGGCGGTTGACCCCGCGCGGCATCCAGAACCCGGCGTGGTGCCCCTGGCAGCTGCACCTGGCCCGGGCCGTGTCCGGGGACGATCCGGACCGGGCACGCGCACTGGCCGCCGACGCCGTCCGGCGGGCCCGCGCCTTCGGCGCCCCCTCGGGCATCGGCCAGGCCCTGCGCGTGGCGGCGGAGGTCGCGGCGCCCGAGGACCGGGCCGGACTGCTGCGGGAGGCGGTCGCCCTGCTCTCGGAGTCGCCGGCGGGGTACGAACTGGCCCGCGCCCTGACGGCGCTCGGCACCGAGCTGCGGGACACGGAACTGCTGGCCCAGGCCGTGGTGACGGCGCGGGAATGCGGTGCGGACGGCTTGGCGGAGGAGGCGACGTCGACCCTGCTGGGGCTGGGCGTTGGCGTGCCGTGCGGTTCGTCCCGGGAGGACGGACCGACGGAGGAGGAACTCCGGGCGGCGGAGCGCGCCGTGCGGGCCGACGGCGCCAGCGCACCGGGTGCCGATGCGGGTGCGGGTGGTGATGCGGATGAGGCTCCGGCCTGGCCCGGCGGGGTCCGGGACCTGTCCGCGGCCTGCCGCAAGCTGGGCACCGACCGCTCCGGCCTGCCGACCGCCCTGGAGGCGTTCGCCCGTAGCGCAAGGTGAGAGGTCCCGGCGTCCGGTGGGCAGGGTGAACCGTATGGATCACAGCGACCGGATCTCCTGTTTCCAGAGCGAGGCGGCGGCATTCGAGAAGGCCGTCCGCCGCGCCCTCGACCCGGGTGAGCCCGAACCGGCGGTCCCCTCGTGCCCCGGCTGGTCGGTGTCCGACCTGGTCGTGCACCTGGGGGGAGTCCACCGCTACCTCGCGCACGTCCTGCGCGAGCGGCTCACCACCCCGCCGGACCCCGCCGGCCTCTCCCTCCCGGAGCCGCCGGCCGACCCGGAGGGCCTGACGCAGTGGTTCGCGGAGGGTGCGCGGGAGCTGGTGGACCTCTTGAAGGAGCTGGGTCCGGACACCCCGGTGTGGACCTGGGCGCCGGAGCAGAGCTCGGGATTCTGGCTGCGGATGCAGGTGATCGAGCTGGCGGTCCACCGCTGGGACGCGGAATCCGCCACGGGCGTCCCCGGCCCCCTCGACCCGGACCTGGCGGCGGACGCCGTGAGCCAGACCTTCGAGGTGATGGCCCCGGCCCGCCGCTCCTGGCGGGCGGCGCCCGCCGGCAAGGGGGAGAGGTACCGCTTCCGGCGCACCGACGGCCCGGAGTCCTGGACGGTCGTCTTCTCCGCGGACGAGATCCTGCTGGAGCCCGGCTCCACCGCCCCGGTGGACGTCGAAGCGGCCGGCTCCGCCTCGACCCTCGCCCTCTTCCTGTGGGGCCGCCTCACCGCCCCCGCCCTGAAGATCACCGGCGACGCCACCCTGCTCCCGCACTGGTTCACCCTGGTCCCGCCGGTCTGACGGTCCCGGGCGCGGCGGCGGCAGGGGAGGGCGCGGGGAGGGAGGCCGGATGAGGGCCCCGGGCCGGAAAACTTCGCCCGGCCACGTACCATGGCGGCATGTCCTTCCTCCGCCGCCACCGCGCCGCCACACCCGCCGGCCCGGACTTCGACGTCCTGGCCATGGACCCGGGGGACTGGCCGGGCAATCTCGGGGCCGGGCTGCTGCCCGCGCCCGACGGCAGCTGCCAGGGTGTTTTCCTCCGCTACGACCTGTTCGGCGGACGCGGCCCCGCGATGATCATCGGAAACCTGCCCGAGGGTTCCCCCGCCCGGGACCTCTCCGACGGACAGGTCCCCTTCGAGGTCGCCCAGCTCCTCGACGCCCTGGAGAACGACGAGGACGTCGAGGTCACCGGCGCCGAGGACTGCCCCGTCATGCAGGGCGACAACCTCCTCATCGTCCGGAAGATCAAGCTGTCGGAGTCCCGCATCTCCTGCGTCCAGTTCGACCGCAGCGACAACGTGCTGGTCACCATCGCCAGCTGGGACCGCCCGATCACCGATGACCTCTACGCCCTCCTGAAGCCGCTCCCCGCCGAGCTCTTCCAGCAGGGCTGATGCCGCTCGATCACGCGTCCGCGATGTCGTTCGCCGCCACGTAGCCGAACGTCATCGCGGGTCCGATCGTGGAACCGGCCCCCGCGTAGCTGTGGCCCATCACCGCCGCGCTCGCGTTGCCCGCCGCGTACAGTCCCCGGATCACCGAGCCGTCCGCCCGCAGCGCCCGCGCCCGCGCGTCCGTGACGATGCCGCCCTTCGTGCCGAGGTCACCCGGCACGATCTTGAACGCGTAGAACGGCGGCGCCCAGACCGGCGCCAGGCACGAGTTCGGGTGCACTCCCGGGTCCGTGTAGTAGTGGTCGTACGCCGTGTCGCCCCGGTGGAAGTCGGAGTCCGTCCCGTTCCACGCCTGCGCGTTGAACCGGCTCAGCGTCGCCCGCAGCGCCGCCGCGGGAACCCCGATCTGGCCGGCCAGCGCGTCCCAGGTCCACGCCTTCTTCGCCGCCCCCGCCTCGTACCAGGAGTCCGGGAACACGATCGTCGGCAGGATGTCCTTGAACAGGTACTTGTTGCGGTAGTTCTGATCCACGATCAGCCACGCCGGGATGTGCGACCCCGCCGCGCCCCGGTCCTTCTCGTACATCACGTGCACCACATCGCTGTACGGCGCCGCCTCGTTGACGAACCGCGCGCCGTTGCCGTTCACGATCAGCCCGCCCGGCAGGGTCCGTTCGGCGAGGCAGAAGTACGGCTCCCCGGGCAGCGGGATCGACGGGCCCCACCACGCGTCGTCCATCAGGGCCAGCGCCGCCCCCGCGCGCTGTCCCGCCCGGATCCCGTCGCCCGTGTTCTCCTTCGCGCCGACCGTCCACTGCGTGCCGGCCGGCTGCTGCTGGTACTGCGCCCGCATCTCCGCGTTGTGCTCGAAGCCGCCCGAGCCGACGACCACCCCGCGCCGGGCCCGTACGGTGCCCCGTACGCCCTCCTTCTCCACCACCACGCCGGTGACCGCACCGCCTTCTTGGACCAGGTCCACCAGCGGACTGTTCAACCACACCGGCACCCCTGCCCGCTGGAGCCCCGCGCGCAGTCCGGCCGCCAGGGCCTGGCCCATCGTCAGCGGCTTCTGCCCGAGCAGCGCCGCCTTCGTGCCGCGCGCCAGGCACTCCGTGGACACGGCGAGACCCTTGGCATTCACCGCCGCCAGGTTGAGCCACTTGTAGTCCTGGCTGAAGACCACCATCCCGGCGGGCACCGGCATGTACGCCGGGTTCAGACGGGCCAGTTCGGAGCCCAGGATGTTCCCGTCGATCTGGTCCGGCTCGATGGACCGGCCGTTCGGCAGCCCGCCCGGCAGGGTGGGGTAGTAGTCGCTGTACCCGTCCATGAAGCGGAACCTGAGAGGGCTGTTGGCCATCACGAAGTCCAGCATCCGCGGACCGTTGGCGAGGAAGGCGGCCTGCCGGTCGGCCGGCACCTCGGGTCCGACGACGGCCGCCAGGTACGTCGCCGCCTTCTGCGGGGTGTCCGGCACCCCCGCCCCCAGGATCACGGAGTTGTTCGGCAGCCAGATCCCGGCCCCGGAGCGTGCTGCGGACCCGCCGAAGGTGGGTGCCTTCTCGACCACCAGCACGCTCAGCCCCCGCTTGGCGGCGGTGAGCGCGGCGGTCATACCGGCGGCCCCGGACCCGACCACGACGACGTCGAACTCGCCGAGCGGGGGCCCGTCCTGGGCCCCGTCCGCCCGTGCCGCGGCGGCCGGCAGCACGGTGGCGGCGAGCACCCCGGCGCCGGTCCCGGCGAGGACCGTACGTCTGGACGGGGAGGCTCCGGGGGAGGTGCGTGAAGCGCTTGCGGACATGGGCAGGCTCCAGCGGTGTGGGGAGGAGGGGAGTACTCAGCATGTCTGATGCTGAGTCAGAAAAGGTGTTCGGGGGATCATGTGATGTCAAGGCATCCGGCGCCGCCGCCTCGCTTCCAGGGCGTACGCACCGCACACGAGCGAAGTCCCGTGGCGGTGGGGGCCACGGGACTTCGCGTACGGGGGTGCGGGACGCGTCAGCGGGTGCCGACCGCCGCGCGGACCGCTCGGCGCGCCATACCGGCGTCGTCGTGCAGGCGGCGCAGCAGCAGCCGCTGCTCCTCGCCCGAGGACAGGACGCCCGCCGGCAGGGCCTGGGCCGGGGCGGTCGCCAGCATCGAGCGCTGCACCGCCGTCTCGGACATCCGGATCTCCCGGGTCAGCACCAGCATCAGATTGACCAGGAAGGCGTCCCGGACCGCCGGGCCGGCCGACTGGGCGAGCCGGCTGATCTGGCTGCGCGCGGCCGGGGCATCGCCCAGCACCGTCCACAGGGTGGCCAGGTCGTAGCCCGGCAGGTACCAGCCCGCGTGCTCCCAGTCGAGCAGCACCGGCCCGGCCGGGGACAGCAGCAGGTTCGACAGCAGGGCGTCACCGTGGTTGAACTGCAGCGCGGTGCCCGACAGCTTCACGCCGTGCAGCAGCTTCTGCAGGTCACCGAGATCCCGGTCGGTCAGCAGCCCCAGCTCGTAGTCCCGGGCGATCCGCCGCGCGTAGTTCAGCGGGGTCCCGAACAGATCGGCCGGCGGACGCCACTGGTTGACCCGGCACACCGCGCCCAGGGCCGCCCGCAGGTCGACCCGCGGCGGGGCCTCCACGGGATGCCGCTGCAGCGCCGCGACCCGGCCCGCCATCCGCTCGACGATCAGTACGCAGTTCTCCGGGTCGGCGGCGATCAGCCGCGGCACCCGGACCGGCGGGCGGTGCCGGACAAACGCCCGGTATGACCCTATTTCGTGCCGGTACCGCTCGCGCCATTCAGGTGAGTGGTCCAGTAAAACCTTCGCGACGGCGGTCATCCGCCCGGTGGTGCCCACGAGGAGGACCGACCGGCCGCTGCGCCGCAGCACCTGGACGGGCGCGAACTCCGGACAGATCCGCTGCACCGAGGCGAGCGCGGTGCGCAGTTGCGCCCCCTGCGGCCCCGAGAGGTCGATTCTTCCGCTGAGCGGCTGCGATCCGGCCCCCGGCATCCGCCGAGCCCGTACGGCGCCCTGCGCCGGAGCCGCGGGGCGGCCGGGGTCGAGGTAGGGGCCGCCGCTCGCGGGGAGCGTGCGGTGCGGCCGGACCGGGGCGGACACGGAGGACGTTGCTGCGTACATGGCGTTACGGATCCCTTCGTGCGCCGACGAGTTGCGTACGCCGCCCCGCCGGATCCCGTGCATCACCCTGGGGAGTTCCGCCGGTGAACCGGGGCGGGGAGGCGCATTCCAACCACACACCCAGCCGTGGGTGGCGCATCATCGAGCGTGCCCTGGCGAAGCCTGGCGAATAGTCGCTGGGCATCTGACGGCGGGCTACTGTCAACTCAGCCGAGAACCTGGGGGCTTGACGTGAGCAAAGGTCCAAACACCCGCTTGAACGACCTGTTCGGCCTGGCCGGCTGGTCCAAGGGCGAACTGGCGAGGATGGTCAACAGGCAGGCGGCGGCCATGGGCCACCCCCAACTGGCCACCGACACCTCGCGGGTGCGGCGCTGGATCGACATGGGGGAGACCCCGCGCGAACCGGTGCCCACGGTACTGGCAGCACTGTTCACCGAGCGGCTCGGTCGTGTCGTGACCATCGAGGACCTCGGGTTCGTACGGCAGCGGCGCACCAGCAGACGGCAGCCGGGCGGGGCTCAGGAGAACCCCGACGGAATGCCCTGGGCGCCCGAACGCACAGCCGCGGTCCTCACCGAATTCACGGGAATGGACCTCATGCTCAACCGTCGCGGTCTGATGGGCGCGGGCGCCGTGCTCACCGCCGGCTCCGCCCTCAGCAATGCCATGCACGACTGGCTCCACACCGACCCCGCGCTCGCCAAGGAGGCGCAGCGCTTCGGGGAATCCTTCCAGGCCGACCCCGCGGGCTACGACCGCTACGAGGCCGCCCCGATCGGCTCCCAGGAGATCGAGGCACTGGAACGCTCCGTCGACGTGTTCCGTGCCTGGGACGCCTCCAGAGGGGGCGGGCTCCAGCGCAAGGCGGTCGTCGGCCAGCTCAACGAGGTGGGCGGGATGCTCGCCTACCACCACCCCGACCACCTCCAGCGGCGGCTGTGGGGGGTGGCGGCCAACCTCGCCGTCCTCGCGGGCTGGATGTCCCACGACGTGGGTCTCGAACCCACGGCGCAGAAGTACTTCGTCATTGCCGCGCACGCCGCGCGCGAGGGCGGCGACCGGCCGCGCGCCGGCGAGGCGCTCTCCCGGGCCGCCCGCCAGATGGTCCACCTCGGCAAGCCGAACGAGGCCCTCGACCTGATGAAGCTGGCCCAGTCCGGCTCCGGCGAGCAGACCCTGCCCCGTACGCGCGCCATGCTGCACACCATCGAGGCCTGGGCGCAGGCCGCCATGGGCAAGGGTCAGGCGATGCGCCGCACCCTGGGCGAGGCGGAGGAGCTGTTCGTCTCCGACAAGGGCGACGTACCGCCGCCGAGTTGGATGCAGCACTTCGACGAGGCGGACCTGCACGGCATGCAGGCCCTGGCGTACCGTACCCTCGCCGACCACGACGCCACGGCGGCGCCGATCGCCGCGCGCCACGCCAAGGAGGCCCTGCGGTTGCGCGGCGACGGCTACCAGCGCTCGCAGATCTTCGACTACCTCTCGATGGCCTCGGCCTGCTTCATCGCCGACGACCCCGAACAGGCCGACCGCTACGCCCGTCTCGCCCTGGTGTCGATGAACGAGACCTCCTCGCACCGCACCTGGGACCGACTGCGCGAGATGTACCGGCTGACCGGCCAGTACGCGGGGTACGCGCGCATCGAGGACCTGCGCGAGGAGATCGAACGGGCCCTCCCCGACAGCCCGGCGCCGCGCAGTCCGCGCGGTGCGGACGTGTAGTGCGGGAAGGCGTACGGAGACGAGAAAGGCCGCGCCTTCCGGCGCGGCCCTGAGCCCGAAGGCCCCGGAGGCGAGGTTCCCGACGCAGGCGGTCTACGCGCCGACCCGCGCCACCAGCACGCACGCGTCGTCCTCGCGCTCGCTCTCGCCGAACTCCTCGATCACCATGCGCACACAGTCCTGAGCCGACCGTGCCGCCGAGAACCGCGGTGCGAGCGCCAGCAGCCGCTCCGTGCCGTCGGCCCGGCTGAACTCGATGCTGCGCGGCGTCAGTCCGTCCGTGTGCAGGACGAGTACGTCGCCCACCTCGAGGCGCTCCTCGGCCTGCCCGTACGAGGCTCCGGAGGTCGCGCCCAGCAGTACGCCCTCCGGCGGCACCAGGGAGCGGCCGGAGCCGCGGCGGAACAGCAGCGGGGCCGGGTGCCCGGCCTGCGCCCAGGACAGCACGCGGCGCGCGGGATCGTAGCGGCAGCACACGGCCGAGCCGAGCGCCGGCTGTACGGAGGTCTCCAGGAGCTGGTTCAGCCACCCCATCAGGGGGCCCGGCTCGATGCCGGCCATGGCCATGCCGCGCAGCGCGCCGAGCATCATCGCCATGCCGGAGGTGGCGGTCACCCCGTGCCCGGTCAGATCGCCGACCGTCAGCATCGAGCGTCCGTCGGGGAGTTCGAGGGCGTCGTACCAGTCGCCGCCGATCAGTGCGCTGGTCGCCGACGGCAGGTAGTGCGCGGCGACGTCCAGTGTTCCCGTGCTGTTGTGCGGGAACCGCAGGGAGCCGCGCCACGGGGGGAGCACGGCTTCCTGCAGCTCGACCGCCAGCCGGTGCTCGGTCTGCGCGATCTCCCGCTGGCGCTGGAGCGAGTCACGGGACTCGCGCACCGCCCGCTGGCTTCGGCGCAGTTCACTCACGTCCCGCAGTACGGCCCACATGGAGGCCGTGCAACCGTCGGAGTCGAGTACCGGCTCGCCCCTCATGTGCAAGGTCCGGACCCGGCCGTCGGCCCGGACGATGCGGAACTCGCCGTCGATCGCCTTGCCGTCCACCAGGCAGGCCGTGACCCAGGCGGTGAGCAGCGGCTGGTCCTCGGAGAACAGGGTGGAGCCCAGTTCGTCGAGCGGCAGCGCGCCCGCCTCGGGGGACCGGCCGAAGATCTGGAACAGCTCGTCGGACCAACTGACCTCGTCGGTCAGCAGGTTCCACTCGGCGCTGCCGACCCGGGTCTGTGCCTCGGGTCCGGCTTCGGGCGCCGACTGCGGGAGCACGATGGTCTCGGGCGCGGGCGGCAGGCCCTCCTTGAGCTGACCGAGGTGCTCGCCGAGGTCGTCGAGGTGGTGCACGGCGAGATCGCACAGCGCGCGCTGCCAGCGGCCCTGGGCGTCGTCGTCGTCCACGACGGTGTCGCGGCGGACCGCGTCCACTTCACCCCGGAGGCGGCGGGTCTGTGAGATCAGTGCGTCCACCGACCCCGGCTCGGGCGGCTGCGCGGGACGGTCCGCGAACAGGTGGGACGGCATGAGAACTCCGATACAGGCGCGGCACGGCCAAGTCTGAAGGAAGGACCGGTAACGACTGTTGCACAGGCGGCGACGGCGTGTAAGGCGTTTGGCAACATCCGGAACGGTCTTGCTCATGACATATGCCGCAGGCCTTCCGGCGCGTCTTCCCCGTGCGAACGAATCCGGTCAGCCGAGTTCGGGCCGTCATGATCGCCTCCGGCGCGCCCGCCTCTCCGGTCCCACCCCGGAGGCCTTCGACGAGCCGGAACCGGGGCGTAGGCGACGGCCGGAAACAGGCCCTCGGTGCCCGGTGGATCGATCGTACGGCCGAGGTGTGCGAGCCGCGCACCTCCGTTCGGGTCGGGATCGACGCCCCTGCTGCTGTACCCCCGAACGAATGACCCCGTACTCCGTCCACCGATCCTTCCCTCCGGCTTCCCACCTCACCCCTTGATCGCTACTCTACGTGTCGGTAATGAGCCGGGGGTGGTCCGCTCGAGCGGACCCGCGCAGGGTGGGGACGACACACATGACCGGGCAGAACCACCCGGCGGGGCAGAGCCGCCGCTCCTTCCTCACCTACCTCGTCGCGGCGCCGACGCTCGCCCTCGTCACCCGCGCCGGAGCCGACGCGCTCGCCCCGCAGCCCGCCCACGCCGTGGTGCCGAGCCTGCCCGCCATCGCCGATGTGATCGACCTCGGCGACCTGTTCATCCTGGCCGGCGCGCCCACCTCCGCCCTGCTGGCGCTCGCCGTCGAGGCGGACGGGACGATCCGTTTCCGGCTGCCGCGCGAGGAGGTCGGCCAGGGCCTGACCACCGCCGTGGCCATGCTGGTCGCGGAGGAACTGGACGCGCCCCTCGCCGCCGTTCGCGTCGAACTGGACGACGCGCGGCCCGAACTGCTCTTCAACCAGCTCACCGGCTCCTCCAACTCCATCCGCTCCCTCTACGGGCCGGTCCGCCAGTGCGCCGCCACCGCCCGGGCCCGCCTGGTGGCGGCCGCTGCCCGCCGCTGGAGCCTCTCACCAGCCACCCTGACCACCGCGAACGGTGCCGTCCGCGCCCCCGACGGCCGCACCGCCGGCTACGGCTCCCTCGCCGCGGCCGCCGCCGACCCGGGCCTGGTCGTCCTCGGCGCCACCCCCAAGAAGACGGCGAAGCACACCCTGGTCGGCAAGCCGACCGGCCGCGTCGACGCCCGCGCCATGGTCACCGGAGCCCAGCGGTACACCCTCGACCTCGACGTCCCCGGCGCGAAGCCGTGCGTGGTGCGCCGCCCGCCCACGCTCGGCGGCAGCGTCCGCACCGTCGCCAACCTCGCCGCCGTCAAGGCGATGCCCGGCGTCCTGCACGTGGTGACCGTCCCGACCGGGGTCGCGGTCGTCGCCGAGACCTTCGGGCAGGCCCTCGACGCCAAGGCCGCCCTCCAGGTCACCTGGGGTCCGGGCCCCGCCGACGCGCTGTCCGACGCGCAGATCCGTACGAAGCTGCGCGCCGCCACCCCGCCGCTGCTGGTGCCGCCGCTCCTGACCCCGTACGTGGACGCCGAGTTCGACTTCGCCTTCGTCAGCCACGCCCCGATGGAGACCAACTCCGCCGTCGCCGACGTACGGGAGGACCGCGCCGAGATCTGGTCGGGGCTCAAGTCCCCGATCGTGGCCCGCGAGACCATCGCCGCCGACCTCGGACTGCCGCTGGACAAGGTCACGGTGCACGTGGTCCAGGCCGGCGGCTCCTTCGGGCGGCGGCTCTTCTTCGACGCGGCCCTGGAGGCGGCCCGGATCTCCAAGGCCTGCCGCCGCCCGGTCAGGCTGATGTGGACCCGCGTGGACGACACCCGGCACGGCCGGATGCGCCCCGCCACCCACCACAAGATCCGGGCCACCCACCTGCTCGGCGAGATCCTCACCTTCGAGCACCGGGTAGCCGCCGCCGAGACCGACTTCCGGCACGGTCTCGGCGAGATCATCACCGCCACCGCCGCGAGTCTGCCGCTCGGCATCGGCAACGCGACCCTGGCCCAGACCCTGTTCCTGACCACCGTGAAGTCCCCGTACCACTTCGGGCTCACCACCCAGGCCCTCACCGAGGTGCCGACCGGCATCCCCACCGGCTCCTGGCGCTCGGTGTACTCCGCCAACACCCGCGGCGCCGAGGAGATCGTGGTCGACGAACTGGCCGCCGCGACCGGCCGGGACCCGTACCAGTTCCGCCGCACCTTCCTGAAGACCGCCGCCCAGCGGGCCGTGCTCGACAAGGCCGCCACGGAAGGGCAGTGGGGGCGGCCGATGCCGACGGGATGCGCGCAGGGCATCGCCTTCCACGAGGAGTACAAGTCCCGCACCGCGTGCCTCGTCGAGATCGACACCCGCGACCCGGAGCACGTGCGCGTGACCAAGGCCGTCATCGCCGTGGACGTGGGCCTGCCCGTCAACCCGCGCGGGCTGGAGGCCCAGATGATCGGCGGCCTCACCGACGCCATCTCCACCACCCTGCGCGCCGGACTGCACCTGGACAAGGGCCTCCCGCTGGAGGGCAGTTACAGCCAGTTCCACTGGGCGAAGCAGCGCGACACCCCGCGTGACGTACGGGTCCACGTCCTGCCCGCCACCGGCGAGGAGCCGGGCGGCGCGGGCGAGCTCGGCGTCCCCGCGGCGGTCGGCGCGATCGCCAACGCCTGGGCCCGGGCCACCGGTTCCAAGCCGCGCAGCTTCCCCCTCGACTTCGACGTCGACTTCACCCCCTACCCGCGATAGCCCGCAGCCAGGAGTACGCCGTGCCCTCCCACACCTTCACCGTCAACGGGCAGAGCGTCACCGTGGACGCCCCCGACGACCTGCCCCTGCTCTGGGTGCTGCGCGACATGCTGGGCGTCACCGGCCCCAAGTACGGCTGCGGCGTGGACGTCTGCAAGGCCTGCACCAGCCACCTCGACGGCACCGACGTCCGGCCGTGCGTGGTGCCCGTCTCCGCCTGCGCGGGGAAGACGGTGACCACCATCGAGGGGCTTGCCGACGGGGACGACCTTCATCCCGTGCAGGAGGCCTGGCTGGAACAGGACGTCTCCCAGTGCGGCTTCTGCCAGCCCGGCCAGATCATGGCGGCCGTGGCCCTGCTGAAGCGCACCGCCGCCCCCACGGACGAGGACATCGACGCCATCGCCAACATCTGCCGCTGCGGAACCTACTTCCGCATCCGCGAGGCCATCCGCAGCGCGGCCGCCCGCATGTGAGCGGCGGCGGACCCCGGTGTTTCCCCCGCGGATGCCGGGATCCGGCCGCTCGTGGCCCAACCTATGCCGGTCGGGGGCCGTTCGCAGGGTTCGCTCCGCCCAGTGACGCCGCCGGACGGGTATCGCTGCGCACAGTGTGCGGCAGGTGGTTCAATGCCGCGGTGTCCCGGTCAGACGACGTGCTCAAGGTCCACCGGCTCGCCCACACCGGTGGGTCGGCCGCGTTGCTGGAATGGCTCGCCGGCCGGCTGGGCGGGTGGGCCGGGGTGGTGGACGCCGAAGAAGGGCGCGGGCCGGAGTCCGCCGTGCGCGGAGTCGCCGAGATGAACGCCCGCGGCGTACGGTCGGCCATCCTGCACGGCGCCGGATCCGCCACGCTGCTGTTCGCGCTGGACGGCGGGCGCGCGCTGGCCGCCGTACTGTCCCGGCCGCACCACCCGGAGGCGTCCACGCTGCTCGCGGACGCCGCCGTACCGCTGGCCCTCGTCCTGCGCGCCGAGGAGGCCGCGCGGCGGGAGGCGCGGGCCGCTCTCGCCGAGTCGCGGGCCCGAGAGGCGGTGCTGCACCTGCTGATGAACGGCCGGCTCTCCACCGCCCGCCAGATCGCCGAGGCGCTGGGCCCCACGCTGCCCGAGCCGATGCGGATGTACGTCGTGGAATGCCGGACCGGTCAGCGCGGCGAAGTGACCCGGCGGTGCGAGGAACTGACGGGCGGCCGGGCCTGGATCGTGCGCTGCCCGGTGTACGTACGCCACCTGATCGTGCTCGTCCCGGCGGACCTGGCAGCGGCCTCGGCCGACCATGACCCCCTGGCCGGGGCGCTGGTGGAGGTGGCCCCGGACTGCGCGGTCGGGGCCAGCGGGGAGATGTGCCTGCGCGAGGCCCCGGCCGCCTACACCCAGGCCTTCCACGCCCTGGCCGTCGCCCGCGGCCGGGACGAACGGCACGCCCGGTTCGGGCCGGGTCCCGAGCTGGCGCTCGCCGCCCACGGGGCCGGGGCCGGCTGGGCCGAGGCCCTGCTCGCGCCGCTGCACGCGTACGAGCCCCGGCGCCCCCAGGACCCCGGCGCGCAGGAACTGCGCGCCACCGCCCATGCCTGGCTGAACTTCACCTCGCACGCGACCCGGCTGCTGAAGATCCACCGCAACACCCTGGCCGCCCGGCTCCGCCTGGTCGAGACCCTGCTCGGGCTGGACCTCGCACGCCTCGGGGACCAGGCGGCGCTCTCGCTGGCCCTGCGGCTGACCTCGGGTGCGCGGCCCGGCGGCGCGGCCGCGGCGGCCGCCCCCGATCTCGACGAGGTGCTGCGCGATCCGCGGCTGACCGCCTGGGCCCGGGCCCATCTGCGCCCGCTGACCGGGCCCGACGCCCCGTCGGGCGCCCGCGCCACTGTCCGTACCTGGCTGGCGCACGACGCCCAACTCGTCCCGGCGGCCGCCGCGCTGGGCGTCTCCGTCCCCGGCGCCCGCAAGCGGCTGACCCGTGTCGAGGCGCTGCTGGAGCGCTCCCTGCTGCAGTCCCCGAGCGCCCGGCACGATCTGTGGCTGGCGCACCGGGCGGAGGAGCTCGCCAGGTGACACCGTCACCAAAAGGGGCGAATAGCGCAAAACATCAACGATCATGCCCCAATGAGGCGTATCAATGTGAAGCGCGTTCTGGTCGGTGAACCCCTCGACACCGCCCGGATGGGCGAGACCCTCCTGCCCAAACGGCTCGCCCTGCCGATCTTCTGCAGCGACCCGCTCTCCTCCGTGGCCTACGCCACCCAGGAGATCCTGCTGATCCTCGCCCTCGGCGGCGTCACACTGCTCCACCTCACCTGGTACGCGGCCGCCGCCATCGTCTTTCTGCTCGTGGTCGTCATCGCCTCCTACCGGCAGACCTGCCACGCCTACCCCGGAGGCGGCGGCGCCTACATCGTCAGCTCCGAGAACCTCGGACAGACCGCCGCCCTGACCGCCGCCAGCGCCCTGCTCGTCGACTACGTGATGACCGTGGCCGTCTCCGTCGTCGCCGGTGTCGCCGCGATCACCTCCGCCATCCCCGCGCTGAACGACCACGAGGTCGGCCTGTCGGTTGGGTTCGTGGTGCTGCTGACCCTGATGAACCTGCGCGGGGTACGCGAGTCGGGCCGCGTCTTCGCCATCCCCACCTACGGCTTCGTCCTCGTCATCTACCTCATGTTCGCCTGCGCCGCCGTACGGCTGGCGACCGGCGACACCATCCGCGCCGAGTCCGCCCACCTGCCCATCACCGCGACCGGCACCTACACCGGCCTCGCCGTGGTGCTCCTCGCGATGCGCGCCTTCGCCTCCGGCTGTACCGCCCTCACCGGTGTCGAGGCGATCAGCAACGGCGTCCCCGCCTTCCAGAAGCCCAAGGCCAGGAACGCGGCGACCACCCTCGCCGCGATGGGCGTGCTCTCGGTGACCATGTTCATGGGCATCACCGTGCTCGCCATGACGTACCAGGTGCACGTCGCGGCCGACCCCACCGAACTGGGCCTGCCGCCCGGCACCCCGACCTCCACCGCCCTCGCCCAGATCGGCCGCGCCACCTTCGGCAGCTGGCACCTCCTCTTCTACCTGCTCCAGGCCGTCACCGCGGGCGTGCTGATCCTCGCCGCGAACACCGCCTTCAACGGCTTCCCGATGCTCGCCTCGATCCTGGCCAAGGACCGGTACGCGCCGCGCCAGCTCTTCAACCGGGGCGACCGGCTCGTCTACTCCAACGGCGTCGTGCTCCTCGCGCTCGTCGCCATCGCCCTGATCGTCGCGTTCGACGCCGAACTGACCCGCCTCATCCAGCTCTACATCATCGGCGTGTTCGTCTCCTTCACGCTCTCCCAGGCGGGCATGGTCCGGCACTGGCGGAGGGAGCTCGCCTCGCCCGCCACCCGGCGCGAGCAGCGGGTGCACATCCACCGCAGGCTCGCCATCAACGCGGTCGGCGCCTCCCTGACCGCCCTGGTCCTGGTCATCGTCCTGATCACCAAGTTCACGCACGGCGCCTGGCTGGTCGTCATCGCCATGCCGCTGCTGTTCCTCGGCATGAAGGGCGTACGCCGCCACTACGACCAGGTCTCCCGGCAGGTCGCCATCGCCCCCGGTGCGAAGCCGCGCAAACCCGCCCGCCACCACGTACTGGTCCTGGTCGCCTCGGTGCAGGCCCCCACCCTGAAGGCCCTCGGCTACGCGCAGGCCCTGCGCCCCGACACGCTCACGGCGGTCACCGTCGCCGCGGACGAGGAGGAAGCGGCCCGGCTGCGCGAGGAGTGGGCCGAGCACGCCCCGGGCCTCCCGCTGAAGATCCTGCACTCGCCGTACCGCGAGGTGGTGGGCCCGATCCTGGCCCACGTCGAGGACCTGGCGGCGGACAGCTCGACGGACGTGCTCTCGGTGGTGATCCCGGAGTACGTGGTCGGCCACTGGTGGGAGCAGCCCCTGCACAACCAGAACGCGCTGCGGCTGAAGGCCCGGCTGCTGTTCACCCCGGGGGTCGCGGTGATCGACGTGCCGTACCTGCTGGAGTCGGCGAAGTCCCCGCACGCGCCGTAGCGGAGGCGGCCCGTTGCGCCACCGCCGCGTGCGCCAGCGCCAGTTCCACCACCTGCCGCGGGTCCGCGAGCGAGCGGCCGGTGAGCTGCTCCAGGCGCCGCAGCCGGTTCGAGACGGTGTTGCGGTGGCAGTACAGCCGCTGCGCGGCGTACGTCGTTGAGCCCCGGCAGGCCAGCCAGGTGCCCAGCGTGGTCAGCAGCAGCCGGCGGTCCTCCACGGGCAGCGCCAGCACAGGACCCAGCACCACCGTCCGGAGCCGTCCGGCGAGTTCGGCCTGGGCCGCGACCAGCGCCGCCGGGAGTCCCTCGTCGAGCAGGGCGGTGTGCGGGCCGCCCGACTCGGGGGCGGTGCGCAGCGCGAGGGCGGCCAGCCGGTGGGCCCGGGCCAGCTCGGCCGGCGCCTCCACGACCGGACTGACCCCGGCGCGGACCCCGAGCCCCGCGAGCAGTTCCCGTACGGATTCCAGCGGATGGTGGCCCAGCTCCACCAGACCGCTCTCGCCGCCGGCGCGGATCCGCCACAGCACGCGGGGGGCTCCGGCGGCGCCGGTTCTCTCCGTGGCCGTTTCCGCGGCCCCGGCGGAGCCGTCGGCGGCCACCACGACCACGGCGAAGCGGCCGCGCTCGGGAAGTCCCAGCTGCGCCGCGGCCTCGGATGCCGCGGGGGCGTCGGCGGCGGCCGCGCCGTCCAGGAGGACGTCCAGCAGGGCCGCGCGGCGCTCCCGGTCACGGTCCGCGCGGGCGGCCTCCGTACGCCGGTAGGACTCGGACACGGCGTCCGTCATCTGGTCCAGTACGTCCCACAGCGCGGACGCGCCCGGCAGCAGGCGGGGCAGCGCCGACCGGTCGTGCGCGGCCACCGCCTCGGTGAGGGCCGCCCAGAGCAGCCGCCCGCCACTGCGGTAGGCGCGCAGCAACGAGCTGAGCGGCAGCCCCTGTTCCGCCCGCAGCGTGCCGGTGGCCCGGGCGTCGGCGAGCTCCACCGGCAGGCCGCGGGCGCTGCGGACCAGGCCCTCGACGGCCTGGCGGAGGTTGTGGTGGATCCGCTCGCGCAGCTCGGCCCGGCCGAGCAGGGCGGCGTACGCGGGGTCCTCGGCCAGCGTCCGGTCGGCGAGCCGGTCCGCCGCCACGGCGAGCCGGCGGGCCAGGTCCTCGCGTATCTCCTCGATGATCCGCTCCATGACGGGCAGCCTGACACGGGGGAGGGGGTGGTGGGGAGGGCACGGACCGCCCCCATCCGCTACCTTGTGCGAAGCACTGCACGTGCAGTGCTCACAGGACGTGCCGCACCCACCCAGGGACCTGACCATGCGCCAGAATCCGCAGCGCCGCGCCGTGCTGCTCGACGCAGCCATCGAAGTCCTCGCACGCGAGGGCTCGCGCGGCCTGACGCTGCGTGCGGTGGACGCGGAGGCGGGCGTGCCGACGGGCACCACCTCGAACTACTTCGCCAACCGTGCCCAGTTGCTCGTGCAGATCCTGCACCGCACGCGGGAACGGCTGCTGCCGGACCCGGCCGACGCGGCCGGCTCGCCGGACACCAAGGTGCTGCTCGCCCGGCTGCTGGACCGCGCCCGCCGCGAGCGCAACGTGCACATCGCCATGCTGGAGCTGCGCCTGGAGGCCACCCGGCGCCCCGAACTCCAGGCGGAACTGGCCGGGTTCCTCCGTGCGGAGCTGGAGGCGAACGTCGCCTGGCACCTGGAGACGGGCCTGCCAGGCGACCGCCGGGGAGTGGTGCTGCTCTACCTCGCGATGCTGGGCCTGATGGTGGACGACCTGACCGTTCCGACCCTGCTGGACGACCACCCGGTGGAGCCCCTCATCGAGACGATGGCCGAACGCCTCCTCGAGGAGCAGCCGTAGTACTGCCCTTCTCACCGGGCGGCAGGGTCGGTCAGAGGTAGAGGTCGATCGTGAAGCGCCTCGTGCCCGTACCGATCGTGTCGGCGTGGACCGAGCCACGAGCCCGGTGGTATTTCCCGGTGCCGCCGGTGATCGCGTTGTCGAACGAGGGGGGAGGGCCCGGGTTGAGGATGCCGAAGTACATCCCCTGCACGGTGAGCTGGCCGTCCGGGAGGGTGTAGGTCACGACGCACTCCTCCGCTCCGCCGCTGTCCCCCGGCAGCGCCGCCCGGGTGGTGGTGCAGAAGCCGCCGGTCTCGCCGACCTGGTTGCCGGCCTGATCGGAGAGGATCGAGCGGACGACGGTCCGGTCGCCCTGGGCGGCCGGACCGCCGGGGTTGACGGGGAAGCGAGTCTGCTCCGCGAGCCGGCCGATGAGCGTGATGACCCGGTGCTTGCCCTTGTCGTGGCCGGAGCCGGTGTCCGTCCCGGCGGCGCCGGCGACAGGGGCGCAGGCGAGAAGGGCAACCAGCGCAGTGGCCGTGCCGAGACAGGCTGCTCTGATGGGGCGCATCGTGTGGCTCCTGAGGTTGATGCTCATGGATGGTCAGCTGACGAAACCGTCATGCGATTTCATTCATAACCTCGGCTCCGCCGCCGCCCGGAACGTCCCGGCGCGACCCACCGGCAGATCCGACCGATCGGACCAACCCGGGACGTGAGACGGCCCGCCCGCCCGGGCCTTGCCGGTCAGCCCGCGTGGTCGCGGATCACCCGGCGTGCCAGGACGGCCCGCGCCGGGGCCAGCTCCGCGCTCACTGCGGCCGCCCGCGCCGTGTCGTGGACTACGCCCGCCGGATGCGGGCCGCCCGCGGCCGCGCAGCGGCGGCGCAGGTGCGTCGGCGGGTGGGTGCTGTCCACACTGTGCCCGCGCCGGGCGGCGGCCCGTCGCAGCCGCTCGTACTCCCGCTCCGGCACGGCGCCGGCAAAGGCGGCCACCCGCTCCCACAGCCCCTGCTCCGCCCGGTCGCGTGCCTCGCGCGCACCGCGCCCGCCGCGCATCTGTGCCGCCACCGCCTCACGCCGCAGCTCCGCCTCGACCGAGCCGGAGACGAGGAGCCGGTCCATCAGACCGACGGCGGCCTCCGTGGACCCGGCCCGGGCCGCGCTCACGTCGGCGAGATACTCGGCCCGCTGCGAGGCCCGCAACGTCAGCCGGTCGAGCAGCAGGAGCAGCCCGTACACCGCCCACCGCGGCAGGAAGGTCGCCGCGTTCACGAACCGGTCCAGCAGCTGTCGCGGCTCCGTCGGCGCCAGTACGTAGGACCAGACCGAAAGGGAGTGCAGGGCCCCGGCCGTCACGCGGGCCCGCCGGAGGTCGCCGTTGGCGAAGTGGCCCAGCTCGTGACCCAGCAGGGCCACCCGCTCCTGTGGCGAGAGGATCTCCCAGAGTCCGAGCCCCAGGTACATCACGCGCCGCTGCCGCAGGCCGTAGGTGGTCACCATCGCGTTCGCGGCCGGCTCCACGACCACGGCGTGCACCCCGGCCGTCCCGACCGCGGTCCCGACCTCGTCGATCAGCTCGAACAGCCGCGGCGCGTCCGCCCGGTACAGCACCGGCTCGTCCTTCGGCAGCCGCACCGGGCGTGGCCGCAGGACCGCCGCGAGCGCCAGCAGCAACACGCCGACCACCGGCTGCACCCCGGTCTCCCACCCCAGGACGACCAGCAGCACCCCGGCCACCAGCAGGACCGCGGTCAGCGCGTGCACCAGGAGCGAGACGCCGAAGGCCAGCGCCGTCGTCGCGTCCCGTGCCTGTGGCCCACTGCCGTCCGCCCCGCGCTCCATCTCGGCCGACAGCTGCTCCCCGTACTCACGCGCCAGTCGCCGCCGCACGGCCGCGATCCGCCCGGGCTCCGGGTCCGGCTCACCCGGGTCGACGTTCCAGTCGCAGGCCGCGCACCATTCGACGTACCGCTCGTCCACGGGCACGGTGCCCCCGCAATCCGGGCATTTCCGTGTCGGTGGTGCGGCCACGCCGCCGGCGATCTCCATGATTCCCTCCCCGCCGCGGGCCCCCCTTGGATCCGCGGTCGGGGCAGCATAGAAGGCGGCCCACTCGCCCACCGCACCCGGGCTGAGGTGCGCGGATGTGGTTTTGCCGGGGGCGGCGGGGGTTTGTGACACTGGCGGGGTGAATGCGACCGATCTGTTCCACCAGATGCTGCGCCGGAGGATCGCGCCCGCGTTGCGTGACGCCGGGTTCACCGGGGCCGGGCTGGAGTACCGGCTCCGGGAGGCCGCGCCCGATCACGCGCTGATCGGGTTCCAGCGCAGTGCCTCCGACGGCGACGGGGAGGAGCGGTGCAGGTTCACGGTCAACGTGCGGTCCGTCCCGTACGAGGAGCACGAGGCCCTGCGGCGGCTGCGCCCGGCCCTCGGGAGCAGGCTTTCGGCCAATCGCGTCGGGCCCGTCGGGCGGCACACGCGGATCGGGCAACTGCTCGGCCATCCGCACGACCACTGGTGGACCGTCACCGACGAGCGCAGCGCCGACCGGGTCGCCGACGACGTCCTGGCCCTGGTCCTGCGCCACGCGGTGCCCGCCCTGTGGGCCGGGCTCACCGACCGGACCCCGCTGCACGGCCCGGTCCTCGAACCGGTGCCCGACTGCCTGGACCCGTACTGCCTCAGGACCGGGGGAGGTCCGCGTCCGGCAGCGGGCGCTCCCACACCCCACGAGCTCGAGAACGCCCTCGTCATGGAGATCGGCGAACGCCGGTGCACCTACGTCCTCACCTTCCTCGACGAGGCCAGCGACCGTGAGGCCCGGCTCCACATCGACGCCCCCTGGCGCCTCGAGCAGCCGCTCTTCGGCTGGGTGCGGGTCGGCTACGGACCCGAGGGCGACGTACGCACGGCCCCCTCCGTGGGCAGCTCCCTGCCCACCCATCCCCTGGCCCTGCTCGGTGAACTCACCCTGTGCGGCGTCGACTCGGCCGAGACCATGCCCGACGGGTCCCTGGTCCTCGCCTTCGAGCAGGGCACCCCGCGCGAGACCTTCCTGACCGTCGCCGGAACCCCGCACGCCCTCGCCGTGGACAAGCCCTGGCATTTCGAGGACTGGACCGAGGTCCGGTGATCTTATGCTCGGGTACGCGAGTCAGCTGGTTTTGTGGCTGGTGAGCGACTTTGATGGGTTTGCCAGGCCTCGTACCGGAGCAGGGGGACCACTCATGGGCGCCGACCACAGCCAGGACCACAGTCAGGACCAGGACCACGGCAACGACCACCACGGCCCGAAGGACAGCACACCCACCCTGATCGGTTCCGTGCAGCGCGCGCTGCGCCTCCTGGAAGCGATGTACGCGGAAGGCGGGGCGACGGCCAAGCGGCTCGCCCGGCTCACCGGCATCCCGTTGCCCACCGTTTACCACCTCCTGCGCACCCTCAGCCATGAGGGATACGTCCTGCGCGAAGGCGGGTCTTTTCGGCTCTCGGACGATCTTCCGCTCGCTTCGTGATCAAAAGTCGACGGGTTCCGGCCAAGCTCTCGCGCGCTTCGGCGCATGTTCCAGCGGAAAATGCCAGAACCCCCTTCCGCAGTGTGGAAGTTGAGTAAGTTCCCTCCTGTCGCGCCGTACGACCGTGCAATCCGCACGTCCGGCCGGGAGGGGAGCCCGCGTGCCCGGGATCGACGAATGCCTGCTCGAAGCCATGGCCTTGCCTGGTGCGCGGGGGGCCGCGCTGGTCGACTGGAGCAGCGGACTGGCCCTCGGCACCGCGGGGGAATCGCCCGTGGGAGACCACGAGACCACCGCTGCCGAGACCGCCGAGCTGGCCCGTGCGGCCGCCGAGTACGAGTCCTTCGCACCTGCGGACGCCGCGCCCGGTGACAAGCCCGGTGACGCCACCGGCCAGCCCGTCGAGGACCTGATCGTCACCACCCGCACCGGCTACCACGTGCTGCGCTTCGTCGAGACGAGCTTCGACAGCAGCGTCTTCCTGCACTTGTGGCTCGACCGCGCCGACGGCAACCTCGCCCTCGCACGCCACAGACTCCGCGCCCTGGCGGAGGGGCTGGTGCTCAGATGACCACCCCGACCGTGCCCGTGGCCGCGTCCGCCGCCGTCTCCCCCCTCCTCACCCGGCTCGCCGCCGAACGCGCCACCGGCGCCCTGTTACGCGACCGCGGCACCCTCTTCCTGGAGAACGGCAACGTCGTCCACGCCGAGAGCCCGGCCACCCCCGGCCTGGACGTGCTGCTCACCACCGGCGGCGGTCTCGCCCCCGAGCGCTGGCGCGAGGCCGTGGACCGGGCCGGCGCCCGCCGCCAGGTCGCCCGCTTCCTCGTCGACAGCGGCGGACTCGCGGGCGGGGAGCTCGAGATCTGCCACCTCGCCGCCATCTTCGACGCAGCCTTCTTCGCCCTCTCCCCGGGCAGCGGGCCTTCCCGGTTCCGCCGCGGGGCCACCCACTGGATAGGGTCCGTCCGTTCGGTCCCGGCCGCCGCCGTCGAACGCGAGACCCGGCGCCGCAGGGAACTCCTCGACGCGGTCTGGCCGTACCCCCTGCTGGACACCGCCCCGGTGGTGCCGCGGCCCGCCGCGCCCGGCCAGACGGTCACCCCCCGGCAGCGGATCCTGCTGCGCCAAGCGGACGGCCTGCGCACCCCGGCCGACCTCGCGTGGGTACTGGGCCGGCCCGCCTTCCACACGCTGCTCGACGTACGGCGCCTCGCGGCGGCCGGACTCGTCGAGACCCCGCACACCCCGGCCCCTCCGCCGGCCGCGGAACCCCTGCCCGACTGGATGACCCAGGCCCAATCCCCGGACGTGGCGCTGCTCCGCCGGTTACGCGACGCACTGGAGGCAAGCCTGTGAGGCTCCCGCTGCGACCGGCCCTGCGCGCCGACCGCTCCGAGCGGAGGCTGCCCGAAAGGAGAAAGGCCGACATGAGCACGGTGCCGCCCGAGGCGGAGGCCGAGATACTCGCCGAGCTCCGACGGCTGCGAGCCCGCGTACCCCAGCTCACCGGCGCCCTCGCCGCCAGCGTCGACGGCCTCGTGCTCGCCCAGGACAGCGCCTCCGTCGAGGGCGAGACCGTCGCCGCCCTGACCGCGGCCGCCCTCGGCGTGGCCCAGCGGCTGAGCGACAGCACCGGCCAGGGCGGATTCCGCGAACTGCTGGTCCGCGGCGAGGACGGATACGTGGCCACCTACGCGGCGGGCGAGGCGGCCGTGCTCACCCTGACCGCGGAGACGCGCGTCAACGTCGGGCGCCTCCACCTGGAGGCCCGGCGCTCCAGCCTGCGCATAGCCGAGCTCATAGACCACACCCTCGGGCGGCGGGGTGCCGCCTCGCGGACCGCCCCGCCCCTCCCGCCTGTTCCACCCGCCCCACCCGTCCAGCCCGCTTGACCCCCATACCTGCCGACACCAGAACCCAGCCGGGTCCGGTAACGCCCAGCGAGAAACGAGAAAGAGGAACCAGTCATGGCAAATGTCGAGACCACGCTCAAGGCAGCCACCACCACCATCGACGGCGCACTAGGCGCCGCCCTGGTCGACTACGGCAGCGGAATGGCCCTCGGTACCGTGGGCGGCGGCAAGGACCTCGACCTCGCGGTCGCCGCCGCGGGCAACACGGACGTGGTCCGCGCCAAAGTCCGCACGATGGAGATGCTGGGACTCAAGGACGAGATCGAGGACATTCTCATCACCTTGGGGAACCAGTACCACCTGATCCGCCTCTTGAAGGGCAGGGGTTCCTCGGGCTTCTTCCTCTACCTCGCCCTCGACCGGGGGCGGGCCAACCTCGCGATGGCCCGCCACCAGCTGAAGTCGATCGAGGCGGAGCTGGAGATCTGACCGGGGGGTCTCCTCCCGGCCGCGCCCCGCCGGGCGGCGCGGCAGCGCATCGTCGAGGTGGCGGGCGGCTGAATTCTTTGCCGTCCGCCCCGGCGATCAGCCGTGGTATGCCCGATATCGGAGGAGTTCGTGATTCCGCTAGCTAGTAAGATGCTGTGAGTAGCTGATCATCGATAAAGCACCAAAACGCTGGAGAACCCGCCACCCATGCCCCCGCGCCTGAGCATCGTCGTCCCCGTCTACAACGTCGAGCTCTACCTCGACGAGTGCCTGGAATCCATCGCCGCTCAGACCTTCGGCGACTTCGAGGCCATCCTCGTGGACGACGGGTCCACGGACACCAGCGCCGTCATCGCCAAGGCTTTCGCGGCGAAGGACAAGCGCTTCCGGGTCGTGATGCAGGAGAACGCCGGCCTCGGCGCCGCCCGCAACGTCGGAGCCCGGCACGCCCACAAGGACAGCGAGTACCTGGCCTTCGTCGACAGCGACGACACCATGCCGGACTACGCCTACCAGCGGCTGATCGAAGCGCTCGACGAGACGGGCTCGGACTTCGCCGGCGGCAACGTGAAGCGCTTCCGCTCCGTCGGCATGTCCCAGTCCTGGGGCCACCGGGCCGCCTTCGCCAAGACCCAGCTGAAGACCCACATCTCCAAGTTCCCGGCGCTGGTCACCGACCGCACCGCGTGGAACAAGGTCTACCGGCGCACGTTCTGGGACGAGCACGGCTTCCAGTACCCGGAGGGCATCCTCTACGAGGACGCCCCGGTCAGCATCCCCGCGCACTACTTCGCGTCCAGCGTCGACATCCTCAGCGACTGCGTCTACCACTGGCGCGTCCGCGAGACCGGCGAGCGCTCCATCACCCAGCGCGCCACCGACCCGGTCTCCCTCATCGACCGCGTGAAGTCCGTACGCCTGGTCCGCGAGTCCCTCAAGGCCAAGCAGGGCGCCAAGTACGCCCGCTACCTGCGCGACTACGACTACAACGTGCTGAGCGAGGAACTCCCGCTCATCTACAAGTACGTCGGTGAAGGCGGCGCCGACTTCCGCGCCGCGTTCGTCAAGGAGGTCGGCGGCCTCGTCCGCGAGATCGGCACCGGCCCCTGGTCCGACCTGACCGTCGCCGACCGCCTCAAGGCGTTCCTCGCCAGCGAAGGCCGCGTCGAGGACTTCATCGCCCTCCAGGACCACCAGCGCGACTACCACTACAGCGTGCCGGTCAAGGGACTCGCGCGCCCGCAGGCCGACTACCCGTTCCTGCAGGGCCGCCCGCCGGTCCCCGCCAAGATCCTCACCCTCGGCCCGCGTGAGCGCCGCGTCGTCAGCCGCCTGGAGCAGGCGGCCTGGGCCGACGGCAAGCTGCTCCTGCGCGGCTACGCCCTGCCCGGCCACCTCGGTGCGGAGAGCCGCCTCGGCTCCCGCAAGATGCTGATCTTCCGCGAGGGGGGCAAGCGCCGCCGCTCCGTCGTCAGCGCCCGTACGGTCGCCTCCCCGATGGCCACCGTGAACGCCCCGCACCTCGCGCTGCGGCACGCCGACTGGGCCGGCTTCACCGCCGTCGTCGACCCCTCGATCTTCCAGTCGGGCGGTAAGTGGCACGAGGGGATATGGACCACCTCCGTCGCCGTCACCGGGGCCGGCGGCCTGCACCGCGCCCGCCTCAGGGGCGGTGAGCACGACACCGGCCAGAACCCGCCCGCGCACTGGGTGGCCCCGGACGTCCGGATCGTCCCCGCCATCTCCGGCTCCTTCACCGTCCAGGTGGAGATCGTGCGCGCCCGTGCCCTGGACGTGCGCCCTGCCGGTGACGACGCCGTCGAGATCGCCGGTGAGCTCGCTCCCGCGATCGGCAGCGCCACCACCCTCCAGGCCGTCCACGTCTCCACCGGCGCCGTCCTCACCTTCCCGCTGGAGACCGCCGCGTCCGGCGCCGGCCGGATCCCCTTCACCGCCCGCGTGCCGCTGGCCGACCTGGCCGCCGTACCGGACGCCCCGTGCGAGCCCGGCGAGTGGACCCCGGAGCCCTGGAGCCTGGCCGTGATCGGCGCCGACGGCACCGAGCACCGCCTGGCCCACGACGAGCGCGGCGGCTTCGCCGGTCTGGTCCTGCCCCTGCCGGGCGGGGACGCGGACCGCGCCCTGTTCGCCAAGCGCGGCAACACCGGCCACCTGACCCTCTCCGTGCAGCCCTCGCCGCCGCTGATCGACGCCGTCGAGGCCAAGGACGGCACCCTGAACCTGCGCGGCCGGTTCGTCGCACCCACCGACGAGCCGTACGAACTCGTCCTGCACAACGCGCACGGCGTGGAGTTCAGCTACCCCGTCACGCGCGACGGCGACACCTTCGAGGCCGCATTCGAGCCCGTGCTCGCCGAGGCGTACGCGGGCCGCACCACGCTGCCCGAGGGCCGCTGGTGGCCCACCCTGCGCCCGGCCGCCCAGGGCGGAACGACCGCCGGCCTGCTCGGCGTCGACCGCGGCGCCCCCGTGCAGATGGGCCCCGGCCTGCTCTTCTCCGGACCGCACCCCCTCACCGTGCAGGGCCGCCGGATGCGGGTCGAGACCCGCTTCCACGACCGCATGGTGCTGGTCGCCGACCCGCTGCTCAGCCCGCACGACCGCTCCCGGTACGCCCAGCGCGTCGCCCGTTTCGAGACCTACCCGGCGCAGCGCGCCCTGCCGGTCAAGGACGTCGTCGTCTACGACACCTTCCAGGGCAACGGCGCCGGCGACTCCCCGCGCGCCATCCACGAGGAGCTGGTGCGCCGCGGCGAGAAGCTGGAGCACATCTGGCTGGTCCGCGACGGCCGCGCCGAGGTCCCGGCGACCGCACGCGCCGTGCAGTACGGCAGCGTGGAGTCCTGGGAGCTGCTGGCCCGCGCCCGCTACTACGTGACGAACGACAACGTGCCGCTGCGCTTCGAGCGCCGCGCCGGGCAGGTCGTCGTCCAGACGTGGCACGGCACGCCGATCAAGCAGATCGGCCACGACTTCGTGCACGACTACTACACGAGCCCGGAGATCCTGGAGGGCCTGGAGCACGACAGTGCCCAGTGGACCCTGCTCGCGTCCCCGAGCTCGTACGCGACGCCCATCCTCAAGCGCGCCCTCGGCTACGACGGCGAGGTCATCGAGGCCGGCAGCCCGCGTACGGACGCACTGGTACGGCCCGACGCGGAGCGCATCGCCGAGGTCCGGCGGCGGCTCGGCCTGCCCGAGGGCAAGAAGGTCGTCCTGTACATGCCCACCTGGCGGGAGAACTGCGAGGGCTGGTCGGGCGGCTACAAGCTCGACCTGCGGATCGACCTGGACCAGGCCCGCCGCGAGCTGGGCGAGGACCACGTCCTGCTGGTCCGCGGCCACCACCACGTGGGCGAGCAGGTGCGCGAGGGCGTGCGCGACGGCTTCGTCGTCGACGTCTCCCGCTGGCCCGACGCCGCTGACCTGCTGCTCGTCGCCGATGTGCTGATCTCGGACTACTCCTCCGCAATCTTCGACTTCGCGCTCACCGACCGGCCGATCCTGCTCTTCACGTACGACCTGGCGCACTACAAGGGCACCCTGCGCGGCTTCAACTTCGACCTGGAGGAGAAGGCCCCCGGTCCGCTGCTGGCGGACTCGGCGAGCCTGATCGAGGCCGTACGGAACGCGGACACCGTCGGTGAGCAGTACGCCCAGGCGCGTGCGGCGTTCCGCGAGGAGTTCTGCGACCTGGACGACGGCCGGGCCACCGAGCGAGTCGTCGACCGCATGCTCGCCATGGGCGCCGAGCCCGCGAAGTAGGCCGAACGGGCGAATTCGCCGCCGAACACAGACCGGCCCCGGGCCCACCGATGAAATTCGGGCCCGGGGCCGGTCTGTATGTGAGGACGTACGCACGCCGCACGCGCGCAGCACGCACGCACTCGCATGGAGGCAGCCATGAGCAGCAACGGATTCACCACGTGTCTGTGGTTCGACGGCGACGCGGAGGCCGCCGCCGACTATTACCTGTCCGTCTTCAAGGACGGCAAGATCGGCCGGATCGGCCGCTACACGGATGCGGGCCCCGGGCAGCCGGGCTCGGTGATGATCGTCGAGTTCGAGGTCAACGGGCAGAAGTTCGTCGGCCTCAACGGCGGACCGGAGTTCCCCTTCACCGAGGCGATCTCCTTCCAGATCCACTGCGCCGACGAACCCGAGGCGGACTACTACTACGACGCGCTGACCAAGGACGGCGGCCAGGAGTCCGCGTGCGGCTGGGTCAAGGACAGGTTCGGGGTGTCCTGGCAGGTCATCCCGCCCGGCGCCATCGACCTGGTCAGCGACCCGGACCCGGAGCGGGCCGCCCGCGCCACGGCCGTCATGATGAAGATGAAGAAGCTCGACGTGGCGGAGATGCGGCGGGCGGCCGACGGGTTCTCGGGCTAGAGCGTCACGGGTTCTCGGGCTGGACCGTCACGGGTTTTCGGGCTGGAGCGTCACCCGGTCGGCGGCGATCCGGGCCAGGAGGGCCGGCAGGGCGGTTCCGATCGGTTCGCGGACGATCTCGTCGGCGAGGGAGTCGTACGGGGTCTCCTCGGCGTTCACGATGATCAGCCGGGCCCCCGCCTCCGCGGCCATCCCGGCCAGCGAGGCGGCGGGCTGCACCTGGAGGGTCGACCCGACGGCGATGAAGATCTGGCAGCCCTTGGCCACGGCCATCGCCTGACCCAGTACCTCCGGGTCGAGCCGCTGGCCGAACATCACGGTCGCCGCCTTGAGGATCCCGCCGCACGCCAGGCAGGCGGGATCCGGCTCCCCGGCGGCGACCCGGGCGAGCGCCTCGTCCATGCCCGACCGGGCGCGGCAGGCCGTGCACACCACCGACCGGGCCGTGCCGTGCAGTTCGAACACCTTGCGGGCGGGCATCCCGGCGAGCTGGTGCAGCCCGTCCACGTTCTGCGTGATGACCCGTACCGGGGTCCCGCCGCGCTCCAGCTCCGCCACGGCCAGGTGCGCGGCATTGGGCCGCGGCCGGAGCGCGCCGAGCTCGGCACGCATCAGCCAGGACCGGCGCCGGATCTCCGGATCGGCCATGTAGTACTCGTACGTCACGAGCTTCTCGGCGTCCGGATCACGCCGCCACAGCCCCTGCGGCCCCCGGTAGTCCGGAATCCCGGAATCGGTGGACATCCCGGCCCCACTGAACACTGCGACAAGCGGCTTCCCCATGATCCGACCCTACGTACGTGCCCCGGGTGCCCGCGACCCGATTACCGCGCCACCCTTTCGGATGCTCAGGCGTGTCCCCGTGCACCCGTCTGGGCCTTCCCCGGATCACGTCACCGGGGGCGGTAACCGGTGTGCCCGGGGCCCGGAGGGTCGTTTCTGCGGTGAATCAGGGCCTCCACTGGGGTGAGATCCGGGCCGCGTTCCGGCCCTTGCCCCCGACAGGCGGGTACAAACCCGACATGAAGCTCAAGCCGTACAGCCTTGGCGCCCTGCTGCTGACCCTGCTGGCGTCGGCGACCCTCTCGTCCGTTCCCGTTCCCGCTCTTGCCGCGCCGGTGGCCACCCCGGTCCCGGTGCAACACACCGCCGACGTGATCGGCCGCTTCCTCGTCGGTTTCTACGGCGACCACGGCCCGTCCCTTCGCGACCGCGAGACCCGGGTCTCGCAGCTGCTCAAGGACAAGCAGAAGGAGAGCCTGGGCGCCGACGTCCTGCTCTGCGCCCAGAACGAGCCGCAGAGCATCGCGGTCGGCCCGGTGACCGTCGCCCAGTCGGCCGGGGTCGGCTGGGCCACCGTCACCACCCACTGGGAGGAGGGACTCACCGACACCTTCACCGCCTACGTACGTCTCGACTCCGAGCCGATCCGGGTGGACGACGTGATCTGCGCGGGCTGACATCCGTACACAGGGCTGAAGAATGGCCATGAACTCACCTGCCGCTACGAGTGGTTCGCGGTGCTCCGCCCTCGAACCGGTCCGCTCGGGCATCTGCTACAACATCGGCATGACGGGATTCGAGATCACCGGCGCGAGCGCCGCAGACATGGAGATGATCCGCGGCTGGGCCGACGAGGAGGGCTGGAATCCGGGGGACTCGGACCGGTTCGCCTTCGCGGTCGCCGACCCGGAGGGCTTCCTCGTCGGCCGGCTCGACGGCGAACCGGTGGCCTGCGTCTCCGCGGTCCGTTACGGCGCCGGCTTCGGTTTCATCGGCTTCTACATCGCCCGTCCCGCCTTCCGCGGGCAGGGCTACGGCATCCGGCTCTGGGACGCGGCGATGGAGCGGCTCGACGGGCGGCTCATCGGCCTGGACGGGGTCGTCGAGCAGCAGGACAACTACCGCAAGTCCGGCTTCCGTCACGCCTGGAACAACGTCCGCCACGAAGGCGTACCGCAGGGGGAGGCTGTGGGTGCCGACGGCGTCGAGGTGGTGGACGCGGCCTCGCTGCCCTTCGGGAAACTCGCCGCCTACGACCGGCGGTTCTTCCCCGAGGCGCGCGACGCCTTCCTCTCCGCCTGGACCGCACTGCCCGGCCGGACCGCCCTGGCCGCCGTCCGCGCCGGCCGGATCGAGGGAATCGGCGTCGTCCGCCCGTCCAGCGGGGCCTCCCGGATCGGCCCGCTCTACGCGGCCACCCCCGGCGTGGCGGCCACCCTGCTGCGCGGACTCGCGGAGCAAGCGCCCGGCGGGCTGGTGTCCGTGGACGTACCGGACGCGAACCCGGAGGCCGCCACCCTGTTCGCGGGCCTCGGGCTGGTCCCGGTCTTCGAGACCGCCAGGATGTACACGGGCCCGGCCCCCGCACTCGAACTGGCCGGCATCTACGGGGTCACGAGCCTCGAACTGGGCTGACACACGTCATGCCGAGAGTCTGAGGACCGCGTCGAGCAGGCATTTGCCGCCGAACATCAGGTCGGTGATCCGGGCGTGTTCGTCCGGTGCGTGGATGAGGCGCATGATGTCCGCGTCACTCGCCGAGGGGAAGAATCCGACCACCTTCGTGTCGGGGAAGGCGCGGGCGTCCGTGGCGGCCGGATTGATGTACGGCAGGACCCGCGCACCCGGTTCGTGGGCGGCGAGGGTATCGCCCAGAGCCCGCAGGAGTTCCGGGTCGTCGTGCACGCCGTTGCTCACTCTGCCGTGCAGCAGCGACACCTCGGCACGGTCTCCAACTGCTTTCTGCACCTGCTCCGCCCACCCATCGGGCAGCTCACCCGGCAGCAGGCGGCCGTCCAGCACCCCGGTTTCGAGCCCTCCGAGCACGAATCCGCGCTGCGCCGACTCGATCGGCGCATCAGAATCGCAGGCGGATTCACAGTGCACGACCACCGGTTCCTGATCGAAGCGCAAGCAGGAAGGTGGTCGGCGGTTGAGCCCGGCCGGGCGGCTGTCGACGTGCCGCCCGGCCGGTGCCCGCACTGAGCGGCTGTCAGAAGCCGAACAGCGCGCCGGTGGTGTTGCGCATGCCGCACGGGTTGCCGAAGGTGTACTCGTAGTTCAGCCGGCGGCCCTGCCACACGCCGTCGGCCGTCACCGTCATGGGGTTCCACTCCTTGGTACACGCGGTACCGGGCTCGGGCGCCGCGAGGGCGTCCAACCGGGGCGCGTTCGACCGTAATTCGGCACAGGCGGCGGCCGGGTTCGGGTGCGTCCCGCCCGGTGTCGGTGCACACACCAGCGTCACCGCGCGCAGCACGGTGCCGGTCGCGGTGTCGTCCCCGGCGGTCACCCCGAGTACGAGCGCGGACGGGGCGTACAGGCTTTCCGTGCCGGAAGGGGCGGCTCCGGCCGACCCGGGCCAGGCCAGCGCGGTGAGCGCGGTGAGCGCCATGGCGGCGGAACCGAGCCCGAGACCCCTGGTGATGGACCGCATTTCGAACACTCCCTTGGGTTGTTGTTTCGGATAGCGGACAGAGTCTTGCCCACGCGGGCCGTGAACGCCCGTTCGCACCCCCATTTTTCGTCACCCATCGTGTACGGATGATTGCAGACCGGAGCGGTGTGGCACGGGCTGACCTGTGGGGGAGCGGCTCGCCGAATCGGCTGAACACCGACCGGAGACACGCGCGAAACCCTTGCGAAATCCACCTGCGAGGAGGTTTGGGATCCCTGCCGGGGGCCCTGCCGCACGTCCGCAGCGGCAGCGTGATCCCCTGGGAGGCCCTCGGTGCGAGGGCGCGCGGGCGCACGCGTTCGCGGCCCTGGCGGTGGTCTGCGCCACCCTCCCGGCCGCGGTGTCCCTGTGCTGCCTTGCCGGGCCCGACTTCCGCCTAGGCCGAGGCGCGCGGGGCGTACAGGTCGAGGAGCCGGGTGCGGGTCTGGTGCAGCCGCAGGGCCAGGACCCGCCCGACCCAGTGACCGATCGCGGACCCGAAAGCGGGATCGGCGTCCATGAGCATCCGTACCCTCCCGCCGTCGAACTCGTACGCGCGCACCGGCGTCATCGCCTCGGCGCTCAGCTGCCACACGTACGGCGGGAACAGCCAGGACCAGCCCACCAGCTCACCGGGGCCGAGGTTCTCCACGGGCGCCGGCCGCCGCCCGTGCACGGGGATCTGCAGGGTCACCGTGCCGGAGCGGACGATCCAGAAGGAGTCCGCCCGGGTGCCTTCCTCGAAGATCGCCGCATTCTCGGAAAAATTGACCTCGCGGGCCTGGGACATCAGCCGGCCACGATGCTCGGTGGACAGCACGGCAGCCATCCGGACGGGGGAAGGTGTGCTCACGACGGCCTCCGATCACGACCCCCCACGGCGCACTGATACACCCAGTGTCGCCGACGCACGCCCGATCCAGACCGGATCGGGCGGCGCTTCTTCCGGGCAGCGCGGATCGGCCCGCATGCCGTCCGTCCCGGCGCGGACGCGGATACGGTATGCGCCGCGCCCGCCCCGGGCTACTCCTCGGCGTTCGCCTCCAGACAGGCCAGCTCCATGGCGTCCAGCACCGCCTCGTGGCTGCGCCCGCTCAGCTCGGCGACGTTCTCGATCTGCGCCGTCGCCCAGGCCGCCAGCGTCATCGCGAGCACCCGCAGCCCGTCGGTGCCGTAGTCCGCCAGAACCGCGTCGGTGACGATCATGGCGTCCTCGGGCACCTGCTCCGGCGGCTCCAGGCCCGCGAGGCCGCGCAGCATGGCGAGAGTGCGGCGCGAGATCTCCGGCGTCAGCCTCGCCAGCCGCATGTCCTCTTCTTCGTCCATCCGCCCCACCCCTCCACCCTCCGGTGCCGTGCCCATCACCCTCAGGGCACGGTAGAGGGGACGCGGCCCCGCGCGGGGCAGTTTCGCCAGGGTGGCCACCCGGGGGCCGGGACCGACCGGGAACATGACCGGCGGCCGCCGTCCGGATCCGGACGGCCGGACCCCGGCAGGCGCGGGACGAAGGTGTACGGGCGCGGCGCGATTCGGCATCCGATACGTCAAGTGGGGTGAACCGAGCGCCGATTAACCCTAGGGTGCGCCCGTACGCATGGCCGCGGCCCGCCGTCCGGCGGTTTCCGGCCATGACTCGGCGGCCGCGCGCGATACGGCCGCACAGCACACCGAACTGGGGGGTTCATGCGCACATCCAGACGACTGGCGGCTGCTCTCGCCCTGTCCCTGGCCGGAACCGGCGCAGGCCTGGGCCTCGGCCTCGTCCCGCAGGCGGCGGCCATCACCCCGCCCGTGGCGTTCACCGCGGACGCACTGCCGACCTGGCAGCCCAACGGCGTGGTCTGGGCCCTCGCCGAGGCGGGCGGCAAGGTCTTCGTCGGCGGCACCTTCTCCGCCGTACGCCCGCCCGCGGGCGGCGCCGGCAGCGAGCAGCCGGCCGTGAACTTCGCGGCGCTCGACGCCGCCACCGGCGCCCCGACCTCCTGCGCGCTGTCCTTCACCATCGGCTCCGGCACCGCGACGGTCCGCGCGCTCACCCTCTCGCCCGACAAGCAGACCCTCTACGCGGGCGGCTACTTCGGCGCCGTCAACGGCACCCCGGTCTCCAGCCTCGCCGCCATCGACGTGGCCACCTGCGCCGTGAAGCCCGCGTTCCGTCCCGCCTTCGCGGCCACCGTACGGGCCCTCGCCGTCACCGGCGACACCGTCTACGCGGGCGGCGACTTCCTCAGCGTGGCCGGCCAGCCGCGCGAACGCTTCGCCGCCGTCGACGCGGCCGACGGGGCGCTGAAGCCCTTCACCGCCGACGCCGACGAGCCCGGCCGCGCCGTCGAGGTCACCCCCGACGGCAACCGGGTGGTCCTCGGCGGCGACTTCTTCACCGTCAACGGTACGAACACCCACGCACTGGCCGTCGTCGACGCGACGAGCGGCGCGCTCACCAAGTCCTACCCCGGCTTCATCGAGACCAACTCGGTCGTCAAGGACATTGCGACCGACGAGACCGGGTTCTACACCGCCAACGAGGGCACGGGCGGCGGCGTCTTCGACGGCCGGATCGCACTCAACCTCTCCGACTTCGGCCAGCGCTGGCGCGACACCTGCCTCGGCGCCACGCAGGCCGTGCTGCCGTACCAGAGCGTGCTCTACAGCGCCTCGCACGCCCACGACTGCTCCAGCGTCGGCGAGTTCCCCGACGGCCAGCGCCACCACCTGCTCGCCCAGCCCACCGGCGGCACCGGCAAACTGGGCTGGGCCCCCGACACCAACGACGGCATCGGCGAGGGCATCGGCCCGCGCGTGATGACCGTCGGCTCCAAGGGCGGCGTCCAGTACCTGTGGGTCGGCGGCGAGTTCACCACCGTCAACGGCGCGGCGCAGCAGAGCCTGACGCGTTTCGCTTCCACCGGGGACACCGGCGCGCCCAGCGTGCCCCTCGCAAGTGCCGTCAGCTTCAAGCCCGGTGAGGCCCAGGTGCGCTGGCGCACCAGCCTCGACCTCGACGACAGCGCGCTGACCTACCGGATCTACCGCAACGGCGCGGCCACGCCGATCGCCACGGTCACCGCGGACTCGCTGTTCTTCCGCCGCCCCCAGGCCTCCTGGACCGACACCACCGTGACCCCGGGCCAGACGTACACGTACCGGGTGACCGCGACCGACGCGGCCGGGAACACCAGCGCCCTGTCGGGCACCGCGAGCGTGACGGTCCCGGCCTCGGTGGACGGCTACCCGAACCAGGTGCGCGCCGACGGAGCCCAGCAGTACTGGCGCTACGACGAGTCCGCCCTGCCCTTCGTCGCCGACTCCTCGGACGGCGGAAACCAGAGCGGCGTGCACCTGAACGCCCCCGCCCTGCGCCAGACGCCCGGCGCGGTCTCCGGCGCGAGCACGGCGATCGGGTTCAACGGCACGGACACCCAGGTGTACGGGGACAAGCGCCAGAACGTGGGCAGCACCTACACCATCGAGACCTGGTTCAAGACGAACACCACCCGCGGCGGCAAGCTCTTCGGCTTCGGGAACAACCAGTCGCGCGGCAGCAACCAGTACGACAAGCACCTCTACATGACCAATGACGGCCGCCTGGTCTTCGGCGTCTACACCGGCGCCACCCGCACGGTCACCACCGGCGCCGCGTACAACGACAACCAGTGGCACCACGCCGTCGCCACCCAGGGGCCCGGCGGGATGACCCTCTACGTGGACGGCGTACAGAAGGGCACGCTGAACGTCACCACGCACGAGAACTTCTCCGGCTACTGGCACGCCGGCGGCGACAGCCTCGGCGGCTGGCCGGACCGTCCGACGAGCGAGTACTGGGCTGGCCAGCTCGACGAAACCGCCGTCTATCCGACCGTCCTGAGCTCGGCGCAGGTGCAGAACCACCACGCCCTCGCCACCGCCCCGGCCGACTCGGTGGTGCGGGTGACCGCCTCGGAGGACACGTACGCCAACGCGGGCGCGCCCGACACCAATTACGGGACCTCGAGCTCGCTCGCCGTGCGGGGCACCTCGTTCTACGCGAGCTACCTCCGCTTCAACCTGCCCGCCGCTCCGGCGGGCACGGTGCTGAAGTCGGCCACCCTCAGCGTCAAGACGAGCACGATGAGCGGCGCCGGTACGGCGGACACCGTCTCGGTCGTCCCGGTCACCGGGTCGTGGACCGAGGGCGGGACCACGTACTCCAACCGCCCGGCCCTGGGCGGTCCGGCGCTCGGCAGCTTCGCGGGGATCCCCGACGGCTCGGCGGTGCATACCGCGGGGCTGGACACCCAGACCGTCGCCGCGGCCCTCGGCGGCGGATACGGCCTGGCCCTGAGCAGCGCCGGTACGGACGCCTTGTGGCTGTGGTCCTCGGAGGCGCAGGCCAACGAGGGCACCCCGCAGCTGACGCTGACCTTCGGCGCGCCGTGATGTAGCGCGCGCCCGGAACTCAGGCGAGGGAGTACACGAAGGTGTATTCCACGGAGGAGTCGCCGTGCCGGAAGGTGAACCCGCCGGAGCCCGTCAGTCCGGCGAGATCGCCGGTGCCGGAGCCCGGCACCACCTCGAAGCGGCAGACGGTGCCGGTCGGGTCGAAGCTGCCGCGCTCCTCCAGTACGAAGGTGCCCTTGCGGCCGTCGACGCTGCCGGAGAGCAGTTCCATGCCGGTGTACGTGCCGACGTTCTCCCCGGTGTAGGCGATCGTGTAGGCGCAGGTGGTCCGGTTCGCCTCGACCCCGCCGGTGAAGGAGTTGGCGACCTCGGCGTGGGCGAGGCGCGGGGTGGCCTCCGCGGGGCCGACGGGCTGCTCCTGCCAGTCGGCGAAGGTGAAACGGCCGCCGGTCTCTACGGGCGTGGGCATGGTGATCCTTTCGGCGGGACCCGGAGGGCTCGTCCCCGCCCGGGCCGTTCATCGGTCTGTGCCCACAGGCTGGCAGCCGTACCTGACACCTTCTGTCAGGTAGGGCGACAATCAGTGCCATGCGCGCCGACCGGCTTCTCTCCCTGCTCCTGCTCCTGCAGAACCGCGGCCGGATGACCGCGCCCGAACTCGCCGCCGAGCTCGAGGTGTCCGTCCGTACCGTCTACCGCGACGTCGAAGCCCTCGGCGCCTCCGGAGTCCCCGTCCTCGCCGACCGCGGCCCGGCCGGCGGGTACCGGCTGGCGGACGGCTACCGCACCCGTCTCACCGGCCTGACCGACGTCCAGGCCGGCTCCCTCTTCCTCGCCGGCGCCCCAGGCCCCGCGCGGGAACTCGGTCTCGGCGCCGAGCTGGCCGCCGCCCAGCTGAAGCTCCAGGCCGCGCTCCCCGCCCCACTCGCCGAACGGGCGCGAACGATCCAGGACCGTTTCCACCTCGACGCGCCCGCCTGGTTCCGGGACGCCGACCCCGTCCCGCACCTCGCGCGGATCGCCCAGGCCGTCTGGGACCAGCGGGTCCTGCACACCCACTACCGCCGCTGGGGCGGCGAGGTGCACCGCGCTCTGCATCCGCTCGGCCTCGTCCTCAAGGGCGGCATCTGGTACCTCGTGGCCCGGGCCGTGGACTCCGCGGATTCCACGGAGTCCGCGGAAGCGGTGGAATCGGTGGATTCCGTTCGGACCTACCGGGTCTCCCGGTTCCTGGCGGTGGACACCGCGGCCGACGCCTTCGAGCGGCCGGCCGGATTCGAACTCGCCGCGTACTGGGGGGAGTCCACCCGCCGTCTGGACGCCGTCCTCCACCAGCAGACCGCCGATCTGCGGCTCTCGCCCCGTGGGCAGCGGCTGCTGCCGATGCGGTTCGGCGCGGCGGGCGTACGGGCGCTCGAGGCAGCCGGCCCGGCCGACGCGGAGGGCTGGGTGCGGATCCGGCTCCCCGTGGAGTCCGAGGCCGTCGCGGTCGGCGACCTCCTGCGGCTGGGCACGGACGCCGAGGTCCTCGGCCCGCCCGAGCTGCGCTCGGCCCTCGCCGGCACGGTCGCCGCGCTCGCCGCCCGCTACCGCTGACACCCGCCGCCGTGTTCGGGCCGCCCGAGGGCGGACGTCGTCCTGCTCACCCTGAGCCGAGGGACTCCCAGCGGATCTCGCCGTCCTGGCGGAACGGGGTCGGGCGCAGCCCGCAGGCCGCGGCGACGGCCGCCGAGGCGGCGTGGTCCGGGTGGACGTGCGCGACCAGCAGGCCGACGGGCAGCTCCGTCAGCCAGTCGGCGAGGGCCCGGGCGGCCTCCGTGGCGAACCCGTGGCCCTGCCAGGGGCGCCGACGGTCCAGGCCAGCTCGGCCCGGTCGAGGGCCGCGCCGATCGTGGCCTGGACGGTGCCGACCAGCCGCCCCTGGCCGCGCATCCGCAGCACCCAGTTGGCCCAGACGACCGCCGGGTCGGGGGAGCCGGCGGCGAGCCGCTCGTAGCGGGCGCGCAGCGCCCTGGCCGACAGCGGTGCCCCGCCGGTGAAGGCGTGGAGAGCGGGATCGGCCAGGACGAGGGCCATCTCGTCGGCGTGCGAGGGGTGCAGGGGGACCAGGTCGAGACGCCGGGTGGCGAGCAGGGGCGGCCGGACACCGGACCGGCGGACCTTGCCCGCCGCGCCCGGGCGGGGGACGCCGTCCACGGCCAGGCAGATGCCGAACACCCGGTCGTGCCCGGTCCAGCCGTTCACGCGGCCTCGGTTGTTGCTGATCTGCACGCGCCGGCGGGCGGTGTCCACCGCCGAGACCAGATGCAGGTACACGGAGCCGGAGACGCGGGCCAGGACGATGTCGCCGACCTCGAGCAGCGCCGGGTCGACCGGTGCCACACGGCACTGCCGACGGCTGTGGATCAGGGGCGCCATCGATCCGCCGGCCGGCCGGAACTCCACGGTCTCGCCCCTGCCGATGCGGTCCGCCAGTGCGTCGAGCATGCCCATCCGTCGAGTGTCGTGGTGCGGGGCGGCGCGGGCCACCGGTTTTGGCGGCGGCGGTCAGCGCGGGGGTTCCACCTCGAGGAAGCGGCGGCGGCGGGGGCCCCGGTAGAGGAGGCAGACCCAGCCCAGCCGTTCCAGTGCGGCCGCGCAGGCGGTCAGCCGCTCCTGTTCCTCCTCGGCCGCGCCGCTGCCCTTGGGGCCGGCCCAGGTCACCTCGGCCCGGCCGGGCTCCGGGCCGGCGGCCACCCGATAGCCAGTCCGCGTCGGCAGGCCCTCCGCGTCCGCCGCCGACGGTGTGATCCCCGACGCCTCCAGTACGAGGGCCACCGCGCGGGGCAGCTGCCGCACCTCCCACGGCGCGGGAACCGCCTCGCCCGCCGGGCCGTTGACCAGTCGGCGGATCTGCAGCAGCCCCTCGTAGGCCGTGCGCAGTTCCGCCGCACGCCCGGCGTCCGGCGCGGCCGGGCCGTCGCCGGTCGCGGGCTCGAAACCCTGCCCGGGTACCGCCATCACCCACCACCCCGCCGCAGCGCGTCATCCGTCTGAGTACCTTGTGCCCAACGGCCTGAGTATCCGCCCCGATTCCCCGCCGCGCCGCCGCTGGTCGAATGGGGCCATGATCTCCGAGGCCCCCAGCGGCGCGCCGACCCGCCCGCGCATGCAGCACGTGACCACCGCCGGTTCGGCCCTGGCCGTCGCCCTGGTCCCGCTCGTCGTCGGCGTGCTGCTCGCCAAGGCGATGGCCGCCGACCCGATGACCCCGGTCAACGCCCTCATCGCGGGCGGCGGCCAGCGGGCCGCGCTGCCCCGGGGCGAATGGCGCCGCCGCGGCCGCAGCACCGTGCACCGGCTGCGCACCGCCCGCCGGGACACGGTCCGACGGTGCGCCGGCGTCTGCGGCCGCCGCCCCTGAGACTCCGATTCCCCGGCCCGCGCGGTCAGCGGCCGTACTGGCGCAGGCACAGGTCGACGATGGACGGCGGAACAGCCCCCTCCACCGCCGCGCACAGCTCGTCCAGACCGGGTGGCGGGGCAGGCCGACGCAGCGGGTGGGGGAGCGTGGGCTTGGCCGAGCGCGACCGCCGGGGCGGCGCCGCCGGTTTCGCGGGCCGCGAGGCGGGCGGCCGGGCGGCCCTGGCCGGAGGCCGCCCTTCCGACGGATCCGGACCCGGCGCGTCCGCCGCGCCCGTCGGTAGCTCACCCAGCGGCAGCGACTGCGGCAGGGGCGCCGGCACCGGAGGCGGTGCGTCGGGCGCGTCGGCGGGCGATACGGAACCGCCCGAGGGAACCGGAGCCGAATCCTGCGCGCCGACGGAGACGCAGCCGGCGCTCGCCAGGAGCGCGAGAAGGGAGAGGGGCACGGCCCGGCGTAACTGCATCCGACCACCTTGCCGTACGGCCCGGCCGGCCGGGTCCACCGCCTCACGCGTCCGGGTGACGGCGGCTTCCGGGAATTACCGGGGCGGCCGGAGAATTGGAACGGCAGTGCGGATGACGGGGGAGGCGCGACCCCCGGCGCCCCGTGCTGCCGTGTCCTGCCCGCCGATCAGCCCGTACGGAGTACCGATCCATGACCTCAGCCGCCGCGCCCGGCACCCCCGCGCCGACTCCCGAGCCCGACCACGAGCCCGACCACGAGCCCGACCGTGAGCCCGACCGTGAGCCCGGTTCATCCGCATATGCTGAGAAATCTGATGGGGGGTCTGCCTGGAAGGGCTGGGCGGCCGTCTGCGCCCTCGCGCTCGGGATCTTCTGCCTGATCACCTCCGAGCTGCTGCCCGTCGGCCTGCTCACCCCCGTCGGGGCCGACCTCGGCGTCTCCGACGGGACCGCCGGTCTGATGGTCACCGTGCCCGGACTGGTCGCCGGGCTCTGCGCACCACTCGTCACCGTCGGCGCCGGCCGGCTCGACCGGCGGCTCGTGCTCTGCGTGCTCATCGCCCTCATGGCCGCCGCCAACATCGTCGCCGCCCTCGCCCCGACCTTCGCCGTCGTCCTCGCGGCCCGCGTCCTGGTGGGCGTCAGCGTTGGCGGGTTCTGGGCCATCGCGGGCGGGCTCGCCGTACGGCTCGTCCCCCGGCGCCACGTCGGCCGGGCCACCGCGCTCGTCTTCGGCGGCGTCCCCACCGCCTCGGTGCTCGGCGTCCCCGCGGGGACCCTGCTCGGCGAACTCGGCAGCTGGCGCACCGCCTTCGCGGCGGTCGGCGCCCTCGGCCTCGTCACCCTGACCGCGCTGCTCCTGCTCCTGCCCCCGCTGCCCCCGACCCGGAACATCACCTTCGCCCAACTCCCCGCCCTGCTCCGCTCGAACCGCGGAGTCCGCGCGGGGGTCATCGTCACCTTCCTCGTGGTGACCGGGCAGTTCGCCGCCTACACCTTCGTACGGCCCGTCCTCCGGGACGTCTCCGGCATCGACGCCGAGTACGTGAGCACCCTCCTGCTCGGGTACGGGGTCGCGGGCGTGGCCGGCAACTTCCTGGCCGGGGCGCGCGGGGCGCACCGCACCCTGCTCACGATCAGCGCCTGCCTCACCGTGATCCTCGCCCTGATCGCCGTCCTCCCCGGAGCCGTCGCCGGGACCGCGCTGCTGCTCGCCTGGGGGCTCGCGTACGGCGGGGTCTCGGTGACCCTGCAGAGCTGGATGCTCACCTCGGCTCCGGCCTCGGCCGAGGCCGCCACCTCCCTCATGGTGGCCATGTTCAACCTGGCCATAGCGGCGGGCGCGTTGCTCGGCGGGCTCGCGGTCGACGGAATCTCGGCTCCCGCCGCCCCGCTCGGCGGAGCCGCCCTGATGCTCCTGGCCGCGGGCACCGTCTGGGCCACGTCGGTCCGCCGGCAGCCCGGCAGAACGGATGGACAAGGGCAGACCGGACACCCGGCTTGACCGGGGCCGTCGTGGAGGCAAGAGTGCGCCGGTCGAGAACCACCGCTTGAGCTGCACTTCGGAGATGCCTCAGATGTCCCAGCCGGGGAGACACCGTGTCCCACGACTCCGATGAGAGCGCGGGCATCCCCGACGACCATCTGCTCGTACGTCCGTACGTCGCCCCCTCGGGCGGACCGTCCCGGGCGACGGCCCCCGCCTGGCCGCAGACCGGGCCCCTCGCGTTCCCGGGCCCGGCGACGGCGCCCAGCGGCGCTGCTCCCGCCCCGGTGCCCGCTCCGGCCCCCGCGTCCCCCGGCGCCCGCAGGCGCGGCGGCGGGCGGGGAGCGGCCGTCGCCACCCTGCTCGCGCTGGCCGCGGCCGGCGGGATCGTCCTCCTGCTGAACGGCCCCGATCCGGAACCGCCGGCCCGCTCCGAGCGGCCGCCCGAGCTGTCCGTGCCGGTGCTCCCGGCGCGCGGTGCGGATTCCGGCGGCGAGCCCGGGCCCGGCGCCTCCGCACGGTCCGGCGCGCCCTCGGCCAAAGCCAGTGCATCCGCGTCGCCGGGACCGTCCGGCCCGTCCGCGAAGCCGGCGCCCTCGCCGAGTGCGTCGGCCGTCCGACGCGCGGCCCCCGCCGCGACGCTGCGCATGGGGGACAGCGGGCCCGAGGTGCGCGCCCTGCAGGAACTGCTCTTCGGGCAGGGGTTCACGTACGTCTCGATCACGGGCGTGTACGACGGCCAGACCAAGCGCGGTGTCAGCCAGCTCCAGCGCGACCGGGGCATCAAGGGCGACCAGCCGGGCGTCTACGGTCCGGCCACGGCCGCGGCCTTCGGCTGACGCCCGACTCAGCGCCCGCCGGAGACCCGCAGCACGGCTCCCGTCGTGTACGAGGACTCCGGGGAGAGCAGCCAGGCGATCGCCCCGGCGATCTCCTCGGGCTGCCCGGGCCGGCCGAGCGGGATCCCGGCCGCGGCCCGGGCCGGGCGGTCGGGGTCGCCCATCGCCGCGTGCATGTCGGTCTCGATGATGCCCGGCGCCACGGCGTTGACCCGGATGCCGTCCGGGCCGAGCTCCTTGGAGAGGCCGATGGTCAGCGCGTCGGCGGCGGCCTTGGTCGCGGCGTAGTGCACGTAGTCGCCGGGGCTGCCGAGGGTGGCCGCCGCCGAGGAGACGTTCACGATCGCCCCGCCGCCCGACTCCGCCATGTCCCGGGCCGCGCGGCGGCAGCACAGCAGGTACCCGAGGAGGTTGACCTCGACGACCCGCCGCAGATCCTCGGTGCGGGCATCGGCGAGGCGGCCCAGCGGGCCGGTCACCCCGGCGTTGTTGACCAGCCCCGTCACCGTGCCCAGTTCGGCGCCGGCGATGTCGAAGAGCCGCTCGACGCCGGACTCCTCGGAGGTGTCCCCGCGTACGGTCACGCAGCGGGCCCCGGTGGCCCGTACCCGCTCGGCGACGGCCTCGGCTGCCGCCGCGTCCTGCGCGTAACCCAGCGCCAGGTCGTGCCCGTCGGCCGCCAGGCGCAGGCAGGTCGCCGCGCCGATGCCCCTGCTGCCGCCGGTGACGACGGTGACCGGACGAGGTGACACGGGGGCTCCTGGATGCCGAAGGTGCGTTCGGGGGCGAGGATACGCCAGGCGCCGAGACGGCCCTTAGCATCCCGAAATGCGCTGGACCAGTGGAAATGGCGGCGCCGAGAGTGGTCGTCGCTGCCACATCCGTACGTCCGAGGAGACCTTTCATGTCGACCTTGCGGGTCACCGCCGAAGAGCTGACCGTCCATGAGCATCCGAACGCCGACGCGTTGGAGCTGGCCCAGGTGGGCCTCTACCGAGCAGTGGTCGCCAAGGGCGCCTATCGCACCGGAGAGTTCGCCCTCTACATACCCGAGCAGGCCGTGCTGCCCGCCGAGTTGATCGAGGAGCTCGGGCTGACCGGGCGGCTCGCCGGAAGCTCCGCCGACCGCGTCAAGGCGGTCCGGCTGCGCGGAGAGCTCTCGCAGGGGCTGGTGTGCCGGCCGCGCGCGCTCGCCGACGTCGACCTGGTGCAGGCGGCCAAGGAGGGCACGGACTTCGCGGAGCTGCTCGGCATCACCAAATGGGCTCCGCCCGTCCCGACCACGATGAACGGCGACGTCGAGTCGGCTCCGGACCTGATGTCGTGGGTGGACATCGAGAACCTCCAGCGCTATCCGCACATCTTCGAGCCCGGCGAGCCCGTCGTCCTCACCGAGAAACTGCACGGCACCGCCTGCCTGTTCACGTACGTCGCCCAGGGCGAGCGGGTGCTGGTCTCCTCGAAGGGCTTCGGTGCGAAGGGGCTCGCGCTGAGCGAGGACGAGCGCAACGTGTACTGGCGGGCCGTACGCGGCCACGGCGTACCTGCGGTCGCGGCCGGGCTGGCCGCGCGGCTCGGCGCGTCGCGGATCGGGATCTTCGGCGAGGTGTACGGGGCGGGCGTCCAGGACCTGGCGTACGGGACCGACGTGCGCACCGCCGACACGCCGCCCGGGTACGCCGTCTTCGACGTGTCCGCCGAGATCGACGGGCAGGTGCGGTGGCTGGACCCGGCGGAGGTGCTGTCGGACGGTGAACTGCCGGTGGTGCCGAGGCTGTACGAGGGGCCGTACGAGCTCGGCAGGGTGCTGGAGGTGGCGAGCGGTCGGGAGACCGTGTCCGGGCGGGGCCTGCACCTGCGCGAGGGGGTCGTCATCCGCCCGGCGACGGAGCGGTACAGCCCGGTCGTGGGCGGCCGCGCGATCGCCAAGGCGGTCAGCCCGGCGTACCTGACCCGAAAGGGCGGCACGGAGTACGAGTGACGGGCCTTTGCTGATGTCGTCTGCCGGGCACAACCCAGCCCCGCCGGCGTGTGAGGTGCGGGGTCTGGGGCGGAGCCCCAGTTTCGGGAAGGGGCGGGGTGGGGGAATCGCCCCGCGCAGCGGCAGCACCCCGTCCCGGCGCGGGCGTTGACAGCGTCCGGGGTGGCCCGGGAGCATCTGGGAGAGCGCTCTCCCGGATCCTCCGCGGCGAAAGGGACACCGGCATGGACGGCCGTGACGAGCCCCGGCTCGATCTGCGCGCGGCGGTGCGGCTGCTGACCGGCGCCGATACCTGGCGGACCCACGCCGAACCTGCCGTCGAGCTACGGGAGATGGTGTTCTCCGACGGCCCGGCCGGGGTTCGCGGTCCCGGCTGGGACGAGGGGCGGACCTCCGTGCTGCTGCCCTCCGCCAGTGCGCTCGGCGCGCTCTGGGACGAGGAGCGGGTGCGCCGGCTCGGCGCGCTCCTCGGGGACGAGGCCCGCCGCAAGGGGGTGCACGTCCTCCTCGCGCCCACGCTCAACCTGCACCGCAGCCCGCTCGCCGGACGGCACTTCGAGTGCTTCGCCGAGGACCCGCTGCTCGCGGGCCGCACCGGGGCGGCCCTCATCCGCGGCATCCAGTCCTGCGGGGTGGCGGCCACCGCGAAGCACTACGTCGCCAACGACTCCGAGACCGGACGGCTGACCCTCGACGTCCGGGTCGAGGAACGCGTGCTGCACGAGCTGTACCTCGCGCCCTTCGAGGCCGCCGTACGTGCCGGGGTCTGGGTGGTGATGTCGGCGTACAACAAGGTCAACGGCCGGACCATGACGGAGAGTTCCCTGCTCGCGGATCCCCTGAAGGAGGAGTGGGGCTTCGACGGGGTGGTCGTCTCCGACTGGGGTGCCGGCCGGTCCGCGGTCGCTTCGGCCGCCGCGGCGCAGGATCTGCTCATGCCCGGCCCCGGCGGGCCCTGGGGCGAGGCGCTCCTGGCCGCCGTGGAGCGCGGACTGGTTCCGGCCGCGGCGGTCCGGGACAAGGCGCGCCGGGTACTGAGGCTCGCCGGCCGGGTCGGCGCCCTCGGGCCCCCGCCCCCGCCCCCGCCCCCGCCCCCGGCGGCGGCGGTGCCGAGGAGCCCGACGCGCGGCGCCTGCTGCGCGAGGCCGCCGCCGCGAGCTTCGTCCTGCTCGAGAACCGGGGCGTGCTGCCCCTGGACCCCCGGGCCCCGGCCGCCGTCGCCGTCATCGGGACGCACGCCGACGACCCCCGCGTCCAGGGCGGCGGCAGTTCCGAGGTGTTCCCGCACGCCGTGGTCACCCCGCTGGCCGGGCTGCGGGCGGCACTGCCCCGCAGGCGCGCCTCGTGTACGAGCCGGGCCCGCCCCCGGACGGCAGTGGCGGTCCGGCGCCGCTCGGCGCACGTCATGCCAGAGACCCGGAGACCGGCGCCCCCGGCGTACGGCTGCGCGTGCTCGACTCCGCCGACGCCGTGCTGCACTCCGCGCACCAGCCCTCCGGCCGGGTGCTGGAGCCCGAACTGCCTCCGGGCGCCCACACCGTCGAGCTGGCCGCCGTACTCCACCCGGATGCGACCGGAACCTGGACCCTCGGGCTCGGCGGCTTCGGCGCACTCGGCCTCACCGTGGAGAAAACGCCCGTGCTGGCGGGGGAGTTCCCGCCGGAGACGGATGATCCGGCCGTGGTACACGTGCGCCCGCCCCAGCGGACCGCCCGGGTCCACCTCACCGCCGGCCGACCCGTCGAGGTCCGGGCGCGCCGCCAACTGGCTCCCGGCACGGGCCGGGCCACCGTCCTGACGGCCGCCGGGCCCGCTCCCGACCCCGCCGGGGCACTCGCCGCCGCCGTGGCCGCCGCCCGCGAGGCCGACGTGGCGATCGTCTGCGTCGGCACCACCGATGGCGACGAGTCCGAGGGCCATGACCGCCGCTCGCTCCGACTGCCCGCGCCACAGGACCAGTTGGTGCGGGCGATCGCCCGCGGCCAGCCCCGTACCGTGGTCGTCGTCAACGCGGGCGGACCCGTCGAGCTCCCTTGGCGCACCGAAGTCGCCGCCGTCCTCCTCGCCTGGTTCCCCGGCCAGGAAGCCGGCCACGCCCTCGCCGACGTGCTCTTCGGCCGCGCCGAGCCCGGCGGCCGGCTCCCCACCACCTGGCCCGCGACCCTCGCCGACGCCCCCGTCCGCACCACCCGCCCCACAGGCGGCGTCCTCCCGTACGAGGAGGGGCTGCACATCGGCCACCGGGCCTGGCTGCGCACGGGCACGGGCCCCGCCTACTGGTTCGGCCACGGCCTCGGCTACACCACGTGGCGGTACGAGGCCCTCGGGGTGCCGCGGCCGCACGCGGGCGGCGGCTGCGAGATCCCCGTCGTGCTCCGCAACACCGGCGCCCGGCAGGGCCGCGAGGTCGTCCAAGTCCACCTGTCCCGGCCCGACTCGGCGGTCGAGCGGCCGGTGCGCTGGCTCGCCGGGTGGGCCGCCGTGCAGGCCGGACCGGGGGAGCGGGTGACGGCGTTCGTACGGATCCCCGCGCGCGCCCTCCAGCACTGGTCCCCGGCGGCCCGCGCCTGGGTGACGGAGCCGGGCCGGTTCACCGTACGGGCGGGACCCCACGCCGGTGAACTGCCGCTGCGGGTACGGCTGGACCCCGTCTAGGTCCTGTCTGCCCGGACGTTACAGTGCCGCCATGGACACGGGGCGGGGTACGGGAACGGGCGCGACGGGAGCGGGGACGGGGGCGGGCGGAGCCCCGACCCTGGAGGACGTGGCCCGCGCGGCGGGGGTGTCCCGGGCCACGGTGTCCCGCGTGGTCAACGGCGTCCGGAACGTGGACCCCGCCATCCAGCAGGCGGTCCGGCAGGCCGTCGCCGCGACCGGCTACGTGGCGAACCGGGCCGCCCGTTCCCTCGTGACCCGCAGGTCGGGAACCGTCGCCCTGGTGGTCTCCGGCGCGGGCTCCGGATCTGCCGGCGCGCGGGACGAGTTCGCCGCCCGGGTCTTCGAGGACCCCTTCTTCGGGCGAGTGGTCAGCGGGGTCGTCCGCGTGCTGCGGCCGCTCGGTGTGCACCCGGTGCTGATGTTCGCCGACACCGCGGAGGACCGCGCGGAGGTGCTCGCGTACCTGGCGCAGGGCAGCGCGGACGGAGCCCTGCTGGTCACCACCCATCCCCGGGACCCGCTGCCCGGGATGCTCGCGGCGGCCGCACTGCCCGCCGTACTGTTCGCGCGTCCGGCGGCGGGGGTGCCGCTCGACCACGTGGACCTGCGCCACCGGGAGGGCGGGGCGCTGGCGGCCCGGCACCTGCTCGCGCTGGGGCGCGGCCGGCTCGCGGCGATCGGGGGCCCGGCGGACGTGCCGGCCAGCCGGGAGCGGCTGGCCGGCTTCCGCGAGGCGGCGGAGGGCCGCGACCGGGTGGTCCGTGTCGCCGAGGGGGACTTCACGCTCGAGGGGGGTGAGCGGGCCATGAGCTGCCTGCTGGCCGAACGGCCGGACGTGGACGGGGTGTTCGCCGCCAACGACCTGATGGCGCAGGGGGCCTGCCTGGTGCTGCGCGAGCACGGCCGCCGGATCCCGGAAGACGTGGCCGTCGTCGGCTTCGACGACTCCGGCGCTGCCGCGGCCTGCCGGCCGCGGCTGACGACCGTACGGCAGCCGGTGGAGGACATGGCTGCCGAGATGGTCCGCCTGCTCCTGGACCGCATTGCGGGCACCGCGGCCCCGGAACCGGCCTCGGTGCTGTTCGCCCCCGCTCTGGTGATCCGGGATTCCGCCTGATCGGCAAGACGCCCCTCAGAGAGCCGCCGCGCCGCCCGCGTTGCGGACCTCCAGGGCCGTGCGCCAGCCCGGGGGTTCGGTCCGTGGCTCGGGTGCCGTGCGGCGGCCGCCCGTCGCGAAGAAGGCGGAGAGCGGGAGCGTGGCGGCGCCGACCGTGACCGCGTCGGGGCCCAGGGAGCCCATGGCGACGGTGACCCGCCCGGCCGGATGGCGCAGCGCGTACCGGGTCGCGTGCTCCCGTACCGCCGGGAGGATGTGGGGTCCCAGCATCAGGCCCGCCCAGCCGCCGATCAGGATGCGCTCCGGCTGGAACAGGTTGATCAGGTCCGACAGCCCGGCGCCCAGGTACTCCGCGGTCTCCTCCAGCACCTCCCGTGCCACCGGGTCCCCCGTGCCGGCCGCCGCCAGCAGGGCCGAGAGGGCCTCTTCCTCGTCCACGGAGTCCACCGGTCGCCCGTCCGCAGCGCCTCCCCGTTCCGCCCAGCGCGCCAGCAGGGCCTCGGCCCCCGTGTACGCCTCCAGGCAGCCCAGCGCCCCGCACCGGCAGCGCCGGCCGCGCACGGAGACCGTCAGGTGGCCCCACTCCAGCGGGGTTCCCTCGGTCGTCCCGCCGTCCGGCGAGCCGTCGGTGATCAGGCTCGCGCCGACCCCGGAGCCGAAGAGCACGACGACCGCCTCCCGGGCCCCGCGCCCGGCACCGAACCACATCTCCGCCTGGCCGAGCGTCCGCGCGCCGTTGTCGATGATGTACGGGACCTCCTCCGGCAGGGCTCCGGTGGCGCGCAGCAGTTCCTCCAGCGGCACCGCGTCCCAGCCGATGGTCTGGCCGTGCACCACGGTCCCGCCCGGTGCGTCGCGGTCCACGATGCCCGGTACCCCGACGCCCACCCCCAGCAGCCGCTCCGTGCCGACCCCGGCCTCGGCGAGCACGGTGGCGATGCCGTGCCGGATGTGGTCGACGATCGGGCCGACGTCGTAGCAGCCGCGTGGCAGCAACGGCATCTCGGTACGGGCCAGTTCGGTGAGGGTCAGGTCGAACAGCTCGACGCGTACCCGGGTTTCGCCGACGTCGACGCCGATCATGTGGGCGCTGCCGGGCGCCACCCGCAACAGGGTGCGGGGCCGTCCACCGTCGGAGTCGACGATCCCGGCCTCCTCCAGCAGTCCGTCCGTGACGAGTTCGCCGACGACGTTGCTGACGGATCCGGAGCTCAGCCCGGTGGCGGGGCCGAGTTCCTGGCGGCTCATCGGGCCGCCGAAGTACAGCCGTTGGAGGACGGCGCTCCGGTTTCCCCGCCGCAGGTCCCGCACCGTTCGTCCGCTACGCCCCGTGGTCATCCGGCCCCTTCCGCAGTGATATCGCTCGCAACATACCCTTGCGCGACCCCTTGACGCGACCCTTTCACGAGGCTTAACTCACGTTCTAAATTAAGGCCTGGACGGAGTGCCTCGCGTCGGCCTTCCCCCTGGACCCGCCGAAAGGGACCGAGCCGCCATGCGCAGAACCAGAGCCGCTGCCACCGCCGCCGTCGCAGTCTCCCTGCTCGCCACCGCCTGCGGCGGCGGATCCGCGGACGGCGGGGGCGGTACCAACACCGCCCCCAAGGAGCTCACTTACTGGGCCTCCAACCAGGGGCCCGACATCGCGGCGGACCAGGCGACGCTCGGTCCGGAGCTGAAGAAGTTCGAGCAGCAGACCGGCATCAAGGTCAAGCTCGAGGTCGTTCCCTGGTCGGACCTGCTCAACCGGATCCTCGCCGCCACCGCCTCCGGACAGGGCCCGGACGTCCTCAACATCGGCAACACCTGGTCCTCCTCCCTCCAGGCCACCGGAGCCCTGCTCCCCTGGGACGCGAAGAACTTCGAGGCGATCGGCGGCAAGGACCGCTTCGTGGAGTCCGCCATCGGCTCGGCCGGCGCCGCCGGCAAGGACCCGGCCGCCGTCCCGCTCTACTCGATGTCGTACGCCCTCTACTACAACAAGAAGATGTTCCAGGAGGCGGGCATCGAGAAGCCCCCGGCCACCTGGGACGAGCTGGTCAGCATCGGCCAGAGGCTGTCCAAGGACGGCAAGTGGGCACTGGGCGCCGAGGGTTCGAACCTCTCCAACAACATCCACCAGGCCTTCGTCCTGTCCCGGCAGCACGGAGCCGAGTTCTTCGACGCCGCCGGCAAGCCCACGTTCGACACCCCCGCCAACGTCGAGGCCGTCAAGCAGTACGTCGACCTGATGGCCAAGGACAAGATCATCTCGCCCGGCAACGCCGAGTACGACAAGAACCAGTCCCTCCAGGACTTCGCCAACGGCAAGACCGCCATGGTCCTGTGGCAGAGCGCGGCCAGCAGCTTCAAGGCGCACGGAATGAAGGAGGGCGACTGGGGCGTCGCCCCCGTCCCGGTCCCGGCGGGCGGCGCCCCCGGCAGCGGCCGGAACACCAACTCCATGGTCGCCGGCATCAACATGGCCGTCTTCAAGAACACCGACAACATCGACGGCGCCCTGAAGTTCGTGAAGTTCATGACCAGCGACGAGGAGCAGAAGCTCCTCAACAAGACCTACGGCTCCATCCCCCCGGTCAAGGCGGCCCAGACCGACCCGACCTTCGCCACCGAGGACCTCACCGTGCTCCGCAACACCCTCTCCACCAGCGCCGCCCCGCTCCCGCAGGTCCCCGAGGAGTCCCAGTTCGAGACCACCGTCGGCACCGCCGTCAAGGAGCTCTTCGCCGACGCCGCGGCCGGCCGGCCCGTGACCACCGAGTCGGTCAAGGCGAAGCTCACCAAGGCCCAGCAGCAGATGGCGAACTGAGTCCCGCCCGATGACTTCCGCACCCACCGTCCTGCCACCCGACACCACCACGGAGCGGCCGCGCGGTACGGCGGCCCGCGTGCGCCGCCCCGGCCGCCTGCGCCGCGGCGCCCTTCCCTACCTCCTGCTGTTGCCCGCCCTCCTCTTCGAACTGCTCATCCACCTCGTCCCGATGGTGATGGGCATCCTCATGAGCTTCCGCGAGCTCACCCAGTTCTTCATCCGGGACTGGTCGCGCGCCCCGTGGACGGGCTTCGACAACTACGAACTCGCCGTCGACGTCAACCGGCCCGTCGGCGAGGCCCTCCTCGGTTCGTTCCTCACCACCTGCCTGTTCACCCTGCTCTCCGTGGGCCTGTGCTGGCTGCTAGGCACCGCCGCCGCCGTGTTCATGCAGGAGACCTTCCGCGGCCGCGGCATCCTGCGGGCCCTGTTCCTCGTCCCGTACGCCCTGCCCGTCTACGCGGCCGTCATCACCTGGGCGTTCATGTTCCAGCGGGACAACGGCCTGGTGAACCACGTCATCCACGACCAGCTGGGCATCGGGGGCGCCGAGCACACCTTCTGGCTGCTCGGCGACAACAGCTTCTGGGCCCTGCTGACCGTGTCCGTGTGGAAGGGCTGGCCGTTCGCCTTCCTCATCGTGATGGCCGCCCTGCAGAACATCCCGAAGGACCTGTACGAGGCGGCCGCGCTGGACGGGGCCGGCATCTGGCAGCAGATCCGCCGGATCACCCTGCCTTCGGTCGGCGCGGTCAACCAGGTGCTGATCCTGGTGCTGTTCCTGTGGACCTTCAACGACTTCAACACGCCGTTCGTGCTGTTCGGCAAGTCGGCCCCCGAGGCCGCCGACCTGATCTCCATCCACATCTACCAGTCGAGCTTCGTCACCTGGAACTTCGGCACCGGATCGGCCATGTCCGTCCTCCTGCTGCTCTTCCTCCTGCTGGTCACCGCCGCATACCTGCTCGTCACCAGCCGAGGCCGGAGGGACGCCGATGCCCGCTAGAACGCGCAGCCCGCTCGACCCGCCCCGCACCTTCAAGGTGATCCGGGCCGTCTTCCTGACCCTGCTCTCCGGCTTCGTGCTGCTGCCCGTCTACGTGATGGTCACCAGCTCGCTCAAGCCGCTCAAGGACGTGGCGGGCCAGTTCCGGTGGATACCCACCGGGCTCACCGTCCGGCCCTACGTCGACATCTGGCACACCGTCCCGCTCGCCAAGTACTTCGTGAACTCCCTGATCGTGGCCGGCGCCGCCACCGTCTGCTCGGTGCTCATCGCCGTCTTCGCCGCGTACGCCGTCAGCCGCTACCGCTTCCGCGGCAAGCGCCTGTTCACGGTGACCGTGCTGTCCACCCAGATGTTCCCCGGGATCCTGTTCCTCCTCCCGCTGTTCCTGATCTTCGTGAACATCGGCAACAGCACCGGGGTCGCGCTCTACGGGTCCCGCGGCGGGCTCATCCTCACCTACCTCACCTTCTCCCTCCCCTTCTCCATCTGGATGCTCATCGGCTATTTCGACTCGGTGCCCCGCGACCTCGACGAGGCGGCCACCGTCGACGGCTGCGGCCCGCTCGGCGCGCTGTTCCGGGTCGTGATCCCGGCGGCCGTCCCCGGCATCGTCGCCGTCGCCGTGTACGCCTTCATGACCGCCTGGGGCGAGGTGCTCTTCGCCTCCGTCATGACGAACGACACCACCCGCACCCTCGCCGTCGGACTGCAGGGCTACTCCACGCAGAACGACGTGTACTGGAACCAGATCATGGCCGCCTCGCTCGTCGTCAGCATCCCCGTCGTCGCCGGATTCCTGCTGCTGCAGAAGTACCTGGTGGCCGGACTCACGGCAGGAGCCGTCAAATGACCCTTTCCGAAAGCCTTCCCGTGACCGAAGCGCACGCCGTGGACCGCGCCGTCGACCGCACGGTCGACCTCGCCGCCCTGCCCGCCGACTTCGCCTGGGGCACCGCCACCTCCGCCTACCAGATCGAGGGCGCGGTCGACGAGGACGGCCGCGCCCCCTCCATCTGGGACACCTTCAGCCGCGTCCCCGGCGCCGTCGACGGCGGCCACACCGGCGACACCGCCTGCGACCACTACCACCGCTGGCCGGACGACATCGCCCTGATGCGGCAGCTCGGCACCAACGCCTACCGGCTCTCCGTCGCCTGGCCGCGGATCCTGCCCGGCGGCGACGGCCCCGTCAACACCAAGGGCCTCGACTTCTACGACCGGTTGACCGACGGACTCCTCGCGGCCGGCATCGAGCCCAACGTCACCCTCTACCACTGGGACCTGCCCCAGGCCCTCCAGGACCGCGGCGGCTGGCCCGATCGCGCCACCGCCGAGCACTTCGCCGCGTACGCCGGTCTCGTGGCCGAACGCCTCGGCGACCGCGTCACCCAGTGGGCCACCCTGAACGAGCCGCTGTGCTCGGCCTGGATCGGACACCTGGAGGGCCGGATGGCCCCCGGCTGGACCGACCTCACCGCCGCCGTCCGCGCCTCCTACCACCTGCTGCTCGGCCACGGCCTCGCCGCCCAGGCCGTCCGCGCCGCCCGCCCCGCCGCGCGCATCGGCATCGTCAACAACCTCTCCACCGTCGAGCCCGCCACCGGCAGCGAGGCCGACCGGGCCGCCGCCCGGCGCATGGACGGCCACGTCAACCGCTGGTGGCTCGACCCCGTCCACGGCCGCGGCTTCCCCGCCGACATGCGCGAGGTCTACGGCGTCGACCTCCCCGAACGCCCCGGCGACCTCGCCACCATCGCCGCCCCCCTCGACTGGATCGGCCTCAACTACTACTTCCCGCAGGTGGTCACCGCCGACCCGGCCGGCCCCGCGCCCTTCGCCCGCCAGATCGACCGGCCCGGCGTCCCGCGCACCGGCATGGACTGGGAGGTCGACGCCGACGGCCTGGAAACGCTCATCATGCGCCTGCACGAGGAGTACGGGGACCGGCGCATCCAGATCACCGAGAACGGCTCCTCGTACCCCGACACCGTCGCCCCCGACGGCCGCGTCCACGACCCCGAACGGGCCGCCTACCTGACCTCCCACCTGGCCGCCTGCGCCCGCGCGGCCCGCCGCGGCGCACCGGTGGCCGGCTACTACGCCTGGTCGCTGCTGGACAACTTCGAATGGGCCTACGGCTACGACAAGCGCTTCGGCCTGGTCCACGTGGACTACGCCACCCAGCGCCGCACGGTGAAGACGAGCGGCCGCCGCTACGCCGAGATCATCGCCGCGCACCGCTCCGCCCGCTGACACCCCGCCGCCGAGGGTTCGCCGCCCCGCGCCCGCCCTGCTTCTCGGGCCGGGCGCGGCGTGCGTGGTGGGATGGCTCCGGGGCGGGTCCAGCAGCTCACGGAGAGGTCGGGTACATGCCGCAGGACAACACCATGCGAGGGATGGCGTACGAGACGTACGGAGGAACGGAGGTGCTCAGGGACACCCGGCTCCCGGTGCCGAAGTTCGGCCCGGGCGAGGTCCTCGTACGGGTGAAGTACGCCTCGGTCAATCCGGTCGACTGGAAGATCATGGCGGGCGGGCTCGACGCCCTGATGGACGTCGTGTACCCCGTGGTGCCCTGCTGGGACGTCTCCGGCACCGTCGAGAAGGTCGGCATCGACACCCCCGAATTCGCCGAGGGCGACGAGGTCATGGCCTACGCCCGCAAGGACTACGTGCACGGCGGGACCTGCGCCGAGTTCGTCACCGTGCCCGTACGGGCCCTCGCGCGCAAGCCCGCCTCCCTCGGCTGGGCCGAGGCCGCCGGGCTCCCGCTCGCCGGGCTCACCGCCTACCAGGTGCTGACCCGGCTCGGCACCGGCAAGGACGACACCGTCCTCATCCACGGAGCCGCGGGCGGCGTCGGCTCCTTCGGCGTGCAGATCGCCCGCGCCCTGGGAGCCCGGGTCATCGGCACCGCCTCCCCGCGCAACCACGACCGCGTACGGGAACTCGGCGCCGAGCCCGTCGCGTACGGGGACGGGCTCGCCGAGCGGGTCCTCGCCCTCGTCCCCGACGGCGCGACCGTCGTCGCGGACTTCGTCGGCGGCGTCCTCGACGTCACCCGCAGGGTGCTGCACGACGACGGCCGGCACGCCTCCATCGCCGACCCCACGGTGACCGGCTCGGGCGGCGAGTGGATGTGGGTGCGCCCGGTCGGCAGCGACCTGGCCGCGCTGGGACAGCTCACCGAGAGCGGGCAGCTCACGGTGCCCGTCGCACGCACCTTCCCGCTGGGCGAGCTGGCGGCGGCCTTCGAGCTCAGCCAGGGCGGACACACGGCGGGCAAGATCGTCATCGAGGTCTGAGCACCCCGCTCCGGACCCGCGCAACCGCGTGACCGCGCGCCGCCCGGCGGGGAGAAGGGCGGCGCGCGGAGTACACGGGGCCGCGCCGGTCAGGCGTATGCGCCGAAGTGGAACAGGGAGTAGCCGTAGCCGGTACCGCGCTGGGTCAGGTCCAGCCGGACGTAGCGGCCCGACGCGGAGACGTCGAAGTCGTCGACCCCGCCGTCACCGGACGACGTGGCGTACGCCGTCCGCCAGTTCCGGCCGTCGTCCGAGACCTGGAGGGAGTACGCCTTCCCGTACGCCGGCTCCCACACCAGTTGGGCGTGCCTGAGCTGCCGCACCGATCCCAGGTCCACCTGGAGCCACTGCGCATCGGCCCACCCGCTCGCCCAGCGGGTGTCGCCCACGCCGTCCGTGGCCAGCCGCGGGGTGCAGGGGCAGCCGCCCCAGCCGTCGTTCTGGAAGGTGGAGGCCGTCGTGGGGCGGCCCCGGGCGACGTCCGTACCCGCCACCGGCGGCGGCACCACCTTCACCGAGCGCTGCTCCACGCCCACGTTGCCGCGCCCGTCCTTGACCTTGACGTACAGCTTCCAGACACCGGTCCTCGCCGGGGCGGCGGCCGTGAGGGTGCCTCCGCCCAGGTGCGTGGACGGCACCGAGACCAGACCGCCGCCCCCGCCCCCGCCGTCGGCGTACCGGCCGCTCCACAACACCTCGTAGGAGAGCGGGTCGCCTTCCGGGTCGGTCGCCGGGGCCTGGATGGTCACCTCCTTGCCCGCCGGGACGGCGGCCGGGTCCGCGACCGCGGGTACCTGGACGGTCGGCGGCAGGTTGTCGCCGGCCGTGTTGCCTCCGTAGGCGCGCTTGACCGCGTAGTACGCCGTGCGGCGCTCCCCGGCGGGGATCAGGTTGAACCAGTGGCCGCCGAAGTCGTACTCGGTGCCGTAGTGGAAGACGGTCGCGCCGAGCGCCACGCCCGAGTGGCCGGTGACGCAGTTCCACGCGTGCGTGTAGCCGTCCGCCTTCGCCTGGTCGCCGGGCTCCAGCGGGACGCCGTTCGCATCGTCCGGCACCTCCCACTCCCCGGCCGGTCCGGTCTCGGTGATCAGGTACGGCTTGGTGTAACCGCCCTGCTCCCAGGCCTGTTTGACCCCGCAGACCTCCTTGTAGGAGTTGACGGAGTACAGGTCCAGGTCGGGGGAGTTCCGCTTGTAGTACGTCCACGCCCCGGCCCAGGCGTCCGTGGAGGTCACCGGGTGGTCGGCGTCGATGCGGTGGATCGCCTTCGCCACGTCGTTGACGAAGGTGGTGTAGGCGTTGCGCTGGTTCTCCAGCTCGGTGCCGCCGTAGCAGTTCTGCAGGCCGAGGACCGACTCGTTGCCCACGTTCCACATCAGTACGGCCGGATGGTCGCGATAGGCCTCCACCCAGCGGGAGAACTCGGCCAGCACGGTGTTCTTGTACGTCGTGTCCGTGACGTAGTTCGTGCAGCCGCCGCTGCCCGGGCCGCCGCCCGGCTGGAGCCAGAACCCGGCGACGACCTTGACGCCGTTGGAGGCGGCCGCGTCGAACAGTTGCCGGCTGCTCGCGTCGGTGCCCCAGGTACGGATCGTGTTGGCGCCCAGGGACCTCACGTCGGGCAGCAGCCGGCTCGCGTCGGACGGGGACGGACCCCAGGTGACGCCTTTGACGAGGTATGGCGAACCGTCCACCGTCAGCCGCCAGTTGCCCTGTGAGCCGGTCACCTTGACCACGCTGCCCGCGGCGTGGGCCGGGGCGGTGGGCAGTACGGTCACGGCGCCGGCGAGGAGCGCGGCCGTGACGAGGGAACGCATGCGGGAGGGCATGCGGGGACCTCCTTCGGGTGTGGGGGAGGGGTTCACGGGAGGCGGCTCACGGGAGCCGGTAGTCGGGGCCCAGCACGGCGCCCGCTTCCGGGTGGGTCTCGTCGTAGCCGCGTGCGTTGCACTGGAGGCCGCCGCGGACGCAGTGGTCGACGAGGGCGTTCAGCGTCCGCTCGTCCCAGGCGTTGAAGAAGTCGTAGTGGAAGGAGTGCCCGCTTCCGCTCGACAGTCGGACCTGTGACATGTCACCGCTGACGGGGAAGGCCATCTTGAACTCGACCATGGGAAGCGCGACCGGGTGACTGGCCGGGCAGACGTTGTCGTTGTTCCCGGGCTTCACGACCGGGTAGGCCATGTGCGCCTTGTGGTCGGGGGTGTCGAGGTACCTGCCGTCCCAGCAACTGGGCGACTGCATGCGGATGTTGAGCTGGGTCCCGGCCGGGCAGTTCGCCGGGAACTCGGTGTTCTTGAAGCTGTCGCCGCATTCCCAGCCCTCCACCCAGCCCCGGTGGCCGCGGAACTCGGCCGCCGTCTGGGTCGGGCTGCCGACGACGAAGCGCAGGCCCTTCGGGAAGGGGCGCACGCTCGTGTAGTCGGTGACGCCGGCCTTGTAGTAGATCACCTGCGGCCCGGTCGGCAGCACCGGCCGGTCGCCGTTGTAGAGCGTAGGCATCCAGTACCCGGAGAGGTCGCCGGGAGCGTTGCAGACCGTCCCGCCGGCGCTGAGCGAGGCGGTGGTGCTGAAGGCGTCGGTCGTGGTGTTGCCCAGGAAGGTGTGGTTGTGCGAGGCGCCGGGCCGGCCGGGGAAGACGATCGGGTCGTCCGGGGCGGTGCGGCTGACCGCGCAGTTGGCCTGGAACTCGTGGAAGTAGCGGTCCGGGGGGTTCTCCCAGGACGGAGCGACCCCTGTGACCGGAGGGACGGCCGGGATGTAGCCGTCCCGGTCCGGATCGTCTCCGGTCGCCAGGGGGGCGGCGTTGGTGTGACCCGAGTGACCCGCGCGTACGGCGGATCCGTCGTCGGGGGAAGCCTGAGCCGTCAGCGCGAGGCCGCTGAGTCCGGCGGCCGCGGTCACGGCGAAGGCCGCCGAGACCAGGAGGGCGGACAGGGTCCGCGGTCGGAGTTTCACTTCTGCTCCTCCGGTGGATGGGGGGGCTCGCCCGGTTGGGAGAGCGCTCTCTCACTCGGCCCGGAAAACGCGGGACGGCCGCCGGGCCGCCCCGCGTCCTCCGGGGATCAAGGGTGGATCAGGGGTGTGTCAGGGGAACGAGAGGACGGTCGAGGGAACCGTCGACGTCCCCGAGGTGGGGGCCCCGATGCCGTTGATGACGTGCTCGTACTGGCCGTTGCCGCCCAGCGAGACGACGAGCAGGTCGTGGAACCTCACGCCGGGTTTCACCGGCGCCTGGAAGCCGTGGTCCTGACGGATCGTCGGGTCCACGTTGTAGTAGCAGTAGCTGCCCAGGCCCCAGCCCTCGTGGGTGTTCACGGAGTCGGCCACCTTGTAGGCCGCGTAGCCCTTGACCGGGCCGTTCTGGATGGCGGCCTGGTTGGGCGCGTCGTAGGCCTTCTCGTTCTGGAAGAAGATCGTGCGCCCGCGCTCCCCGTTCCACTCCACGTCGTACTTGTTGAAGTGCTCGACGAACAGCCCGGTGGCCAGGACGTCGTCGCCGTTCACCCGGAACCCGTAGTCGGAGCGGTTGGTCTCCCAGCCCACCCCGTCGCCGTGGTCGGCCCGCCAGATCCAGGTGTGGTCGACGATCGTGTCGTGGTTGTTGATGACCATGCCGAGCGTGGCCTTGCCCGCGCCCGCGCCGCCGACCCGGATGAACACGTCCTGCACGGTGGTCGGGTTCGCCGCGTGGTCCGTCGCGGCACCGGCGGGGCCGACCTCCAGGAGGCTGGGCGAGTTCACGGTGCCCGCGTCGATCAGGAATCCGGCGAGCTTCACGCCGTCCACGTCGGCGACCTTCATCGCCGTCACCCCGTTGTCCGGGACGATCGTGGCGAGGCCGAGGCCCAGGACGACCGTGTCCGGACGGTTGACCTGGATGGTCCGGTCCACGTGGTAGACGCCGGGGGTGAACAGCAGGTGCAGGCCCTGGGCCAGCGCCGCGTTGATGGTCGCTGCGCTCGCACCCGGCTTGACCACGTAGAACCGGCTGAGCGGGATCGAGCTCCCCTGCGGCGCGCCGTTGCCCCAGGAGGTGCCGCGGGCAGCGGTGCGCTTCGCCGGGACGAAGACCTTGTACTCGGCGCCGTCCAGGTAGAGGAAGGGCTTCTCCCGGGAGACGGGAGTGGTGTCCAGGGTGGTGTAGGGCGGGTTCGGATACGACTGCGCCGGCGCGCCCTGGGTCCCGGAGAACACCTGGTTCCAGACGGCGTTGGACCAGCCGCCGATCGAGCTGTCACGGGTGTACCACTGCTGCTGCGAGTAGTTGCCGATCTGGCCGTCGATCTTCGAGTCGGCGATGTAGCCGCCCGAGGCCCAGCCGAAGCCGTCGGGCGCCAGGTTGAGCCCGCCCTTGACGTGCATCCGGCGGAACGGCGCCGCCTGCGAGACGGCCCAGCGGTCGGTGCCGTTGACCGGGTTCAGGGCCAGGTTCTCGGCCGAACGCCAGAAGTTCTGGGTGGCGTTGCCGCCGAACCAGCCGGCGTCGACGGTGACGTCACCGTTGATGGTGGTGTCGTCGGGGCTCAGGCCGAGACCGGAGATGGACGTGTAGAAGCCGATCTGGGCGTTGAGGCCGTTGTACGTGCCCGGCTTGAACAGGAACTGGTAGCGGCCGGAGCCGAACTGGGCCGACTCCTGCTGCCGGAAGACCTCGTCCAGCTTGCCCTGGATGTTCGGGGTGGACGGATCGAAGACGATCACGTTCGGCCCGAGGTCGCCGCCGCCGGGGATGGCCGGGTCGGTGCCGCCGGTGCCGTAGACCTGGAACTCCCAGAGCGAGTAGCCGTAACCGGTGGCCCGCTGGGTGCCGTACACGCGGACGTAGCGGGCGGTGCCCGTGATGTCGTGGGTCTGGACTCCACCGGTGCTCGCGGTCGTCGTGTACGCGGTGGACCAGTTGGAGCCGTCGGTGGACAGCTCGACCCGGTACGCCTTCGCGTACGCCGCCTCCCAGCGCAGCACCACCTGGCTCAGCTGCGCCGGGGCGCCGAGGTCCACCTGTATCCACTGCGGGTCGGCGAACTGGCTCGACCAGCGGGTGCCGTTGTCGCCGTCGACGGCCGCGCCGGCCGGTGTGCCGGCGCCCTCCAGGCTGGAGGCGGTGACGGGCTTGCCCTGCGAGAGCAGTACGGGGGCCGCCTGGGCGGCGGTGCCCGGCAGCAGCACGAGGAGGGCCGCGACCAGTGCGGCGGCGAGCGCCGCGACGGTCAGTCGCGGCGGGCGATCGGAGAGGAGGGGCATGCGGGGTGCTCCTGACGTCATGGATCCGGGGGGATCGAAGCGTGAGTGAACTGCCCGCCGACTGGGCCGTCAAGGGTTTCGGCGTTCATGAACTGAACGCCAAATGCCATGTCAATTGCCCATCAGGCCTGTGAACTTGGAGTTTCTTCAATCCTTGTGAAAAGTGTTGACGAAAAAACTTCGCAGGGCTGTACTGATGCTCTGACCGCTCCGTCCCGCCTGCCCGCTGGACGGTACGGAGCGGTCGGGCCCGGCTTCGGGAAGTGGCCCCGGCTCGGGGCCGGTTGCCGCCTTGTGTTCGTTACTCGTCGACAGCCGCGTGCAGGTCCGGTACCTCGCCGCAGGCCGCCCAGGCCACTTCCACGCCGGGAAGGCCCCTCGGCCACGGCGCGGCCACGGCGGCGAGACCCACCGCGTCGGGCGGGGTCGCGCCGAGCCCGATCGCGTACCGGGCCAGGCCCGGACCCGTCGCGAAGGGGTGCGGCCAGGCGTGCGCGTCCGCGGCGCCCGCCTCCTCCAGCGCACCGAGCAGCGCCCGCAGACGGCCCCGCACCCGGCCCAGCGCCGCCTCGAACTCCCGCTCCGCGGGGGTCCGTACGGTCACCACCGCCCACGCGGCGTGCCGCCGGTGCAGTGGCGGCGCGGCCAGCACCTCGCCGAACGACCCGGGATCCGCGTCCAGCAGCTCCCAGGCCCGGTACAGCTCCCGCCCCAGCAGATCGCGCAGTCCGGGGCCCACCTGGGCCGTGCAGCCGCGCACCGGCTCCGAGGGGGTCAGGACCGTCACCGCGTCCGGACACGTCACCGCAGTCGCGGGCGCCAGGCCGACCGGGTCCCGCCAGTCCCACGCCGCCCAGGTCCCGAAGAACTCGAGCAGCAGGGCCGCCGGAGACAGGCCGGGGGCCTCGCGGACCGTGCGCGCCGCCAGTACCGCCCAGGCCAGCCCCGGCAGTCCGCCGAACGGCGCCGAGTCCAGCCCCCGGGCCCGGGCCCAGGCCTTGACCTCCCGCGCCAGCCGGGCGAAGGCGGCATGGTCGGCCCCCACGAAACCCCGTACCGCATCGGCGTCGCTCACCGCGCTCAGCGCGACCGCGGCCCGCTCGTCCAGCTCCGCCCGGCGCGCCACCGCCTCCGCCGGGGCCAGCGTGCCGGTGGGGACGACCACCAGGTCCACGTCCAGTCCGGCCACGCTCAGCCGCAGCCCCGACACCCGTGCGCCCGTCACCTCGCGCATCCGCACTGCCTCCGGCAGCGCCGCGGCGACCCGCTCCCGAACCTCCGCGATGTCCGCGGTGCCCGGCAGCGCCGCCACCAGGTCCAGGTCCGCTCCCGGCAGCGCACAGCCCATGCGGCGGGATCCGGCCTCCCACACCACCCCGTCGCCCAGCGCGTCCGCGATCCGGGCCGTGACCGAGGCGGCCCGGCCGGGCGCTGCGACCGTGTCCGGGAACGCGGGCTCCGGCAGCCACCGGACCCGTCCCGTGCCCAGTTCCACGACCGCCCGCGGCCGCATCGGCCCGTCCCCGCGCCGTGAGAGCACGGCCAGTTCCCCGACCCGCTCGGACACGCCGCCGCCGAGGCGGGCGGCGCACTGCGCGACCGCACGCTGCGGATCCCGGCTGCGCCCCAGCGTCAGGTGCGGGGTGTAGCCCTCGACGCGGTCCCGGCATCCCGGGAACCGCTGCGCCAGCGCCTGCCGCAGCTCCTGCCACGGCGCCTCGCCGGCCGCCGCCGGATCCAGCCAGACGGTCGCGTCCTCCCGGTGCCCGAAGCTGTGCACGCCCTCCAGCCGGGCGGTGAACGCCGGTGTCCCCGCTGCCACTTCGGCCAGCAGCGGCACGGCCTCGTCGAACGAGGACTCGGGTACGAAGCCGAAGAGCAGGTTGACGTGTGCGGGCCAGCGGCCGGACTGCGGGTCGTGCTCCCGCCGCAGCGCGTGCACCGTGTCCGGGAGGCGGGACGGCAGCCAGGCCACCGCCGTGCGCGCCGTCCCCGGCACGTCGAGCGTCGTGGGCCCGGCGCACCCGAACTCCACCGTCGCCTCCACCCCGTAGTGGTCGGAGATGAACAGCCCGTCCGGGCCCGGCGCATCGCCGCGCAGCGCCGCCCCGGTCACCCGCGAGGCCGGCCCGGAGGCCCTGAGCAGGATCCGGTCCAGCCGCGCCGCCCGCCCCGACAGCGAGCCCACCGCGGCCAGCGGATTGGCCACCGGATCGAAGGTGGGCGTCCCGTCCGCCGCTCCGTGCACCTCGCTCCAGGTGTCCCGCATGCCCAGTGCGGCGGCCGGCCCCTCGGCCCCCGCGCTGCCGTCGTTGAAGTCGCCGAGCAGCGCCACGGCGGCTTCGACGCCGCTCAGCCCCTTGGCGAGCCGGGCCAGTTCGGCCCGTCGGCGGAGCTCCCCGTTGTCGGTGTGGTCGCTGGTCAGGTGGGTCGCGGCGACGACGAGGGGGCCGCTCGCGGTGTCCACCGTCACGGCGGTGACCGCCTTGTGCGGGCCGAGCGCGTGCAGCCCCGCCTCACGCACCGGCAGCCGGCTCAGCACCAGCAGCCCGCACTCGGCGACGTCCCGGCCGCCCGGATCCGTGCCGAGCGTGTACCCGGCCCGTACCCAGTCCGCCGCCAGCAGCATCCGGAGCAGTTCGGGTTCGGCCTCCTGGAGCGCGATGACATCGGCATCGGCGGCCGCCAGATCGGCCAGCAGCAGCGGCCTGCGCCGCGCGGTGGCGATCCGCGGGCCGTCGTAGCGGTCCCAGAGGGTGTTCCAGGTCAGCAGCCGCACCGTGGCGGGTGCCCCGGCCCCGAGGCTCCCCGGGGCAGGCGTCTGCGCCGGCCGCCAGGCGCCGCCGTCCGCCGGATCCCACGCGTGCGGGGTCCGGGCGGTGAAGAACGGCGCCCGCAGCAGGCGCGGGTCGCGCACCCGCCCGGCCCCGGTGGCGTCGATCCGGTCCACTCCCGTGGCCCGGTCCCACACCAGCTCACCGTCCGCCTCGACGAACAGCACGCGGTGCCAGGGGATGTCGCCGCCCGGCACGAAGGACGGCAGCGGCACGCGCTTCGGGGCGGCTCCGCGCTGGAGCAGCCCGAGGAAGAACCGGGCGGGATCGAAACGCGGGTCCCAGCGGACCTGGTGGTAGAGCTCCTCACTAGTGCGCATCACAGCTCCCCGCCCGGCGCGGCCAGCGTGCCGGCCGTGTCCTCGACGCTGCCGCCCGCGCCGATGTACCAGGTCCGGTGCGCCTGACCGGGATACGGCGGGCTGAACCGGTGCAGCTGGGCGTCCAGGACCTGCGGCGGAACCGGATGCGGGCGCACGGCATTGCGCCGCAGCAGCTCCTCCTCGCCGACGAGTACGACGGCATGGGTGACCAGTGCGTCGCGGCGGCGGGCGACCGAGCCCGCCAGCCCGCGCTGCTGGTCGGTGAGCGAGGTGGCGTCCCACAGGACCGTGCCCCCGCGGGCCAGCGCGGCGTCGAGCCGGTCGAGGCCCTCGCTCAGCACCTCCGTGTTGGCCCGCTGGTCCGCGCGCGAACCCCGGGCGGTGCGCAGGTCGTCGAGACTGATGCAGGTGTCCACGCCGGGCAGGGCGCGGCCGAAGGTGCTCTTGCCGCTGCCCGAGGGCCCGCACAGCTGCACCAGCCGGGGAAACGTTCCCTCACGCCATCGCCAGGTCGCCGCCACCGCCTCCTCGGCCGTGGCGATCCGGCCCTGCGCGAAGGCCCGCCGCGCCTCGGCCCAGCAGCGGTCGGCCGCGTCCGGACCGAGCGCGCCCAGCGGCTCCCGGAGCTCCGCGCGCAGGGCGCCGAGCGGGTCGGGGCCGAGCAGCCCCGCCTCCTCGGCGCACAGCGCGGACCACTCCACGCACTCGCGGGCCTGCGCGTCCCCGGCCGTCACGGCGGCGAGCGCGTGCAGCACCCCCGGATCGGCCGCGGCGGCCATCCGGACCAGCCCCGCCCGCCGCTCCGCGTCCGGGAACGGCCGCTGGAGGTACGGGTACAGCCCGACCAGGTCCGAGACCCGCCGCGCGAGCCGCATCCCGAGCGGTCCCGCCGCGAGCCGCGCCGCGATCCGCGCCCGCGGCGCGCGGTGCAGTACACCGGCCAGTACCCCGGCCAGCCGGTCCTCGCCGGTACGGCCCAACGCGTCGATCCGGGCGGTGACTTCGGCGAACACATCGGCCTCGGCGCCCTCGCCGGCCCACGCCGCACCCGTCACCCCGGCCGCGGTCAGCAGCTCCGCCGCATCGGCCTCGGCCCCGGACCGGACCGCCCACAAGGGGGCCGCCGGACCGAGCCCGTTCGGCACCACCGGCGCGAACATCCAGTGCGTACCGGTCTGTACGTGTCCGCCGCGCACCCACTTGGCCACGCACCGGCCGAAGTCCTCGTACGCGAAGCCGTCCACCGTCCGTACGACGTATCCCTCTTGCCGTGTGGTGTCGAGCTTCAGCTTGCGCAGCACGCGCTCGTCGAAGATGCCCCGCCACAGCACGCGCGGAGTGGGCACGCCGAGCCCCCGCAGGAACCGTACGGTCCCGTCCCAGTCCAGGCAGTGCTCCCCGTCCCACACCGAGAACCCGTAGAACCAGCTGTCGAGGTCCTCGTACGCGAGCGAGTGCCGGGCGTACAGGTTCTCCCCGCACACCCGCCGGCCGTCCGGGACGCGCGCGGCGATCCGGCCCTGGAGGCCCTTGACCCACGCCCGGGAGGGGTGGTGCGCCGAGTCGAGCGAACGCGCGTGCAGGCCGTCCGCGTACAGGGTGGTGTTCTCCCCGTCGAGCTTCTCGGTCACCACGACCTCCCGCCCGGCCAGCCCCGCGAACGCCCCCGGCCCGGCCACCCGGACATCGTCCGCCGCGGCCCCGGGAGACCAGGGCAGATGGGGCGTACGGGGGTAGTGCGTGCGCATGATCCGCTCCTGCTCGACGACGTGGTGCCCCGTCACTCTAGGTATCGGGGGCGGCCACCTCCATCGATTATCAGGCGGTCCGCGCCGTGCGGCGGACCGGCCCGCCCGCTCAGGGGCGGCGGCCGGACCAGGCCACCAGCCGGTCGAGGGCGGAGGCGTCCGCGGCCACGGGGACCACCTCGGCGAACGGGATGCGGCCGCCGCGGGTTTCGGCCGGCAGTGCCCGGCGTACCACCTCGACCAGCCGCTCCAGCAGGTCGGTGTCCCAGTCCGGCCGCTGTCCGGTGGCGGTGGCGAGGTCCCAGGTGTGCACGATCAGTTCGTTGGTGTACACGGCCGCGGCGACCACCCCGGGCCGGACACCCATCGGCAGGCGCAGGTCGCGGTCCAGCACGCCCGGGTCCGCCCACACCCGCGCCGCCTCCCGCGCGGCCGGTTCCCAGGCGGCCGCCCACTCACCGTCCGCGAGCTCGTCGGCGAAGGAGGGAACGCTGAAGGGGTCCTCACCGCGCCCGATCACCGAGATCCGCCGCAGCACCCCGACGAGGTGGCTCGACAGGCGCCGGACGTCGAACTCGGTGCAGGGCGTGGGGGAGTCGTACTGTTCCGGCCGGACGGCGGCGAGGGTGCGCCCGGCGAGGGCGACGGCAGCCGCCAGATCCGGACGGGTGTCGACGGCGGCGGAGGCGGACGGGGCGGAAGGGGTGGAAGCGGTGGCGGTGAACTGCTCGGTTTCGGTCATGAGCTCATCCTGGCGGCCAAACTGGCCATCCTCTGGCCACTTTCCCGGAGAGAATCCACTTCATGCGAAACGACCCTCATGAAGGCTGACCGGCTGGTGGCGACCCTGCTCTTCCTCCAGGAGCGCGGGCGCGTCACCGTCCCCGAAGTGGCCGCCGAACTCGACGTCTCGGAGCGGACGGCGCGGCGCGACCTGGAGGCACTGGCCGCGGCCGGGATCCCCGTCTACTCACAGCGCGGCCGCGGCGGCGGCTGGTCCCTGGTCGGCGGCGCCCGCACCAACCTCACCGGCCTCACCGCCGACGAGATCCGCGCGCTGTTCCTCGTCGCGGGCCCCCTGGCCACCACCCCCGAACTGCGCACCGCCCTGCGCAAACTGGTCCAGGCCCTGCCGGCCACCCTCCGCGGCGGCGCCGAGGCCGCCTCGCGGGCCGCCGCCGTCGACGGCACCGACTGGTCGCGCAATCCCGTCACCGCCGACGCCCCCCACCGCGCGGCCCTCCAGCGGGCCGTGGTGGACGGCACGCGGATCCGCCTCGGATACGCGGGCGCCGGCAAACCGGCCGGGGTCCGCGAGGTCGACCCGCTCGGACTCGTGGCCAAGGCGGGGGTCGACTACCTCGTCGCCGGTACGGAGAAGGGGCTGCGCACCTTCCGGCTCAGCCGGGTCACCTCGGTCGAGCCGACCGGCGAACCCGCCCACCGGCCGCCCGGCTTCGACCTCGCCACAGCCTGGCGGGAACTGGCCGGGGCGATGGAGGACAGGCTGTACGCGGTGACCGCCCGGGCCCGCGTCGCACCCGGCGCGGTGGCGCTGCTGGCCCGGCTCTCCGGCGGCCGGCTGCGCGTCGGCGGCCCGCTGCCCGACGGCTGGACGGAGGTCTGGGTCGACGGCCCGGCGCCCAGGGCGCTGGCCGCGCACCTGTCCGGGCTGGGAGCCCGGATCGAAGTGCTCGAACCACCGGAGGTACGGGAGTTGCTGGCCCGGCTGGGCGCCGAACTCGCGGGGCTCTACGGACCGCCCCCGGACGAGGGCCCGGGGTGACAGGCTGGCCAGGGGGCCGGGGCTCAGCCGGACGCCGGTACCGCCGCGGCCAGCCCGCCGCCCGCCGCGAAGTGCAGCCGGTCCAGCCGGGCCGCGTACGGCCAGCCCGCCGCCCGGTAGAAGCACAGGTCGCTCGGGATCGGTACCGCCCGCAGGTCGGCGGCGTGCGTGCCGGCCGGCAGTCCGGCGGCCGCCGCGAGCAGCGGGTCCGCAGATCCCGCCCACTCGCCGACCGGGGCGGGCCGCGGCCACGGCTCCCCGGTGTTGGGGAACAGCCACCGGGTGTCCCCGGTGACCCGGCCGGCGAAGTCCGGGCCGTCCACGGCCTGCCGGGCCAGCCGGGCGAAGGTCAGCAGCAGGTCCGGCAGGGATTCGGCGAGCAGGGCCACCTCCGGGTACTCCCGCAGCGCCTTCGCCTCGGCGGGCACCGAGACGGCGTACCCCCACCGGCCGGTCTCCGGGTCGACGCGGATCTGCAGGAGCGCGGGGCTGTGCCCGTAGCCGATCCGGGCCAGCGGCCAGTACGTGCCGTCGCCGCCCATCATGTGGTGGACCTCCGGGGCCACCTCGTGCTCGGGGGCCCCGGGCAGCAGCCGCAGCGCGGGCAGTCCCGCGATCGCCACCGCGCCGATCTCCCGCAGCACGGACCGGACCTCGGCGGGCACCGGGACCGGCCAGCCGTCCATGGTGCGGTCGTCGACACCCGCGTCGAGGACGACGAAGGAGGGAAACTCGGCGGCCAGAGCCCGTAGTCCGGCGACCGCGCGGTCCGCGGCATCCGCCGGCAATTGGTGCCTGCGTACCGGCCGTCCGAGGAAGTCCCCGCTCACCACACTGCGCAGCAGCAGCGCCCGGCCGTCCCCCACGATCCGGAACTGGACCTCGCTGCTCCCGGTGTCGGCCGTGTTGTGGGAGGTGGAGAAGTACGGTTCCCAGCCCACCGCGCACGGGTAGCCGGGCAGGTCGCGCAGGTCGACGAGATCGGTGAGCGAGTCTCCGCGGCCGACGAGCGCACCGAGCCCGGTGTCCGTCCCCTCGGCCACCTCGACGGTCGGGACGGCCGGCACGAAGTGCTTCGCGGCGGCCCTGTCCGCCACCCCGTCGGCAAGCCGCTCCGTGAACCCGGCGAGCCAGCCGACGAACTCCGGGGCCTCGACCATGACGTCCGGGTCGTCCCCCCACGGACGCACGGCCACGACCGGCCCCCAGCCGCAGGAGCCGACGCCGACGATCAACGAGCCCTCGCCGAAGTCCAGTTCACCGAGGGTCCAGTAGCCGTCCGCGAACACCGCGCGGCCGCGCGGCCCGAAGCGGTACTCGTGCTCCTCGGTCTCCAGCCCGCCGATCTGCCGCAGCACCACCCGGACGTCCTCCGGGACCGGGACGGCCCAGCCGTCCAACTCCGCGTCCGTGAACCCGTCGAACAGCTCGACCTCGTCCGCCCGTACCCGCGCCAGCTCCCGCAGCGCACGGACGACGGCCGCGGCCGCCTCCGGTCCCGCGTCGTTCATGTACCTGCTCCCCGCGTCGTCCGCCGTTCGGCTCCGAGGGTAACCGCCGGTCGGCCCGGTCCTAATGACAGAGGGCCACGATGGAGGGTGACACCGTGCCGCGGGCCGCCTCGCACAGCGGCGTCATGTCGTACGTGCGCTGCGGCGCGGCGGGCCCGGCCGCGGGCTTCGCCGTAGGCCGCTTGCGGGGCTTGGCCGGGGCGGCGGGGCGTGCGGGGCGCACAGGGCGGACGGGGCGTGCGGGCTTGGCCGCCCGGGGCGGCCGCGCGGGCCGCACCTGCCGTACCGCCGCCTCCGGTTCCTCCGGTTCTGCCGGTTCTGCCGACTGAGCCGACGGTGCCGATCCGGGCTCAGGCGAGACCGGCAGGCGGCCTAACGGCCCGGCGGGCGGCGCGGGTTGGAGTGGACCAGGGCGGGCCGCCGCAGTTCCCGGACGCGGAGCGTCCGGCGGAGCGGCGGGATGCACCGCCACGCATCCGGTGGTCATGGCGAACGCGGCAACGGTCAGGGTCAGGGCCCGGCGCATCTGCATCCGCCCACCCTGCCGCACCGCCCGCACCGGAGCCGCCCCCATCACCCGTACGGGTGCGCTCACTTGCTCGCGCTCGCCCGTACTCCGCCGCGGGGCCGGGTCGCCAGGCGGAGGGCGTGTTCCAGGGGGCCGCGGCGGAGGGGCCTGTCGGCGCAGGCACGCTGCCAGGCCCAGGTCAGGGTCAGTGCGGCGGCGCTGAAGGCCAGCCACGCGGACCAGGACCCCGCGCCGTGGGCCGGGCCGGCCAGGACCAGGGCGTGGACCACGTACGCGCTCAGCGCCATGGCCCCGAGCACCGTGAACGGCCGCAGCAGGCGTGCGCCCAGCCGGTGGCGGGCGGCGAGGGCGCACAGGCCGATGAGCGCACAGCCCACGCCCGCGTTGCCGAGCGTCTCCGGCGGCGTCTGGCTGTACGGGTCGGCCAGGAGGAGCCAGTCCCAGGAGGTGCTGGGAATGGCGCCGTACTGCCCGCGCAGCACCTCGTGTACCGGGTCGGCGGCGGTCAGGGCCTCCGGGTGGTGGACGGCGATCGCCGCCAGGAGCCGCTCCCGGGCGCCGAACACGTGGGTGGCGAGCCAGGCGGAGCCGTAGCCCGCCACTGCCGCCGCCGTGCCCCACACCGCCATCCGCAGCGCCACCGTCCGCTCCCGGATGTCGCACAGGCGGGCGAGCGCCATCCCGGCGAGAACGTACGGGAGGTAGGTGGCCAGCGGATACGCACCGGTGAGCAGCAGCTCGCACAGCACCTCGCCCAGCCCGGCCCAGCTGGTCAGACCGGCGGCCTCGGGGACCAGGCCGCGCCCGGAGGTCTCGTGCCCGAACACCGGGCCCAGCAGGAAGGACAGCAGCGGGCCCGCCACCACCGAGACCCCCGCGACGGCGGTGAGCGCCGGCGCGGAGAGCCGGGTGAAGGGTTCGGCGGCGAGGAAGTACACGGCGAAGAAGGCCAGGATGACCAGGATCCCGGGCCACAGCGAGGCCAGGAACAGGCCGAGAACGGCCAGGACGGCGCAGCGGATCAGCAGCGGACGGTAGCGCCCGCTCCAACCGGCGGGCCGCGCCGCCGGGTCGAGCCCGCGCTGGGCCAGGACCAGGGAGAAGCCGGCGAGGAGGGTGAAGAGCGCCGGGGCGCGTCCGTCGGCCGCGACGATCACGTAACCGGCACCTTCGGGCTGCGGGCCGGGGCCGACGTGCACGGCGAACATGCCGAGGACGGCGAGGCCGCGCACCGCGTCCACTCCCGCGAGCCGGCCGGACCCTGCCGTTCCCGCCCCCGGACGGCTCACGCGCCGCACGTCACGCTGGGGCGGCGCGGCAGGCCCGTACGGGAAGCGCGTCGCATGCAGGGGTCTCCTCGGTCCGGTCCGGTGACGTGGTCGGACCGGCGGTTTTCATGCCGCCAGTCCGCTCCCGGAACGTAGCAAGGACTACATAACCAGGTAATAAGGAGGTATAGGGGCGGCAAAGCGGAGGCAGTTCGTCCAAGGGTGCGGGGCCGCCGTAACCAGGTGGCCGCGCCCGCTGTTGCACAGGCCGACGGGGCCACCCACGGTGAACGGAGTTCCGATGCCGCAGCTGACCGACGAGGCCGCGCCCGACAGGTCCGCTCCCGACCAGGGCGGGGCGGCCGGGACCTGGATGACCCCCGAGGAGTACGGCGCCTCGCGCGCCGCGCTGTGGACCGGAGCCGTGGTCCTCGTCACCGACACGGACGGCCGGGTCCTCGTACAGAGCGTCGACTACCGCACCGACCGGCTGCTGCCCGGCGGAGCCGTGGACGCCGGGGAGGCGCCCTCCGCCGCGGCGGCCCGCGAGGTGCGCGAGGAGCTGGGCATCGACGGCCACTACCCGCGAGGACTCGCCGTGGACTGGATCGCCGCCGACACCCCCGGCTACCCGCCCGAGATGCGGTTCCCCGGCGAGATCCTGCACGTCTACGACGGCGGCACCTGGAGCCCGGAGCGGATCGCCGCCGTCCGGCTCCCGGCCCAGGAGATCACCGGCATCGACTTCGCCGAGCCCGCCGACCTGCCCGCCCTGATGGACGCGGGCGACGCCCGCCGCACCCTGTCGGCGCTGCGCGCCCGCATCAACGGCGCGGGCCCCGCCCTCCTGGAGGGCGGCCGCCCCACCGTGCCCACCGCCCTCGACCGGCTGGGCGTGCTGCGCACCCGCCGGATCGCGCAGCACGGCGCGTGGCACGCGGGTCCGGTCCCGGCGCAGCTGCCCGTACGGGACCGCCAGGGCTGGCTGTTCGCCCCCGACGGGCGGGTCCTGCTCCTGATCGCCCGCGCCACCGGCGCGGCCCACCTCCCGCCCCCGACGGCCGCACCGACGGCCGGTGCGTTCCCGCTCGGCTACCGGTACGGCGACGACCAGGGCGCCCACGCCCGCACCGCGGCCCGCCTCACCGGCCTCCCGCCGGCCGCGGACGCGGCGTACGCCCGCCTGCTGGCCACTCCCGAGCAGGTCCGCGAACTGAGCGACTGGGGCCCGGCTGGCGCCCACGAACTCGCGGCGGTGCACACGGCCCGTACCCGCCTCTCGCTTCCCGCACCCACCCGCACCCCGCCCACGGAACTCCCGGAATCGGCGGCCCACTGGTGACCGAGCCCGCCCGGCCGCGGTCGTCGCCATGATCGGGAAATCCGGCGTCCGGCGTCCGCGGTCCCGCAGCATGGGGCCATGAGCGACAGTGCGATCACCTACACCCTGTACATCCAGGCCGATCCCGCCCGGGTCTGGCAGGCCCTCACCGAACCTGCCTTCACCCGCCGGTACTGGGGCCTGAGCTTCGAGACCGACTGGGCGGTGGGCTCGCCGATGGACTGGGTCGAGCGCGGGGCCCGTACCAGCGACCCCGAGCAGGTGGTCCTGGACTGCGTCCCGGACCGTCTGCTGTCCTACACCTGGCACACCTTCACCCCGCAGTGGGCGGCCTCGGTCGGGATCGGCGAGGAGCTGCGGGCCGAACTGGCCCAGGAGCGGCGCACGAAGGTGACGTACGAGATCGAGCCGGTCGGCGACACCCTCGCGCGGCTGACCATCCTGCACGAGGGCTTCCAGCCCGGCGGCACCTTGATCGGCATGTGCGGGCGGGCCTGGCCCATGCTCGCCTCCAGCCTCAAGACCCTCCTGGAGACCGGCGCCCCGCTGCCCGAGCCGGAGGAGGAGCCCCGCGAGACCGACGGCCCCTGACCGCCGGACCCGGAGAGCCGGTCCGTGCGCCGCACCGCACCGGCTCCCACCGGCCCGCCCGAACACGCTTGCCCCGCACCTGAGATCATGTGTACCGAACATGAACCGGGAGCGCAGTCATGGCACTTGAACCCTTCCGCGTCGTCGGCACGCTGGCCGAGATCCTGGACGACGCCGCCCACGGGCGCTTCCCGCCTCCCGACGGGGGGACGACGGTCGTGCCCCAGGAGAACCGGCGCGACGCGGGAGTCATCGCCTTCACCGCCCATTCCGTGGTGTTCACCGACGAGGACCCGCAGTGGGTGCGGGCCACCCTCGCCGCCGTCGAGTGCGACAACCTCGCCGCCACCATGAACGCGCGCTTCCTCGCCGCGCTGCTGGACCGTACGGGGCGCACCACCGACACGATCGACCTGCTCACCGTCGCCGGACCGCTGCCCGGCGAACCCCCTGTGGAACTCCGCGAGATCGCCGACCCCGACCACCCCCGGGTACGGCGGGCCCTGGGCCGCCGAGACGACGTACGGGTCTGGGCGGCGGACGGGGGAGTGCTCATCCTCGGCCGGGGCGTCGCGGGCCGCTGGGAGACGGCGATCGAGGTCGACGAGGACGTCCGCCACCGGGGCCTGGGACGGGACCTGGCCCGCGCCGCCCGCCACCTGGTCCCCGACGGGCAGCCGGTCTGGTCCCAGCAGGCCACCGGCAACGCCCGCAGCGTCCGCGCCTTCCAGGCGGCCGGCTTCCGGCCGGTCGGCGCGGAGGCCCTGATGCTGGCGCCCGCCCGCCGGTAGTGCCCCTGACCGCACCCGCCCCGCCCGGCCCCCGCCCGAGGCCACCCTGACCGTCGGCCGTTGAAGGAGGTCGTGTGGAATGGGTGCCATGGGGAGAGGGAAGAAGAGTCCGCACGTCCGCGAAGGCGCCACGCCGCCCGAGCACTGGCGCTACGAACGCCACCTGGAGTCGCTGGCCGTGGCGCCGGGGGAGTCCGCCGAGGCCGAGGCCGTGGCCGCCGTGCTGCGCGACCCCGACCCGGTGATGGCCGAGAGCGCGGTGGTCACCCACCTGAACCGCCGGGCGGCGCGGCTGCTGTCCGACGAGGGCTTCCCCGTCTGGGCCCAGGCCATGACCGCGGCGCTCGCCGGACGCGCCTTCCCCGAGCGGCGGCTGCGCGAGTGGACCCTGCTCAAAGCCATCACCCACGGCGAACCCTGGTCGGCGGCGGAGCTCACCGCCGCCTCCGACTGGTGCCAGCGCACCGCCGCCCAGTCGCTGACCTCGTACGAGGCCCTGAGCCTGCTGGCCGACGCCGCCCGCACCCGCCGGGTCCGCAACGCCGCCGCCGAACGGCTGCGCCGGCGGGCCGCCGGGAACGGCCCCGCGCCGGGGCCCGTACTGACGCGAGGCGGGTATACCCGGACGTAAGGTGATAAAAGGGCCGATACGGGAAGGTCGGGATGCTGATTCCACGCATACCGCGCTGGACTCTCGTCACAGGCCCGTAACGGGCCTTAGGGTGCCGTTACCCGGCCGGGTGTACGTATTGAACTGCTCCCGTTTCGCTGGAGGATGACGCTCCGTGTCACATGTTTCACAGGCTCCCGTCACCACCCCCGAGGGTGAGCCGACCCCGTCCGTCCCCACCGCGTACAGCGCGGTCGAAGGCTGGTTCTCGGCATCCGACCAGGTGCTCTTCGACTGGTTCCTCACGCGTCAGGACACCGGCGACCCGCTGGCGGGGGATCTCCTGGAACTCGGTGCGTTCATGGGGAAGAGCGCCATCCTCATCGGCGGCCACCTGCGCCCCGGGGAGGAGTTCACCATCTGCGACCTCTTCGGCTCGCCCGTGACGGACGACTCGAACCTCGCCGAGACCCAGAGTTCGTACCCCACCCTCACGCGCCGCGGATTCGAGACGAACTACCTCGCCTTCCACCCGGCGCTGCCGACCATCATCCAGGCCCCGACCTCCGTGGTCGCCGACCGGGTCCGCCCCAAGAGCTGCCGCTTCGTCCACATCGACGCCTCCCACCTGTACGAGCACGTGGCGACGGACATCGAGACCTCGCGGACCGTGACGGCCCCCGGAGGGGTCGTGGCCTTCGACGACTACCGGTCCGAGCACTGCCCCGGCGTCGCGGCCGCCGTCTGGGCCGCCGTCGTCTGCGGTGAGCTGCACCCGATCTGTGTGTCGGCCTCCAAGCTCTACGCCACCTGGGACGACCCCGAGCCCCACCAGGCGGCGCTCCGGGCCTGGCTGGAGGGGCGTACGGACCTCTGGCACGGCATCGACACCGTCGCGGGACGTCCCCTGGTCCGCATAGGCGACCAGGGGGTCGTGGTGCCCACGCCGCCGCAGCTTCTGCACCCCGCACCCCCGGCGGAACCGGCAAAGCCGGCCCCGGTCCCCGTGCGCAGGCCGGGCGCCAGGTGGCGCAGGCTCGCCAAGGACCTGCTGCCTCCCGTCGTCACCCGGGTGATCGTCGCCCGGAACAAGCGGCGCCGCGCCCACGGCTGACCGGCGTGCCCGCGGGCCCCCGCATCCGGGGGCCTGCGGGTACGCGTCAGATGCCCTTGCGCACCCGGGCGGCGCGGCGGGCCTCGGCGGTCTGCCGGGCCTCCATCGTCTTGCGGGACTCCTTGCCCTTCCCCGGGCGGCCCGGCCGGGTGCCGATCCCGCGGAAGCCGAGGTCCGAGCCCGAGGGCCTGCCCTTGGCGTCCGTGGGCGCGGATCCGGCCAGCGGCACCCCGGAAGGGGCCTTCGCGCCGGTGATCCGGCTCAGGGCCGCCTCGCCGGACCGCACCTGGGTGATGGTCGGCCGGATCCGGGCGTCCGCCATCAGCCGGACCATGTCCCGGCGCTGGTTCGGGGCGACGAGGGTGACGACCCGGCCGGACTCGCCGGCCCGGGCGGTACGGCCGCCCCGGTGCAGGTAGTCCTTGTGGTCGGCCGGCGGGTCGACGTTGACCACGAGGTCGAGGTCGTCGATGTGGATGCCGCGCGCCGCCACGTTGGTCGCCACCAGCACGGTGACGGCCCCGGTCTTGAACTGGGCCAGGGTCCGGGTGCGCTGCGGCTGCGACTTGCCGCTGTGCAGGCCCTCCGCCCGAACGCCCATGGCCCGCAGGTGCTTCACGAACTGGTCGACCCCGTGCTTGGTGTCGAGGAACATCAGCACGCGGTTGTCGCGGGCCGCGATCTCGGTGGCCGCCGAGATCTTGTCGGCCGCGTGGATGTGCAGCACGTGGTGGTCCATCGTGGTCACCGCGCCCGCCTGCGGGTCGACCGAGTGCGAGACCGGGTCCTTCAGGTACGTGCGCACCAGCTGGTCCACGTTCCGGTCCAGGGTCGCCGAGAACAGCATCCGCTGCCCCGCGTGGTGCACCTGGTCCAGGATCTCGGTGACCTGCGGCATGAAGCCCATGTCGCACATCTGGTCGGCCTCGTCGAGCACGGTGATCTTCACGCGCTCCAGGTGCACGTCACGCCGTCCGACCAGGTCGCTCAGGCGCCCGGGGGTGGCCACCACGACCTCGGCGCCGGTGCGCAGCGCACTCACCTGCCGTCCGATGGACAGCCCGCCGACCACCGTGACCATCCGCAGCTTCACGGCCTCGGCGTACGGGGTCAGCGCCTCGGTCACCTGCTGCGCCAGTTCGCGCGTCGGTACGAGGACCAGCGCCAGCGGGCGCTTCGGGTCCGCCTGCTGTCCCGCCGTACGGGCCAGCAGCGCCAGGCCGAAGGCGAGGGTCTTGCCGGAGCCCGTCCGCGCGCGGCCCAGGACGTCCCGTCCGGCCAGCGCGTTCGGCAGCGTCGCGGCCTGGATGGGGAAGGGGTCCTTGACCTCCAGCCGGCCCAGGGTCGTCATCAGCTCGGCGGGCAGGTCCAGCTCGGAGAACGAGGTCACGGGCGGCAGCCCCGGCACCTTCGGCTCGTGCATCGTGAACTCACCCTGCGGCCCGGTGCTCCGGGGTGCCTTGGCGGCGGACTTGCCGCCGGGCCTGGCACCGACCTTCACACCGAAACGGCCATGAGCTGACGGGTTCCTCATGCAGGACCTTTCGAGACAGAAAACACGAGACAGAAAGAAGATGGTCAACCGCCCATGGTACCAGCGGAGGCTATGCCTCCGCGGTGTCCGGTTCCCCCGACCGCACCTGCGCGCAGTGGGTCCGGACCTCGACCGCGGCGCGCTCGAACCAATCGGCGATCACGGCGATCTCGTCGGGGGTGTAATCGGCGAACAGGGCGCCGAGCCGGTCGTAGAAGGGCTGGTAGACCGCGACGACTCGGGCGGCGGCAGCAGGCTCGGCCACTACCCGTACGCGCCGCCGGTCGGTGGGGTCGGGCTGCCGCCGCGCGTATCCGGCCCGCTCGAGGCGGTTGAGGACCCCGGTGACGGCGCCGGTGGTGAGATCCACCAGCTCGGCGAGGTCGCCGGCGGCCAGTGGGGTGTCCCCGGCGCCCAGGATGTGGCCCAGGCAGGTCAGGTCGGTGACGTTGAGGCCGAGCCGCTGCGCCACCTCCTGCTGGCCGACGATGCCCAGGGCGACGTACTGGTCCATGCGCGACATGGCCTCCGCGGCCGTGGCCGGGGGGCGGGGCTTGCCCTCCACGGACATACTCCTTAGCATCTAAGTGACTTAGCTCGTGAGGTAAATGAACCTTTCTCCGAGCCTACTGCCGACCCCACGACCTGGGAGAATTCATGAGCGCCCACGGCCACGTCGACCTCGGCCACACGGTGGCGGGCTGGACCGGTACCGGTATCGCCCTGCTCGGCTTCATTGGAGCGGGCCTCGCCGTGTGCGCGGCGTGGATCCCCGGGATCTGGATCGGGCTCGCCGTCGTCGCCGCGGCCGGGATCACCACCTGGCTGCTGCACCTCGCCGGGTGGGGCAAGCCCAGCGGCCCCCGCCCCGAGGCCGAATGGGACTGGCGCACCCGGGACACCACCGCCCGTGCGGGGCACGCCGACTGCCTGGGCTGCCGGGTCAGCGGACCGCGCCGAGGCATCGCAGCAGCCCCTCGGCCTCGATCCGCCGTGTCGTTGCCCGCTGCGGATAGCAGCGCATGAACATGCGGGTGAAGTGCTCCCCGTAGTGGATCACGGTGTCGTCGCCGGGATCCGGCCGCAAGGGCCGGATCCGGGCGCCGAAGCGCGGCTCGTGGAAGTAGGCCAGCGTGTACCGCTCCCGGTCCGCGAGCCGCACCTTGTGCGGGGTGGACAGCAGGGCGCCGCCCGTCAGGAACTGCAGGATGTCCCCGGGGAACACGGTGAGCACCCCGGGTACGGGGGTCACGTACGTCCAGCCGGGGGAGTCCTGGGCGAAGCCCGCCGTGCTCTCTTTGGGGAGCCAGTTCCGCGGCCGGCGCTCCCCGGCGATGGGCGGGCGCACGAAGAGCCCGCCCACCTCGTCCTGGGCTGCGATCACGAGCAGCCCGTAGTCGGTGTGCGCGCCGATCCCGCGCTCCGTCGTCCGGGAGGCCGCCGGGAAGCGCAGCACCCGCATGTGATGCCAGCCGCCCCGCGTCAGCCCGGCCAGCCGGTCCATGCCGGCCGGTCCCGGGCCCCCTTCCAGGCCGGGGCCGAGCCCGAGCGCCACCAGGCGCAGCAGCCGCTCCCCGAGGCCGCCCACCCCGGCGAGATAGGCCTCCATGGCCGCGCGGTAGCCGGGATCGGGCCAGGGCACCGGCCCGTGGCAGGGCAGTCCGGGCCCGTCGGTCAGGTCCGGGGTGATGGTGAAGATCTCCGAAGCGTCCCGCTCGCCCGCCGTGACCTCCTCGCCCGAGGCGATGTACCCGCTGTACGAGGTGTCGTTGACGCACGCCGCCTTCTCCGCCGGAGGCCGGGCGAAGAACCGGCGGCTCGCCGCCATGGCCTCCCGCGTCCGCGCCCGCTGTCCGGCGTCGGCGGCGATCTGGAAGATCCCGTCGCGCTGCCAGGCGGCCGTCATCGCCCGGCCGAGGGCCTCGTCCGCCGCCGTTCCGGTCACCCGGTCCGGCACCTGGAATGTCGCGAAACCGCTCATGTCCGCCCCTCTCGAAGGTGCCCCTCGGCCGCCCCCGAGGGGCCGCCTCCCCCGTTTCACGGACGAGGCGGCCGGAAGTTCGATTACGCGCCACGCCACGGTTGGCCGCGTTCAGCGTGTGCTGTGCGCAACCGTTGGGCAGGATTCGAGACGGCCGCGTGTGCGGCCCGCAGTGGAACGTTGAGAAGGATCAGCCAGATGGCAACAGGCATCGTGAAGTGGTTCAACTCGGAGAAGGGCTTCGGCTTCATCCAGCAGGACGACGGAGGCCCGGACGTGTTCGTGCACTTCTCCGCCATCGAGTCCACCGGCTTCAAGTCGCTGGAGGAGAACCAGAAGGTCGAGTACAACGTCACCCAGGGCCCCAAGGGTCCGCAGGCAGAGCGGGTGGTCCCCCTCTCGTAGTGCCGCTTCACGGGCCCGGCCCGTGATGTGAGCCCCGCCGGTCCGCCCGGCGGGGCTCTCGCGCGTACCGGGCCGGCCCGGCGACCAGGGCGTGTCCATCCGCTCGAACTCGCAGGCCCGCCTGTGCGGGAGCCCGGGACGGAGTCCATATTTTTGTGGTTTCCGCCAAGCCTGACGGCCTGCCAGGTTGGGAGAGACTGCCAGCCGGAGGCAGCGCGGCCCGTCCCGATCGCGGGCGGCCGGGGCCGATGACATGGTGAAACACACGGGGAGGACGACGCGATGAGCGCGCAGCAGCAGTACGACGAGATCGGTGAGGCGTACGAGGGGTTCAAGGCCCTGCCCCTGGAGCAGTACGCGGTGGTGCCCGGCTTTCTGGCCCTGGTCGGGGACGTGAGCGGCAAGTCGGTGCTCGACCTGGCCTCCGGCACCGGCTTCTACAGCCGGGAGTTCAAGCGGCGCGGCGCCACGGACGTGCTCGGAATCGACATCTCCGGCGAGATGGTCGCCGTGGCGCAGAAGCTGGAGGAGCACGACCCGCTGGGCGTGCGCTACGAGGTCGGCGACGTGTCCACGCTGCGGACCTTCGAGCAGCCCTTCGACGTGGTCCTGGCGGTCCAGCTGCTCAACTACGCACCGGACATCGCCACCACGGAGCTGATGTGCCGCAACATCCACCAGAGCCTGAAGCCCGGCGCCGAGCTCTTCCTGCTCAACCAGTCGCCCGACTTCCGCTTCGACGGGCCGACCCCGGACAAGTACGGCTTCCGCAGCGAGCTCACCGGCGAGGAGGCCGAGACCGGACCGAAGGTCCGGACCACGGCGCTGCTCGACCCGCCCGTCTCGTTCGTCGCCAACCGTCCGCGCCGCGAGGTCTACGAGGACTGCCTGAAGGCGGCCGGATTCACTGAGCTGACCTGGGTCCCGGTGGAGGTGTCCGAGGCCGGCGTACGCGAGTTCGGCGCGGACCACTGGGCGGACCTCTACGCCAACCCCCCGCTGGAAATGCTGCGCTGCCGCGCCTGACGGACCCCTAGACGGCCCGGTGGAGGGCCAGCAGGAGCCGCCACAGGTGGTCCGCCAGGCCGGGCGGATCGGCCGCGATGCCGCCGTGGAGCCAGTCCGCGAGGACGCCGGTGAAGGCGGCGGCGACCGCCGAGGCGACGAGATCCGGGTGCGGGGCGCCCGCGGCCGCGCGCTCGGCGCGGGCGCGCTCGCGCAGCTCCCGGTGGAGGCGGTCGCCGAGCGGGCCCCCGCCGCCGGGGAGGAGCAGGGTGCGGTAGAGCGGCGCGCGCTCGGCGGCCCCGGCCAGGAAATCCGCCAGTGCGGCGGGGGGCCGCGCGGGGGGAGCGCCGCCGGGCCGGTCTGCCAGGCGTGCAGGGCGTCGACCGCGGCGTGCACCACATCGGCGCAGGCGTCCACGGCGAGCGCGGTGAGGTCCTCGTAGTGCAGGTAGAACGTGGCCCGGCCGACCTTCGCCCGGCGGACCACCGCCGAGACGCTGACCTCGGCGAGCGGGCTGCCGGCGCACTCCGCGAGCAGGCTCTCGCGCAGCCGCGCCTTCGTCCTGGCCGTGCGCGGGTCCGGTGCGCGCCCGTCCTGCGGGCTCACCCGGCCAGCAGCGCCGCGCCGAGCGCGAGCGCGCCGGGCAGGGCCTGGGCGAAGAGGATCCGCCGGTTCGCGGTCGCGGCCCCGTACACCCCGGCGACGATCACGCAGACCAGGAAGAAGATCTGCGTGGCGAGCGAGTCGATGACGAGGGCCCAGACCAGGCCCGCGGCGAGGAATCCGTTGTAGAGGCCCTGGTTGGCGGCGAGCGGCGCGGTGAGAGCGGCGGTGTCCGCGTCGAATCCGGACAGTGCGCGCCCCGGCGGGCGCTGCCACAGGAACATCTCCAGCACCAGGAAGTACAGGTGCAGGGCGGCCACGAGGCCTATCAGGATCTGAGCGACCGTGTGCACGGGCCGCCTCCACTTCTTGGGGGATGCATCAGGCATCCGAGGGATGAATCCGAGGACCGTATTTCCTGGACAACTGTACAGGAAATACGGTCCTCCGTGACTCAGTCCTCCCGTACGGAGATGGCCGAGACCGGACAGGCCCGGGCGGCCTCCCGGACCAGCGCGCTCCCGGCGCCGTCCTCACGCCCCGGGAGCAGCTCGCCGAAGCCGTCGTCGTCCTGGGTGAACACCCCGGGGGCGGCCAGCGCGCACTGACCCGCGCCGATGCAGACGCCCGTGTCGATGTCGATGTGCAGACGTGCGGTCGACACGACGGATCACCAGGCCACGGGGAGTTCGACCATGCCCTGGATGGTGTCGCCGGGTTTGAAGGGGATCCGGTCCGGCTCGGCCGCCAGTCGCAGCCCGGGCAGCCGCTCGAACAGCGTGCCCAGCGCGATCTCCATCTCCGCGCGGGCCAGGTTCTGGCCGAGGCACTGGTGGATGCCGAACCCGAAGGCCACGTGGTGCCGGTTGGGGCGGTGCCAGTCCAGTGCGTCCGGATCCTCGAAGGCGGAGTCGTCGCGGTTGATGACGGAGGTGGAGAAGACCACCCCGTCGTCCGCGCGGACCGTGACCCCGCCGATCTCGATGTCCTCGGTAGCCACCCGCAGCATCCCGTCCGCGATCGACAGGAACCGCATCAGTTCCTCCACGGCCGTGGACATCAGCGTCGGGTCCGCCCGCAGCTCGGCCAGCTGCTCCGGGTGGCGCAGCAGGGTGAAGGTGCCGAGCGAGATCATGTTGGCGGTGGTCTCGTGCCCCGCGATCAGCAGGATCGCGGCGAGGTCGGCCAGTTCCCCGACGCCGATCTCACCGGTCTCCAGGCGCTGCTCGATCAGCTCGTCGAGCAGGCCGTCCCCGGGCTCCCGGCGTTTGCGCCCGATCAGGTCGACGAGGTACGCGTCCAGCCGGCGGCGGGCGTCCTCCACATCGGCGGATTCCGGGCCGCGCAGCAGCCGCCGTGACTCTCCCTCGAAGAACTCGTGGTCCTCGTACGGGACTCCGAGCAGGGTGCAGATCACCATCGAGGGCACCGGCAGGGCGAAGGCGGCGACCAGCTCCGCCCGCGGGCCCGCGGCGACCATCTCGTCGATCAGCCGGTCCACGGTCTGCTGGATGCGCGGCCGCAGGGCGGCGGTCCGCTTCAGGGTGAAGGAGGGGATCAGCATCCGGCGCTGGGTGTTGTGCTCGGGGTCGTCGAACCCGAGCAGCGCGGCGCGCCGGTTCTGGAGTCCCTTGAACCGCCTGGTGGGCGTGGGGAAGCCCGCGTTGCGGCGGTCGGTGGAGAGCCGGCCGTCGGCGAGCAGGGTGCGCGCCTCGGCCAGTCCGGTGACCACCCATACGGAGCGGCCGTCGAAAAGAGTGACGCGGGAGAGCGGCCGGGCCTCCCGCAGGGGTTCGTAGGCGGCCGGCGGGTGGTAGGGGCAGGTTCGGTCCTGGGGGAAGGCAACGGTCTCTGACGTGAAGGACATGAGCACCTCGCGAGCGATGGTTCCGTTGTGCCGGACTCCATTACATGCCTGAGGCACCTATCCCACCTATGCCACTTTCGGCCAGATCACCCCGAGTTCGCCCACAGGGCCCAGTGGGCGCCCCCGGACCTCAGAGATGGGCGTCCAGGAAGGCCCGGAACTCCTCGCGGGTCATGGGACCGGCCTGGCTCGCGACCGCCTCGCCGTCCTTGACGAGCACGGCGGTCGGGGCGCCGGTCACGCCGAAACGCCTGGTCGGCCCCGGGCAGCGGGTGATGTCCGTACGGACGGCGGTGAACCGCGTCCCGTACTCCTCGGCCAGCTCGCCGACGACCGCGTCCATCGCGCGGCACGCCTCGAGGGCCTTCGGCCAGGTCCCGCAGAAGTAGGCGAGAACCGGCCCCGGCGCCATGGAGAGGATGAAGTCGAACTCCTGGTCCTCCAGTGGCTGGTGTACCCGACGTGCCATGCGTGCCGCTCCTCGCTCCCGGGCCCCCCCGTGACCAGGGAGGCGGCCACCATCATCGCCGCTGCGCCCGGCGGCCGATTGTCAGTGGTGCCTGTGAAGCTGAACGGTATGGACGACAGGATGCTCCGGCGCCGGGTCTACGGCGCCGACCACGAAGACCCCGACCCCGGCCCGCGCCCCGGCCACGTCTACGGCGAACTCGTGGGCGGCCCCCTGGACGGGCTCCTCCTCGACATCACCGGCTGGAGCACCCGGCAGCTCGCCGAAGAGGCCAGGCTGCCCACGGAGATAGGGCGCTACGGGGCGGGCGGCCGCGCCCACTACCGCCGCCGGGCGGCGGACCCCGGCCGCTGGGACTGGGTGGGGGACAGTCGCTGACCGCCGGGGCCGGTCACCACCTGCCGCCGGTGTCGGCGATCATGGAAGTTCGACGTACGAGGAATGGGGCCATGGGGAACCTGGAGATGAGCACCGGCGACATGCGGGCCGTGATCCGGCTGCTGACGGCGGTGGAGCGGACACCCGAACAGGAGCGCGTTCTCGGATTCGCGCGGGAACAGTGCGCGCGGACCGACGCCCGCTTCGAAGACCAGGGCATCAAGCTGGACGTGCCGGTCGCACAGGCACTGGAGGAACTGCTGGAAGGCAGCCCCAGTGCGGACATGGACCCCGCCTACACCTACGCCTTCCAGTCGCTGGTCGCGGTGAACTTCTCCGACACCCACGACCTCGGCTACTGGCGGCGGCCCTCCTGGTTCTACACCGTGGACGAGGAGATGACCCGGCACGGGGTCCCGGCCGACCTCGCGCCCGCCGCCATCCTGTTCGGCGGCCCGCCGATCCGGCTCCCGCACCCGGGCGACGCCGTCCCGTGGATGGGCACGTTCCCGGCGTCCCGGGCCGCCGAGCTGGTCGAGGCGTACGAGGCGGTCCTCGACCGGCTCGACCCGGAAGTCCGCGAGACGGCGGAAGTGCTGCTGGAGCCCATGCGGGTGGAGGCCGACGAGTGGGAGGAGACGAAGAAGGCGGGCCGGACCCAGGACACCGTCTTCTTCTGGCTCCGCTGAACGGGTGAGCGGCTGAGCGGCAGAGCCCCGGTGGTGGCGGCTCCCGAAAATTCTCCGAAGAATCTTCGAGGAGCTGTCGATCCGGGCGTCTCCCGTTCGACGCAGGGGTGAGAGGCAGGGAAAGCCCCCGCCCTCCCGACCGAGGAGTCACCATGCCGCGCTTCCTGACCATGATCCGCATCAACGAGCAGGACCTGCCCCCCGAGGCCTTCCCGCCGGAGTTCGAGCAGCGCATGGGCGCCCTGCTGGAGGAGATCACCAAGGCCGGGGTCATGCTCGACACCGCCGGACTCCTGCCCACCTCCGAAGGGACCCGGCTCAGCTGGTCCGGCGGGAAGATCAGCTACACCGACGGTCCCTTCACCGAGACCAAGGAGGTCGTCGGCGGCTACTCCCTGACCCAGTGCAAGGACAAGGCCGAGGCCATCGAGTGGACCAGGCGGTTCCTGGAGATCCACCCGGCGGAGTGGAACGTCAGCGCCGAGGTCCGGGAGATCCAGGAGATGTGACCGCGCCGCGTTTGCCCTGCCTCGTCACGGCTGCTCTGATGAGTGGCCGTGACGGCAGTGAGTACGGCCCAGGCGGTCGAAGCGGTGTTCAGGATCGAGTCGGCGCGGATCATCGCCGGCGTCGCCCGTATCGTCCGGGACGTCGGCATCGCCGAGGAACTCGCCCAGGACGCCCTGGTCGCCGCGCTTGAACAGTGGCCCGAGTCCGGCGTCCCGGACCGGCCGGGCGCCTGGCTCATGGCCACCGCCAAACACCGCGCGATCGACCTCGTCCGCCGCAAGGAGACCTACGCGCGCAAGCTCGCGGAGGTCGGCCGGACCCTGGAGGACGTACCGCCGCCCGCCGAACCGGCCGAGCTCGCGGACCCTGAGCACATCGACGACGACCTGCTGCGGCTGATCTTCACGGCCTGCCACCCGCTCCTGGCGACCGAGGCCCGGATCGCGCTCACCCTGCGGCTGATGGGCGGCCTGACCACTCAGGAGATCGCCCGCGCCTTCCTCGCGTCCGAGTCCGCCGTCGCCCAGCGCATCGTCCGGGCGAAACGGACCCTGGCCACGGCGGGGGTGCCCTTCGAAGTCCCGTACGGGGCCGACCGCGAGGCACGGCTCGCATCGGTCCTCGAGGTCATCTACCTCGTCTTCAACGAGGGCTACTCGGCCACCGCGGGCGAGGACCTGGTCCGCCCCGCCCTGTGCGAGGACGCGCTGCGGCTGGTCCGCGTCCTGGCGGGCCTGATGCCCAAGGAGCCCGAAGTGCACGGCCTCGCCGCGCTGCTGGAGTTCCAGGCGTCCCGGATGGCCACCCGGACCGGACCCGACGGGGAACCGGTCCTGCTCGCCGACCAGAACCGGGCCCGGTGGAACCGCATGCTCATCCACCGGGGCATCGAGGCCATGCGACACGCGGGCAGCGGCCCCTACTCGGTACAGGCCGCCATCGCCGGCTGCCACGCGGCGGCCGTCCGCTACGAGGACACCGACTGGCCGACGATCGCCGCCCTGTACGGGCGGCTGGTCACACTGATCCCGTCCCCGGTGGTGGAGCTCAACCGGGCGGTCGCCGTCTCGATGGCCCAGGGACCGGAGGCCGCGCTCCCGCTGGTCGACGCGCTGGCGCAGGAACCGGCCCTGCGCGCCTACCACCTGCTGCCGAGCGTACGGGGAGACCTGCTGGAGCGGCTCGGCCGCCCGGCGGAGGCCCGCGCCGAGTTCGAACGGGCGGCCTCGCTCACCCGCAACGAGCGGGAACGCTCCCTGCTCCGCGGGCGCGCCGACCGGCTCCAGTGAGGTGTCAGCTGCCCGGCCGGGCTGTCCGGGACCGCACTCTTGTGCCGTCGGGCGCGGCCGGGGAATCTGGGGCGCCCCCACACCCGGTCGACGAAAGGTCCAGGTGCACCGGAGATGACCGCCACCAGACGCTTCTCGAGGCTGCTGCCGTCCGCCGTCCTGCTCGCCGCCGCCCTCCTGCCGATCGCTCCCCCCGCCTCCGCCACCCCCGCGGGGGAGTTACAGCTCGCGGGCCCCGCCGAGACCGCGGTCCCGGACAGCTGGATCGTCGTCCTGAAGGAGTCCGCCGCCGGTACCCGAACCCTCCCCGACCTCCTGGCCAAGGCGGGCGGCGCACGGCTCGGCCACGTCTACACGAACGCGCTCCACGGCTTCTCCGCGCGCATGGACCAGGCCCGGGCGGCCAGGCTCGCCGCCGACCCGCGGGTGGCCAGGGTCCAGCAGGACACCGTGGTCACCCTCGACGCCACGGCCCCGGCCGGCCCGGCGGCCGTCCAGCCGGGCGCCCCCTGGGGACTGGACCGCATCGACCAGCGCGCGCTCCCGCTCTCCACCACCTACGCCTACCGCACCACCGCCCCCGGCGTACGGGTGTACGTCATCGACACCGGACTGCGCACCACGCACACGCAGTTCGGCGGCCGGGCCTCCGTCGGCACCGACACCGTCGGGGACGGCCAGAACGGCAACGACTGCAACGGCCACGGCACCCACGTCGGCGGGATCGTCGCGGGTTCGGCCTACGGCGTGGCCAAGGAGGCCCGGCTGGTCGCCGTACGGGTCCTGAACTGCCAGGGATCCGCCAGTACCTCGGGGGTCATCGCGGGCGTCGACTGGGTCACCGCGAACGCGATCCGCCCCGCCGTCGCGAACATGAGCCTGGGCGGGGCCGCCAACACCGCCCTCGACGCGGCCGTCCGCGGCTCCATCCGCGCCGGGATCACCTACACCGCCGCGGCCGGCGGTTCCGCCCGGCCCGACGGAGCCTGCGCCAACTCACCCGCCCGGCTGCCCGAGATCATCACCGTCGGCGCGAGCGACAGCCTCGACCGCCGTGCCGCCTCCTCCAACTACGGCAACTGCGTTGCCCTGTTCGCCCCCGGTGTGGCCATCCCCTCCGCCTGGAAGGACGGCGACACCGCCACGGCCACCCTCAGCGGCACCTCGGCGGCCACCGCCCACACGTCCGGAGCCGCCGCCCTCCATCTCGCCTTCCGGCCGGGCGACACCCCCGCACAGGTCAAACAGGCCCTCGTCGCGAACGCCACGACCGGCGCCCTCCAGGGCAGCCCGCCGGTCGTGCCGAACAGGCTCCTCTACACCCTCTACCTGCCGTAGCGGACGGCCACATCGAGCGGCGTCCGCTCGGGCCGGCGCGGCCCGGTCAGCGCGACGGGCCGGCGGAAGCCGCCCGAGCGGGCGATGTCCTGGACCGTCCGGCGCAGCGCCTCCTGGAAGTCGCCCATGGTGCGGCGGGCCGCCGCGGTGTCGACGTAGAGGGAGTTCATGTGCAGCCCGTCGGCATCGCGCTGGAACCACGAACAGGCACCGTTGGCACGCGCCGACCACACGTGGGTCGAGGGCCGCCACTCGTCGTGCCGCTCGGCGCCCCGGCACCTGCGCATGTCGATGTACGAGAAGAAGTTCACCGGGTACGGCCAGGAACGGGCGGCGAACTCCTCGGGGGCGAGCAGCTCCCAGGCCCGTACGAACGGCACGTCGATGTGGCCGATCATCTCGCTGAACCCGGCCCGGACCCCCGCCATGATCTGGGCGAAGTCCCGGCCGGGCGAGGCGTCGAACTCGATGGGCATGGTGTTGACGAACCAGCCCACCGAGTCCCCCCAGCCCTCCCGGCCGCGCTCGCTCACCGGCATGAACCCCCGGTAGACGCCCGGTCCGCCGGCCTCGCGCAGGCATACGGCGACGGAGGCGAGCACCCCCATGAAGGGCTTGCCGCCGACGGCCAGACAGGTCTTCTCGAAGACCTCGGTCTCGGCGGCGTCCAGCAGCGTGGAGGCCTCGTTGACGATCGGGTACATCCGGTCCGGCTCCACGCCGAGGTCGAGCGGGAAGCGGGGGAAGAACTCGCCGCCGCGCGCGATGAACTCCTTCCAGTAGTCCAGGCGTTCGTCGCGGGCGTCGATGGAGAGGTAGCGGCGGCGCTGCTCGTCGGCGAAGTCGAGATAGCTGGGCGCGGCCGAGGGCAGCCCGGTGTCCTCGCCGCGGCACAGGGCCTCGTACGCGGTCAGCACCTCGTGGACGACGATCGGCATCGACATGCCGTCGCACACGATGTGGTCGAAGGCGAGGTAGACCGTCGCGGAGTCCTCGCGCAGCACCGCGCCCATGACGAACAGCGGCCAGGACAACGTGTCGATGCTCCGGGTGAACCGCTCGACGAGAAAGCCCCGCAGCGCCGCGGAGGTCTCGAAGGTCCCCACCGTCTCGGCGTCGAGGGCGAGTTCGGCCGGGTCGAAGGGCTCACAGGCCAGCTCCCCGGCCAGGCGGAGGAACGCGCACCTGAGCACCTCGTGCCGCTGCACGAAGGTCAGCAGGGCCTGCGCCAGGGCCGGTTCGTCCAGCCGCCCGGCCACCTCGAAGGTGACCGCGATCCACGATGCGACGGGGTCGTCGGCGGCCCGGCTCTCCTCGGCGACGGTGAAGTGCTTCTCCTGGTTGAAGGACGCCCTCCTGCCCGACTCGTCGTCGGGGCCGCAGGCCTCCGCGACCGTGGACCTGAGCCGCCACTCGACCACCCGGCCGGGTGCCACGTGGAGCATCTCCAGAGGAAATTGCCGCATTCCGTTCATCCCTTCGCCCCCGAGTCAACCCCGAGGCCCTAACGACCCCTGGGCCGCGAAAGTGACGAAACCATTCGCGGGGCGCCTCAGCCCCCGTCCGCGTCGGAGTCGTCGCGGCGCACCTCGATGTGGTCGGCGGCGAGGTCGACGGCCACGCGCTGCTCCATGCCGAGGGCCTCCAGGAACTTCTGCGGCAGCTGGACGCGGCCGGTGCGGTCCAGCATCACGTACTCGCGTTCGCTCACCGATTCCGCGCCGTGTTCGTCGGTCACGGTGCGGCGCAGCACCTCGCTGCTGGTGCGGCCGTCGCGGATGGCCACCGTACGCCGGACCTCTCCGGCGACGAGCGGATCGTGGGTCACGATGACCACGGTGGCGCCCAACTCCCGGTTCACCGTGCGGAAGGCCTCGAAGATGGCGGCGCCGGTCTCGGAGTCCAGCTCGCCGGTGGGCTCGTCGGCGAGGAGGACCGCGGGGTCGTTGGCCATGGCCACGGCGATGGCCACGCGCTGCTGCTGGCCGCCGGAGAGCTCGGCAGGCCGGCGGCCCGCGAGATCGGTGATCTGCAGGGCTTCGAGGAGGTCGCCGACCCGGGCGGCCGCCCGGCGCCCGGCCGCGCCCCTGGCGGCCCGGCCCCTCAGCTGCATGGGGAGGGCGATGTTCTGGGCCGCGGTCAGGAAGGGCAGCAGGTTGCGGGCCGTCTGCTGCCAGACGAATCCCACCGCCTCCCGGCGGTAGCGCAGACGGTCCTTGGCGGACATCTCGAGCAGGTCGTAGCCGCCGACGGTGGCGGTGCCAGCCGTGGGGACGTCCAGGCCCGCCAGGATGTTCAGCAGGGTGGACTTGCCGCTGCCGGAGGCACCGACCAGGGCCACCAGATCGCCCTGGGCCACGGTCAGTTCGAGCCCCTGCAAGGCCTGTACCTCGACCCCGTCGGTGCTGAAGATGCGCACCAGACGGTCGCAGACGATTGCCGTGTCCGCCCCGGTCATACGGGGTGCGGCGGCGGCCAGGGCCTGCCGGCGCAGCTCTTCGTAGGTCGGCTGCTCGGTGTTCACCGCTGGTCTCCCGCTCTCAGCTCGGTGGAGATCTGTCGTCTGCCGGATATCGCCGCCTCCGCGAGCACGGCCACGGCGACCAGGGCCGCCAGGCCCAGCGCCTGGGTCAGCACGGGCCGCGCGGTGAGCCGCAGCCCCGCGGGCACCTGCGCACCGACCAGCGCGGAAAGGTCCACGGCCGGGCCGAGCAGGGCCACGGCCGCCGCCGCGACCAGCCCGCCGCCGACCGCGGCGACCAGCGCCTGCGGCAAGGCCTCGGCCAGGATCAGCGCCACGCCCTGCCGGGGACGAAGGCCCATGGTGCGCAGCCGTGCGAGCAGCGCGGCCCGGTCGGGCGCGGCCCGCATCAGCGTCAGCAGGACGGCCAGCACGGCGAATCCGGCGGCCCCGGCGACCGCCGCCCAGAACAGCCGTCCGGCCGAGTGCTGGAGCGGGTCGGCGGCGAGGCCGGCGACGGTGGCGGCACTCGTCCGCACCAGGACCTGCTCCGCGGTCGCGGCCGGGGTCCCGGCGCGGACCAGCTCCTCCAGCCGGTCCGCGTCGACGGATCCGGTGGCGAACCACCGGTTGGGGGTGGAGATCCGGGGCGTCAGGGCGACGGCCGGCTGCGCCGGCAGGACGAGGATGGCGGCTCCGCTGCCCGGCAGCGCCGGCGTGCCGTCGATCACGGCAGCGGCCCTGACCTGGAGTTCCTCGCCGCGGACCCGCAGCCGGTAGGCCTGGTCACCGGCCCGCGCGACCAGGTCGCCGCTGAACAGCGCGGGCAGCGGAGTGCCGGGGGCACCCCCGGCGAGCAGCGCCGGGTCGAAGCGGCCGCGCCCGACCGTACGGGCCAGCGCCGCGTACGCCACCGGGTCGACGACGACCACCCTGACCTGCGGGGAGCCCCGATCGGTGCCGAAGAGGAACGCGTCGTCCTCTTCCACCCAGGCGGCGACCGGCGTCCGTACCCCGGGCAGTTCGTTCGCCGCCCGGATCAGCTCAGGCGTCAGGGCTTCTCCCGCGGGCGCGGCGATCTGGGCGTCCCCGCCCACGGCCTGCCGGGCCACCTGGAGCCGCTCGGTGTCCACCGAACCCAGCACCGTGGCACCGAAGCCGCCCGTGGTCACCGCGAGCATCAGGGCGATCAGCGGCAGTACGGAAGGCCGCCCGCGGCCCCCGCCGCCCCGGGCGGCGCGGGCCAGCCCGAGGAAGCCGATCAGGCCCGGGCGCCGGCCGGCCGCCCGGGCCAGCGCCCCGACGAGGGCGGGCAGGAGCCGGGAGAGCAGCAGGGCGCCGGACAGCGCGAGCAGCAGCGGGGCGGCCACCAGCAGCGGATCGAGTCCGGCGGCGGGGGCGACGCCGCGGCGGCGTACCTCCAGCACGGCCGCGGCGGTGGCGGCGAGGACCAGCAGCTCGGCGACGAGGCGGCGCCGGGGGCGCGGCCCGTGCGGCGCGGACAGCAGTACGAAGGCCCGTACGGGGAAGGCCAGCAGGGCGAGCAGCGTCACGGCGGTGGCGGCGACCAGCGAGGCCGTCAGCCGGGGAGTCGGCAGCAGCCGTATGGCGAGCCAGGCGGCGAGCGCGGCGGCCGGCAGCACGGTGACGGCACCTTCGCCGAGCAGGCGGCGAACCAGGGAGCGGCGCGAGCCGCCGCGGGCCATCAGCAGCCGCAGCTCGGCCTCGCGCCGGTCCCCGGTGAGGGCGGCGGCCAGGCAGAACACGACGGCGGCCACCCCTGCGACACCGGCCGGGCCGATCGCGGCGAGCGGCGCTGCGCCCTGCTGCCGGGCCTCGGCCCGCTTGAACAGTTCGGGAAGGCGGGAGCTGATGTGCAGATCGGGCCGCTTGAAGGCGGCGGAGAGTCCGGAGGCGGTGGGGCCGGTGACGAAGGAGGCGATCTCGCGCGAGACGCCCGGCAGCAGGTCGGCCCGCAGGACACCGGTGTCCACGGGAAGCCGCCAGAAGTACTCGGCCCCCTCGCCCCAGGCGCCGATGCGGTCGAGGCCGTCCGCGCCGACGAGGGCGGCGGTCTGCCAGTACACCTTCGGCAGGGAGTCGGTGGTGCGGTTCTGGCAGGCCTTGGTCAGGCACGGCAGGTCGGTCCAGTAGACATCGGCGGGATCGGTGGCGTCGTACAGCCCGACGACCTCGGCCCGGAGCGTCCCGGAGATGCTCGGCGTGGATTCCAGCACGGTGCCGAGCGGGGCCTTGAGGGTCTCGGAGGCACTGCGCGACAGGGCCACCGGGACCGGGGCGCCGGGTTCGCCGCCGCTCGGCCAGCGGCCGGCGACCAGCGAGGTGTGGGCGGCGGCCTCCGGGAGGTGGACCAGGGTGAGCCGGGGGTCGACGGCCTCGGGCCGGTCCAGGCCGGGCGTGGCCAGGTTGCTGGCCTTCACACCGCGCGCCCCGTGGACGGGACCGCTCGCGTCGAGGCGGAAGGCGCCGCCGGTGCGTGCGCGCAGGGCGGCCAGTACGGTGTCCAGGTCCTGCGGGGTCATCCGCCCGCCACGGGAAGTGACGGAGGCGGAAAGGCTCGTCGGTCCGGGGCCCTGGTCGTGCAGGAAGGAACGCAGGGCCTGGTCGGCGCCGCGGTCCACGGCGCGCGGCAGCGCGGCCGCCAGCAGTACGGCGACGAAGGCCAGGGCGGCGCCGAGCAGCACGGTCAGCGGCGCCGCGCGGAGCCGGGTCCGCACCCAGGGAGCGGGGCGGTGCCCGCGCCCGTCGGCGGTGGTCGGGGCCGGGGTCGGGGCCGGGCGGGTCACATCTCCTCCAAGAGGCGCAGCCGGTCGGCGGTGCCCCGGGCGGTCCGGTCACGGCGGCCGCCGATCACGGCCGACAGCAGGGGCACCGCGGCGATCGCGGCGGCCATCAGCAGCGTTCCGACGGTCGGCAGGTCCACCAGCACTTCCGGCACGGGCCGCCGCGCGGCCGGCGTCAGCACGACCAGCGGCACCACCAGGTGGACGATGGCGGCGCCCAGCCCCACCCCGACGGCGGTCCCGAGGCCGACCAGGACACCGTTCTCGGCGGCGGCCGTGCGGCCGAGCCCGCGGCGGGGCGCACCCAGCGCCGTCAGCACGGCGAACTCCGGGCCCGCTCGCGCCCCGCGGCCGCGGCGGAGGCCCCGAAGCCGATCGCCGCCAGCACCGCGCAGGCCACCGCGAGGGCGGCGAGCGCGCTCTGCGGACCGGCGCTCAGCGGGTCCTCCAGCAGCGCGGCGGCCACTTCCCCGCGCAGCTCCACCTGTTGGCCACCGGCCCCGCCGCGCAGCTCGGCGGCGGCCCGCGCCGGAGCGGGGTCCCCGGCGGAGGCGGCGGGCAGCCACCACTCCGCGGGCGGCGGCAGCTCCCGCCCGGTGTCGGACGCCAGCAGCCGCCCGGCGGTGGCCAGATCCACGGCGAGCGCGGTGTCCCCGGCCACCGGCAGCGAGCCGACGGCGGCGGTGATCCGCACCGGCACGGTGGCGCCGCCCAGCGGCACGGGGACCAGGTCGCCGACGGCCGCCCCGACGGCGGCGAGGTAGCCGCGGGTGGCGATCCCGGGCACCTCGGCGGCGGGCGCGGGCCCGGCGAGCAGCCCGATCTGGACACCGCCGAAGGTGTCCGTGCCGCCGCGGTAGCGCAGCCGGAGCAGCGCCGGGCCGCCCGGAGCTTCCTGTGCGGGCAGGAGTTCGGCGGCGGGGGTGGCGCCGGACAGCGGCGGGGCCTTCAGGGTCCAGCCGGGCGGGGCCGCGGGGAGCGGCACGGGCACCGCCGCCGCGCGGGGGCCTCGGCGACCGCGAGGCGACGTACGGTCAGCTCCCGGGAGCGCGGGCTCGCCGGCCCCGGGCGGCTCGGGGCGGCCGCCCGGACCGGCCTCGAGGCCGTACGAGAGCACGAGCCCGGCCAGGCTCAGGGGGGCGGCGGCGGACCCGAGCGGGGCACCGGCCAGCGCGTCGAGGTCCACCGGGACGGTGCCCTCCCCGGATTCGGGGAGCGGGAGCAGGGGCGTGCGGTAGGTCAGGCCGAACCGGTCGCGCAGCAGCAGTCCCAGACCGGGGCGGCCACCCGAACGCGGGGTCTGGGCGGTCACCTCGACCTCGAGCCGGCGGGGGTGACCCGGCAGCTCTATGCCGCCGCCCGCCGAGCCGTTCGCGGCGGCGAGCGGCGTGAACAGCTCGCGCATGGCCCGCCCGTCCCTCAGGTCGCTGCGCAGCGGCACCCGTTCGGCCACTGCGGCGGCGTCCAGCGCGAGCACCTGCCCGGCCCGGCCGCCGGGCAGCTCCTGTTTCGTGCGGACCACCGGGATCACCCGTTCGCCGCCGGGCAGCGAGGAGTAGCGGCCGCCCCGGCCCAGCGGGGCCAGCTCGCTGCCGGAGATCCGCAGGCCCCCGGCGGTGGCGAACTCCGCCTGGTCGCGCTGGGAGGCGGTCCAGGCGGTGTGCTGGCCGAGCGCCAGGACCCCGCTGGACACGGCGAGGACCAGCAAGAGGACCGGGCCGGTGGCCCGCCTCGGCCGGCGGGCGAGCTGCCAGCCGACCAGCGCCGGGCCGAGCCCGCGGCCGCGCGCCGCCAGCCGGCCGCCCAGCCGCGCGGCGAACGGCAGCAGGCGCAGCACCAGCAGGGTGCCCGCGCACAGGGCCAGGGTCGGCGCGGCGACCAGCACCGGGTCGACGCCGAGCCCGCCGGACGCCCCGGCCGGGGCGGGCTCGTGCCCGGCGCCGCTGTACTGGGCGAGCTGCTGGTAGGCGAGGACGGCGAGCGCCACCAGCGCCAGGTCCGCGCCGGACCGGGCGGCCCCGGCGACCAGGGCCTGGCGGCGGCCGCTGCGGCGCAGAGCGGAGGCCCCCGCGCCGCGCAGCACGGCGGGCAGCGCGGTCAGGGCCACGCACCCGAGGGCGCAGGCGGCCGCGACGGGCCACAGCAGCCAGGTCCCGGAGGTGTCCAGGGGGACCCGCGACAGCGGGCCGTAGCCGCTGAGGAGGTCGAGCAGGGGTGGGGTGAGGAGGGGTGCCAGAACGGCGGCGGGCAGGGCCAGGAGCAGCGATCCGGCGGCGCCGAGGGCGCCGAGCCGGGCGCGTGAGGCGCCGCGCGCGGTGAGCAGGACCCGCTCCGGCTCCTGGCGGTCCGTCAGCAGCTGGGCGACCAGCAGAAGTGCGGCCGCGGCGAGGACGGCGAGCTGGAGCGCACCGACCAGCAGGGAGGACCGGGCGACGAGCCGGCCCGACTCCAACTCCTCGAGCAGGACCGGGAGTTCCGTCTTGATCTGGAACCCGGCGGGGGTTTTCACCCCTGCTTCCCCCGAGCCGCCCGCCAGTCCCGCCGCGCGCTCGCGCAGGGCCCCGGCCTCGGCGGCGCGCACGGTGGTGAAGTCGGCGGTCAGGAGCGAGCCGCGGCTGTTCTGCGGAAGACCGCCCGCGGTGAAGGCGGTGTCGTCGACGAGCAGCGGGCCGTAGGTGGTGAAACTGCTGACCTGGAGTTCGCGGCCGCCGAGCGGGTCGAGCCGCCAGTACGGGTCCGCCGGATCGGCTGCCCGGTACACCCCGGTGACCAGCACCGTGAGCGGGGCGCCGCCGTACCGGTCGGCCAGGCGCACCTCGGCGGGCAGCGCGGCCTCGGTCAGCCCGAGCCGGACCAGCGCCGCCCGGGGCACCGCCACCCCCAGGGGGGACGGGCCGCCCGCGGAGCCCGCACCGCCCGCCGCCTGTGGCCACTGGCCCGCGAGCAGTCGTACGCGCCGGCGGTCGAAGGAGGCGAGCAGCGTCAGATCGGCTTCCCTGCCGGGGGCGGCGGCGCCCGGCAGGCCGTACGGGCGGCTGCGCGCCAGGCTCTCGACGCCGACCGGGAGCCGGCCGAACAGCTCGTCCGCGAAGCCCCGTACGGCCGCGTCGTCCTGGGTGCGTGCCGGCGCCGGGTGCTCGCCGGTGACCAGCACGGTGGCCCGTTCCCGGCCCGGCCCCTGGAGGGCCTGGCGCAGCCCGGCATCGCCCACGCCGCGCGTGAAGGCGAACAGCGCCGTCAGGACGGTCGTGGTGATCAATACGGTCAGCAGTACGGCGGCGGCGAGCGGCAATCGCCCGCGCAGCCGGCGCACGACGAAGCCGAGCATGTGCCTGTTCCTCCCCCGACCGGACCACTGGCACCGGATAGCGGACGATGCTGTCAGATTCGAACGCACGGGGGAAGGGACTTGCGCGAAGGATGTGACGGATGAGCAAATTCGAGCAGGAGGTGCCTCGGGCGGCGTCCTCCGTCGGCCGATTCGAGTCCCAGGGGGAGCCCACAACATGACGCAGCACCAGGACGGCACGGCCGCGGACCGGACGCCCATGGTCGTCGTGGACGACGTGCACCGGAGCTTCGGCAGCGGCCCGCGGACCGTACACGCCCTGCGCGGCGTCTCGTTCGAGGTGCGCCGCGGCGAACTCACCGCGCTCAAGGGCCGCTCCGGCTCCGGCAAGACCACCCTGCTGAACCTGGTCGGCGGCCTGGACACCCCGACCACGGGAGCCGTCCTGCTCGACGGCACCCCGCTGGCCGGCCTCGACGAGCCGGGGCTGCTGGCCCTGCGCCGGGACCGGATCGGCTTCGTGTTCCAGTCCTTCGGCCTGATCCCCGTCCTCACCGCCGCCGAGAACGTCGGGGTCCCCATGCGGCTGCGCAAGATCCCGGCCCAGCAGCGCGAGGAACGCGCCAGGACCCTGCTGGCCCTGGTGGGCCTGGCCGAGCACGCGGGCCAGCGCCCCGGCGAACTCTCCGGCGGCCAGCAGCAGCGCGTGGCCGTGGCCCGCGCCCTCGCCAACGAACCCGACCTGATCATCGCGGACGAACCGACCGGCCAGCTCGACTCCGAGACGGGGCGCTCGATCATGCGGCTGCTGCGCGCGGTGGTGCGCAGCGAGGGCGTCACCGCGCTGGTCGCCACCCACGACCCGGCTCTGATCGAACTGGCCGACCGGGTGGTGGAACTGCGCGACGGCCGCATAGCCGATGAACACCGGCCGATGAACCTCTGATCCGATCGGATCTGAACTGATCGGATCGGATCGGGCGGCGCGCGGAGCGGTGACGGTCCCCCGTCCACGGGCGGTGATGACGGACAGTGGGCCGCGTGGATGTGGAAGAGATCATCGACACCCTGTACGCGCTGCCCCCGGCGCGGTTCACGGCGGCCCGGGACGAGGCCGCCGCCCGCGCGAAACGGGCCGGGGACCAGGCCGCGGGGAAGCGGATCGCGGGACTGCGCCGCCCCACGCTCGCGGCCTGGACGTCGAACACGCTGGTCCGTGCGAAGCCGGACGAGGTCGAACAGTTCCGCCAGCTCGGGCAGGCGCTGCGGGCGGCGCACCGGTCCCTGGACGGGGAGCAGTTGCGCGATCTGTCCCACCAGCAGCACGTGGTGATCGGGGCCCTGGCCCGCGAGGCGCTCCGGCTGGCCGAGGAGGCCGGGACGGCCGTGTCCGAGACGGTGGTGCGGGAGGTCGAGCAGATCCTGTACGCCGCTCTCGCCGATCCGGAGGCGGCCGAGGCCTGGGCCTCCGGCCGGCTGACGAAGGCCCCGGCCCTGTCGACGGAGTTCCCCGGTGTGGACCCGGACGCCGTACCGACCGCCCCGCCCGCGCCGTCCGCGTCACCCCCGGAGCCGACCGCCCCGCCCGAACCCCGGGTGACCGCCGCCCGCGCCGCCGCCCAGGACGCGCAGTGGGCGGCCGTGGCGCGGGAGGACGAACTACGGCTGGCCGAGGAGGCCCGGCAGCGGGCCGTCGGGCAGGCGGCGGCCGCCGATGCGGAGCTCGAGCGCGCCACGGCCGCCCGGGACCACGCGTACGCCGCCGTGGCCGAGACCGAGGAACGCCACCGCGAGGCCGACCGGGAGGCCAGAAAGGCCCGCCGCGCGGCGGAAACCGCCGCCCGCCGCCTGCGCACCCTGACGGCCGGGACACCGGAGGACGGGGCCGGCTGACGGGCGGCTCGCCCGCGCGGACAGGAGGCGGTTCACGGGTGGGCTGCCTGGTGGGCGGTGGCGGTCAGGGCTTCGGTCAGGGATCGGGCGTACGGGTGGGGGCGGCGTCGGCGGGGGAGGAGGAGGCCGATGTGGCGGGCGGGGCGCGGGGGTTCGACGCGGATCACCGTCAGTTCCGGGGACGGGGCCAGCGAGACGTTCGGGACCAGTGAGACGCCCACGCCCGCCGCGACCAGGGTCTGCGCGAAGAAGTAGTCGGTGGTGGACGCCCCCACCCGGAGGTCGAAGCCGGCGAGTTCCGCGTAACGGCGCAGGAACGCCTCCGTCTTGAGGCAGCCGAGCACCCAGCGCTCGCCGGAGAGCTCGGCCAGGCTCAGCGAGGACCGGTCCGCGAGCCGGTGCCCGTGCGGCAGGACCAGCCAGAGCGGGTCCTCCATCAGCGGGACCCAGTCGAGCGCCGGGCGCTCGCCCGGCCGCACGGGCGGCGGCCCGTCGAAGTGATAGGTGAGGGCGAGGTCGGCCGCGCCGCCGCGCACCATCGGCACGGCGGCCTCCGGCTCGCTCTCCAGCACCGTCAGTTCCACCTCCGGATGCGCGGCCACGAACCGGGCGAGCGCCGCGGGCAGCAGGTGGCGGCCGCCGCTGGTGAAGGTGGCCACGGTCAGGCGCGGCCGCGGAGCGGTGAGCCGGTCGATCTCGTGGCGGACCTGGTCCAGTTCGGCGGAAATCGCCTCCGCCGCCTCCACCAGCAGCCGTCCGGGCTCGGTCAGGGTGACCCCGCGGGTGCTGCGCACGGCCACGGGGTGGCCCAGGGTGCGTTCCAGCGCGGCGATGTGCTGGGAGACGGCCGACGGGGTCAGCAGCAGGGCGCCGGCGGCCCTGTTGAAGCTGCCGTGCTCCGCCACGGCCCGCAGGACGCGCAGCCGCTGCACATCGATCATCAGTTTTCCTTCATACGGGTTCAGCCGATCACCAGTTCCGCTGGGGACCCTACAACGGCAGAGTCGACCGCATGAACACGATTCTTGTCATCGGCGGGAGCCGGTACTTCGGAAAGTCCCTGGTCACCAAGGCGCGGGACGCGGGGAACGAGGTCACCGTGCTCAACCGGGGCTCCAGCGCCCCGCCCGTCGGTGTCGGCCACGTCGTCGCCGACCGCGACGACGAGGAGGGGCTGCGGACGGCGCTGGGTTCGCGCACCTTCGACGCCGTCATCGACCAGGTCTGCTACACGCCCCGGCAGGCCGCCGTCGCCCGGCGCGTCCTCGCCGGGCGGACCGGCCGGTACGTCATGACGTCCACGATGGAGGTGTACGACCCCGCCACCCTCCGCGGCCGCGCGGCGAACGGCGGGACCCCCGTCACGGAGGACTCCCTCGACCTGGCGGGCACCGGGCTCACGGCGCCGTACGCGGACCCCGCGCACGCCTACGCCGAGGGGAAGCGGCAGGCCGAGGCGGTCTTCCTGCGCGAGCCCGCCTTCCCGTTCGTCTCCGTACGGACCGCCCACGTCCTCGGCGGCGGCCGGGAGGAGTTCACCGGGCGGCTGGCGCACTACGTGGAGCGGATCGCCGCCGGGACCCCGGTCGACGTGCACAAGGCCCCGTACGCCACCTCGTTCATCCATCACCGGGAGATCGCGGACCTGCTGTACTGGGCGGCCGCGCAGAGCTTCACCGGGCCGGTGAACGCGGCCTCCCACGGGGAGCTGGACGTGACCGGGCTCTGCGAGCTGGTCGCCGCGCGGCTCGGGCGGCGGCCGCGGTACCGGGTGGTCGAGGAGGGCGCCGCCGCCTCGCCGTTCTCCTTCGACCGCGCCTACGCCATGGACAACGGCCGCGCCGCCGCCCTGGGTTTCGGCTTCGGCCGGGTCGCCGAGTGGCTGCCCGGGGCGATCGCCGAAGCGGCCGGGCACTAGCCCGGACAGGACCCGGCCGATCGGGAGTCAGCCGTCTCCGGCCCGCCGCTCCAACGGGGTTGCTACCGCCGAGTTGCTCACACTGAAGGTGACGCTCCCAGCCCGGTAGCGGTCGTCGGACCACTCGATCGGGCGGCCCGTCGCGGTCGCGGAGACGTGCCGCTGGCGCAGCAGCGGGCTTCCGCGCCGGACCTCCAGCAGCCGGGCGTCCTCGCTGCCCGCGCCGAGGGCGTCGATGAGGTGCTCGCCGTGGTGGGCGACGATCCCGGAGCCCTGGGCCAGGCTGTCCATGACGGAGCGGCAGTCCGCGGGCAGCGCCTCGACGGCCGCCGCGACCCAGTCCGCGTAGGCGGTCCGCTCCACCATGGTGGGCTCCCCGTCGAGCAGGCGCAGCCGCAGCACGGCCAGGATCTGCGTACCCGGGTCCAGCGCGAGCCGCTCCGCCTCCTCGGCCGTGGCAGGTCTGCGGATCCGGGACAGGAAGCGGCTGTCCGCCCGGTGCCCGACCCCCTCGGCCCACTGGGCGAAGCTGTTCAGCTCGCCGAAGCTGTGCCGGCGCTCCTGGCGCAGGACGGTCCGCCGCGCGCCCTGCCGGGAGCCGATCAGCCCCTCCGCGGCGAGGCTGGCGACCGCCTGGCGGACGGTCCCGCGCGACGCGGACCAGCGCGCCGCCAGATCGCTCTCGGAGGGCAGCTGTGCGCCCACCGGGAGTTCGCCGGAGGCGATCGCCGCGCGCAGCGCCTCGGCGATCTCCACATGCCGGACCGTGCCCGTGCCCATGCCCTTCGCCCCCTGATCGCCGTGCGTCCGATTCCGCTTCCCAAGATCATTCCAACAGGCGTTTCCCGGATTGCCGCCGACATTCTCGTCTCTTCGTCGAGCCGTGCTCCCGCAGACAGCCTCCGTTCACCGTCCGTACAGCGGGCCCGGGCGAACTGGAGCCAACTTGTTCAGACAAGTGAACCCCTTCGTCTCCGGGAGAGACCGTGCTCAGTTCCTCCGCCCGTCGCGGTGCGGCCGTACTGCTCAGCGCCGCCGTCCTCACCACGCTCAGCGCGTGTGGTGCCGCACCTGACCCCAAGTCCGGCGCCGCCGGCGACGCGAAGAGCAAGGTGCAGCCGGGCGCCGCCGCCTCGGTGGCCGACTTCGGTTCCATGGAGGCCCTCGTCGCCGCCGCGCAGAAGGAGGGCAAGCTCAATGTGATCGCGCTGCCGCCGGACTGGGCGAACTACGGCGAGATCATCAAGGCCTTCGAGGCCAAGTACAAGATCAAGGTCAACAGCGAGAACCCGGACGCCTCCAGCGCCGACGAGATCGCCGCCGTCAAGTCCCGCAAGGGCCAGGACCGCGCCCCCGACGTGATGGACCTCGGCATCGCCTTCGCCCGCAGCGGCGCCGCGGAGAACCTGTTCGCCCCGTACAAGGTCACCGCCTGGGACAAGATCCCGGCCGGCCAGAAGGACGCGGACGGCCGCTGGTACAACGACTACGGCGGCTACGTCTCCATCGGCTGCGACGCCGCGAAGATCCCCACCTGCCCGCAGACCTTCGCCGACCTGCTGAAGCCCGAGTACAAGGGCAAGGTCGCCCTCAACGGCAACCCCACCAAGTCCGGTTCGGCCTTCGGCGGCGTCTACGCGGCCGCCCTCGCCAACAAGGGCTCCTTCGCCGACATCCAGCCCGGCATCGACTTCTTCGGGCAGCTGAAGAAGAGCGGCAACTTCATCCCGGTCGAGTCCACCCCGGCCACCGTGGAGAAGGGCGAGACGCCCATCTCCATCGACTGGGACTACCTGAACGCCGGCTACGCCGAGCAGTTCAAGGGCAAGGGCGTCGACTGGAAGGTCGCCGTCCCCACCGACGGCGTCTACGCCCAGTTCTACTCGCAGGCCATCAACAAGGAGGCCCCGAACCCGGCGGCCGCCCGCCTGTGGATGGAGTTCCTGTACAGCGAGGACGGCCAGAACCTCTGGCTCAAGGGGCACGCCCGCCCGGTCCTGCTGCCCGTCATGACCCAGGACGGCACCGTCGACAAGGACGCCGTCACCAAGCTCCCGCAGGTCCAGGGCACCCCCGCCTTCCCGGCCTCCGAGGAGCTCGACAAGGCCAAGGCCACCCTCGCCGAGAAGTGGGACAAGGCCCTCTCCTGATGCCCACCACCCCCTCCCGTACCGCCGGCGGCACCAGCCGCCGGCGGCGCGGCCCCCGCACCTGGCTCGCCGCCCTCCCGCTGCTGGCCTTCACCGGACTCTGCTTCGGCCTCCCGCTCGGCGCCATCGCCTTCGGCGCGGTCACCCGCACCGACCCGGCGGACGGCGCCACCCGGCTGACCGGCGAGCACCTCGCGCGCTCGCTCCAGGGCCCGTACCTCGGCTCGCTCATCGGCAGCGTCCAGCTCTCCGCCCTCACCGCACTGATCGGCGGAGTGCTCGGCGTCCTGATCGCCCAGGCCGTGGTCACCTCCCGCTCCACCGCCCTGCGCAGTGCGGCGCTCACCGCCTCGGGCGTGCTCGCCAACTTCGGTGGCGTTCCCCTCGCGTTCGCGTTCATCGCCACCGTCGGGATCTCCGGAGTCGTCACCCAGCTCGCCGACCTCACGAGCCTCGGCTGGAGCCTGTACTCCTTCACCGGCCTCACCGTGATCTACCTGTACTTCCTGATCCCGCTGATGGTGCTGGTGATCGCCCCGGCGCTGGAGGGCCTGCGCCCGCAGTGGCGCGAGGCCGCCCAGAACAACGGGGCCAGCGGATGGCAGTTCTGGCGCCACGTCGGCCTGCCGGTCCTCGCACCCTCCCTGCTCGGCGGGTTCGTGCTGCTCTTCGGCACCGCCTTCGCCGCGCACGCCACGGCCGCCGCTCTCGTCGGCGGGTCCGTCCCGCTGGTCACCCTCAAGATCGCGGACGCGCTGTCCGGCAACGTGCTCACCGGCCAGGAGAACGTGGCGCTCGCCCTCGGCCTCGACATGATCCTGATCGCCGGCCTGGTCATGGCGGTCTACCTGCCCCTCCAGCGACGGAGCGCCCGATGGCTGCGATGACCCCGACCGCCCCGGACACCGAGGCCCCGACGCGGACCCCGGCGCAGCGCCGGACCGCCTCCCGCCCCCGCTCCGGCGCGAGCCGCGGGACGGGCATCTGGCGCGGAGCCGTGCTCGCGCTGACGGGCGCGTACTTCCTCGTCCCGCTCCTCGCCTCCTTCGTGTTCACCGTGCACGTGCCCGGCCAGGGGATCACCTTCGAGGCGTACACCGAGCTGCTGTCCGCCGACGGGTTCACCGAGAGCCTGCTGCTCTCCCTCGGCCTGGCCGCCGCCACCATCGCGCTGTCGCTGCTGCTCGCGGTGCCCGCGCTGGTCGCCGTCCGCATCGGCTCCCCGCGTCTGCGGCCCGTCGTCGAGATCACGTGCATGCTGCCGCTGGTCGTGCCGCCGATCGCCCTCGTCACCGGCATCACCACCGTGCTGCGCTGGGGACCGGAGCACCTGTCGCGGACCCCGCTCTACCAGACCTTCCTCGCCGTCCAGAACGAGAAGTTCCCCGTCGTCCTGGTCCTCGCGTACACCGTGCTGGCACTGCCCTTCGTCTACCGCTCGCTCGACGCCGGACTGCGTGCCGTCGACGTGCCGACCCTGGTCGAGGCGGCCCGCAGCTGCGGCGCGAGCTGGCCGTACGTGGTCCTGCGGGTGCTGCTGCCGAACCTGCGGGCCTCGATCGCCGGCGCCGCCTTCCTCACGCTGGCCCTGGTGCTCGGCGAGTTCACCATCGCCTCCCTCCTCGGGTTCCAGCCCTTCGCGGTGTGGATCGTCTCGATCTCCGGAGCCCAGGCCCGGATGTCCGTGGCCGTGTCCGTCCTCAGCCTCCTGATCACCTGGCTGCTGCTGCTCGCCCTCTCCCGGGCCGGAACCGCCCCGTCCACCGCCGCGGCCGCGCCCGCCACCACCTCCCGCAAGGAGTCCTGACCCCGATGTCCACCACGCCCACCGCCCTTCCCGCCGCCGGGAAGCCGGCCGCCGATTCCGCGCAGCCCGCGGGCGCGCGCGTCGAATTCCGCGGCCTGCGCCGGGCGTTCGGCTCCACCGTCGCCCTCGACGGCCTCGACCTCACCGTCGAGCCCGGCGAACTCCTGGCCCTGCTCGGCCCGTCGGGCTGCGGCAAGACCACCGCCCTGCGCGTCATCGCCGGATTCGAGCAGCCCGACTCCGGTGAGGTCCTGGTCGACGGAGCGGACATCACCCGGGTCCCGGCCAACCGCCGCGACGCGGGGATGGTCTTCCAGTCGTACAGCCTCTTCCCCAACCTCAACGCCCGCGACAACGTGGCCTTCGGCCTGCGCGTTCGCAAGGTCGGGGCGGCGCAGCGCCGCGAGCGTGCGGCCGAACTCCTCGACCTGGTGGGCCTTCCCGACCACGGCGACCGCTACCCGCACCAGATGTCCGGCGGCCAGCAGCAGCGCGTGGCCCTGGCCCGCGCCCTCGCCCTGCGCCCGCGCGTGCTGCTGCTCGACGAGCCGCTCTCCGCACTGGACGCCAAGGTACGGGCGAACCTGCGCGAGGAGATCCGCAGGCTCCAGCTGTCCCTCGGCATCACCACCGTGTTCGTCACGCACGACCAGGAGGAGGCGCTGTCGATGGCCGACCGGGTCGCCGTCCTGAACGCCGGCAAGCTCGAACAGTGCGCCGCCCCGGCCGAGTTGTACGAGCGTCCCGCGACGCCGTTCGTCGCCGAGTTCGTCGGCACCATGAACCGGCTGCCCGGACAGCTCACCGACTCCGGCCTGGTGGCGGTGGCGGGCGTCCGGCTGCCGGTGGACGGCCCCGTCCCGTCGACCCCCGAAGTGGAGGTCCTCGTACGCCCCGAGAACGTGACGGCGACCGCCGATGCCGAGGGCGAGGCCACCGTGGTCTCCGCCTCCTTCTTCGGCTCGGTGACCCGCCTCCACCTCGAGCTGCCCGGCGGTGTACCGGTCAAGGCCGACCTGCCCTCCCGGGACGCCGGGGCGCTGGTGCCGGGCGCCCGGGCCGCCGTGGGACTGGCCGAGCGGCCCGTGCTCGTCGTGGCCAGGACCGCGTGAGCGTGAGCGCCCTCGGCGCGGTCCTGTTCGACATGGACGGCACCCTCGTCGACACCGAGGTGCTGTGGTGGCGGACCACCGAGGAAGTCGCCGACGGCCTCGGCCACCGGCTCACCGGCGCGGACGCGCCGGAGGTGGTCGGCCGCGCGGTCGAGGACACCGCGGCGCACCTCGTACGGGCCGTGGGCGGGGGAGATCCGGCCGCGATCGCGGCCGAGCTCACCGAGCGGTTCTTCCGCCGGGTGGAGGCTGGGGCGCCCATGCGGCCCGGCGCCCAGCGGCTGCTGACCGCCCTGGAGGCGGACGGCGTTCCCTTCGCCCTGGTCAGCGCCTCGCCGCGGGTGGTCGTGGACTCGGTGGTCGGCGGCTCGCTGGCCCATGTCCCCTTCGCCTTCACCGTGTCCGCCGACGACACCGAGCGGACCAAGCCGCACCCGGACCCGTACCGGGCGGCCGCCGGGCGCCTCGGCCTCGAACCGGGCGCCTGCGTGGCGGTGGAGGACTCGCCCGACGGGGCGGCCTCGGCGGAGGCGGCCGGCTGCGGGGTCCTCGTCGTCCCCTCGCTGCTGCCGGTCCCGGCGTCACCGCGGCGGACCTTCGCGCGGTCCCTGGAGGACGTCACCCCCGCGCTGTTGAGGGGTCGCGTGGGGCCGCCCGTGTGAGACCCGGCCCGGTTGGTTGGGTAGGGTGCCGGACGTCGGGAGAGATCTGCGTGGGAGACATGAGTTGATGAGTGGTCAGCAGCCGGGCCGGGACAGTTCGCCTCAGGTCTTCCAGCCGCTTGCCGGCGACGACCCGACCACCATCGCCGGGTACCGGCTGGCCGCCAAGCTCGGCGCCGGCGGCATGGGCAAGGTCTACCTCTCGTACACCCCCGGCGGCCGGCCCGTGGCGATCAAGGTGATCCGGCCCGAGTTCGGCGAAGACGCCGAATTCCGGCGCCGGTTCACCCAGGAAGTGCAGTCCGCGCAGCGCGTGCAGGGGCTGTTCACCGCTCCCGTCATCGACGCCGACACCGACAGCGCCCAGCCCTGGCTGGCCACCGCGTACGTGCCGGGGCCCTCCCTCGCCGACGCGGTGGTCGCGCACGGGGCGCTGCCCGTCGAGGCGGTGCTGCTGCTGATCGCCGGCATGGCCGAGGCCCTGCACGTCATCCACGGCGCGGGCATCGTCCACCGGGACCTCAAGCCGTCCAACGTGCTGCTCGCCGCGGACGGGCCCCGCGTCATCGACTTCGGCATCGCCTACGCCGCCGACGCGACCTCCCTCACCGGCAGCGGGGTGACCATCGGCACCCCCTCCTTCATGGCCCCGGAGCAGGCCGCGGGGCGCAAGGTGACCCCGGCCACCGACATCTTCGCGCTCGGCCAGGTCGCCGCGTACGCCGCCACCGGAACCCCGGCCTTCGGCGAGGGGACCTCGCACGGCGTGCTCTACCGCATCGTCCACGAGGAGCCCGACCTCAGCGGGGTGCCGGAGCGGCTGACCGAACTGGTCACCCGGTGCCTCGCCAAGGACCCCGAGGCCAGGCCCTCCCTGTCCGAGATCATCGCGCTCTGCCAGGCCGCCAACGCCGAGACGGTGCTGCGCCGCCCCGAGGACTGGCTCCCGGCCCCGGTCGCCGCCGACATCACGGTGCGCGCCGCCGCCCCCGCCCCGGTGCAGACCCCGCCGCCCCCGGCGACCGCCCCGGCCGTGCCGGCGTACACGCCCACCGCGCCGGTGGCTCCGGCCACCCCGCCCCCGGGGTTCGGCCCGCCGCCGCAGCAGCACACGCAGCCGCAACAGCCCCAGCAGCCCCAGCAGCCCCCGCAGTCGTACCCCACGCCCGCGCCCACGCCTGCCCCGGCCCCCGGACCCGCCGCCGCGCAGGCCCACGCGCAGCACTACGCCCCGACGCATTTCCCGGCGCAGCCCCAGCCCCAGCAGCCCCGGCCGTACCCTGGCCAGTTCATGCCGCCGCCCGCCCAGCCCCCGCAGAGCAAGGGCAAGAAGGGCCTGCTCATCGCCCTGGCGGCCGCGCTGGTCTTCGCCGTGGCGGGGAGCGCCACGGCGTACGTCCTGCTGAAGAACAACAAGGGAGGGCAGGCGCAGGGCAGCGGCCCCTCGCAGGACAAGGGCAAGGACGCGGAGCAGGCCGCAGGAGGCCAGACGGGGTCGGCCAAGCCGAGCGCCAAGCCGAGTACCAAGCCGAGTGCCAAGGCCGACCCGACGCCGGCCGACTTCAAGGCGATCAACCTCACCGCCGGCTACCACCTGACCCTCGGGGACGACGACGTCCGGCCCCAGCAGGGTGAGGACGGCGGGTACGAACTCTCCTACGACACCGGCGGATACCTCGACGCGGAGACCTCCGAGGGGAACCTGGTGCTGCTCGATCCGGGGCAGGAGGGCTCCCTCGCCGCCTGCCGCGCCGAAACCCGGTTCGCCAAGAACATCTATCTGACCAAGCTCGCGAAGGGCCGCCAGATCTGCGTCATCACGGGGACGGGGCACATGGGCCTGGTGACCGTGCAGGGGTTCTCGCCCGAGGGCTCGCCGAGCAAGTACATGACGCTGGACGTCACCGTCTGGCGCAACGCCGTCGGCGCCGGCTCCGGCTCGCGCAGCTGAGCCCGTGCCCGTGAACCCGGCACCGGAACCGGCATCCCGGCGGACACCGCTCCACCGGACCGTCGCTGCGGATCTGCGGGCCGCCATCACGGCGGGCGAGTACGACTCAGGCGCCCGGCTGCCCGCCGAGGACGAACTCGCCCGCCGCTACGGCGTCTCGCGCGGTACGGTCCGCCAGGCGCTGGCCGCGCTGCGCAGCGACGGGCTGATCACCTCGCGCCGAGGCACCCGCCGGGTGGTCCTGGCCGGGCCCGGCGGCGGGAGCGGTACGACCGAGCTGCGCAGCTTCACGCGGTGGGCCCGCTCGCTGGGCGAGCAGCCGGGCGGACGTACCGACTCCGTCGTCCGGGGGCGGGCGGACGCCGAGGAGGCGGAGCAGCTGCGGATCGAACCGGGCGCCACCGTCCACCGCGTGCTGAGGCTGCGCACGCTGTCGGGCGCCCCGGTGATGGTGGAGCGTACGACGTACCCCGGGGCGGTGGGGGAGCTGGTGGCCGCCATGCCCGCGGACACCGTCTCGTACTCGGAGCAACTCGCCCTGCACGGCGTGCTGTTCACCGACGCCCACCACACCATCGACCTCGTGCCCGCGGACGCGGACGACGCGCGGCTGCTGGGCTGCCGGGCCGGGGAGTCGCTGCTCCGGGAGCGGAGGCGCTCCACCGACCCGGCGGGGGTCCCGGTGGAGTGGTCCCAGGACCGGTACCTGCCGGGGACGGTGGCCTTCACCGCCCACAGCACGGCGGCCGGTGCGCTGGGCCGGAGGCTCAGGCCCTGACCAGCAGCCGTTCCAGCAGAGGGCGGAAGTACTCGAAGTCCGGGATCGCCGCCTCCGGGTCCTTGGCCTGCTCGTCCCAGCGCCGTACGGCCACCGCGTCGGCCGCGCCGGGCAGTGCCTCGAAGGCGCGCGCCTGGGCCTCGGTCATCGGGCCGCCCTGTACGCGCAGGGTGTGTACGGAGGCCTCGGACAGCAGGTCGAAGTAGCCGGGCTCGGCCGTGCACAGGTAGCGCTTCGCGGCGACGTGCAGCCGAACCGGCTCGGTCACCTCCGGTCCGAACCACCGGGCCAGCCAGTCGGCGCCGGTGTGGCTGTGCCGGTTGTCCAGGCCGTCCTCCATGAGGTCCCGCCCGGTCACGGCTCCGTGGAAGTGCCCGATGTCGTGCAGCAGCGAGGCGGCGACGAGATGCGCCGGGGCGCCGGCCGCCTCGGCGAGGGCGGCGGCCTGGAGCATGTGCTGGGCCTGGGTGACGGCCTCGCCGAAGTACTCGGCGCTGCCCTCGCCCTCGAAGAGCGCGGCGAGGGTGTCGATGGGGCTGATGTCACGGGTCATGAGCGGTCTCCTCCACGGCGCAGGACGGACAGGGTGGACAGCAGGCCGTCGAGGTCGGCGTAGGCGCCCTGGAGGTGGCGGGCGCCGGACTCGGCGAAGGCCGTACGGGCGTGCAGCAGGCGGGTGTTGTCGAAGACCACGCAGTCGCCGGGGGCGAGGCGGAAGTCCAGCTGGAGCTCGGGGCGCAGCAGCAGCTCCGCGAAGCTCCGGTAGGCGGCGTAGAACTCCTCGACGACCGCGGCGGGCTGGTGCAGGGTGCCGATGGAGCGGTTGTTGAACCGGATCTCGCGGATGCGCCCGAGCGGGTCCACGCCGATCAGCGGCCGGTGGGCGCGCAGCTCGGTGCGGGCGTCGGCGAAGGCGAACTCCACGGGCACGCGGGTCAGCACGGCGAAGGCGTCCGGGTCCTCGGCGCGCAGCAGCGCGGCGGCGCGGAAGCCGTCGACGAGTCCGGAATCCCCGCCCCGGGCCTCGTTGCTCAGACAGTGCAGCAGCTGGAGCGTGGGTATCGGGTCCCGGTACGGGTTGTCCGTGTGCGGGGTGATCCGGGCCCCGGTGAAGGCGAGGTTGTTGGGGTCGGCCTCCACCCGCACCTCGAAGAGTTCGCCGTAGTTCGTCTCGCGCACGAAGCCGAAGGTGCGTGCCACGTCGAGGACCATCCGGTCCCGCGGCGGTACGCCGCGCAGGAGGACGAAGCCGAGGCGCACCACGCTCTCCAGCGTCCGCATCCGGACCCGGCGGTCGCCGATGTACGCGTCCCAGCCGGCCTCGGGGATCCGCCCGGCCAGGTCTGCCGCGGCCCACGTCTCCTTGTCCGCCTCGGTCCGGCCGTCGCCCGCGTGGGGCGCGCCGGTGGCGGGTGCGGCGCCGGGCGCGTGGGCGGTCAGCCAGGCCTGCGGGTAGACGGACCGGTGTCCGTCGGGCTCCCACCGCATTTCCAGGCCGGGGCTGCCGTCGGCGGCCGGTACGCCGCTTCGTACCGCGCCGATGGCCAGGCCGTCGGGCAGGTCGGTGATCTGGAACAGCTTCTGGCCGGTGCGCGGATCGCGGCACTCGGCGCAAGGACAGTTGTCGCGCAGCCAGAACGCCGGCGGATGGGCCGGGTGGATGGTCTCCGTCACGGACATCGATGCTCCCGTCAGAGTTGTATATACAACTTTCGAGACGGCATGCTGGCAGCGCCGGATGACCGGAAGGTGTCGGCAAGGTGTCCGCGGGCCCCGCCCGCTCCCGAGGAACCGGATCGGGCGGGCCGTCGTCTGAGACCCCGTGTGGATGAAACGAAGAATTCTGGTCCTGCTGTTCGCCCTGCTCGCGACCCAGTTGGGCTCGCTCGTCAACCCCGCGTGGGCCTGCGGATGCGGTGCGATGATCCCTGAGGGCTACGCGCGGATCGGGGTCGAGAAGGAGACCTCCGTCGTGCGCTGGGACGGCCGCACCGAACAGATCGTGATGCGGTTCGTGGTGCGCGGGGACGCGCCCCGGGCGGCCTGGATCATGCCGGTGCCGGGGCGGGCCACAGTGGACCTCGCGGACGGGGCCATGTTCGGCGAGCTGTCCCGGCTGACCGAGCCGCAGGAGAAGACCCGCCACTACTTCTGGCCGCGCGAGGACGACTGGCCCTTCTCCTCCCGCTCCCGGGACGGCATGGTCGGAGCCATGCCCGGCGCCGGTGCGCCCTCGGTCGGGGTGGTGGGCCGGGAACAGCTCGGCGACTTCGACGTCGCGCGCCTGACCGCGACCGACCCGGACGCGCTGCGGAACTGGCTGGAGGACAACGGCTTCAAGCTGCCGGACGGCCTCGCCACCGAACTGAAGCCCTACGTGGACCAGAAGTGGGAGTACGTCGCCGTCCGGCTCGCCCCGCGACAGCAGGGCAAGAAGCTGCAGGGCACCCTGGACCCGCTGAAGATCCGCTTCGACAGCGACCGGCTGGTCTACCCGATGCGGCTCTCCCGGATGGCGAAGACCCCGCAGTCCCTCGGCCTGTACGTGCTCGCCGACCACCGCATGGAACCCGGCTCCACGATCGGCGGCTCCGCACCGAAGGTGACCTTCGCGGGCACCGTGACCGCGAAGGACGCTCCCCTCGCCGAACTCACCGGCGGCAAGCCGGTGTTCCTGACCGCGATCGATCAGGAGTTCCCGGAGCCGGGCCGCATCGACGGGGACCACGAACTGCGCGCCACCGCCAAGGACACCCCGTACCGCCGCACCGTCTACCACGACGAGCTGCTCACGGTGGGCGACGGCGTACCGGTGTGGCTCCTGACGGTGGCGGCGGCCCTGGTGGTGTCGGCCGCCGCCATCACGGTCCGGCTCCGGCGCCGCCGGCGGACCTCCTAGGACAGGGCCTGGAAAGGCCGGTCCTAGAAGGGCCGGTTCGGCTGGGTCCGCCAGAACGCGCACTGGTGGTCCGCCCCGAACGACGAACCCGGACCGGCCTCCACCGGGCCCAGGGTGAGGACCGGGGCGACCCCGGAGCCGGGGACGACCGCCGGCCAGCGCGCCTGACCCGGCACGACGGGAGAGCCGAAGCGGGCGAAGGCACCCCAGTAGCGCTTCATCCGGGTCGCCAGCGCCACCTGCACCGGGGTCAGCGGCCGTTCACCCATGGTGAAGTCGTGCAGATAGGCCAGCTCGGCACTGTGCGCGTTCGACTGGTCCAGGCCCGGCACCTGCGCCCCGGCCAGCGTCGGCGACTGCGGATCGTCGAACTCGTACGCGTACGTCGGCACCTGGGACGCGAACAGCTCCGCGGTCCACGCCGTGTGACAGGCGAACGTGGAGTCCGTCATGACAGCCGAAAGCGCCAGATAGGGCGAGCCGTGGGCCTCGACCGGATAACGGGCCAGCACCTCGGGCCCCGCGTCCCCGTACCCCGCGAGGACCTGCGCCGTGTACTGCTCCCGGGTCAGCTGCGGCTGCGTCAGCGCGACGAAGAACCGGGCCTCGGAACGGGTGCTGCCGATCAGGACCGGCACCTTGTTCCACGCCCCGCTCCGGACGGCCCGCTCCGGATCGGCCGGCAGCAGGTCGTCGCCCGACGCCGGACCCGGGGTGGGCAGCGTACGGGCCGCCTCGACCAGAGCGGCTCCCGGGGCGCCGCGCAGACACGCGGCGACCCCGGCCGGACCGCCGCACCCCGCCTGGGCGGCGAACTCCCGCGCCAGGGCCTCGGCCCGGGCCCTGTCGGGCGTACGCAGCAGGGTGCACGGCCCGCTCTGCAGCACCGCCCGGTGGAACAGGCCGGCCGCCGAAGGCGCCGCCAGCAGCGCGCACACGGAACCGCTGCCCGCGGACTGGCCGGAGACCGTGACACTGTCCGGATTCCCCCCGAACGCGCCGATGTTCTCCCGGGTCCACCGCAGCGCCGCGATCTGGTCCATCAGCCCGAAGGAGCCGGAGCGCACCTCGTGCTGCCCGTTCAGCTCGGGAATGTCCAGATAACCGAGCTGCCCCAGCCGGTAGTTGATGCTGACCACCACGGTCTGGGTGAGCTCGGCCATCGTCCGCCCGCCGAACTGGGTCCCGGTGCCCTGGCTGTACGCACCCCCGTGCATCCAGACGATCACCGGGAGCCGGGCTCCGGGCCGGGCCGTCCGGGGCCGGTACACGTCCAGGTACAGGCAGTCCTCGCTGACGGCCCGCGGATCACGCAGGCCGAACGGGGAGAACTGCAGGCACGCGGGAGCCTGTTGGCCGGCCTCCCGCACCCCGGTCCAGTGCGACGGCGGCTGCGGCGCCCGCAACCGGGCGTCCCCGACCGGGGGAGCGGCGTACGGGACGCCCAGGAACTCCTGCGCCCCGTCCCGGGCCTGTCCGCGAAGGGCGCCCTGCTCGAGGGCGACCACCGGGTGCCCCGATCCGCCGGCCTGTGCCGTCGCCGGAGCCGTCGGGATGAGCAGGGCGACCGCCAGGGCGAGGACGGCGCCGAGCAGGGGCCCGGTCCGGCGTTTCACGGGCGGAGCCCGGCGATCAGGGCGGAGGCCACGGCCTGGTCGGCCGGGCCGGTGTTCCAGTCGGAGTTCATCGGGCTGACGGCGATCCGGCCCGCGCTGACGGCCTCGATGTCGCCGCCCTTGACCGCGGGCCGCAGCGCCACCTTGACGGTGACCTTCCAGGTGCCGTCGCCGGAGTCGGTGAAGTCCGGCTGGAGGAAGTTCTGCGGATCCTGGAAGGTCGCGGCCACCCCGGCGGCCGTCCCCGTACCGTCCGCGCCGACCACCGGGTGGTTGACGTTGAGGCCGACACCCGCGGGCAGCAGCCGCCCGGACCGGGCCCGCGTCTGCAGCCGGTCGATCAGCTTGACCGCGAAGTCGAGGGTCGGGCCCATGGCGTTGACGGTGGTGACCGGGTCCGGCGCGGTCACACCGCCGGTGCTCAGCGCGATGGCGGGCACGCCGGACTCCAGCGCGGCGACGGCGCCGCCGACCGTACCGGAGTGGGTGGCGAGCCCGCCGACGTTCGGGCCGAAGTTGGTGCCGGAGACAACGAGGTCGGGGGCCTTGTCCGCGAAGACCTCGGCCAGCCCGAAGGCGACGGAGTCGCCCGGCGTGCCGTCGACGGCCCACACCTTGGGCTCGGGGTGCTTCACCGCGAGGGTGGGAGCGCTCATCATCTTCGTGCCGGTGCCGCTCTGGTTGGTGAGCGGGGCCACGATCGTGACGTCGTGGCCGGCCGCGGTCAGCCGCTCGAACGCCTTCCGGATGCCGGGGGCGTTGTAGCCGTCGTCGTTGGTGAGCAGGATCCGCAGCGGGGCGGCGGGCTCGTGCCCCGGGGCGGCGGTCTGCGGGGAGGCGGCCGCGGGCGCCGTACCGGCCAGGGCCGGGGTGCACAGCAACAGGGCGGCCAGCGGCAGAACACGCTTGCGTATCACGGGGATGCTCCTTCGGAGGGGTGGGTGAGGGTGGGTTCGGGGGATCAGCGCACGCTGCGGATCGGGAGGATGGCGAGCGCGCCGATCAGGGACAGGGCCCCGCCGGCCAGGAAGAGCGGGGTGTAGCCGCCCAGTCCGGTGACGATGGCCGAGGCGACGAACGGGGCGATGATCTGCGGCCCGGCGTTCGCGATGTTGAGGACGCCCATGTCGCGGGCGGCGTCCTCGGCCCGGGGAAGGACCAGGGTGACCAGCGCGGTGTCGACGGCCATGAAGCAGCCGAAGGCGAGGCCGTTGAGCGCGCTGAACACGATCATGCCGGTCCACGTCGGGCTCACCACGGGGACCGCCATGACGAGTCCGGCCAGTGCGGCCGAGACGCCCACGAACACCTTGCGGCGGTTCCACCGGTCGGACAGCAGGCCGCCCAGCACGGTCGAGAGGGCCATCGCGACCATCGACACCGGGGTGAGGACGGCCATGGCGGCGGGCGGGGTCAGTCCGGCGGGCAGCGCGATGTGGTCGTCGAGGATGTACAGCTGGTAGCCGACGACCGAGAAGTAGCCGAGGACCATCAGGGCGCGGCCGATGAAGGCCCACCTGAAGTCGTGGTTGCCCAGGGAGGAGAGGAAGGCGGCGAGCCGGGCGCCCTTGGGACGGGCGGCCGCGGCGGCAGCCGCCGCCGTGGCGGACGCGCTGCGCGGGAGATCCCGGCAGAAGGTGGTGAGCGCCAGCGCCGCCACGGCGACGATGGCACCGAAGACCAGGTAGCCCGTACGCAGGTGTTCCGCGGTCTGTGAGGCGACGAGGACGCCGACCGTGCCGCCGATGGGCAGACCCAGTCCGACCAGCGCGGACGCGGTGCCGCGGCGGGCGGCCGGGATGCGGTCGGGCACGATCGCGGTGACCGCGGCCTGGTAGACGTTCATGGTCGCCTGCACCAGGCACCAGCCGATGCCGACCAGGAGCGCGGTGCTCACGCTGCCGAGGAAGGCCAGGGCGGCGAGCGAGGCGAGGGCGCCGCCCAGGATCCAGGGGCCGCGGCGCCCGGTGCGGTCGGAGAGGGCGCCGGCGATCGGGTTGAAGGCGGTGGCGAAGATCGAGCTGACTCCGCCGACCAGGCCCAGGACGGCGACCTTGTTGACGGGGTCGATCTCGGCGATCTGGAGGGGCAGCAGGACCGAGCCCACGCCCATGTAGACCGCCATCATGGCGGAGTTGGCGAACAGCAGCAGGGGCAGCAGCCCGCGCTGGCGGGGCGGTTCGGGGGCCGCGGGGACGGGATCGACGACGTCGGGCAGGGCCATGACGACTCCTCGGGGACGGAGCGGGGAGGTGGCGGGTGCGGGGGCGCCGCACAGGCGGGGAGCGGCGGCGGAACGCCGAAAGACGCGGCGGACGAGCGCGGTTCACCTGATGTTGTTACACGTGTCACCTAAGGCGCTGGACACTGTGTAGCACCCATTTCCGGCCACCGCCAGGGGATGTGCGGGGTCGTGGTGCAGATCGTGACCGCCCGGAGATCCCTTGCTGCCATGACGTGTAACCAAGGCTTGTGCGACGACGGGGTCTCGGCCATACTCCGCGCCGCGGCGCGACGGCCCCTTGCGTCGGCAGGGTCCTGGCGGCGCGTCCGTCGGCGGGGCTGGTGGTGTTCCCGTTGTGTGCGGGACGCTGGTGATGGAGGCGGCGGGTCTTCACTGAAGAGCGCCCCGGGTATCGCGAAGTATTGACGGTCGAGAATTTCACGCAATACTCTCGTGGTGTCGGCGCGCATCCGGCGCGCGACCAGGAAGGACCGGCTCATGGCTCACTCCCCAGGCGAGGACCCGATGGTCGTGGACCTGCCCGCAGGGCGGCTCCGCGGCGCGGCCGAAGGGGGTCTCCTCGTCTTCCGCGGCGTGCCGTACGCCGAACCGCCGGTCGGCGACCTGCGCTGGAAGCACGCCCGCCCGCACGCGGGCTGGAGCGGAATCCGCGACGCCACCGCCGACGGCCCGAGCGCGCCGCAGCTCTACCGGGAAGGCGGTGACCCGGTTCTCGGCGGCCACGGTTCGCCCCCCTTCGACGAGGACTGCCTGACGCTCAACGTCTGGACCCCCGGCGCCGACGGTGCCCGCCGCCCGGTGCTCGTCTGGATCCACGGCGGCGGCTTCGTGTCCGGCTCCGGTTCACTGCCCGGCTACTCCGGCGCGACCTTCGCGCGCGACGGTGACCTCGTGGTCGTGAGCATCAACTACCGCATCGGACCGCTGGGTTACCTCTGTCTCGGCCCCGAGGACGGCGAGCAGGGCGAGCCGGGCGAAGGTGTCAACCACTGGCTCACCGACCAGCTCGCCGCCCTGCGCTGGGTACGGGAGAACGTCGCCGCCCTCGGCGGCGACCCGGACTCCATCACGGTCGCCGGCCAGTCGGGCGGCGCGGTGTCCACCGCGGCCCTCGCCGGGCATCCGCAGGCGCAGGGCCTGATCAAGCGGGTGATCCTGCAGAGCCCGCCCTTCGGGCTGGACCTGCCCGACCCGGACGCCGCCCTGGAGCGCACCGCCGCCTACCTGGAGCTGGCCGGGGCCAAGGACGTGGCGGAACTGCGCACCCTGCCCTGGCCCGCGCTGATCGGAGCGAGCATCGGACTGTTCGCGCGGACCACGCGGTGGGGGTACTGGCCGACCCCCTTCCTGCCCGTGATCGACGCCGACACCCTGCCGCAGCACCCGGCCGAGGCCCTGCTGGGCGGGGCGGCTGCCGGGATCGATGTCATGATCGGCTGGACGCGGGAGGAGGCCAACTTCGGGTTCGCCCTCGACGAGGGGTACGCCGCCGCGACCCGGGACCAGGTCACCGACCGCATCGCGGAGACCTTCGGCGCTGCCGCCGCCCCTTCGGTGTACGCGGCGTACGAGCGGACCCGCCCCGGAGCCGGCCCGCACGACGTGCTCATGGACCTGATCACGGACGAGCTCTTCCGGGTCCCCGCCCTACGGCTGGCCGAGGCCAGGGCCGAGCTGGGCCGGCCCGTCTGGGCCTTCCAGTTCGACCTGCCCACCCCCGCCTGCGAGGGCCGGCTCGGCGCCGCGCACTGTCTCGAGCTCCCCTTCGTCTTCGACAACTTCGAGCAGTGGTCGCACGCGCCCTTCCTGAACGGGCTCGACCCCGCCGTCCGCGACGGCCTCGCGCACGCCATGCACCAGGCCTGGATCGCCTTCGTCCGCACGGGCGACCCGAACCATTCCGGCCTGCCGCGATGGCAGCCGTACGACACCGGGACGCGCACCACGATGCGCTTCGACTCGGTCGTCACCGCCCTCGACGACCTCGCCGGCGACTCCCGGCTCCTTCATCTGACGCGTGTAACCTAAAAGGGAGGTACAAGAGTCCGGCAGAAGGAGCCCCGAGGGACGTCATGGCCAAAGACACGAGCGTCCCCGCGTCCATCACCAGTGCCGACGTGGCGCGGCTCGCCGGGGTGTCACGCGCCACCGTCTCCTTCGTGCTGAACGACACCCCCGGTCACCGCGTCAGCGAGACCACCCGGGCCCGGGTGCGCGACGCGGCCAGGCAGCTCGGCTACGTCCCGCACGCCGCCGCCCGGTCCCTGCGGGCCGGCCGCAGCAACCTCGTCCTGATGCCCGCCTCGATCTCCGCGATCGGCCGCCTCGTCAGCGACTGGGTGGACGACCTGCACAGCGAGCTCGACCGTCACGGATACACGGCCGTGCTCCACGCGGGCCGCTTCGCCGACCCCCTCGACGCCGCCCGGGCCTGGGCCGAACTGCGCCCGGCGGCCGTCGTCGCCATGGACGGCGACCGCTTCACCGGCCAGGCGGCCGAGCTGCTGCGCCGCGCCGGGGTGCGGGGCCTGCTCGCCTTCGCGGCCCACCCCGTCGAGGGCGTGCACACCATCGACTTCGACCACGCCCGGATCGGCGCCGCCGCGGCCGAGCACCTGATCGGCCGGGGCCGCAGCAGGATCGGCGTCGTCATGCCCCTCGAGCGCGGCCTCGGCACGCTCGCCCAGCCGCGCCTCGCGGGCGCCGAGTCGGTCGCCGCCCGCCGCATGGCCACGGTCACCCCGGTGGAGCTGGCCTACACCCGCGAATCCGTGACCGCCCTGGCCCGGCGGTGGCGGAGCCTGCACCTGGACTCCGTCTTCGCCTACAACGACGAGTACGCGGCCCTGCTCCTGCACGCGTTCCAGGCCGAGGGCATCTCCGTACCGGACGAGGTCGCCCTCGTCGGCTCCGACGACCTCGTCCTCTCCGCGCTCCAGCAGCCCGCGCTCACCACGGTCCGGCTGGACCTGCCGTCGGCCGCCCTGATCGCGGACACCGTACACGAGCTGATCGAGACCGGAACGGCCCCGGCGGTACCGGCCGTCGAGGCCGTGCTCGTCCACCGCCAGACCTCCTGAGGACCTGTCCGGGGCGTGTCCGCGGCCGCGCGGCGCCCCGACAGCCGTCGGGGCGCCGCGCGGACACGGTGGTGGGACTACCTACTGGTCGGCGCTGCCCGACGCGGCCGCGGGAGTGAGGTGCCCGGCCAGGAAGGCCACGCTCTCGGCGACGATCCCGGGGACGTCCGGGGAACCGAGGAAGATGTGGTCCGCGCCCTCGACGGGCTGCAGGGTGACCTCGCCCCCGGCGCCCTCCAGCGCCTCGGCGAGCGCCTCGCTCTGGCTGTAGGGGACCAGGCCGTCGTGGGTCCCGTGCACCAGCAGGAAGGGCGGCAGGTGCGGGAGGGCGGCGTACGTCACCGGGCTGGCCGCCCGCGCCGGTTCCGGGTCCTCGTGCACCGGGGCGCCGAGCAGGGCCTCGTACGGGTCGGGGAACTCGACCTCGGACGGCATCGCCGGCATGGGGTGGGCGGCCAGGGCGACCAGGTCGGAGCAGCCGTACCAGTCGACGACGGCCAGCACCCCGCTCTCCCCGGAGGCGACCCCCTCCGTGCCCTCCAGGGCCGGGCCGCCCGGGCTGCCGGGGCCGACGAGACCGGCCAGCGCGGCCAGGTGGCCGCCGGCCGACTCGCCCCAGACGCCGATCCGTTCGGGGTCGATGCCGAGGACGTCCGCGAACGCGCGGACGTAGCGGATGGCGGACTTCACATCGTGCAGCTGGGCCGGGAAGGGCGCTTCGAGGCTGTGCCGGTAGTCGATGGAGACCAGGGCGAGCCCGGCCCCGAGCACCGAGCCGTGCAGCAGGTCGGCGGGCACGGTCGGCGGCGGGTAGCGCCGGTCGCCGTCCAGCCAGCCGCCGCCGTGGATCCAGACGACGGCGGGGAACGGTCCTTCGCCGGCGGGCACCTGGACGTCGAGCAGCCGGGGACGGTAGCCGGGCGTGGTCGCGTACGTGACCCCCTCGAAGCGGCGTACGCCGTCCGGGCCGGTCACGGGCCGTACCGGGGGCCGGTACGGCGGGGGCGGCCAGGTCATGTCGGCGATGTCGAAATCGGCCGGGAGAGATTGCGTCATTGCGGCCCTTCCAGGGTGGGGCGGCCGGGGCGGGCACGGGCTTCGCGACGTTTGTCCGAAATGCTTGCGCGGGCCACCGGGGAGACGTTAACGTGTTACACGTGTAATCACGACTCTAGCGAGGCGTTTCCGCTGACCACAAGCCCAGGGGCTCACCCATTTGGGGATTGGTTACACGAGTCACTCCAGCGGTCGCTCGCCTTCCCTCCGGGAGCACGTCATGCTCACCACCATCGGCGGCTCGGTCCGCAGCTTCACCCACTGGGTCACCGATCCCGCCCCGGCGGCCGTCCCGCAGGTCAGGGCCCGGGTGCGGGCCGTACTCGAAGTCTGGCGGGTTTCCCTCGACGAGTCGGACGCCCTGCTGCTGGCCGTCAGTGAGCTCGTCGGCAACGTCGTCCGGCACGCGGGCGCGGGCCGGATGCGGGTGGCGGTGACCTCCGACGCCGGATGGCTCCGGCTGGAGGTAACCGACCAGGGCGCGTCCCTCCCGCGGCTGCCCGCACCCCGCTCCGAGGTCGACCCGGACTCCGAAGACGGGCGCGGACTGCTGATGGTCCAGCTTCTGGTGGCCGGGATGGGCGGCGAACTCTCCGTGATCGCGGACGAGTTCGGCAAGTCCGTCCGCGTGCGCATCCCGGCGGCCTGATCGCCCGGACAGGACCTACCCGACGGAGACGCGGTCCTCTTGTGGCCTGGCGGCCGCGGGCTCGGCCTGGTGGCGGCGACGGGCGCCGCCCGGGCGGACCGGCCACCAGGTGCTCCGGCCGAGGAGCGCGGCGAGCGCGGGCACCAGCACGATGGACAGGACGAACGCGGACAGGATGATGCCGAGCGCCGTCGCGAAGCCGATCTGCTGGGTGGACGGGTTCGAGTTGACGGCCAGGCTGCCGAAGGAGGCCGCGAGGACGACGCCCGCCGTGGCGATCGCGGGCGCGGTGTGCCGTACGGCACGGGCGACGGCCGCGCGGGCCGGTCCGGGACGTTCCATCTCCTCGCGTATGCGGTCGCTGATCAGGATGTTGTAGTCGGTGCCGAGGGCGACGACGAAGAGGAACAGCACCAGCGGGAGGACGAAGTTGACGCCCGGCTCGTCGAGCAGGTGCTGGAAGAAGAGGGCGGAGGCGCCGAGGGTGGCGGCGAACCCGAGGCCGACGGAGATCATGAGGATCGCGGGGGCCAGCAGGCTGCGCAGCAGGACGAGCAGGATGAGGGCGATCAGCACCGCGGCGACCGGGAACACGATCCGCAGATCGTGGTCGACGGCGGTGGAGATGTCGGCGAAGATCGCGGCCGTGCCGCCGACATGGGCCTCGGTCCCGGTGGGGGCGGCGCCGGCGATCGTGTCGCGTACGGGTCCCGAGACGAGGTCGCGGGCCTGCTGGGTCTGCGGGCCAGGGGTGAGGTAGAGGTCGAAACGAGCGGCCGTGCGGCCTTCGTTGAGGGTGGTCGCGCCGATCCTGCCGACGCCCTCGACCGTGGCGAGGGCCCGGGGCAGGGCCTCGAGCCCCTCTGCGGTGAGGGTCTGGCCGTCCTTCGCGGTGACGTAGACCGTGGCCGGGTCGGACACCCCGGCGGGCAGGGCGCGGGTGATCTCGGCGGCGGTGGCGGCGGCCGGGGTCTCGAGGTTGCCGCCACCCTGGCCGAAGTCCATCCGGATGCCGGCCAGTCCGGCCGCGAGGGCGCCCAGCAGGGCCACGGAGGCGAGTGCGAGGGTCAGCGGGCGGCGGGCGACCAGGGCGCCGAAACGAGAGGCGGCCCCTTCGGCGGGCTCCCGCTTGAGGGCGCGGGAGGGCCAGAACATCTTCCGTCCGGTGGCCGAGAGCAGCGCGGGCATCAGGGTGAGGCTGGCCAGCAGCATGACCAGTACCGACACGGCGATGGCCGGCCCGAGGACGCGGAACTGCCCGAAGGTCGCGATGGCGAGGGTGGCGAACGCGGCCACGATGGTCAGGGCCGCCGACGTGATGGCCGTGCCGACCCGGGCGCTGACCTCGGCCGCCGCCTCGCGGACGGGCTGCTCCGGGCGGGACCGCAGCTGCTCCCGGAAGCGGAAGAGGAGGAAGAGGAAGTAGTCGACGCCGATGCCGATCAGCACGACGCTGATCATGCTCGGCGTGGAGGGGTCCAGCTTGATGCCGGTGAGCGCCGCGCCGCCGACCACCGTGCCCGCCGCCGCGCCGCCGACGATGACCACCGCGAACAGCGGCACGAAGGCGGCCAGGACACTGCGGAACACCAGGATGTTGATCAGCACGATCAGGCCGACCATGACGATCCCGACGACGGTCTGGGTGGTCTTCTCGGCGTCGGCGGTGTCCGTGAGGTCGGCCAGGCCACCGGTGAAGCCGGTGCGCATCCCCGCCTCACCGAACGCCTCCTTGGCCTGGTCGCGGAAGACGCGGTAGACGCCGTGGAGGCCGGGGTCCGTGGAGTTGCCGGTCAGCCGGACGGAGAGCAGCTCGAAGCTCCGGTCCGGAGCGGTCATCGCGGGGCTGACCCCGGGGGTCTGGGAGTGGTCCTCGTTCAGGAAGGCGGGCGGGTCGTCCTCCTTCGGCGCGGGCATCTCCACGCGCCGGCTGCCCAGCTGGCCGGCGACGGCGCCGACGCGGCGGTGGTCGGCCTCGGTGAGGGGTTCGCCGTCGGCGCGGGCGACGAGCACCGTCACCGCGTTGCCGTCGGGCTTCACCCCGAACTTCTCCTCGGCGACCTTCAGCGCGGCGGCCGAGTCGTACTGGGCGGGCAGGAACTCACCGCTCTGGGTCTCGGTGACACGGTAGACGAGGGGCTGACTGAGCACGCTCAGGAAGATGCCCAGCACCGCCCAGACGGCGATGACCTTCCACGGGTTGCGGGTGGAGAACCCGGTCAGGGCGCGGATCACGTTGTTGTCCTCCGGCGTTGGTGGTTCGCCGAGGTCTCCCGGCTGGTGTCCAGCTCATCAGCGCGACGCGGGCGAATCGTCGGGGCGCGGGACGAGACGGGACCCGGGAGCGGGGGCCGGGGCGCAGCGCCGACCAGGACCCTGGTCCTGGGTCGGGATCGGCTCCGGGTCCCGGGGCGGGGCCGCGGACCGGTGCCAGAATGGATCACGAGACGACAGTCAGTCGTGCGCACCGGCAGCGGTCGGCGGGGGCGCTCGCGGGGGAGGACCACACCATGCCGAAAACGCTCACCGCACGGGGAAGTTCCCGTGCCGACGGGCCCTCGCCGGGCGGCGACGCCCTGCCCTGGACGCGCAACGACGCGCTGGTCACCGTCGGGGCGGCCGTCGTGGACCTGCTCAGCTTCTCGCTCGGCAGCCAGGTCGACCACGGGTACGTCCCGCCGGCCGGCTGCGTGCTGCTGGTGGTGGCCGCACTGCCGTTGCTGGTCCGGCGCCGCGCCCCGCTGGCCACGCTCGCGGCGGTCCTGCTGCTCGACCTGGTCTTCAACCTGAGCGTGCCGGTGGGGCAGCACTTCACCGCCACGGCCGTGGTCGCCCTCTACACGGTCGCACGGTCCCGGGGCGCGGCCGTGGTGGCAGTGGCGGCGCTCGTCTCCGCGGTGATGCCGCTGGTGGGGCAGTCATCGCAGCCGGGCACCGTGGACGTGATCGGCAGCGTGGCCAACCCGCTGTTCGTGCTCGTCACCGCGGCCGCGATGAACCGCTGGCACCGTGAGAACGAGGCCAACCGCCGCCTGCTCGCCGACCGTGCGGTGGCCGACGAACGGCGCCGCATCGCCCGCGAGCTGCACGACATCGTCGCCCACCACATCACCACCATGCAGCTGATGGCCGGAGGCGCCCGGGCCAACCTGGCGAGCGACCCCGAGGTGGCCCGGGAGGCGCTGGTCACCCTGGAGGGATCCGGGCGGATGGCGCTGCGGGAGATGCGCCAACTGCTGGACGTGCTGCGGGCGGGAGACGAGGCCGAGGAGGAGCCCACCGCCCCGCAGCCCGGGGTCGGGGACCTGGCGGGGATCGTCGGCGAGACCTGCCGGGCCGGGCTGCCCGTCGAACTGGACGTGCGGGGCGAGGAGCGCCCGCTGCCGCCGAGCGTGGGCCTGACCGTGTTCCGCATCGTGCAGGAGGCGTTGACGAACGCGCGCAAGTACGCGGGCGAGGCGCGGGCCTGCGTACGGCTGACGTACGGACCGCACGGGCTGGCCGTGGAGGTGTCCGACGACGGGGCCGGAGCGGCGGCCGCGCCCGCCGGGTCCGGCTACGGTCTGGTGGGAATGCGGGAACGGGTCGCACTGCACGGCGGCACGCTGGAGGCCGGACCGCTGGCCGGGGGCGGGTTCCGGGTGGCGGCCCGACTGCCGCTGAAGGGCGGGGAAGGGGCGCTGCGATGAGCGGACGGACGACGGAGGCGATCAGGGTGCTGATCGCGGACGACCAGCCGCTGGTGCGGCGCGGGCTGGCCCTGATCCTCGCCCCCGACCCGGCCTTCGAGGTGGTGGGCGAGGCAGCCGACGGCGAGGAGGCGGTGGCCCTCGCGCACCGGCTGCGGCCCGACGTCGTCGTGATGGACATCCGGATGCCGGTGCTGGACGGAGTCGGGGCGACCGAACGGCTCGCGCGGACGCTGCCCGAGTGCCGGGTACTGGCGCTGAGCACCTTCGACATGGACGAGTACGTGGTGGCGGCGCTGCGAGCCGGTGCCTACGGCTTCCTGCCCAAGGACATCTCGCCCGAGGAACTGGTCGCGGCGGTACGGGTGGTGCATACCGGAGAGGCCGCCGTCGCGCCCCGGCTGCTGACCCGGCTGATCTCCGCCTACGTGCTGGCCCCGCGCCGGCCGCAGCCGCCCGCGGCGAGCCTGGGCGACCTCACGCCGCGCGAGCAGGAGGTGTGGCGGCTGATGGCCACCGGACTCGACAACGCGGAGATCGCCGAGGCCATGGACATCAGCGTGTCCACCGTGAAGAACCACATCACCAGCCTCTTCGGGAAGCTCGGCGCCCGCGACCGCGCCCAGGCGGTGATCGCCGCGTACGAGACCGGGCTGGTCGAGGCGGGCAGCCGGAACTAAGCCGTCGCTTCCGGATCCTGCCCCGCCCGCGGCAGGATGATCGTGACCCCCCGCCCCGGGGCCGTGCCCATCGCGGCGAGCGCCGCCGGGGCCGCGTCGAGGTCGATCGTCGAGGTGACGAGCAGGTCCGGCCGCAGCACTCCGGACCGGACCAGTTCCATCATCGGCGGATAGGCGTGCGCCGCCATCCCGTGGCTCCCGAGGATCTCCAGCTCCCAGCCGATCACCCGCTCCATCGGCAGGACCGTCCCGCCCGCGGCCGCCGGCAGCAGCCCGACCTGTACGTGCCGCCCCCGGCGGCGCAGCCCGCCCACCGAGGCCGCGGCCGTGGCGGGCGACCCCAGGGCGTCCAGCGAGAGGTGCGCGCCCCCGCCGGTCAGCTCCCACACGGCCGCCGCGGTGTCCACGGCCGCCGCGTCCACGCAGTGCGCGGCCCCGAACCTCCGCGCCAGCTCCAGCGCCTCGGGCGCCGTGTCCACGGCGACCACCCGCGCCCCGGCGGCCGCCGCGATCATCACCGCGGAGAGCCCGACGCCGCCGCAGCCGTGCACGGCGACCCACTCGCCCGCAGCGACCCGTCCCTGCCCGACCACGGCCCGGAAGGCCGTCGCGAAGCGGCAGCCGAGCCCGGCCGCCGTCGCGTACGACAGCTCCCCGGGAACGGCCACCAGGTTCACGTCGGCGTGGTCGAGGGCCACGTACTCGGCGAAGGAGCCCCAGTGCGTGAACCCGGGCTGCGTCTGCCGCCGGCACACCTGGTGGTCGCCCGCCGCGCACTCGGCGCAGCTCCCGCAGGCGCACACGAACGGCGCCGTGACCCGGTCGCCGACCCGCCAGTTGGCGACGCCGGACCCCACCGCCTCCACCACTCCGGCCAGTTCGTGGCCCGGTACGTGCGGCAGCACGATGTCCGGGTCGTGCCCCATCCACCCGTGCCAGTCGCTGCGGCACAGACCGGTGGCCTCCACCCGCACCACCACCCCGGCCGCCGGCGGACGCGGATCCGCGACCTCCCTGACCTCGGCCGGCTCGCCGTACCGCTCGAACGCCACCGCGCGCATGCAAACCGCCCTCCACTCGAAATGCCCCGCAGGCTACCCGGCGTCGTCCGGGGCGGCGGCCCGGGCCAGGGCGAGCACCCCCGCGCAGATCAGGGCCAGGCCCAGCAGCTGGGGCAGCAGCCACCACTGCGCCCGCACGTGTTCCTCGTACAGCAGCACGCCCAGCGCCACGCTGACGCTCGCGTCCCCGAGGGTCAGCGCGGGCTGCGAGGCGACCAGCGGGCCGCCCTGCATGGCATGTTCGAGCAGGAGCAGCGCGCAGATGCCGCTCGCGGCGAAGGCGTACGTCTCCCAGGTGGTCAGGAACGCGCCGATGCCGCCCTCGTCGAGGACGTGCATGGCGGACTTCATCAGGGCGGCGGTCAGCGCGTAACAGACGGCGGTGGCCGCGCCCAGGCACCCGGCCCGCATCCGCCCGGGCGGCCGCCGCAGTCCGGCCACGGCCAGCAGGGCCACGGCCACCGCGCACGCCGCCAGGGCCAGCACCCACCGGTCGAGCGGTACGTGCGTACGGTTCCCCTCGGGCGAGGCGGCCGCCAGCGCGATCCCCAGCCCGGCCACCACCCCCGCCACGGCGAGCCACAGCGCCCCCGGCAGCCGGGTCCGCGTCACCAGCGAGGCGATCAGCAGCGCGAGCGGCAGCTCCAGTACGAACAGCGGCTGTACGAGGGCCAGCGCGCCCGTGGCGAGCGCGACGGCCTGCCCGACCCCGGCCGCGATCACGGCCAGGATCCCGGCGATCCACAGGGGCCGCCGCAACAGGTCGAGGACGAGGCCGAACCGGAAGCCGTCGCTCTGCGGCACGGTCAGTGCGGCCCGCCGCTGGAGCACGGTCGCCAGTGCGTTGCTGAGCGCCGCGAACAGCGCGAAGAGGACCGGCAGGACGAAGCCCATGCCCCGATCCTCACCGATCCCGCGCCCCGCGCGCCTCCGCGACACCCCGACGGGAGCTAGGGGGTGTCTGACCCTCTGCCGGTGGCCCGGCGCAGGGTCAGCGCCGCCAGGGCCTCGGGGGCGCCCGACTGGCCGCGGACGCCGGGGAAGGCGTTCACGTCCACGATCAGCGGTGTGCCGTCGCCGGCGTCGATGATGTCCACGCCGTAGACGTCCAGCGCGAAGGCCGCGCCGGCCGCCCGCACCAGATCGGCCCAGCCGGAGGGCAGTTCGGCCAGGGCCAGCGGCAGGTTGGGCCCGCGCCCGCCCGGCGAGAGCTCGGAGCGGCGCAGGGCCGCGAAGACCTGGTCCCCGATCGCCCACAGCTTGTGGTCCCAGCCGCTGTTGGGCGCGAAGTCCTGCACCACCACCGGTTCGCCCGGCCACCGCGCCGCCAACTCCCGCAGCCCCGCGGCGTCGTCCACCCGGGCCACCAGGTCGCCCCGGCGGCTGTAACGGCTCTTGACCACCACCGGCGAGGCCAACGGGACGGCGGACCGCGCCCACACGGAGAGGGAGCCGACGCACCGGGTCGCGGCGAACGGCAGCCCGGCCCGCTGGGCGAGCTCCGCCATCGCCGTACGGTCCTGGCACAGCGTGGTCGCCGCCGCCGTGTTGACGACGGACGCGCCCCGCCCCTCCAGCTGTCGTGCGAGATCCAGCGCGTGCGCGGTGCGCGACTTCAGCAGGTACACGTCGGCCGGCCGATCGGGGACGCCTTCCGCCGCGCTCGGGTCCAGCACCTCGACGACGTGCCCGGGTGCCAGCAGGGCGGCGGTGGCCGCCAGCAGCGGATGACCGGGTTCCGGAGTGATCAGACCGATCCTCACGCGCCGTCCACCGCCCCCGCCGACATCTGCGCCGGGATCGACAGTGGCAGGGCGTACGAGCGTGGCGACGGCACCGGCGGGGGCGTGGAACCGCCCGTCCGCGCCAGGTCCAGCACCGCCCGGGCCACCCGCGCGGCCGCGTCCGGCACCTGACGGAAGCTGGGGAAGTCGTTCACGTCGACGACCACGGGCCCGTCGGGCCCCAACAGCACGTCCACCCCGTACAGGTCGAGCCCGTACACCGCCCCCACCTGCGCGGCGATCGCCGCGACCTCGGCCGACAGCGGAACACGGCGCTCCCGCACCGCCGGGTCGGGGTGCAGCGGGGAGCACCGCTCGGTCGCGAACAGCTCCCCGCCGACCCCGTACACCTTGATGTCGGTGCCCGAGTTGGGCACGTACGGCTGGGCAATGAGCAGGCCCTCGCCCGCCAGGACCGGGAGCATCGCCTCCAGCCGCTCCGGCGAGGACACCAGGTGCACGGCCCGTCCGGAGCTCCCGTCGGCCGGCTTGACGACGAGGGGGTACTCGGCCGCCGGTATCTCCCGCAGCAGCTCGGGGCTGGCCGCCGCGTAGGTCGGCGGCAGCGGAAGGCCCCGGGCGCGGCCGATGGCGGCGGCCAGCGCCTTGTCCCGTACGCCCCGGATCGAGCGGGCGTCGTTGACCGTGGTCAGCCCGGCGGCGGCCGCGGCCTCGAGCAGGGTCAGCCCGGGGCCGCCGGAGACCGTCTTGAGCACCCAGGCGTCATGGGAACCCGCGCTCACCGTCTCGGTCATGCACAGCAGCGAGCCGCCCGGCCGCACCACGTCGACCCGGTGCCCCCACGCGGTCAACTGGCGGATCACCTCGTTCGGCATGCCGTCGTGGCGGTAGTGCTCCTCCACCAGGAAGCAGAGCCTCATGGACCTTCCCCATATTCCCCGGACGTCCGCCGATCCCGTCCGGCGAGTTGTGACGTCACAGGATGTCATGAACCGCAATGTGATGATCGGTCCACCTCGGAGGGTCCGGTGGGTCGGGAGGGCGCCGGATATTCGAATGTACGGGCGCCCGGCTCCTGTTAGGTTCATCGCGTGCCGAAGCTGAATCAGATCATCGCAGTCGAAAAGGGCGTCAAGTCCAAGTCCCTCCAGGAGCTTTCGCAGGCTCACCACGACGTCCAGAAGCCCGCCCTGCTGGCCGGCATCTCCCGGACCTACCAGCCCAAGGACGAGGAGGGCGAGCAGCTGCCGCCCGAGTCCACGCGGGTGCAGGTCAAGGCCGAGGACGTGCTGCGCGCGACGGCCGGCACACTGACGCGGCTGTTCGACGTGACGGCGACCAAGGACTGGGCGAACCGCACCGCGGCCGCCGACGTCGTCGTGGACGGCACGGTCCTGCTGGCCCAGGTGCCCGTGCCCTATCTGCTCTTCCTGGAGAAGCAGCTCACGGACATGCACACCTTCGTACGGAAGCTGCCGGTGCTGGACGCGTCCGAGTCCTGGAACCTGGACCCATCCACGGACTCCTGGAAGACGGACCCGGTGCGCACGATCCGCACCAAGAAGGTGCCGCGCAACCACGTCAAGGCCGAGGCCACCGAGAAGCACCCGGCGCAGGTCGAGGTCTACTACGAGGACGTCCCGGTCGGTTACTGGACGACGGTGAAGTTCTCCGGCGCACTGCCGGCCCGGCGGGTGAACGAACTGCTCGACCGCGTGGAGAAGCTCCAGCAGGCCGTCAAGTTCGCCCGGGAAGAGGCCAACAGCGCCGAGATCACCGACCAGCGGGTCGGGGACGCGGTGTTCGGCTACCTGTTCGGGTAGCCCCACGAACTCCCCCTGTATGTCTGCAGGGGGTGCGCGAGAGCGCAAGCTGAAACTGATGTTGAAGCTGAACAGGGGTGTCAGTTGGGGGTTCGAATCCCTCCCCCGGCATTACGCGCCGGGGTGGCCCAAGCCTGGCAGAGGCGGCCCCGTAAATCTCAGATTCTCGCTCCAGTCTCAGTATTCGCCGCCGAACACCGGATCGACCGAGCGTGGACGATCATCGACGGATGGGGGTTCAAGTCCCTCCTGCGCCTCTCCTCGTGGCGCGGTAGTTCAATGGCAGAACACGTCGGTCTCAATATGATCCGCGGCTCTTAAACGCCGCCGGTGTGCGCAATTGGGTGGCAAGCAGGAGCCCGGGAGCTGGACATGCTCCCGGGCTCTGTCACGTCCCCGCCCGCCCCGCTGACCGGGGCGACCGGCTGCCGGCTACACCGGCACGGACACGAACGCCTTGCCCGCCTCGTTCTCGACCAGGACCGCCTTCACGTTCGCCGGATCGACGGCCGCCGAGCCGTCCAGCGACGCGCCCTTGGCCTGGCCGTTCTCCTGGCTGCCCACCACCCAGCCACCCGCGGTGGTGCGCGTGCCGTCCTTGGCGACCACGACCAGTCGGCACCGCTCGCCCGGCGGTACACCCGTGACGGCGGCGTTCACCCGCACCCACTGGGCCGCGGGGGTCATCTGTACGGTCATCCGCGCACCCGTGCCCGGATCGGTCGCGGAAGCCACCTTGGTCCCGGGGACGTGCGACGAAGGAGCCGTCGACACCGTCGGCGAGGGCTGGGGCAGCGCGACCGCCCCCGAATCACCGGCGCCCAGCTGAGACCCGGCCCAGAACACGGCGGCCAGCGAAGCCGCCGCGGCCAGTCCCGCGAGCCCTGCCCGCCGGCGCTGCTCACCGGCCCGCTCACCGCGCATCTGCCGCAGGGTGCGCTGGAGCAACAGGTCTCCGCCCTGCGGCGGCCCGTCGAGGAACGCCTCCTCGGGCACCTCACCCAGCGCCGCCTCCATCTCGCGCAACGCGGCCACCTCCTCCCGGCACTGCACGCACCCGCTCATGTGTTCCTCGACCCTGCGGACCTCCGTGTCGTCCAGGACGCCGAGCACGTACGGGCCGAGCTGTTCTTCCTCCTCGTGCCGCTGCCGGTTCATGCCACCACCTCACGCAGTCCGGCGGGCTGCTGGGGCGGCCTGCCCGATCGTTTGCCTTGTCTGGAACCGCTGTCCCCGGCGCTGTTGTCCCGGAAGACGTCGCGCAGGGCCTTGAGCGCGTAGTGCGAACGCGATTTGACCGTCCCGGCCGGTATGCCGAGGCTGTCGGCGGCCTCCGAGACGCTGAGCTGCCGGTAGTACAACTCCCGCAGCACGTCCCGGTGTTCCGGCGACAGCTGGTCCAGTGCGCCCAGCACCGTCATCGTGTCCACCACGGAATCCGCGTGGTCCGCCTCCACCGGGGGAGTGGCGGCGACCCCGGAGACCTCCGGCGGCCGGGCGGCCTTGGCCCGGTACCGGTCGGTGATGATGTTGCGGGCCACCGTGAGCAGCCAGCCGCGTACCGACCCCTTTCCGTTCACCAGGACCTCGGAGTGCCGCCAGGCCCGGATCAGCGTCTCCTGGACGATGTCCTCGGCGGCGGCCCGGTCTCCGGTCAGCCGGGTGGCGTACGCGAGCAGGGCGTGGCCGTGCTCCTCGTACACCGACTTGATCAATGCCTCATCGGTCGAGCCCCGCCGAGTGCGGGGCCACAGTGGTCCGGCCATCTCACCCTCTCCGTCTTCCTCGCTTACGTGGTGCGGTCGGAACACGCCGCCCGCGCGGACCCGGTTCACGTGACGTGCGTCACTTCCGTGTTGGGCTCGCGTTCGCGCCCGCGTTCGCGCCCGCGTGGCTCTCGCGTCGCGCCCGGGCCGTACCGGCGCCCCTCACATCCGGCAGTCGCGGCCCTCGTTGAGGCAGGCCACGACCCCGGCCATCTGCCGCTCTGTCATCGCGTTCACGAACATGCCGTGGTCCGTCTTGGGGCTGTGCCGCTGCTCGGGAAAGGAGTCCAGCGCCATGGGGGCGCCCGCGGGGACCTCGTAGGAGAGGGAGACGTGAAGCTCGGGCACCGGGAAGGTGCCCCGCGGGCAGACGCCGTCGGCCGCGGGGAACTTCAGGTGCGAACGGTGCCCCTCGCCCGCGGTGTCCAGACCGTTCCAGCAGCTCGGAAAGACCAGGGTGCGCGTGACACGGTCGCCCTCGGGGCAGCGCGGATAGCGGGTGGTGGGCCGGTCCGGAGCGCCCGAACAGCCCCAGCGGGCCCGGACTTCGGCGTCGCTGGCCGCGGTGTAGGCGACGGCGTCCCCGGTCATGCCGCGCAGGAAGCGCGGCATCGCCACCACCTTGCTCACGGGACTGCCGCGGAACTCCACCCGGACCGAGGCCTCCGGCAGGATCGCCCCGGTGTTGCCGTGGCCTGCCGAGCCTTCGTGCGGGCGCGAGCCCGGCCGGTCGGTCCGCCGCAGGACGGGCCAGTAGTACGTCGACCGGTCGCCGCCGCGGCAACTGGTCGCGGCCGCGTCGAGGGAGGCGTCGGTCGACATCGCGTCCGTGGACAGGTTCCCCACGTACGCGTGGGTGTGGTGGGCGCCCGCCCGCAGTCCGGGCGAGACCACCAGGTTGTCCTCGTTGTAGTGGCCCTCCTCGTTGCGGCCGCAGTCCATCACCACCGAGCCGGCCGAACCGTCGCCGGACGGGCGCCCGCCGCCCCCCGGTGCGGACCGGCCGCTCGCGAGGCCCCCAGGACGGCGGCGAGCAGCCCGCCGCCCAGGACCAGGCAGATGACGAGAGTGAGCAGTCGGCGTTCTTTCCCCATGGCGGTCACGGTCGCCGGTGGCGCCACCGACGTCAACCTGGCATCCGGATGGCGAACGGCGCCGCCCGCTCCGTGGCGCGATGCCTGCTTGCCGGTCCGGGCGCCGACCGCGCACAGTACGGCGTATGACACCCGCGATGACGCCCGCCGAGCTGCTGCACGCCTTCGCCCGCACCCGCGCCTCGCTCGACGGCGCCGAGGTGACCTTCTGGTGGTCGGGCGACGTCTACACCTGGGCCCCCGGTGAGCCCCATCAGCGCCTCTTCGGCTTCGAAGGGCTGAATGTCGCCCGGCTCGTCACGGACGGGGAAGGGGGCGGCTACCAGCTGCTGTCCAGGGAAGCCGCCTTCTACCTGGACCCCCTGACCCGGGAGATCCTGGACACCTGGCAGGGCCGGCCGGTGGTCCACGTCTGGAACGATCCTGCCAACCAGAAGTGGCGGCCCTTCCCGGTCCCCCTGACGGAGCTGGGCGACCAGGTCTGCTTCAGTCTGGAGATCCCGCTGGCCTATCCCTCGCCGCTGCCCGTCGAGGAGTACCCGGCCAACTCGGCCGACGACACCTACCGGGCGCTGGAGCTCTTCCAGTTCTTCGCGCCCGCCCATGTGCTGTCCACCGACGCGCCCAGTGTCCCCGCCACGATGTCCTGGACCCGGATGTCGCCCTGGCTGCCCTGGATGGAACAGGGGCAGCGCCCCGGCGGCCTCACCTTCCACTGCCGCGGCCGCAAGCTCGGCTCCTACGCGGAGGTTCCCGAGCGCACCCGCGCTTACATTGCCGCCCAACACCCTGAATTCGCCCGTTCCCCGGACAAATGGTCCGAGCCGAACGAGACCAGCTGGACGTACTTCCGCAAGCTCTTCCCGCCCCGCGGGATCGGCGGCGCCCCTACCCCCTGACGAGCCGCGGGGGGAGGGGCAGGGAGCGGACAAGGGTTTTCCCCGTATCGAGTTCATCGCCGTGTTGCCTACTGTCTGCCCACCGGCGATCTTCCCCTGACCCGGCGGCCGACACGCCAACCCCACATGGCATGATGCCGTCCCACCAGGGGGAATCTTCGGTACCGCCGTTGCCCTGCCCCGCCGTCGAGGCCGGGGCAACGTGGCGCGCGGCGGCGGCCGGGGCGAGTTCGACCAGCTCGCTCCCGGCCCCGCGGCCGCCGGTCACCTCCCACACTGCACTGATCGGCCGCTCCGGCCTGCCCGGAACCGGCCCGCGAAAGGGAACTTCGTGCACGCATCCAGACGCAGGCTCATATCCGTGGTGGCGATGTCCGTCACCCTGCTCGCCGGCTCCGCCACCGCCTCCGTGGCCCTTGCCGCCGACGTTCCGGCGCCGGCCGCCGAGGCCGCCGCCACCGCCCCGGTCGAGAACCTCATCGTCGGATACAAGACCTCCGCCTCGGAGGCCAGTTCCAACACCGCCGCCGCCGACGACGCCGCGGCCAAGGGCAAGAAGGCCGGCAAGAAGGCGAAGTTCGACCGCCGCCTCGGCACCGGAGCGGCCCTGGTCAGCCTCGGCTCGGCCACCGCCCCCGCCGACGCCGCCAAGGTGATGGCCCAGTTCCGTGCCGACCCGGACGTCGCCTACGTCGAGACGGATGCCCGCGCCTACGCGATGGCCACCCCGAACGACACCGAGTACACCAAGCAGTGGGACCTCTTCGAGCCCACCGCCGGCATGAACGTTCCTGCCGCCTGGGACAAGAGCACCGGCTCCGGCGTCACCGTCGCCGTGATCGACACCGGCTACGTCGCCCACTCGGACGTCGCCCCGAACGTGGTCGCCGGCTACGACTTCATCAGCAACTCCACGTACGCCCGCGACGGCGGCGGCCGTGACAGCAACCCCGCCGACGAGGGCGACTGGAACGCCACCGACGGCGAGTGCGGGGTGGGTTCCAAGGCCAGCGGCTCCTCCTGGCACGGCACCCACGTGGCGGGCACCATCGCCGCGGCCACGAACAACGGCAAGGGCGTCGCGGGCATCGCGTACAACGCGAAGATCCAGCCCGTGCGCGTGCTCGGCAAGTGCGGCGGCACGACCGCCGACATCGCCGACGCCATCACCTGGGCCTCCGGCGGCACCGTCGCGGGCATCCCGGCGAACGCCACCCCCGCCAAGGTCATCAACATGAGCCTCGGCGGCTCCGGCGCCTGCAGCGCCACCTACCAGAACGCCATCAACGGCGCCGTCGGCCGCGGTACGACCGTCGTCGTGGCCGCCGGCAACAGCAACTCCGACGCCGCCGGCTTCACGCCCGCCAGCTGCAACAACGTGGTCAACGTGGCCGCCAGCAACCGCACCGGCGACCGCTCCTTCTACTCCAACTACGGCGCGAGCATCGACGTCGCCGCCCCGGGCGGTGAGACCCGCCGTGGCACCGACACCCCCGGCACCGTCACCACCCCCGAGAACGGCATCCTCTCCACGCTGAACGCGAGCACCACCACCCCCGGTGCGGAGATCTACAAGCCCTACCAGGGCACCAGCATGGCCGCCCCGCACGTCGCGGGTCTCGCCGCGCTCGTGGTCGCCGCCAAGCCCTCGCTGACCCCGGCCCAGGTCGAGGCGGCGATCAAGAACAACACCCGCCCGCTGGCCGGCGTCTGCACCGGCGGCTGCGGCACCGGTCTCGCCGACGCGGCCGCGACCGTCAACGCGGTGACCACCACCACGCCCCCGGGCCTGGAGAACGGCACGGACTACACCATCGGTGACAACACCACCGTGGAGAGCCCGATCACCGTCAGCGGGAAGACCGGCAACGCCCCGGCCACCCTCAAGGTGGGCGTGAACATCGTGCACAGCTACATCGGTGACCTCAAGGTCGACCTGATCGCCCCGGACGGCACCGCGTACAACCTGCACAACCGGACCGGCTCGAGCACGGACAACATCAACCAGACCTACACCGTCGACGCCTCCTCTGAGGTCGCGAACGGCACCTGGAAGCTCCGTGTGAACGACAACGCCGGCGGCGACACCGGCAAGATCGACTTCTGGAGCCTCACCTTCTGATCCGTCCGCACCCGGACCGGATCTCCCCCAGCTGACGCTGGGAGGTCCCCCGGTCCCAACTCGGCCTGACGGGCCGATAGTACGGACCAACCCCACCCCGCGGGCCCGCCGATACACCGTGTATCGGCGGGTCCGACGGCTTTTCCCGTCACCTGGCTGATTTCTGCGTCACAATCCGTGTTCACCCGGCATCCGACCTCGTATTGTCGCGTCTCACAGGAATGGCACAGGAGCTGGGGACCGAGAGGCTGGTGGCTGTGCGTGGTGGCGGCGACGGGGAACGCTGACACAAGTGTCGGACAGGACGAACTGGTCAAAGCGGTCGACCGTGCGCTGATCTCGCACGGCCGGGCTCTGCTCACCGGCCCGGCCGGCGCGGGCAAGACGGAGGTCGTCCGCGCGGTCGCCGCTGCCGCCGAGTCCCGGCGCGAGACCGTGCTGCGCCTCGCACCGGAGGCCGCCGACCAATGGATACCCGAGGCCTCCGCCGCGGCCCTCCTGGCCACCGTCCCAGGCGCCGCCCTCGAACAACTCTCCGGGCCCCAGCGCACCGCCATCGCCCTGCTGTGCCGCGAGACGGACGCCCCCCGCGCCGGCCGCGACCACGTCGCGCTGCGCCTCGCCGTCGTCGAGGTCCTCCGTGCCCTCGCCGCCCGCCACCCCGTCCTGCTCGTCATCGACAACGCCCAGTGGCTCGACGCCGAGAGCACCGACCTGCTGCGCTTCGCCCTGCGCCTCACCCCGCCCCGGGTCCGCGTCCTGGTCGCCGAATGCGTCCAGGGCGGCGCACCGGTCGGCGAACCCCTCTGCGGTACCGGCACCCCCGCGATCCGGGTACCCCCGCTCGGCGCCGACGAGATCGCCGAACTCCTCGTCCGCCACGGCCTGCCCGCCCGCCTCGCCGGCCGCATCCACCAGGCCAGCGGCGGCAACCCCCGCCTCGCCCTCGCCCTCGGGCACTCCCTCGCCGAAGCCGCCGGCGCCCGCGACGGCGGCGCCCACCACGCCGACACCCTGCCCGTCTCCGGACAGGCCCGCGAGGTGGCCCGCAGGCTGCTCGCCGAGGCTCCCGCCCAGGCTCGGCGCACCCTGCTGCTCGCCGCCCTGGCCGCCCGCCCCACCACCGCCCTGCTGCGCCGGGCCGGACGCCCCGACGCCGAGGCGGAGTTGGCCGAGGCGGAACGGGCCACGCTCGTCAGGGTGGCGGAGGACGGCAGCGTGGAGTTCACCGCCGGCGCCCTGCCCACCGCGCTCGCCGCCGACGCGGGCTGGCCCGAGCGCTCCGCCGCTCACGCCGCGCTCGCCGAGGCCGTCGACGACCCCGTGCAGGCCGTACGCCACCGCGCGCTGGCCGTGGACACACCCCGACCAGTGGCTCGCCGCGGAGATCACCGAGGCCGCCGCCGTCTGCCGCCGCCGCGGCCAGCGGGCGCTCGCCGCCGAACTCGGCCTGCTCGCCGCCGAACGTACGCCCTCCCACCTGGCCGGGGAGGAACTCGCCCGCCTCGTCAACGCCGCCGAGGACGCCGGCTGGGCAGGCCGCGCCGACCTCGCGCGCCGCGCCACCCGGGCCGTCCTGGCCCGTGACGCCTCGCCCGCCAGCCGGGTCCGGGCCCGGCTCGCCGTGATAGACGCCGCCGGGCAGGCACTGGGCGCCCTCGACGAGACCTTCGCGTACGCCATGGCCGACGCCGCCGGGGACCCCTCGCTCGAGGCCGCCGTCCAGCTGCGGATCGCCTGGAAGCACAACCTCAGCGACGGCGACCCCGTCCGCTCCCGCGACGCCGCGGCCCGGGCCGGAGCCCTGGCCGCACTCGGCGGCGACCAGGTCGCCGAGGCCATGGCCCTGACCGTACGGGCCCGCATGGGCCGCATCCTCGGGGACCCCGGCGCCGAGGCGATCCTCGCCGAGGCGCTCGCCCTGCCCGCGCCCGAAGTGCCGCTCGGCATGCGCAACGCGCCCCAGTACCTCGCCGTGCGGCACGCACTCTTCGACGACCGCCTGGACGACGCCCGCAAACAGCTGATGGTCCTGCTGCCCGCCGTCCAGCGCACCGGCTCCGCCGAGGACGTCTTCGAGGTCCTGCGCAGCCTCACGGAGGTCGAACTGCGCAGCGGCCGGTGCACGGCAGCCTCCGCCCGCGCCCGCCAGGCCCTGGAGCTGACGATCGAGGCGGGCCTCTCGCCGGGCCCCGCCTGGTACGTCGCCGCGATGGCCGAGGCCACTGGCGGCAGCTTCGGCCGCGCCGCCGGATACGCCCGGCGCGGCATCCAGGCCTCGCACGAGGAGCACGACCAGGTCTTCCTCTCCCGCAGCCTGCACGCGCTCGGCCTGGTCGAACTGGCCACCGGGGAGGCAGCGAAGGCAGTCGCCACCCTGCGCCGGGTCGCCGAACTCGAGGCCGCCCAGAAGGTGGTGGACCCCTCGATCCTGCGCTGGCACGGGGAGCTGGCCGAGGCCCTGGTCGCCGCCGACGCAACCGACGAGGCCGCCCGGCTGCTCGACTCCGTACGCAGCGTCGCCCGCGGCCTCGGCCGCACCGGGGTCGTCGCCGCCCTCGACCGGGCCCGCGGCCTGTGCCTGTCCGCACAGGGCGAGGCGGACGCCGCCGTCCAGCTCCTGGAGGCCACGGCGCAGCGGTTCGAGACCCTGCGACTGCCGCTGGAGAGGGGCCGCACGCTGCTCGCGCTGGCCCGGGTGGAACGCCGCCGCCGTCGGCGCGCACCCGCCCGCGTCGCGCTCCTGGCCGCGGCCGAGGTGTTTGAGCGGGCCGGAGCCACGCCGTGGACCGAGCTCGCCCGGGAGCCCGCTGCGGGCGACGGAGGCCGTACGGAGGCGGCGACGGCCGCCGCGCTGACCGAGGCCGAGACCCGGCTCGCGCTGCTCGTCAGCCAGGGGGCCAGCAACCAGGAGGCCGCGGCGAAGCTGTTCCTCAGCGTCAAGACGGTGGAGGCACGGCTGACCCGTATCTACCAGAAGCTCGACGTACGCTCGAGGGCCCAGCTCGCCACCGCCCTGGCCACCGCACTGCGCGCCACGCGCTGAGCCCGCGGGGCGGGGGCGCGCAGTGCGGGGCCGGGGGCGGGAGCCGGTCAGCAACTCAGGTTGTTGCCCGGTGTGACGCCCAGCAGCTGGGTGAAGCTCTGGTACTTCGAGATCCGGCTCTGGACCTGCGCGGGGTTGCCGCCGTTGCACTCCAGGGAGCCGTTGATGGAGCGGATGGTCTCGCCGAAGCCCGCGCCGTTCACCATGGCGGCGTGGGCGGTCATCGTGCCCGGGCCGTTCTGGGTGTTCCAGTACCAGAGCGCCGTCTTCATGGCGATCGCCGGGTCCTGCTCCACGAGGTACGGGTTGCCGAGGAGGTTGATGCCGAGCGCGTCACCGGCCGCCTTGTAGTTGAAGTTCCAGCTCAGCTGGATCGGGCCGCGCCCGTAGTACGCGGCCTGGCCGGCCGGGCAGCCGTAGGGCTGGCTCGCGTCGCAGTAGTGGGGGTAGTTGGCCGTGTTCTGCTCGACGATGTGGACGAGTCCGCCGGTCTCGTGCGAGACGTTCGCGAGGAAGGCGGCCGCCTCGCGTCGCTTGACGGTGTCGTCACCGGTGTTGGCGAAACCCGGGTACGCGGACAGGGCCGCCACCAGGCCGTTGTAGGTGTAGAAGGGGTTCCGGTTCGGGAACATCTGGTTGAACTGGGCCTCGGAGACCACGAATCCGGACGGGTTGCCGGGACCCGGGTCCGTGCCCCCGCCACCGCAGGCGCCCTGGTCGGACCACACGCCCCACTCCCCGGTGGTCCCGGGCGTCTCGCCCTGGGTCCACCACTTGGCCTGCCAGTTGTGCCCGTTGTACGAGGCGCTCATGCCGCCCGTGTAGACGGCGGACGCGGTCCAGCCGCCGGCGCAGGGGACCGCCGCGGAGGCGGGGGAGGAGGGGAGGACGAGGGTGAGACCGAGGCCTGCCGTGACGGTCGCGGCGGCGGCCAGCGAGAGCGCACGGCGACGAAGCGCACGTATCACGTAACTACTCCTTCAGTGGGGGGAGTTGCCGTGGGGGCGGCAACAGTGCCCACTGAAGCGAAATGGTATGGACCTGTCAAGGTCTAGACCAAACGAAACGCGCCGACGCGGCATGCCGCGTCGGCGCGAAACGAGAGACCGGAGGACCGGGAGGGCCCGGGGGATCAGCTGCCGGCGGAGAGGTTGCCGGAGAGGATCGGGATGTTGCTGAGAATGTGCGAGGCCGAGTCGTCGCCCTTCGCCTGGGTCGAGTTCTCGGCGCACTGCTGGTTCTGCGGGTTGGCCAGCACGTTGACGTCCTGGACGCCGACGTTGGCGATCAGCGCGAAGAGGGACTGGGCGTTGACCTTGGCCGGCAGGCCGATGCAGAGCTTGTTGACGGAACCCTGGACCAGGCTCGCCTGCGGGCTCAGCGCGCCCTTGGTCTCCTGGTTGCCGTAGATCTGCGCGGCGCCGTTGCCGTTGACGGTGTTGACGCCGTTGTCGTTGCCGATCGCCATCGCCGGGGTGGCCACAGCGGCGCCGGCACCCAGCACGGAGGCGGTGACCGCGGCGGTGGCCATGAACTTCTTGAGCATGTGGGGGATCCTTCTGTCGCGCTGTCGCATGAGATGGCTGCCCTCGGCGGGGGCTAGCTGATCAACTGCTTCCGGCGCTGGTGGTTATCCCCACTCACCCGTGTGGCTCAATGGCGGAGCGGCCCGGTCCCGCCGCCGTGACGGCGAGACTGAGCTCCTCGTGTCCGAGGGTCAGCCGGTCTTGCGGCGGACCTTCTTGTTCTTGCCGCCGGGGCCGCTGCTGGCACCCTGGACCTTCGCGCGACTCTGGTGCGCCTGCTGGGACTGGGCATTCGCGGCGTTGCGCTCCAGCGCCTCCCGGAACTTTCGCTTGGCCTCCTCGGCCGGGGATTCGTCCTGCGGGGTCTCTGCTTCGTCTGCCATGTGTCCTCCTGGGGGTGGTCAAGCGGTTTCAGTCTGTCAGCTGGTGTGCCCGCTGACCAGCGAGTTCCGCTGGACCGGCTCCTCGGTGCGCGGCCGCCTGGTCACCTCACCTCCAAGGATCGCTTGGAGAGGTCATAAGTTCCGGTGATGGGGGCATAAGGCGATACCGGGTGCTGGGTAAGGATTGCCTTAGTTTAGGGTTCCCATTGATCCATCTGTGATCCACCGTGCTGTCGCTCGAAGGGAACCTTTGCCATGCCTCGACCTCTGCGGGTAGCAATCGTCGGTGCCGGCCCCGCCGGGATCTACGCCGCCGACGCGCTGCTGAAGTCCGAGGCCGCGGCCGAGCCCGGTGTGTCCATAGACCTCTTCGAGAAGATGCCCGCGCCCTTCGGCCTGATCCGCTACGGCGTGGCCCCCGACCACCCGCGGATCAAGGGCATCGTCAATGCGCTGCACCAGGTTCTCGACAAGCCGCAGGTCCGCCTCTTCGGCAACGTCGACTACCCGAACGACATCAGCCTGGACGAGCTGCACTCCTTCTACGACGCCGTGATCTTCTCCACGGGTGCCACGGCCGACCGCGCCCTCACCATCCCGGGCGTCGACCTCGACGGTTCCCACGGCGCCGCCGACTTCGTCTCCTGGTACGACGGCCACCCCGACGTCCCGCGCACCTGGCCGCTCGAGGCGGAGAAGGTCGCCGTGCTCGGAGTCGGCAACGTCGCCCTCGACGTCGCGCGCATCCTCGCCAAGACGGCCGACGAACTGCTGCCGACCGAGATACCGCCGAACGTCTACGAAGGCCTCAAGGCCAACAAGGCCCTCGAGGTGCACGTCTTCGGCCGCCGCGGTCCGGCCCAGGCCAAGTTCAGCCCCATGGAGCTCCGGGAGCTGGATCACTCGCCCAACATCGAGGTCATCGTCAACCCCGAGGACATCGACTACGACGAGGGCTCGATCACGACCCGCCGCTCCAACAAGCAGGCCGACATGGTCGCCAAGACCCTGGAGAACTGGGCGATCCGCGACATCGGCGACCGGCCGCACAAGCTGTTCCTGCACTTCTTCGAGTCGCCCACCGAGGTGCTCGGCGAGGACGGCAAGGTGGCCGGACTGCGCACCGAGCGCACCGAGCTCGACGGCACCGGCAACGTCAAGGGCACCGGCCAGTTCACGGACTGGGACGTCCAGTCCGTCTACCGGGCCGTCGGCTACCTCTCCGACGAGCTGCCCAAGCTCCCCTGGGACGTCGAGTCGGGCACGGTCCCGGACGAGGGCGGCCGCGTCATCGAAGCGGGCGGCCACCTGGCGTCGACGTACGTGACCGGATGGATCCGGCGCGGCCCGGTCGGCCTGATCGGCCACACCAAGGGCGATGCCAACGAGACCGTCGCGAACCTGCTGGCCGACCACGCCGAAGGCCGCCTGCTCACCCCGGCCGCGCCCGCGCCGGAGGCCGTCGAGGCCTTCCTCGCCGAGCGCGCCGTCCGCTACACCACGTGGGAGGGCTGGCACCGGCTGGACGCGGCCGAGAAGGCACTCGGCGAACCCCAGGGCCGCGAGCGCGTGAAGATCGTCGAGCGTGACGAGATGCTCGAGGCCAGCGGAGCCTAGGAAGTGAAGGAAGAGGGCCGGGACCCCTACGGGTTCCGGCCCTCTTCGCGCTGCGCGTGGACGGGCGTCAGCCCCGGACGGACACGATCTTCCGGGTGGCCAGGTCGGCCTGGACGAAGACCTGCGTCGTGTCGCTGCCCCACGTCAGGGTGACCGTGGCATTGGCCTTGCCCATCCCGTTGCCGGTGGAGGTGACCTTCCACTTGAGCGGCACGTTCTGCGCGCGCAGCACGCCGTCCGCGTGGTTCGTCTCCTCCCACGTCCTCAGCTCCGCCTGGAGCGGCTCGGAGAGGTAGAAGGCGCGCAGCCGGTCCGCGGTCTGCCCGTCCCCGTCGTACACCGCGTCGATGTACGCGCCGTAGAAGTCGGCGATGCGGGTGAAGGCGCCCTCGGGGCTGCCCGAGACGGACGGAGCCGCGGCGCTCGCGGCGGCCGGGGGCGCCTTCGGCGCGGATCCGTCCGCGGCGGCGCTGGTGACGAAGGCCAGGGTGAGTACGGCCGTGGCCGCGAGGGTGAGGGAGGCGGTGCGCTGGGCGGTGGGCTTGGACATCGGCTGAGCCTTTCCCCGTGCTGAGTGGCTGCTCTGACCGACGCCGCCCCGGTCCCGCCCGGTTCTCGGAATGCGGGAAATGGCCGGATTGCGACTACGTCGTCCCCCGTCCGGATGAAGTGCGCCTCCGGGCGGAATGCCGCGCCGCCCAGGGGAGTTCGTACCAGCGCGAGACCTGATCCCTATGCGATCCCTATGCACTGGAGAGCTCATGAAGATCGGCATCATCGGCGCGGGAAACATCGGCGGCAACCTCACCCGCCGCCTCACGGCCGTCGGGCACGACGTGTCCGTCGCGAACTCGCGCGGCCCCGAAACCCTGACGGCTCTCGCCGAGGAGACCGGGGCCACCCCCGTCACCGTCGCCGAAGCGGCCCGCGGCGCGGAGATCGTCGTGGTCACCATCCCCTTCAAGAAGGTGCCGGACCTGCCCGCCGGCCTCTTCGACGAAGCCGCCGAGGGCTTCGCCGTCATCGACACCGGCAATTACTACCCCCAGCAGCGCGACGGCCGGATCGCCGGTGTCGAGGACGAGGGCCTGACCGAGAGCCGCTGGACCGAGCGGCACCTCGGCCACCCCGTGATCAAGGCCTTCAACGGCACCTACGCCCAGGACATCCTGGACCGGCACCGCCCGGCGGGCGACCCGGAGCGGATGGCACTGCCCGTCGCGGGCGACGACGAGACGGCGAAGAAGACCGTCCGCGCCCTCATCGAGCAGCTCGGCTTCGACACCGTCGACGCGGGCGGCCTCGACGACTCCTGGCGCCAGCAGCCCGACACCCCCGTCTACGGGCTCCGTGAGGGCGTCGAAGGCGTCACCAAGGCCCTCGCCGAGGCTTCCCCGGAACGCAAGGCGGCATTCCGGGGCTGACGGGGGCCGCGCCCTAGCCCCGCTCCACCAGGCCCCGTACGAAGGCGGCCTGGCCGGCGTGCTGGAGATCGTCTGCCAGCACGCTGACCAGGCGCACCCCCAGGGTGACCGGCGGGTCCCAGCGCTCGTCGACCACCCGGTCCAGGTCCGCGGCGGCGAGTCCCCGTACGAAGCGCACGCTCTGCTCGTGGACCGCGTCGAAGTACCCCAGCAGCAGCTCGCCGGAGTCGACCTTGACCGATCCGGCCTGCCGGGCGGTGTGGCCGTACCCGGTGGACCCGGCGGGCAGGCCCAGGGCGAACCGGGCCGCCCAGCCCTGGGCCTGCCAGACCTGCTCCAGGTCCGCGGCGTCCGCCACGTGGTCGTCCTGGATCCGGGTGAGGTGCCAGACGAGCCAGGTGATCGAGTTCGCCGCGGGGTCGACGCGGGCGTTGAGCCCCTCCGCCGGGAGCCCCTCGACGACCTCGTGCACGATCTCCCGGATGCGTCCGAATCCGTCGGCGATGACGTCCGTAGCCTTCATGCACCCACCATGCAAGGCGCCCCGGCCCGCCCGGCGCGAGCGACACGCGCCTCAGACGGCGGCGTCGGCCTTGTCGGTCTTCTCCGTAGCCGCAGGCTGACCCGCGGCGGTCGCGGTTGCCTTGGCGGTCACGGTCCCGTGCCCGCCGCGCAGGCCGAACCGGCTGATCACGGCGACCAGCGCGAATGCGGCTGCGCCGATCCCGAAGGTGAGGGTGAACCCGGACTCGGCGGGCAGCGCGGGGACGCCCGGCGGCAGGTGCTCGATGGTCTTGGACGCCAGGATGGTGGTCACGATGGCGCTGCCGATCGCGCTGCCCGTGGAGCGGGAGATCGAGTTGATGCCGTTGGCGATGCCGCTCTGGTGGTGCGGGACGCTGGCCATGATCACGGCGGGCATGGCGGCGTAGCCGAAGCTGACGGCCGCACCGACGACCAGACCGGCGCCGATCACCGAGGCGCTGTGCTGGTGGTCCAGGGCGAGCCAGCCGAAGCCGACGGCGCCGAGCGCGGCGGCCAGGCCCAGGGCCACGCGCGGCCCCCGGTGGCGTACGAGCTGGCCGCCGATGGGCGAGGCGAGCAGCGAGACGATGGCTCCGGGCAGCAGGAACTGCACGGAGGCCCGCAGGATCGACGCGTCGAAGCCGTAGCCGGTGAGGGCCTTGGGCATCTGGACGAGGTAGGAGACGCCCAGGAAGTTCGCGAACATGCCGAAGCCGACGAGGATGCCGGCCAGGTTGGCCATGAGCACCGGGCGGTGGACGAACATCTTCATGTCGACGAGCGGCTCCCCGACCTTGCGCTCGACCAGGACCCAGACGGCGGTCATGACGGCCGCGCCCGCGAAGCTGCCCAGCGTGCGGGCGGAGGCCCAGCCCCACTCGTGGCCCTGGGAGATCGGCAGCAGGAGCAGCAGCAGGGCGATGCCCAGGGTCAGGGCGCCCAGGAAGTCGGTGCGGCCGCCGGTCTTGTGGCGGGTCGCGGGGACCAGGAAGAGAACGGCGAGCAGGGCGAGGACCGCGAAGCCGGTCGCCATCCAGAAGGCGTTGCGGTAGTCGGCGTCGGAGCCCGAGGTGAGCAGCCCGGTGGCGACGAGCGCGAGGCCGCTGCCGAACGCGAGAGTGCCGCTGACCAGTGCCATCGCGCCGGGCAGCTTCTGCGGCCGGACCTCCTCGCGCAGCACGGAGAGCGCCAGCGGGAAGATCGCGGTGGCGGCGCCCTGGAGCACCCGGCCCAGGATCAGCAGGGGCAGCGAGGTCGCCAGCGCGGCGATGACGGAGCCGACGACCATGACGCCGAGCACGGCCACCAGGGTCGGCTTCTTGCCGTGCTGGTCGCCGAAGCGGCCCAGCAGCGGGGTGAAGACGGCCGCCGACAGCAGGGTGGCGGTGGTCACCCAGCTCACGTTGGCGGTGGAGGTGCCGAGGTCGTTGCGGATGAGGCCGAGGATCGGGACCGGCAGGGTCTGCATCATCGACACGACCATGGCGGCGAGGCTCAGGGCGAAGACGATGACCGTCTCGTTCCGTCGCCCGGTGGCCGTCGCGGCGGCGGGGGAGGGGGTGCTCATGGCTGGCAGGACCTTCTTCGGGCTTCAGAGCTTCAGGACGCAGATGTTTGACGTCATCAAGTAACTCCGTCGACGGTAGACCTGGATAGTTAAGGTGGTCAAGTAAACAATTGATAATATCAACCATTCTGGGTAGGCTCGAGGCATGTCTGGTAAGAGCGGCACCGCCCCGCACGCAGCCCCCGCCAAGCTCCAGCTGCTGGAGCTGCTCGCCGCCATCGGCACGGCCCAGTGGCGCGACTTCGCGGCGGCCGCCGCCCATTACGGCCTCACCTCCACCCAGGCCAGGGTCCTCGCGCAGCTCGACGGCCCCGTGCCGATGCGCGGGCTCGCCAAGCTGCTGGTCTGCGACGCGTCGAACGTGACCGGCATCGTCGACCGCCTCGAGGCCCGTGAGCTGGTGCGCCGCGAACCGGCCCCCACCGACCGCCGCGTCAAGAACGTGGTGGCCACCGACGCGGGCCGCGAGGTCATCCGCCGCGTGCGGGAGGAGATGCAGGCGACCCACGGCGCGCTCGACACCCTCGACGAAGCCGAGAGCGCGACGCTCTACGCCCTGCTGGAGCGCCTGCGCCCCACGATGGAGAAGGACGCCTGAAGTAGCCTCGACCCCTATGAGCACCCTGCAGACGATCAACAACGTGTCCGTGCTGATGTGCGAGGCCGAGGGCGAGGTCATCGCCGGTGAACGCGAGGCCCTCGACTTCATAGGCGACGCGGGCTACCAGGGTGCCGAGTGGGTGGTCATCCCCGCCGAGCGGTTCGACGACGCGTTCTTCCGGCTGAGCACCCGCGTCGCCGGCGAGATCATCCAGAAGTTCGTCCAGTACCGGGTGGGGATCATCGTCCTCGGAGACATCTCCCGCCACACCGAGGCCAGTTCGGCGTTGCGCGACTTCGTCCGCGAGTGCAACCGCGGGACCCAGACGTGGTTCCTCGCCGATGACGCGGAGCTGCGCGGGCGGCTGGCCGGGGCGGAAGCGTGAGGAGCGGCGCCCAGGTCAGGATCCTGCGGGCGGCCGGTCGCGCTGCCGCCGTCTGGAAGAACGGCGGGGGAGTCACCCGGGAGATCGCGGTATTCCCCGAAGGTGCCGGGATGGACGACTTCGTCTGGCGGGCCAGCCTCGCCGAGGTCGCCGCCGACGGGCCGTTCTCGGCCTTTCCCGGGATCGACCGCACGATCACCCTGGCCGAAGGCGCCGGCATGGACCTCACGGTCGGGGGCGTACGCCGCCTCGTGGACGAGCGGTTCGCGCCGCAGGACTTCCCCGGGGACGAGCCGACCGGCTGCCGGCTCCTCTCGGGTCCCGTCGTGAACTTCAACGTGATGTACCGCCGGGGCGCCGCGGAGGTGGCGACCGCCGTCGTGCGGGGCCGGCTCTCGCGCGCCGTCGTGTCGGACGAGACCCTGCTGGTGGTCGCCCTGGAGGGGGCGGCCACGGTGCAGGTGGGGCGGGGCCCGGCCTTCGCGCTGGCCCAGTACGACGCGGTCCTGGTGATGGGCGACTTCATCGACTACATGGACATCTCAGGGCACGTGGCGCTGGTCTGCTTCCGGTAGCCGTCCGCACGGTCAACGGATCCCCAGCTTCACCCACTTCGCCGAGCTGGGGACGCCCTTCGCGTTGAGCAGGAACAGCATGTAGTACCCGGGCGGCGCGTCGGCCGCGGTCGGCGGCGTCCGGAGCCCGATCGCGGTGCCCCGTACGCCGGTGCGCCGGAGCTCCAGGTGGCGCTGGCTGGTGTTCACCGAGTGCGTGACGGTCGTCGGCGCCAGCAGCACGGCGCGCGCCACGTCCTTCGGCGTCGAACTCGAGACCTCGAAGGCCGTGTCGTGGCCGAGCTCGCCCGCCGGAACCCGGTCGAGGGCCGGCCGCGGGCCGCGGTGCAGGTAGGCGGGCTCGTAGAGCTCGATGCTGCCGTCCATCCCGTCCCTCATGTCGGGGTCGTTGGCGATCTGCTGGAGCTCGTCCCCGGTGACCATCATCCGGCCGTCGGGCATGATCAGGGCGTTGGAGTGGTAGCCGCGGGGCAGCCGCTGCGCCGGGCCGAGCTTCCAGTGGCCGCGCGCGTCGCGCAGCTCGATCTGCCGGTACTTCAGGTCGGCCTTCGGGTTGAACGGCCCGTTGCCGTAATCCCGGGTGTCGAGCGCTCCGTTGACGGTCAGCAGCGTGCCGTCCGGCAGGATCAGGGTGTCGTCCTGGGTACGCCCGAAGGCGCGCGGCTCCTCGATGGTCCACCGGCCGGCGGACAGCCGGTACGTGTGCGGGTCGCGCGGGTCGCCGCCGAGCACCAGGACGGAATCCGGCCCCCGGAAACCCGCCGGGAGAGGCACGGCGGAGCCGTACCCGCGGAAGTCGGCGGGCCGCCGCGGCAGGTCGGTGCGTACCTCCCTGACCGGGTCGAACAGCCACTGCTGGTCGGCGTCACGGCCCAGCCCGTAGATCATCCCGTCCCGCAGCGAGAAGAGGTGCGGGTAGTCGTTGCGGAACGGGGCGTCCGAGCGCAGCCGTTGCGAGGCGAAGTCCAGCGGGATGTCGAACGTCCGCCGGGGCACGGGGTGGCGCAGCGCGGGGAAGCGCTCGACCACCGGGGTGGGGGTGCCCGTACCGCGCTCGGACTGGCCGGACATGATGATCTGGCGGCCGTCCGCCCCGGTCACGACCGAGGGGTACCAACGGCCCACGGACATGTCCCGGTTGCGGTACCAGAGCTCGGTCCACGGGTCGAAGACGAAGGACAGCTTGGCGCCGCTGCCGCCCTTGCCGCCCACGTTGCCGCCGAAGACGCCGACCATCCCGTTGGGCAGGTAGGCGTGCCCGGCGCAGAAGAAGGGTGCCGGGCGCGGGGCGTGGCTGCCGTCGGGCATCAGGACGACGGGCGGTGCCACCTTCTTGAAGGCCTGCGCACCGGTCCCCTTGGCCGGATCCCAGAGGTAGGCGCGGCCCGCGTTGGTCCGGCCGACCGTGTTCGTGGGCCCGGTCTCCTTGGTGGGGTTCTCCTCCGTGCGCTCGAAGGAGAAGAGCAGCACCTTGCCCGTCGGCAGCTGGGCCAGGTGCACGCCGAAGTCGGGGGAGGGGAAGAACTGCGTGAACCGGCCGAACTCCGCTGCCGTGAAGCGTGCGTTGGCCTTGGTCTGGGACTCCCGGAGCGCGGTCAGGCTCGCCGTGCGCTTCGTCTGCGGATAGCCCTGGGTTCCCTTGGCCGCCTCGCGCAGCCGCGCGTGCGCCCGGGCGTGGTCCTCGCCGATCACGGCGGCCTCGGCCGTCTCGGCTCCCTCGGTCCGCTCGACGGGGCGGGGCTGCGGAGCCGGCGACATCGCCGTGAGGGCCAGGGCGGAGGCGATCACCCAGGCCGACACTGCGGCGGAGCGGTGCGGGCGGGACATGGAGCTCCTCTGCGTCTCAAGTTCTGATTCGGCAGATATTAGGAGAAAACGGATCTATCGGGTCGACGTGACGCGACGTGGCGCCATTCGGCCGAGCGAGGTCGCTTGAAGGATCGTTTCTGCGGTGAACCGCTGCGGCCATAGAGGTGAGACCGCGCACCCGTCGGCCCTCCGCGACCGCCGCAGGGGGCTATCCATGTCGACGTGATCAAGTCGCTCCGTACCGGATTCACCGCAGCCGCCGTGACCGCAGCTCTCGTCACGCTCAGCCCCTCGGCCGGGGCCTCCGCCTCGGCACCTTCCGCCAAGGCTCCCTCCGACCAGGTGACCGTGGACGTCGCCTCCGTCAACGGATCGGGCTGCCGTCCAGGCAGCGCCGCCGTCGCGGTCGCGCCGGACAACACCGCCTTCACCGTCACCTACAGCGAGTACGTGGCCCAGGCCGGCGGCGGAGCCCCCGCCGTCGAAGGGCGCAAGAACTGTCAGCTCTCCCTCGTCGTCCACGTCCCCCAGGGCTACACCTACGCCGTGGCCCAGGTCGACTACCGGGGCTTCGGCAGCCTGCAGGAGGGCGCGATCGGAACACAGAAGGCCAGCTACTACTTCCAGGGCATGAGCCAGACCGCCCAGCGCAGCCACAGGTTCAACGGCGCGTTCGAGGACAACTGGCAGGCCACCGACACCACGGGCGTCGAGGCGCTGGTCTTCGCACCCTGCGGCGAACAGCGCAACTTCAACATCAACACCGAGCTGCGTGCCGAGGTCGGAACCTCCGACCCGGCGCAGACCAGCTTCATGGCGCTCGACTCGACGGACGGCGCCATCAACAGCGTGTACCACTTCTCCTGGAAGCAGTGCCCGGTGGACTGACGGGCAGCACGCCGTGTGCCGGGGCACGCCTTCGGGCAGGCCCCGGCATCCGGCATCCGGCATCCGGCATCCGGCATCCGGCATCTGGCATCCGGCCTCAGGCCGACGCGCGCCTGACCAGCTCGGTGGAAGTGATCACCGGGCGCGGTGCGGGGCGTCCCTCCCGGCCCCCGCTCCCCAAGCTGTCCAGCAGCAGCCGCGCCATCAGGCGCCCCATCCCCTCGATGTCCTGGCGTACGGTCGTCAGCGGCGGATCGGCGCTCTCCGCCACCTGCTCTGCGTCGTCGAAGCCGATCACCGCCACGTCCCCGGGTACCGTACGGCCGTGCTCCCGCAGCACCCGTAGCGCGCCCGTCGCCATCAGGTCGTTCCCCGCGAACACGGCGTCGATCCCGGGCCGGCGGTCCAGCAGTTCGGCCATCGCCCGGGCCCCGCCCGCCACGGTGAAGTCCCCCTCGGCGACCAGTGCGGGATCGGCCTCCGGCAACACGTCCCGGTAGCCGCTCAGCCGGTCGGCCGCCGATGTCTGGTCGAGCGGGCCGGCGATGTGCGCGATCCGCTCGTGGCCCTGCGCCACCAGGTACCGTACGGCCGCGCGTGCTCCCCCGCGGTTGTCCGCGTCCACGTACGCCACCTCGCCGTCGGGCTCGCCCGGCTCCCCGGGCCCGGCGGTCCAGCCCGGCCGGCCGCCGTACACCGTGGGCATGCCGATGCGCCGGGTGATCGCCGGCAGCGGATCGTCGGTGTGCAGGGAGAAGGCGAGCGCTCCGTCGACGTGGCCGCCCGCCAGATAGCGCTCGATCCGGTCGTAGTCTCCCTGGTCCTCCACCAGCAGGAGCACCAACTGCATGTCGTGCGCCGTCAGTTCCTTGCTGATGCCGCGCACCTGCCGGGAGAAGAACGGGTCGGAGAAGATCCGTATCTCCGGCTCGGCGATGATCACCGCGACGGCGCCGGTGCGCCGGGTGACCAGGGTGCGGGCGGCGGGGTTCGGCACGTAGCCCAGGTCCCGGATGGCCTCGCGCACCTTCTCCACCAGGTGGGGGCGGACTCCGTCGCCGCCGTTGACGACGCGGGACGCGGTGGCCCGGGATACTCCGGCGCGCTCCGCGACCGCCTCCAGGGTGGGGCGGTCCCCGGGACGTGTTTCCGGCACGGGTGCTCCTCCTGGATGTCCGCGGGCGCTGGCCTCGCCCGGGCAGCAGGGTAACCCGTACCGCCGGGAAGGTGATCACCTTCCCGGCGGACGGACCTCACCAGCCGATGCCGAGGGTCAGCCCGGTCGGCGGTTCGGAGTTGCCGAGGATCTGCACGGAGGACTGGTCGTTGATGTCGTCGTAGGGGAATCCGTAGGCCCGCTGGTTCAGGCCGACGGTGTGGAAGAAGCCGGCGTAGTCGTTCTTCGCCGGTCCGGTGTAGTACGCCGCCGGGCTGTACCAGGCGGTGGTGTCGAGGGCGACGCCCCGGCTGAACGCGGCGCAGAACTCCGCGCCGAGCTGCTTCTCGGTGTCGTTGCCCGAGGCCATCGCACCGGCGCAGGCCATGACGTCGGGCGAGGTGGGCTTGCGCAGGGTGAAGGAGCCCGCGCCGTTCTTGCCGAAGGTGAGGGTGGAACCGGTGACCCGCCCGGAGAAGGTCTCGCCTAGGCGGTTCAGGGTGAAGGGGTGGGTGGTGTAGTGGGCCCATGCCTGGTCGATGGCGGCGGTGAGGTGGTCCTGCGCGGCGCCGCCGGGCTGGAAGAGCTCCGAGGAACGCGGCGCCAGGATGCGGTAGTTGTTCTGCAGCGGCCTGAACGCGGGGCCGACGGAGGACGCGTACCGCTGCATGACCTCGGCGCGGGTGGCGGTGATGCCCCGGGTGGTGTCGTGGCCGCTGGAGGTCTGGCGCAGCCGTGAAGTGATCGGGAAGCCGAACTGGTCGACCTGGGTGGTGTTCCCGCCGAAGGCGACCTGTCCGTACACGTAGGTGTACTCGTACCAGTCGTAGTACACATCGCTGTTGGGGTCGTCGGGGTTGCGCGGATCGGGGCCGCCCCAGCCCTGGTCGTCGGGGGAGACCGGGATGTGCATCGGGGAGCCGAGGGAGAGGTAGATCCGGCCGCCCCGGATCGCGGGCGGGGAGGGGACGGTGCCGCCCACCTGGGCCAGGGTGAAGGACATGTTCGGGTAGTTGACGCCCCGTTTGACCAGGTGGCCGGGGGCGGTGGCGTCCAGGTGGCTGATGTGGGCCATGGTGCCGTCGGGCTTCATGTACGACCACTGGCCCGGGGTCACCTGCCCGAGGACGGTGACGTGGATCTGTGAATCGGCGTACGTGCCCCGGGTGTTGTTCTGGAAGGTGATGGGGAAGCTGCCGGTGGCGCCCCCGCCCCCGCCTCCCCCGGTTCCGCCGACCGTGTGGGTGAAGCGGGGAGTGTCGTAGAGCGGGCCGCCCTTCTCGTAGGTGAACCAGTACGGGAGGGCGGAGCCGGGAGCGAGGCCGCTGACGGTCTGCTCCCAGGTGCCCGCGTTGTTCGTCATCCGGAAGTTCTGCTGGCCCAGGCCCCCGCCCGGCAGGTAGTGGACGTCCACCAGGGCGGCCGGGACGGCGGGCTTGAACCAGATCCGGACGGTGCCGGAGCCCTGGGCCGCGACGCCCTGCGTGTAGTCGGCGGCAGCGGAGGCGGCGGCAGCCCCGGCAGCCGCCGGGGCCAGGGCCGGGGAGCCCGCCAGGGCGAGCAGGACGGCCGCCAGGAGCAGCGGGATCCGCCGCAGGAACGTGGTGTTCACGAGCGCTCTCCTCGGTCCGGGCCGGTCAGTGGCCGAAGTCGAACCAGTTGAGGTTCACGAAGTCGGCGCTCTGGCCGCTGGTGAAGGTCAGGTACACGTCGTGGGTGCCCGTGACCGCGCTGATGTTCGCCGGCACCGTCCGCCAGCTCTGCCAGCCGCCGGTGTTGGCCACGGAGAAGCTGCCGACGGGCGCCGCGGTGCGGCTGTCGAGCCGTACCTCGACGAGGCCGCTGACCCCGCCGGCCGCGCCGGAGGCTACGCGTCCGTAGAACTGCCTCGCGGCCGAGGGGCCGAAGGCGACACCCTTGTAGACGGCCCAGTCACCGTTGCCGAGGGTGGTGAGGTCCTGGCCGCCGCCGGTGTCCGTGGTGTTCTCCTTCGCCACTCCCGCCTGGGAGTCGTACGACTCGGCCTGGATCGGGGCGTAGGCGTCGCGGTTGCCGGCCGGCGGGGTGGTGGGGGGAGTCGTCGGCGGCGTGGTCGGCGGGGTCGTCGGCGGTGTCGTCGGCGGTGTGGTGCCGCCGGTCGAGCGGAGCACGGACACGTAGTCGACGACCATGGGATGACCGGGCTCGGTCGCCGCGTCGGGTCCGCCGCCGAAGGCCGCCGGGAACTCGCCGCCCATCGCGACGTTCAGGATGATGAAGTAGCCGTGGTTCGTGGCGTTGGTCCAGGTGGTGGCGTCCACCTGATCGGCCCGTACCGTATGGAAGTTGATCCCGTCGACGTAGAAGCGCATCTGCTCGGCCGCGGTCGACCGGTCCCACTCCACGGCATAGGTGTGGAAGCCGCCCTGGCAGCTGGTGCCGGGGCAGACGCGCTGCCCGCCGATGCCGGACTTCTCGTTGCAGGGGCCTCCCGGGCTGGTGCCGCAGTGCATGGTCGCCCAGACCTGGTTGATGCCCTGCACGTTCTCCAGGATGTCGAGCTCACCGACGCCCGGCCAGTTCCACCAGTTGCCGCGGTACGGAGCCCCGAGCATCCAGAACGCCGGCCAGTAGCCCTTGGCCGCCGGGCCCGTGACGTTCGGCATCTGTATGCGGGCCTCGGTGCGCAGCGTGCCGCCCGCCGGGGGCTGGAAGTCCGAACGCCGGGTCTCCACGCGCCCGGAGGTCCAGTTGCCGGCCGCGTCCCGCCGCGGGGTGATCCGCAGGTTGCCGGTCCCGTCGAGGGAGACGTTGGCGGGGTCGGCGGTCATCGTCTCTATCTCGCCGGTGCCGAATCCCGCGGGCCCGCCGGGGTAGCTCGTACCGGTGGTGTACTGCCAGTCGGCGGTGTTCAGGCCGGAGCCGGCGGGCCCGTTGAAGTCGTCCAGGAACACCTGGGACCAGCCGGCCGGGGTGGGGGGAGCCGTGGCGCCGGCGGGCAGGACGACCGCCACCGAGGCCGCCGCGACCACCGCGATCGCGCTGAGCGCGGCTGAGACGGCCCGCCGGACGGCGGGCCGATTCCTGTCGGATCTCTGACGCATGGGTGCCCTCTCTGGAGCGCCGTGAGGCGCGGTGCGGGGGGAAGTACCGGGGAGGCGCGCCGTCTTGAGAGCGCTCTCAAGACGCGCCGCTGGACACTGTGCTCCCCGCCCCTTCGGGCGTCAAGGCATCGAACCGGGAAAGGGCCTGCGGGCCAACGGAGTTCATTCTTTGAACGTTCTCGGCGCGGACGGCGGGCCGTGCCGACGGGAACCCACCCGTACGGCCCAACCCGCCGCGCCTCATACGGGCGGACCGAGGACCTCGTGCGCACCGGGGAGGTCGTGGACGGCGGCGGCCGTCCCGGTCAGCGGAAGCAGCCCGGAAAGCGGGCACAGCACCGGCATCTCGTGGTCGACCTCCCACTCGCCGACGGCCGCGGCGCCGCGGCTCTTGCGGCCGCCGCCGGTGTCGGTGGTGCAGACGGCGTACAGCCGTCCGGCGCAGCCCCGGCAGAGCAGGGCGTCGTGGCCGGTCACGGCCGGCCCGCCGGGGGCGGCGCCGCCGCCGCGGCCGTCCCGAGGAGGCCCCGGCCGCCCAACGTGCCGGGTCCCCCGCGCGCTTGTAGCGTCGGTCGCGTCAGGAGTCCTGGTGACCCGACAGGAGTCCGCCGGCCGGTGCGCAACCGCGCGATACGCAGAGTGCGCGGCGTACGCAGATACGGATCACGCCCGCGAGGCGCGCCGAGCCGCCCGAGCGCAGCCCGCGCCGGTGCCGGGACGGCCCGTCCTTCACGCCGTCGCGGGGCGTGCGCACCGTACCCGTACGAGAGGCCGTGCCGATGCCGAACGACGTTCCGATATCGAGCGTGCTGCGTGTCGAGAGGGGCCAGGCCGGCCCCGAGGAACTGGCGGCGATCGCCGTCGTGGTCGCCTGCTACGCGGGCCGCACCGCCCATGCCCGCGCCCAGGCGAAGGGCGCCGGGCAGGAAGCCGGCCGGCGGCGCGCCGCCCGCCCGGACGCCGGCTGCTGGGCAGGCTGCTGGGCCTGCCGCTGAACCCCGTCCGCCGGCCGGGCGCACGGCCGGCGGACAGGGAAGCGAAGTGGTCACCTCCGCTGCAACACCGTCGTGAGGACCTCGAGCAGCGTCGCCGCGGGATCCGCGACGGCGCCCTCGGAGCGCCAGGCCACGAACCCGTCCGGGCGTACGAGCAGCGCGCCCTCGGGGTGCATCCCGTGGACCTCGGCCCAGTCGGCGCCCGTCTCCTGGAGCAGGTCGGCGCCCGGCCCGGAGCCGATGGTGTAGGCGTCCAGCCGGGCGGCCGGCAGCTGCTCGGCCACCCGTTCGGCCGCATCCCGCCACGGCGTCCCCGCGCCGCTGAGCAGTACGAACGAGCGCTCGTACAGGTCCAGGGCGGAGATCCGCTCACCGGCCCTGAGCAGCCACATGTGCGGGGCCCGGGTGCCGGTGTCACCCATCAGGCGCATCGCCTGGGGGATGATCGGCCGTCCCGGATCGCCGCCGATGACCGCGCCGCGCGGGTAGCAGTAGCCCATCGCCGTGGGCAGCACCCCGCTGCCCGGCCCGCCGCCCATGGTGGGCGGCGGCGCGTACCCCGGGTGGCTGTGCTCCGCCGAACGGGCCGACGCCCGCTCGCTCGTGGCCTTCGCCACCGGCAGCCGCTCGGCCTCGTAGGTGTCGAGCAGCTCGATGCCGGCCGCCCCGTCCAGCACCGCGGCGATCTTCCAGGCCAGGTTGTGCGCGTCCTGGATGCCCGTGTTGGAGCCGAAGGCCCCGGTCGGGGACATCTCGTGGGCCGCGTCACCGGCCAGGAACACCCGGCGGCCGGACGAGTACCGCACCGCCACCCGTTCGGCGGCGTGCCAGGGAGCCTTTCCGCCGATCTCCACATCCAGGTCGGGCACTCCGATGGCGTTGCGGATCTGCTCCACGCACCGCTCGTCGGTGAAGTCCTCCAGGGTCTCGCCCCGGTCCGGGTGCCAGGGGGCGTGGAAGACCCACTGCGTCGCGTTGTCGACCGGCAGCAGCGCCCCGTCCGCTCCCGGCCGCATCAGGTAGCAGACGATGAAGCGCAGATCGCCCAGCACCTCGATGAGCCGCTCCGAGCGGAAGGTGACGCTCACGTTGTGGAACAGCTCGCCGTTACCCGTCTGGGGGATCCCCAGCTGCTCTCTTACGGGGCTGCGCGGCCCGTCGGCGGCGATCAGGAAGTCGGCCCGAACGGTGGTGTGCTCGCCCGTCGTGCGGTTCTTGACCAGGGCGGTCACGCCCGTCGCGTCCTGGTCGAAGCTCATCAGCTCGGTGGAGAACCGGATCTCGGCCCCCTGCGCGCGGCTCTGGGCGGCCAGCACCGGCTCGATGTTGTTCTGGCTGCACAGGCACCAGCCGGTGGGGCTGAACTTGCGCAGCGCCCCCGACGGGTCCACCGACTTGATCAGCCACGTGTGGTCGCCGTCGGTCAGTGACCTGGCCTGCAGAATGCCCTGAACGCCCTCCAGAGCGGATGCCGCATGGCGGATCGCGCGTTCGGCCCCCGCCGTGCGGAAGAGCTCCATGGTCCGGGCGTTGATGCCGCGGCCTCGCGGGTGCGGGGAGGTACCGGAGTGCTTCTCGACCAGAAGGTGCCTCACTCCGTGGCGGCTCAGGAAAAGCGAGGTGGACAGGCCCACGAGGGAGCCGCCCACGACGAGAACCGGTACGCGAACATCGGCGTTGTCTTCCATCAGCTGCGGGCTCCTGTTTTCTGTGTGGGGGAGTGGACTCTTTATGCCCCCGATCGTCCATCAGGCCCGGATGATTCGCCGGTTGTCACCCGCTTGATCCGGACATGTAGCGGTACGTCCCCACCCGGATGACGATGAGCGACAGCGGCTCCCCCTGAGATCTGCCGGTCCGCCGTTCCCGACCGAAGCGGCCGCCGGCCCGGGCGGACGCCACCGGTGACGGACGAGGGGTCCGTACGCGATGGATCTCCACCCCCTCATGAAGGAGTGAGTAGATGACAACCACCCTGTCCGAACGGGTGTCGCAGTCAGCCTTCGACGGCTCCATGCTCCGGGTCGTCCTGCTGATGGACCTCCACGAGGGGACCCAGCAGCAGTTCTTCGAGGCGTACGAAAAGCTCCGCAACGACATCGCGTCGGTCCCGGGCCACATCAGCGATCAGCTGTGCCAGTCCTTCGAGAACCCCTCGCAGTGGCTCATCACCAGCGAGTGGGAGAGTGCGCCCCAGTACCTCGCATGGGTCAACAGCGAGCACCATGCCGAACAGGTCAAGCCGCTCGGTGCCTGCGCGCGCGTCATGCGCCCGCTCAAGTTCACCGTCCTGCGCGAGACCGGCCGCGGCTACGACCAGGCGGCCCGGCCGGCCGGAGCCCGGCTCCAGTCCGCGCCCCGCCTCGGCGCCGGCATCGTCCGCCACGCCCTCACCTTCACCGTCAAGCCGGGCAGCGAGAAGGAGGTCGCGGCCATCCTCTCCAGCTACGCCTCCCCGGCGGCCAAGGTCGACGACCACACCCGGCTCTGCCGGACCTCCCTGTTCATGCACGGCAACCGGGTGGTACGGACCGTGGAGGTCCAGGGCGACCTGATGGCGGCCCTGCGGCACGTCTCCGAGCAGCCCGAGGTACGGGCCGTCGAAGAGGCCATCAACCCCTACCTGGAGCAGGACCGGAACCTGAACGATCCCGAGTCCGCCCGCATGTTCTTCATGCGGGCCGCGCTCCCCGCCGTCCACCACATCGCCGCGGCCGGGGAAGCGGACACCGCGGACGTCACGCGCCACGCGCTGTTCTACCCGGCCAAGCCCGGCTGCGGCCAGGCGCTGGCCCGCTTCCTCGCCGGTCAGGACGAGGCCGCCGCAGCGCGCCCGCAGAGCCCCGTACGGAGCAGCAGCATCTTCCAGCGCGACGACATCGTCGTCCGCCTCGTCGACGTGCGCGGCCCGCTCGACGCCGAGCCCGACACCACCCTGGGGGTGCGCGGCCCGCGCAAGGCGGCCGTGCTGGAGCGGCTGACGGCCGGGCCCGCCGAGCGGACCCGCGCCGCTCACCACACGATGAACCTCATCACCGACCGCCGGGCACCCGCGCAGTCCTGACCGCCCCGGTGCCCACCCCCAGCCCGTCCAGGCTCCCCACACGCCAGGAGGAACCCGCCATGACCAAACAGCGCCCACGCATCGTCGACCTCAGCGAGACGCCGCCCAACCGCCGGCGCGGTGGCGACCTGAGGGCCGTGCTCACCCCGACCTCGGTGGGCTCCACCAGCGGCTTCATGGGCATGGCGATCATGGCCCCCGGCGAGTCCATCGCCGAGCACTACCACCCGTACTCCGAGGAGTTCGTGTACGTGGTCGCCGGACGGCTGGAGGTCGACCTCGACGGCGAGGCCCACCCGCTGCGCACCGACCAGGGGCTGCTGGTCCCGCTCAACGTGCGCCACCGGTTCCGCAACGTCGGCGGCACCGAGGCCCGGATGGTCTTCCACCTCGGACCGCTCGCCCCGCGCCCCGAACTGGGCCACGTCGACACCGAAGAGGCCCCGCACCCGGAGGGCACCGCGTGGGAGCAGCCCCCGGACCGCACAGGAGCGGTCTCGTGACCGGCCGCCGGGTGGCGGTCACCGGGGTCGGCGTCGTCGCACCCGGCGGGATCGGCGTCTCGGCCTTCTGGGACCTGCTCGCCAACGGCCGTACGGCGACCCGCGGCATCACCCTCTTCGACCCGGCCGGGTTCCGCTCCCGGATAGCCGCCGAGGTCGACTTCGACCCCGCCGCGCACGGGCTCGGCGAGGGTGAGGCGGCCCGGGCGGACCGGTACATCCAGTTCGCCCTCGTCGCGGCCCGAGAGGCGCTGCTGGACGCGGGACTCGACCTCACCACGGACGAGGCCTGGCGCACCGGCGTCTCCCTGGGCACCGCCGTCGGCGGGACCACCCGTCTGGAGCACGACTACGTGGCCGTGAGCCAGAACGGCGCCTGGTGGGACGTGGACGAGAAGCTCGCCGGGCCCCATCTGCACCGGGCGTTCACGCCCGCCACCCTCGCCTCCGCCGTCGCGGAGCAGACGGGTGCGCGCGGCCCGGTGCAGACCGTGTCCACCGGCTGCACCTCCGGACTCGACGCCATCGGGTACGCCGTGCACTCCATCGTGGAGGGCCGGATGGACGTGTGCATCGCCGGGGCCTCGGACTCGCCCATATCGCCGATCACCGTGGCCTGCTTCGACGCCATCAAGGCGACCTCGCCGAACAACGACGACCCGGCCCACGCCTCCCGGCCGTTCGACGCCGACCGGGACGGGTTCGTCCTCGGCGAGGGCGGCGCCGTCCTCGTACTCGAAGAGCTGGAACACGCCCGCGCCCGCGGTGCGACCGTCTACTGCGAGATCGGCGGCTACGCCACCTTCGGCAACGCCCACCACATGACGGGACTGACCGCCGAGGGGCTGGAGATGGCCCGGGCCATCCAGACCGCCCTGGACCAGGCCGGGATCGACGCGAAGGACATCGACTACGTCAACGCGCACGGATCCGGCACCAAGCAGAACGACCGCCACGAGACGGCGGCCGTCAAGCGGGTCCTGGGCGAGCACGCCTACAAGACGCCGATGACCTCCATCAAGTCCATGGTCGGTCACTCCCTCGGCGCCATCGGGGCGATCGAACTGGCGGCCTGCGTGCTCGCCATGACCCACCAGGTCGTACCGCCCACGGCGAACTACGAGACGCCGGACCCCGAGTGCGACCTGGACTACGTACCCCGCACCGCCCGCGGCCGCAAGCTGCGCAGCGTGCTCTCGGTCGGCAGTGGCTTCGGCGGATTCCAGTCCGCCGTGGTCATGACCCGGCCGAAGGAGGAGGTCTCGTGACCAGCCGTACGGTCATCACGGGCATCGGGGTCGTCGCGCCCAACGGCGTCGGCGCCGACGCCTTCTGGAAGGCGACCCAGTCCGGCCTCAGCGTGCTGGACCGCGTCACCCGGGCGGGTTGCGAGCACCTCCCGCTGCGGGTCGCGGGCGAGGTACGGGGCTTTGACCCCGGCGCGATGGTCGAGGACCGCTTCCTCGTCCAGACCGACCGCTTCACCCACCACGCCCTCGCCGCGGCCGACCTCGCCCTGGAGGACGCCCGGCTCGGCCGGGCCGACTACGAGGCCGACCCCTTCTCGGTCGGGGTGGTCACGGCCGCCGGGTCCGGCGGCGGCGAGTTCGGGCAGCGCGAACTGCAGCGGCTCTGGGACCAGGGACCCCGGTACGTCGGCCCATACCAGTCCATCGCCTGGTTCTACGCCGCGAGCACCGGCCAGATCTCCATCCGGCGCGGCCTCAAGGGACCGTGCGGGGTCGTCGCCAGCGACGAGGCGGGCGGGCTCGACGCCTTCGCGCACGCCGCGCGGGCCATCCGCCAGGGCAGCCGGGCGATGCTCGTCGGGGCGACGGAGGCGCCCCTCGCGCCGTACTCCATCGTCTGCCAGCTGGAGTACGAGGGCCTGAGCACCCGGGACGATCCCGAGCGCGCCTACCGGCCCTTCACCGCCCAGGCCTGCGGGTACGTCCCCGCGGAGGGTGGCGCGATGTTCCTCGTGGAGGAGGAGGCCGCCGCCCGCGGCCGGGGCGCCACGGTCCGCGCCGTGCTGGCCGGCCACGCCGCCACCTTCACCGGGACCCGGCGGCCGGACGACGCGGGCGAAGGGCTGGCCCACGCGATCCGGGGCGCACTGCGCGAAGCCGGCTGCGCCCCGGAGGAGGTCGACGTGGTCTTCGCCGACGCCCTCGGGACGCCGGCGGCGGACGCGGCCGAGGCGGCGGCCATCGCCGCCGCCCTCGGCGCACACGGGCGCAGGGTACCGGTCACGGCGCCGAAGACCGGTACCGGCAGGGCGTACTGCGCGGCGCCCGCCCTCGACACCGCCGCCGCGGTACTGGCACTGGAGCACGGCATCGTCCCGCCGACCCCGAACGTCTTCGACGTGTGCCACGACCTCGACGTGGTCACCTCCGGTGCCCGATCCGCGGACCTGCGCACCGCGCTCGTGCTGAGCCGCGGCCGGATGGGCTCGAACTCCGCGCTCGTCCTGCGCAAGGCCCCGTGAACGGCCGCGTGGTCCCCACGGGGTCCGCGTCCGGCAGGACCCGCTCAGTCCCCCCGTAGGAAGAGAGAAGCCACCATGTCCGACCGACTGACCCTGGAGGAGCTGGCGGCCCTGATGAAGACCGCCGGCATCACCGTCGACCCCGCCCAGCTGGCGAGCAGTCCGGACTCGGCCTTCGAGGAGTACGGCCTGGACTCGCTGGGCCTGCTCGGCATCGTCGGCGAGCTGGAGAACCGGCGCGGGCGGGCGCTGCCCACCGACGCCGACCGCTGCAAGACCCCCGGCGAGTTCCTCGACCTCGTCAACAACAGCCTGATGACAGGAGCCTGACATGCCTGGACACACCGAGAACGAGATCACCGTCAACGCCCCCGTGGACGTCGTGTGGGAGATGACCAACGACCTCCCCAACTGGCCGCAGATGTTCAGCGAATACGCCTCGCTGGAGATCCTCGAGCAGAAGGGGGCCACCACCCGCTTCCGCCTCACCATGCACCCCGACGAGAACGGCAAGGTGTGGAGCTGGGTCTCGGAGCGGACCGTGGACCGCGAGAACCTCACGGTCCGGGCGCGGCGCGTCGAGACCGGCCCGTTCGCGCACATGGACATCCACTGGCAGTACTTCGCGGTACCGGGCGGCACCCGGATGAAGTGGACCCAGGACTTCGCGATGAAGCCGGACGCGCCGGTCGACGACGCGTGGATGACCGACAACATCAACCGCAACTCCCCGATCCAGATGGCGCTCATCCGGGACAAGATCGAGCAGCGCGAACGCGAGAACCGCACGCCCGCCGTCAGCCGAATCTGAAGCGAAAGGCAAGCACCCCGGATGAACCAGACGCATCGCGCCCTCATCGTCGCCCGCATGGCGCCGGGATCGGCTCCCGACATCGCCGAGCTCTTCGCGGGCTCGGACGCGGGCGAACTGCCGCACCTGGTCGGAGTCTCGCGCCGCAGCCTGTTCCAGTTCGGTGATGTGTACATGCACCTGATCGAGGCGGACCGGCCACCGGGCCCCGCCATCGCGCAGGTCACCGACCACCCCGAGTTCCGGCAGCTCAGCGAGCGGCTCACCGCCTACATCAGCCCGCACAACCCCGACACGTGGCGCAGTCCGAAGGACGCGATGGCCCACGAGTTCTACCGCTGGGAAAACCCCGCCGCGAAGTGAACCGAGCGGCCCGGACGGGACCCGCACACCGGTGTGTGCGGGTCCCGCCGCGTGCGGCCCGCGCGCGTGGACCGATCTTCGTCGGCCACGGGGCGTGAGCTATGTTTGAGCGTGAGTGACATAGTCAAGGAGGCCCTTCCGGTGTCATCGGGGCAGCAGGCACGCGCTCAGGCAGCTGCGATCAAGCCGAGCGGGCAGTCGTCGGAGGAGATCCGTCCCCCGGCCGACCGGCTCCTCGCGCTCTTCGACGGCCGTCGCCTCTCCCCGGGCCAGCGCCGGATCGCGCAGTACCTGATCGACCACCTCACCGAGGCGGCGTTCCTGTCGATCACCGAACTCGCCGAGCGGGTCGGCGTCAGCCAGCCCTCCGTGACCCGCTTCGCCGCCTCCCTCGGATTCAGCGGCTACCCCGCCCTGCGCGACGTGCTCCAGCCCATCGCCCTGAGCGCGGTGGCCGGCTCCCCGGACACCCGCGAGCAGATCCGCCGCAACGAGCTGCAGGCGGCCGTCGACGCCGAGATCGAGAACCTGGAGAACGTACGCCGGCTGCTCGCCGACACCAACCAGGTACTGGACATCGGCCGCGAGCTGGCCGCATCGGTGCCGCTGACCGTCCTCGGCCTGCGCATCTCGGTGTCCCTGGCCGAGTACTTCGCCTACGCGGCCCGGCGCATCCACCCCGACGTGCGCCTGGTGACCCGAGGCGGCAGCGTGGCCTACGACGCGCTGCTCCAGTCCAAGGCGGCCGGCGGGACCTGGGTCCTGGCCTTCGCCATGCCGCGGCACGCCAAGGAGACCCTGGCCGCCGTCCGGGCCGCCCGCAGTACGGGGCTGCGCGTCGTCCTGATCACGGATCCGACCCTCGGGCCGCTCGTGGACGAGGCGGACGTGACCCTGAAGGCGGGAACCGGCTCGCGCCTGGTGTTCGACTCGTACGCGGCTCCCGGGATGCTTTCCGCGGCCCTTCTCCAGGCCATGGCCGACGCGGACCCCGAGCGCACGCAGGCGCGCCTGGAGGGCTACGAGCAGGTCGCCGACCAGCACGGATTCTTCCTGTAAGGGCTGGTCGGGGCGGATTTGCGCGGGTGCTGACCAGGGGCATATTCAACCTGGGAGGTGCATGAAATTTTTCATACGCTTGCCTACTCGACGGTATATATGTTTACTGACGGCGGCGCTCCGGATCCACCAGATGCCAAGGAGGAGGACCCCCTCCTGAACGCACGCGCGGCACGACGACCTCCTCACGTCGTGACCACGCGTCGAGTCCCGGCCTTCGGATCCCGCTGGGCGCCCATGGCGGCCTCGGTCAACCCCTGGGCCGAGGCCGCCCACCAGCAACGTCTCGATCAGAGTTCGACACCCCTCGGAAGTGACGAGAATGCCCCTGACGGCCACCATCACGCGCAGCCCGGACTGGCCCCTGCAGGTCAAGGCCCCCGGGACCCACGACTGGGAACGCTCGGCCACGCGCTGGCTGCGCGACCTGCTCCCGGCCCGCTACGGCAGCTATCTGACGCTGACCCGCCACCACGCCCTGCTGGCGCGGCACGTCCAGCTCCAGCTCCAGCACGAGATGCGCGCGGTGCGGGTGGCCCTCCAGACCAGCCGGGCCGAGCTGCCCATGCTGGGCGTCGGCGAGGCGGTCATCGAGAACACGATCCGGATGTACGCCGTGGAGCTGGAGCAGCTGGGCCGCCTGTCCCGCGGCGCACGCCTGGTCTCCGACGCCCTCCTCGTGGGCACCCCCGCCCAGCGCAGGCGCTGACACCTTCCTGGTCCTACGCGGGCTGCCAGGACCGCAGGCGCGCGGCCACGTCGAAGACGGTGGCCCGGAGCAGGCGGATGTCGGTGATCAGGTCGCGCCACTGCTCGTACGAGGCGTCCACCGCCTTGCCGGAAGCCTCGATGTAGGCGACGGCGACCCCGTAGCCGAAGAACTCGTTGGCGTCGGGGAGCGGGCGGAGCAGGACGATCGCCTCGAGGAGGGCAGCCGCGCGCCAGTACGCGTCGGGGGCGTCCACGTCCAGGCTGGGCGTGTTCACCCGGTGCCGGGCGACGGCGGCGACCAGCGCGGAGTGGTCGGCCACCGCCACGTCCTTGAACAGCGACTCCTGCCGCTCCAGCAGCCAGCGGTGATCGATGTGCAGTTCCACGCGTCCGAGTATCCCTGTCCAGGGGCCGGGCGGGGGACTGTTCGCGGAGCACGCCCCCTGTCGCCCGGCTTTGGGGAGCCGGCGGCAGGGGGCGTGCGGAGTCCAGGGAGCCGCGACTACGGCTACGGCTTCGGCAGCACGCAGCCGGGACGGTTCAGGTCGATCTTGTTGCCGGGGGCTATGCAGGGGACGAGGGTGTAGGTCTCCTGTGCGTAGTTGATGCCCTGGCGGACCGTTACGTTGCCGTTCTCGTCGACCTCGCACGGATTGTTGTCCGTGCAGCGGCCGCCGTCCTCGTTGCCCGTGTTGTTGACGGCGACGACCTTGCCGGTCGCCGTGTCGATCACTGGCGAGCCGGAGGTCCCGCCGATGGTGTTGCAGGACGAGGTGTAGCGGACCGAGTCCTTCCAGGTCCATTCGCCCTCTTTGAGGCGGTAGGCGAAGCCGTCCACGGAGCAGCTGTAGGTCCGCTTCCAGTAGCCGGAGACGACCTTGATGGCCGAACCCTGCGTGGGGCGGGTGTCATTGAGGGTGAGCGCGGTGATGCCGTACTGGCTCTGGATCTGGGCGTACGTCTTGGTCAGCTGGTAGACCGAGACGTCCGTGTCGGTCATCGTCGCGTACGAGATCTTGCTGGCGCGCAGCGTGCCGACCTTGGAGCCCGCGGCGTTGAGCAGCGAGAACGAGCGGGTGGAGGGCTGGTCCTTGACGACCTCGCCGGCCGCGGGGAAGCCGGTCTCCAGACAGTGCCCGTTGGACAGGACCAGTGCGGGGTCGTTCGGCTGGGAGGCGGGTGCGCGGACGACGGAGCCGGAGCAGTTGCTGAGGGCGACGGTGCCCGCGTAGGTGACCGCGACGGCCGGTGCGGCGATGGCCGGGGCGCCCGCGGCTCCCACGAGGAGCAGGGCTAACAAGGCGCCGGCGAGAGGCTTTTTCATGTGGGGGTTCCCCTCTGAGGACAATGCGACCGAAGATCCTTCGGTTGTCATGCGCATTGTTGGTATCCGGGCGTCAACCCGCAAGAGGGCGTGGCTGGTTGACGCGACGCCCCTGTGGCAAGGGCCGGCCCGGGTGGGCACGGCGGTGGTGACGGTCCGGTGACTTCCCGATCTCTCTCCGGCACAGGTGTTCCGTAGCGGAGGCTTTGCCTCCTACGGTCTGTGCAGCACAGTTCCGGATCGGGAGGCAGCGTGGAGCGCGAGATCGACATCGACCAGCTGATTGCGGCGATGAAGGCGGTCGACGAGGCGGGCCGGCTCTTCGAGGAGTCGCTCGCCGTGTACGAGGCGCGCGGCCTCAAGCGGACCAGCGACGACTTCAAGGTGGCGGGCGGCTCCGTCCAGACGCTCCAGGGTGCCGAGGAGATGGCCCTCGGAACCCGCAGGTTCCTCACCGAACTCGCCCTGCTCGCCGGTTTCACGACTGCGGGCCTGGAAGACCGCCTGGCCGGACGGGCGGGGACGGCCCGCGCGGGCTTCCGGGGTGTCTCCGGCGGCGGCTCCCGGATGGCCCGGCCGCTGCTCGACCCGACCCTGAAGGGGCTGCGACTGCTGCTGGACGTCGACCTCTTCGAGCCCGCCTTCAAGGAGGAGATAGCGGAGGTGGTGCGGGCCGAGGCGGCGACCTACCCCGAGCCGTCGGCCTTCCGCGTCCCGCGCGCCGCGGCCGGGCGCACCCCCTGAGCGGATCCCCTCGGGGTGCCGTGCCCGGCTGAGGGGGAGAGGCTGGAGACATGCATCATGCACCCGTCGTCGTACACCGGATCTTCCCGTCGGGAGGCCGGCAGGTCACGCTGCGGACCGCCGGCGGCGAGGAGTCCCTCGGGGTGGCCCGCTCGGACCAGGACGTCATCGAGTTCCTCCGGCGGGCCGGGATGCCCGATCCCGACGACGTGGTCCTCGGCGGCTCGGAGCTGCTGGAGTGGGACTCCGACGAGCCCCACGTTTACACCGCGGACCCGCCGACCGACGACCTGCCGTAGGGGGGTGTTCCCCGGGTCTGCGGGGCGTCGCCGTTCGGCCCTCAGCGGCGCAGGTAGGCGAGCACGGCGAGCACCCGCCGGTTGTCCTCGGCGCAGGGCGCGATCCGGAGCTTGGCGAAGATGCTCGCCGTGTGCTTGGCGACGGCGCTCTCGCTGAAGTGCAGGGTGAGCGCGATCGCGGCGTTGGACCGGCCCTCCGCCATCAGCTCCAGCACGTCCCGCTCCCGCGCGGTGAGGCTCGCTATGGTTCCCCGGGCATCGCCGCGCGAGAGCAGCCTGGAGATGACCTGCTGGTCCAGGACGGTGCCGCCCGCGGCGACCCGTCGTACGGCGTCGACGAACTGGCCGGTGTCGGTGACCCGGTCCTTGAGGAGGTATCCGACGCCTCCGTCGTCACCGGCCAGCAACTCGTTGGCGTAGAGCTGGTCGACGTACTGGGAGAGCACGAGGACGGGCAGCCCCGGGCGCCGGCGGCGGGCTTCGAGCGCGGCCTGGAGGCCCTCGTCGGTCAGGGTCGGCGGCAGGCGTACGTCGACGACCGCGACGTCCGGTTCCTCCTCCAGCAGGGCGCGCAGCAGCGAGGGGCCGTTGTCCACCGAGGCGACGATGTCGAAGCCGTGCTCCCGCAGGGTGCGCTCCAGCCCGTCCCTCAGGAGGAAGAGGTCTTCGGCGAGGACAACGCGCACGGAATCTCCAACGTCACGGTGGTCGGGCCGCCCGGCGGGCTGTGCAGGGCGAGGGTCCCGTCGAAGGTAGCCAACCGGCTCCGGACGCCGAGCAGCCCGGTCCCCCCGGCGGGGTCCGCGCCGCCGCGGCCGTCGTCGGTGACGGTCACGCGCAGCCGCGGGTCCCGGCCGCCGTCGTGCTCGACGACGATGTCGACGCGGTCGGCGCCGGCGTGCTTCGCCGCGTTGGCCAGCAGCTCGTTGACCGCGAAGTAGGCGGCCGATTCGACGGGCGCGGCCAGCCGCCCGGGCAGGCGGGCCTCGACCCGTACGTCGAGGAAGCTGTCGAGCGCCAGCGAGCGCAGCGCGTCGCCCAGTCCGCGGTCGGTGAGCACCGGCGGCTGGATGCCCCGGACCAGGTCGCGCAGGTCCTCGAGCGCGCGCGCAGACAGGGCGCGCACTTCCAGCAGTTCGGTACGGGCGGCCGCCGGATCGCGCTCCAGCAGCCGGGTGGCGGAGTCGAGCCGCATGCCCAGGGCGACGAGCCGGGCCTGCGCACCGTCGTGCAGGTCCCGCTCGATGCGCTGCAGTTCGGCCGCCTGGGAGTCGAGGGCGGCCCTGCGCCCGTCGGTCAGCTGCTCGATGCGGTGCGCGAGTTCGGCGCTGCGGGGCGCGCCGAGGCACAGGCGGCTCCAGCGGGCGTGCAGGCGCAGGACGCGCGGTGCGACGGCGGCGCCGAGAGCCATGAAGGCCACTCCCAGCGCCAGCGCCGCGAGCATGGCGGGAGTGCTGTCCACGAGGACGAAGGCGTACCAGTTGCCGTCGCCGAGGTGACGCCAGACGAACGGCTGGACGAGCGCGCCGAAGGCCCCGTACTCGATGAGGGCGAGCGGGACGGCGACCAGCAGGCCCCCGGCCGACGGCTCCAGCCAGGCCCACCTCAGGTCGCGCCAGAAGCCCTCCTCGGCGAGGACGGCGCGGGCCGCGCGGGGGAGGGGCTCCGGCGGGCCGATCCGTACTCCCGACCACACCCCGGCCCGCTCGCGGGAGCGGTCGGACCGGCGGCGCAGCGCGCGGGCGGCGGCCGGCAGCATCCGCCCGCCGAGGCCGAGGGGCAGGAGCAGCAGGGCTCCGACCACCCCCGCCCCCGTGAAGGCCGCGGCCACCGCCGCCAGACTCGCCAGCTGGCACCGCCAGGCGGCGGTCAGGGAACGGGATGTCGAACTCATGTCCTGTGCAGGGTAGCCGCAGCCGAACCGGCCCCGGAAGGTGTCCTCATGACCCACGGCAGGGCCGCGAGCAGGCACGCCGACCCGAAGCAGACCATCGGCAGGACGGCGCCGGACTCCTCGTCCAGGAAGAGCAGCATGCCGAGGTTGACCAGGGTGTGGAAGCCGCCCGCGAGCAGCAGCCGGCGGGCCCCGCCGGTGCCCTCGAGCGCGAGGCCCAGCACCACCGACATGGCCACGGTCGCGGCGAGGAAGGCCGCCGCGTACTGCGGGCGCTGTGCGAACACCGGCACGTGCCACAGCCCCCACAGCACACCCACGGCGACCGAGGATGCGAGCACGCCGAACCGGGTGCGCAGCAGCGGCTGGAGGAGGCAGCGCCAGCCGAGCTCCTCGGCGCACGCCCCCACCAGCTGCGCCACGACGATCAGCGCGAAGGAGTGTTCCAGGGAGCCGGGGCGGGTGAACCAGCCGTCGGCCGCGCCGCCTTGGCCCAGCAGGTAGGCCAGGATCGCCAGCACGGTGATCAGCGGAGCCGTCGCGAGCAGCGCCGCGCCCCGCCCGGCCCCGGACCGCCCGGCCCCGGACCGCCCGGCCCCGGACCGCCCCGCCCCGCGGACGAGCCGGGCGACCCGGTCGCGCTGGACCAGCGCCAGTGCGGCCACCCCGGCGGCCGGTCCGAACTGAGCCAGCTGGATCACCTCGGCGGGTACCCCGGCGGCCTGCTGCACCGCCCCCAGCGCACCCGCCGCCGCGAAGGCCACCGCGAGGAACCCGCCCGCCGTCCCCCACACCCGCTGTGACCGCGCCGCCCCGATGTCCTCGAACGTCTCCATGTCCCGCTCCGCTCCGCGTCGTTGACCGTGTACTCACGGACGACGATGCCGGGCGGAACGAACCCGGTCAGTGCACCTGACCACCGGGCTGGGGTGTACCCAGGTGCACCTGGGTACCCGGGCGGCCGGAGGTGACGGGGCTCAGGCCGCGCCGCCCTTGGAAGCGGGGCCGAACTGCTCGTCCAGCACGGACAGCCGCCGCCAGTACTCGTCCTCGTCGATCTCGCCGGACGCGAAGCGGCGCCCCAGGATCCCGATGGGCGACTGCTCGCCGTAGGCCGCTCCCCGGGCCTGCCACGGCCCGCGGCGGCCGCGCCACACGGTGCGGCGCAGCACGGTCACGGCGCCGATCACGACCGCCGCCCAGATCAGCGGGAAGAACAGGATCCACGGGCCGGGCCCGTCGTACGCGAGGGTGGTGAGGGTGTTCATCTCGGTTCATCTCCTCGGAGGTTCGGAGGTGCGGACGTTTCGTCTCACTCCGAGACTGCCTCCGGGAGCGGCCCGGGTCGTCGTACGGCCGGCTGCACCGCGCCTACGACCAGGGGAGTACGGCGGCGCGCGGGGCCCGGTGTCAGCCGAGCCAGCCCGGCCGTACCAGCCCCGACTCGTAGGCCAGGACCACCAGCTGGGCGCGGTCGCGGGCACCGAGCTTGACCATGGTCCGGCTGACGTGGGTCTTCGCGGTGAGGGGGCTGACGACCAGGCGGCGGGCGATCTCCTCGTTGGACAGGCCCATGCCCACCAGCGCCATCACCTCCCGCTCCCGGTCCGTGAGCCGGCCCAGATCCGCCGCGGCCGCGGGCCGCTTCGAGCGGGCCGCGAACTCCGAGATCAGACGGCGGGTCACGCCCGGGGACAGCAGCGCGTCGCCCTCCACCACCGCACGGACCGCGCGCAGCAGTTCCTCCGGCTCGGTGTCCTTGACGAGGAAGCCCGAGGCACCGGACCGGATCGCCTCGAAGACGTACTCGTCGAGTTCGAAGGTGGTGAGCATGACGACCCTGACGGCGGCCAGCGCCCCGTCCTCGGTGATCCGCCGGGTGGCGGCGAGCCCGTCCAGCACCGGCATCCGGATGTCCATGAGGACGACGTCGGGGCGCAGCTCCCGCACCATCCGCACGGCCTCGTCCCCGTCGGCCGCCTCACCGGCCACCTCGATGTCGGGCTGCGCCGAGAGCAGCGCCCGGAACCCCGCCCGGACGAGGAGCTGGTCGTCGGCGAGCAGTACACGGATCACGGGTCCTCCTGGGACGTGACGGCCTTCAGCGGCAGCCTCGCCACCACCCGGAAACCCCCGCCGGGACGGGGCCCGGCCTCGATCGTGCCGCCCAGGGCGGCGGCCCGCTCACGCATGCCCACGAGCCCGTTCCCACTGCCGCCCGCGGCGCCGCCGGTGGCCGGGCCCTCGTCGTCCACGCGCAGCTCCAGGGCGCGCGGCTGCCATATGAGGCCGACGCGCGCGGTGTGCGCACTGGAGTGCCGTACGACGTTGGTCAGCGCCTCCTGCAGGATCCGGAAGGCGGCCAGGTCCGCGCCGGGCGGCAACGCCCGCGGCGTCCCCTCGGCCGCCACCTCCACGGCGAGGCCGGCCGCCGCGGCCTGCTCGACGAGCTCGGGAAGGCGGTCGAGACCGGGGGCGGGGGCGCGGGGCGCGTCACCGGGGGTGCGCAGGGTGTCGAGGACCTGCCGGACCTCGCCCAGGGCCTCCTTGCTGGCGGCCTTGATGGTGGTCAGAGCCGTACGGGCCTGCTCGGGGTCGGTGTCGAGCAGGGCCAGCCCGACGCCCGCCTGGACGTTGATCACCGAAATGCTGTGGGCGAGGACGTCGTGCAGTTCACGGGCGATGCGCAGCCGCTCCTCGTCCACCCGGCGCCGCTCGGCGGCAGCCCGCTCGACCCGCTCACGGGCCCACTGCTCCCGCCGTACGCGGACCAGCTCGGCGACGGCGAGCATTGCGAGCACCCACGCGGTGATGGCCAGCTCCTGCCCCCAGGGCGCCGGGCCGTCCCCGGCGGGCGGGAGCCACTGGTACAGCCAGTGGGCGATGAGCAGGTGCCCGGCCCAGAGCAGCCCGACGGCCCCCCAGGCGGCTGAGCGGTGACCGGCGACGACGGCCGCGAAACAGGCCAGCGCCAGGCTGACGAACACCGGGCCGTACGGGTACCCGGCGCCGATGTACACCAGGGTGACGGCGCTGACCCCGTACGCCACGGCCACCGGATGCCGGTGCCGGGCCAGGAGCAGTGCGGGCCCGAGCAGCAGCAGAAGCCGCGCGAACGCGTCCAGCCCCACCCGCCCGGGCTGCTCCCGCGCGGCCCAGCCGGAGGCGGCCTGCGCGAAGACGGCGACGAGCAGCACCGAGCGCCAGGCCGGGCCCCGCCCGGTCCGCTCCACCCATCGTCGCCACGGAGGACCGGGGCGCTCACGCCGCATTTCCATACGACCACGCTAGTGCGCGCCCGCCGTCACCCGCGTCACCCCGGCGTAGCGTTCGCGGCGTACTCCCCAGGTAGTACGCGCAGGCCCGACAGGCTAGGTTGCACGGATGCCGGGGCCGTCGTGAACACCCGACCCTGGCATCGAGGGGTTGCCGCGCTGCCGTAAATTGTCCCACGGCCCGCCGGGCCAGGCCGGACAAAAGGGACGATCGCGGGCAGGAGTGAGCAGGACATGGCGCGACGCGGACGTGCGGACACGGACCGAGGGGCCATCTCCGGCGAGCCTGCGGTCCCGGGCTCCGAGATAGCCGCGGCGGCCGACGGCGGACACGCCGCCCCGGGCTGGCTGCGCCTGGGGCGCGACGGCCGGCTGACCGCCTACGCGAGCTGCGCCGAGGGCCTGGTGCGCTGGACGGAGTCGGCACCCGGCTCGGACGTCTGGCACGGGCCCGACCTGTTCCCCGTGGAGGGCTGGGCCGGCCGGTACACGCTGACCCAGGACTCCAACGGCTTCGTCTGGTTCGCCGCCATCCGCCACCGGGACGGGGCGCCGGACGGCCGCGAATTCGTCATAGCGGCCCAATATCAGACAAGTCGGCCGCTGAGCGACTGGCGCGCCGTGGGCAATCCCTTCCCGCCGGGCGACGATTCGGCACCCGCTCCGGGCGCCCCCGTCGTCCTCGCCGACGGATCGGGCTCCCTCCACTACTTCGTCACCCGTTTCGGGGCGGGCATTCGCGCCCGGAGCCAGCGCTCCGACGGGTCATGGACCGCGTGGGCCGACCACGAACTCAGGTGGGTGCGCGGTGCGATCGTGCCGACCGAGCCGATCCAGGGCCGGGTCGGGTTCCTGGCGCCCTTCCGGGGCGGTGCCGTGCAGATGGGTCAGACGAAGCCGGGGGACGGGGCCCTCACCTGGCTGGGCCGGATGGAAGCGGACGCCGTCGAAGGGACGTACAGCTCCTGCGAGACGAGCCCCGGCGTCGCCACCCACTTCTGGCGCGCCCCGGCGGACGGAACCGTCGTCGCCTGCCGGCCGCAGCGGTTCGGCGTGGTGACGACGAGCGGGTTCATGTCCCTGGGCGGCGCGGGCGGCGTCGGCCCGGTCGGCGTCGTCCGTACGCCCATCAACGGTTACGACTGCACGGTCCTCCTCCAGCGCGGCGCCGAGGGATACCCGGAGATCGCGGCCTATCCCACGGAGGGTGAGCAGTACGGGGCCTGGTGGGCCCCTGTCGGAGACCGGTGCGCGGGACTCCCGGCCCTTGCTCTCGACGCCCGCGGCTCGGTCACGATCGCGATGCTCGACACGGATGGCGGGCTGCGGATCGCCCGGCAGGATCTCACGGCCGAGGGGCTCGCGTTCGGCGAATGGCGTCACGTGGGGTGAGTTTCATCACCGGGCCGCCCGGCCCGGTGGCGGGAATTGCTCATTCCGGTCCTTCCCCGCCCAACTGGACAGTTGGCGCGCCCGCTAGGCCCGGGATGCAGTTGCTCATTAACACATGCGAAACATTGCGCGGCCGGGGCGTTTCCGAATACTTGCTCGGCGTCAAACGATTGGCCTAGGCTGCACACGCCCTGTGAGGGCCGCATAAGTGTGCGGCCCGCGTCGGGCAGGACGGGCGAGGCGAGGGGGCGGCGGTGGTCGGGGGCGGAACTGGCTTCGTGTCGCGGCAGGTAGCCGCACGCCGGAAAAAGTGTGGCAATCAAGGAGTTTTCTGAGTGGCCGGTACGCCCCGCCTGAGTGTTGTCGTTCCCTTTCAGGACGTCGAGATATACCTCGAAGAGTGCCTGGAGTCGATAGCCAGGCAGACGTTCCCCGACCTCGAGGTCGTCATGGTCGACGACGGCTCGACGGACTCCTCGACCGCGATAGCCGCGGACTTCGCCCGCCGGGACTCCAGGTTCAGGCTCCTGCGCCAGGAGTCGATGGGACCGGGACATGCCCGTAATGTCGGCATTCGCGCAGCTCATCCCCAGGCGGAATTCCTGGCGTTCGTCGACGGCGACGACGTCATACCCGAGTACGCCTACGAGCTGCTCGTGCGGACCCTCGAAGCCTCCGGCTCCGACTTCGTGTCGGGCAACGTGCAGATGATGAACTCCACCAAGAAGTGGCAGTCTCCGCTGCACAAGGCGCCCATGCAGCGCAGCAAGCGCGGTACCCACATCACCAAGGTGCCGGAGCTCATCTACGACCGGACGGTCTGGAACAAGCTGTTCCGGCGGTCCTTCTGGGACTACCACTACATCGCTTTCCCCGAGGGAGTCATGTATGAGGACTCCTGGGTCAACATGTTCGCCCATTTCCGTGCGGCCAAGGTGGACATCCTCACGGACATCGTCTACTTCTGGCGGCGCCGCGAGGGAGGTGCCGCACCCTCCATCACCCAGCGGCACACCGAATTCAGCAATCTGCAGGACCGGGTCGCCGCCGTGCAGTCGGTCAGCCGGTTCCTCGCCGGACACCGCGCCAGGTCGTACAGCGATCACAAGCGGAAGTACGATCTCGCCTGCCTGAAGTCGGACCTGATGCTGCATCTGAAGGTGCTGCCGGACGCCGACGCGGAGTACCAGGACGCCTTCATGCACTGGGCGAACGAGTTCCTGGACGAGGCCGACGAGGACATCATCGACGAACTTCCCGCCGATGCCCGCGTCAAATGGCTCCTGGTGCGCGAGGGCCGGCTGAAGGAACTGCTCGACGTCGTCGAGTTCGAGCGCAAGGGCGGGCCGCTGCCCGTCCAGCGGCGCCTGCACCGGTACCTCAACTACCCCTATCTCGGCGACCGTTCGATCGGCCTCGACAAGAGCGCCTACCGGCTCGACAAGGAACTGTCGCTGCACGGTTCGCTGACCAGCGCGCTCTGGGACGATTCCGGCCACCTGACACTGCAAGGATCCGCGTACGTCCGCTTCATCAACGTGCACAAGCGGCACATGTCGATGAAGGCGATCGCGCTGCGCAACAAGAAGCAGGGCCGGGTCGTCGTCGCGAAGGCGAAGACCACGTACTACCCGCAGGCCACGGAGCACTCCAACCAGAACCGCTACTGCTACGACTGGTCCGGATTCCAGGTCAGCTTCGACACCTCCCGCCTCAAGCGCAAGGGCCAGTGGGTCGAAGGGACGTGGGACGTGGCCGCCGGCGTGCTGAGCCGCGGGCTGTTCCGCTACAAGGGCATCGCCCGCGGCGGCGCGGGCACCGCCGCCAACCCGCCCTACCAGTACGTCGACAAGAACACCCGCGTCGTACCGCTCTTCCTCCAGGGCAAGCTCAAGCTCCGTGTGGAGATCGTCCGTTGCCGGATCACCCGGCACCGGATCGTCGGCGACAACCTCGAACTCGGCGGTGTCTACCTGGGGCCCAAGCTGCCCGAGTGGGGCAAGTTCCGGGTGACCAGCATGGCCGGCGCCGGGCGTCACGACGCCTGGGTCCACTTCAAGCCGGGCGGCGAGGGCTGGTACACCTTCGTGACCCGCATCCCGGTCAAGGCCCTGGTTCCCGGCCACCGTACGAACTCCGGCGACGGAGTCCCGCAGACCTGGAACACCGGCAGCAACGGCTGGAAGACCACCCTCCACGTCGAGGGCCGCAAGGCGGCCATCTACCCGGTCATGGCGGAGGAGACCGCCGACGGCCACTACCGCCTCCCGGCTCAGCTGCAGACGCAGGCCGCGGACCGCGAGGTCTTCGTACACCGCAACGGCTCCGGCTACGTGGTGATGTTCGAGCGGGACACCCTGCCGCTGGCCACCGCGGCCACCTGGCACCCGGACGGCTCGCTGGAGGTCGTCGTCGGCTACGCGGCGGAGGACATGCTCAGCGCGTCCGAATACGCCGCGGCCCACATCGTCGTCCGCTCCCGGGCGCACGGCGCCGAGCGCGTCGTCCCCATCACCTGGTACGGCCAGGAGTTCCGCTTCGTCGTCACGCCCGCCGCCATGCGCACCCTGGCCGGCGACATTCCGCTGGCCTCCGGCCGCTGGGACTTCTTCCTGCGCCGCCAGGACCCCTCCGCGGTCACCCCGGAGAACCGGTCCAACGACCTCATGGTCAAGATGGCGCAGGAACTGATCCCCACGTTCCCCAGCGAGATGACCGCGAGCGAGCGGCGCTACGAACTGCAGGCGGAGGCCTACGACCGGCTCTCGCTCCTGGTGCACTCGGCGATGCCGGACGAGGCGCGCGGCCCGTACCGCCAGAAGCTGATGCGCACCAAGACCTACCCGGGCGCCCGGCGCAAGTCGCTGAAGCAGGCGGTGCTGTTCGACGCCTTCAAGGGGACCCAGTACTCCGACAGCCCGCGCGCCCTGCACGAGGAGATGGTCCGGCGGGGCGTCGACCTCGAGCACCTGTGGGTCGTGCGCGACGACCAGGTCGCGGTCCCCCCGACCGCCCGCCCCGTCCGCATGTGGTCCCCCGACTGGTACGAGGCCATGGCCAGGGCCCGGTACGTCGTCGCCAACAACCACCTGCCCGACTGGTTCGAGAAGCGCGACGGGCAGGTCGTCGTACAGACCTGGCACGGCACGCCGCTCAAGAAGATCGGGCACGACATCGAAGCCGTGCACTTCGCGGACAAGCGCTACCTGGAGCGCGTGGAGAAGGAGGTGCAGAACTGGGACATGCTGGTGTCCCCGAACAGCTTCAGCACCCCCATCCTCAAGCGCGCCTTCCAGTTCCCGGGCGAGATGGTCGAGAGCGGCTACCCGCGCAACGACGTCCTGCGCCGCGCGGACTCGGGACAGCGGGCGGCCGAGGTGCGCCGCCGCATCGGACTCCCGCCGGGCAAGCGCGTCGTCATGTACGCACCGACCTGGCGCGACGACCAGTTCTACGCGCCGGGCAAGTACAAGCTCGACTTCCGCATCGACCTGGACGACGCAAGGGCGCAGCTGGGCCACGACCACGTACTGCTGGTGCGCCGCCACCCCAACGTGGTGGACCCGGTGCCCGGCGCCGGTGACGGGTTCGTGTTCGACGTGTCCGACTACCCGGACATGGCGGACCTCTCCCTCATCGCCGACGTGATGATCACGGACTACTCCTCCCTGATGTTCGACTTCGTCAACACCGGGCGGCCGATCCTCTTCTTCACCTACGACCTCGACCACTACCGGGACACGCTGCGCGGGTTCTACTTCGACTTCGAGCAGTCCGCCCCGGGTCCGCTGCTGTTCAGCTCCCCGGAACTGATCGGGGCGATCCGCAACATCGACCGGATCCAGCAGGGCTACGCGGCCCGCTACAGCTGGTTCCAGCAGGAGTTCTGCGACCTCGACGACGGCTACGCGGCGGCCCGGCTGACCGACCGCATCCTGATCGCCGGGGGAGACCTCGACCCCGCGCACGCGCAGGCACCGGCCGTCGGCCACGCTCCCGGCCCGGCGGGTCCCTGGAACGGGAGCACCCTCGGCCAGGTGCCACGGCAGCCGGTGAGAAGGATGGATTCCGAGCATGTCTAAGGCAGCGAAGAACGCGCGTCGCGTCTTCACGGGTGTGGATGCCTCCGGGCCGGTTCCCGTCGAGTACCGGTTCTCCCACGCCAGGAACGGGAACCGGCATCTGGTCGTCGTCTTCGCGAACTCCGGCGCGCCCGACGACTACGGGATGTCGGGCGGAGTCCTCGACAAGGTGCGGTCGAACATCCTGTGGATCCGTGACTCCTTCGACGGTGCGAACAGCTTCTACCTGTGCCAGGGGATGGACTTCGGCATCGAGCAGTCGGTTGCCGGGCTCATCGCGCGGGTGATGAACGCGCTGTCGCTGACCCCGGACGAATGCACCATGATCGGCAGTTCCGGGGGCGGCAGCGCGGCGCTCTGGTTCGGGCTGAAGTACGGCTACCGCAACATCGTGAGCAGCGTGCCCGAGTTCCTGATCGGGACGTACGTCACGGAGGCCCTTGCGGACACCGCGCGGCTGATGATGGGGGAGGTGACGGAGGAGAAGGTGCGCTTCCTCGACTCGGTCCTCCCCGACCTGGTGCGCGGCCGGCCGAACCCCACGGCCAACATCTACCTGATCTCCTCGCCCCAGGATGAGCAGTTCACGCGCCAGGTGGAGCCGTTCCTCGCACTGTTGCAGGGGTACGCGCACTTCAACTTCATCTTCAACGACTCCTCCCTGGTCGCCGGCCATCCGAAGGTGGTGGCACACAACGTCCCCGTCATCATGGGTCTGTTGAACCTCCTCGTCGACGGAATCAGCCCCGTGATCGGCGGCGTCCGCTACGGCTACGAGGAGCCGGAGCGCGACACGTCCGGCATCGACGGCTACCTCTCGGCGACCTCGCAGGTGCGGGGGGTCGATTTCCCGGCGCCGGTGGTGCTGATGCCCGCGGCGGAGGAGCGGCTGCCGGCGCATGCGGTCAGGTTCGTGGGGTCCGCTCCGCGTGCGGTGCGGGTCAGCATCTGGGAGAACGGCAAGTTCCAGGGTTCCCCGGCGGTCGCCCCCGACGGCAGCTGGACCTGGCTGCGGGACAAGCCGTGGGGCAAGGGGCGGCACGTGGTGCGGCTCTTCGGGGTGGACGCGAACAACTTCCACTCCGAGCGCAGCGAGGTGGTCTTCACGGTCGCGGACCCGGTGGACGTACAAGATCCCGTGTCCGCGCCGGCCCAGCCCCTCGCGCTGACGGTGACCTCGCCGGGCGCCCATCAGCAGGTGCCGGGCCCGGTCGCCCGGTTCGCGGGCTTCGCCCCCGGTGCGGTGCGGGTGGAGTTCCAGGAGGCCGGGGTGAGCTTGGGAGCCTGCCCCGTGATGGCGGACGGCAGCTGGGCCTGGGAGTCGAACTGGGCCTGGAACGAGGGGCCGCACTTCGTGGAGGCCGTCGCGGTGGGCGCCGGGGGCAATGCCTCGGCCTGGATCTCCGTCCCCTTCGCGGTGGCGGGCGCCTACACCGTCCCCGTGCCCGGCGGCTACCCCGGCGCGAGGCACTGACCCGCGGGGCCGGGTTCGTGCCAGGTCGGTGAGAAGAATGGATTCCGAGCATGTCTAACACAGCGAAGAACGAGCGCCGCGTCATCACGGGTGTGGATGCCTCCGGGCCGGTTCCGGTCGAGTACCGGTTCTCCCACGCCAAGAACGGCAGCCGGCACCTCGTCGTGGTGTTCGCCAACCTCAACGCGCCCGGCGAGTACGGGATGGGGGGCGGGATCCTCGACAACCTCCGGTCGAACATCCTGTGGATCCGCGACTCCTTCGACGGCGCGAACAGCTACTACCTGTGCCAGGGGATGGATTTCGGCATCGAGCGGTCGGTCGCCGGGCTCATCGCGCGGGTGATGAACGCGCTGTCGCTGACACCGGACCAGTGCACGATGTTCGGCAGTTCCAAGGGCGGCAGCGCGGCGCTGCTCTTCGGCCTGAAGTACGGCTACAAGAACATCATCGCCAGCGTGCCGCAGTTCCGGATCGGAACGTTCGTCGTGAGCGCCATGGCGGATTCCGCCCCCGCGATGATGGGGGAGGTGACGGAGGACAAGGTGCGCTTCCTCGACTCGATCCTTCCCGAGGTGGTGCGCGGCAGCGCCAACCGTTCCGCCAACATCTACCTGATCTCCTCGCCTCAGGACCGGCAGTACGCGATCCACATCGAGCCCTACCTCGGACTGTTCCAGGGCTACGGGAACTTCAACTTCATCTTCAACGACTCTCCTCTGATCTCCGGTCACGACAAGGTGACCACGCGGAACATCCCTTCCATGGTGGGGCTGTTGAACCTCGTCACCCACGGGATCGTCCCCCGCATCGGCGCCGTCCGCAACGGCCGCGAGGAGCCGCAGCGCGACACGTCCGGCATCGACGGCTACCTCTCGGCGACCTCGCAGGTGCGGGGGGTCGATTTCCCGGCGCCGGTGGTGCTGATGCCCGCGGCGGAGGAGCGGCTGCCGGCGCATGCGGTCAGGTTCGTGGGGTCCGCTCCGCGTGCGGTGCGGGTCAGCATCTGGGAGAACGGCAAGTTCCAGGGCTCCCCGGCGGTCGCCCCCGACGGCAGCTGGACCTGGGAGCGGGAGAAGCCCTGGGCCAAGGGGCGGCACGTGGTGCGGCTCTTCGGGGTGGACGCGAACAACTTCCACTCCGGGCGCAGCGAAGTGGTGTTCACCGCCACCGACGATGCCGTCGCACCGTCGCCGGTTGCCGGCCCGCCCGGGGCGGTCGCGCCGGCACCGGCCCAGTCGCCCGTCCTGTCCGTGACCTCTCCGGTACCCCAGCAGCAGGTGCAGGGCCCGGCGGTGCGCTTCACGGGTTTCGCCCCGGGCGCGGTGCGGGTGGACTTCCAGGAGCGCGGCACGGCCCTGGGGACGTGCGAGGTGATGGCCGACGGTGCCTGGGCCTGGGCCCCGGGCTGGGCCTGGACCGAGGGCGAGCACTTCGTCGAGGCCGTGGCGGTGGACGCGATGGGCAACGCCTCCGCCTGGACCTCCGTCCCCTTCGTCCTGATGAACGCCTACATCGTGCCGGCCCAGGGCGGTTACACCGCTACGAGGTACTGACCTCTGCGGCGGGACGGCTCACCCGCATCACCAGCGCCCGGTGGTCGGATGCTTTGGTGTCCACGACCTGGCAGGCGGTGCGCGGCAGCGTCGTGAACAGGTAGTCGATCTTCGTCCCGTCCTCGTGGGTGCGGCGTCCCGCCCGGGACACGCCCTTCTGGTCGCATTCCTGGTACGTGGTGTAGGCCTCGGCCGGCCAGAGCCAGCTGGTGGGGCTCCCGCCGACCGGCGGCGCCGAGTTGAAGTCACCGCCGATGATCGTACGGTCGTCCTCGGAAGCTGCCTCGAAGAGCGAGCGGAGCTGGTCGTCCCGGAAGTCCCAGTCGGGGTGCACCGTATCGGTGCCGCGCAGGGCGACATGCCCGTTGCACACGCGGACCCCCTGGGCCGGAACCTGCGCGCACAGGAACCGCCGGTGCAGCCCCGCCGTCGGCTGCTGGGTCGGTACGGCCTTGACCTCGGTGAGCGGGGAGGCGGCGAGCAGACCGGAGCCGGCCTGGCCCCTGCCCTCTCCCGTGCAGCTGACGGGTTCGCTGCGGCCCGCCTCGTCCACGCTGACGTAGGGATCGAACTGACTGTGCCAGTCCTTGCCCAGGCGCCGAGCGGCCGACAGCAGGTCCTCGGAGCAGACTTCCTGGAGGAGCATGACGCGGACACCGCGTGCGTCGGCCAGGGCACGCAGCTGCTGGAACTTGTCGTTCGGGCTGCCCTTGTCCTCGCAGCCCCACTGCTCCACACCGCACATGTTCCACGTGGCCACGGACACCGTGTCCGCCTTGGCCTCGGGAGAGAGTGACGGCGGCATCGAGGCGGTGTGCCCGGACGTGCAGGCCGCCGTGGTCAGCAGACCGAGCGCCGTCGCCACGCGGCCGAAGCGGCGCGATCGACGGCGTATCCCGGTCTCCGTGTGTCTGTGCATGCCGCCATCATTGAGTATGCGCCGGTCAGGCGGTGCATCGGGGGGACCGGAACAGTGCCGTCCAGAGGAAGGGTTCGCCGAAGAACGGGGACTCGGGCGGCTCGTCGCGCATGCGGCGCAGTTCGACCTCCGCGAGGTCGGAGAAGATCCAGCGCAACGACTCGGGCGTGTAGGCGAGGCCGCCCTGCAGGCCGGACTGACGGTAGAAGTCCGCGTCGGGCAGCTCGGAGCCCATCTCGCCGGCCGCGAAGCAGGTGAGGGCGAGATGGCCGCCGGGCGCGAGGACCCGGTCGAGGAGGCCGAGGTAGCTGATGCGGCGGTGCGGCGGCAGGTGGTGGAAGCAGCCGGAGTCGTAGATCAGGTCGTACGGACCGCTCAACTCGGACGCGGTGAGGGCGAAGGCGTCGCCGCAGTGGAAGCGGACGCCGGCCCCCGCCTCGCGGGCGCGGTCCTCGGCCCAGGCGATGGCCGCCGGTGACAGGTCCACGGCGTCGACCTCGAAGCCCAGGGCGGCGAGCCGCAGGGCGTTGCGGCCCGGACCACAGCCGAGATCGAGGGCGCGGCCCGGGGTGATCAGACCCCGGTCGAGGTACGAGACCAGGTTCTCGTCCGGCTTTGCCACGAAGAAGGGCACCGGCTTCGAGCGGTCGGCGTAGAAGCCGTCCCACCAGGACGCCGCGCCGGCCGTCCAGCGGTCGGCCTCCGGCGCGAACAGGCCGTCCAGGAGGCTCAGTACGTCGTCCACCGTGCGGATGTTCCGGCCCGCGTTCTCGTTCATCAAGTCCCCTTTCCCGAGAGGGGAATCGTATCTCCCGGAAGCATGAAAGCCCAGCTCAGAGGTGGTATGGAAGGTGTCTGCGCGACCCTCTGGCGGCCTGCGGGCAAGGCGGCGAGCCCGCCCCCCTTCAGGTGGGGGCGTTCGGCCGTCCACGCGCTCGCCGAAGGCCGTCTCGGGGGCAGTCCTGGTTCTCCCGGGCCGGGTTTCCTAGAGTGGGGGCGTGGTGACGAACGAGGGTGCGGGCGTGAGCGGTGACCGGGTGCTGTACGGGTGCATGGGGCTGGGCGGGAGCTGGGAGGCCGGTCCCTACGGACCCGCGGACATCGATGTCGCCGAGGCGGCGATCGGTGCGGCCCTCGAGAGCGGGATCACCGCCTTCGACCACGCCGACATCTACCGCAACGGCAAGGCCGAGGCCGTCTTCGGCGAGGTGCTCGCGCGGACGCCGGGGCTGCGCGAGCGCATCACCATCCAGACCAAATGCGGGATCCGGCTGGCCGGCAAGGACAGCCCCGGCATGTACGACCTGCGCGGTCCGAACATCACCCGGCGCGTGGAGGAGAGCCTGACCCGGCTGCGGACCGACGTGATCGACGTCCTCCTCCTGCACCGGCCCGACCCCCTGGCGGACGCCGGCGAGATCGCCTCGGCGCTGATGTCCCTGCACCGGCAGGGCCTCGTACGGCACTTCGGGGTGTCCAACATGGGAGCCGCGCAGATCGCCTCCCTCCAGGCCCGGCTCGACGTACCGCTGGTGGCGAACCAGCTGGAGATGAGCCTGTACAGCCGGGACTGGGTCGAGGCCGGGGTCCTGCTCAACACCCCCGAATCGGCGCGCAACGGGTTCCCGTTCGGCACGCTGGAGCACTGCCGCGATCACGGTATCCGCCTCCAGGCCTGGGGAGCGCTCGCGCAGGGACGCTTCACCGGCCGCCAGCAGACGGCCGCCGAACGGGCCACCGCGGAGCTCCTGGCCGATCTCGCCCGGCGCAAGGGCACCACGCCCGAGTCGGTGCTGCTGTGGTGGCTGAGCCGGCACCCGGCCGGGATCGCCCCGGTCATCGGCACCGCCCGGCCCGACCGGATCCGCGCCTGCCGCGACGCGGCGGTCCGCGAGCCCGACCTCACGCACGAGGAGTGGTACGAGCTGTGGGTCACGGCCAGGGGGGTCCCGCTGCCCTAGGGAGTGCCTTGCCGATCAGGCCGGTATCCGGGGGATAGCCCCACCCATGGCCGACCGGCCTGCCGGATGGGTGTCCGGGGCGGGCTCAACAAGGCTTGCCCCATGACGACTTACCCGCGCAAGGCCCTGCTCCTCGGCCTCTCCGCCGCCACCGCGGCCACCGGACTGGCCGTCACCACCGCGGCCCCCGCGGCCGCCCGCTCCGGGGCGGCCGCCCCGGCCCTCACCTGGCATCCCTGCGCCAAGCCGGGCGGTCCCGCCACACAGGAGTGCGCCGAACTGCCCGTCCCGCTCGACTACGCCGACCCCGGCGGCCGGCAGATCACCGTCGCCGTCTCCCGGATCCCCGGCGAGCGCCCGCGGGCCCGGCGCGGCTCCCTCATCGTGATCCCCGGCGGCCCGGGCGGATCCGGCGTCCAGCGGCTGGCGCAGAAGGGAGCCGCGCTGCAGAGGGAGCTGGGCGGGGCGTACGACCTCGTCGCCCTCGACCCGCGCGGGGTCGGCGGCAGCACCACCGCGAGCTGCGAACTCGCCCCCGAGGACCGCTACCTGACCAGCCTGCGGTCCTGGCCCGGCCCGGACGGCGAGATCACGGAGAACGCCGCCCGCTCCCGCCGCACCGCCGAGGCCTGCGCCCGCAGCGGCGGCCCCGTACTGCGCAGCTTCACCACCGCCAACCAGGCCCGCGACATCGACCGCTTCCGCGAGGCGCTCGGCGAGCGCAAGCTCTCCGCCTGGGGGGTCTCGTACGGGGCGTACGTGGGGGCCGTGTACGCGCAGAAGTTCCCGCGGCGCACCGACCGCTGGGTCCTCGACAGCAGCGGAGACCCCGACCCCCAGCGGGTCGCCCGCGGCTGGCTGGCCAACATGGCGCAGGGAGCGGAGGACCGCTTCCCGGACTTCGCGGCCTGGGCGGCCCACCCCGACCGGGACCGGGACGGACTGCGGCTGGCCGCAACGCCGCAGGAGGTCGAGCCGCTGGTGCTCGCGCTCGCGGCCTCGCTGGACCGGGCGCCGCGCGAATCCACCACCCCGGGGCTGCCCCTGACCGGCAACGGCCTGCGCGAGTCGCTGCAGAACGCGCTCTACAGCGACTCCGCCTTCGCTTCCTTCGCCCGGCTCGTCAAGGCGGCCCAGGACCCGGCGGTGGCCCCCGCACTGCCGCCGGAGCTCGCGCAGCCCTTCAGCAACGAGGATGCCGCGCTCATGGTCGGCGTCATCTGCAACGACGTGGCGTGGCCGCGCACGCCCATGGCCGAGTACCAGCGCGCGGTCGACGCGGACCGCACCCGGCACCCGCTCACGGCCGGTCTCCCGGTGAACGTGCTGCCCTGCTCCTTCTGGAAGACCGGCCCCGCGGAGCAGCCGACCCGGATCACCGACGAGGGGCCGTCCGACATCCTCATGATCCAGAGCCGCCGGGATCCGGCGACCCCGTACTCCGGCGCCCTGAAGATGCGCGAGGCGCTGGGCGGTCGGGCCCGGCTGGTCACGGTCGAGCAGGGCGGCCACGGCGTCTACCTCGGCAACGGCAACGCGTGCGGCGACCGTACCGTCACCGCGTTCCTGACCACCGGAGAGCGTCCCGCCCACGACGCGTACTGCGCCGACTGACCACGGCCGCCACCCCGCACCCGCACCCGTCTCCACCCCGTCCCGCGCGCGGTCGCAACCCGGCCGCGCCAGGATGGGGAGGAGGGCCTGTTCGAAGCAGGGCCGTGGCCCGTGGAGATCGCCATGAGCACGCACAAGGTAGGACCCGACAGCACCGTTCTCGCCGATTGCCTGGAGGTGCCGGGGATCGGCTTCCTCCCGGTCAACGCCTTCGTACTGCACTCCGAACAGCCGGTCGTCGTCGACACCGGCCTCGGGCTGCCCGACCGGGACTTCCTCAACACGCTCGGCTCCGTGATCGACCCCGCCGACGTGCGGTGGATCTGGCTGACCCACCCCGACCGCGACCATACGGGCGGCCTCTTCGCGCTGCTCGAAGCCGCTCCCCGGGCGCGATTGGTGACCACCTTCCTGGGAGCCGGGATCATGTCCACCGAGCACCCGCTGCCGATGGACCGGGTGTACTTCCTCAATCCGGGCCAGAGCCTGGACGTGGGCGACCGTACCCTCCACGCCTTCCGGCCGCCGCTGTTCGACAACCCGGCCACCGTCGGCTTCTACGACGACCGCTCCCACACCTGCTTCAGCTCCGACTGCTTCGGCGGCCCCATGCCCACCGCCGACGTGGCCACGGGCACCGACGTCGCGGCCGTGCACGCCGAGGAGCTCGAGGCCGCCCAGCTGCTGTGGGCGAGCGTGGACAGTCCCTGGGTCCAGCTCGTGGACCGGGACAGGTTCCTCGCGACCGTGGAGCCGCTGCGCGCCATGGCCCCGGAGACCATCCTGTGCACGCACCTGCCGCCGGCCGTCGGTCTGGCCTCGCGGTTCATCGACACCCTCGGGGCGGCGCCGGGACTCAGCCCGTTCACGGGTCCGGACCAGGCCGCGCTGGAGCAGATGCTCGCCGGATTCGAACCGGGAGGGCCTGCGTAGGCGGTTGTTGATTGCCTGGTACACATGGTGTGGCACCTTGGAATTGAAGGGTGTAGGGCGGTTACGCCCCGCTGAACATCTGTTACTGTGCCCGCGCTTGGTGTTCATCCATCAATCCGTCTCGCCTCGGGCGCCGAGCGCCCGAGGGTGTTGCGAGGTGTCTCGTACGTGTACAGCACTCCGTTCTCCCCCGCAGAGGCCCGGTCCGCGCGCGCCCGCATGGGCCTGACCGCGGCCCAGGTGGCCCACTCGATGGCGGCCTGCGGGACCCCCGTCCACCCCGACCTGGTCGTGGCCTGGGAGCAGGGCTCCCACGTCCCGTCCGACCGCCAGCTCTTCGCCCTGGCCGACGTGCTGTGGTGCGGGGCCACGACGCTGATGGGCGTCGAGCCGCGGACCCTCGCCGAACACCGGCTGGCCCGCCAGCTCACGGTGGAGCGGCTGGCGTACCGCATAGGCATGGACCCCTCCGAGTACCGCGCGGCCGAGGCGGCGCGGCAGTGGGACGGGGACGCCTGGCAGACCAGGGCGCTGGTGGAGGCCCTGGGGCTGTCGCTGCGCAAGCTCATCGGGATCATGGGCCGGGTGGACGAGTTGGCGGAGCACCTGCGATCGGCCGTCGACGGGCGGTGGAAGGCGCACGTGGAACCGGTCGCGGAGATCGTGGTGGTGGACGCGACCAGCGTGGGCGATGCCCTGCAGACCATGCACGCGGAGTTCTCCGCGTTCTCGGAGCGGTACATGGGGCACCTCGTCGCCCGCAACGCGGACGCCAGGCTCAAGGAGATCGCGGCGGAGCGCGCCGCGTACCTGCGCCGACTCGTGGACCACTTCTGGGAGTTGATCGGCGAGGAGGGCGACGCCCCGCCCTTCCCCGCGGGCGGGTGACGCGGCACGCGGACGGGGACGCGGACCGGGAGGGCGCGGGTGCCCCTCCCGGCCCGCGGCCGGTTCACCGGGCGGCCGCTCCCGGGTGGCGACCGGTGGCGTCGCCTTCCCCCAAGTCCTCCCCGAACTCCTCCCCGTAGTCCTCCCAGTCGATCTCCATCGTGGAGCGGCTGGTGAACACGTTGAAGAGCAGGTTCAGCGTGATCGCCGTCAGGGCGCCCAGCGTGATCCCGCTGTTGAGCACGGCCCGCATGTCCTGCGGCATCCGGTCGAAGAACGGCGCCACCGTGGTCGGCAGCAGCGCGGCGCCCAGACTGACCGCCAGGATCAGGGTGTTGCGCTCCTCGCGCAGATCGGCCTTCCCCAGGATCTGGATGCCGACCGCGGCGACGATGCCGAACATGGAGAGCGCGGCGCCGCCCAGCACCGGATGCGGAACCGAGGCGACCAGGCTGCCCGCCTTCGGCAGCAGCCCCAGCAGGACCATGAACACACCGGCCGCGACGACCACGTACCGGCTCATCACCTTCGACATGCGCACGAGCCCGATGTTCTCGGCGAACGCCACGTACGGGAAGGAGTTGAGGACGCCGCCGAGCACGGTCGCCACGCCGTCGGCGCGCAGCGCCCGGGCCACGGTGTCCGCGTCCACCCGCTTGTCGGTGATCTCGCCGATCGCGTACACGTCCCCGGTGGTCTCCACCATGGTGATCAGGATGACGACGAGCATCGCGACGATCGGCAGCAGCTCGAACCGCGGCATGCCGAAGTGGAAGGGCGTGGTGACCCCGAACCAGGCGGTCTCCTCCACCGCGGCGAAATCGGCGTCCCCGAAGAGCCACGCGACCGCCGTGCCGACGACGAGCCCGAGCAGGACGGCCAGGCTGCTGAGGAACGGCCTGCCGATCCGGACCATGGCCAGGATGAAGAGCAGGGTGCCCAGCGCGTACGCGAGGTTCTTCGGATCCCCGTAGGCGGGGGTGCCGATGAGGTGCGCGCCGCCGGCCGCGTCCTGGAGGGCCACCGGGATCAGGGTGATGCCGATGATGGTGAGGATCGTGCCGATGACGACCGGCGGGAAGTACTTCACCAGCTTGCTGAAGAGCGGGGCGAAGGCGAACGTGGCTATGCCCGCCGTGATCACCGCCCCGTAGACGACGAGCAGGCCGGCGGTACCGCCGCCCGCCCCGGTACCGATGGCGATCATGGGGGAGACCGCGGTGAACGTGACGCCCTGGACCAGCGGCAGCCGGGCGCCGACCTTCCAGACGCCGAGGGCCTGGATGATCGAGGCCACGCCGCAGGTCAGCAGGTCCGCGTTGATGAGGTGGACGAGATCCTCGCGGGAGAGGCCCAGCGCGTTGCCCAGCAGGACCGGGACGATGACGGCCGCCGCGTAGAACGCGAGGACGTGCTGGAAGCCGTAGAGGGCGAGCTTGGGGACCGGGAGCAACTCGTCGACGGGATGAGTCTGCTGCCGGGGGGACTGCCGGGGGGAGTGTCGGGAGATTCTTGCCATCTCTGCCTTGCCTTCGCGAGGTAGGTGAATGAGAGGGCCGCCGCCATCGGGTCCTGGGTGACAGGACGAGGGCAGGCCGGCTCGTACCGAGCCGACGCCGGGCGGTGTTGCCGACACCACGTCGCTCTGGCACTGCACAAATGAGTCCTGGATTGGCAGGACGTCCTTCGATCGACGCAGCGAATCCGTCTGTGATCTTTGGATCCGAAGGGGGACTCGACCGGAGGGCGCTCACCATAGCCAAAGGCCGGGTTTCCTCGCGAGTAACCCCGGGCGGCCGCCCGACGGGCCCCCGACGGGCTCTACCGCTCCAGTCGCAGGTCCGCGACGACGGGGCGGTGGTCGGAGGCCAGGGTGCCGGCGACCGCCGCGGCGTGCACCCGGACGCCCGCCGACACCGCCACGTAGTCGAGCCGCTTCACCGGATGCCGCGCGGGAAACGTGAAAGCGCCCGGTTCGGCGTCCGTCAGCTCCCGCCACAGCGGGGCCAGTTCGGGCGCCGAGGGCGGCGCGTTGAGATCCCCGAGCAGGACCTTCGGCCCCGGCGCGCGGCGCATGATCTGCCGCGTCTCGGCCACCTGGACCGCCCGCACCGAGGGATCGGCACGGTGGTCGAGGTGGGTGACGTACACGCGCAGCCGTACGCCGCCCGCCTCCAGGACGACCTCCCCGAAGCCGGGAGCGGGCGCGGGCCCCAGCCCGGGGTCCTGGGTGGACAGCCGGGTGATCCGGTGGTTCGCGAGGGCCAGGACGCGGAACCGGGACAGTACGGCCACCCCGAACGCCCGGCCGCCGATGCGGTACACCGGCGCGAACGAGGCCCGCATGCCCAGTCTCCGGCCGAGCTCACCCGCCACGTCGAGCCACCGGCTGCGGGCACCCCAGCGGACGTCGACCTCCTGCAGCCCGATGACATCGGCACGCAGCGCGCGCAGGGCCGCCGCCTGCCGGTCCAGGTCGAACACGCCGTCGGCGTCCGCGCCGGCGTGGATGTTGTACGAGACGACGCGCACCGGGACCGGGCCGGGGAACGGGGCCTGGGCCTGGGGAGCGGGCGCGGCCGCGGGCAGTCCGGCGGCCAGCAGCGCGAGGGCGCCGCGACGGGTCGGCATCACCAGGCGACGGTAGCCGCACGGGCCGCGCCGGCCGCCGTTTCCGCCTTCGGGTGGCGGCGGCGTGGCGGCTCCGCCGGGACGACGGGGGATGGCTACCTTCCGGGACCATGAGCCCTCCGCACCGGACGACCTCCCGCCGGGCCTTCCTGTCCGCGGCCGTGACGGGTACCGCGCTCACGATGACGGGCGGGACCGGAGCGGCCGGAGCGGCCGGAGCGGCCGGAGCGGCCGGAGCCGCCGCCACCGGCTCCACGTCCGACGAGGAGCAGCTGCGCCGCCTCCTCGACGGCATGGACCTGGCCCGGAAGGTGGGCCAGCTCTTCGTCACGCGGGTCTACGGGCACCGCGCGACCGCCCCCGACCCGGTGGACCAGCAGGCCAACCGGAAGCTGCACGGGGTCGCCGACGCCGCCGAGCTGATCGGCCGTTACCACGTCGGCGGGATCATCTACTTCTCCCACGCCCGCAACATCCGCGACCCGGCCCAGATCGCCGGCCTCTCCGCCGGGATCCAGCGGGCGGCCCTGGCCCGGCCCGCTCCGGTGCCGGTGCTGATCTCCATCGACCAGGAGCACGGGACGGTGGCCCGCATCGGCCGCCCCGCCACCCTGCTGCCCTCGGCGATGGCGCTCGGCGCCGGCGGATCGCCCGCCGACGCCCGCCGGGCGGCCCGCATCGCGGGCACGGAGCTGGCGGCCCTGGGCATCCGGCAGAACTACGCACCCGTCGCCGACGTCAACACCAACCCCGCCAACCCCGTCATCGGCGTGCGCTCCTTCGGCTCCGACCCGCAGGCCGTCGCCGCCCTCGTCGCCGCCCAGGTCCACGGCTACCGGGCCGCCGCCGTCGCGGCCACCGCCAAGCACTTTCCCGGACACGGGGACACCGCCACCGACAGCCACACCGGGCTGCCCGTCCTGGACCGCACCCGCGCCCAGTGGGAGGCCCTCGACGAGCCCCCGTTCGCCGCCGCCGCCGTCCAGGCCGGCGTCGGCGCGGTGATGACCGCGCACATCGTCGTGCCCGCCCTCGACCCCACCGGCGACCCGGCCACCCTTTCTCAAGCAGTCATCACCGGCCTGCTCCGCGAACGCCTCGGCCACCGCGGGGTCGTCGTCACCGACTCCCTCGGCATGGACGGGGTACGCGAGAAGTACAGCGACGACGAGGTCCCCGTCCGCGCCCTGCTGGCGGGTTGCGACCAGCTGCTCAACCCGCCCAGGCTGGCGCGCGCCCATCAGGCGGTCATGCGGGCCGTCGAGACCGGGCGGCTCACCGAAGAGCGCGTCGACGAGTCCGTGCTGCGGATCCTGCGCCTCAAGCAGCTGCTCGGTCTCTTCGATACGACGCGCACGGATTTCCAGGCCGTCGGGACCCCCGCGCACCGGGAAGCAGCCGACCGGATCGCCGAACGCACCACCACCGTCCTGACCAACCAGGCGGGTTTGCTGCCGCTGTCACCCGCCACCCACCCGCGCCTCCTGGTCACCGGCGCGGACCCTGCCTCGCCGGCGGGCACCACCGGCCCGCCCACCACCGTCCTCGCCCAGGCCCTCGCAGAGCTCGGCTTCACCGCCTCCACCGCCGGAATCGAACGCGCCGTGGCCGCCGCCCCGGGCCACGACGCCCTGCTGGTGTGCACGTACAACGTCACGGAGGCGAGCGCCCAGCGCGGGTTGGTCGACCGCCTCGTCGCGACCGGCATCCCCGTCATCACGCTCGCCCTGCGCAACCCCTACGACATCGCCCACCTCGACGGCGTGACGGCGAGCCTGGCGGCCTACTCCTGGTCCGACACCGAACTCCGTGCCGCCGCCCGCGTCCTCACCGGCGCGGCCGCAGCCCGCGGCCGGCTCCCCGTCCCGGTCCCGCCCCTCTTCCCCCTCGGCCACGGCCTCTCGTACCCGCCGCGCTGACCGAGTCTCCTACAGCACCACGGCCGAGGTGTCCGCCTCCGACCCCGACTCCCGGGACGCCCGGCGGCGCAGCGCGTCCTCGTCGGTGTCCGCGTCGTAGGAGATCAGCTTCGGCAGCAGAGCCGCCAGCACGGCCACCGACGCCACGCAGGCCAGACCGCCGCTCCAGAAGGCCGAGCGGGTGCCGGTCCAGCCGGCCATGGTGCCCGCCCGGACCTGTCCGAGCTGCGGGCCGACGCTGTACGAGAGCACCTCGATGCCGGCGAGCCGGCCCCGCAGCCCCTCGGGGATCGTCTGGTTCCAGATCGTGGCCCGCCCCAGCCCGCTGAGCATGTCGCCGGCGCCCGCCACCGCCAGGCACAGCAGCACCAGCCAGATGTCCGGGAACCAGCCCGCGGCCGCGACCGCCAGCCCCCACACCGCGGCCCCGCACACCACCAGCAGCCCGTGCCGCCGTACCCGCGACACCCAGCCGCTGGTCAGCCCCAGCACCAGCGAGCCCACCGCACCCGCCGCGTACATCAGGCCCAGGGCCCACTCCGCGTCGAGCTCGTCCGCGAGGAACGGGAAGATCGCGTTCGGGAACGCGAAGAACATCGCCGCGAGATCGACGGCGTACGTGCCGAGCAGCACGGGACGGCTCCACGCGTAGCGCGCGCCCTCGGCTATCCCGCGCAGCGAGGGGCGCTCGGCGTCCCCCACGGGCGGAGCCGGCGCGAGCCGCAGGCACAGCAGTACGGAGACCAGGAATCCGGCGACGGTGACCGAGTAGGCCGAGGCGTACCCGGCGTAGGCGACGACCAGGCCGGCCAGCGCCGGACCCGCGATCGCACCGAACTGGTAGCGCAGCCCGTTGAGCGCGGCGGCGGCCGTCAACTGGTCGTGCGGCACGATCCGTGCCATCAGCGAGTCCAGGGCCGGCCGCTGAAGTCCGGTCAGCGCCGAGACACCGGCGGCCACCACGTACAGAGGCCACAGCAGCGGGCTCGGCAGCACCGCGTTCACCAGCAGCACCAGCGCGAGCACCCCGAGCCCGGCCTCGGTCAGCAGGATCAGCCGACGCCGGTCGACGGCATCGGCGAGTGCGCCCCCGTACAGCCCGCAGACCACCAGCGGAACGAGCTCCACCGCGCCCATCGCGCCGACGGCCAGCGGCGAGTCGGTCAGGTGTTTGATCTGGAGCGGCAGCGCGATCATGGCCATGAACGAGCCGAAGAACGTGACCGTGCCCTGGTAGAACAGCAGCCGGAAATCGCGGCTGGAACGCCACGGTGCGAAGTCGGGCAGCACGGCGGCCCAGCGGGAGGTACTCACGAGGGGCCATCGTCGGCGCTCGGCTCCGCCTCGGCAACGGATTATCCGCCCCGGACGGGCCAATCCGAGGCCGCGCGCGTGCCATCTGCGGGCCGCGGTGGCACCCATGGGTCATGCCGCCGGTGTCAGCCTCCCTTCGTACGGCCGCGTCGTACGCCTGGCGTCTGCTGGTCGTGGGCGCCGCCGTCTACGCGGTCTTCGCCGTCCTGGGCCGCTTCCACGAGATCGGCGTGGCGCTATTCCTCGGCCTCGTCGTCACGGCGCTGCTCTCCGTCCCCACCGGGCGGCTGGCACGCGTACTGCCCCGGTCCGTGGCGGTCGCCGTGTGCCTGCTCGGCAGCGCGGCGCTGCTGCTGGGCGTGCTAGCGCTGGTGGGCGCGGCGGTGGCGGGGGAGAGCACCACCCTCGTACGGGAGTTCCGCGAGGGCCTGGGCCACATCGAGCAGTGGCTGGAGCAGCCGCCCTTCAGGCTCGACCCGGGGGCGCTCTCGAACGTGCAGTCCCGCGTCGGGCAGTACCTGTCGAGCCACCGCTCGACCCTGCTCAGTACGGCGCTCAGCGGAGCCGGTCACCTGGTGCAGGTGCTCACCGTCCTCGTCCTCGCCGTCTTCTCCTCCGTCTTCTTCCTGCACGGCGGCGACCGCCAGTGGTCCTGGTTCTGCGCGCAGCTCCCCGAGACGGCCCGCGAGAGGGTGGCGGTCGCCGGGCGGGCGGCATGGCGCACGTTCACCGGCTACACCCACGGGATCGTGCTGGTGGCGGCGACGAACGCGGTCCTCGTCGGAGTGGCCCTGTACCTGCTCGGGGTCCCGCTGGCCGTCCCGCTGGCACTGTTGGAGTTCTTCGCGGCCTTCGTCCCCCTCATCGGCTCCCCGATCGCACTCGGCGTCGCCGCGGTGGTCGCCCTGGCAGCGAAGGGGCCGCTGGTCGCGGGCTTGGTGGTCTTGCTGATCGTGGTCATCGGCCAGCTCGAGGGGCACCTGCTGCATCCGCTGGTGATGAGCTGGGCGGTGCGGCTGCACCCGCTGGTGGTGGCGATCTCGGTGATCGCGGGCGCCATCGCCGCCGGAGTGGTGGGAGCGGTCGTCGCGGTCCCGCTGGTCTCGGTGATCTGGTCGGTGCGCACGGCCCTGCGCGCTGCCAGCCTCGGGCTCTCGCCCTGACCAGTGCCGCACGTCATGCACAATCGGCGGATGAGCGATGAAGACCCGTACCTCTGGCTCGAAGACGTCACCGGCGAGGCCGCCCTCGGCTGGGTCCGCGAGCGCAACGACGAGACCGTCGCCGCGCTGACCGGGACCCCCGGGTTCAAGGTGCTGGAGAGCACGATCCGCGAGGTCCTCGACGACGACGGCCGGATCCCCTACGTCGTCCGCCGCGGCCGCCACCTCTACAACTTCTGGCAGGACGCCGACCACGTACGCGGGCTGTGGCGGCGCACCACGCTGGAGGAGTACGTCAAGGACCGGCCGGCCTGGGAGCCGGTCCTGGACCTCGACGCACTGGCCGAGGCGGAGGGGGAGAAGTGGGCCTGGGCGGGCAGCAGGGTCCTGGGCCCCGACTACCGGCACGCCCTGGTGCTGCTGTCGCGGGACGGGGCGGACGCCTGCGTGGTGCGCGAGTTCGACCTGGAGACCCTGGAGTTCGTCGAGGGCGGATTCGAGGTCGCGGAGGCCAGGACCACGATCGGGTGGATCGACCGCGACCGGGTCTGGATCGGGACCGACTTCGGTCCCGGCTCGATGTCCGGGTCCGGTTACCCGCTCCAGGCACGCCGCTGGCGGCGCGGCACCCCCCTGACGGACGCCGAACTCGTCCACGAGGGCCGGCCCTCCGACATCTCGGCCTCCGGCTGGCACGACGACACCCCGGGCTTCGAACGCGACTTCCTTCACCGTCAGATCGACTTCTGGAACCAGGAGCTGTTCCTCCGCCCCGAGGACGGATCGGCCGCGGAGCCCGAGAAGATCGAGGTACCGGACGACGCCGGCACTTCCGTCCACCGCGAGTGGCTGCTCGTCGCCCCGAAGTCTCCGTGGCTCGGCCACGACGCGGGCACGCTGCTCGCCTTCGACTTCGACGCCTTCCGGGCGGGGGAGCGGGAGGCGGCGGTGCTGTTCACCCCGGACGAGCACACCGCGCTCGCCGGGTGGAGCTGGACCCGCAACCACCTGATCCTCACCACCCGCGCCGACGTCTCCTCCCGGATGGAGCTCCTGACTCCGGGACCGGGACCGGACGGCTGGCGGCGCGCACCGCTGGCCGGGGTACCGCCGCTGTCCACGGCCTCCGTCACCTGCACGGACCCGGACGTGAGCGACGAGTACTTCCTGAACGTCTCCGGCTACCTCCAGCCGTCCACCCTCTACCGGGGCAGCGCGGGCGGGGACGCGGGCGAGAGCGTGAAGCGCGGACCGGCGCTGTTCGACACCGCCGGTCTCGCCGTGCGCCAGCACTTCGCGGTCTCCGCGGACGGCACCAGGGTCCCGTACTTCGTCGTCGGGCCCGAGGACCGGCCCGGTCCCGGGCCCACCCTGATGTACGGGTACGGCGGCTTCGAGATCTCCATGGTCCCGCAGTACAGCGCGGTCACCGGCCGGGCCTGGCTCGCGCGCGGCGGCACGTACGTCGTCGCGGGCATCCGGGGCGGACGCGAGTACGGGCCGGGCTGGCACCGGGCGGCCCTCGGGGCGAACCGGGTCAGGGCCTTCGAGGACTTCGCCGCCGTGGCCCGGGACCTCACCGCCCGCGGCATCACCACCCCGGCCCAGCTGGGGATCGAGGGCGGCAGCAACGGCGGCCTCCTCATGGGCGCGATGCTCACCCGCGACCCGGAACTCTTCGGCGCCGTCGTCGCGCACGTGCCGCTGATGGACATGCTCCGCTTCCACCGGCTGCTCGCGGGCGCCAGCTGGACCGCCGAGTACGGGGACCCGGAGAACCCCGCCGACCGGCCCCACCTGGAGGGGATCTCCCCCTACCACCGGATCCGCGCCGGGGGTCCTGCGTACCCGCCCCTGCTGCTGCTCACCTCGACCCGCGACGACCGCGTCCACCCCGGGCACGCCCGCAAGATGGCCGCCCGGCTGCGCGAGTTCGGGCACCCCGTCCTCTTCCACGAGCACCTGGGCGGCGGCCACTCCGGGGCCACCGACCACGAGCAGACGGCGTTCAACGAGGCGCTCGTGCACACCTTCCTGTGGGAGCGGCTGACCCCGGGCGCCTGAGCCGGCTGCCGGACTCGGCCTAGGTCCTGTCGTCCGGACAGGGCCTAGGCGTCGCGGAGCGTCTCGACCCGCTTCTCGATCGAGGTGATCAGTGCCTCGACCCGGGCCAGGAAGATCTGTTCGTCCGTCACCTCGGCCAGCTCGGTCCTGAGCCGGGTGATGTTCGGGAATCCCATGGCGTCGACCAGGCGGTACTCGCGGCTCCAGGAGGACTCGTCGGCCGCCCTGATGTCCGGGTCGAAGAGCAGGTAGGCGGCGCGCTGGCCGACGAAGGCGAGGAGCGAGTCGCCGACCATGCGGTAGTGGACGGCGGCCTCCGCGCCGTCCAGGCCCGCCTCCATGACGGCGCCGAGGATGAGTTCGACGACCCGGAACTCGTTGGGCCTGCGCGTGGTCCGGCTGGCCATGGTCGACCCGACCACCGGGTACTTGAGCGCGACGTCGAGGGAACCGGCCGCGAGGGCGCGCAGCCGGTCCTTCCAGCCGAGCCCCTCGGGGATGCTGTCGAGCACCTCGCCGAGCGTGCGGTCGGCCACGGAGAGCAGCAGCTCGTCCTTGTCGCGGAAGTGCCGGTAGATCGCCGTGGGGTCGGCGCCGAGCTCCTCGCCGAGACGGCGGACGGTGAAGGCGTCCTCGCTGCCGCGAGCCGCGATGCGCAGGCTCGCTTCGATGATCGCGTCGGGTGTGAGCTGACTGCCCGAGCGCTTGGACCGGGCGGGGGTGTCGGATGACTTCGGCATGGTGCGGCCAGTGTAACGATGTGGAACAGAGCGAGCGCAACACCGTTGACAACAATGTTGCGCTCCCGTTCACTCCTCCTCAACGAACACGCCGTGCGGGTCTGCCCGCCGAGCCGGAGGATGCGTCGATGGCCCACAACAGGCAGCAGCGGACCGGGCAGCGGGCCGATACCGTCTTCGTCGGAGGGAAGGTCTTCACCGGAACCGGACCGGCCCCCGTGGAAGCGGCCGTCGCCGTGGCGGACGGCCGGATCCTCGCCGTCGCCGACGCGGGCACCGTGCGCTCGCTGGCGGACGGGAACACCGAGGTCGTCGACCTCGCGGGCGGTCTGCTCCTCCCCGGATTCCAGGACGCCCACGTCCACCCGGTCGTGGCCGGCGTCCAGATGCTGGGCTGCGACCTCAGCGAGGAGCGGTCCATCGACGGCTACCTGGCCGTGGTGGCCGCCTACGCCAAGGACCACCCCGACGCGGCCTGGATCCGCGGCGGCGGCTGGTCGATGGACGTCTTCCCCGGGGGCACCCCCACCCGCGCCATGCTCGACGCGGTGGTGCCGGACCGGCCCGTCATGCTCACCAACCGGGACGGCCACGGCGCCTGGGCCAACACCCGCGCCTTCCACCTCGCGGGCGTCGACCGCACCACCCCCGACCCGGCGGACGGCCGGATCGAGCGGGAGGCGGACGGAACCCCGGCCGGCACCCTCCAGGAGGGCGCCATGGAGCTGGTGGCCCGCCACGTACCCCTCGCCACACCGGACGAGGCGTACGCCGGCCTGCTCGCCGCGCAGGAGCACCTGTTCTCCCTCGGCGTGACCAGCTGGCAGGACGCCATGATCGGCGCCTTCCCCGGCCACCCCGACAACTACGGCGTCTACCTGCGCGCCGCACGCGAGGGCGCCCTGCGCGCCCGCGTCGTCGGAGCCCTGTGGTGGGACCGCGAACGCGGCCTGGAGCAGATCCCCGAACTGGAGGAGCGCCGCCGCACCGGCCGGGCGGGCCGCTTCAACGCCACGAGCGTGAAGATCATGCAGGACGGCATCGCCGAGAACTTCACGGCCGGCCTGCTGGAGCCCTACCTCGACGGCTGCGGCTGCGCCACCGGGAACTCCGGACTCAGCTTCATCGAACCGGAGTTGCTCACCGAGGCCGTGTCCCGGCTCGACCGCGCGGGCTTCCAGATCCACTTCCACGCGCTGGGGGACCGCGCCGTACGGGAAGTGCTCGACGCGCTCACCACGGCCCGCGCGGCCAACGGCGCCAACGACAACCGGCACCACCTCGCCCACCTGCAGATCGTCCACCCCGACGACATAGGCCGCTTCGCGAGCCTGGGGGCGGCCGCGAACATCCAGGCCCTGTGGGCCGCGCACGAACCGCAGATGGACGAGCTGACCATCCCCTTCCTCGGCCCCGAACGAGCAGCCCTGCAGTATCCGTTCGGGGACCTCCAGCGGGCCGGAGCCCGGCTCGTCGCCGGCAGCGACTGGTCGGTGAGCAGCCCCGATCCGCTGTGGGGCATCCACGTCGCCGTCAACCGCGTCGCACCCGACGAGGCGCCGGGCCCCTCCGGGGCCCACCAGCCCCGCCCGCCGTTCTTCCCCGAACAGGCCCTCACCCTGAGCCAGGCGCTCACCGCCTACACCGCGGGCAGCGCCTGGGCCAACCACCTCGACGAGGTCACCGGCACCGTCGAAGCGGGCAAGTGCGCGGACCTCGTCGTCCTCGACCGCGATCCCTTCGCACACCCCGCCGAGGAGATCGCCGACACCCGGGTGAGCCGTACCTACGTCGACGGCGAACTCGTCTTCGCCGCGACCCGCTGAACGTCCGGACCGCCAAGCCGCCAAGCCGCCAAGCCGCCCGACAGCCGAGCTGCCCAACCGCCGAGCCGCCCACCCGCCGAGCCGCCGGTCCGCAACCGGCCTCGGGCCCGGAGCACCACATACCTCATCAAGCTCACCCCTCAGGGAGCCAGCCGATGTCTTCACCCCGATCGGGATCGCCGCGCCGCCGCCTGGTCCGCCGCATCCACAAGGCCGCCGCGACCGGGCTCGCCGCGGCCGCGGTGCTCGTCACCAGCGCGTGCAGCGGTACCGCGGACAAGGCGGCGGACACCGCCACCGCCTACAAGATCACGGACCGCACACCCGCCCCCGCCGGCGCCGTGGACTCCTTCACCTGGTCGATCTTCGCGGAGCCGGCCACCATCGACTACGCCCACGCGTTCGACTACCCGCCGAACCAGATCCTCTCCAACGTCTGCGAGAGCCTGCTCCGCTGGAACCCCGACCTGACGACCTCGCCCAACCTCGCGGCCTCGTACGCCAACCCCACCCCCACCACCTGGGTCTACCAGATCCGCCCCGGCGTGCGCTTCCACGACGGGACGGAGCTCACCGCCGACGACGTCGTGGCCTCGCTGCGCCGCAACCTCGACCCGCAGACGGCCAGCGTCTGGGCCTACCCGTTCCGCAACGTCACCTCGATCGACCGGACGGGCCCCCTGGAGGTCACCGTCACCCTGGCGCAGCCCGACTCCACCTTCAACAAGTACCTCGCCGCCGGCCCCGGCACCGTGGAGTCCGCCGCCACCCTCGCCAAGTCCGGCCAGGACTACGGCAATCCGCAGACCGGCGCGAACTGCACCGGCCCCTTCTCCTTCGCCTCCTGGACCTCCGGCCAGTCGCTCACGCTCAAGCGGTTCGACGACTACTGGAACCCCGAGCTCAAGGCCAAGTCCGGCCAGGTGAAGTTCGTCTTCCTGGCCGACCCGACCACCCGCGTCAACGCCTTCCAGAGCGGCGAGGTCGACGGCGGCTGGATGGTCCCGCCGAACGCCTACGCCGGGCTGCGCTCGGGCCAGGCCGGCACCCTCTACTTCGGCCGCAACACCACCGTCGCCGACGAGGTCGTCAGCAACCTCAAGGGCCCGCTCGGGGACGCCCGAGTGCGGCGAGCCCTGCTCATGGCCATCGACCGCAAGGGCATCGTCAAGGCCGGGGCCGGCGGGGTCGGCGAGGTCGCCGACTCCCTCATCACCGACAACCTGTGGGCCGACGCCCCCGCCGGGACCCGCGAGGCACTCCTGAAGGACCTGACGAAGTACCCCTACGACCCGGCCAAGGCCAAGGCGCTCGCCGCCGAGGCCGGAGTGTCCGGCCAGAAGATCGTGATCGCGACCAGCCCGCTCGACTCCCAGACGACGATCATCACCCAGGCCGTCGCCCAGGCCGCCACCGCCATCGGACTGAAGCCGCAGATCGACTCCGTCTCCGCCGAGAAGTACACGACCCTCTTCACCGACCCGGCCGCACGCGAGGGCATCGACCTGTTCCTCACCTTCTGGTACACGTCCATCACCGACCCGCTCGACATGTACGGATCCCTGCAGACCGGCGCGTTCAGCAACTACGGCAACTGGTCGGATCCGCAGTTCGACGCCGCCGTCGACCGGGCCATCGGCACGTACGACCCGGCCGAGCACGCCAAGGCCAACGCCGAGGCCCAGGCCATCGCCCTGCGGGAACTGCCCTGGCTGCCCCTGTACACCCAGCCCGTGAGCGTCTTCCTGGGCAAGCGGATCACCGGCGTCCAGCCGTCCATCGCCTACCTCTACTACCCGTGGGCGGCCGAGATCGGAGCCAGGGGATGACGGCCGCGGCGGCCCGCGGCCTGCGGGTCCTGCGCAAACTGGCCGGGATGGCGGCGACCCTGCTGGTGACCTCCTTCCTCGTGTTCTCCTCGCTGTTCCTGGCGCCCGGCGACCCGGCGAGCTTCCTCGTCAAGGGGCGCAGCCCCAGCCCGCAGGAACTCGCCGAGATACGCCACCAGTACGGCTTCGACGAGCCCTTCCTCGTCCGGTACGGAAACTGGCTCGAAGGGGTGCTGCGCGGCGACTTCGGCCGCTCCCACCTCTTCCACCAGGACGTGGCCTCGGTCATCTGGTCGCGGCTGCCCTCGTCCCTGCTGCTGATCGGGGTCTCCGCCCTCATGATCGCCGTGGTGGGCACCGGGGCCGGCATCGTGGGCGCGCTGCGCCGGGGAAGCCGTACCGACCGCACCCTGATGCTCCTGGTGACGGTGGGCGCCGCGGCACCCGCCTTCGTCGCCGCCCTCCTGCTCCGGTCCGTCCTGGGCGTGCGGCTGGGCTGGTTCCCGACGATCGGGAACGGCACCGGCGTACTGGACCGGCTGCACCACGTGATCCTGCCGGCGGCCGCCCTCTCCGTGACCTTCATGGCACTGGTCACCCGCGTGACCCGCTCGGCGATGCTCGACGAACTGCGCCGCGAGCACGTCGAAGTCGCCCTCAGCCGGGGAACACCGCGGCGCACCGTCATCCGGCGCCACGTGCTGCGCAACGCGCTGGGACCGATCGTGACCGTCTCCGCGCTCCTGGTCTCCGGGATGCTGGTCAGCACCGCGATCGTGGAAACCGCCTTCGGGATGTCCGGGGTGGGATCCCTGCTGGTCCAGTCCGTGGACCAGCTCGACTTCCAGGTCGTCCAGGCGATCGTCCTGCTGGTCGTGGCCGCGTTCGTCGTCGTCAACGCCCTCGTGGACCTGGTGCATCCGCTGATCGATCCGCGTCTGGCGGCAGCGGGGAGCGCACGATGAGCGCGCTCGGCACGACCCCGGCCCGCGGTCCCCTCGGCCGGCTGCGTCCCCTCACCCGGCTGCGCACCCTCGGCGGCAGCCCGCTCCAACGGGCCTGCCTGCTCCTCCTCGTCCTGTTCGTCCTCGTCGCGCTCCTCGCACCCTGGCTCGCGCCGCAGGACCCCGCCTTCGGGCAGCTCGGCGACACCCTCCTGGGCCCGGGCGCCGACCACTGGCTGGGCACCGACCAGGGCGGCCGCGACACCTTCTCCGCAGTGATCGCCGGAGCGCGCACGAGCCTCGCCGGCCCCCTCGCCGTCGTGGTGTTCTCCACCGTCATCGGCATCGCCGTCGGCCTGTTCACCGCATGGCGCGGCGGGTGGGTCGACACCCTGGCCGGCCGGGTGCTCGACGTCCTGTTCGCCTTCCCCGCCCTGCTGCTGGCGATCCTCGCGGTGGCCCTGTTCGGCAAGGGGATGACGGCGCCCGTGCTCGCCATGGCGATCGCCTACATGCCGTACACCGCACGCCTGGTACGCGGCCTGGCCGTTCAGGAGAAGGCCCGGCCCTACGTCGCCGCCTATCAAGTACAGGGCCACTCCGCCCTGTTCGTCACCGTACGCAGGATGCTGCCCAACATCGCCCCGACCCTGCTCGCCCAGTCGACGGTGAACTTCGGATACGCCCTGCTCGACCTCGCCGCCCTCTCCTTCCTCGGACTGGGCGTACAGCCGCCGACCCCCGACTGGGGCGCCATGATCAACCAGGGGCAGGCCGCCGTGCTCCAGGGACAGCCGCTGTCCGCGGTGGTGCCGGCCGTCGCCGTGGTCCTGGTGGTCGTCGCCTTCAACGTCGTCGGGGAAGACCTCGGCGACCGGCTCGCGGGGAGGGACTCCGCATGACACTGCTCGCCTACGACGGTCTCACCGTCACCCTGCCCTCGATGGCCCGCCCGATCCTGGACGGCATCCGCCTGAGCGTCGCCGCCGGGGAGATCGTCGCCCTGGTCGGGGAATCCGGCTCGGGGAAGTCGGTCACCGCCCGCGCCGCCCTGGGCCTGTTCCCCGCGGGCGCCGAAGTCGGCGGCCGGGTCCGCGTCGACGGCACCGAGCTGGTCGGGGCCGGCCCCGCGAGCCTGCGCGAGGTGCGGACGAACAAGGCCGCGATGATCTACCAGGACCCCCGGGCGGCCATCAACCCGGTACGCCGCGTAGGGGACTTCCTCACGGAACCGCTGCGGCTGGTCCACGGCTGGTCCAAGGCTCAGGCGAACGCCAGGGCCGTCGAACTGCTCGGCGCGGTCGGCCTGCCCGACCCCGCCCGGCATCTGAACCAGTACCCGCACGAGCTCTCCGGCGGCATGCTCCAGCGCGTCGTGATCGCCGCCGCCCTCACCGCCGAACCCCGGCTGCTGCTGTGCGACGAGCCGACCACCGCCCTCGACGTCAGCACCCAGGCGGAGATCCTGGCCGTCCTGGGACGACTGCAACGCGAACGCGGCCTGGGACTGCTCCTCATCACCCACGACATCGAGCTCGCGGCCGCCGTCGGCGACCGGATCTACGTGATGTACGCCGGCCGGATCGTGGAGTCGGCGCCCGTCGCGGAACTCTTCGCCTCCCCGCGGCACCCCTACACCGCGGGTCTGCTCGGCTCCTCCCCACCCCTCGACGGCCCGGCCGGCCGCCTGACCCCGATCCCCGGCGCCCCGCTGGGACTGCTGGAATCCGCTCCGGGCTGTGCCTTCGCACCCCGCTGCCGGTTCGCCGAGCCGGGCCGCTGCGACCAGTCGCCGCCGGAGCTCGAGCGGCACGGACCGGCCGAGGTCGCCTGCCACCGCGTCGCCGAACTCACCCTCAAGGAGGACAGTTGACCACCGAACCCGCCCCGGAACTGCTCAGGGTGACCGGCCTGCGCAAGACCTACCGCACCGGCGGGACGGAGGTCGTCGCGGTCGACGACCTGTCGTTCTGCCTGCCGGCGGGCGGTGCGCTCGGCATCGTCGGCGAGTCCGGTTCCGGGAAGACCACCACCGCCCGGATGCTGATCGGCCTCGAACGCCCGGACGCCGGCGAGATCCTCGTACAGGGCAGGCCGCCGGCCGCGTCCGTACGGGGCAAGGCGGCCCGGCTCGCGCGGGCCAAGGCCGTCCAGATCGTCTTCCAGGACCCCTACCTCTCCCTGGACGCCCGGATCCCCATCGGCGCGACCATCGACGGCGTCCTGCGCCTGCACGGCCTGCGCGACCGCCAGGCCCGCGCCGACCGGGTCAGGGAACTCCTGGCCCAGGTCGGCCTCGGCGACCGGGAGGCGGCCGCCCTGCCGCGCCGCCTCTCCGGCGGGCAGCGCCAGCGCGCCGCGATCGCCCGGGCCCTGGCCGTCGAACCCGCCGTCCTGGTCCTGGACGAGGCGGTGTCCGCCCTGGACGTGTCCGTGCAGGCACAGGTGCTCAACCTGCTGGCGGACATCCGGCGCGACACCGGCATCGGGCTGGTCTTCGTCAGCCACGACCTGGCCGTCGTCCGCTACGTCTGCGACGAGGCGCTCGTCATGTACCGCGGGCGGACCGTGGAACACCGCCCCGTCGCCGACCTGCTCACCAGCCCCCGGCACCCCTACACCCGGCTGCTGCTGGCATCCGTACCCCGCCCGGGCTGGGACCCCGACTCGATCAGCCGCCGACGCCGCGACGCCCTCGTCACCGCCGCAACGTTGCCGCCACCGGCAGGTGATCGCTAGCGGTGGCCGGCAGGGTCCAGGCGGAGACCACGGTGAGCTCGCGGACCAGGATCTGGTCGATGCGGGCGACCGGGAACCGCGCGGGCCAGCTGAAGCCGAAGCCCGCGCCCGCCGCCTCCTGGGCCGAGCGGAAGCGGCCCGTCACGGGCTCCAGCGCCCGGTCGTCGGTGGTGCCGTTGAAGTCGCCGACCAGGAGCGTGCGCCCGGCCGGGGCGGAGTCCAGCTCCGCGGCCAGCCGGCCCGCGGCCTCGTTGCGGTGGTCGGTGGTGAATCCCGAGCCGAGGCGGATGCGTACGGAGGGGAGATGGGCGACATACACGGTGAGCGGGCCCTCGGGGGTCTCGGCGGTGGTCCGCAGGGCACTGCGCCACGACACGAGCGGCACCGCGGCCGTGTCCCGCAGCGGGTAGGTGCTCCACAGGCCGACCGTGCCCGCCACCGCGTGGTACGGGTGACTCCCGGCGAGCGTCTGCTCGTACTCGCGCAGCGCGGGCTGGGTGAGTTCCTCCAGGGCGATCAGCTGCGCGCCCGAGGCGGCGAGGGCGCGGGCGGTGCCCGCCGGATCGGGATTGGCGTCGTCGACGTTGTGGGTGACGACGGTGAGGTCCGCCCGGCCTTCGGCGCTCCGGTCGAGGAAGGTGCCGGCGTGGACACCGGCCCAGGTGACCGCGGGCAGCAGGACGGCGACCAGCGCCACCCGGGAGCGGCGCAGCAGCGCGGCGGCGAGCAGCGCCACGACCGCCGCGGCGGTCCAGGGCAGGAAGGTCTCGACGAGGCTGCCGAGGTGGACGCCCCGGTCCGGGACCCAGCCGTGCAGCAGCATCAGCAGCGTCACGAGGACGGCAAGGGCGGCGATCATCCGGCCGCGGCGGACGCGGGGGACGCGGGGGAGGACCCGGCGGCGGCGCGGGGCCTTCGGCGTGACGACGTGCACGTTCATGACCCCGAGGACGCTCGCAAGGGGGTTCGAGGTTCTGCCCGTGCCGGAGCCGCAGCCGCGGAAGCCGACTGAACATCCCCAACCAGGCTTGTGCATAAGCCAGTTGTGCCCGGGTCGGGGAGGGTACGATCCCTGCCGTGGGGGGTCACATGAGAGACAGACCGGGCTTCGGGCTGCGCGCCCGCGGCTGCGTGGTGGCGGGATTGTTCGTACTCGCCGGTTGCTCGGGCGGGGGCGGGGGCGGGGGCGGGGGCGCGGATGCGGCGAAGGGCGCCGCGAGCCGCACACCATCCGCCTCACCGGCATCATCCGCCTCGTCCGGCACGGGCAGTGCCCCGGCGCCCACCGCGCCCGGCGCCTCCGGCGTGCCGCTCGTTCCCGAACTGGACGAGTCCAGGCAGCCGAAGACGGCGGCCGAGGCCCGGGCCCTCCTCGGCCGGATCGTGATCGGCCAGGCGGCCTTCGGCCCCGAGGTCGAGCGCGCCACCCCCTTCGAAAGCGACCCCCGCCGCTGGCCCGTCCTCGACCAGGACTGCGTCTGGCAGACGGAAGGCCTGCCCCCCGACGTCCTGGCCACCAGCACCCGCTACTTCCAGATCCCGGCCAAGGACGGCCACGGCCGCGTCCTGATCAACGCCACGGTCACCGTGCACCACGACCGCCAGGAGTCCGGCTGGGAGACCGCCCGCGCCATGGAGGAGGTCCTGCGCTGCCCCGACCAGAAACTGCGCGATGGCGAGGACCTCAAAGGCCTGTGGGGCGGCGCGCTCCACCTGGGCGAGCAGATGAACGGCTGGACGGAGGACGCCTTCACCGAGTCCGGCAAGTACGTCAGCACCGCGCAGGGCGGCGGACCCCAGCCCTACATCTGGTCCCAGGGACAGTTCGGGCCCGTCACACTGGCCGTCGCAGGCAAGGGCGCGGAGGGCTTCGCGGACGCGGCCCTCAACGCGCTCGTCGTCCAGGGCACCAGCAGGCTCATGGTGAACACCAAGCAGGAACTCGCAAAGGCGGCGCCCTGATGGAGCGGTTGCACCCCTCGGACCCTTCCCGGATCGGCGGCCACCGCCTCCTCGGGAGGCTCGGCGCGGGCGGCATGGGCGTGGTCTACCTCGGCCGCACCGACGACGGAGCCCTCGCCGCCGTCAAGGTGATCCGCGCGGAGTACGCCGACGAGGCCGACTTCCGGGCCCGGTTCCGCCGCGAGGCCGACATCGCCGCGCAGGTGGACAGCCCGTGGGCCGTCCAGGTCACCGGCGCCGACCCGGACGCCGCCGAACCCTGGCTGGCCACCGCCTTCGTCGCCGGTCCCTCCCTCGCCGAGGCCGTCGCCGCTCACGGGCCGCTCCCGCTGCGCGCCGTACGCGTCCTGGGCAAGGCCATGGCCAAGGCCCTCGCGGTGATGCACGAGCAGGGACTCGTACACCGCGACGTCAAACCCGGGAACGTCCTGCTCGGCATGGACCGGCCCCGGCTCATCGACTTCGGGATCGCCCGCGGTGGCGAGCACACCGCCCTGACCTCCGCCGACGCCGTGCTCGGCACGCCCGGCTTCCTCCCGCCCGAGCAGGCCGAGGGGCGCCCCGCACTGCCGGCCGGGGACGTCTTCTCGCTCGGCTGCCTCCTCGCGTACGCCGCCACCGCCCGACTGCCCTTCGGCACCGGCGCCGTGGACGCGATGCTCTACCGCACCGTCCACGACGAACCCGACTTCGGCCCGGAGGTCCTGGCCGACCCGGAGCTCACCGCGCTGCTGCGGACCTGCCTCGCCAAGCACCCGGACATCCGCCCCACCATGCGCGAACTGGACGAGGCGCTGACCGAGGACACCCCGCGCGAGGGCACCGACTGGCTGCCCGACGCGGTCGTCGCCACCATCGCCGAGCGCGCCGCCGCCCTGCTCGCCCTGCCCGGCATCGACGAGACCGTCGCCGACCCCGACGCGGCGCCGGCCCCCGGGAGCGACCCGGCGCCTTCGCCGTCCCGCAGGCGTTTCCTCGCCCTCGCCACCGGCGGTGCGCTGCTCGCGGCCGGCGGCGGCCTGGCCGGCTGGCTGACACTGCGCGAGGACGACAAGCCGAAGACCCCGGCCGGGCCCGCGCCCCGGCAATGGCTGATCGGCGTACACGCCGACCTCTCCGGCCCGCAGAAGGCCGCCGGGCAGGCCCAGGAGCGCGGGGTCCGGCTCGCCGTCGACGCCTTCAACTCCCGTGACGACAAGCCCTTCACCCTCGCCGTGGTCGCCGCCGACGACGCGGGCGGAGCCGACCGGTCCGCCGCCGTCGCCACCGGCCTCACCGCCAACCGCGACGTGCTCGCCGTCATCGGCCCGACGGGCAACGCCTCGGTCAGCCCCTGCCTGGAGCTGTACGGGGAGGCCGGCCTGCCCCTGCTCACCGTCTCGGCGCTGGCGACCAGCTTCGGCGTCACCGACCGGCGCAGCTTCTTCCAGACCAGCGCCCTCTCCCTGGGCCAGGGTTCGGCCGTCAACCTCGAACTGGCCGGAAAGCAGGGAGTGCGCCGCCTCGGCGTCCTGTGCGACCGCGCCGGCGACATCGAGGGCTGGCAGGCGATCCTGCACCTGAACCGGACCCTGGCCTTCGTCGCACCCGAGGCCACGCTCTACTCGCGGGTCGTGCCGCGCGGCGCGGAGGACCTGTCCCCGGTCGTCACGGACATGCTCGCCCACGGCATCGACTCCTTCTTCTACGCCGGTACCCCGGCGGGCGCGGCCAAGGCCGCCGGGCTGCTCGCCGCCGCCGGGTTCAAGGGCTCCCGCGCCGCCGACTACACCCTCGCCGGACCCGAGTTCCTCACCGCCTCCGGACCGGCCGCCGAAGGATGGCAGTTCCTCGCCCCGTACACCGGCCCGGAGGCCCCCGAGGTCGCGGACGTCGCCCGCGCGCACCAGGCGGCGTACGGCACGGCCCCCGACGTGTGGACGGCGGAGGCCTACGACGCCACGAGCCTGGTCATCGACCGGCTGGTGACGGCCGTACGCGGCGGCGGCCGCCCGGCCAGGGCCGACCTGCTGACCGCCCTCGGGCAGGGCACCTTCCGCGGTCTGACGAAGGAGTACGCCTTCGACGAGTTCCGGCAGGTGAAGGGCAACATCCACCACCTCCACCGGATCGAGGGCGGCCGGCTGCGCCACGTCGGCCGGTCCACCCCGCTCGCCACGGGATAGCGGCAGATGCACCCCCTCATCCCCGCCGATCCGGCCGCGATCGGCGGGAACCGGCTGCTGGGGCGGCTCGGCTCGGGCGGCATGGGCACCGTGTACCTGGGCCGTTCCCCCGCCGGCACCCTCGTGGCGGTCAAGGTGATCCGCGCCGATCACGCCGCGGACCCCGCCTTCCGCGCCAGGTTCCGCCGCGAGGCCGAGGCCGCGGGGAGGCTGTCCGGGCGCTGGGTCGTCCCGGTGGTCGCCGCGGACCCGGAGGCGCGCGAACCCTGGCTGGCCACCCCCTTCATCCCCGGTCCCGCGCTGTCCGAGGCGGTGGGCGGGTACGGGCCGCTGCCCGCGGCGACCGTACGCAGCCTGGGCGCGCGGCTCGCCCGGGCGCTGGAGCAGGTGCACCGCGCCGGGCTCATCCACCGCGACGTGAAACCCGGCAACGTCCTGCTCGCCGCTGACGGGCCCTGGCTGATCGACTTCGGGATCGCGCGTGCGGCGGGAGCGACCACGCTGACGGCCGTGAACACGATCGTCGGCACCCCGGGATACCTGGCGCCGGAGCTCGCCCGGGCGGGAAGCCCGGCGCCGGACCCGGCGAGCGACGTCTTCTCCCTCGGCTGTGTGCTGGCGTACGCGGCGACCGGGCACGGCCCGTTCGGCGGTGGGCACCCGGCGGCGGTGGTCTTCCGTACGGTGCACGACGAACCCGAACTCGACGGCCTGCCGGACGAGTTGAGGGAGCCCGTCACCGCCTGCCTGGCGAAGGACCCGGCAGCCCGGCCGACGCTCGCGCAGTTGCTCGCCCTCCTCGGCGAAGGGCGGGCCGAGGAGCCCGGGGCGCACACCGAGGACTGGCTGCCGGCCCCGTTGCTCAGGCTCATCGCCGAACGCTCCACCCGGGCCCTGGACCTGCCCGCCCCCGAGCCCACCCGGATCGACGTCCCACCGGCCCGGCGGCCCCTCACCCGCAGGCGACTGCTCGCGGCCGGGGGAGCACTCGCCGCCGTGGGCGCGCCGATCGCCTGGTTCGCCGCGCGCCGGCCGGCCGGCCGGACCGCCTCGCCGCCCGCCGGCGAGCTCCCCACCCACACCCTCGCCCTCCAGGCCGACCTGACCGGGCAGGGCAAGGCCACCGGCCGGGCACACGAACGCGGCATGCGCCTCGCCGTGGACGCGCACAATGCGCGGACGGACGCCGCCTTCCGGCTGTCCCTGCGCGTCGCCGACGACGGAGGCGATCCGGCGCGCGCCGCGCAGGCGGCCCGGGAACTGATCGCGGACCCCGCGGTCGTCGCCTTCACCGGCCCCACCTGGGACGCGCCCGTCGCGGAACTCGGCGCGGCCTGCCTCGCCGCGGACCTCACCCAGCTCCTGGTGTCGGCGAGCAGCCCGGAGATGGCCCAGACCCGCTGGCGGACCCTGTGCGCCACCCGGCCGATCGACGACGAGCTGGGCTCCGCCGTCCTCTTCTACCTCTCGCAGGTGCGGCCCTCGCACCGCACTGCCGTCGTGGAGGACGCCGAAGCGGAGGAGCCCGCCTGGCGGCTCACCCGTGTCCTCCAGCAGAGCCCCCCGGCGCAGGGCTCGGTGAGCATCCACCGGATCCCGGCGGGCAGCTCGGACTTCGCCGGGGCCGTCGGCGCCCTGACCGAGGCCCGGGCCGAGGCCGCCGTCTACGCGGGCACCTCGCCGGAACGGGCCGGCCGGCTCGCCCGGGCCCTCGCCGAGGCGGGATTCCAGGGCCCGCGCATGGGCATCCAGCAGGCCATGGAGCCCGCGTTCCTCACTGCGGCCGGTCCGGCGGCCGAGGGCTGGCTGTTCAGCACGCTGTTCACCGACCCCCTCGCCGTACCCGCCGCCGCCGGTTTCACCGCCGCGCACCGGGCCGCGTACGGGGAACCGCCGGCCCGCTGGGCCACGGAGGCGTACGACGCCGTGGACCTGCTGGTCGCGGCCCTGACCGGTCTGGAGGGTGAGGGGCGTGACCGCGCGGGCCTGTCCCGCCGGATCTTCCGCACGCAGCACCGGGGTCTGGCCAAGCCGCTGACCTTCGACGCGTCCACGCACGTCCTGAGCGGGAGGTACGTGGCCCACCTGTACCGCGTCGAGTCCGGTGCGTTCCGGTACCTGGGTCTCTACCCGGACGTCCGCTCGGATCCCTGAGCCGCGGCGCGCATCCGCCGCACCCGTCGGCGGCGCAGCAGGAGGCCGCCGGCGGCGCCGGCCAGCGCTGCCGCCGCCACGCCCGCCGTCGTCCACCAGACGGTGTGATCGGTGCTCTCGGCGGGCGGCGTGGCGGGAGCCGGGGGAGTGGCGGCGGACGCGGGAGTGGACGCGGGCACGGGTGCCGATGCGGATGCGGATGCGGATGCGGATGCCGACGCGGATGCCGCTGTCGTCGGCGCCGGGGCGCCGGTGGTGGGCGCCGGGTCCACCACGGGTACGGAGACCTGGAGTTCACCGTGACCGAGGGCCGGGAACCCCACGTCGACGGATACCTTCCAGGCGCCGGGCGGCAGGGTCTCGGCGGTGGTCCAGCCTGCGGGGGCGGCGGCGACGTCGCGGATCAGACGGAAGGGCCCCAGCGAGCGGGAGCCGTCGGCGCTGACGGCGTTCACGGTGGCTGCGACGGCCTCGTCGACGGCGTCCCCGTCGTTCTCCCAGGTGACGTCGGCGGTGACATGGCCGTCCCGCTGCCCGGTCACCGCCACCTTCACGGTGTCGCCGTGGGCGTGCGCCGCGGTGGGGGTCAGGAACATGAGGCCGACTGCGGCCAGGAGGGCCGGGAAAGCGATTCGTATGCGCATCGTGGCGGTGCTCCGGGTGGCTGGGGTGAGGGGACCGGCGGACGGCCGCGTTGGTGCGGCCGCCCGCCGGGGGTGGTTCGGCTCAGGGCGTCGGTGACGGTTCCCCAAGCCGGTCAGCAGGTCGGTCGACCGGTCGGGTCAGCCGGCCTTCTGAACGGTCCACGCCTGCGCGGCGCGCCCGTCCGCACGCTGGAGGTCGAGCAGCCAGTTCCCGTAGTAGGGGCGGTTGCTCACGGTCAGGGCGAAGCCGCCGCTCGGGTCCGTGACGGTGACCGTGGCACCGCGGGACGCCAGCTTCCAGGCCTGCGCGCCGTTCGCGCCGCAGGGCTGCTGCGCGACCCACATGCCCGCGGCGGGGGTACCGCCCGGCTGCAGGCACTTGCCGGAGACCGCGGACCGGATGCGGACCTGCCCGCTGCCGGCGTCGTCGAAGTACCACTGCTGCTGGGCGTATCCGTTGGCCCGCGCACCGACGAGTACGGTGCCGTCCGCGCCGCGGCCGCCCCACACCTCGGCGTTCATGCCGGTGCTGCCGTTGCCGAGCAGGTACTTGGCGCCGGGGGTGGTCGCGCCGCCGCCCGCGCCCGCCGTACGGAAGGAGGCGGCCTTGCCCGGTCCGCTGTCACGGCCGGAGGCGTCACGCACGGAGACGGTGACCGTGTACGCGGTGTTGGGCTGGAGGTTGTAGATGCGGAGCGCCTGGGACTGCACCCAGGTCAGGTGCTTGCCGCCCAGCATGACCTGGTACCAGGAGGCACCCTCGACCTTGGGCCAGCTCACCACGACGGAGTCGGACTGGATCTGAGCCGCCGTCACCGTCGGTCCGCCGGTGGGCTTCTTGGTCGGCGTCGGCGTGGGCTTCTTGGTGGGCGTCGGGTTCGGGTTCGGGTTCGGACCCGGGTCGGTGCCGCCCTTGGTGCGCATCAGGAACTGGTTGTCGGCGATGTTCCAGTGCGTGGCGAGGTAGCTGCCCGCCTTCGGACTGGTGTGGAAGTAGTCGTCGTGGTTGCAGTCCAGGATGTTCTCGGACGCCTGGTTGGTGCAGATGTTGCGCATCTGCGGGTAGTACGGCGTGTCCGAGTAGCACATGACGTCGAACTCGTCGGTGCAGTGCGCGCCGCGGCTGGTGTTCGGGGCGCTGTTGTTGACCGCACCCAGGTTGTGGCCGAGTTCGTGCGCGGCGGTGTGCCCGCCCCAGCAGCCGGAGTCCGTACGCCCGTAGGAGGGGCCGAAGTTGCTCAGGTTCGCCTGGCCGGGCCGCTCGTCGCCGTTGAAGGTGCCGATGCCGCAGTAGACCTGGGTGTCGGCGAAGATCATGTACTTGCGGTCGCGGCGGTCGAGGCCCTTGCCGGCGAGTGCGGTGTTGGTCGCGCTGAACTCGCCCAGCGCGGACGCCGGGAGTTCGATGTTGAGCACCGTGGGGGTGCAGTCGGCGGCCGTCACGTAGCGGATGTGCCGGACCCCGCCGGTCTCCTGCGCGCTCGCGGAGTAGATGAGGTCGGCGTCGGCCGCCCACTTGCGGAACGAGGCGACGTACTCGGAGTAGCGGTCCTTGCCCGGGGCGTGGACGTACACGACCTGCACGCGGTTGCCGGTGCTGCCGTCGCCGTCGCACTGGACGGTCTGGCCCGCGGGGCCGGCCGCGACGGCCTGGCCGCCGGCGGACGAGGCCGCGGGAGCCGGCGCCTTCGAGGATGCCGCGGCGGCGTCGGCGGCGGGCGCGTCCTGAGGACGCCCGCCGCCTTCCGTGGTCGCCGGGTCATCGGTCGCGGGCTTGGCCGGGTCGGCCGCGGGGGCCGATGCCTGGACGGCGGGCGCGATGTCCTTGGTGATGTCGACGCCCTTGGGCGGGGCGTCGGGGCCGTGGGTGCAGTGGCCTGCGCCGGTGCGGTAGACGCCGACGCACCGGTCGCCCTTCTGGGCGACCTCGAGGCCGTCGTAGATCATGCCGCGCTCGCCCTCGTTGGCGGGCGCGCTCGCGATGGGCTCCGGCTCCTGGTCGCGGGCGGGTGCGGCCGCCGGAGCCGCGACTTCCGCCGCGGCCTCCGCGGGCGCGGCCGCCTGGGCTCCGTCGCCGAGTCCGGAGTAGGCGATGCCTGCGGCAATCACCGCCGCCGTTGCCGTGGCGGCGGTGAGGAGTATCAACCGCCTGGGTTTGCGGCGGTGTTCGTGCCGTCTGCGTCGTCCTGTCATGGGCACCTCAAATGGAGATCGGAAGACTGGGTGCGCGGAAGCCTGCCAGACGAATGCGCCGGAGAATTCGGACAAACGGGAGGGTGCTTCGAGAAATCGTTCCGTTACCTGTTGATCTGATTTGACGAACCATCAATTTCCAGTAAAACAAGGGTAGTTACGCGCGTCGCTGATGATTGGTCCAGGCCTTCAAGGGGGAGTCGTTATCAAATCGAGATATAGGGCAGGGTCTTATTGACGGGAATTCAGTCAGGTATTCATCCAATAACTACCTGTCGAATTGCCTCCGTTACGACCCGTGAGGAACCGTCTGCATCCCCCTGGTAGCCACCGACAACGGGACAATCGGTGCCGGGTCGTCCCCGGCCCCGGCCCCTGCCCTGACCCCGTCCTCGGCGGGCGAGTCGATAAGGTGCTGCCCCTCTCGACGGAGGTACGACGATGAACCCCGAGACCGAACCGCTCGCCGCATGGGACACGATCACCGCACTCGCCGCCCGTTTCGACGCCTCCGACGCCGAGCAGGGGCTGCGGCCGGAGGAGAGTCACCTGCTCCAAGTGCTCAAGATCGGGGAGGAGTTCGGCGAGGCGGCCCAGGCCGTGATCGGCGCCAAGGGCACCAATCCCCGCAAGGGCCGCTCCCACAGCTGGGAGGACGTCCACGACGAGGTCTGCGACGTCGTCATTACGGGCATGGTCGCCCTGGCCCGGATGCGCCCCGACGCCGCCGCGTACTTCGCCGGGCAACTGGCCCTCAAGTCGGCCAAGTTCCTGCCCGCCCCCGTACCGCCGCTACCTCGGCAGGACACGCGGCGGCCGCCGGAATGACCCCGCCGCCGAGCACGGCCGCGCGCAGGCCCGGAGGCGAGCCGACCGTCGGTGGCCGGCCGGCGGTTCAGGCGTCGATGACGCTCAGGTCGAGGCGTGCGAGGCGCGCGGGGTCCGTGAGGATGTCGAGAGCGATGATCTTGCCGTCCCGCACGGTGAACGCCTGGTCGTGCAGCGGATCCTCGCGCCGCGTGGTCCGCGAACGCAGCATGTCCAGGCACATCCGGCCGGCCACCGTGGTCAGCCAGCCGCCGGCCGTTGCCATGGCGGGGCCGTGATCGTTTGGGTGGCTGACGAGTGGTCGGGCGGTCATCGATGCGTGAGGCGAGTGGTCGGCATGCGGATTGCGCGCAGGACGGTTCTGCAGGCGGCTTCGGCCGGAGCCCTGGCGGCGCTGGCCGGCCGCCCCCCGACGGCCGTGGCGGCACAGGGCAGTCCGGTCTCCCCGGCGGCCGGGGACCCGGTCCGGCTGCGTTTCACCCGCGCCACCAACGGAGCCGCCACCGCCACCGCCTCCGGGGACCGCGTCATCGCCGAGGTCCAGAACATCCTCTGGTCCCTGCCCGCGGACGGATCGCCCGCGACCCCGCTCACCCCGCCCGACCTGGAGCCCGGCCGGCCCGTCTTCTCCCCGGACGGCCGTCAGGTGGCGATGAGCGCCTACCGCGGCGGCGCCTTCCACATCTGGGTGATGCGCGCCGACGGGTCGGGCCTGCGCAGGCTCACCGACGGCCCGTTCGACCACCGCGCGCCCGCCTGGTCGCCCGACGGCCGCACCCTCGCCTTCTGCTCCGAACGCGGCGGCGATCCGGTGGGGGGCAGTCCGTACCGGATCTGGACCGTCTCGGTCGCCGACGGCCTCCTGCGCCGCCTGACGGGCCTGCCGGGGCAGCCCGGCCCCGGCCAACAGGACCAGGACGGCCAGGCCGCCGCGTGGGAGGACTTCGACCCCGTCTGGTCGCCGGACGGCTCCCGCGTGCTGTTCGTCCGCGGCACGCTCACCGGCGAGACCCTGACCGCCCGCACCCTCGCCTCCGTCCCCGCCGGTGCCCAAGGCCCCGTACGGATCGAACACACCGTCACCGACGGCAGCCTGCGCAGCCCGGCGCTCTCCCCGGCCGGCCGCACCGCATGGCTGTCCGCGGCCCCGGGTCCCCGCAAGGCCGAGAGCCTGAGCCTGTACGTGGACGGCCGCCGGGCCGACCTCGACGGGGACCTCGCGCCCGCGCCCCCGCGCTGGATCGGCGACGACCGCCTGCTGATCACCCTCGACGGCCGTTTCCGGGTGATCGAACCCGACGGGGACACCACCGGCCGCGCGATTCCCCTCGACGCCACCCTCGAAGTGCCCCGCCCCCGACGCCGGTTCAAGCAGTACGTCCTGGAGGCCGAGAGGAGCCGCCCGGTGCGCGGCATCCACCTGCCGTCCCTGTCGCCCGACGGCCGCAGCGTGGCCTTCGCCGCACTCAACGCCCTGTGGGTGGCGCCCGTCACCGGCGGCGCACCGCGCAAGATCGTCCAGGCCCCCGCCACCGCATACGTCCAGGGACCGGTGTGGACCCCGGACGGCCGGGCCCTGCTCTACACCGACGACCGCGACGGGCTGAACACCGTACGCCGCAGGGAACTCACCGGTGGCCGCGAGAGCGTCCTCGCCGCGGGCGGCCGCGTCTACGGGGCCCTCTCGCCGGACGGCACGCGGCTCGCCGCGCTGGACCTCGCCGGACGGCTCCTCGTCCGCGAACTCGCGACCGGCACGGAGACCCCCCTGGTCGCCGCCCTCGGCGGCGGTGGCCTGCCCGGCCCGCCCAGCTGGTCGCCCGACGGACGGTACGTCGCCCTGTGCGACCGCAACCGCCTCAGCCGCCGCTTCCGCGAGGGCTACAACCTCATCCGGATCGTCGACACCACCAACGGCTCCGCGCGCCTCCACGCGCTCGCCCCACACGCCTCGCTCTCGGACCGCTACGCCTCCGGCCCCGTCTGGTCGCCCGACGGCCGGTTCCTGGCCTGTGTCAGCGAGTCGGCCCTGTGGCTGCTGCCCGTCGCCCCCGACGGCACTCCCACCGGACCGGCCCGCCTCCTCACCGACGAGCCCGCCGACCACCCCTCGTGGTCCGCCGACTCCCGCACCCTCCTCTACCAGTCCTGCGCCCGGCTGCGCCTGCTCACCCTCGACGGTGCGGGCGCACCCGCCGCGGCCCCCCGGACCGTGCCGGTCACCCTGGCCTACCGCCGCCCCGCCCCCGTCGACACCGTCGTACACGCCGGACTGCTGTGGGACGCCACCGGCTCACCGCCCCGCGCCGACGCGGACATCCTCATCAGCGGCGGCCGGATCACCGCCGTCGAGCCCCACCGGCCGGGCCGCCGCGCGGGGCGCCATGTCGACGCGTCCACCGGCACGGTCCTGCCCGGCCTGTGGGACTCCCACGTCCACCCGTATCCGTATACCTACGGTGCCCGGCAGGGCGCGCTGCACCTCGCGTACGGGGTCACCACCGCGGTCTCCCTCGGCGGCTCCGCCTACGAACAGGCCCGGCTGCGCGAGGACATCCGGGCCGGCCGGCTCGCCGCACCCCGGCTGCTGGCCGGCGGCGAGCTCCTCGACGGCTCCCGGGTCGCCTACAGCATGGGCCGCGCCCACCGCACCCGCGAGGGATTCGCTCGCTCGCTGGCCCGGGCCGAGGCGCTGGACTGGGACTTCGTCAAGACCTACGTCCGCGCCCCGTACGAACTGATGGAGGACGCCGCCCGGTTCGCCCACGACCGGCTCGGCGTACTGGCCGGTTCCCACCTGTGCGCCCCCGGCATCCAGTCCGGCCAGGACCTGACCACGCACCTGGTCGCGACCGAGCGCGCCGAGTACGGCCACGGCGCCACCCCGATGGGCCACACCTACCAGGACACCCTGGAGGTCTACACCCGTGGCGGCTTCGACCTCGTCGCCACCCCCTTCACGGCCCTGCCGATGATCGGCGCCGATCCGGCGCTCGCCGCCGACGCCCGGGTCACCGATCTGATGCCGCCCTGGGACGTGGAGGCCGTCCGGGCCGCCGCCGCCCAGCCGCCGACCGCGGAGCAGAGCGCCGCCCTGGAACGGGAAGTCACCGCCTACCGGCGGCTGCTGGCGGGCGGCGGCCGCCTGGCGCTCGGCACCGACGCCCCGCTCACCCCGGTCGGCCTCCACCTCCACCTGGCCCTGCGCGCCCTGCACCGGTACGGCCTGTCCCCGGCGGAGGCGCTCACCACCGTCACCCGTACTCCGGCCCGGGTCTTCGGCGTGGCCGACCGGCTCGGCACGGTCGAACCGGGCCGGATCGCCGACCTCACCCTCGTGGACGGGGACCCCTTCACCGACTTCGCCGACCTGATCCGCGTACGGGCGACCGTGCGCGGCGGGACCCTGAGCGAACGCGCCACCCTGGAGGGGGCCTTCACCCGGCACGCCGCCCCCGACTCGCCCTCCGGCGCACCCTCCGACTCGCCCTCCGGCGCACCCTCCGGCGCACCCTCCGGCGCACCCTCCGGCGCACCCTCCGGGGACTGGCGCACCGTCCTGCACCAGATGCTCCGCGACGGCTGCTGTACGGGCGCCCCCTAACCCAGCGGCAGGAGTTCGGGCCGTTTCGCGGTGCGGCCGTCGCCGGAGGAGCGGCCGCGCAGGCGGCGGCCGATCCAGGGGCCGAGGAACCCGGCCACCCAGCGCAGTTCGGCTCCGGCCGCCTGGAGGGGGCCGGGAGCCGCCAGTGGCGGCAGGGGGAGGGTCCAGGAGTCGTCGCTGCCGGGGAGGCGGAGGGCCTCGGCGAGGGCTGCGGCGATCCGCTCGTGGCCGACGGGACTGACGTGGAGACGGTCCGCGCTCCACAGCCGCCGGTCGGTGGCGACGGGCTGCGGGCCGATCTCGGCGACCGTGACCCCGTGGCGGGCGGCCGCGGCGCGGATGTGGTGGTTGAGGCCGGACACGCGGGACCCGAGCGGCCGGGCCAGCGGCGCGATCTCCCCGAGGTCCGGGACGGTCACCGTCACCACGTGGGCGCCGGCCGCCGTGAACGCGGCGAACATCTCCTCCAGGTGCCCGGCCACCTCCACGGCGTCGAACCGGGGCCGGAGCAGGTCGTTGACCCCGGCGACGACGCTGACCAGGTCCGGCCGCAGGGCCAGGGCGGGCGCCAGCTGCTCGGCGCGGACCTGGCCGGCCAGGCGCCCGCGTACGGCCAGATTGGCGTACCGGAGCCCGGGGTTGACGGCCGCGAGGTGCTCGGCGAGCCGGTCGGCGAAGCCCCGCAGCCCGATGGTGTCGTCGCCGTCGCCTATGCCTTCGGTCTGGCTGTCGCCCAGGGCGACGTAGCGCAGGTACTCACCGTTCGTCACGCGTGGTCAGCCTTTCCCTCAGAACGGCGGCGGTCCGCATGCACCAGTCACGGTGTCCCTGTTCGAAGGCCACGCCGCGCAGGCACGTCAGGTATCCGCCGATGCGTTCGCCGCGCAGGAGGAACTCCTCCTCGTCCGCGTCGCCGCGCATCTGCCGCAGCAGTTTGTCGAGCAGCTCGATCTTGGCCTCGGCGGAGGACGCCCGCGCTTCGAGCTGTTCGATCACCGGCACGGTGCCGATGCGGTCGGCGGTCTGGACCTTGACGAGCAGATCGTCGCGGATGACCGCGGGCTTCGCGGCGGCCGCGGCGAACTCCTCCAGCGCGGCGCGGCCGGCGTCGGTGACGTGGAACAGGCGCTTGTTGGGCCGGGTCTCCTGGACCACCTCCCGGCCCGCGACCAGGCCGTCCTTCTCCAGCTTGGCCAGCTCGGCGTACAGCTGCTGGGGGAGTGCGGGCCAGAAGTTCGCGACGCTGATGTCGAACACCTTCGCCAGCTGGTACCCGCTGTACTCGCCGTCCAGCAGCGCCGCCAGCACGGCATGACGCAAAGCCATCGCCGCAGCCCCTTCCCTCGCCTCGTCCGTCCGGTGCATCATACTCAAGAAACTGATTAGTCATATTCTTGAGTATCAGGAGGAGTCATGGAGACTGCCGAACGCTTCCGCGCCGCCGTGGAGAAGCGCGATCTCACCGCGCTGGACGACCTGTTCACCGAGGACATCCGGCTCTACAGCCCGGTGAAGTTCACCCCGTTCGAGGGCAAGCCGATGGTGCTGGGACTCTTCGGCGTCCTGCTGCGCGTGTTCGAGGACCTCCACTACGTCGGCTACCTGGAGGGAGCGGCCGAGACCAGCGCCGACGGCGAGGAGGCCCCCTCGGCGATCCTGCCGTTCCGGGCCGTCGTGAACGGCAAGCAGATCCACGGGATCGACCTGCTCCAGCTCGACGAGGCGGGCCGGGTCAAGGAGTTCACCGTGATGGTGCGCCCCCAGTCCGCCGTGCACGCCCTGGGCCAGGCGGTACTGGCCGGCCTGGTGGCCGACGGCCTCGTCCCCGACCCGGCGGCGGGCTAGTTCCTGTTCTCGCCGTCGGCGAGGATCAGGTCGGCGGCGTAGTGCGGGCAGGCCGCCGTATGCCAGGTCACCGACAGCGAGCCCGCCACGGCGCTCAGGGTCCGCGCGACCCCTTCCTTGTCGGTGGCCCGGCAATACGGGCAGACGACGGTCTTGGGGCGCAGAAAATCCAGCATGGTCACGTCCTTCCCGCGGGCAGTGTGCACACGGACTGGTCCAGAAGTATCAAATCCCGGCGCTATCGTGCCGCGATACCCACGAGTACGCACAAACCGTTCTCGACAAGCTTTCGCGGAACTCCGGCCGAGAGACCCTCCCGGCCGCCGCGGAGTTGTCGTCAGTGCTGCCTTGCAAGATCGAAGGCATGAACCTTCCCGTCCCCCTTCCGTCGGAACCCCACAGGTCGGAGGCGTACGCCGACTGGGTGCGCGCCCATGACCCGGGTGCGGAAGCCGCCGCGGTCGGCCTGCTCGCCGACGTGCGCGACCGCATCTCGCGGGCGTACCCGAAGGCGGGACGCGCCCTGGACGGGATGGCGTACCTCGCCCGAGCGCTGCCGCCGGGCCATCTGCCCTGGTTCTGGGACACGATGGCCCACCGGCTCATCTCCTGGGACCTGAAGGCCGCCGGGCGGGCGTACACCCTGGCCCGCACCGCCGAGCGGCAGCACGCACTGCCCGTCGATCCCGCCTGGCGCCGGGAGAACGTGCTGCTGTTCGCCCGCGCCGGTGCCCTCCCGGTCAAGGAGTTGAGCGGCCACCAGGGATGGCTGGCCGCAGAGCTGGACCCCGCGGGCGCGCACGAGCAGTACGTACGGGTCCTCACCGCCTGGGCCGCCTCGCCCGGGGAGCCGCCCGCCGATCTGGCCCGCAGGGTCCGGGCGTCGGTGCGCGCCGCCGGGCTCGACCCGGCCGAGGAGGCGCGGGTGCTGGCCCCGCTGATCGGCGCGGCGCGCGGAAAGGCCGTACCGGACACCCTGCTCGACGCGGTCGGCGCACTGCTGGCCGACCACCCGCAGGACGACGAGGTGAACGCCCGGCTGCTGGAGGTGTTCCCGGAGTCGAGGAACGACGCGGCGGCCTGGCTGTGGCTCCTGCTGCGCTCGGAACGCTGCCGGGCGGCAGGACGGCCGGTGGCCTCCGGACCCCAGCGCGGCGGTCTGGCACGCTTCGTACAGCCCGCGGCGGACCCGGCGCCCGAAACAGAACCCGGCACCGATGCCGCGGACGGGGAGGGCTTCGCCACCGTCACCATCGGCCGCGACGACGCGGCGCGGCTGCCCCGGCTGCTGCACCTGGTCGCGGAGCGGGGACCGCTCGCGGCGCCGCCCGAGGCGCTGGACCTGTTCTCGTGGCGTACGGGAGTCCGGCGCTCGATCGCCGCCCTGGTGCTCGGCGGGCTGCCCCGGCGGCAGGACCACGACGAACACCTGAAGTTGCTGCGCGCGGCCCCGTACAAGGCGAACAAGGACATGGCCCGCGAGTACGGCGACTTCTGCCACCGCCTCGGCGACGCCGGACGGCGTGCGGTGCTCGCGGCGGGCGTGCCCGAGGACCCGGCCGAGCTGTGGGAGCGTGCCGGAATGACGGCGGCGGCCGAACGGATGGCCGCCGTCTGGGCGGAACTGCTCGGCACCACCCCGTATGTGGACGAGGAGCTGGCGGGCGCGCTGGAGGCCGACCTGGGCCTGGGCGACGGCTGGGCGCGCGCCCTCGCGGCCGGCCGGGCATCCGCGCAGGCCCAGATCCCGGGCGGCGCCGGGTTCGTCCTGGTGGGCAGCCGGAGCGGCGGGCTCGCCCTGCACCACGCCGAAGCGGACGGCAGCGCCGGCCGCCGGCTGAGCGTCGGACGGCCCTTCCACGCCGAGCCCGCGTCCGTCGTGGCCTGGGCGCTGACGGAACGTCCGGCCGGTGATCCGGCTGCGCAGGGCGCCGCCGCCCTGTACGACGCCCTGCGGGCGCGGCTGGACGACCCGGGGACGCTGATCCCGCTGTGCTGGAACTCCACGCTGGGCCGGGCGGCGGCCGAGGACCCGGCCTTCGTCCCGTACGAGGGCACCGTGCTGCCCTGCCCTGAGCCGCCTTACCGGGAGGACACCGAGCCGTCCGTGGCGTATGACGACGGGCTGTTCGTGGTCGCGGTGCCGGGCCGTGACGTGTTCCTGCGGCCGGCCGCGCTGGCCGATCCGCAGCGGGTGGACCGGGCGGTGCGCCTCTGCGGCGAACTGGGCCTGCCCGGGGTGCTGGAGGCCGTCCGGCGGATCCAGGCCGTGTGCGGCGAGGGACTCGCCCGGATGGTCGCCCGCGCGTCCTCGACCCCCGTGCCGCCGGGCGGGTACGAGCCGAATCCGGCGCTGAGCGCTCCGCAGCTGGTCGCCGAGGTCGCGGGCGCCCTCGGGGTCGGTGCGGACGCCGCCGCCCTCCACCTCCAGCTGCTGTCCCTGGCCCGGCCCACCGACCGCAACGTGCGCCGCTGGAACGGCTGGACACCCGCCCGCCACAAGGCGGCCCAGGCGGAACTCCTGGCGGCGGGCGCGATCACCACCGGCAGGCGGGCCCGCGCGGGACGGACGGCCTTCGTCCCGGGTGAGTGGGCGGAGTTCAAGGCGCCCCACCTCCCGTTGGAGACCGCCAAACTCCCCGCCCACGTGGTGTCCGCCGACACCTCGGACTTCCACGGCCCGTTCACCCGCCTCCTGGCACCGGCCCCGCCGCACGAACTCTTCGCCCGGGCCTGGGCACAGGCCGCCGCGGGGAAGTGACCCGGCGGCCGGCCGCGCCCGTGGTCAGGCTGTGGTCAGGGCCTGCGGCGTACGCGGAGCACGTCTGCCGTCAGGTCGTCCTCCAGGACGAGGCCGGCCCGCGCGAGCTCCGCGGCCAGCTCCTGGGAGGTCATCGGCCAGAGCAGGAAGGTCTCCTCGGCCCGCCGCAGGATCCGGCCCCGGCGGCACACCAGGTAGGTGTAGTCACAGCGGATCCGGCCGCCGTCGTCGGCGCGCGCGGTGACGTGTCCGCGGTAGCTGTCGATGCCCAGGCGCACCTCGCCCAGTGAGCGCCGGGTGGGCCGGGCCGGGAGCCGGGTGGGCGGGCGGTCCAGGAAGAGCAGGCCGCCCGGCACCAGCAGATCCGCCATCGTCCGCCACAGCGCCCGCCGCTCGTCGGGCGGCAGGCAGGGGATCATCCGGAGACAGACCACGAGATCCGCCTGCCCGGTGAGCGACAGGTCGAGCGCGGAACAGGCGTGCACGGTCACCCGGTCCGCGGCGGAACCGCCGGCCGGGGGGTGCAGGCGGGAGAGGAGCAACGCCCGCATCGCGGCGGCCGGTTCGACGGCGTGGACCGGCACGATCGATGCGTTGATCAGCACCTCGGTGACCAGGCCGGTGCCCGCGCCCACCTCGACGATCCCGATCCGGGCCGCCGCGGCCGGACCGGCGAGCGCCTGGGCGTGCCGGTGGTACGACCGGGCGTGCAGCAGGTCGTAGAACTCGGCCGACGCGGTGTACGCCCCGGTGTGTTCCAACGGTCGTGTGTCCACCGGTCGTGTCTCCACCCGTATGTCCATCGGGCCATCATCGTCGGACGCGGCCCGGCCCACGAGCGCACGATCCGGCCACCCGGAGCCGGCCACCCCGAGCCGGCCCCGGTCGTGACCACTGGCGATGTCAGACACATGCGCGGTGCCGAGTGTGGTGGGTACACACATGGGAGCGGCGCGGGGATGTCGCGCATGATTCCGGCCATGACAAGCGGAATCACTCCCGCGTTCGACGGGACAGCAGGTGTCGGCCTCGCGGGCCGCACCGCCATGGTGACCGGCGCCGGCAGCGGCATCGGGCGCGCCTGCGCCACGGCCCTCGCCGCGGCCGGGGCCCGCGTCCACGTCGTGGACATCGACGCCCGGGCAGCCACGTCCGTCGCCCAGGAGATCGGCGGCACGCCGCACGTCGTGGACCTGGCCCAGGGCCGTCTCGTGGAGGGGCTGCCGGCCGACATCGACATCCTGGTCAACAACGCGGGCCTCCAGCACGTGGCACCACTGACCGAGTTTCCCCCGGACCGCTTCGAACTCATCCAGAAGGTGATGGTCCACGCCCCGTTCCTGCTGCTCCGCCGGACCCTGCCGCACATGCGGGCACGAGGCTGGGGACGGATCGTCAACATCTCCAGCGTCCACGGCCTGCGGGCCAGTGCGTTCAAAGCGGGATACGTGACCGCGAAGCACGCCCTCGAGGGCCTGAGCAAGGTCGCCGCCCTCGAAGGCGCTCCGCACGGCATCACCAGCAACTGCGTCAGCCCGGGTTACGTGCGCACGCCTCTGGTGGAACAGCAGATCGCGGCCCAGGCCGCCGCTCACGGCATCGACGCCGACCAGGTGGTCGGCGAGGTGATGCTCAGCCGCTCCGCGGTCAAGCGGCTGATCGAACCGGAAGAGGTCGCGGCCGTCGCCCTGTGGCTCTGCGGACCCCACACCGGTTACCTCACCGGTGCCTCGATCCCCTTGGACGGCGGCTGGACAGCCGCCTGAACACCGCTCCGCGCACGCCTCCCCCTCCCTCCCGTCCCCAGCCGAAAAGTGGGTTTCCCCGCCATGTCATCCCAGGCATCCAAGGCATCTCCGGCATCTCCCGCATCGAGAGGCGGCATCGGCCGCGTCATCAGCGCCAGCCTCATCGGCACCACCATCGAGTGGTACGACTTCTTCCTCTACGGGTCCGCCGCCGCGCTCGTCTTCAACAAGCTGTTCTTCCCCAGCAGCGAGCCACTGGTCGGCACCCTCCTCGCGTTCCTCACCTACGCGATCGGCTTCGCGGCCCGCCCGCTGGGCGGCCTGGTCTTCGGCCACTACGGGGACAAGATCGGCCGGAAGAAGCTCCTCGTGCTCAGCCTCCTCATGATGGGCGGCGCCACCTTCGCGATGGGCCTGCTGCCCACCCACGCGAGCATCGGCGTCGGCGCACCGGTCCTGCTGACCGTGCTGCGCCTGATCCAGGGCTTCGCGCTCGGCGGCGAGTGGGGCGGCGCGGTCCTGCTGGTCTCGGAGCACGGCGACGACAAGAACCGCGGCTTCTGGGCCTCCTGGCCCCAGGCCGGCGCCCCCGGCGGCAACCTGCTCGCCACCGGCGTCCTCGCCCTGCTGGCCGCGTTCCAGTCCGACGAGACCTTCCTCGCCTGGGGCTGGCGGATCCCGTTCCTGCTCTCCGGTGTGCTCGTGGTGATCGGTCTGTGGATCCGGGTGTCGGTCTCCGAATCCCCGCTCTTCCTCGAAGCCCAGGCCAAGGCCGCCGAACAGGCCGCCGTCGGCGCCAGGGAGAAGCCGCCCGTGGTGGAGGTGTTCCGTACGAACTGGCGGGGCGTCCTCACCGCGATCGGCACCCGCCTCGGCGAGAACATCTCCTACTACATCCTCACGGCGTTCCTGCTCGTCTACGTCACCACCCACCTGGGGCTGTCCAAGAGCAACGGCCTGAACGCCGTCCTGATCGGCTCCGCCGTCCACTTCGTCACCATCCCGGCGTGGGGCGCGCTGTCCGACCGGATCGGCCGCCGGCCGGTCACGCTCATCGGCTCGCTCGGCATGACCGGCTGGGCGTTCGCCTTCTTCGCGATGCTCGACTCCAAGTCCTTCCCGGTCATCGCCGCCGCCGTCACCATCGGACTGCTCTTCCACGGCGCGATGTACGGACCCCAGGCGGCCTTCATCTCCGAGATGTTCGACACCAAGGTCCGCTACTCCGGCGCCTCGATGGGATCCCAGCTCGCCTCCATCATCGGCGGCGCCCTCGCCCCGATCATCGCGGTGGCCCTGCTCGACGACTACGACTCCTCGCTGCCGATCTCGATCTACCTCGCGGCGGCGGCGCTCGTCACGAGCGTGACCGTGCTCGCGGCCCGGGAAACGCGCGGGCGTAACCTGGCCCGGTCGTACGGCGCGACCCCGGTCCCCGTCCCCGGCGGCCGCCGGGCCGAGGCCGGCGCCGAGTTGGCGTCCCCCGGGAACTAGGACAGGTCCCGGACCAGGCACCCCCGACGGTCGCCGCCGCCGCTGTCGTCAGCGGCGGCGACCGGCCCCGCACCACGGAGAGCCCGACATGCCCACCACCGCGAAGAGCCCCGGCGACGGCGAGGCTTGGGCCGTCCTGCGGCAGTTGCTGGATCTGCTGGCCGAGGGCGCGCCGGCCGAACACTTCGCGCGGCCGGCCGAAGCCGCCCGGCAGGCAGGCCTCTCCGCCGCGCGGACGCAGGAGATCGCCGAGGCCACCCAGGTGGCGCTCGCCATCCGCCGAACACTCAGCCAGCACCGCCGCCGCGAGGCCGAACTGGCGGCCCTCTTCGACACCGCCGGCGACCTCGCCGCGCTGCGCGACCTGGACGCCGTACTGCGGGCCATCGTCCACCGGGCCAAACTGCTCCTCGGTACGGACGTCACCTACCTGTCCCTCAACGACGACGAGGCCGGCGACACCTACATGCGGGTGACCGACGGCTCCGTCTCCGCCGCCTTCCAGCAGGTGCGCCTGGGCATGGGGGAGGGCCTGGGCGGGCTGGTCGCCGAGACGGCCCGCCCGTACACCACCGGCGACTACCGGGACGACCCGCGGTTCAAGCACACCGCGACGATCGACAGCGCCGTCGCGGAGGAGGGACTACGGGCCATCCTCGGGGTACCGCTGCGCCTGGGCACCCGCGTGATCGGCGTCCTCTACGCCGCCGACCGCACCGCCCGCACCTTCACACCGGACGAGGTAGCCCTGCTCGCCTCGCTCGCCGACCACGCCGCCATCGCCATCGACAGCGCCCGGCTCCTGGAGGAGACCCGCACCGCACTGGTCGACCTCAACGCGGCCTCCCAGACCATCGAGGCCCACAGCCGGGCCATGAGGCGCGCCGAGGACGCCCACGACCGGCTGACCGACCTGGTGCTGCGCGGAGCGGGCATCACCGAGGTCGCGACCGCCATCGGCACCGTCCTGCAGGGCGGCATGCTCATCCACGACGCGGACGGAACCGAACTCGCCCGGGCCGGCGCGGACCCGCAGCCCCCGCCGCCACAGGCCGTGGCCACCTCCCGGGCGGGAGGCCGCGCGGTCCCCGTCCAGGGCACCTGGGTGTGCGCGGTACTCGCCGGACACGAACTCCTCGGCAGCATCGCCCTGACCGGCCGCCCCGACCTCGACGACGCCGACCGCAGGCTCTTCGAACGGGCCAGCGTCGTCACCGCCCTGCTGCTGCTCCTGCGCCGCTCGGTCGCCGAAACCGAGGACCGCGTACGGGGCGAACTGCTGGGCGACCTCCTCACCCGGGCCGCCGACCCCGCCGGTCTGTCGGCCCGTGCCCGCCGGCTCGGAGTGAACCTCAACCAGCCGCACGCGGTGTTCGTCCTGCACGCCGACACGATCCCCCGGCCGCGGCTGCTGGCCGCGGCCGCCCGCACCGCTCAGGCGCGCAAGGGGCTGGCCGGGCAGCACCACGACGACGTGGTCCTCATCTGTCCCTCCGACACCCCCAGCACCTGCGCCGCCTCGCTCGCCGCCGAACTGGGCCAGGCCGTGGCCGTTCCGGTCACCGTCGGGGCGGCGGGACGCCCGGTGACCGGCCCGCCCGACTTCGCCGAGGCGCACGCGGAAGCGCGCCGCTGCCTGGCGGCCCTGCACGCCCTGGGCCACCGGGGGACCGGGGCCGCCCTCGCGGATCTGGGCTTCGTCGGCCTGCTGCTCGGTGACCAGACGGACCTGGGCGGCTACGTACGCCAGACCCTGGGCCCGCTCTTGGACTACGACGCGAAGCGCGGCACCGACCTCACCCACACCCTGCGGACCTACTTCGCGCTCGGCATGAGCCAGGCAAAGACCCGGGCGGCGCTCCACGTCCACGTCAACACGGTGGTGCAGCGCCTGGACCGCATCGGGCGGCTGCTCGGACGGGACTGGCAGCTTCCGGAGCGGGCACTGGAACTGCAACTGGCCCTGCGCATCCACCAGGTGTCGGCGGCCGGCGAAGACCGGGACGAGGGGATCCGCGTCTAGGGCAGGCCGTGCGGCAGGCCGCCGGAGACACCCCGATACCGATTCGGTTGCGACCGCCCGTCGGCTCGTACCCCACCCGCTCGTGCGGCAGTTGCAGGGTCATGGAAGCCACCACCCCACAGACGTACGCGGTGCTCGACGGCGCGTACTGGCTCGACGCCACCGACGGTGACCGTGCCCCCTGCGTCCACTGCGCGCTCCTGCGCCGCAGCGTCGTGCCCGATGCTCCGGGGGAGCCCGCGCAGGACGGGTCCCACGGCCAGGAGGGGCAAGACGGACTGCTGGACCGGCTCCAGACTGCCCTCACCTGCGGTAACGCGAGCAGGCTGCGGGCCGTCATGCTCACCTGCTCGCTCGGTACCGTCATCGCGGGCGCGGCTGCGACGCTCCGTCGCTGAACGGAGAAGGCCCTCGTCGGCGGCTGCGTGCTCAGCGACTTCCACGACAGCACGGTGGATTTCGGACCGCCCCACCGGCCGTACACTCGGCCCATGGGTCGCACACGTACGACGAGGCAGTGCCCGCCGCGGGCCGCCTTCGCGTTGTGCCCGGTCGCCGCAGGTCCGGCGGCCGTCGGCCCGCACACCACGGCCGACGCCGTGGCCGAGGTGCCCGAGACGCGCCGTATCGCTCTGCACGGCCACGGCTAGCGATCTTCCGCGGATCCGCGCCGGCCTCCACGGCCGGTTCGCCGCTCTTCGCGTACGTCCGCCGCGCCTTCCCCGCCGGGACGACTGCCACGTCCGGCTCCGCCTCCGGCTCTGGTTCCGGAAGGACGGACGGACACAGTCACCACCGCGGTCTTCGGCGTGCCGTCGGAGACCGTCGCCCGGCCGCGGCCCGCACGATCGGGGCCGAGCCGCCTCGAAGGGATCTTTGTGAAGCTGAGCGTTTTGCTGGCCGGGCAGGAGCACCACGTTCTCCGGGGTGACCCGGAGAACACACCGATCACCGCCGGAATCACCTTCGACGTGGAGCGGGTGATGCCGGGTTCGGTGTTCGTCGCGGTGCCCGGCCATGAGGAGGGCGGCCCGGTCTCGGTGCCGGCCGCCCTCGCGCGGGGCGCCGCCGCGGTGCTCGTCGACGGCGGAGCAGGGGATATCCCGGGGCCGACGTGGCCTCCGGGCGCGTGCGCCGTACGGGTGCCGGACACCCGGACGGCCGCCGCGGTCGTGGCCTCCCGCTACTTCGGCGAACCGGGACGGCAGATGGACATGGTGGCGATCACCGGTACCAACGGCAAGACCTCGGTGTCGTACATGGTCGAATCCGTCCTGCGCATCGCGGAGGGCGCGAAGGTGGGGGTGATCGGGACGGCCGGCAGCCGGATCGGCGACGAGCTCATCCCGATGCCGCGATCCGTGCTGACCACGCCGGAATCACCCGACCTCCAATACCTTCTGGGCTACATGCGCGACCGCGGGACCGGGAGCGCGGTGCTCGAGGCCACGTCGATGGCTCTGCTGACCCACCGCGTGGACCGCACCTTCATCGACGTCGGCGTCTTCACCAACCTGACGCAGGACCATCTGGACGATCACGGAACGATGGCGAACTACCGCGATGCCAAGCTGCGCCTGTTCCAGGGGCTGTGCCAACGCGCCGTGGTGAACGTGGACGACCCCGTGGGCGCCCGCATCGTGCCGATGATGCCGGGCGCGGTGACCACGTACGCCCTGGACGCCCCGGCCGACTACCGGGCCACCGATCTCGTCGTGAGCGCCTCCGGCACGCGGTTCACCCTGCACCACGACGGGCGCGCGTATCCGGCCTCGATCCCCGTCCCCGGCCGGTTCTCGGTGGCCAATGCCCTGGGCACCCTGGCGGCCTGCCACCTCCTGGGCCACGACGTGGGCCCCCTGGTCGCCGCCCTGGACCGGATGCCGCCCGTCCCCGGCCGGTTCGAGCGCTTCCGGACCCCGCTCGGCACCTCGGTGGTCGTCGACTACGCGCACTCACCGGACTCCCTGAACAAGGTGCTCACCACGATCCGGGGGTTCGCCCGCGGCCGGGTCATCACCGTCTTCGGCTGCGGCGGGGACCGCGACACGACCAAGCGCGCCGAAATGGGGAGCATCGCCGGCACCAAGTCCGACCTCTGCGTCCTCACCTCGGACAATCCCCGCCACGAGGACCCCGAGGCCATCCTGGACCAGATCGCCCCCGGCCTCGCGGCCACCGGCACGCCGTTCGAGCGGTTCGCCGACCGCCGGGAGGCCATCGCGTTCGCCCTGTCCGTCGCGGGCCCCGCCGACACGGTGCTGATCGCCGGCAAGGGGAGCGAGCCGCACCAGATCGTCGGCGAGGAACTGATCCCCTTCAGTGACATGGCCACCGTGCGCGAACTGGCCCACCCGGGGTGATGAGCGGGGCTACTCGAAGCGGGTGGTGTCTCCCGCCCCCGGGCGGACGATCTCGGCCTCGCCGCTGGAGAAGTCGATGACGGTGGTGGGCTTGGTACCGCAGTCACCCGAGTCGAGGACGGCGTCCACCAGGTGCTCGAGCCGCTCCTTGATCTCCCAGCCCTGCGTCATGGGCTCGTCCTCGTCGGGCAGCAGCAGGGTGCTGGAGAGCAGCGGCTCACCGAGTTCGGCGAGCAGGGCCTGGGTGACGGTGTGGTCGGGAATCCGGACACCGACCGTCTTCTTCTTCGGATGCATCAGCTGACGCGGTACTTCGTTCGTCGCCCGGAGGATGAAGGTGTACGGGCCCGGCGTCGACGCCTTGATCGCGCGGAACACGTCGTTGTCGATGTGCACGAACTGACCCAGCTGCGCGAAGTTCTGGCAGACGAGGGTGAAGTGGTGCCGCTCGTCGAGGTTCCGGATCGACCGGATCCGGGCCATTCCCTCACGGTTGCCCAGCTGGCAGCCCAGCGCGAAGCACGAGTCCGTGGGGTACGCGACGAGCGCGCCGGACCGGATGCTGTCTGCCACGCTGCTGATGGTGCGCGGCTGGGGGTTCTCGGGGTGCACATCGAAGTACTTCGCCATCCACCGAGCCTACCTGGCACCCGCGTCACCTGCGTCACTCGGGCAACGGGCGGGCCTGGACCCCGTGGGCGGGCACCTGCTGACCACCCGACGGGAGCATGCGGACCTCGCCCTGGTCGCTGATCTCCGCCTGGACGATGCCGGTTTCGTCGGAGTAGACGGGGTGTCCGCCGGGGCCGGCGCGCTGCGTACGGCTCACGACCACCACGTCCTGGCCCTCCGCGGCGCCTTCGGGAAACACCAGCTCGTACCGCTCCGCGTGCATCTCGATCCCTCCGGCCGGTCCGGTCTGACATGTGCGGATGGCAGGGCGCCCCGCCGTTTCATCATGCGGGCCCGGGGCCTGGACCGCATCGCCGTACGATCACAGAGGGTGACGCCGGCGCCCGAGGGCTGAAATGCTGCTAGAATGCACCCGTTGGCCTCCGGCGTGCGCCCCCGCGCACACGTCCGAAGGCTTTTTTTATGCCTTCTCCCACCTCCGCGCCCAGCGCGCCCGCCGCCGCCACCACCGGATATCGCGAACTCCTGCGCGACAGCGAGTTCGCCGGACTGTACGCCGGCTTCACTCTGACGGTCGCCGCGACCACCCTCTCGGGCTTCGCGCTCGGCACCATCGTCAACCAGCAGACCCACTCGCCGTTCCTGACGGCCGTGAGCATGTACGGCGCCACGTTCGCGGCGGTGCTCGGCGCCCTCACCCTGATGTCCGTCGCGGACGGCAAGCGTCCGCGGCGCACCCTCGTCGCGCTCCAGTGCCTCTCGCTGGCGGGTGTCGCAGCCCAGGCGATACCCGGCCTGCCGCTGGCCGTCCGGTTCGCGCTGCTGCTGGTGCTCGGGTTCTTCCAGTCCCTGGGGACCGGCACCCGGATGGGGCTGCTCGCCGAGGTGGTGCCCGACTCCGCCTACGCGACGGCCCGTTCCCTGATGAACATCACCGCGGGCGGCATGGCGATCCTCGGCTACGCGACCGGCGCGGTACTGCTGAGGTTCCTGACCCCGCACGGGGTGTTCGTCGTCGCCGCCGTCCTGACCGCACTCGCACTGGCCGTGGTGGCGGCCACCGTACGGGAGCACTCGATCCGCCTCACCCGCCGCCCCGGGTTCCGGCAGACCTGGACCACCAACGCCGCGCTCTTCGCCGACCCCGGCCGACGCCTCCTGCTGCTCAACCTGTGGGTCCCCAACGGCCTGGTCGTCGGCTGCGAGGCGCTGTTCATCTCCTACGACCCGGGCCACGCCGGGACCTTCCTCGCCGCCGGATCGGCCGGCATGCTCCTCGGCGACCTGACCGTCGGCCGACTGCTCACCGCCGACCGGCGACGCCGCTGCGCCTTTGCCCTGCGGCTGCTGCTCGCCGTCCCGTACCTGCTCTTCGCGCTCCACCCGCCGGTCGTGCTCGCGGCGGTCGCGGTGTTCGGCGCCGGTATCGGGTTCGCGGCCACCCTGCCCCTGCAGGAGCGGCTGCTCGAGCTGACCCCCGACCCGGTACGCGGCCAGGTCCAGGGAGTGGAATCGGCCGGCCGGATGACCTGGCAGGGCATCGGCGCCGCGATCGCGGGCGGCATCGCCCAGTACCTCGGCCCCGGCACCACGATCACCGTCGTGGCCGCCGTCTCCGTGGCGATCACGGTCGCCTCCGCCAACGGCGGGACGCGTCAGGCGAAGAGCCAGCGGGTCTGACTGTAACCGCCCTTGCCGAAGCCGAAGGCGGTGCGCGGGGCCACCGCGAAGACCAGGGCCTCGCCCGCTTCCGGATTGACGAACACGCCGTCGCCCACGTCGAAATGCCATTCGGCGCCGTACTTCGCCTCCCAGGCGGCGGCGAGTGCGCGCAGCCGGCCGGGGTCCGTCACGCGCGCCGCCTCGCCCTCCACGACCAGGTCGAAGCCCTCGTGGAGGGTGTTGGTGCCGGTGGTGAGGACGACGTGCGCGTTGCCCCGGAGGTTCTTGGCCTTGCGCTCCTGGGGGCCGGTGCAGAAGTGCAGCGCCCCGTCCGCCCAGACGCCGATCAGCGGCGTGACGTGCGGTCGCGCGTCCCGGCGTACGGTCGTCAGCCAGTACAGCTCCGCCTCCGCCAGCCGGGTGACGGCCTGCGACCAGGGCACCGCGGTCGCCTGCTTGTCGCTGTAGCGCTCGTCCAGCTCGGCGCGCGGTTCCTTGTCGGGCATGGAGTGTCCTCCTGACACGGTCGGCCGTGGGCGAGGTGCCGTGGCCGGGGGCGACAGTCATCATGGAAAGGCGTGCCCGTCCGGAACGCAATGCGGGCACATGCGGGGAACGCGAGGAATACGGGAAAGGGGAACGCGGTGGAGCTGTTCCCGCCGATGCCGCTCGCCGAGTGGCGGGACACCAAGGAGACACTGCACCGGTTCGCCCAGATCGTCGGCAAGATCCGCCTCGCCGCGAGCGTCCGGCGCAATCACTGGTGGAACGTGACCTTTCACCTCACCGGACGAGGGTTCACCACACGGCCGATGGGGCGGCCCGGCCGCGATCCCGTCTTCACCATCGACTTCGACTTCGTCGGCCACCAACTGGTCGTCTCCACGCTGGACGGCACGGCGATCTCCGTCCCGCTGCCGGGACAGTCCGTGGCCTCCTTCCACCATGAGCTCTTCGCCGCGCTGGCCGCCCTCGGCATCCGGGTCGACCTCCCCGTGCCACGGCCGTACGACCTGCCCGACTCCGCCCGGCCGTTCGCCGAGGACACCGAGCACGCCGCGTACGATCCCGCACGCGCCAACCGCTACTGGCAGGTGCTCAGCCAGGTCTCGTTGGTGCTGGAGGAGTTCGCGGCGGGTTTCTCGGGAAAGGTCAGCCCGGTCCACCACTTCTGGCACAGTCTCGACATCGCCCACACCCGGTTCTCGGACCGTCACGTCGACCAGCCGTCCGGCGTCGGCCCGGTGACCCGCGAGGCGTACTCGCGGGAACTCGTCAGCTTCGGGTTCTGGTTCGGCGACGACACCCTCGGCGAGCCCGCCTTCTACTCCTACACCGCCCCCGAGCCGGCGGGGCTGGACGGCGAGCCGCTCGTCCCGGCGGCCGCGCGCTGGGTCGCGCGCAACGGGAGCCATCTGGCCGTGCTGCCCTACGCCGACGCCCGCGCAGCGAGCGATCCCCGGTCCGTCGTCCTCGGGTTCTACGAGAGCGCGTACCGGGCCGGAGCCGGCCGCGCCGGCTGGGACACCGCCGCATTCGCCAGTCCCGGCGGGATCACCGACCCCTTGCTGCGGCCGGCCGGTCCCTACGACGCCTAGTGGAGGTGCTGCTCCCAGTCCGCGGGGACGCTGCCCTCGGGGCCGGGAGTCGGCTGGGAGGCCGGGTGTGCGGTGGGCGGGGCCAGGTCGGGGCCCTCGTAGTACTCCTCGGTCTCCACGTTCCAGTACCAGCTCTCGCCCGGCTCGAAGCTGGTCAGGAAGGGGTGCCCCGCGGCCTTGGCGTGCCGCGTAGCGTGCTGCGCGGGGGAGGAGTCACAGCATCCGATGCTTCCGCACGCGGCACACCGCCGCAGATGGAACCACCATCCGCCGCCGGCCAGACACTCCGCGCAGCCGTCCCCGCTCGGGGCCGCGGTGGGATCGATACCCGGAATCTGTTGCGCTGCCATGCGTCCAGGTTCACACATCGCGGTCGGCCCCGCCCGGGCCCGCGTGCCCGGGCGGGGCCGTGGGAGGCAGGGGAGGCAGGGGGGCGGCGGCTGGTGGAGGGTCAGCCGGTCGGGAAGTTGTCCGCGGTGCGGATGCGGTCGCGGATCCAGACGCCGGCGGGCTTGAGCGAACCGGTTCCGGCCCACGGGCCGTTGCCGTCGCAGGTGCCCGTCTTGAAGACGGCGCCCGTGCGGTTGTCGTCGGAGAAGTTCCAGTTGGTCCAGCTGATCTTCTTGGCCGCCATCAGGTCGAGGTACTTCTGCGACATGGTGAAGTCGTTGCTGCCCTCACCGGCGTAGTTCTGGGTGCCGAACTCGGTGACGAACACGGGGATCCGGTCGGCGGCGCGGGAGAGGGTGTCCAGGTACTCCTCGCGGTGCGAGTACGCGTAGAAGTGGAAGGTGTACATGATGTTGGACGCGTTCACCTGGTTGTTGACGACCTCGGTCTCGTCGGCGCCGTCGGAGACGCCGAAGGAGGACCAGGCGCGGGTGCCGACGAGAACCGGTGCGTCGGAGTCGATGTTCCGGATGACCGGGATGATCTGCTCGGCGTAGGACTTGACCTTGGCCCAGCTCACGCCGCTCGGCTCGTTGGCGATCTCGTAGAAGATGTTGTTCTTGCCCTTGTGGCGGTTGGCGATCGCGCTGAAGAACGTCTTGGCCCTGGCCAGGTTGTAGTTCGGGTCGCCCGGGTCGAGCATGTGCCAGTCGACGATCACGTACATGCCCCGGGCCGTCGCCTGCTCGATGAGCGAGTGGGCGAGGTCGGTGAACTTCTGCGGGTCGGTCTCGTAGCCGTCCTCCTGCACGTACGTGGAGACGCGCAGCACGTCGGCGTTCCAGTCCTTCGCGAGGGCGTCGAGTGAACCGCCGGTGAGGCACTGCGCGTACCACTGGGTGCCGTGGGTGCTCATGCCGCGCAGCTGGACGGGCTTGCCGTACTGGTTGCAGAGCTTGGTGCCGCAGACCGTGAGCTGACCGTTGATGCCCACCGGGGTGGTGCCCGGTACGGGCGGGGTGGTTCCGGCATCGACCGTGAGGTGGTCGACGTTGGGCCCGCCGCTGGCGGTGGTGGCGGTGGCCCGGACGGTGTTGGCCCCGGCCTTGAGGGCGGCGGTCAGGCCGGTGGTGGACCAGGTGGTCCAGGCTCCGGTGCCGTTGAACGCCTTGTTCGAGGCGACGGCCGTGCCGTTGACCGTGATGGTCATCGGGCGGTTGGCGGTGGTGCCGTTGGCGTAGCGCAGGTTGAGCGTGGCCTCGCCGGCCTGGGCGGCGTTGACCGTCCACTCGACGTAACTGCCGCTGATGTTGTCGTAGTTGACGAATCCGCTGCCGGTGAAGCCTGCGTGGTTGGACTCGGCCGCGCCCTGGGAGATGACGGCGCTCTCCGCCTCGTGGGTGACGGGGGCGGCGACCGCGCCCGAGGCGCCGGGTGCGGTGGTGAGGGCTAAGAGCAGAGCGCTGATGAGAGTTCCGGCTCCGGCGAGGGAACGCAGCCGAACACGTGGGGGTCTCAAGGTGTCTCCATCCCGTTGACGATCCGTCGATCGTAAGGAAACTTTCCTAATGGAATGGAATAGCAGCGTCCGGCCTGACGGCACAAGACCCCGTGCGCTCAATCCGAGACGGTCGTCGACCAGCTGCCGGTCAGTGGCCCTTGAGCTTGGCCCACACGGTTTCCAGCGCCTCGATGTCCGCGTCGTCGAGCCGGTCGTCGAAGACCTCCCGCAGGGCCTCGCGCCGGGTGGCGTCGGCCTGGGCGAAGGCCTTGCGGCCGGCGGCGGTGAGCGCGACGCACACTGAACGGGCGTCGGTGGGGGAGGGGACCCGCTCGACGAGGCCGCGGGCCTGGAGCTGGTCGACCACGCGGGAGACCTGGCTGCGGCTGAGCAGGGTCTTGGCCCCCAGGTCGGAGGCGGCGACGGGCTCGCTCTGCCCGTGCAGCCAGAGCATCACCTCGAACCAGGACAGCGGCAGGCCGTGGGCCCGCGACAAGGCCTGGTCGATCCGGGCGGAGAGCGTGGTGCCCGCCCAGATCAGCCCGTAGAAGGCGTGATCGCGAGGGGTGAGGTCACTCATGGTGAGGTCGTTGCGCGCCATGAGTGGAGGGTACCCGCTTGCGTGTGCGTGCACATATCTCTATGGTGTGTGTGCACGCACATAAATTTGCCGTGCGTTCGTCCCGCTGCCAGGAGACCCCTCATGAGCACCGCACACACCACCCCCACCGCCCCCAAGACCGTCCTCATCACCGGCACGTCCTCCGGAATCGGCCTCGCCGCCGCCGTGGCCGCGGCCGAGGCCGGCTGGCAGGTCATCGCGACCATGCGCGACACCGGCAAGGCCGATCCGCTCCGCAGCGCCGCCGCCGCGGCGGGGGTCGCCGACCGGGTCCGGGTCAAGCGCCTGGACGTGATCGACGCCGGCTCCGTCACCGCCTGCATCGACGAGGTGCTCGCCGAGTACGGCCGTCTCGACGCGGTGGTCAACAATGCGGGAGCCGGCCGGGTCGGCACGATCGAGCAGGGCACCGTGGAGGACGTCCGCGCGACGATGGAGGTGAACTTCTTCGGCGTCGTGGAGGTCACCCGCGCCGCCATGCCGCACCTGCGCGCCTCGCGTGGCCGCCTGATCACGGTCACCAGCGTCGGGGGTGTGATCGGCCAGCCGTTCAACGAGGCCTACTGCGCCGCCAAGTTCGCGGTCGAGGGCTTCATGGAGTCGCTCGCCCCGGCCGCCGCGAGCGTCGGCGTCGACGTCACCGTCGTGGAACCGGGCGCGGTGGCCAGCGAGTTCGTCGCCAGCGTGGGCGTGGACGTGCCCGCCATGCTGGCCGCCGCGGGCCCGTACGCCCCGGCGCTCCAGGCCTACGTAGACCACGCGCTGAAGACCTTCGGCCAGGCCCAGACCCCGGCCGAGGCGGCCGCGCCGATCGTCGATGCGCTGACCGCGGAGAAGCCGGCGTTCCGCGTGCAGACCTCCGACTGGGCCCGCGAGTTCGTCGGCGTCAAGCTCACCGACATGGACGGCTCCGGCGTCCAGGCCCTCATGGGCGACTGGCTCCGCTGACCGGCGGACGTGCGCCGACGCCCCCGCCGGCTCAGGGGGACAGGGCGATGCCCAGGGAGTCCGCGCCCATCGTCTTGGGCGTGCTCTTCTGGTAGAAGACGTCGAGTGCCGTGACCCGGAAACCCGCCGCGGTCAGCATGTCGACGGCCTGGCGGGTGAGGTGACACCCGCCGAAGAGGCGCTTGTGCACCGGCTCGATCCGCCGCTGCCAGCGGCGTACGCCTTCGTCCTCCGCCGGGGCCAGCCCGTGCTCCAGGAAGTGGAAGGTCCCGCCGGGCTTGAGGACGCGCCGCACCTCACGCAGGGCCGCGTCGGGATCGGGGATGGTGCACAGCGTCCAGGTGGACAGGGCGGTGTCGAAGGTGTCGTCCGCGAAGGGCAGCGACTGGCCGTCCAGCCCGGCGCGTCGTACCGGGACGCGCGCCGCCCTGACGCGGTCGGCGGCGAGCCGCCAGCCGAGATCGGAAGGCTCGATCGCGGCCACGCCGGTGACGGCCGGCGGGTAGAAGGGGACGTTGTGGCCCGTACCGAAGCCGATCTCCACGACCTCGCCCCGCAAGCCCTCGCACACCCGGCGTCTCAGCGGCCGGGCCGTCTTGGCCCCGCAGGCGGCATTGACGATCCGTGGCAGGACGTGTTCGCCGTAGCACCCCATGACAGCCTCCGTGTCTCGTTACCGGCATGTCGCCGGAGCCGTGAACGGCCCAGCGGGGTGGTGCCGTGCCCCAACACGGCACCACCCAGGGGCTAGAGGCGTGTCAGTCGTTGATGCAGATGTTGCCGGCAGCCGGGTTGAGCGCCCCGATGATGTTGATGGAGTTGCCACAAAGGTTGATCGGGATGTGGATCGGAATCTGGACCAGGTTCCCGGAGAGGACACCGGGGGAGCCGGCCACGAAACCCGAGGCTTCGGCGTCGGCGGACGCGACCGAGGCACCGCCGAGGAGCGCGAAACCGACGGCGAGGGCCAGCCCGGCACTCTTCAGGACACGCGACATGTGAAGTCTCCTTGTACTGACTGGAAGCGCAGCCCGGCTGCGCGCGGCCCCGGACGGGGTCCGCATCATTGCTTCGGCAGCCGGCGGCCCGAGCGCCCGGTATCCCCGCCGGATTCCCACGAAGGAGTGCCCCGGCGGCTGCATTCGGCGGCACGGGAACACACGGCCGTTCGCAAGCTTGACCGGCTTCAGCCCTCTCCCAGTACCGTCCGGATCACGTGCCGGGCGTTGCGCGCCATCGCCGGGTTCGCCCTGCGGTGGTATGGCAGCGCGATCAGCGCCTGCGAAAGCGTCCGCCCCCGGCCGCGGATCCAGGTCGCGTCGTCCACGCCGAGCGCCTCGCGGAAGACCTGCCTGCCCTCGGCCGGCAGCAGGTTCCACGCCGGGAACAGATCGCAGGCCGGATCGCCCACCCCCATGCACCCGAAGTCGATCACCGCGGTGAGCCTGCCGCCGTCCACCAGCAGATTGCCCGGCATCAGGTCGCCGTGCAGCCACACCGGCGGCCCGTCCCGGTCCGGGGCCCGCAGCGCTTCCTCCCACACGGCGGTCGCGGCATCGCAGTCGACGCCCTCCTCCGGTATCCCGCGCAGTTCCTCGATGGCCGCCCTGGTCTCCGCGTCGAGCGAGGCGACCGGGCCGCCGCGGTAGGCCTGCGGCGCGCCGGGCAGGGTGACGTTCCACATCGCCTTCACGAACGCGGCCAGGTCCCGGGCCAGGGGTACGGGCTCGCGCAGCGCCCCCGCCTCCGGGTGCTCGCCCGCCAGCCACCCGTACACCGACCACGGCCACGGATAGCCCTCGGCGGGCACCCCGGCCCCGAGCACCTCGGGGATGGCCGAAGGCAGTCGGGGTGCGAGGCGGGGCAGCCACTGCCGCTCCAGGGACACGTCCTCGGCCCCGCCCTTCCGCAGCGGCAGCCGTACGACCATCGCGTCGCCCAGGCGGAACACGTCGTTGACCGTCCCGCCGGACGGGAAGCGCTCCACCGCCAGCCCCGCCCACTGGGGGAACTGCCCGCCGATCAGCCGCCGTACGAGGTCGTCGTCGACGGGGGGCGGGCCGGCATGGATCTGTGCTGTGCTCATGGACCGCCATCCGATCGCCGGACGCCGGTGGGCGTCAAACGTTTTTTCGGGCGGGCCGGCATCGATCAGGCCATGACGCGCGCCCCGGGCGGTGAGCGCGGGGCAAAGAGGTGACGGCCGTTCGCGTGGATTTGCGGAGGGTCCGAACTCGGGTGCGGGGGCCTGCCGGAATCGGGAGATACCTCTGGTGCCTCCGCCTCAGTTCCCCGCCCCGCCTCCGCCTGCGCGGAGAAGGGAGGGAGGCGGCCCGCTTGGAACCGAGGAGAGGGAAGCGCATGAAGAACCGACTCGCACTCGCCGGATCTGCCGTTGTGGCAAGTGTCGGACTGTGTACGGCGGCCACGCCCGCCATGGCGCAGGTCCCGTTGAACCTCAGCGTCGTCTGTGGTGACGTGGCCGGACTCATCACGGCCATCGGGCAGGCGAACGCGCATACCGACGGGGGCACGGTCAACCTGGCCAAGGACTGCGTGTACCGCTTCCAGGACGACTCCGAGGACTCGGGCACCGCCCTGCCGGCCATCACCGGGAAGATCGGCATCGTCGGGCACAACTCGACCCTGATCCGTTCCGTGCGCGACGGCCTCCCGTTCTTCCGCATCCTCGCGGTCAGCGAAGGCGGCCGGCTCACCCTGAAGGGTGTCAGCGTGACCGGTGGGCACACCGATGGTGACGGCGGAGGCATCGCCAATGAAGGAACCCTGCGGCTGGAGGACAGCAAGGTCGTGGGCAACCAGGCGGGCGGGGAGGGCGGGGGCATCTCCAACGAGGGCGGCGACGTCACGCTCGTCGACAGTGAGGTCCTGACCAATGTGGCCACCTCCTCGGCGGGCGAACCCGGCCACGGCGGCGGCCTCAGCAACAGCGAGACCGGCACCCTCACGCTCAAGAAGAGCATCCTCGCCGGCAACACGGCGGACGAGGACGGCGGCGCCATCCAGAACCACGGCACGCTGACCGTCGACCGCGGCTACATCGCGAACAACGAGGCCCGTGACGCCGACGGCGGCGGCATCAACAACCTCGGCTCCGCGAAGATCAAGCAGACCAAGATCGTCGAGAACTGGGCCGGTATCGACGGCGGTGGCCTCAACAACGGTGTGGACGGGACGCTGGAGGTCCAGAACACGTCCTTCGTCGGCAACAAGGCGGGCAACGACGGCGGCGGCATCAACAACGAAGGCACCGCGACGCTGAAGAAGGGCCGCGTCGAGACGAACTCGGCAGGCCGCGACGGCGGTGGCATCAACAACGAGCAGGTGGCCGGGGCCGACACCGCGCAGCTGACGCTCGAACACACGACGGTCGCGGAGAACCGCGCCGCCGGAGCGGGCGGCGGCATCAACAACCGGGTCGGCGCCGTCGTGACCCTCACGGAGAGCGACATCGACTCGAACCTGCCCACCAACTGTGCCGGCACGGTTCCGGGCTGCTCCTGACAGGCGCGTCGCGGCAGGTGGAGCACATGCAGCTGCCACGGACGAGGGGGAGTGGTCGGATCGGTACATGAACGATCCCTACGCGATTGACGTCCTGGCCGTATCGGCTCCGGCCGGTCTCGCCGAGCGCCGGGCGGCCCGCCGCACGGCGGCCGCCCATGCGGAGAACGCCGAGGAGCTGGAGGTCCTCCTCGACATGCTCGGCCTCCACCCCGACCACGACGCCTCCGCCACGGGCGGGGAGGGCGTGCCCTTGCGTCCCCGGCGCCCGTAGGCCGTACGGGCGCCGGGGACGGGCGCAGGCGAGGCGTTACCAGTAGACGACCACGTAGCCGTCGCCGCCGTCCTCGCCGTCAGTACCGGGCGAGCCGCCGGGCGCGGCCGGGCCGCCGATGCCGCCGGCACCGCCGCCCCGGAGTTCGCGGGCGTGCCGACGATGCCGTCGACGGGCTCCCCGCCGCTGCTGTCGGGGTTGCCGGGGTTGCCGGGCCGGTTCACCCCGCCCTTCGAGCAGGTGCCGTTGCCGCCCAGGCCGGGCGTGCCCGCGACGCCAGGGGTGGACGACACGGCGGCGCCGCCGCCTCCGCCGCCGGTGCCGCCGGTGGCGGAGAGCAGGACGGTGTTGCTCGACGACCGGGTCACGGTCGTGACGGTTCCGGCGGCACCGGCGGTACCCGGGCCCGCGGGTACGCCGGGACCGCCACTGCCGTTGTCGCCTCCCTCGCCGACGTCGACTCCGTACTCGGCCAGCGGAGTGACCTTGACGAGGCACCAGGTGAAGCCGCCGCCCCCGCCGCCGCCGCCGATTCCGCCGTCGGCACCCGTCCGCGGGGCGCTGCCGCCACCTCCGCCGCCGCCCCCGCCGCCGCCCCACGCCTGGACGTACACCTGCGTGACGCCCGCGGGCGCGGTGAAGGTGTTGTCGGAGGTGAACTGAAGCAGGCCGTGGGCGACCGCAGCGCCGGGCGCCGGCGTCTTCTTGTCCTTGCCTTTGCCCTTGTCCTTGCCCTTGTCCTTGTCCGAGGCCTTCTGCTTCTGCGCCGACGGCTTGGGCCCGTCGGCGGAGGCAGCCGGGGCCAGGGCCACCAACTGGCCGGTCAGGGCCGCCGCCGCGGCGACGGAGGCGAGCAGGACCCGCGAGCGCGCCCGGGGCCGGTGAGTCGTCGCCGTCCGGTGGTTCAGGTTCATGAACTTCCTTCCCCGCCGACGCCGTGGGCTGCCGCGGGAGTGTGAGGGGAGATGGGGGAGAACCATGCGTTCCGAGGTCCGGACGGTTCTCCACGCGCCGCTCATCCGACCTGCCGCCCCCCCCGGACCCGGCGCCGGCAGGGCCGGGCCTGTGGCCCAGTCAGGTGAGCAATTCGTCATACCGGCGCAACCGGGAGTGGGGCGATCTCCCGGGCATAGGCCCATCGGCCGTCCTCGGGCGGCGGCCGGCGGCGGCCGGCGCCACCGCCGTCACACGGCGACGAGGGGGCGGCCGGATGCGACGAGGGCGATCTCCGCGTCCACGGTGCCGAGTTCGTCCCGGCGGTCCATGAGGCCGAGCTGCTCCCGGTAGCCGGCCAGCGAGGCGAGGAGCAGGTCTGCCCGCTCGGGCTCCAGCGCGTACATGCGCCGCGCGGCGGCGACGGACTCGGCCCGGAGGGCCAGCGCCGTCTCCGGCCGGTCGGCGAACTCCTGGCGGCTGTAGTCGTACAACGCGACGGCCAGCAGGGGCAGATAGGCCAACGGGCTCACTTGGACGAGAACCCGGAACGCAGCGACCTGCTGCCGGACCGGCAGGGTCCCTGATCCGAGGAGGGCCACCCGGGCTCGCAGTACCGCGTCGTGATTGATCTTCGCCGTGTGATTCATGAGGGAGATTCTGAAAGCCGCACAGGGGTCCAAACAAGGGCATTCGGCTGTGCTGTTCGTCCTACGAAAACACCGTCTGACCTGTCATGATGGAAACGTCTTCACCCCTGGGCCCGCCCCGGAGGCCTACGCCTTCGTGTTGATGCGGCCGGCCGTGAGCCTGATGGCACTGATCGTCAGGTCGGGGTCGTGGACCTGTACGTAGTGGTCGCTGCCGGTGGCCAGGATGTGCGGGGTCTGGGAGCCCAGGTCCACCAGCGTCTGCTGGACGGCGGGCCAGCTGCGCTCCACGGTGGCCAGCAGGGTCTTGGAGGTCCCGGGCGCGGCGGCGAAGGGTTCCGTCTTGCTGAGGACCGCCATGGGAACCTCGGGCAGGGGCTTGGCCGCGGTCACGGCGTCGATCGCGCCGTCGATGTCGACCTTCTCGAATCCCGGTCGCGAGTCGAAGGGCGTACCGGGGTTGTTGAGCAGTTTCACGTACGAGGGCCACTCCGTGCCGAAGAGCTGCCGGATGTTCGTGCCGAAGGCGTCGACGAAGACGAGGCCGGCTGTCTTCTCCGGGTGCCGCTGGGCGTACAGCCGGGTGATCATCCCGCCGAAGGAGTGGCCGACGAGCAGGTAGGGGCCCGGGAGGTGCGCGGCCGTCAGCAGTTTGTCGAGATCGTCGGCCATGGCGGCGAGCGAACGCGTGCCGTTCACCGGCGTGCTGCGGGTGGTGACCGCCGGGGGGTCGGAGTAGCGGATGGTTCCGGGCCGGTCGTATGCGCAGACTCGTGCGAACCTCGCGACGCCCGGGAACACCGCGGGGGAATCCGGCACCGGCGGCCGGGTGTCGGTGATGTTCCAGGTGTCGGAGGAATCGTGGATCCCGGATTCCAGGATGACGGTGGGGCCGCCGCTGCCCTTGCAGCTCAGGTACAACCTGCGGCCGCCGCCCACGTCGACCTGGCCGGAGTAGTCTCCGGTGGCCGGTACGGAGGAGGAAGCGGCAGGAGCACCGCGAAGCGCCGAAGGGCCGCCGCACCCGGGCGCCGTGGCCAGTACCCCGGCGACCACACAGGCGGTCAGGAACGGAATTCGCTGTCGCATCGGCTCTCCGAGTCCCTCGTCGGTTCCCGCCCCCGGTTCCCGCCCCTGGCGCCCGGCCCCGATCATCCGGCAGAAGCGGCCGGAGCCACGGCATTGCCGAAGCGGGTGTCGGGAACCGGACGTCAGCGCACGGGCCACCGGTTCTCGAGGTCGCGGAGCAGGGCGCGTTCCACCGGGCTGAAGGGAAGGTCGGGGCGCAGCCGTTCGGGGTGACCCGGCGGCGGGCCGTCGAGCGGGACGGCCCTGAGGTGGGGCTCGTGCTCGGCGCGCAGTGTCTCCCCGCCCAGGTGGAGGGTGCCGAAGGTGACCAGGCCCTGCCACACCGCGCCCGCCCACCGCCGTGCGAGGGAAGGCCGCCTGCCGGGTCGCATGTCCACTGTCGCCCTCATTCGTCGTACCGATGTTGCTCCCGCAGATGCTTCCGGCCGCCCCTGGGCCCCCGCTCGATGTCGACTCGGGACGCACTCGGGTTCCACCGGAGCCCGCCCGTCGCTCTCACAGCAGGGCCAGCAGCGCCGCCCGGTCGGTCTTGCCGTTGGCGGTGACGGGCAGGGCGGGAACCGACCTGACCTCCTGCGGAACCATGTACGCCGGCAGGGTGTCGGCGCAGAAGGCGCGCACCCGAGCGGCGTCCGGGGCGGCCTCGGCTCCCGTTCCCGGCTCCGGTACGACGAACGCGCACAGCACGGTTCCCTCGGCGCCGCGCTCCTCGGCGAACACCGCCGCCGCGGCCGTCCCGGGGAGCTCCAGCAGGCGGCGTTCCACCTCACCGAGCTCCACCCGGTTGCCGCGGATCTGCACCTGCGAGTCGGTCCGCCCCTTCAGCCGGAAGGCGCCGCTCGGGTCGCGGTAGGCGAGGTCCCCGGTGCGCAGCAGCGCCTGCCCGGACCGCGGCTCCAGCGGATCGGGCGCCAGCGCCGCGCTGGTGGCCCGCGGGTCGTCCCAGTACCCCGAGAAGAGCGCGGGGGTCCGCAGCAGGATCTCCCCGGTGACGTACGGCTCGTCGACGACCCGGCCGGCCGCGTCGACCAGCAGCATCTCCGCGCCGGGGTGGGCGACGCCGATGGACAGGTCCGTCTCGTCCGCGGGCAGCGGCCGGGGGACCTCGGCGAAGGAGGCGGCCATGGACTCGGTGCTGCCGTAGCAGTTGACGATCCGCAGGTCGGGCCGGATCTCCTGGATGCGGCGCAGCTGGGGCAGGGGGAACTTCTCGCCGCAGAACAGGATCGTGCGCAGCGAGCCGAGTGCGACGAGCCGCCCGGCGTCCCGGCGCAGCACGGAAGTCCAGAGCGACGGCACCCCGTTGACCTGGGTGACGCCCGCCTCGCGCAGCGCGGACAGGAAGCGCCGGGGCCAGCGCACCACCTCGGGCTTGAGCGGTACCACGGCGGCGCCGGCGCCCAGGGCCATGCCGAAGTTCAGCAGCGAGAAGTCGAACTGCAGGGGCGAGGTGGAGGCCACCCGGTCGTGCTCGGTGACCAGCCCGGCAGCCAGCATGCCGCGGTAGAACGCCACGACCGCGCGGTGGCTCATCACCACGCCCTTGGGCCGTCCCGTGGTGCCCGAGGTGAAGATGATGTACGCCGGGTCGGTGACCGACCGCTCGGTGCGCCGCCGCGCCCGGGGCGCGGGCGCCCGTTCGGCGCTCACCCCGTCCGCGGTGAAGGTGGCGGTGCCCGTACCCGTGCCGGCGGGCAGTTCCGTGGCCGGGGTCCCGGCGTCCCGCAGGTGCAGCGTCGGATCCGTCGCGGCGACGATCGACAGCAGCCGATCCCGCGGGGTCTGCGGGCTGACCGGGACGAACGCGGCGCCCAGCGTGGAGCAGGCCAGCAGCGCGGCGAGGGCCGCGGCGGAGGCCTCCGCCTCCAGTACGACGCGGTCGCCGACGCCGACCCCCAGCGCGGCCAGCCCGTCGGCGAGGACGCGCACCGCCGTGGCCAGTTCTCGATGGGTGGTCTCCAGCGTTCCGCTATCGGACGGCTCGATGACGGCCGGCCGGTCGGGAAACGTCGCGGCGGCCGCCAGCAGGAATTCGTGGAGGAATTCCGCAGGTGACGCGCCATAAGGCGGGGACAGTCGGTCGCCGTGGTTCATGCGGGTCTCCCATTCGTCCTCACAGTGCGTCAATTGCCGCACTGGACATGCTTCAACAGGTTGTGTAATCGTCTATCCGGCAGCGGAAAAAACTTTCCGCCATGCAGAATTATCGATGCCCTTTCGAGGATCGCCGGAGCATCGCTCGATAAACGCTCGACGGGAACTCGAAAAACGCTAGAGAGCCACTGGAAAACCTCTCGAATAACACCGGAATTGGAGGTCGGTCCCCAAATGTTTCAGGCCATTCCGCTTTCGCTGGGCCAGCTGTCGGTCTGGCACGACATCCGGGATCTGCCCCCGGCCAGACGCCACGAGCCCAACAACGCGGCAGTGTGGACGCTCCCCGCGGACACCGGCGTACGCCAAGTGCGCGGCGCGCTGGGTGCGTTGGCCCGCCGGCACCCCTCGCTGCGCACCCGCTACGACCTGACCGACCCCGACGCGCCGCGCCAGCTGCCGGCCGACGAGGCCGCCACCGTCGCACTCGACCGGATCGAGGCCGACCCGGGCGACGCCGACGCCGTCGCCGCCGAACTCGCCTCCCGCCCCTTCGACCTCGGCTCCGAACACGGCTGGCGGGCACGCCTGCTGACCCACGGGGACACCGCCCGCACGCTGGTCTTCGTCAAGCACCACATCGTCGCCGACGCCTGGGCGCAGGAGCTGCTCCGCGTCCAGCTGTCCCAGGCCCTCGCCGGCGCCGCTCCCACTCCCGCGGCCGGGGCCCCGGCGCCGGGCCCGGCCGAGCTCGCCGCCGAGCAGTTCTCCGAGGCCGGGCTCAGCCGGCAGGCCGCTGCCCTGCGGCACTGGGAGCGGCTGCACTCCGACACGCCCCGCACCGCCCTCCCGCACCGGCCCGACGATCGCGGCACCGCCGTGCAGGCCACCCTCCGCTCGGCCCCCGCCCTGTCCGCCGCCCGCGTCCTCGCCGACCGCGCCGGTGTCTCCGTGGCCTGCGTCGTCCTCGCCGCTTACGCCCGCTCCGTGGCCCGGCTGTGCGCCGACGGACAGGCCGAACCAGAGGCCCTGCACGTCCAGTTGATGAGCTCCAACCGGTTCACCCCCCGCTGGAAGGGCCTGGTCACCTCCATGAACCAGTGGGCGCCCGCCCTCCTCCCGCTGCCGCCCGCCACCAACCTCGTCGGCCTCGCCCGCGCCGCCCACTGGAGCAGCCTCACCGCGTTCCGGCACGGCATGCACGACGTCACCGCCGTGGCCCGGCTCCGTGACCGGGCCGCCGCCCCGGAACCCACCTGCGCCTACAACTTCGTAGCCCTGCCCGACGGTGCTCCCGCCGCCGACGCCACCACTGCGCCCGACCCCGGCGACCAGAGCCCCACCCTCCGCTGGGAGACCCCGTTCACCACCATCGGACCGCGCTGCTACGCCCGCGCCGACGACATCGGCGGCGTGCTCAGCGTCCGGCTCACCGTCCGCGACCTCGGCCGTGACCAGGCCGCCGCCCTCCTGTGGGACCTGCACGCACGGCTGCTCGCCGAAGGGAAGACGGCATGACCGCGCCAACCGCACCCGTACCCGCCCCTGCCCCCGCCCCGGCCGCTCCGCGACCGAGCCTGTGGCGCAACGCCGACTTCCTCAAACTGTGGTCCGGCCAGACCGTGTCCCTGTGCGGCACCTACGTCACCCAGCTCGCGCTGCCGTTCGTCGCGCTCACCGTGTTCGACGCCTCGCCCGCGCAGGTCGGCACCCTGACCGCCGTGCAGTTCCTGCCCGTCCTGCTGCTCACCGTGTTCGTGGGCCGCTGGGTGGACCGCCGCAGGCGCCGGCCACTGCTCGTCGGCGCCGACCTGGTCCGCGCCGTCGCCCTCGCCGCGGTGCCGCTCGCCTGGTGGGCCGACGGACTCAGCCTCGGCCTGCTCTACACGGTGGCGCTCGCCGTGGGCTGCTGCAACGCCCTCTTCGACGTCGCCTACCTCTCGTACCTGCCGAGCCTGGTCGACCGCCGGGACCTGGTCGCCGCCAACAGCAAACTCCAGGGCAGCTACGCGCTCGCCCAGGTGGGCGGCCCCGGACTCGGAGGCCTGCTCATCCGCCTCGCCGGCGCCCCCGTCGCGCTGCTGATCGACGTGGCCTCGTACCTGGTGTCCGCGGTGACCCTGCTCCTGATCCGCACCCGCGAGGACGCCCCGCCCCCCTCCCGCCCCGACGAGGACGGCGGACTGTGGCACCAGCTCGGCGCCGGATTCACCTTCATCCTCCGCGAACCGGCCCTGCGCCTGCTCACCTTCAAGGGCGCCTGGTTCAACCTGTGCGAACAGGCCCTGCTCACCGTCTTCCTGGTGTACGCCGTACGGGAACTCGGCCTCGGCGCCGGGGCCCTGGGCACCTGCATCGGCCTCGGCAGCCTCGGCGCCGTGCTCGGCACCGTCCTCGCCCGCCGCGCCGGGCGGGCCCTCGGCGTCGCACGCGTCCTGGTCGGCTCCATGGCCTGTGGCTGCGCCGCCCCCGCCGTCATCCTCCTGCCGGACGGCAGCGACCTGGGCTCCCTCGCCCTGATCACGGGCGCGTTCGCGGTGTTCAGCATCGGATTCACCGTCTTCAACGTCTACTTCGTCACCCTGCGCCAGACCGTCACCCCGCCCGACCGCCTGGGACGCGTCACCGCCGCCTACCGCACGCTGGCCTTCGGAACCTTCCCGCTCGGCGCCTGGGCGGGCGGCGCCCTCGCCGGACAGCTGGGCCTGCACACCGCACTCGTCGTGGTCTGTGCCGCCTTCGCGGCCGGCTGGCTGCTCTTCGCCGCCTCGTCCCGCGTGCTGAAGCCCCTGACCGTCTCCCTCGACTGAGCACGGACCGAGCACGGACCGGCCACGAACCGAGTACACACCGCGCATCCACAGCCGCCTTGCCGCACCCACCCTCTGGAGGCTCCGCCATGCCCGAACACGTGATCATCATCCACCGGTGGACCGACCGCTACGCCGACTACGCCGCCTACATCGACCACACCGCCCACCGCGTCAGCTACCTCACCACCGAGCGCGCCGTCCGCTCGCTCCCCACCGGCCTGGCGGCCGGGGTGGCCCTGGTGGACAGCACCGAGAACGTGCCGGCGGTCCTCATCCGGGTCGCCGAGCTCGTGGCCCGCAGCGGCCCCCCGACCCGGATCGTCGCCCTCCAGGAGACCGACCTGGACCTCGCCGCCGAACTCCGCGCCGCCCACGGCCTGCCCGGCACGCACCCCGCCGACCTGGAACCGCTGCGCGACAAGCTGGTCATGGCGCGCCGGCTGCACGCCGCCGGGCTGCCCGCCCCCGCCACCGAGCCCGCCCCGGACCCGGCGTCCGTCGAGGAGTTCGCCGCCCACCACGGCTGGCCCGTGCTCGTCAAGCCCCGCCGCGGCACCGCCAGCGCCGCCATCACCCGCCTCGACGACGCCGGGCAGCTCGCCGCGTACCGGCTGCCCGAGGGCACCGAGATGATCGTGCAGCCGTGGCAGCCGCACCAGGTGCTGCACGTCGACGGTGTCTACACCGGTTCCTGCCTCGGCGCCTGGCGGGCCTCCCGCTACCTGAACACCTGCCTGGAGTTCACCTCCGGAAGCGCGCTCGGCTCCGTCGAGATCGACCACGAGGCGACCCTGGAAGCCGTCGGCGCGCTCACCCTCGCCACCGCCCGGGCCCTGTTCACCGGACCCTCCGTCTTCCACCTCGAACTCTTCCGCGACGAGCGCGGCGAGCTCTCCGTACTGGAGATGGCCGCCCGCCCCGGCGGCGCCGAAGTCCCCTTCGTGTGGCGCGAAGTGCACGGCATCGACCTGATGGCCGCCGCCTTCTCCCACCAGACCGGCCTGCCCGACACCTCGGGCACCGCCGTCGACGACCCCTCACAGGTCGCCGGCTGGCTGCTGGTGCCCCCGTCCGAGGCCACCCCCAGCCGGGTCCGCGCCGTCAGCTCCCACCAGGGCGACGGCCCGTACGCCGAGGTCCTCCCGGCCGTCGGCGCCCTCGTCACCGGCGGCGGGTACGAGCACGCCGGAGCCCGCTTCCGCTTCCGCGGCCACAGCACCGCCGAGGTCGAGGCCGCCGTACGGCGCACCGCCCGCACCGCCCGGCTCGAGACCACCGCACTCGATCCCGACGCCCCCGCCCGCATCGTCGTCGTCGGCTGCGGCACCCCGGCCTACCGGTCGTACTCCCTGGACGCCGTCGCCGCCCGCGCCCAGACCGCACTCGTCCAGCCCGCCCCCGCCGACTGGCAGCTCCCGTACGTCCAGGACCGCCACCGGACCGCCGACACCTCGGACCCGACGGCGACCACCGCCGCCGTCGCCTCACTGCTCGCCGCGCACCCCGGCCCCGCCGGAGTCCTCACCTGGGACGAGACGCTGCTGCGCACCACCGCCGAGGTGGCGGCCCGGCTCGGCCTGCCGCACATGAGCCCCGACGCCGTGGACCGCTGCCGGGACAAGCTCACCACCCGCCGCATCCTGGGCGCCGCGGGCGTCCCGTCCGCCGGGTTCCGCCACGTCCGCACACCGGCCGAGGCCCTGGACGCCGCCGAGGCCCTCGGCTACCCCGTCGTCGTCAAGCCGCGCGCCCTCGCCGGGTCCATCGGGGTCACCCTCGCCTCCGACGCCCGCGAGCTCGCCGCCGCCTTCGACCAGGCCGCCGGATCCTCCTTCCCCGGCATCACCGGACTCGACGGAGTGATCGTCGAGGAGTACCTGACCGGCCCCGAGATCAGCGTGGACTGCGCCGTCCAGGGCGGCCGGGCGGTGGTGGTCAACGTCGCCCGCAAACGCCTCGGCTTCACCCCCTACTTCGAGGAGGTCGGCCACCTCGTGGCGCCCTGGCGGCACGAGCCCTGGGCCGACGCCGTCCTGTCCGTGGTCACCGAGGCCCACGCGGCGCTCGGCATCCGCACCGGCCTCACCCACACCGAGCTGCGGCTCACGCCCACCGGACCGCGCGTCGTCGAGGTCAACGGCCGCCTCGGCGGTGACTTCATCCCGCTGCTCGGCGCCCTCGCCACCGGTGTCGACCTGGTCGCCGCCGCCTGCGACATCGCCCTCGGCCGCACGCCCGACCTCACCCCGACCCGGGACCGCTGCGCCGAGGTCACCTTCGTCTACCCGCCGCACGACGGGCAGGTCCGCTCCCTCGACCTCAGCGCCGCCGAAGCCGTGCCCGGCGTCGAACGGGCCGTCGCCCTCGCCGCCCGGGGCACCGAACTCCTCCTGCCGCCGCGCGGCATCGTGCCGCGGCTGGCCGCCCTGCTGGTCACCGGCGACACCCCCGAGCAGTGCGCCACCGCCTCGGCACGCGCGGCCCGCGCCGTACGCGCCGACGTCACCCCGCTGGTCACGGCCGCGGGCTGACACCCCGCGACATCCCGCCGTCTCCCGCCCCACGACAACCCCGTCCCACCAGACCGCACGACCGTACGCACCCGATGAAAGGCGATCACCATGTGGACCCTCGGAGTCAACGCACCTCCCACGGGCTGGCACGACACCGCCGCCTGCCTCGTCAACGGCGAAGGCGAGATCATCGCCTTCAGCGAGGAAGAGCGCATCAACCGCCACCGCCACTCGCTGTACCGCAAGCCCGTCAGCGCCGCCCGCCTCTGCCTCGACCGGGCCGGCATCAGCCCCGCCGACATCGACGTCGTCGCCCTCGGCTGGGACGTCGACCAGCTCTACCCCGGCCGCTTCACCAGCGATGCCGACTTCCTCGCGTACGCCGTCGGACTCGACTTCGGCAGCGATCTCCCCGAGGTCGTCCGCGTCCCGCACCACGCCGCGCACGCCGCCTCCGCCTTCTACGCCTCACCGTTCCGGAAGGCCGGCGTCCTTGTCATCGACGGCCACGGCGAGAACGAGTCCTCCAGCATCTGGACCTTCGAGGACGGCAAGGAGCCCCGCCAGGAACGCTCCTGGGGCCGCACCGCCTCCCTCGGCTACGCCTACGACGCCGCCTCCACCTGGCTCGGCTTCTCCTTCCTCAACGCCGGCAAGACCATGGGCCTCGCCGCCTACGGCCGGGCCGCCGGGCTGGCGGCCGAGCAGCTCGTCGACATCCGGGACGAGGACTTCCGGCTCGCCATAGCCCCGCTGACCGAGGCGACCGGACGGGCCACCGCCGAGGACATCAAGCGGCAGTACGAGGCGCAGGTCGCCGCCTGGCGCGACCGCTACACCCGCATCGTCGGCGCCGACCGCCCGCAGGCGGACGAGGAGAACCTCCCCGACGACCCCAAGGCCGTGACCGTGGCCTGGACCGCGCAGCGCATCATCGAGGAGACCGTCACCCACCTCAGCGCCCTCACCCGCAAGATCGCCGGCGTGGACGAGCTCTGCCTGGCCGGCGGCGTCGCCCTCAACTGCTCCACCAACGGCACCCTGCCCGGGCCCCTGTACGTCCCGCCCGTGCCGCACGACGCGGGCGTCGCCCTCGGCGCCGCCTGGGCCGTCAGCCCGCCCAAGCAGCACACCCGTTCCCTCAGCCCGTACCTGGGCAGCGACATCGGCAGCGCGGCCGGCCTGGACACCAGCGGCCTGCACCGCACCGACCTCGACGTCGACGAGGTCACCCGGCTGCTGCTGGACGGCCGGGTCGGAGCAGTCGCCCAGGGCCGCGCCGAGGTCGGGCCCCGCGCCCTGTGCCACCGCTCCATCATCGCCTTCCCCAACACCGCCGAGGTCAACACCCGGGTCAACACGGTCAAGAACCGCGAGCAGTGGCGCCCCTTCGCCGGCGTCACCCGCCCCGGCTACAGCGCCAGGCTGTGGGAGCAGCAGGAGCACCTCAGCCGCTACATGCTCGGCGCGGCCAAGGCCACCGACCTGGGCCGCCAGGTCGCCCCCGGCGTCGTCCACGTCGACGGCACCACCCGCCCGCAGGTGCTGCGCGGCGACGACGCCCCGCTCGTCGGCGCCGTCCTCGACAACCTCGAACGCCAGGGCGTGCCGCCGGTCCTGCTGAACACCTCCTTCAACGACAAGGGCGAGCCGATCGTCGACACCGCGGTCCACGCACTGGGCGCCTTCCGCGCGATGCAGCTGGACTTCCTCGTCCTCGACGACGCCCTCTACACGAAGGAGACCGGCCAGGGGGCTGCACGGTGACCACGCCAGGAGCCCTCGCCACCGACCGCTTCACCGCGTACGGGCCGCGCCACCTCGACGAGATCGCCGCCCGCTACGGCCTGCCCGACGACATCCGCGAGACCGTCCGCCGCGTCTCCCAGGTGCTGCCGTTCCGGGTCAACTCGCACGTCCTGGAAGAGCTCGTCGACTGGGACCGGGTCCCCGACGACCCGATGTTCCAGCTCACCTTCCCCCAGCGGGGCATGCTCACCGCCGACGACGAGAACGAGATCGGCGTCCTGCTCGCCGACTCCGCCCGCAAACCCGAACTGCGCGCGGCCGTGGCCCGGATCCGCGCCGGGCTGAACCCCCACCCCTCCGGCCAGCGCGAACTCAACGTGCCCCACCACCAGGGCCAACCGGTCCCCGGACTCCAGCACAAGTACCGCGAGACCGTCCTCTACTTCCCCGGCCAGGGCCAGACCTGCCACGCCTACTGCACCTACTGCTTCCGCTGGGCCCAGTTCATCGGCGACGCCGACCTGCGCTTCGCGGCCCCCGATCCCTCCGGTCTGATCGACTACCTGGGGGAGCACCCCGAGATCCACGACGTCCTGGTGACCGGCGGTGACCCGCTCATCATGTCCACCGAGCGGCTGCGCTCCCACCTCGAGCCGCTGCTCGACGTGGAGTCCGTACGCACCCTGCGCATCGGCACCAAGTCGCCCGCCTACTGGCCGCAGCGGTTCGTCACCGACCACGACGCGGACGACCTGCTGCGGCTCTTCGAACAGGTCGTGGCCTCCGGGCGGCAGCTCGCGGTGATGGCCCACTTCAGCCACCCCCGCGAACTCGACAACGACCTGGCCCGCCGGGCACTGGCCCGGATCCGGGCCACCGGCGCCGTCGTCTACTGCCAGGCACCGCTGATCGCGCACGTCAACGACGACGCCGGGGTGTGGAGCGAGCTGTGGCGCGCCGAACTCGCCGCCGGGGCCGTCCCCTACTACCTCTTCGTGGAACGGGACACCGGACCCCACGACTACTTCAAGGTGCCCCTCGCCAAGGCAGTCGGCATCTTCCGCGCCGCCTACCGCACCCTGCCCGGGCTCGCCCGTACGGTCCGCGGCCCGGTCATGTCCGCCACCCCCGGCAAGGTCTGCGTCGACGGCGTGGAAGAGTCCGGCGAGGGGCGCTGGTTCCAGCTGCGCATGGTCCAGGCCCGTAACCCGGCCCTGGTCGGACGACCCTTCCGGGCCCGCTACTCCACCACGGCCGCATGGCTGGACGACCTCCAGCTGCACCCCGACACCCCCGCCGACCTCGCGGACGCGCTGCGCGGCAGCACGGAGAGCGGCACGGAATCCGGCACGGCAAGCGGTGCGGCAACCGACCCGACGCGGGAACCGGCATGACGCAGCCGTCCCCGAACCTGACCCTCAACCACCTCGTGGAACAGCGGCGAGCCGCCGGCGAGCCCCTGGTCAACCTCACCTTCGGGGAGGCCCGGCTGCCCGTCATCCCCGAACTGGCGCAGCAGCTCGCGGCCGGCGCCCACCGCGCCTCCTACGGCCCGGTCGCGGGCGCCGAGGACGCCCGCAGCGCCGTCGCGGGCTACTTCGCGCGCCGGGGTCTGCCCACCGACCCGGCGGACGTCGTTCTCGCCCCGGGCAGCAAACCACTGCTGATGGCCTTGAACCTGGCGGTGGACGGCGACGTGCTGCTGCCCCGGCCCGCCTGGAACACCTACGCTCCGCAGGCCCGGTACGCGGGCAAGGAACCCATCGCCGTACCCGTCCCGGACGTGTGCGGGGGAGTACCCGAGCCCGGCGCGCTGCGCGTGGCGATCCGCCGTGCCCGGGCCGCCGGGCGCACCCCGCGCCTGCTGGTCCTCACCCTGCCCGACAACCCCACCGGCACCCTCGCCCCACCGGACCTGGTCCGCGAACTCGCCGCCGTCGCCGAGGCCGAGGACCTCCTGATCGTCTCGGACGAGATCTACCGCGACGTGGTCCACGACCCGGCCACCCCCTTCCTCAGCCCCGCCGACATCGCGCCCGAGCGCACCGTCGTCACCACCGGACTGTCCAAATCCCTGGGCATCGGCGGCTGGCGCGTCGGCGCCGCCCGCTTCCCCGCGGGCCCCCGCGGCCGCGCGGTCCGCGCCGGGGTCGTCGCCGCGGCCAGCGAGATCTGGTCCACCCTCGCGGGCCCGCTCCAGCAGGTTGCCGCCTACGCGTTCGCCGAACCGGCCCCCATCCGCGAACGGTCGGCCGCCGCGGCCCGCCTGCACGGCGCCGTGGCCCGCGCGGTGCACGCCCGCGCTGTCGCCGCGGGGGCCCACTGCCGGCCGCCCACCGCCGGCTTCTACGTCTACCCGGACTTCGAGCCGCTGCGCGCCCCGCTCGCCCGGCGCGGCATCACCGACTCCGCCTCGCTCGCCGCCCACCTCCTCGATGACGGCGGCGTCGCCGTCCTCGCCGGACACCTGCTCGGCGACGACCCCGCGGCCCTCCGCTTCAAGGCCGCGACCAGCCTGCTCTACGGAGACGAGGAACAGCAGCTGCAAGCCCTGGGGGCCGCGGACCCCACCGCCCTGCCGCACATCGCGGACCAGCTCACCCGCATCGAGGCAGCCTTCACCCGGCTGACCGCGGAGCCCGGGCCCCGCCCGAACAGGAGGCCGTCATGAAGTCCCTGCCGCCCACCCCGGAGACCTTCGCCCTCATCGCCGACGCGGGCAACCGGCTGCTGCGCGACCTCGACCGGCTCACCGACGCCGACGCGGCCGCCCCCTCCCGCCTCGACGGCTGGAGCCGCGCCCACGTACTCAGCCACCTCAGCGCCCAGGTCGACGCCCTGGAGCGGCTGCTGCACTGGGCCCGTACCGGCACCGAGACATCTCAGTACGCCGACCGGAGCGCCCGTGACACCGAGATCGAGGACGGCTCCCGGCAGCCCGCGGCCGCCCTCGTCGAGCGGGTGCGCGGCTCCGCGGACCGCTTCCTGACCACCGTCCGGGAGCTGCCCGACCCCGCCTGGCAAGCCGTCGTCCGCCCCTTCACCGGCGAACTGTGCACCCCCGGACGCATCCTGGTGATCCGGCTGCGCGAACTCGAGGTCCACCACACCGACCTCGGCCTCGGCTACGGCTTCGGCGACATCCCCCGGCCGGCCGTCGACGTCCTCCTGGACGACGTGTCCGGCTACCTCGCCGCGGCCGACGGCACCCCGCCCTGCACCCTCCGCGACGACACGGGAGCCCGGGTGACCGCCTTCGGCTCCGGCGGCCCCGTCGTCACCGGCCCCCGCGGCGCCCTGCTCGCCTGGCTCACCGGCCGCTCGACGGGGGAGGGGCTCACCGCACCCGGCGGCGCCCTGCCGCGGCTGCCCGCCTGGATCTGACGTACCGAACCACCCGGAAGGAGAACCAGATGAACGACCACCCGGCGTCGGCGCCGCTGCCCGAACGCCACGCGCTCGGCTCCGTGCACACCGAACTGCTCGACTGCATCCAGGTCAACCTGGCCGTGCTCGCCGACCACCACCACGGCCCGGACACCCACCTGCGGCTCGGGGCCGCCCTGCGCTGGCACTCCCGCCCCGGACCGAACGGACTGCCCACCGTCGACCCGCCGCTCGACCACCGGATCGCCGAGGCCGAACAGCTGCTGGGCCTGAAGGTCCGCAGCCGTACGCGGCTCACCGGAGCGGAGCTGTTGGCCGCCGTACGGGCCCGGGGCACCACCCACTACGTCGTCGCCGACGCCCACGCGATGCCCTGGCTTCCCTACCACGGCCGCCGCCACATGGACCACAGCTTCCTCCTCGCGCCGGGCCCCGACGGCTTCCACGTCGCCGACGGCTACCGCACCGACACCCCGTGGGGCCCCGCGGCCCCCGGTCACTGGCAGTTCGGCGCCGACGCCCTCGCCGGCATCGAGCACGCCGAGGTCATCGAGTGGGCGCCGCGGCTCCTCGACGCCACCGCACCGCGACCCGAGTACGACGGCGGCGACCCCGCCCCCTACCTCGCCGCCTACGCGGACCACCCCGACCGGGCCGCCGCCCTCGAACAACTCTCCGCCGAGACCTGGCTGCTGGCCCGGGCCCGCGCCCTGCACGCCCGTTGGCGCGCCCGGCTGTCCCTGCCCGTGGACACCGAGCACCTGCGGAGCTGGGACCTGGTCGTGGAACAGTCCTACCTCGCCCACCGCAGGGTGGCACGCGGCCGGACCGAACCGCCCGGCGTACTGGACCGGCTCGCGGCGGCCCTCGCCGCCGACGCCGCCGCGTTCGCCACGCCCGCGCCGCAGGCCGCGCCGGACCCGGAGCTGCGGGCCGCCGTCGCCGCCATCGCCGCCTCCGTGCTCGACGCACCCCGCCAACGGCTCCTCGACGGAGCCGAGTTCACCGCCTTCCAGACGTTCAGCTCCTTCCGGCTCGTCGAGCTGATCGAACGGGTGGAGCGGGAGCTCGAGGTCGAACTCGACGCCGACGACCTGATCCCGGAGAACCTGCGCCGCGTCGACGACCTCTGCCAGATCGCCTCCCGCCCCTGGGCCGCCGCCCCGGCCGCATGACACACGCGCGGGCCGCCGCCCGTTCCCGTACCCACTTCCCACCCGAGGAAAGGACCCTTCCCATGGACCCCCGTTTCATCGAGATCCTCCGCCCCTCCGCCGACGGCGCCACCGGCGCGGCCATCACCCCCGAGACCGACCTGCGCGCCCTCGGCATCGACTCCATGGGCGCGATCGAGCTGCTGTTCACCCTCGAGGACACCTTCGGGATCTCGCTGCCCGACACCGACCTCAACGACGAGACCTTCGCGACCGCCGGCAGCCTGTGGCAGGCCGTCGCCGCCCAGATCTCGCCGGGCCAGAGCTCCCCTGGCCAGAGCTCCCCGGGCCAGGTGGCCGCATGACCACGGCCGTGACCACCGCCCGTACCACGTCGGAGGCCGCCGAAGAGGTCGCCTCAGTCGCCGCCGAGCACGCGGCCCGCACCGACCGGGACGCGGCCTTCCCCGTCGAGGCACTCGCGGCCCTGCGCCGCACCCGCCTGCTCGGCCTGCTCGTCCCCACCGAACACGGCGGCCCGGGCGGCACCCTCCGCGACGTCGTCGAGGTGACCGAGAAGCTCGGCCGCGCCGACCTGTCCGTGGCCATGATCTTCGCCATGCACTGCCAGCAGGCCGAGGCACTGGTGCGCCACGCCCACGAGCCGCTGCGCTCCGCCCTGTTGCCCCGGCTCGCGGCCGGCGAGATCTACCTCGCCTCCGTGACCACCGAGGCGGGCAAGGGCGGCCACCTCCTCACCGCCGAGGCGGCCCTGGCCGAGCAGCAGGGCCGCCTGGAGATCGACCGGTTCGCGCCCGTGGTCACCGGAGGCGCCCACGCCGACGGCTTCCTCGTCACGATGCGCAGCCCCGGTGCCAACTCCGGCCACCAGGTCTCCCTCGTCTACGCCGACCGCGACCAGCTCGAGATCAGCGGCGACGGCGACTGGCAGCCGCTCGGCATGCGGGCCAGCCACAGCGTGCCGCTCCGCCTCACCGGCAGCGTCCCCGGCCACCAGGTCGTCGGCGCCCACGGCGACTTCTCCCGCATCGCCGGCGAGATCTTCGCCCCGTACGCGCACGTCGGCTGGTCCGCGGCCTGGCTCGGCACGGCCGCCGGCGCCCTGTCCCGCGTCCTGCGGCTGCTGCGCGGCCCGGAGAGCCGCGGCCGCTTCGACATCGGCTCCGAACTGCTGCTCACCCGGCTGTCCCGGGCCCGGCAGCGGGTGGACACCGTCCACGCCCTGCTCCGCCACACCCTCGCCGTGGTCGAGGAGGGCACCGAACTGCACACCCCCAGCGGCCAGTTGCTGCTCAACGCCCTGAAGATCACCGCGGCCGAGCAGTGCCACGCCGCCGTTGACGACCTGGTGACCGCGGTCGGCCTGCGCCACGGCTACCTCAAGGACTCGCCGACCCGCCTCGAACAGGCCCTGCGCGACCTGCGGTCCGCCGCCCTCAACTACAGCAACGACCGGCTCCACCTCGCCGACGGCCGCCTCGCCCTGCGCGACACGGGGGTGCGCCTTGTCTGACCTCCGCACGCACACGTCGGACAGCACGTTGGGCAGCACATCGGGCGGCACGCTGGGCAGCACCGTGGAGGCCCTGCCTCCCGAGGCCTCCGGCGCCGAGGTCTGGTCGGCCCTCGGCGCCGCAGGGCACCTGACCGCCTGCTACCGGGACGGCGACCCCCGCCGAGGGCTGCGACCCGCCGCCCTCGCCCGGCTGCTGGCCGCCACCGACGCCCGCTTCGGCATCCCCGCCACCCTCTCGGTGAGCGTCCCGCTCGCCACCACCCTGCCGGTCCTGGCCACCGGCACCACCACCACGGCCCGCCAGGCGCTGAAGGACGCCCTCGCCGGACGGGTCACCACCGCCCTCGCCGCCACCGACGTCACCGCGGGCACCGACCTCACGGGCCTGCGCACGGCCGTCCACCTCGACGGGGACACCGCCGAGGTCACCGGCGAGAAGCAGTGGATCGCCAACGCCACCACCGCCGCCTGGTTCCTCGTACTGGCCCGGCTGCGGCCCGGCCGCCACTTCACCTCCTTCACCTGGGTGCTCGTCCCGTCCGATGCCCCCGGTGTCCACGTCCGCCCCGCCGAATCCGCCCTCTACGCGGCCTCCGGCACCGGACACGTCCGCTTCGACGGCGTACGCCTGACCGCCGGTCACCTCGTGGACCGGGTGGGCATGGGCCTGCCCTCCTTCGCCCGGCACATCGCCACCGAGCGGCTGGCCGGCGCCCTGTGGGGCGTCGCCCTGTGCCGGCGCGTCCTGGCCGACACCCGCCGCCACCTGGCCGGGCGCGCCCACGGCGAGGCCACCCTGTGGGACAACGAGGCGATCCGGCAGCGCTTCGCCGCCTGCCTGGTCCGCACCCAGGAACTGCACGCCCTGTGCGAGCAGCTCGCGGAACCCGTGGCCCGCCGCCACGACACGACCGCGGCCGCCACCCTCAAGGCCGCGGCCGGCGCCACCGTCGGCCAGGTCCTCACCGACTGCGCGCAGTGGTGGGGAGCCGCCGGATTCGCCGACGGATCCCTCCAGCAGACCCGGGCGCAGGCGGCGCTGTTCGGTATCGGCGGCGGCGCCACCGAGGTCGTCCTCGGGACGCTCGCCGACTCCGCCGATCACATCCTCGCCCGCCTCGCACCCGGAGCAGAGACACCATGAGTGACACCATGACCACACCCGCCGGACACCGGACCCTGCACGACTGGTTCGCCGCCTCGGCGGCGGCCCACGGCCCGCTGCCCGCTCTCGAGGCCGCCGGACGCGTCGTCAGCTACGCCGAACTCGACGACCTCGCCGGCCGGATCGCCGCCGCCCTCCTCGAGCACCTCGGCGGCCGAGCCCCCCGCCGGGTGGGCCTGCTCGCCGGGCGCACGCTCGTCGCGTACGCCGGGTACCTCGCCGTCCAGCGTCTGGGCGCCGCCGTGGTGCCGCTCGGCCCGGCCTTCCCGCACGCCCGGCACGTCACCGTGGCCCGCGCCGCCGCCCTGGACGCCGTACTCGCCGACGAACACGCCGCGCCCGGCCTCACCCTGCCCGCTCCCGTACTGCGGCTGACCGACACCGCCCTCGACGCCCTCGACGCGGGCTCCGCACCGCCGCCGGTCCCCGGCGGACCCGGCGACCTCGCCTACATCCTGTTCACCTCCGGCTCCACCGGCGTGCCCAAGGGCGTCCCCGTCCTCCAGCGCAACGCCGACGCTTTCCTGCGACAGGTCGTCCCCGCGCACGACGCGGGCCCCGGCGCGCGGCTCTCCCAGACCTTCGACCTCACCTTCGACCCCTCCGTCTTCGACATGTTCTGTGCCTGGGGCTCCGGCGCCACCCTCGTCGTCCCCGACCGCGCCGAACTGATGACGCCGGTCCGGTTCGCCGCCCGGCGCGAGCTCACCCACTGGAACTCGGTACCCTCGCTCGTCTCGCTCGCCCGCCGGCTGCGCCAGCTGCGGCCGGACAGCCTCCCGGCCCTGCGCCGCAGCGTGTTCTGCGGCGAACCGCTGACCCTGCAACAGGCGGAGGCCTGGCGGCTGGCCGCCCCGCAGAGCACCGTGGAGAACGCGTACGGCCCGACCGAACTGACCGTCACCTGCACCTCCCACCACCTGCCCCGGGAGTCCGGCGACTGGCCGCGCACCTCCAACGGCACCGTCCCGATCGGCCGCCCCTACCCCGGCCTGGAGGCGCTCGTACGGGACGGCGAACTGTGCCTGCGCGGACCCCAGCGCTTCCCCGGGTACCTGGACCCCGCCGACAACGCCGGCCGCTTCCTCGCCCCCGACGGCGCCCCCTGGGACCCGGCGACCGAGCTCGGCGACGACCACTGGTACCGCACCGGAGACCGGGTCACCGCCCTGCCCGACGGCGGCTACCTGCACCAGGGCCGGCTCGACCAGCAGGTCCAGGTCAACGGCTACCGCGTGGAACTCGGCGAGGTCGAGGCCGCCCTGCGCGAACAGGCCGGCGTCACCGAGGCGGCCGTCATCGCCGTGGCGAACGCCGGCGGCGGCACCGAACTCGCCGCCGCCTGCTCCGGCCCCGGGCCCGCCCACGCCGCCGCCCTCACCGAAGCCCTGCGCGCCCGCCTGCCCGGCTACATGGTCCCCGCCACCCTCACCGTGCTCGACGCCCTCCCGCTCAACGCCAACGGCAAGACCGACCGCACCACCCTGCGCACCCTCCTGACGGCCGCCTGAGGGAACCGAGTAGGGAGGAAAGGACGTTGGACGGGGGTGGTGTGACGTACGGTTCACAACAGGTGGCACATGCACGCATGACGCAGAGGTGCGGGGGGCGGCGCGGTCATGTTCGGTTGGGCACTGCTCAAACTCTGGGGCTCGCTGAGGGCCGACACGTTCACGTGGCCGGAGCCGAGGGATCCGGTGGCGGCGGGGGAGCGCATCCGCAGGCTGGGCGCGCTGCCTGCCGAAGAACTCCTGCGCACCATCGACGGGGAGGGCGGGCCGCGGCATGAGCCGCTCTCCGCGGACCTGGTCGCGCTGGCGGCCGGTGCGGGCGTCGGCTGGCACGACGCCGAGACGGCCGGGGCGATGGCGGAGGTCCTGGCGGCCGTCGGGATGGGCCTCGCGGCGTCGGGCGAAGGCCGCGACGCCCTCGAAACGGGCGACCGCATACAGAGCGAAGCCCATGTCCTGCGGGGGATCGCCGCCGACCGGGCCCGGGACAGCGAGGAGGCGCACCGGCAGTTCGCCCGGGCCGACCACCGGGGCAGCGCCGCAGGGCACCCGATCGCGGTGGCTCTCGGGCGCATCGGGATGCTCGCCACCGCGGAGAGCGTCCCGGCGGCCGATGACCTCCAAGGCGCCGTGGACCGGGCGCTGGAACCGCTGGAGGGCCTGGCACCGGGCCCTGCCCTCGAGGAGGTGCGCCGGGCGACGCGGGCCAGGGTCTCGGCGCGGGAGGCCGCAAGCCGTTGGTGGGCGAGCGCGGGGCGGGCCTCGGCGCGGCGCCGCCTGGAGCGCTGGCTGTACCAGCACCGCGACGGCGGCCCGGAGGAACTGGTCCGGGCCCTGCTCCCCGGACTCGCGCGGTCCGTGGCCGAAGAGGACGGCCGGGTCGCGGACCGCGCGCGCGTGCTGGACGAGGCGTTCGCGGCCCACCCCCGGTTCGCCCTGTTCCGGGGGGCGCTGGGACGGCTCTACTACGACGTGGGCAGACCGGCGCTCGCGGTCGAGGTCCTGGAGCCCCTGTACGCGGCGCGGCCCGGGGACAGGTCCACGGCGGTCCGGCTCGCGCTGGCCTACGACAGTGCGGGCAGGGGAGAGCAGGCCGTCCCCGTGCTGCGCGCCCACCTGTCGGAACCGCCCGTTCCGGAGGACGAGGCGGTGCTGACCGTGCTCGTGGGCATTCTGCGCGACCTCGGTTCTCCCGAATACGCGGTGTGGGACGCCCATCTGGCCCGGATCCGCGGGGACGCCGGAATGATCGAGATGCTGCCGACGGCCGTGCGCAGCCGGCTCGCCCAGCAGCCGGCCCCGGCCCGGCTGCTGGCCCGGTTCGAGGACGGCACGCTCACCATCGATCCCGGTGCCGCCTCGCTGTCGCGTTCCCAGATGCAGGCGCACCTCCTCGCGGCGCTCTACGGGGGCAGCCCGAACGGCGGTGAGATGCTGGCCGGCCTCGCCGAGCGGGACCCCGCGATGGGCGCCGAGGTCGCCGGCCTGCTCGGAGTGGCGCCGGACGCGCCGGACGCGCCGGACACGCCGGACGCGCCGGCGGCGGCAGCGGACCGTGCCGACGTGGACGAGATCCTGAGGCGAGGGGACGAGCACTTCCAGCGCCGCGAGCTGACGCAGGCGGAGGCCTGCTACCGGCAGGCACGTGAGCTCGATCCGGACAGCGCCATGGCCCTGCTGTGGCTGGGAGACGTGCACTACGCGCGGCAGGAGAAGTCCGTCGCCCGCGTCTACTTCGAGGAGTCCTTGGCGACCGAGGAGACGCCGATGGCCTGGCGGTTCCTGGGTGATACGCTCGCCGCGGAGCCGACGACGGTGGAACGCGCCCGCGCCTGCTATCAGCGGGCCCTGGCCATGGATCCCGGCTACGGCGGCGCCCGGCAGGGGCTGGCGCGGCTCCCGCCCGCAGCGGAACCCGCGCCCGCGTCCGCGGCCTTGGCCGTACCGTTACCCGAGCCCGCACCGGTCTTCGAACCCGCACCGCCGCCCGGGCCGGCACCGGCACCCGGGCCCGCGCAGGCACCCGTAGCCGCCGAACCGATCCCCGGACCCGCCCGGGCACCCGAACCCGTACCGGAACCCGTGGCCCGGCCGGCACGACCGCGGAGGAACGCGGCCCCGCCCCCGGAGGAGCCCCAACGCGACCCGGCGTTCGAGCGGTTGTCGGCCTCGGGAGTTCTGGCGCACGTGCCCGAGAAGCTCGAAGCGGTCATGAGGGAGAAGGACCCGTCCATCCCGGAGCTGCTGGACAGTCTCGAAGACGACGAGGCCTTCGCACGCTGGCAGGACAGGTGGCTCCCGGAGCACTTCGGTTACGTCTACACGGGGCTGTGGTCACTGGCCTGGCAGTGGAGCGCGAAGGCCGGGAACACCCGCCGGGCACTGCTGATGGCCCAACGCCAGGCGCAGATCGCGGAGTCCTTGGAGAGCCAATGGGGCGGGGACACGGCGGAAGGGGCGGGCAAGGCCCTGCTCGTCACCACCGCCCTGGAGCACGTGGCGTCCATCCTGGGAGACCTCGGGCGGTACGACGAGGCCTACGCGGTCCTGCGCCGGGCCGAAACCTGGCTGGAGACCGACCGTGTCGAACGGGAGCGCGTCGGGCGGCCGCTCGAGGGCATGCTCGGCGGGTACATGGAGGAAGGGAACCCCAGAGTCGAGCTCTACCAGCGGCTGGCCGGGGCGGCCGAGCGCTGCGGCGCGCAGGAGGCCGCGGCAGGCCATCGCAGGCAGGCGGACGAATGGCGCGAGGAGGGCCCGCGCTCCGACCAGGAGCGGATCCTGCGGATGATCTACGAATCGGTGGTCAGCCTGCGGGAGGGTGACGCCGACCGGGCCTTCCGCTTCCTGGACCTGGCGCTCCCGCTCGCCCAGCGTGAAGCGGCGTGGTCAACGGTCAAGCAGATCCTCGCGTTCGTCCACCACTCCCGCGCGAAGGCCCTCTCCGAGCTGGGCCTCGAGCGCACCGCGCTCCAGCACATCGCCGAGGCCCGGGCGTGCAACGCGGGCAACGCCGACCGGCTGTCGGCCGACTGGAGGGTCACCGCCGGGATCCTGGGCAAGCGCCCCGCCCTGGGTGATCCCCTCGAGGCGTACGAGCACGTCCTGCACCTGTCCGGCGTGCCCGGCCGGGACGGTGACCCGCTGCTGTGGCGGCCGCGCCGGGTGCCCGGCGAGCCGGTGCGCATCGAGCACCCCGAACGGGCCTGGGCGGTCATCGGCCCGATGGCCCGCGCCGCCTGGGACACCGGGGAGCCCGAGACCGCCGCGGCCGTTCTCGAACTCGGCGTCGACCTGGCCGACCTGGTGCGGGCCCAGCAGACCGACCCGGCGCTGCGGCGCCGGATCCAGGACGAGCGCGCCGACGTGTACGAACTGCTCACCCGCTACCGGGTCGACGGCTACGGCAGCACGGAGGCCGCGTTCACGGTCTCCGAGCGGCTGCGGGCACGGTCCCTGCTCGATGCCATGAGCACGGCCGAACTCCGCGCGCCCACCGGAGTGCCGGGTGAACTGCTGGCCAGGGAAGCCGCCTTGCTGCGCGAGCGGACCGCCGTGGAACAGGCCCCGCACACCGACTGGGCCCTGCACCACGACATCGGGCGGAAGCTGGCAGCCGTGTGGACCGCCATCGCCGAGCGCTGCCCGGCGGCCGAGGAGTACGTCGCCATCCGCCGCGCGACGGTGACAGCACCGGGCGCCGTCCTCGAGGAACTCGCGGGTGAGCGGGTCGTGGTGGCCTCGTACGCGCAGCTCGGCGACGGCCGCACCGTGCTGTTCACGCTCGACCCCCGCCACGGGCTCGCCGTCACCGGGATCGACGCGGACGGCGAGCGGATGCTCCGCTTCATCGCGGACAACCTCGGCAGCGCGGGCCGGGTCCGCGAGATGGCCATCGACATGCCGGGGCTCTTCCAGCAGGTGCTGAGCCCTCTCGTGGCCCCGCTGAAGGGGCTGACCGCCCCAGGGGACACCGTGCTGATCTGCCCGACGGGCGCCCTGCACAACGTACCGTTCCACGCCCTGTCACCGGACGGCGGCGCCACGCTCCTGGACCGCAACCCCGTCGGCTACCTGCCCAGCGTGTCCCTGCTCCGTACGCTCGGCCACCGCACGGCGGGCAACGGCAGGGGAGCCGTCGTACTGGGAGACCCCGGCGGGGACCTGCCCCACGCCCGCTCCGAGGCGCGGCTGCTCGGTGCGCGCCTGGGGACCGATCCCCTGATCGGCGAGGCGGCCACCAGGCAGCGGGTCCTGCGTGACATGGCCGGCGCGGAGATCCTGCACGCCGCCTGCCACGCCTCGTTCCAGGACGACGATCCGCTCGCCTCCGGCCTGCTCCTCGCCGACGGCGTGCTCACCGGCCACGACATACTCCGGCAGAACTGGCACGGGGTCCGGCTGGCAGTGCTCTCCGCCTGCGAGACGGGGCTGGGCCGCACCGGCCGCACCGACGAGACGCTGGGCCTGAGCCGGGCCCTCCTGTTCGCCGGAGTACGGTCACTGATCATGAGCCTGTGGCGGGTCCCCGATGCGGCGACCGCCTCGATCATGGGCGACTTCCACGACCTCACCCTGTCCGGCGAACGGCCGGACCAGGCCCTGCGCACCGCGATGCTGGCGGCGCGCGACCGTCCCGGCGGAGACCGGCTGGACCGATGGGCCGCCTTCTGCCTCCTCGGCGAATGGCGTGCCCCCCACCCCACAGGAAAGGGAGCGCCGCATGCCGGACACCGCTGAATCCGCCGAACTGTCGGAACAACTGCCGCCGGGCTTCGACCTGGTCGGCCTGGTGGCCCCGACGGTCGAGGAGGACGAGCCCGACCGGGCCTATCAGCGGGTCGACGAGGCGACCGTCAGCCTGCTGCGGCGCGAGACCCGGATCGGCCTGGCCCGCGGCGAGGTCACGGTCGTCGAGACCGGGGACCCGGCCGTCCAGGGATACGACATCCCGCTGATCTGCGTCGTCCAGACCCACCCCGAATGCACGGTGCGCTGGTCGCGGCTGGTGCTCGACCTCTCTCCCTCGCCGGGCGCCACCATCGCGGACATGTCGCCCACCCTGGTGGAGGGCGAGGAGCCCATCGAGATCGAGACCAGCCTGGGAGCGGGCCTCAGCTTCAGCGCGGCCGGCGCCGCCCTCGGCGCCGACCTCACGCCCCAGCTGATCAGACGGCGCACCGTCTACTGCCCGCGCATCACGTCCTCGGGCATCGGATTCACCACCGCCTACTGGGACTTCCACGCCTCCGACCGCGAATTCCTGCACGTCAACGAGGAGTTGCGGCTGCTGGTGCAGGCCCCCGCCGGAACCGCCGTCGACGCCGTGGTCACCATGCGCGCCCGCGTGCTTCCCCGCGGGCTGGGCCGCGTCGTCCGCCTCTCCGGAAAGCTCGCGGGCTTCGAGGGCCCGTGCAGGCTGACGTAGCCATGTCCCACGCGGCGGCCGTCACCTGCACAAGGCGGTGTCGACGAGGGCCTGGGCGTTGTCGACGTGCTGTCCCGTGGGCGCTCCGACGGCGGTGACGGCCACCGCGGCGGCGCGCCCGTCATCGGTGACCGCGTTGCGCGTGGAGTAGCCGGGGATGTCACCGCCGTGGCCCCACGCCAGGCCGCCGCAGCTCAGCGGGGTACTGGTCACTCCCAGCCCGAACCGGACACCGGTCCCCAGCCCGGTGTCGTCGGGCACCTCCACGGTGGTGCGCATCTGGGCGAGCTCCGCGGGCCCCAGGAGCCTGCCGCCGACGAGGGCGGCGAAGAAGCGGTTCAAGTCGCCCGGGGTGGAGATCAGTTGCCCGGCGGCCCATCCCCAGGAGGGGTCCAGGCGTGTGATGTCCTCCAGCGGACCTCCGGGCTTCGCCGCGTGGTAGCCCTGGGGGTGGGCTTCCCGGATGCCCTCGTCACCCACGCCGGGGAAGTAGGTGTGGCGCAGTCCGATGCGGTCGATGACGCGGTGGGTGATCTGCTCGGCCAGCGGGCGGCCGGTGACCTTCTCGACGAGCAGACCGGCCAGGACGTAGTTGGTGTTGCTGTACGACCAGCCGTTCCCGGGTGCGAAGAGCGCCTTGTGGGCCAGCGCCACGTCGAGCAGGGCGCGGGGCTGGTAGTAGGTGTGGCGCCTTTCACCGACGTAGTCGGCGACCATGAAATCGGTGTAGTTGGGCAGTCCGCTGGTGTGCTGGAGCAGCTGGCGCACCGTGATGCGGCGGCCGTCGATGCCCTCGCCCCGGACCAGGTCCGGCAGGTACTCCTCGATCGGGGCATCGAGGGCGATCCTGCCCTCGCCGACCAGCTGCAGTACGACCGTGGCGGTGAAGGCCTTGGTGTTGCTCCCGGCCCGCACCTGCCCGTCGACCGGAACCTTCGCCCCGGTCCGCAAGTCCGAGACACCGGCGGTGTAGTTGCGGGTGCGCCCGTCACGGTCGACGGTGGCCGCCAGGGCGGCGGGGTACCGGTCGTCGCGCACCAGACGCTCCAGTCCCTGCCGCACCGGATCACCCGAGCCGTGGGTCTGCGCCGCCGCGGGGAGCGTGCCGCCCACGGCCAGTGCCGCGGCCATCACCGCCACCATCGTGATTCCCCGCCGTAACCCTGAGGACGAGAGGACGCGAACGGACGGAAGCCGACGTGAACGGTCGGTCATGGGAAACCCTCCTTGTGCACCCTGCCGGGCGCATCGATCATGCGGATGCCCCGAGACTAGGAAGCGGACCCGGTCCGGCACATCGCCCGCGGGTCCGAGGCCCCGGGTCCTGCCCGCACGCCCACGACCAGGACCCACATCCCACCCGGGACTCCTCCTCCGGAGTGAGCCGCCGTCCGACTCCAGCCGGTAGTGAATCGGTATGTGATGCTGGGACAATTACCGTTTGACTGGGGGAGTTTGATGGATCCGGAGATCGCCGCGCTGGCGGCAAGCGCGGGGACGGCGTTGGTCACCGCACTGGCCACGGAGGCCTGGCAGAGCGCGAGTGAGGGACTGGTCGCGTTGTGGCGGCGCGTGCTTCCTGGGCGGGCCGATGCCGTGGAGGCCGAACTCGAAGCGACACGGGGTGATCTCCTCGGCGCGCGCGACGAAGGGGACGAGGAGACCCCGGCCGAGCTGGCCGCGGAATGGCAGGGCCGGCTCCGGCGGCTGCTGAGCGCGCACCCGGAGGCGGCCGACGAGCTGCGCACCCTGCTGGCCCAGGCGCAGCCGCCCGCCGCGCCCGTGATCACCCAGCACGCCACCGCATCGGGGAACAGCCGCGTCTACCAGGCCGGCCGGAACATGAACATCGGTCCGAGGTGAACGGACGCATGGACGGCCGTGCCGGCGGCCACGGCCGGATCTACCAGGCCTCCGGCGACCAGCACATCGTCGAACACCACCACCACGCCCCCTCGTGGTCCGGCCCGGACACGGTACGCAGCCCCGCACTGGGCCGCACCCCGCTCGTACTCCGCGACCGCGTCGAGCTGATGGACACGCTGCGGGCCTCCGTCGCCCCGGACGCGGGCGGCCAGGTCCACGTCCTCCACGGACTCGGCGGCTGCGGCAAGACCGCCGTCGCCTGCGCGCTCTTCGAGCACGCGACCGCGGACGCGGGCGGGGGTCGCATCGGCCTGTGGGTGAACGCCTCCGACACCACCTCGCTGCGCTCCGGCATGCTGGCCGTCGCCGCCGACCGCGGCGCCGCAGAGGGCGAGTTGATGGCCGCGCGCAGCGGACTACGGGCTGCGGCGGACCTGGTCTGGGACCACCTGGACCGGTCCGACCGGCCCTGGCTGCTGGTCATCGACAACGCCGACGACCCCGCCGTACTCCGCGACGGCGGCTGGCTGCGCAGCAGCCCGCGCGGCGCCGTACTGGTCACGAGCCGTCAGGCCTCGAGCCGTTGGTGGCCCGGAGCGGAACTGCTCCAGGTGGGTGTACTGCCGCGTGCGGACGCCGCCCAGGTGCTCCGCGACCTCGCTCCCGGAGCGGGGACGGCCGAGGAGGCGGAGGAGATCGCCGACCGGCTGGGCCGGCTGCCGCTCGCCCTCACCCTCGCCGGCACCTTCCTCGCGCATCAGGTGATCAGCCCCTGGACGCTGACCGAGTACGGACAGCGCCTGGACATCGACCTGATCGACCAGGGAGCCGTGGGAACCGCCGGCGACGCACGCCACCTGGTCAGCAGCACCTGGGAACTCTCCCTCGACGCCGTCGCCGACCAGGGCCTGCCCGAGGCCCAGACCCTGCTCCGCCTGCTGGCCTGCTGGGCGAGCGATCCGCTCCCGCTCTCGGTGCTGGCCGGTCTCGACCTGGGCGCGGACCTCCCGGCCGGGCGCGTCGAGCCGGCGCTGCGGGGCCTGCTGGACCATTCCCTGACCGAGCTCGTGCCGGGCCCTCCGCGCAGCCTGCGGACCCACGGGGTCCTCCTCGACAGCGTGGCCCGCAGTACCCCCGCGGAGCAGCGCGGGAACCTTGCCGCCAAGGCCGCCCAGCTGTTGCTGGCGGTCCTGCCGGAGACACCCGAGCGCGGCATCGAGGCGGCCCCGTTCCGGCCGCTGGCACCCCACGTGCTGGCGCTGCTCCGACGGGTGTCGGAACGGCAGGACGTGGACCGGTCGGTCGTGGAATCGGCGGCGGAGTGCGCGTTGCGGCTCGCCGTCAATCTCCACCGGTCGGGCGATTCCGCCTCCGCGCTGGCGGTCGGGGTCCGGGCCGTGGACCTGGCGAAGGCAGGACTGGGCGACGACCACCCGCTGGTCGTGCGGCTCCGGCAGCGCGTGGCGCGGACACTGCGCCGCCTCGGCCGCTTCGCGGAAGCGGAGACCCTCGCGCGGCGGACCCTCGCCGACTGCGAGCGGCTGTTCGGACCGACCGGCCTGGACACGCTCGAGAGCTGTGCGGTCCTGGCGCTCGTCCTGTGGACGGACGGCCGGGAGGCCGAAGGCGCGGCCCTGTTGCAACGATCCCTGGAGGGCTGGACCGAGGTCCTGGGACCTCTGCACCCGGTGACACTCAGGGCGCGCTACATCATCCTGGAACTCCTCCGCGGTCCGGACCTGGAGCGGGCGATCGAAGGGGCGCCGGCCCTGATCAGGCAGTGCGCCGACACCATGGGGCCGGACCACACGATCACCATGATGGCGCAGCTCAACTACGCGAACGCCCTGTTCTACGCCGGCCGGCCCGCCGCCGCGCTTCCGCCCGCCCGCCAGGCGTTCGCGGCAGCCGAGCGGCGTTACGGGTCCGACTACCAGATCACCCTGGCCTCCCGGTCACTCCTCGCGCTGACCCTCGCGGGCGTCGGCGAATTCCCCGAGGCGATCGAGCTGATGGAGGTGGTCGTGGAGAAGCGGACTCGAATCCTCGGGCCGGATCACGGCTGGACGCGGAACTCCGTGGACAACCTGGCCGACCTCCGTGCTTCCATAGCGCCCACCCGCTGACGATCCCGTCACCGCCCGCCCCCGGCCGTCCTTCGGCCGGGGGCGGGCGGCGGCGGTGGTCGTGATGTGCCAGGGGTGTCGTGCGGGGTCAGCGGAACAGCTGGCCGCGCACCGCTCCGTCGGGGAACTCCGCGGTGTGGATGTTGGAGTAGTAGTCGCGGGGGTTCTCCTGGGCCCGGCGGACGTCGTCGGCGTTCTGCCCCGCCAGACGGCCGGAAACGGCGAAGATCCCGTCGGGCACGGGCTTGTCGAGCAGGTTGAAGACCACGTCGCCGTTCTTGCCGAACGGTCCGCGGTGAATGTGCCCCAGCGTCGGGCTCTTGATGTTGACCCACGCCAGCGAGTAGTCGAGGTTCGTCCCCGAAGGCTGCAGGAAGGTCACGGCGTAGCCGTCGGGGTCACCGACCTTGGAGGTGTCGGTCTTCGGTACTTCCTGGGCTCCGTTGGACAGCGCGCGGAGCTTGCCGCCCTTGAGGATGGAGAGCGGGTTGACGGGGCGGTTGAGGGGCCCGAGCTGGCCGCGTACCGCTCCGCCCGGGAACTCGGCACTGTGCAGGTTGACGTAGAAGCCGGCCGGGTTGGTCTGCAGGCGCTGCGCGAGCGCCGCGTCGGTGACGGACACCTGGCCGGCGGCGGAGTGGACGGTGGAGGGCATCGCACTGCCGAAGAGGGGTACCTTCACCGCGCCGTTCTGCCCCGCCGCGCCCTCGTGGATGTGGCCGAGGCTGGGCACGAGCCCCTTCCAGTTCAGCGAGAACGTCACACGGTCGCCCTTGACCTGCACCAGCGCGACCGCTTCACCGTCCGGGTCGTCGACGCCCGGCCCACCGGTGACCGGTACCTCCTGGTCGCCGTCGAGCCGCGCCACGAGCGTCACGGCCCGGCCGGACGACGGAGTCGTGAACGCGGCGGCCGACCCGGCGGTGCCCGGCGCGGAGCCGTGTCCGCCGTGCCCGGCGTCGGCGTTCGCGGGGATGACGGTGGTGGCTCCCACCGCGAGCACGCAGGCCGCGGTCGCCAGAAGTCGCGTCTTCATCTTCTTGGTCATGCTCATGTGCGTGATCCCTCCCTGAGATCCCGGCCTTCGGTGGCCGGTCACAGGACATACGGATCTCCCAAGCCCCTTGTTCAATATGGAATTTTCTGATTTCGCTTTGAACCATCTGCCGGGAGCGGGTCGTGTGCCACCCGACCAAGCCCCATCCCGTACTGACGGCAGAAGGAAGATGACGATGCGTCCCCTGAAGACCGGTACCGCCGCCCTCGCACCCGTGCTCGTACTGGCCACGCTGGCCCTGACGGCGTGCGGCGGCGCGGAACCCGCGGCCTCGAAGCCGGCGCCCTCGACGGCCGCCGCCTCCGTCCGCGTCTCCGACTCCCCACTCGGCCCGATCCTGGTCGACGGAGCGGGCCGGACGCTGTACGGCTTCACCAAGGACCAGGCCGGCGCGAGCAACTGCGACGCCGAGTGCGTCGCGGTCTGGCCGGCCCTCACCGCGCCGGAGGTCTCGGCGGGACCGGGCACCGAGGCGAAGCTGCTCGCCAAGACCTCGCTGACCGAGGGCGCCACGCAGGCCAGGTACGGGGACTGGCCGCTCTACTACTACGTGGGGGACGCGGTCGCCGGAGACGTCACCGGTCAAGGCCTGGACGGCGAGTGGTTCGCGATCGGCGCGGACGGCAAACTCGTCAAGCGCACCGTGTGAACCGGTGGCACGGAACCGGAAGACGGCCGGGTCCGCTGCAGAAGGCGATCGCGAAGAACGTCGGCGCCCACGAGAGCGCCAACTGACCTCCGGCGCGGGGCACTACGGCCGGCGGCCCGCGCCCCCCGCCGGAGGCCGGCGGGTCGCCTACGAGGACGCCGGCTGGCGCAGGCGCCGCCAGTACCCGGCGAGGTCGTCGGCGGCCGCGGTGACCGAGTCGAGGGCCATCGTGGTGCGCGAGTCCCTCCCGTAGCGCTCCCAGCGCGGCATCGGGTGCTGGTTGGGATCCCCGGTACGGATGAAGGAGATCCAGGACGCGTGCATGGTGGCGGCCAGGCCGTCCCGGACCCCGGGGCGCAGCCCCGCCAGGAACGGCGCCTGCGACCACTTGTCGAAGTTGTTGAACACGAACGGCAGTTCCAGACAGTGCGCCGCCGCCAGCCGGCCGTCGTGCGCGGGCGTCGGGAGGTTGAACTGGTACGCCCAGACCGGACGCCCGCGGGCCGCTCGCCGCTCGGCCAGCGCCAGGGCGGGCATGCGGAACAGGTCGTCGCCGATCAGGTCCATGAGCACGTCCACCGGGCGGGCGCCCGGCCGGGCCTCCTCGTACGCGGTGTACGCCTCGGCCGCCCGGTTCCCGAAGGTGTCCCGCGCTCGCGCGAGCACCTGGTCCTTGGTCGCGGCGGCGTACGGCTCACTGAGCGCGAAGGCGAAGTTGGCCTCCTCCCGGGTCCAGCCGATCAGTACGTCGATGTCCGCCCCGGCACCGCTCAGGAGCAGGTCGGCCGGGTCCCGGTCGAGGGTGACCCCGTCGAGCACCGGCAGGAACGGGGTGGACCAGTATCCCCACTTGCCCGTGCGCCCGAACATCTCGAAGGTGGCGGCGATCAGGCGTGGCCACGGCACGGCCCGTAGTTCCGCCACGTCCTTGGCCCCGAGGATGTCCAGGAAGGCGGCGGTGCGCTGAAGGGACTCGGCGCGGTTGGGGATCTGCAGCCCGAGCGGCGGGCTCTGCAGGATGGCGCGCCGGAACAGCGGGCGGCCCTTGGGGCGGGCGCCGGCCAGTGCGGCGACCGACAGCGCGCCGCCGGACTGCCCGGCGACGGTGATCTGGTCCGGGTCTCCGCCGAACGCGGCGATGTTGTCCCGTACCCAGCGCAGCGCGGCGAGTTGGTCGGTGAGCCAGAAGTTCCCGTTGGCGCCGTCCTCGCCGAAGTAGAGGTAACCCAGCGGCCCGAGCCGGTAGTTGATGGTCACGACGACGAGGTCGCCGTCACGAGCGAAGGTCTCGCCGGAGTAGTTGGGCATCGAGCCGGAGCCGGAGATGAAGCCGCCGCCGTGGATCCAGACCATCACGGGTCGCCTGGCGTTGTCGGCCCCGGGGGTCCAGACGTTGAGCGTGAGGCAGTCCTCGTCGAAGGGCGGCGACCCGTGCGTTCCCAGGACCTGGTCGCCGCCTTCCCGGTAGGGCTGCGGCGCGCTCGGGCCGAAGGCCGTCGCGTCCCGCGTTCCCTGCCAGCCGGGATGGGGCTGCGCCGGCCGCCAGCGAAGGGCGCCGACCGGCGGCGCCGCGTAGGGCACGCCCTTGAACACGGCGAGGCCTCCCTCGATGCCGCCGCGCAGCCGGCCCGAGGGCAGCTCCACGACGGGCGAGGACGCGTCCGCTCGCGGGGCGGCCTGCGCGGCGCGTCCGTCCGGGACGCCGGAGAGCAGCGTGGCGCCGGCCAACACCCCGCCGTTCTTGAGGACTTTGCGCCGCGATGGATCGTCGGTCATGGTGCTTCACTCCCTGACTGATCAAGAGCCCGTCGCCGAATCGGCATTGCGTTATTTTGACGACGGCAAGTGTTACGGCATGCGTGGGGCCGGGGTCAAGGGGCGGGCTTTCGGTGCGATCCGCCATCTCGCGAACTATTGACGAGCGTCGCAGATACGCGATAGACACGTGTCACTTCCGATGCCGCCCGCCAAGGCAGGGCCGGCTGACAACGTACGGAGTCTCCATGGCACGTCGGATTCGTCCCGCCGCTCTGATCGCCGTCACCACAGCCCTCTCGCTGGCCACCGCATGCGGTGGTGCCAGCCTGGGGACCGGCGACGGCGACAAGCAGAACGGGCCCGTGAAGATCGGGCTCCTCCTCCCGCAGTCCGGGATCTACAAGGCACTCGGCGACGACATGAAGCAGGGCTTCGAGCTCTACGTCGAGCAGCACGGCGGCAAACTCGGCGGCCGCGAGGTGGAGATCGTGGTCGCGGACGAGGGGGAAACCGCCGACTCCGGCAAGGCCGCCGCGGAGAAGCTGGTCAAGCAGGACCGGGTGCTGGCAGTGAGCGGCGTGGTCAGCTCGGCCACCATCAACGGGGTCAAGGACCTGTTCGAGACCAGCAAGATCCCGCTCGTCGGATCCAACGCCTCGCCGACGACCTTGACCGGGACCTCCTACATCTGGCGCACCTCGTACGTCAACGACGAGCCGGGCAAGGCACTGGGCAAGCACGTGGCCGAGAAGGCCGGCGGTCCGGTCTTCCTGATCGCCGCGGGCTACCAGGCGGGCAAGGACGAGATCGAAGGCTTCAAGTCCACCTTCCTCCCCGCCGGCGGCAAGATCGCGGGCGAGGAGGTCTACACACCGTTCCCCGGCACGAAGAACTTCCAGCCGTACCTCGCCCAGATCGAGAAGTCCGGCGCGAAGGCGGTCTTCTGCTTCTACGCGGGCGGCGCGGCCGTCGACTTCGTCAAGCAGTACCGGGACTTCGGTCTGGCAGGCAAGATCCCCCTCTACGCACCCGGCTTCCTCACCGAGGGCGGCGTGCTCAAGGGGCAGGGCGACGCCGCCACCGGCATCCTGACCTCGCTCAACTACAGCGCGGACCTGGACAACGCGGCCAACCAGCAGTTCGCGCCGGCCTACACCTCCGCCTACGGGGCGGCCCCGACCACCTACGCGATGGCGTCATGGGACGCGGCGCAGGTGCTCGACAAGGCGATCAAGGCAGCCGGGGGCACGGTGACGCCGGAATCGGTCAACGCGGCCATCTCCACGGTGGGCGACATCGACAGTCCGCGCGGCACCTGGCGGTTCAACAGCGGCGGTACTCCCGTCCAGCCCTGGTACCTGCGCGAGGTCAAGCAGGGCGCCAACACGGTCAGCTCCGAGCTCGGCCGACTGGGCGGCTGACATGTCCGGATGGTTGGACGGCAACTTCGTCAGCGTCGTCGACGGGGTCGCCTTCGGTCTGCTGCTCTTCACGATCGCGGTCGGCCTCTCCCTGGTCTTCGGCATGATGGACGTGCTCAACCTGGCCCACGGCACGCTCTACCTCGCCGGGGCCTACGTCGCCTACGCACTGTCCGACGGGACCCTGCCGGGTCTGCTCCTCGCGCTGCTGGCCGGCGCTCTGGTGGGCACGATGGGCGGGACGGCGCTGACCTTCCTCACCCAGCCGCTGGCCCGGCGCGGGCACCTGGACCAGGCCGTGCTGACGCTCGGCATCACCTTCATCGTCGCCGATCTCCTCGCTGCGGCCTTCGGCGGCGAGGTGCTGCCCACCGACCCGCCGACGGCGCTGCGCGGGACGGTGGACCTCCTCGGCCACGCGTACCCGGTCTACCGGCTCGTGTTCATCGCCGTCGCGGCCGGCCTCGCGCTCGTCGTGTACCTCGTCTTCGAACGCAGCTCGCTCGGAGCACTGGTCCGGGCCACCGTCGCCGACCGGGACATGGTCCGCGCGCTCGGCGTCGACATCCGCAAGGTGCTCTACGGGGTCTTCGCGTCCGGGGCGGCCCTCGCGGCGGTCGGCGGTGTCCTCGGGGCTCCGATCCTGGGCCCCGGGCCCGGAGTCGACGAGACCGTGCTCGTCCTCTCGCTCGTCGTCGTGGTCGTCGGCGGCCTCGGGTCGGTGCGCGGCGCACTGGCCGGGGCACTGCTCATCGGCCAGGTCCAGACGCTCGGGGTGGCGCTGCTCCCGGAGTACGCGCCCTTCCTCCTCTTCGGCACCATGCTGGCCGTGCTCGTGGTCCGCCCGAACGGCCTGGTCTCGTCGGCGGTGCGCACATGAGCCCGTCCAGACCTGCCAGATCCGTCAGATCCGTCAGATCCGTCAGACCTGGCGGACCCGCCACGCGGCGGCTGTCGGCGACCGCCGTGGTCGCCGGGCTCGCGCTGGCTCCCTTCGTCCTCGGCCCGTACGCCGTCGGCACCTTGTCGCGCATCCTGGTGTTCGCCCTGCTCGCCATGAGCGTGAACCTGCTCACCGGCCTCACCGGACTGCCGACCCTCGGGCAGTCGGCGTACTTCGGAGTCGGTGCCTATACGGCGGCGATCGTGGCCACGCGGCTCACCGACATCGGGATACTCCAACTCCTCATCGCCGCCGGGGTTTCCGCCCTGGTCGCCGTGCCGACCGGATGGCTGGCCGTCAGGGCCCGGGGGGTCGTCTTCCTGATGCTGACGCTGGCCATCGGCGAGATCGTCCACAGCGCCGCGGTCAACTGGAAGTCGCTCACCAACGGCACCGACGGGGTATCCGGCATCCCGCCGGTCGTACCGCTGCCCGGCATGCCGGCGCTGGAGCTCGACGGACTGGTCTACTTCTACGTCCTGGCCGTGTTCCTGCTGCTCTTCGCGGCCGTCATCCGGCTGGGATCGACACCGTTCGCCCTCGCCCTGCGCGGAATCCGCGACAACGAGCCCCGGATGAAGGCGATCGGCTACCCCACCCGGCGGTACGCCCTGACCGTGTACTGCGGCGCCGGGGCGCTGGCCGGCGCCGCCGGGGCCCTGTGGGTCTCGGTGCAGCGGTTCGTCTCGCCCGGCGACGCCGGATTCGAGATCGCCGCGCTGGCGCTGCTGGCCGTCGTCATCGGCGGCTCCGGCTCGATGTGGGGAGCCTGCGCCGGCGCCGCACTCGTCTGGCTCACCCGCGACTACCTCGGCAACCTCGAAGCCGTCGCCGGGCGCGGGCCGCTGCTGCTCGGACTGCTCTTCGTCATCGCCGTCTACACACTGCCCCGCGGGCTGGCCGGCGTACGGCTCCCGCCCCAGCTGACTCGGAAGAGGACGGCGTGAGCGAACTCGACCTACTCGAACTGCGCCAGGTGTCACGGCAGTTCGGGTCCTTCAAGGCCGTGGACGAGGTCTGCCTCACCGTACGGGCGGGCGCGCGGCACGCGATCATCGGTCCGAACGGCGCGGGCAAGTCGACGCTGTTCGGCCTCATCTCCGGAACGCTGCCGGCCACCTCCGGATCCGTCCTCGTCGACGGGCAGGACGTGACCCGGCTGCCCGTGGACCGGCGGGTCGGGCTCGGTGTCGCCGCGACCTTCCAGCACTCCAGCCTCTTCCTGCGCGAGACGGTACTGGAGAACGTGCTGCTCGCCGTGTTGCGCCGGACCGGTGCCGGACTCGGCGGCTGGCGCAAGGTGAGCGCCCGGGCCGCGACGGTGAAGCAGGCGCGGACCCTGCTCGAGCGGGTGGGCCTGCCCGCCCGGCACGAGGTCGCGGCGGCCGAACTCTCGCACGGAGAGCGGCGGCAGCTGGAGGTCGCGGTGGCGCTGGCCACCGAACCCCGCCTGCTGCTGATGGACGAGCCGGCCGCCGGGATGTCCCCGGCGGAGACGGCGCGGCTCACCGAACTGGTCGCCGCGCTGCCCGGTGAAGTGACCGTACTCCTCATCGAACACGACCTCGACATGGTCTTCGAGCTCGCCGACACGGTGACGGTCATGCACCTCGGCAGACACCTGAAGACCGGCTCCCCGGACGAGGTGCGGGCGTCCGCCGAAGTCCAGAGCGCCTACCTGGGCAGTGTGGAGGCCGCCTCGTGAAACCCTTCTTCAGCATGCGCGACCTGCGCTCCGGCTACGCCGGGGGCACCGTCCTGGGCGGCGTCGACCTCGACCTCGACGCGGGCGGGATCCTCGCCGTCCTCGGGCGCAACGGGGTCGGGAAGACCACCCTCATGTCCACCGTCATGGGATTCGTCCGGCCGTACGAAGGCAGCATCACCCTCGACGGCAGGGAGCTCGCCGGGGCCCGCGTCGACGTGATCGCCCGGGCCGGGGTGGGCATCGTCCCCCAGGGGCGCCGGGTGTTCGCGCCCCTGACGGTGGACGAGCACCTCGCCATCGCCTCCCGCCGCCCCGCATCAGGGCCCTGGACCCGGACACGGGTCCTCGACCTGCTGCCGAGGCTGGGGGAGCGGCTCGGACACCGTGGCGACGAACTGTCCGGCGGGGAGCAGCAGATGCTCGCGATCGCGCGGGCCCTGCTGGGCAATCCGCGTCTGCTGCTCCTCGACGAACCGTCCGACGGACTCGCTCCCGCGATCGTCTCCCACGTGGGCGAGGTCATTCGCGAGGTGAGTGCCCAGGGGATGTCCGTGGTCCTCGTCGAGCAGAACCTGGGGCTCGCCCTGTCCGTCGCCCAGGACGTGGCCGTCATGCAGAAGGGCCGCATCGTCCACCGGGCCGCCTGCGAGGAATTCCGGTCCCGGCCCGAGGACAGGCGGCGCCTGCTGGGGGTCGACTGACCCGACGGCCGGACGGGAGCGGGCCGACGGCCCGCTCCCGTCCGGCCGCTTCAGGTACGGGCCCGGCGCGCCGACCCTGCCAGGGCCGCCGCGCGGCAGCCGCGGGACACGCCCGGACCGGGCAGTGCGCCCCCGGGTGCGGGGGGGTGGGAGACCATGTGCGGGTGCGGGATGTCCCTGGTGCCGGAAGCGATGTGTCTGGTCAGCGGCAATCGGAGGTGGCGCTGGACGGAGTGGTACGCGCCACAGGCGCGTCCGTCGGCATGCTCTACCTCCCCGGACCGGACGCGCACGTCCTGTACCTCGCAGTGGTCAGCGGGGTGTCCCGGGAGTTCGCCGCCCCCTGGTCCCGGGTGGGGCTGGACGACGCCATCCCGGTGGCCGACGCGGTGCGCGAGGACCGGCTCGTCTGGCTGGGGGGACGGGAGGAGACGGCCCGCCGCTATCCACGGCTCGGGCTGGTCCTGCCCTACGACTTCACCCTCGCCGCCGCGCCCCTGCCCGGCCGCTCCCCGGACGGCGGAACGCCGTCGCCGGGCGGGCTGGTCCTGCTGTGGTCGGGCGCGCACCCGCCGCACCTCGAACCGCACGAAAGGGACACGATCGAGGAGGGATGCCGGCACCTGGCGCAGACCTTGCGTCAGGCCGCCGACGCGGGGCACCCGTTCCACCCGCCGGCAAGCCCCGTGCTGCTGCGCCCGCCTCCCCCTCCCACACCGGGCCCCGTCGAGGCCGCGGCGGTCGCGGCCTTCGTCCGCCGGCTCCCCGGCGGAAGCAGCGCCCTCGATCTCAACGGAAAGATCACCTTCGCCACCCCCGGAGCCGCCGAGCTGCTCGGCGCACCGCTCTCCCACCTGATCGGTGCCCTGCCCTGGGAAGCACTGCCCTGGATGGACACCCCCGCGATCGAGGACCACTACCGGGGCGCGGTGATCAGCCGCCTGCCCCGCTCCTTCACCGCCCTGCGCCCGCCCGACCACCTGCTGCGCTTCGAGCTCCACCCGGACGACACGGGCATCAGCGTCCGCATCACCCCGGCCGACGACCTCCCCGAGCCCCCCGCGGCCCCGCCGGGGGAAGCGGGGCCGACGGCCTCCTTGTTGCCCAGCCGGGCCACCGCGCTCTACCAGCTGATGCACCTGGCGGCGAGCCTCACGGAGGCCGCACACGCCCAGGACGTGGTCGAGCAGGCCGCCGACCAGCTCGTCCCGGCGCTCGGAGCCCAGGCCATGGCCCTCCTCGTCGTGGAGGAACAGCGCCTGCGCATCGTCGGCCACCGCGGGTACGCGGACGGGCTCACGGCGCGCCTCGACGGCCGGCCCCTGACGTCCGACACGGCCGTCACCCGCGTGCTGCGCACCGGCACCCCGCTGTTCTTCTCCGACGCCGACGAGCTCATGGCCGCGTACCCGTCCGCCGAGCTCGAGAAGGGCATGGCCGCCTGGGCCTTCCTGCCCCTGATCGCCTCGGGCCGGCCGATCGGGTCCCTCGTCCTCGCCTACGTCCGCCCCCACCACTTCGCCCCGGGCGAACGCGCCGTACTCACCTCGATCGCCGGGCTGATCGCCCAGGCGCTGGACCGGGCCCGCCTCTACGACGCGACGCACCAGCTCGCCCGCAGTCTCCAGACCGGCCTGCTGCCCCACGCCCTGCCGGACATCCCGTCCCTGGAAGTCGCCGCCCGCTACCTCCCCGCCACCCAGGGTCTGGACGTCGGCGGTGACTTCTACGACCTCATCCACATCGACGACACCACCGTCGCCGCCGCGATCGGCGACGTCCAAGGCCACAACGTCAACGCCGCCGTCCTGATGGGACAAGTCCGCACCGCCGTCCACGCCACCGCGGGAGCACCGCCCGGCGAGGTCCTCGCCCGGACCAACAGACTCCTCACGGACCTCGACCCCGGGCTTTTCACGAGCTGCCTCTACGTCCACATCGACCTCGCCCGCCAGTCCGCCTGCCTGGCCACCGCGGGCCACCCGCCGCCCCTGCTGCGCCAACCCGGCGGACCGGTCGAGGTACTCCACCTGCGCCCCGGTCTCCTCCTCGGCATCGACCCCGACGCCACCTACCCCGCCGCCGAGATCCCCTTCGCCCCCGGCACCCTGCTCGCCCTCTACACCGACGGCCTCGTCGAAACCCCGGGCCAGGACCTCGGCGAGTCCATCACGGCCACCGCGGCACACCTCACCCGCACCCACGACCAGCCCCTCGACCTGCTCGCCGACGACCTCATCCGGCACGCCCGGCGCGCGGCTCCCCGTACCGACGACATCGCCCTGCTCCTGCTGCGGTCTCGCCTCGACCGCGCATGACGGACGCCGGTCACCCGCCGGCCTCCAGGAGAACTCGAGGGCAGCCAGCGCCCCGCTGGGGCCGGGGCGGAGCGGGGCCGCAGCGGCGGCGACGCATCGCGAATGATCCGTCGCGGCGCGCCGCGGGGGGCTTACGATCGCGACGGACGGTCTCGTCCCGCGACCGCAGCCCGCCCCGCACCCGTGGAGGTCAACCGTGTTCCGGACGGCCCAAGGACACCGCACGCACCGCAGCAGCCACCGCATCCGTACGGCAGCCTGCGCTGCCGCCGCCGCGGGAATGTTCCTCGCGGCGGGCTGCTCCTCCGGCGACAGCGGTCCGGGGGAGGCGGCCGGCGGAGTGCCCGTCGTCGAGAAGGGCAAGCTGACCACCTGCACCCATCTTCCCTACCCGCCCTTCCAGTTCGAGCAGAGCGGCAAGGTCGTCGGCTTCGACGTGGCCCTGATCGACCTGGTCGCGAAGAACCTCGGGGTCGAACAGAAGATCCTCGATACGCCGTTCGAGAACTTCAAGACCGGTGCCTTCCTCAACTCGGGCCAGTGCGACCTCGCCGCGGCCGGCATGACGATCACCGACGAGCGCAAGAAGAACGTCGACTTCTCCGTCCCCTACTTCGACGCCACCCAGGCGCTCCTCGCGACGAAGAAGAGCGGTGTCACCTCGCTCGCCGACGTCAAGGCGAAGGGGAAGAAGCTGGGCGCGCAGGCCGAGACCACCGGCGAGAGCTATGCCAAGGCCCAGGGCTTCAACCCGGTCGCCTTCGAGAGCTCGGACGCGGTGCTGAACGGACTGCGCACGGGGCAGGTCGACGCGGTCGTCATCGACTACCCCGTCGTCCAGGGCTGGCTCAAGGACAAGGCGAACGCCTCGGAGTTCGTCCTCGGACAGAACATCGAGACCGGTGAGCAGTACGGCTTCTCGGTGAAGAAGGGCAACGCCGCCCTCCTCGCCGCGATCGACAAGGCGATCACGACCGCCAAGGCGGACGGCACCTACAAGAAGCTCTACGAGCAGTGGATCGGCCCGCTGCCCCAGGCCACCTCGTGACCTCTCGGCTGACCCGGCGCCAGCGGCGCCGGGTATGGCAGGGCGTGCAATACGCGATCTTCGTCGGCGCAGTGGTCCTGATCGCCGTCCTGGCCGACTGGGAGCGCCTGCAGAACCAGTTCGCGCAGACCGACCTGGCCGTCCGCCTCTTCCCGGACATCATCACCATCGCCCTGCGCAACACGGTGGTGTACACGGTGTCCGGGTTCGTCCTCGGCCTGGTCCTCGGTCTCGTCATCGCCATGATGAGACTGTCCTCGGTGACCCCCTACCGGTGGGTCGCCAGCATGTACATCGAACTGTTCCGAGGCCTGCCCGCCCTGCTGATCTTCATCTTCGTGGGCGTGGCGGTGCCGCTGGCGTTCCCCGGGACCGAGATCCCCGGCGGTACGTACGGGAAGGTCGCGATCGGTCTCGGCCTGGTCGCCGCCGCCTACATGGCCGAAACGATCCGGGCCGGCATCCAGGCGGTGCCCAAGGGGCAGATGGAGGCGGCCCGTTCGCTGGGCTTCTCGCACGCCCGCGCCATGGTGTCGGTCATCATTCCGCAGGCGTTCCGCATCGTCATCCCGCCGCTCACCAACGAGCTGGTCCTGCTGTTCAAGGACTCCTCCCTGGTGCTGTTCCTGGGCGTGACACTGGAGGAGCGGGAACTGACGAAATACGGCCGTGACCTCGCGAGCGAGACCGCCAACTCCACCCCGATCCTGGTCGCGGGCCTGTGCTACCTCCTCGTGACCATTCCGCTGAGCATCGTGGTGCGCCGCCTCGAGGCCCGCGGGGACAAGGCCACGTGAGGACGAGATGAGACCCAAGACGGGAAATGCGGACACGATGACCACGGACCGCCCGGAGATCGAGATCCGGGGGCTGCACAAGTCCTTCGGCGACAACCACGTCCTGCGCGGCATCGACCTGGACATCGCCCGCGGCGAGGTGGTGTGCGTCATCGGACCGTCCGGCTCCGGCAAGTCGACGCTCCTGCGCTGCGTGAACCTGCTGGAGGAGCCGAGCGAGGGCCAGGTCTTCGTCGGCGGCACGGAGGTCACCGACCTCGATGTCGACATCGACGCCGTGCGCCGCCGCATCGGCATGGTCTTCCAGCAGTTCAACCTGTTCCCGCACGTGAGCGTCACCGAGAACCTCACCCTGCCGCAGCGGCGGGTGCTCGGGAGGGACAAGGCGCAGGCCGTCGCCGTCGCCCGGGAGAACCTCGAGCGCGTCGGCCTCGCCGACAAGGCGGACGCCTTTCCGGCGCAGCTGTCCGGCGGTCAGCAGCAGCGGGTGGCGATCGCCCGGGCCCTGTCGATGGGGCCCGAGGTGATGCTCTTCGACGAGCCGACCTCGGCGCTCGACCCGGAACTCGTCGGCGAGGTGCTGTCGGTGATGCGGGTGCTGGCGGGCGAGGGCATGACGATGATGGTCGTCACCCACGAGATGAGCTTCGCCCGCGAGGTCGCGGACCGCGTCGTGTTCATGGACGGCGGGGTGATCGTCGAGCAGGGACCGGCCTCACAGGTGGTCGCGCGTCCGCTGCACGAGAGGACCCGCAACTTCCTCAACCGGATCCTGGACCCGACGGCGGTCGAGTCACCCGCTGCTCACGGCGGCACCGAGCCGGGCAAACCGGACGACGGGCGGCCCGCTGAGTGAGGTCCGGGCCGCGGGCGGGCGTTCATGCGGTTATCCGGTCGTCGCTCACAGGTGTAGGGGTGGGGATGCCGGGGGAGAAGTGGCTCAGGCGCCTGTGACCGGGCGCCGCGGTGGCCCGGACCCGGGCCACTCGCTGAATTGAGCAGAGGGATGAGTATGGCCAGCGGCACCGTGAAGTGGTTCAACTCCGAGAAGGGCTTCGGCTTCATCGCCCAGGACGGAGGCGGACCGGATGTCTTCGCCCACTACTCCAACATCTCCGGCAACGGATACCGCGAGCTGACCGAGGGCGAGACGGTGTCGTTCGACGTCACGCAGGGCCAGAAGGGTCCGCAGGCGGAGAACATCGTCCGCGGCTGACATCCCGCCCGGTCGTTCCCGGCGGCGCCCGCACCCGGTGCGGGCGCCGCCGTCATGATTCCGCGCCGCCGCCCGCTCCTTGATCCACGCGTGCGGCCCGACCGGCGAATCCGGACGACACGGGCTATGGCAGCCACCGGTTTCGGATGGCACGCTCGTGTCCTCGAAAGCGGCACCCTGGGGGGGGAACACACGTGATGGAGCCGGGTACGGGCATGGGCCTGCGCGGCCGCAGCGGCATCCTGTCGCTGGTCGACGCCTGCCTGAAGGAAACCCCCGCAGCCGAGCGGCCCCTGACCATGCTGCTCGGTCCGCCCGGCAGCGGCGCCAGCGAGGCGCACAGCGCCCTCATGGAGCACTTCGGGCCCCAATACCCCTTCGCCTTCGTCAACTTCGGCGGAGCACAGTCGCTCCTGCCCCGCTACGCCCTCGGTCTGCTCGCCCGCCAGCTCGAACGCAAACTGCCCCGCTACGGCCGCTCCCACTTCCCGCTGCTCAGCCTCGGTCTGCTCGCGTCCGACCAGGAACTGCGCATGCGCAGCCTCGCCGAAGGCCGGCGCGCGGTGCAACGGCAGCTCGACCGGTTCCAGGAGGAGAACGAGGCCCGGCACGGCGACTACCTGGCCGCCTTCTTCGAAGTGGGCATGGGTGCGGTCGGCATGCCCGAAGGCGCCTCCACCGCCGCCCTCGCCCTGTTCCAGGACGCCCTGCGACGGAGCCGCCGCAGCATGCCGAACCTGCTCGGCGGCAGGCTCGGCAGCCGGCTCACCTCAGGTGCCCAGTGGTACGGACGGCATCCCATGACCCGCAGCGGGGATCCCATGGAGGCCCTCGTCGAGCTCAACCTGTGGCGCCACGAGGGAGACGAGAACGAGCAGGAGCGGCTCGACCTCGTCCTCTTCTCGGCGTTCCTGGAGGATCTCAGACGCAACACCGCCCGCAGCTTCATGCCCCGCTCCTACCTGCTGCTCCTCGACAACTCCCACACCGAATACGGCCGCCGCTTCCTGGACCTGCTGGTGCGCGCCCGGCACGACAACACGGTCGTGGCCGGACACGACAGCGACCCGCTGACCATCGTCGCCAGCTCCAACCGCTGGCTGCCCCGCTGGGGGCCGGCCACCGGGGACTCCTGGCCCTGGCAGCTGCGCGGCCCGGACCGGGCCTCGCTGTCCGACTGGAACACCCACCGGCCGACCCGGGACAGCGAGGACACCTGGTGGTATCCGTTACGCCTGCGCGACCTCAACCTGGACGAGGTGCGCATCCGCATAGAGCTCCAGCTCGGCGGCCACAGCGATCTCGCCCCGCTGACCCGCCTCACCCCCTTCGTGCACCGGCTCACCGGCGGTCTGCCGCGCGCCGTCCACCAAGTGCTCGACGTACTGCGCCAGTCCGGACCGCCGCCGGACTCGGGCCCCCAGCAGGACCGCTGGCTGCGCACCCTCCCCGACCGGCCGCTGCGCAGCGGCGAACACACCGCCACCCTCGCGGACACCGCCCTCAGCCACCTCCTGCGCGACTTCGACGACACCGAGCGCGCGACCCTCGCCGAATGCGCCGCCGCCAGGGACTTCTCCGTCGGCACCCGGCTGCTCAGCCCCGGCGACGCCCTGTTCGGTGAGATCCGCTCCCGCTGGCTGCTGTCCGGACCGCTCACCGTCGTCCCCGTACTCCACCCGTGGCTGCGCCGGCTGCTGCTGTGGCGGCTGGCCGGCCGCCCCGACGCGTGGGACGCCGCGCACGAACTCCTGGCGGAGTTCTACCGCGGTGAGGGGAAGGCGGTGCAGGAGATGTACCACCAGCTCGCCGCCGGGCGGACCGACGAGGTCACCGCCCATCTGACACGGCGCTTCACCGAAGTGCCGGCCGCGCAGTGGATCGCCGAGTTCAACGCGATCACCGCCGCCCCCAACCGCCTCCCGGCGGACCGCGGCCCGCTGGAACTCCTCGCCGGGCTCGGCCCGCGCCGCCCCGAGCGCGTGATGGACGTCGAGTCCGTGATCCACACGCTGGTGACCACCCGCTGGGTGTGGAGCGATCCGCTCGCCGACCCCGCCATGCGACTCAACGACATGATCGCCGACGGCTACACCCAGCTGTCACAACTGCGGAGGAACGACATCGTGGCCCTGTTCAACGAGGCGGAGCGCCACCGTCACTGGCGCGATCCCCAGACGGCCGGCGGGGAGGGCTGAGCCCGTGGTCAGACTCGAATGGCCGCTGCACGTCGTGCGCCGCGTGGCCCTGGCCGTCGCCGTTGCCGTCGCACTGGTGGCGGCCGGCTGGCTGGGCGTCGGCTGGATCCAGGAACGGCTGTCGAGATGCGCCGACGGAGTGGTCGAACAGGGTCCCCGCGACGAATGCGTCGGCGTGACCGACGGCTCCTACGCCTTCGCACCGGACCTCGACGCGGTGGCCAAGAAGATCGAGGAGGAGAACGCCCGGGTCCTCGCCGACGCGGACAAGGAACCGTACGTCAGCGTCGCCTACCTGACCTCCTTCACCACCACCGCCGATGACAGCAACTCCGCCGAGGGCGTCCGGCACGAACTGCAGGGCGCCTATCTCGCCCAGTACCGGCACAATCGCGGCGATCTGTCCGCCACCCCCAAGATCCGCCTCCTGATAGCGAACGCGGGCAGCAAGTCGGCGCACTGGCAGCACACCGTGGACGAGCTGATCGCCCGCAAGGACGCCCCGGACCGGCTGGTCGCCGTGGCCGGCCTCGGCCCGAGCACGAACGAGAACCTCGCGGCCATACGGCGTCTCTCCGAGAACGGGATCGCCATGGTCGGCTCCACCATGACCGCCACGAACATCCAGGGCATCACGGGCTTCGTACGGGTCGCCCCCACCAACGAGGACGAGGCGTACGCGGCGGCCGCCTACCTCAAACGGCGGGGCGTCGGCACCGCGGTCGTCATCCAGGACGTGGCGGAGGGAAACCTGTACGCGTCCACCCTCGGCACGGCCTTCACCAAGGCCTTCCAGGAGGGTGACAAACACAGGCTCGTCGCCGAACGCATGACGTACGACTCCTCCGTCAGCAGCGCCTGGCAGAACGAGCTCCGCTACATGCCCGGCCAGCTGTGCCAGCAACGCCCCCAGCTCGTCTACTTCGCGGGCCGCGGCCAGCACCTCACACACTTCCTGGACGCCCTGTCCAACCGCAGCTGCACCGACCAGAAGTTCACCGTCTTCGCCGGGGACGACACCACCAACCTGACCGCCGAGCAGCTCGCCCACGCCGCCGAGACGGGCGTCGAGGTGCTCTACACCGGACTCTCCCACCCCGACATGTACCGCGCGTCGCCGCAGTCGGTGTCCGCGCCGTCCGCGAAGAACTTCCAGCAGGGCGGGCTGCTCGACCAGTGGTTCCCGCACGACCGCCGGGACGACGGCGGGGCCCTGATGGGCCACGACGCCGTCCTCACCGCGGGCCACGGGATCCAGATGGCCGCCCGCTGGCAGGGCAAGGTCGCCGGCGACGCCGTGGCCCGGATGTTCCACCAGATGGACGGAAGCCAGCAGGTGGCCGGGGCCAGCGGTTTCATCTCTTTCCAGAACAACGGCAATCCCCGCAACAAGGCGGTCCCGATCCTGCGGCTCAATGCCAAGGGCCAGGCCGAGTTCGTCGAGGTGTCCGCGGCGGAGGGCAAGCCCCCGGAACAACAGTGAGGGACGGGTGAGCCGCGTCTCACCGGGGCGGCGGCGCTTGTCTATGCAACGAGTTGCATAGAAAAATCGGGGCATGGCACTCGAGCACGCGATCCTCGTCTCCCTGCTGGAGAAGCCGGGCTCCGGCTATGAGCTGGCCCGCCGGTTCGAGCGGTCCATCGGCTACTTCTGGACCGCCACCCACCAGCAGATCTACCGCGTGCTCAAGCGCATGGAGGGTGACGGCTGGATCGACGTCCGTGACGTGCCGCAAGAGGCGAGGCCGGACAAGAAGGAGTACTCCGTCGCCGCCGCCGGCCGGGCCGCCCTGGCCGCCTGGCTCCACGAGCCGATCCAGCCCGAGGGCATCCGGCACGAGCTCGCCGTGAAGATCCGCGGCGCGGCCTTCGACGATCCGGCCGCGCTGATCCGCGAGGTCGAACGGCACCACCTGGCGCACACCGACCGGCTCACGCGCTATCTCGCGGGGGAGCTGCGCGACTTCACCGGCCCGGACGCCCCCGCGCCGACCGACCCCGGGCGGGAGCTCCAGCACGTCGTGCTCCGCGGCGGCATCGCCTACGAGCGGATGACGATCGCCTGGCTCGAGGACGTGCTCGCCACGCTCCACCGGCTCGCCGAGCGCTGAACCCTGCATCTCGCCCCCTGAACCTCACCCCCTTGATCCCTCGACTGATCCCCCGACCCGAAAGGCGGACCTCCATGACCGACCCGCTGCTGTTCAACCCGCGCACCTACGACCCCGCGCACTTCGACCCCGAGACCCGCAGGCTGCTGCGCGCCACCGTCGACTGGTTCGAGGGCCGCGGCAAGCGCAGGCTCATCGAGGACTACCGCTCCCGCGCCTGGCTCGGCGACTTCCTGGCGTTCGCCGCCAAGGAGGACCTGTTCGCGACCTTCCTGACCCCGGCCTCCGCCGCCGGCCAGGACGAACCGGACAAGCGCTGGGACACGGCACGGATCGCCGCCCTCAACGAGATCTTCGGCTTCTACGGCCTGGACTACTGGTACGCGTGGCAGGTCACCATCCTGGGTCTCGGCCCGGTCTGGCAGAGCGACAACGCCGTCGCCCGCGGCCGCGCGGCGCAGCTCCTCGGCGAGGGCGAGGTGTTCGCCTTCGGCCTGTCCGAGAAGACCCACGGCGCCGACATCTACTCCACCGACATGCTGCTGGAGCCGGACGGCGAAGGCGGTTTCCGGGCCGGCGGATCCAAGTACTACATCGGCAACGGCAACGCCGCCGGTCTCGTCTCCGTCTTCGGCCGCCGCACCGACGTCGAGGGCCCCGACGGCTACGTCTTCTTCGCCGCCGACAGCCGCCACCCGGCGTACCAGCTCGTGAAGAACGTCGTCGACTCCTCCAAGTACGTCAGCGAGTTCCGTCTCGTCGACTACCCGGTCGGCGCCGACGACGTCCTGCACACCGGCCGCGCCGCCTTCGACGCCGCCCTCAACACCGTCAACGTCGGCAAGTTCAACCTCTGCACCGCCTCGATCGGCATCTGCGAGCACGCGATGTACGAGGCCGTCACCCACGCGCAGAACCGCATCCTCTACGGGCGCCCCGTCACCGCCTTCCCGCACGTGCGCCGCGAGCTGGCCGACGCCTACGTCCGCCTCGTCGGGATGAAGCTGTTCAGCGACCGCGCCGTCGACTACTTCCGCTCCGCCGGCCCCGACGACCGCCGCTACCTGCTGTTCAACCCGATGACCAAGATGAAGGTGACCACCGAGGGCGAGAAGGTCATCGACCTGATGTGGGACGTCATCGCGGCCAAGGGCTTCGAGAAGGACACCTACTTCGCCCAGGCGGCCGTCGAGATCCGCGGTCTGCCCAAGCTGGAGGGCACGGTCCACGTCAACCTGGCGCTGATCCTCAAGTTCATGCGCAACCACCTGCTGGAACCGGCCGAGTACGCACCCGTGCCGACCCGCCTCGACGCCGCCGACGACGCGTTCCTCTTCCGCCAGGGGCCGGCCCGCGGTCTGGGCTCCGTACGCTTCCACGACTGGCGCCCCGCCTACGACGCGTACGCCGCCGTGCCCAATGTCGCCCGCTTCCGTGAGCAGGCCGACGCCCTGTGCGCGTTCGTCACGACCGCCGCACCCGACGAGGAGCAGAGCCGCGACCTCGATCTCCTCCTGGCCGTGGGCCAGCTGTTCGCCCTGGTCGTGCACGGCCAGCTGATCCTGGAGCAGGCCCGCCTGACCGGTCTGGACGAGGACGTGCTCGACGAACTGTTCGGCGTCCTCGTGCGGGACTTCTCCGCGCACGCGGTCGAGCTGCACGGCAAGGACTCCGCCACCGCGGACCAGCAGGACTGGGCCCTCGGCGCCGTCCGGCGCCCGGTCGTCGACGCCGACCGCTCGGCGCGGGTCTGGGCGCGCGTGGAGGCGCTGGCCGGGGCGTACGAGATGGCGCCGTAACGAGGCGTGGCGCCCGTACGGACGGCTCCCGGCGACGGGAGCCGTCCGCGGTGACGGGCAGACGGGTCAGGGCTGCTTCGTCCAGCGCTGGGACGCCTGCCCACCGCAGGTGTTCGTCACCAGGCCGCTGGCCATGCCCAGGTCGAGGCAGCCGCCGCTGTAGTCGTTCCGCAGGCTGCCGTCCGACCCCGTACGCCACAGGAGGCTCGTGCCCGAGGAGCAGTCGCCGACGAAGACGGCCTGGCCGAGCATATTGGCGTACAGGCACCCGCCGGTCTGCTTGTTGACGAGCTTGAAACTGCCGTCGGACCTGCTCTGTACGGTCCACCGGGCGGTCGAGTCCGAGCAGTCACCGTGGTCCGAAGAGCCGTAGACCTGGGTGATGCACTCGCCGTTGTTGCCGTTGCGGTAGCGGTAGGTGCCGGAAGCGGGGGGCGCCGGCGCCGTGGGGGCCGTGGACGTCCCGCCTCCGGAGGGGCGCGGGCTGCCGGCGCCGCCCGCGTTGGCGGAGCTTCCGGGGCCTCCCGAGCCGGTCTGGGTACCGCCGCCGCTCCCGCCGCCGGGGCCGGGCCCGGCAGCAGCCCCCGCGCCCGCGGCCGGGGGCCGGCCGTCCCGCCCTGTCCCTGGTCCTTGCCGTCCCCCGCGGCCTGCTCCTGGCCCGGGGACGGTGCGGGTGACGCCGCGCCCGACGGGCTGCCGCCCGTCGTCGACGCCGTAGGGTCGGCGGGCGCCGAGACCGGCGCGCTCGGCGTTCCCTGTGCGCCGGTCCGCGGCGAGGACGCGTACGGGAGGTTCTGGATGGCGAGCGTCGTACCGCCCGCGACCACGACGACGGGGACGACGGCGAGCAGGACGCGGGTACGGCGGCGGCGTTCGGGCCGCTCACGCCGCTCGGGCCGTTCGGCCGGCTCGGGACGTTCCGGACGGGACTCGGCCGCGGGTTCCGGGCCGGGGTCCTCCTCCGGTTCCGGCTTCGTGCCCGTGAGCGGGAGTGTCGGCTCGTCGATCTCCTGCACGTCCGCGGCGAAGGCGGCCCGCTCGGTCAGGCGCTCGGTGACGGCCGCCGGCCACAGCGGTGTGCCGAACGGGCCGTGCCGGGCAGCGCGTTCGAGGAGTTCGGCGGCGGTGGGCCGGCCCTCGGGGTCCTTGTCGAGGCAGGCCGCGACGAGTTCGGCGAGTTCCGGTTCCAGCTCCCGCAACGGCCCCAGGTCGGGCTCTTCGTGGACGATGCGGTACAGCACGCCGTGCCCCGACTCGTCGCCGAAGGGCGGCTGGCCGCACGCCGCGTACGCGAGCACCGAGCCCAGCGCGAACACGTCGGTGGCGCCGCTCAACCGCCGTTTCCCCGAAGCCTGTTCGGGCGCCATGTAGGCGGGGGTGCCCACGACCATGCCGGTCCTGGTCAGCTGGCTCTGTTCGGCCGCCCGGGCGACACCGAAGTCGATGAGGGTGAGACCGTCGAGGGTCAGCATGACGTTGGACGGCTTGAGGTCCCGGTGCACCATGTCCAGCCCGTGCACCGCCGCCAGACCCGCCGCCGCCTCCCGCAGCAGCAACCACAGTGCGTGTGCGGGCAGCGGGCCGCCGTGCAGGCCGATGGCCTCCTTCAGGGTGAGGCCGGGGATGTACGCGGTGGCGAACCACGGGGGCCTTGCGGTCCGGTCGCTGGCGAGCAGCGGCGCGGTGGCCTCCGCGGGCAGCCGGGCGAGGTTGTCCAACTCGTGCCCGAAACGGCGCACGAAGTCCTCGTCCTCGCCGACGACGGAGGCGAGCAGTTGCTTGACGGCGACGTACCGGCCCTCCTGGACCCCGAGGTACACCCGCCCCATGCCGCCGGCCCCCAGCCGGCCCGCCAGCGCAATCGACCCGATCCGGGGCGGATCGCCCGCCTCCAGCGGCTCGGCTCCGCTCCCCCTCAGCTCTAACACGTCAGCCCCGCTAGAAATTGGAATCAGTTTCTAGAAATAAATCTACCTGATGAGCCACCTCGGCAACACGCCGAGGTGCAGGCGGACTTACCGGTGCCGGATCGCCTCCACCAGTCCCGCGACGAGGTTCGCCCGCTCGGTCATCGCCTCGACCACCAGGTACTCGTGGTCCGCGTGGGCGCCGCCCCCGACCGCTCCGAGGCCGTCGAGCGTGGGCACCCCCAGCGCGGCCGTGAAGTTGCCGTCGCTGCCGCCGCCGACCGCCTTGCCCTCGAGGCCGGGAAGCAGCTGCTGCGCCACGGCGAAGAGTTCGGCCGCCGCCGATTCGGGCATCGGGGGCCGGCTGACGGCTCCCTCCACCGCGATCCGCGCCTCGTCGAGATGCGGAGCCAGTGCGGCGAACGCGGATTCGATGCGTTCCGTCTCGTGGGCCGACTCGACCCGTACGTCGACGACGACGGTCGCCTCGGCGGGGACGACGTTGTCCAGGGTTCCCGCGGACGCGACGGTCGGGGTGACGGTCGTGCCGATTTCCGGTCGCCCGAGCGCCGCGATGTCCAATACCTGGTGCGCTGCTTCGATCAGGGCGTTGACCCCGGCCGTGGGCTCCAGGCCCGCGTGCGACGCCCGGCCCGCGATGGAAACCTGGAACGTGCCGCAGCCCTTGCGGCCGGTCTTCAGGGCTCCGCCGTCAGCGGCGCCCTCGAGCACGAGTACCGCGCCGCAGGCAAGGGCTCGTTCCTCGAGGAGAGCTCGGGAGGAGCGGGAGCCGACCTCCTCGTCGGCGGTCATCAGAATCTCGACGCCCGACCGGTCTTCGAGCGTCGCCAGGCCGTGAACGGCCTGGACCAGACCGCCGAGCATGTCGAAGACCCCGGGGCCGGTCGCGTGCCCGTCCTCGACCAGGAACGGGCGGCGTTCAAGGGTGCCGAGCGGGAAGACCGTGTCGTGGTGACCGAGGATCAGCACCTTGGGATCGCCGCCCCCCGACCAGTGCACGTGCGGCCCGGCTTCGCTCTCGACGAGGACGGCCTGCCCGCCGAGGCGGCTCTCGATGACCGCGGCGACCACCTTGGCCGATGCCGTCAAGGCGTCGAGATCGCGCGATGGGGACTCGGTCTCGACGAGTGTCCTGAGGTCCTCGATCATCGCGTCAACGCTCACGTGTGCGGTCTTGTGCATCGTCATGTCGCACAGGTTAGTGGTCGTCCGACTCCGAGGTAAAGAATCCTTGACACGATGTCGAGACTGCTTGACACTCCGAGTGTCTGGTTTTCTTGACATGGGGGAGTGGGAGCGGGAAGTGACAGTCGAGGAGAAACGTGCCTGGAGCATGCTGGTGGTCGCGGTCGCGTCGTACGCCGCGTATCTGTGGGTGGTACTGAGCCGCCCCGCGGCGGTGCCGCTGACCCGGGCGCCTTACGTGGAAGCCCTGTTGTGGAGCGTCGGCCTGGCGATCGCCGCCTCGATCTCCGCCCACATCGTGATCGCCGCGTTCTCGCCGCGGGAGGCGAACGTCAAGGACCAGCGTGACCGCGAGATCCACCGCTTCGGTGAGTACGTGGGACAGTCGCTGGTCGTGATCGGCGCGGTGGCCGGCCTGGTCCTGGCGATGGCCGAGGCCGCTCCGTTCTGGATCGCCAATTGCATCTACCTGGCCTTCGTCCTGTCGTCGGTGCTCGGCTCGGCGGTCAAGGTCATCTCCTACCGGTTCGGTTTCCACCCGTGGTGAAGGCGACGAGGGTCACCAACACCATCAGGGCCCAGCGCTTCGCCCACGGCGAGATGACCCAGGCCGAGCTCGCCCGCCGCATCGGAGTGAGCCGGCAGACCGTCATCGCCATCGAACAGGGCCGCTACTCGCCGTCGCTGGAGATGGCCTTCCAGATCGCCCGGGTGTTCGGCGTTCCCCTCGACAGCGTCTTCCAGTACTCGGCCCAACCGGGCAGCTCGGACCACACCGGCACAGAGGGAGACACCTCATGAGAGCCATCGTCCACGACGTCTACGGAACACCCGACGTCCTGCGCCTCGACGAGATCGACCAGCCCGTGCCCGGCCGGGGCGAGGTGCTGCTGCGCGTACGGGCGGCCGGCGTCGACCAGGGTGTCTGGCACCTGATGGCGGGCATGCCCTACGCGATCCGCGCGGCGGGCTTCGGCCTGCGGGCACCCAAGCAGCGCGTGAGGGGTCTGGACGTCGCGGGCCGTGTGGAGGCCGTCGGCCCGGACGTCACCCGCTTCCGGCCCGGCGACGAGGTGTACGGCACCTGCACCGGCTCCTTCGCGCAGTACGCGTGCGCCAAGGAGGAAGAGCTGGCTCCCCGTCCGGCCCGGCTCACGCCCGAACAGGCGGCGGTCGTCACGATCTCCGGGTGCACCGCCCTCCAGGCCCTGCGCGCCGGCCGGCTGAAGCCCGGGGGGCGGGTCCTGGTGATCGGGGCCTCGGGCGGGGTGGGCACCTACGCCGTACAACTGGCCAAGGCCCTGGGGGCCGCTCACGTCACCGGGGTGTGCAGCGCCTCCAAGGCGGACCTGGTCCGGTCCCTCGGCGCCGACGAGGTCGTCGACTACGCCCGCGAGGACCCCACCGACGGCGTCCACCGCTACGACCTCGTCCTCGACATCGCGGGCAACCGACCCCTGCACCGGCTCCGCCGGGCCCTGACCCCGCGCGGGACCCTGGTCATGGTCGGCGGCGAGACCGACGGCCGCTGGCTCGGCGGCTACCACCGCCAGTTGTGGGCCCTGCTGCTGTCGCCCTTCGTCCGCCAGCAGTTGCGGGGACTCGCCTCCACCCCGAACCCCGAGGACCTGCGCGCCCTCGGGGAGCTCATCGAGTCCGGCTCGCTGACCCCGGCCCTCGACCGTACGTACCCGCTGGCCGAAGTCCCCGACGCGGTACGCCGCCTGAGGTCCGGTCACGCACGGGGCAAGATCGCGATCAGCCTGTGACGGGCATGCGTGCGGGCGCTCCGGCGCAGCTGAGGCGGTCGGCGGTGACGGGGGCGCCGTCGACGGTGTTGCGGTCGTAGGTGACCGTCTTGACCAGGACGGGCCGGGTGGCGACGCTGACGCCGAAGACGTTGTCCAGCTTCGGGTCGGGCCGCAAGCGGGCGCCGGGCAGGGCGGCCGCGAGGGTTGCGGCGTCCTCCTCCCGCCCGGGGGGATGGCTGATGACCGGCGGACCGGCGGGACGTACCGGCGGTGCGGACTGCGTGGCGGTGACGGCGAAGCCGGTCGCGCGCAGGGCCGCGGCCACGGTGTCGTCGTCCACACGGACCGCGATGTTCGCCGGGTTGCTCGAGACCGGTGTTTCCGGGACGGGCTGGATGCGCGTGTCCCCGGTGATGGAGCGGTCCGCGCCGAGAGCGTCCCACAGCGCCGCGGATCGGGGCTCGTCCCACACCAGGGTGGAGCCCACGCCGGGTACCCGGTGGTCGAAGAGGCGGATAGGGACGGTCGCGAACTCGGTGCGGTCCGTGCGCAGACGGCCGAGTGCCCAGCCGATCCGGATCAGGTCGGACAGGCCGGTGCCCTCGCCGGTGCGTACGGACTTCAGCAAGGCCCGGGCGGTGCGCGCCGTGTTGACGGGTCCGTCCAGGGCGCCCTCGGCGGTGAGGCGGGCCAGGAGGTCGGTGACCACGCGCTGCTGGCGGCGGACGCGGCCGAGGTCTCCGGGCCGCTGGTTGACGTGCCGGGCCCGGACGTAGCGCAGCGTGCCGTTGCCGTCGGTGTGGTGGACACCCGAGGGGATGTCGAGGCCGGAGTTCTCGTCCTGGAGCGGCCTGTCCGTACACACGGTCGCGCCGCCGAGGTTGTCGACGGCCTGCTCGAAGCCGGTGAAGCCGGTCTCCAGGAAGTGGTCGACGTGCAGGCCGGTCGCCTTCTCGACGGTGCGCACCGTGAGCGGGCCGCCGCCGATCTTGTACGCGCCGTTGATCTTTCCCCACCGGGCGGGGCCGGTGTCGCCGGCGGGGCGTGCGTACTCGACGTAGGAGTCACGCGGGATGGACACGACACTCGCGCGGCGCTGGTCCTGCGACAGGTGCACGAGCATCATCACGTCGGTGCAGTTGCACCCCTCGCCGCCCACGTGGAGCCGGCGTTTCTCGGCGGCGGAGAGGCCGGCGCGGCTGTCGACGCCCACGACGAGGATGTTCGTACCCCGGCCCGGACCCTCCCGGTCGGCCGAGACGGCCTGCGGGCCCAGGAGGGTGCCGGAGCCGAGGGTTGCCAGCAGGGTGAGAGCAACAGTGAGACGACGCACGCACATCCCCAAAATCGTCCGAATCGCTAACGAAACGGACAGTAGTGGGTCGATGTGCGAGCGACGGGGCTACGCGCCGGGAGCCGCCGCCTCATTGGCGTAGTGGAAGCGGCGCCCGGCTGTTGGCCGACTGCTGGCCGGCTACTGGCTTGCTACTGCCCTGCGCGGCCGCTCGCGAGCGGCCACTCGCGGTTGAGGGTGCCCAGCGGGATGCGGTGCTGGAAGACCGGCGTGCCGAACAGGGACAGCTCGAAGTGGAGTTGTCCGCTCAGATCGAAGCCGCCGTACAGCGCCCAGGATCCGTTCACCGCGCTCTTGCCGTCGGTGGACGCGGTCGCCTTGACCTCGGCCTCGCCGCGCACGTAGGGGGCGAAGTCGGCGCTGACGCCGACGGCCCCGTACAGGCCGACGGAAGCCTCGGCGCCGAGAGCGCCCTTGACCCGCCCGGCGGCGGTGACGCCGGCCTTCACAGGGGAGCTCTGCACGGCCGAGGTGCTGACCGGAGTCCAGCCCTGCCCCGACGCGTAACTGCCGCCGACCCGGAAGTCGCCCTTGACGTCCTGCTGGACGTCGACGGTGACGCGGCCGTCCGCCTCCACCTGGACGTAACAGGTCAGGTCGAGGTTGACGACGACGGGCACGGGGCCCACCTGGATGACGGGGGTGCTGTGCAGCTTGGCGAACGGGATCCGCTTGGGCGCGTCGCCGGTGCTCGCGGCGGCGCGGCCCTTGAGCGCCCACTGCGAGGACCAGTCGCCGCTCATGCCGAGGAAGGCGGACTTCGGGCCGAAGGCGCCGCCCGAGCTGCCGTCGTACGAGAACTCCACCCGGGGGGCGAGCTGGACGAAGCCGGACACCGAGGCGCCGGCCGAGGCGGGGGCGTCCTTGGCGGTGTCCACCGCGGCGTTCACGTCCAGCCGCAGGGTGCCGAGGGGCAGCGTCGCGCCCTGGGGCCCGAACCGCGCGCCCTGGCTCTTCGCCCAGGAGAAGGTGACGCCCTTCATCAACGGCTCGACGGTGACCGAGGACGGGTCGACCGGGACCTTCCCGTCGGCCTTGTCGTCGTCGAGGACGGAGGCCAGCGTCGTGGCGGCGGTCTTCACCTCGGTGCCGCGGTCGGTCTTTCCGACGACCTCGGTGACCTTCGCGAGCAGGCCGTCGGGGGCGCCGGGCGCCGGTGCGCTGGCGATGACGTCGCCCACCGCCACGGGCTTGTCGGGTGCGGGGGAGTGGCTGGGCGAACCGGTCGGCTTCTGGGCTGCTGCCGTGGATATGACGGCCCGTCCGCTCGCCTTGTCGTACGAGGCGACCTGGAGCGAGGACTTCTCGGGCCGGCCCTTGCCGCCGCCGGTGCGGGCCACGGCCGTCGGCGCGGACGATCCCTGCGGCGCGGCGGTCACGTCGAGCTGCTGTGTGCCGTCGGCGGCCGGTGCGGTGGTGGCGGCGCTTCCCGGTGCGGCCGCGCCGGTGTTGTGTGCGGGCGAGGAGCAGCCGGTGGCGGCGAGCGCCAGGGTGGTCAGGCCGGGGAGCAGGAGGCGTCTGGCGAGCGTGCGCACGGAGATGTGACCTTCGTGTGGGGGAGGGGGGCGTTACCCGTAAGTAACGTGAAGGTTGATCATGCCATGGGCGCACTGTGGCAGTCATCTTGAGATCCGGCCAACTCGCCTGAGACACAAGATGGTTGAGGCTTCATTCACGTGGGGTGGCGGCGCGGCGGGGCCGGGCTACATCACGTCACCCGCCGCGAGGGCTCTTTCCGCACTGTCGATGAGCTCCTTGTAAGTGAGTACCTCGATCCGGTTCAGGTGCGACGTGTGAATGCGCAGGGCCTCGTTGATTTCCTTTTCGTCGACTTCCGGCTGACTCAGCGGATGCCCGATGAGAATGATCGCGCTTGCGCGACGGGTGTCGATGCCGAACTCCATCGATATGCGTTCTCGATTCTCATCCAAGCCGACAAGGTAGTTGATGGCTTGGCCCACGGCATCGTTCACCTCTCTCCTGGGCACCCAGGAGCCCCGGTGTTCCTTCACCAGCTTCACCGCCGCGGCTTGTTTCAGCTCGACTATCTGAAGCGAGCCGTCGCCACGGATCAACGGGATGTCGACTTCGTCCCCGGGTACCAGCCTCCGTTGCTGGGCCTCACCGATGAAGCGTCCGCCGAACACCCAGTACATCCCGTTCAACGCCCGCTGCAAAGCATGTTCGGACGCAGTGGCGTCTTCGGCCACCCGGCGCAGCTCGCGGAGATGGGCCGCTCGGCGCTGTAGTTCTGCTGCACGCAAGACCGTTCGTCCGTCTTCGTCCGCTGCAAGGACGGCGAGGGCCTCAGGAGACGACATGATGCGGTGGGCAGCTTCCGCCGGATCCGTGACTTCAACTCGGTTCTTCAGTACGCGCTCCGTCCACAGTGCACGCTCGGCGATCCCGCGCGGTATGTGGTAACGCGCCGGATCATCCACGGGGGCTTGCATGAACCGGGCGTCCTGGCCCAGCTTGCGCACGTGCTCCAGAACCTCCGCGAGAACAGCTCCAGGATGTTCACTCAGGTACTGCTCGGCTTCGCCGCACCAGAACTCGTTGGTCATGGCCACGGTCCTCGCGATGGAATCGAGCCCCAGCTTGTCTCGCGGGCCCTGATCCCGGTAGTGCAACCGGTACTTCTCCTCGTAATCGGGCCTGAGGAGTCGCCCTTCCGTGTAATGGAGGGCGTCTTGCAGGGATCTTACGATCTCCCATTCGTCTGCTGTTGCCGCCGAGGTCCGCGCCCGGGCGAGAAGTTCCGTCAGCCGCTTTCCTCCCCTTCGCTTTCCGCCGGCGGCGGACCGTACGTGACGCAGGGCAGCCATGACCGCGCTCTGCACGGTCTCCGCCGTTGCGGCAGAGAGGATCTTGCCGAGGTGGAGCTCGAGAGCCATGTCGGATCGTGTGGACATGAGCAGGATTCTGACTCAGGGGTCTGACAGGCCGGTCCAGCCGGGCCTCACCCCCGCAGTCGTCGCTCCACCGCGCCATCACCCCAGAAACGACAACCGGACCTGCCGCCGCGGGTTGTCCCGGTTGGTGTCGACCAGCACCACCGACTGCCAGGTCCCCAGCGCGAGCTCGCCGCCGAGCACCGGCAGCGTCATGTGCGGTGGCACGAACGCGGGCAGTACGTGGTCGCGGCCGTGCCCGGGGGAGCCGTGCCGGTGCCGCCAGCGGTCGTCCGCGGGCAGCAGCGTGCGGAGCGCCTCCAGCAGGTCCTCGTCGCTGCCGGCGCCCGTCTCGATGACGGCCAGCCCCGCCGTCGCGTGCGGGGTGAACACGTTGAGCAGGCCGTCCCGACCCCGGGCGGCCGCCCCCAGGAACTCCGTACAGGCGGCGGTCAGGTCGTGCACGGTCTCCGACGCGCCGGTGACGACCTCGATGGTGCGGCTGGTGAAGGTGTCTGCCATCCGTCCATCGTCTCGCGGCAACGGGTGCGCGCCGGGGCCGCCGCACCGGGCGAGGTGCGTCGCGGGCGGCTCCGGTGTGCGGCCGATCCGCTGAAATCCGGCCGCGCCGCGCATCGTCAGGCGTCCGTGCGGGCAGCCAGCCACTGTGGCTCGCCCCGTCCCCCGCCCGCAGAGCCGGCCCGCGACGTCCCCCGTGGCCGCCGTGGCTCCCGTGCCGGTCCGTCCGCCGTCCGCCCGGCACGCGCTCGTCGCCGGGTCCGTCGGCAACTTCGTGGAGTGGTACGAGTTCGGCGTCTACGGCTCCTTCGCCACCGTCATCGCCGCCCGCTTCTTCACCCCCGACGGTGGCGACCGTGCCGAGGCGCTCATCGCGACCTATGCCGCCTTCGCCATCGCCTTCTTCTTCCGCCCGCTGGGCGCCCTGATCTTCGGACGGCTCGCGGACCGGGCGGGCCGCCGGCCCGCGCTCGTCCTCGCCGTCGCCCTGATGACCGGCGCGACCACCCTGATCGGAGTACTGCCCGCGTACTCCACCGCCGGCGCCGTCGCACCGTGGCTGCTGACCCTGCTGCGCAGCGTCCAAGGACTGTCCGCCGGGGGCGAGTTCGGCGGAGCCGTGAGCCTCCTGACCGAGACCGCACCGCCTGGCCGGCGCGGCCGCCACGGTGCCTGGCAGTCGTTCACCGTCGCCCTCGGGCTCCTCACGGGCGCGGGCGTCGCCGTCGGCCTGGCGACCCTGCTCTCCGAGAGCGACCTGTACGCGTGGGGCTGGCGCATCCCCTTCCTGCTCGCCCTGCCGCTGGGCGCCGTCGCGCTGTGGTTGCGGCTGCGGCTGCCGGAGACCGCGGGGCCCCCGGGCCGGGCGGACGTCCCGGGCCGGGCGGACCTCACAGGCCGGGCAGACGCCCCAGGCCGCGCCGACACGGCGCGCGCCGTCGTCCTCGGCGTCGGCCGCATCATGGGCTGGTCCGCGGCCGGCTACACCTTCCTCGTCGTGCTGCCCTCCTACCTCCAGGCCACTCTCGGCACCACCTTCCAGCAGGCCCTGGCCGCCACCTTCGTCGCCAACCTCGGATTCGCCGTCGCGATCCTCCCCGCCGGAACACTCAGCGACCGGGTGGGCCGGCGTACCGTCATGCTCACCGGCAGCATCCTCGTCGTCCTGACCGCCGTACCGCTCCTGCACCTCCTGCGCGACCCGGGCACATCCGTCGCGGCGAAGGCAGCACTGCTGGCGGCGGCCGGCGCGATGATCGGACTCCTGGCCGGGCCGGGCCCCGCCCTGCTCGCGGAGATGTTCCCGACGCGCGTGCGCAGCACCGGGCTGGGCCTGGCCTACGCGCTCTCCAACGCCGTCTTCTCCGGATGCGCGGGCCTGATCGTCACCACGCTCGTACGGCACACCGGGAACCCGGACATTCCCGCGCTCTACGCGGCGGGCGCCTGCGCGCTGGCCGTCCCCGCCCTGCTCACCCTGCGCCCCGACGACCACCTGAGGCCCCTGCGATGACCCACCACGCCGCGCCGCCCGCACCGCAAGCCGCGCAGACCACCGTCATCGGCCTGATGTCCGGCACTTCCTGCGACGCAGTCGACGCCGCGGCCGCCCGCATCACGCGTGACGGCTCCGAACTGCGCCTCACCCCGCTCGGCATGGTCAGCGAGCCGTACGACGACGAGCTGCGCCACGCGCTCGCGGCAGCGCTCCCGCCCGGGCGCACCACCCTCGCCGACGTGTGCCGCCTCGACACCCGGATCGGGCAGTCGTTCGCCCGTCTCGCCGCCCGGGCCGATCGCGAACTCTGCGCGGGCCGGGCCGAACTGATCGCCTCCCACGGCCAGACCGTCTTCCACTGGTCGGACGGCGGTCTCGTCCACGGGACCCTGCAACTCGGCGAACCCGCGTGGATCGCGGAGGCGACCGGACTCCCCGTCGTCTCCGGCTTCCGGACCCGGGACATCGCCGCCGGCGGCCAGGGCGCACCTCTGGTCGGCCTGATCGACCGCATGCTGCTGCGCGGACACCCCGGCGTACCGGCCGCGCTGAACGTCGGCGGCATCGCCAACGCCACCGTGCTCACCCCGGACGGCACCCCGGCGGCCTTCGACTCCGGGCCCGGCAACGCCCTTCTCGACGCCGCCGCCCGCCACCTCACCGCCGGGCGCCTCGACCGCGACACCGACGGCCGCCTGGCGGCCCGCGGCACCGTCCACCGGCCGCTGCTCGACCGCCTGCTCGCCGAGCCGTACTACGTGCTGCCCGCGCCCAAGACCACCGGCCGGGAGCTGTTCCACTCCGGCTACCTGCGTACGGCCCTGGACGCGGTCGGGGCGCTCTCCACCCCCGACGTCCTCGCCACCCTCACCCGGCTCACCGCCCGCACCGTCGCCGACGCGCTGCGCCCGTTCGGGGTCACCGAGGTGCTGGCCTCCGGCGGCGGCACGCGCAACCCCGTCCTGATGGCCGCACTTCGCCAGGAACTCGGTGCCGCGGTACGGCTGCGCACCTCGGACGCGGTGGGGCTGCCCAGCGCCGCCAAGGAGGCGTACGCCTTCGCCGTACTGGGCTACCTCACCCTGCACGGCCTGCCGGGCACCGTGCCGCAGTGCACGGGCGCGGCGGGCCCCCGGGTCCTCGGCAGCCTCACGCCGGGCCGTACGCCGCTCCGTCTGCCCCCGCCGCTGACGCAGGCGCCCCGCACCCTGACGGTCACCCCGCCACCGGCCGCCTCGCCTGCTCAGGCGCCCTGGCGGTGACCATCACGCCGGCGATCAGGCCCGCGAGCAGGAGGGTGCCGACCTCCCACCAGAGGCCGTCGGCGTAGCCGCGCAGCAGCTCCTGGGCCTGATCATCCGGTGACGCATGGGCGAGGCGGGCGGTCATGAAGCTCGTGAGCAGCGCCGTGCCGATCGCCTCGCCCACCTGCTGGGCCGTGATGACGGTGGCCGAGGCTGCGCCGGAGTGCTGCGGGGCGATGGCGGCGGTCGCGGTGGCGAAGACCGGAGTGAAGGCCAGACCGGTGCCGAAGCCGGCGAGGAGCATGCCGGGCAGCACCTGGATCGGGTAGGCGCCGCCGGCCTCGAGTCCCGTCAGGAGCAGCAGCCCGACAGCCGTGATCACCAGGCCCGACACGATCAGGACCCGGGGCGCGGTGCGGTGCAGCAGGCGGGCGGAGACCTGGGTGGAGCCGATGACGGCAGCCGCGACCATGGGCAGGATCAGCACCCCGGCCATGGCCGGGGCGTAGCCGAGTACGTAGTGCAAATAGAAGGACAGGACGGGCAACAGGGAGAGGACGCCGATGCCGGCCAGGAGCACCACGAGGATGCAGCCGACGCGGTTGCGGTCCTGGAGGACGTACGGCGAAAGCAGGGGGCTGGACGTCCTGGTCTGCCACCACAGGAAGGCCACGAGCAGCAGGGTGCCCGCCGCGAGCAGGACCAGGGTCAGGGGGGTGGTCCAGCCGCGCTGCTGGGCATCGCCGAGGCCATAGACGAGGGCGGCGAGTCCCAGCGAGCCGAGCAGCACGCCGGGCCCGTCGAAGCGGGCGCCGGTGCGCCCCGGGCGGTCGGGCAGCAGGGCGTTGGCGAGGATCAGCGCGATCACGGCGAAGGGGATGCACGCGTACTGGGTCCAGCGCCAGCTCAGTGTCTCGGAGAGCCAGCCGCCGGTGAGCAGCCCGAGCGCCCCGCCGCCGGCGGTGATCGCGGCGTAGATCCCGAAGGCCCGGGCGCGTTCCTTCGGGTCGGTGAAGCCGGTGGCCACCAGGGACAGTGCGGACGGTGTGAGCAGGGCGGCAGAGGCGCCCTGCAGGGCGCGGGCCGCGATCAGCAGAGCGGGGTCGCCGGCCGAGCCGCCGAGCGCGGAGGCCACCGCGAAGCCGGCCAGGCCGATGACCAGGGTCCGTTTGGCCCCCACGAGGTCGGCGATGTGCCCGCCGAGCAGCAGCATCCCGGCGAAGGCAACCAGGTAGGCGCTGATCGCCGGGCTCAGGTCGTCGGCGTGGAGGTCGAGCTCGGCCTGGACGATCGGGATCGCCATGTTGAAGGTCGTCGCGTCGAGCAGCACCAGCAGCTGCGTCAGGGCGATCACCACCAGGCTCCCCCAGCGCCTGGGGTGCGGGGACGCCGGGTCCTGGAAGGTGGCCGGGGACGGGGGCGGCCCGAAGCCCTGCGCGGGCACGAAGTGCGCCGGGGCGGTCGGCGCGTACGCGGGCGGCGGGGGCAGCGGCTGGGCGGAGGGGGTGCGGGGGTCCGGGTGTGCGGCGGGGGCCCCGGCGAGGGCTTCAGCGGGTGCGGCGGGGGCGTAGTCCAGCAACTGGGCGGCATGGCGGCCGAGTTGCGCCAGCACCGCACCCGGCAGCCACTCCGAGGCCTGATCCGGTGCCGTGCGCGCGGCCACCTGCTGCGGGGTGGGCCGCTTGGCCGGGTCCTTGTCCAGACATGCGCGGACGAGATCGACCAGCGTCTCCGGTACACCGGTCAGGTCCGCCTCCTCCTCGGCGACCCGGAAGAGGTGGGCGTTCAGACCGGTGTCCGTGGCGCCGAACAGATGGCGTCCGGTGGCGGCGTAGACGAGGACGGCGCCCAGGCAGAAGACGTCGCTGGCGGGGGTGAGTTCAAGGCCGCGGACCTGTTCCGGCGACATGAAGCCGGGGGAGCCGATCAGCATGCCGGTGCGGGTGTGCAGGCTGTCCCCGGCGAGGCTGTCCATCGCCCGCGCGATGCCGAAGTCGATGACGCGGGGGCCGTCGACGGTGACGAGGACGTTGGACGGCTTCAGGTCGCGATGGATCAGGCCCGCGTCGTGTACGGCCTGCAGGGCGAGGGCGAGCCGGTTGGCGAGGGTGTGGACCGAGTGCTCGGGCAACGGCCCGAAGTCCTGGGCGACCACGGTGTGCAGGTCCGGCCCCGGGATGTACTGGGTGGCCACCCAGGGCACGGCCGCCTCGGGGTCGGCGTCGAGCACGTCCGCCGTCCAACTCCCGCCCACCCGCCGGGCGGCGGCCACTTCGCGGGCGAAGCGCCTGCGGAACTCCGGGTGCCCGGCGTGCTCGGCCTGCACGACCTTTACGGCCACGGTGCGTCCGCCCTCGGAACGACCCAGATAGACCAGGCCCATGCCGCCCGCGCCCAGCCGGGCGATCAGGCGGTACGGGCCGATGCGGGTCGGGTCTTCTGCGATCAACTGGTCCACGGGAAAAAGGTAGGCCAACTATCCGACAGGGGTGGGGTCATCACGCGAATCGTGTGCGCTCCACCTCCGCAAACGCGTGCCGGAGCTACTCTCCGGACATGGAACGCGCAGAGGTCATCAAGCGAGTCATCGGAATCCTCACCGAAGCCCAGGAGATCCGCCGAGCGGTGGTGGCAGGAGAGGACGACGACACCCCGGAAACGGAAGCAGGGGTGGTCACCCAGCTGCTGAACGAGATGCTGCCCTCGATCAGCGTGCCGGCCGAATCCTCCCCCCAGCAGGTGGCGCGCCTGGTCGCGGAGGCCCTCGGACCGGCCCTGCACACGATGGTCGCCGGGTTCAGCCTGGCCTTCACCAGCCTGGCCATGGCGCACGACAGCGGTCGTACGGACGTCTCCTCGCTCGAGGTCCTCCAGGAACTCGCCCTCGAGGTGGAGGCGGGGACCTACGACGAGGACTCCTAGGGCAAGGTCTGGCCGGTGAAGGGAGAATGCCGGCATGAAGATGACCGGACAGGCCCTCAACCGTGCGACTCTCGCCCGACAGTTGCTGCTCGGCCGCGAGTCCCTCGACGTCGCGGACGCGGTGCGCCGGGTGGTCGCCCTGCAGGCGCAGGAGCCCGCCTCACCGTACGTCGCGCTGTGGAACAGGCTGAGCGGCTTCGACCCGGCGGGCCTCGACGCGGCCCTGAGCGGTCACCGAACGGTCAAAGCGACCCTGATGCGGCTCACCCTGCACGCGGTCCACGCCGAGGACTACCGGCACTTCCGGGAGGCCATGGAACCGACCCTGCGCGGCTCCCGGCTCGGCGACTCCCGTTTCACGGCATCCGGGCTCAGCGCCGATGAGGCCGGAGTGCTGGTCGGCGATCTGCTGGGGTACGCGGACCAGCCCCGCACCGTCGCCGAGATCGGGGGCTGGCTCGGGGAACGACTCGGCGCACCGATGGAGTCGGCGGCCCAGCGGATGCTGCGGCAGTACGCGCCGCTGTGGCACGCGCCCACGGGAGGGTCCTGGTCGTTCGAGACCCGGCCCTCGTACGTCGCGGCGGGAGCGCGACCGGTCCTGGCCGATGCCGACGCCGCGGCCGGCGGCCTGCAGATCCTGATCCGCCGCTACCTGGAGGGCTTCGGGCCGGCGTCGGTGGCGGACATGGCGCAGTTCGCGCTGGTCCAGCGGGCCCGGGTCCGCGCGGCGGTGCACGCGCTCGGCGACGGACTCGAGCAGCTGGAAGGCCCGGACGGCACGGCGCTGTACGACCTCCCCGGCGCACCACGGCCGACGGAGGACACCCCCGCCCCACCCCGGCTGATGGCCATGTGGGACAGCATCCTGCTGGCCTACGCCGACCGCAGCCGCGTCATTCCGCCCGCCTACCGCAAGCACGTGATCCGCGTGAACGGCGACGTACTGCCCACCCTGCTGGTCGACGGCCACGTCGCCGGTGTGTGGCGCCCCGTCGGCGGCGGGATCGAGGCCGCTGCCTTTCACCCCCTGCCGGAGGACACCTGGGAGGTACTGGCCGCGGAGGCCGGAGCGCTCGTCTCGTTCCTCGCTTCCCGCGACCCCAGGGCCTACCGGCGCTACGACCACTGGTGGACCAAGGGCCTCCCGGCCGCGGAGACCCGGCTGCTCGGCGGCGACCGAGCCGCCGGGGTCCGCGGGGGTGCCGGTCAGGCGCCGACGTAGGCCGCGAGGTGCTCGCCGGTGAGGGTGGGGCGGGTGGCGACGAGGTCGGCGGGGGTGCCCTCGAAGACGATCAGGCCGCCGTCGTGGCCGGCGCCGGGGCCGAGGTCGATGATCCAGTCGGCGTGCGCCATGACCGCCTGGTGGTGCTCGATGACGACGACCGACTTGCCGGAGTCGACGAGCCGGTCGAGCAGGCCGAGCAGGTGTTCCACGTCGGCGAGGTGCAGGCCGGTGGTCGGTTCGTCGAGGACGTAGACCCCGCCCTTCTCCGACATGTGGGTGGCCAGCTTGAGCCGCTGCCGCTCGCCGCCGGACAGCGTGGTGAGCGGCTGGCCGAGGCTGAGGTAGCCGAGGCCCACATCGGCGAGGCGGTCGAGGATCTTGTGCGCGGCCGGCGTGTGCGCTTCGCCGCTGCCGAAGAACTCCTCGGCCTCCGTCACGGACATCGCGAGCACCTCGCTGATGTCGCGGCCGCCGAGGTGGTACTCCAGGACCGAGGCGTCGAACCGCTTCCCCTCGCAGTCCTCGCAGGTGGTGGCGACGCCCTGCATGATCGCCAGGTCGGTGTAGATGACGCCGGCGCCGTTGCAGGTCGGGCAGGCGCCCTCGGAGTTGGCGCTGAACAGCGCCGGCTTCACCCCGTTGGCCTTGGCGAACGCCTTGCGGATCGGGTCGAGCAGCCCGGTGTAGGTGGCCGGATTGCTGCGCCTGGAGCCGCGGATCGGGCTCTGGTCGATCGACACCACGCCCTCGCCGGGCGCCCCCGACCGGTGTGGCAGTGAGCCGTGCACGAGCGAGCTCTTGCCGGAGCCGGCGACCCCGGTGATGACGGTCAGCACCCCGAGCGGGATGTCGACGTCCACGTCGCGCAGGTTGTTCGCCGTCGCGCCGCGGATCTCCAGCGCGCCGGTGGACTTGCGCACCGTCTCCTTGAGGGAGGACCGGTCGTCGTAGTGGCGGCCGGTGGTGGTCCCGCTGGCCCGCAGTCCCTCGACGGTGCCCTCGAAGCAGACGGTGCCGCCCGTCGTTCCGGCGCCGGGGCCGAGGTCGACGACGTGGTCGGCGATCGCGATCGTCTCCGGCTTGTGCTCCACGACGAGCACGGTGTTGCCCTTGTCCCGCAGCCGCAGCAGCAGGTCGTTCATGCGCTGGATGTCATGGGGGTGCAGGCCGATGGTGGGCTCGTCGAAGACGTAGGTGATGTCGGTGAGGGCCGAGCCGAGGTGGCGGATCATCTTGACGCGCTGCGCCTCTCCGCCCGACAGCGTGCCCGCGGGCCGCTCCAGCGCGAGATAGCCGAGGCCGATCTCCACGAACGAGTCGAGGGTCTGCTGGAGCGCGGTGAGCAGCGGCGCCACCGTCGGCTCCTTGAGGCCGCGGACCCATTCGGCGAGGTCGCGGATCTCCATCGCGCAGGCGTCGGCGATGCTGATCTTCTTGATCTTCGACGTGCGGGCGCCCTCGCTGAGCCGGGTGCCGTCGCACTCGGGGCAGGTGGTGAAGGTGACGGCCCGCTCCACGAACGCCCTGATGTGCGGCTGCATCGCCTCCTTGTCCTTGGACAGGAACGACTTCTGGATCTTGGGGATCAGCCCTTCGTAGGTGAGGTTGATGCCGTTGACCTTGACCTTGGTCGGCTCGCCGTAGAGGAAGTCCTGCATCTCCTGCTTGGTGAACCGGCGGATCGGCTTGTTCGGGTCGAGGAAGCCCGACTGGGCGTAGAGCCCCACCGTCCACTGGCTGTCCGACTTCCAGCCGGGGATGGTGAACGCGCCTTCGGCGAGCGACTTGGAGTCGTCGTAGAGCTGGGTGAGGTCGATGTCGGAGACCTTGCCCCGGCCCTCGCAGTGCGTGCACATGCCGCCGGTGCGCTCGTAGGTCGCTCTCACCGCCTTCTTGTTGCCCTTCTCGACGGTGATCGCACCGGTCGCCCGGACCGAGGCGGTGTTGAAGGAGTACGCGCTGGGCGGGCCGATGTGCGGCTTGCCGAGCCGGCTGAAGAGGATGCGCAGCATCGCGTTGGCGTCGGTGGCGGTGCCGACCGTGGAGCGCGGGTCGGCACCCATCCGCTGCTGGTCGACGCTGATCACGGTCGTCAGTCCGTCGAGTACGTCGACCTCGGGCCGTGCCAGGTTCGGCATGAAGCCCTGCACGAAGGAGCTGTAGGTCTCGTTGATCAGCCGCTGCGACTCCGCGGCGATCGTGTCGAACACCAGCGAGCTCTTGCCCGAGCCCGACACGCCGGTGAACACCGTCAGCCGGCGCTTCGGGATCTCGATGCTGACGTCCTTGAGATTGTTCTCGCGCGCGCCGTGCACGCGGATCAGATCGTGGCTGTCGGCATCGTGCGGCGCAGGCGACTGCGTGTCCGACCTCGTGACCTTGCTCATCGTGTCTCCATCTGTCGGGAGGGGGCCGCTCGCGCGGCCCCCTTCGGTGTCGCCTGGCTCGATCCGGCCGGGTTCGAGCAGCACGTCCGGTTCTACTTCGTCGGCGCGATCATGGCAACGACGTAACGGGCAGCGGCTACCGCTTGCGGGGCTGGGCGAAGCGGATCATGTTGCCGGACGGGTCGCGGAAGGCGCAGTCGCGCACGCCGTAGTGCTGGTCGATCGGTTCCTGCAGGACCTCGCCGCCGGCGGCCCGCACCTTTTCGAAGGTGGCGTCGACGTCGTCGGTGGAGAAGATCACGCCGCGCAGCAGGCCCTTGGCCAGCAGGTCCGTCATGGCCTGGCGGTCGGCCGCCGAGGCGTTGGGGTCGGCGAGCGGCGGCTCGAGGACGATCTCCACGTCCGGCTGCGCGGGCGACCCGATGGTCACCCAGCGCATCCCCTCGTATCCGACGTCGTTGCGCACCTCGAGGCCGAGGGCGTCGCGGTAGAAGGCGAGGGCCTTGTCGTGGTCGTCGACTGCGATGAAGCACTGAGAGAGTGTGATGTCCATGCCGTCGACGCTACGAGGTGGCGGTGGAATGCGCTTCTCCGATCCTGACCGGTTCTCCCCGGGTGGGTACCAGGGCGCTCGACCCGTATCGTAGCTTCACGCCAACTATCCTTTATCTCAGGCGAGTTGCCGTTTCGCTGACCTATGTTCCCTGGGGCACGCCCATTCGCCCCAGGAGGTCAGATTGCAGTCCAGGCGCTTCCTCGCCTTATCCCGCCTGATACGCCGTTCCCACCTGCTCATAGCCTTCGGCCTCGGCTCGCTCCTGCTCGGTTCGACGCCGTGGCTCGGGGTCGCGAGCACGGCGGCCGGCCGCGCCCCGGAGCCCCGATCCGCCCCCGTACCTCTGGACCAGCAGACGGCGGCGCAGTCACCGCACCACGGCATCGCGCCGGCGAACGCCATGGAGCCCACAGCTCCGGTTCTCGACCGCACCGGCTGGACGGCCACGGCGAGCGACGAGGAGACCAGCGGCGAGAACGGGCGCGCGGCCAACGTGCTCGACGGCAACACCGGCACCATCTGGCACAGCAAGTGGACCGGTACTCCAGCCCCGCTGCCGCACAGCATCACCATCGACATGCAGCGCACGACCGTCATCTCCGCACTCGTCTACCACCCCCGCACCAACGGGCCCAACGGACGCGTCGGTGAGTACGGCATCAGCCTCAGTACGGACGGACGGAGCTGGGGAAGCCCGGTCGCCACCGGCACGCTCGCGGACGACGCCGCCGCCAAGACCCTCGGGTTCGCCCCGCAGGGAGCCCGGTTCGTACGGCTGACGGCGCTCACCGAGGCCGGCGGCCGCGGGCCCTGGACCTCCGCCGCCGAGATCAACCTGCTGGGCGACCCCGGCACCCCGGCCGCCACCGTCGACCTGTCCCGGGCCGGCTGGACGGCCACGGCGAGCGACGAGGAGACCAGCGGCGAGAGCGGGCGCGCGGCCAACGTGCTCGACGGCAACACCGGCACCATCTGGCACAGCAAGTGGACCGGTACTCCAGCCCCGCTGCCGCACAGCATCACCATCGACATGCAGCGCACGACCGTCGTCTCCGCGCTCGTCTACCACCCCCGCCCCGACGGGCCCAATGGCCGGGCAGGCGCGTACACCGTCACCACCAGCACCGACGGCACGGCCTTCGGCGCGCCCGTCGCGGCCGGCACCTGGCGGGACGACGACACCGTCAAGACCGCCACCTTCACCCGTGCGGAGAACGCCCGCTTCGTACGCCTGACCGTGACCACCGAGGCCGGCGGCCGCGGTCCGTGGACCTCGGCCGGTGAGATACGCCTGAGCGGACCGGCAAGCCCGGCCGTCCACGGGTCCTGGGACCGGATCATCGGCTTCCCCCTGGTGCCCGTGGCCACCGCCGCCCTGCCCGGCGACAAGCTGCTGGCCTGGTCGGCGTACGCGGTCGACCGCTTCGGCGGCAGCAGCGGCTACACGCAGACCGCGATCCTGGACCTGAAGACCGGCAAGGTCACCCAGCGCCGCATCGACAACACCGGCCACGACATGTTCTGTCCCGGCATCGCCATGCTGGCCGACGGCCGGGTGCTGGTCACCGGGGGCAGCAACGCGGAAAAGGCGAGCATCTACGACCCGGCCACCGACGCGTGGTCCGCCACGACCAGCATGAACATCGCGCGCGGCTACCAGGCCATGACCCTGCTCTCCACCGGTGAGGCCTTCGTCCTGGGCGGATCCTGGAGCGGACCCGCGGGCGACAAAGCCGGCGAGGTCTGGTCGCCGGACACCCGCACCTGGCGCAAGCTCCCGGGCGTCGCCGCCACGCCGGCGCTGACGGCCGACCCGGCCGGAGCCTACCGCGCCGACAACCACATGTGGCTGCACGCCACTTCGGGCGGCAAGGTACTGCAACTGGGCCCGAGCAAGCAGATGAACTGGATCTCGACCACCGGCCAGGGCAGCATCACCGCCGCCGGCACCCGGGCCGACAGCCAGGACGCCATGACCGGCAACGCCGTCGCCTACGACATCGGCAAACTGCTCACCCTGGGCGGCTCGCCCGCCTACGAGAAGACCCCTGCCACGCGGCGCGCCTACACCGTGAACGTCTCGGGCAGCCAGGTCCAGGCAGCCCGCACCGGGGACATGGAGTACGCCCGCGCCTTCGGCAACAGCGTCGTCCTGCCCGACGGCAAGGTTGCCGTCTTCGGCGGGCAGGCCTATCCGGTGCCGTTCAGCGACGCGACCTCGGTGCTGACCCCCGAGCTGTGGGACCCGTCGACCGGCAGCTTCACCCCGCTCGCCACCATGGCCATCCCGCGCAACTACCACAGCGTGGCCAACCTGCTGCCGGACGGGCGGATCTTCTCCGGCGGCGGGGGCCTGTGCGGTGACTGCGCGACCAACCACGCCGACGGGGCCGTCTTCACACCGCCGTACCTGCTCAACGCGGACGGATCGCCGAAGCCGCGTCCTGCCATCACCGGGGGCGTGCCCGCCACGGCAGCCCCCGGCGCGTCGCTCACGGTGACCACCCAGGCTCCGGTGGCGTCCTTCGTCCTGATGCGGGCCGCGGCCGCGACCCACTCCACCGACAACGACCAGCGGCGGGTCCCGCTGGTCTCGTCCGCCACGGGAACCGGCGCCTACACGGTGGCCATCCCCGCTGACACCGGCGTGGTCCTGCCGGGGACCTACATGCTCTTCGCCCTAGACGCCCAGGGAGTGCCGAGCACCGCCCGGTTCGTCACCATCTCCTGAACCCACGAGCGGTGTCCGGCCCTCGAGCCGGCCGGACACCGCAACGGATCGTGGGGATACACCGGTCAGGCGCATCATGGCCGTGTGAAGGTGCCCCCGACCGCCGGTGGCGCAGCCGGTGTCCCAGGATTCCTCCAGGTCGCTCCCACGCCCCGGACCGCCGTGGTCTGGCTCCCTCCGGCCGGGCTGTGGCCCGCGATCCAGAGCATTCGCGCCGAGCACGACCCCCAGATCCGCCGCTGGCCACCGCACGTGAACCTGATCTTCGGATTCGTCCCGGAGACCGACTTCGCGGCAGCGGTCCCGCTGCTGGCCGCCGCGGCCGCGCAGAGCGGGCCTTTCACCATCCGCCTCAGCGGAGTGCACGCCTTCCGCCACCGCGCGTACTCCACCGTGTGGCTGGACCCCGCCGCGGCCGGTCCTGCCCCCTGGACCACGCTCCAGGGCGCCCTGGCGGAGCCGTTCCCGCTGTGCCGCGGCCGGTTCCCGCGGTTCACGCCGCACCTGTCGCTCGGCCGCACCGACGACCCGCGGAACCTGGCCGCGGAGTGTGCCGCCCTCCTGGGCAGCACGGCGGCGCAGGTCCACGACATCGTGCTGCTCTCCCGTCGCGGCGAAGAGCCCATGCGACCCCGCCTCACGATCACCCTGGGCACGGGCGAAGTGCGCCGGCACCAGGACTGCGGCACCTCCCGTTCCGGGTGACGGGCGGCCGAACGGCCCAAGGGCGGAGGCTTGTGACAAGCCCGCCTGCGCGGTCGTACCTATCGTGGGAGCAACCTCATGACCAGGACGTAGCGCGCGGACAGGTGGATCGTGAACGGATCCGGGATCGACTACCAGGCGGTGTTCGACGCCCTGCCGGGCGCGGTCGCACTGCTGACCCCCGATCTCGTGTTCCTGGACGCCAACGAGGCGTACCTGTCGATGTCCGGCCGCACGCGCGAGCAGGTCGTCGGCGGCTATCTGTTCGACGTCTTCCCCGACAACCCCACCGATCCGGACGCGACCGGCATGTACAACCTGCGCACCTCCCTGGAACGGGTCGTGGCCACCGGGGAGCGCGACACCATGGCCCTGCAACGCTACGACGTGGAATACCACGATCGGCCCGGGGTGTGGCAGGAGCGGTACTGGAGCCCCGTCAACGTCCCCGTCCGCGCCCCCGACGGCAGCGTGGCGCTGCTGCTGCACCGCGTGGAGGAGGTCACCGAACTCATCCGGGCCCAGAGCGCACGCGGCGCCACGGACCGCGCCCAGGTGCTGGAGTCCGATCTGTACTCCCGCGCCCGGGAGCTTCAGGAGGTCAACGAACGCCTGCGCCGGGCCCACACCCGTGAACGCGAGGTGGCTCTCCATCTCCAGGAGGCGATGCTGCCCACGCCCCGCCCGCTCGGCCACCACCAGGCCGCCGTGCGCTACCTGCCGGCCGCCGGAGCCCTGAACGTGTGCGGCGACTGGTACGACCTCGTCGACCTGCCCGGCCGCACCGCCGTCGCCGTCGGTGACGTCGTCGGCCACGGACTGCGCGCGGCCGGCGTCATGGGCCAGCTGCGCAGCGCCCTGTCAGCCGCCTCCCGCGTCACCGAGGGCCCCGCCCAGGCCCTCGAGGGCCTCGGCCTGTACGCCCGCTCCATCGACGGCGCCGAGTCCACGACCGTGGTGTCGGTCTTCATCGACTGGAACAGCCGCACCCTCACCTACAGCTGCGCCGGCCACCCCCCGCCCGCGCTCTGCCACCACGACGGCACCGTCACCTTCCTCGACCAGGCCACCGACCCCCCGCTCGGCGCCCGGCCCGAACACGCTCGCCGCCCCCAGGCCCAGAGCGCCTTCACCGAAGGTTCCGTACTCGTCCTCTACACCGACGGACTCGTCGAACGCCGCCACGAGGACATCGACGCCGGTCTCCAAAGGCTCGCCGACGCCCTCGCACGACACCGCACCGCCGAACCCGAAGCGCTGGCCGACGCCCTGCTGACCGACCTCATCCCGTCGGCCGGAATCACCGACGACACGGCCCTGGTCGTCCTGCGCCTGTGACGGCGCCGCGGTGAGAGCGCGGCTCGCCCCGGCCTGCATGGCGATCACTGGCGCAGGGCCCGAGAATGAGACTGCCCGAACGAGAGCGCCCTGCAAGACGTGGAGGGCCGATGCTTCCCTATCCGCCGATTGCCGAGCACGGCCTGATCGGGGACCTGCAGACGTGTGCACTCGTCTCCTCCGAAGGCGTGCTGGACTGGTTCTGCTCGCCCCGCTTCGACTCGCCCAGCATCTTCGCCGGACTGCTCGACCACGACCGCGGCGGACACTTCGCCATCACCGCGGACGCGCCGGGTGTCGAAGGAGGCGGGCCGGGAGGCGAGGCCGGCGTCATCACCCGCCAGCTCTACCTGGCCGATACCGCTGTCCTGATCACCCGCTTCCTCACGCGCGAGGGCGTGGGGGAGGTGGTCGACTTCATGCCCGTCCACCATCCGACCACGGTCACCGACCGGCACCGGGTGGTGCGGGTGATGCGGACGGTACGGGGCTCCGTGCGCTTCGCCCTGGAGTGCCGGCCGCGCTTCGACTACGGCCGCGCGCACCACGACCTCGCCCTGGACGGCAGCACCGCGCGCTTCGAGGGTCCGGGCGTCACCGCACACCTGCAGGCCATCGGCCCTGTTCCGCTGGAGGCCGACGGGGGTGACGTACGAGCCGGGGTGACGCTGGCGGCCGGTGAGCGTGCGGCCGTCGTGCTGACGGTGTGCGACTCCGCGAGCCAGGCTCCACGGCCGCTGGACGCGGACGAGCTGGCGGAGGAATTCGCCGCCGTGCGCCGTTTCTGGCACGACTGGATCGGACGCTGCAGCTACCGGGGCCGCTGGCAGCAGATCGTCAACCGCTCCGCCATCACCCTCAAGCTCATGACGTACGCGCCCACCGGCGCGCCCATCGCCGCCGCGACCATGGGCCTGCCCGAGCAGGAGGGCGGCGAGCGGAACTGGGACTACCGCTACACCTGGATCCGCGACGCCTCCCTGGCCGTGCGGGCCATGCGCGACCTGGGCTTCACCGAGGAAGCGAACGCCTTCCGCGGCTGGCTCCAGCAGCGGCTGGAGGACGGGGGAGCACCCAACGGAGAGCCGCTGCAGATCATGTACCGCGTCGACGGGGACCCGTACCTGGCCGAGGAGGTCCTCGGCCATCTGGCGGGCTGGCGCGGCTCCGCCCCGGTGCGCGCGGGCAACGGCGCCGCCGGGCAGCTGCAGTTGGACATCTACGGCGAGGCCGTCTTCGCCCTCGCCCACGCGGGCCAGGCCGGCGACGTCATCGGCTACGACGGCTGGCGGCGCTCCGCCGCCGTGCTGGACTGGCTGTGCGACAACTGGGACCGCCCCGACGAGGGCATCTGGGAGACCCGGGGCGGCCAGAAGGACTTCACCTACAGCCGCCTCATGTGCTGGGTCGCTCTTGACCGTGGCGTCCGCCAGGCCTCCGCCCTCGCCCGCCCGGGCGACGTACCCCGCTGGACCGCCGCTCGCGACGCCGTCCTCCAGCAGATCATGACGCGCGGGTGGAGCGAGGAGCGTCAGGCGTTCGTCCAGCACTACGGCAGTACCGTCCTGGACGCCTCCCTGCTGATGATGCCGCTGGTCGGCTTCATCACCCCGAAGGACCCGCGCTGGCTGTCCACCCTGGAAGCCATGGACGGCGAACTCGTCTCCGACAGCCTCGTCTACCGCTACGACCCCGCCGCCTCTCCCGACGGCCTGCAGGGATCCGAGGGCACCTTCTCCCTGTGCAGCTTCCTCTACGTCTACGCCCTCGCGCGCGCCGGACGTCTCGAACAGGCCCGCTACGCCTTCGACAAGATGCTCACCCACGCGAACCACGTGGGGCTGTTCGCCGAGGAGATCGGCCCCAGCGGCGAGCAACTGGGCAACTTTCCCCAGGCCTTCACCCACCTCGCCCTCATCACAGCGGCCCACGCACTCGACACGGAACTCGACCGGTTCGCGAGCCGCGGCCAGAGCGTCGCTCCCTGACGGCTCCCGGGCTCAGCGCCAGGCGGGATGGCCTTCGCCGGAGGTGCCGGTGGTCAGGGTGCGCTCGCCCGTCTTGTCCGCGCGCACGGCCCAGATCACCGGCTTCTCGTACGGGCCGCGGACGAAGGCCACCCAGGTGCCGTCGACGGACCAGGCGGGGTCCATCTCATGGGCGCCGGTGGCGACCAGGTCGCGATCGTCCGTGCCGTCGACGGCCACGAGGCGGATGTCGCCCTGAGTACCCGCGCCGTAGGTCCCCGCGGTGTACGCGAAGGTCGCGCCGTCCGGGGACCACACCGGGTCGAGTGCCGGATGGGGCAGCCGGGTCACCTGCTGCGGGGCGCGGTCCGGGGCGGCGGGGTCGACCACGTGGATCTGCCAGTTCTCGGGCTCCGTCTGCAGACAGACCGCGATGCGCTTGCCGTCCGGCGACCACGCGGGGTCCTCGACCTGGCCCTTGCCCGAGGTGAGCTGGCGAGCGGAGCCGTCGGCGACGTCGACCACGAACAGCTGCTGTACGCCGTCCTTCTTGCGCAGTACGGCGAGCCGGCTGCCGTCCGGCGACCAGGACACCCTGCCACCGGCGATGGAGGCGACCCGCCGCGCGTTCGAACCGTCGGCGCCGGCGGTCCAGACGGCCGTGCCCTCGGGCGTGGTACGGGTGAACGCGAAGGACTTGCGGTCAGGGGACCACGTGGGCAGCGTGTCGCACGCGTCCCCTGCCACGAGCTGCACGGGTGCCTCCGTCGCCGCGTCCCGGCGGGCGATGACGCCGTGACACGTCCCCGGCCAGCCGGGGGCGGTGTCCTTGCGGATGAGCAGGGGCTCCGTCGGGAAAGGGGCGGCGGCAGGTGCGGGGGCGGAGCCGGTGGGTGTGACGGCGCCGGGCTTGGCATCGTCCTTGGTGGAGCCGGTCCAGGGCTGCCACAGCAGCAGGCCGACGGCCGTGAGCGAGGCCACGAGCACCGCCGCCGCCACGACCGCGCGTCGACGCCCGGGCTGCGCGCCCGCCGGCTGCCGCGCCTCTGGTGAGGGCGTGGGCGTGGGCGTGGGCGTTGGGGAGAGCGGTGCCGCCGGCCCCGTCACGGTCCGCGGCTGTTCCGTACGGGGCTCCGGCGCGACGACGGGCCGGGGGGCGTCCGCCGCCGGGGTGTCCTGCGGTGCATCCGGCGCGGTGGGCTGCGCCGCCGGTTCCTGCCGGGGGAGCAGGTGCGTTGCCGCGTCCGGCAGCCAGGAGTCACCGGCCGGGTGGCGGACGGTCAGGCTGCCCAGGAAGGCGGATGGGGTGGGCCGTGCCTCCGGGTCCTTGGACAGGCATGCGCCGATGGCTTCGCGGAGTTCGCCGGGGACGGCGGTCAGGTCCGGCTCCTCGTGGACGACCTTGTAGTGCCTGGCCGCGGACGGGCCTTCGCCGAAAGGGGAGCCGCCCGCGGCCTGGGTGAGCACCACCCCCAGGGCGAACATGTCGACCGCGGGGGTCAGGGCGCCACCCCCGCTGAGCTGCTCGGGTGCAAGGAATCCCGGCGTGCCGATCTGCAGTCCGGTCTGCGTCAGGGCCGTTCCGTCCAGGGCGCGCGCAATGCCGAAGTCGATGACGCGCGGCCCGTCCTCTGCGACGATGATGTTCGCGGGCTTGAGGTCGCGGTGGATGACCCCCACCCGGTGGATCGCCTCCAGCGCCTCGGCCAGTCCGGCCGCCAGGACGGTGAGCGTGTCCAGAGGCAGCGATCCGACGCGCGCGAGCACCGCTTGCAGGGTGGGGCCGGGCACGAAGGCCGTCACCAGCCAGGCCGGCTCCCCGTCCGGGTCGGCGTCGACGACCGGTGCGGTGTGGAAGCCGCCGACCCGCCGCGCGGCCGCCACCTCGTCGGCGAACCTCCGCTTGAACCCGGGCTCGGTGCTGAGCTCTGGACGTACCACCTTGACGGCGACCGCACGGCCGGACTGGGACCGGCCCAGGTAGACCACGCCCATGCCCCCCTGGCCGAGCCGTCCCACCAGCCGGTAGCGGCCCTCGCCGACCGAGGTGGGATCGCCCGTTTCGAGCGGCTTCATGGGTCCCCCGTTTCACACCGTGCGCGATGAACAGCCTCTCCTTACCCGTCGCGCGGCATACCAGTCAAGCCAGGCCCGGGGGAGGCCCGCGGGAGGGCCGTCGTACCGCTCAGGGTGTGCGCCACCGTGCGGCCGTCCGGCTGGTCGCCTTCCACAGCTCGGGACCTCCGGCCGGGGCGGGCCACACCTGGATCAGGTACTCCTCGACGGGATCACTCGCCACGCGCGGATCGCCGTCGTCGCGGTTCCTGCCGTGGACGCGGATCCGGTAGTCGCCGGGGCCGGGAAGCTCCAGCCGGCCGGCCGGGTCCACTTCGGTGCCGGTCGTGGCGAAGTCGATGAACGCGGAGTCCCACGAGACGGGCACCTCGGCGACCGTGCCGGCGTCGACGTGGACGGTGCTGGTGGTGGTGTGCTGCGGGGCGGGCATGTGGGGTCTTCCCCTCGGTCTCGAATCGGAACGGGGCCGCACCCATGGTGGGTGCGGCCCCTGCTCTCGGGGTACCGGTTCGGCAGAAGTGCCGGCGTACGGCTGGGTCGGTGGGTCAGTCCCTGCCGCAGCCCACCGGCCCCATCGCCTGAGGCGGCGCCACCGCACCCGCGGACTTGAGGACGCGGACGTAGAACGCGTCGCCCTCCAGGACCCGCTGACCGTTCAGCGACGCCTTGCGCAGGCTGCCCTCACGGGAGTTGTCGTCCCCCGTCGAGGAAGTGGCAGGAGTAGTCCGGGTTCCGGCTGGCCCCCTCCAGTGACTGGGCGAACGGGTACTCGTCACAAGCCAGCCCGCTGCCCGGCGGAGGCCGCGGCACGCCGCGGCCGCAGGCCACGTCACGGTTCGCGTCGATGACGGTCTCGTCGAACGTGCGGTGCAGCGGGTACCGGGTACCCGGCTTCCCCCACGGCTGGTCGAGGTTGCGCTGCGCCCAGTCGACGTGCCAGGCCACCGCGTCGACCCTCGGGTTGCCGGTGTCCAGCACCCACACGGCCGCGACCTGGGGGGTACACGCAGCCGCCCGGCCCGGCGAAGACACGGTGAACTCGTACGTCCGCGTCTGGTTCGGGAACAGGAACTGCTCACCGGACTCGTCCACGTCGCAGCGGTTGCACTCGAAGCCGACCCGGCCGTTGGTCAGCCAGCCCGCCCACGAGGACGGGTCCGTCAGCCGCAGCTCCACCTTGTACTTCGACTCGTACCGGTTGCGCGGGTCGAGCGTGGCCGTGACCTTGGAATGCAGGGTCGCCGTCCCGGCGGGTGTTCCGTTGCGCGTAACGATCCTTTACCCATGCGGGTCAGTCCTTCGGCAGTCGTCGAACGGATTGACCCGTGCATGCTGAAACGTTCACCGGCGGTCGGTCAACGGGCTGTTGAGATCTACCGGACGTCCTCACGCAAACCCCCCGAGGCGCACGCATATCGCTCACCACGGGAACCCGCACCTCCCTCGTTCCTGTGCCGACCCTGCGGGCTTCCTTAAGGGACCTTGAAGAACGCCTCCAGACCGCTCTTTTGGCTGGTCACGGCCCTAGGCTCGGTCCGAGCCTCCCCCAGCCCCCGCTGGGAGGTGCCCCACCCCTTCTCTCTGTGAGGTCTACAGGCATGAGCCGCAGCCAAACTCCCGGAACGCCGTCCCGCGTCGAGGCGCGACGGAAGAAGGCGGTGCGCACGCGCATCGTGCTGTCCCTCACCGCGGCGGCCGCGGCGGTGGCGGTCGGGGTCGCGGTGGCCGACTCCGACGGCGGAGCGCGCGGGGACAGGCGGGCCGATGGCGCCAGCGGACCGAAGTCCGGGGCGCCGGGCTCCGGTAGCGGGGAGGCGACGGCGACTCCCACGCCTCCCCTCCCCACGCTCACCGCCGACGCCGCGGCCGCGACGGGCGCGACGCCGTCAGGAACGCCCGGCGCCGACGCCACGGGATCCGCCGCTCCCACGAAGCCCGCGGCAGAGGAGAGCAGCCCGGACAAGTCGGCGTCGACCCCGGCCCGCAAGCCCGCGTCGCGTACGCCTGCCGCGACCACCGGCGGCGGTTCCGGGGGTTCGGGCGGCTCCTCCGGCAATGCCTCCGGGGACTCCGAGTCGGCGGTCCTCGCCCTGGTCAACAAGGAGCGGGCCGCGGCCGGGTGCGGCCCCTTGGCCACGAACGCCAAGCTGAGCGCCGCGGCGCGGGCGTACAGCGACACCATGGCCCGCAGTGGCGTCATGTCCCACACCGGACCCGACGGGTCCACCATGACCACCCGCGTGGAAGCGGCCGGATACGGATGGTCCCGCCTGGGCGAGAACATAGCCCGGGGCCAGTCGGACGCCGACGCCGTCATGAACGCGTGGATGAACAGCCCCGGCCACAAGGCCAACATCCTCAACTGCGCCTTCCGGGAGATCGGCATAGGCGTCCACAAGGGCGACGGCGGCCCGTGGTGGACGCAGGACTTCGGCACGCCGAAGTAGGAACCCTCCCGCCGGCCGCCGAGCGGCACACGTCCTCCGACCCGTACGCGGGCCAGGAGGACGTCGGCGTCTGCCCCGCGGACCCGCGCGACGGCGGACCCGCGGTGACGGGCGGCCCGGCGCGTCGGCCACTATGGGGCCGTGCCTCGAATTCCGCGCTACCTGCTCATATGGCTGTCGTGCACGGCCGCCAGCGTGACCGCCGTGCTCGTCACGGTCCAGTTCGTGGTCGGCTCGACCAGGCATACACCTCCGGTTGCGCGGTCCGCCCCGATGGTCTTCGATTCGCCGCCGGCGTGGCAGGCGGGGCAGGGCCAGTCCCCGAGCCCGCAGTCCCCGAGCCCGTCCGCCAGTGGCTCGCCCACCGCGACCGGGCAGCCGTCTCCCTCGGCCTCGACGCCCACACCCGCGAAGGCCTCGACGGGAACCCCCCGAACCACCGCGCCGAAACCCTCCGTCGACTGCGAGGAGGGCGGACCGGGCCTGCACACCGTCCCCTCGCAGGGCGGCAAGGTCACGGTGCGGTACGGGAGCCGCGGTGTGTGCCTGATCTCCGCGATACCCGGCCGCGGATTCAAGGCCACCACGTCACAGACCGCGGACGAGACCCTGACGGTCACCTTCACCAGCGCGGACCACCGCTCGGTCATCACGGCGACGATCGACCCGGTGGCGAAGGCCAGCGTCCGCGAAACCTCGTTCTGAGGGCCCGGCCGCCTCGGCCGCCTCGACCGCTTCGGCCGATCCGCACCACTCAACCCCCTGATCCCTTTTGCGTGTTTCGCCTTCTTGCGTGTGCTCATCACCCGAGTTCCGGCGAAGCGGAAGGTGAGCTGTTCCTTAGGGGAACCTCAAGATCGTGCTCACCCGGATCGGGCGGCCCGGAGCGGTCCTATGCTCGCGTCAGCCGAGCGGCCTTCGGCGCCCGGGCGTGATCGCCCCGGCGACCCGTCCAGCCGTCGCGCCGTCGGCTTCACCGAGCCGGGAGGCGTTCCTCGCCCTTCCCGCAGTCCGAACCGTGCCTTGGGGTGTCTTCGCCATGAGTTCTCGCATACTCCGACCCGTCCGTGCCGGCCGCCCCGCGCAGCCCCGCTCCGCCGCGCCCCTGGGGGTGCGACTGCCGCTGGTGGCCGCGGCCGTGGTCGCCGCCGGGCTGACCGCCGCCTGCGGTCCGTCCTCCCAGCCCGTCGGGTCCGCCTCGGTGTCCGCGGGCGGACCGTCGTCGCAGACCCTCGCCGCCGGGACGGAGTCCGCTTCCGCGTCCGCCTCCGCCGAGGCGTCCCCGACCGCCTCGGCCTCGCCGTCGGCGTCCGCCAGTACCGTTTCCGCCTCGCCGAGCCCCTCGCGCGCCCAGACCGCTTCGGCCGCGCCCAAGCCGTCCCGTACGTCCGCCGCCCCCGCACCGGCACGGATACCCGGGCCCGGCTACGACAGTTCGGCCGATGCGCAGAAGCTGATCGACGCGGCGCTGAGCGCGGCCAAGGCCGACGGCAGGATGGTGCTGCTCGACTTCGGCGCCAACTGGTGCGGCAACTGCAAGGCGGCCGACAAGGTGTTCGCCCAGCCGCAGACGGCCGCGATCCTCGGGGACTCGTACCACCTGGTCAAGGTCGACATCGGCGGCAACAGCTCCGCCAACTCCGCGCTCCTGCGCAAGTACAGCCCCTCGGGCGGCACTTACAAGATGCCCGTTCTGATCGTCGTCACGCCGTCCGGCACGGTGCGCACCGACACCCACGCCACGGGCAACCCCTCCCTGACCTCGGACGGGATCAACTCCTTCCTGCGCAAGTGGGCGTCATGAGACGACCGGTTCCGCGCCGCGCCGCCCTGATCGGCGCCGGTCTCGGGGCGGCGGCCTGCTGCGTCCTCGTCGCCATCGGCATGGCCGGCACCGACGCCGGCGGTGCCGGGGCGTCGGCCGGGCCGACCGGCGCCGCGGTCAGGGCCGCCGACGCGGCCACGGTCGTGGACTCCGGCGCCCGGCCGACCGCGCCCGTTCTGGCGGGCGAGGACCTGGACGGAAAGCCGGTCAGCCTCGCCGAGTTCCGGGGCCAGGTCGTCGTGCTCAACGTCTGGGGCTCGTGGTGCGGACCCTGCCGGGCGGAGGCCGACGACCTCGAGCGGCTCAGCGGGCAGACCCGGGCCGAGGGGGTCCGGTTCCTCGGGATCAACACCCGCGACCGGGACCGCGCGGCGGCGCAGTCCTTCGTACGCGCGCACGGCCTGGGCTTCCCCAGCCTCCACGACCCCGACGGCGAGCTCCTGCTCCGCTTCCCTCCCGCGCTCCTCAACCCGCAGGCGATCCCCTCGACCCTCGTGATCGACCGCCGCGGACGCATCGCCGTCAGCATCGGGGGCGCGATCACCGACGAGGAGCTGAGGCCGCTCCTCGCGCGCGTGGCGGAGGAAGCGGCATGACGACTCTCACGGGCCTGACGCTCGCCGCCGCGGACGCCCCCTCCCTCCTCCACGGGGCGCTGGCCGTCGCCGCTCCCGTGGCGTTCTGCGCGGGACTCGTCTCCTTCCTCTCGCCGTGCGTACTGCCCCTCGTGCCGGGCTACCTCAGCTACGTGACCAGCCTGTCGGTCTCCGACCTGGCGGACGCCCGCGGCGGGCAACGCCGCCGCATGGTGGCCGGCGCGCTGCTGTTCGTCCTGGGCTTCACGGCGGTCCTCGTCTCCGGAGGGGCCCTGTTCGGGTACTTCGGCCGGACCCTGCTGGCCCACCAGGAGGTGATCACCCAGGTGCTCGGCGTCTTCACCGTGCTGATGGGGCTGTCCTTCATGGGTCTCCTGCCGGGCTTCACGCAGCGGGAGTTCCGCAGCCACCGGCGGCCCGTGCTCGGACTGGCCGGCGCACCCGTGCTCGGGGCGGTGTTCGCGGTCGGGTGGACCCCCTGCATCGGCCCGACGCTGGCCGCCGTACAGGCGCTCGCCTGGAGCGAGGCGAGCGCGGCCCGCGGGGCCCTGCTGATGGCGGCCTACTGCCTCGGGCTGGGCTTGCCGTTCATCCTGGCCGCGCTGGCCTTCCGCCGGGCCCTGGGCGCCTTCGGCCTGGTCAAACGCCACTACCAGTGGGTCCTGCGGATCGGCGGCGGGATGCTCGTGCTCGTCGGCGTACTGCTGGCCACCGGCGTGTGGAACGACCTGGTGTACCGGCTGCAGTTGTGGAGCGCGGACTTCACCCCAGCCGTCTAGGGCCGCTGTTCGGCCCGTCCCCTTCCCTTCGCTGATACAGCTGACATAGAGGCATAGAGGCACAGATGAACGTTTCCCCGTATGTGAGGCATTCCCGGAAGGCCCGCATCGCGGCCGCCCTCCTCTCCCTGGCCGCCCTCGCGGCATGCGGCGAGCAGCCCGCCAAGGCCGGCGGCGCCGCGCCCACGACGCGCTTCACCGAGAACGGGGTCACCGTCACGCTCTCGGTGTCCGACTGGCATGCCCCGAACGGCACCCTGACCGCGGTCTTCACCCCCGAGGAGACGGGGTTCCACCTCTACAGCACCGATCTGCCGCCCTCCGGAATCGAGGGCGTGGGCAGACCGACCGCCATGGAAGTCGCCGGGGTCCTGCGGGCGGACGGGAAACTGACGGCCGCCGCGGAGGTACGGACGATCAGCGTGCCCGGTGTCGACGCCCCGGTCCCCGTCTACCCGGACGGCCCCGTCACCACCACGCTGCCCTTCCGCGCCGACGGCAACGGGGACGCGACGGTACTGCTCGGGTACGCGAGCTGCAGTTCGGAGGAAGGCTGCACCATTCCGGTCTCCGACCGCCCCGTGCACCTGCGCATCACCGACGAAGGCCCGGCCTTCGGCGCCCACCAGTAACGGGCGTTCACTAAGGTGTGCCCATGCCCAGCGTCCTGGTCGTGGAAGACGACCCCAGCATCCGCCAGTCACTGATCGAGGTCCTGGCGGAGCACGGGTATGCCGTGCGCAGCGCGGGTGACGGATTCGGCGCCTTGCGCGAGGTCACCCAGATGCCCGTCGACGCGGTGGTCCTCGACCTGGGCCTGCCCGATCTGGACGGAGGAGACGCACTGCGCATGATCCGGGGCATATCCTCCGTTCCCGTACTGGTGGCCACCGCCCGCGACGACGAGACGGAGATAATCAAGCTCCTCAACGCGGGCGCCGACGACTACCTGGTCAAACCCTTCTCCGGGGGACAGCTCATCGCACGACTCTCCGCCGTCCTCCGGCGCACCAGCCACCTTCCCTCCGCCCATGGCGCCCATGGCGGCCATGCCGCTCAGGGTTCGCGGCAGGCGCCGGCGGCCGAACCGCTGCGCGCCACCACCGTGGGCGAGCTGGCGGTGGACCCCGGCGCGCGCACCGCCTACCTGGCCGGCCAGGAGCTCCACCTCACCCGCCGGGAGTTCGACCTCCTGGCCTTCCTCGCCCACCACACCGGCCAGGTCGTCTCCAAACGGCGGCTGCTGACCGAGGTCTGGCGCGAGCCGTACGTGGACGACCAGACCGTCGACGTGCACCTGTCGTCCCTGCGCCGCAAGCTCGGCGAACGCGCGGCGGCCCCGCGCTACCTGCTGACCGTCCGCGGCGTCGGCATCAAACTGGTGGCGCCGCGTTGAGACGCTCACTGGCCGGAGTGGCGCTCGCCGTGACGTCGATGGTCGCCCTCTCCTTCCTCATACCGCTGGCCGCACTGGTGATGTCGCTGGTCAAGGAGCAGAGCGTCACCGCGGCCGAGCAGCGGGCCGCAGCCCTGGCCCCCGTACTGACGCTGACCACGGATCCGTCCGCCCTGCGGGAATCCGCCGCCAGTCTGGACGCGACCGAGCACCTGGTCGTGCACCTGCCGGACGCCCCTGCCCTCGGCAGCTCCCGAGCGCCCGCGGCCCTGCTCGAACGGGCCCAGAAGGGGCGCGAGTCCATCTCCCAGCAGATTCCCAGCGGCTGGATCTGTCTGCAGCCGGTGGTGCTGCCCGGCGACCGGGTCGCCGTCATCGAGAACTTCGTCCCCGAGGAGGAGCTGACCCGCGGGGTCAACACCTCCTGGGCGGTCATGCTCCTCCTCGCCGTGGGCCTGATCGGCGGTTCCGTGCTGGTCGCCGACCGCCTCGGCGCGAAGGTCGTCAGGTCCTCCAAGAGACTGGCCCACGCTTCCCAGGCGCTGGGCGAGGGCAACCTGGACGCCCGCGTGGACCCCATGGGCCCCAAGGAACTGCGCGACGCGGGCGTCGCCTTCAACGCCATGGCCCACCGGATGACCGAGCTGCTCGCCGTCGAACGCGAACTGGTGGCGGACCTGTCCCACCGGCTGCGCACCCCGCTGACCGCCCTGCACCTGGCATCGGAGCGGATGGCGGGATCACCGGAGTCGGCCAGGGTCGAGGCGGCGGTGAGCGAGCTGGAGACGGAACTCCAAGCCATCATCACCGCCGCGCGCACCCCGCTCGCCGTGGGCCCCATGGGCCAGGGCATGCTCGGCACGGAAGCGAGCACGGGCCACCACGCCACCGGCGCGGGAGCCGCCGGCCCCCGCTGCGAGGCAGCCGACGTCGTCCGCCGCCGGACCGCCTTCTGGGCGGTCCTGGCGGAGCAGCAGAGCCGGCCCTGCTCCCTCGAACTCACCCAGGAGCCCGCGGCCGTCAGCCTCTCCGACGACGACGTCGCCGCCGTGGTGGACGCGCTCATCGGCAACGTCTTCCGCCACACCCCGCCCGGCACCCCGTTCGGCGTGAGCGTCGTCCGCACCGCCCAGGCCGTGGAACTGGTCGTGGAGGACGCCGGACCGGGCATCCCGGAACCCGACCGGGCCCTCTCCCGCGGGAGCAGCACCGGCTCCTCGGGGCTCGGCCTCGACATCGCCCGCAGGGCCGCGGCCGTCACCGGCGGCTCGATGAACATCGCGCGCGGCCCCCGCGGAGGCGCGCACATCACCGTGGTCTTCGCCCTCGCCCCACCCCTGCTGTCCGGGCGCCGGACACGCATCTCCCGACGGCGTACGGGATGGCCGCGCGGCCGGTGACGGCGTCCGCCTCCGCCCCTCCGCCCCTCCGCCACCGGACCGGGACGTCAGGCGGCCGTGAAGACGTCCTCGTGTGCCTCGTCCAGGATGAACCCGTTGTCGAAGCGGACCCGGACCGTCACGCGGAGCCGCTGCTCCTGGTAGGCGATCCACTCCGGTTCCAGGGAGTCGACCTTCTCCTCGAGCTGCTTCCTGCTCTCCGTGGGCATCCCGTCGCCGTAGGCGTCGAGGAGCGACTTGAGCCGCTCGTACTCGCGGACCTCCTGGCTCTGATGCCGGTGCTCGACCACCCGCTCCACGGTGCCCTCGGTGCCCGCGGCCAGCAGCAGGAACCCGGCGACGGTCCCCGTCGGCGTCGAGGAGTCTTCCGTCATCGCCACCGAACCGGTCAGCCGGGTGTCCGCCGCCAGCTTCACCCGCTGGCCTTCTTTCAGCGTCATTGGTTCTTCGTCTCCCGGATCGGTGCGTGGAGGTGCCATTATCCGTGCCGGTGGAGTGGGAGAGTGGGGGCATGTGCGGTCGTTACGCTTCTTCCCGGGCTCCCGAGGACCTCGCGGGTCTCTTCGACGCCGAGCGGGATCCCGGCGCCGAGGCGCTGGGGCCGTCGTGGAACGTGGCCCCGACCGATGACGTGTGGGCGGTCCTGGAGCGCGCCGACCGCGACACCGGGGAGGTGCTGCGCCGGCTGCGGCCGGTGCGGTGGGGTCTGGTCCCGTCGTGGGCGAAGGACCCGGCAGTGGGTTCGCGCATGATCAACGCCCGGGTGGAGACCGTGCACGAGAAGCCGGCCTACCGGCGTGCGTTCACCCGCCGGCGGTGCCTGCTGCCCGCCGACGGCTTCTACGAATGGGTCGCCGTGCCCGCCACCGGCTCGGCGAAGGCGTACAAGCAGCCGTACTTCATCCGCCCCGAGGACGCGGGGGTGATGGCGATGGCCGGGCTGTACGAGTTCTGGCGCGACCCGGCCGTCAAGGACGACGACGACCCGTCGGCGTGGCTGACCACGGCCACGATCATCACCACCGAAGCCACCGATCAGGCCGGCCGTGTCCACCCCCGCATGCCGCTGGGCCTCGACCCCGGTGACTACGACACCTGGCTCGACCCCGCCCACCAGGACACCGCCGACCTCCGCGCCCTCCTGCACACCCCGGCCGACGGCCGCCTCGCGGTGACGGCGGTCTCGACGGCGGTCAACAGCGTCCGCAACAACGGCCCCCACCTCCTCGACCCCGCCGCCCCGTAGCCACAGGCCGCGCGGAGCATCCGGGCCGCTCGACGCTACCGGCCGAGCAGCGGCGCCACGGGAAAGGCGTGGTCCTGCCAGATCAGGCGGGAGGTCTCCTCCGGGTAGGCCGTGACCGCCGGCCGCGTGCCGAAGAGCCGCACGAGGCGCCGCTCGGTGTCGTACGCGATCCAGCCGGGGTCGCCGTGGGCGGCGAACGCCGTCCATGCGGCGCGCATGCCGGCGGACAGCGCTTCGGCCTCCGGGGACGGGCTCTCGCCGATCAGCACGGCGGGCTGGCCACGGTCCAGGTTGCCGAAGACGAGCGGTACGTCGAGGCCGTGGCAGGCGCCGAGCGCACCGCCCATGCCGGGGGCGGGCCAGGTCAGCTCGTAGACGTGGGCACGGCCGCCGGCGCCGGTCTGGGCCTCGGCGAGGTGGAGGGTCGGCATGCGGAACAGCCAGTCGGAGTTGACCAGTTCGTACAGCTCGTCCGGGCCCGCGGCCGGAAAGCCGTCGCGGTACCGGCGTGCGCCGTCCCGGCCGGGACCGAAGACGTGCAGGGCGGACTCCGCCTGCTCCTGCGTCACCTGGCCGAGCAGGCCGTCGAGCGCGGTGAGCAGCCGCTGTTCGTCGCGGGTGTGACCGACGAGGAGTTCGATGCCACGGCCGGCGCCGTCGGCCAGGGCCTGCCACGGAGTGACCGGCAGGGAGTCACCCTCGACGACCGGCGAGAAGGGGATCGACCGGTGCGCGACCTGACCCCAGCGTTCCGCCCACTGGGCCATCTTGGCGCCGACCGCGTCACCGGCGGCGGACAGCCGGGCCGGGGGCACCGCGGACAGGTCGGCCACCGTGGGCCGCAGCCCCAGCTGGGCGGCGCAGGAGGCGGCGATGTCGGCGGCGAGCTCCGGCGAGAAGAACGTGCCCTGCACGCTCTGCGCGACGGCCCGGCCGAAGAGACCGGCCGCACGCGGCATCGCCAGCAGCGCGGCGACAGATCCGCCGCCTGCCGACTGGCCGAACACCGTGACGCGGTCAGGGTCGCCACCGAAGGGCCGGATGTTGTCACGCACCCACTCCAGCGCGGTGACCTGGTCCAGCAGGCCCCGGTTGGCGGGGGCCCCGTCGATCTGCCCGAAACCCTCAAGGCCCACACGGTAGTTGAACGTCACGACGGCGACCCCGCCGTCACGTGCCAGGCGGCCGCCGTCGTACTCGGGAAGACCGGACATGCCGATCGTGTAGGCGCCGCCCTGGATCCACACCATCACCGGCAGCCCTGCGCCAGGGCCCGGCTCGGGCGACCAGACGTTGACCGTCAGCCAGTCGTCGCCCACCGCGTCCTTCGCCAGCGCGTCCATGCCGAAATGGCCGCCCTGAGGGGGAGGCGGCCCGTAGGACACCGCCGGCCGCACCCCGTCCCATCCCCGTACCGGCCGCGGCGCGGCGAAACGCAGCGAGCCGACCGGCGGCTCGGCGAAGGGGATGCCACGGAAGACCGCCACACCCGCCTCCCGGCTGCCGCGCACGGCTCCGGCGGCCGTGCGGACTTCGGGCTGGGACCTGGACGGTCCGGACGCGACAACGGACATCATCACTCCCTCGCTGGGCAGTTGGACCGCGATCGCAGGGGTGCGCGCCGGCCCGGACATGCCGGATCATCCCGCTGCGCCATGACGCGCGCCAGCCAATTACTCCGCCGACCGGACAGCCGACGACACGGGAGCGTTTTGCCCTCCATGCCGGCCCGGAGAAAACCCCTGGCCATCGGAGTGCCGGCCAACTAGCGTGATCCGTCATGCTTACCAACGAACAAGTGGTCGAACATGCCCTGGAGCGGATCACCGCCGGCTACGTCTTCCCCGAGAAGGCCGCTGTCGTCGACGCCGCGATTCGGGGCCGTCTCGCGGCGGGTGCGTACGAAGGCCTGGACGGACCGGCGCTCTGCGCGACGGTGACGGCACACCTCCAGGAGGCGTGCCCGGACAAGCACCTGCGGCTGCTCTGGACGGACGAGCCGCAGTCCCTGGAGCCGGTGGACGACGACGGCGGGGAGGCCGCGTTCCTCGCGCTGCTCAGGGCGGAGAACCAGGGGATCCGCCGCGTCGAGCACTTGGAGGGGAACGTCGGGCTCATCGACGTCCGGCGCATCGCGACGGCCGCCGAGGGCGCGAGCGCGATCGGCGCGGCCATGCAGCTCGTCGCGCACAGCTCCGCGCTCGTCCTGGACCTGCGAGCGTGCCTCGGCGGGTCACCGGAGGGGGCGGCGATGTGGTGCAGCTACTTCTTCCGCGACGACCAGGTGCACCTGAACGACATCTACGACCGGTCCACCGACACGACCCGCCAGTTCTGGACGGTCGCGCACCTCCCCGCGCCGCGTTACGCGGACCGCCCGGTCTACGTGCTCACGAGCGAGGTCACGTTCTCCGGGGGCGAGGACGTGGCGTACACCTTGCAGGCGCACGGCCGGGCCGTCGTCGTCGGCGGGACCACGCGGGGCGGCGCCCATCCGACGGCCCGCCACCCGGTCGCCGAGCACGTCCTCGTGACGGTTCCGACAGCACGGGCCGTCAACACCGTCACCGGTACCAACTGGGAGGGTGTGGGCGTCGTTCCCGACGTCCGGGTCCCGGCGGAGCGGGCACTCGAGGAGGCGCTCAAGGCCCTGCTGTCCGACTGAGGCCTCACTTGCCCCAGATCTTGCGGTACGCCTCGCGGTAGCCGGACGGATCCCAGGACGTGGCGCCGTGGCTGTTCTCGGCCGTGGCGATGTGGACGGGGGCGACGTAGCCGCTGGCGGGCCGGCCGGCGAAGGCGCGGTTGAACTCGTCGATGATCTGCCAGCCCTGCTGGGACAGCGGCTCGGGGACGGTGGCGGCCTGGAACTGCTTGCTGTTGATGCGCTGGAAGGCGGAGGGGTCGCCGTCGCCCGCGCCGATGTTGAAGGGCGGTCCGGAGCCCGGTTTGCCGGCTGCGCGGAGGGCCGGGGCGGCGTCGGCGAAGTAGAGGTCGTTGATGGCGACGGAGTAGGTCCACTTGTCCTGGAAGCGGGACAGGAGGGAGGAGACCGCCTGGGGGGTGCGGCTGCTCGCGTCCGGGATGGGGATGTTCTCGTACGACAGCAGCCGCACGCCGGAACAGGCGGCGAGTTCCCGCTGGATCAGGTCGGCCTTGTTCTTGGCGAACGGGATCGAGTCGTCGGTGAAGAGGACGACTCCGGCGTCGCCGCCGGACCGGGCGATGATCCAGTCCGCGCTGATCCTCGCCACGTCCTCCACCTTCGTGGTGATGTTGGTGAACAGCCTGGGGTTCTCGCTCGGGCCGGGGGAACCCACCGCGTGCCAGCCGATGACCGGGATGTGCGCCGCTTCGGCCCGCGCCATCTGCTGCGCGGTCAGCTGGGGATCGAAGCCGCCGATGACGATGCCTGCGGGCTTGAGGGTGATGGCCTGGCTGAGCGCCGCCTGGATGCCGGCCGGGGTGCCCTCCCCGTCGATCACCCGGACCTGCCAGCCGATGGCCTTCGCGGCCTCCTCGACGCCCTTCGCGACGCCTGCGACGCCGGGGTTGGTCATGGTCTGCGCAACGTAGACGATGGTTTTGCCGGACACCGCCGCCGGGCCGCTGGTGGGGCCGTGCCAGGCGGTGTCGGTGTTCTCGGCCTGCTGAACGGCCGCCTTGGCCTTCGCGAAGGTCGCGGGGCAACCGGCCTGCGAGGGACCGCTGCCGGTCGACGGGCCGCGCGAGCAGCCGGAGACGAGGGCGGCGGCCGCCGTCAGCAGGGCTGCGGCCGTGAGGGTGGTCTTGCGGTTCTGGTACACGGTGCTCCTGACGCGGGTGCGCGTACGACGTGCTCTGGCGTGTTCTGACGTGTTCTATGGGTGGCTGTCCTTCGCCGGTACGGCCGACGGCTCGTCGGGGGAGCGGCGGGTCGCGGTGGCGCCGGTACGCAGCCGGCGGCGGGCGGAGTAGCCGGCCAGGCCGACGGCGATGAGCAGGGTGGCGCCGTTGAACAGCGGCGTGGCCCAGAACTGCGCGCCGAGTTGCCCGATGCCGGCGAGGCCGACGGCGAGGACGGCGACGGCCACGAGGGTGCCGAGGGCGTTGGCGCGCCCGGGCCTGATCGTGGTGGACCCGAGCAGGGCGCCGACGAAGGCGGGCAGCAGGTAGTCCAGCCCGACGCTGGGGTTGCCGGTCTGCTGCTGAGCCGCGAGGAGGACACCGGCGAAGCCGACGACCAGGCCCGAACCGGCGAAGGCGTAGACGGAGTATCGGTGGGTGGGGATGCCGAGAATGCCGGCGGCGCGCGGGTTGGAGCCGATGACGTACAGGTACCGGCCGAGCGGCAGCCGCTCCAGGACCAGCCAGAGGACGGCCGTGACGGCGAGGACGTAGAAGGCGGGTACCGGCAGGCCCAGGAACCGGGAGTCGTAGAGGCCGGTGAAGGCGGCGGGCAGGCCGTTCGGGCCCGGGACGATCCGGCCGCCGTCGGTGATCCAGCCGGTGACGGCGTACATCATGCTGCCGGTGCCGAGCGTGGCGATGAAGGAATCGATCTGCCCGAACTCGACGATGACGCCGTTGAGGGCGCCGGCCACCGCCCCTCCGCACACCACCACGAGGCAGGCGAGGGGCCAGGGCCAGCCCGCGTTGACGATGAGCTGCATCACCATGACGTGCGCCAGGCCGAGACCGTAGCCGATGGACAGGTCGAACCGGCCGGTGGCGATGGGGATCGTCGCGCCGAGCGCCAGGAGGGCGGGGATCGACTGGTTGGAGAGGATCGAGGAGATGTTGTCCCGCGTGGGAAAGGTCTCCGGCAGGGCGAGGGAGAAGACCAGGAAGAGCAGGGCGGCGAGGACCAGGAGGCCGTAGGCGCCGATGTGGTGCCCGCGGAGGCGGTCCAGTACGGATCGGGGCGAGGGGGAGAGGGTCATCGGCTCGTCGCAGCTCCGGTGATGGGGGGCATGGCCGAGGCGGTCCGGGTGAGTTCGGCGACGGTGAGGGCCGTGCCGGTCAGCTCGGCGGCCACGCTCCCGCGGACGAACACCAGAGCGCGGTGGCACAGGCCCGCGACCTCTTCGAAATCGGTGGAGAGGAGCAGGACCGCCAGGCCGGAGGCGAGCGCGTTGTCGAGCAGCCGGTGGATCGTGGCCTTGGCGCCGACGTCCACGCTGGCGGTCGGCTCTTCGAGGACGAGCAGGCGCAGGTTCCCCCGGAGCCACCGGCCGACCATGACCTTCTGCTGGTTGCCGCCGGACAGGGTGGCGATCGGCACCTCGCTGTCGCGGGGGTGCACCGAGAACCGGTCGATCAGGGCGGTGGCCTCGGCCCGCTCGCGCCGGGGGGCGATCCAGTGCAAGGCCCGCACGCCGGCTGCCCGGGGGTTCGCCAGGAAGTTCTCCCGTACCGTCAGTTCGGCGGCGCAGCCTTCCTCCTGACGGTTGGCCGCCACGAAGCCGACGCCGGAGCCGAGGGCGGCGGAGACCGTGCGCGGGTGGTACGGGCGCCCGTCCAGCAGCGCCCGCCCGTCGAGGATCGGCCGGGCGCCGGCGATGGCGCGGCCCAGGTCCATGTGGCCGGCGCCGGTCAGACCCACCATGCCGAGGATCTCGCCCCTGCGCAGGTCCAGGCTGACCGGTCCGGCGGATGCGGTCCGTACCGCCTCGAGGCTCAGGAGGGGCGGGCCGGCGGCGGGGGCCGCGGCGGGCGTGTGGCCGGCCGGTTCGCCGCCCACGATGGCGTGCACCAGACGGGCAGGGCTGTGGCCGGCGAGCGGACCTCGGTCGACCAGGCGGCCGTCGCGCAGGACGGCGAACGTGTCGGCGACCTTGTACACCTCGTCGAGCCGGTGGCTGACGTAGAGGATGCCGTGACCTCGGTCGCGCAGGGCGTGCAGGACGTCGAACAGCCGGGCGCAGTCCGCAGCCGGGAGGGTGGCGGTCGGCTCGTCGAGGACCAGGAGTTCGGCCCGTGTCGCCAGGGCGCGGGCGATGGCGACCAGAGAGCGCTCGGCGGGGGCGAGGTCGGCGATCCGAGTACGGGCGTCCAGGTGCCCGGCGACGATCCGCAGGGCCTCGTCGCAGCGTTCGCGGGTCCGCCGCCAGGAGACCAGCCCGCAGCGGCGCGGGTAGCCGGTGCCCAGGGCGATGTTCTCGGCGACCGTCATCCACTCGACGAGACCGAGGTCCTGGTGGATGAAGGACATGTTCCGGGAGGCGGCGTGGGAGCCGAGCGGGTGCCCGGCCACCGTCACCTCGCCCTCGTCGGCGTGGTGGACCCCGGCGAGCACCTTGATGAGCGTGGACTTCCCGGCACCGTTGGGACCGAGCAGGGCGAGGACGCTGCCCCGGTGGATGTCGAGGTCGACCGCGGTCAGCGCGAGCGTGCCGCCGAATCGCTTGCCGAGACCGCGCACGCGGACGAGCGGCTCTCCACCGAAGGGCGACGGCGTGCCGGTCGAGGTGTCGGGAGCGTCATGCACAGACTTCTCCGGGGGTCGGCCTCCGAGTTCTTCCCGACTGCATGCGGGATTCTACGGCGACTTACAGTGACTTATGGCGCATTTCCGGCATATCGCCCGCAGGTGCCGTGGCAGGTCACACCGCGGCCAGGGCGCACTCGGCCCAGATGACCTTGCCCTCGGTGGTGTAGCGGGTGCCCCAGGCCTGGGCGAGCTGTGCGACGAGGAACAGGCCCCGGCCACCCTCGTCGGTGGTGGCCGCGTGGCGCATGCGCGGCGCGGTGCTGCTGGTGTCGTACACCTCGCAGATCAGCGTGCGGTCGTGGATGAGGCGTACCCGGATGGGCCCGGCGCCGTAGCGGACGGCGTTCGTGACCAGCTCGCTGAGCAGCAGTTCCGTGGCGAAGGCCGACTCGTCCAGGCCCCACCGGCTCAGCTGGCCCACGGCGGCGGTGCGGACGTCGGAGACGCGGGCCGGGTCGGCGGGCAGGTCCCAGGTGGCGATCCGGTCGGGGGGTACGGCGTTGGTGCGGGCGACGAGGAGCGCGATGTCGTCGCCGGGGTGGTCGGGTGCCACGGCGTCGAGGACCGCCTGGCAGGTGTCCTCGGGGGCCCGGTCCGGGTGGGCCAGCGCGCGGCGCAGCTCGTCGAGCGCCACGTCGATGTCGCGATGGCGGTCTTCGATGAGCCCGTCGGTGAAGAGGACCAGCTGGCTGTGTTCGGGGAGATGGAACTCGACGGATTCGAAGGGCAGGCCGCCGAGGCCCAAAGGGGGTCCGGCGGGCAGGTCCAGGAACGTCACGGTGCCGTCGGACCGGACCAGCGCGGGCGGAGGGTGGCCGGCGCGGGCGATGGTGCACACCTGCGAGGTGGGGTCGTAGATGGCGTACAGGAAGGTGGCGCCCACGATGCCGGTGCTGCCGACGGCGGGATTGTCCCCGCCCTCCTCCCGGTCGAGGCGCACCATCAGGTTGTCCAGATGGGTGAGGAGCTCGTCGGGGGCGAGTTCCAGTTCGGCGAAGTTGCGGGCGGCGGTGCGCAGCCGGCCCATGGTGGCGGCGGCGTGCAGTCCGTGGCCGACGACATCGCCGACGAGGAGGGCGACGCGGGTGCCGGAGAGGGGGATGACGTCGAACCAGTCGCCGCCCACTCCGTGCTCCGCGGGCAGATAACGGTGGGCGACTTCGACGGCGTCCTGCTCGGGGAGGCCGCGCGGGAGCAGGCTGCGCTGGAGGGACAGGGCCAGGGTGTGTTCGCGGGTGTAGCGGCGGGCGTTGTCGATGCAGAGGGAGGCGCGGGCGGCGAGTTCCTGGGCCAGCGAGCGGTCGTCGTCCCCGTAGGGGGCCGGGTCCTGCGAACGGTAGAAGCTGGCGATGCCCAGGAGGACGCCGCGGGCGAGCAGGGGGACGGTGATGAGGGAGTGGACGTTGTGGGCGAGGAGCAGCTCGGCGTGCTCGGGGTCTTGGGCGATCCAGCCGAAGGCGGCCTTCAGCTCGGGTTCCAGCACGGGCTGCCCCGTGGTCATACAACGCATGTGGGGCGTGGTCGGGCTCAGCGAGATCTGCTCGCCCACCGGGTAGAAGGGGCAGTCCTCGCGGATGCCGTGGACCACCGTGCGGTGCATCTCGGTGGTGGGGTTGGGGGACTCCTCGCCGCGCAGCACCGCCTCGGGCAGGTCGATGGTGACGAAGTCGGCCAGGCGCGGAACCGCGATCTCGGCGAGTTCCCACGCGGTGCGGCTCACGTCCAAGGTGGTGCCGATGCGGTTGCTGGCCTCCGCCAGCAGCTCCAGTCGGCGTCGTGCCGCGACGGCGTACTTTCCCACTTCCGGCTCGCCCACCAGCACGAGCCCTCTGACCGTGCCCCCGGCGGAGTCGTCGGCGCCACGGGAGACGGGTGCGCCCGGTGCGCCGGGCACGACGGCCGCCATCGTGGCCGGACTCGGTGCGGCGCGGGAAAGGGGCCCGGGCGGTGGGCCGGCGGGGGCGGGGGCGTGCCGCTCCGACTCCTCGGGGAGGAGCACCTCGATGACGACGCCCTCCACCCCGGAGGGGCTCGTCACCGGACGACTCACGAGGGTCACCCACCGGCCGCGGGACAGGGACACCTCGGCGGCAGCCCGCCGGTCCGCTGACATCAGCTCCGTGGCCTTCTGCTTGAGGGTCATCTGATCGCTCTGCTCCAGCTCGCTCTGGAGCAGCTCGTCCATTCCGATCGCGTGTCCGTTCCAGGCGTCCTCGCCGGTCCGGGCACGGCTCGCGGCATCGAGATAGGCGTGCAGCAGGCCGCGCTCGCGCGCCGAACTCTGCTCCATCAGCCGCCTTTCGATGGCTTCGGCCGCCTTGCGCACGACGGGGATCATCGCCGGGTCCGCATCGGTGTAGGGATAGCCGAGGCACAGGACACCCTCGATGTGCCCGCTGAGCTGGTCGCGAACGGGGATCGCGGTACAGGCACTTGACTGGGACCGCTCGGCGAAGTGCTCGGCGCCGTAGACCTCACAGAGTCGCCTTTCGGCGAGGGTGAGACCGATGCCGTTCGTCCCGGCGAACTGCTCGGCGAACACGAACCCGGGGACGCTCTGGATCGCGGAGAGATGCCTGAGCATGGACTTCTCTCCGAAGCGGCGTTCGAGCACCGTGCCGTGTCCATCGGCGAGACAGATGTTCATCAGGCTGCCCGAGAAGATGGACTGGAGCCGGTCCAGCACCGGCCGGGCGGCGCGGACGAGGCGGCCTTCCGGGTCGAAGTCCTGCTTGAAGGGAAGCTCGGACTGGTCCGGCGACAGCCCCAGCAGCCTGCTGCGCTGCCACGAGCTCAGGATCGGACTCCTCACGCTTCCCTCGACCGACTCGCCGTGCAGGAATCGGTCACGGGAACGCACGGGGCCGATGCGGTCGCCGACGACCCCCATCTGCACCACTCCCTCACGGAACGCTCTCGATCGCCCGGTTTGAGTATATTCCTCCCATTTTGCGGGCGGGTGGGGGAGCCGAATGGCCGGTGGGGCCGGCCCTCAAAGGATCGCGACCGGATTGACGGGAGAACCCGTACCGCCGGGGACGTTCAGCGGTGCCACGACGAGCACGAACTCGTACCGGCCCGCCTCGGCGCAGGCGGCGGAAAGCGCCTCGAGGTCGAGGTTGTCCAGCAGCGGGACCCCCATCGCGGTGATCGCGAGCGTGTGGACGGGGGAGTGCACGCCCTCGACGGGCGACGGCCGTACGTCGCTGTCCCCGTCGCCGCCGAGCAGGGCGATCGCCCGCTCGGCCAGCAGCGGCACGGCGTCCACGTGCCAGCCCGCGCTCGCCGCGCCGGGGTCCCAGGGGCCGGTCTCCCGGCGGCGGCGGAAGGCGCCCGAGCGCAGCAGCACCGCATCTCCGTCCCCGATCGTCACGCCGAGTGCCTTCTCCGCGGCGATGACGTCCCGCGCGTGCACCGCGTGCCCGGGTTCGAGCCACGTGACCCCGAGGGCGGCGGGCAGGTCGATGAGTACGCCCCTGGTGACCAGGGGGCCGAGCGCCGGCACCGCGCCGAAGCGGGCACCCGCGGCATCGACGACCTCGCGCGCCGCGCGGCCGTCGTAGAGTCGCCCTCGGTAGGCGACGTGTGACAGCGCGTCGAGGTGGCTCACGCCCTTGCCGTGGTACTCGACGGCGAGGAAGTCCTTGTAGACGGAGGGTTCCGGGGCCTCCACGTCACCGAGGTCGGACATGTAGTGCAACGCGGGCTTCGCGTTGTCCGGTCCGGGCCGGGTGTCCCAGGGCCTCCCCAGCGCGACGACCGTCCCGGACCTGATCAGGGCCGTGGCCCGCTGTACGTGGCCCGCCGTCACCCTGTTCCAGGCGCCGCGGTCGGCCGCGGCCCACCGGCCCCAGGTGCGGACCGACTCGAAGAGCGCGTCGAACTCCTCGCGGGAGACGGTGGCCCCGTGTCCGGGGCCGGCCGGCGGGGGAGTGGGGGCATCGGCGGGGTTGCTGCTCATGAGTACTCGGCGCTCCATGGTTCGTGCGGCTGCTGCCCGGGGCACCGGGCGGCGCGAGGGCCTCCCGGCGCAGCATCTTGCCGGGGTTCGGCCGCCCCGCCCGGCACGTCGGCGGTTCGGCGCGCCGGTCTTCCCACCGGGGTTCACCGTGTGCTCATACGCGCGCCACATCGCCTCCATGTCGGCTACCCGCGAGTAGACCAGGGTGGCGGCGGCCCGCTGCGGGGCAGCCGGGCTCCCGCCCCGGCCCGGTCCGCCGCGCGCCGACCTCAACCGACTCCGTGACCAGGAGGCACCATGAGCGTGACCGCAAGCAGGAGATCGCCGTTCATCGCCGCGGCGACGATCGCGGCCCTCGGACTGATCGCCGTACCGGCCCACGCCCACGCACACACGGACCGGGGCACGGCACCCTCGCTGCCCGAGGTGTCCGCCTCCGTCGAGACGCCGTCCCTGTTCGACGACGAAGCGGGTGGCAACGCGAACGCCGATGACCCGGCGATCTGGCGGAACGCCTCCGACCCCGACCGCAGCCTGGTGATCGCCACCGCCAAGGAAGGCGGCCTGCGCGTGTACGACCTGGACGGCCGTCAGGTCCAGACCCTGCCGGCGCCGCCGCCCCCGCGGGACGGCGACAAGCCCGGGCGCTTCAACAACGTCGACCTGATCACCGGGCTGCGCTTTCCCGACGGCCGGCACGACGTGGCGGTCGTCTCCGACCGGGGCCGCGACCAGCTGCGCTTCTACCGGATCGACCCCGAGCGCCCTGGCAGGCCACTCGTCGACGTCACCGACGAGGCAGCGGCCCCGCTGGTCTTCTCGTCCGGCCAGGACGAGGTCGACGACCAGCGCACCGCCTACGGCCTGGCCGCCTACACCGACCGCGGCCGCTCGTTCGCGGTGACCAGCCGGCGCCACGACACCAAGCTCGCGCTGGCCGAACTCACCCCGGATGCGCGGGGGAAGGTCGGATACCGCCTCGTCCGGACCCTCGCGCTGCCTTCCTCCTTCACCCTGCCCGACGGGACCGGCTGGACACCGTGCGCCGAGCCCGGCGAGCTTCCCCAGGTGGAGGGCATGGTCATCGACCCTGACAGCGGCGACCTGTACGCGGGCCAGGAGGACGTCGGCATCTGGAAGCTCGACGCCGACCTGCGCTCCCCGGCCCGCCTGATCGAGAAGGTCCGCTCCTACGGGGTGCCGGGCACCTGGAACCCGCAGACCGAGGAGTGCGACGCGGGGGCCGACCCGGGCTTCGGCGGCCGGCACATCAGCGCCGACGTGGAGGGCCTGACGATCTGGCGCGACCCCGAGGACCCCCGCGACGAGGGCTACCTGATCGCCTCCAGCCAGGGCGACAACACCTTCGCCGTCTTCGACCGCGACCACCGCAACGCCTTCGTCCGCAGCTTCCGGATCACCGCGGGCGGCAAGCCCGGCGCGCCCGACGGCTCGGAGGTCTGCGACGGTGCCGCCGTCACCAGCGCCCCGCTCGGTACGAGGTTCCCGCACGGCCTGCTGGTCGTCCAGGACGGCTCGAACACCCCGGAGACCGCCGGATCCGACGGGCAGGCCCGTACCGACACCGACTTCAAGTTCGTCGACTGGGCCAAGGTCGAACGCGCCGCGCGCCTCTGACCCGCTCGACACTGCCGAAGGCGTCCATGGCCTCGTCGTTCTGAGGTCATGGACGCTGTCAGCAGCGACGGGTCTGGTACGGCACGGGGACGGGGTGCGGCTCCGGAGGCGTCGGGCACCGGCGCAGGGCGACGAGGAACGTCAGCACGATTCCGCCCGCCACGAAGAAGAGCGCGGTGCTGATCCCCTCGGCGGTGGCGACGCGGAGCCGTTCACCGGAGAGGCCGTCGAGGCCGGCGGTCGCCACCAGGACGAGGACGGCGAGGCCGACGGCTGCGCCCACGCCCGACGCGGTGGAGGCAATGCCCGAGGCGATGCCTTGTTGCCGGTCGGGGATTCCGGTGGCGGCGGCGATGAACATGGCCGTGAAGACCACCCCGTCGCCGACGCTGAGCGCCACGAGGCCGGGGACGAGTTCGGCGTAGGTGCCGTCCGGCGAGATCGTGAGGGCGAGTGCGAGGGCACCGAGCGCACCGATGGCGAGGGCCGCGGCCAGCGTGCGCCTGAGGCCGAACCGCGTCACGAGCCGGCCCGCGGTTGTCGAACCGGCCACCACCACCGCCGTGGGGATGAGGAAGCCGGCGCCGGTCTCCAGGGCGTCGTAGCCCAGAACCTCCTGGAAGTAGACCGACAGGAAATAGAGCACGGAGCCGAAGGTCGCCATGAACATGAAGGCGATGACGACGCCGGTGACCAGGCTGGAATGGGAGAGCAGCCCCGGTGGCATGAGCGGGTCGCTGCTGCGCCGCTCGATGACGACGAAGGCTCCGATCAGCAGGGGGCCCGCCGTCGCGCTCACCAGAACGGCCGGCGACAGCCAGCCCAGTCCGGGGCCCTGCACGAGGGCGAACACGATGAGCGTGACGCCGAGAGTGACGCTGAGGGCACCGGGCAGGTCGAACGTACGGCCCTTTTCGCGTGCGCCGTCCCGAGGGATCAGTACGAAGGCGAGCAGCAGTGCCGGGCCGGCCAGGGCGACGTTGACGAGGAAGACCGCTTGCCAGCCGAAGGCCTGCGTCAGAACACCGCCGAGCAGCACACCGATGACGAGCCCTGCCGCGCCTGCCCCTCCCCAGATTCCCAGGGCGCGGTTGCGGGCGGGGCCTTCGGCGAACGTGGTGTTGATGAGTGCCAGGGTGGTGGGGAAGACGAGCGCTCCGCCGAGACCTTGGAACGCGCGGGCGGTGAGGAGCAGTCCGGGGCCGGTCGCGCATGCTCCCGCGAGCGATGCCCCGGCATAGAGTGCGAGGCCGGTGGCCAGGATGCGGCGCCGTCCGAGCAGGTCGGCGGCGCGCCCGCCGAACAGCAGGAAGCCGGCCGAGGCCACTGCGTAGGCGCTGATGACCGACTGGAGCGTCCGCGCGGAATAGCCGAGGTCACGTGCGATGTCGGGCAGCGCCACGACCACGATGTACTGGTCGAGCGAAACGATCAGCATGGCGAAGGACAGGAGCGCGAGCATCGCCGTCTCCCGGTTCCAGCCGAGGCCGCCGGGCACAGACGATGGTTCTGTGGGTCGCACGGCAGCACTCCTGATGATCGCCCAAGTCTGCGCTCACGACCCTAGCCAGATCGCGCGCATCATGTGCCGGTCAGGGGGCTGGGGCCGCCCGTCAGGGTGACGTGGAGGCCGTCCGGCTGAACCTCTGCGGACGTGGCCCTGAGCCCAAGCGGGTACTCCTTCGGCGCACCCGGCTCCGATCCCAGGCCGCCGCTGCCCAGCCCGAGCCGACTGGCGGGGACGGAGCGGCCGAACACGGTGAACCCGTCGACGGCGAGCGTGACCTTCCCGTCCGCGAGTACGGGACGCAGCGTCAGCTGCCCTGCGCCGCCCGGGCCGACGGCGGCGAGGACGGTCCCCTTCTCCGGGTCGGTGGTGACCGCGGTCACCGGGACGGACCCCGCGGCGGCCCGGATCGCGGTGCCGATGGACTGCGTGGGGACGGTCACCTCGGCGTGGGTGCTGCCGACGGTGGCCCTCCCGCCGAGACGGACGTCGTCGAGCCGCGCCCGGACGCGGACTTGGGCGAGGCGACCGAGGCGGGCGTCGTCGCTGCTGATGTCCAGGCGGGGGATGTTCTCGCGCGCCAGGTCCCACAGGGCCCAGTCGCCGGCCACGCCGACCGCCACGTCGTTGCCGAGGGCGGGTGCCGCCGCCGCGATGCGGTTCTCGATCACGTTGCGGGCCGTGAACTCGGCCGCGCCCGTGCCGAGGGCCGCTACCAGGGCCACGGCGGTCGTGACCGTGACGGTCTTCGTGAGGCGGCGCTTCATCGGCGCTCTCCCCGGGCGGGCGCAAGGGCGGGGGCGGGCAGGGAGGTGGGCGCGGAGGCGGGGTCGGAGGCGGGTCCTTCCGGGTCGAGATGCGGAAGGAATCGGTCCAGCCAGCCGGGGAGCCACCAGTTGGCGCGCCCGAAGAGGTACATGGACGCGGGCACCAGGAGCAGGCGGACCACGGTGGCGTCGATGATCACGCTCACGCCGAGGCCGAGGGCGAGCATCTTGACGGCGACGTTCGTGGAGAGCAGGAACGCCAGGAACACGCTGGTCATGATCAGTGCCGCGCAGGTGATGACGCGGGCCGTGGCGGCGAGGCCGGTGGCGACGGCCAGGTGGTTGTCCCTTCGGTGCAGCCATGTCTCGCGGATCCTAGAGAGCAGGAAGACCTCGTAGTCCATGGAGAGTCCGAAGACGATCGCGAACATCATCATCGGTACGTAGGACTCGACGGGCACCTTCTCGGTGACGCCGAACAGCGCGCCGCCCCAGCCCCATTGGAAGACCGCGACGACCACGCCGTAGGCGGCGGCGATGGAGAACAGGTTGAGCACGGCGGCCTTGAGCGCGATCAGCGGGCTGCGGAAGACGGTGAGCAGCAGCAGGAACGCGGCCGTGACCACCACACCGATGATCAGGGGCAGTTTGGCGGTGAGGGTGTCGGTGAAGGTCTGGGTGGCGGCGGCGGTACCGGTGACGTAGCCGGTGGCACCCGTTCCCGACAGTGCCTGCGGCACCGTTTCGTCCTGCAAGGTGTGGATCAGGTCGGCGGTGGCACTGTCCTGCGGGCCGGTGGCGGGGGTGACCGTGCTGATGAGCAGGACGTGGTCGGGGCTGGGCACCGGGATGGTCACGGAGGCGACGCCCGGTACGGCGGCCAGTTCGCGCTGGAGCGAGGCGGCGAGGTCCCGGCGCTGCGTCTCGTCGGCCACCTGCCGGCTGTCGAGGTGGGCCACGACGGTGAGCGGGCCGTTGGCGCCGGGGCCGAAGCCCTCGGTGATCAGGTCGTAGGCCCGTCGGTCGGTCCTGCTGGTGGACTGTGCTCCGGCGTCGACGTGGCCGAGCCGCATGGACGCGACCGGTATCGAGAGGACGCCGAGCAGGAGCAGGCCGCTGACCAGGAAGAGCCAGGGGCGCCGGCTGACCTTGACGGCCCAGCGGTGCCAGACGTCCGACGCGCCGGTGGGTTCGGCGACCGGTGTGCGCACATGGAGGCGGTCGATGCGGCGGCCGAGCAGACCCAGCAGCGCGGGAGTCAGCGTGACAGACGCGGCGGCGGCCACGACGACGCTGAGCCCGGCGGCGACGCCGAGGGTGCCGATGAAGTCCACGCCGCAGACGCAGAGCCCGCCCAGGGCCATGGCGACCGTGGCGGCGGCGACCAGGACGGCACGGCCACTGGTGGCGACCGTACGCCCGACCGCCTCGGCGGGCTCCGTCCCGGTGTGCAGCAGGGCCCGGAAGCGGGTGGCCAGGAAGAGCGCGTAGTCGATGCCGACACCGAGGCCCATCATCGCGGCCAGGGTCGGGGCCGCCTGGGCGAAGCCGAACTGTCCGGCGAGCAGTCCGAGACCGGCCAGGCTGACGGCCAGGCCGATCACCGCCGTCAGCAGCGGGAGCCCGGTGGCGGCGACGCTGCCGAAGCCGATCAGCAGGACGAGCACGGCGACGGCCAGACCGATGGCCTCCGAGGTGTGGTCGGCGGACTTGGGCGTGGCCAGCTGCCCGAGCGGGGCCCCGTACTCGACGGTGACGTGGTCGGAGCGCAGTGGCTGGACGGCGGTGTCGACCTCGGCGAGGTAGGAGGGGTCGAAGGTCGCCGGGTTGCCGTCGAAGCGGACGGTCACCTGGGCGATGTCGCCCTTCGCGGAGACCGCACCGGGCGTGGTGAGCGGGTCGGCCACCGACAGGACGTTCGGCAGGCGGCTCAGGTTGCCGACGGCCGCGTCGATCGCCGCCTGGTGACCGGCGAGCGAACCCTGGCCGGACTGGAGCACGATGGGTGCGGCCGTGCCCCCGGAAGCGCTCGTGTGCGCCGTGAGCAGGTCGGCACCGGTCTGGGTACGGGTACCGGGCAGGGAGAAGCTGTCCGCGAAGGTGCCGCCCCACGTGTGGTTGGCCAGCCCCAGGCCGACGAGGAGCAGGACCCACGCGGCGACGACCCGCCAGGCGTGCCGGGCACACCAGCGCCCGCTGCGGTGGAGGAGACCCGGCCCGTCGGCCGATCGAATGTTCATGGGCCTCACTGTGCGCGGCGCGTGTAAGGGGGCCGTTGGCGCATTGTTCGGGGAATGTACGGGCGGCGGCGCGCGCCCGCTCACGCGGCGTCGGGTACCGGCGGGAGGGCGACGGTGAAGCAGGCTCCGCCTTCCGGGCCGTGTCCTTCGACGCGGATGGTGCCCCCGAGGCGGCCGGTCAGGCGGCGGGCGATGGCCAGCCCCAGGCCGCTGCCGACCGGGCGGGTGTCCCGGTAGCGCTCGTGGAGGGCGCCGTGGTCGAAGGCGATGCGCACGTCGTCGTCGGTGAGGCCGGGCCCGCCGTCTCGGACCTGCAGTTCGGCGCCGCCGCCCGCGGCCGCGCGGACGGCGAGGACCAGGGGTGCGCCCTCGGGCGTGACCCGCAGGGCGTTCTGCACCAGGCCGTCGATCAGCTGCCGGACCCGGAAGGCGTCCGTGTCGACGATGACGGGCTGCGCGGGCGGCCCGGGCTGCTCGAGTCGCAGCTCGACGCCGTGCCGGGCGCAGGGGCCGGTCCAGAAGGCGGCGGCCTCGGCGACCACTGCGCGGAGGTCGGCCGGGGCCACATCGAGCCGGAAGTCGTCCGCCTCCAGTCGGGCCAGGTCCAGCAGGTCCCCCAGGAACCGGTCCAGGCGCCGGGTCTCGCCGGCCAGGATGCCGCCGACCTCGGGCAGCCGGTCCGGCTCGATCAGGCCGTCGGCGAGCGCCTCGGCGTATCCCTCCAGCGCGGTCAGGGGGGTGCGCAAGTCGTGGGAGACGGAGAGCAGGAACTCCCGCTGCCGGTTCTCGCTGCGCGCCAGCGCCTCGTCCAGGACGTTGAGGGCGCGCCCGATGTCCGCGGTCTCCCGGGGGCCGTCGACCGGGGCCGGTACGCCGCGTTCGCCGTCGGCGAGCCGGTGCGCGATCTGCGCGGCCTTCACGAGCGGACGGGCGATGCGGCGGGCCAGGAGTGCTCCGGCCAGTGCCGCGCCGAGCATGCCGACGATCAGCGGCGCCACCACGTTGCGGCGGATCTGGTTCGTGTTCTCGGTGACGACCGCGTACGGCTCGGTCAGCACGACCGCTCCGCCGCGCACGCCGGGCTGCCCCACCAGCAGCACGTCCCGGCCGCCCAGGATGCCGGTGGTGGAGACCGGCTTCCCGGCCAGCAGAGCCGACTTCGACGCCCTGTCGACGGCCGGGGTGGCGGTTCCGCTCACCGTGCCGTCCGGGGCGATGACCGCGAGCTGCACGTTGTTCGGCCCGCCCAGTACCTGGGCGCCGTGGAAAAGAGCCTCGGACAGGGCCGGCAGACGACTGAGCACCGTTGCCTGACGCGTCAGTTGGTCGCGTTCACGCTCCTCCGCACCGTGCGCGGCGGTCTGCCAGGCGACCAGCCCGGTCAGCGCCACCGCGAGCGCCGCCACCACGGTGGTCAGCACCACGATGTTGCGTGCGAGGGAGCCCCGGCGCGGACTGCCGTGCTGGGAGCGGCTCACGTGCCGGGCGCCATCGCGCTGTACCCGACGCCGCGGACCGTACGGATCGGACTCGCGTCGCCGAGCTTGGCGCGCAGCTGCGAGACGAAGACGTCGACCATCCGGGTGTCGCGGTAGCCCGGGTATCCCCACACCTGGGCGAGCAGCTGCTCACGGGTGAACACCTGCCCCACGTGCCGGAGCAGGTGCGCGAGGAGGTTGAACTCGGTGGCGGTGAGCTCGACCGGCTCTCCGTCGCGGCGCACGGTGCGGCTGACCGGGTCCAGGCTGAGCCGGCCGATGCTCTCGGGCGGCCGGCCGGGGAGTTGACCGGTCGGCCCCGCCGCCCTGCGCAGTACGGCCTTGACCCGGGCGACCAGCTCGCGCGGCGAGAACGGCTTGGTCAGATAGTCGTCCGCGCCCAGTTCGAGGCCGAGGATCCGGTCGGCCTCCTCGCCGCGCGCGGTGACCAGCAGCACCGGCGTCCAGTCGCCGGAGTCACGCAGGGCTCGGCAGAAGGCGATTCCGTCCATGCCCGGCAGGCCGATGTCCAGCACGATCGCCACCGGGTGCATCCGCCGCGCGGCCTCGAGCCCGGCGGTCCCGTCGGCCTCGACGTGGACACCGAAGCCCTCGCGCGCCAAGTAGAGCCTTTGCACATCGGAGATGTGGCGCTCGTCCTCGACGATCAGCACGAGGCCCCTGGACTCCGTCATCACTGCCTCTCACGTGCGGCACTCCTCGCCGATGCTAACCGCATCGATCCGGCCTTCCGGTGGGCGCGCCGCCACCCGTACATTCCCCGAACAATGCGCCGGCCGGAGCCGGAGCCGTATCCGTCAGACCGCCGGGAAGACCGGGGCGATCCCCAGGGTGGGCGCGATCGCCTGCCAGATCGTCGACCGGGCCGTGGCCAGGTCGACCCGGGGGTCCTCCAGCATCAGCCGGATGCCGAGGCCGTCGCACAGGGCCAGCACCAACGTGCTGACCGCGGCGACGTCGCAGTCGGTGAACTCGCCGGACCGGATGCCCCGTTCCACGACTCCGCCGACCCACGCGTGCAGCTGGTCGTAGAGGTCGACGGCGAGGTGCCGGGCCGTACCGTCGCGCAGCGCGCGCACCCAGAGCTCCTGCCAGAGCTTCCAGTCCTGGTGGAGCTCCGCGTCCGTGGGCAGCATGCTGTGCACGATGCGGGCCAGGACGACCGCGGCCGGGTCCGTATCGGTGTCGCTGCCGGTGTCCGTACCGGTCTTGGCGAACGAGTGCGTCATCGCCTCGGCGAAGAGCTTCTCGCGGGTGTCGAAGTGGTAGTGCAACAGGGCCTTCGAGACGCCCGCGTGCTCGGCGACCTTGCGCATGCTGACGTGCTCGAAACCGATGTCGGCGATCACTTCGCACGCTGCCGTGAGGATTCGCTCACGCGTTTCGAGTGCGCGCTCGGCCTTGGTCACGTTGGCTGCTCCCCGTGTCGGCGCCCGTTGGGTCGGGTGAATGGGTGATGGGAAAGGCCCCGGCGGCCCCGCCCGCCGGACCACCATCCTCGCGCATGGGGCTTCCGGGCTCCGGCCGTCGGGGGACCGCGGTCAGGGATAGGTGTGGAAACCCCGGCCGGTCTTGCGGCCGAGCAGGCCCGCGTCCACCATCCGGGCCAGCAGCGGCGGCGGGGCGTACAGCGGCTCCCGGTACTCCGCGTACATCGACCGGGCGATGGCCTGGACGGTGTCCAGTCCGATGAGGTCGGCCAGGGCCAGCGGTCCGAGCGGGTGGGCGCAGCCCAGGGTCATGCCCCGGTCGATGTCCTCGGCCGACGCGGCCTGGGACTCGGCCATCCGCACCGCGGCCAGCAGGTACGGCACGAGGAGCGCGTTCACGACGAATCCCGCCCGGTCCCGGGCGCGGACGACCTGCTTGCCCAGGACGTCGGAGGCGAACTCCCGTGCCCGCCGGGCGGTCTCCTCGGCGGTGAGCAGGGACGGCACCAGCTCGACGAGGGGGAGCACGGGGACGGGGTTGAAGAAATGCAGGCCGACCACGTGTTCCGGCCGTGAGGTGGCTGCCGCCAGCCGGATGACCGGGATGGAGGAGGTGTTCGTCGCCAGCACGGCGTCCCTGCGTTGCACCGTCGCGTCGAGCCGGGCGAAGACCTCCAGCTTCGCCCGCTCGTCCTCGGCCACCGCTTCGACGACGAGGTCGCGGTCCGCCATCCGGGTCATGTCCGTGGTCACCACGATCCGGCCCACTGCGGTGTCCCGTTCGGCGTCGGTCAGCTTTCCGGCGGCCGCGGCCCGCGCCAGGGAGCGGGTGATCCGCTCCAGGCCGGCGTCCGCGGCCGTCCGGCTGGTCTCCACCACCAGGACGTCCCGCCCGGCGAGTGCGCAGACCTCGGCGATACCGGAGCCCATCAGACCGCATCCCACGACCCCGACCCGTTCGACATCGGTCATCGGCTTTCCCTTCAGATGGTTCTCGTACGGACGCACGGCGGCGGTCCGGGCCGCGGGCGGGGGCCGGACCGCCGCCGGGACGGTCACACGGACGACGGCATCTGCAGCACGCCCGTGCCGCGCTTGACGAGTTCGCCCGCGACGATCAGGCGCTGGATCTCGGAGGTGCCCTCCCAGATGCGGTCGACGCGCAGTTCGCGGTAGAGACGCTCGACGGGGTACGAGCGGTCGTAGCCGCGGCCCCCGAAGATCTGCAGGCACCGGTCGATGACCCGGCCGGACGCCTCGCTCGCCGACAGCTTGGCGATGGCCGCCTTGGCATGCAGCGTCTTGCGGTCGACCCGGCCCTCGTCGACCTCCCAGGCGACCTGGTGGGTGTAGGCGCGGTTGACGGCGATGTCGACGGCGCAGTCGGCGAGCATGCCCTGGATCAGCTGGAAGTCGGCGATGGGGGAGCCGAACTGGCGGCGCTCCACCGCCCAGTCGCGGGCCAGCTCCAGGGCCCGCTCGGCGGCGCCGGTCGTCCGCGCGGCGATCATCAGCCGTTCCTCGGTGAACCAGGAGCGGGTGATGTCGTAACCGTTGCCCACCTCCCCGAGCACGGCATCCGCGGGGACGTGCACCTCGGTGAAGGTGAACTCGGGGTGCTCGTAGACGAACGTGTGCATCCAGCGGGGCACCCGGGTCATCTCGATGCCCGGCGTGTCCTTGTCGACGAGGAACAGCGTCGGTGCCCCCTCGTCCCCGGCGGCGGCGAGCACGATCATGAAGTCGGCGTGGTCGCCGACGGTGACGAACCACTTCTCGCCGTTCAGCACCCAGCCGTCGGCGGTCCGGGTCGCCGTGGTCCGCAGGCTCTGCGGGTCGGAGCCGGCCTCCGGCTCGCTCACCGCGTAGCAGTCGCGGCGCCGCCCCCGGATCACCGGGACGAGGTACCGCTCGCGCTGCTCCGGCGTGCAGAAGGACAACGCGTTGGCCGGACGCCACACCATGTCCCACAGGGCGCCGGTGAGCCGTCCGAGCTCCGCCTGGACCGTGACCTGCTCCAGGATGGTGAGGCCGGCGCCGCCCCACTCTGCCGGCATGTTGACCGCCTGAAGGCCGCTGTCGAGGACGGCGTCGCGGATCTCGGTGTGGGCCTGCGGGGGCAGGCCGTTGTTCTCCTCGCAGTCGAGCTCGTACTTCATGATGAACTCGGTGAGCGCGCGCGCCGAGTCCCTGAGCTCTTCCTGACGGGCGGTGAGACGGAAGTCCATGTCTGTCCTTGGAATCGTGGTGGAAGGGGCAGGGGGAGCGGAAGGGGTGGTCAGGAGCCGGGGAGCGCGAGGGCCCGGGTGCCGCGCTTGATCAGCTCGTTGGCGATGATCAGGCGCTGGATCTCGGAGGTGCCCTCCCAGATGCGGTCGACGCGCAGTTCGCGGTACATGCGCTCGACGGGGTACGAGCGGTCGTAGCCCCGGCCGCCGAAGATCTGTACGCACCGGTCGATGACCCGTCCGGCGGCCTCGCTCGCCGCGAGCTTCGCCGTCGACGCCTTGGCGTGCAGGGTCTTGGGGTCGGTGTGCGGCTGGTCGGCTTCCCAGGCGACCTGGTGGGTGTAGGCGCGGTTGACGGCGATGTCGACGGCGCAGTCGGCGAGCATGCCCTGGATCAGCTGGAAGTCGGCGATGGGGGAGCCGAACTGGCGGCGCTCCACCGCCCAGTCGCGGGCGAGTTCCAGAGCCCGTTCGGCGGCGCCGACGGTCCGGGCGGCGATCATCAGCCGCTCGTCGGTGAACCACTCCTTGGTCAGCTCGTAGCCGTTGCCGACACCGCCGAGCACGTCCTCGTCGGCGACGAAAACGTCGGCGAAGGTGAATTCGGGGTGCCCGTTCACCGCGGAGTGCATGAACCGGGGGACGCGCGTCATCTCGACACCCGGTGCCTGCTTGTCCACGAAGAACAGCGTCGCGGCCCGCTCGGGGCCCGCATCGGCCTGCACCAGCAGGAAGTCGGCGATGTCCCCGCAGGTCACGAACCACTTCTCGCCACTCAGGAGCCAGCCGCCCTCGGTGCGGGTCGCGGTACTCGTGCACGAGCCGGGGTCGGAGCCCGCACCGGGTTCGGTGACGGCGAACGCGTCGAACCGCTCGCCCCGGATGACGGGCAGGAGGTACTTCTCCCGCTGTGCCGCGGTGCCGTGGGCCAGGACGTTCGCGGGCCGCCAGGGGATGTCCCAGAGGCAGTTGGTGACCTTGCCGAACTCCTCCTCGACGATGACCTGGTCCAGCAGGGACAGGCCGGCTCCGCCCCACTCGGCGGGCATGTTGATCGCGTAGACGCCCGCGTCGATGGCGGCGCGGGTCAGTTCGCGGACCGTCTCGGCGGGCAGCGGGCCGCCCGCCTCCTCGGACTGGTCCTCGTACCTCATCAGCAGCCGCGTGTAGGCGGCGGCGCGGGCCTTGAGGTCGGCCTGCTCGGGTGTGTAGCGGAAGTCCATGGTGTTCTCCGGGACGCGAGGGGTGCGGACGGAAGGGCGTACGGACAGCAGGGGGAAAGGGCAGGGGGGAAAGGGCGGGTGGTACGGGCGGGTGGTACGGGGTCAGCCCAGGACGGCCCGTGCATCCAGGGCCAGGGCGCCGTCCGGACGCACCAGCAGGGGATTGACCTCCAGCTCGGCGATCTCCGGATGTGCGGCGGCCACCGCGGTGATGCGTTCGATGACGGCGGCCGCGGCGGCCACGTCGACGGCCGGCCGCCCGCGGACGCCCGCCAGAAGCGCGGCGGTCCGCAGCCCGCGCAGCAACTCCTCGGCCCGCCGGGCCGGTAGGGGCGCCAGCGCGAAGGCGACGTCGCGCAGGGTCTCGGTGAGGACGCCGCCCAGCCCGACCATCGCCACCGGTCCGAACCGGGGGTCTCGGTTCACGCCCACGATCAGCTCGATGCCGTCCGAGAGGTCGGCCATCGCCTCGACCGAGTAGGCGGGGGCGCCGAGCCGGCCGTGCATGTCCCGGTACGCGGCGAGGAGCGCGTCCCGGCCGGCCAGGCGCAGCGCGACGCCGCCCGCGTCGGACTTGTGCAGGAGGTGCAGGGCCTTGAGCACGTACGGGCCGTCGAACTCCCCTGCCGCGGCCAGCAGTCCGGCCTCGTCGGTGATCTCGCGCGCCGGCGGGAACGGCACCCCGGCGGCGCCGAGCAGCGCGCGCACCCCGTGGTACCCGGCGTCCCGCAGCGGCGCGGCCGGAGCGGGCAGCGCGGGGAGCTGCGGTGTGCCGCCCGCCGCCCGGACGGTCATCGCCGACAGGGCGCGGGCGGCGTCCTCGGTGGCGGCGAAGACCGGTATCCCGGCTTCGGCCAGCACCCGGCAGCTCGGCGACTGCGGATACATGGACTGCACGACCATCGGCTTCGGCGCGACCGCGAGGTGCGTGACGATCTTCCCGGCGGCCCGCGTCTCGCCCTCGGCGAGCACGGAGCCGCCGGCCGGGCTGCCGCCCAGGCCGCCCTCGGAAGCGGCGTACCCGCCGAAGTAGCCCGTCATCAGGACGGCGTCGACCTCGTCGGCGGCGAGGAGCTCCGCGACCGTGTCGGCGTACGAGAGGGGCTGCTGCTCGCCCATCCCCGCCAGGTCGACCGGATTGCCGACCGCGGACTGCTGCCACAGTACGGTCCGCAGCCGCTCCTGCGTGGCCGCGGCGAGTTCGGGTACGTCGAGCCCTGCGTCCTCGGCGGCGTCGGCCGCGATCGCACCGTGGCCGCCGCCGTCGGTGAAGACCGCGGTCCGGCTTCCCTTCGTACGCGGTCCCGGCCGGGCGCTCACGGCCGCCAGTACCACCGTCATCTCCCGTGGCGTACGGACGAGTTCCACGCCCGCGTCGCGGCAGGCGGCGGCCACCACGTCGGCCGAGGTGGTGAGCGCCCCGGTGTGCGACTGGGCGCTGCGGGCGGACGCGGAGCCCCGCCCGGCGGTGAGCAGGACCACGGGCTTGCCCGCCGCGGCGGCGGCCCGGGCGAAGGCCCTGCCGTCGCCGAAGTCCTCGGCGTACACGGCGATCGCCGTGGTGGCCTCGTGGCGGGCGCAGTCCTCGACGAGGTCGACGAGGGTGACGTCGGCCTGGTTGCCGAGGGAGACGAACCGGGAGAAGCCCAGGCCGTGCGGAGCGCCGCGGAGCTGGAGTTCGAGGGCGAGGTTGCCGCTCTGGCTCAGCAGGGCGACGCCGCCGGGAGCGAAGCGGTCCGAGGCGAGGTAGAGCTCGGTCGTGTTGTCGGCGATGCCCAGGCAGTTGGGTCCGACGAGGACGGCTCCGGCTTCCCGGACGCGTGCGACGACCGCGCGTTGCCGGGCCAGTCCCGCCGGGCCGGCCTCGGCGAAACCCGCGGTGATGCCGACGATCGCCTTCGCCCCGCAGGCCAGGGCGTCCTCGACGGCGGCCTCGAAACCGTCGCCCGGGACGGAGATCACCACCAGTTCGACGGGTTCGCCGATCGCGGCGAGGGACGGGGCGGCCGGTCTGCCGAGGACGGTGCCGCCGCGCCGGTTGACCAGGTGCACCGGCCGCCGCCCGTCGGCGCGCAACGCCTGGGAGGCCACCGCGTGGCCGTACTTCGCCGGGTCGTCGCTGGCTCCGACCACGGCGACGGAGCGGGGGTCGAAGAGAGTGGTCAGATCGCGTGCCATGTCACTTCTCCACTCGGAGGGCGGAGTTGGGGCAGCTCTCGGCGCAGGCGCGCGCCGCTTCCTCGGTGCCGGACGGGACGGCGACGGCGATGACCCTCGCGTAGCCCCATTCGTCGAGTTCGACCAGGTCGGGTGCGTGTTCCTGACACAGCCCGTAGCCCTGGCAGCGGGTGGAGTCCAGCAGGAGTTTCACGGTGTTCCTTTCAGGGCGGGCAACGGGGTGCGGGACGAGGCCGCGTCGGCGACCTCCGGTACGGCCACGGCGAGGCGGCGCCCGTGGACGCCCGCGGGCGGGGCGGTGGCGAAGGCAGCGATGCAGCCGGGGCACGGCCCGCCGAGGTGCGACCGGACGAGATCGGGGAAGGCGCGCAGGAGGCTGCCCGCGGTGCCCGCGGCGGCGTCGAGCAGGCCGCAGGCGCCGCGCCCGGGCAGGCCTCGGGACCACCGGTCCAGGTGGGCAAGGGTGTCGGGGCGGCCGTGCCCGCGCAGAGCGCGTGCACGGCGTCGCGGATCGCCGCCGTGCCCGACACGCAGACGCCGCACTGCCGTGCGCTCTCGGCCGCGAGGTGGCCGACGGCGTCCGCGGCGGTGCTCACCGGGCAGGCGCCGGCGGCGAGGAAGCGGATCGCTCCGCAGCCCAGCGCGGTGCCCGCCGCGGCGAGTACGTCGGGGTCGAGGGGGAGGTCCAGGGCCCGGGCGTCGACGAGTCCGCCGAACAGCCCGCCCATCAGGGCCCCGGCCGCGTCCGGGGTGCCGTGAGCCGCCGCCAGGGTGCGCAGGGGGACGCCGTACGGGACTTCGGTGAGCACGGGCGCTCCCCTCCCGCCGGACAGCGTCACCAGGGTGGCGCGGGCGATCCGGTCGCGCAGGTCGGGGCGTGTCGCGGTGAGGGCGATCCGGGCAAGGGTCTCGACGTTGGAGACCAGGGTCGGCGCGCCGCCGACCCCCTGCTCGAAGGGGCGGGGCGGCTTGGCGGTGGGCAGCGCCGGTCCGCCGTCGATCCGGCGGACGACCGCGCTCTCCTCACCGGCGACGTAGGTGTGGGCGGTCTCCACGACCTCGATGGGCAGGTGCGGCTCCCGTTCGGCGAGGGCCCGGCGGACGCGTGCACCCGCTTCCGGGTCCGAGAGGTAGATGTAGCCACGTACGGCGCCGGTGACCGAGGCGGCCCGGACGAGCCCGTCGAGGACCAGATGGGGCCGGGCCCGCAGCAGCCAGCGGTCCTTGACCGAGCCCGGCTCGCCCTCCTCGCCGTTCGCCACCACCACCGGGACGCCGCCGCGCTCGCGGACGGCGCGCAGCTTGACGGCGGCCGGGAAGCCGGCCCCGCCGCGACCGCGCAGACCGGATGCGGCGAGGTGGCGCAGCACCTCCTCCGGGCCGGTGGCGTCGGCGTAGCCGCCGTTGGCGCGGTAGGCATCGGCACTCTCCGTTACGTGGGGTGCCGCTCCGAGTACGGAGCCCGGCGACGGTGCCGTGGGGAATCGGATGGTGGTCATCGGCTGCTCCCTGTCCGGGGGTCGGTGCGCAGGATCCGTACGGCGCCTTCGAGTGCGCTGCGGTCCCTGGCGGTGCGGCCGTATCCCGTTCCCGGGAGGCCGATGAGCATGCGGTGGTGGTCGAGGACCACCTCTCCGGCGAGGAGGGCGGCCGCGCGGTCGCCCGGCTCAGGGCGGGCGGCCACGGCGGTCACCAGCTCGGTGACCTCGGCCAGGTAGCGGAGCCAGCTGTGGCGGCTGCCCCGCAGGATCAGGCGCTCCACGCGGCGCCGCTCGGCGGCCGTCAGCTCGGCCGTCAGCTCTGCCGTCCGTGCTGCCTGTGCGGACTCCGAGTGGGGACGGTGCGAGGAGGCGCGCAGGGCGGCGACCGCTGCGGGCAGTTCCCGCTCGGGTTCGGGAGTGAGCCCGAGCCAGTCCAGACGCCGACGACCGCTCATGCGTGCCTCCGGGAGGGATGGGGTGCCGTGACCGACCGGGTCGGGTGACGGGAGCCGAGGGCGGGGGAGACGGGGATGCCCAGGGGCTCGCCGCAGGGGGACGCCGGGGGGCGTGCGGCAAGGGATGGAGGGGGTGCGGGCCCGGGCGGGTGCCAGGGCGGCGGGCTGCGTCCGGCCAGACAAAAGGTCCAGAAGTGGAGAAACGCCGGTGCAGCGACGAGAATTACGCTAGCTGACCGATCGGTCAGCGTACAAGTCTTGACCCGGCGGAAATCAGCCAGCAATCTGACTGTCCAATCGGTCAGCAAGGTCTCGGCGTCCGCCCCGGCCTGCTGCCCGGTGCTGGGTCGTCTCGACATCGATCGCCGAAACCGATCGCCGCACCGCCGGCACGGAGGAGTCACCCGATGCACTCCAGAGCCCCCGAAAAGCCCCCTATCGAGCAGCCGGTCCAGGACGCCCCCGGGCCCGCCCTGTCAGCCCGCTACTACACCGATCCCGACACGGCCGCCGCCGAGACGAAGCACGTCTTCGCCAAGTCCTGGCAGGTCGTCTGTCACGAGTCCGACCTGCCGAACCCGGGAGCCCGGCTCGCCGCCACGGTCGCGGACCGCGAGGTACTGGTCGTCCGTACCGAGGACGGTGGCCTGGCCGCCCACCTCAACGTGTGCCGCCACCGCGGAACGCGCCTGGTCACCGCCCCCGAAGCGGCCGGCAAGGCGATCCGCTGCCCGTACCACGGCTGGACGTACCGCCTCGACGGAAGCCTGGTCGGCGCCCCGGAGGCACGGCAGATCCCCTGCCTCGACAAGCCCGGGCTCGGTCTGTTCCCGGCCCGCGTCGAATCCTTCCTCGGCTTCGTCTTCGTCAACCTCGACCCCGGCGCCGTACCGCTGGCGAAACAGTGCGCCGGGCTCGCCGAGGCGGTCGGCCATTACGCCGGGGCCGACCTGGTACCGGTCGGCCGCAGCCGGATCCACGACCTGGCCGGGGCCGAAGTGCAGGAGGCCAACTGGAAGGTGGCCGTCGACAACTACCTGGAGGGCTACCACGTCCCGGTGGCCCATCCCGGGCTGATGCGGCTGCTCGACTACCAGGGCTACACCTGCGAGATCGAGGAGTCCTACGCGCTGTTCGCCTCGCCCCTGCGCGACAAGCCGTCCTCGAACTGGGCGGAACGCCTCTACCAGCGCATCGCCGCCCCCATGCCCGGCCTCAACGAGGCCGACCGGCGGGTCTGGCGGTACGCGGTGATCTACCCGAACACCCTGATCGACTTCTACCCCGACCACGTGCTGGCCTGGACCGCGATCCCCACGGCGGTGGACCGGGTGGCCGTACCCGGCGCGTTCTACACCCGGCGCGGTACGGGCCTGCGCACCCGGCTCGCCCGCCGCCTGAACATCCACATCGGCTGGATCACCAACGACGAGGACGCCGAACTCGTCGCCCGCGTGCAGAAGGGGCTCTCCACCCCCGGCTTCGAACCCGGGCCCCTGTCCCGCCGCGAGTCGGCGGTCGGCTGGTTCGCCGGCCGCATCCGGGCCGACCTCGACGCCGGCTCCGACACAGGCTCCGCCTCCGGCTCCGACACCGCCCAGCACTGAACAACGCCCTGACGCACCGTTCGTTCCCCGCCGTCCCCCCCCACGGCCCCCTACGGAGAGGACCCCCGATGTCCCCCGAGGCACACCCCCTGTCCAGACGCTCCTTCCTCCGCGCCGGCACCGCCGCGGCCCTCGGCCTCTCGGTGGCCGGCTGCGGATTCGCATCCGAAGACGACCCGGCCGGCAAGGCCGCCGAGGAGACGCCGATCGACGTCAAGGTCGACGGAGACCTGGTCTATTTCAACTGGGCCGACTTCGTCGATCCGGCCGTCTTCGAAGGCTTCGAGAAGGAGTACGGCGTCAAGGTCGTCCAGTCCAACTTCGACTCCATGGAGGGCATGGCCGCCAAGCTCAACGCCGGAAACCGCTACGACATCATCTTCCCCACGGCGAAGTGGTCGGAGCGGCTCGCAGCCGGAGGCAAGCTGCGCACGATCGACCACGCCCGGCTGAAGAACGCCGAAGCCGTGTTCGGCGGTTACGACTACTTCGCCGACCCCTGGTACGACCCCGGCTCCCGGCACACCGTCCCCTTCACCATGTACAAGACCGGCATCGGCTGGCGCAGGGACCGGCTCGGCGACCTGACCGGATCCTGGGACGACCTGTGGAACGACAAGGCCAAGGGCAAGGTCTTCGTCCTCGACGACCGCGACGAGGTGCTCGGCATGGGCGCGCTCAAGCTCGGCCTCGACGTCACCACCGGCGACCCGAACGACCTCGCACGGGTCACCGACACCCTGCGCTCGCTCCGCCCCCGCCTGCGCGGCTTCTCGAGCGACAGCTACAACAACCTGCTCAACGGCAACGCCGACATGACCCAGGCTTGGAGCGGGGACATGGCCGCCATGCTCGCCCAGGCCGAGGACCCCTCCGTCTTCGGCTTCGAGGTCGCCCGGGAGGGCGCCCCCGTCAACTCCGACTGCTACGCCATTCCCGCCGACGCGCAACACCCCGGCACCGCGATGCTCTTCATCGACTACATGCTCCGCCCGGAGAACGTGAAGAAGAACATCGAGTACATCGGCTACCCGATGCCGGTCCGCGGCAGCGAGGACACCTACAGCGCGCTCGTGGAGCCGTTCCCCCAGTGCCTGGTGACCACGGACGACCTCAAGGACGACCGCTACTTCCGCAACGGCACCGCCAAGGGCGAACAGCACCGCGACGCCGCCTGGACCGACGTGAAGGCCGGCTGACATGGCACGACGCAACCGATCCGGCACGGCCCGTCCGCCGGGCGGGGGACCGGCCGTCTCGGGAGCGAGGCTGTGGACCTGGCTCATGCTCCCCGGCACCCTCTGGATGACCGGGTTCCTCCTCGCCTCCCTCCTCCTGGTGGCCACCCTCGCGTTCGGCACCACCGACCCGCTCGGAAACCCGCGCTTCGGGCTCAACACCGACAACTTCGCCGCACTGGCGGACCCGGCCTACCGCACCGTCCTGCTGCGCTCCCTCGGCTACGCGCTGATCACCTGCCTCATCTGCCTGGCCGTGGCCTACCCGGTCGCCTACGCCATCGCACTGCACGGCGGACGCTTCAAGAACCTGCTGATCGCCGCGATCGTCGTGCCGTTCTTCGCCAACTACCTGGTGCGCATGTACGGCTGGTCCGTCGTCCTCTCCGACGACGGGCCGCTGCTGAAGGCCCTGCGCGCCATCGGCATCGCCGACGACGGCACCAAGATCCTCCAGACCGGGCCGGGCGTCATCGCCGGACTCGTCTACGGCTTCGTCGTCTTCATGATCATCCCGCTGTACGCGGCCATGCAACGCATGGACACCTCGCTCATCGAGGCCGGACGCGACCTCTACGGCGGCCCCTTGCGGACCTTCCTCTTCGTCACCGTCCCCGCCACCCGGCAGGGCGCGGCCGCCGGCTGCGTCCTCGTATTCCTGCCCGCCATGGGCGACTTCGTCAGCGCCCAGCTCATGGGAGGCCCCGACCAGATCATGATCGGCAACCTGATCCAGGACAAGTTCTTCCAGGGCCAGAACTGGCCGCTCGGCTCGGCCCTGACCATGCTGCTGATGGCGGTCCTGCTGTTCGGGATGCTGGGCTATCTGCGGCGCACCCGCAAGGACGAGGCGGAGGCGGTCCGATGACCCTGCGCCCCGCAGCCCAGGCCGACCTCCGGCCGCCGGCCGACCCGGCCGAACACCGCGGGCTCCCGGCCGCCGACGGGACACGGGCGAGGCCCGCCCGCCGGCCGCGCCGCCGCCGACGCGGGGCCGACCGCCGGCCCCGTTTCGCCATCGCCGTCACCGCCGCCTTCTTCGCGCTGCTCTACCTCCCCGTCGGCGTCGTCGTCCTGTTCTCCTTCAACTCGCAGAAGTCCCTCACCGTCTTCGAGGACGTCAGCCTCCGCTGGTACAGCGAGTTCCTCCGCGACGACGTACTCATCGACTCGCTCGGGATGAGCCTGCGGGTGTCCCTGGTCGCCATGGCCGGCTCGCTCGTCCTCGGCGTGGCCCTGGCCCTCGGCCTCGTACGCAACCGGAGCCGCCTCGGCTCCTTCGCGGGCCTGATCATGCTCGTCCCGCTGATCACCCCGGAGATCGTCACCGGCGTCGCGGCGATGATGCTCTTCAAGGGCCTCGGCATCACCCTGTCCACCACCACCGTGATGCTCGCCGAGATCACCTTTTCCATCTCCTACGTGACGGTCATCCTGCGCTCCCGCATCGCGGCCCTCAACCCGGAGGTCGAGGAGGCCGCGATGGACCTCGGCGCCACCCGCCGGCAGGCCCTGTTCCTGGTCACACTGCCCGCGCTGCTCCCCAGCATCCTCGCGTCCGGGGTGCTGATCTTCGCCCTGGTCTTCGACGACTTCGTCCTCGCCTACTTCACCACCGGCGTCGACCCGCAGCCGCTGTCCGTCCGCATCTACTCGGCGATCAGGTTCGGCGTCCAGCCCACCATCAACGCCGTCGGCACCCTGATGCTCGTCGGATCCATCGGCCTCATCGTGCTCGCGCTCGCCATCCCGCGCCTGTTCGGCCGCCGCGGCGGCCTCGATCTTCTCTCAGGGAAGTGACCCCCATGCAGGACCCGCACCCGCACCCGCAGCGGCACCCTCACGCTCACCCCGACCCTCAGCCGCACCCGAATCCCGCCGTCCGGCTCGACCGGGTCAGCAAGCAGTACCCCAACTCCGACGCCTACGCCGTCCACGACGTCACCCTCGACGTCGCCCCGGGCGAGTTCTTCTCCCTCCTCGGCCCGTCCGGCTGCGGCAAGACCACCCTGCTGCGGATGACCGGCGGCTTCGCCGACCCCACGGAAGGCAGCGTCCTGCTCGACGGCCAGGACGTGACCGGCCTCCCGCCCAACAAGCGCAACGTCAACACCGTCTTCCAGAGCTACGCCCTCTTCGACCACCTCTCACTGGCCGACAACGTGGCCTTCGGCCTCAAGCGCAAGGGCGTGGCCCGCCCCGAGATCCGCGAACGGGTCGCCGACATGCTCGACCTCGTCCAGCTCGGGGGACTGGCCGGCCGCAAGCCGCCCACGCTCTCCGGCGGCCAGCGACAGCGCGTCGCCCTCGCCCGCGCCCTGGTCAACCGGCCGCAAGTCCTGCTGCTGGACGAGCCGCTGGCCGCGCTCGACCTCAAACTCCGCCGCCGGATGCAGGTCGAGCTCAAGCAGATCCAGCGCGAGGTCGGCATCACCTTCGTCTTCGTCACCCACGACCAGGACGAGGCCCTGACCATGTCCGACCGCCTCGCGGTCATGAACGAGGGCCGCATCGAGCAGTGCGGCACGCCCGAGGACGTCTACGAGCGCCCGACGAGCAGCTTCGTGGCCTCCTTCATGGGCACCTCCAACCTCGTCCCCGGCACCTACCGCTCGGGCCGGGTCGTCCTCGACCAGGGCCCCGCCCTGCCCGTCGGCCCCCGGTCCGGCGTCCCCGACGGCAGCCGGGTCAGCCTCTCCATCCGCCCCGAGAAGATCTGGCTCTCCGACTTCGAACCGGGCATGGCCCAGGTGAGCGGAGTCGTCCGGGAGACCGTCTACTGCGGCCCGACCACCACCTACCTCATCGAACTGGCCCCCGGAGTCACGGTGTCCGTGCTGGAGCAGAACACCGTCCGCTCCCGCATGGAGGACCGCTGGAGCGGCGGCGAGCAGGTCGAGATCGGCTGGAAGCCCGAGCACTGCCTGGTCCTCGACTGACGCCACGCCCCCGCGCCCCGCCTCCTGCCCCCGCCCCGCACCGACCGAAGGAAGCACCCCCATGAACCACGACGTCATCGTGCTCGGCGCCGGACTGGCCGGTCTCGCCGCCGCGCGCGACCTGGCCGCAGGCGGGGCCGACGTCCTCGTCGTCGAGGCCCGCGACCGGGTCGGCGGACGTGTCGAACAGACCGCCCTTCCCGACGGCCGGCTGGTCCAGCTCGGCGGGGAGGTGGTGGGCCGGGCCCACACCGCCTACACCGCCCTCGCCGCGGAACTGGGCCTCACCCTGGTCCCCAGCTACGTCGCCGAGCCCGGCGCCCTCGTCCGCGCCACCCCCGAAGGAGTCGGTGCCGGAGACCCGCCCCACTGGTTCGGCCCCGGCGACGAAGCCTGCCACGCCAAGGTCACCGCCGCCTTCACCGCGCTCGCCGCCACCGTAGATGCGGCCGACCCCTGGTCCCACCCCGAGGCCACCGCCCTCGACCGGCTCTCCGTCGGCGACTGGCTGCGCTCGCAGGGAGCCACCCAGGCCGTCGTACGTCTCTGGGAGATCGGCCAACTGGCCCTCGCCGACGGCTCCTGCGAACGGACCTCCCTGCTCGCCGCCCTCCGCAAGCACGCCGCCGTACCCGGCACGGGCCACTACGAATACGAGGCCTGGGAAGGCCTGCGATGCGCCGAGGGATCGGCGACCGTGGCCCTGCGCATGGCCGAGGCCCTCGGTGGGCGGATACGTACGGGCTCACCCGTCGAGGCGGTCACGGTACGGCGACCAGGCCGCTGCTCCGTACGCCTGGCGGGCGGCGAGACCCTGACCGCCGACGCCGTGGTCAGCGCGCTCCCGGTCGGCCCGCTCCGCTCGGTCGCCGTCACCGGAGTCTCCGACGAACGCCTCGCCGCACTGCACCGCCAACGCCACGCCCTCGCTGCCAAGTTCACCGCCGCGTACGACAGACCCTTCTGGCGCGACCGAGGCCTCAGCGGCCTCTCCGAATGCGAAGGTGTCCTCGGCAGCACCTGGCCGCAGAGCGAAGGCATCCTCTCCGCCCTCGTCCCGCCCGAGCGCTACGGCGTCCTGCTCGGCATGCCCGCTCCCCTGCGCACCGCCGAACTGCTGGCCGACATCGCGCGCCTCTACGGCGACGAGGCGCACCATCCGCTCGCCACGTACGTACGCCTGTGGGGCACCGACCCGTGGACCCAGGGGTACGTCACCCAGTGGACCCCCGGTGACGTCATGGCCGTCGGCCCCCGGCACGGCACCCACGAACCCCCCTTCTACGTCTGCGGATCCGACCAGTGGGTGGCCGGCTACATGGAAGGCGCCGTACGCACCGGACGCGAGGCCGCCAAGGAGGCGCTGAGCCGTGGCTGACACCCTGTACAACCACATCGGGGGAGTGGACCGTCCCGCCGCCTCGGGCGCGACGATGGCTCTGACCGACCCCGCCACCGGCCGGGTGCACCGCCACGCACCGCGCTCCGGCGCAGCCGACACGGACGCGGCCTGCGCTGCGGCGGCAGCGGCGTACGCGCACTGGTCCACGACCACCCCGGCCGCCCGGCAGCGCGCCCTGCTCGGCATCGCCGACGCCATCGAGGCGCACACGGACGCCTTCGTGGGCGCCGAGACCGGGGACACCGGCAAGCCTGCCGACCAGTTCAGGAACGAGGAACTGCCCGCGATCGTCGACACCGTCCGCTACTTCGCCGGAGCCGCGCGGAACCTCCCGGGCGCCGCCGCGGCCGAGTACACCGAGGGCCGCACCTCCCTGCTGCGCCGCGAACCGGTGGGCGTCTGCGCCCAGATCACCCCTTGGAACTACCCGCTGATGATGGCCGCATGGAAGATCGCCCCGGCGATCGCCGCCGGAAACACCACCGTGCTCAAGCCCGCGGACACCACCCCCTCCTCGTCCGCGCTGCTGGCCCAGATCGCCGCGGAACATCTGCCGCCGGGCGTGCTGAACCTCGTCTGCGGCGACCGAGACACGGGCCGGGCCCTCACCGCCCACCCGGCGGTCGCCCTGATCGCCGTCACCGGCAGCGTCCGCGCCGGCCGGGAGATCGCGGCGGCCGCCGCGGCCGGCCTCAAACGGGTCCACGTGGAACTCGGCGGCAACGCCCCCGTCCAGGTCCACGAGGACGTGGACCTGGAGGCCACCGCCGCAGCCCTCGCCGCCGTCGCCTACTACAACGCCGGCCAGGACTGCACCGCGCCCACCCGGCTCCTGGTCCACCACCGGATCCACGACGCCTTCCTCGCGGCCTTCGCAGCCGAAGCGGCACGGCTCCGTACCGGCGTCGACTTCGGGCCCCTCAACAACGCGGCCCAACTCGCCTCGGTGCAGGCCCTGCTGGACCGCCTGCCGACCCACGCCGAGATCGTCACCGGCGGCAGCCGACTCCCGCGCCCCGGCTTCTTCCACGAGCCCACGGTGGTCGCGGGTGTCCGCCAGGACGACGAGATCGTGCAGGAGGAGATCTTCGGCCCGGTGGTGACCGTCCAGCCCTTCGCCGACGAGGCCGAGGCCCTGTGCCTCGCCAACGGCGTGCGCTTCGGCCTGGCCGCGAGCGTGTGGACCACCGACCACGACCGCGCGATGCGTGCCACCCGCGCCCTCCACACCGGCATCGTCTGGGTGAACACCCACGGCACCACCGTCTCCGAGATGCCGCATGGCGGAGTCAAGCACTCCGGCTACGGCAGTGACCTCTCCCTGTCCGGCCTCCTGGACTACACCCAGGCCAAACACGTCATGCTGTGAGCCCAGGCCGGAATGCCGATGGGTGATCGCCGTGACACGCTGAGACGGGGGACCCCGCCGGTCCCGGCATGTCAGGCCGGCTCTGCAAACCATGGAGATCGACATGGCCAGTGACGCCAGCAGCCCCCGCGCAAGCACCGCACCCCCGAGCCCCTGGCATGCGCCCACATCCGGCACCACCGTCCTGGCAGGTTCCCTGATGATCTTCGGCGGAGCGATGGCGCTCTTCGAAGGGATCGCGGCCCTCGCGAAGGACGACTTGTTCGTCACGACGCGCCACTACGTGTTCGAGTTCAGCCTGACCGGCTGGGGCTGGGTACACCTGATCCTGGGCATCGTCCTCATCCTCGCCGGCTGCGCCGTCCTCGGCAGCGGAGCCCTGTGGGCGCGCTTCTTCGGTGTCGCCGTTGCCGGGCTGGGCGCGATCGCCAACTTCCTGTGGATTCCGTACTACCCCTGGTGGGCCCTGGTGCTGGTCGCCGTCAACCTCTTCGTCGTCTGGGCACTGTGCAAGGGCATGCACCGAGAAGCGGACACGAGCCCGACTGCCTGACCCGGCCGTGGCAGGGGCCGTCCCTCTGGCGACGACCCGAAGTTACCGGGAGGTAGCCACGGGGTGCGCCGGGACGGTAGCGTCGGACGCCGAGAGGGGAGAGCCATGCCTCGTACGTTCACGGTGTCCGACAGCATCGTCGTCCATGTCCGTCCCGCCGACGTCTACCGGCACGTTTCCGATCCCGCGCGGATGGGTGACTGGAGCCCGGAGAACCTCGGCGCCACCGTCCACGGCGGCGCCGCCGGAGAGACCCGCGTCGGGACGGTCTTCGACGGGCGGAACAAGCGCGGGGCCTTCCGATGGACCACTCGGTGCACGGTGACGGCGGTCGAGAAGGACCGGCTGTTCAGGTTCCGGGTGCACGCCATCGGGATCCGGCGTCCGCGGATACCCGGCCCGATCGCCACGTGGGAGTACCGGTTCGAGTCCGTTCCGGAGGGCACCCGGGTGACCGAGACGTGGACCGACGACCGCCGCTCGTGGCCGGACTTCGCGGCCCACGCCTTCGACCGGGTCGCGACGCGGGGACACACCTTCGCCGATTTCCAGCGCAGGAACATCAGCACCACGCTGCGCAACCTCAAGAAGGCCCTGGAGCCGGCGTCCGACAGCGCATGATTCCCTTCCGGCGTGCTCATCAGGGGCAGGGGCGGCCGGTCTGCAGGGTGGTGGCAGCCGCGGTGATGATGGTGTCGAGCCTGTCCCGGGTGCCGGCCAGATTGCCGATCCGGGTGTCGATGCGGTCGCGCTCGGCCGTCAGCCGGTCGAGCAGCTCGGGCGTCACCTCACCGGTCACGACGCACGGCAGCAGTTCCACGATCGACCTGCTCGCCAGCCCTGCCGCGTACAGCTGCTGGATCAGCAGGACGCGGTCGACCGCGCTGTCCGGATAGCGCCGCTGACCGCTGGGGCTGCGTTCGGAGGCGAGCAGGTGCTGCTCTTCGTAGTACCGCAGTGCCCGCACGCTCACGCCTGTCCTGGTGGCGAGTTCCCCGATGCGCATCGCGCCTCCCTTGCCTTGCAGGGTCCGGCAGTTCCTGCCCCTGACGTCAGCGTAAGGGGCGGCCTCCATGGCTGAGACGGTGCCGTGGTCGGCGTGGCGTGCGTCACACCTCCTTGCCTCTGACGTCAGCGTCAGCTTTTAGCGTGATCGGTGGAGGGCCTGCGGGCCGGAGTATCCACCGAGAGAAGGACGAGATGTCGTCGTACGACGAATACACCAGTCTGCGCGTGGCGATCGACGCGGGCGTGGCTCGTGTCACGCTCGACAACCCGCCGGTCAACATGCTCGACACGGCGCTCATCAACGAACTGCACGACTTCGCCGGGGCGGTCCGCGGGGACGATCGGGTGCGCGTGATCGTCGTGCAGAGCGCCGACCCGGACTTCTTCGCCGCCCACGTCGACTTGAGCTTCATGCTCAAGCCGGAGACCTTCGCGGAGCTGGCCAACCCGAACGCCGGCACCGGCGGCGACGAGTCGCTCCTCAACCCCATGCAGAAGCTGATGCTGCGCTTCCGCACGCTGCCGCAGGTGACGATCGCCAAGCTCGCCGGGCGCCTTCGGGGAGGCGGTAACGAGCTGGCGATGGCACTCGACATGCGCTTCGCCGCCACGGGGCGGACATGGCTCGCCCAGCCCGAGACCCGGATGGGCATCATCCCCGGTGGCGGCGGCACCCAGCTGCTGACCCCGCTGGTGGGGCGCGCCAGGGCTCTGGAAGTGATCCTCGGCGGGAACCTGTTCGACGCGGAGCTGGCCGAGCGCTACGGCTGGATCAACCGCACCCTCCCGGCCGAGGAACTCGACGGCTTCGTCGACGCACTCGCGGGGCGCATCGCGGCGCTGCGCCCGGAACAGATCGCCGCGGCCAAGGCGGCGGTCGGGGCCGCATCGACCGGCGGCGGTCAGCTGCTGGAGGGGCTCGCCGAGGAGAGCAAGGCGCTGGCCGGGGTGTACCCGGCTCCGGACGCGGTGGTCGAGCGAATGCGCGCCGCCGTGGAGGCCGGTGCGCAGACCCGCGAAGGCGAACTCGACCTGGAGGCTTCGCTGGACCGCGTTGCCTGGTAGGGCTTCGGCAGCTGCGCGGTGAGTGAGGTGAGTGAGGTGTGCGCCGTCGAACCGGACCACCCCAAGGCCGGCCCGGCCCGCCGTTGCCCGCTGTCGCCCGAGGCCGCCGAACGGGCCCCACGGCCACGGCCGCGGCACCCGCGCCGCAGGGCGTCGGGGGGAGCCGGGAGTCCCGGTCCCTCCTCACCCGTCTCCTGGGCCGTGGCTGCTGAGCGGGTCCTCAGGCCATCTCGTCACGGATCAGGTTGCGGTGCTCCTCGTAGACGAGCCGCGCGTCGTCGTTCGGCAGCGCCGGTGTCGTGAGGCCGCAGGCACAGGTCACCACCGTGAGATCGGACAGAGCGCGCAGGGTGTGCCCCTCGGGGCTGGTCCGGGCCGCCCCCGTCGGCTTCTCGTATCGGAGGTTGTGCGGGTAGTGGGCTGTGCGGACGGCGGCCGGGGAGATGCCGGCGCTGGTGTGGTCGAAGGTGAAGCGGTGCTCGCTCATGGGTCCAGTGTCGTCTGCCGGACGCCGGTAACCTGCGTCCGCGCGGCAGACCGCGAGGCGAGGATCACCGGGCCGGACGCGGAGCGGGAGTGAAGCCGGGCGTGTCGGTGCTGGTCGCAGCCCCCGCGGTCCGGCACGGTGGGCGCGGTCGGTGGCCGTCCGGCGCGACGGCCCCAGGAGCGCGCGAGGGGTTCGCATGACCGAGAACGGCATTTCCCGGACCAGCCGACGCGCGGTACTGCTGGCCGCCGGATCGGCCGGGGTCGCCGCGCTGACGGCGGCCTGTTCGGGCCCGGCGGGCCCCCGGGGGGCAGCCGGACAGGCCTCGGCGCCCGCGCCCCCGGCCGCAACGCAGCCACCGCCCAAGGCGCAGTCACCTTCGCCGTCGGGCAGGAGCACCCCGGGCTGCGTGCTCTCGGTGGAGTCGGGCGCGGGCCCGTACTACCTCGACCTGGACCGGGTCCGGTCGGACGTCACGGAGGGCCGGGACGGTGTGCCGTTCCGGCTGGACCTGACCGTGGTACGGGTGTCGGACGGCTGCCGCCCGGTCGCGGGCGCCGCCGTCGACGTGTGGCACGCCGACGTCTCGGGCGTCTACTCCACCGGCGGGGACACCTTCCTGCGCGGCACGCAGGTCACGGACGCGGCCGGGCGGTGCGCGTTTCGCACGATCGTGCCCGGCTGGTACGCGGGGCTCGCGCCGCACATCCACTTCAAGGTGCGCCCCGACCGCCGCACCGAGACGACCTCGCAGTTCTTCTTCCCCGAGGAACTCCTGCTGAGGGTGTACGCGCTCCAGCCCTACGCCCGCCGCTCCGCGCCGGAGCACCCCAACACCCGCGACAGCCGCTACCGGGAATCCGGCGCCGCGATGACGCTGGCTCCCGCACCCGACGGCGACGGCTACCGGGCCGCGTACACCGTGGGCATCTCCTGAGCCCGGCCCCGCGCGTCAGACCGCGAGGCCTTCGATCAGTTCGGCGCCGGGGAGCTCCGAGAGCAGCTTGCCGGGCGCGATGAGCTTCCCGCGGCGGCGCCCGCTGCCGATCAGGACGTACGGCATGTCGCGTGCGGCCGCGTCCACCAGCAGCGGCCAGTCGTCCGGCAGCCCCAGCGGCGTGATGCCGCCGTACTCCATGCCCGTCAGCTCCACGGCCGTCTCCATCGGGGCGAAGGACACCTTGCGCGCCCCCAGGTGACGCCGGACGGCCCCGTTGACGTCGACCCGGCCGGCGGAGGGCACCAAGCAGGCCGCGAGGGTGGTCTGGCCACCGCGCTTGGCGGCCACCACCACGCAGTTCGCCGACTGGTCCAGCAGCTCCTGCCCGTAGTGCGCGACGAACGCGGCGGTGTCGGCGATGGCCGGGTCGGTGTCCACGTAGAGGATCTGCCCGGCGGGTACGTCTCCCCGCCAGGCGCCGACCGCTCGCGCCACGGGCGCGGTGAGCTCGGCGAGACAGTCGGGGGCGGGGACGGCGTTGTCGAACGGGCCGATGGGAGCACGCATGCCCGCACGCTAACACCGCCCCCAAGGGAGGGGCAGCGGTTGTCAGTCGACCTGCAGCTCGCCCATCCGGCTCCAGCCGGTCGCACCCGCGATGGTGGTGCTGACGATGTCGGGCGTACGGGTGATCAGGGGGCGCATGGTCTCCAGGGCGGTGCGGAAGTGATCGGAGGTCACGTGTGCCTCCGCCGCGTCGTCCTGGAACGCCTCGGTCAGGACGTAGGTGTCCGGCTCCTCCAGGCTGCGGGACCACTCGAACCACAGGTTGCCGGGCTCGGCACGAGTGGCGCGGGTGAACTCCGCTACCTTCTCGGGCCATTGGCCGACGTATTCGGGCTTGACGGGGAATTTCACCACAATGAAGATCATTCGACCATTGTAGGCATGGGTGGGCATGGGGGATCTGCCGGCATGTCCGTGGCTGGTCGTCAGGTCGGCGGCTCGACCTTGCCGACCGGGGCACTGGTACGGCGGACACGTTTTGTTACAGGCGTGTGTTCGCGAATGCATCGGCAAGTGACGCGAATGTGTGGGTGGTTCGAAGAGTGTGGTCATTCCGAGGTGCTGGCGAGGAGGTCTCTTTAAGAAAGCTTGTTGGATAACGCTGACGGGCGGGGCGGCCTTGAATCAACTCCGTTAATCGGTCAGGGTTTCGAGCTGTACCCCCGGAGATTTTCCGGCTCCGGCGGGCTCACGCAACACGCCTTGACGCCCCACACGTCAACACAAGGAGCACTCTCTCCATGTCAACTCACAAGCACGCACGCACCCGTTCACGCGGCTTCCGGGTCCTTGCAGTGGCCACGGGAGTCGCCACTGCAACCGGTGTCTGCATGCTGCTGTCCCCCCTCGCCGGCGCGAACACCCCGGCAGAGGGAACGGTCTACGGGCTCGGCGCACCCGGTGCGCTCAGCGGCAGCTACATCGTCATACTCGACAAGAACGCGGACCAGCAGGCACTCGTCAAGAAGTACGGCGGCGAGCTGAAGCGCACCTACACGTCCGCGGTCAACGGCTTCTCCGCATCCGGGCTTTCGGAGACCGGAGCCAAGCGCCTCGCCGCCGACCCGGCCGTGGGCAAGGTCGTCCAGAACAAGAAGTTCTCCATCAGCAGCACCCAGGACAACCCCCCGTCCTGGGGCCTCGACCGCATCGACCAGACGGCGACCGCCGGGGACAAGAAGTACACGTACCCCGACGCGGGCGGTGAGGGCGTCACGGCGTACGTCATCGACACCGGCGTACGCATCAGCCACAAGGACTTCGGCGGCCGGGCCACGCACGGCTTCGACGCCGTGGACAACGACCAGACCGCCGACGACGGCAACGGACACGGCACGCACGTCGCCGGGACCATCGCGGGCACCTCCCACGGGGTGGCCAAGAAGGCCAAGGTCGTCGCGGTCCGGGTGCTCGACGACAACGGGTCGGGCACCACCGAGCAGGTCGTGGCGGGCATCGACTGGGTGACGAAGAATCACAGCGGGCCCTCGGTGGCCAACATGAGCCTCGGCGGCGGCGCCGACGAGGCGCTGGACGAGGCCGTGCGCCGGTCGATAGCCGCCGGTGTCACCTTCGGCGTCGCGGCGGGCAACGAGTCCTCCGACGCCGGCCAGGGCTCTCCCTCGCGGGTCCCGGAGGCCATCACGGTGGCCTCCAGCACGGCCGACGACTCCCAGTCGTCGTTCTCCAACTTCGGTTCGGTCGTGGACCTCTACGCACCGGGCTCGGACATCACCTCCGCCTGGAACGACAGCGACAGCGGTACGAAGACCATCTCCGGCACCTCGATGGCCACCCCGCACGTGGTCGGTGCCGCGGCCCTCTACCTGGCCGGGCACAAGGACGCCTCGCCCTCGCAGGTCGCTCAGGCCCTGACCACGGGGGCGACCCCGGGGAAGATCAGCAACCCGAGCAGCGGAACCCCGAACAAGCTGCTGAAGGTCTCCGAGAAGTAGCCGCAATCCGCGCGTGAACGCGCCGAGGCCGTCGCACCTTGGGGGAGTGCGGCGGCCTCGGCGTTTCTCAACTCGCGGGCGGCGACGAGCGGTACGTGCCGGCCCGGGGGAGGCGGCGGGGGAGCCGGTGGATCAGCGCACCCACGGCTTCCACACCTGCTCGTTGCGCTCCACCCACTTCTTCGCCGCCTGCTCGGGCGGCAGCTTTTCCTCGGCGATCATCAGGGCCACCTCGTTCTGCTCCTCGACGTTCCAGCGGAACTTCTTCAGGAACTCGGCGGCCTTCCCGCCCGCGTCCGCGAACCGCGTGTTCAGGTACTTCTGCAGCGGCGTGTGGGGATAGGCGCAGGCCACCTTCTCCGGATCGGCGTCGCAGCCCTCCTGGTACTCGGGCAGCTTCACCTCCGTCATCGGGACCCGCTCGAACAGCCACTGCGGCTTGTACCAGTACGTGAGGAACGGCTTGCGCTCCTTCGCGAACTGCCTGATCTGCGTGATCTGCGCGGCCTCGGAGCCGGCGAAGACGACCTCGAAGTCCAGGCCCAGGTTCTTCACCAGCGCCTTGTCGTTCGTGACGTACGACGGGGAGCCGTCCATCAGCTGGCCCTTCCCGCGGCTCTCGGCGGTGCCCAGCTGGTCGGCGTACTTGTCGAGGTTCTTCCAGTCGGTGACGTCCGGATGGGCCTCGGCGAAGTACGTCGGGACGAACCAGCCGATGTGGCCGGTCACGCCCAGGTCGCCGCCCGCGGTGATGGTCTTCTTGTCCTGGACGTACCGCTTCTCCTGCTCCGGGTGGCCCCAGTCCTCCAGGATCGCGTCGACCCGGCCCTGGCTGAGCGCGTCCCACGCGGGGACCTCGTCCACCTGGACGGTGTCGACCCGGTAGCCCAGCTCGTGTTCGAGCAGGTAGGCGGCGACGGCGGTGTTCGCCTGGGCGCCGACCCAGGACTGCACGGAGAGGGTGACGGTCTTCGCGCCCTGCGCGGCGGCGTACGGGGAGGCCTGGCGGGTCATGTCGGCCGCGCCGCAGCCGGTGAGTACGGCGAGAGCGGTCACGGCGGCGAACGCGCCGAGGCGGCGACGGCCGCGCCGCGGACGGTGCCCGTTCATGTCGGTGATCTCGGTGATCTCGGTGATGTCAGGCATGTCAGGCCTCCTTCGCGGGCTGGGTGACCCGGTCGAGCATCAGACCGAGGCAGACGATCGCGGCGCCGGCCACCAGACCGGTGGCCAGGTCGCCCTGGGCGAGGCCGAGCACGACGTCGTAACCGAGCGCGCCACCTCCGACCAGGCCGCCGATGATGACGACGGCGAGCACCAGCACCACTGCCTGGTTCAGGGCCAGCAGCAACGCGGGGCGGGCCAGCGGCAGCTGGACCTGGCGCAGCTGCTGGGACCCGGTGGCGCCGAGGGAACGGGCCGACTCCAGGGCCGCCGGGTTCACCTCGCGCAGCCCCTCGGCGGTGATGCGTACGACGGCGGGCAGCGCGTACACGACGGCGGCGGCCGCGGCCGGCGCACGGCCGACGCCGAACAGCGCGACCACCGGGATGAGGTAGACGAACTGCGGCATCGTCTGGCACACGTCGAGCACCGGACGCAGCAGACGCTGGGCGCGGGCGCTGCGGGCGGCTCCCACGCCGATCGCGAAGCCGAGGACGAGGGTGACGGCGACGGCGGCCAGCACCTGCGAGAGCGTGTCGAGGGAGGGTTCCCACACGCCGAGCACACCGATGGCGGCCAGGGCGAGGACGGCGGTCATCGCGGTGCGCCAGGTACCGGCGAGGAGGCCGAGCGCGCCGACCACCAGCAGGAGCAGCCACCAGGGGGTGGCCTGCAGCCCGGAGCGCAGGGGGTCGAGGATCCAGCCGGTGAAGCGGGCCGCCCAGTCGGCGGTGCCGCCGACCACGGGCACTCCGGAGTACAGGTGATCGGTCATCCAGCCGACCGCCCGGTTGACCGGCTCGGCGATCGGCACGGTCCAGGACTCGGGCCACAGGGACGTGCCCGCCATACGGCCCGCGACGGCGGCGGCGACGGCCGTGAGGACGGTGAGCAGCCGCCCGTACCAGCCCGCGAACACCCGCCGCAGCAGATGCTGCCGGGACGAGTGCGGCGGGCCGATGCCCAGCCGGCTGCCCGCCGCGTCGGCAGTGCGGTCCAGGACCACCGCGAGCAGCACGATGGGGATGCCGGCGGCGAGCGCCGCACCGACGTCAACCGAGGCGAGGGCCTGGTAGACCCGGTCGCCGAGGCCGCCCGCACCGATCACGGAGGCGATGACGGCCATCGACAGCGCCATCATGATGGCCTGGTTGACGCCGAGCAGGATCTGCCGGCGGGCCAGCGGGAGCCGCGCGGTCAGCAGGCGCTGCCGCCCGGTCGCGCCGAGCGAGGCCGCGGCCTCCAGCACCCCGGCGTCGGCCTCGCGCAGGCCCAGTGCCGTGAGCCGGGCCATCGGCGGCGCCGCGTACACCACGGTGGCCAGGACGGCGGCGGGTACGCCGATCCCGAAGACCAGCACCATCGGCAGCAGATACGCGAAGGCGGGCAGCACCTGCATGGTGTCGAGCACCGGGCGCAGCGCCCGGCCGGCCCGCGGCGACAGCCCGGCGGCGAGGCCGAGAAGGGCGCCGACCACGACGGAAGCGGCGACGGCCACGACCATCAGGGCGAGGGTCTGCATCGTCGGCACCCACATGCCGAGCAGCCCGCACACGGCGAAGGCGGCCACGCACGTGACGGCGAGCCGCAGGCCCGCCAGGCGCAGGGCGATGAGGCCGGCCAGGGCGGTGACGCCGGTCCAGCCCGCGGTGAGCAGGACGACGTACACCGCGCGGACGGACACCACCACGGCGTTGCTGACGTGCCCGAAGAAGTAGAGGAACAGCGGGTGGCCGTCCCGGTTGTCGATGATCCAGTCACCGGCCCGGCCGAGCGGCCCGGAGAGGTCGACGGTGAGGGCGCCGGGCCAGCTCCCGGAACCCGGGAAGGCCATCGCGAGCGGGAGCAGCACCACCGCGGCGACGGCGAGGGGCAGGACCCTGCGGCCGGCGCGGTGGTCGAGGAGCAGGGCCTTCAGGCGTCGGACCGGAGTCCTGACGGCGGCGGATCGCGGGCGATCGGGCCGCCCGCCCGAGGGCGACCGCTCCGGCTGTTCGGACCGGCCCCGCTGTCCGGGGTCCCGTACGGGTGTGGTGGTCGTGGTCACCCGCGCCACCTCCAAGTGCCGGGGACGGGGGCAGCGCAGCGGGCACGGCGCGTCATGCCGCCACCCCCCGCCCGGCCGTGGCGGGCAGACCGGCCACCACCGCGAGCAGTCCCGCGTCGTCGACGACGCCCAGGCACCGGCCCTCGTCGACGACCCGCGCCGGGCCACCGCTGCGGGCGACGGCCTCGATGGCTTCCACCACCGTGGTGGCGGGGGTCAGCGCAGGGCCCTGACCGGCCTCGCCGTCCGTGGCGGGGCGCATCGCGCTGCGCACGGTGAGCACCTGCTCGCGCGGCACGTCGCGGACGAAGTCCCGTACGTAGTCGTCGGCGGGCGAGCCCACGATCTCCTCCGGGGTGCCGAGCTGCACGATCCGGCCGTCGCGCATCAGCGCGATCCGGTCGCCCAGGCGCAGCGCCTCGGACAGGTCGTGGGTGATGAAGACCATCGTGCGGCCCTCCTCGTGGTGGAGCCGGGCCACCTCGCCCTGCATCTCCCGGCGGATCAGCGGGTCGAGCGCGCTGAACGGCTCGTCGAACAACAGCACTTCCGGGTCGGCGGCAAGGGCGCGCGCGAGGCCGACCCGCTGCTGCTGGCCGCCGGACAGCTGACCGGGCCGGCGGTCCTCAAGGCCTTCGAGGCCGACCTTGCCGACCATCTCGGCAGCCTTGGCACGCCGGTCGGTACGGCCCATGCCCTGGATCTCCAGGCCGTAGGCAACGTTGTCCAGGACGCTACGGTGCGGCAGCAGGCCGAAATGCTGGAAGACCATGGAGGCGCGGTGGCGGCGCAGTTCGCGCAGCCGGGCCGGGTCCATGGCGAGGACGTCCTCGCCGTCGATGGCGAGGGATCCGGCCGTGGGCTCGATCAGCCGGGTCAGGCAGCGCACCAGGGTGGACTTGCCCGAACCGGACAGGCCCATGACGACGAAGACCTCGCCCTTGCGGACGTCGAAGGTGACGTCGCGGACGGCAGCGGTGCAGCCGGTGCGCTCGCGCAGTTCGGCGGCGGGCAGCGCGGCCTGCTCGGAGCCCGGCACCAGGGCGGCCTTGCGCCGGGGGCCGAAGACCTTCCACAGGCCCTGTACGGAGAACACGGGCGCGGCGCCGGCCTCGGGCACGGCGGACCCGGTATGGGCCGCGGTCACCGGACCTCACCGCCCAGCAGCTCGGCGGCCTTCTCGCCGACCATGAGTACTCCGATCATCGGGTTGACCGCGGGCATCGTCGGGAAGACAGAGGCGTCCGCGATGCGAATGCCGTCGAGGCCCCGCACCTTCAAGTCCGGTCCCACAACAGCTCCTTCGTCATCGACGGCGCCCATCTTGCAGGTGCCGGCCGGGTGGTAGACGGTGTGCGCCACCGAGCGGGCGTACGCGCTCAGCGCCTCGTCGCCGGTGACCTCCGGGCCGGGGCACACCTCGCGCTTGAGCCATCCGGCCAGCGGCTCGGCCGCGGCGATCTCGCGGGCCAGCTTGATGCCGTCCACCAGCGTCCGGCCGTCGTAGTCGTCCTCGTCCGTGAAGTAGCGGAAGTCGAGGGCGGGTTTGACCTCGGGGTCCGCGCTCGTGAGGTAGAGGCGGCCGCGGCTGCGCGGCTTGGGGATGTTGGGGGTCAACGAGACGCCGTGCGCGGGTCGTTCGTACCCCAGCCGCTCCGGGTTGTCGGTGAACGGGATCTGGTAGAAGTGGAACATCAGGTCGGGCCCCGGGGAGTCCGGGTCGCGCCGGACGAACAGTCCCGCGTCGCTGTCCATCGCCGAGTTCTCGGGGATCGGGCCGTTCGTCTCCCAGACGATCACGGACTCCGGATGGTCGAGGAGGTTCTCCCCGACGCCGGGCAGATCGTGGACCGGGGGTATGCCCAGGGCCGCCAGGTCCTCGCGGGGGCCTATGCCGGAGTGCAGCAGCAGGCGCGGGGTGTCCACGGCGCCCGCGCACACCACCACTTCGCGGCGGGCGGTGATCAGCGACTTCGTGCCGTCCGCGGCGCGGACGTGGACGCCGCGCGCCCGGGTGCCGTCCATCTCGAGGCGGTACGCCCAGGTCTCCAGCAGGATCCGCAGGTTGGGCCGGTCGTCCATCACCGGGTGGAGGTACGCCACCGAGGCCGACGAGCGCTTGTTGGTCTCCGGGTGATAGGCGAGGTCGAAGAATCCGGCGCCCTCGTGGAACGGCTTCTGGTTGAAGCCCTCGACACGCGGCACTCCCAGCGCGGTCTGGGCCGCGTCCACGAAGTCACGGGCGATGGCGTTACGGTCCGCCTCGCCGACCGGCACGATGTTGTTGAGGAGCCGGTCGAAGTACGGGTCCATGGCGGCCGCGTGCCACCCCTCGGCGCCCGCGTCCGCCCACTCGTCCCAGTCGTACGGGAGCGGCTTGAAGGCGATGAGGGTGTTGTGCGAGGAGCAGCCGCCCAGGACGCGGGCCCGGCTGTGCCGGATGTGCGAGTTGCCGCGCGGCTGCTCGGTGGTGGGGTAGTCGTAGTCGAGGTCGCCGCCGAGCAGGCCCATCCAGCGGCGCAGCGTGAGCACGTCGGGCCGGTCGACGTCGCTCGGTCCGCCCTCGATGACCGCGACGGTGACGTCCGGGTCCTCGGTCAGGCGGGCAGCGATCACCGAGCCGGCGGTGCCGCCGCCGACGACGACGTAGTCGTACTCGTACTCGGACGCGTTCTGGTTCGTGTCGTTGGTCATGTCTCTCCTACCTCCTCAACCCGCGAACCAGCGCACGGGGCGCGGGGCGAGGTTCTGGTACACGTGCTTGGTCTCGCGGTACTCGGCCAGGCCGGACGGGCCGAGCTCGCGTCCGATGCCGGACTTCCCGAAGCCGCCCCATTCGGCCTGCGGCAGGTACGGGTGGAAGTCGTTGATCCAGACGGTGCCGTGGCGCAGCCGGCCCGCCACCCGGCGCGCGCGGCCCTGGTCCGCGGTCCAGACGCCGCCGGCGAGCCCGTACTCCGTGTCGTTGGCGAGCGCCACGGCCTCGTCCTCGGTGCGGAAGGTCTCGACCGTCAGGACCGGTCCGAAGACTTCCTCGCGCACGACGCGCATGCCGCGGTGGCAGCGGTCGAGGACGGTGGGGCGGTAGAAGAAGCCCGGGCCTTCGGGCCGTTCGCCGCCGGCGCGCAGTACGGCTCCCTCGGCGAGTGCGGAGGCGACGTACGACTCGGTGCGCTCCCGCTGGGCGGCGGAGACCAGCGGGCCGCATTCGACACCCGCGTCGGTGCCGCGGCCGATGCGGATCTTCTCGGCGCGGCGGGCGAGTTCGGCGACGAAGCGCTCGCGCAGCGACTCCTCGATGATCAGGCGCGAGCCGGCCGAGCACACCTGGCCGCTGTGGATGAACGCGGCGTTGAGGGCCTGGTCGACGGCGGTGTCGAAGCCGTCCTCGGTGGCGCAGGCGTCGGCGAAGACGACGTTGGGGTTCTTGCCGCCGAGTTCGAGGGCGACCTTCTTGACCGTGTCGGCGGCCGCGCGCATGACCTTCGTTCCGCTGGTGAGTCCGCCGGTGAAGGACACCAGGTCGACATCGGGATGGGCGGCGAGGCGGGCGCCGACCGGATCACCGGCTCCGGTGACCAGGTTGGCGACTCCGGCGGGCAGACCCGCCTCCGCCAGCAGCTCGATCAGGGCGACGGTGGTCAGCGGGGTGATCTCGCTGGGCTTGATCACGAAGGTGTTGCCCGCGGCCAGCGCCGGGGCGATCTTCCAGCTGGCCTGGAGCAGCGGGTAGTTCCACGGGGTGATCAGGGCGCACACGCCGACCGGCTCGTGGACGACGACGCTGTGGATGTCGGGGGATCCGGCGTCCACGACCCGGCCCGCGCCCTCACCGATGACGAGGTCGGCGAAGTAGCGGAAGGCGTCGACGACGCAGTCCACGTCCACGCGGCCCTCTTCGAGCGTCTTGCCCGCGTCCAGGCTCTCCAGGAGGCCGATGCGCTCGCGGTCACGGTGGAGCAGGTCGGCCGTGCGGCGCAGCAGCGCCGCACGCTCGGCTACCGGGGTGCCCGGCCACGGTCCGCCGTCGAAAGCGGCCCGTGCGGCGCTCACGGCCGCGTCGGTGTCGGCGGTGCCGCCCTCGGCGACCACGGCGAGGACGGAGGCGTCCGCCGGGTCCAGGATCTCCCTGGAAGCTCCCGATGCCGCGGACCGCCATGCTCCGGCTGTGTAGATGGTCTTCTGCTCCGACACGACGCTCTGTACCTCCGGTTCCGTCAGCGCGGCGGACCCGCGGTGACCTGGCAATCTCCGCGCATGCCCCCTGTCCCGGAACTCATGTCCCATCCGGCACTTGAAGTGACTGGAGTCACGCGGGGCCCATGGGCGTCGCGGGCGTGGGCCGGGGCATGGGCCTCAGGAGGATCCCGTCATCCGCAGGCGCAGGCTGTCGTAGATCGGCGGCGTACTCCCCATCCGGTCGGCGGTCAGCGTCGCGGCGAAGCAGACGGTGAGCAGCGGAACGATCAGCGAGGTGGAACCCGTCATCTCGACGGTGAGCACGATGCCGGTGACGGGCGCGCGGACGACCGCGGAGAACAGCGCGGCCATGCCCGTGATCGCGAAGGGCACGGCGGCGGAGCCCGCGTCCGGCAGGAGGGGCAGCGCAAGGCCGTGCACGAGAGCCCCCCACACGGCTCCCAGGGCCAGCAGGGGAGCGAAGAGCCCGCCCGGCGTCCCGGCCGCGTAGCTGAGCGGACCCGCCAGGAACCGCACCACGAGATACCCCGCGAGCACGGTGACCACAGGCATGTCGCCGCCCAGCAGGCGCCCGCTCAGCTGGTCCCCGTCGCCGCCCAGCAGCGGATCGATGGCGAGCAGCAGGCCCACGACGGCACCGATCACGGCCGCCCGAGCGACCGGTCCGACCCGTCTCACGTGATCGCAGAAGGCCAGCATCCCGACGACGAGACGGCTGTAGCCCACCCCCAGGGCGCCCGTGGCCGCGCCGAACAGGAGGAAGACGGGCAGGAGCGCGATCGACGGGGCGGCCATGTCCGGGACCGGGAAGACGGGCCGGCCGCCGAGCATGAGCTGGGAGCAGCCGACGGCCGTCGCGGTGCCGACCAGGGTGAGGAGTACCAGGCGCGGCCTGAACACCTTGGTCACTTCCTCGCAGACGAACACCACTCCCCCGAGGGGTGCGGTGAAGGCCACCGCGAGGCCGGCCCCGGCGAGCGAGGTGTGCAGCAGCCTGATGTCCCGTGCGGTCATCCGCGTACGGCGCCCTGCCTCCGCCCCGATCACCGCACCCATGTGCACCGTCGGGCCCTCCCGCCCGAGCAGCAGGCCCGAGCCCAGGGCGATCACACCGCCCACGAACTTGGCCGGCACGAGCCACAGCGCCCGCGGCGTCGCTTCGGTGCGCCACACGGCCTCGACGTCCTGGATGCCGCTCCCGGCGGCCAAGGGGACCCGCCGGGCGATCGCGCACGCGACAGCGGCACCCGCCGCCGTGACACCCACCGGAAGCAGCCAGGCGAGGCCGCCCAGCCGCTCCGATGCGCTCAGCAGTGAGCCGTACAGGTCCACGGCCCGCACGAGGCACCAGCGGAAGCTCCCCCCGACCAGCCCGACGAGGCAGCCCGCGACCGCCGCGACGAGGTACACGGCCGGCCGGTCACGGGAAGCACCGGGCATGCACAGACCTCCGCCGAGCCGTGGATTGCGTCCGTCAGAGACTGGCCCGCCGCCGACTCGCCGTTTCGGACATCGCGGCGGCCGCGCCGAAACCGTCCCCGACTGGGCCAACCGCGATGCGCTCCGTATCGGGAGCACCGGGTTGGGCGGGGATCTGGCTGAGGGCCGCCGGCCGGCGGGGCGTACCCGACCGGATGTCCTGTACGCCGCGGCGCAGTTGGTCGCGCAGTACGCGGCCCAGCGGGCGCTCGACGAGTCGGTGGATGCCCCAGGCGAGTACCAGCATGAGCGAGGTGACGCCGAGGACGAGCGGGACGGGCCTCACGTCGTTCCGGAAATGATGGATGACGGTCAGCCCGGCCATCATGTGGATCAGATAGAAGGGATAGGTGAGCGCGCCCGCGTGCGGGAGCCAGCGCCACTGGATCCGGTCGAAGGCGCCCAAGGCGATGGCTGCCATGACGAGGAAGCCGATCGTGATGATCACGTGGGCGGGCCAGGCGGGCGTCCGCTCGGTGACGGCACGGCCCAGGCTGGAGACCATCCGGTTGTGCACGTAGTGCTGTGCGAGGAGGAACTGGAGGCCGACGACGGCCCACAGAACGGCATTCGGGCGGAAACGCCGCATGAGATAGAAGGCGATGCCGGCAATGAAGTACGGGGAGTAGGGCGGGACCGCGAAGAAGGACAGTGCGAGGTTGTCCACCGCGGGGGCCACCACCCCGGCCAGAGTCCAGAGTCCGCAGAAGAGCACGCAATTGCGGTAGGTCACGCCGCGTATGACGACGACTGCGAAGAGGACGTAGAACTTGAGCTCGACGAACAGGGTCCAGTACGCGTCGTCGACGTGCGGGACGCCGACGCCGCCCTGGAGCATCGAGAGATTCACCACGACATCTCTGAGTGCCTCCACCGGTCTCACCTCAGGCCAGGCGAAAAGCACGAGAGTGGTGAAGGCGATGCCCGCCCAGTAGGCGGGGAAGAGCCGGGATATCCGCGAGACCGCGAAATCCCCCACGGTCCGGCCCCAGCCGCTCATGCAGATGACGAACCCGCTGACCAGGAAGAAGACCTCGACACCCAGCCAGCCGTAGACGGCGAACGGGCGGGCGCCCGGGAAGACCGTCTCGGTGGGCTCACCCCATCCGCTCTCGAGGACGACGTAGTGGTAGAAGACCACGGAGAGAGCGGCCAGGATCCGTACACCGTCGAGCGCTGCCAAACGCGGGTGCGGCCCGCTCACGGAACTGCCTGCACTCATCGTTCGAAACCGCCCCTCCAGCGCTCGGCGGTCCGGTGACCGCTGTCAGATCTGGGGAACTGTACAGGTGACGCACAGTAAATTCATGGGGAGCGTTGTTGTGCTTTCCACCCCTTCCATGCCGAGGGCGCCGGCCCCTTTTCGCTTCATAAGTTGAAGTGTTGTCGCAGAGTGAATGATGCGGAAAAGGCCCACAAACAACCAGATTGCCTGGATGCGGAGGGTGATGGCAACGTTGCCATCTCGTTAATAGTTCACTTCTTGACGATGGTGCCGGTGCCGAGTTGACTGCCCCTACCTCGGCCGCAACGACACGGCCTCGTCAGGGAGGTTTACATCGTGAACACACATCTGGGTCGCGCCGCCGTTGCCGTTGCTGCTTCCGCGATCGCCGTCTCGCTCACCGCCTGCGGCGCGGAGGAGGCCGACGGGAGACCGGGGGCCAACAGTGACGCGGTCACGGTCGGTCTCCTGCTCCCGGAGAACCAGACCGCGCGCTACGAGAAGTTCGACAAGCCGCTCATCGAGAAGGAAGTCGCCAAACTCACGCGCGGCAAGGGCAAGGTCGTCTACGCGAACGCCAAGCAGGACGCGGCCACCCAGAGCTCCCAGGTCGACATGATGATCACCAACAAGGTGCACGTCCTCATCATCGACGCGGTGGACTCCAAGGCCATCGCCGGATCGGTGCAGAAGGCCAAGGACGCCGGGATCCCGGTCGTCGCCTACGACCGCCTTGCCGAAGGCCCGGTCGACGCCTACACCTCCTTCGACAACGAGGACGTCGGCAAGGTGCAGGGCAAGGCGCTGCTCGAGGCGCTGGGCGACAAGGCCAAGGACGGCCAGATCGTCATGATGAACGGCTCGGTCACCGACCCGAACGCCAAGCTCTTCAAGTCCGGCGCGCACGCCGAGCTCGACGGCAAGGTGAACATCGGCAAGGAGTACGACACCGTCGACTGGAAGCCGGAGAACGCCAACACCAACATGGCGGCCGCGCTCTCGGCCCTCGGCAAGGGCAAGATCGTCGGCGTCTACTCCGCCAACGACGGCATGGCGGGCGGCATCATCACCGCCCTCAAGGCGGCCGGATTGTCCACCCTGCCCCCGGTCACCGGCCAGGATGCCGAACTCGCCGGTGTGCAGCGCATCGTCGCGGGCGACCAGTTCATGACCGTCTACAAGCGGTACGCCCCCGAGGCCGCGGCCGCCGCTGAGATGGCCGTCGCCCTCGCCAAGGGCGAGAAGATCGACGGAATCATCAACCAGCTCGTCGACAGCCCGACCACCAAGCGCGTGCCATCGGTGCTCGTGCCGGGCATCTCGCTGACCAAGGCCAACGTCAAGGCCACGGTGGTCGATGACGGCGTCTACACGGTCGCCGAAATCTGCACCGACAAGCTCAGGGCCGCGTGCGAAGCGATCGGCCTGAACTAGGTCCTGTCGGGCGGGCTCAGTCCATGTCGAGGTAGTACACGCCGGCCTTGGCGTCGGCGAAGAGGGTGAACTGAACCTGCGGCGTGGCGGGGCCGTCGTCGCCGTGGCTCTCCATCTCCACGGGCTCGGCGTCGACGAGTACGAACTCGCCGTACCCCTCGAAGTCCCCCGGCCCGTCGGCGACACCGACGTGGATCGGGGTGTCGTCCGGCAGGTCGGCGAGGACGGAGCGCAGGCGCCCCGCGGTCCAGACGTGGGGCGCGTGTTCGAACGTGTCTGCCATGCGCTGAGGGTAGGGCGGTGGACCGGCGGCCGGGGACGCGCCACGCCAGACAGGGCCCGGCCCTACGCCTTTCGCGCGTACCTGAGCATCACCTCGTACGCCGCGCGGTCCATGCCGTCCGCCTCCACGTCCTCGGGCACCCGGCTGTTGCCCTCCTCCCAGGAGCGGTACCAGTCGTCGCTCTCGCCGGCCCACACGGGCGGCCGTCCCTCACCATCGAATTGGTCGGCGGTCAGGTCGATGACGACCTGACCCTGCCGTGCCCACCCATGGGTGCCTTGCCACTCCCCGGTGCTGGGGGAGTGGCGCTCGGCCGGGACGTACTCCCAGCTGCCCAGTCCTCGATCGCGCAGGTACTGGCACACGAATTCCGAGATCAGCCCACACGTGCCTGACGGGAAACTCACCAGGACAGGGTGGTCGGCGAACTCGCCTGCGGCGAGTGCCTCGTCGAGAGCGCGTCGAAGCCGGTGGGCTTCTTCCCGCAGTTGGCCGGCCTCGTTCAGGGTCACCCGGATACACCCCTTTCAGAGATGAAGCAGAGATCAAGCCATACTGAAGGCCGGCGCCGAAGGGCCGTGGGCAACTCGCCGAGTGGCCGACGCGGGCTCCGACTCGTCCACCGCAGGCAGAATCCGCTTTGACCGGCGCGCTCGTTACCGCTCCCAGAGGTGGGTGAGGTGGGCGTGGAGGACATCCCGTGCCGCTCGCGGGGTGAGGTGGCCGATCAGGACGTGGGCCGTGAGTCCGTCGGCAAGCGCCAGCAGGGTACGGGCCTCCAGGCGCGGGTCGAGCGGCACGGCCCCGTCGGTGTCACCTCCGGCTTCGGAGACGAGACGGGTGAACGCATCCTCCAGAGCGGCGTAGTTCTCCTTCAGGGTCTTGGCGAGCGCCTCGCTGACCGCGGCCTGCGCGACGAACGCGAGCCAGACCCTGGCCTCGGCCCGGTGTTCCTCGCGCAGCAGTGAGATCTCGGTGGCCGCATGGCCCAGGGCCGTGGCGGCCGACTGCGCCGGGCTCCTGACGAGGCGCGCCCGCACGCGCTCGCCGATGCGCTCACCGATGTGTCCGACGGCGAACACGAGCATCTCTTCCTTGGTGCGGAAGCACCGCTGAACGGCGCCCATGGACACATTCGCCCGGGCGGCGACATCACGAAGGGTCACGCCCTCCAGTCCGCGTTCGTCCGCGAGTCGGCAGACGGCCTCCGCGATGAGACGGCGTCGGCCCTCGTGATCCACCTGCCTGGGCATACCCGGTGCCTCCCTGTCGCACGGTCCGCGCTCCCGCAGCGCCTTTATGCGATGCGCTCGTATCGATTCCCAGGTTACAGTTCCGATGCAACTGCATCGGAACGGAGTGGGAACCGCACATGGCACAGCAGCAGGAACAGGAACGTAAAGGGGGCGAGGGCATGCAGGACGACCTCTGGAGGCTGTCGGCCGCCGCGCAGGCGCAGGCGGTACGAAGCGCGGAGATCTCGGCCGTCGAGCTGATCGACAGCCATCTGGAACGCATCGCAGAGGTCAACCCGCAGGTGAACGCGGTCACGCAGCTGATGGCGGAGCGCGCACGCGAGGCCGCGGCACGGACCGACCAGCGGCGGACGGCCGGCGGAACCCTCGGGCCGCTCGCGGGCGTGCCGTTCACGGTGAAGGAGACCACCCCGGTCGAAGGCGCGGCGACCACGTTCGGCTCGGAACGCTTCCGCGCTCTGGTGGCGCCCGCCGACGCGCCGCCGGTGGCGCGCCTGCGGGCAGCGGGTGCCATCCCCATCGGGCACGCCAACATCCCCACCCTCGTGCTGGCGGGCATGCACACGCGCAGCGAACTGTTCGGCGACACGGTCAACCCGTGGGACAGCGCGCGCACTCCGGGCGGCAGCAGCGGCGGCGACGCGGTGGCCGTCGCCACGGGTATGGCCGCGCTCGGGCTCGGCAACGACTCCGGCGGCTCCATCCGCGTCCCGGCCCAGTTCTGCGGCGTGGCAGGGCTGAAACCGACCACCGGGCGCTTCCCGGCCGACCACCGCGTCCTCGGCCCGGACGACCCCGGCCCGGCATCCCAGATGCTGGTCACCGACGGCCCGCTGGCCCGGAGCGTGGGCGACCTGAGGCTGGCGTACGAGGTGCTGGCCGGCACCGATCCGCGCGACCCGAGGGCCGTCCCGGTACCCGCCTACGGCGAGCCGCTACCCGGACCCGTGAAGGTCGCGATGGTGACGGACCCCGGTGGGCACGGCGTCCACCCGACCGTCCGGCGCGCCGTGGAGGCCGCGGCCGACGCCCTTCGCGACGCCGGATACGAGGTGTGCGAGGTGCCGGACGTACCGAGGCTGGACGAGGCCCTCGAGGCGTACGGCCGCATCACCGTCACCGAGTTCGCCCCGAGCTGGCCGGTGGTGCGCACCCTGCTCGGCAAGGGCGGCGACCGCTACATCGCGATGGCCATGGAGCGGACCCCGCCGGCGAGCGCGGACGAGCTCATGAAGCTGATGGGCACGTGGATGAACATCCGCCGCTCGTGGGCCGGATTCCTCGACGCGTACCCGCTGCTGCTCGGCCCGTCGTTCACCGAACCGCCGGTGGAGCCGGGGCTGGAGTCGCGGGACAGGACGGGTCACGACCGGGTGGCCTCGGGAATGCGGCTGTGCACGGTGACCAGCTTCGTGGGCCTGCCGGCCGTGGCGGTACCGACCGGGCTGGCCGACGGGCTCCCCTGCGGAGTGCAGATCGTCGGACGCGCCTTCCGCGAGGACCTGTGCCTGTACGCGGCCCAGGCGATCGAGGACCGACTCGGAGTCCTGACCCCGGTCAACCCGGTACCAGGTGCTCTCCTCCGGGGCGCCTGAGCGTCGATCGGCTCCCGTTGCGGAAAACTGCGTCGAGGGGGACCAGTCCCCGGACACACGGAGAGGGTCCATGACCGTTACCGCCTCAGCCCGTGCCGCTTCACCCCTGCTCGACCTGGTCCGGCCGGCCCGGCCGACCCATGTCGTCGATGTCGGTGCGAACCCGATCGACGGAGACCCGCCGTACCGCGACATGCTGGCGGCCGGCCTGTGCAGAGTGACGGGGTTCGAGCCCCAGCCCGATGCCCTGGACGAGCTGAAACGCCGCAAGGGCCCGCACGAGACCTACCTGCCCGACGCCCTAGGTGACGGCGGAACGCACACCCTCCACGTCGCCGCCACGTCAGGGATGACCAGCCTCTTCCGCCCGGACACGAACAGGCTCGGGCTGTTCAACGGCTTCAGCGAGTGGGGGCGTGTCCGCGAGGAGGTCCAGATCTCCACCCGGCGACTGGACGACGTCGAAGAGGTCGACGCCTTCGACCTGTTGAAGATCGACATCCAGGGGGCCGAGCTGATGGTCTTCGAGGGCGGCCGCCGGAAGCTGGCCGAGGCCGTGGCCGTGCACACCGAGGTCTCCTTCGTCCCGCTGTACGAGAACCAGCCCGTGTTCGGCGATGTGGACCAGGAGCTGCGCGGTCAGGGCTTCATCCCGCACGCCTTCGCGGCGGTCAAGCGCTGGCCGATCGCCCCCGTGGTCTTCGGGGGCGACTTCCGGCAGGCCCGGCACCAGCTCCTGGAAGCCGACGTCGTGTACGTGCGCGACTTCGGACACCCCGAGTCCATGACCGACGAGCAGCTCAAGCAGCTGGCCCTGGTCGCCCACCACGTATACGACTCCACCGACCTGGCCTACCACTGCCTCAGCCAGCTGAGCGTGCGGGGCCTTGCCGTTCCCGACGCGCCGAACCGCTTCCTCGCCGCGCTCGGGTCCGCCAACCGAACGTAGCCAGAGGGTCTCTTCGCCTCAGGGGGCAGGCGGTGTGGAGCGGGCGTAGCGGCCGGCGAGGCGACGGAGGTGAGTGACCAGTTCCGCGGGCTCGGTGACGTCGAAGTCGAAATCGAGCATGCCGAGGTGGACGGCGAGGGTCTGGACCGTGTCGGCGCCGGTGATCAGGACGCAGCTGTCGGCGTCGATGGCTTCGACGGTGCCGACCGCGGGGTTGATCTGCTCGATCACCGCCGTCGCCGGGGCATGGACGGTCACCCGCGCGTGGTGGCGCCAGGCCGCGCCCGACACCCGTTGGGAGACGTACGCCGCGGCGTCGCCGCCGGGCAGTTCGCGCGGGGCGAAGCGCGGTCCGGTCGGGGTGCGGGGCTGGATCCGGTCGACCCTGAAGGTCCGCCAGTCCTCGCGCTCGACGTCCCACGCCACCAGGTACCAGCGGCGCCCCCAGTTCACCGCCCGGTACGGCTCCACGATGCGGCGGGTGGGCGAGCCCGCGTGGTCCAGGTAGTCGAAGCGCAGCCGTTCCCGGTCGCGGCAGGCGGACACCAGGATCGTCAGCACGTCCGCGGACACGGTCGGGGCCGGACGGTCGGCCGGCACGGCCACGGTGTACGCCGTGAGGGTCCGCACCCGTCGGCGCAGCCGCGAGGGCAGTACCTGTTCCAGCTTGGCCAGCGCCCGCAGTGAGGTCTCCTCGGTGCCGGGGACGGCGCCCTGTGCGGCGGTACGCAGCGCGATCGTCACCGCGACGGCCTCCTCGTCGTCGAGCAGCAGCGGGGGCATCGCCGCCCCGGCGCCCAGCCGGTAGCCGCCGGTGGTTCCGCGCGTGGCGTCCACGGGATAGCCGAGCTCGCGCAGCCGTTCTATGTCGTTGCGGACGGTGCGGCCGCTCACCCCGAGGCGCTCGGCCAGTTCGGATCCCGGCCAGGCCCGGGAGGTCTGCAGCAGGGAGAGCAGACGCAGCAAGCGTGCGGAGGTATCGAGCATGAGGACCAGCCTGGCGTGTCATTAGGAACGTATCGTGCCTATATCGAGAATACTGTCTTACCCATGGAGACCAGCAGCAACACAGACGCCCGGATCCACCCGTTCCGCATCGACGTCCCGCAGGACGAGCTCGACGACCTGCGCGACCGGCTGGCACGTACCCGCTGGGGCAGCGAGATCCCCGGAGCCGGCTGGAGCCGGGGCGTGCCCACCGGCTACCTCAAGGTCCTGGCCGCGTACTGGGCCGACGGTTTCGACTGGCGCAAGGCGGAGGCGGAACTCAACGAGTTCCCCCAGTTCACCACCGAGATCGACGGCCAGAACATCCACTTCCTCCACGTCCGTTCGCAGAACCAGGCGGCGCTCCCGCTGCTTCTGCTGCATGACTGGCCCTGCTCGTTCGTGCAGTTCGTCGAGGTCATCCGGCCGCTGACGGAGGACTTCCACGTCATCGTGACCTCCACGCCCGGCACCGGATTCTCCGGTCCGCTCGGCGAGGCCGGCTGGAACACCGGCCGCATCGCGGGCGCGTTCGTCGAGCTGATGGATCGGCTCGGGTACACCTCCTACGGCGTCCAGGGAACGGGCGGCGGCGCCTGGATCGCCGCCGAGATGGGGCGTCAGGCACCCGAGCGGGTCACCGGCATCCACGTCAACGGCCTGGTCACCTTCCCTTCCGGAGACCCGGCCGAATTCGACGGACTGACCGCGTCCGAGCAGGAACGGCTGGCCCGGCTAGAGGACTTCCAGCAGGACAAGATGGGCTTCAACGCCATCCAGTCCACCCGCCCGCAGACCCTCGCCTACGGTCTGCACGACTCGCCGGTCGGCCAACTCGCCTGGATCGCCGAGAAGTTCAAGGAGTGGACGGATCCCGCCGCCGAACTCCCCGAGGACGCCGTGGGCCGCGACCGACTGCTGACCAACGTCAGCGTCTACTGGTTCAGCGGCACGGCCGGCTCCTCCGCGAACCTCTACTACGAGTCGGGCCACGACCCGAGCGCCTGGGCCCCGAAGCCGCGGGGCACCGTCCCGACCGGCGTGGCCGTCGCCCTGCGCACGGACATCGCCATCCGCCGCTTCGCCGAGCGGGACCACAACATCACCCACTGGACCGAGCTGGAGCAGGGCGGCAATTTCCTCGCGCTGGAGCAGCCGGAGGCGTTCGTCACCGAGGTCCGCGCCTTCTTCCGTACGCTCGGCGCCTGACGCCTGCGGGCCCGGGCGGTTCCGCTCACCTTCGGGCGGCCGGGTCCTGGTCCGGTGCCGTCTCAGGGGACTTGGCGGGGGACGGCCCAGCGGCCAGTACGGGCGTGCCGGGGGTGCGGCGACGTCCGATCCAGGCAGCCGCGGGTTCGGTGTAACGGGCGGTCAGCGGGCCGATCACGACGAGGATGAGGACGTAGGCGGTGGCCAGCGGCCCGAGAGCCGGTTCGATGCCGGCGGTCACGGCGAGACCCGGCGATGACGATGGAGAACTCGCCGCGGGCCACGAGGGTGCCCCCGGCTCGCCAGCGGCCCAAGTCGGTCGCCGACCGGGACCTCGTCGAGGCGTGCCGTGCGGCGATCCGGGACGAGCCGTTCATCTACCCCGGTGCCGAGACCACCCTCATCCGCCACTACCTTGACCGCGCCCGCCAAGGGGACCCGCTGCCCGCCCGGGCGATCACCGAGCGCGAGGAGGAGATCCTCAAGCTCGTCGCCGAAGGACACTCCTCGAAGGAGATCGGGGACCCCCTCGTCATCAGCGCGAAAACGGTGGAGTGCCACCGCGCGAACCTGCTCCAGAAGCTGGGGATGCGCGATCGCCTGGAACTGACCCGCTACGCGATCCGGGTCGGCCTGATCGAGCCGTAGCCGACCCGGATGGCGAATGCCGGAACCAGGGTTACGCAGGTTACGCAGCCACCGGCGTGAAGGGGTGGATCGCGTCCGCCCCGGGCTGTACGACGCCGAAGCTGCTCTCCGGTACCTCGTTCCACGCGCCGGGCAGATCGCCGAGGGGTTCGGACACCACCAGGCGGGTCTCGTCGGACACTTCCTGGAGGAACTGCATGTCGGGGTGCAGCTTGCGCAGCGAGTCCACCCGGCTGCTGTAGAAGAGCGACCGAGAGGCGCCCTGGCTGGAGTAGCGGAAGGCCCACACGGTCGTTCCGTCACTGACGGCGACCGTCATCTGCATCGGGAACTCCACGCCGTGCTCGTGGCCGACGCGCTCGATCACCCCCACCATCCTGGCGACGGCGCCCGGCGGGTCCTCCTCCAAGCCGAAGGTGAGCGCGAGGTAGAACATCGTCTCCGAGTCCGTCGTCCCCTCGATCTCGGAGTACAGCGCGGGGTCCACGAGCAGGGTGAGGTCCCGCCGCATGGCGTGGAAGCCGGCGACGGAGCCGTTGTGCATCCACATCCAACGACCGTGCCGGAAGGGATGACAGTTCGTCTGCTGCACCGCGGTACCCGTTGACGCACGTATGTGGGCGAAGAACAACGGGGAGCGGACGTGATCCGCGAGCTCCCGCAGGTTGCGGTTGTTCCAGGCGGGGCCGACGTCCCTGAGGAGCGCCGGGGTGTCGCTGTTCTCGTGTGCGTACCATCCGACACCGAACCCGTCGCCGTTCGTCGTCTCCACACCCAGCTTGGAGTGCAGGCTCTGGTCGATCAGCGAGTGGGCAGGTTTGTACAGAATGGTGTCGAGCAGCATAGGCGTTCCTGAATACGCGAGCCATCGGCACATTGGCGCTCACCTGAGTTCTTCGTTCTGCCGCGCGAATCCGCGGCGCTCGAGCAGCTCGGTCCGACCGGCTGGAAAGCATCCGGACCCGCCGGAATCCCGCTTGTGCCATTCGGCCCCGGATCGGGGGGTGGCACGACTTCGCCCATCACTCTCTGCTCCCATTCTCCGGTCCTCCGCTGGTGATCGCCATGCGGGAGGCGCGGGGCGGTCGTCGAGAGTTTTGTATCGGCCGGGTATCAGCGAGCGCTTGGTTGTCCATCGGATCAGTGGGCCGGGCTGCCGCGCCCGATGTCTGCCATATCGTTTCTTTCGGGTCGCCGTCCCCGCGTGCGTGGACACGGGACCCGTGCCACACGACCGTCCGAACAGGAGTCATCTGCCCGTGTCCCCGTCCACCCCGGCTGCTCCGGCCTCTCCGCGACCTGTTCGCGTGCTGCTGGTGGAGGACGACGACCTGATGCGCCGGTCCTTCACCGTCGCCCTCGAGCGCTACGGCTACCGGATGAAGACCGCGGCCGACGGGCTGGAGGGGCTGGACCTCTTTCGCGACGAAAGCTTCGACCTGCTGATTCTGGATGTGATGCTGCCCGGTCTGGACGGGATCGGCCTGTGCCGCAGAGTCCGGGAGACCAGCCTGGTGCCGGTCCTGATGATGTCCGCTCGCGGAGACGGGCTCGACGTCGTCGCCGGTCTGGAGGCCGGGGCGGACGACTACGTGGTCAAGCCCGTGGACACCTACGTACTCGTGGCACGCATCCGTTCGCTGCTGCGGCGGGCGACGTACGCGCCCGCCCCGGGACCCGGGCCGGCCACCGGCGACGGGCCGGCACCGTCCGAGGGGCAGGTGCTGGTCTTCGGGGACCTGACCATCGACACCGGTGGCCTGGAGGTGTTCGTCTCCGGAAGCCCGGTGGCGCTGACCCCGACCGAACTGAAGCTGCTGCTGGCGTTCGCCGCCCACCCGGGCATCGTGCTGGAGCGGCACACCCTCCTGCGCGACGTCTGGGACTACGGCTGGGACGGCGACAGCCGGGTCGTGGACCTGTGCGTGCAACGGCTGCGCAGCAAGCTGGGCCGGGACCGGATCGAGACGGTCCGCGGCTTCGGCTACAAGCTCAGGCGCTGAGCCGGTGCACCCGTTCCACCGGCTGCGGCCGGCCCGCGTGTCCCTGCGCTGGAAGATCGCCGCCCTGGCCGCGGCCACGGCTTGCCTGGTCGCGGCGGCGGTGGGCGTGCTGGTGCACGTCTGGACCGCGGAGGACATCCGGAACCGGGCCGAAGCACAGGCGTTCAACACCGTGTACTCGGCCATGGACACCTACCGGCGCACCGGAACGCTGGCGGACGGTGCCGAGCTCGATCCGGCCGAGCTGCCCGCCGCACTGCGGCATCCGGCCGACGGCAACCGGCGCACGGCCTATGACGGACGCGTCGACGGAAATCTGGGGCCGGTCGTATGGGCCGCCCAGCGCGTCGGCGGCCCGGACAGTGCGGTGCTCGCCGTCCGGGTCAACATGAGCCCGCAGCTCCACGACCTGCGGCGCCTCGACGCGGTCATGGCGGTGGCCTCCCTGGTCGCACTCGCGGCGGCCACGCCCCTGGCGGTCTACGGGGCCGGGTTGCTGGGACGGCGGCTGCGGCAGGTCTCCGAGACCGCGGGCCGGATCTCCGCCGGGGACCTGGATGCCCGGACCGGGCCCGCCAAGGGCCGCGACGAGGTGGCCGACATCGCCGCCACCGTCGACCTCATGGCCGACAGCCTCAGCCGACGGCTGCGCATCGAGCGCCAGTTCACCGCGGACGTGGCCCACGAGCTGCGCACCCCCGTCGGGGGCCTGCTGGCCGCCACCGACCTGCTGCCGCCCGGTGAGACGGAGGATCTGCTCCGGGCCCGGGTGCGCGACCTGCGCGGCCTGGTCGAGGACCTGCTGGAGATCTCCCGGCTGGACGCCGGCGCCGAACAGCCGGTCCGCGACCGTGTCCCACTGGGCGCGGTCGTCTCCGAGGCCGTGGCGCGCACCGGCCTCGACACGCAGGTCAGCGTCGTCGTCGCCGACGCGCAGGGTGCAGAGACCACGCAGACGGTGGAGACCGACCCGCGCCGCCTCGAACGGATCGTCAGCAACCTCGTCGTCAACGCCCACCGGCACGGAGACACCCCGGTGCAGGTCACGGTCGAGGGCCGTACGGTCGTCGTGCGCGACCACGGCCCCGGCTTCCCCGCGGACCTGCTGCTCGCCGGCCCCCGCCGCTTTCACACGGGCGCGACGGAGCGCGGCTCGGGCCACGGCCTGGGCCTGACCATCGCCCTGGGCCAGGCCCGGCTCCTCGGCGCCGAGCTGCGCCTGGACAACGCCCCGGACGGTGGCGCCGTCGCCACCCTGCGCCTGCCGGCCTGACCCGAGCGTCCGGCCGCTACAGAACCGATACGAAGCGGAGCGGAAGCCCGTACACGCCGGCCCAGGCCCCGATACGTTCCCCGGACACCCTTCGAAGTGCACCTTCCGCACCCGAAGAGGAGTCCCCGTGACCGCCGATCGCATTGACACGCTCGACACGCTCACCCCGTACGCGACGGCCGGGATCGCGGCCGCCGCCACCGACCTGTCGAAGGTCTACGGCAGCGGCGACACCCGTGTCGTCGCCCTGGACCGTGTCAGCATCTCCTTCCGGGAGGGCGAGTTCACCGCGATCATGGGTCCGTCCGGCTGCGGCAAGTCCACCCTGATGCACTGCACGGCCGGGCTCGACTCGTTCAGCTCCGGCTCCGTGCGCATCGGTACCACCGAACTGAGCGCGCTCGACGACCGGCAGCTCACCCAGCTGCGCCGCGACCGCATCGGCTTCATCTTCCAGGCGTTCAACCTGTTGCCGACGCTGACCGCGCTGGAGAACATCACCCTGCCGCTGACCATCGCCGGGCGCCGGCCCGACCGGCAGTGGCTGGACCGAGTGGTCGCCATGGTCGGCCTCTCCCAGCGCCTCGGCCACCGGCCCGGACAGCTGTCCGGCGGGCAGCAGCAGCGCGTCGCGGTGGCCCGCGCCCTGGTTTCCCGTCCCGCGATCATCTTCGGCGACGAGCCCACCGGAAACCTCGACTCCCGCTCCGGCGCCGAAGTCCTCGGCTTCCTGCGCGACTCGGTGCGCGAGCTGGGCCAGACCGTGGTCATGGTCACCCACGACCCCGTCGCCGCCGCCTACGCCGACCGTGTGGTCTTCCTCTCCGACGGCCGCCTGGTCGACGAGATGACGCGTCCCACCCCGGACCGGGTGCTGGACCGGATGAAGGCGTTCGACGCCCGCTCACGCACAAGCTGACCCGCCCGCGCCCGCGCCCGCGCCCGCGCCCGCGCCCGCGCCCTCACCCCGGACCGAACCAGCCACCCGCTCGCATCCGCCGAGCCCGTCTCCCAGGATCCGCACCCCCATGTTCCGTACCGCCCTGCGCAACGTTCTCGCGCACAAGGCCCGCCTGCTGATGACCGCCTTCGCGGTCATGCTCGGCGTCACCTTCATCTCCGGCAGCCTCGTCTTCGGCGACAGCCTGAACCGTGCCGCCACCGCCCGCGCGACCGCCGGCTACGAGCGCATCGCCGTCAGCGTCTTTCCCGAGGGCTCCCGCGGCGGCAGCGGCGGACCGGCCGGAATCGACGCCGGCACCGTGAGCGCCCTCGCCAAGGTCCCCGGCGTCGCAGTCGCCGCGGGACGGGTCGACGGATTCGCCGCCGTCGCCGGCCGCGACGGCCGGCTGATCGGGCACGGCCCGGCCCACCGGGGTGGCAACTTCGCCCCGGGAGCGGATGGCAAGGACCCCGCCTACCGCTTCACCCAGGGTTCCGGCCCGACCGGCAACGGCACGATCGCCCTCGACGAGACCACCGCCGCGAACGGCGGCTACCGCGTCGGCGACACCGTGCGGGTCGGCACCGACCAGGGCGCCGCCTCCTACACCCTCAGCGGGGTCTTCCGCACCGACGGGACCACGCTGCCCGCCGGGGGCAGCCTGACGCTGTTCACCGACGACACCGCCCAGCGCCTCTTCCTCCAGCCCGGCCGCTACCAGAACATCGAACTCACGGCCGCCCCCGACGCTGACGTGCAGCAGCTCCTCACCCGCGTCGAAGCGGTGCTGCCCCAGGGCACCGGCGCAGCCACCGGAGCCCAGCTCGCCCGGATCCAGGCCAACCTCGCCACCAACGACAGCGACACCATGAGCCAGATCCTGCTGGGTTTCGCCGCGGTCGCCCTGTTCGTCGCCACCTTCCTCATCTCCAACACCTTCACCATGCTCGTCGCCCGACGCACCAGGGAACTGGCCCTGATGCGGGCCGTCGGCGCCTCGCGCAAGCAGGTGCGCCGTACCCTGCTGACCGAGTCCCTCCTCGTCGGCGCGGTCGCCTCCGCAGCCGGCCTCGCCGTCGGCACCGGGGTCGCCGCCCTGCTCCAGACACTCTTCGCCCCCGCCGATACCCCGGCCGGCCCGCTGGTGGTCACCCCTGGCACCGTGATCACGTCCATGCTGGTCGGCACGGCCCTGCCCATGGTCGCCGCATGGCTTCCGATCCGCCGGGCCATGGCCATCCCGCCCGTCGCCGCGCTCAGCGCCGCCGAGCCCACGGCCCCCGCGCGCGCCGGCTCGCTGCGCAGCGGCCTCAGCGCCGCGCTGGTGCTCACCGGCACCGCCGCCACCGTGTACGGGGCCCTCACCACGGGGAAGGACGCCCGGACCGTCATCGGCCTCGGCGCGGCCCTCACCCTGACCGGGGCGATCGGCTTCATACCGCTGCTGTCCCGGCCGTTCGTCGCCCTGCTCCAGCCGCTGCTGACCCGCCTCCACCCGGTGTACGGCAACCTCGCCGCCCGCAACACCGTCCGCGACCCGCGCCGCACCGGCGCCACCGCCGCCGCGCTCGCCATCGCCCTGACCCTCGCCTCGGGCCTGTCCGTCCTCGGGGCCTCCGCCTCCCAGTACCTCGACCGCGCGACCACCCACGACTTCACCGCCGACTACCTGGTGAAGCCCGCCGACGGCGCCCTGCGGATGACCCCCGCCACCGCGGAGCCCCTCAGGAAGCTGCCCGGCGTCGCATTCAGCCCGCTCAACCAGTCCACCGAGTACCACCTGGCCGGTACCTCCTCCGTCCTGACCGGCGTCGCCCCCGCCGACATCGGCCGACTGCTGCGGTACGACGTGGTCGAGGGCTCTCTCGACTGCCTCGCCAAGGGCCAGATCGCCGTGGCCGACTTCAAGGCCAGGGCGGCCGGCTGGCACCTCGGTCAGACCCTCCCCCTGAAGCGTCAGGACGACCAGAGCGGCAGCGTCACCATCGGCGCCATCTACCGGGCCGACGAACAGAGCAACCTGCTGCCCAGCATCACCGCACCCGACTCCCTCGTCGCCCGCTACGACTCCAACCCGAACAACGCCGGGATCCTCGTCGCCGCGGACGGCGGACCCGGCCCGGCCGCGCTCGGCAATCTCACCCACGCCCTCGGCGACAACCCCGCACTGGCCGTCCTCGACGAGGCGGACCTCCGCGCCCAGGACAGCAGCGGCATCGGAGACCAGCTCAACGTCTTCTACGCCCTGCTGAGCATGGCCCTGGCGATCGCCGCGCTGGGTATCGCCAACACCCTCGCGATGTCCGTCCTCGAACGCCGCAAGGAGATCGGCACCCTGCGCGCCCTCGGTGTGGATCGCGCCGGCGTGACCCGGATGATCCGCCTGGAGGCCCTGCTCCTCGGCGGGCTCGGCGCGACCCTCGGCACGGTCCTGGGCGTCTTCCTGGGCTGGGCGCTCGGACGCACCCTGCAGGAAAGCGTCGTGGGCTACACGCTGGTGGTTCCCTGGGGGCGCCTCGCCCTCGGCGTGCTCATCGCCCTGGCAGGCGCCCTGGTCGCCTCGCTCTGGCCGGCCCGCAGGGCCGCCCGCGTCGACATTCCCGCAGCGACGGCGGCGCAGTGACCGCTCGCCCGAAGCGGCTCTTCGCAGCTGAGCCCGGGTGAGCCGCCCTTTCAGAGACCCCCGCGGGCGTTGAGCCGGGCGGCCTGGCGCGTCAGGTGGTCGCGCTCGGCGAGGTTGGGTGCCTTTCGGGCCGCCTCGGCGTACAGCCGCGCCGCCGTCGCCAGGTCGCCGTCGCGCTCGTGGAGGTACGCCGCCACCGCGGCATGGCGGGGCAGCGACTCGTCCAGCGCCGCGAGCGCCGTCAGGCCGGCCCGCGGTCCGTCCGCCTCGCCGACGGCCACCGCACGGTTGAGCCGGACGACCGGGCTGTCCGTCAGCCGCGCGAGCTCGTCGTACCACTCGACGATCTGCACCCAGTCGGTCTCCTCGGCGGTGGGCGCGTCCGCGTGGAGTGCCGCGATGGCGGCCTGGGCCTGGAACTCGCCCAGCCGGTCGCGGGCGAGGGCCGCCTGCAGGATCCCGACGCCCTCGGCGATCGACCCGGTGTCCCACCGGCCGCGGTCCTGCTCGGCGAGCGGCACCAGGCTGCCGTCGGGCGCGGTCCGGGCCGCGCGACGGGCATGGTGGAGCAGCATGAGGGCGAGCAGCCCCGCCACCTCGGGGTGGTCGATCGCCGCCGCGAGCTGCCGGGTGAGCCGGATGGCCTCGGCGGCGAGGTCGACGTCGCCGGAGTAGCCCTCGTTGAAGACCAGGTAGAGGACGCGCAGCACGGTGGCGACGTCGCCGGGCTGGTCGAACCGCACGCCGGAGACGGTGCGTTTGGCCCGGCTGATGCGCTGTGCCATGGTCGCCTCGGGCACCAGGTAGGCCTGGGCGATCTGGCGGGTGGTCAGCCCGCCGACGGCGCGCAGCGTGAGCGCGACCGCGGACGACGGCGTCAGGGACGGGTGGGCGCACAGGAAGTAGAGCTGGAGCGTGTCGTCCGCCGCGGGCGCGGGCCCGGGCGCCGGCTCCTCGTCGACGAGGTCCTCACGCCGGCGGCGGGCGGTGTCCGACCGGGTCGCGTCGAGGAACTTGCGCCAGGCCACGGTGACCAGCCAGCCCTTCGGGTCCCGCGGCTGGTCGGCCGGCCAGACGCGGACGGCCTCGACCAGCGCGTCCTGCACGGCATCCTCGGCCGCCGCGAAGTCTGCTCCGCGGCGGACGAGGATCCCGAGCACGCTCGGCGTGAGGCTCCGCAGGAGGGCCTCGTTCATCTCAGTGGCAGTCGGAGATGGTGGGCGGCGCGGCCAGGAACGGGCGCACCTCCAGCCACTCGTGGATCGGCTGCCCGCCCGCCCCGGGGGCGGCCGACAGCTCCCCGGCCAGCTCGACGGCGCGCTCGTAGCTGTCGACGTCGATCACCATCCAGCCGGCGATGAGGTCTTTGGTCTCGGCGAACGGGCCGTCGGTGACCGGCGGCCGCCCCTCGCCGTCGTACCGGACCCACGCCCCCTCGGGGGCGAGCGCCTGCCCGTCGACGAACTCGCCGGTCCCCTCGAGCCGGTCCGCGAAGTCCCGCATGTACTGGACGTGCGCCGAGATCTCCTCCGGCGCCCACTTGTCCATGGGTACGTCGTTGACCGGGGTCGGAGCGCCGCGGTAGTGCTTGAGCAGCAGGTACTTGGCCATGGTGTTTCTCCTCGGTGCTGGTGCGATCCATTGTGGTCGCGTTCACTGCAGGGACGGAGCCGGTCACGCGTTCTCGACATCGCCGCATGAAATCTTTTTTGCTGCCCCCGGGCACCCTCATGGCCGGATGCGGAAACAGTGGGATAATTCTGTTTGGGGAGACAGCTGTGGCGTACGTGAACGAGAAGCTCGGGCGGCTCCAAGGAGGAGCGTGATGGGCACCCCCGCAGCGCGCATCGCTGACCTGCTGGAGGGCGCGACGACGGCTTCCAACCCTCCCGCACGTCCTCCGCCTCCGGTCCCGGAGGAATCACCGCGCACCGACGGCCCGATCGTCAACATCATCGTGATCTGGGGTGACCTCGCGGAGGTCGCCGCCGATCTGCACGTCACCGGGCACTACCAGTCGGTCGTGCCCGCCGCCGCGGAGCTCGCACTGGACCGCGCCATATCCGTCGGCCCCCGTCAGCTCATCACGGAGCACACCAAGCTCGGCTGGGTCGACGCCCAGTTGGGGGAGGTCACGTACTTCCCCTGCAAAGGGGGAGCGGTGCGGTCCGCCGCCGTAGTCGGCATGGGCCCGATGGGCACCCTGACGGAGCGCCGCGCCGTCCAGATGTACGCGTCACTGCTGGGCGAAGCGGTGGCGCTCGGACACGTCGCGACCATGGCGACCGTGCTCATCGGATCGGGCACGGGCAATCTGAGCGTCAATCAGGCGACCCGCGCCCTCGTCAGGGGATTTGCCAGCGCCCTGGCCCCGCTGGGCCCGCCGACACCGCCGCCCCGCCTCACCGAGGTGTACGTCGTGGAGGTCGACCGGCTGCGCGCCGAGCAGCTCCACCTCGCCCTGGCCAAAGCCGCCGCGAAGCTGCCGCAGCTGCGGATCGGCCCGGAGCTGCGCGAGGAGAGCGGCGGCCGGCTGTTCGCACCCTCCGCGGCCGTGTACGCGCTGGCGGCGCTGACCAGGCTCGCCGGGCCGGCGGGCGCGGGCGCCGGCGTTGCCGCCTCGAGCGGCGCCTCCGCCGGCCCGGACCCGCCACCGGCCGAGGAGGAAGCCCTGCGCACGGTACTGGCCGGCTTCGACCCCGATATCCGGGGAAAGATCCGCGAACAACTGGCCCTCCTGGCCGAAGTGCAGCGCACCGACCTGTCCTTGACGGTGGGGCGGTCCGTGGAGGGCCCGGAGGGCTCCGTACCCGTGCGGATGTCCGTCCAGTCGGGCGTCGGCGGCCTGCGCTGGGCGGCGCTGACCGGGCGGGCCACCGTACCGGAACGGCTCGTCCCCGTGGAGATGGGCCTGCTGCGGGAGCTCGTCGACCGGCTGACGGAGCCGAGTGTCGAGGACGCGCGCGAACTGCCCGACCTGCTGTCCCGGTTCGTGGTGCCGCCGGACTTCCAGCGGCTGCTCACCGACGACGCGACGGTGCTGCTGGAACTGGACCGCGACACGGCCTCCGTGCCCTGGGAGTTCCTCGCCGAGATCCAGCAGGCCGGCGGTGAGAGACGCGATCCCCTGGCGATCCGCACCCAGCTGTCCCGGCAACTGCGCACGCCCTACTCGCGCGTGATGAGCGAGGGGCTGTCGGACGGACCGCTGCGCGCCCTGGTGATCGGCGACCCGGGAGACCCGGAGAAGGGCTTCCAGCTGCCGGGAGCCCGCGCCGAGGCCCTCGCCGTCGCCACCCGGCTCAAGGACCTGGGAGTCAAGGTCACCCTCTTCGTGGGCGCGGCGAACTCCGTCCGGCAGCCCGGGGTCGACCCCGCGAGGCGCCTGGACGTCCTGCGGGTCCTGCTGTGCGGGGGCAACCACATCGTCCACTACTGCGGCCACAGCGACTTCGACTTCTCCGGTACGGGACGGCGCTCGGGCTGGGTCTTCGCGGACGGCCTGCTGACCGCCCAGGAACTGGCACTGCTCGAACGGCCGCCCCTCATCGTCGTGGCCAACGCCTGCTACACGGCCCGGCTCGGCGGCTCCACCGGCCCCGGCACGGGTACCGGAACCGGAACCGGTACCGGCCCCGGCACGGGTACCGGCGCGGGCTCCCAGGCCGGACCACCCGGGGTGGCGGACCAGACCCCGTGGGGGAACCCGCAGGCCGCGCTCGTGCCGAGCCTCGCCGACGAGTTCCTCCGCATGGGTGTCGGGCACTACATCGGGGCGGCCTGGCGGATCCCCGACGAACAAGGGGTCACCTTCGCCCAGCAGTTCTACACGCACCTGTTCACGGGCGGGTCGAGCGAGGCGGCGCCGACGGTGGGCAGTGCCGTCCGCACGGCCCGCAGGAAGCTCTACGAGCAGCGTGCCGGGGGACAGCAGGATGCGGACGCCGCGTCGAACGGGCAGCGGTGGAGCGCGTGGGCCGCGTACCAGCACTACGGGGACGCGGCCGACCCGTTCGTGCGACCCGACGCGTCCGACCGACCAGGGGGCAGTTAGGAGGTCCGCTCATGGCCAGGATCCCGATGGCCGACGTCGTCGTACTGCTCCCCGGAATCACCGGGAGCGTGCTGACCAGGAACGGCAAGGACGTATGGGCGCCCTCGCCCTCGGCGGTACTGGGCGCGCTGGCGAGCCTGGGCGGCTCACTGGACTCCCTCGAACTCGGTGAGGACGACTGGCGCGTGGACGACCTCGGCGACGGCGTCGTGGCCGACCGGCTGGTGCCCGACCTCCACACCCTGCCCGGCCTGTGGAAGATCGACGGCTACACGGCGATCGAGAGGTTCCTGCTGGAGCAGTTCGACCTGAAGAAGGGCCAGAACTACTTCCCGTTCCCGTACGACTGGCGGCGCGACAACCGGGCGGCCGCCCGCAGACTCGCCGAACAGAGCACCACCTGGCTTCGCGACTGGCGCGAGGCGAGCGGCAATTCCACGGCCCAACTCGTCCTGATCGGCCACTCGATGGGCGGGCTCGTCTCCCGCTACTTCGTCGAGGCGCTGGGCGGGTGGAAGGACACCCGGGCGATCGTGACCTTCGGCACCCCCTACTACGGCTCGCTCAACGCCGTCGACTTCCTGTGCAACGGCTTCCACAAGCGGATCGGCCCCTTCGAGCACGACCTCACGCGCCTGCTGCGCTCCCTCACCGGCCTGCACCAGCTCGTGCCGGTGTACAAGTGCGTGTACGGGCCGGACGGCCTGGCCGCCGTCCCCGCCAAGGCCGGGCTGCCCGGCTGGCAGCCGCAGTGGAGCAGCCATCTCACCGATTTCTTCGACGAGATGGAGAAGGCCGCCACCGACAACCGGAAGAACCCCGCCTGGGAGTCCAACCAGGTGATCTACCACCCCATCGTCGGCATGGACCAGCCCACCCGGCAGTCGGCCCGGATCACCGACCACACGGTCGAGTCCCTGATGACCCGAGGGGACCTGGACGAAGGCGGCGACGGCACCGTGCCCAAGCTCTCCGCCGCCCTCTCCGGCACCGAGGACGCCCGCACCTTCGTCCCGCAGAAGCACGGGAGCCTGCAGAACCAGGAGGCGATGCTGAGCCACCTGAAGGGCATCCTCCAGTCCCTGCACGATGTCCGCATCGACGACCTGCGCGCCGCCGTGACCTCCTGGTTCAGCTACCTCGGTGACGACCTCTACCTCCTCGACGAACCCGTCGTCTGCGAGATCGGAGCCAACAGCGCCCTCGGCGAGGGCGACCTGCCCGAGGTCGCCGCCCGTCTCTCGGTGACCGGCCGGACCACCGGTCAGACGGTGGTGGACCGCGCGATCACGGTCCCCCGGGAGCGGCAGCGCTTCGACATCGGCGTGCTGCCCCCCGGCACGTACGACCTGCTGATCAGCGCCAGCGCCGACACCGCCCCGCTGTCCGACGTCTTCATCGTCGCGGGCCCGGACGGCACGGACGGCACGGCCGGCTGACCCGGCGGCCGAACCGAGCGGGGCGGACCTCAGCCGCTCCGGTAGAACATCGTGCACAGCAGGACCGAGTTGTCGTCCACCAGCCATGCCATGTATTTCGTCGTGTCGCCCTGGACGCGCTTGCAGTGGTCAGGACTGGCATTCGAGGGCGCCCGGTAGACGCCCGTGACGTGCAGGACGTAGTCGTACTTGACCGGTATCCGCGTTGCCCGGCAGTCCACCAGCGTCATCGCGCCCAGCAGGACCTTTTCGCCCGACTTCTCGCCGAGCAGGCAGAAGCCCACGCGGAAGACGCGTTTGAGGCAGAGGCTGGTGGACCCGTAGCTCCAGTACGACTTGCCGGTGCCGGTGGGGCAGCTGCCGGAGGTGACATCGGTGACCTGGACGTGCGCCTGATCACTCGAACACGACACGGCGCCGGGTGGTTCGTCCACGTTCCACTTGATGTGGCCATCGCCGTAGCCGGTGTCGTAGAGCGTGAGACAGGAACCAGTCCGCACGGCCTTGAACGCCTCTTCGACGCGATCCCGGGTGGGCGAGGGCGTGGGCGAGGGAGTGGGTGATGGCGAGGGCGGTGGCTGGGTGGTCTCGCGCTGGTCGTCGTCCTCGGTGTTGCTCGGCGTGGGTTCGGAGGTGCGGATGGTGCCTCCGCCCTGGGTCCGGGTGTCCGTGGCACCCCCGCCGCCCGAGGTGGTCTGCGCGCTGGAGTACGGACGGTCCGACGAGTCCGAGGCCCCCTTCATCGCCGTCCAGGGCTGCCAGAGGAGAACGGCGACGGCGACGACGACCGCGGCGACGGCCCACCCTCCGGTACGGGGCCGCGGTCCGGCGGGCTGGGGTCCCGGGGGCTGCGGGACGCTCTGGCTGCCCCCGGCGGCATTCCGTTCCCGGCGGGCCCGTTCGCGTGCGGCGGCCTCCGCCAGCCTGCGTACTTCCCCTTCCCTGCGCCGACGGGCCTCCTCGGCCCGCCGTTCCCGCTCCAGGCGCGCGGCCCGCTCCCGGGGCTCGACGAGCGTGGGCGCCGGCGGCGGGAGCGGGCGGGTCGGCCCGTCGCCGGTCACGGTGCGGTCCATGTCGAGCGCGCGCCCGTACGCCTCGTACGCGTTGATGACCGCCGTCCACTCCACCGGCAGCCAGCGCCGCCCCCGGCGGCGCGCGGAGGCCCGGCGGTCCGTCTCCAAGGCGGTCTCCAGGAGGCCGGACAGGGCGGGCCTCTTCTTCGGGTCGACGGCCAGGCACGGTTCGATCAGCGGGACCAGTTCCCGGGGCAGTCGCGCCAGGTCCAGCCTGCCGGCCTGTACGAGGGCCAGCAGGACCATGGGGCTCTCCACCTCAGGGTACGGCGGGCGCCCGACGGCCAGGTGGAAAAGCGTCGCGCCCAGCGAGAAGACGTCCGACGCCTCGGTCGACGGCTCGCCGCGCGCCTGCTCCGGCGAGGTGAAGGCGATGGTGCCCAGGGTGACCGAGGTACGCGTGCGGTCGAAGGCGTGCGAGATGCCGAAGTCGATGAGGAGGGGGCCGGTCAGGGGCAGCAGGATGTTCTGCGGTTTGACGTCCCGATGGACCACTCCCTTGCTGTGCAGCGACATCAACACCTGCACGGCGCCCGCGGCGATGGAGGGCACCCCCCACTCGGCGAGCGGCCCCGCGTCGCGTACCAGGTCGGCGAGCGAGGGCGCCGGCACGTACTGGATGGCCATCCAGGGCCGTTCCGCGTCGGCATCAGCCTCGAGCACCCGGGCCGTGTAGGCGCTGTCGATCCGCTGGGCCAGCTCCACCTCGCGGGTGAACCGCTGACGGTCGACCGAGCTGACCGCGCCCTCGGCGAGCAGCGTCTTCACCGCGACGATCGGACCGCCCGCCGCCGGACGTGCCAGATAGATCCGGCCCATGCCGCCGGAGGCGAGCCGCCACAGCAGGTGATAGCCACCGAGCCGTTGTGGATCGCCGTCACCGAGACGTGTGATTCCAATTCCCGACATCCGCCGTCGTCCCTCCCACGAGCCGTGTGTCGTTCCCCGCCCTGCGCCGGCAGACCGGCCGGACACCACTGATCGTGGTGTACGCCGAGCTCAGTGGACAGGCCAAGGCACCGGCCATGTATGGCCGGTCGTCAGGGCAGGCTCCCCGTGGCCTGCCTCCAGGCTGCCGAGAGGCCCGAGTTGGCCGGGTGAGGGCCTGATGGCACGTCTCAGGCTCCCCGCACGACCCAACGGCCACAATCGGGACGCTGAACACTTGCGGGCGGCTCTGTGAAAGTCGTTCAGGACTGACCGGTAGACGGACACCGGATCATTAGCGTCTGCTGTATGAAGCACATACGCAGAGCAGCCGGGCTCGCCCTCGCGCTGCTGTTCCTCGTGCTGGGCACAGGCGCCCAGACCGCGTTCGCGCATGTCACGCGCGAGCACGCCGAACTCGTGGTCGCACCCGGTGCCGATGTCACCAGCGGCCGCCTCATCGTGCACAACGCCGTCGTCGCTCCCGAGCAGGCCGGTGCGTGGGCGGCCGGGCTGCTCTCGGCCCCGTGCCCGGCCACCGGCTCGGGGGTGCCCGGCGACAACGGCGGCGTGCCCGGCGGCGTCGTCATCGAGCTGGCGTGGAGCTGCCACGTCGACGCGCTCGACCTGAGCCCCCTCATGGACGAGGGCGACCTGACCCAGGTCGTCGTCGAGTTCGACGGCACGGCGGTCGACGCCTCTGCCGCGACCCCGCTCGTCGACGTCCACGGCGCGCACGCCCTGCCCGCCTTCCCCTGGCTCTCCGCCGCGCTGGTCACGGCCGCCGGTGCCGCGGTGCTGCTGGCCGCCCGGGGCCTGCCGTCCCTCGTCCGCGGCGGGCTGCGCCGTACCCGACGGCGCTGGCAGCTGGCGACCGCCGGAGCCGTCGCGCTGTCCTTCCTCGCGCCGCAGGCCGCCTTCGCCGACGACGCCACGGATGCGGCCGGGACCGCCACCGCCGCCGCGACTGTCACCGTCAAGGGCACCGTCTTCAAGGACCGCAACGGCAACGGCCGGCGGGACAAGGGCGAGCCGCCCGTGCCCGGCATCGACGTCAACGACGGCGCCGTGTGGACCACGACCGGCCCCGACGGCTCGTACAGCCTGCAGATCGACCCCAAGCGGCGCGAGACCGACCTCGTCGGCATCGTCTCACCCGACGGATACACGCCGGCGCTGCGCAAGGACTACATCCCGCAGTTCTTCCACAAGGTCCCCGAGACCGGCGGCACGGGCGTCGACTTCGCGCTCGTGCCCGACCGCAACGCCTCGAACCCCAACGAGAAGTGGGTGATGAACTCCGACCCCGAGGTCGGCAACCGCACGGACGACGAGGCCCGCCGCGCGCTGCCCCAGTGGACCGGCCAGGTCCAGGCGATGTCCGAGGTCGACGGCGCGACGATGCAGATCGCGACCGGCGACCTCACCGTCACGGACTACGCCGCCGAGCCGCGCCGCCAGGGCGCGTACGACCTGTTCAGCAAGGGCCTGGAGGAGGGCCGGCTCGGTCACCCCTTCTACCCGGTGATCGGCAACCACGACTTCGGCGGTACGGCGACCTCCCAGGGCTACGCCGGCAGCATGGAGTACTACCGCCGCAACCTCGCCCCCGAGTGGTACAGCTTCGACCGGGGCGGCCGCCACATCGTCGTCCTCGAGGACAACTACGACGCCAGTGGGCTGAAGCCGCAGCTGGAGTGGCTGCGCCAGGACCTCGCCCGGCACGCCGTCGGCAAGCAGGTCTTCGTCTTCGCCCACCGCTCGCTGTTCACCCAGTGGGGCCCGGGCGCCGGCATGCAGCCGACGATCGACGAGCTCGCGAAGTACGACGTGCGGATGGTCGCCGCCGGTCACAACCAGCAGGCGGAATTCCGGCGCGGAGCCTTCAAGCGGTCCGTCGAGGTCAACAACCAGGGCACGTACGGGATCGACGGCGCCCACCCCGACTACAAGGTCCTCGACTTCAGTGCCATCACGGACGATCCGAACACACCGGGCAACGAGGACACCGGCCATGTGTCCGGAATCCACCGGCAGTTCGACATCGACGACGACGCCGCCCTGGTCAGCCCCGCCCAGGGAAGCGTGCACGGCGCCAAGGCCGGAGTGCCCGTCGAGGTGTACGCGGAGGACGACGGCCGTACCCCGGCCAGGGCGGTGCTCACCGTCCGCGACGGCAGCGGTGACCTGGTGAAGCGTGAGGAGGTGCGCTTCGGCCGGGAGGCGTCCCGCCCCGGCATCGAGAACTGCTACACCCCGCCCGGCGGCACGCCGGAGCCCTGCCCCGACGCACGCGGCGCCTGGACACGGGCGAGCGGCACGCTGCGCGGGCTGCGGCCCGGCACCTACACGGCCGAGTCGGTCGCCTACGACACCCGGGGCAAGCAGTTCCCCGTCGTGAAGAACACCTTCGAGGTCGTACGGGACTCCGAACTCGGCGAGCCCAGGACCGGGCAGGACTGGCTGCGGCAGGGCGGCGACGAGGCCGGGCGGTCCGCGAGCGGCGACCAGCCGGGCGCGCAGCTCGACCTCAGGTGGGCCCGCCACACCGGCGAGCAGTTCAACCTCAACGGGTCGGTGGTCGCGGACGGCAAGCTCATCGTCTCGTCCCGCGCCTTCGACTCGCCGTACAGCATGATGCTCGCGTACGACATCGCCTCCGGCCGTGAGCTGTGGCGTACGTACCTGGACGGCGACGCCGAGTCGGCGCCGACGCTCCAGGGCGGCAAGGTCTATCTGACCACCGGCGTCGGCCGGATCCATGCCCTCGACGCGGCGAGCGGCCGCATCGTTTGGCAGGCGATCGACCGCGAGGAAACGCACGGGGACACCGTGCGCCGCTACGGCCGCGCGGGCGGACCCGTCAGCGTCTTCGCCCTCGCGGGCGCGGACCACCGCTCGGTCGCCGTCCACCAGGACGCCTCCACGGTCCGCTGCCGGGACTCCGAGACCGGCGGGATCCTGCCGGGCGGCTTCGGCGCCGCGTTCTCCTGGGGCCAGGCCCACAGCACCGTGATCCGTCAGCCCGGCTCCAACACCGCCTACCTGCACTCCATGTCCAGCAACACCGTCATCGCCATGGACCTCGCGACCTGCACCCAGCTGTGGGTGAAGGACACCGCGGGCGACATCGACAGCCACTCCTCGCCCGTCCTGACCGACCAGGCCGCGGGCGGCGAGGCGAAGCTGGTGACGTTCACGGCCTACGGCGTCCGCGGGCACGACCCGAAGACGGGCGCGGTGACCTGGGAGTCCAAGCTCGGCGGCGGCAGCACCTGCGAGCCGGGGCGCGCCCCGCTCACCAGCCCGGCCGTGTGGGGCGACACCGCCTATGTCGCGGGCCGGGACGGAGTGGTACGCGCCTACGACACGAGCGCGGCCGATCCCTCGAAGCCGGTGTGGGAAGCGAAGTCCGGTTATCTGGCGGGGGAGAGCCCGCTGGACGACAAGTGGCGGGTCGCCATGGGCTGTTCGGCAGGTTCCGGTTCGCCGACGATGAACCCGCTGGTGACGGACTCCCACGTGTACGTCGGGACGTGGGACGGTCGCCTGCTCGTCCTGGACCGAACGAGCGGAGCGCAGGTCGCCTCGTACAACCTCGGCGCGGGAGTGGCCTCGGCCCTCTCCGTGAGCGGTGACTGGGTCTTCGCCCTCACGGACGACGGCACGGTCCACGCGCTCGCCGCCCGCCGGAAGTAGAGGGGGAGCACCAGCGTGCGATCACTCCGCACCGGGGTGCTGCTCCTGCTCGCCGCCGTCCCCGCGCTGCTCCTGGGCAGTGCGGGGACGGCGCAGGCGCACCCCTTCGGAACCCCGCCCGTCGTGAAGGTCGAGGCGGCGGGCACCGCCGTCGACGTGTTCTGGTCCGCGCAGCGGGACGACGTGGCCGTACTGGAGAAGCAGTCCGGTGGTGACGAGGCGGCCTATCTGAGCTCGCACATCGTCGTGCGCCAGGACGGCCACCCGTGCCGTGTGGACCGGGCCGACGGCATGAAGCTCCACTTCGTCTGCGAGCGGACGGTCGAGCGCATCGACCTGACGGTCACGGCGCTGACGGACGCGGACCCGGCGTACCGGACCCTGTCGGTGACGGGCACGGGCTCCGGCGGGCTGCACACTGCGCAGGAGCCCACGCGGACGCTGACTCTGACACCGTCGGGGGCTGGGGCGGCTGCGGGCTCATCGGCTGCTTCGGGCCCGGGGGCCTGGACAACCGACTTGGCTGCGCTGCTGGACCACGGCGCGGCCCTGCCGCTGGCGCTGCTCGTGGCCGCGGCTGTGGGGGCGCTGCACGCCTGCGCGCCGGGGCACGGTAAGTCGCTGGCCGCCGGGTATCTGGTGGGCGGCAGGGGCCGGGCGCGCGATGCGGTGTGGCTGGGTGGGATCGTCGCCGTGATGCACACGTTGTCGGTCGCCACCCTGGCGGTCGGCTGGTGGCTGGCGGCGAACAGCACCCCGGACATCGCGGCGCTCACGGGGTGGCTCCAGCTGATCGCGGCGCTGGTGGTGGCCGGGGCGGGCGTGAGTCTGCTGCTGCGGCATCTGCGTCACCGACAACACCACCATTCCGACCACGATCACGGGCACGACCACGGGCACGACCACGGGCACAGGCACGACCACGATTACGATCACGGGCACAGCCATCACATCCCGGACGCCCCGTCGCTCCTCACCTGGCGAGGCCTCGTGCTGCTCGGCGCATCGGGCGGCCTGCTGCCCTCGCCCTCCGCCTTCCTCGTCCTGCTCACCGGCCTGTTGACCGGCAAGGTCGCCATCGCCCTCGCGATGGTCGCCGCCTTCGGCCTCGGCATGGCGCTGACGCTCACCGGCGTCGGCCTGATCGTGCTGCGCGGCCGGGACGCGCTGCTGGATCGCGTCTCCCGCTCCCGGGCACTGCGGACATGGACCCCGAGGGTTCCCCTCCTCGCGGCCTCGGCGGTGGTGGCCGGAGGGACGGTGGCCTCGGCGGTTGCGGCCGGCCACCTCCTGGCTCCATGATCGCCGCAGCCCTGCGAGTTCCGTGACGTGCCGTTGGCACACGACAGAGGCGCCCCCGTCCGGTCTGAAGCCGGGCGGGGCGCCTTACGTCCCTTCGCGTCTCCCCGCGCTTGCGGGGCGGCGGCGACAGCTTCATAGTCCGAGGTATGGACGCGCGCGAGATGGCGCTCCGACAGGCATACGGCCATGCCGTCCGCTGGCTGGCGAGCCTCTCCGACCGCCGGGTTCCGGCCCGCGCTTCGGTCGAGGAGATCGTGCGTGAGCTCGGTGCCGAGCTTCCCGACGGCCCCAGCAAGGCTGCCGATGTCGTCGACCTGCTGGCCACGGCCTGTGAGCCGGGGCTCACCGCTTTTCCCAGCGGCCGCTTCTACGGGTTCGTGGTCGGTGGCACCGAACCGGCCGCGCTGGCCGCGGACTGGCTGGTCAGCGCCTGGGACCAGAACTGCGTGATGCGCGCCGTCTCGCCCGCGTACGCGGCGGCGGAAGAGATCGCCGGCGCGTGGTTGCTCGATCTGCTCGGCCTGCCGAGCGACAGCGCCGTCGGCTTCACGACAGGTGCCACGATGGCGAACTTCACCTGCCTCGCCGCCGGGCGCGACGCGGTGCTGCGGCGATCGGGCTGGAACGTGGCCCACGACGGACTCGTGGGTGGGCCAGCCGTACGCGTCATCGCCGGCGAGGACCGCCACATGGCCATCGACCTGGCGCTGCGCTACCTCGGACTCGGCAAACCCGAACTGGTGAAGGCGGACGGGCAAGGGCGCGTCGAGCCCGGGGCCCTGCGGCACGCCCTGGCGGCCGGCCGGCAGGGCCCCACGATCGTGATCCTCCAGGCCGGAGACATCCACTCCGGGGCCTTCGACCCCTTCGCCGAGGCGATCGGTGCCGCTCGCGAGGCAGATGCATGGGTGCATGTCGACGGCGCCTTCGGACTGTGGGCGGCCGTCTCCCCGATGTACGCACACCTGATGGCGGGCTGTTCGTACGCCGATTCCTGGGCGACGGATGCCCACAAGACCCTGAACGTCCCGTACGACTGCGGCCTCGCCATCGTGCGCGATCCGTTCGCGATCCGAGCGGCGATGGGCCTGCAGGGGGACTACCTCATCCAGGACGAACAAGGCGACCCCATCGACAAGGTCCCCGAGCTCTCCCGGCGCGGCAGAGCCTTCACCGTGTGGGCCGCGCTCAGATCCCTCGGACGATCAGGCGTGGCCGACCTCGTCGAAGGGCTGTGCCGACACGCCTCCGCGTTCGCCACCGGCATCGCCGCGATCGACGGCGCGACCGTCCTCAACGACGTCGTATTCACTCAGGTCTGCGCCGAGTTCGGCGACGACGAACGCACGGAACGGGTAATCGCCCGGCTGCTCGACGACGGCACGGCGTGGATCAGCGGCTCCACCTGGCACGGCCGGCGTGTCATGCGCATCTCGGTGAGCAACTGGTCGACGACCGACGACGATGTCACGCGCGCGCTCGACGCGATCCGGCGCGCACATCGCTCCGCATAGCCCGTCGGCGGGCCCCGGGCCGGGCTTGCCGAAGGCGCAGGTTCCGCGCTTTAATGAATGAACAAGCATTCATTAATGAGGGAGTGGTGGAGGTGGCACGTCCCCGAGGGATCGAGGATGCGGTGATCCTGCGTGCGGCGGCCGAGGTCATGGGGCAGGTGGGTCCTGGGGGGCTCACGCTGGCTGCCGTGGCGCGTGAGGTGGGGTTGGTGCCCGGCACGCTGGTGCAGCGGTTCGGGTCCAAGCGCGGACTGCTCCTGGCCCTGGCCGATCGGTCCGCCCGGGACGCGAGCGAGATGGCCGGGCGAGCGCGTCAGTCGCACGGATCGGCGCTCGAGGCCCTGGTGGCGCTGGTCGTGGAATCGGCGGGCGAGACGGGCACGCCGGAGAGCTTCGCCAACCATCTGGCGTTCTTGTGCATGGACCTCGCCGATCCGCAGCTCTACGAGCGCGCCCTGGCCGTCCACCATGCCCAGAAACGCGCGGTCGAGGAACTGCTGGCGGACGCGGCCGCCGCCGGCGAGCTGAGCGCCGGGACGGATGTCGCGGCGCTGGCCGGCACCGTACGGGCGATCACCGCCGGTGCGGGTCTGACCTGGGCCCTCGAACGCCAAGGCACCCTCGAGCAGCGGCTCCGGCAGGAGCTCGACACCGTGCTGTCCCCGCATGTCCCGCCCCGCCGTAGCCGCGACCTGGAGGAATCGTGACGCCCGATGCACGCCCGCTGGCCGGGAAGGTGGCCCTGGTCGCAGGCGGCACCCGGGGCGGCGGACGGGGAATCGCCGTCGAGCTCGGCGCCGCCGGTGCGGTGGTGTACGTGACCGGTCGCAGCAGCGCTGCCGGGCGTTCCGGCCTGGACCGCCCGGAGACCATCGAGGAGACCGCTGAGAGGGTCACCGCCGCCGGTGGCCTCGGCATACCCGTCCGCACCGACCACAGCCGTCCCGAGGAGGTCCGGGCCCTGGTGGACCGGATTGCCGCGGAACAGGACGGCCGGCTCGACATCCTGGTCAACTCGGTGTGGGGCGGAGACCCGCTGACTGACTGGGAGCATCCCCTGTGGGAGCAGGATCTGGAGTGCGGGCTCCGTCTGCTGAGGCAGGCGGTGGAGACCCATGTGATCACCAGCCGGTTCGCGCTGCCGCTGCTGGTCGCCCGTAAGAGCGGCCTGGTCGTGGAGGTCACCGACGGCAACACCGCTCGCTATCGCGGCTCGTTCTTCTACGACCTGGCGAAATCCGCCGTGATCCGTCTCGCCATCGCGCAAGCGGCCGAGCTGAAGTCGCACGGCGTCGCGGCCGTGGCGCTCACGCCCGGCTTCCTGCGCTCGGAGGCCATGCTGGAGAACTTCGGCGTCACCGAGACCAACTGGCGCGACGGCGCGGCCCAGGACCCGAACTTCGCCCACTCCGAGACCCCGGCCTACCTGGGCCGGGCAGTCGTCGCGCTGGCCGCGGACCCCCACATCATGGCCAAGACCGGACGGGCCCTGGCCACCTGGGGCCTGTACCAGGAGTACGGATTCACTGACGCCGACGGCACACAACCGGACTTCGCCGCCCACTGGGCCAAGAACCTGGAAGGGCAGTACGGGCCACTCGGAGATCCCCTGTGACACCGGCCGGAGGGCAGTGCGTGACATCGACCGTGTTTCGTATCGGCGGGGATCGATCCGCAGGCGCCGCTCACCGTGGGTATGATCCCCGCAACCGGGGGGGTGGGTGATGAAGCGTGGGCTTCTTGCGAGTGTCGGCGTACTGCTGTTGATGGTGACAGCGTGCACGGAGGCCAGCCCTTCCATCGCTTCCCCTCCCTCCTCCGCGGCTCCCGCTTCTCCCAGTTCTCCCACTTCTGCCGGCTCTCCCGAGGCGCCGGAGCCGCCGGAGCCCGGTCCCGCCTCACCGTTGGGCGCGGCGGCGATCACCTCGCAGGACGGGAAGCTGGTCGAGGCCTTCAGAAAGGGGCCGTTCCCCCCGGGTGAGGCCGCCCCGGCGACGTCCGATGTGGCGGTTCTACGGCGCAACCAGCAGGTCGGTACGGGTGACTTGGCCTGGATGCCAGACGCCAACACATACTGCCTCTTGTCGATCCGCGAGAGGGCGTCGGACCGGCAGTGCTTCGGACTGGCGACGAAGCGGAAGCCGCAGGGATACGTGCACGTGGGCAGAGGCAGACCACACGGCTTCGCCGAACCGGGTCAGATGTGGCTGACCGTCAGCATTGTCGAGAACGCCGGCGGGCCCTTCGCGTACACCGGCGGTACACCGGAGCACGCAACCCCGGTGCAGGAAGCCACGGTGAAATTCCCCTCGGGCCGGACGATGACATTTCTGACGTACGAGTTCCCGGAGGGCCGGAGCATCCCGCCGGACGCTGAGATCTGCAGCACAGGCCGGGCTGTCTGCTTCAAAGCATTCGAACCAACTCCTCAGGGGGAATAGGCAGCTTCAGTCGGCAAAGCCTCGGAAAATCCCATCGGGATCGTCTTTGGTACCCAGGCTCCTGGCCCGCCCCGGTACCCGCCGAGCCGGAAACGGCATGGCCGTCGGGCATGCCGTACCGGTATCGTCCGGTCTCCTGACCAGCCGATTCAGCGGCCTCCGACGTCCAGAGAGCGACTCCCATGACCAGCCGGCAAGCAACGACGACCCTGTGGCGCCCGACCGGCCCCAACGAGCTGGACCTGGTCAGAGAGCTGAACTGGCGTGCTTGGCCGCCTCGTCTGCCGGAGCAGCCGATCTTCTACCCGGTCCTCAACGAGGACTACGCAATCAAGATCGCGAGGGACTGGAACGTGAAGCACGACGGAGCCGGCTTCGTCACCCGGTTCGAGGTCGAGTCCGAGTTCCTGACGCGGTATCCCGTCCAGCAGGCCGGCGGGCAGACGATCCTCGAGCTGTGGGTTCCGGCGGAGGAGCTCGACGCTTTCAACGCCCACATCGTTGGTGAGATAGAACTGGTCCACGAGTTCCACTGAGAGGCGCGGGCGTCGTATCTGATGGTGCGACCAGGTCAGATGTGGCCGACCACCGGTACCCACTCCCGAATGCCTGCGACCGTCACTCCCGGCGTGCGGTAGTATGGATCGGCGTCGAGGATGACCTCCAGCTCGGCGCGCTCCACATCGAACACCAGCAGCGCGCCCGAGTCGTCCCCCCAGGGACCGGCCGCGAGCAGACGCCCCTCCTCGTGGAGCCGGGCAAGGAACGAACGGTGCGCCGGACGTGCGGCGAGGCGTTCCGGGGCAGCGGTGAAGGCCAGCTCGAGGATCATCATGCGGCCGACGGTACGGTCTGACGATGAGGAGTTCAGTATCAGCCGATACATCAGCCCCTTGGCAGGCACTGGCGGCTGTGCCTCTGCTGGCCGCACTGCCTGAAGATCGGCTGCGCGCGCTCTGGTCCCACTCGCTGCCGCGCCGCCACCACGCGGGAGAAGTCATACGCGGTGCCGGCGAGCCGGCCGAGTATCTCCTCCTGCTGCTGCGTGGCCGGGTGTCCGCCGCCACCACCACGGCCGCCGGACGGGTCGTCCGCTTCGGCGACTGGACCGGACCCTGTGCACTGGACAAGGTGGCCGTGATCGATGGCCGCGGGCACACGGCCACTCTCACCGCGGTCACCCACTGCACCGTACGCAGCCTCCCGCGAACCCGGTTCGAAGAACTGGTCGACGACGTGCCCGCAGTACGCCGGCACGTACTGCGCCTGCTCGCCGACCATGCCCGGCAACAACAAGAGCGGTTCGTCGACGCCGTCACGCTTCCCGTCGAGGCCAGGCTGGCGGCCTGGCTCTTGGCGCAAGCGGCCGCATCTCCCCAAGGCGAGGTCGAGCTGTCGGGCACTCAACAGGAACTGGCCGACCTGCTCGGCACGACCCGGGTGACGGTCAACCGCCTGCTCGCCCAGTTGCGCCGCGACGGTTTGGTCGAGGTCTCGCGCCACACCGTCGCAGTGCTCGCACCCGAGCTCCTCGCCCTGCGCGCAACCGAATCGAGCCCGCGCACCTCGTACCGGAGGAACCACATGGGGTAGGGCAGGATCGATTCATCACTGCTCCGTACAGGGCAATCAGGGCAATCAGGGCGGTCGGTGGTTCGCGACGGGGCGGGACAGCGGGCAGGCTCGGGCTGAACCGTTCCCTTCACCAAAGGGCACCGCAGAGCGGGAGGGCTCGCGCGGGCCCTCTGCGGGGTCGATCTCGAGTGGTGAACTCGTCCGAGGCCGCGGGTGGTTCTCATTGCCGTCGCCCGAGTACCTGTTCGGCTGCGGTTAGTGTTAGCCCGTACGAGCGATCTTGGAGAACTGTTCAAAAATGGCAACACCACATCACCCGTCCAGCCACGGTCCTGTGCCGGGCAATCCCTACAGCGCGTCCGGAGAACACGGCTATGCCCCGGCTCCGGGGAACTACGCGCCCGCGCCCGGCGGTTACGCCGGCCCGGCTCCCACGGGCTACGCGCCGCCCGCGCCCGCGTGCCGCGCGTGTGGCGGCCAGGCTGCCGCGAACTTCAAGGTGCGGTCCCACATGGGGATTCTCATCCTGATGAGGTTCGAGCACCTGGACGGGCCGTTCTGCCGGGCCTGCGGCATAGCCGTCGTCCGGCAGATGACCACCAGGACGCTGTGCCTGGGCTGGTGGGGCCCGCTCTCCCTGGTGATCCTCAACCCGTTCACGCTCGTATGGAATCTGTTCGCCTACCTGAAGTACAGCAAGCTTCCCCCGTCGACGCCCGCCCCGGGACGCGCCCACGTTGACACGGGCCCGCCGGTGCTTCGGCGGCCGCAGGCATACGTGGCCCTCATCCCCCTGGCCTGGGCCATCTGGGTCATCTCCCAGATCGTGACTCACTCCACCTGAGCGAGGGCAGATCCGCGCCCGGGCCAAGGGGAACGGCTGCCAGGCCCGCCGGTCTAGGCGCGGAAGGCCTTCCGGAGGAGTTCGCCGGACTCGGCGGGATGCGTGGTCAGGCCGGTGTGCCCGCCGGGGAACTGGAGGAGTTCCGTGCCGAGTCGCTCGGCCAGGAAGGCGGCCGGGCGGTAGGGCAGTTCGCCGCGTGACTCCTGGCCGACGGCGAGTACGAGCCGGTCCGACAGCGCCTCCAGCCGGTGGATGTCCGGGGTGTAGGACATGAAGCCGGGCACGATGCGCCCGACGAAGTACGGCAGGTTGGCCATCGTCCGCTCGGCCCGTGCGGCTGCCTGCGGGGGAAGCGGTGGAAGCGGGGGAAGCTCGATCTCGGGCTTCGGCTCGGTGGTGTCGCCACCGTTCTTCAGGCCCGCAGCGAACACGGCCATCGCCGGCATGAGCCCCTTTGTGCGGAGCGTCTCCTGCACGCGCGCGATGAGCGCGCGATGTTCGGAGGCGTCCGGCAGGACCTCCACCACCGGCGGCTCGTGCGCCACGACGCGTTCGACCCGTTCGGGATGGGCGGTGAGCAGGTGCAGGGCGGCGATCGCGCCCGAACTGGCGCCGAACACCCGGGCGGGCTCACCGGGCGACAGCAGTTCCAGCATCCGGAACGCGTCATCGGCGTGCTCGGCCACCCGCTGCTCGGCCTCGGGGTCGTCCAGCGTGCTTCGGGACATGCCGCGCGGGTCGTAGGTCGCGACGGTGTATTCGGCGGCCAGGCCGTCGGCGACGCCGTCGAAGGAGGCTGCGCCGCCCGCCCCTCCGGGGATCAGCAGCAGGAGCGGGCCCTGGCCGCGCACCTCGTAATGGAGAGTCGCGCCGTTCACACGCAGGCTGCCTATGGTCGGGTCGATCACGAGGAGTCTCCTTCTCGGTACGGGGGCCAGTGCTCCAGGAGGGCGTGCAGGGCGTCGAGGGCGCGGACCCAGGACTGCTGCGGCGAACGCTCGTGTGCGAACCCGCCCGCGGCTTCCAAGGCGACGAACCCGTGGAACGTGCTGCGCAGCAGCCGGACCGCGTCGGTCAGGTCGGGCTCGGCCAGTCCGTACCCGCGCAGCATGCCGTAGGTCAGCTCGACCGCGCGCCGCGGACCGGAAGCTTGTGCGGCCAGCTCGGGGTCGATCCGGATCGGGGTCTGCGTCGCCGTGTAGCGGCCCGGATGCCCGTGGGCGTACTCCCGCCACGCGTTGGCGAACGCGACCAGCGCGTCCTTGCCCGCCCGCCCGGCGGTCGCCTCCGCGATACGGATGGTCTTCTCGTCCGCCGCCAGCAGCGCGATCCGTCCGCGTAGATCCTCCAGGCCGCGGACATGCGTGTACAGGCTCGCATCCTTCACGCCGAGCCGTCGCGCCACCTGCGACATCGTCACCTGGTCGAGCCCGACCTCGTCCGCCAGCTCGGCGCCCGCGATCGTCACCCGCTCCGCCGTCAGCCCTGCCCGCACCATGCACCCTCCCATGATCATTCTAGGAGCTCTAGATATAACCTAGGACCCCTAGGAATGGCAACCGGGGCCGCGTGCGGCGTGACGACGGCGGACCGTGCCACGCGCGGGACCTCAGCGGGTGGGGAATCGGTGAATCCGGGACGGTGGTGTGCCGCCGTCGGCAGGATGGGGGCATGAACCGTGGTGATGTGGGGCCGGGCGGGTCGTGGCCGGTGGTGGTGCGGGTACCTGTGGAGCCGGTGGAAGCCGTGGTGGAAGCCGACGCGGTCGACGCCGTGGCGCGTGCGGGCGATGTGGTGGTGCGTGGCCCCTTGTTCGGGGTGGCGGCGCAGCGGGCCGGGGACGGGCCGCGGTGGCGGGTGGTGCTCGCGGTGACCGCCGGCTGTCCGCAGCTGGCGCGTGACGGGCTGAACTCGCGGTTGTGGTTCCGCGCGAAGGACGAGGCCCAGGACAGGGCGGAACGGCGCGAACTGCTGGCGGCGGTCGCCCGGCTGGAGAGCGAGCGGGTCGACGAGCTCACCGCGGCCGGGACCCGGTACCGGGTCGTGCGGGCCGAGGAGTACGCGGCCGCGGGCCCGGGCGGAATAGAAGAGCCTCGCCCGACCGACCCGGAACCGCCGGTCCCCGACTGGGACCGTGCTTCAAGGGAGTCGGAGGTCGATGACGGCCTGGTCCTGGACCCGGAGGCGCCCCTCACTCCGACCCAGGCTCTGGAGCGGCTGGCACTGCGCGGCCTGTGTTACACCGGTGAGCGATTCCCCGAAGACGTGCGCGCCGACGCGGAGCGGGCGCTGGACACCCATCCGGACGTGCTGCTGCTGCCCCCGACGTTCACGGTCGTGGAGCAGGCTGGCAGCAGCTGGCGGCCGGTCAGCGGGCCGCACGCAACCGCGCATGCCGCCCGCAAGTCTCTGGACTTCTCCCTGACGTGGATGTGGCCGCGTATGCGCGGCCACATTCCCGGCGACGCCGATCCGCGCACCGACGCCCGCACCTGGGAAGCGGGCGGCGGGGCGCCGGCCGGTCCGCGGCCCGCGGAGCTGGCCGCGTATGCCGAGGCCGCGGACACGCTGCGGGTCGGGCGCGTCAACAGGCTGGAATTCCAGGGCACCGTCTACCAGATCGTCCGCACCCGGCGCCTGCTGCGCTGGGGCACCGACGGGCCCGAGGGCCCGCGCCCGTCCGACGTCAACAGCCAGGACCCCGCACGGATCCACCTGGTGCTCGACGAGGACGGCCGCATCGTCCCCGAGGACTGACCAGGAACACAGCGATGCCCCGCAACGGTCAGCCGAGGTAGTCGGCGACGAGTTCGGCGAAGGCCTCGGGGGTGAGGACCGTGACGCCCAGTTCCTCGGCCTTGACGGCCTTGGAGCTCGGCTTCCCGTTCGCCGACGGAGCGCAGACCAGGTAGGTGGTCTTGGAGTTGACACTGCTGCCCGCCCTGCCACCGGCCTTCTCGATCAGCGCGTTCATCTCCGAGCGCCCCATGTTCTCCAGCGGTCCGCTCATCTTGCCGGTGACAACGGCGGTCTTGCCCGCCAGCGGGCCCTCACCGGCCGGCTCGGGCTGCTGCGGTTCATTCATGTTGACCCCGGCTGCGGCGAGCTTGTCGATCACCTGGGCCAGGGAAGCGACCTGTTCGACGATGACCGGAGCCTTCTCCCCGCCGATGCCGTCGACCTCCTGCATCTCGGAAGCGTCAGCCCGCCGGATGGCATCCATCGTGACGAAGTGTGCCGCTATGCGGCGGGACATGCTCCGCCCGGTGCCGAGCACGCCCAGGGCGCAGAAGACGCGGCTGAGCGGACGGGACTTGGCGGCCGCGATCTGTTCGGCCAGCTTCGCTCCGCGCTTGGCACTGCCCGAGGCGGCGGTGAGCCGGTCCTCGGTGAGGGTGAACAGGTCGGCGACATCGGTGACGTCACCGGACTCGATCAGGGCCTTGACGTACGTCTTGCCCAGGCCGTCGATGTCGAGCATGTCGCGCCCGGCGGCGTACTCGATCAGCGCGGGCAGGGCGCAGGCGGTTCCCTTCGCGCAGCGCCACCGCTCCTGGTCCTTGTTGATCTCTCCACCGCAGTTGGGGCATGCCGTGGGCAGCGGCACCTCCTGCGCGCCGTCCGGGCGGCGGCCGATGACGGCGGCCTGGACGCGGGGGATGATGTCGCCGGCCTTGTAGACCGTGACGGTGTCTCCGAGGTGGAGGTCGCGGCGGCGTATGTCGGCCGGGTTGTGGAGGGTGGCCCGGGTGACCGTGGATCCGTCGATGTCCACCGGTTCGAGGATGGCGGTCGGGGCCAGTACGCCGGTACGGCCCACGTCCCAGACCACGTCCTTCAGCACGGTCTGCCGCTCGACGGCCGGGAGCTTGAAGGCGATCGCCCAGTACGGGAACCTGCTGCCGAACCCGGCCGCGGCCTGCTCGGCCGCGTCGTTCGCCTTGATCACGACCCCGTCGATACCGAACGGCAGGCCGGGGCGCAGCGCGGCGATCTCGTCGACCTTCTGCTGCGCCTCGGCGAGGGTTGCCACCACCTGCAGACCGGCGGGCGTGTCGGCCGTGGTCTGTACTCCGGCCTCGGAGACGGCGGCCAGGGCCTCGGCGTGCGTGGCCCCGGAGGGCACGAAGCCGACGCCGTCGAGCTCGACCGCTCCGTACGCCCAGAACGTCATCGCGAGCCGGTAGGGGCGGTCCTTCGCGCGCAAGGTGCCGGCCGTGCCGTTGCGCGGGTTCGCGAAGACCTGCGCGCCGTGTGCGGTGCGGACCTCGTTCGCGGTCTCGAACTGCGCTTGTGTGAACAGGACCTCGCCGCGGACCTCGAACGTGGCCGGCACGGGCAGCCGCTCGGGCAGGCCCTCGATCGAGCCGATGACGTGGCTGACGTCCTCGCCGTGGGTGCCGTTGCCGCGGGTGATGATCTGCTCCAGCCGCCCCGCGCGGTAGCGTGCGGCGACGGCCGCTCCGTCCATCTTCGGCTCGACCGTGAACCCGCCCGTGGGCGCGTGGCCCAGGCGGCGCTGGAGCGAGGCTTCCCAGGCGAGGAGGCCGGCCGGGTCGAAGACGTTGTCGAGGCTGAGCAGTCGCGTGGTGTGCGCTATGTCGCCGACCGGGGCGGCCCCGTCCCCGACCAGACCGGTCGGGGAGTCCTGGGCGACCTCCTCGGGGTGCTCCGCTTCCCAGGCGAGCACGGACAGGCGCAGCCGGTCGTAAGTGGCGTCATCCAGAGAGCTGTTCTCGCCGCCGTAGTACGCCTCGGACGCGTCGCGCAGCTGCTGGAGCGCGGCAGAGTAGTCGGCACGGCTGGACAGGCTGAACAGCGCCTCATCGGCGGAAAGGATCGTCATGAGAGAGATCCTCTCCCAAGGGTCTGACAATGCCCGGCGACGGCGAACGTGCGCCCGCTACCGGTACTCCACGGTCAGAGTGGCCTGCGTGTCCCTGTTGACGAAGAGGTAGGCGGTAGCCGGCTGGTTCTGTTCGAACCGAAGGCGGACCTGGGTCCGTCCGGAACGGTTGATCGCGGCCAGGCCCGCGGCGGACAGGTTTCCGGAGGCTTTGCTGCCGGAGGCGAACGAGCCGATCTCGGCGGTGCCCGCGGCAGTCGTGGCGGCGGCCCAGTCAGCGCTCTCCACCGTGCAGCCGCCGAGGCAGCCGGTGTGGACGTCGACCAGGAGCCGGTTGCCGGCCGGGCTGGCCCAGGGGTCGCCGGATCCGCTGCTCCTCGTCAGGGTCACCCAGGCTCGGGTGATCTCCTTCCCGGAGGGAACGGCGCCGGTGTCGAAGGACAGAACGGTCCGGTTGAACTTGCCGTCGGTGCCCCGTCCCAGGGCCAGGCCGGAGGTTTCCTCCAGGGTGCCGACGGCCGGTCCCGAGCCGTCACCCGCGGCCTTGATGTAGCCGTCCTCGGCGTCCACGCTGGGCAGTGTGACGGTTCCCGTGGGCGGCGGCGTCGAGCCGGTGCCGCCGAGGGCCTTGACCATGCCCATGATGGTCTCGATCTGCTTGCCGCCGTGCCGCGCGTAGTCGGGGTCGCCGAGGTAGCCCCACCAGTTCCAGCAGCCGTTGGGGTTGTCGAGAGTCGTGGTCGCAATGGCCTGCGGGTACAGGACGATCAGGTTGTTGGTGTCGGCGTATTCGTTGAGGTAAGCCCTGTCGATGAACCGGGTGCCGAAGCCCTGGTACGAGTAGCCCTGCTTGCAGCCGTGGAGAGCGACGACCACCTTGCAGGCCGCGCCCCCCGCACAGCTCGTGGGCACGTAGACGAAGCCGTTCTCGTCCATGGAAATCGGTTTGGCGGCGCCGCCGGGCGCGTACTTGTTCTGGTCGAACCGGATCAGGCTGCCACCGAGGTTGCTCGCGGGTGCGCTGACCGAGCCGAGGAGATGTCCCAGGAACTCGCGTTCGGCGTCGATGCCGCAGTTGTTGATCCACGGATTGGCGGTGACGGTGCACGCGTTCGGGCCCAGCGGGCTGATCCAGGCGTGGCCGGCGGCGGTGCTGTTGTTGTAGAGCACGTTGGCGCCGAAGTGCCGGTAGTAGTCGTTCAGCGCGGTGGAGACGGGGCGTTCGACGGTCGAGTCACCGGAACCGCTGAAGACGTAGACGGGGTCGCCGCTCAAGCCGGCCGCGGGGTCGATGGCGCCCTGCGCCGACCAGTTCGTGGTGGTCTGCTTCAGGGTGGCGAGCTGGAGGTCCTGGTAGACCTCCATACAGGCGTTCAGAGCCTTGCCCAGGTCGTTCTGCGCACAGTACTGCGGACCGGAGGCGAAGGCGGCCGAGCCGTCGAACGTACCGGAATAGGCCACATGCAACTGGGTCGCCATGTACCCGCCGGAAGAGACGCCGGCGCTGTAGACGCCGTCGACGTTGTACGTCTTGAGCTCGCCGGTGACGGGCGGAACGGCGGCCGCGGCGGCACTGGCAGCCCCGGCGTCAGCGGAGGCGGGGCCGCCGAGGAGCACGCCGACGCCGAGTAGCAGGGCTGCGGCGGCCCCACCGAGCCTTCCAGGAAATGGATGCACAAACCCTCCACGGGTGTGAAACGGCTCACTGGTTCGGATGGCTGCGACGATAACCTCCGGCCACATCCCTTACGCACGGTGACGCCTGCCACAACAGGGCGCCCGCCTATGGCGGTTGACACCCTGGACGTGGCCCGTCCGGCGGGGGCCCGTCGCCCGGCTCCGCTCCGGGTGGCCTTGAAGTGCCCTGCGGAGGACTGGTGGTTCGCGCCGTGGCCCGGCGGGTCCGGTGCTCGCGGCGGTCCGGGCGTCACCTGGCCCGCCACCCTGGTCGGCCTGGCCACGTATGCGGCCGTTCCCGCCGGGGTGGCCTTGCCCGCCCTGCTCAACGTGGACGTTCCCGGCCGCTGGATCGCCCAGGCCGTCGGGCTGCTGTGAACGCGCGGCGTCCGCCGCTACCGGGTCACCCGTACGGTCACCGTCTTCGGCCGCTGGTACTCGTGCAGCGCCAGGACGCTCAGATCGGTGCCGTGACCGGACGTCCCCCGGCCCCCGTGCGGGAGTTCGGCCGTCTGCACGAGATGGCAGTTGAGCCACGCCTCGCCCGCGTTCAGCCGGGCGACCAGGTCGAGGCCGGTCCCCAGGTCGGTGGTCCACACGCTCGCCGCCAGCGCCTGCGGGACGCTGTTCGCCAGGGCCAGGGCAGCCTCCGTGCTCTCCGCCTGCTGGACGGTGAGGAGGGGCCCGAACACCTCCTCGGTGACCGCCGGGTCGTCGTACGGGAGATCGGCCAGCAGACGGGCCGGGCGCCAGTGTCCCTGCACCCCGCCGGCGTCCTGGGCGATGGCGGCCGCGAAGTTCCGCTTGGCCGCGGAGGAGGCGACCAGACGGTCGTAACGCGCCGCCTGGTCCGCGTTGTTCAGCGGCCCGAAGTCGCGCCCGGCGAGCCGGGAGCCCAGCGCCGCCGCCAGCCCGGCGACGGTGTCCTCGTAGTTCTCCGCGAGGGTGATCACCCGGGCCGGGGCCGCACAGCTCTGGCCCGCGTTGTACGTGGCGGCCTCCGCGAGGGAGGCGCAGGTGTCGGCGGGGGCGTCCGGGAGGACGATCGCCGGTGCGTTGCCGCCCAGTTCCAGGCTGACGCGGCGGGTCCCGGCCCGCGCGGCCACGTCGGCTCCGGCCCGGCCGCTGCCGGTGAACGCGACCATGTCCACCGCCGACTCCACGAGCAGGCGGCCGGTGCGCCGGTCGCCCGGGAGGGACTGGAGCACGCCCGCGCCCAGCGCCAGCGCCGCGTGCTCCGCGAGCAGCTCCAGGCTGTCGGGGGTCGTCTCGGCGGGCTTCGCCACCACCGTGTTGCCCGCCGCGAGGGCCGGCGCGCAGCGCCAGGCGGCCATCAGCAGCGGGTAGTTCCACGGCACGATCACCCCGACCACGCCGATCGGCTCCCAGCGGACCCAGCTCTCGTGGCCCGCCACCAGATGGCCCGAGGCCGGGGCGGTCCGGGCGCGCGCGGCCGTCGCGTAGAACCGGAACAGGTCCGCCACCTGCCCGACCTCGCCCGCCGTCTCCGTCCCGGGCTTGCCGGTCCCGGCCTGCTCGCGGGCCGCGTACTGCTCCGCGTGCTCCTCGATCAGCGCCGCGAGGCGGTCCAGTCGGCGGCCCCGCTCCTTCGGGGTCAGGGCGCTCCAGCCGGGGAGGGCGGCGCGGGCCCCAGCCACTGCGGCCGCCACCTCCCGCTCCCGGGAGAGGGCGGCCGTACCGCGCGCCCGCCCGGTGCGGGGGTCGGTCAACTCGGTCGGTTCGGTGGGTGCGGCGGTCATGGGCGCCTTTCGCGGATCGGGGTTCGGGTTAGACCGGAACTCATACGTCGTACGACCTCAGCCACAGCTCCAGCGTCAGCACCAGCCAGAGCTTGCCGCCCTGGCGGGGCAGCAGCATGCCCTCGCCCTTCAGCCAGGTGCGGATGATTTCCGGGCGGAACAGGCCCCGTTGCCGGGAACGGCGGCCGAGGAGGAGTTCGTGGCCGAGTTCCCGCAGCGGACCGGTCAGCCACTGCTGGACCGGCACGCGCATCCCGCTCTTCGGGCGGTCGACCACGGTGCCCGGCAACAGGTCCCGAACGGCCTCCTTGAGGATCCACTTCTCGGTCGTGCCACGGAGTTTGTAATCCGGCGGGGTGGCGAAGGCGTGGTCGATGACCGACCGGTCGAAGAGCGGGGAGCGGCCCTCCACGCCCTGGGAGGAGGTCAGGCGTTCCACCTTCGTCAGGATGTGGTGCGCCCCCTTGGTCCGCAGGTTGCAGTGGAGCAGGCGGTTGAGGAGGTGCTCCATGGCATACGGACCGCCCGGATCCGGGAGCAGGTACGGCTCCACGTGCCGCTGCGGTCGCGGGGCGTCCCGTAGTGCGTCGAGTGCGGGCGCCGTCAGCAGGACCGGGAGGTCCGTCCAGCATTTGCGGTACGAGCGCAGGTACGCGGTCGCCCGGTCCTCGTCCCAGGGCGTGCCCGGCGTCCGGTGCATCTCCTGCACCAGCATGGGGAGGTTCTTGGGTCCGCCGAAGACGGGGTCGCCGCCCTCGCCGTTGAGGACCACGGAAGCACCGTCCGCGGCCACGGCCTCGGCCAGCATCAGGTTCGGCACCGTCAGCGGGTCGCCCACCGGGCTGTCCAGCAGCGCCGCGGCCTCGGCCAGCCGCGCCGCCACCGCCGCCCCCGAGACGTTCAGGATCCGGTGCCGGGTGTGGCAGTGGGAGGCCACCAGGCCGGAGTAGCCCAGTTCGTTCGGCAGGTCGTCGCCGAAGCTGATCGAGTACGTGTGGACCGGGTGGGAGTGGAGCTTCGCCGCCAGGGCCGTGACGAGGGAGCTGTCGATGCCGCCGGAGAGGAGCACCGCGGCGGGCTCCGCCACGGGCAGCCGGTTCGCCGTGGCCTGCTCCAACAGGGCCCGCAGACCCAGGACATGGCCGGTCGGGTCGGCGGGGCGGGGGTCCTCGATGTGCTCCCGGGGCTCCCAGTGGACCGTCTCGGTGACCCGGCCGTCGCGGGCCAGTCGCAGCACCCGGCCGGGCAGCACCTCGCGGACCCCGGTGAGCAGGGTTTCCTCTCCCGGCAGGTACGCGAAGGTGAGGAAGGAGCGGACTGCCGACAGGTTCATGGACGTGCCGAGGGCCGGCCAGCGGCGCAGTGCCCGTAGCGAGGTCGAGGCGGCCCAGGCGGCGCCGGCCCGCGCGTAGTAGAGGGTACGGGCGCCGACGTGGTCGCGGATCAGGACCAGGTCGGGCCCGTCGAGCACGGCCAGTACGAACATCCCTTCGGCGAGAGCCACTCCGGCCTCGCCGAGCAACGCCCAGCAGTGGAGCAGGAGTTCGCCGTCCGGGCAATCGACGGGCGGCGGCGGAGCGGGGGCCCGGGCCGCGAGGGCGGCGAGCAGCACCGGGCGGTTGTGGAGGGTGACCTCGCCGACCGCGGTGCGTCCGTGCGCCCTGAACGGTCCGGTGGCACGGCCGGGTTCGCCGGTGACGAGGCTCAGCCCGGCGCCCGGTACGTCCACGGGAACGTGTCCCGGTCCGGCGGCGCCCATCGCCTCGAGATGGGCGCGGGCCTGCCCGGTGGTGTCGGCCAGGCAGGCGCAGAAACGTGCCACGGTTGGCTCCTTCCCTTCGTGCTCGCGTACTGCTGCGTGCTGCGTGCTGCGTGCTGCGTGCTGCGTGCTTCGCGCTCCGCGACGCGCTCTGCGCTCTGGCTCAGCCGAAGTCGTCGTCGCTCCAGGCGTCCTCGTCGCCGTCCCAGCCCGCTTCCCAGCTGTCGTCGCCGGAATCCCCGTCACCTCTGGAGTCCCCGCCTCCGCCGTCGCCGCCCGAGGCCGACGAGGCCTGGCTCTGCTCCTGTTGGCGGCGCAGGGCCTCTTCCTCCTCCGCGGTCATGTTCAGCGGCGGGAGATGGGCGGCCGTGATGGCGAGGGTCGCCACCCCCAGACCTGCGAGCAGCACCCCCATCCGGCCGCCGAAGGAACTCCGGTTGACGGTGACCCGCTCTCCGCGCGCCCACACGGTGCGGCCGTAGCCGATGTCCCGGGCGTAGGTGGCGGTGCCGTCGGAGAGGGTGCGTTTGATGACGCGGTTGCCTAGCAGCTCGTCGGTCCCCGAGTCACCCCGGTTGTCGTGCCAGCGCACCAGGTGGGGTCGGCCGGGGGTGCGGCTGCGCCACTCCTGGAGGCCGCCCTCGTATCTGCGGTGGACCGTGCCGTCGGCGAGGAGTTCGTCCGCGTAGCCGATCTCTTGGGGCCGGATCATCGTGTGCGTACCTCGGGTGTGTGGAAGGGGTCGCGGGGGCCGTTCACGCGGTGGGCCAGGTCATGAAGCCGGCGGTGCGCAGACCGTTCAGCTCGCCCCACATGGAGTCGCGGGGCGGCCGCGGACCCCGGGTCAGGCGCAGCACCGTCCGTACGAGCCTGGCCGGCGGTACGGCGGCCACCTGGGCGAACCGGCCCCGCGCCAGCCACGCGGCCTCGCGCGGCCGCAGCGCGGCCGGCCAGTCGGCGCCTGCCGCCGGGCCGGGAGCCGGGCCGCGTCCCGACGGCAGCCGCAGGGCGGCGGCGTGTCGCGGTACGAGGCCCAGGGAGCCGACCCGTACCCCGGGGACGGGGCCGAGCGCGGCTCGTACGCGGGCCGGGAGCTGCACGCCCTCGGGGCTCGCGTCGTGCAGGACGTGCACCGTGGCGCCGTCCGCCCGTTCCAGGGCCGCGAGGAGGAGCGGGGCCAAAGGCAGCGCGTCGGGTGCAGCGAGGACGGGGCAGGCCGCTTCCAGGTGCACGTGGTTGGCGAGCAGCATCGCGGCGATCGAGCGGTCCTGGCAGAGGAGCAGGCGGGGGAGGCCGTAGTCGTACAGGTCCGGTTCGGACGGCCGGGACCGCGCAAGGTCCGCCGGGGTCGCCTGGGGCGGAGCGGACGGCAGGAGGCCCGGTACGGTCTCCCGGCCCCGTGCGTTCAGGGCGCGGGTGAACGAGGGCAGGCGCAGCGCCGGTGGCGGGGTGCCGGGGACGCGGCGCAGGAGCGGCGCGGCCGGGCTGAGGACACGGCAGGTCTCATAGTAGAGCTGACGCTCCGTGAACCGGAGTCCGCCGGGGTCGGCGGCGCGGACGGCGGCCGCGCCGATCGCCAGGTCGAGCAGCCGGGTCGTACGCGTGCTCGTGCCCGTACTCGTGCTCTTGCTCATGCGCTGGGCGTGCCTTTCTTCCCGGAGGTGTCCGCGTCCGCCGCCCCGTCCGTGTCCGGCCAGGTCAGGAAGCCGTACGCCGGGGCGGAGCCGGGCCGTGCCGCGGCCATGGCCACGGCCCGTTCCACCGCCTCCTCGACGACGGTGGCGAGCAGCGGCGGGGGCACGGCCGCGATCGGACTCCAGAACCCCTCGGCCAGCCAGGTGGCCTCCTGCTCGGACAGGCCCGCCACGGCCCGCAGTTCCCCGGCATCCACGGCCAGGACGTGCGAGCCGGCCGTGACGGGCGAGACGCGGTGGATGGCGCCGAGCCGACCCCGGACCGCGGCCACCGGCAGCCCGGCGTCCACCACTGCCCGGTCCGGATGGGCCATGCGCAGGAGCGGTGCCAGCAGCGCCCCCAGTGCGCTCGCGTCGTGCAGTACGACGACCGGGAGCAGGCCCGGCAGGTCCACGAGGGCCTCGTGGGCGGAGCCCGGGTCCGCCTCCACCAGGACCGCCCGCAGCCGCACCGGCAGGTCGTTGGCCTCGAGGAACACCGCGACGGCGTGGTCGGTGCACAGGATCACGGCCCTGGGCCGGGGCGGCCGCGACGCGGCGTACCCGGGGATGCGCGCCGCGTCGTTCACCACACCCGGCGGCAGCCCCCCGTACGCCCTGCGCCAGTCGCCGGTCATCAGCTGCCGGAAGCCCTCCTCGGTGGGGCTGAGGGACGAGCCCGCGGGCCGGGCCCGCTCGTACCGGAAGAGCCCGGGCACCACGAGGACGAAGACGGCGGCGGTCCGGGCCCAGACCGCGGGGGCGCCGCTGCCGAGGACCGCGTACACGAGGAGCCCGGCGCAGACCGTCAGCGCCACGGACCAGCGGATGCCGGGACGGATCCCGCGCGCCTCGCGCGCCCTCCAGGCAATGCTGTACGAACGGGAGCGGTACCAGAGCTGGGTGACGGTCACCTTGAGCCGGCCGCCGTCGGTGAGGGACTCCGCACAGCGGCGAATCCGCAGGTCGTGCATGCCGCGGCCGTGCACCTTGGGGTCCAGGGCGAAGCGGCGGTGGCAGTGGGAGCACACCTGGCCCGTGCGCTCCGTGCGCTTCAGCTCGGTCGAGCAGTTCGGGCAGATCACCGCCCACCCGCCGGATCCGGGCCGTCCGCGGCCGCCCCGGGCCAGGTCATGAAGCCGACCTCCGCGGCGTGGCGCCGTTCGGCGTCGACACTGCGGCCGACCTGTTCGGCGAGCCGGTCGAGTACGGAGAGCAGCCGGACCGGGGGGACACCGACGAGCGGGAACCGCCAGCCCTGCGCCAGCCACTTCAGCTCCTCGGGAGTGAACTCACCGAGGGCGGTGAGCCGTTGCATCTCCGCCGCCGTGGGTTTCCGGGCGGGGTCGCGGTACGCGACGGCCTTCGGCATGCCGCGGACCGTACGCAGCGATACTCCAGCGTCGACCACCGGGCGGCCGGAGCAGGTCTCGCGGAGTTGCCGCAGGAGCAGTTCACCGCGCGCGTCGGCGTTGTGGAGCACCAGGACCGGGCCGCGCGGCGGCAGGGCCGGGAGCAGGGCCGCGACGTGCTCGGGGCCCTGGACGAGGGCGATGCCGTGGCGGTCGGGCAGGCCGTCGGCGGCGAGGAAGGCGGCGATGGAGGGATCGGGACAGACGAGCACGGCGGTCGGCGCAGGCGCGTCGGCCGGCCACCGGGGCCAGGGGTCGCCGCTGTCGTCGACCACGCCGGACGGCAGGTTCCCGTACACCCGCAGCCACTCGGCGAGCGCCTCGGAACGGAAGGCTCCGCGGGTCATGGGCGCGATGCCCCGGCCCGCTCCCCTCCGCCGGGCGATCAGGATGCCGAGCGCGGTGGCCAGCAGGGCTCCGGAGACGTACAGCATGAACGGCAGCCCGCCGAAGATGGCCCAGAGACTGACGAGCACGCCGCCGAAGAGTGCCCCGCCCGCGCATCCGGGTGCGAACTCGCCCTCCCTGAGCCGTTTGCGCGACAGCGCGTACCACAACTGGCCGGGGGTGACCCGGATCCGGCCGTTGTCCGTCAGCCCGTCGGCGATACGGCGCACCCGGAGGTCGCTGAGGCGCAGGGAGTTGGTCTTGGGGTCCAGCGCGTAGCGGCGTTTGCAGTGGCTGCAGATGTTGCCGGTGCGCTCCTTGCGGAGCAGGTTGCGTTCGCAGTGCGGGCAGATCACCGGCGGACCTCCAGAGCCGTCGCCACCCGGCGCAGCCGTGCGGCGAGCCGCTCGCGGACGGTGGTGCCGGAGATTCCGTGGACCCGCTGGGCGCGCTCGATGTCGCGCAGTGCGGCGGCGAGGACCCGGTAGTCGGTGGCGGTCGCGATCGCCGGGGCGCCGCGCCCCGCCGGGCCGGGCAGCAGGGCGCTCGCGGCGGCCCGCTGCTCGGCTTCCGCCGCCGTGATGGCGTAGTCCTCGTGGTCGATCCCGTATCCCGTGTTGGCGGCGAGGATGGTCAGCGGGGCGTCACCCCGGTTCGCGAAGGAGTGCGGCATCATCTCCGGGATGCGGATCAACATGCCCGGCGCGAGCAGGACTTCGGTGACGCGGCCGCGGTCCGGGTCGTGGAGTCCGCAAGCGGCGTGCCCGAGGCTGAGGACGAAGTGCTCGCCCCCGTGCGCGTGCGGGGTGAAGGCGCTGCGCGGGCCCACCACCCCGAGTTTCACGGTGGCGTTGGAGGGCCGCTCGGGCGAGGTGCCGGCGTCGCCCACGAGGTAGTGCGCGAACTGCCCGTCGTCGATGAACCGCAGGAACTCCCGCTCCGGCCCGAGCTCCCGGGACCCCTCCCGGTCGGCCAGCACGATGCCTCCGTCCGGCCTCAGGTGGTAAAGCTCCACCCCGCCCGGCAGCCCGCGCCCGGCGTGGTTGGGCAAGTCCTCGGGTATCTCGCGCGGTCCGGGTGTGCGGTCGTACGGTCGTGCGGCCATCGCGCCTCCCCCTGACGCCCCGCTGTGCGCTCCACGCGCCTCGCACGCGCATGGTAAGGCCCTGATCGCCACCAGCGGGAGCATTCGGAACGTACCCCGTGCAACCGGCAGATGACCGCCCGGGTGCAGAACGTCAGGGCCGGTCCGCAGGGCGGCTGTCGGTTTCTGCCGCCGGGGTGGCCTCGCCGGACGTGGTGTCGGGGGCTGGTGCGGTCCGCCCCTTGCCGCTGATGAGTGGTTTGACCACGAGGAGTTGGGCGGCCGCGAGGGCGAGGCAGAGGCTTGCGGAGCCGGCCCACAGGGCGGCAACGCCGGCGTGTTCGAGTATCTGAGTGGCGGTGACCGGGGCGGCGACCGTGGCAATGCCCCAGCTGATGCCGTACGCGGCCAGGTAGCGGTCGGCGCCGCCGGGCGGCGCCAGGCCCGCCACGACGCTGAAGGCCCGGCCCAGGATGAGCACGTCACCCAGGCTCCATACGGCGGTGGTGATCAGGAACGCGGGCAGGGTGTGGGCCATCGCGTAGCCGACCAGGCCGATCGCCAGCAGGGTGTAGCCGAAGGCCAGGGCCGCGGAGTCGGAGAGCGTGGCGAGGCGGCGCAGGCGCAGGGCGGGTTGAGCCGCGATGACGGTCACGGCCGATGCGGTGAACAGCAGCCCGGCGTCGGCGGGTTCAAGTCCGCGACGGGCGAGGGTCAGCGGCAGTGCCATCATGATCTGCATGTAGACGAGGGCGAAGACGGTGCCGGACGTGAACATGCCCCACAGGGCGCGGTCGCGCCAGGGGCGGGCCTGTTCGCCGTGTTCGCCGTGGCGTACGGCCGGACGGTGACGGTGGTCGGCGGGCAGCGCGATGCGCAGTGCCAGCGCGCAGGCCAGGCAGGTGAGCGCGTCGACGACGAACAGCCAGCGCAGATCCCACCGGCCCAGACCCGCCGCGATCAGGCCGGCGCCCGTGCCGCCGGCGGCGAGCGCGACGTTGAGCAGGCTGTACGCGCGCACCCGCTCGGCGGGACGGACGGCGTCGGCGATCATCGCCTGGCTCGGCGGCTCGTACAGCTCGAAGACCAGGCCGAGCAGGATCGCGAAGACCGCCACCGTGGCCAGAGAGCCGGCGGCGGCGATGCCCAGCTGCGCGAGGGCGCACCCGGTGAGGCCGAGCACGATCGTGCGGCGGCGGCCGAGGCGGGCCGCCAGCCGTCCGCCGGCCAGCCGGGACGGGATCGTCGCGAGGCCGAATGCTGCCGAGAGCACGCCCGCCGTCGTGGTGCTCGCGCCGAAGTCGGTGCTGATCAGGACGGTCAGGAAGGGCAAGGAGAAGGCGCCGAGCCGGTTGATCGCCCGCGCCGTCACCAGCAGCCATACGATCCGCGGCATTGCCGCCCCCTCTCGCGTAACTGTCGAATCGCGTAATGTCAGTCACGGACGCTATCCATCGAAGGAGTGACTGGTCAAGTGATGTTCGACAGTCATGTCGCGGTGCTGCTGGACCAAGCCGTATCGCTCGTGAACACGTTGACCGACGGAGAAGCACGCGGCCGTGCCTACACCGCACCGCGCGGAGCCGAGCTGCCGGACGCGATCGATGCCGCGGTGTCGCGCACCGCGGCATCACTGCCGCGCACCATCGATGCCGTGCAGGCGGAACACCTGGTCAGGACGGCACAGTGCCTGCGTGAGGTCTTCCAGGCCATGCAGGACGGGAGGACGGATGCCGCCGCCGAGACCGTGAACGGGCTGCTGCGCGACAGCGGCGCCCGGCTGGTGCCGGGCCGAGCGCTGCGACCGGGTGTACGTCGACACCTCCCGCAACGCCGCCCGCCAGTTCTGTTCCACCGCCTGCCAGAACCGCACCAAAGCAGCGGCCTTCCGCGCCCGCAAAGACGCCGGCGGCTGACCGGGCGAAGCCGGGCCGGGCACACGCGCTCAGCCGGTGTCCGTTGCCGCCGGTGCGCTGCTTCAGCCGGTGGCCGCGGCCGCGGTTGCGGTCGCGGAGGTCTTGCGGAGGACGCCTATCTTGTCGATGCGGTGCTCGGGGTTCCCCTGAGCGTCGCTCCAGTAGTTCCCCTCGGCGTGGTCCTCCGGCGTGGCGCACGTCGAGAGGGTGATCATGGCCTGGGTGGGGGGCGTCCCGGGGTCGCCCGGGACCGCGGCGCGCTGTTCGCTCAGCGAGCGCTCCGACCGGAAGGACGTCTTGCGGGTCGCCACGATCTCGTACGCGTACACGACGTCACCCACCGTTACGAGGACCTCGTCGCCGTTCTTCAGGGCGGGCACGTCGCGCAGCGGTCCGCCCGCAGACAGGCGGTGCGCCGTGACGAGGAAGTTCCCGACCTGTCCGGGGCCGACTCCGCCCTGCTTCCCGTACGGGCTGGCGGCCACGCCGAGGTCCTGGATGCGGGTACCGGGCGCGTCGTCGGTGGTGCCCTCGTACGGGACCACGCGCAGCCCGGCGATGCCCGCCGAGGCTATGGACAGTGTGGAGACCTGGGGCTGTCCGGTGGCGCCCGGGGAGGGCTCCCGCGCGGCCGTGGGCGACGGGGAGGCCGCGGCAGGGGCGGCCAGGGCCGTGCCGGGCGCCGCTGCCGTCCGCGCCGGGGTCGCCGAGGTCGCCGGACCGGCGGCGGCCTCGGGTGCGCAGGCGGCCAGCAGGGCCGTCGCGGCGGCGGCGAGTACGGCGGCGGTCGCTCGGGGCGGGTAGGTCAGGGGCATGGGCGATTCCGTGTGGCTCGGTCGGCCGTGGTGAGCCGGCCGGGTCGTGCGGAAGCGGGGGGACCCCGTTCGCTCCGACAGAGTGACATACGGAGCAAGCAGTACATAAGCCCCCGGCAAGCCCCCGGCCGGCTGTCCGGGCGGGCCGTGTCAGCGGGCGGCGCCGAAGTCCTGCGTCCAGTAGGAGTTCGGCTGTGCGAGGCCGACGCCGATCTCCTTGAACGCGCAGTTGAGGATGTTCTGCCTGTGCCCGGGGCTGTTCATCCAGCCGGTCATGACCTGCTCGGGGGTGCTGTAGCCGTAGGCGACGTTCTCGCCGTAGGTCATCCAGGCGTAGCCGGCGCGGGTGATGCGCTGGCCCGGGTCCGAGCCGTCGGATCCGGTGTGCGACATGTTGGAGTGCGCGGCCATGTCCTTGCTGTGGTTCAGGGCGGCAGCCGTCAGCTTCTCATTGACGGTGAGCGCCGAACACCCGGCCTTGGCGCGTTCCTTGTTCACGAGAGCCACCACCTCGGCCGCCGGGCCGGAGGGCGCAGCGGTCGGAGTGCTCGGATGCTTCGAGACGACCGGGGGCTTCGGCTGGGCAGGGGCCGGCTTGGCGGGCTGCGTCGCCTTGGGCGGCTCAGTCGCCGGGGCGGACGGCTGTGCCGTCTGCGGAACCTCCGTCGGCGGCGCGGTCGGCTCGGGCGTCCCGATAGGGGTGGCCAGGGGGTCGGCCGGGCTCTCGGTGGGCGCGGTGGGCGAGGGTGCGCTGGGGGAGGGGCGCGCTCCTTGCCACTTGGAGGCCCTCGCCGCAGGCGTCTCCTGGGTGTCCCAGCATGCGATCGCGGCCGTGGGTATGCCGACGATGCCCAGAGTGACGGCAGCGATGGTTATTTTCTTGTAGTGCGTCCTCTTTTTGCGGTGCTTCTGCATGTATGACCTCACTTGGTTTCTGCGAAGCGTCCGGGGCCTGCGCTGCCGGAGCCGCCGGAGCGCCGGGCGGGCCGCCATTCTTAGAAACCCTGGAACGGGCTGACAAGTCTCGCCACCAGCTCGCACGGCGGCGCCGTGCGCCGGGCTTGAAATGGGCGGACAGTCATGCTGGCCGTGAGGTCGGCAGGGCGCCCGAGACACATGACTGGCCGCCAGAAGCGCCTGTGACGTGGCAAGTCGCCGCACGCTGCCCCCATTCCCCGAGAGGTCCATTTCGGAAGAGAGCGGGGAATGTCGATTGTATTTGGACAAATCTCGATATCTCGGCTCGGCATTAGTGGACGTAATGCTTCCGTGATCTTCCGGCCTGCCGTGATTCATGTCACTGTTTCGCGCGGGAACCAAGTGGTGTCGGGGGATTGCCGTGACCCCATTGCCGGACGCGCGCCAAGCCGATCGCACCATCGGCCCAGCGGATGGGCGTGACCGGATAGCGGTCGCGGAGCTCATCACCCGAGATCAGGGTCGAGCGGACGGTGCATCCAGCGTCACACCGTCCGGTACCGCGATGCCGAAGTCGGCGGTCAGCACGCGCACGACTTCGTCGTGACCCGACAGTTCCCGCTCCTTGCGGGAGCCGTCCGAGCCGGTCTCGACGAGGTGGCGGCCACTGAGCGCGAGATGGGCGTCCGGTGTCGTCCGCTGAATGTAGAGGAGGTGGGAGAACGGGGAGCGGGGGTTGGTCGCGATGTGCCAGTTGATGACGTCGAAGTCCGGGGCCTCGTACGGCTCCAGGGTGAACGCGTACTGATCCGTCCACGCGTCGTCCTCGTACGCCTGGAGCACCCACAGCTCCAGCGGCCCGCGGTGCGGCTCGTGGACCAGACGGTGCCGACGGGTCGCGTCCCGGAACTCGGTGTCCGCGACCAGCGGAACCGCTTCGAGCAGCGCGCCGCCCGCGCCGAAGCCGACGTCCGCCAGGTACGGGCCCGGCTCGCCCGGAACGTCGACCAGCAGCAGCATGTGCGTACGCGGCCGGATCGCACCCTTGGCACCCAGCACGACGCGCGCGGCCAGGCGCGTGACGCCGAAACCGAACGCCTCCAGCACGGCGGCCAGCAGGGTGTTGTGCTCGTAGCAGTATCCGCCCCGGCCTCCGCGGACCAGCTTCGCCTCCAGGTCCGGCAGCGCGAGGGAGGGGGCCGAGCCGCCGATCGGTTCCAGGTTCTCGAACGGAATGCCGTACATATGGGCAAGATGCAGCGACCGAAGCGTCGCGGCGTCCGCGCGCCGCTCCCCGGTCCAGCCCGTGCGGGCGAGGTAGGCGTCGAGGTCCAGCTGCGGGGTGGTGGCCTGCGGAGTTTCGTCGTTGCGCGTCATGTCTCCGACCCTACGCAACCGGGAGCGAATCCCCCGCGATCGAGGCGGGGGAAGGCGGGCGATGGTGTGGTGCCGGCCCGCCCGATCGCCGTCCTGGCAGGATGGCGGCATGGAACATGTGCTTGGAATCGGTGGACACTTCATGCGGGCCGCCGACCCTGCGGCCCTGAGCGCGTGGTATCGCGATTGCCTGGGCCTGGACGCCGATGAGAACGGCCTGTGGCATCAGGAAGCCGGGCTGACGGTGTTCGCGACGTTCGAGTCCGAGACCGACTATTTCGGGTCCCGCGCCCAGCAGACCATGCTCAACTTCCGGGTCCGCGACCTGGACGCGATGCTCGCGCAGTTGCGGGCCAAGGGAGCGGACGTGGCCAAGGAAACGCAGGACATGGAGGGCGTCGGTCGATTCGGCTGGGTCACCGATCCTGAGGGCAATCGGATCGAGCTCTGGCAGCCCGCCTGACCTCGCCGCCGAAGTGCCCTATTGCCGACGGCTCGTGGCGGAGGCGAAGCCCAGCCAGGTGTGGCGGTTGCCCCACCAGCACCAGCCGACCTTCGGGGCGTTGCGCCGCTCGGGGCCGTCGCGCCCCGTGCCGTTGCTGATCCAGATCGCCGGGGTGCGGGCGTCCATGGTGCCGTTCGCCTTGCGCAGCCGGGAGCCGATGGTCATGAAGCAGTGGTTGCGCTCGAGAACAGCCGGCTGCTGGAGCACCCAGTGGATGCCTTCGGTGAGCAGCAGCGGAGTACGGCCCTCCTTGGTGAGGGCGGGAAGTGCCTCGTCCGGACTCCAGTTGGCCATGTGGTCGCCGCGGTCGAGGCCGGTGACGAGGTAGAGAGGCGCGTCGGGAAGTTCGACGGTGTCGGGGGCGAAGCGGTCGACGTCGGCCATGTCGGTGACGACGAAGCCGGGCCGGCCGTCGTGGCGGAGCAGCGGCGCGAGGGCGGAGGCCGGTGCGCGGTCCGGGTGCACGGCGAGCAGGGCATCGCCGTCTCCGCGTCCGGCGTCCACGGCGAAGCCGCGCAGCTCGTCGGCGGACATCCCCGCGAGCTCGTGCACCCCGAGCCGGATCAGGTGTTCCGCCTGGGCGGCGAGCGGCGGGAGAGGGCGTACGGCGGCGGTGGCCGATGTATCGGGCAAGACACTCCTCGGTTCGCGGGGTCAACGAGGCGGCCCGCCGGAATGTTCCCCGCGCGGGCGGCGCCGCGACAAGCGAAAGCCGCGACAGGCGACGCCGCCCCCCGGGACGGAACGGCGCCGCACTACGAGCCGCGAGCAGTCGCACGGCACGCCCTCGAATTTTCAGTGGTGGGAGGTAGGGCGCAGGACCAGGCAGACGAAGCCGAAGCTGTCCCGATAGGAACGCAGCCATTCCGAGCGGCGGGTGGTGGCCGTCGAGAGAACTTCGGAACTGTCCGGATCATCAGGATGGTCCAGGGCCCATGCGGCCAGCGACCCCCAGCATGCCCACTCGTACTCGTCCAGCTCCCGGCGGGTGCTGACGTGGCCGTGGACAGTGGTCCACCCGTCAGCGGTCACGCGATCCAGGGTGGTCGCCAGGTCGCTGAGGTCGCCGAGCATCTCAACGGCTTCCGGGGAAGGCTCTCGCTCCCAGAATCCGTCCCCGACCAGGACGCGTCCGCCGGGAGCCAGATGCTTGCGTGCCGCCGCGAGAGTGGGGAGCAGGCCGCCGAAGGCGTGCGTAGCCCCGACGCTGAGCACCAAGTCGAACGGGTGCGCGGAGGTGAAGTCCGCGGCCGGCTGGTGGTGGAGGACCAGGCGTTCCTGTTCCTGGACACCGAGGCTGCTCGCGGCCTCGCGAGCTTGTGCCAGCGCGTCTTCGGAGACGTCGACGCCCTCGGCGCGCAATCGAGGGCCGGAGGCCAGGGCGCGAAGGAGCCACTCTCCTCCTCCGCAGCCGAGATCGAGCACCCGCGCGTCGGGTCGGGAGATTCCGCGCTCGAGCAGTTCGGCCACCGAATCGTCGTCGAGCGGAGACTTAATCGGATGATTGGCATGAGCGATCCTGGACATCTGTTCACGGTTCATCGATGCAGCCTGACACCGACGGAAGGCCGCGCACTTCCATTTTCCGAGACATGGCGGACCAAGAACCCCCAATGCATCAAATCCAGCCGCCTGAGCCGCGCCGCTAGGGGAGCGGGCTGGAGTTGTGTGGCTGCCAGCCGAGTTCGACGGACCGGCGGCATCTGTCGGGGGTGTCGCCGGCGCTGACGAACAGTGCGGTCAGCATGGGCACGCCGTGGTCGAGAGAGTGGTCCGGCAGGGGCCCCGTGGCGACCAGGGACGCGAGGCCGTGCGGCCCTGGGAGAACCCGACCTCCTGGTCGAGATCGAGGCCACCGCGGCCCTCGACTGAAGGTGCTCCGCTCGTCGTCAGGTCGGTGACGGGGTTTCCCCGGTGGGGCGCGATGGCGGGTCGAGGTCGTCGAGGAGTTGCTGGAAAGGCCGGCGGAGGACGACGGCGAGGGGTCGGGAGTCTGCGTCTACGTAGGCGGTCACGTACTCGCGGGCGGGGGTCACGGCGGGTTGCGGATCCCGTCCGGACAGCAGGAGTTCGACGGCCCGCGCGGTGAGTGCGGCCAGTTCGGGGAGTCGGCGTCGGGCCCGGGCGAGCTCGGGAGCGAGGTCTTCCCGGCCGGAGAGCGCGGCGACTTCCCTGGCCAGGGAGGTCAGGTGTGGGGTGAGGCCGTCGGCGGTGGCGATGTTCCGGGCCTGGAGCCGTGCGGTGTCGCGGTGGCGGCGACGCAGGGGGTTGAACCTCATGGCTCGTTCGGCTTCGCGGGCGCGTGCGGCGTTCGCGTGTACCGCTTCGACGTGGGCGTCGACCAGGGTGAGGTTGTCGCGGGCGGCGGATGGGCCGGCGCCCAGGGCCGCCGCGGTGCCGGTGAGGGCCCGGGTCAGGCGCAGACGGCAGTCGTCGGCGATGACCTCCAGGATCCGGTGAGGGTCCGGTGGCCACAGCAGCGGGGCGAGCAGGATCGTCACCGCGGCTCCCGCAACGGTCTCCCATACGCGGTGCAGTGCGTAGGCATCGGGTGAGGTGCTGGCGAAGACCAGGAGCGAGGACGCCGCGACCTGGATGTTCAGCCCACCGCCGACCCGCAGGACCATTCCGACGCCCAGCCCCGCGGCCACCACCAGCGCCAGCGTGGCGGTCGAGGGACTCAGTACGTTCAGGACGGCGATCCCGATCAGTACGCCGGCCACCACGCCGAGGGCCCGCTGGAGCGATGTGCCCAGAGCCGTCATCGGATCGCCGCGCAGGGCCACCAGCGGGACGATTGCCGCGAAGACCGGTGGCTGGTCGGCGCCCAGCCACAGCGCGACCTGCCAGGCGACCGCGACGGTGACCACGATGCGGGCCGCTGCGGGGCCCTCGGTCCGCACGATTTCCCGGGCCCGGAGGGCCCGGCGGTCCCATGGTGCCCGGGCGTCGGCGAGGTCGGTCATCCGCGCCTTTCCGTGAGGTGCCCGTCTTCGCCCGTCGGACGCTCCGGGGTCGGGGCGTCCTCGGCCTTCCACCCCCAGGCCGTGAGCATCCCCGGCGACAATCCGGTGCACCCGGGGGAGTCCAGGTAGCGCACGGCCTCGTCGAGCTGGGCGTCGTCGACCAGGCCCGTCGCCACCATGGCCGCCCGCGCGCGGCCCCAGGTGTCCGCCCAGAACCGGCTGATCGCGCTCCCCGGCAGGAGCGGAGGTACGTGGATCTCTGCCGCCACCGCTTCCAGCCCGGCTGCCTGCAGCAGTTCGGTACGGTGGGTCACCTGCGACACGTCGGTCCCGATGCTGTCGCGCAGCCCTTGCCACATGGCCCGCATGGCGCGGGTGTACGGGGTCACGGGCGCCGAGTCCGTGGTCAGGTCGACCGCGTCGCTGACCACCAGGACCCCGCCCGGGGCGACCAGCCCGGCGAGCCTGGAGACCATCTGCTGTGGGGAGGGCAGGTGCATGAGCACGAACCGGGCGTGGACCAGCCGGAACAGCCCGGGGGAGAAGTCCTCGGAGGTGATGTCCGCCTGGAGAGTGGTGAGTCCGGGCACGGGGTGCGCCGCGAGGAATCGTACGTCGCGGTCCACCGCGAGGACCTGTGCCACTCCTGCCTCGCCGAGCAGCCGCCGCGCCACCGTGCCTGTTCCCGCGCCGACCTCCAGGCAGGTCCAGCCCGGTCCCACGCCCAGTTGCCGCAGCCGGGCCATGGTCGTCTCGTCGTATGCGAGGGCCCCGAGGTCGATACGGTCGTCCTCGCCCCGGTCCTCGGGACGGAAGACCCGCTCTCCGTAACGGCCCTCGTTCGCGGGCCCTGCACCGGCCATGTGGCCATTGTGGCAAGCGGGAGCGGATGCCACATGTCGTGACGCCGGGCCCCGTCGCCACCCGCTGAGCGGTCGACGGGCGACGGGCAGTGTCCGGTGCCAGGCTGAGGTCGTACCGGATCCGCGAAAGGCAATCGTCATGATCACCACTGACTTCGTACCTGGCTCCCCCTGTTGGCTGGACCTCGGAGCCCCCGACGTCCGAGCCGCAGCGGCCTTCTACGGCACCGTGCTCGGATGGGAGTACGAGTCCATGGGCGAGGGGGAGGAGATGGAAGGCGGGATGTTCCGGAAGGACGGGAAGATCGTCGCCGGGCTCGGCAAGCTGACGGAGGAGGGCGCGCGCTCAGCCTGGATGATCTACTTCAGCGTCGCCGACGCGGACTCCGTCACCCAGGCGGTGGAGGGCGCGGGCGGCACGGTTCGGGTGGCTCCGATGGATCTCGAAGGCTGGGGCCGGATGGCGCAGTACAGCGACCCCCTGGGGGGACAGTTCGCCGTGTGGCAGCCGGGAACGGACAACGGCGTCGAGCTCGTGGACGAGCCGGGCTCACTGTGCTGGACCGAGCTGTACACGAGCGACGCCGCGGCCGCGAAGGAGTTCTACGGCGGCGTCCTCGGCTGGCGGTTCAGCGACATGGAGGTGCCCGGCGGCGGGGGCACGTACGCCCTCGTCACCCCCGCCGGTCTTCCCGAGGAACGTATGCACGGCGGAGTCATGGAGATGTCCAAGGAGAACCTCGCCCTCACGAACGGACGGCCGTACTGGCACCCCGTCTTCGCCGTCGCCGACTGCGACGCCGCGGTCGCCAAGGTCACGGAAGGCGGCGGCAGCGTGCAGATGGCACCGCAGGACATGGAAGGCGTCGGCCGGCTCGCCGTCTGCCTCGACCCGTCGAACGCCGACTTCGTGGTCCTCACCCCGCCCCGCAGCTGAGCCCAGGAACGCCCGGGTCAGTGGCCGGCCGGCGCGGGCGAGATCTGCTGCATGAGGCTGATCATGTCCGGAGCGACCCACTCCTCGGCGATCTTGTCGCCCTCGATGCGGTAGATCTCGATGCTCCGGAAGCTGACCGGACGGTCCGTCGCCGCGAACCCTTGGAAGGTGCCCCGGTGCGTTCCGCGGAAGTGGACCCGCACTGCCACCTTGTCGTCGACGCCGAACACGTCCTCGACATCGATCTGCAGGTCAGGGAATCCATCCAACATGGCCCGAGCCCCCAGCCGCCAGGTCTCCCGACCGTGCAACGGGTCGGGAATCCCGGGGACGTTGGCAATGAAGTTCTCCGTCAGCATCTCGACACACGCGTCGAGATCGCCGCTCTCCAGCGTTTTGTAAGCCGTGCGCAGCAGGGCCAGGTTCTTCTCAGTGGTGGTGTCCATCTTGTGTGTCCTCTCCAGGGGGACCGCCCCGACGAGCGCGGCGATCGCTCCGATCTGCATGGCTTTCAGTAGAAACCCTGCCGCCGCGGCAAGGTCAAGATGGGCCCCGAGACGCCCTGCTCTCGTATAGCTACCGCCCCGCAAGGGGGCGGATCGCCCCGGCCGATCGCCCAGTCCCGGAGAAGGACGTAGGGACGTTTGATCACCGCAAAATAGGGGGCGTCGTGTGGATGAGGCCGCTTACCCTCGCCTGGTGCCTCGCCATTTGAAGAAACCCCGCCGCCTGGTCGCCGACGGGCGCGTGTACATGTGGTCGATGCGCCACAGCCACCGAAGGGACCACGACGGCCGGCCCGTCGACTGCCGCCAAACGCTCACCCTGTTCCCGCAGCCGGCCGGCACCGGCGGCCCGCTGCGTATTGTCTTTGCCGCCGAGCCTGGCCGGTACGTCCCGAGCGGGGGACCCTTGGGCTCCGGGGACGTGGGCTTCATCCAGGGCGCAGACCTGAACCTGCACGAGCCGGGCGCCGTCCGGGCCCTGCTCGACGTGGCGCTGGCCCGTGGGTGGCAGCCGGGGGAGCGGCGAGCAGTGGAAGTCGACGGCTGGCACCTGCTGGAGGCGGCGGCCGCCGCGCGAGCCGGGAACGCCACCAGCCCGTCTTGATGTTGGCGAGCGGTCCGTCACGACGATGGAGAGCAGCTGCCCCCATCGCGGTACCCGACGAGGCTGCCCGTGCGGAGCCCCACGAGGCCGCTTCGCAGCTCGTGTCACCCGGGGTGCAATGCTGTCCGGCGGGCGAAGCCAAGGTCGTGGACATATCAAGGAGAGATGATGGCCGGCGTGCGAGTGACGGTCTGCTTGCCGGCCGAGGCGGCGAATGACATCCCGGGGGCGCTCGATGAAGCCCTCGCCCCGTTCTACATCGATACGGATGACAACCCCGTCGACCGCGGCATGTGGGACTCGCGCCGAATCCTGGGCGGCAGTGACGGCACCGGGTTCGCCATCGCCTCCGGGTACGAGAACGACCCGAGGCTCATCCACGACGATCCCTTGTACGACGGCACGCCCTGCCCAAGCGCTCCCGGAGTCAGTGCCGGAGGACCGCGCGCCCTCCTCGACTTCTCCCAACCACTCGCTGCATCCGAGCGTGCGGTCGCTGCCTCCTGGGACCTGTGGCGCCGGCTGACCGCCCTGCATCCTCCGGCCGTAGCGCTCGCGGACTTCGTGGACCGGTGGTGGAACGACCCCACCGCGTTCCCCGACGACCGGTGGGGCGACGAGATGTTCGCCGCCTACCGCAGTCAGCCCCTCATCCGGGCCTTCCTCGGCCACCCGCACAGCCTTGGCTGGGGCTGGCTGCACTTCCCCGACCCGGCGGAGCATCCCGTCATCCACTACGACGGCGACCGCGACACCTATATCCGCGAGTTCACCTCGCCCCACCCCCAGAACACCGACGTCCTCACTCTCGACGGCTGGTGGCTGGAGGGCGGCAGCAACGCCGTGCACGCCACATGCGACCCGAACCTGTGCCCCCACGAACGCCCGGGGCCCGCCGTATGGCCCGGCAGCGAGGCCTATATCGCCACACTGCCCGAGGACACGATCTTGGTCCGGCTGCGCTGCCACGCGTGACGGCGCCATTGAAACTGGCCTTCTTGTGCGCAGAGCTCACAGGCAGTTGCAACCCGTGGCGTAGAACAACAGGAAGACGGCCGTCGCAGCGGTCAGGGTGAAGCCGGTCGTGGTCATGGCGGCGAGGCCCCGACGGCGGCGGCCTTTCGCGGGATCGCGGAAGGTCTTCCAGGCGCCGTGGGCGAGGAAGAGGCCGAGCAGTCCAGCACCCGCGACAGTCAAGCGTGGGCTGAAAGACCAGCTCAGGTAAGCGATCAGAGCCAGGCCGGCGAGCAGGGCACAGGCGAACAGGCTGAGGATCACCTCGGCGACGGCTTCCCCGATCGTCTCCATCAGGAACTCGCCGATAGCCTTCGCTGCCCTGCGGACCCCCACGGCATCCTCCGTCCTCGCGTACGACGCGGTCCCGCGAGGGGGCCTTGGTATGCAGGACCCGCACGAGCCCGGAATGGTTGCCGATATGGAGCGGCACGAACTGGGCTGGCTGGTCAGCTGCCAGCCGCCGGCGTACGCGCGCTCCCGCGACTACCGCGGCATGTTCATCGGCCAAGGTCCTTTCCTCGTCGACGCGCTGGACGGAAGCCCGCACATGGTGCACAGGCAGTTCTGCTGCGACGGACCGGAATGGCCCGACCAGTACCCCGACCAGTACCGGGAGAAGGTTCGGGGCGAGATCCCGCCCTGGGAACTCGACGTCCAGGTGCAGCGCCTCACCGCTCTCGGGGGCAAGGCGGAGGCGTAACCACACGGTGCAGACCCGGGCCCTGCATCCGCTACCTGCGCTGGCGCGACGCCAACGCCCGCCACGGCGACGTACCGGCCGCCCAGCGCCGCGAACGCGCCCGCATCCGCAGTGAGAAGGGCATCCGCTGGGGAGGACGCCCCCTCACCGCGGCGCATGACACCCGGTGAATGCAGCGTGTCCCCGCGTTGGATATCCGCTGCCCGTGGGCTCGCCTCAGCCTTGTTCCTCGCCGCTGACCGCGGCTTCGTACGCGAGCAAAGTATCGACGAACAGCTGCCGCTGATCCGGGGTCAGGGGGGCCAACGCCTTGCGCCATGCGACCGCACCCGGGGCGAGCCAGGCGGTGATCGCGGGTTGCTGGTCGGCCGCGATGCCGATGATCCGACGACGCCGGTCCGCCTCGTCCTCGCGCCGTTCCAGGATCCCCTTCCGGCTCAGGTCGCCGACCAGCAGGCTCACCGTCGTCGGCGCGACCTGCAGTCGGGCCGCCAGCTCGTTCACGGTCATCGGCCCGTCGAAGAGCAGGTAGGAGAGCAGCGAGAGGTGGCGCGGCGCCAGCGCGAAGGACTGCAGTGCCTCGGGCACGGGGATCTTCTTGACCCGGCCCACCATCCGCGGCATGAGCAGCAACAGGGCCCGGACGGCGTCATCGACCTCGTTCTCGCCGCCCTCCGCGGCGTCGAGCGCCTTGGGCCTTGACATGGCACACCCCTCCACAGTTACCTTTGTCTTCAAAGATATTTTGCTTTGCTTTCAAAGCTAGCCGCTCTCCATCATACGTACCGACGTGAACGGAGTTGCCACCATGCCGCACTTCACCGTGCACATCCGCGAAGAAACCCTCGACGGGACGGTAGAACCGAAGCTGATCAGCGCCCTGACCGACGCGGTCGGCGCCGTCTACGGCAAGGAGTTCCGCCGCCTCGTCGGGGTGGACCTGATCGGCATCCCGCAGCACCGCCGGGGCATCGGCGGCAACCCGACCGACAACGATGCACCTCTCGTCACCCTCAGCATGCGCGAGGCCGCGTATCACCTGCCCGAGGTCCCGGACGCTCCCGCCCGCCTAGTCGCCACCACCACCGACGCACTGGCCGACGTGCTCGGCGAGGCCGTCCGCAAGCAGGTCATCGTGACGATCGTCGGCGTCCCCGACGGCCGCACCGGAGTCGCCGGCGCGGTGGCCTGACGCGCGTGCGCGGGCCGGGGCCACCCGCTCCTGCCCGCGCGCACATCGACCTCGAAAAAGCTCAAGCAGAGAAACGCGCCACATAGCCGGAAGCGGGCGGCAACCCGGTGAACCTAACCGGTCGCAGCACTGGCGTTGCAGTTCGGCACGTGAGCTCCCTGCGCTCGCGGGGATGACCCCGATCCTGGGTGGCCAAGACGGCCGCTACCACCACTGGTCCCCGTTCAGAAGCCGGGTCCCGATCAGAGCACGTAGCGGATACCGGAGATGCCCACTGGTAGCCGTCGGCGTGCGGCGATACTGCTGGCAAGCAATTGGAGCCTGAAGCGACGAGCGTGGCAGGCCGAGCCGGGGGTGCACATGGCAGGGTCGGGGCAGCGGAGCCGGTCGCGAGGCGAGCTGATTCGACAGCGATCGCGGTCGCAGTTCGTGGGTCGGCGGGCTCAGTTATCCCTGTTCGCAGAGAACCTGACGAAGGATCCGGAGGCGGCGGAGTTCCTGTTCCATGTGCGCGGAGTGGGCGGGGTCGGCAAGAGCACCCTTGTGCGGCAGTGGCAGCAGGCCGCGCGAGCAGCCGGGGCGGTCACCGCAGTGGTGGACGAGAACGACGTTCACGGCGTGCAGCAGGCTCTGGTGGAGCTGGCGCGGCAGTTGGCGGAAGAGTCCGGGCCCTTCAAGGAGTTCGATCGAGCCGCCGAGCAGTACCGCCGCGAGCAGGAAGCGGCTGCCGAGCCGATGCCGGTTGAGGGTGTGGACCCGGCGGAAGGCGGGGCATCGGTGTCCAGTCGGCTGGTGTCGCAAGCCGCGCTGGGTGCCGTGTCGCTCATCCCGGGCGCCGGGGTGATGACCGCCATGGCGAACCCGGACACCGCCGCTCAGGGACTGGACCGCCTGCGCGCGGGTGTGCGGGGTCGGAGCCGTCGCACACGCGGCGGTGATGCGGTTGGTGTGAGTCGTGCCTTCGTCTCCGAGGTGGGCCGGCTGTGCGACCGGTACCCGTGGGTGGTGCTCTTCCTCGACACGTGGGAGCAGACCGGACGCTACCTGGACGAATGGCTTCGAGAGCTACTGAGCGATGCCTTCGGGTCGCTGCCGGCCAACGTGATCGTGGTGATGGCGGGGCGGGACGAGCTCCGGGAACGGGATTGGGCCGAGCTGCGGGCACAGGTGGCCGACGTACCGCTGGAGGAATTCGACGAGGCCGAGACGAGGGCGCTGCTGGCCGCGAGAGGCGTGACCGAGCCAGAGGTGGCGGAGGCAGTGTGGCAGCTGTCGATGGGGCTGCCCCTCCTGGTGGAACTCTTCGCGCTCACCAAACCCGCGGCTGCCGGAGACGTGGACGCTGGCGGGGACGTGGTGGATGCGGCTGTCGACCGGTTCGTGCAGTGGATCACCAGCACGCAGCAACGCGAGGCGGTCCTGGCGTGCGCGCTGGTACCGCAGCTGAACGAGGACGTGTTCGTCGCCGCCGTGCCTCCCGAGGCGCAAGGGCTGTGGTCGTGGCTGTGTGACCAACCCTTTGTCACCGGCCGTGGGGACTTCAAGCAGTACCACGCCGTGGTGCGCGCCAGCATGGTCCGTCAGCAACGCACCCGATCGCCGCAGCGCTGGGTTGCGGCACATCTTCAACTGGCCGAGGCTCACGCTGGTTGGCGCGCCGCTGCCGAGCAAGGTCTACCCGAAGGGAAGCGGTGGAGTGACGCCAGGTGGCGTCGGCACCACGTTGACGAGACCTACCATCGGCTCTGCGCACAGCCCGCTGCTCATCTGCCGTCAGCCCTGGACGAGGCTGTCCATGCGGCTGGGCGGGATACGGCCGCTCTGCGGCAGTGGGCCGATGCCCTTGATCAGGCAGCGCGAGACACGGCAGATCCCGACCTCGTGTCGTGGGCACGGCGTCTTCAGGACGCGGTCTCAGGTGATGAGCCCGCCATGGCCTCTCTGACAGCGCTGCTCACCCATGGTCGTCTCACCACCACTGCCCGGGCCTGGGCTCACACGTACCGCGGTCGGCACCTTTACCTCGAGGACCGCGATGAGGAAGCCTTGGCAGAACTCGACCGTGCCATCGGCCTAGACCCCCGCAACAGTCGCGCCTGGGCCTACCGGGGAGACTCACACCGCTGGCTGGGTCACACCGAGCAGGCCATCGGCGACCTCTCCACCGCGCTCGCCCTCGACCCTGCTTATGCCTGGGCGCTCGTCACGCGTGGTGAAGCCCACCGGGAGGCCGATCACTACGACGAGGCCATCACAGACCTCACCGCCGCGCTCGCCCTTGACCCCACCCTGTCCTGGGCCCACAGCCAACGCGGTGAAGCCCATCGGCAGGCCGAGCGCTACGACGAGGCCATCGCCGACTTCACCGCCGCGCTCGCCCTTGACCCCACCGACGCCTGGGCACTGGGCTCCCGTGGGCAGGCTCGCTGGCAGGCCGACCGATTCGAGGAGGCCATCACCGATCTCAGCGCCGCACTCGATCTGGACCCCACCGAGACATGGCCACTCGTCGTACGCGGAATGGCACACCGGGACGCCGGCCGCGACGAGGAGGCCATCGCCGACCTGACGGCCGCACTCAACCAGAACCCCACCAACACCCTGGCCATGACGCACCGCGGAATCGCACACCGGGAGGCGGACCGCTGCGATGAAGCCGTCACCGACTTCACTACCGCCCTCGACCTGGACCCCACCAGCGCCTTGGTCCTCACCCAACGCGGAATCGCCCACCTAAAAGCCAGTCGCCACGATGAGGCCATCGCCGACTTCACCGCCGCGCTCGCCCTGGACCCCACCAACTCCTGGACACTGGTCTCGCGCGGAATCACACACCGGGAGTTCGGCCGCTACGAAGAGGCCATCGCCGACTTCACCGCCGCGCTCGCCCTGGACCCGCCCAACGCCGGACTACTCGTCTCACGTGGGATCGCGCATCGCCAGGCCGACCACTACGAGAAGGCCATCACGGACTTCACTGCCGCACTCGCCCTGGACCCCACACTGGCCAGGGCCCTCGTCTTCCGCGCAATGGCACACCGTGACGTCGGCCACGACGCAGAGGCCATCACGGACTTCACTGCGGCACTAGACCTGGACCCCACAGACGAGTTGGTTCTCATGCAACGCGGAATTGCCTACCGCGAGACAGACCGCTACGACGAGGCCATCACCGACTTCACTGCCGCGCTCACGCTGGAACCGGCCAACATCCTGGCGCTCATCTCGCGCGGAATCGCCCACCGGGAGTTCGGTCACCGCGAGGAGGCCATCGTCGACCTCACCGCCGCACTCGACTTGGACCCCACCCGGGTCTCGGCCTACAACCAACGCGGTGAAGCTCATCGGCAGTCCGACCGTTACGAGGAGGCCATCAGCGACTTCACCGCCGCGCTCGCCCTTGACCCCACCGACGCCTGGGCACTGGGCTCCCGTGGACAGGCTCACCGGCAGGCCGGCCGCTTCGAGGAGGCCATCACAGACCTCACTGCCGCGCTCGACCTGGATCCCACCGAGACATGGGCACTCGCCGAACGCGGAATCGCACACCGAGAGGCAGAGCGCTGCGAGGAGGCCATCGTCGATCTCACTGCGGCGCTCAACCAGGACCCCACGCTCGCGGGGGCACTCACGCAACGCGCCATGGCCCATGTGGCACTGGGTCACTTCGACGAGGGCATCGCCGACGTCACAGCGGCGCTCGCCCTGAACCCTGCCAACTCACTGGCGCTGGTGGCACGCGGGTTCGTGTATCAGCAGAGCAGCCGGTACGAGGAGGCCATCGTCGACCTCACCGCGGCACTCAACCTGACCCCCATGCTTGTGCCGGCACTCACGCAACGCGCCATGGCCCATGTGGCACTGGGTCGCTTTGACGAGGGCATCGCCGACGTCACAGCAGCACTCGACCCAGACCCCACCCACGCCTTCGTACTCACACAACGCGGCATATTCCACCGGCAGGCCGGCCAACATGACAAGGCCGTCGCCGACTTCACTGCCGCACTCAACTCGGATCCCACCAATGCCTTGGCACTCCAAGAACGCGCTATCACTGCTCGTCAGATGGGGGACTACGTACAGGCCAGTAATGATCTTGAGCGAGTGCTGGCCGCGGATCCCGACGACACCGAATGTCTCTTCGAGAAGGCGATGCTCGACACAATCCGGTCAGGAATCGATGAGACAAGGGAGCGGTGGGCGGAACTGATCGACCACCCTGGGGGTGTAGCGGCCGACGACACTCCTCTGGTCTTCACCTTGATCCGCGTTCTCATGTTCGAGCAGGAGGACAGTGTCTCGGAGGTAACTGCGCTGTTTCTCTCACGCATCTCGGACCAGGGCACTCTCGCAGACCTTCAGCACTACCTCAGCGAGCTGTCGGCCTTGGATGCTGAGGTCGCGCACCGGGTGCGAGCGTGTCAGCGGATTCTTTCGGAGCACGCAGCCCGATGAAGAAGCTGCCGGCTCGGCCAACGTGGCGGAACAACCCCAGAACGGGGTGTTGACGCGGTGCGTCATGCGCCGTGCACGGTCCTGGCGAGACAGGCTGCATCTGAGACCGGCATCTCACGCTGTCGTTGACAACAGAGGCCCTCGACTTTTGTCCGCGGACAAAAATCGAGGGCCTCTGGGCGTGTCGGACATAACCTACGCCCCCGAGCAGGTCGCCGACCGGCTGAGCGAGGACTGCGGATGCGACCGGGCCGAGGATGCTCAGGTCGAGTAACGGCTCGCCGGGGAGAGCGCCCTGCGGTGGATCGGCAGCGGCCTCGGCGAGTTGGGGCTGGTCGCCGGTGAGCGTGTTGCACCGGCCGCCGCGCGTGCGCTGATGGACGGTCGGGACTGGCGCACCGGTGAGCAGCTCGTCGCCCGCAAGAAGGCCCTCGATCCGCGGGGGAAGGTCGCCGCCCGAGCGCTCGTGGACGCCCTCGCCCAGGCGGCGGCCGAGACCGGGATGACGGTCTCGGAGCCGGGATCACCGGGACCGGCGGCGTCGCGGTCGACGCCGATGGCACTCACCGGATCTGGTTCGACTACGAGCTCGGCCGGTAGTTCGGCGCGTCCGCGAGCGGAGCCGTATCCGGATTGCGGCGAGGGCGTGGGTGCGAGTGGGCACCGGCCGCCCTCGCCGGCAAGGTGGATCGTGCAGATCAGAAGGTCTGCGTGCTGTTCTGCCTCATCGGTCGGATCAATTGCCGGTACGGGCTCGGTTCAGCAGCTCATCGACCAGGTGTGGGAGTCGCCGTTGTCGTTTGCGGCTCCGTTGTAGCCGACCTCCTGGCCAGGGGTCAGGCAGATGGTCATGTGGCCGCCCTGGTGTGCCGCGGAGTACACCTTGACGTGGTCCTTGACACCCGGACCGGAAATGCCGTGGTTGGCCCACGAGGAGTCCTCGTCGGCGATGAAGCTCTCCCACCAGCCGTCATCGCCGGACCAGTTGGCGCGCTGGCCGCCGTAGTTGGCGTCCGTCCAGGCGCAGAAATGTCCGCTGGGGCAGTCGGCCGCGCCAGCCGCAGTGGCGACCGTCAGGGCTCCGGTCATGGCGAGGAGCGCCGCGGCGGCGGACGTGATGATGCGTTGCATGGTCATGAGGGGTGGCGCCTTTCGGTGGGGTCGGTTTCAGATCGGTGGTCGTTCGGTTCTCCGGCTGGGCCCCTAGGGGCCTTTGCGGCGGAGGTCAGGTCGGCGGCGCGCCGCAGGGCGATCGTCCGCAGCTGCCGGTGGGCGGCCAGTTGCTCGCGCCGCTCGGTACGCACCTTGGCCAGCAGGGTGGGCTCCAGGCGGGATTCGACCTCCGCCAGGCCGCTCTCACGGTTGCAGCGGTCGGTGACGGCAGGGTCCGGGTGGTCCGGGCGTGCTCCGGACGGGTTTCCGGCGCAGCGCTTCCAGCGGGCCGTCGCGGCGCGGTGATCGGGGTCGGTCGCCATCCGGGCCTGCGCTTCCGCGCGCAGGTTGTTGACGACCACTTCGGCCTCGAACCACCGCTTCTGATCGCCGTAGAGGACGCGCTGCGCGTTGGCGAGGCAGCCATCCGTGTTGGCGGTGACCGTGTACCCGGTGGGGAGCGTGAGGGCCAGCTCGCGGGGGTCAGTGCCGAAATAGGCGGCTCGGAACCGCTTGTCCTCTGCGGCAGTGGCCTTCGGGCGTTCCCGCGGGGATGGCATGGTCAGCCCCTGCCCGGAAAGACAGCGGGTGGCGAGCACAAGCTGCGCGGACTTGATGAGGTCGTCCTGGGCCTGTTCGCCAGCCGGGATCCCACGATGTGGGGACGCGGTCGGGTGATCGGCGCAGCTCGTCAGCAGCAGGGCCAAGGTTGCGATACAGACGGCGCGGATCAGTCGCAATGGTTCAGCCGACCTGGTGGTCCGCCGTTCCGGCAGCGGCGCCGTCGAGACGCGTGTGCCCCGCGCTGCGACGGTGATGATCTTCCTCACTGCCGGTGAACGAGCGCCGCGGCCGAAGGTCACACCCCCAAGTGCCGTGGCCGAGACGCCGCCAGGGTTCAGCGGTCCCTGCCCTCAGCCTCCAGCGGGGCATCGTGACTGCCGCGGTCGCGGGCATCGGAGCCAGGCCGCGGGGGGACCGGCGCGGGGTTTTGGAACGCGGGCCGGGACCAAGGCGCGTCGACGCCGCCGGACTCCGGCCGTAGCCCGAGCTCGCGGAGCTGGTTGACCGCCATCATGGCGGTGGACATCCTGTTCGGGTTGGCGCCACCGACCCCCAGTTCAGCGATGGCTTCCGCATAGCGGGTGGTGAACGAGCCCGGCCGAACCTGCCTGCCTTCCCTGGTCAGACCGAGTGCCGCAGCCTGCAGGGCGATTGCCTGCTCCAGCAGCCCGTCCAGGTACGACGCCACCTCAGTGCCACGGCGCACGGCGAAGGTGTGCCCGTCGGTGAGGAGCGCGGCTTCTCCCTCCTCGAAGAGGAGAGCGACGGCGCCCAGTACGGTCTGGATCTTGAGCTGGTCGGCGTCAGCCATCGCACCGCAGGGTCCGTTGCCCTCGTCGGACAGGTGGAGGACGCCGCATTCCCTCAGGTGCACGATCACGTGCCCGGCGCAGTGGCCCTGGCTGCGCAGCACGCGGACCGCGCCGTCGGCGAAGGTCCAGCCGGTGAACCGAAGCGAGCCGATCCGAATCCGCTCCAGGGGCCGTTCCTCGTAGGTCCGGGTCGTCGCGCCGAAGGGCCGCATCGGCTGGAAGAGCGACACCACCTGGCCGGCCAGTGCGGGCGACGCGGGCAGCGGCGCCAACCCGGCGATCCGGTCGAAGGACCGCACCCAGTACGACGCCGGGTCCCGCATCTGGTCGAGGTCGAGGGCGGGGACGTAGTGCTCGACCGGCACACCCAGCTCGTCGGCCAGGTCGTTGTTGCCGACGTGGTCAAGATGGCCGTGCGTGGTCAGCGCCAGTGCCCGGGACCAGTGCCCGACCCGGTCGGCCGCCTCCCGCAGTGCCGCGCGGAAGGTCGCGGTGACGCCGGTGTCCACAAGCACCAGGGTGTCGCCGACCCGGTGTACGAGGGCGTTGGCGACGTCGGGCTGATCGTGCTCGACGTCCAGTTCCTGCCCGAGGACCAGCACGGTCCCGTCGTCGATCTCGATCAGGTCACCGAGCGCGGTCATGGACCCTCCCGCGGTCTGGTCCGGGTCCGGCTCGCCGCCGGTGAGCCCTGCCCGCCTCGACGATGTCCACCACGAGTCCCCTACCGACGAGCGTACGCCGCGCCAGGCAGGGTGTCCCCGGGAAGCCTCCGGCCACTGCCCGGATGGTGTGCACACCTGTGGGTGTAGGCGTTCGTACACCCACAGCGGGCGGGGCGGATATGCCTGTGATCCTGAGGAACCTCCACGAACCGTCCTCCGCCCCGGCAGGCGGCGCGGAGGACGGCAGGATCGGAGCGGACGTTCCGGCGATCGGCCGATCTCACTCCATGTGGATGTCGACGGCCATCTCGTCGTCGTCGGGGTTGCCCTCGACCTCGACGGTGACGCCGGACCATCTCCCATCCGGCAGGTTGAGTGCCGGAGTCGTCGATTTGCCGATGGACCTGTTCCCCAGCGAGGGATACAGATCGGTGGAGTCGCCCCGGTTGCCCCGGCCGAAGATCGCGCCCAGGTCGCGTCTGCCGTCGGCCTGCAGGAGCTCGATCGCGAGACGGTCCTCCTCGTCCACATTCGGAATCGCTTCGTCGACCGTGTAGACCGAGATTCCGGCGTCCGGCAGGAACGCGTCCTGTCCTCGGCGGCGCCGGTACTCGACGAGGATGTACTGAGTCTCCGTCATCGTGTCCGCGTTCTGGATGAAGAGCATGTCACCGCCCTCCGCGGCCGGCCGCAGCACCACGTCCTTGCTGGTCTTCGTGATGCGCTTCGGAGAGGCCCAGCCGTGGAACATGCGCAGCATGCCGTTGGGGAACACCGGTGTGAGGCCGAAGTTGCCCCAATTGCCCGCCGCCATGAGGCAGTAGTTGCCGAGGCCGCTGGATTTGGTCGCCTGCAGCCGACCCGTGTCGTAGTAGTCGGCCCAGCGGGCGGCCAAGTGGCCCCACTCGTGGGCGCACAAGCCCATCGCGCAGTCCTCCGGTACCGTGAGGAACGTCTCCACGGCCAGGCCCGGGCCGACGGCGATACCTCCTGGCACGCCCCACTTGAGGCTCCAGATGTCGTCGCGGCTCCTGGTCCTCTCGGCTCCGGACCCCGCGTGCACGATGAACAGCGCAGTGACCGTGTTCTCGTCCATCGCGTCGAACGGTCTGAAGTCGATGCCCTCGGCCTTGGCCAGCTTCACCGCGTCCCGGGCCATGCCCTGCGAGTTGCGGGGGAACCTGCCCTGCCCCGAGTTGCCGTCGGCGTAGAAGGAATGCGGTTGTGGCAGCCGGAACCAGCCGTGGACCTCGCCCTGGATGTCGATGCCTTCGTTGCCGAACGCATCGAAGCTGCTGATCTTGCGGTAGAACTCCCGCATGCTGCCGGTCGGCAAGGAGTTCGTGCTGAACAACAGCTGCTCGTAGTGGCCCGGGCTGTGGCTCGGCTCGTGTGGCTTGTCGGGAAAGTCGACCAGCAGCACGAGCGTATTGACGACACCCCTGAGCTGCTTGTCGGGCCTCGTGATCAATTGCCGCTCCGCAGTCGGTTCGACGCGCACGGCGCCGTCGTCGAGGCCGACGAGCCTTTCAGCTCGCCGGGTGGAGCGCCAGGTGTAGTAGTAGTCCTCGAAGGTGGTGTAACTCGGCAGCCGCCCCGAATCCAGCAGCTGCAGATAGTCGCAATAGAGCTGGGCCAGCGCGTCGGGGGACAGCGGGGCCAAGCAGGGGCCGGTGCAGGAAAGGCGATGTGACAAGGGGGACGTACTCGTGTGTCGCATGGCGACCACTCACTTGCTTGGACGATCACAGAGCACGGTGTGAAAAACCATGCTTAGGGCGTATACGGACGCCATCCGTTTATGCTGTACGTATACAGGCTCCACCCGCGCAATGCCGTCGTCAAGGCGGGGCGGGGCCGGAGCCGGAACTCCGGAGGTGCGGCCATGACTGCCCGCAGTCCGCTCAGCCGCCAGCGCGTCCTCGAAGCAGCGCTCCGCGTGGTGGACGACGAGGGGCTCGATGGTCTGAGCATGCGCCGGGTGGCCGGCGAACTCGGTGTGGAGACCATGGCCCTCTACCGGTACACACCCAGCAAGGACGATCTGCTGGACGGCCTGGTCGAGAACCTGTTCATCGAGCTTGAGCAGGAGCTGGACAGCGCCGCGTCCGCCGTCTCCGTCCTGCGCGACGAGGCCGCGCTCCCTTGGCGCGAGGCGCTCCTGGGCATCGCGCGGGCGATGTACAGGGTGGCTCTCGCTCACCCTCACGTGATTCCGCTGGTGGCCGTACGGCCCTTCACGGTCCCCATGGCCCGCAGGCCCCCCGCGGTGCTACGCGCCCACGAACGTGTGCTCGCCCTCCTGCACACGGCAGGGCTGGATGAGCAGACCACACTCAAGATCTATCGGGCGTTCATCTCCTGGGTCCTGGGTTACATCGTCATCGAGCTGCGCGAGGTCGTGGACAACCCCGACGAACCCGATCCGGCCTTCCGGCTCGGCCTGCACCGTCTCCCGGTCAAGGACTTCCCGCTGCTCCGGTCGCTGGGCCCGGCCCTGGCCGTCCGCGGCGGGGAGGAGCAACTGGCCGCCGGTCTCGACGCACTCCTCGGCCGCTACCTGCCCGGATCCTGATGCCCCGGCCCGGCGCAGCCGGACGCCTGCGGCTGCCCCTGCCCGGGACGCCGCTCGGTCAGGCCGGCGTCGCGTCGTGCTGTCGGCGCACCATCTCGGTGATCCAGGTGGGCGCGAACGGAGACGTGCAGCCCGGGGAGGTCGGGTAGTCCTTGAGTACCTGAAGGCGCTCACCGATGTCGATCGCGCGGGCGCGGTGCTCGGCGTGCTCGATGCCGATCTGGGCAAGGCAGTGGTTCATCGCCCACTGCAGGCGATCCGGGGCGTCTTTCATCTCCGCCTCGATGACGTCGAGCAGTCCTCCGAGGTCGAGGCCCTCGGGCTTCTTCGCCACGCGTTCGGTGGTCAGCGCCCAGCCGGCACTCGCGACCACGGGATCCGGATCGGCGGACCAGGTCAGACGCAGCTCTTCGCAGTGCGGGTTCTTCTTCACCACGTAGTTCACGAGCCAGTCGTGCACCTTGGGTGTGCGCGCCTCGCGCAACATGACGTCCAACTCGTCACGCCCGAACGCCTTCGGGCGGCAGATCAGGAGCGCCAGCAGTCGCGCCGCGGTGTCATCCGTCTCCCAGAGCCGGCACGCCAGTTCCTGCTGCGTCTTCAGCCGCTTCGCGAGCGCGCGCAGCTTGCTCAGGTTCACACCGTGATCGTCACCGTGCTTCTCGTTCACCGCGCGGGCCTTCGGGTCCTCGAGCCCGGCCAGCTCGGCCATCACCTCGGCCAACGCCGTCTCGGCCACCTCAGTCTCCTGTCCATTCGCGTGCGGGATTCAGCCTACGACGGAAGCCGCATTCGGTGTCAGTGGCCCCGCATACGGTCGGCGCATGGATGATCAGCGGAACCCTCTCGCGGCCCCCTGGCCGTCGCGGACCTCGCCAACGAACTCCTCGCCCTCTGGGACCGGCCCCCGATCACCCGGACCGTCGTCGAAGGCGACCTCGGTCCGGTGGCGTAGGCATCGGGGGGCGTCGAGCCGGGTTCGAGGGAGCGGCCGGCGGAGGGCGCGCGGGCGCCGTGGTTTCCGCGGCTAGGCTGACCGCATGACTGTGCTCGTGTACGACGACTTCGGCACCGGACGCCACCGCGAGGCCTCCCTTATTCGGCACGCCTTGGGCAGCGTCCACGACGAGGAGCTCGTGGCCGGCCTCGCCGGGGGGATCGGCTTCATGTATTTCGTGTTCGAGTACGAGGGCCGGCTGCCCATCGTCACGATCGTGGCGCAGGCCCACCCCGAGCCCTGGGTGCAGGTCGCGCTCGGCCGCCTGGGGGTCCCGTACGACGCCACGCGCGCGATGAAGCCCCGCTGGGGCAGGGTCCGTGCCGCGCTCGACGAGGGGCAGCCGGCCTTCTGCGTGGTCGACCGTTCCTCGCTGCCCTGGCACGAGGCCGACCCGGACGCCGAGATGACGGGCGCCGACCCCTACACGGTTGTCATCGCCGGCTACGACGGCGACGACCTGCTGATCGAGGACGGTGCCGAGACGCCGTACCGGATCGACCGCGAGGAGTTCGGTGCTGCCTGGACCGCGCACCGCAAGGGCCGCCACCAGCTGATCGTCCCCACCGGGCCGCCCGAGGGGGAGCCGGATGTGGCAGGGGCGATCGCCTCCACCGTCACGCATCTCACCGGGCCGGTTCTGGGGAACAAGTTCGACGTGAACTTCGGCTTCACCGGGATGGAGAAGCTCGCCGCGCAGCTGCGCGACAGCACCACGAAGGTGGGCTGGGAGCGCCGGTTCGGCAGCTCGCCCGAGGCGTTCAGTGCCGGCACCGGGCGGCTGCATGCCTGCCTGGAGCAGGAGTGGACCGCTCCGGGCGCGACCAGGCCGCTGTACGCGGACTTCCTCGAGCTTGTCGGGCGCCCGGAGGCTGCCGCACTGTTCAGAGAGTCCGCCCGGCATTGGTCGGAGCTGGCCGTGCTGGCCCGGGACGCCGATCCGGATGCCGGCGCCGAGGGGCGGCGGGCGCTCTTCGACGCGTGTGCGGAACGCGTGGACCGCTGCCTGGACCTGGAGCAGCAGGCGGTGCGGGCGCTGCAGAAGTAGCGCCCGTCGCGTGGTCGGGTACCGGGTACCGGGCGTCGTGTCCGAGCGCGGGCCGGTCACGTTCTCTCGTGTCCCGCGGGTCACTTTGGTGCAACGGCTCCCGAGTCCGGCGACTGTTGGAGTCCGGATGCGTCGACCGCCTCGAAGTCCGATCCCTTGAAGCCCTTGAGCGCGTCGAGCTGAGAATTGTCCCAACCGGGGTTTTCTTCACCGGTGATGTACCAGGCCGAGCCGTTGTCCGCGACGATGGCGCCGTACTTCTTGAGCGCTTCGGCCACGGCCTTGGCCTGCGGGGCCAGCTTCGAGGTGTCCACCGAGCTCTTGAGCCGCAGCCGCAGTCCCATGGGAGGCAGCGACTCGTCCGCCGCGGAGCCCGCCTGGTGCCTTGCGGGCCAGACGTAGCTTTGGTCCGAGCGAGGCACGGTCATGCGGATCGCGTGGTCGATTCGCCCGGCCGCCGCCTCGTCGTAGCGCGCCAGACCGGGGAGGACGGCAAGGCCGGCGGCATCGGCCGACGTCCACCCGTCGGGCCGCAGTTCGTGGGTCCGCAGGTCGAAGACCGCGCCCGAGCCGGCGTGCCAGGCGTTGCCGCCTTGCGGCTTCGCGTTCCAGAGCTCGTAGGACTTGCACAGGGCGCGGTCCCAGACGACGACGTGCCGGTCCCCCTCGCTCGCCGGACCGTTCTCGATCTTGGCATTCTGCGGGATCCGGTACCCGGACGTGTCGCTTTCCTCGGCGTAGTCCAGGGTGACCTTCGACTCCGGCACCGTCGCGTCCGAGACGGTGATGGGGATGCCGAAAGGCTCGCCGTCGACGAGCCCCGACCCGAAGTCCGGGTGCAGGGGCTCCGTGGCCCCGATCGAGGAGACGTACTGGGCGGAGCGCGTGTGCACGGGAAGCGTATCCACGGGTGCACGCCAGAAACTGTCCGGCAGCGAGGTCTGGCAGGAATCGTCTTGCGAGCCGGCAGCAACCGGAACAACCGTCGTGGGAAGCGCCCTCGTGTCGGAATCCGTGTACCCGGACAGCAGACACGCGGCGGCAACGGCGGAAACCGTGGCAATGACGGGGATTCGATTACCTGAGCGCAATTCCGCCATGCGCTTCGTCGTCATGGCTTCACCTCATCCGAGCGTTCTCCGAGATGGCGCCGGCTGCTTTCCCTGTGAGCCTCTTCCCAGCGTAGGCACGTTCCCGCCGCAGCGCTCAGACTGGGATGAGCGCATCCCACTGATCGCGGGTCGGGCCGTCGTGCTGTGGCGAGAAGTCCGGGCGGGCAGCCAGCCAGGCGGTGACGTGTCGGTCCACTTCGTCGGTGCCGTACGCGTCGGGGGCCGGTCGCAGGAGATGGCGTACCTGGGCTCGGGCTCTCATGACGACGGGATCGTCGAAGGCGCAGGCGCCCAGGGCGGCAGCCCGCCGGTCTGAGAGGGGTGCGCTCTCGGCGAGACGTTGCTCGTTGGCGCGGTCGGCCGTCACCTGAGCTTCGAACAACGGGCGGAGGGCCTGCGCCGTCCAGGTGTGGTAGCCGACGGGGTCCGCGGCGATCTGGTCGGCATGGGTGGCGATCTGCTGGGCGGCGCGCAGGCCGAGGGCCGCGCCATGGCCCGAGGTGGGGTTGGTGTGGATCAGGCTGTCCCCGGCGTTGACCAGGCCGGCGACGATGGGTCCGTCATCGTCGGCGAGGGCGGTCCAGCGGTTGTCCAGACCGGCCATCGCCAGGACGGCCGACTGTGGTTCGGGGGCCAGGTCGAGCCAGGCGGCGGTGGCGGGGAAGCGGCGGGCGGCGGCCTCGAACACGGCGGGGTCGGTGAGTGCGCCGCGGGTCGGATCAGCCGTGGAGAGCACCAGGTGCAGCGCGAAGGTGTCGTTGTCGGAAGGGAAGACGCCGGCGAGCGCGAACGGCGCGGCCGAGCCGGTCTTCACCCGTCCCGGGTCACGCGGGCCCTCGGCCCGCAGCCGGTACCAGCGGCACAGATAAGCGATCCCGGTGCGGTGGCTGTCGACCAGGGGCGGGCGGCAGCCGGCCGCGATCAGCCAGGCGGGAACCGGCGAGCGCCGACCGGACGCATCGACGACCAGGTCCGCCTGGTGTGTTTCGGCGCCCACCTGTACGCCGGTGACCCGGGCGGGGCGGTCCTCCCCGAGGGTGAGGCCGCCCACCCGGCAGCCTTGCCGCACATCGACGGTGCGTTCCCGCCGCACAGCCGCGGCCAAGGCGGCCTCCAGCACGATGCGGCGGGTGCGCAGGGTCACCAGGTCCTCATCACCGGCCCGATGCGGCGGATGTTCGCCGAACCAGTCGAAGTCGTGGTACTCCCGGGCTCCGCGCGCCAGTAGGTCCGCGTAGACATCAGGGGTCTCGGTGCGCAACACGGTGCGCACGGGTGCGAGGAAGGAGTGGGGCTGGATGGCCTGCGGGACCCGGGGCCTGGTCCAGTGGAAGAAGTCCCGGTTCAGGTCCTCTCCGGCCTGCCGCGCGTCCTGCTCGAACAACGTGACCGTGTGGCCCCGCCGGCCAAGCATGAGCGCCGTACCCAGCCCACTGATACCCCCACCGATGACCGCAACCCGCGCCACTGAACTCCCCTTCGCGTCGTGTTGCGGAACGAGCCTACTGCTTGGCGATCTTCGGTTGAGCAACGGGGTCGTCCGTCGGAATGCGGAGGCGGGTGCTCCGAACTGGGCCTCTGGGTATATGAGTTGGTCCGTTCGGCGAGAGGCTGTGTACTGGCACCAGCCAAAGGAAAGGAAGATCTTGCCCACCAAGACACTGCAGATTCCCACCACGGACGGCCAGGCCGACGCGTTCGCCGCCTTCCCCGCCCGTGGCGAGCGGCACCCGGGGGTGCTGCTGTACCCGGACGCCTTCGGCGTGCGGCCCGTGCTGAGGGAGATGGCCCGCGAACTGGCCGAGCACGGCTACTACGTCCTCGTCCCCAACCTCTACTACCGGCACGGCCCGGCACCGGTGATCGAACTTCCCGAGCACATCGGAGAAGAGGTCCGGCCCGCGGTCTTCGCCCAGTTGATGCCGTTGGTCGAGGCGCACACCACCGAACGCGCCCTGCGCGACGCCGACGCCTACCTCAGGTTCCTCACCACCCAGCCCGAGGTCAGCGCCGGACCGGTCGCCGCGATCGGCTACTGTATGGGCGCCGGCTTGGCGATGCGCACCGCAGCGGCCCACCCCGACCAGGTGGCCGCCGTCGCCGGATTCCACCCCAGCCCCCTCGTCACCGACGCGCCCGACAGCCCGCACCGCCTCGTCCCCAAGCTCACGGCCCAAGTCCACGTCGGCCTCGCCGAAAACGACATGTCGCCCGAGGGCATCAGCGAGCTCAACCAAGCCCTGGACGCCGCAGGTGTCGGCTACACCTGCGAGGTATACCCCGGCACCATCCACGGCTTCACCATGGCCGACACCGACGCCTTCAACCCCTCCGCACTGCAGCGCCACTGGGACCGCCTGCTCCCCCTCCTCGACCGCGCCCTGACCAATCGCTGAAGCGCAGGAGATCGAGCGGTAGTTGTCACCGGCGTCGGGTTGCCGACGGGCCGTGGTCCGCTCTGTGAGGAGCGTGGTGTTGGCCACCGCACCGGCACCGAGGTTGATCACCCGGCTGCCGGTGCGCAGCGCGTCGGGCGAGGAACGCTGTCCGGTCGCTCATGGACAGCCGCTCCCAGTGGTCGTGGAGAGTCATGGGCCCAACCTGGTCGGCGGGCACCGGGCCGGCGTGCTGGGCCGGGGGCCCGGGAGGTGGCGACGTCATGCCGGGACAACCCGTCGGCTGGGCCTGGGGTAACGCGCGCCGGGGAACCACCGGGCCGCCGCCTTCACCGGCCCCGGCAAGATCCGAAAGACATGCCCTAGACGTGTCGTACCGAGCCCGCCACCGGGGAGCCCGCGCGGAGCTCCAGTCCGGGGCCGGTGAAGGCCGAGCGGAAGCGGCGGTCGTGGGAGACAGCGACCACCGCGCCCCGGAAGGCAGCCAGGGCCTCCTCGAGTTCCTCGACCAGCGCCGGGGACACGTGGTTGGTCGGCTCGTCCAGTACGAGCAGTCCGGCGGGGCGCGTCACGAGCCGGGCCAGCTCCAGCCGGCGGCGCTGGCCGACCGAGAGCGCGGCCACGGGCACGTGCAGATCCTCCGCGCGGAACAGCCCGAGGCCGAGGAGCTCGTCGGCGTACTCCTCCGGATCGCCGGGACGTCCGGCCGCGAAGCCGTGCAGCAGCGGGTGCCGGCCCGGGTCGAAAGCGACCTCCTGCGGGAGGTAGCCGACGGACGTCCCGCACCGCACCGTGCCCCGGTCCGGGGCGAGTTCACCGGCGAGCACCCGCAGCAGCGTGGACTTGCCGGCCCCGTTCGGACCCGAGACCAGCAGCCGGGCCCCCGGCCCGATCGCCAGCTCCGGTACGGCCAGACGCCCGCCGACCCGAACGTCGGCCAGTTCCGCCACGAAGGCCGTGTCCTCCGGCAGGGTCCCGCCGTCCTCGTCGATCCGCGCGGTGAACCGCAGCGGCTCGGGCGGCTCCGCGACCGGTTCGCGCAGCAGTTGGTCCAGATGCCGTCGGGCTGCTCTGACCTGCCCGGACAACTTGGCCTCGTGCGAGCGGCGGTGCTTTCCGAAGCCCTGCTTGGGGTCCTTGCCCGAGGCGGCCAGGCGGTGCCCGGCAGCTTCGACGAGACTCCGCGTCCGGGTGACTTCCCCGAGGTACTCCTGGTGACGCTGCTCGCGCGCCCGGCGGGCCGCGGCCCGGGCGGTCCGGTAGCCCGCCCAGCCGTCCCCGTACCGCGTGACGGTCCGCAGATCGCGGTCGACCTCCAGTACGGTCGTCGCCACGGCTTCCACGAACGCGCGGTCGTGCGTGATGACGACCAACGTGCCCCGGTCCGCGCGGAGTCGCTCCGCCAGCCAGGCCACGGCCGGTTCGTCGAGGTGGTTGGTCGGCTCGTCCAGCAGCAGCAGTTCCGGGGCCGCGCCGAGTACGCAGGCGAGGGCGAGCCGGGACTGCTCGCCGCCGGAGAGCGAACCGAGGGTCCGTTCGCGGCCGAGGTGTCCGATGCCGAGGCCGTGCAGGGCCGCGTCGGTCCGGGCGTCGGCCGAGTAGCCGTCGCGGGCCTCGTAGGCGGTGACCAGGTCTCCGTACGCGTCGAGTTCGGCGGGCCCGGCTTCGGCGAGCGCGGCCTCGGCGGTGCGGATGCGGCGCTCCAGGGTCCGTAGCTCGTGCAGGGCGGCGTCGACGGCGTCCTGCACGGTGCGGTCCGGCCCGAGGTCGAGGGTCTGCGCGAGGTGACCGACGCCGCCGGGGAAGCTGCGGACGATCTGGCCGTGGTCGGGTGTCTCGGCCCCGGCGATCAGCCGCATGAGGGTCGACTTGCCGGAGCCGTTCTCGCCGATGACGGCGGCCTTCTCGCCGGGGCGCAGGGTGAACGAGACCAGGTCGAGGACGACACGGTCGCCGTACGCCTTCGAGACGTCGCTGAGGGCGAGCTGCGAGACGGGCGTGGTGGAGGTGAAGGCGGTGGGGCGGGTCGGGCGCATGGGAGTCCTCTGAGGGCGTGAACCTGCTTTCTGGTGAGGGGCAGCACGAACCGGCCGCACGGCGGCTCGACCGGATCGCGCGACGGATCAGAGGAAGAGGTAGTGCACGCACATGGGACCAGCGTACTGCGGCCCGAACCGTCTCGTCTCGCTGTTTTCCCGCGCGAGGCGCCTTCCCGTCCCGCGGCACCGCCGGCCGGGTCAGGTCTGATGCCTGCGGAGCAGCGGGGGAGCGGGGTTCGGCAGGGGGGTGGCCGCGGCGGGGGTCAGGCCGTCCAAGACCAGGGTCACGTAGCGCCGCCAGCCGCCCTCGGACGGATCCATGGTCCACAGCACGCTCACGAGCATGCCCATGACCCGCTTCAGGTCGTCGGGTACGAGATCCTCGCGGATCACTCCGGCCTGCTGGCCCCGGGTCACCAACGGGTCGAGCGCGTCGAAGAAACGGGCGCTGGTCTCCGCCGTGAAGATCCCGGCATTCCGTGCGGCCGTGAGTACGTGGTGCTCGTCCGCCGCCGACGTCAGGGCGGCTTCGATCACGGCGGTCAGTCCGCGGCGCGGATCCTCGTCGTCGAGGGCGCGGTCGATGACGGGGAGGACCTGCTGGTTGAACTGCTGGTCCAGCACCGCCCGCAGGAGGGCCGCCTTGTCCGGGAACCGGCGGAAGAGCGTCGCGATCCCCACGCCCGCCCGCCGGGCGATCTCGTCGAGCGGCGCGTCGGGTCCCTGCTCGGCGTAGACGTCGCGTGCCGCTCGCACGATCTTCTCTGCGTTGCGCAGGGCGTCGGCGCGCAGTGGCCTGGGGGTATCGGTGGGCACAACCCAAGCCTAACAACTGATAGCCGACCCTTAGTTCGAGTTGACACTCCGCGAGCCATGAAGTGATAGTTGGCTACTGAATAGGGGTGCGCTCATTCGCGTCACCTCTTGCCGCCTCCGCCGTCCCACCGCACCACGCCACACGCACCACGCACCCCCCGCGCCACCGTCCCCGGACGGCGGGGCGACCGACCCACGCCCTTAGGGACCCTCCATGCCTCAGCCGTCCGCGGCTCCACACACCGGCAAAGTGATCGCTACGCTCGCACTGGCGGGGGTCACCGCGGCCGTCATGCAGACCTTGGTCACTCCGCTCCTGGCCGACCTGCCGAAGCTCCTCCACACCACCTCCTCCAACTCCGCGTGGGTCGTCACCGCCACCCTCCTGGTCGCAGGCGTGTGCGTTCCCATCAGCGGGCGTCTGGGCGACATGATCGGCAAGCGCCGCATGCTCCTGGCCTGCGCGGTGCCGCTCATCGTCGGATCGGTGGTGTGCGCGCTGTCGAGCAGCGTCGTCCCGATGATCGTCGGCCGCGGCCTGCAGGGCATCGGCATGGGCATGATCCCCCTGGGGATAGCCCTGCTCCGCGACATCGTGCCGGCCGAGAAGCTCAGCTCCTCCATCGCCCTGGTGAGCGCCTCCATGGGCATCGGCGGCGGAATCGGGCTCCCGCTCTCCGCGGCGGTCGCGCAGTACGCCGACTGGCGCTTCCTGTTCTGGGGAGCCGCAGGGCTTGCGGCCGGTGTCGCCGTCATGATCATTGCCTTCGTCCCCGATGTCCCGGCCGGCGCCAAGGGGCAGCGCTTCGACTTCGTCGGCGCGCTGGGCCTGGCCGTGGGCCTGGTGTGTCTGCTGCTCGCCGTCTCCAAGGGGGCCGACTGGGGCTGGGGCTCGGCCACCATTCTCGGACTGTTCGCCGGTGCCGCCGTTGTCCTGGCCGCCTGGGGATGGTTCGAGTGGCGCACCACCGACCCGCTGGTGGACCTGCGCACCACCGTCCGTCCGCGCGTGCTGCTGACGAACCTCGCATCGGTCTTCATCGGCTTCGGCATGTACGCGAGCATGCTGGTCGTCCCGCAGCTGCTCCAGTACCCCGAGGCCACCGGCTTCGGCCTGGGCCAGTCCATGCTGGCGGCGGGCCTGTGGATGTTGCCCGGCGGCCTGATGATGATGGTCGTGTCCCCGCTCGGGGGCAGGCTCACCAACGCCCGCGGGCCGAAGGTCACGCTCGTCTGTGGCGCGCTCGTCCTGGCCGCGGGCTACGGCGCCTCGCTGCTGCTGGCCGGCACGGCCCCGGGGCTCATGGTCGCCGCCATGGTCATCAACAGTGGTGTCGCCCTCGCCTACGGAGCCATGCCGGCCCTGATCATGGGTGCGGTGCCCCTTGCGGAGACCGGCGCCGCCAACGGCTTCAACACGCTCATGCGCTCTCTGGGCACCTCGGTCGGCGCCGCCGTCGTCGGCGTGGTCCTGGCCCAGATGACCACCTCGGTCGGCGCTTTCACCTTCACCTCCGAGAGCGGTTTCCGGACCGGCCTGCTGCTGGGAGGCTGCCTCGCACTGGTCTCCGGGGCTGTCGCCGCCCTCATCCCCGCTCCCCGGGACGAACAGCGGACTTCGCAGGACCCGGCAGGACCGGCGACGGAAACCGCCCGCGTGGCCGCGAACAAGTAGCGGCATCGGCGGCCGGGGGGCGGTTGCCTTCGCTTCCGAGCCGGGCCGGGCCTCACCGCAGCGCGGGCCGTCACCAACCGGTGGCGGCCCGCGCGGTTGTGTTCCCGGCCACCCAGGTTGATGTGTGCAATGCCGCCCACTCGCCGCAATTCGTCACGAAGTGCGACATGGAATATCTGGCCGAATCCGATATCCGAGGTGATTGTGTCGCCTATCGGGCTGATAGCTTCCGCGAGTTGATCTTGCCTGTCACCCCGTCAGGTCCCGTCAAGGGCGGACGCGGTGACGGCCACCCCTCTCGCAAGGAACCACATTGATCCGCCCCACACCTCTTCGGCCCACCCGTCTCACCCGTCTCACGTCCCGAGCCGCAGCCACCGCCTCCCTCTTGGTGCTGCTGCCTGCCGTCCCAGCCGCTGCTGCCGGAACTCCGCACCTCGACTCCGTCGAGCAGGAACTCCGCCGGGTCTCGCCCGGCCTCGAGGGCCGCGTCTGGGAACGAACCGCCGGCAACGCCCTGGACGCCTCCACGCCCGGCGGCGGCGACTGGCTGCTCCAGACCCCCGGTTGCTGGGGCGACAGCGCGTGCACCGAGCGGCTCGGTACGGAACGCCTGCTGTCGAAGATCTCCGAGAACGTCGCCCAGGCGAAGCAGACCGTCGACATATCCACTCTGGCACCGTTCCCGAACGGCGCGTTCCAGGACGCTCTCGTCTCCGGACTGAAGGCGTCGTCGGCCCGGGGCAACAAGATCAAGGTGCGTGTCCTCGTGGGCGCCGCGCCCATCTATCACCTGGGCGTGGTGCCGTCGAAGTACCGGGACGAACTCGTCGCGAGGCTCGGTGACGACGCCCGGAACATCGACCTCAACGTCGCTTCGATGACGACCTCGAAGACCGCGTTCTCCTGGAACCACTCCAAGATCCTCCTGGTCGACGGCCAGTCGGTGGTCACGGGCGGGATCAACAGCTGGAAGGACGACTACCTGGAAACCGGACACCCGGTGGCCGACGTCGACCTGGCGCTCAAGGGACCGGGCGCCGCCTCGGCGGGCCGCTACCTCGACGAGTTGTGGTCCTGGACCTGCCAGAACAAGAGCAACATCGCCAGCGTCTGGTTCGCCTCCTCCAACGGCGCCGCCTGCATGCCGTCGATGCCGAAGGCCGCCGTGGCCCCGGCTCCCCAGGGCGACGTGCCCGTCATCGCCGTGGGCGGGCTCGGAGTGGGCATCCTGCGCAACGACCCCGTCTCGGCCTTCCGGCCCCAGCTGCCCACCGCACCCGACACCAAGTGCGTCGTCGGGCTCCACGACAACACCAACGCCGACCGCGACTACGACACGGTCAACCCGGAGGAGAGCGCGCTGCGGACGCTGATCTCCACCGCCGGCCGGCACATCGAGATCTCCCAGCAGGACGTCAACGCGACCTGCCCGCCGCTGCCGCGCTACGACATCCGCGTGTACGACGCTCTCGCCGCCAAGCTGGCAGCCGGGGTGAAGGTCCGCATCGTGGTCAGCGATCCCGCCAACCGGGGCGCCGTCGGCAGCGGGGGCTACTCCCAGATCAAGTCCCTCGCCGAGGTCAGCGACACCCTCCGCGACCGTCTGGCCCTGCTCACCGGCGACCGGGGCACGGCGCGCACGACGATGTGCGCGAACCTCCAGCTGGCCACCTTCCGCAGCTCGTCCGCGCCGACCTGGGCCGACGGCCACCCGTACGCCCAGCACCACAAGGTGGTCGCGGTGGACGACTCGACGTTCTACCTCGGCTCGAAGAACCTATACCCCGCCTGGCTCCAGGACTTCGGTTACGTGGTCGAGAGCCCCGACGCCGCCCGGCAGCTCACGACCCAGCTGCTGGACCCGCAGTGGCAGTACTCCCGCCGGACCGCCACCGTCGACTACGAGCAGGGCATCTGCCCCACCGCCTGACCCGACCGGCCTGATCACGCATCAGCCGATCCACGGCTCTCTACAATTGGTCATGTGCCTGACAGCAGTGGCGCACTGCACCACTCCCGCGAACGGCACCACACCCCCAAGGGAGCGATCAGCACATGACCAAGCCTGAGAGCGCGGGATACGACTACGACGTCATCATCAGCGGGGCCGGCCTCGCCGGCAGCGCCGCGGCGATCCTGCTGGCTCGACGCGGTGTCCGCGTCGCACTGCTGGAACGCCGCTCGGACCCCGAAGCGTACAAGGTGCTGTGCACCCACTCCCTCACGGCCAACGCCTACCCGGTGCTGGACGAACTCGGCCTCGTCCCCGCGCTCGAGAAGGCGGGAGCAGTTCGCAACCAGGCCCGCTGGTACACCCGTTGGGGATGGATCGAGCCGAGGGCCGCGCCGGCGGGCCCCGAGCTGCCGTACGGGTACAACATTCGGCGCAGCACCCTCGACCCGTTGATCAGGTCCCATGCGGTGGAAACTCCCGGCGTCGATCTGTTCCTCGGTCACCATGTGAGCGGGCTGGTCCGGGAAGCCGGGCGAACCGTGGGGGTGCGCGCGTCGACACCACAGGGCGAGCGCGAGATCCGGGCCCGCCTGGTGGTCGGCGCCGATGGCAAGGACTCGGCCGTGGCGAAGCTCGCCGGGGTGCCTGCCCGGCAGTACGAGAACGCGCGGTTCGGCTATCTCGCGCACTTCCGGAACCTTCCGCTGCCCGGCGGGATCAGTCACGCCTGGTTCCTCGAGCCCGACATGGCGTACGCGTTCCCGAACGACGACGGGGTGACGGTCCTTGCGGTACTTCCGGAGAAGAAGCGGCTGCCGGCCTTCCGGGAAGACCTGGAGGGCAGCTTCCTCGAATTCGTCCGCGCCCTGCCCGAGGCACCGCTCATCGACTCCGCCGAACGCATCACGAAGATCATCGGCACTGTCGACTACCCGCTCCACAGCCGCAAGCCGACCGCACCGGGCGTCGCGCTCATCGGCGATGCCGCCCTGACCGGCGACCCCCTGTGGGGAGTGGGATGCGGGTGGGCTCTGCAGTCCGCGCAATGGCTGGCCGAGGCGGTCGCCCCGGCCGCAACCGGTCGGGGCGACCTCGACAGGTCGCTCGTGGTGTACGCACGCAGGCACCGGCGCCGGCTGCGAGGTCACCAGTACCTGGCCGCCGACTTCGCCAAGGCCCGCCCCTTCAATCCCATGGAGCGGCTCATGTTCTCGGCGGCAGCGCGCGATGAGTCGGCGGCGCGGCACATGCATCTGTTCGGATCCCGCCTGATCGGTCCGCTGCGATTCTTGAACCCCGCGGCACTGGCCAAGGCCGCGGCCGTCAACATCAGGCACCGCGGGGCGACTCCACCGGCCGCGCACCATTCACACACAGAGTCATGACCACCGGAGCCGGGCTCCTTGGGCTGCTGCTACTCCGGCTGCGTCACCGTCAGCGACCAACGGACGTTCTGCGCCGACGCGTCGACCACGATCGTGAAGTCCCCCGGCCGCACGACGCCCGCGTCACTCCTCCGCCCACACCAGCCCGTCGGGCCCGGGGTGCGGGAGCACCCCCCCCGTCCGACGCGGCGGCGGGCATGGCACTCCCCAGGCCGGCCGCCCCAAGGGCCGTCAGACCCGCGCGCCGTGTGGAGGAGCCTCGGCCTCAAAGGCCCGGCCCGTTGCCAGGCTCAGCGACCAAGGGCGTTGAGGTACCGATGGAGCGCCCGGTGCCCTTCGGGGGTGGGGTGCAGGCCGTCGACGAGCAGTTCGGTGTGCTCACGCAGCGGCTCCCACATGTCGAGGTGGTCGACGTGGTTCTCGTCGCACCAGGTCCGTATGGACGCGCGCAGGGCCAGCGCTCGCTCCTCGGTGAATCGCAGGCCCTCGTAGTCGCGGGTGCGTTCCTCATCGACCCATGTCGGCCCCGCGACGACGAGTCGCGCGTTGTGACTCAGGGCCGTGGCAGCCAGCGAGTCGAGGCTGTCCGCGATGTGCGCCAGCCCGTCGCGATGACTCGGCGGGACGGCCAGCGGCAGGGCCGAGTCGTTGATACCAGCGGCCACAAGGACGGTGTCGGGTCGGCGAGGAGCCAGCAGCGCGGGTGTCTGCTCGCTGACATCGATCAGGGTGCTGCCGGGGATGGCCAGGTTGAAGACCCGGTGTTCAGCCTCGTTACCCGCGATGTGGGTAGCCGCCAGACGGGCAGCCCACCCTCCCTGCGGATCACAGCGTCCGTAGGCGATGCTGTCGCCCACGATCACGATGCGCGCTGCCGAGCGCAGCGGCTTCGCATCCACGTAGGCCCAGGCGCTCTCCCCGGAGGAAAGGAGCACCCGTCGGCGGACGTAGTCGTCGACTTCGTAGGCATCGGCAGCGGCGAGGTCCTGGTCGGTGAGGCGCAGGACGGCGCCCTCGACCACGGCGCCGAACTTGCGCTCCAAGGTCAGATGCACGTCAAGGCCGCTGGCGGCGATCACGGACTGGTCGGTGATCGGCAGGGGTCTGGTCGCATGGCCGGCCAGCGACGCCGAAGAACTGGGCACGGCTTGACCGAAGAGAGCGGTCTGGACCCGCTCGTCCATCAGCGTGCCGAAGGAGAACAGGTTGTGGGGGCGTGACTCGGACACCGCGGGCTACGTGGCCTTTCTTCAAGGATTGATCAGATCACCCTAACGGCCGACCCCGGCCCCCGAACCAGCCCTCCGGCGGTGGGCGGACGCTGCGACGTGCGAGGGCCTCGGTCGCCGGCCAGTAGCAGCACGGCCCGCATCGGCACCAGACAACAGCTCCGTTCCCCAGCCACATGCGACCTGGTGCCATCAAAAGGCACGACACGGGATCGTTTGACCGCCTGGATGTGGTGGCATGTCGTTGACACCTGCCGAACGGCGTGCGACAAAGACTGCAGGGCGTGTTCGGCAACTGTCCCCTCGTCTGAGGTGCGCTTCTCCTCGTGACCGGGCCGCCAGTAGGTGCCGGTGCCGGGGCCGGGTGAAAATCACTGTCCTCCACCTGAGGCTTGTCGAACAGGCACACCACCCCATATGTGAACGGACAACTCTGCCTTGACCATGATTCCCGGATCCCGTGTCCCGGGGCGGACCTGGACGGTCCGTCTGACCGGCCACGGCGACCACACCGTCTCCGTCACCTGCAGCACCGAGGCGTGCCGCATGCCGCCCCGGTCCAAGGACGCGACGGCCATGCGACGGTTCGCCGCCGAACACGCCCGCGCGCATGCCCGCCTCGCCACTGTCCGCCCCAACGCCGCGTGTGCCTGCGGGGCCGCCGAATGCGGATTCCACGACGACACCCGAGCCTCCTGTCATGGTGCGCCGCTGCTCGTCCTCATCCACAACCCGGTCGTCGGCCAAGTCTGGACCCTCGCCGAGATCTGTCAGGCCTGCGCACCCCTGATCTCCCACACCACCGTCCTCGGCCGCGCCGAGCGCCCGACGGCCACTCGAGCCTCCGCGGGGTCGGCCCCCGCTTCGTCACTCCCCGCGGTGCCTGCCCCGGCACGCGTGGCTGTGGCCGGCGGCTTCTCGTCCCCCGAAGCCGCTCCCGAAGCAGTCGCCCGCCGCCGCCCGCACCGCGGCGGCCCCCGACGCGCCCGCTGAAGAGGACGTGTGCGGCTCAGCCTGCGGGGGCCGGTGCGGGGCAGTACTCGGCTTCCATGATGCTGGTCGGGGAGCCCACGCTCCAGTCCCCGTTGCGGTTGTAGGCGAGCTGGTGGCGGCCGTCCTCGGTGGTGACGGCCAGGGACGTCGACCCCACCATGCCTCCGCCGTGGCCCCAGACCGTCGTGCCGCAGCTCGTCCGGAGCTTTGTGATGCCGAGCCCGTAGGACATGTCGGGGCGTTGGGGGGTCGAAACGGTGGTCTTCATGGCCTTGAGCTGTTTCGGCGGCAGCAGCTCGCCGCGCAGCAGCGCGCTGTAGAACCGGTTCAGGTCGCCGGTGGTGGAGATGATGTCGCCATCGGCCCAGCCCTGCGACCCGTTCATCTCGGTGACGTCGTCGATCCGGTCGGGTGCCGACTCGAAGAGCTTGGAGTAGCTGCGGCTGCTGGGCCGGGGCATGTGGATGCTGTTGCCCGGGTTGGAGGTGGCCCTCAGACCCAGCGGTTTGATGATGCGGCTGCGGACCTCTTCCTCGTACGTCCGCCCGCCCACCTTTTCCATGATCAACCCGGCCAGGATGTAGTTCGTGTTGGAGTACGAGAACTCTTCACCGGGCGTGAACAACGGCTCGTGGGAGAGCGCCACCTTCACATGCTTCTCGGGCGGCAGGGTGTCGTAGCGGTGCTTGAGGTAGCCCTCACCCCGCATGTACGTCTCGAGGTACTCCTCGTCGGCCAGATAGTCGAAGAGCCCCGACGTGTGGTTGAGGAGCTGACGTACGGTGATCTTGCCGCCGTCGTTGCCGTTGCCCTGTACCAGGCCGGGCAGATGGAGCTCCACGGTGTCGTCGAGGTCGAGTTTCCCCTCCGCCTCCATCTGGAGCAGGACGGTCGCCACGAACGTCTTGGTGATACTGCCGATCCGGAATCGGTCGTTCGTGCCGCGCGGCGCGCCGGTTGTCAGGTTGCCTACACCCGACGTCGACTTCCAGATGCCGTTGGCGTCGCGTACCTGGGCCGTGATGCCGGGGATGCCGCCCTTCACCTCCGCGTCCATCGCACGCCGGGTCGCCTCGTGCCCCGCCGTCGAGGGCGCGGTGTCCGACGATGCCTGGGCGGGGACCGCGAAGGCGGTGGCCGCCATCGCGGCCGCCGCGAGACCGACCGCGCCGACCCGTGCGGTCTTCCGTAACGTCATGTGTGCTCCTTACCGTCTCGGTGCTCGGTTGTATTCGCGCGGTTCCCCTGGAACCGGTGGGGTCCGCTGTCACAAAAGACCGCAAACGATCACCGGATGGTTGAGCGAACCTCAGGATTGGCTCCGCCACTCACCTTGCGTCCGGCGTACCCCGTTCCCTCGACGAGCCGGCCCACCGGGCGCCGAGGCCTTGTCGTCGATGGGTGTGTCAGTGGCGCTGGATAGGGTGCGCGCCATGGACAGGGAACAGGTGGTCGAGGAGCTCACCGGCTCCTGGGAGGCGACGCGGCCGGTGCGGGACGCGCTGGTGCGACGTGGCGCCGAGGTCGTGGGGCCGGTGCTGGAGGTGCTCTGCGACGAGCGGTCGCCGGTGGAGTTGACGGTCTCCTCGGACGTGTTGTGCCGGATCGGGCATCACGCACTTCTGCCCCTGGCCGGGGCCATCGCGTCAGCGGATTCACCCGAGGTCGCGCGCAGGGCCGGCTACGCGCTGGGACGGCTTCAGGTGCACGATCCGGCGGTCTACCTTCCCTTGCTCACCCACCCGCATCCCAAGGTCCGTGCCGGCGCGCTCCTCGCTTTCCAACGCCTGGGCGAAACCGCGCTGGCTTTCGCCGACCGGCTGACACCGTCACTGGGCGATGCGGACACGGAAGTCCGCCGGCGGGCCGTCTGGGCGTTCGAGGCGATCGGAGGTGCGGCGGTTCCGGTACTGCGACGCCTTCGCCGGTCGCCTGCTCCGGCGCCGCGGCTGCGGGCCGGTGCGCTGGAGGCTCTCGCGGCCATCGGGGGACCGACTGCCCTGGACGAACCGGACCGGAACGCAGTTCGCCGACTGACTCGGATCAAGCAGATCGGCGAGGTGCCGGAAGGTATGCATCTGTGCGGTTCCTGGTACGCGGTGCCCACAGCGGACCGACGTGCGGTCCTGGAGGTCTTCGACCTGGGTGCGGGGGAGCCGGTCACCGTACGGACGGGGGCTGCCGCCTGGAACCATGATCACCACGTCTGGAGCGGTCGCGGTCACCACGCGTGCGCGCGGGTCTTCGTCAGCCCCGTGCTCGACGGCTTCACGCTCGTGTTCGGCGACTCCTCCCAGGACACGCACCGCATCGAGGACGGAGGCGGCGGCGGCCGCGACGAGGCCAGGGAACGCGTCGTACGAGAACGGTGCGCTGACCTGAGCCGCCGGTTCGGGGCCGCGCAGTGGTACGGGACGAGCTGCGGCGACGGCTGGACTGCCTGGTGCGTCGCCGAGGACGGTGAAGTGGTCCGCTACTACGACGCGTACGACGCGGAAGAGACCGGCGACGACGGACCCGGACACCCGGCAGAGGCCGGCTACCTGCTGCCGCACGAGGGCGGCTTCCCGGAGGACGCCTTCGACGGGGACAACCTGATCGCGATCCCCGACACTTGTTACGCCGTCGACATCGCCGCACGGCTGTCGGTCGACCCGGCATCGATCGGGGCCACGACACGGGTCAGGGGCCACGGCTTGCTCGCCCTGACCGCATGCGGCCGCGAACAGGGGCACCCCGCGGGTGCACTGCCCGTCTGAGCCTCCGAACCGGGGCGTACTCCGTGCGCCCCGGCCCGCCGGTTCAGAACGTTCAGGCGCTCAGGTCTGGCATTGCTTGGTGGACGCGGGAGACCAGCCGCTCCAGGCAGCGCCGTCGGCCCGAGCATGTACTCGGATCTCGACCTTCACGGGGCCGCATACCCGGGTCGTGCTACCCACTTCGACAGGGCCGATGGCCTCGCCGGCCCGGACGTAGGAGCGACCGCTGCCCACTTTCTCCCAGTGACCACCGTCGACCACACGGAAGAACGCCTCGTAGGAGACGTTCAGTCCCTTGGTTCCGGTGTTACGCGCCTTGATGTGCGCCGTGATCTCTCGACTGGGGAACTCGCCGACAGATCCCCGCTGGGCACTGATGCAGCCATTGATGGCGACACGGCCGGTCGATGTACCTCCGCCGCACGCGATTGCCGCAGCGTGAGCGTTGGCCGGGATGGTCATCATGGTCAGCGCGGCTGCGCCCAGGATCGTTCCGGTACGCCTCAAATACAACGTTCCATACCCTTCTTTGAGCCCGTTTCTCTGAACAGACCACGGCTCGCCTTGGGGTACGACGTCTCATCGAGTTTTTCGCCCAAATGGGTGCAGGTGGTGGCGTAGGTGGCCGGTGATGGGACGGGTGCGCTCACGTTCACAGAAAACTTCGGCCAGAGGTGAATCCTTTCCGGACCTCCCCGCCTCTTGTCTGTGTACCGGCCGAACGGGCCGACAGAACCCGGAGGAACACACATGATGGTCGCTGGCCTCGTAGTGATCGGAGCCCTGCTCGTGGGCGCGTGCAGCTGGCATCTGATGCGGCGTTACAAGAGCCGAAGCTGACCAGTGCCTGCGCCGGGAGGCGCCTTCCGGGAGTGTGTAGCAGATGAACCAACGTTTCACCTGGCCGGACGAGCGGCTGATCAGGGCCGCTCAGGACGGCGACGTCACTTCGCTCACCACCGTCGTCATGGAATCCCAGCCTCATGTGCGCAGGTTCGCCATATCGCTCTGCGCCTCGCCGCAGGACGCGGAGGACGCGGCGCAGGAGGCCCTGATCATCCTCTACCGGAAGATCGGCACCTTGCGGGCCACTGGCGCGCTTGCCTCATGGATGTTCCGGATCGTGCGCAACGAATGCCTACGGCAGGTACGGCTGCTCGTCTCGCGGAGCGATGAGGCGTCGGCCGGACCGGACGGTTCCGCGGAACCGTCCGCCGAGGACGCGGTGCTGCACAGGCTGGAAGCGGAGCGGATCGCGGCTGCGGTCAGTTCCCTTCCCAGTGACCAGCGGCAGGTCCTGATCCTGCGCGACGTACAGGGCCTGCCCGGCAGGACCGTCGCCCATTCGCTCGGTCTGAGCAACGCCGCGATGAAATCTCGGCTGCACAGAGCACGTGCGGCACTGCGCCACTCTCTGGCAGTGACCGACCAAGCACCCGATCAAGCCATCGCCCAACCAGTCGGAGGAGACTCACGACCGTGAACACCCTGAACACCGTGAAGCCCGCGCAGGGCGCGCAGGCCGCGAAGGCCCGGGCCATCACACAGTCCGCAGCGCCCGAGATGAACTTCGCCAGCAAGTCCGTCCCGCGCCACCTGGGGCGCGGCGCCATCGGATTCGGGCTGATCATCGGCTCGATCGCCCTGGTGCCCGTCGTCGGCCCGGTCACCCTGCTGGCGGCCCCGTTGGCCCTGATCGCCTTCCGCGGCTGCCCCACCTGCTGGATGGTCGGCCTGGCGCAGACCATCTCCCGGGGCCGTCTGGAGCGCCAGTGTGTGGACGGCGTCTGCACCCTCACCAAGGCGCACCAGTCAGCGGTGGCCACGGACGAGCCGAGGTCCGACACTGTGCCTGGTCGTGACCACGGTGTGGATGAGCCATCCGGCCGCCGCGCCGACTGCGTACCAGAGCAGGTCGGGTGGGTTGAAGGTGGAACCGAGCGCCAAGCGGGCGACGGTACTGCGCTCGGAGAGCTCCGCCGGGACGCCACTGAGCTGTAGGAACTCGACCACCCAACTGACGGCCAGCGCACATCCGGCGGCTTTCAGGGGTGTCACGCGGGGCGCGGCCAAGACGGCAAGAGCGAGGAGCAGGACGGTGTACAGGGCGTCTCCGCCGTACTTGGCCACGCTCCCCGCCGCCACGGCCCTGAGCCCCAGCCCCACGCCGACGATCACCACCGCGGCACCCGCTGCCGCCAGACGGGTCCGTACCGGGTCGGCGGCGGAACGGTCACGGGTTCCGGGTATCAGGGGCACGGGGTCATCCTGCCGGAGACCTGGTGCTCGCCCGTGCTCGCCCCGCCCGATGCAAACCGGCCAGCCTCCCTCCAACGCGAGTCGGCCGCTTGGCGTGACGGACCGAGGTCATCGAGGTCAAGACCGCACTGGTGCTACTTGCCGTCCAGCGCCTCCACCAGCTGAGGCAGGTTGCCGCCGGCCACGATGAGGGCAAGGTGGTCATGGTAGTCCCGGCTGCTGACGATCAGGCCGTCGCGGACTCGCAGCACCTGGATGTTGGCGGCCTCGAAGGTCCGCCCGGTCACCCGGTGGTGCACCTGGTAGTCGAACTCGGCGACGACCACCTCGGCGTCGTCGGTTTCCCGGACGACCACGTTCAGCGGGGTCAGCTCCACGGGCGAACTTGCGGAGACTTGAGCGAACCGCTCCCTGAGTGCGGCCCGCCCCTCGACCCGGCGCGGACCGACCGGCTCGAAGACGGTCTCCACCACGGCGTCCTCGGCGTAGAGCTCGGCCAGTTCCGTGAACCGTCCCGCGCCGATGCCCTCGATCAGCTTCTGGAAGACTTCGCGCGGTGACAGCGTTTCAGGCATGCCAAACCTCCGGTGGGATCCACGGCTAGAATCGGACTGGGAACTCCGTTTTCACGATACGGACTGGATAGTCCGGTTGTCCAGGGTGGCTCTGCCGTCGACGGCGAAAGGTGGGACAGGGATGGGTGGCGCTCAGGAGCGCCCGCTGCGGGCTGACGCGGCCCGCAACCGGGCCAGGCTGCTGGATGTCGCCACGGAGGTGTTCACCACCCGCGGCGTGGGCGTGCCGACCGAGGAGATCGCCCGGATCGCCGGGGTCGGAGTCGGCACGCTCTTCAGGCACTTCCCGACCAAGGAGGCGCTGCTGGAGGCGGTGATGGTGCGCAGACTGGAGGAAATGGCGGCCCGGACCGCTCAGTTGGCGGCAGAGTCCGGTCCCGCCGAAGCCTTCTTCGCATGCTTCCGCCTGGTGGTGGAACAGTCCGAGGGGAAAAACGAGTTCGCCCAGGCTCTCGCGGTGGCCGGGGTGGACGTGCATGCGTCCCTGCAGGAGCCGACCATGGAGATCCAGGCCCGGCTGGCCGATCTGCTGGCCGGGGCACAGCGGGCTGGCGCGGTCCGCCCGGAGCTGGGCCTGCCGGAGTTCATCGCCCTCCTGGCCGGCACCGGCAGGGCGATGGAACAGCTCGAAGCGGATCCGGCACCCCGGGAGCGGATCTTCGAGGTGGTCTTCGACGGACTACGGCCACGCTGAACCGAAGGCGCGCAATCCGTACTTGTTCGGGCGCACCGACGAGTACGTCGACACCAACCACTTCCGGAGGCTTCAACTCACGAGGTCGCACCAGAACGAGACGGTTGCCTTGGGGTCCCACGCCTCGTCCTGACGGTCCAAGCCAGGGCCACCGAGCTCCTGCGCCTCGCAGGCACCCGTCTTTCTATCGCCAACCTGTGTTGTTCCTAGAATGGCCGCGTGGAGGATATCGATGCGATCGCGGTGTTGCAGGACCGGGTGCGGCGGCGCCTGTATGAGTACGTGGCCGCGCAGGGCCGTGAGGTCGGCCGCAACGAGGCCGCCGAGGCGGTCGGGGTGGCGCGCACGCTCGCTGCGCACCATCTGGACAGGCTGACCGAGGCGGGGCTGCTGGAGAGCGGCAGTCGTCGCCTGACGGGCCGCTCGGGGCCGGGGGCGGGGCGTCCCGCCAAGGTGTACACGCGGGCGCGCGCCGAGCGTTCGGTGTCGCTGCCCGCCCGCGACTACCGCACCGCCGCTGAGCTGCTCGCCGAGGCCGCCGAGCAGGCCGGGCTGGACGCCGGGCTCTGCGCGGCCGCGCGCCGCCGGGGTGAGGCCCTTCGCGGCTCGGCGGAGCCCTGTGGCGGCCTCGAAGAGGCCATGGAGATGCTGGCCGCCCGCGGCTACGAACCGCACCTTGAAGGTGTCGAGGGCGCCGAGGGCGTTCAGGGCGCCGGAGGCGCCGAGGGGGCGACCGGGGCGGCCGGACCCGTCGTCCGTATGCGCAACTGCCCCTTTCATGCTGTCGCCGAACGCTTCCCGCCCCTCGTCTGCGGCATGAATCTCGCGCTGCTGGAGGGGCTGCTCGGTGCGGACGGCCCCGTCCGCGCCCGTATGGACGCCAGGCCGGGGGAGTGCTGCGTGGTGGTCGAGACTTCTAAAAACAATGATGATTGACATAGAAAAGTGAGTCGTGCTGGGATGGGTCCATGACCGCATCCACGCGTGCCGCCCACCTCGCCCAACTCAACGTCGCCACACTCCTCTACCCCTTCGACGACCCGCGCATGGCGCCCTTCGTCGAGATGCTCGATCCGGTCAACTCCGCAGCCGATGGCACGCCCGGTTTCGTATGGCGGCTCGCGGAGGAGGGGGAGGCCGACGCCACCGGCCTGCGCCCGGCGGGCGAGGACGTCATCGTCAACCTGTCGGTGTGGGAGACCCAGGAGGCTCTGTGGGACTTCGCCTACCGCAGCGGGCACCTGGAGGTGATGCGGCGGCGCCGCGAATGGTTCGAACGGCACGTCGAGGCGCACCTGGTGCTCTGGTGGGTCCCCGCCGGTCACCTCCCGACCGCCGACGAGGCCCTGGAGCGGCTGGCGGACCTGCAGGCGCACGGGCCGTCCCCGCGCGCGTTCACCTTTGCCTCCTCCTACACCGCCGCCGAGGCCGCCCAGCACCTTCAGGCAGTGCCGCCGGCGCAGCCTGAGCAGGCCGCCCGGAGCGCGCGGTTGACGTCGGCCGGGGACTCGCCGGCGGTCTGAAGCAAGGACGTTCAGCCCAGCAGGGCGACGAAGTCGGGTGAGTCCGGGTTCGGGGGCCGCGGGTCACCGGGCAACGACGCCGAGCCCGTGCAGGCCGAGATCGGCGCCCAGTACGGGGCGCTCACCGAGCTGCGCGCCGTGTCCGCCGAGGAGTACCGCGCGATCGGGCGCTCCTGTGTGGACAACGAGGCCTGGCGCGCCGCGTACGAGGCGATCACCCCGGGCCTGGCCGCGTACCAGCGCGACGCCATCGAGGCCTACGCCACGTCGAGGCTGAGCTGACGCCGAGCCTGTTTCGGGTCAGCTCGAGCGCTCGACGCGCGCGAGCCAGTCAGTGAGGAGGGCGCGCAGGAGTTCCGGTTGCTCGTGGGGCAGAGCGTGTCCCGCGTCGTCGGCCACGGCGAGCGAGGCGTGCGGGTAGTGGTCGACCAGGTCGGTCGCGGCGGCATATCCGACGGTCGAGTCCAGCCGCCCTGCCACGACCACTGTCGGCCCCGCGTAAGCCGGCGCGTGATCGGGAGTCAGCGTCCATCGTTCGCCGATTCGCTCGAGCGCTGCCTGGTCGACGAGCGCGGCGGCTGGGGCGACGTAGCGTTCGTACCGTTCGAGCATCTCCGGGGTCTGGATCACGAAGTAGCTCCGGAAGACGTCGTCGCCGATCTCACCCGATCCGGCGACGACGCGGTGCTCCGGCACGTCGCGCAGTTCTGGCAACAACGGACAGACGAGCGCCAGCCCGGCGACCTGCGCCGGGCGTCTCGCGGCCATCGCCTGCGCGTAGTACGCGCCCGCCGAGTGGCCGACGAGGAGGTGCGCGCTCCCGCCAGTGACCTCGTCGGCGAAGTCGAGCAGTGTGTCGAGGACGTCGTCGGCGCTGCGCAGCGTTTCGGGAGCGATTGTCCGGCCCATTCCGGGGAGGTCGGGATAGATCCGCCGCAGCCCCGCAACGCCGTCGAAAACCAGCTCGAAGCAAGCCTCGGCCTCGCGGTGGTCGACGCCGGCGCCATGGAGTACCAGTACGGGTCGACCGGTCCCGTACTCCACGTAGTGGACCACCACCTGGCCCACTCGGATCTCCATCCCCGCAGGCTACCCGCGCAGGGGCGACTGAAGGATGAGTACGTGCCGACGACGTTCTCGAAGCCAGCCGATTTCTACAAAATGTTGACGCGCCTCTATCGGAAATCCCGCCGCCTGACGGACGATCCAGGTACCCTCCCCGCTTTTCGTCTGACGTCTCGTCGGCGCAGGGAAGGGCGAGCCCACCCCGGCCGTTGGGAGGCAACACGACATGGACCCGCTCCGTGAACGTCCCGGCACCGCCTCAGACGCAGCGCATGCAGCCCCGCACCCTGATCCCCGGCCCGCGCCGCCCAGCCGCCGCGGCGTACTGGCCGGCCTGGGCATGGCCGCGGCCGTGCCCTTGGTCCTCGGCGCCGGTCGTACGCAGCCGCGAGGGGGAACCCCGACGGGCCGGGCCGCGGTGCTCAGGAACGCCGCACTCGTGCTCACCATGGACCGCGCCCTCGGCGAAGGCCCGCTGGGCGCCGTGGAGCAGGCGGACGTCCTCATGCGCGACGGTCTCATCTCGGCAGTCGGCAAGCGGCTGCCGGCCCCGCCCGGCACCCAGGTGATCGATGCCGCCGGGAAACTGGTGATGCCGGGGTTCGTGGACGTCCACACGCACCTGTGGCAGTCGTCGATGCGAGGCGGCTGCGCGGACCGTGACCTCTTCGGATGGCTGGCCGACTGCAATTGGCGGACGTTCTCCCGGATCGCACCGGCGGACATGTACCGCTTCGTCCGCCTCGGCGCCCTCGACTCCCTGCAGTCCGGTGTGACCACGCTCGTCGACTGGGTGGACGCCATCCCGTACGACACCACGGTCCAGTACGTACGGGCCCTGGCCGATACGGGGGTGCGCTTCGCCTACGCCATGTTCCAGGCCGAGCGGGATGCCACGCTGATCACCCGGGCGAAGCGGGAACTCATCGACCCGGTGCCGCTCGCCTCGGCGCAGGTCGCCACGCACGCGGCGCGGGCCATCCAGGGCCTCAACCGAGTTCACTGGGAGATCGCCCAGGATCTCGGCGTCATGCTCAACAGCCATGTCCTCGAACGCGGCGAACAGCGGGCGGACGACCCGATCGGCACCCTGACGGACATCGGCGCGCTGGGCCCGCGACTGCTGATGAACCACGCGATCCACCTGACCGACGACGAGCTGGCCGCTGTCGCCTCGCACGACGTGAGGGTCTCGCACTGCCCGCTCAGCAACATGCGGCTCGCCTCGGGGATCATGCGGCTGCCGGACTTCGGCCGACGGGGTGTCAAGGTCGGGCTCGGCCAGGACGGCGGCACCAACGACACCTCGGACTTCTTCGCCCTCATGAAGACGGCCGTCGGCCTGCAGCGGGTTCGCGCCCAGGAGACGTCGGTGTTCCCCCAGATCCACGACGTGCTGCGGATCGCCACGCTGGGCGGAGCCGAAGCGATCGGCATGGCCGACACCGTCGGGTCGCTGACGCCCGGCAAGTGCGCCGACGTCATCGTGATCGACCCCGCCGCGCTCAACTTCGCGCCTCGGTTCGACTGGATCAACCAGATCGTGCTCAACGGCCGACCGGAGAACGTCCACGCGGTCTTCGTGAACGGCCGGCCGCTCAAACTCAACGGACGCCTCGTCGACGTGGACCCCGGTCGGGTCGTACACGAAGCGGAAGCCGCGGCCGCGCGACTTCGGGCCGTCTCCTGAACCCGATTCCCCGGGTCAGGCCATCAGGGAGGGTGCGGTGCGGTCCGGTTCGGTCCGGTCCGGTGCGGCGATGTAAATGGCAAATCTCCTTACGGCTGACGTGTCCGCGACGACAATGAGGTCTTCGGGTGTGGCTACGGGGGGACGGCGCATGGTCGAGCAGGTATTAGCGATCTTCACTCAGATGGCCGGAGGAACGGCCGCGGTGGTCGGGGCAGAAGTGGGCCATGCCGTCTCGGCCATCGTGCGCGATCGTCTGGGGACGACCGAACAGGGTCGCGCGGCGATCAGCACTGTGGAGACCAGCCCCACCGACCCGGCGGCCGTCGAGCAGTTGCGGGACCTCGTCGAGTCGGAGATGGCCGCCGATCCGCGCTTCGCCGAGCGGATTGCCCTGGCCCTCGCGGGTCCGCCTCCCGCTTCCGCGCCTCGCATCAACACGGGCATTTCGTTCGACAACAGCCCGGTACGGGGCCGCCCCATCATTTCCATGGCCGGAGTGACGGTCAGCAATACCCGCAACGTTCGTTTCTCCCTGCTCGCCGCAGCTCTCGTGCTGGTCGCGCTGCTTGCCTTGGGCCTCTACGGCGGCACGCAGCTCTTCAACGGCGACGATTCCCCGGCACAGGGTGGAGCCGGGTCCCAAAACTCCGCCACGGCCATCAAGGACGCGGCGCTGGCCAAGACGATCCCTCCCGGTATGGACAGCCTGCCGACCGGCTGGAGCGTCGGCTCGGGCTATCCCAAAGAGTTTCGCTGCGGGGGAATGCCCGCGAAGTGCCGAGACGCGCTGCTCGACATCCAGACGTCCTACACCCCGGGCTTCTACTTCGATCAGGCACAGATCGAAGTGGTGACCTATCCGAGCGTCGAAGCGGCGACCGTCGGATACGCCGAAATCAAGCGAGAAAACGCGGACTTCGGATCCACCCCGACGCCGGTGGCCATGTCGAACACGGGCGGAGACGAGTCCGCCGCAGTCGAATGGGCCAACAGTCCGACGCCCGGCATTACCGAGGCGACCGGCGCGTTCGCGGTCGTCAGGGTGGGGACGGTCGTCATCAATGTCGTCATGATGGACGAGGGCGCCGGCGGCACAGACCTCGGCATCCTCCAGTCCTTCGCCGCGACCGCGACCGCCCGCGCCCAGCAGGCACAGAACGGTCAGGCTCCCAGCGCCGTCATGACGAAGTAGACAGCGGTGCCAAACCCGGTGCCATCCGGTGAGGAATCCCTCGTGACTCGTGAGTACTGCACACCCCGTCAGTGACAGCGGTGACTGTCGCCGCGTCCGCCGGGCGTGACACGGTCGGGTCTGCCACCGACCGAGGGAGCAGGTGTGAACAAGGGGTACGCCGCCTTCTGCGACTCCGACCGCTGGTTCTACGACGCGCCGTACCGGCGGGTCGGTGAGAGCTATGCGGCCGCCCTCGCCCCCGTCCCGCCGGGGTGGCGCTCGCACCGGAGCGGCGACTGGCTCGCGCTGCGTCCCGTCGGCGCCGAACTGCCCGCGCAGGGCTGGAAGATCCACGTCTCGGCCACGCTCGACAACGCCGAGTCGGTGCTGACGACGGTGTACGAGTACTGCACCGCCCGAGGCATCGCCTTCAAGTTCATACCGAGCCGGTACCTGTTACACCTGCGCAACGCCAAGTACGCCGACCGCGCGGCGAGCGGGAAGTTCATCACCGTCTACCCGGCCGACGAGCAGCAGTGCGGCCGGATCGCGGAGGACCTCGACGCCTCGCTGGCGGGAGCGGCCGGCCCGTACATCCTCAGCGATCTGCGCTGGGCCGCCGGACCGGTCCACCTGCGCTACGGCAGTTTCACCCTGCGGCACTGCTACGACGAGCACGGCGCACTGGTCCCGGCCATCGAGGCCCCCGACGGGCGGCTCGTACCGGACCGGCGCGGACCGGCCTTCCAGCCGCCCGAATGGCTCGAACTGCCCGACTTCCTGAAGCCGCACCTCGCAGCGCGCTCCGCGGTCACCCTGACCGGCGTCCCCTTCACGGTGGAGCGGGCGCTGCACTTCTCCAACGGTGGCGGCGTCTACCTCGGGAAGGACAGCCGCACCGGCGAGGCCGTGGTCCTCAAGGAGGCCCGGCCGTACGCCGGGCTCGCCGCCGACGGCGCCGACGCCGTGACCCGGCTGCACCGCGAACAGGCCGCACTGGAACGGCTGACGGGCCTGGGCTGCGTCCCGGAGGTCCGCGGCACGTTCACCGTCGGCGACCACCACTTCCTGGTGCTGGAACACCTTGCCGGCAAACCGCTCAACACCTACTTCGCCCGCCGCCACCCGCTGATCGAGGCAGATCCCGACCCGGCGGAGCTCGCCTCGTACACCGAGTGGGCCCTCACCATCCACCGGCGGGTCACGGAGGCCGTCGACGCCGTGCACGCCCGCGGCGTGGTCTTCAACGACCTCCACCTCTTCAACATCATGGTGGCGGAGGACGAGACGGGCGAACCCTCCGTCGCGCTGCTGGACTTCGAAGCCGCCGCGCACGTGGACGAGGGGCTGCGGCAGACCGTGGCCAACCCCGCCTTCGTCGCACCGGCCGAGCGTCGCGGGTTCTCCGTCGACCGCTACGCCCTTGCCTGCCTGCGGCTCGCCCTGTTCCTCCCGTTGACCAGCCTGCTCGTCCTGGACCGGGCCAAGGCCGCACACCTGGCGGCCGTGGCTGCCGAACAGTTCCCCGTGCCGCGGCGGTTCCTCGACGAGGCCGTCGAGGAGATCCTGTCCGGCGTCCCGCAGGGCGCACCGGGCGGCCGCGTGCCCGCACCGGCCGGGCCGTACCTGCCCGTCGAGCCACGGGAATGGCCGGCCGCCCGTACCTCGATGACCGCGGCGCTGCGCGCGAGTGCCACCCCGGACCGCGAGGACCGCCTCGTCCCGGGCGACATCGCCCAGTTCGCGACCGCCGGGGGAGGGATCGGCTTCGGCTACGGGGTCGCCGGAGTGCTCCACGCCCTCGCCGAGACCGGTGCCGAACCCTGGCCCGAGGCCGAGGAATGGCTCCTCGGCCGCACCGCGGAACCGGCTTCCGGCACTCCGCTCGGCTTCTACGACGGCCTGGCCGGCACGGCCTGGACGCTGCACCGGCTCGGACACCACGACCGTGCACTCGCCCTCGCCGACCTGCTGCTGCACCAGCCGTGGGAGAGCGCGGGCCCCGACCTGCACAGCGGACTCGCCGGCATCGGCCTCGCCCTGGACGCGCTCGGCACCGCGAGCGGCGAGAGCGAGCTGCACGCCGCGGCCCTGCGCTGCGCCGAACTGATCGCCCGGCCGGAGCATCGGCCCACCCGCGCGGGACTGCTGTACGGCAACTCCGGCCCCGCCCTGCTCCTCGTGCGGCTGTACGAGCGCACCGGCGACAAGGAACTGCTGATCCAGGCCGCCCACGCACTCCACCGCGACCTCGACCGCTGCGTCACCAGCGCGTACGGCACCCTCCAGGTGAACGAGGGCTGGCGCACCATGCCGTACCTCGGCGAGGGCAGCGTCGGCATCGGCATGGTGCTCGACGACTGGCTGGAGCACGGTCCCGACGAGCGCTTCGAACAGGCCCGGCGCGAGATCGTACGGGCGGCGCAGGCGACCTTCTACGCCCAGCCCGGGCTGCTGCGCGGCGCCGCCGGGATGATCCTCCACCTGGCCCGGACCACCACGCCGGGCCCGGGCACCGGCCCCCAGGCCATCGCCCGCCAGATCGACGCACTGGCCCGGCACGCCGTGCCGTACCAGGGGCATCTGGCCTTCCCGGGCGAGCAGATGATGCGGCTGTCCATGGACCTCGCCACGGGCACGGCCGGCGCTCTCCTCGCCCTCGGCAGCGCGGCGCCCGGCGGGCGCGCGCACCTGCCGTTCCTCCCGCCGCTGCGCGAGCGCGGCGCCCCCAAGCCGGTCCCACCCGGGGCCGTGACCCATCGCACCACTCGAGAGAAGAAGAGGAACCGACATGACGCTTCTTGACCTGCAGTCGATGGAGACCCCGAAGGAAGAGTCCACCGAGGCCGCGATGACGGGCGGCGGCAGCCGGGCCAGCCTGCTGCTCTGCGGTGACAGCAGCCTGAGCCTCACGACCTGTCACTGATTCAGGTCACCTCGGGCCCGGGCGGTTCGCCGCCCGGGCCCGCACCACATCACTGGAGGCATCCGCCGATGAGGTCCCCCGACGCGGCGGTCCACACACCCGAGACGCAGACCGTGGAACGCGGCGCCGACCGGGCGCTCGTGGCAGCGGCGCGGCACAGCGGCGGGCGCACCGCCGCCGTCCTCGGATGCGCGCTGACGGCCGCCGCGGCAGCACTCGCAGAACCCGCCGTCCTCGGCCACACCCTCGACCTGCTGCTCCGCAAAGACCCGTCGGGCCCCGCCTGGACACTGCTGTGCGCCGCGGTCATCGCGGCCGAAGTGGTGCTGGACGCCGCCGCCGCACGGCTGACCGGTGAGGTGGACGGCCGCTCCACCGCCCGACTGCGCAGGCTCGGGCTGGCCCGGCTGCTGCGGACGGCCCCGCACCATGCGGCATGCTACGCACCCGGCGAAACCGCCGCGCGGCTGACCGCACACGCCACCGAGGCCGGGAAGGTCCCGGCCGCCGTCGCGCACGCCGTCGCCGCACTGCTGCCGCCGATCGGCGCGGTGGCCGCGCTCTTCCTCATCGACCTGTGGACGGCGCTCGCCTTCGTCATGGGCGTTCCGTTGCTGGTGCTCCTGCTGCGGGCCTTCGCCCGCGACACCCTCGGCAGTGTCGCCCGCTACCAGCAGGTGCAGCTCGCGACCGCCGGCCGCCTCGTCGAGGCACTGGCCGGGGCGCGCACGATCGCCGCCGCCGGTACCGCCGACCGCGAACGCGCGCGGATCCTCGCGCAGTTGCCGGAGCTCGGCACCGAGGGCAGACGAATGTGGCAGGTCTACGGTGGCACGACGGCCCGGTCCGCGGTCCTCATGCCGATGCTCCTGTACGCGGTGCTCGCCGTCGGCGGCATACGCCTGTCGGCCGGGGCCATCGGGGTCGGCGCACTCCTCGCCGCCTTGCGGTACGCCGGCCTCGCGGCCGGGGTCGGCGCCGTGACCGGCGGACTGGCCGCCGTGGTCCGGGGCCGGGCGGCCGCCCGGAAGACCGCCGCCCTCCTGGCTCTGCCCGTACTCGACCACGGCCGGTCGGAGCTGCCGGAAGGCGGCCCCGGCACCCTGGAACTGCGCGACGTCCGGGTCGTACGCGGCGGATCGACGGTCCTGGACGACATCAGCCTGGTGATCCCCGGAGGCAGCACGGTGGCGGTCGTGGGCCGCTCCGGCTCCGGCAAGACGCTGTTCGCCGCCGTGGCAGGCCGGCTCACCGACCCCGACGCGGGCCTGGTCCTGCTGGACGGCGTACCCCTGCGGGAGGTGCCCGCCGAAGCGCTGCGCCGCGAGGTCGGGTACGCCTTCGACCGGCCCGCGCTGCTCGGGGACACGGTCGCCGACGCGATCGGGTTCGGTGCCGGTCCGGACCCCGGCCCGGAAGCGGTCCGCGTCGCGGCCCGGGCCGCCGGCGCCGACCTGTTCGTACGGCGCCTGCCCCACGGGTACGGCACGTGCCTCGCCGACGCCCCGATGTCCGGCGGTGAGGTCCAACGCCTCGGGCTGGCCCGGGCGTTCTGCCACGCGGGCCGGCTCCTCGTGATGGACGACGCCACCTCCAGCCTCGACACCGTCACGGCCCGCGAGGTGGAGCGGGCGCTCGCCCACGAGGTCCGGCCCGGCACGCGGATCGTGGTCGCGCACCGCCTCTCCTCCGCCGTCCGCGCCGACCTCGTCGTATGGCTCGACGACGGGCGGGTGCGGGCGGCCGGCACCCACGGCGAGCTGTGGCAGCACGAGCCCGACTACCGGGCGGTGTTCGCCGCCGACGCGAAGCCGGCACCCGAAGGGGAACCGGCGACGGAGGCGGCCCGATGAGCGAAAGCGAGGCCTGGCGTCGGGTCGCCCCCGAGGGCCGGCGGTTCCTGCGTGGCCGCAAGGGCGCTTTGGGGCGGCTGGCGGCATGGTCGCTCCTCGAGTCCGCGCACACGTTCCTCGGCGGCTACGGCGTGGCCCGCGCCCTTGACGACGGCTTCCTCGCAGGCCGTACCGCCACCGGTCTCGCCTGGCTGGCCGCAGCCGGAGCCGGAGCAGTGCTCGGCGGGTTCGCGCTCCGCGGTGTGTTCGCCGGACTCGCGGACCTCGTGGAGCCGCTGCGCGACGGCCTGGTGCGGCGGTCGGTACGGCAGGCACTGGACCGCGCGGTCGTCGACCCGGCGCGCGCTCCCGACGCGGGCGCGGTGTCCCGGCTGACCCAGCAGACGGAAATGGCCCGGGACTCCTTCGCCGGGCTGGTACTGACGGTGCGTTCGTTCGTGTTCACCGCCGTGGGCGCGTTCGCGGGCATGGCGGCCCTGGCTCCCGTGCTGCTGCTGATCGTGCTGCCCCCGCTGCTGCTGGGCGTGGCCGCCTTCCTGGCCACGCTCCGACCCATGGCATCCGTACAACGCCTGTCCCTGGACACCGACGAGGCGCTGTCGGACCGGGTGGCGGCGCTGGGGGAGGGCCTGCGCGACATCGTCGCCTGCGGCGGACAGGCGGCGGCGGAAGCCCGGGTCGAGCCCCTGATCGCCACCCAGGAGCGGCTGGCCCGCAGGCTCGCGCGCTGGGCGGCCCTGCGCACGCTGGCCCTGGGTACGGCGGGCCGGCTGCCCGTGATCGCACTGCTCGCCGCGACGCCCTGGCTGCTCGGGCACGGAATCACCGCCGGTGCGCTGGCCGGCGGCCTCATGTACGTGGTGCAGGCGTTGCTGCCGGCCCTGAACTCCCTGATGACGGCACTGGGTTCCGCAGGCACCCGCCTCCTGGTGGTGCTCGAACGCTTCTGCGACCCGTTGTCGCCGGCCCCGGACCACGGCCGCGCGACGAAGCCGCGGGGGAGCGTCGTCCACACCGGCCGGCGGACCGCCGCCGCAGCCGAGCTCCGGGGCGTCACCTTTGCCTACGGCCCCGGGGCGGCTCCCGTACTCGACGCCCTCGACCTGGTGGTGCGGCCGGGGGAGCACCTCGCCGTGGTCGGGCCGAGCGGCATCGGCAAGTCCACGCTCACCGCGCTGCTCGCCGGGATGCTGTCACCCGACGCGGGTACGGTCCTCGTCGCCGGTGCGGCCGCCCGCCGGGAACCGGGTGCGACGGGACCGGACCCGCGGCGGACCCTGCTGCCGCAGCAGGCGTACGTGTTCACCGGCACCGTGCGGGAGAACCTGACGCATCTGTCCCCGGGCCCTGGAGCCACCGGGCCCGGGGATGCGGATGCCCAGGTGCGGCGCGCCGTCAGCGCCCTGGGGCTGGAAGACCTGGTGGAACGGCTGGGCGGCCTGGACGCCGAGGTGTCCCCCCGACTGCTGTCCCGGGGCGAGAGCCAGCACCTGGCACTCGCCGCCGCCTACCTCTCGACGGCCCCGCTGCTGCTGCTCGACGAGGCCACCTGCCACCTGGACCCGCGCACGGAGGAGCGTGCCGAACGGGCCCTCGCGGCCCGGCCCGGCACGCTCGTCGTCGTGGCACACCGCGTCTCGTCCGCTGCCCGCGCCGACCGGGTCCTCGTCCTCGACGGGACCCGGGCCGTGTGCGGCACGCATGCGGAACTCCCGGCCAGGTCGGCCCTGTACCGCGATCTGGTGGGGAGGTGGAACGGCACCTCGGACGAGTGACGCGCCTGCCGTGCCCGGCCGCGGCGGCCGCCGATCAGACCCAGCCCGCCCGCCGGGAAATACGGATCGCGTCGATGAGATTGCGGGCACCGGTCTTACGGGTCGCCGCGGCCATGTAGTTGCGTACCGTCCCGCTCGCCAGGTGCAGCGTGCGGGCGATCTCGGGGATGGAATCGCCCTCCGCGGCCCGGGCCAGCACACTGAGTTCCCGAGGGCTCAGCGGTACGGGGTCGGCCTCCATGAAGGCGGAAGCCAGCGAGGCGTCGATGAACCGTTCCCCCGCGGCCACCTTCCGGACCGCCCGTACCAGCCGTCCCGGCGAGCCGTCCTTGTCGACATAGCCGCGGGCCTCGGCCCGGAAGGCCCGGTGCAGGGAACCGGGTGCGCCGATCGAGGCGAGTACCAGGACCGGAGACGGGGACGTGAGGACCTGGCCGTCCGCGCCTCCGTTGTCGGCCAGGACGGCCGTCGCCCCCGGACAATCGAGGTCGACGACCGTCACGTCTGGTCGTAAGGACTCGGCCTGGCGTACCGCGGTCCGCCAGCCTGCCGATGTGACCTCGAAGGGCCCTTCCGATCTCAGCAGGGCGGCCAGTGCCGATCGGACCAGGCTGACACTGTGCAGGACGAGGACCTTCGTCATCGCGTGCTCTCCTCGGTTGACGAACCAACGGCACCACACGGGTGCCCCCGTACAGGGGTGATGGAACGTCACTGCGGGGGGCGCGGAGGGGCGTACGGACAACTTGGCCGAGATACCCAGGGATTTCGCTTCCCTTAGGCGGGTTACCCCCTTGAGAGCGAGCCGTCCCGCCCTGTCAGACCTCGCCGCGCCAGGCCCCCGTCTCGACCCCACGCGACTCGATGAACAGCTTGAACCGCTTCAGATCACCCACCACCTGACGCTTGACGAAGCCGAGCTTGTCGGCGGCCGTTTCGGCCAGGCCGTCGGGCACCCAGTTCATGTGCAGGACGACCTTGGTGGTGGTCGCGTCGATCGGCTGGAAGGTGACTATCCCGGCCTGGCGGGCCTCCCCGCCGACCGTCATCCACGCGACGCGCCGATCCGGGAGCTGCTCGGTGATCCGTGCGTCGAACTCGCGCTGGACACCGTTCACGTTCGTCACCCAGTGCGTGAGCGTGTCCGTGCGCTGCTCGATGCGTTCGACCCCCTCCATGAAGGCGGGGAACTCCTCGAACTGCGTCCACTGGTTGTAGGCCGTGCTCACGGGGACGTTGACCTCGACATACTCCTCGACGTGCGACATGCGCACCCCTTTCGTGTCGTCGGCAGCCCCGCACCCTGAGGTGCGGGTCGTCCGTCAGGACGTCTCGAGGCGCGGTTGCCCGCCCCTGAGGGCCACATGCGCGGGGGACGCCGACGATCGGAAGGCGCTGCACCGTACGGGAGGAGCCGGCCAACCGGCTCGCGGGCCGTACGGTGCGTGTACGGGCGACGACGCAGGGCACACGCGGTCCATGACGGTCCCCAAGACAAGCGTTCTCATCCTGGACTGCGCCGAACCCGAGCCTCTGGCACGGTTCTACGCGGAACTGCTCGGCGCCACGGCGGGTCCGGCGACCGGCGACGGGGAGCTGTTCCTCGTCACCGGCCGCACCGGCACGGTGCTCGGCGTCCGCCGCGATCCCCACCACGCGCCGCCGAGCTGGCCGCTGCCGGAGGAGTCCCAACAGGCCCATCTGCGGATCCTGGTGGCGGCGGACTCCCTCGACGAAGCCGAGCGCGAGGCCGTGGTCCTCGGGGCGCGCCCGGTGGCGGCGGAGGAGGACGGCACCCGGCTGGACAACCGCACGACGCTGCGCCGGTTCACCGACCCCGCGGGGCACTCGTTCGTCATTGCGGCCGTACGGGAGGACCCCACCCCGCTCACAGGATGGCGGCCATGACGGACCAAACGACCTGGCTTGCTGCCACTCAAATGGCCGCCGTTCACGGGAGGTTTTGAGCTACTCGATCTCTCATCCGTCACGATTCGGCGGCCCGGACCGGTGGGAGGCAGGGCACGGCTTACGGTGGTCCCTCGTGTACGGCGGGGGGAGCCGTGGTGAAGCGAGGTGTCCGTGCGGGGCTGGCAGGGCCGGCGCTCGTCGCCGCCCTGGCGGGATGTTTCGGACCGCAGCCGCCGATGTTCGACGACGGCAGGTCCGAGCGGGTCGTGTCCTGGCGCGGCGGACTTCCGGTGGCGCCGGGCGCGGACGGCACCTGGGTCCTGCACCAGGACTCCACCGGCATCTTCGGGCAGGGAACGAAGCTGGCCCGTTTCCCCGACCGGCCGGCCGGTGAGGCGCCGGCCGCTGCCGGCGGGCGCAAGGACGGCGAAGTTCCGGGCTGGACCGTCGAGTTGCCGCCTGAGTTCGCACTCACCTCGAAGGTCCCCGGGTCACCGAACTCGGCCGTCTCCGACCCCGGCAGCGGCTCCATGGTGGTGCTGGTCGGAGGCCGCCCCGGCCGGACGGGGCCCACGGACGTGGCCCGCGTCGACACCGAGCACGGAACCCTCGCCTGGCGGCACGAACTGGCGGACGGCGCCCTGGTCTCCTACTCCAGCGAGGGCTCGAGCTCAGTGCTCGTGGAGGCCGCCTGCGCCCCGGACGGCTGCCGGGTCACGGGGTGGGACCCGTGGTCCGGGCAGCAACGGTGGGAGCGTACGGAGCCGGGAGCCACGTCGGTACTGGACGGCTGCGGCCGCGACGCCGTCTTCCGTAATGCCCACCGGTGCGAGACCTACCTGGTGTCGGGCGAGCGGATGTCCCGGGTGAACCCGGAGACGGGCGAACCGCACTGGGTGGAAGGGCTGCGCTTGCCCGAGGGCCGGATCGACCGGGTGGGTCTCCAGGCCGACGACCGGCTGATCGTGGTGACCGCGCCGGCGGAGGACGACTGCCGGGCCGCGGTGGTGGGGAGCGCCGTCACCTCCGGGACGGGCGACGAGGGCTGGCGCCTTGACGTCACCTGGGATCAGCCCGAATCCGCCCGTGACCCGGCGACCGGATGCCGCTGGGACCGCACAGTGCCGCTCGACGCCGGGTTCAGGCTTGTGGTCCCGGATGCCCAGGGGGCCTACGTCCTCAACCCGTACTTCGGCACCCTGCGACCCGTTTCGCGCCTGGCCCCGGGCGAATACCCGGTCCCCGACGCGGGGCGGACGATCGTTCGCGCGCCCGGCCGGGCCGACCGCGACCTGAACGACCCGGCCAGTCCGGTGCGCCCGTCCGGCCTCGGGCCCGAGGCCGTTGTGGTCGGCGAGGGCTTCTGGCAGGACGGGCGGCAGCTGTACCTGTACGGCCGGGACGGCCGGATGCTGTGGCGAACCGAGTCCGCGTGCCGGGCGAACCTCACTCGGAACGGCGCACTGCGCTACTGCGACGGGGGCGAACTCGTCCTCCTCAGTCCGGTCGCCCGCAAGTGACCGACGGGCCCGTGTCCCAGAGCTACCTGCCCACCCCAGCAGGTCCCAGGTCTCGTCCACGCGGGTAACAACGCATGACGTCCGCGCGCGGCTACGACGGTCGGCTGCAGCTCCGTGTCCTGGGCTGCTTGGATGCCAGTGGTCAGCGCGCGAGGGTGGGCCGGTGGGCGGAGATCAGTGCCGACCACCTGGGCTGCGGCGCCGGGGAGCACAGCCCGGCCGTCGGGCGTTGGACCATGGAAGGGAGCGATCTCGTTGGACACACTGCACTACCCGAGCGATGAAGAGGATCTGATGAGCGCGGCTGACGAGGGACGGCAGTGGCCGGACGAGGCCAGTGTCGACAACGCGAGGACGACGCTGCTGCAGCTCCTCGCGCGGACGGGGGTCCCTTCCGGTGATGCGCGGCAACTGATCGGGCTCCTGGAGGCGGGAGCACTGGCTCTCGCGCACGAGGAGCTGAGCGGCGGGGCCCGGAGCGCGCCGGGGGACAAGGGCGAGGCGTACGAGGCGGGCCGGCTCGACGGTGCCGGGGGCCTCCTGGAGGAGCTCGGCGCCATCGCCGAGCGGACCCTGCTGCGGGTCGTGGGGGAAGACGGGCAGCAGGGCCCGGCCGGGGAGCGTCCGCGGGCCGGGCGTATGGAGGTGGAGCGGGCGCGGGTGGCGGTCACACCTCTGTACCTGTCGTTCACCGCGGTCTCGGAGCTGGATCCGGAGGTGACCGACGAGGTGCTCACCGCGGTCCTCGGCACGATGAGCCTCCGGCAGCGGGCCAGGTACGCCGGGCGGCTGACGGAGTTCGCCGCAGCCCACCGGGCCAGGCTGGAGCGGCTGTTCGCGGCGTACGGACCGGGCAGCGCCATCAGGGTGCACGGCCGCTATTCGCTCCTCCACTCCGCCACGAGCATCGCCGTGCTGGAGCGGCTCGTCGCCGCGCCGCAGGAGCTGCGCGAGGAGTGGGACGCCGCGGAGCTGCCGCCGGCGTGGCTGGACGGGCTCATGACGGCCTGGAACGCCCCGGCCTGACCTCGTCCGGGGCAGGCACCGCTTGCCCTGCTGGTTCAGCCCTGGGCCAGTTCGGCCAAGGCCTCGAGGCGGGTGGGCGTCCAGCCGAGCTCGCGGCGCGCCTTGGCGCCACTGAACTGCTGGTCGAGGGCGAACGCCTCGGCGATCGGGCCCATTCGCTGCACTGCCTCCTCGAGGGTCAGGGAGTCGATCCTCCCGGGGCACCCGGCGGCCTGGCCGAGGGCTCGGGTGACGTACGTCAGCGCAGGGTTCTGGCCGCTGACCCCGGCGTAGACAGAACCGGCCGGGGCGTTCAGGGCCAGGACGTACAGCTCGGCGATGTCGTCGACGTGGACCAGCGCCCAGTGGTTGGAGCCGTCGCCGATGCAGGGCACGGCACCTGCGGTCCGTCCCGGCTCGACGAAGAACGACTGCACCAGTCCGCCGGAGCGGCCGTAGACCAGCCCCGGCATCACCACCACCGGGCGCTCTCCGGTGGCGGCCCGGGCGAGCACCCGCTTCTCGTTCTCCAGCCGCCAAGCGGTGAGGCGCGGCGGGCTCAGCGGAGCGTCCTCGTCGACGACCCCGTCGGTGTCGCCGTACACCCACACCCCCGCCCGTGTGCACATAGGGGCCCCTTCCCACGCCGTCCTGCAGCGCCTCCGCCGCTGCGCGGTCGACGTCCGCGGTGCCCTCGGCGTAGTCCACCCCGAGGTGGATGACCCCGTCGGCCGCGCGGGCCGCCTCATGGAGGACATCGGTGTCGGTGAGCGCCCCCGCAACCGGGGTGGCACCAAGGTCCGACACGGTGCGCGCCGCATGCTCGCTGCGCGCCAGCGCCGTCACGCCGATGCCGTGCGCGGTCAGTGCCCGGATGGTGGAGCGGCCGATGTAGCCGGAGCCACCTGTGATGAAGATCTGCATCGCACTCACGGTCCTTGTCGATCGAGGACGGCGAGGGACTTCCGCCGCTCCTCCACCCTGGCCCCGCGCGGAGGCCGGCGTCCAAGACCTCTTCTGTCAGCGGTGATGTCCCCAGGGCATCAGTACTGGGCAGCGGCGATGTCGGCGAACTCCGGGCGCAGAGGGGAGCGGCGGCCGGCGCTCCAGGCAAGGCAGACCTCGCCCGGGCCGATGTCGTCGATGGGCACGTGCGCGACATCGGTATGGGTGTAGTAGGCCGCGGTGGACAGGGGAAGGACGAGGACGCCCCCGGACGTCGCGACGTGTTCCAGCTTCTCCTCGACGGTGGCGAACGAGGGCGGCGGCCCGGCCCCCACGCCACCGGAACGCTCGGGAAGGTCACGCCACTCGGGGACCGCGTCGGGGTCCTGCAGCAGCCGCTCGGGCACCAGATCCGCGATGACGATGGACTCCTTGCCCGCCAGCCGGTGGTCCGCCGGCAGTACGGCGACACGGGGCTCCCGGAAGAGCGGGCGCAGCTCCAGGCCGCGACGCTCGACGGGCAGCCGTACGAAGCTCACGTCGAGAAGGCCCTCGTGCACCCCGCGGCCCGCCCGAAGTGCAACTCCTCGGCCACGACCACGAAGTAGCGCATCTTGCGCAGATCGACATCCACGACATCTCCCACCGTGCCGACGCCATGTCCCAGCCTAGTTCCAGAGGCACTGCCTGCTGCCGTTCGACGGCAGTCCGGGTCAGGGCATCTCGTCGGGGTCGCAGCTGGCCCGGCGCAGCCCGATCGTGCGCAGGGCCCGCATCAGGGCTTCGGAGTCTCCGTCGCGCACGATGTGGACGGCTCCCTCGGCCGCGAGGCCCGACACCGCCCGGGGCACGCGGGCGGCGGCCGTCCGCAGTACCACCGCGCTCGGGGGATCCAGGGCCCGCACCCCGTGGAACACGCGCAGGACGTCCGGATCCGTGTCGAGACTGTCGAGTCCCGCGGGCAGGGACAGGACAGTGATATCGGGCAGAAGGACCCGGGCGTGGGCCAGAGCGACGGCGGGATCGTGAGCATGCGAGACCACCCGGAAATGCGGGTTGCGCTGAATACCGGAGCGCAGCAGCTCCAACTGCTCGCCATCGGGCACGCCGACCACCAAAACCGTCATCACCTGCTCCATCCTGCGTTCCGGCACACCGCGAGGCGACCCGGGACCCCGGCGCCGTGGATGCGCACGGATGGCGGGGAGAAGCGGGTCCGGTTCGTGAGGACGGCCGAGGGCCTGGTCCGGGGTACCTGTCCCGGCCGCAGCGGATGACGAGCGGACGCGGCCATGACGGCTGCGCAGGCGGGGGCGCGTCAGCCGGGCGCGGCCGAACTGCGCCGACCCCGGGAGCGGGATATCAAGGAGCGTGAAGGTGAGCGCGAGGCCCGGCGGTCGCCACCCCACGGCTAAGGAGCAGTCTCGTGGAGTTCGAGGTCAATGGCGTCCGGCACGAGGTGGACGTGGACGACGACCCGGCCGCCGTGGAGGTGGTGCGCGACCGGCTGGGTCTGACCGGCACCAAGCTGGTCTGCGCGGGCGGGGTGTGCGGGGCCTGCACGATCCAGGTCGACGGTGAGCCCCGGGTGTCCTGCCTGACGCCGGCGGTCGGGCTGGCCGGCCGGCGCGTGACGACGGTGGAGGGCCTGTCCGGACACCCGGTGGCGCGTGCCTTCGCCGGCGAGGACGCCCTCCAGTGCGGCTACTGCACCCCGGGGTTCGTGGTCGAGGCGGCGGCGTTCTTCGAGCGGTGGCGGGCCGCGCACGGCCGCACCCGGCCAGGGCGGGAGCAGATCGCGGACGCGCTGGCGGGCCACCTGTGCCGCTGCGGCGCCTACGAGGGGATCTTCAGCGCGGTGGCCGCGGCCTGTGCGGGCGACTACGACACACCGCCGGCCGCTGGGCAGGCGCCGGCGGTCCCGCGTACCGAGGCCCCGGACAAGATCGACGGATCGGCCCGGTACACCACGGACCTGCACCCCGACGGCCTGCTGGAGGGGGTGATCATCCGCTCGCCGCACGCGCACGCACACGTACGCTCCCTGGAGGCCGGAGACCATCCGCTGGTGCCGCTGCTGCCTCCCGACGGCGTGGTGCGGTACGTCGGGCAGCCGGTGGCCGCGGTCGCGGCGCCGGACCGGGCCTCCGCACGAGCGGCCGCGGCGCGGGTCACGGTGGACTACGAGGTGCTGCCGGCAGCCCTCGACGTACGCCAGGCCCGGACCGGCGAGGGCCCCTTGGTCTACGAGGACAAAGCGGCGCGCAAGCGGGCTCCGGGGTCCGGCGAGACCCCCCAGCTGGTGCCCGCCCGCTGGCGCGGCAACCTGCGGGGCCCGTCCGCCATGAGCAAGCGCCCCGCCACGGCCGTGCGCCGTATCACCGAGGCCCGGGCCCGGAATCCCGAGCGGGTGGTGGAGGGCGTGTTCACCACCGCCGCGCAGACCCATACCCCGCTCGAACCGCATGCCTGCCTGGCCCAGTGGGTCGACGGCACCCTCCACCTGGAGGTGTCCACGCAGTCGGTGAAGCACACCGCCGAGCTCGCAGCCGAGCGCTTCGGCCTGCCCGTCGAACGGGTGGTGGCGAGGGCCGTCCACGTAGGCGGCGGTTTCGGCTGCAAGATGGGGCTGACCTCCGATGTCGTCGCCGCGGTGGAGCTGGCCCGGCTGCACGGCGCCCCGGTGCGGGTGGTGCTGGACAGGGACGAGGAGCTCACCGACGGCGGATACCGGCCCGGCACCCGGATCCGGCTGGCGATGGTCGCGGACGCGGCCGGCGATCTGAGTGCGCTGGCCATGGACGCGGACACCGACGGCGGGGTGTCGGTGGGCGGCACCGTGGCGGCACTCGCCCGCTTCATGTACGGCAAGGCCCCGCGCCGGCTCCGCGACTTCGACACGGTCACCCACCGACCTCCGGGCGCCCCGTTCCGCGGCCCGGGCGGACCCACGATGTGCTGGGCCCTGGAGCAGGCCGTCGACGAGATGGCCCACCGGCTCGGCCAGGACCCGATCGCCCTGCGCCGCCGCTGGGACGGCAACCTCAAACGGCACGCCCTGTACGACCGGGCCGCCTCGCTTCCGGTCTGGTCGGGCCCCCGCGGCGGAACCGGGCGCTTCCGCCGCGGCGTCGGCGTCGCGTCGGCCAACTGGCTGTACTTCCTCGATCCCGTCACCGAGGTCGAGCTCACCGTCGAGGACGGGGTCGTCGTCGCCCGCTGCGCCGTGCAGGACATGGGCACGGGCTCGCGGACCGTGCTGCGCCGGGCCGTCGCCGAGGGGCTCGGCGTGCCGGAGGGGAGGGTGCGTGCCGAGGTCGGCCGGAGCGATGCCGTCCACGGTCCCACCTCCGGCGGCAGCCGCACCACGCCCTCCATCGTGCCCGCCGCCGCGGACGCCGCCGTCCGGCTGCGCGACGCGCTCGGCGGCGGTGACGTCGCCGCCCGGCTCGACGCGGCGCACGGCGTACGGGTGACCGGTCGGCGCCCCCGCGACCGCCGGGGCTTCGTGAGCCCCTTCACCCTGGGCGGTGTGGCGATCGGCCGCGGCTTCACCGGATCGGTGCAGGTCGCCGAGGTCGAGGTGGACACGCGGCTCGGCCGGATCCGCCCGCTGCGCGTGTGGAGCGGCATTTCCGCGGGCCGCATCCACGAGGACCGGCTGGCGCGGAGCCAGTGCGAGGGCGCCGTCGTACAGGGCGTCGGCTACGCCCTGTACGAGGAGCGGCGCACCGACCCGGTCACCGGTCGGGTGCTGACCGAGAACCTGGAGGACTACCGCATCCCGGGGATCGGCGACACCCCCGAGATCACCATCCACTTCCATCAGGAGGGCTTCGAGCACGTCCCCGGCGGCGGTGTCGGCCTCGGCGAGATCGCCACCCTGCCCACCGCGGCGTGCCTGGCCAACGCGGTCCACGACGCGACCGGCTGGCGCCCGTACGACATGCCCATCCGCCCCGACCGGCTCCTGGAAGGACTGGGTACGTGAGCACCGAGCCCGCCCTCACCGACCTCTCGGCCGCCGTCCTGGCCCGCGGCGGGGAGCTGCGCGCCGGTGGCACCGACACCACCGCCCGGCAGCGCAGCGGCCTCTCACCCGGGCCGTTCACCGACCTGGGCGGCGCCGGCCACCTGCGCGGCACCACGCCGCTACCCGGCGGCGGGCTGCGGATCGGCGCCCTGACCACCCTCGCCGCGCTGGCCGCCGATCCGCAGGTGCGCGCCGGCTGGCCGGCCCTCGCGCTGTCGGCCGGGACCGCGGCCACTCCGCAGATCCGCGCCGCCGGCACCCTGGGCGGCAACCTGTTGCAGCGCAACCGCTGTTGGTACTACCGCAACCCGCACGTCAGCTGCCTCCAGAAGGGCGGCACCGGCTGCCCCGCGCGCGAGGGCGACCACCACTTCGGCGTGGTCAGCGGAGACGGCCCCTGCATCACTCCGCACCCGTCCACGCTCGCGATGGCCCTGCTCACCTACGACGCCGAGGCCGAGGTCCACGGCGAATCCCCGCGCAGCGTCGCCGACTTGTACGGGGACGGCGACCGGCTCTTCCACACCGACCACCTGCTGCCGCCGGACCGCATCCTCACCGCCGTCCGGCTGCCCGCGCCCCTGCCCGGCGAACGCGCCGCCTGTCACCGGGCCACCAGCCGGGCCCACGCCGAATGGCCCCTGGTCGAGGCCACCGCCCGGCTCGCGCTCGACGGCGCCACCATCACGCACGCCGCCGTCGCGGCGGGCGGGGTGGCGCGCGTCCCGCTGCGGCTTACGGAGGTGGAGGCCGCCCTGATCGGCCGGGAGGCCACCCCCGGAGTCCTCGCCGCAGCGGCCGCGACGGTACTCGCCCGCTGTCGGCCGCTGCCGCAGACCGGCTACAAGGCCACGCTGTTCAGCGACACCGTCCTGGAAGTCCTGGAACAGGCCGCCGGCCAGGCTGTCGCCGACCAGTAACCTCCCTGGGTTCGGCGGAACGGGCGGGGAAACCGGACATCGTCAAGGTCCGTCCTGACCGCTTCGCATGGCTGGGGCGGTGATGCCGGGCTGATGGGCGGCGTGCGGCGGGGTGCGGGGGATCGCGGTATCCGGCCAGGGGTGTGGTGGGGAATGCGGTGGGCGCGTGTTGGCCGTATCGCGTCCTCCCGCCCCGCAGCGCTTGTGATGGCATGTCCATGGCGAATGCTTTACCCCTCCGAATGAATGGAGAACCGGATATGCCGCTCCGCAGAATGGCCGTCGGTGCCGCGATCGCGGTGTTGTCGGCCGTGGTCGCCCCCGCGCAGGCCCAGGCCGATTCCCCCGCTATTCCGCCGCCCGGCCGCATTACGGTCGACGTGGTCGGGGTCAACGGATCGGGCTGCCCCCAGGGGACCGCGGAGGTCGCCGCCGCCTCCGACAACACGGCGTTCACCGTCACCTACAGCAACTACCTCGCGCAGACGGGAGCCGGCTCCGGCGGCACCGAGTTCCGCAAGAACTGCCAGCTGGCCCTGCGGATCCACGTGCCCCAGGGGTTCACGTACGCCATCGCCCGCGCGGACTACCGCGGCTTCGCCCACCTCCAGCGCGGCGCCTATGGCCAGGAGCGCGCGAACTACTACTTCCAGGGCGCCGCCCAGACGGCCCGTACGACCCACCAGTTCAACGGCCCCTTCACGGACAACTGGCAGGCCGGCGACCAGACCGAGTACGCCGACCTGGTCTGGGCCCCCTGCGGCGAGGAGCGCAACCTCAACGTCAACACCGAACTGCGGGTCTACGCGGGCACGTCGAGCCCGCAGGCGCTGAGCTTCATGAGCATGGACTCGACGGACGGCAGCGTCAGCACCGTCTACCACTTCGAGTGGAAGGAATGCCCCGCGGCCTGACGCGGACGCGTGAGCGCGAGAGCGCTGGAAACCCGACCCGACGGCCAGGAGTGACAACGATGTCTCACCTCTTGTCCCACAACCGCACCGGTACTCGCACCCGTACCCGCATCCGCACCCGCGGCCTGCTCATCGGTGGTGCGGCCGCCGCCCTGATCACCGCCTCGACGCCCGCCGTGTCCGCAGGCCCGATCACCGCCCCGCCCGACAAGATCGTGATCGAACTCGCCACCGTGAACGGCTCCGGCTGCCGCGAAGGCACGGCCGAGGTGGCCGTCGCCCCGGACAACACCGCCTTCACGGTCACCTACAGCGAGTACCTCGCCCAGGTCGGCCCCGGCGCCCCGCCGACCGCCTTCCGCAAGAACTGCCAGCTCAATCTCCGCGTCCACGTGCCCTCCGGCTTCACCTACGCCATCGTGCAGGCCGATTACCGCGGATTCGCATTCCTCCAGCCCGGCGCGTGGGGCCAGGAAAAGGCGAACTACTACTTCCAGGGAATGTCGCAGACATCCCAGCGGACCCACCAGTTCAACGGCCCGCTCAACGACAATTGGCAGACGAGCGACAAGACGGAATACGCCGACCTGGTCTGGGCCCCGTGCGGTGAAAAGCGCAACTTCAACATCAATACCGAACTGCGCGTGAACGCCGGCACGTCCAACCCGCAGACGTCCACGAGCTTCATGGCCATGGACTCCACCGACACCAGCGTCAGCACCCTCTACCACCTCGCCTGGCAGGTGTGCCCCAACCCGAAGAAGGCGTAGCGCAAGAAGAGGGGGTGCGGGCCGGGACCGGACGGTTTCCGGCCCGCACCCCTTCCGCGCCAAGGCTGCTGTCCAAGCGGCCCTCGTCCTGCACCTCAAAGCCGCCACGCAGTGAGGTCCGCGCAGGTTGCACGGCTCGTTTTCCCGCAACTCTCTTGCTATTGCGAGTAACAGGCAGAAAGCTTGCTCAGTGCTTACTGTCGACCCCGGGAAGCGGAGCCTCGTCATGCCCGAACTGCTGCCGGATACCGGCCCACAGCGTGCCCTCGCCGCCTCGAACTTCGTCTACACCGTCGGCAGTGGCCTCTATCTGACCGCCGGGGTCCTCTACTTCACCGAGGCGGTCCACCTTCCGGCAGCCCAGGTGGGCCTCGGACTTGGCATCGCCGGTGTCGTCTCGCTGGCCGTGGGCATCGCTGTCGGCCATCTCGCGGACCGGCGCGGAGCACGCGGCGTCTACGCGATCACCCTCGTCGTCCAGGCGCTGGCCACTGCCGGCTTCGTACTGGCGGACAGCTTCTGGCTGTTCGTCCTCGCGGTAGGAACGGCCACCGGCGCCAAAGCAGCCGGATTGGCCGCACGCAGTCCGCTCATCAGGCACTACGGAGGCGATCGACCGCAGGCGTTCCGCGCCTATCTCCGCGCCGTGACCAACGTGGGCATCTCCCTCGGCGCCCTGCTGGCGGGCTGGGCCGTGCAGGTGGGCACCCTCCCCGCCTACCAACTCCTCGTCATCGGCAACGCGGTCGCCTTCGCGGCTTCCTCAGCGATCCTGATCCGCCTGCCGCCGGTCACACCTGTCCCCACCGTCGGCGGCCCGCGCTGGATCGCCCTGCGGGACCGCCCCTACCTCCTGCTCACCGCTCTCGACGGCATCATGGCCGTCCAGTTCAAGGTGCTCACGGTGGCCATCCCGCTCTGGCTGGTCACGGCCACCACCGCCCCGCGCTGGCTCATCTCGGGCACCATGCTCATCAACACCGTCATCGTCATCGCGTTCCAGATACGAGCCAGCCGCAGCATCGATTCCCCGGGGGCCGGAGGAGCTGCCTACCGCCGAGCGGGTGTGGCCTTCCTCGTCTCCTGCTCGCTGATCTCGCTGTCCGCGGGGATACCGGCGTGGGCCGCGGCCACGCTCCTCATGACCGCGATGGTGATCCACACGATCGGCGAGCTGTGGCACTCCGCCGCAGGCTTCGAAGTGTCCTTCGCCCTCGCCCCGCAGCACGCCACCGGCCAGTACCTCGGAGTGTTCGGCCTGGGCGCCGGACTGGCCGAAGCCCTCGGGCCGGCCCTGCTCATCTCTCTCTGCATCACCTGGGGCCGCCCCGGGTGGTACGTCGCAGGAGTGCTGTTCACCGTGACGGGTCTGGCAGCACCACTCGCCGTCCGCTGGGCGCAACGCCACCAGCACGCTCAGCAGACACACCCAGAAGTCGCGTGGAAGGCAGCAGCCGTCTGAAGGGACCGAACGGTGTCGTACGAAACCGGCCAGGACGGCGCGTCGGCGTCAGGAATTCGTGGCGGCTCGGTCGGACTCACTGCGCAGAACGCAGAATTCGTTGCCCTCGGGATCAGCAAGGATCGCCCAGCCTGAACCATCGGGATTCCGGTGATCAGCGACAAAGGTGGCTCCGAGGCCCAGTAGCCGGTCCAGCTCCTGATCCCGCGAGGTCTCAGGGCGCAAACACAGATGGATCCGATTCTTGATCGTCTTGGCCTCGGGCACCTGGTTGAAGTACAGCACTGGGCCCTCCGCCAGCAGCACCTGAGTCTCCCGGTCACCCGGTCTGACATCCGGATGCATCGGACGGCCCGTCACACTGCTCCAGAATCGGGCCAGCTCATAGGCATCCGCACAGTCAATCGCCACGTTCTGCAAAACCGAAACCATGCGCCCCAGCCTTCCTGATTTCCACTCCAGACGCCACTGAGCTGCACTCATCGTTCGCGGACACCGCTCAGGCCCCTGGCAGCAGTCTCGATACACGCCCTGGAAGGCTCGATGTGGCGGGACGTCAGATGGGCTTCAGCTGAGTGCGCAAGAGGCAGAACTCGTTGCCCTCGGGGTCGGCCAGGACATGCCAGCTCTCTTCTCCGGTCTGGCCGATGTCGACAGGCACGGCGCCCAGTGCGAGCAGCCTGGCCAGCTCGGCGTCCTGGTCGCGGTCGGTGGCGTTGACGTCGATGTGGATCGGGAGCTTCCCGACCCGGGGGTCGCGGCCCGCGTTGAGGACGAGCGTTGGCTGTGCTCCGCCGAATCCGACGCCGGGCGGGCCGATTTGGATGCTGCCGTCACTTTCTCGAGCCAGCTCGACGTAGCCGAGGACATCGCACCAGAATGCGGCCAGCCGGCCTGCGTCTTCTGCGTCGATGACGAGTTCGCTGATTCGGGATGCCATGGAGCGAGGATAGGTGCGCCGGCCCGGCCCCGGCACGGTCCGACCCGCACGATCCAGTGGGCCACCTGTCCGATGACCCGGACGAAGTTGTCTTGCCCACGAGCAACTGCACCGCCCGACGCGGTTGCTCGGACCGGCTACGGCCACCATCCTCACACCTGCCGCTCCGGCGGCTCTCAGCGCACGACGCCCGCGACGTCGAGCAGTTGGTGCATGAGCTCGGCGGGCAGTGCGGGGTTGGCGGCCGCCGTTCGCGGCATTCCGTCACCGCCGAGCAGTTCGATGAGCCTTGGGCCCGGCAGGCGCGGGTCGGCCGCTGCACGGCAGCGCACCATGCCTTCCGTGTCGTGGGAGAGCCCTTCGACGAGTTCCGGTTCGGCCTGCGGGTCGAAGAGGGCGGCATACCGCAGACGGTGGTTCGGGTCGTCCGCGAACCGGGCCAGACCGGGACGCACGAAGTTGCGGCGGTACGCGAGCATGCCCCAGCTCAGCCCGTTCCAGTCGGCGAACATCTCCACGAGCAGCTCGTGCGGTGCGTGGTCGTTCTCGCAGAGCATCAGCCTGACGTAGTAGTCGTCGTCGGCTGCCAACCGCGCGATCACGTCGGCGGGCAGCTCCGGTGCGCATGTGACGCCCCGGCGCAGCAGGATGTGGCTGGAGGCCGCGATCTCGCGCAGCGCATCCGGGTCACCGAAGCTCTCCTCCACCCAAGCCGGCACCGGATGGCGGCCCACGGGCACGGTGTAATCGATTGCCGTCCGCTGCTCCTCGGTCACATCCGCGCGAAGGGACACGGCGAGACGGACGGAGGGCTCGGGGTCGGCGGCCAGCGCGAGGGCGAGTGCGGTGGGTACGTGTGGGTTGCGGGCGGCCCCGTCCCGCAGCCAACTGTCCTCGTGGGTCGCGAGGAGCGCGGCCAGGGCCGTGTCGACGGGTGCGGTCAACGCGGCGTCGCGGCGGCGGCGTTCGTCCGCCTCGGCGAGGAAGTCCTCGACCGTCGTCGGCAGGGGGACCTCGACGTGAGTGGCGCGTTCGACCGCCTGGCGCACCTGGGGATCGGGGTCGGCCTCGACCGCGGCCCGGACCTCCGGGCGCAGCCTGGGCCAGCTCCCGGAGCAGATGGCGGCGGCCCGGACGCGGGGGTCTGGATCCTCGGTCAGCGAGAGCAGCGTTTCGTCCGGCAGGCCGGGCAGTCCGGCGGCGGCGAAGAACCGCAGCCGGGCCTCCGGGCCGGTGGTGAGCCGTACGGTCACCTCTGTCGGCAGTTCGACGCCGTACTCAAGCGCCATCCCCACCGCGACGCGTCGCACCTTTGGGTCTGGATCCTCAGCCAGCACGGCGAGCGCATTCGGAGGCAGGTGCGGATTCCTGGCGAGGATCTCACGGACCTGCGGGTCGGGGTGCGCGACGGCGGCCATCGCCATCTCGGGCGACAACTTCCGGTAGGCGAGCCAGTATCGGGCGTCCGGCAGCGGGTCGATCGTGAACACGCGGCGCAGTACCTCCTCCGGTGCCGCGCTGTTCACGGCGAGCCCCGCGATCCACTCTGCATGCAGATCGGTGTCGGCCTCGAGCAGCCGCAGGGCATCGGCGCGGTCCGCGTCCGTCGCCTCCGACACGCCGAACGCGACGCGCGTCAGCTGATCATCTTTGTGTGCCATGAAGCGATCTTCTCAAGCGCCGGTACACAGGTGGCTGCCCTCCTTCGGTATCCGGGTCCCCACCGCCTCCGACTCGAGCTACCGTCCCAATGAGGCCATCTGACGGCCTTTGGACATACGAGGCGGGGGGCTGGAGATGTCAGGACTTTTAGGGCCAGGACGGGTTGCCGTGTGGGTCGTTGCGGTGCTCGCGGGCGTTCTTGCTGTCGGGCTGATCGGGGTCGCAGCGCTGGTGGATCTCGAAACGGGGGACCGGACAGCGAGCATCGTCGGGGCGGTGGTCAGCCTGGCCGGTCTGGTCGTGGCGGTGATCGCCCTCGCGCAAACCTCCAGCGGGAGCGGCAGCGGAGGCGGTCGCCGGGTGCGGGCCGGGCGAGGCGGGGTCGCCGCCGGCGGTGATCTGACCGGTAACGCCATCGGTCGAGGTTCCACAGTCGTCGGACCGCAGAGCGCAACCAGGGCAGGTGGCCTCAGGGGACGCGCAGCCGATGTGGACGCCGGCCGCGACGGGGTCGCTGCGGCCGGTGATGTGCGGGACAACGCTCTCGGCGACGACAGTGAGCGCCGATGAGTCCCTTCTGGCAGCTGCGCCGCAGGAAGCAGGCGGTCGCCCGCGTAGCGGAACCGTCTGCTTGCCAACGGAGCGCGCAGCCGGAAGGGGAGTCGCCTGAGCGCTCGTTGCACGTGGACGTGCGTGAGGGGGGTGTGGGAGCAGGTGGGGACGCAACGCACAACGCGGTCGGCGAGAACAGCCGGGTCTACGACAAACGGCGATACGAGTACCACGTACACCCTGCAGCGGCAGACACAGTGCGGTGGCCGCTGGAAGTCGGCTCCGTGCCGGCGTTGGCGTCGGCGTTCCAGCCCCGCTCCGCGCTGCGGGAGCGGGTCGACGCCGCCCGCTCGTCAGGGAATGCTGCGGTGCTGACACAGGTATTGTCCGGCGGCGGCGGTGTTGGGAAGTCCCAGCTGGCTGCGTCCTACGCGGCCGAGGCCCTCGGCGATGGCACCGATCTGGTGTTGTGGGTGCCCGCGACCGAGGTGCAGCAGGTCATCGCCCTCTACGCCCAGGCCGCGGTCCAAGTGGCTGCTCCGGGCGCGGTCGGTATCAACCCCGAGGATGACGCCCGGGCGTTCATGGCGTGGCTGGCGACCACGCCCCGCCGGTGGCTGGTCGTCCTCGACGGCATCGCCGACCCGTCGGGTATGGACGGGTGGTGGCCCGCGAGTCGGAGTGACGGCGGATGGGTTCTGGCCACCACCCGCCTTCAGGACGCCCGTATCACCGGCGGCGGTCGACGCCGTGTCAACGTCGACGTCTACACCGCCGCTGAAGCCCTCGCCTACCTCCAGGTCCGGCTCGCCGACGACGATGCCGGCCATCTCCTCGACACCGCAGCCGGGGACCTGGCCGAGGCGCTCGGGTATCTGCCGCTCGCTCTCGGGCACGCCGCCGCCTACATGATCAACGAAGACCTGAACTGCGCCGACTATCTGGTCCGCTTCACCGACCGCCGGCGCCAGCTCGACCACGTGCTGCCCCCGACGGCCGACACGGAGGGCTACGGCCGACAGGTGGCCGCGACTCTCCTGCTCTCCCTCGACGCCGCCCAACGCACCGAACCCGCAGGCCTCGCCGAGCCGGCCCTGCGCCTCGCCGCGCTCCTCGACCCCGCCGGCCACCCACACACCCTGTGGGTCACTCCCGACATCTGCGACTACCTCACCCAACACCGCACCCGCCCCGCCGAGACCGCCGAGACCACCAAAATCCCGCAGGATCCCGTCACACCGGAGCAGGCCCGAGCCTCTCTGCGCACCCTCCACCAGTACGCACTGCTCAACGTCGACACCCGCCGCGAACACCGCGCCGTGCGCATCCACGCCCTCACCGCCCGAGCCGCCCGCGAAACCACGCCCGCGGCAGACCTCACGACCCTGGCGACCACCGCAGCGGGAGCCCTCCTGCGCATCTGGCCGGATGTCGACCAGCATCACCCTGCCCTGGCCGCAGCACTGCGGACGAACACCGACGTTCTCGCTGACCACGCAGGCGACCACCTTTGGCAGCCGGAAGCGAATTGGGTGCTCTTCCGCGCCGGCCGCAGCCTTTTCGAATCCGGCCTCACCACAGCCTCCACCGCCTACTGCCAGCGCGTGGCCTCCGATGCCGAGCATTTCCTCGGACCGGAGCATCCCGACGTCCTGACCGCCCGGGGCAACCTTGCGGTCTGTTACAGCCAAGCCGGACGCACCGAGGAGGCCATTGCCCTGGAGGAGCGGGTTCTCACCGATTCCCGGCGCGTCCTCGGCCCCGAACATCCGGACACCCTGGCCGCCCGGGCCAACCTCGCCACGTCTTACGCGGAGGCCGGGCGCACCACCGCCTCCATCCCCCTGCTGGAGCAGGTACTCGCCGACCGGGTGCGAATCATCGGGCCCGACCATCCCAGCACGCTGACCACCCGGGGCAACCTGGCCGCTTCATACAAGCAGGTCGGACGTATCGCCGAGGCCATCACCCTGGAGAAGCAGGTCATCATGGATTGCACGCGCATCCTCGGCCCGGACCACCCCACCACCCTGGGCGCCCAGGCGAGCCTCGCCGTGTCCTACGGGGAGGTCGGACGCACAAACGAGGCCATCACCATCGAGGAGAGGGTCCTGGCCGATAGCAAGCGCACACTCGGCCCCGAACACCCCCAGACCCTCACAGTCGCAGCCAATCTCGCTGCTTCCTACTCACAGGCCGGACGTACGAAACAGGCCATCGCCATTGAGGAGACGGTTGTCGCTGCCCGCGAACGGGTCCTGGGTTGCGAGCACCCTGACACCCTCACGGCTCGTTCCAATCTCGCCAGTTCCTACTCACAGGCCGGACGTACGAAACAGGCCATCGCCATTGAGGAGACGGTTGTCGCTGCCCGCGAACGGGTCCTGGGTTGCGAGCACCCTGACACCCTCACGGCTCGTTCCAATCTCGCCAGTTCCTACTCACAGGTCGGACGGACGAACGAGGCCATCACCATCGAGGAGAGAGTCCTGGCGGACAGCGAGCGCATCCTCGGCCCCGAACACCCGCACACCCTCAAAGCGGCAGCCAATCTCGCCTTCTCGTACGAGCAGGGTGGGCGGACGAATGAGGCCATCGCCATTGAGGAGAGGGTCGTCGCTGCGCGCGAACGGGTCCTGGGTTCCGAGCACCCTGACACCCTCATGGCTCGATCCAACCTCGCAGTCTCCTACTGGCAGGCCGGATGGAGGAGAAAACCCTTGGCCATCCTGGAAAGTGTGCTGGCGGACAGCGAGCGCGTCCTCGGCCCCGAACACCCCAACACCCTCAAGGCGCGTGCCAACTTTGCAACCGTCGACCGACGGTCACGCCGTGGCCGGGCTCGACGAACCCGTTGGCGGCCCTGGCGGTAGGTGTGGTGTCGTACGGGACTGACGAGCGACTGAGTCGCGTGGCAGTGGCCCTCGTCAGATGAGAGCGACAGTGTCCCCGGAACTTACCGTGCCGGGCACCACCACTGTGGCCAGGGCATCCAGCCGGGCGTGATGAGCCTTCGCGATGACTCGCAGCACCAGCGGGGAATGAGGCAGGTCCTGCTGGGCCTCATTGGTCATGACACACCGCTCGCTGGAGCGCACGAACTCCACACAAAGGGCAGCCCCGATCCACGCCTTGCATCCGAACCACTCGTCCTCGACGAAGGGACGGGTACCCGGTGGGGTCCGAACGAGGAGATTCGGCCGGAAGCGCCGTTCGTCGACCGGAACACCGGGAACGGCCGCGCGCACCCAGTCGAGGGTGGCTGTAGTCAGGATGCTGAGCGGAAGCTGGTCGAAGTGCGAGACCTCTTGCTCGCGGGTCAGTTCGACGTCCTGTCGGCCAAGGTATCGGCGAAGGTGGGTAGTTGGATCCGCAACGGTCACGCCGTGCGGATCCAGCAGTTCGGGCTGCTCCATCCCGTCCGGGTAGCGGGAGCGCAACTGCAGCAGGCCGGGCATCCGGCGGAATCTTCGGGTGTTCTTCCCCGAGCCGAACTTGCCCTTGCTGTCGCGCACCGCGAAGAGGCGGTCGCCGACCAGGCCGCGGGAGTCGACATCCGCTTGCTGCAGTTGTTCGCCTCCCGTCGACTTGATCGGATACCGCCATATGCGCTCGACCGTTCCTATGGTGTACGTCATTCAGTAGACGTTACAAGAGCTTTCCTGCCCGATTTCGGGCAGCAAATGGGAAGTTGGCCATGCTGGCGTTACAGTGGTCACTCATGATCACTGCCTCCGCTCTGGGGTCCTTCGCGCTGATCGTGGGACTCCTCACCCTCACACCCGGCCTCGACACCGCCCTCGTACTGCGCACCGCCGCACTGGGTCACAACAGTTGCGCCTGGGGCGTCGTCCTCGGAATCCAGACCGGCACCCTCGCCTGGGGAGTGCTCAGTTCGCTCGGCATCACCGCAGTACTGACCGCCTCCCACCTCGCCTACTCGATACTCCGTTGGGCAGGGGCCGTGTATCTGGTCTGGGTGGGAAGCCGGATCGTGGTGGCGACCCTGCGCCGGCGGGCTCGGGCGGATCTCGCCCGGGCCGAGGACGCGCACGAACCGGATGCCGACGGCGGCTTCGGGAGCGGCTGGCGCCGGGGCGCTCTGACGAACCTGCTCAACCCCAAGGTGGGTGCCTTCTACATGGCTGTCCTGCCGCAATTCATTCCGGTAGGCGCCCCGCACCTGACGACCGGGACCCTGCTGGCCGGCGTGCACATCCTGCTGGGCTTGCTCTGGTCGGGCGTGCTGATTGCATTCGCCCAGGTGCTCCGCGGCAGCCTTCGACGCCCCCCGGTACGCCGGATCCTCGACCGGATCAGCGGCACGGTCATCGCGGGCTTCGGCGTGCACCTCGCTCTTGGCGACTGAACATCATCGCGGTGCGCGGCCCGTGCCGCGCGTCCGCCGCGGCTACGTGCCTCAGCCCGCGATTGCCCAGACGAGGCACCTGTTTGCGGTCAAGCAACGTCATCGCTGCCCACGGGGGTGATAGAGCGCGTGGGCGCGGGGGATGTCGACGGGCTCGTCTTCGGGTAGCTGGAGCCAGTGTTCCACCTGCCAGGTCTGGGTGCTTCGGGCTTGGCGGTTGGTGGTGGTCACCCACGGCGGATAGACGCGGAATGCCCGTTTCCCGCCGGAGCCGTTCGTCGACACGATGTCCCGTTCACGGAGCACGTCTCGAGGGAACACGAACTGCCCGAACTGTTCGTCCTCGCAGGTACTGATGACGAACAAGTCAACGGGATCCTCGGCATCGAAGGGCTGGATCGGCCCGCTTGCCGACCTCTTCCACACCGTGACGAACTGGCCGAGCTTCGTCGGGGTCGTCTTGGCTGCGCGGAACCTGACCGAGAGGCCGTCCAACGTGAACTCGCATGCCCCGTACTCGGCGCTCTCCGCTTCGGGCATCGGCTGTGAGCACGTGAACCCACTCGGGTCATACGCCAGCCTCTTCGCTCTCAGCAGGTCAGCGGGGATTCCCGGCTTGAGTGACCAAGGCCCAGGATCACGTGCGCCGAACACCGAAGAGACCTCACGTTCCATCGACATTCCCGCATCCTGTCAGATTTCGAACGCGTGAACGAATTAAGCTCACCGGGCCGGCCTCTCTGGCGGCGAGCAGGGGTACGGCCGTGCCGTCGGTGCGGCTCCCGCGCACGGCTACCAGGCGCTGCGCGAGCAGGACGCCGTTGCAGTGGCGGCGGCCTCGGACGCGGCGCGGGTCTCTGCAGGCGGGCACCGAAGTGCGACGCCCTCGCGGTGGCACACGAGGGCGTCGATCATGGAGGAACTCATCGGTCTGGACCGCTACGCGCCCGGCGCCCGGTACTGGACTCGCTCGGCCTTGCGCAGGGCATCCATGGTTTCATCGATGGTCAGGAGAACCGTAGTCTCGAACGAGCTGAGCGCGCCGCCTCCGCTGATCGCCAGCGCCACCGCGGCCATGGACACGTTGTCGGGGGCCTCCCACAGGTTGTAGCCGTCGTGCGTGCCGAAGGCGTACCAGAAGCCGTGGAGCTTCCCGCCGACGGACTCGATGTACGCCTGAGCGGCCTTCGCGCGGTCCTCGGGGCGGACGATCAGCCTCGCCCAAGTCTCCGGTGTGTAGCTGAACCTCGATAGGTAGAGCGGCATCATGTCTCCCTTTCGTCGCTCGTTCCCGGGGCCGGGGAAGCAGCGCAAAGCAACGCCCCTTGCCGGACGGCAAAGGGCGTTGCGGGGCGCCACCGTCAGTTGTTGGAGCCGACCGTGTTGTCGTGGCCTGCGTTGAACACGTCGTCCGCCGCGAACTGGAGCCAGTCGCCGAAGACGAACGTGTACGAGGGCTCAGGCTGGAAGTTGACATTCACGTCGGCGCTGGCGGCGGACGCACCGCCGAGGATGACGACGCCGGCAGCGAGGATGGTGACGAGAGAGCGCACAGATCGCACGAATCCACCTTTTTCGAGTGGGTAAGGAACACCCTCGAAGGTAGGGAGGGGTCGCCTCGACGTCTCGCCGCCTGCCCGCACACAGGCAACTTCAAGCCGAATGGCCGAGCGCGCCGTCGGTAGCGCGGCCTGCCGTTGCTGGGATCCCGGCCCGGGGTCCGGTAGACCGCCGTCTGGCCCGATCCCCGCGACGACCTCGTCACCACGCTGGTCAACAACGTGTACACCTCGCTGGCCGACACCGTGGACGCCGCGTGGGGCGCCGCCCCGGACGCGGCGCACCGCGTATGTACCGGCATCACCGCCCTCGCGGCCGGCGCCTGGCCGCACCCCGAACACCTCCACGCCGAGCCGAGCGGCTGCCCGCCCTGCGGAATCCCTGAGCGCGTATCCAGAGTTTCAGCGATGTGTGAATTCGGGCGTGTGGGCGGGCGGGGTCGGGGCACAAGGGATTTCAGAGGTTGATAATCATGGTTCCCTTGCTTCTCGTTCTACTGCTGGTCCTGATTCTCTTCGGTGCGGGTTTTGCGCTGAAGGTCCTGTGGTGGGTCGCAATCTTCGTGCTGGTGCTGTGGCTGATCGGTTTCGTCGCCCGCCCCAAGAGCGGAAGCGGCCGCTGGTACCGCTGGTAGAGGGCCCGGGTGAAACCCGAATGTCGGGGGCATGTGGACCAGCGCCGGGACGTACCCCTAATGAATGAAGCGTCGAGGGCGGGCCGGCCGGAGTCCAGGCCGAAAATGAAAGAGGGACGGCCGAATGGCGGCCGGACTTCGGGACACAAGCGCGATGTGCTGAAATTACTCGTGGTAGCTGTCCTCGGCTCGCTCACGGTGGGCGCTGTCGCCGCCGCCGTCCTGGTCTCGCCCTGGTGGTCGGCTGCGGCCGCTCCCCTGCTTCTCCTCGCGCTGGTCGCCGTCCACGACCTCGTGCAACGACGGCATTCCGTTCTGCGGAACTACCCGCTGCTCGGACACCTGCGCTTCGCGCTGGAGGCGCTGCGGCCGGAGCTCCAGCAGTACTTCATCGAGCGGAACTTCGATGGCCGCCCCTTCGACCGTGACACCCGCAGCATCGTCTACGAACGCGCCAAGGGCACCGACGCGGAGGAGCCGTTCGGCACCGAGCTCGACCTCTACCGGGTCGGCAGCGAGTACCTCGTCCCGTCCATGGCCCCCCGACCGGTGAGCATCATCCCTCCCCGGGTCCGCATCGGCGGACCCGACTGCACCCGGCCCTACGACATGGCTCTGCTCAACGTCTCGGCGATGAGCTTCGGCTCGCTGTCGGCCAATGCCGTGGTCGCCCTCAACGCCGGCGCGGAGCTGGGCGGCTTCGCCCATGACACCGGCGAGGGCGGCCTGTCGGAGTACCACCTGCGCCCGGGCGGGGACCTTGTGTGGGAGATCGGCACCGGATACTTCGGCTGCAGGACGGACGACGGTGACTTCGACGAGCGGCAGTTCGCCGAGAAAGCGGCCCACGAGCACGTGAAGTGCGTGTCGCTGAAGATCAGCCAGGGCGCCAAACCCGGCATCGGAGGCGTCCTGCCGGGTGCCAAGGTGAACGCGGAGATAGCGAAGGTCCGCGGGGTCCCGCAGGGGCAGACCGTGATCTCGCCGCCTTTCCACCGCGTGTACTCCACACCGCGCGAGCTCGTGCGCTTCCTGGCACGGATGCGCGAGCTCACCGACGGGAAGCCCGTCGGGTTCAAGCTGTGCGTCGGATCGCGCCGTGAGTTCCTCGCCGTGTGCAAGGCCATGCTCGAGGAGGGCAGCACCCCGGACTTCATCGTCGTCGACGGCGCGGAGGGCGGTACGGGCGCGGCGCCGATGGAGTTCGCGGACAACGTCGGCCTGCCGCTCGGCGAGGGGCTGATGGTCGTGCACAACGCCCTCTTGGGCAGCGGGCTGCGCGAACGGATCCGGATCGGGGCCAGCGGCAAGGTCGCCACCGGCAGCGACCTCGTCAAACGCCTGCTCCAGGGAGCCGACTACACCAACGCCGCCCGCGCCATGATGTTCGCGATCGGATGCATCCAGGCCCAGCGTTGCCACACCAACACCTGTCCGGTCGGGGTGGCCACCCAGGACGAGCGGCGCGCCCGCGCCGTCGACATCGCGGACAAGTCGCAGCGCGTACGGCGCTACCAGCAGGCCACGGTCGAGAGCGCCCTCCAGATCATGGCCTCGATGGGGGTCGACGACGCGCGCGGGTTGCGACCCCACATGCTTCTCCAACGGGTGGACCCGCACACCGTCCGTTCCTATGCCGAACTCCACACGTGGCTCACCCCGGGACAGCTGCTCGCATCGGCGCCCGCCGACTGGGCATCCGACTGGCAAGCGGCCGACCCGGACCGCTTCACCCACTGAACCCGGCACCCGCACCGAGGGAGCCGCACCGGACCGAGGGGTACTGCTGTGGCACGCACCGTCGCCCACGTCATCGTCGGCGCACTCAAGGAACTCGGCGTCCAGCACGTCTTCGGAGTCGTCGGAGACGCCTTGAACCCACTGACCGATGCGATCCGCACCACGGACGACCTGGACTGGGTCGGCTGTCGGCACGAGGAGGCTGCGGCCTTCGCGGCCGGAGCGCAGTCGCAGCTCTCAGGCACCCTCGGCGTGTGCATGGGCACGGTCGGACCGGGCTCCGTCCACCTCCTCAACGGGCTTTACGACGCAGCCAAGAGCCGCGCCCCCGTCCTCGCCATCTGCGGTCAGGTGCCCCTCGCCGAGATCGGCAGCGACTACTTCCAGGAAGTCGACAACGACCTGCTCTTCCGCGACGTGGCCGTCTACCGCGCAACCGTCACCTCCCCGGAGCAGATGCCGCGAATGCTGGAGTCCGCCGTACGCGCTGCTGTCGGCCAGGGCGGAGTGGCCGTCCTGACCGTGCCCGGCGACTTGGGCGATCAAGAGCTGGGCGACGACCGTCCCACGCGGTTCGCCCTCGACCGCGCCGTTACGCGCCCGGACGATCCGGCCGTCGCCGAGGCCGCCGAACTCCTGAACTCCGCCTCCCGCGTCACCCTGCTCGTGGGCCGCGGAGCCCGCGAGGCCCGCGCCGAAGTACTCCGTACCGCAGAGCTGCTCGCCGCACCCATGGTGCTCACTCTCAAGGCGAAGGAGGGCTTCGAGGACGACAACGCCTTCCAGGTGGGCCAGACCGGTCTGATAGGCAACCCTGCGGCCGCCCACGCGCTCGACCACGGCGACGCGCTTCTCATGCTGGGCACCGACTTCCCCTACCGCGACTGGTATCCGAAGGACTGCAAGGTCGTCCAGATCGACACCCGCGAGGAGCACCTGGGCCGCCGGGTGCCCCTGGACGTGGGTTTGGCCGGGGACGTGGGGGCAACGCTGCGGGCCCTGCTGCCGCTCCTGAAGGAGGCACCCGACCGGGCCCACCTGAAGGATGCGCGGGAACGGTTCGCGCACTGGCAGGAAGGACAGCAGCGCCTGGCCGACCCGAATCACGAACGCCGCTGGACCGGCAAGCTGCGGGCGGCCCTGGACAACAGGGACCACGAGATCCGCCCCGAAGCCCTGGCCGCCGCAGTGGACACGTACGCAGCCGAGGACGCCGTCTTCACCTCCGACACCGGCATGGCGACCGTCTGGCTCTCCCGTTTCGTCACCATGCGCGGCAGCCGGCGCCTGATCGGCTCGTACAACCTCGGCTCGATGGCCAACGCCATGCCCCAGGCCCTCGGAGCACAACTCTGGGCACCCGACCGCCAGATCGTCGCCTTCTGCGGTGACGGCGGCCTGAGCATGCTGCTGGGCGACCTCATGACGATCAAGACCTACCAACTGCCGGTGAAGCTCGTCGTCTTCGACAACCGCCGCCTGGGCATGGTCAAGCTCGAACAGGAGCAGGCCGGTCTGCCCGAGTTCGGCACGCAACTCGACAACCCCGACTTCGCCGCGGTGGCCGCCGCACTCGGCCTCACCGGCATTCGCGTCACCGACCCGGCTGATCTGCACGACAGCGTGCGCAGGGCGTTCGAGACTCCGGGCCCGGTCCTGCTGGACGTCCTGACCAACCCCGAGGAGGTGGCCGTGCCCGGGAAGCCGGCCGTGAGCCAAGGGTGGGGCTTCGCCATCGCCAAGATCAGGGAGGTCCTTCCGAGCGGGGAAGGCTGACGAGCGGCGCCAGCGGGTTCAAGGACTCGTCGTGCCGGGTGCCGGCGGGGCCGGACGGGACGAGACGGTGCTGGAACGCGCGGACCGGCAGTGGCAGGAGCTCATCGAGTTGGGCCGCGCGCCGGACCACCACAGCCCTCGTTCTGCTGCCGGCCACCTGCACCGCGGCCCTGCGGATTCAGGGCGCCCCGCCCCTGCGGGAGGAACGATGGTGGATGAATCGTCTGAATGGGGCGGGGCGGGGTAGTCGCTGGAGACGAATACCACCGGAGGAGGCCAAGATGACGGCTCACGAGAAATCCCGGCGTCACCCGCGTACCACCCCGTCCGAGGCAGTAGGCGAGAGCGGGGACCGCGAGGCCCGCCAGCAGGCGGACGACGCCGTCGTCCGGCGTTCGGGCGACGGCGAGGCGGATGCTGGAGGCCACGCGGCCAAGCGCCAGCGCCCGGGCATCGGCCGCGAGGAACAGGCCCGCCCGGACCCGGCCGTCCGGCGGCGGTCGGGCAGCGAGGACCACTGAGAACGGCGAGAAGCAGTTCGCCCTGCCCACAGTCCCGGTCGGTGACTGCGGCTCACCGAACGGAATGACCTGAATGCGTACCGCAGCGGCCAGGGCCGCGGGGGTGGCCACCCTCGCATCCGGTGTAGCGGTCGCTTGCCGCCCCGGGTTGCGGGCGCCCCCAGCGGTCAGCCCCAGCAGGGTTCCTCCGCACTGCTCATCCGCGCCCTGGGAGTCCGGGACGCGGCCATCGGCGCCGTGACGGTGAGGGTTCCTGCGGATGCGGCGCTGCGTACTGCCGTCCTGTGCCGGGTTTGCGGTCGATGCGGGAGACTTCAGGTTGCGGGAAGCGCTCCGACCGCCTGACGATAGGCCACGTGCCCGCCGAGCGCACCGCTCACGGCGACTGCCGTCAGCCCGCCCCATGACCACAGCCTGCCCTTCGCCGAGTGACTGCGCAGCCGTGCCGTGAGGGACGCGGTGTAGCAGGCCACCGCAGCCACGTTCGTGACCGCGTGGGCCAGTCCGACCCGCGCCTGCGCGGGCGGCAGGTCCGCCCAGTCCGCCCAGCCGGCGATCGCTGCCGGGGCGACCCCGGCCAAGCCGACTGCCGTGAGGGTGGTGGCCGCGCGCTGCGCTCCCGGTACGACGTCCAGCACCGCGGCCGACAGCCAGCAGCCGATCGGCACCTGCACCAGAACCGGATGCAGAGGATGGCCCAGCGGCCTGCCACGCAGCAGATCGCGTGCCTCGCCCAACGGGAGCGAGCGGATTCCCCGCTGGAGGATCCGGATCGCGGGGTCGGCCGCCGTCGTGCGTTCGATACGGTCGAGGGCCGTCAGCCACCATGCCGAAGCAGTCTCCAGGGCCGAGGTTTGCTTGGTCTCCGGCGAGGTGTAGCGCGCGTATGCGTTCATGCACAACGCCTACCCGGCATTGCGCCGCCATCCCGCCGGAGCCTCGACAGCACCCGAACGGCCTGCCCAAGGAGTCACGGGCGGGGGTGCTGCTGTTCCGGCTCCTCTCGGGCGTCTGTCAGATGCGCTGGGCGCGGTGGAGGAGGGTGTGGAGTCCATGGGGTCGCAGGGCGGCTCGAGCTGCGTTCGCGCCTGGGGCACCGTGGACGCCGCCGCCGGGGTGGGCGGCCGCAGAGGCGAGGTAGAGGCGCTTGACGGGCGTCTCGGGCCTGCCGGTGCCGGGGGTGGGACGGAAGATCGCCTGCTGGTGGAGGGCGGCGGTGCCGTTGTTGATGGCTCCGTTGTGGAGATTCTCGTTCATGGCCTGGAGAGTGGTGGGGGCCAGGATGCGGCGGGCGCCGATCAGCTTGCGGAAGCCGGGTGCGAACCGTTCCACCTGTGCTTCGATGCGGTCGGCCATGACCTCTTGTTCGCGGGCGTCCCAGCGGCCGGTGATGTGGTCGGGTCCCGCGTCGGAGGCAATGTGCTGGGGGAGGTGGGTGTAGGCCCACGCCGATTCCGTGCCGGCCGGTGAGCGGCTGGGATCCGCCGTGGTCATCTGGCCGAACAGGGCGAACGGCTCGTCGGGAACCTGTCCCATGGCGATCTGCGCGGCGAACCGGGTCATGCCGTCGATGCCGTCGGCCACGTGGACCGTCCCCGCCCCGGAGGCTTGCGGCGCAGACCACGGCACCGGGCCGGTAAGTGCCCAGTCGACCTTGAACGTCGCGAAGTCCCACTGGAAGCGTTCCAGGTCCCTCAGGAGGCGGGACGGAAGGTGTTCTTCACCCACGAGGCCGCGGTACAGGGACGGTGCGGACACGTCCGCCAGCACGGCGCGCCGCGCGCCGACGGTCTCGCCTCCGGCCGTCCGGACCGCCACTGCCGCGCCGCCCCGGACGACGACGGACACGACACGTTCTCCGCAGCGCACGACGCCTCCGCGGCGCTGGAGACGGCTCACGAGTGCCGCGGTCAGGGCGCCGGCCCCGCCGACGGGGACCGGGAAGCCGTGACTCTGTCCGAGCATCGACATCAGCCAGCCGAATGCTCCGCTGCCCACAGCCTCAGGGGCCAGATCGGCGTGCAGGGCGTTGCCGGCCAGAAGGAGCCGCCCGCCCTCGCCCTTGAACTCCTCCTCGCCCAGGCGGCGCACCGGCAGGGCCAGGTTCCGGGCCAGCCGCAGCCCGCCTGAGGTACGGAGCTTGGCTGCCAGGCGGAGTCCGGCCCGGACCGGGGGGAACGGGGTGAACAGGCTCTGCACCAGGCCCGGGCCGACACGGCTCCACGCGTCGTACATGTCCCGCCAGGCGTCCGCGTCGGCTCCCGCGAATTCCGCCAGTCCGGCCGCGGTCTGCTCCACGCGGCGCTCCAGCACCGCGCACCTGCCGTCCCGCAGGGGGTGGGCCAGTACGGACGGGGCGTGGCTCCACCGCAGGCCCTCGGCGGGGAGGTCGAGACGCGCGAGGACCGGGGAGGCGGCGGCGAGCGGGTAAAAGGCGCTGAAGAGATCCGAGACGTAGTCGGGGTGGACGCCCCGGTCGCTGCGGACCGCGCCTCCGGGCTCCGGCTGTGCCTCCAGAACTTCCACGCTCCAGCCGGCGTCGACCAGGAGGTTCGCGGCCACCAGCCCGTTGGGGCCCGCGCCGATCACCACCGCGTCAGGCACGGAGGGTCCCGGTGCGGTTCTGTTCCACGACCCGGGCCAGGCGGGCCAGCATGCCGCGGTGCCGGAGCTGGAGCAGCGCTTCGCTCGCGGGGTTGTGGAGCGCACCACCGATGCCGCGCAGGGGATGCTCGTCGCAGACGACCAGGGTCTCTTCGCCCCACGGCCGGAGCTGAAAGAAGATCCGCGCGGTGCCCAGCGCCTCGAACGAGGCCTCCAGCTCCAGCTCCCTGCCGGGTTCCCGGTGGCGGACGGTCGTCACACCGTCGGTCGACCAGGGACCCAGCCGCAGCGTGTAGCGGAGCCGGGAACCGACCTCCGGCCAGGCCTCGTCGAGGGGTGCGGACTCGGACGGCCCCACCACCCACTCCCCGTACCGGGTCGGATCGGCGAGCACCGCCCACACCGCGTGCGGGGGACGACGAATCAACTGATGGCGGACGGCCATGAGAGGAGTCCTCCTGCCGGGGTGGACGGAGAGCGGCGTAGCAGCGTCGTGCGGACCTTGCCCGAGATCAGTGGCCGATGGCGTTCTGGAGCTGCTGCTTGGTCATGCTCGAGCGGCCCTCGATCCCGCGCTTCTTCGCTTCCTGGTAGAGCTCGTCCTTGGTACGCCCGGACGAGGTGCCGCCGCCATGAGACTTCGCGCCACCGCGTTGAGAGGTCGACTTTCCCTGCGTGGAGCTGCGGCCGGCGGTCTTGCTCTCTCCCGACCGCGCGCGTTCCTTGTTCACCGTGCGAGAAGCCATCTCCGTCGCGCGGCTCTCGGACATGCCGCGCTGCTTCCCGGACTCCTTGATGTGCTCGTACTGACGCTCGCGCTTGGGACTGGATCCTCGGGGCACGACGGAACCCTTCGTCGACGACGGTGTCAAGGTCATGGTGCGCGGACTCGAACCACCGCGCACCTCACGGCCGCGGCTCCGTTGCCCGTTCGGCGCTGAACTGCGCCGGCCGGACAACCGCTGAGCCAAAGACCTCGTGCCTTCGGATGCACGCCTCCGAGACCCTCACAGGTAGGCAATCTCCCGCTGGTCTGTCCGGGCGCTCTTCGCGGGCCCGCGACCTGCGAAGAACGCCCGGACGGGGTTAGGGTCTGTTGGGGCCCAGCAGATCACCGAGCCGTCATCGTCGAGCTGCCCCATGAACCACTCATCGTCGTCTCTCACGAGGCGCAACTCGTGGAACGCGAGAATTACATCGGGCCGGAGCGGGGCGGCGCTTGGGTCGCCGGAAAGAGCGCGCACGCGTTCGATCGTCCATCCGTCAGGGAGTCCTGAGTTCACCGGCTCATGGTCTCAACAGGAGGCCTGTCACAGCCACTCGTTAAGGACTGCGACCAGCACGGTCGCTTCGTAGCGGACGGCGAGCTTGTCGTATCTGGTGGCGACCGCGCGGTGGCGCTTGAGCCGGTTGATGCCGCACTCGACCGCGTGCCGCTGCTTGTAGCCGGCCTTGTCGAACTTCGGCGGCCGACCGCCTCGCGAGCCCCGGTTCCGCCGGTTGCGGACGCGGTCCGCAGGTACTGGGATCGTCGTCTTGATACCGCGTCTACGCAGGTAGGCGCGGTTCTTGCGGGAGTCGTATGCCTTGTCGGCCCGCACCCGGTCCGGTCGCTTGCGCGGCCGCCCCAGGCCCAGCCGCGGCACCCTGATCGCTTCCAGGACAGGCTCGAACTGCGGGGGAGTCACCTCGCTGACCGGCCGTGATCACCACCGACAGTGGCTGCTGCCCCTGCTCGACTGCCAGGTGGATTTGCTGGTCAGGCCGCCCCGGGACCGGCCGAGCCCATGATCGGCCGGCTCGACGAAGATCCCGCCGGGCGGCTCCTTTTGGAAATCCCCCTTTTCACCGCCCCGGCGGCGTGCAGGTGAGCTCGGCAGCCCGTGTGATCAACGTTCGCGTCCCAGGTGATCAGACCCTTCGCGTCCGCCTCGGCCTGGAGCTGGGTGATGATCCGGGCCCGGGTCCCGTCCCGCTGCCGGCGCCGGAACAGGTCATAGGCCCGGTCCCACGGACCATAGCGTTCCGGCACGACATGCCACGGGGCACCGGTCAGTGTCCGCCACCATATGCCGTCCATCAGCTGCCGCCGCGTCCACACCTGCGGCCGACCAGGCTTGATACCCCGCGGCAGCAACGGCTCAAGCCGAGCCCACTGGCCGTTCGTCAGGTCTCCACGTCCCACGAGACGTGATCATGAACGAACAAGATCCACTCTCGCAACAGACCCTAGCCGGCGCTGATGGCCGTCACGTGCGTGGTGCCGTCGTGCAGCGCGGTGATGCGGACCTGCCCCGCGGGGAAGGGGTCCCTCCCGTTCGGGCCGGGTATGTGTGCGAACGGCGTCCAGGAGCCGTCCGGATTCCTGACGTTGTGCCAGATCCGCCCGTCGAGCCCGACCGCCACGACCTGGGCGGAGCCGTCGGGCGTCCCCGTGATGCCGATGGCACTGGCCCCCATGGTGGCGGTGGTGACGCCCCGCGGGGGCCGGAACCCGGTCCAGGAGCCGTCGGGCCGCCGCTGCTGGTGGTACACCATCCCGTCGAGCCCGATGGCGAGGACCTGGGAGGATCCGTCGGGCATTCCGGTGATCGCCAGGGCAGGGCCGGAGAACGTCGGGGCCCCGTTGTAGCCGGCCATGCGCCCCCAGGGCGTCCACGTACCGGAACGCCCGCGAACGCAGTGGTACATGGCACCGTCCGTGCCGTAACTGACCAGCTGGGCGGACCCGTCGGGCATGGCGGTGATCGACACCTTCGTCGCACCCCACCCGCTCTTCGCGGTGAAGCCGGGCAGGGCCCGGAATCCGGGCAGCGCCCCGTCGGCGCGGCGCTGCTGGTGGAAGGCCGTGCCGTCCATGGCCGTCACCACGATCTGGCAGGTGCCGTCGGGGAAGGCCGCGATGTCCGCCTCCCGGACGGTGAATCCGGCAGAGCCGTCCGGTCCCGCGACGCGCTGCCAGGGCCGGAGCGTGGCCGAACCCCGTACGGCGGTCAGCCACAGACCGTTGTCGGGCGCGATGCCCAGCACCACGACCGAGCCGTCCGCCATGCCGGCCACGGCGCTCTGAACCCCCGCGAACGAGCCGGAGCCCGAGCCGGAGCCGGAGCCGGAGCCCGAGCCCGAGCCGGATCCGGCGACGGCGGCACCCGGCAGCGGACGCATGCTGCTCCACGACCCGTCCGGGCGGCGCTCGGTGTGGAAGAGCGCCCGCCGCTCGACGTCGTACGGGGGCAGTTGCGCGGAGTAGAACCACACCGGGTTGGTGATGGCGACCAACTGGTCCAGCGTGGTGGAGGCGGGCTTGGGACGGCGCACCTCGGCCCGGGCGAACATGGACGCCTTGCCCCAGCCTCGCCAGCGCAGCTGCCCCCTGCCACTGTCGTCGATGCACGTGGCGGCCATGATGCCCCACTCGGTGTACAGCGTGGCGATGCTGTCCGGGGCGCCCGTCACGTCCAAGGTCACGTCGACGGCGTCGAAGAACGACAGGGGCAGTTCCTCACCGGGTCCCGCGACCGCTCCGCCGGCGCGGGCGGTGAAGTCCACGGTCACGGCCGCGGATTCGACGGCGTACGACCGGCCCAGGCGCAGTGCGTCCAGCACGGCGGGGGTCGACAGGCTGCTGGCGCGCACCACGTTGTGTGGCCGGCCGACGGCGTCCGCGGGGCTGTGGGCGTCGCTGTTGCCGACGGCGGCGACCCGCTTGCCGAGGCTGAGCATGACGTGCCAGGCGGCGATGTTGGCCGCGTCGTCGAGGGTCCACGGTCCGTTCCACACCTCCAGCGCGTCCACGCGGTCGAGGCCGAACTCCCAGAAGGATCCCGGCGCCGGGGTGAGCGGATGGGCGGCGATCGTGAGTCCGCCCAGACTGTGCACGCGCCGGGCGTGGCCGTCGAACACCCCCTGGTCCGCGGGTCCGTAGCGCCAGTCCACCCATTCGCCCTGCGGCAGGCCGACGGCCAGCCAGTGGCCGTGGCGGGTGGTGACCTCCTCGGCGTTGATGACCAGCAGGTCGGTCGGGATGTTGCCGTGCCATGTCACGCCGGTGGAGCTGGTGTTGTGGTCGGAGGTGGCGATGAAGTGCAGCCCCTCCTGGCGGGCGGCGGCGACGATCTCGTCCACCGTGCGCTTCCCGTCGGAGTGCACGCTGTGCAGGTGCAGGTCGCCCCGGTACCAGCCGGGCCCGCGCCCCGTCACCGAGGCCGGCAGGATGTCGTACGGGGTCCGGGGCAGCGGGTCGCCGAGGTGCAGGGTGACGTCGACCTGCCAGGCCATGCCGCCGGTGGCGCCGACCATCGGCCCCAGGATGACGGACCAGCTGCCGGGCTCGACGGGCCCGGGCACGTAGCCGGGAGTGGCGTCCGCCGCGGAGAGGGTGAACCCGGACCGTTCGCCGCCCGACCAGCCGCGGAACCCGGACGGGCCGAAGATGCCCAGGTCCAGGATGCCGGCGGCGGCGTCGTGGGAGGTGGAGACGGAGATCCGTTGCACTCCGGCGGGGACGTCGAAGGCGACGTACGCCCACTGGTCGTTGCCGTACGGGGAGTGGCCCCGGTAGGTGGTGGTCACCGCGTCGGATCCCTGGCTCCTGGTCGCGGCGTGCGCGATCGGTGCGGGAACGAGCGCGGCGGCTCCGCCCGCGGCCAGCAGGGCCGCTAACCGGAGCAGGGACCTGCGCTCGACACCCGGGCCGGGGTCGGGCGCGTCATTCGGGAGGTGTTCACTCGGCACAGCAGTGCTCTCCGTTCACGTGAGGTGGCGTGGAAGGCGTGCGGGTGCGAGGACGTCCCGGTGCGAGGGCGTCTGTGTTCGGGCGGGCGCGGTCGGATCCGCACGAGGGCGGGGGAGTCGGGGGCGACCGGCGGTCCCGCCCGCCGGCGCGGAACCGGCAGCGTGGGACCGCCGGCGCGGGGTCGGCCGGCCTAACGGCGTGAGCGCTGGGCCTCGACGATCTGTCGCACGGGGCCGTCGACGTCCGCCCGGGCCTGGACCCGCTCGGCGAACCCGGGGAACTGCCCGGCGATGGCGCTCAGCAGCCGCAGCTCCAGAGGCGCGACGTTGACCTCGCACCGGTCGCGGCGGACGGCGCGTACGACGCCATCGGCGACCTGGCCGGGTGTGACGGTCCTGATGCCGTTCGGCGTGGCGGCACCGGTGGCCGCGAACATCCCGGCGTCGCGGACGAAGCCGGGCTGGACCAGGGACACCCCCACCCCCGTGCCCCTGAGCTCCTGGCGCAGGGCGAGGGCGAATCCGCGCAGCCCGAACTTCGTCGCGTTGTACAGGGAGGTCGACTTGGTGGCCGCCTTGCCGGAGATGGAACCGACCAGCACGATGTGGCCGCGGCCGCGGGGCACCATGTGCGCCGCGAACAGCCGGGACAGCAGGACGGGCGCGCGCAGGTTGACGTCGAGGGCACGGTCGAGCTGCTCCTCGGTGTAGTCCAGGAGGTCGCCGCTGGCGGGCAGGGCGGCGTTCGCGACGAGGACGTCCGCCTCGGCGCAGGTCTCGGCGAGGCGGACGACGTCGGACCGGACGGCCAGATCGGCGACCACGGTGCGGGCGTTGCAGGTGTCCGCGATCGCCTTGACGGCTTCCTCCCGCCGCCCGGTGACCGTGAGGCGGGCCCCTTGCGCGGTCAGGCGCGCGGCCAGGGCGGAGCCGATGCCTCCGGTGGCCCCGGTGAGCAGAACGTTCGATCCGGATATGTCCATGACAGCTCCACAACTCCCGTGCAATGGCCCTCTGTTGTTCGTTCGAACGAACAGTAGGGATCGCTCCGCCCCCTGTCCACACCCCGGACGCCCCAACTCCCCGGCCCTGCCCGGGCGGACGTGTTGGCCGATGGTGCAGAATGCCGCCATGCCCCATGCTTCCGACACCCGCCAGAGCATCATCGACGCCGTGCTGCGGATCATCGGGCAGGACGGCATCGCCGCCGTCACCAACCGGCGGATCGCCAAGGAGGCCGGAGTCTCCCTCGGTTCTGTCACCTACCACTTCGCCACCCAGCACGAGCTGCTGCGCGAGAGCCTGCTGCACTTCGTGGCCGAGGAGACGCGGCACTTCACCGCGCTCGCCGACGCATGCTCCGACGAGCAGTTCGACATCGGACAGGCGGCCGAGGTGGTGGCGCAGGTCGCGGGCGGCAACGCCTTCGACAGCCGCCACATCGCGCCCTTCGAGCTGTACGTCCAGGCCGGCCGCGACGAACGGCTGCGTGCCGCCGCGGCCGAGTGCTTCGCCGCCTACGACTTGCTGGCCACCCGGATCCTGACCCAGCTCGGCGTACCGGACCCCGAACGCCTGGCCGCCGCGGCTGTTGCCCTGGTCTTCGGACAGCAACTGCGCCGCCTGGCCACGGGCGCCCCCGCCGAGGACCTGGTCGACACCCTGCTGGTCCTCACGAAGCTGACCCCGACGCAGACCCCGTAGGCGCCGGCGGCTCACCAGGCATTCCGGCTCTTCGCCACGGCCAAGAGCATCACCACGGTCGTGGCCGGGCTGCGCGCGCGGCGGTGGCCGACGCGACCTCGACCTTGACCTTGCCACTGGCGGCAGGGTTGCACGATCACCGGCATGAACAGCACCGCATCGCAGAGCAGCAGGATCGTCGTCGTCACCGGAGCCGGCACGGGAATCGGCCGGGCCACCGCCCGCGCCTTTGCCGCCGACGGCGACCACGTAGTCGCGATCGGGCGGCGGGCCGAGCCGCTCAAGGAGACTGCGTCCGGGCACGACCGGATCACGCCGCTGGCCGCCGACATCACCGCCGAGGGCGAGCCCGGCCGGATCATCCAGGCCGTGCTGGAGGTACACGGCCGACTGGACGTGTTGGTCAACAACGCCGGCATCGTGCGCGGCGGCGCCCTCGGCACGCTGACGCCGGAGATGATCACGGCTCAGCTCGCCACCAACCTCGTCGCCCCCATCCTGCTGGCCCAGGCCGCGCTGCCGCCCCTGGAGACGGCGGGAGGGGTGATCGTCAACGTCAGTACGTCGGTGGGGCAGCGGGCTTGGCCCGGCAGCTCGGTCTACGCGGCGACCAAGACCGCCCTGGAGCTGCTGACCCGCAGCTGGGCGGTCGAGCTGGCACCCCGTGGGGTCCGGGTGGTGGCGGTCGCCCCCGGCGCGATCGACACCCCCATCGGCGAGCACCAGGGCCTGACGCCGGAGCGTATGGCCGCAGTGCGGGACTGGCAGCTGGCGCACACCCCGCTGGCCCGGATCGGCCGTCCCGAGGAGGTGGCCTGGGCGATCACCCAGCTTGCCGCACCAGCCGCATCGTTCGTCACCGGAGTGGTACTCCCCGTCGACGGCGGGGCCGTCGTCGCGTGATAGAAGTGGCCCCGGGGGTGGGGTCCGTGCGGATCGGTGAACTGGCCAGGGCAACTGGGACGACCGCTCGTGCGCTGCGGCACTACGAGCAGGCCGGGCTGATCTCCTCCGAGCGGGCCTGCAACGGCTACCGCATCTACGACGAAAAGGCGCTGGTGCGGGTCCGCAACATCCGCCATTTGCTGACCGCCGGGCTCACCTTGGACGACGTGCGGGTGTTCCTTCCGTGCCTGGACGGCGATGTGGCTGCCGCACCGCCCTCGGGCGGGGGCCTGCGGGTCGCGCTGGAACGGCTGGCGGTCCTCAACGAACGGATCGCCGCCCAGACCGAGGCCCGCGACCGGCTGGAAACCGCGCTCCGGGAGAAGACCGGCGACCGGATCCGCCCAGTCGTCTGACCAGTTGTCGCACGCGGATTCCTGGCACCTCGACTACTCATGCCCGTTGCGCACAGGTCCGCACCTGCCACACCCCGTCGTCGGCCGGTGCACCGGGGGGCCCGACTCAGACCGTCCCGGTCCCCGTCCGGGGGAGAGGGGCCGCAGCGCCGGCCCGCCGGACGAAACACCGGATGGGTCTCCCGGCCGACAGCGGGTAGGCGCCGGGGGTGAACTATGTGAGCCCCGGCAAGGGGTACTCCCGTGACAGCCGGTACATCACCACCCGGATCACCGCCGACGTGCGCGACGGCTACCCGGTAGAGTCCGGCCGCTACCGCCTGGTGGTCAGCCGAGCCTGTCCGTGGGCGAGCCGGGCGGTGATCGTACGGCGGCTTCTCGGGCTGGAGGAGGCGCTTCCGATGGCCGTCGCCGGGCCTGTGCACGACGAGCGCAGCTGGAGCTTCGACCTCGATCCCGGCGGGCGTGACCCGGTGCTCGGCATCGAGCGGCTCCGGGACGCCTACCTCGCGCGCGACCCCGGCTATGACCGGGGCATCACGGTGCCGGCCATCGTGGACGTCCCGAGCGGGAAGGTAGTGACCAACGACTTCGCGCGGATCACGGTCGACATGTCGCTGGAGTGGACGCCGTACCATCGCCCAGGGGCTCCGGAACTGTATCCGCCGGCACTCCGGCCGCAGATCGACGCCGTGAACGAACTGGTCTACCGGGACGTCAACAACGCCGTCTACGAAGCCGGGTTCGCCGGCAGCCAGGAGGCGTACGCCGACGCGTACGCGCGGTTGTTCGCCCGGCTCGACTGGCTGCACGCCCGGCTCGAACGGGCCCGTTACCTCGTCGGCGACACCATCACCGAAGCGGACGTACGGCTGTTCACCACGCTCGTACGCTTCGACGCCGTCTATCACGGCCACTTCAAATGCAACCGGTACAAGCTGAGCGAGATGCCGGTGCTCTGGGCGTACGCGCGGGACCTGTTCCAGACACCCGGCTTCGGCGACACCGTCGACTTCGACCACATCAAGCGGCACTACTACCTGGTGCACACCGACATCAACCCCACGGGGATCATGCCGGTGGGCCCCGACCTGGCTGGCTGGCTCGCTCCGCACGGCCGCGCCGTCCTGGGCGGCCGCCCCTTCGGCGACGGCACCGCACCCGGGCCCGTCGCTGCCGGGGAAGCCGTACCGGCCGATCACACCCCGCTCTCCTGAACGCCCGCCGCTCCTGCGCGCTCCTGCGTCAGCCGCCCACGATCCTGCGCACGTTCTCGATGCTGCCGCAGTCCGACGCCAGCTGATTCTCGCGTTCCCGCAGGAACGCGCTGCCCAGCTCGGCCCGGCGCTCGTCGGAGACGTTTTCCCTGGCACCGTTGAGGATCGTCCGCTCCTCCTCGTCCACGTGGTGGGAGACCGCCTTGACGAGGTCCTCCAGCCGCGCGTCCCACTCGTCGGAACCGACGTCGTCCACTTCCAGCAGCGCCAGCAGTGCCTCGTTGCCCTCGGCGTGTTCCTCCTTGCCGTGTTCCACTTCCTCGTTGTCGACGTCCTTGAAGCGTTTGAGAGCTCCGTAGACTTCGGATTCCTCCGCCTCGCCGTGCGCGATGAGCAGGGCCGAGAACTTTTCCAGTGCTCCCGCACGGTCGGCCTCGACGCTCCGCATGCGGCGGAACAGTTCCTCCATGGTGCGGTGGTCCTTGAGGATCACCTCGACGACGTCCTGGTCCTTCCCCTCGCCCGCCATACCGCTCGCCTCCTCCATCGGGGTTACCCGTCATCTGGCGCGTGCTCACTGACAGGGCGGCTGAAACCCCCGGCACGCCCGCCGCTCGCCGGCCCGCGCAATGCGGCGGGCAGGCCGTCGTGGGTGGCCCGGGCCGGCGGACCGCGGGCGTGCCACCGGCGTTCGACCCGAACACCCTGCGCCATCACCCGGCCCATTTCCGTGATCCGCGCAGGAGACCTTCACTGCCCCGGGTGACGAGCATGTGCGGCGCGGACTCACCGTGGGGACTGTGTGTTCTCGGCGGGTTGCTCGGCGGGTTCCTCGGCGAAGAGGGCGAGGAGGTCTGCGATGTCGCGTCCCGCTTCGGCGGGGTGGCGGAACTTCGCGCCGGGGGTGATCCGGTAGTGGTTGCGGCGCCCTTCTCGTGCCCGGCTGAGGTACCCGCCCTCCTCCAGGTCCGCGACGATCGATTGCACCGTCCGCTCGGTCAGCAGGCAGGTCTCGGCCACCTCTCGCACGCGCGCGCCGGGGTTGCGGGCGAGGGTCAGGAGAACCCGTGCGTGGCTGGTCAGGAAGGTCCATGGTGCCTTGGGAAGTGGTTCGTCTCCCATACCTCCAGGATGCCCAAACTTGGTACATACGTCCTGTTTTTCACGTAATTCTTGACGTGTGTCGGGGTGGGTGCCGACGATGCTGGTACAAGGGAGTAGTGGACGGACGAGCGGGGAGGTAGCGATGACCGGGACCATGGACAGCGCCCACCTCGATACCGACGCCGACCGCCTGCAGGTCTCCGTTGCTCCCGGACCGTACGGGTCGGCCCATGTCACCGTCAGTGGTGAGGTCGACCTCCACGACGCCGGCGATCTGCGCGGCGCCCTCCTGACCGCCGTCACCACCTACCGGGGCGCCATCACCGTTGACCTCCACCAGGTCACCTTCTGCGACTGCGCCGGCCTCAATGCCCTCCTGAGCGCCCGCAACACCGCCGAACAAGCCCACCGTTCCCTGCGCGTCACCGCCACCAGCCACACCGTGGAAAGACTCCTCCAGATCACCGAGACCCGCTGCTACCTCACGTGATCGGGCCGGTCGAAGCCCGTGATCTCCCTGATGGGGGCCCGTATCCCCGAATTGCCGTCGATGCCGGGCCGCCAGGACCCGTTCGGTCCATGGAGTACATGACCTGCTCCGCGCCCCACTCCACGAACGCGTCGACCAGTCGCATCCCGATGGACTCAAGCAACCGGCGTGAACGCTCGTTGGCCTTCTGGGTGACGGCGACGACCTCAGACTGCTGGGATGTGACTTTGTCCAGCGCCCAGGACATCGCGGCGACGACCGCCTCACGGCCATACCCACAGCCCCAGTGCTCTGGCAGCAGCTGATACGACACCTCCGTCCGGCCGCCTCGGCGCGAGCAAGGTTCCACCGACACCAGACCGACCATGGACATGTCCGTGGCCAGGACCACGCTGAACGCACCGAAAGCCGCGACGCACCCCTCCTCGCGGGCCTGAAGGGTCTCCCCGGTCACGGGCCCGCCGAGATAGCGGCGCACCTCGGTGTCCGTCCAGAGCCGCGACAGGGCGGCGACGTCACTGCGCTCAATGGGGCGCAGGACAAGTCGGTCCGTCCTGAGCGAAACGGGCCAAAGGTCAGGGTTCGATGACGAAGACATGCCACTAGCTCTCGATGGACAGCCCGGACTCGGCCGTGGACTCGGCCGTCTACGGACCGTTACTCGTCCCGTCTTGGGGGTGCCGGGGCCGACCGGAGCCGCGCGGTTGCGGGCTTGACCAGCGCGGCCCTGCGGCGTGCTGCGGGTGGGGATGCAGGCCGGGGCCGAGGGGCGGGCCGGCCAGGGGAGTGGGTGAGAGGTCGGTGGGCTCCTCACCCGGTTCCAGGAGCGTGTCGGCGACGCCCACTATGAGCGGGTCGGGGCGGCCCACCGCCGCTTCGTCCTTCCGGTCGTAGTCGATGCGCCACAGAAGGCTGCGGATCGCCTCCAGCCGGCCGCGCCGCTTGTCGTTGCTCTTGACCACCGTCCATGGCGCGTGGCCGGTGTCGGTCGCACGGAACATCGCGACCTTCGCGCTGGTGTACGCGTCCCACAGGTCCAACGAGGCCAGGTCGGTCGGCGATAGCTTCCACTGCCGCACCGGATCGACCCGGCGGATCGCGAAGCGGGTGCGCTGCTCGCCGCGGGAGACCGAGAACCAGAACTTCACGAGCAGGATCCCGTCCTCCACGAGCATCGCTTCGAAGGCCGGGCACTGCCGCAGGAACAGCTCGTACTGCTCCTGGGTGCAAAAACCCATGACCTTCTCGACGCCGGCGCGGTTGTACCAGGAACGGTCGAAGAAGACGATCTCACCGGCTGCCGGCAGATGAGCGACGTACCGCTGGAAGTACCACTCTCCCGCCTCCCGCTCGGTCGGCTGGTCCAGAGCGACGATCCGTGCCCCACGGGGGTTGAGCCGCTCCGTGAACCGCTGGATCGTGCCGCCCTTGCCCGCCGCGTCCCTGCCCTCACAGATCACCACCAGCCGGGATCTGGTGTCCTTGACCCAGCGCTGCAGCTTCAAGAGCTCGATCTGCAGGATCCGCTTGGTGCGTTCGTACTCCCCCCGCCTGATCTTGCGGTCGTACGGGTAATTCTCCTGCCACGTACGGATCGGAGCGCCGGACGAGTCCAGCAGCACGGGCTGCTCCGGCCGGCGGTCATCCACGCTCAGCCCCTTCAGCAGAGCCTCGGCCTCTGACCGCCGGCCCGCTTCGTCTTCCATGCCACGCCACTACCCATGGAACACATCCGGATGCCCGAGACCGCCATGGCGCAGCGCGAGCGGCCGTGCCGCAGATTCCGTGACTCAGCGCGGTTTCCAGTGACCGGCCCTGTCAGTGGACCGGCCCCAGCAAGCCCACGGCGAGGCCGCCGACGCGACCATGCCGGACTCGGACGACGTGCTCCTGCTCTGCGGACCAGGCTTCGCAGCCCCGCCACCGCAGGGCCGGTCGTCGCGCCCATCTGCCACCCCGTGGACATGACCGCATGAGTGGCGCCGGCGTGGAAAGCCGCCAGGTATGACACGCCTACCGAACCTACCGAACCAAGGCCAGGGCAGCGACGGTGACCATGCCGACACCGAACGGAACGCCGACGCGGGGCCGGACGAGCAGATCGAGAAGCGGGCCCCGGACCAGCCCTCGGACCTGTCCACACGTTCCTGGAGGGCAGTACTGCGCGGCACGGTCAGGGAGTTCCGGAACGACGAGCTGGCCGATCGCGCCGCGGCCCTGACCTACTACGGCGTACTCGCGCTCTTCCCCGCCCTCCTGGTTCTCGTGTCCGTGCTGGGCCTGGCCGGTGAGTCGACGACCCAGCGGGTCTTGGACAACGTGCAGCAGCTGACTCCCGGCTCCGCCCGGGACGTGATCAAAGACGCGGTCGAGCAGCTGCAGGGCCGCAGCGGCGTCGGATCGCTGATGGCGATCGTCGGCCTCGTCGTGGCGCTGTGGTCCGCCTCCGGCTACGTGGCCGCGTTCATCCGTTCCGCGAACGCCGTCTACGACATGCCCGAAGGCCGCCCGGTGTGGAAGGTGCTGCCGCTGCGCCTGGCGCTCACCGTCACGCTGATGGTCCTCGCGTGTGGCAGTGCGCTGATCATCGTCTTCACCGGCAGCCTGGCGCGGAAAGTGGGCACCGCCCTGGGAATCGGTGACAGTGCGTTGACGGTGTGGTCGATCGCGAAATGGCCGGTCCTGGTCGTCCTCGTCACGATCATGATCGCGCTCCTGTACTGGGCCGCACCGAACGCCAAGGGCCGCGGATTCAGGTGGCTGACGCCAGGCAGTCTCCTGGCTCTGATGATCTGGATGCTCGCTTCGGCCGGATTCGCTTTCTACGTGGCGAACTTCGCCTCCTACAACAAGACCTACGGCACCGTCGCGGGTGTCATCGTCTTCCTGGTCTGGCTGTGGATCACCAACCTTGCGATTCTCCTCGGACTGGAATTCGACGCGGAACTGGCCCGCCAGCGCGCGATCGCCGGAGGGCTGCCCAAGGACGAGGAGCCCTATGTCCGTCCCCGTGACACCCGCGCGTGGAGCGACCAGGACCGCCGCCGCTTGGAGCAGTGACCGCGTATGGACCGCTTGGCCGGCAAGAGTGAACGGCTTGAGCATCCCGGGTGTTCTGCTGCTGCGCCGCTGTGTGGGCAGAAGCATCTGCTTGTGGCGTGGGTGCTCGGTCGTTTATCGGGTAGGCGCGCCACGACAACGGCGTGCGCATCGTAAAGGTCGTAAAGGATCGTAAAGGTCGTAAAGGGGAGACTCTGCATGAGCACGGTAGAGCGGCAGACCCGCATCCCCGATGAATCCGTGAGCGTGCTGGTTTCGCGCGCTTCCCAGCAAATTTCGGAGCTGGTCCGCGAGGAGATACAGCTGGCCCGGGCAGAAATGGCTCAGAAGGGGAAACGCTTCGGGAAGGGCGGCGGCCTCTTCGGCGCGGCGGGCCTGATCGGAATCCTGGCAGCTCAGGCCCTGATTGCAACCTGCATCGCCGCCCTCGCGTTGGTACTCCCAGTGTGGGCATCGGCCCTGATCCTCACGGCGGCACTGGCGGTGGTTGCTGCAGTGACTGCTATGGCCGGGAAGAAGCAAATCGCCGATGCCGGCGCCCCCGTCCCGGAGCAGACCATCGACAGCGTCAAGGCCGACCTGGCCGAGATCAAGGAGAAGGGGCAGCGATGACGAACGAACCCCGAACCAATATCGGCTCGCCCACCCCCGATGAGCTGCGCGAGGAGATAGAGCGCACCCGCGACGAACTCGGGCAGACGGTGGAGGCGCTGGCGGGCAAGGCCGACGTCACGGCACAGGCGAAGGAGAAGACATCCGCTGTCAGAGAACGGGCCGCCGAGAAGACCGCCCTGGTTGCCGACCAGATCCGCGTGAAGACCCAGTATGCCGCGCAGCTGGTGAAGGACACGACACCCGAGCCGGTTCTCGACAATCTAGGCCAGGTCGCGAGGGCGGGACGCGCCAACCGCAAGCCGCTGCTCGTTGCCGGCGCTGTTCTGGTCGTCTTCCTGCTGGTGCGGCGCAGCCGCCTAGGCCGATGAAAGCGTCCAAGATCGCCTACAAGCCGGTCGGTCTGGCTCTGGGCGCCTTCAGCGGCATGATCGCGGCGGCAGCGTTCAAGCAGGTGTGGAAGATCGCCGAAGGCGAAGGCGACGCCCCCAGCGCTACGGACGAAGACCGGTCCTGGAAGCAGATCCTGATCGCCGCCGCTGTCCAGGGCGCGATCTTCGCCGTGGTCAAGGCCGCTGTCGACCGCGCGGGTGCCGTGGCCACGCGTCGTGTGACGGGCACCTGGCCGGGCTGACCCGCCGTGATGCCGGCCGACGCCCTTCCCGAGCTGATCGGCACGCCCCCACCACCGGGCACGGGGGCCAGGGGCCCCTGGAGATCGACGAAAATTTGGATGGGACGCTTCGCCTGGGGTAGTCGCAGGACGTCGGTCAATGACCGCGGTCCCGTCCGCTGGGCCGCATTCGAAACCCGGAGGTGCGCGGTGTCCAGTACGGCTCTGTCCTTGCCCGCGCTGCCAGTCGGCCTGCTGGCCTTGCCGGGCGTCTACCAGCCACAGGCGGACACCCTTCTCCTCGCGGAGGCGCTCGCCCAGGAGGAGCTCGGGCCGCGGACTGACGCGCTGGAGATCGGTACGGGCACCGGTGCGCTGGCGCTGCATGCCGCCGGCCGGAGAGCCCGGGTCACGGCGGTCGACGTCTCCTGGCCCGCTGTGGTCACGGCGCGGTTGAACGCACTGCGTCTGCGGCTGCCCTTGCGTGTCCTGCACGGCGACTTCGCGGCACGCACCGCGGGTGACTGCTTCGACCTGGTCGTCACGAATCCGCCATACGTCCCCGCCCCGGGGGTCCGGCTCCCCTCGCACGGGCCGGAGCGGGCCTGGGACGCCGGCCCCGACGGGCGCGGGGTCATCAACCGGGTCTGCGCCACTGCCCCGGCCCTGCTGCGTCCGGGGGGTGTCCTGCTCATGGTGCACTCGGGGATGTGCGGGGCCGAGGAGACGCTCGACCGCCTGACCGGGGTGGGGCTGGCCGCAGAGGTCACGGCGACGGCCGCGGTGCCGTGGGGCCCCGTGCTGCGTTCGCGACGGTCGTGGCTGGAGCAGCAGGGTCTGGCGGTAGAAGCCGATGAGTGGGAAGAGCTGGTGATCATCCGTGCCCAGTCCCTCTGACCGCGGCCCGCGCTCGGCTTCCACGGCGGCGCCCGTCCGCCGGGTGTCCGTGGATCCGCTGGGCCCGGTCCTGGTCGAGGGGCCGGTCGAGATCGTCCTGGACGACGGGACGGTCGCCCGCTCGGACCGCTTCATGGTCGCGGTGTGCACCTGCCGCCGCAGCCGTATTTACCCCTGGTGCGACACCAGCCACCGCCACCGCGAGCGAGCCGACTCGCCGCCCGAGGACAGGACCCCGAGATGATCCCTCACAGCCCGGGAGCGACGGCGACCGCCGCCGGCCCCCGCCTCGTCGAGGAGCGGGGCGAGTTGTCCGGGGCCGTGACACAGGCCCTGCAGTCGGGCGGCCCTCCGGTGTACGCCACCGGGTCCGTGCTGAGGGCGGCCCCGTGGGGTGAGGACCTCCAGCTCGCGCTTTACCTGCTGTACGAACTGCACTACCGCGGCTTCGACGGCGTGGACGACGGGCGGGAATGGGATCCGGACCTGCTGCGGCTGCGCCAAGCCCTGGAAACCCGCGTCCTCTCCGCCTTGCGCGCAGAGCTGTCCGACGCTCCCCGGTCGGTCGAGGAGGCATTCTCCCCGCTCCTTGTCGAGCCTGTTGACCTCTCCGGGAGCCTCAGCCACCATCTCGAAACCGACGGCGCCCTGTGGCAGTTGCGTGAGTACGCGGCCCTTCGCTCCCTCTACCACCTCAAGGAGGCGGACCCGCACGCCTGGGTGATCCCCCGGCTCACAGGACGGGCCAAGGCTGCCATGGTCGCCATTGAGTACGACGAGTTCGGCGCCGGCCGCGCCGACCGCATCCACGCACAGCTCTTCGCGGACCTCCTGACCGACCTCGGGCTTGATCCCGCGTACGGCTGCTACCTGGACCGGGCCCCGGCACCCCTGCTTGCGACCGTGAACCTGATGTCCCTATTCGGTCTCCACCGCGCCCTGCGCGGCGCTCTCGTCGGCCACTTCGCCTGCGTGGAGGTCACCTCGTCGCCCGGGTCCAGGCGCCTGGCCAGGGCGCTGCGGCGCTGCGGGGCCGGTCCGGCGGCCGAACATTTCTACGCCGAGCACGTGGAGGCCGACGCCGTCCACGAACAGGTTGTCCGCCACGAGGTCATCGGGGGCCTGCTGGCGGACGAGCCCCGCCTCGAGGCGGACATCGCCTTCGGGTGCGCGGCGACGGTCCTGCTGGAGGACCGCCTTGCGACTCACATCCGGGAGGCCTGGGATCAGGGGCGTAGCGCGTTGCGTCGGCCCCTGCCGGGGCCGTGAGGGGCGGCCTCCGTGGCCACGGCAGCGGCGCGTCGGCCTCAGGCACGGCGCGCCGCTGTCGTGCACCGCCTGTCATGGACGCCGCGCGGGTCAGGGAGTCGCCCGGGGGGACCGCTGACGTCAGCGGGGCGCAGCGCGGTGGTCGCGTTGCTCGATCAGTCGCGCTCGCGCTCGCGCTCGCGCTCGCGCTCGTGGTCGTCGACGGCGGCGGCTTCACGCCGTGATGTGGAGATCCGGGTCTGCGACGTGAACGCCGACCTCGACGTGGTGCTGCTGCTCACCGCATTGGTGCGGGGTCTGGCCACCACGCTGCTGCTCGACATAGGGGACGAGCGGCCGCCGCCCGACGTGCCGACCCGGCGCCTGCACGCTCCCCACCGGCTCGCCGCCCGGAACGGGCCGGCGGGCGAAGGCCTCGATCCCGCGCGAGGGGAGTACGTACCGGCCGTGACGCTGGCAGAACGGCTCCTGGCCCGTGCCGCGCCCTGGCTGGCCTCGAGTTCGTGGAGGAGCTGTTCCACCGGATGCGGTGCTCCGGAGGCGGGGCCGCCCGTCAGCGCGCGGCGTATCTGCGGCGGGGCGCCAAGTCGAGGCCCTCGCCGAGCTGTGTGCCCGCACCATGGACGCCTCGCCCCCGCGCGACCGCACGACCACCGAGGTGGTGCTCCCGGACGTTGCGCGGCTCATCGGCCTTGCCGAGGGACTCCAGGATCCCGCTCTGGTGCTGCCCCCTCGGCCCCGACGGCCGGCTTTAGCGACTTTCAGGTCCGACACGTCGGCAGCCGGTTCGTCGACCCGGTGGGACGGCCGCGCGGTGATGTCAACGGTGCGCTGCTCCTGGTGGCAACTGCTGTCCTGGGTGAACACGGTCACCCAACGTTTAGGGCCCTCCCTACGGTGTGAGGCCCGTCAGGCGCCTTCGTCGAGGACGGTGCGGATCAGTGTTCGTTGGGCGTCGGAGAGGCAGGGGTCCTGGAGGTCGAGCACCTCGTTGTCGACGGTGATCCGGTAGTGGAAGCCGTCGGCCACGGGGGCGACGGCCTGTTGCGCGAGTTCCTCCAGATCCGCCGCGTCCGCGCGGCCCGAGGTGTTGAGTGCGCGGAGCTTCTCGAAGCCGGCGAAGCCTCCGGAGCGGGTGACCGTGATCAGCATGGCTGTACCTTCCTGTTCCTGGTGGTGTCACAGGGTCTGCACGTCGCAGCCATTGCGCGGATGCCCCGAACACCAGCCCGCTGTCACAGAACCGGGTCTCGGCGGTACGAACGTCCGGAAAGCGCCGCTGCGTGGCCGACCCGTCGTCGGCGGCCCGGACGGAGGGCCGCGAGGTCCGCGACCATCGCCATACGGAAGCAGGGGTGGTTGTCACCGGACTTTGGACTCCGTGAACATCGGCCGACTGGGATGCCGCCCTCCCTGTCCCGCGGCGGGAAAGGGGCTCATCGAGGCGGCGGAGCAGCACCCCAGCCAGCCCATTCTGGCGGCCGTCTACACCTGGCCGAGGTCCGAACTCACCCATCGTGACGGACGCATGTGGATCACGACCTGCTCGCCGTGGTTCTTGCACGCGTCGTCGACGTAGTCGTCCACCTTCGCAGCCGGTAGGTACCGCGAGGAGATCCACACCAGTTGCTCGCGCACCGCCGGTACGGTCGAGACGACCGGGCCTTCGACCGACACGTACCGGATCGTCGGCTCTACGCGGTCGACCATCAGGCTGAACCGGCCTGCGGACTCGATCAGTTCGGCCTTGCGGGAGTCGCGGCCGGTCATGATCCAGATGTCGCCGCCGGGGGAGTAGTGGTACCAGATCGGTACCGTCAGCGGTGCGCGGTCACCGCCCGCGCTCACGGAGAGGGCGGCGATGTGGGGTTCGGCGAGGAACTGCTCCCGCTCGGTCCGGGACAGTGCCATGGCATCCTCCTTCAGGATGGAAGGCGTACTCCGTTCTCAGAACTGACCGTCGACACCTGTGACCGCCGGAGGTCCCAAGGGCGCGTCCTTCTCCGAGAACCCCAGCTCCTCGAGGGCGCCGGCCGTAAGGCGGACGGCGTCGTCCTCGGCCGTTGCCCGGTCCGGTGCCTCGACTTCGAGCCGGACGGAAAAGGTGCCGTCCTCGTGGACCGTCAGCAGTTCCACGTCTTCGGTCTCGCTCAGGTCGGTGTGGTGCGAAGCCAGGCTCCTCGCCAGTTCGGACCGTGCTGCATCGTCGGCGTCCCTCAGGAACGTGCCGGGCACGGTGATGACGTAGGTGGTCACTGCTGCCTCCTGTCGGCTGGCAAAGGCTGGGCCTCGTTGTGGGATGCCCTGCTGTCGCGCTTCAAACCCCCTCAAGCTCGACAGATCAGACTGCCGGGTGCCGCCCGGCAGCCCCGCCGCGGCGTGTTTGGCTGCTGGCAGTGACGATCACTGCCGACATGCCACCGCCAACTATGGACGAGCTCGTCAGGCTGTGGCTGCCGCTAGTTCACGGCTGGAACTTGTACCAGGACTCATTGTGAGCCTGTACCCGGGCGCCAGAAGGACCACCTGGAAGAGGACGTGAAATGGACCGGTTGGACGCTGCCGGCGGGTCGGAAGCGGAGTCGAGTGTCAGTCTGACCTTCGATGGGGAGATGTCGGCGTCAGAGGTCGAGCGGATCAAGCGCAGCCTGGGTGCCCGCACTGCTTTGCAAGTGCCCACCGCCGTGAGCGCCGCCTACGGGCGGGCGCGGCGGGTGGGCTTCGCCAAGTCCTCCCGTCCCGAGGTGGGCGCGTTGATGGCCGTGCTGGCGGCAGCGGTTCCTGCCGGCGGGCGCATTCTCGAGCTGGGTACAGGAGCCGGTGTCGGACTCGCATGGGTCGCACACGGGCTGCGCAGCCGCAGCGACGTCGAGGTGGTCAGTGTCGAGGTCGACAGGAACATGTCCGAGCTGGTGTCGAGTGCGGGCTGGCCTGACTGGGTGTCATTGGTCGTCGGCGATGCCCGGGAGGTCATCCCGACCCTGGGAACCTTCGACCTGACGTTCCTGGACATCCCGGGAGAGTTGAAGGCCTCGGTGCTTGATGACGCCATCACCGCGTTGAGGCCCGGTGGGCAGTTGCTCATCGACGACATGAACCCGTACTGGCGCAAGTTTCGCAAACCCATCGATGGATGCGATCCCGAGCAACTGCTCGAAGACCCTCGCGTGGTGTGCGCCCTGCTCCAGTACTCGAGCGGGATGATTCTCGTCTCGCGCCTGCGTGACTGACACCGAGGCACGGAACTACCTGGTCGTCAGAGGTGGCGGCGGGCTCGCGGGTGCGTACTCGACCGTCGGTCCGGCGCACCTGCCGGGCGCGGGTACCCGGACGATTCTTTGAGTGCACGGCCCTTCGGAAGCATTCAGCGTGTTCGCCGGTGCGCCCCTCGGCTCGGCGCTGATCGCCTTCGGGGGTGTCCCTCGGCTGGTTCCACCGATTTGGTGCTGGGGGCGCCGATGAGTTTTGTGGCGCCGGGCTGTCTACCTCTTTGTAAGCGCGAGAAGCCCAGCAACCGCCCCGGAAGGGTGAGGAACATGAAGTACATGATCCAGATGAACGTGCCTGCCGATCAGTGGGACGCCATCATGTCGTCGTACTCCAAGGACGACATGGAGGCCATGTTCGCCCACATGGGCGCCCTCAACGATGACCTCACCTCCGCTGGCGAATGGGTCGAGGGACAGGGCCTCGGCGGCCCCTCACTGGTCAAGACGGTGCGGGCCGGAAGCGACGGCCGGCCGCAGGTCACCGACGGGCCGGCTCAGGCGGGACACATCCTGGCCGGGTACTGGGTGGTCGACGTCAAGAGCGAGGACCGGGCCCTGGAGATCGCCGCACGCGCGTCGGCGTGCCCCGGACCGGGCGGGAAGCCTGGCAACGACCCGGTCGAAGTACACCCGATCCCCGAGGGCCCGACGGAGGCCTGAGCCGACAGATCGCGTCCACGGCAGTGCCCGGCCACGGGCCGGCCCCGGCGAGCCGGACCGGACGGACTGAGAGCGCGGGTGTTGTCGGTCGGCGCGGGACGGGTGGGTGTTCAGGGGCCGGAAAGGGCGATCAGCCGGCGCCGCAGTACGGCGGCGCCGGACACGGCCGGTCGTCTTCGTCGGCATGCGATTCCGGCGGCCGAGGGCAGTTACGGAGCCATCGGAGTGAGTCTGCGTTCCCTACAGCCTCATCTTGATGTTGCACCGGCTGACGCGCACATCTGCCATCGCGTCTTCGAGGAATCCTTAGGAGAGCCATGCGTATCCGTTCTGCTCTGACCACGTCTGTCCTGGCTGCGGGCGTCCTGCTGGGTGGCGCCGGCGCCGCCCTGGCCAACGACGGTGTCGACATCGACTACTTCTCCGGCGGCCACAAGGCCTTCTCGTCCAACTGTTCCTCCCTTGCGGCCGTTCCGGCGGTGCTCGGCCCCGTGTACACCTCGACCTGCGCGACGGAGGGCGAGAAGGAGTGGGCCGAGGCCGGTCACCTGGGCGCCTAGTAACAACTGGGTAGTGTCTCAAGGGCGGTTGCCGACGACGGCAACCGCCCTTGCGGCGTCTCCGCGCTCAGGGGCCGCTGCACACGCCGGCCTGACCACCCGACCCCGCAGAGGTCCCGGGCCGCCGGGTCACGGCACTGGGGACCCCAGGCCCGCGCCTGCCCCCTTGCGATGACGCTCAGTCCCCGCCGCCGTCACTGCAAGCCGACGGGGCATCAACGGCAGCCTTCAGGGGCTCAGACCGGCCTGCCTGAGCGCCACCCGGGACAGGTCACCGATGACGCTTTCGTCTCCCCGGCGCCAGGCATCGGCGAGACCCCCGGGCGGAACGGAGACCGCGGCGAGGTCTGCCACCGGCCCGGTCAGGGCACGCAGTGCAAGCAGATCAGCACCGCCGGGAGCGTCGACAAGGCCTCGGATCAGAGCACTGCGCCGGATCCAGCGCACGCGCGGGGGAAGCCAGAGGGCCAGTACGAACGCCACCGAGGTGACGATCAGAGCGAATGCGGTCAGGTTGGCCAAACGGCCGACGATGTCCTGCATCGACTGCCCGGCATCGGAGAGCCCGTTGCTGGCCTCGGCGGCGGACTGCAGCGGCTTCTTCAGGATGCCCCCGACCAGCGGCACGTTCGAGGCCGCATTCCCCGCATCGTTGAGGCCGGAGGCGAGACTGCCGCCCGCGTCCTCCACCTTCCGCCCCGGCTCGGCCAGCAGCATGATCCCATTGCGGACAGCCAGCGCGAACCTCACTGCGGCCACCACCAGGACCACGGCGACAAGGTCAGCGAGCACCTGTCGGCAACGACGTGCTCGAGTCTGGGCGTAAAGGCGCATCTGCTTGCTCCTGTTCCGGCGACGTCAACGGACAAGACCGGTCTCCAACCGGGTGAGGCGCGACAGCCGTGACGGCACACCACGGTCCACCGCCCGACCGTACGTGGCATCTGCCCCGTCCAGGCAGGCGTCTTCACATGTCGACTTCACCGGCTCTCTGGGGCGGAGGCTCTCTCGACCTCTGTCGAAGACCGGTCTCTCGGGCCGGCGGCGGGTCGAGGGCAGGCACGGCACCCTCACCCTTCCCGGCTCACGTGACGGGCTGTCAGGACTCGGTCGCCACCCTGCGTGGCGGGGAGGGCTGGGCAGCTGGGGGCCCGGTGTGGACAGTTGACCAGGGGGCGGCGTCTGAGGACCAGGTCGCCGCCGTGATTCCCTCGCGAGGGCGCAGTACGCAGGGCAGGGCCCTTGGCCGGGTCGGGTGCATGGCAGGACCCGGTCGAGTGACTACGGGCCCGGCAGGGGCCTTCGTGCTTGGGCGTGGACGGTGTCCTGACCGGGCGCCGCAGACGCTACCGCTCCTCGCTCGCGACGCATGCCCGTCGGCGACGCGCGCTTGTTCTACGCACCGTCCATGACGACGGCTCTCTCTGGGGTGCCTGGCCGTGGGGATTACTGGTTCAACGAGGCCGGCGACCAGGACGGTCCCAACGGCCGCCTCCACACCTGATGAGCGCCGAGGCGGGCCCTGCGGGATCTGTTCGCGAGCCGAACGGCCTACTCCGTGAGTCGTTCCACCACCCGACGGGCAGCCTCCTGCTCGGCAGCCGGTGGCGACAGCTCGTCCAGGGTGTCGAGGTCGGTGTCCTGTTCGAGTTCCTTCTCCCACGCAGCGGCGAGCCGCTCCTGCTCCCCGCGCTCCTGGCGGCCCAGAGCCTCCCGGGTGGTCGGATCGAGAGCCGCCAGAAAGCGTTCAACCACGTCCGAGGACATCCGGTACTCCTTGTCGTTGGGGAAAGGGCGGATACGCGACAGTGCCGTGTCCAGCATGCGAAGCGCCGCCCGACGAGGGGGTCAGGCACGGCCAGGGACTGACCCGAATGGGCGCCACAATGGCCGGGCCGCCTTGGGGAAGCCGACGAGTGCCGGTGGAGGTGGTCATTTCCATCCACTTCGCTGTGGCAGGCCCCTGCGTCTCTAGCCCTCGGGGCACAGCCCGTGCAACGGCCCGTTGGATCGGGCGCTAGGGGATGTCCGGGGGGCGAGGGTGGTGCGGGCGCTCGCCGCGCGGCGTCGCCACCCGCCCGAAAACCAGTGGAGCCGCACTCCCGTGTGCCGTTACCGTGCTCCCGCCCGCAGTCACCCTGTCAAGGACGTGCCGTTGTACACCAAGTGAGACCCCCCGAGCGCTGATCCGTCGCGCGTCGCACCTGTGCGACGTGCTCCTTTTCGCTGCGGTCTTCTCACTGGAACCGGTGTATTTCTGTGTCCAAAACCTGGGTGGTCGTGCCCACCTGCCTGCCAATAGTTCTCCGCCGTTGCCACAGGTGCGCCTCCGGGCGCTTCCGGGCGAACGGCAAATTCCGCGTCAACGCGAACCACAAGCTCCTCGACGCCTGGCTCCTCGCACTGTGCACCGAGTGCGGGGACACCACCAAACTCACCGTCCTGGAGCGGATGAACGTGCGTTCCGTACGACCCGAGCTCCTGAACCTGATGCACGATAATGACCCCGGCCTGGCAGCCGAACTGCTCCAGGACCCGGTCGTACGGCGCCGCAATCGCATCGCCCTCGACTGGGACAACGCATGGCGCCTCGACAGCGGCGCGCCGGATCAGCCGCGTCAACCGCATCAACCGCATCAGCCGGAGGGTGAGGCGATCGAGGTATCGGTCCGCTTTGCGGCGCGGATTCCTGTGCGGCCGATGCGACTGATCGCCGAAGGTTTCGGCCTCTCGCGTGCCGAGGTCGAAAGACTGCTCGCCGAGGGGAACCTCGTGTCGACAGTCCGCCTGAGCGGCAAGCTCTCGGGTGACTTCACCTTCATGCTCAAGCGCTGAGTCCGTCCGGCCCGGGGCCTGTCCGGCAGTATCCGATCCGCCGGACAGGCCCTAGCCCCGCGGCGCCCGGGTCGCTTCTGCGCGTCGGAAGGCCTCGTCGCAGGTCCGGCCGGAGCGGGTCGCCACCAGCGAGAGCTTGTCGACGAGGCCGCCGTTGGTGAACTCCAGGCGCCAGGATCCGCTGGTCAGCGCCACCGCCGGAACGGGCTCGCCGTGGCGGGCCGTGACCTGCCAGCCGCGTTCTTCCAGGGCGGTTTCGAGGGCCGCCAGCCGGCCGTCGTCGGCGGGGCCGTCGCCCGTCCAGTCCGCGATGCAGTCGGCGAGCTCACCCTCCTCGGCGGGGGACGGGGCGTCCGGTGTGAGCCCGGCGGCGGTGGCGGCGGCGGCGAGTTCCGCCGCGACCGTGTCGCGCGAGGGGTCTCCGCCTGCGCGGGCCGGGGCCTTCGCGCCCGCAGGTTCCCGGACCCAGCCGTCGCGGCCGTCATCCTCGGCCGAAGCCAGCACGACCCCGCCGACGACGAGGGTGCCCGCGAGCGCCGCGACCCCTGCCACGGCCGCCCACACGGCTACGCCCTTGCTCCTGCTCACGTTCGTCCCCCGCACTCATGTGGCCCGCAGCCGGGACGTCGTGCTCCGGCGGCCGGTCACAGGTTAGGGGGGTGGGCCTGGGCTGACCATGGTGGCCTGTGCCCTGTCACCCGGGCGGTGAGCGGTCGGCAAGGGTCGGCTTCGCGCTGCACATGCCGGCTGAATGCCTACGTGCGGAACGTGTGGCCTTGCGCGGATTCGCGCGGTTCACGGCTGGCAAGTCCTTGCCATGGCGAGGACTTGCCGTCAGCAGGTCTTCACGTCGGCGTTCCTGGGCCGATAGACCCATGGCATGTTCTCCCCCTCTCAGGCTTCCGCCTTCCGGCGCAGGCGTTGGCAGCTGATCTCGGCCGCCACCGTGGTGCCGCTGCTGGCGTCGGGGCTCGCAGTCATGCAAGCGCCCGCTCAAGCCGCTCCGAGCAAGCCCACCGTTCCAGCCAAGCCCTCGGCGACCCACAAGGTCACCCTGGTCACCGGCGACGTCGTCACGGTCACCACGATGGCCGACGGCAAGCAGATCGCCGACGTCGACCGGCCGGACAGCGCCGTCGGCGGCGTCAAGGTCCAGGAGATCAAGGGTGACCTGTTCGTCATCCCGGACGAGGCGGCGCCGCTGCTGGGCGCGGACAAGCTGGACCGGCGGCTGTTCAACGTCACCGACCTGATCGAGATGGGCTACGACGACGCGAAGACGGCCGCTGTGCCGCTGATCGCGACCTACGCCCAGTCGAAGTCCCGCTCGGCCGCCCCGCCGACGGCCCCACGGGGCAGCAAGCTGACCCGCGACCTCAAGGGCATCCGCGGTGCCGCGCTCAGCACCGAGAAGCGGCAGGCCCGCACCTTCTGGACCACCGTCGCGCCGCAGGGCAGCGCGACATTGGGCGCGGACGTGGCGAAGCTGTGGCTCGACGGTCGGGTGAAGGCCAGCCTCAAGGAGAGCGTGCCGCTGATCGGCGCGCCCGAGGCATGGGCGGCCGGGTACACCGGCAAGGGCGTCAAGGTCGCGGTGCTCGACACCGGCATCGACGTCAACCACCCCGACTTCGCGGGCCTGATCGACGGCACGGCCAGCTTCGTGCCGGGAGAGGCCGTCACCGACGTCAACGGGCACGGTACGCACGTCGCCGGCACGATCGTCGGCTCGGGCGCCGCGTCCGGCGGTGACAACAAGGGTGTCGCCCCCGGCGCCGACCTGGTCGTCGGCAAGGTGCTCGGCGGCGCGGAGGGCTACGGCCAGGACTCCTGGGTCATGGCCGGCATGCAGTGGGCCGCCGAGACCGGTGCGGACGTCGTCAACATGAGCCTCGGCGACTCCTACCCGACGGACGGCAGCGACCCGATGTCGCAGACCGTGGACGCGCTGTCCGCGCAGTACGGCACGCTGTTCGTCATTGCCGCCGGCAACGCCGGCCCGGAGAGCATATCCGCCCCGGGTGCGGCCGCCTCGGCGCTGACCGTGGCCGCCACGGACAAGCAGGACCAGCTCGCGTCCTTCTCCAGCACCGGCCCGCTGGCCTACTCCGGCGCCATGAAGCCGGACATCGCGGCGCCCGGCGTGGACATCACCGCGGCCCGCTCCCAGGAGATGACCGACGGTGGCGCGGGCCTGTACCGCACCCTCAGCGGCACCTCGATGGCCACCCCGCACGTGGTCGGCGCCGCGGCGATCCTGGCCCAGCAGCACCCGGACTGGACCGGCGCCCAGCTCAAGGAACACCTGATGAGCACCGCGAAGGACCTGCACGACCGGTACTCGCCGTACGAGGTCGGCGCCGGCCGCCTCGACGTGGCCGCCGCCGTGCGCACCACCGTCCGCAGCACCGGATCGCTCTTCTTCGGCAACTACACATGGCCGCACGAGCCGAGCGACGTCGCCGTCACGAAGGACCTGACCTTCACCAACTCCGGTTCCACCGAAGTCAGGCTGAACCTGGCGCTGACCAACGACGGCGGCCCGTTCACGCTGCGAGCCACCACCGTGACCGTCCCCGCGGGCGGCACCGCCGCCGTCCCGGTGACCAGTGACCCGCAAACCGCCTCGGCCGGCCGGCACGTCGGCTACGTGACAGGCACCGACGCGACCACCGGGAAGCCGGTGACCCGCACCTCCGTGGCGCTGCTCAAGGAGGAGGAGCGCTACGACCTGAACATCAAACTGGTCGGCCGTGACGGCAAGCCCGCCGCGGGCTGGGCCACGGTCAACCTGGCCGGCGACTTCTGGCCGTGGAACGTCTACGTCGACGGCTCGACGACCATGCGCATGGCACCCGGCCAGTACACCGTCGCGGCGTACCTCGACGTGGCCGGCGAGAAGGCGGACCGCTCGGGTCTGGCCGTGCTGGTCCAACCGGAGACCTTGCTCAAGGACCGCCCCGTGGACGTGGTGCTGGATGCGAGCAAGGCACGGCTGCTGCAGACGGAGGCGCCGCAGCGCACCGAGGACCGCCAGCGCAAGGTCGACTTCAACGTCCACTACAAGGGCCTCGACCCGTACATGGACTACCGCAGCGCGTACGTGCTGCCGCTGACGTACGACGATGTCTACATCGCGCCGACGGAGCCCATGAAGCAGGGCGAGTTCATGCTGACCACCCGCTGGCGCAAGGGCGAGCCGCAGCTCAGCCTGAGCGCGCTGGGCGGTCGGCTCCAGTACGAGGCCCTGGTACAGGCGGGCAGCGCCCTGGGCACCGCCACGGACAAGCTGGACGTCGTCTACGCGGGCAACGGCGCGGCGGCCGCGTACAAGAAGGCCGGAGCCAAGGGCAAGGCCGCCGTCATCGAGCGCAGCGACGAGGTATCGCCGCAGGAGCGCACCCAGGCGGCCGTCGCGGCCGGTGCGAAGGCGCTGATCGTGGTCAACGACGGTGCCGGCGCCCTGATCGAGTACGTCGGCGAGTCGACCATCCCGGTCGCCACCGTGCACCGCGACGCGGGGAAGACCCTTGTCTCGATGGCCAAAGCAGGGAAGTTCCAGCTGACCGCGAAGCAGACCGAGTACACGCCGTTCGTCTACGACCTGACCCGGGAGTACCCCGGCCAGGTTCCGGACCGGGCCCTGGTCTACAAGCCGGCCAACGGTGACCTCGCCCGGATCGACGCCCGCTACTACTCGGCCACCGACGGCGGGCCGGCGGAAGGCTACCGCTCCGACTTCACCCTCAGCCCGTCGTTCAACTTCGCCGAGCGCGAGTGGCACCCGGGCACCCGCACCGAATGGGTGACCCCGGGCCAGGTCTGGCGGGAGTTCCACACGCAGGGCGTCGACGGAGCCCTGCCGTGGTCGATGGTCTCGGGCGACAACACGTACGCCAAGGGCAGCACCACCCGTCTGGACTGGTTCGCCCCGGCGACCCGGCCCGGCCAGGGCGAGTCCTTCGGCGTGTACAACTCCCGCTGGCAGAACTACATGACCTGGAACGTGCAGGCGTGGGCCTCCGCCAGCGACAACATGCGGCTGGGCGGCTTCCTGCCGTGGGGTGAGACGCCCTCCCACCTGCAGGTCTTCCAGGGCGCCACGCTGATCCACGACAACCCGGTCAGCGGGGACATGCAGTGGCAGGAGGTGCCGGCGGGCAATCTGCCCTACCGCGCCGTGCTCGGTGTGGAGCGGCCCGGTGACGTCTTCCGGCTGTCGACGCGCACCCACACCGAGTGGACGTTCATGTCCGACACCGTCGACTCGGACTTCTTCGAGCGGTTCTCGGTGCTGAACCTGGACTACAAGCTGGAGTCGGACCTGCACGGCGACGTCAAGGCCAACGCGACCCAGGAGATCGCGCTCAAGCCGGTGTCGATGGACGGCGGCACCGTGCCGGGCAAGGTCACCACGGTCAAGCTGGACGTCTCGTACGACGACGGCGCCACCTGGCAGAAGGTGACCCTGACCGAGGACGCCCACGGCTCCTGGACAGGTGCGTTCAGGACGGCGAAGAAGCCCGGCGGCTTCGTCTCGGTCCGCGCGAGCGCCGAAACGGACCGCGGCTTCAGCGTCAAGAACGAGATCATCCGGGCGTACGGCCTGCGATGAACCGCACTGTCGGGTCCCGGGGAGGCGACTCCCCGGGACCCTTCCCGTCAGACCTGCTCCCAGCAGGGACTGTTCAGGGACTGCCGCCATGGCGCATACTCTCCCCGCTGCGGCAAGAGGAAGAGAGCCGGTCGCCGATGCTGGATGTTCTGGGCCTCGAACCCGATGACGAGCGCGTCTACCGGGCGCTGCTCGGACGGCCGAATTCCACCGCGAAGCTGCTGTCGGACCTTCTCGTCGTATCGCAAGCCGACGTGGACAAGGCTTTGTCCCGCCTGGTCACGTGGGGACTGGTGACCAGGTCGGCGGACGAGCAGTTCACCGCCGCCCCGCCGGCCATGGCGCTCGGCGCTCTCATCAGCCAGCGGCGGGACGGGCTGCGCATGGCCGAGCAGGCACTGGTGAGCTTCGCCGAGGAACACCGGGCGGCGATGACCGGGAGCAGCATCAACGATCTGATCGAGGTCGTCACGGGCGTCGACGCCATCCGTCATCGCTTCCTGCAGGTGCAGCAGGCAGCCCGCACCCAGGTCCGCACCTTCATCACCGCACCGTTCGTGGCCGTGCCGCCCGACGAGAACACGGCCGAACCCGTGGCCATCGGCCGCGGCGTGCACTTCCGGGCGGTACTGGACCGGGCCGTGCTGGCAGAGCCGGGCATCATCACCGATGCGATCCGTTCGCTGAACAACGGCGTGCAACTCCGTGTCGCCGACCACCTGCCGATGAAACTCGTGCTGGCCGACGCCGACCTCGGCCTTGTCCCGCTCGCGGTCACACCGGACGGCGAACCCGGTGCCGTGCTGTTGCACCGCAGCGGTCTGTTGGACGCGTTGGACGCGCTGTTCGAGACGGTATGGCGCACCGCCCACCCGCTCGAGCTGTCGGGCGCCGGCGGAGAAGCCGAAACCACCGTCGAGGTCGGTCCGGAAGGCCCGACCGACCTTGACCGCAGGATCCTCGCGCTGCTTCTGGCCGGCCTGACCGACCCGACGGCCGCGACACAGCTTGGTCTGTCGCCGCGTACGCTGCACCGACGCCTGCGCCACCTCATGGACATAGCCGGAGTTCGGACCCGGATGCAGCTTGGCGGATACGCCATCCGACACGGCTGGGTAGAGCATCACTGAAGGTCCTACGCCGGTTCCCGTTCCGGTTCCGGTGAGGCATCCGGGTGCGTCACATCGGCGGCGCCGGGGACGCCTAGTGTGCCTGGTCGTGACCGGGGTTGGGGACGGCCAGTTCGAACCAAGTCGTTTTGCCGGTGGTCGTGCGATCGCTGCCCCAGTCCTGGGCCAGGGCGTCGACGAGTTCGATGCCACGTCCGCTTTCGGCATCGATGCCGGCGGTGCGGGGGACGGGGCCGGTCGCGCTGCCGTCCTCCACCTCGCAGCGCAGGACGGCACCGTGCACGCGCAGATTGACCCGGACCGGGCCGTGAGCATGGCGCAAAGCGTTTGTGACCAGTTCGCTGACCAGGAGCCGAGAGGCGTCGGTCACTTCGTGAAGTCCCCAGGAGGACAGCTGGGCTGTAAGGACTCGCCGGGCATGGCCGACCGAGGCCGGTTCACGAGCCACGGGCCAGGACGTGTCCCATATGCCGGCACAGATGGGCGAGGCGCCGTACGGGGCCAGGGCTCGCGACCACAGTGCCATCTGCCGTGCGACCCAGGAGGCGCGGGTACGACCGTCAACGCACTGCCCGCCGCGCGCGAAATCCGGCAGGACCGACCCGCTCCGGCAGGTCTGTCGGCGGAGGCGAAGCCCGCCGGACCGCCCGTCACTGTGTGCTGCGAGAAGGCCGACGTCCTGGGCGGCCATGCTGATCACTCCGTTCGGTTGGCTTGATGGAGGCCTCACGCCTCGTGCTGTCGGTGTCACCGACCGCGTTCATGTAGCGCTCGCTACAACACCAAATATACATGAAGCGGGTGCTACAGTAAATACCTCCTATATCCGACATTCGGGGTTGGCGGCTTCAGAGGCGGGCGATCGGCATGGGACGGGCGGCTGACCTGGGGAAACGGGCAGATTTGCTGCGCCGGGTCCGCGAGTACGTGATCTGCAACGGGCTGGCGGACCTGTCCCTCCGCCCACTCGCCAAGGCGCTGGGCACCAGCGACCGCATGCTCCTCTACTACTTCGGCAGCAAAGATCGGCTGGTCGCCGAAGCGCTGGCCCAGGACGAAGGGAGACCGCTGTTGTTCTTGCGGCAGGCGCTCGACAGCGCAGGCGCACCTGCGGATGCCGCGGGCATGCGGCTCGTCATTGAAGAGCTGTGGAGTCAGTTCACGGCTCCGGAGCGCCGTGACGTCCTCCCCGTCACTTTCGAGGTGATGACGGCCAGCGTGCTCAACCCCAGACGGTACGGCCCGGTCATGCGCAACCTCCTCGCCGAATGGAGGCGCCTGCTCGCTTCCGCGTTCGCCGGTCTCGGAATGTCTGACGAAAGGGCCGTTGCCGAGGCCGGGCTCCTGGTCGATGCCACCCTGGGGCTGCTCCACGCGCCGCTCGCCGACGGCGATTGGGACCAGGCGACAGCAGCCTTCCAGACACTGCTCGACCGCCTCGAACCCGCCTGGCAAGCCGTCGAGTGACCTACGGACCCGGGGAGCGCTCTAGTGTCGTCCCCTGTGACCGAACTTCCCTCGCACCTTCGTGTGACAGTAGATGCCTACGACGCCGTCGCCGTTCACTACGCAGATTTCACCCGTAATGGGCTCGACTGCCTTCCGCTGGATCGCGCGGTTATCGCAGCGTTCGCCGAGCTCGCGCGATCCACAGATGCCGGGCCCGTCGCCGAGCTGGGATGTGGCCCTGGATATGTGACGGCGCACCTGCGGGGCCTGGAACTGGACGCTTTCGGCGTCGACCTCTCGCCGGTGATGATCGACCTTGCCCGCGAGGCATACCCTGACCTGCGGTTCGAGGTCGGCTCGATGGACGCCCTGGACCTGGCCGACGGCGAGCTCGGCGGCATCGTGTCCTGGTACTCGGTTATCCATGCTCCGCCGCAGGAAATACCGTCGTACTTCGCCGAGTTCCGCCGGGTTCTGACCCTGGGTGGCACCCTCCTGCTTGCCTTCTTCGAGTCTGAGGGCGGGCCGGTGGAGGCGTTCGACCACAAGGTGGTGACGGCCTACCGATGGCCGATCGACGACCTCGCAGGGCTGGCCGGCGAGGCCGGGTTCGTCGAAGTCGGCCGGATGCTGCGCGAGCCCCTCGAAGGGGAGCGGTATCGCCGGGGTCATCTGTTGCTGCGGGCCCAGGATCGGTAGCAGCCTCGCACGAGCGCCGCCGTCGGCCGGGCCACGGTCATCGCGGACGGCGGCGGCGTCCCCACCTCTCCGGCTCGGAGAACGCTCTTGCCGACCCGCACATCAAGATGCCGCTGCTCAGGTGGCTGCGAGCGGTTGAAATCGTCCCGAGTGGCAAACCCCTCCGGGGGCGGCGGTACGACGTACCCCAACACCTCACACCAGAAGCGAGCGAGGCGCTTGCCATCGCACTTGGCACGGGCGGTGTCACGTGTAGCTTGTTGTCCCGATCTGCGCGGAAGCACGGCTGCATACTTCGTGGGACAACGTGGGTCCGGTCTCGGTGGTCCGGCGCCTGGCGGGCCGACTGCTCGACAACACGACCCTCACCCCCGACCGGCTCGCCCGGATGACTGATCCGCAGCTGTGGTCCGCTTTGGACTCCTGCGCCGCCACGCGAGCGGAGAGCGCCATGATCCGTTACGAGCTGCACCGGTTGAAGGTCATGGTCGGACATGATCCCGGGGATCGTTCCGGTTGGGACTTCTCCCTGCGCAAGATCTACAGCTCCGCGCCGCTGGTGGAGGGGCGGCCGATTGAGGTGTCCGCGCCCGAGCTGGCGGCTGAGTTGGGTGCGCTGAAGTCGCTGTCCACCAACTTCCACGTCTGGTGGAGCTGACTGCCGGCGTCAAGAGGACGGTCCGTAGTCTGGATACGCGGTGCGGGCGGGCCTACTTGGGAGTGCCTTCGGCGGAAAGCACGGGCGGGTTCAGGCAGTTGCACCCCACCACGTCAGCGGGACCCTGCACCGGTACCTCGAACGTCGCGGTCACGCCGCGCCGCACATCGGTACTCAGCCACCACTTGTAGCCGCCGCCCAGCAACTGGTCCGTCCGGCGGCTCGCAGCATCCTCACTGCCGTACTTGAACGACGTGGTCGGGCCGGACTTCCCCTCGCGGTGATCGGTCCGGACGAACGAGCACGTGACGAGCGCCTTCCCGTCCGCCAGCCGCAGCACCGGCAGCTCGGGACCCGTGACCTCGAAGGCGTACCGCTGCCGGAGATCGCCCTTCCACACCTTCCTCTTGTCCTCGTCGTTGTAGGAGTTCACGACCTCGCCCGTCAGCTTGCCCGGTACGAAGTACTCGCTCTCGGGCTCCCCGTTCGGTGCCGTGAAGGTCAGGTACTCCGCGTACTGGCCGCACACGCGCCGGTCGGCCGCCGCGGTGGGGGAAAGCGTCACGGCGCCGGCGGGTTCCCGGGCCGGAGCGGCGATCGGCGCGTCGCGCACATCGAAGCCGTAGGCGCCGTACCCACGGTCCTCGAATTCCTCCGGCGGAAGCTGCGGAGCGGGCCGGTCGGTCGCCCATGTCCTGGCAGCGGCCTTCCAGGGGGCGCCGGGCTCCGCCTGGACGAAGTAGTACAGCCCGGCCGCCCGGTCCTTCTCCGCCTTCTCCGTCATGCGGAAGAGCACGGCGAACGAACGGGGATATCCAGGCTGGTCCCGTTCTGTGGGGATCAGGTACTCGAGCCGGTACATCCCCTTTTCCGCGTTGCGCACGAGGTTGTCAGGCCACCGTCCCAGCTTGAGCTGCGCAGCGCTCTCCTGGAGCAGGGACCCGGTCTGCAGGCTCGCCAAGGTGTTCTCGTCCCGTGCGGACGCGGTCTGCCGGAACCCCCGCTTGAGGACCTCGTCGGCCTGGTCCCAACTGATCACCGTCGGGACCGGCGGGGCAAGAGAAGCCGGCTCGGCCTTCTTCCCCTCGACCTTCGCCGGGGTACACGCCGCCAGCACCACGCACCCGGCGATCGCCGCGACCACCACTGTCCGTCCACGCCACCGATCAGACAGAAACCCGACCACCACTGCACATCCCCCACAAAAAAGACCCATACCTGGAACAGGTACCGATCAGATCACGCCACCGCAGGTCCGGATGCAGCGCCCCCGGCACCAGTGACCGGCGGCCGTGTCTAGATGCGGGCCGCGTCCATCGGCTCCGCGTCCGTCCGGCCCGGGGAGGCGAGCCCCGACTCGTAGGCCACGACGACGGCCTGAGCCCTGCTGCGCAGGTCCAGCTTGGTCATCGTGTGGTGGAGGTGCGTCTTGACGGTCGCCTCCGACACCACGAGGGCCGCGGCTATCTCCTCGTTGTTCATGCCCTTGGCGACCAGCTCCAGCACCTCCACCTCACGCGAGGTGAGCTGGTCGAGCACCGTCCGCCGGAGGGGCCGGGCCGCGCTCTTCGGCGCGTACGCCTCGATCAGGCGGCGGGTCACGGTGGGCGCGAAGAACATGTCCCCGGCGGCGAGGACGGCCACGGCGTTCAGCAGGCGCTCCGGCGGCATGTCCTTGAGCAGGAAGCCGCTGCATCCGATCCGCAGGGCGGCGTAGATGTACTCGTCCTCGTCGAAAGTGGTCAGCACGGCCACGCGGGGCGGCGGCGTGAGGCCGAGCTCGAGGATGCTCTCGGCCGCGGCCAGCCCGCTCATCCCCGGCATCCGGATGTCCATGAGGACCACGTCGGGGCGGTGGAGCTCGGCCGCGAGCACCGCGCCCTCGCCGTCGGCGGCCTCCGTGACGGTCCCGGTCCCGGGCGCCGCACGTAAGAGCGCGGCGATCCCACCTCGGATGAGGTCCTGGTCGTCCACGACAAGGATGTTGATCACAGGAGCCCCCCGGCGGTCGGCCTTCGTTCGCGGTCGTTGCACGTAATGCAGTGGTCCTGCGGCCCTCACCGTCACCGCCGGGCCGCCGATAGCGGCAGTACAAGACGCACCTCGAACCCGCCCCCCGGCCGCGCACCCGCGCTCAGCACACCGTCCCAGATCTTGACGCGCTCATGCAATCCAAGGAGGCCCAGGCGCGATCCCGTGTTCGGTACGGCCGAATCGTTGCCGTGCCCGCCGCCCTGCCCGCTGCCGTGCCCGTCGTCGCGGACGGTGATCAGGAGCCGGTCGCTCAGGTAGCGGATGCGGATCTCGGCCCGGGTGGCCCCCGCGTGCTTGACGACATTGGTCAGCGATTCCTGCACCACCCGATAGGCACACAGTTCCAGCCCCGGCCCGAGCGGCCGCACCACACCCTCCGTACGCGTCCGCACCCTGACGCCGGCCGCCTCCACCCGTTCGGTCAGTTCGGGAATGCGGTCGATGCCCGGCAGCGGCCGCAGTGGCGGCGCATCGCTCTCCCCCTCGGGGCCGACCCTCAACACGCCGAGCAGCCGGCGCAGTTCATCCAGGGCGTCCCGGCCCGCGCCCGCCACCGCGTCCAAGGCGGCCTGTGCGGTGGGCGGATCGGAGGAGTACACGTAGCGGGCCAGGCCCGACTGGACCGTGATCACCGCCATCTGCTGCGCGAGGACGTCGTGCAGCTCCCGGGCGATCCGGATCCGCTCGTCCACCACTGCCCGGCCGGCCTCCTCCTCCTGCGCCCGGGCCAGCCGCACCGTGAGCCGCGCGAGGTCCGCATTGCGCTGCGCCAGGGTGCGCTGGTTCGTGCCGAGGATCAGCGCGACCGCAGGCACGACCACCGCCTGCATGCTCGCGAGGAGCAGCGACAGCCCGCCCTGCAGCCCGCTGTACAGGACGACCGCCCCCGTCAGCACCCCCGCGGCCCTCGACACGCGCGGGGCGCGCTGCGCCGCGAGGTTCACCAGAGCGATCACCGGCACCCAGAAGTTCAGCGAGGGCGGGTGGCCGAGCGCGAGGTAGCAGCCGTATCCCAGACAGGAGGCGAGGAGCACCGCGACCGGCAGGTCGCGCCGGAGCGTGAGGGTGAGCGCCGTTGCCACGGTCAGCAGGTACGCCGATCCGTCGAACGGAAGCCACCGGTCCGGGGGGTACTGCGCACCCGCCACACATCCTGCCGCCGCGACGACCACGCCGAGCACGATGTCGGCGGCTCTCCGGGCGGCGGCTGGATTTATGTGCACCGAGGAATGTTAGGACCGCCGCGGTGCCGCGTCTTCAACCCGTCGGTTGAGAAGGGTTCAGCCCGGTGGCCGAGGCCGGGTCCCGTCCACCACCTCTGGTGGGGGGAGGAGTTCAACACCTCGTCGGTCGATCGGCGACGGCCGCGGACCGTAGTTTCCTCTCGTCCCAGCCGCTCGCCCCTTCCCGGGGCGCCGTTCCACCGGAGAAATTTCGATGATGACTGCTTCCGTCCGGGCCCGCACCGTCGCCGTGGCCGTGGGGGTGGGCCTCGCGGCCACCCTCCTGGCCACGCAGAGCGCGTCCGCCGACTCCAAGTACAACTCCTGCACCAAGAGCACCGGGGTCCTCAGCATCGGCACGGAGTACGACCAGGGCACCCAGAACACCGTCTACGTGAAGAACGTCAGCTTCACCATCGAGCGCAACGGCAACCCGCACAACAACGTCTATCTGCGGGTCCGCAAGGGGAACGGAACCGACGTCTGGGCCTGGACCAGCGGGGACAACGTCCGCGGCGGTCAGACCCGCACGTTCACCGTCAACAAGCGGATCTCCAAGGTGGACAAGCCGTACTTCAAGGGGCACGCGGACTTCGACTCGCGACTGCGCGACGAGAGCTGCGCCGCATACATCAACTACTGACCGGAGGCGGCCGGGCGGTCTCCCGCCCGGCCGCACCTGTTGCGAGGGAGCCGATCGAGTTGCGTACCCGACGATGGCCGGCCGGCCTGCTGGTGCTCGCGGTGGCGGGCGTCATCCTGGCCGCGTTCTGGGGCCCTCGGGCCCAGTCCGGCCCGAGCGGCCGGCCCGCGGCCGCCACCGGCCCGTTCACCGCGCCCGTGATCCTGTCCGCGGACACCCACGGCGCGATCCTCCTCGACCGTGACCGCGGGGAACTCGTGGGCGTCCGCGCCGATGGCAGCGTCCGCTGGCGCGACCGCGAAATGGCCTCCCGGCCGTACGTCTCCTGCCTTGCGCAGTGCCCCGACGCGGTCGGTTCCGGCTCCGCGGACGAGACCCCCGCGTCCTCCGTGGTGTGGCACTTGGGCGACGAGCTCCGTACCGACACGGGCCGCACCGACCTGGTGCTCTGGGCCGCCTCCCCCGAGGACGCGCTCGTCCTCAGTCCCCAGGGCGCGGGCGGCCATCTGCTCCGACTGCCCGGCCGGCAGGGACCGCCCGAGCCGGTCGAGGGCACCGACCCCCAGCTGTTCACGTCCGGCGACGGCAGTCGCGCGGTGCTGGCGTTCCGGTCACCGGGCACCCGCTACCACCCGCTCGAACGGCGCGACGGCGGCTGGAGCGCAGGCCCGGCCGTGGAGGCCGCGGCGAGCAGCGCCTGCCTGGACCGTACGGGAGAACGGGCCCTCCTCGTCGGCGACCACACCACCTCGCTCGCCGAAGGCCCGGCCGCGCGGCCCCGAGAGCTGGCCGTCCCTCGCGGCGGGTTGTGCGCCCTCCTCGGCGCGCAGGCGCTCACGCAGCGTTTCACCAGCGACCCCGAGCACGGCACCAGAACGACGACGCAGGTCTACTCCCTCGACGGCACGCTCCGATGGGAGCGCGCGGACACGGGCTTCCATCCCGCCCGCTGGGACACCGAGTCGGGCCTGCTCGCGCTGGCGACCGACACCGCCCTGAACCTGATCGACTCCCACGGCACGACAGTGGACACGGGGCCACCCGCCGCCGACGTCTTCCTGGCCGCCCCCGGCTGCCTCCTCGTCCTGGACCCGGACCTGCACCCGCACGCCCGCCGCCTGACCGCCCCCGGCGAGGGCCCGTCGCCGTGCGGCAGCTGGGAGCGGGCGACGGAGCCGACCGCCGCCGAACTCTGACCTGCTACCTGCTCAGCCGAACGGGGCCGTGTCCCGCCGCGTGGTGCAGCCCGTGGGTATCTTGCGGGAGGTCCGGTACAGCACGCACCGGCGAAGCGGTCCTTCGGGCACGCTCGGATCCTCGAAGTCGTCGGCCGGGTTCCGGGTCATGCCGATCCGGCGCATCACTGCCTGCGAACGAAGGTTGTTGACGGTCGTCGACGCAATGATCTCCGGCAGCCCGAGGACCTCGAAGCCGAAGGACAGGCAGGCCAGGGCGGCCTCGGTGGCGTAACCGTGACCCCACGCCGAACGCGTCAGCCGCCATCCGATGTCCACCCCCGGGAACGGCATGTCCTCGTCCACCTCGTCCAAGCCGGCGCGGCCGAGGAACTCACCGGTCTCCCGTGACTCGAGCGCCCACCACCCGAAACCTCGCTCGTCGAAGTCGGACTGCATGAGTGCCACCGCGGCATCGCTTTGCTCCCGCGTCAGCAGTGCCCCCAGGTGTTCTCGGACTTCGGGATCGGCGTTCATCGCCGCCCACGGTTCGAGATCGGACTCCTGCCACCGGCGCAGCAGAAGACGATCGGTACGCAGTTCTGGCATGCCGGCCAGCTAACGCCATCACGATCAGGGTGTCGATCGGTTATTTCGAACCCTGTTCCTGGGCGATTCGGATATGCGGACGGCCCTCTCGAAGGGGTACGAGCGATGACACTCGGTGAGATTCGGGGGCCCTGGAGGTGACTCGCCCCATAGGACCCACGTCACGTACGAACCGGGCTAGTAGCTTCCCAACGCCCGATCCCGCTGCCTGACACCGGCTCCCACCTGCACGGATCCGTCCGGGTCTGCCGTGGGGTCGTCGGTCCCTGACTGCGAGGGCTCCTAGTAGGAGGGGTCGTTGCGAGGGCCCCGGGGGGTCTGTAGAACTGGATGAGTCGCAGGGCGGCAGGGGTTGTTCACCCGCCGCCGACGAATCCCTCTCCTTCGCGTGAGTGGCTCACGCATGCTTCGGCGTGCCGCGACCGTCCTTGTTCCCTTCGGAAGGTCAATCCGTGTCCAACGCTGTCATCCGCCGCATCGCCGCTTCCAAGAAGACCCTCGCGGGTACCGTCCTCGCCCTGGGCGTCGCCGGTTCCATGCTGGCCGCGGTTCCCGCGCAGGCCGCCCCGTCGAGTGCCAAGGCGATCGCCCAGCAGATGATCAAGGACCCGGCCCAGTTCGCCGCCTTCGACAAGATCATCTCGCACGAGAGCGGCTGGGACTACACCGCCACGAACTCCTCTTCCGGTGCGTACGGCCTGGTCCAGGCCCTGCCGGCCTCGAAGATGGCCTCGGCGGGCTCGGACTGGAAGACCAACCCGGCCACCCAGATCAAGTGGGGCCTGGACTACATGAACGAGCGCTACGGCAGCCCCGTCGACGCCTGGAACTTCTGGTCCGCCAACCACTGGTACTAAGCCACCAGCGGCAGAGCAGACCCACACAGCAGACATACGAAAACGCCCGGCCGGGACATCCCCGCCGGGCGTCTTTGCGTATGCGGCCGCCCCGCTCGCCGTCAGAGCGTCTCGCTCAGCGAGTCCGCCAGCCGCCGCCGTGCCGCCCGTGTCGCCGGCAGTGTCGCCGCCCCCACCGCCCCCAGCACGGCCCCGACGATCACCGTCAGCAGCACTGGCAACGGCGGAAGGTGGGCGATCCCCGCGCCGATCCCGCTCGACGCGCCCTGTGTGTCCACCAGCCAGCCGCCGGACAGTGCACCCACCGTCGTCCCGACCAGCGCGGATACGAACGCGGTCAGACCGGCGGCCGTCACGATCATCGCCCCGATCTGCCGAGGCGTGAGTCCGATCGCTTTCAGCGCGAGCAGGTCCCGGCCCCGGTCGCGCACGCCCGTGCCGATCAGCGTCAGAAGCTCGGTCAGCCCGATCAGTGCCAGCACCGCGATCAGAGCGGCGATCACTCCGCGTGCCGGTTCCAGCCGGTCGGCCGGATTGGGCGTCTCCCGGATCTCCAGCGTTCCACCTGTCGCCGTGGTGAGTGCGCCGCTCACCGCCCGGGGGTCCGCCCCCTCGCGCAGCACCAGGGCATGGAACTCTGGTCGCAGCCGCGGATCGCGCTCCCGCAGCGCGTCGATGGTCGTGGTGACCACCCGGCCGCCGGATTCGGGTTCGATGGTGCGGCCGACCAGGTGCAGGATCTGAGGCCGTCCCTCGACGGTCATCCTTACCCAGTCGCCGATCCGCACCCCGAGCAGATCCAGCAGCCCCTGCCCGGCCACTGCCTCGTCCGGACCACTGACCGCGCGCCCTTCCACCACAGCGGAGGGATACGGGTGCTGGGCCGTACCCAGCCCGCGGAGCGTGATGGTGCCGGTCTGCCCCGGTACGAGCGCCGCCATCTCCGCGCCCGGATGGACCGTGGCGATGTCCGGGATCGCCTCGAGGGTCTTCTCCAGCTCCGCGTCGGACGACCCGGCGCGCTGTTCGGCCCGTACGGTCAGGGCCGCGGGCAGGCCCATCTGCGCGGGCCGGCTCCGGAACTGGTCCAGGGTCGACCAGGCGACGAGCGCGACCGTGATGAGCATCAGCGGCAGGGCCAGCCGGGCCACCGATACGAGCGTCTGGCCGCGTCGCGGGAACGCCGCGCGCCAACCCAGGACCAGGGCCGGAGGGACCCGTACCCCGAGGGCCCGCCTGCCGAGCGCGGTCATCGGCGCGGCGGACGGCAGTGCCGCCCGTGCCACCGGCACCGGTGGCACCCGTCCGGCCCGCCAGGCCGAGAGCGCGGTGGCAGCCGCGATCAGCAGCACCGCGCCGCAGGGGACGCCGATCATCAGCGCGGTGTGGCCGGGCAGGTCCTGCCACACCGCCGCCGCCTCCCCGATCCGCCCCGGTATCCGGGCTCCCAGCAGGGCGATCGCCGCCGTGCCGAGGGCAACGCCGAGGAGCGCGAAAGCCAGGTGCTGTACGAGGAAGCCGCGGGTCACCTGGCCGGGGGTGAAGCCGACCGCCTTGAGGATGGCGATGTCCCTCAGCTGGCCGCGGACCCGCGCGCCGACCGCTCCCGCCGCGGCCAGCGCCGCCGTCAGCAGCGCACCGAGCCCGAAGACGGCGAACAACTGCCCGAGGAGCCGGTCGTCGCCGCCCGCCTCGGCCCGGGCCTGCTGCCACTTGGTGACGCCGGCCACCCGGTCGGCACCGAGCACGGTCACGGCGCGCTGGACCATGAAGTCGGTGTCGTCCGGATCCTCCAGGCGCAGCCCCACGCTCTGCCCGGTGTCTTCCCGTGCGATCTCGTCCAAGGTGGGGGAGAGCACCCAGCCGATTCCGGGTCCGCCGCCCGGCTGGTAGCGGGGCTCGGCCGCCTCGGCGATCCCGCTCACCCGCAGCGCGTGCGGGGCACCGTCCGGCCCCGTGACCTGGACCGTGTCGCCCGGCTCCGCCCACAGCGCCTGCGCGACCGAGGATTCCAGTACGACGGTGCCTGCCGGGGCGCCGCCGTCGGTCGCGGCGAGCCAGCTGCCCGCGGTGACGAGCGGCCGCCCTGTCTCCGGTGGCGTCGCCATGGCCGCGCGCAGTGTCACCCCGGCCCGCGCGCCGCGCGACTCGACGGTCGTCGCCGCCGTGCGGAAGGGCCCGGAGACCGCGGCGACCCCGTCCACGCCGGACAGGGCGTCCGTGTCCGCCCCGGCGCGGGTGTGCAGCCAGATGTGCGCGCCCTGGGACTGGTTGAAGATCCGCTGCCAGGGATTGGCGGCGTAGCTGAACAGTGCGCCGGCCAGCAGGAGCGAGGCGATGATCCCGGCGCTGGCCAGTACGACGAAGAGGGCTTCGCCGCGGCGTGCGCGGAAGTCGGCGTGCGCCCAGCGCAGAGTGGCCCGCACGGTCACTCCTTCAGTTCGAGTACGCCGCGGACGCCGCCGGCCGGCGAGCGGCGCCCGTCGCCGAGCTGCGCGTCGTCGGCTATGCGCCCGTCGAAGAAGCTGATGACGCGGTCGGCGGCACTGGCCATCCGGGCGTCATGGGTGACCATCATGATCGTCTGGCCGCGCTGGTGGAACCGGGAGAGCAGCCGCAGCACCTCGCGGGTGCCCTTGCTGTCGAGGCTGCCGGCCGGTTCGTCGGCGAGCAGCAGTGCGGGATGGTTGACCAGCGCGCGGGCGAGCGCCACCCGCTGCTGTTCGCCGCCGGACAGTTCGCCGGGCATCGACCGCTCCCGGCCTTCGAGGCCGAGTTCGGCGAGCAGTTCGGCGCGGGATTCGCGGGCGGCCTTCGGGGAGGCGCCGGTGAGCAGGGCGGGCAGTTCGACGTTGTCGGCGACGGTCAGGTTGGAGACAAGGTTGAAGAACTGGAAGACGACGCCGATGCTGCGGCGCCTGAGGACGGCCCAGCGGGCCTCGCTGTACTCGTCGACCCGCTCTCCGCCGAGCCACAACTTCCCGCTGTCGGGCTGCTGGAGGCCGCCGATGAGATGGAGCAGCGTGGACTTCCCGGCTCCCGACGGCCCGGTGATCGCGACGAACTCGCCCGGCTGGACGGACAGGTCCACCCCGCGCACGGCGTGCACCGGAACGCCCTCGCCGTTGTGCGTCTTGGTCAGGCCCTCGGCGCGCACGATGGGCACGGCAGGAGCGGTGGTGGCGTCGTTGCTCATTCCAGCTCCTCCTGACAGCGTTCCAGCCAGTCGAGGTCGGCCTGCAGGTGCAGCATGGCGCCTTCGATCAGCAGTTGGGAGATCTTGTTGTCGCGGTCTTCCGCTGCTGCCAGCTTGGACAGGTCCCGCATGGTGTTGAGGTATTGCCGCCGCTGCTTGTTGATCAGTGCGACAGGGTCGGCCAGACCCGACCGCGGTGCGAGTGCGAGCTTCATGAAGAACTCGTCCCGTACCCGGGGCTCCTCCGCGGTGTCCTCGAACCAGGCCAGCACGGCCTCGCGCCCGGCGTCCGTCAGCCTGTACGTGCGCTTGTTGGGCCGGCCCGACTGCTCGACGTCCTCGCCCTCGATCAGGCCGCTCTTCTCCAGCCGGCCGAGGGTGACGTAGATCTGGCCGACGTTGGGCTGAGGGTACGCGGAGCCCAGGAGCTTCTCAAGGTCCTGCTTCAGCTCGTAACCGTGCGCAGGGCTACGGGTGAGGAGCGCAAGGAGCGCCAGCCGCACTGGCTCCCCTCCTTCCCGCTCCGTAGCCAACGGTTCACTCGACACCGGACCGGATGGCATCCGCGTCCGGCTCGTCTGCCTGGACGTCTAGTATCGCCCATGCCTAACGGGTATATATAGGCCGCGATGGTCGGCGGCGCAGCCGGATCGTGCACTGGGAGGAATCTATGCGGTGGATGCGTGCCGCGGGTAGAGCTCTCCTGGTCGCGGCGGTGGTGCTGGCGGGCTACGCCGGTTTCGGCGTCCGCGCCGACGCGGGGGTGGCCTCCGACGGCCGCGGCCCCCTGACACTCGTGACGGCGGGCGATCTGACCGGCTACCTCTCCCCGTTGCTCGAGGACTGGAACGACGGCCACCCCGACGAGCGCGTCACGCTCGTCGAACTGCCCGACTCGGCCGACGAGACGAGGGCCCAGATGATCAGCGAGCTGCGATCGGGCCGTGGCCGGTTCGACGTGCTGAACATCGACGTGGCCTGGACGTCCGAGTTCGCGGCTGCCGGATGGATCTCCCCGCTCGAGCGTGACCGCTTTCCGCTGGACACCTTCCTGCAGCCGGTCGTCGACACCGCGACCTTCGACGGCCGGCTGTACGCGGTCCCGTACGTCACGAACGCGGGACTGCTCTACTACCGCAAGGACATCCTCGACCGGGAGGGCGAGGAACCGCCGCGTACCTGGGCCGAACTGGCCCGACAGGCCCGCACGATCGCCCCGAAGTACGGACTGGACGGCTATGCCGGCCAGTTCCTGCCGTACGAAGGGCTCACCGTCAACGTCACCGAGGCCGTGCACTCGGCGGGCGGTTCGATCCTGCGCGACGACGGCGCCCGGGTGACCGTGGACTCCGAGGCCGCGCGCGCCGGACTGCGGTTCCTCGCGGACGGCGTGCGGGACGGCTGGATCTCCCGTGACGCGCTCGGCTACAAGGAGGAGGAGTCCCGGCAGGCGTTCCAGGACGGCCGGCTGCTCTTCCTCCGGAACTGGCCGTACGTGTACGCGGACGCGAGCGCGGACGGGTCGAAGATCGCGGGCAGGTTCGGCGCCGTGCCGCTGCCCGGACGCGACGGGCCCGGCACGAGCGTGCTGGGTGGCTCCAACCTCGCCGTCGGCAGCAACTCGCGCCACCAGGCGTCGGCGGCCGATCTGATCTCCTACCTGACCAGTGAACGGGTCCAGCGGCAGGTGCTCACCGAGGGCTCGCTGCCGCCGGTGCGCGCCGCGCTGTACGAGGACCCCGAGCTGATCCGGGCGCATCCGTACCTGCCCACGCTCCGGCAGAGCGTGCTGTCGGCGGTACCGCGGCCGAAGAGTCCGCGCTACGACCAGGTGAGCCTCGCCGTGCAGGCGGTGGCGCAGGACGTGATGGCGCTGCGCCAGACACCCGAGCAGGCAGTGGCGCGGCTTGCGCGCGAACTCGGGGCCATCTCCCGCAAGGGCTGATCGCACTTCTCCGTCTCCTCTGAGGGCCTCTACTTACATGTTAAGTAGAGGCCCTCAGTCGTGCATGCGGATATTCAGCACAAACCACCCCAACTTTTAGTTGTTTCTGGACACATCGTTGACACCTTCCCGTCGCTGCTACTTAACATGCATGCATAACAGCGCACCTGATCCAGGGCGCTCTCGCATTCAGCAGAAACAGGTCGACGCGAGATGCTCAGCACCCTTCCGGCCGGCACCGGCCACCCCTCCCGCACCGCCACCGCACCGGACTCCTGGTGGCGCGACGCGGTGATCTACCAGGTCTACGTCCGCAGCTTCCTCGACAGCACCGGGGACGGCGTCGGCGACCTGGCCGGCGTACGGGCCGGGCTTCCCTACCTGCGGAAGCTCGGTGTCGACGGCATCTGGCTCAGCCCCTTCTACCCGTCGCCGCAGCACGACCACGGCTACGACGTCGCCGACTACTGCGGTGTCGACCCCGTCTACGGCGACCTCGCCGAGTTCGACCGGCTGGTGTCCGACGCCCGCCGGCTCGGGCTCAAGCTGCTGCTCGACATCGTCCCCAACCACTGCTCCAGCGAGCACCCCTGGTTCCGCGAAGCGCTCACGGCCGCACCGGGCAGCGCACCGCGCTCCCGCTTCCACTTCGCGCCCGGCCGCGGCCCGGACGGGGCGCAGCCGCCCAACAACTGGCACGCCATGTTCGGCGGGCCCGCCTGGAGCCGGACGACCGAGCCCGACGGCACCCCCGGAGAGTGGTACCTGCACCTCTTCACGCCCGAGCAGCCCGACCTGAACTGGCGCGACCCGGCCGTGGGCGATGACTTCGAGCGGGTGCTTCGCTTCTGGTTGGACCGGGGTGTCGACGGGTTCCGCATCGACGTCGCCGCCGGGTTGTTCAAGCACCCCGAGCTGCCCGACTCGGACGACCCCGGAGCCGACGAACGGGCCCGCGACGCCGTCAACCAGCTGGCCTGGAACCAGCCCGAGGTCCACGACGTGTGGCGCCGCTGGCGCTCGGTGTGTGAGGAGTACACCGCCCGCGACGGCCACGAGCGGCTGCTGGTCGGCGAGGTGTCCGTGCCGACCGCCCGCCAGCACGCCGAGTACGTCCGCCCCGACGAACTGCACCAGGCGTTCTTCTTCGACCTGCTCAGCGCACCCTGGGACGCGGATGCCTTCCGTGCGACGATCACCGAGGCGATGCGCGACATCGCAGGCACCGGCTCCACCGTCACCTGGGTGCTCAACAACCACGACCAGGTCCGCACGGTCACCCGTTACGCGGGCGAGCCAGGGGTGGAAGGCAGTGGACTGGGAGCCGCCCGCGCCCGCGCCGCAGCCCTCCTGATGCTCGCCCTGCCCGGCGCCGCCTACGTCTACCAGGGTGAGGAGCTCGGCCTCCCCGAGGTCCTCGACCTGCCTGACGAGGTCCTCACCGACCCGATCTTCCACCGCACGGGCAGTCGCAAGCACGTCCGGGACGGCTGCCGCGTGCCCCTGCCCTGGTCCGGGCACGCTTCCCCGTTCGGCTTCAGCCAGGAAGCGGCCGACGCCAAGCCGTGGCTGCCGCAGCCCGAGTGGTTCGCCGAGCACGCCACCGACCGCGCCCTGGCGGACACCCGCTCCTTCTGGCACCTCTACCGCGACGGACTCCAGCTGCGGCGCACCCTGCCGCAGCTCGGCGACGGCACCCTCCGCTGGCTGGACGCGCCTGCGCAGGTGCTGGCGATCGTCCGCGGCGAGGGCCTGATCTGCGCGGTGAACTTCGGCACGGAGCCGGTGCCGGCCCCGGTCCCCGGGACTCCGCTGCTCGCCAGCGGACCCTGCCCCGACGGTGTGCTTCCCGCGGCAACCGCCGCCTGGTGGACGGGCGAGTGCCCTGCCCCGTGACCCCGAGTAGCTCCGCCCCAGGCCCCTCCCACCCCGCAGCCCCGGACTTCCTCGAAAAGGACCTCATCATGCGACGAACCAGCAAGACGACCCGACGGACCGCGGCCTCCGCCACGGCGGCCCTGGCTCTCACCCTCGGTGCCACTGCCTGCGGCGGCACCACCGGACCCGCGAGCGGCGGTGAACTGGCCGGTCAGACCGTGACCGTGGCAGGCGTCTGGACCGGCACCGAGCAGAAGAACTTCAAGAAGGTCCTCGACGCCTTCACCAAGAAGACCGGCGCCACGACTGCCTTCGTCCCCTCCGGCGACAACGTCTCCACCTTCGTCGGAAGCAAGATCGAGGGCGGCAACGCGCCCGACGTGGTGATGGTCCCCCAGGTGGGCGTGCTCCAGCAGTTCGCCAAGGAGGGCTGGCTCCAGCCGCTGTCCGACCAGGCCGCCAAGACGGCCGACTCCACGCTCGCCCCGGTGTGGAAGAACTACGGCACCGTCGGCGGCACGTACTACGGCCTCTACGTCAAGGCCGCCCACAAGTCCACCATCTGGTACGCCCCGGAGACCTTCACCCAGGCCGGCGTCAGCGAGCCCAAGAGCTACGCCGACCTGCTGAAGGCCGGCCACACCCTCGCCGACTCCGGCCGCCCGGCCTTCGCCATAGCCGGCGAGGACGGCTGGACCCTCACCGACTGGTTCGAGAACATCTACCTCTCCCAGGCCGGGCCGGAGAAGTACGACCAGCTCGCCCAGCACAAGCTCAAGTGGACCGACGACAGCGTCGTCAAAGCCCTGACCACCCTCGGGGAACTCTTCAAGGACAACCGGCTCGTCGCAGGCGGCGCCCAGACCGCGCTGGGCACCGACTTCCCGAAGTCGGTCGAGCAGGTCTTCGGCGCCGAGCCCAAGGCGGCCATGGTCTACGAGGGAGACTTCGTCGGCGGGGTCGCCAAGGACCAGTTCGGCAAGCAGCCCGGCAAGGACGCCAAGTTCCTTCCGTTCCCCGCAGTGGACGGCGGCAAGGCGCCCGTCGTCAGCGGTGGTGACGCGGCCGTCGTCCTCAAGCAGGGGAAGAACAGCAAGGCCGGCATGAAGCTCGTCGAGTACCTGGCCGGGCCCGAGGCGGCCGAGATCTGGGCCGGCGCGGGCGGCTTCCTGTCCCCGAGCATCCGGGTCGACATGGCCGCGTACGGCGACCCCGTCACCCGCAGCACCGCCGAGTCGCTCATCGCGGCGGGCGACTCGATCCGCTTCGACATGTCGGACCAGGCCCCGGCCGCGTTCGGCGGCACCAAGGGCGCGGGGGAGTGGAAGCTCCTCCAGGACTTCCTGCGCGACCCGTCGGACCCCCAGGGCACGGCCGCGAAGCTCGAGGCCGAGGCCGCCAAGGCCTACGGGAACTGAGGCGGCTCCCATGGCTGACACCGTGACCACCCGCGTTGCCGCCGACGGGCGGCGCCGGGCTCACCGAAAGAAGCGCCGCCTCGCGGTCGTCTTCGTCCTGCCGGCCCTGCTGCTGCTCGGCGCGCTGGTCGTCTACCCCGTCCTCTTCTCCTTCGGCCGCAGTCTCTTCGACGCCAGCGGTGACCGCTTCGTCGGAGCCGGGAACTACGCGGCGATCATCCACGACCCGGCCACGCTCAAGGCGATCCGCAACAGCACCATCTGGGTCGTCGTCGCCCCGACCCTGCTGACCGGACTGGGGCTGCTCCTCGCCGTACTCACCGAAAAGGTGCGCTGGGCGACCGCGTTCAAGCTGGTGCTCTTCCTGCCGATGGCTGTGTCGTTCCTCGCCGCGGGCATCATCTTCCGGCTCGCCTACGAACAGGACCCGGACCGGGGCGTGCTCAACGCCGCTGTCGTCGGCGTCCACGACACCTTCGACGACGCTGCCGCCTACCCGACGGCCCGTGCCCGAGAGGGCCAAGGCCTGACCGGTAGGGCGGGCGGCCCGTACAGCACCGAGGAGACCGTACGTCCCGGCCGCTCGGTAAGCCTCGGGTTCGTCGGGGTGGCAGGCGACGCGATGCCCGCCGGCGCGAAGGCCGCGGCCGCGGCGGCGCCCGGCACACAGGAGATCGGGGGAGTCGTCTACCTCGACTTCGCCCCCGGCGGCGCCGGCACACCGGGCAAGGTCGACCCGGGCGAGAAGGGGCTGCCCGGCATGACGGTCGAGGCCGTACGGGACGGCCGGGTGGCCGCGACCGCCACCACAGCCGACGACGGGTCCTTCCGCTTCACCGGGCTGGCCGACGGCGATTACACCGTCTCGCTGCCCGCGGCCAACTTCGAAGCCCCCTACAAGGGGGTGAACTGGCTCGGTCCGGCGCTGGTGACCCCGGCCATCATCGGGGCCTACCTGTGGGTGTGGACCGGCTTCGCGATGGTCCTGATCGGCGCCGGCCTCGCGGCCATCCCACGCGACGCGCTGGAGGCCGCACGGATGGACGGTGCCACCGAGGGCCAGATATTCCGCAAGATCACCGTGCCGCTGCTGGCACCGGTACTCACCGTCGTCTTCGTGACCCTGGTGATCAACGTGATGAAGGTCTTCGACCTCGTCTACATCATCGCGCCCGGACCCGTACAGGAAGAGGCGAACGTGCTGGCCACCCGCATGTGGCTGGTCTCCTTCGGCGGCGGCAACGACCAGGGGCTCGGCAGCGCGCTCAGCGTGGTGCTCCTCCTGCTGGTCGTCCCGGCGATGATCTTCAACATCCGGCGTTTCCGAAGGAGTGGAGCATGAGCGGCCACAGCACCATCGAGCGCCGACCGTCCCGGCGGGCGGCGCCGGTCCGGCCCGTCCCCGCCCCGTCCGCGCCCAGGCCGCGGCGCGGGAGCCGGGTGTCGCGCCTGCTGAGCAACTCCGCCGTCCAGGGCGTGCTGATCTTGGCCGCACTCGTATGGATCACCCCCCTGGCGGGCCTGTTCCTGTCCTCGATGCGCTCCGAGCGGGACAACGCCTCCGGCGGCTGGTGGACCGCGCTGGCCGATCCGTCCCAGCTGTCCCTGGACAACTACACCGCCTTGCTGAAGGACTCCGGCATCGCGGCGGCCTTCGGGAACACCCTCCTGATATCCGTGCCCACCACCGTCCTGGTGGTCGCCATCGCGTCACTCGCCGGATACGCCTTCGCGTGGCTGGACTTCCCGGGCCGGGACGGCATCTTCCTGGTGGTCGTCGGACTGCTGGTGGTACCGGTGCAGATCGGGCTGCTGCCCGTGGCCAAACTCTTCGGCGCGGTGGGGCTGTTCGGCACGATCGCGGGCGTCGTCCTCTTCCACGTCGCCTACGGGCTGCCGTTCGCGATCTTCCTGCTGCGCAACTACTTCGCCGAGATACCGCGCGAAATGCTGGAAGCCGCGCGGATGGACGGCGGCAGCGAGTGGCGGATCTTCTCCCGCCTCGTGCTGCCGCTCGGCCGTCCGGCCATCGCGAGCCTGGCGATCTTCCAGTTCCTCTGGGTCTGGAACGACATGCTCGTGGCGCTGCTCTTCGCGGACAGCGAGTCCCAGCCGCTCACGGTCGCGCTGCAGTCCCAGATGCGGCAGTTCGGAAGCAACATCGGAGTTCTCGCGCCGGGGGCGTTCCTGTCCCTGGTGGTCCCGCTGATCGTCTTCTTCGCCTTCCAGCGGCACTTCGTCCAGGGCGTGATGGCGGGCTCGGTGAAATAGCCGCCCCCGCCCCCGCCTTCCGCCAGACCGCAGGCCTGCTGCCGGTGAGCCCGTCGTGGCACACCGGCAGCAGGCTCCCGGCACCCGGAGCGCCGTCACACCGTCTTGATGCCGCCGCCGTCAACGACGTAGTCGGCGCCGGTGATGCTTGCCGCGCGGTCCGAGGCGAGGAACGCGACGACAGCCGCGACCTCGTCGGGTTCGGCCATGCGGCCGGTGGTCATGCCCATCGCCGCGGGCACCCCGGACACGAAGTCGCGGTGCCCGACGCCATTCGCCTCGGCGAGGCGGGCGCCGAAGCTGTCGTCGTCCTCCCACATGCCGGTACGTGTCGGGCCGGGGGAGACCGTGTTCACGCGGACGCCCTGGGGGCCGAACTCCTCGGACAGTGCCTTGCCGAACGCATTGAGGCCGGCCTTCGCGGCGCCGTACTCGATCGGGCCCGTGCCCGGCAGGCGCGCGGTCATAGACGAGATGTTCACCACCGAACCGCGGCGTTCCAGGATGCTCGGCAGCAGTCGGCGGGTGACCCGGACCGTGGCGAACAGGTTGACTTCGAAGCTCTGCGCCCACAGGGCGTCGTCGGTCGCGAGGAAGCCTTGCAGGTTGAACGTGTCTCCGCCGCCCAGGTTGTTGACCAGGATGTCCACGCCGCCGAGTTCTGCGAGCGACTGCGCCCCCAACTCCTCTGCGCCTTCCGGTGTACTCAGGTCGACCGCGACCGGGTGGGCACCGGACTCCTTCAGTTCGGCGGTGATCGTGCGGGCCGCGCCGACCACGCGGACCCCCTCGGCGACGAGCTGCCGCGTGATCGCGAGGCCGACACCTCGGCTGGCCCCGGTGACGACCGCGGTCTTCCCGGCGAGATTGAGCTCCATGCCAGACTCCTTCTCCTTGCGGATTTTGAACTACAGGTACAAAATAAGTCCACAAAAAAGGGCCGCCGGCCGGCAGGGTCGAACTACAACGACCCCATCGCCGCGTCCACGACCCGCCTCAACTGCGTGGCATCCTCGGCGGTCTTCGCCAGCACCCGCATACCGATGACCGTCGCGAGCAGCCAGGAGGCCACCGCGGCCGCGTCGCGATCACCGTCGATCTCGCCGGCTCGCTGGCCTTCCTCGACGGTCGCCCGGAACGCGCTCTCCGTACGCGCGAACATCTTGCGCACGGTGTCGGCCGTCTCGGCGTCCGAGGAAGCCGACTCGGCGGCGGTGTTGACCGCCATGCAGCCGCGTCGATCCGGGTCGCCCAAGTCGAGCTCGACCAGCGCCTCCAGTGCGCCGCGCAAGCGGGCCTTCGCCGAGCCGGGATGGTCAAGGAGTGCTGCCAGCCACGCGGCCTGTGAGTCGCGGTAGCGTGCAAGCGCCAGTTCGAACAACGCGTGCTTGCTGCCGAAGGCGTTGTACAGACTGCCCTTGCCGATGCCGATCTCGTCCACGAGGTCCTGAGGCGTCGTCGCTGCGTACCCCTTGCGCCAGAACACGTCCATCGCGCGCTCCACCGCCACGTCCGGATCGAACTGCTTCGGTCTGCCCATGGTGCCACCGTAACAGTATTTTTGACCTTGAGGTCAAGTAACTGTCACCCCGGTCTGTCGTGGGTGCTCCTAGCGCTTTTCCGTCCGGGACGCCACTTCCGAACAGAGCGATGCGGCCGGAACCGATCGGAACGTGAGTGCGAGTTTCCTCGCCGGGAACGGGGCGACACGCCATTGACCTCCCCCTACAGCGCCGCTCACCGTGGGCGGGCTCCCGCCGGTGGCGGAATCAGGCGCTATCGATGGCGCATAACGGTTCCTCCGGTCCGATGAACTCCAACGAAACCGCGCATGCGGGCAGTTGGGCGTAGTTATGCTCCCGCCCACCGATCAGAAGGTCCCAGTTTTCCGATAGTTCGAGGACGCCGATGGAGCAAAAAGACATTCCACCCGAAACCGCCCACGCTGAGGGGGGAACGAGCCGGACGCTGCCCGCGATCGCGGCCGTGGCCGCCGTCTGCCTGGTCGGGGCGCTTGCCTCCTCCTCGGAACCGGTGGGCACCGCCCTGATCGCCGCAGGCGCCGCTTGCACCGCCGCGGTGTTCGTCGAAGCGGTACGGCGCGGCCGCGCGCTCGCCGCCCGCAGTGCCCAGGTCGTGGCTCTCCAGCATGTCCTGTCCCGGCAGGAAGCCGAGGCGGTCCGACTCTCCGCGGCGGTGCTGCCCGAGGCCATCGAGCGACTGCGCAAGGGCGAGCTGGCCGAAGAGGTGTTGACCTCCCTGGGAGGGCGCGGCGGACACGGCAGCCGCTGGGGAGACGACGCGGCCCTGACCCCGCGCTTCAGAGCCGCCCTGCAGGCCGTGCTGGCCCACGTCATCGACGCGGTCGACAACGAGGAGAGTCTTCGCGACTCGGCGCAGCGGGCCTTCGTGAACGTCGCCCGCCGCGTGCAGGCGATCGTCCATCAGCAGGCCCACGAGATGCGCGAGATGGAGGACCGGCACGGCCGCAACCCGGACGTGTTCGGCGACCTTCTGCGACTGGACCACGGCACCGCCCTGATCGGCAGGCTCGCCGACTCCATCTCGGTCCTCGGCGGTGCGCGCCCCGGCCGCCAGTGGAGCAGGGCCGTCACCTTGTACAGCGTGATGCGCGGCGCGATGTCGAGGATCATCGACTACCAGCGGGTGGAACTCCACTCGGTCTCCGAGGTCGCCGTCGTCGGCCCGATCGTGGAGCCGCTGATCCACACCCTTGCAGAGCTGCTGGACAACGCCACCCGGTACTCACCGCCGCACACCCGGGTCCACCTCACCGCCGTCGAGGTGCAGTCGGGCATCGCCGTGGAGATCGAGGACGGCGGCCTGAGCATGAGCGACGAGGCGCGCGGACGCGCCGAGAAGCTGCTCGCGCAGGCGCAGTCCGGCATCGACCTCAACGACCTGGGCGAGACGCCGAGGCTGGGCCTGGCGGTGGTCGGCCGGCTGGCGCAGGCGTACGGCTTCCAGGTGTCCCTGCGCTCTTCCGCGTACGGAGGCGTCCGCGCCGTGGTCATCGTGCCGCAGCACCTGATCACCACGGCGTCCGCGGCGACCGGTCTCGCCCACGGCATCGGCTCCTCCTCGGGGCCCAGGGCAGTGGCCGCCGCACCGCGCGAGCACCCCCTCGACCGCTCGTCGGCCGACGTGTTCGTGCCCCGGCCGGCACAAGCACCGGCACCGGCACCGGCGCCCAGGCCGGTGCCTGTCAGCAGCGTGCCGACCACCGAACGTACCGCGACCGGCCTGCCGCAGCGGCGCCGGAAGGACCGTGTCACCACCTCCGACGCCCAGCCCGCCGCGAGGCCGCAGTCGGCGGACGACGGCGGCCCCGGAATGTGGCTGGAGGCGTTCCACAGCGGACTGTCCGGCGAGCCCGGCCAAGAAGCGCAGGGCGCCCAGGACGCGTCGGGTTCAGCGACCAAAGGGGCGTAAGCAGTGATGACTCAGCGAAGCAGCAGCATGGACTGGATGCTCAAGGACCTGGCCGCCGGAGTGCCGCAGACGCGGCACGTGATCGTACTGTCCGCGGACGGGCTCTGCGTGGCGCAGCACGGGGCCGAGACCGACACGGCCGACCGCCTGGCAGCCGCCTGTGCGGGCCTGCAGAGCCTCGCCGGAGCGGTGGCCGCGGAACTGCCCCGCTCCGAGGGCAGAATGCGCCTGGTCGTGATCGAGATGGACGGCGGGTTCTTCTACCTGATGGCCGCCGGCAACGGCTCCTACCTCGCGGTCCTCGCCGACGAGGGTGTCGACGCGGGCCTGATGGGCGCGCAGATGCGCAACCTGGTGACCCGAATGGGGGAGCACCTGAGCAGCCCGCCCCGACATGACGGGCAGCCCGCGTGAATGAGCCGCCCACAAGCTGGGAGGACGGCAGCCCCGAACGGCTCTACGTCATCACCGGCGGACGCAGCGGACCCTCCACCGCTGTCCATCTGGACCTCGTGACCTTAGTCGTGGCCAAGGCGCCCGTCCGGCCCGAGATGCAGCCCGAGCAGGCGGCCATCCTGCGGATGTGCCAGTCACCGCTCTCGGTGGCCGAGATCGCCGCGTACGCCGGCCTGCCCGTGAGCGTCGTCACGGTGCTGGTCGGAGACCTGATGGCCGCACAGCGCGTGCACGTCCGTCCGCCCATTCCCGCCGCGCAGCTACCCGACCTTGCTCTGATCGAGGCAGTGATCGATGGACTACAGAAACTCTGACCCGCCCGCCGGGCCGTCCCGCGCGGACATACTGCCGCAGACGGCCGCGGCCGCCGTGAAAGTCGTCATCGTCGGCGGTTTCGGCGTGGGCAAGACGACGATGGTCGGTGCGGTCAGCGAGATCAAGCCGCTGACGACCGAGGAAACGATGACCAGGGCCGGCGTCGGCGTCGACGACACCTGGGGCGTGGCCCGCAAGATCACCACCACCGTGGCCATGGACTTCGGCCGCATCAGCATCAACGACGAACTCGTGCTGTACCTGTTCGGGACACCGGGCCAGGAGCGATTCTGGTTCCTGTGGCGCGGGCTCTTCGAGGGCGCGCTCGGAGCGGTCGTACTCCTCGACACCCGTCGGCTGGAGATCAGCTTCGATGTCATCGGACGGCTCGAGGAGCGGGGCGTCCCCTTCGTCGTGGCCGTCAACTCCTTCCCCGGCGCGCCCGAACATCCGGTGGAGGAGCTGCGCCAGGCCCTCGATCTGCCCCCCGCCGTCCCGATCCTCGTCTGCGACGCCAGACGACGGGACTCGTCCCGCGATGTCCTGCTGACCCTCATGCGCTACCTGCATTCCCAGGCAGCCACCCAGGAGGCAATGTGAGTACCCACCCCACCCCACCGCCCGAGTGCCCCGCCCACGCGGCGGGAACGGCGGGCGGCCTGTACCGGCTCCACGGAGAGGAGGCTCAAGCCGACCCCCTCGGGTTGTACGAGAAGCTGCGGGCCGAGTACGGGCCGGTGGCCCCGGTGCTGGTGAGCGGAGACCTTCCGGCATGGCTGGTCCTCGGTCACCGGGAGAACCTGGACGTCGCGCGCACCTCTTCGCGCTTCGCCCGCGATCCCCGGGGCTGGCGCGACATGAGAGAGGGCCGGGTACCGGCCGACACCCCGCTCGGCCCCATGGTCTCCTGGGTGCCGGTGTGCAACTTCACCGACGGGCCCGTTCACGAGCGGCTGCGCTCAGCCGTGGTGGAATCCCTGGAGCGCTTCGACAAGCGCGGCATCCGCCGCTACGTGACCCGCTTCGCCAACCAGCTCGTCGACCAGATCGCGGGCGAGGGATACGCCGACCTGGTCTCCGCCTTCTCCGACCAGCTCCCCATGCTGGTCATGACGCAGCTCATCGGTGCACCGGACGAACACGGACCCCTGCTGGTCAACGCGGCACGCGACATGCTCCAGGGAACCGAGACGGCCCTCCAGAGCGACCGCTACGTCACTGACACGCTGGAAAACCTGGTCGTGGAGCGCAAGGCCAAGCCGGCCCGTGACCTCGCCTCCTGGCTGATCGAGCACCCCGCGAACCTGAGCGACACCGAAGTGCTGATGCACCTGCGCGTCGTGCTGATCGCGGCCTACGAGACCACCGCCAACCTGATCGCCAACACGCTGCGGACCGTACTGACCGACCCGCGCTTCCGGGCGAGCCTCTCCGGAGGCCAGATGACCCTGCCCGACGCCCTGGAGCAAGTCCTGTGGGACGACCCGCCGATCAATACGATCATCGGGCGCTGGGCCACCGGTGACACCCTGCTCGGCGGCCAGCAGGTGAAAGCCGGCGACATGATCCTGCTCGGCCTGGCTGCGGGCAACGCCGACCCGCAGATCCGGCCGGACCCCGAGGTCTCCGTCCACGGCAACCGCTCCCACCTGGCCTTCAGCAGCGGACCGCACGAGTGCCCGGGCCAGGACATCGGGCGTGCCATCGCGGACACGGGCATCGAAGTCCTGCTGGACCGGCTGCCCGACCTCCAGCTGGCGGTCGACGCGAGCGAGCTCCAATGGCGTGGCACCCTCATGTCACGCCACTTGCTTTCACTGCCGGTACGGTTCGCCCCCCGTTCCGTGCCGAACCCGCAACCCCAGCCCGAGCAGCCGTCCGGGCACTCTGCGCACGCGCTGATCCCGCCGCAGCCGACGGCAGCGCCCGCGGTCGGCGTTCGCCGGCGTGGCGTCAGCTGGTGGCGCCGGCTGCTCGGCCGCCGCTGAGCAGGCCCTCCGCGCCAGGGGCCCCGGCCACACCGGCCGGGGCCCTCGTCATCGCTCAGCCGCGTACCCGGCGCCACCAGGACGCGAGAGCCGGCAGATCCGGTGGCTCCAATCCGGCGACGCAGGGGTCATCGGCGAACCGGACCGCGAACCCGGCTTCCTCGAGGGGCAGCTCGTACCGATTGCGCGGACTGGCGTACCGGGGGGCCCGACTCTGCCACGTGATGGAGCCGGCCATGTAGTGGCCCAACGCCGCCAGGTGACGGCGCAGTTCCCCGTCCGCACCCTCGTCCAGCTGTGCTCGTAGCCTCACGAAGAGGACCATCACCCGGTCACGCAAGGCAACCGCGAGGGGCACGGCCTCGGCGGGGGAGCAGTTCTCCTGATGGGCGAGGACATTGACGAGATTCACCTCGCGCGGCTCCAGGTGGTCGTCCTTGTCGTAGGAGAACAGGTCGTTGTCCGCGCTGACGACGAATCCCGCCGCGTCCGTCAGCGCCGTCAGGGCGGGGGAACAGAGCACGTCCGCCGGCAGCCGGTCTCCGCGTGCGACGTCGGACCAGGTCAGCGAGAAGCGTGTACCGTTCGCCAGCGGCCCCATGGCGACGAAGTCGTTCAGCCCCGGCATGGTCCCGGCCTCGGCCTGGGCGGCCCGCCAGGCCGCCCCGAGCAGCCAGTCCCGCGTCCCCTCGACGAACCTTCGCAATTCGTAGGGGGTGAGCATGGCGTGGGTGCGGCCCACCAGGTCCAGCAGCGCGCGGGTCATGGGCCCGTCGGGCAGCACGGACACCCCGGGGTCCTCGATGGTCCGCAGCAGACGCGCACCGTGTTCGACGACGGCACCCGTCCCCACCTCGTCGGAACCCGAATCCTGCCAGTCGTCGACGGCGTTGGCCCAGTAGTTCCACTCGGTGAACAGCAGGAGGGCCTCCACGTCCCCGTCGGGGATGATGCGGCAGGAGAAGTCGGCGCTGTGGGTGGCGAGACCCCACGCGCGTTCGACCGGATCCGGGTACAGGCCGAAGGCGTCCAGCCACTCGACCGCCCAGGCCTCCACCTGCTTCGCCTCGGGATGGACGAGGTCGCGCTCCAGGGGGCAGTAGAAGGACGGCAGGCGCGAACCGAGGCGGGAGGGGCGCGGGGAGACGGTCATCGGCCGCTACCGATCCGGAAGTGCAGCAGCCGCGTCTGCACCGCGTGGTCACGCCAGAGCCGGAAGAACCTGCTGTGCGCGATCGTCGACTGCTCGAGCCGTTCGCCGGTCCAGGCGCCGGGTCCGACTCCGGCGCCCGATCTGAGCCGGTCGAGTTCGGCGGTGTTCCACGCCATGGACTGCACCCAGAACTCCGCCACCGAGTCCGTCACGTCCTCGTCCTGTACCAGTTCAAAGCCGGCGGCCTCGGCCGCGGCCAGGTATTCCCCGCGCCGCCCCAGCCGCGTTCTGTAGTAGCCGTCCATGAACTCGCGCCACTCGGAGCGGCCCACGAAGTGCTCCTGGATCCCGAACCATCCACCGGGCACCAGCGCCTTGGCGACGACCTCGAAGAGCCGGGTCCGGTCGGTGTAGCCGCTGCTCTCGTTGGCGTAGACGGCGTCGTACGCACGGGTCTCGTCCAGGTCGTGCACATCAGCCAGTACGGGCGTCACCCGCCCCGTGACCCCCGCGTGACGGGCGAAGTGCCGGACGATCGGGACGTGTTCCGCCGCGACGGTGAGGCTGGTGACCGATGCCCCGTGCTCCTGCGCCCAGTACAGCGACGTGCCGCCGAGGCCGCAGCCGATGTCCAGCAGCCGCCGGGGAGGCGCCTCGTACGCGCCCCACGAACGGGCCGCGTGCTCGACGATCCGCTCCTGCGCGGCGGACAGGCGCTGCTGCAGTGTGCTCTGGGAGACGGTGGTCTCCGGGGGGTCGTCGGGATACAGCCCTACGTGGAAGTGCACTCGGGGGCCCGGACCGTACTTCTGGAGGATCTCCTGTGTCTTGCGGGTGTAGTAGAGCCGCACCGAATCGTCCGGGGCCAAGCCCTGATCGCTGCCTAAGGACGATACGAGGGGTATGACGCGCATGGGGTGTCCGCCCTTTCGTTGGGTAGGGCTGGTCTTCGGACACGCTGCCGCCGCTCTCACCCGCGTCCCGACCGGCACACTGTTGAAGCACGGATCATCGTGGCACTTCGCGGGCTCCACGTCAGCCACTGGAGCAGCACGGAGCAGCATCCGTTCATACGTGCGGCATCGGGGGAACTCCACTGCGGGCTTCCGCTGCGTCGGCAGCCTCTGGCCGGTGGTGTCGCCCGCGGTTGTCGGTGTGGGAGCGGGCGTGGGAGCGGAAGGTGCGGCGGTAGGCGTCCGGTGGGACGCCGACGGTCCGGTGGAAGTGCCGGCGCAGGGTGGTGGCCGTGCCCATGCCGGTGGCCGTGGCGATGGTGTCGATGGTGTCGTCGGTGGTCTCCAGGAGTTCCTGGGCGTGGCGGATGCGTTGGATGTGGAGCCACTGCAGCGGGGTGGTGCCGGTGAGCGACTTGAAGTGGCGGCCCAGGTGGCGAGAGCTCATCCGTGCCTGGCGGGCCAGGTCTTCCACGGTGAGGGGTTCGTCCAGCCGCCCGAGGGCCCAGGGGAAGAGGGTGGCGAGCGGATTGTTGCCCGGGGCGGGGACGGGGGTGGCGATGAACTGGGCCTGGCCGCCGTCGCGGTGTGGTGGTACGACCAGCCGGCGGGCGATCTTGTTGGCATTCGACGAGCCGTGGTCGAGGCGGACGAGGTGCAGGCACAAGTCCATGGCCGCGGCCTTGCCGGCGGAGGTGAGCACGTCGCCGTTGTCGACGTAGAGGACGTCCGGGTCCACCGTGACCTTCGGGTGGCGCCTGGCCAGTTCCCCGGTGTGCGCCCAGTGTGTGGTGGCGCGCTTGCCGTCCAGCAGGCCGGCGGCGGCCAGGATGAAGGCCCCTGTGCACAGGGAGGCCACGCGTGCGCCCGCCGCGTGTGCTGCGCGCACGGCGTCGACGAGTTCCGCCGGCGGGTCCACATCGGTGTCGGCCCAGCCGGGGACGATCACGGTGTCGGCGTGCGCGAGGTGGTCGAGCCCGTGGTCGGGCTCCAGGCGGAAGCGGTCGACCTGTACGGCGCTCGATCCGCAGAGCGAGAAGTGGTACCAGGGGTCCACGATGTGGGTCAGGTCCGAGCCGAAGACCTCGATCGCCATGGACAGTTCGAAATGCAGCATGCCGTCAGTGACGGCCAACGCGACAGTACGCATGTCCGGAATTGTACGGGGCATGTCGTTCCAGACACTCGTGCAGCGTTCTCTTCCTCGCCAGGATGGCCATGACAGATCGCAGCGACCAACTGCGGATCAGGCGAGTGCAGGGGAGCAACCTCATGGGATCGGGCCAGACTGTGGCGGTGTTCGGTGCGTACGGGCACACGGGGCGTTTCGTGGTGGCGGAGCTGCTGAAGCGCGGGTACGTCCCGGTTCTCTCCGGCCGCGACGCCGACAAGCTGAAGGCATTGGCGCACGAGACCGGGCTGGACGTTCGCGTGGCCTCGGTCGACGACCCGGCCTCGCTCGACCACGCCCTGGCCGGCACAGCGGCCGTGATCAACTGCGCGGGCCCGTTCGCCTCGACGACCGCCCCGGTGATCGAGTCGGCCCTGCGGGCACGGATCCCGTACCTGGACGTGGCGGCCGAGATCGAGGCCAACCTCGACACCTTCGCGCACTTCGCCGACCGGGCACGCGAGGCGGGAGCGGTCATCGTCCCCGCGATGGCCTTCTTCGGCGGTCTGGGCGACCTGCTGGCCACCGCGGCGATGGGCGACTGGACCAGGGCCGACTCGGCGCACATCGCGTTCGGACTGAGCAGCTGGCACCCCACCGCCGGGACGCGCCTGTCGAGCGCTGTCTCCCGGGAGCGGCGCGGGGATTACCGGCTGCGCTACACCGGCGGCCAGTGGGAGCACCGCACCGACGCCCCGCCCACCCTGGAATGGCCCTTCCCCGAGCCGATGGGCCCGCGTTCCGTCATCGGGGAGTTCACGATGGCCGACGTCGTGACCGTACCCAGCCACCTGTCCATCCCCGACGTGACCACCTACATGACGGCAGAGGCGGCCCGCGAGGTAGTGGCCTCCGACACGCCCGCGCCGGCCGCAGCCGACGAGAGCGGCCGGTCCGACCAGACCTTCCTCATCGACGCCGTCGTGCGCTCGGGCGACACCGAACGACGAGCCGTCGCGCGCGGTCAGGACATCTACGCCGTCACCGCGCCCCTCGTCGTGGAAGCGCTCGAGCGAGTCCTCACCGGGCGCACCCATGCGGTCGGCGTCGCCTCGGCGGGAGAGATGTTCGACGCCCCCGATTTCCTGAGTGCGCTGTTCCCGCACGTCACCCTCGAGCTCCACCCGTAACGAACTCCACCCGTAACGGACTGCAGCCGTAACGGACTGCTCCCGCACCTCGCGCCGGCAGCCACCCAGCTGCCTGCTGCTCGTGCCGGTTCAACCGGCACGAGCAGCAGGGGCGGTGAGGTCACATCACGCGACCGCGGTCCCCTCGAGCTCGACCATCTGGCCGGGGATCGCCAGTCGCGTCACCCCGAGCATCGTGGAGGTCGGCGCGACCCCGGCGGCACCCAACCGCGCTGCCAGCACGCCGTAGTGCTGGAAAAGCTGATCGACGTCGGTCGTGTAGACGTTGAGCCGGACGAGGTTCGCGAGAGACGTGCCGGCCTCGCCGAGCACGGCCTCCAGGTTGTCGATGCTCAGCGTCAACTGCGCCGCAATGTCACCGTCATGCTGGGGCTTGCCTTCGCCGCTCATCGCGGTCTGCCCCGAGATGTACAGGGTCCGTGTGTGCCCGGAGACGACCTCACCCTGGTTGAATCCCAACTCCTGCGACCACGTCACCGGGTTGACCGCCGTTCGTTCCACTGCCACGTCAGCTCCATTCGATTCATCGGGAGTGCGTACGTCCAACGGCTCGCTAGCCACCGGCTTCGACGTCGCGTAAACGAGCCTCCCAACAAATCACGACACCCTCTGTCATGTATTCCGTTAACGTTCTCGTATGCGCGCCGACCGGTTGGTCTCGCTGGTGCTGCTGCTGCGTCAGCGCGGTCGGCTGACTGCGGACACGCTGGCCCGCGAACTGGAGGTATCCACCCGCACCGTGCTGCGCGACATCGAGGCGCTGTCCGCCGCCGGCGTCCCGGTCTACGCCGAACGCGGCAGGCACGGCGGTTTCGCACTGTTGCCGGGTTTCCGGACCCGCGCAGTTTCTTTCCGGCGGCGACCACATCACCGTGCTGGTACGGGTGAACCCGGCGCGGCGGGAGGAGTTGCTGGACACCGCGCTGGCCGTCCGCGCAGAAGAACCCGACGCAGACGGCTGGCTGCGACTGGAGGTGACCTTCCAGGATTCACGGCACGCGGAATGGGCGCTGTGGCAGCTCAGCACGGACGCGGAAGCCCTGGCCCCGCAGTCGTTGCGCGCCTCCCTGCGCAACCGCGCCGCCGCGATCGTCACCCGCTACGGAGACTCGTCCTGAGGATCTAGTGGGCCCCGCTCGGGGACGGTGCCTGCGGTGTACCGGGAAGCCGGACCGTGACGAGGAGACCGCCGGCGGGGCGGGGGACGAGGCCGAGGGTTCCGCCGTGGGCGCGGACGATGCTGTGCACGATGGCCAGGCCGAGGCCGACGCCGGCGTGCTCGTCGGTGCGTACGCGTTCCGTTCCCCGCTGGAAGGGTTCGGTGAGGGTCGGTACCAGTTCCGGTGAGAGCCGAGGACCTGTGTTCTCGACCCGCAGCACGCTCGTGTCGCCTTGCGCCTCGGTGTGGACCGTCACGGTGCCGCCGGCGGGGAGGTTGTGGACGATGGCGTTCTGGACGAGGTTCGTCACCATCCGCAGCAGGAGCTCCGCGGAGCCGCTGGTCCCGGCCGTCCCGCCGGTGACGTCGAGCGTGATCCGGCGCTGTTCGGCTAGGGGAAGCAGCGTTTCGGCGGCTTCTTCGGCGGTGAGGGAGAGGTCGACGCTCTCGCGGGTGAAATCTCCGCGGTCGCCGCGGCTGAGCAGCAGAAGGGCCTCGGTGAGGTCGATCGCCCGCGTATTGACAGCGCTGAGGCGTTCGATGAGTTCGCCCCGGTCCCGCGTGGGATCCTTGCGGGCTACGTCGAGGAGCGTCCGCGAGATCGCCAGCGGGGTGCGCAGTTCGTGGGAGGCGTTCGCGGCGAACCGCTGCTGCTCGGCGACCTGGGACTCGAGTTGTTCGAGCATCGAGTCGAACGCGTCGGAGAGTTCACGGAATTCGTCCTGGCGGCCCTCCATGCGGATCCGGTGGGACAGCGACCCGTTCCCGGCCATCCGTGCCGCATCCCTGATCTGGGTGAGCGGTGCGAGCATCCGGCCGGCGAGGATCCATCCCCCCAGGAGGCCGAACACGAGCAGGAAGACCATCGCCACGGCCGCGGCGGGGGCGAAGGTGTGCACAAGGAGGTAGCGGTTGGGCGAGATCCCGAGAAGGCCCTGGGAGTTGTCGGGTACGTAGCGCAGCAGGAACACCCACACCACGGCCAGCAGGAGAGCACCGGCGACGGCGAGGAATCCGGCGTAGCTGAGGGTGAGTTTCAGCCGGGCGCTGAGCCCTGGGCGCCTATGCATGCGTGCTGCCGGGGGCGATGGTGTCCCTGCCGGTGTCGATCCGGTAGCCGACGCCGGGCACCGTGGCGATGATCCACGGTTCGCCGAGCCGTTTGCGCAGTGCGGAGACGGTGATGCGAACGGCGTTGGTGAGGGGGTCGACGTTCTCGTCCCAGGCCCGTTCCAGCAGCTCTTCGGCGCTGACGACCCCGCCCTCGGCGGCGACGAGGACTTCCAGCACGGCGAACTGTTTGCGGGTGAGCGCGACGTAACGTCCGTCGCGGAAGACCTCCCGGCGGAAGGGGTCGAGCCGCAGGCCCGCGATCTCGCGGACCGGGGGCCGGGCGTACGCGCGTCTGCGGTCGAGCGCCCTCAGCCGCAGGACGAGCTCCCGCAGCTCGAACGGTTTGGTGAGGTAGTCGTCGGCGCCGAGCTCGAACCCGGAAGCCTTGTCGTCGATGCGGTCGGCAGCGGTGAGCATGAGGATCGGGATGCCGCTGCCGGAGGCGACGATGCGCCGGGCGACCTCGTCGCCGGAGGGGCCGGGGATGTCGCGGTCGAGGACCGCGAGGTCGTAGGAGTTGACGCTGAGCAGTTCCAGGGCGGAGTCGCCGTCGCCGGCGATGTCGGCGGCGATCGCCTCCAGCCGCAGACCGTCACGGACGGCTTCGGCCAGGTAGGGCTCGTCCTCCACGATCAGTACGCGCATGTCCGAAGCCTAAGCGGCACACCATGTCGCCGACGCGTGCAAAGACGTGTGCACACCGGACACGCGGCTCAGCCTGCCGGTGCCAGCGCGGGGCGCGGCTGGTCCGACGGCGCTTGCGCCGTGGTGCGCCACCAGCGGCGCGACGCCAGCGCGGCCAGCACGGCGCCGGCGGCGTTGACCAGTACGTCGTCCACGGAGGACACCCGGTCCAGCCGCAGGACGTACTGTGCGGTTTCGACCAGGACCGAGCAGCCCGCCCCGAGCGCCAGGATCCGGGGCACGGACGCCAGCGCCGCGAACCGCATCGGGGCGAAGAACCCCAGCGCCGCGAAGACCAGCAGGTTGCCGACGATTCCGAGCGGCCCCATCGTGACCAGGTCCCGCAGCGGTACCAGGCTCACCCGGGCGGGGACGGTGCCGGCCCCGCCGCCCGGCATCATGGTCATCCAAATGAACGGCGCCGTGCCGTGGACCATGCCCACCTCGGCCAGCGACATCCTCCACGCCGATGTGACGCCGGCGGCACGCCGACGGCGTGCCAGAGCCCACACCACCAGCAGGGCCAACGGCAACGCGACCAACGTCATGAGCACCACACCGTTGAACGTATCGAAGCAGCCGTGCCACCGCCCGGCCATGCACATCGGAGCGGACATCATGAGCGGCCCCCGAACGATGAACACTGCGCTCGCCATGCCGAGGATCGCCAGGCCGAGGAGCACGATCCCGCGCACGTTGCGGGGAGGTGCTGACATGGACGCGTTGTGGTTCATGCCCCCATTGGAGACGGAGGGCCGTTGCGGTGGCGTATGCGATTTTCGATACGCCCGCGATACACGCAGCCCCCGGGCATCAGGGAATTGGACGGGGAAGGCGACCCTGGTGAACATCTCGTCGATCCCCGGGAAAAGGGAGCCAGGACGAAGCGTGCCCGGGTATGGCGCACCCAGGCGCGCGAGATGGGGTGCGGCATAGTCTGGAGGGGTGACCAGCAACGATCTCGGCGATTTCCTGCGCGCCCACCGCGCTCGTCTGCGACCCGATGATGTCGGGCTCGCCTCCTACGGCGCTCGCCGGGTGGCGGGGCTGCGGCGGGAGGAGGTCGCCGTCCTGGCCGGCATGAACAGCGACTACTACGCCCGCCTCGAACAGGGCCGCGAGCGCAGCCCCTCCCCGCAGATCCTCGAGGCCATCAGCAGTGCGCTGCGGATGGACGACGAGGCACGGGAGCACATGTTCCGGCTGGCGGGCATGGCGCCGGACGGTGAGCGGCCGCAGCCGAGGGAAACGGTCAGTCCTGCGCTGCGGCAGATGCTGGACGGACACCGGAACGCCGTGGCGTTCGTTCTGAACCCGGCCAACGACTTCCTGGCCTCGAACGCTCTGGCCGACGCACTGTTCTCACCGTTCGAGAACGTGGACAACATGGCCCGCATGACCTTCCTCGACCCGGCCGCCCGGGGCTTCTTCACGCAGTGGGGGCGGGCAGCCGAGGCAGTCGTTGCCGGACTGCGCCACGCCACGGGCCTCGACCCGCACTATCGGCGCCTGCGCGATGTCGTCGGCTCCCTGGCCCAGGCGAGCGAGGAGTTCGCCGCTCTGTGGTCCGCGCACACCGTGCACGGGAAGACCCGTGATGCCAAGGATCTCCTCCACCCCGACGTCGGGCCGCTCGCCCTCACTTACCAAACCTTCGACGTCCGCGGAGCATCGGGCCAGCAGCTGGTGATCTACCAGGCCGAACCGGGAAGCCCCAGCGATCAGGCACTCGCCCTGCTCGGCAGCCTCCACGCCACATCCCGCCAGGAGTCTGCCACGGAGCAGTAGCACTCAGGCGGTGGGAGTGTGGAGCACGTACTCGCGGGAGGCGTGGACCTCGTCGCGCAAGGCGGCCAGATCGACGTCGAGGACCTGGCCATTCCACTTGCGCGGCTCGCCGTTGATGAGGACGGCGCTGATGTTGCGGGCGTCCGAGCCCAGGACGACGGTGCCGATCGGGTCGTTGAGCGGCATGTTGTTGAGGTCCTCGGCCTGGATGACCAGCAGGTCTGCCTTCTTGCCCGGGGTGAGCGATCCGGTGACGTGCTGCAGGCCGTTGGTGCGGGCTCCCTGGAGGGTGGCGAAGTCCAGTACGTCGTGGGTGGTGATGCGGGCCGGCTGCTGGTCGGTGCCGTAGACGGCGTTGACCGCGCGCATCCGCTGGATGGCGTGCAAGGCCCGCATCTGCGTGAACATGTCGCTGACCAGCGCCACCTCGACGTCGATGCTCAGACCGGGCCGGACCCTGACCGCCAAGGCCTCGTCGACGGCGGGGATCGCGGTCTCCAGCCCGATCTGGGCGTCGGATGTCGGGGCCAGGGAGATGGTCGTGCCGCTCTCCCCGATCGCCTTCCAGGCCTCGTGAGTCAGGCCGGTGGCGTGGATGAGCGTGACGTCCGCCCCGAGGAGGCCCTCCTTTTCCCAGTTCAGGACGGCCGCCGAGGAGGAGGTACCGAAGACGGCGTCGACGCTCACGCCGATGCCCAGTTCCCTTGCTGTGCGGGCCAGTTCGGGACCGTAGGCGAGGGCGGGCCCGGCGATCTCGTCGGTGGCCAGGGCGGCCAGGCGCAGGGTCAGCAACTGGTCGTCGCCGGCGAAGTACTTCTCCTTGAGGCGGGCCAGGTCTCCGGGCCACTGCTCGTCCCAGTCACCGAAGTGCGGGCCCATCGAGGCGTGCACGCCGCGGATACCGGTGTCGATCAGCGCCTGGACGGCGGCGTCGGAGTGTGCGGGGGTACGGGAGTTATGGGAGAAGTCGAGCATGCACGTGATGCCGCTGTCGATCGCCGTCAAAGCGGCCAGCTTGGTGCCGACGTACATGTCGTTGGGCCGGTAGACAGTGGCGTAGCCGGCCAGAGTGGACATCACGTAGGCGCCGAGGTCGTCGACGTCCGGCATGATCCGGCGCAGCTGGGTCTCCCAGGCGTGCCGGTGCGTGTCGACGAAGCCCGGCGTGAGGATCGTGCCCGTGGCGTCGACAACCACCGCGCCGTCCCGGATCAGGCCAGAACCGATCGCGGTGATCGTCTCGCCCTCGACGAGCAGATCGGCGTTGTGCAGGACACCGCGGTCGGGGTCCATGGTGACGATGGTCGCCCCGGTGAACAGGATGCGCCGCTTCGGGTCGCCGGACCGGCGCTGAAGCTGTTCGAGTACGGCCGGGCTGGTGGTATCGGAGGTGGTCAAGGGGAAGTCCTGTCCGTCATGCCAGGGCCGTGGGCCTGTGCAGGGTGGGTGATGACCCCAGCCTCGGCCCATGCGACGGCCGCAACCAGGCCGCTGTCTGCCCAGGTACAGCACGCCCAGGCTCACCGCTCGATCCGTAGCCCGTAGCCCGTAGCCCGTCGCTCGGCTACCGCTGGTCGACCAGGAAGAAGGCCAGCAGCCGGCCTCGCCTTCACGCCTGTCCGGCGCGAAGGTCCGGGCTCGTCCCGCACAGAGGTAGGTGCGCCGTACAGCGGCCGAGGCCAGGCGAATGATAGCCGGGCAGGGGCCGGTTTCCGCCGAATTCACCATTCAGCACGCAGGTCGCCCCACGCTCAGTAGCTTTTGTCTCACAGACGGTCCGGCCCTCAGTTGGAACCGAGTGCCGGGCGTGGAGAGAGAACAGCAAGGGAGCGCGGACGGCGATGGCGAATGTGGAAGTCTCGTTGAAGGAGACGATGACCTCGATCGAGGGCGCGCTGGGTGCCGCACTGGTGGACTACACCAGCGGAATGGCCTTGGGCACCCTCGGCGGCGGGAAGGAGCTCGACCTGACGGTCGCCGCCGCAGGCAACACCGATGTGATCCGGGCCAAGGTCCGCACCATGGAAATGCTGGGCATGCAGGACGACATCGAGGATCTACTGATCACGCTCGGCACTCAGTACCACCTGCTCCGGCTGCTCAAGGGCCGCGGGGGCAACGGACTGTTCCTGTACGTGGTGCTGGACAAGAACAATTCCAACCTGGCCATGGCACGCCACCAGCTCAAGCGCATCGAGGCAGCGCTGGAGTTGTAACGCCGCATGATCGGGGCCCACGCATGCCCACAAGTTGAAGACTTCTTCAACCCGGCACATCCGAAACCGGTCAAGTTCGGGCATGCGCGGGCCCATCGGACGCGACGATGGACACCAAAGACCGGCTCGACTCGAAGACCCGCAGCCGCGGCCACGGTCCAAGCAACACAGCAGGAGCGTTCGTGGGAGTGCAAGTACCGCTGTACCAGGCCAAAGCCGAGTTCTTTCGCATGCTCGGACACCCGGTCCGCATCCGGGTCCTGGAACTCCTGCAGGGCGGGCCCATGCCCGTGAGGGACTTGCTGGCCGAGATCGACGTCGAGGCATCCAACCTCTCCCAGCAACTGGCGGTGCTGCGCCGCTCGGGCATCGTCATCTCCACCCGCGAGGGCTCGACCGTCAGCTACGCCCTCGCCGGCGGCGACGTCGCCGACCTGCTGCGCGCGGCCCGGCGCATCCTGACCGAGCTGCTGGCGGGGCAGAGCCAACTCCTGGCCGAACTACGGCAGGTGGAACCCGGCGCCGACGCCGTGGGAACGGGACCGGGCACGGGAACGGCTGGTGGCGCGGGCCACTGATCCGCCCGGTCCTGGCGGCAGGCGGTGACAACAGGCGTCACTGCCTGCCTGCCTGGACGGGCGGAACTCCCGGCAGGGCTCGGCGGCCGCCGCCTCGCTCTCGGCCCGCCCGTCAGTGCCCCTTGAGAAGGGCGCAGGCGAAATCCTCCTGCACGGTACGCAGCCGGGCCAGCAGGGCGGGCTTGTTGCTCTTGCTGGTCTGGGTGTTGATGGAGAAGGTCAGCGAGCGCGTGCCGTCGGGGGTGGTGGCGGCGAGCTGGGTGTAGCCGGGGAAGTTCCCGGTGTGGCCGTAGAGGACCCCGCAGCGGGTGGTGTACTGGAAGATCGCCAGCCCGGCGGCGTTGGTGCCGGGGCCGGCAGGCTCCGAGGAGTCCCCGGGGCGGAAGGTGAGCTGCTCCTTGCGGGTCTTCTCCGACAGCAGGGTGGGGCCGCCGTAGGCGCGGATGAAGGCGCCCAGCTCGTTGGGCGTGGAGACGATGCCGCCGGAGGCCCAGACGCTGGAGGCGCCGAGGGCTTCACTGATGTCCTCCGGTTCGGCGGGGGGGAGGACGTCGTAGCCGTGCAGGTAGGGCCGTGGGAGCTGGTAGCCCAGGGGCAGGCTGGTGCGGCGCAGACCCAGCGGGCGGTAGACGAGGTCCTTGAGCAGGTCCTCGTAGCGGCTGCCGGAGACGGCCTCGGCCATGAGCGCGACGGCGATGTTGTCCGAGTTGGAGTACTCGTACAGGGAGCCGGGACTGAAGAGCAGCGGCTCCCCGGCCACGAAGTCGAGGAGCGTGCGCGGGTCGAAGACGTGGTGCGGGTCGGCGCGGAGGATCTCCACGAACTCGGGGGCGGTGGTGTAGTCCGGCAGGCCGCTCGTGTGCTGGAGGAGCTGACGCAGGGTCACCGCGTGCCAGACCTCCGGCTGGTCGGGCAGGAGCTCGCCGATGGTGTCGTCGAGGGAGAGCCGGCCCTGGTCGACGAGCTGGAGGGCGACGGCCCCGCTGAACGCCTTGGCGATGCTGGCGATGCGCATGTGGTCGTCGGGGTGCGGCGGTCGGCCGGTCGCGATGTCGCCGACACCGGCGGTGTACACGTCCGTACGGTCTCCCCGGGTGAGGAGGGCGATCACCCCGGGCGGGCCGTCGTCCTGGGCGACGAGCCGGTCGAGCTGCTGCTGGAGGCGCTTGTCGTGGCGCGGGCCGCCATCAGCCGGACCGGGGTCGCCGGCTGCCTGCGCGGGCTGCAGCAGCCCTCCGAGCGCGGCGGCGGCGAGGGCGGTGGCGGACAGTCCGGTGCGGAGGCGGCGTCCGCGGGCGAGGGTCAGCACGTGCGTGTCTCCTGGTGTGCGGTGGGGCGGCGGGGCCGGCGAGACCCGAGCCGTACATCAGCCTGCCTAGCAGCCCGCGCCCCGCACCGGGGCCCACGGCACGCACCGGTACCCCCGGTTGGCTGCGTAAGTCGCAACCGGGCTGCGGCACACCTTCAGCACCGTTGGGCCAAGGTCGCACCCTGGGACACGGTCCAGGACAGGGCAGACGCACCTGCGCCGCGTGCGGGGTACGTACGCAGCCTGCGGAAACACGGCGTTCACCACAACGCGCACCCGGGGTAACAACCGCTTTCTAGCGTGACCGACCGTGGGATCACAGCCATATACAGGGCCGACGGAAACCACTGATGACGGTCCGTCATCCCTTCCCCGTCCTGTCAACGGCGCCACACGGGGCTCCCCACCGCATCGCAGCACCTGCACCTGCATCCAGCCCCACCGGGAGGCGTGGCATGAGCACCACCGAGTCACGACAGATCACGACGGACACGACGGAGCCCGCTGCCGACCAGGCGGTCAAGGAGACGCTGGAGGACTACACCCTCCGTTTCGCACCCCGCAGTTACCGCCGCTGGACCCCCATGGTCGTGGCCACCACGGCCCTCGGCGGCATCGCCTACATGGCCGACTTCTCCATCGGCGCCGGCATCGGCCTGGCCCACGGCACCAGCAACGCGCTCGTTGCCATCACCGTCGCCGCGGTCGTCATCTTCATCACCGGCTTCCCGCTGGCCTACTACGGCGCGCGCTACAACATCGACCTCGACCTGATCACCCGCGGCTCCGGCTTCGGCTACTACGGCTCGGTCCTCACCAGCATCATCTTCGCCAGCTTCACCTTCATCTTCTTCGCCCTCGAAGGCGCGATCATGGCCCAGGGCCTCAAACTCGGCCTCGGACTGCCGCTTTGGCTGGGCTACGCCGTCTCCACGCTCATGGTGATCCCGCTGGTCGTCTACGGCATGAAGGCGCTCAGCAAGCTCCAGGTGTGGACCACCCCGATCTGGCTGCTGCTCATGGTCGGCCCGCTGATCTACCTGATCGCCAACGACCCCGGCACGGTCGACCGCTTCCTGGCCTACCCCGGCACGAACGGCGACGGCGCCGTCAACACCGCCTCCGTCCTGCTCGGCGCGGGTGTGTGCCTGTCCTTGATCGCGCAGATCGGCGAGCAGATCGACTACCTGCGCTTCATGCCGCCCAAGACCGAGGCGAACAAGCGCACCTGGTGGACCGCCGTGATCATGGCCGGGCCCGGGTGGGTCGTGCTCGGTGCGCTCAAGCAGGCCATCGGCGTCTTCCTCGCCGTCTACATCATCGCCGAGGTCGGACCGGCCGCTGCGCCCGAGCCCATCCAGCAGTTCCGCGGCGCCTTCGAGGCGATGATGCCGTCCTGGATGGTCATCCCGCTGGCCGTGGTCCTGGTGGTCATCAGCCAGATCAAGATCAACGTGACGAACGCGTACTCCGGCTCGCTGGCCTGGACGAATTCCTTCACCCGCGTCACCAAGCACTACCCCGGCCGCATGGTCTTCGTCCTGGTCAACCTGGCCTTCGCACTCGCCCTGATGGAAGCCGACATGTTCAGCTTCCTCAACAGCATCCTGGGCTTCTACTCGAACTGCGCGATCGCCTGGGTGGTCACCGTGGCCACCGACATCGGCATCAACAAGTACGTACTGAAGCTGTCCCCGCTCCAGCCGGAGTTCCGCCGGGGCATGCTCCACGCGGTCAATCCGGTCGGCGTCGTGGCCTTCGTCGCCGCCTCCAGCCTGTCGATCGCCATGTATTTCCACCTCCTCGGCGACACCCTCCAGCCGTACTCGCCCGTGGCCGCAGCCGTCATCGCCTTCGTCGTCACCCCGCTGATGGCCGTGATCACCAAGGGCCGCTACTACTTGCGCCGCACCGAGGACGGCATCACCGAACCCCTGCTGGACACCGACGGCAACCCGAGCGCGGTCACCCTCGACTGCCACGTCTGCCGTCAGTCCTACGAGCGCCCCGACCTCACCGCCTGTGTCACCCACGACGCGGTCGTCTGCTCGCTGTGCCTGAGCACCGACAAGGTCGGCGACCACGTCCTGCCGGCTGGGTAGCCGTGACCTGAGGCGCTGGTTGCGGTTGTCGTGGGTGACGCCTCGCGTTCCGTGCCAGGTGCTTCTGTGCAGTGGGCGAGGCCCCAGGGAAGGCGTGCGATGACGGAGCCGGCCGGGCCATTGAGGTTGCCTTCGTTGACGGGTGTCCGCTTCGTTCTCGCCCTCGTGGTGGTGCTGAGCCACGTGTTCCATGTGTCCGGGCTGTTCGACGGACCGTTGCAGATGGCGCTCGGGGGACTCGCGCCGCTGGCGGGCACGGCAGTGACGGGATTCTTCGTCCTGTCGGGTTTCGTCCTGACCTGGGCGCACCGTCCCGGGGACCGGCCGCGGGCGTTCTGGCGGCGCCGCTTCTGGAAGATCTTCCCCAACCATGTCCTGGGCTGGTCTCTCGCGGTGGTGTTCTTCGGGTGCACGGGCGCGGGGCGGGTGCTGAGCATGGAGACCGGCCATGGCCCGGGCGCCGCTGTCACCGGCCTGTTCCTGCTGCAGGCCTGGGTTCCGGACGCCAACTGGTTCTTCAGCTTCAACACTCCGGCCTGGTCCATCTCGTGCGAAGCGTTCTTCTACGCGTTGTACCCGGCCCTGCTGGCTTTGACGATGCGCATTCCCGCCCGCCGGCTGCGCGCGGTGTGGGTGGCCGTCGTCCTGGTCATCCTGGTCCTGCCGGCCGTCGCCGGGCGCATCCCCGGGCCCGCCCTGTATGACTGGCTGCCCGTCAACGAGAACAGTCTGTGGTTCGGCTACGTGCTGCCGCCCGTCCGGCTGCCGGAGTTCGTTCTCGGCATCGTGACCCGCGAGGCTGTTGCAGACCGGCCTCCTTCCGCGCCCGACGCGCGCGTGGTCGCGTGGTCTGCCGGTGGCGGTCCTGGCCACGCTGCCCTTCGTGCCGCCGCAGTTCGCGCTGGGCGCGGCGATGGCCGCTCCTATGACGGTGGTCATCGCCGGCCTTGCCCTGGCCGACATCGAAGGGCGCTCCGGCTTCCTGGCCCGGCCCACTGCCGTCGCGCTCGGTGATGCCTCGTACGCCCTCTACCTCGTCCACTTCCCCCTCCTGCTCCTCTCCCGCTGGCTGGCGGGCCCCGAGCGCACATTCGGCACCTCGACGGGCGTCCCGCTGGCCCTCGGTCTGACCGGAGTGTCGGTGGGTGCGGCCTGGGTGGTCTACCGCTGCTACGAACGCCCGATCACTCGCGCCTGGAGCCGTAAGGCCCTGCAAACCGTCTGCTCCGCTCCACTGCCCACCCCCGCACGGCCACGCGAGGAGCAGGCCGACCGAGCCCACCACGAATGACGCCACCGATGCCGACCCCACGGACAACCCGTGGTCCGGTATAGAGGCTTGCACGGACCGCAGTTCCGGCTACTTCCCCGACAGGAGCGCTTCTCGGGGGAACGGGTCGGGGATGCGCACGGCATGGTCGACGCAGCCTCCGGCATGGGGAGTGTTCACGCGGGCCCGGGCCGTCTCCAGAATGGGCGAGGGCTCGCAGCCGAAGCGCAGGACAGCGCCCAGGGCGTGGGCAGCGGCGCGGTGCAGCAGGTCGAGGACCGGGCCGGGGTGGTTGAGGTTCAGTTGTGGTGGGGCCCAGACGGGCAGAACCCGTACCGCGGCGTTCATGAGGATGCGCACGGCCGTACGCTCCAGCGCGTCCTGGCCCAGACCGCGAAGAAACCGGACCGCGTCGAGGGACGCGTCGCTGGGCGCGAGGTCGCGGCGAACCGAGGCCAGGTAGGAGCGGACCTCGTCGGTCGAGGCGGGGACGGAGGAGGCGCCCAGTTCCTCGGCGATGACGGCCATTTCCCGGAAATACCGATCGCACTGCAGGTCCGTCAGCGGGCTTCCCCCGTATGCCTGATAGCCCGACAGGAAGCAGCTCGCCTCAGCGACGTGCACCCACGTGAGCAGAGCCGGATCAGAGGCCGCGTACGGCCGTCCGTCGGGCGCGGTGCCGCGGACGGGTCCGTGGCGCCGGCGGACCCTGGCGATGGCCGCCCGCGCCTGTTGGCACGACCCGAAGCTGGTCACCGCGATGAATCCCGTGGTCTGGTTGAGGCGGCGGACCGGGTCCTGCCGGTATGAGGAGTGATGAACAGCCCAGGGTCGCCCGCCGGGCCGGCCAGGCGCAAGCGAGGACAGATCACCCCCGTACACCGTCGCCTCGACACGAGCACGGATCCGCGCTGCCGCCACCGAACCCACACGTACCAGCCTCCCCAGTCGGCCAAGGAGACCCCGCCGAGGTAGCGGCCCGCTCCCGGCAGCTCGACGAGCCGCTCATCAAGCTCAACCACTGGGGGGTGGAAGCGTTACGCCACCACCACCCTCCGAGGCGACACCAACCCGCCGTTGCCACCAGCAGAGGCATCTCCCGCGCAGGAGGTGTTCACCAAGTCGCGTACAAGGTCTGCGGGGAGCGATGGATCAAGGTGGGGCGCATGGTCGGCGGGGGAACGTCGGGGTCCAGGCCGAGGCCTGGCAGTCGACGGGTGAACACCTCCAGGGTCAGGCGCAGTTGTTCGCGCGCCAGCTGTGAGCCGGGGCAGCCGTGGGGTCCGTGGCCGAAGGCCAGGTGGTGGTGACGGGCGGGGCGGCTGATGTCGAACCGGCCGGCGCGTTCGTACCGGTCCTCGTCCCGGTTGGCCGAACCGTAGGCGACCAGCACTGTGGCACCGGCGGGGAGTTTCGTGCCGGCGAGGGACACCGGCCGGGTGGCCGTGCGGCGGAAGGCCTGGACGCGCGTGTCAAAGCGTGCTGCTTCCTCCACCGCGGCCGGGATCAGCGCAGGATCGGCGCAGAGCATCTCCCACTGCGGCCGGTCGCGCAGCAGATGCAGCAGAGTGGTGCCGATCATTGCGCTGGTGGTGAGGAATCCGGCGATCAGGAGGTTCTGGAGGCTCGCCACCAGTTCGTGGCGCTGCTCCAGGGTGAGTTCGCCGCCGCCGGGAGCGAGAGTGGCCACCATGGACGAGCACAGGTCGTCCCGGGGAGCGGCGCGCCGGTCGCGGATGTATCCGTCCAGGAGGTGCTGAAGCGCGACGACGTCCGCGGCGGCGGCCGACTGAGCCTGCGGCGGCATGGGCCTGAACAGCAGCTCTTCGGCCCGGTACCCGCCGTGCACCGCGGCCGGCACGTCCGCCGGGTCCAGTCCGATCAGCCGGCCGACCACCTGCCCGGGCAGCCGACGGGCGTACGCGTCCATCAGCTCGGCCGATCCGGTCGCCGCGATGCCGTCCACCAGTTCCCGCGCGCACTCCCGGGCGTACGGCAGCAGGGCCGACACGCGTGCGGCGGACAGTCCGCGGTTCAGCACGGCCCGGTGCCGCCGGTGGTCGGCGCCGTCCGTGGTGACGACGGTGGGGCGTGGTGCGAACCCCCGCGGCAGGACGCCGAGCGCCGCTTCCGAGAGCGGGATGTCCGGCAGCAGGGCGTTCGCGGAGGAGAAGTCCTCGGCGCGCAGCAGCACTTCCCGTACGTCCTGATCCCGGGCCACCAGCCACGCGTCGAACTCGGGTACGTACGTCAGTCCCTCGGTCCGGCGGGCGCGGGCGTAGAGCGGGTACGGGTCGAGGTACAGCTCATCGCGCCTTGTCTGGTCGTGCGACGGCACACGGGCCTCCGGGTCGCGGTCGGTAGCGGGACGCGGGGCGGCAGCCCGCACGGGTGTACTCCGCTGCCGGGCCATGATGCAGGAGCCCTGCTGCCCAAGGAAGTACGCCTCCGCGCCCGCCGGAACGGATCGCCGGCGTGCCCCCGCTCTACGACCCGTTCGATTCCGGCCTCCGATTGGCGGATGTTGTCGGAGCGCGAGTCCGCATGCCCGGCTAGGGTGAGATCTCCTCAACTAGCTTCGTGGAGACGGAACATGCGCATACCTGCCCTGTCTGTCACCGTCGCGGTGGTGGCCGCGACGATAACGGGAGGAGCGGCTCCGGCCGCTGCCGACACGGTGCTCAGCACGGTCCCCCTGGAGGCCGGTACCGGCCTCCACCACAATTCCGCGACTGTGACCTATGAGCGCGTCGACGGCGCGGTGAACTCGGTCAAGATCATCTCGTTGGAGGCCTACTCCGGCGAGCCCGACTGCGTCTGGGTGGAGTGGAACGACCCGAAGGACCTGGGGGACGGCTGGGCCGCCCTCAACTCCGAGCCTCCGTGTTACGGCGGCAGCATGGGGGAGACGCTCAACCGGATCATCAAGGCGCCCAAGGGCCATCAGCTCAAAGTGCGTCTGGCCGCTTACCACGACGGCGGGATCGAAGTGATCCACAAGGACATCGCAAAGCTCTAGCCGGACCGTGCGGCAGGGGATGACGACCGTAGTGGTGACTGGCGCGACCGGGAACGTCGGACGACAGGTTGCGAGCGAGTTGCGCCGACGAGGCATCCCCCACCGCGCGCTCACCCGCAACCCGGAACGAGCCACTGCCGTACTCGGCCCCGGCGCCGACCTTGCGCAATCAGCACGGCCGCATCGAGCACCGCCTGCGCTCGGCGGGGATCCCTTTCGTGATTTCACCGAGGTCGCCCACCGGCTCTCCACCGCCCTCGGACGGACGGTGGAGTATGTCGCTGTACCCGACGAGGCAGCCCTGGCCGGCATGCTCGGGGCGGGCTTGCTCCGCTCCTGACCAGCTGATGTCGCAGCGGGTGGCGGCCGGCGCGGCAGAGTGGATCCCGGCACAGGGCCTCGCCGCCTGCGGGATCAGCGCCGGGGACCGACGTGGCCCTGCCCGGCCGCGGACACGCTGTCCTCGACTGCGCAGGCAGCCGCTGCCTCAGCGGATCGGTGTTACCGGTACAGGGCACCTATTCCTGGCGCGTGTCATTCCCCGCCCCGTCGGCTCCGTACGATTCGCGGAAGACGGTGCGCTCCCGGGCACGCCGACCTGGATGGCGCTGGTCCTCCGCCGGGTAGCCGACCGACACCAGCAGGGCAATGGCCAGGTCGTCACGGCCACCGATCCCGATCACCTGCTTCACCTTCGCCTCGTCCCAGCCGTTCATGGGCGAAGTCGCCAGGCCCATCTCCGTGGCGGCAAGCATCACGAAGGATGCCGCGATCATGGCGTCCTTGACCGCGTACTCCCGGAGCAGACCCCGCTGGTCGAGATCCTCCTGGAACACCCGTGACGCGGCGGAGAACATCGCGACGAACTCGTCGTTCCACGCTCCGCTGCACCGCGCCTGCTCGTAGACGTCGCTGTGGTCATCACGCCAGGACTGAGGCTCGGCGACGAAGACCAGTACGACCGGAGCCTCTTGCGGCTGGGGCTGGCCCCCCGTGGCCCATGCCAATCCGGCAAGGCCCTCGTCCTCGGATACCGCAACGATCGACCGGTCCTGCAGGTTCCAGCTGGTGGGGGCCTCAATGGCGAGACCGAGAAGCGCGTCGAGCGTGGTCTCCGGGATCGGGTCGGGCAGGTAGTGGCGGACGGTGCGGCGGGTGCGGATCGCTTCTGCGACAGACATCGTGGGACTCGTCATGTCACTCACTATTGGAGAGTCACTCTTCATGGGGAAGAAGGCACTATTTTGTGCGTTACTCTCCCCGCATGAAGACCACTGTGGAATCGTCCGGGCTGCCGGCCGATGTGTACTCCGCGAAGTGCCCCACACGCCAGGTCCTTGATCACATCTCCGGCAAGTGGACCATTCTGGTCGTGGACGCCCTCCTCGAAGGCACCTTGCGGTACACCGACTTGAGTCGGCGCATCGAGGGCGTGTCGCAGAAGATGCTCACTCAGACTCTGCGCGGTCTCGAAGCCGACGGGTTCGTCGCCCGCACCGTGTATCCCACCGTTCCGCCCCGGGTCGAATACGACCTGACGGAGCTCGGCCGCAGCCTCGCGGAGCCGATCACCGCGCTCCGTCAGTGGACGGAAACCCATATCAACGAGATCGAGCGGGCCCGGGCCCGGGTCACGTCAGAGGCTGGAAAGGCCCCCTGAGTCGCAGGACGGCCGTGCCGGACGCGGCCAGGGCCTTCGCTGGAACGGCGTAGTTGCGCAGCCACCCTTTGCAGGGTGAGCAGGTCATCAGGGACGCGGAAGGGTGCCCTCACCTTTCTATTACGACACGCGTTCGATTGGCCGCGCGAGCGGCCCGTCGGGTCACCGGCCGTACCAAAGTTTGAGTGGCGCGGGCCGTAGGGGCAGGGCGCTCATCGACTGCGGAACGGCAGGGGCGGGGCGGCCGACTCTGTTCGTCAGGGCGCTATGCCCCCATTGCGCAGATATTCTGGGAAGTGTGATCGAGTCTGGACGGCCGTGGCTCCGCCGGCGCTACGGCCGGGGGATGCTCGTTCGGCTGTCGCCAGTCATTCTGACCGTCGTAATCGCCAGCCTGGCCTACACCACTCCGCCTGAAATGGCCTTCAGTCGTCTCCTGCCGGCGGCGCCGGCCCTGGCAGCCGCCATGTGGCCGGTCCTGCCCACCGTCCTGCTCGGGACGGTCTGCCTCTTTCTGATGATCGGCCTCAGCCTCGTCTTCCCCGACCTGGGAACGTGGTGGACAGCCGCGGGGATCATCGCGGTCACCGTGGCCGCCGCGTACGGAAGCCATGTCCGGCTGCAGCGGGAGCGCACCCTCTTCCAGGTACGGCTCGTCGCCGAAGCGGCGCAACAGGTGGTGCTGAGCCCTATCCCACGCCGCTTCCGGAACGTCGAGATCGAGTCGCTGTACCTCGCGGCCGCGGCGGAGGCCCGCATCGGCGGAGACTTCTACGAGGTGGTCGACACGCCATTCGGGGTCAGGCTGCTCATCGGTGACGTGCGGGGCAAGGGCCTGCCGGCAGTGGGGGCGGCCGCCGCGATCGTCAACGCCTTCCGGGAGGCGGCCTACGGTGAGGCCGACATGGTCAACGTCGCACGCAGGCTGGACGCCAGCAGCACCCGTTACAACGCCGCCTTTCCCCCCGAGGGGCCGATGGAGCGCTTCGCCACCGCCCTCCTCGTCGAGATCCCGCACAAAGGCAGACGTATCGACATCCTCAACTGCGGACACCCCCCGCCGCTGCTCCTGAGCCGCAGAAAGCTCCGTGTCCTCGAGTCCGACAACCCCTCGCCACTGCTCAGCCTCGCGGAGCTCATCGGCGATCACTACAGCGTCGACACCTACGATTTCGCCCCCGGCGACCTGCTGCTCCTCTATACCGACGGGATCGCCGAGGCCCGCGCCCGCGACGGCGAGTTCTTCCCGCTGGCAGCTTGGATGCGTCGACAGCCCCCGACACCGCCCCGCGAACTGCTCACGGATCTTCACCGCGACCTCCTCCGCTACACAAGAGGACGCCTTGACGACGACATCGCCGCCCTTGCCGTACGCCTGCGTGAGTCCTGAGGCACGGAGTGCCAGCGAGCGGCCCGCACCGCTCACCCTTGATGGCACGCACGCGAGAGTTGAACGTCAAGCGTACGGCCGGCTCGTCGCGGCGCTGTCGTCTGCGGCGAGCCACTGGGCGGCGAGGCGGTCCCGTGGCGCGCCCACCCAGTCCGCGCCGCGGCCCTCGCCCGAGCGGTTGTCAGACCTCTGCTGTGACCGACCCGCGAGCTCTGCTTGTTCTAGTGCCGCATCAGGCAACGTTCGCCCTGTCGTGACGCGCCGTCCGGAGTGCAGGTCCGGGCGGTAAGCGCCCGCCATGCTGTCCTCGTGGCTGAGCGTGTGCGGGTGCGTGAGATCGACGCGCTCCTCGCAGGCCGAGGCCGCCCGCCCCCTCGATCACTGGCTCACCAACCGCTTCCACGCCCATTCCGCACGCATGGGCCTCCTGTGGCGAACCCCCGTCCGGCACGAGCCTTGGCCACTGGTCCACGCGACGACGGTGGCTCTCACGCAGACCCTCACCCGGGCCGCCGGCCTACCCGACCCCGAAACAGAGCCGACAACCCACACGTCCCCCTGCGTCGGACCGGTCAGACTCGGCCCGGCCCGACCCGCCTGAGCCACCTGGGCAGGCCGGCGTCACCTGGCCGCCAAGCCCTAGATCCAGGAGTGCGTCTTTGCGCCCGGTCAGGATCGGCCCGACCGAGTCAGCGGGAATCCGTTGCGTCGTCCTCGTCCGGGCCGGGAGCTGCCGTGCCGCCGGCGGCCTGGCGGGCGGCTCGTTCCGCGCGGAGTTCTTCGGCGACCTCGTAGGCACGGCCCGGGTCGTAGACGGTGACCGAAGTGCCAGGGCTGTACATCGCGGATGCCCGGGGCGTGTACCCATAGCTCTCGACGCGGCGCCGGGCGGCTATGCCGTCGACCTCGCCGATGGGTACCCGCCACAGCTCGGCGGTGTGGGACGGGGTCCACCACTCGTCCGGACGCACGAAGTCTCGCTTGACGTCCGTCCGACGCTCCACCGCCACCTGGGCCGGGGCGAGTTGCTCGGTCAACCAGCTGGTCAGCGCCTGTGCATCGACCCGAGAGAGCGGTGCGAAGGTCGCCGGTTCGCACTCCACCGTCTCGTCGCGGGTATGCAGCATCACCTTGATCGACTGTCGCTGCCCGAGACTGAGTCGCTCGATGACGACGACTCGCTGCAGATCAGCCATCGCCATGGTCGACGAACGCAGAAAGCGGGCGATGAGGACCTGGGCCGGAGTTCCCCGGGGGCGGAACTCGACCCACCGCACCGTCGTGGACACCGTGACGCACACCACGGCCACGATGAGCAGGATCATTCCGACGACCGTGAGCGCCAGGAGGACCCACAGAATGCCCCAGGCGACGGAACTCCCCGAGATCACGGCGCCCAGCAGAACGCCCAGCAGCAGGGGGGCGGCGACCACCGCCGGGACCACGATGCTCGCGCCGAACCCGAACGCCAGCTGGCGGACCCGGCTGGGGACGAACAGCAGCCGCCATCCGTCCGTCACGGGTAACACAACTTTCGCCAGCGGGCCAGAACGCTGAGATCTCATGGCTCAAAGGTAGGACCGTGCAAAGGAGTTCGTAAGGCCACTGCGAGCCGCACCTTCTCGAGGACGGGAACCGCAGGCGACAGCGCGTCAGCCGGTCAGGTGGGTGCAGAGGTCGGCCACGGCTTGGGGGTCCGGGTAGGCCGCGAGTTGTTCCAGGGGCAGCGGCTGGCCGGCGGGGTCCAGCCGAGTCGCCGAGGAAGCGAAGGCCCAGAGCGGGTGATGGCGCGGCGCGGCGGCGGGCGGTGCCGCCTGACGGGCGCCGGAGCGGTCAGAGCTCCGAGGCGTCGACCACGGCGACGTCCGGCTGGGACCGCAGGGTCGGGAGGGGGACGACGAGGACGGGGCACGGCGCGTGCGCGGCGCAGTACCGTGCGGTGGAGAACCCCGGGCAGCAGGCGTCGTCGCCGGGCGCCGACGACGAGGAGGTCGCCGTCCCGGTCGGCGGTCCGGGTGAGGACCGGTCCGGCGCCGCCCAGGGCGGCGACGGCCGAGAAGCGGACACCGGGAGGGCGGCCGCCCGTTCCGAAGACGGATTCGAGGACGGGCCCACCACGCCTCACCCTCGTGCGAGCGGTTGCGAAGCGCCCGCTCCAACGTCTCGACCACCACCTCGTGAGGCAGCGCGGGCGGTTTCTCGAAGCGCAGATGAGAGTGCATCCCACGAGGCTACGGGCCTGCGACCACGGCGAGACCAGGGCAAACGTTGCCTGATGGGGCACTAGCCTGGCTCGATGATGTACGAGGGGGACTTCCGGGTCGGCGACGTGCTGTCGGTCGCCTGCCCGTTCACGCCGACCAGGGTCGAACGAGGCGTGATGTGGGACCACGTGTCGGTGCGGTGGCCGTGGTGGCGCATCGACACCGACAGCGCCTTCTTCCGCTGGAACGGGATCGTTGCCCTGGGTGTGGACAGTGGCGGGTACGTCTCGGCGGAGGCCGGGGCGGAACTGTTCCGGACCGATCCGCCGCCCGAGCACCTGAAGGCGGGGGACGCCTGCCGGGTCGGAGTCCCGCCGACCGTAGTCCACGTGACTGCTGTCGACCACCACGTGCCTCCACTGGAGACGGGCTGGCTACCCCGCCCCGAGCTGACCGTGGTCGTGCTGCGCCGCGGTCTGTCGTACCGGGAGTTTCCGGACGGCAGCCATCTCAACGGCGAGGGTTATAGCCTCCACCCGGGCGACGGGATCCCCTTTGCGTTTGAGCTGCTGATGCGGCCGTACGCCTTTTTGCGGCCGGGCGACGAGGTCGCCGACGCCGCCGGGCGGGCGTGGCTGTTCGACGGCCCCTGGAGCTGGACCGCCTTCGATGCGGCGGGGCCCGGCACAGGCCCCGAGTGGCCGCTCGTCTTGCTGACCCGCTCAGGAGTGCCCTGCTCCGTCGCGGACGCGGAGGCAGTCGCCGAAGGCACGGCGATCGGTTCCCACCAGAAGACCGTCCGGCACTGGATGTCTCTCACCCAGGCATCGCCCACGCCCTAGCCGGCAACGTTGCCGTCGGCCTGGTCCGGAGCAGTGCTGTGAAGCCGCGAACGCCTTCGCCGGCCGGTTTGCCGCCGGGCAGGATCAGGGGCGGTCGGTGCTCAGGGGGAGGATCGCGCCGGCGCGTACGGAATGGATGACCGCGTCATGCAGGGCCCGGCTCGCCTCTTCGCTGGGGCACGGGACGGGGCTTCCGGCGAGGGGGAGCCAGTCGGACCCCCCGCTGTACTGCACCGTGACATGCGCCAGACCATCGGCCTCGGTCCAGGTGGTGTGAATATCGAGCTCACCGGTGAGGACGGGGCCGGCCTCGCCGGTCTGTACTCCGTCCCGTCCGGCGAAAATCCCGCGGGTGGTCCATGATGCCCAGCTCATCCGGCCTCCCAGCTGCGTTCGTCGTCCTGCCAGTGTGAACGAGCCGGCCCTGCCGCGCCTCTGCAGGCCGGGGATATCGGTCCGGATCAGGTTGAGGAGCGGTAAGAGCCCCGACGCTCGCGGTTCAGTCGACAGGGCGCCATTGGTCCTTCACTGTGGGTGACCGTCGCACGCTCGGGATGCCTCGCGCTGTTGCGTGGTGTGCGGGTGCCTGTGGCCGTGGCGCGCTCGGCGGGTCAGGCAGCCGGGGCGGCGGCGCTGACGGTCTGGGACTGGAGTACGTCCTCGCCGTACAGGTCTCGCACCCAGTCGGTCTGGTAGACGGTTTCGAGGTAGCGCTCGCCGAGGTCGGGGGCGATGGCGACCGCGGTCACCTGCCGTTCCTGCTGAGCCAGCCATTGGGTGGCGCCGTTGACGACGGTGCCGGTGGAGCCGCCGAAGATGAAGCCGTGGCGGGCCAGTTGGTGGCACGTACGAATCGTCTCGGCTTCGTCGACGTGTACCACGTCGTCGACGTAGGAGGTGTCGAGTAGCGGGGGGCGGATGCTGGTGCCGAGGCCGGGGATCATGCGGCGACTGGGCGTCTGTCCGAAGGTGGCAGAGCCTTCTGTGTCGATCGCGACGATGCGTACCGGGCGGTGCCAGGTGCGGAAGTAGCGGGCGCACCCCATGAGGGTCCCGGTGGTGCCGGCCCCGATGAAGAGGACATCAAGGTCGGGGAAGGCGCGGGCGATGGCCGGTGCGGTGGTGCGGTAGTGAGCGGTGTGGTTGTTGGGGTTGGTGTACTGGTTGAGCCATACGTAGCGGTCGTCGGACGCGCACAGGGCGCGGACGCGGTCGATGCGGGCGCCGAGCAGGCCGCCGGTGGGGGAGGGCCCGGTGACGATGTGGATCTGGGTGCCGAGGGCTTCCAGGAGGAGCCGGGTCGCCAGGTTGCAGCGGGAGTCGATGACGCACACGAACCGGTAGCCCTTGCTGGCAGCGATCATGCTCAGCGCCACGCCGAGGTTGCCGGAGGAGGATTCGACCAGGATGGAGCCAGGGGTGAGCAGGCCGTCGCGTTCGGCGGCCTCGACCATTGCGGTTGCGGCTTTGAGTTTGATGGACCCCGCGAAATTGAATCCTTCGCATTTGAGGAACATCCGGTGCCCGGTGATTGCCTCGAGGTCGACGTAGAGGTCGTCTTGGTTGAATTCCTGGGGGGTGGATATGACCGGCACGGGGCACCTCCTTGTATGCGTTCACGGCTGGTGTCTGGGGCCGCCAGCCTGTGTGGGGGCGGCTCGGGGAAGGCGTCGCTTGCTGCCACGTCTTCGGGCCTCTTCCAGTACGCGGGATGACCGTGGCTCTGTCATGTCACCGGATGTCGGGGCTTGACGCCGGCCGTGATCACGGATATGCGCCGGGCGGCACGGCTCTCGTGTGTACACGCTTGCGCGGCGGTATGCCGTGCCACACCGGCGAGCGCTGACCGCTCTACCTGGCTGAGCGCCTTTCCCGTATGCACGCGGCCGGGCTGTCCGGCGGTGCTTACCGCTGCAGGTGCGTGGTGTCAAGTCCCGACATTCAGCGGCGTGACGGATATGTGCCGACCGGGCCTACTGGAGAGGCGGCATCACGAACCCGATCGATGCCGAAAGGCATTTCCCGACAGCGGAACACGCGCATTTAGGTGGATTAACATGTTTTTCTTCTTTGGTGACCCGATGAGAGCCCCCGGCGCCCGAACCGTCGTCGTCGAGGAGCGCACATGCTAGAGAAATCCACCGATGCCTGGACGGCCGGCCCGCCCGGCACCTCAACGCTTTCCGGCAGCAGGCCCGAAGGCAGGCCAAACGGCATGTCCGGCGGCCCGCCGGCCGAGACCGCGCAGCTCGCGCGGCTCCTTGCGGAGGTGCTGGCCGAAGTCGTCGGAGTGGAGCAGGTGCCCGGCGACAGCAACTTCTTTGATGAGCTGGGCGCTGATTCGATGGTGATGGCGGGGTTTTGTGCCCGGGTCAGGAAGCGGGCGGACCTGCCGCCTGTATCGATGAAGGACGTCTACCGGCATCCCACAGCCGACAACCTGGCCTCCGCGCTCACCCACGCCGCGCCCGCGGCGGCCTCTGAGTCCACCTACGCAGCGCCCGCAGCCTCGGCACCCGTATCCGTCCATCCGGCCGTCCCGGCATCAACGCCGCAGTCTGCTTCGGCGTCTGCTTCGACGTCCGCTTCGGCGTCTGCTTCGGCGCGCAGGATCGCGGCGCGGGCGGGCACAGGGCAGTACCTGCTGTGCGGAATGCTGCAGCTCCTGGTGTTCCTCGGCTATTCCTACCTCGCTGCCCTGACCACGGTCCGAGGCCTCGAGTGGGTCAGCGCCGGCACCGGTGTGCTCGATGTCTACCTGCGATCCGTACTGGTGGGCAGCGCGCTCTTTGCCGGCGTGTGCATGGTGCCGATCGTGGCGAAGTGGACCCTCATCGGTCGTTTCACGCCGCGCGAGTTCCCCGTCTGGAGCCTCGGCTACCTGCGCTGGTGGCTGGTCAAGACCTTGATCCGCACAAGCCCTGTCCGTCTGTTCGCCGGGTCGCCGTTGTACGTGGCCTATCTCAGGGCGCTCGGCGCGAAGATCGGGCGCAATGTCGCGATCTTCTCCACTCACATCCCTGTCTGCACCGACCTGCTCACGATCGGTGACGGAACGGTGATCCGCAAGGACGTGCTCTTCTCCTGCTACCGGGCACACGCCGGTCTCATCCAGACCGGCCCCGTCACCCTCGGCAGCAATGTCCTCGTCAGCGAACAGACCGTCCTCGACATCAACACCTCGATGGGCAGCCAGGCCCAGCTCGGGCACGCCTCCAGCCTGCACGCCGGGCAGACCGTCCCCGCCGGCGAGCGCTGGCACGGGTCACCGGCCGAGCCCACGAGCACAGACTTCCGTACGGTCGGTGCCGGCGACTGCTCCACCGCCAGGAAAGTCCGCTACACCGTCGGGCAGCTGCTCGCCATGGTGCTGGTGTATCTGCCCCTGGCCACCGGCGGCGTCACCGTGCTGCTGGCCCCGCTGTCGCAGCTGACCACACCGCTTCAGGCCGGGACTTCGGCGTTCACCAGCGGAACGTTCTACCTAGGTGCGCTGGCCGCGTCCTTCGTGCTGTTCTTCGGCGCCGCTTTGGCGGGGCTGGTCATCCAGGGCGTCGTGCCGCGCCTGCTCAATCGGGCGGTCAAGCCGGACACGGTCTATCCGCTCTACGGCTTCCACTACGGTCTGCAGCGGGCCATCACACTTCTGACCAACAGGAAGTTCTTCACCGCGCTGTTCGGGGACAGCTCCGCGATCGTCCACTACCTGCGCTATCTCGGCTACGACCTGTCCCGCGTCACACAGACCGGTTCGAACTTCGGTTCCGAAGTGAAGCACGACAGCCCGTTCTTGACCTCGGTGGGCAGCAAGACGATGGTCGCCGACGGCCTGTCGGTCATCAACACCGATTTCTCCAACACGTCGTTCAGGCTGTCCCGGGTCTCGATCGGCGCCCACAATTTCCTCGGCAACCGCATCGCATATCCCTCGCAGGCCAGGACCGGTGACAACTGTCTGCTGGCGACGAAGGTGATGGTCCCGGTCGACGGAGAAGTACGGGAAAACGTGGGCCTGCTGGGCTCGCCTCCCTTCGCCATTCCGCGCACGGTGATGCGGGACACCCGGTTCCAGGACCTGGAGAGCGGCAGCGAGCTGCGCCGGCGCCTGGCCGCCAAGAACCGGCACAATGCCGTCACGGCGGGGCTGTACCTGATGGCGCGCTGGATCCACGTCTTCGCCGTGACCCTCGTCGCCCTGGGCGCCACAACCCTCTACCCCTCGCTGGGTGCGTCGGCGTTCGCGCTGGCCAGTGTCCTCACACTGCTGTTCACCGCCGTCTACTTCGCGCTGATCGAACGGGCCACCACCGGATTCAAGGCCCAGAAGCCGCTGTACTGCTCGATCTACGAACCGTCGTTCTGGCGGCACGAGCGCTTCTGGAAGTTGGCGTCGGTCGACTACGCGCAGGTCTTTGACGGGACCCCGTTCAAGAACGTCATCTGGCGGTTGCTGGGCGCGCGGATCGGCAAGCGGGTCTTCGACGACGGCTGCTTCTTCCCGGAGCGGACCCTCGTCACCATCGGGGACGACTGCACGCTGAACGCGGGCACGGTGGTCCAGTGCCACTCGCAGGAGGACGGCGCTTTCAAGTCCGACCGCACCACGATCGGTGACGGCTGCACCCTCGGTGTCGGCGCGTTCGTCCACTACGGCGTGACGCTGGCAGACGGCGTCCAGCTCGCCTGCGACTCCTTCCTCATGAAAGGCGAGCAGGTCCCGCAACGGGCCCGGTGGGCAGGAAACCCGGCCCGGCAGCTGACCGACAACACCCCGCCACCCGCAGCGCTGCCGGCACACCCGTCCGGCGCCGCGCCCCTGCACCCCGTACACCCCAACCCGCTCGGCGGCATCTGACGCCCAGCCCCAACCCCATCAGCACCAGCACCAGCACCAGCACAGGAGAGAGACCCCTCATGGCGCTCAAAGCATCTACCAGTAGAGAGTTCTGGCATGGCGTCCTGGCCGCCGGCAGCGGCTTCACGCCGCTTCCACGCTGGACCCGCGTGCCGGTTGCCGGCGTGGCCGAGTACGAGACGCCGGTCCCGGCCGGCCAGGCGACAGCATTGCGCCGACTGGCAGACGACCTGGCAGTGCCGCTGAACTGTGTGCTGCTGACCGCCCACGCGAAGGTGCTGGCCGCGCTGAGCGGCGAACAGGAGATCACCACCGGTTACGTCGCTGCCGTCGGCGGCAGGCCGCTGCCGTGCAGGCTGACGGCCGGCCCCGGCTCATGGAAGAGCCTGCTGCTGCACACCCACCACACCATCGCGCAGCTGCTGGCCCACCAGGACTTCCCCGTCGATGACCTCAGGCGCGAACTCGGCCTGACCGAAGCACCCTTCGAGACCGTGCTCGATCCCACCGGCATCAGCGGCGACCTCCCCGCCGCCGACGGTAAGCCGGCCCCGGACAGCAGCACCCTGGCCGCAGACACGGCGCTGTGGATAGGTGCCGCCCACCACGACGACGGACGGCTGACGCTGCGGCTGCGCTACCGCACCGACGTCCTCGACGCGGACTGCGCCGCCCGGATCGCCGGATACCACCTGACCGCGCTCGCCCTGATCGCCGCTGACCCGGATGCCGATCACGCAAGTCAGAGCCTGGTCTCGGCCGAAGAACTTCGTTTCCAGCTCCATGGCCTTGCCGGGCCGCACCGAGACCTGCCCGAGCACCGAGTGCACGAGCTGTTCGAGCAGCGTGTACGGCAGCACCCGAACGCCGTCGCCGCTCAGCACGGCAACCGGACGTGGACCTACGAGGAGCTCAACGCCCGCGCCAACCGGCTGGCCCGAGCCCTGCGGGCCCAAGGACTGCACCGTGAAGGAGTGGTCGCGGTGGCGATGGAGAGGAACCTGGACTGGCTGGCCGCCGTCCTGGCCGTCTTCAAAGCGGGCGGCACGTACCTGCCCATCGAGCCGCACCTGCCGGCCGAACGCATCAAAGCCATGCTGGCCCGTGCCGGATGCGGGCTCGTGATGACACAACCGGCCCCCACCACCCTCCAGCCGGCCCTCGCCTCCCAGCCCGCGGTCCAGATGCTGTTCGTCGACACCGCCTTCGGCCAGGAGCATTCCGGGACCGACCTCGGTATCGAGGTCGCACCCGACCAGCTGGCCTACATCTACTTCACCTCCGGCTCGACGGGTGAGCCCAAGGGCGCGATGTGCGAACACCAGGGCATGCTCAACCACCTCTACGCCAAGATCGACGACCTCGAGATCGGCGAAGGGCAGGTGGTCGCCCAGACCGCGCCCCAGTGCTTCGACATCTCGCTGTGGCAACTGCTCGCCCCACTGCTGGTCGGCGGGCGAACCCTGCTGATCGAGCAGGAAGCGATCCTCGACGCCGCACGGTTCGTCGACACCGTTGCCCGCGGCCGGGTCACCGTGCTGCAGGTAGTCCCCTCCTACCTCGACGTCGTCGTGTCCCATCTCGAGCAGCACCCCCGGACGCTGCCGGACCTGCGCTATGTGTCGGTCACGGGTGAGGCGCTGAAGAAGGAACTCGCCCAGCGCTGGTTCACCGCCCAGCCCGACATCAAACTCGTCAACGCCTACGGGCTGACCGAGACCAGCGACGACACCAACCACGAGATCATGGACCGCACACCGGACACCGACCGGGTCCCGCTGGGCCGGCCCGTCAACAACGTGCACCTCTACGTCGTCGACGAGCACCTCAACCCGGTGCCGCTCGGCGCGCCCGGCACGATCGTCTTCTCCGGGGTCTGCGTCGGCCGCGGCTACGTCAACGACCCCGAGCGCACCCGGCCCACGTACCTTGCCGATCCTCACCGTGAGGGCCGGCGCCTGTACCGCAGCGGCGACGTCGGCCGCTGGCTGCTCGACGGCAAGCTGGAATTCCTCGGCCGCCGCGACAACCAGGTCAAGATCCGCGGTTTCCGTATCGAGACCGGCGAGATCGAAAACACCCTGCTACGAGCACCCGGGGTCCGCGACAGCGCCGTGGTGGTCACCGAACGGCCCGACCACAGCACCCACCTGGTGGCGTTCTACACCGCCCCGCAGCCGCTCGAAACCAGCATCCTGCTGGACCGGCTGGGCACGTCACTGCCCGGGTACATGGTCCCCTCGGTCATCCACTGGCAGGAAAGCCTCCCGCTGACCGCCAACAGCAAAATCGACCGGAAGGCCCTGACGGCCCTGGCCACGCAACTTCACGACGCCGAGGACGACGTCCAGGCGCCGAACACGCCCGCCGAACAGCGGATGGCGGCCGCGTGGGCGCGCGTGCTCGGCATTCCGCAAGGGCGGATCGACCGGCGCGACAACTTCTTCGACCGGGGCGGCACCTCCCTTTCGTCCGTGAGACTCGCCATCACCCTGGACCGCGCGGTATCTCCGGCAGACGTCATCCGCCACCCCGTCCTCACCGATCTGGCCCGGTTCCTGGACACCGCATCCCACCGGCGCCCCACCGCACAGCCGGCCTCACCCTGATCGCCGGCCTCCTCCTCAGCACCACCGAAAGGACAAAGACCATGTCATTCACCAGCCCCGCCCCGATCAGCCCCAGCCCTGTGCCCTCCTCCGCGTCCGTGCCCCAGGTAGACCTGCATCCCGGCAAACCCCCGATACTGCACGTCCCCACCCCCGTCCCGGCCGACCTGTCGGCCTGGGCAGCCGAACACCGCCACACACTGCACGGACTCGTCACCGAACATGGCGCCGTACTCGTCCGCGGGCTCGGCCTGTGCGACATCGGGGAGGTGGGCGCCGTCTTCGGCCGATTGGCCCCCGCCCTGATGACCGACACCGAAGCCTTCGCCCCCCGTCAGACCTACACGCCCGGCGTGTACTCCTCCACGGCGTGGCCGGCCAACCAGCCCATGTGCATGCACCACGAGCTCAGCTACACCCACAGCCCTCCCGGTCTGCTGCTGCTGGCCTGCCTGACGGCGCCCACCGCCGGCGGAGCCACCGCCCTCGCGGATTCCGCCACCGTCCTGGATGCGCTGCCGCCGGAACTCGTCCAGCGGTTCGAACAGGACGGCTGGCTGCTCACCCGCACCTACAACGACGACATCGGCGCCTCCTGGACCGAGGCATTCGGCACCGACAGCCGGGCGGACGTCGAGAACTACTGCCGCGCCAACGCCATCGAGTTCGCCTGGCAACACGAGGGCGGCTTGCGCACCCGCCAGCGCCGCCCCGCCGTGGTGCGCCATCCGGCCACCGGCCGACGCTGCTGGTTCAACCAGATCGCGTTCCTCAACGAGTGGACGCTGGCGCCCGAGGTACGGGAGTACCTCGTCGACGTCTACGGCCCCGAAGCCCTGCCGTTCAACACCCGCTTCGGAAACGGCGACCCGATCGGCGAGGACATCGTCGAGCTGATCAACACGGTCTACGCCGAGCACACCATCCGCGAGCCGTGGCAGTCCGGCGACCTGATGCTCATCGACAACATCCGCACCGCCCACAGCAGGGAACCGTTCGAGCCGCCGCGCGAGGTCCTCGTCGCCATGGCCGCACCTCAAACCCCGACCTCCTTCCCGACCACCACCCCGACCGCAGCCTCCGAAGGGAGCACGCGATGACCACGTCCCGTCCCACTGCCACGCAGCCCCCGATGTCCGACCCGCACGCAGTGTCACCGCCGATCGCCGTGCCCCCGTTCGCCGTGATCTCCGGAGCCCAGGTCCAGCACACCCTCCAGGGCCAGGAGCACCAGATCATGGAGCTGATCGAGGCCACCTACCAGCTCCACGCCGTCGGGGAGTCGGTGAACCCGCCCTCCTACTTCCTGCGCTTCCCCGACCGCCCGAACGCCCGCATCATCGCGCTGCCCGCATCGATCGGCGGACAGGCGCGGGTGGATGGCATCAAGTGGATCTCCAGCTTCCCCAGTAACGTGCAGGCCGGCATCCCCAGGGCCTCGGCGGTGCTGATACTCAACGACCACGACACGGGCTACCCGTTCGCCTGCCTGGAAAGCTCCATCATCAGCGCCACCCGAACGGCCGCGATGGCCGCATCAGCGGCCAAGACGCTCAGCCAAGGCCGCGGGACACGACCGGCCCGCATCGGATTCTTCGGAACGGGCCTCATCGCCCGCTACATCCATACCTTCCTGACCGCAACCGGCTGGTCCTTCGACGAGATCGGCGTCCATGACATCAGTGCCGACAGCGCAGCCGGCTTCCACAGCTACCTGCAAGCCACCCATCCGACCACCCGGATCACCGTGCACGACAGTCCCGAGGAGCTGATCCGCTCCAGCGACCTGCTCGTCTTCGCCACCGTCGCCGACCGGCCGCACATAACCGACCCGGCATGGTTCGACCACAACCCCCTGGTCCTGCACGTGTCACTGCGCGACCTCGCCCCCGAAATCCTGCTGGCCGCGACCAACATCGTCGACGACATCGAGCACTGCCTCAAAGCCGACACCTCACCCCACCTGGCCGAACAGCTCACCGGGAACCGCGACTTCCTCACCGGCACGCTGCACGACGTCATGACCGGCCGCGCGGCGCTGCCGCAGGACCGGCCGGTGGTGTTCTCACCCTTCGGCCTGGGCGTACTCGACCTCGCCGTCGGCAAACACGTCTACGACGAGGCCGCCCGCACCGGGCAACTGCACGTCATCGACGGCTTCTTCCACGAAGTGAGCCGATACGGATGAGCGGCCCGCCGGATGGGGTGCGGATGCCGTGATCTTCGTACCGCGCGCGGAGGCAGTCGCAGCGAGCTCTCGTGCGGTTCCTCCTCGACACCCGTCTAGACACCCGTGCGGCCTATGACCTGGCAGAGGGGCCCGATCGACGCCTGTTGATGCCGGGACAGGTGTGCGCGCCGTGGTACGGGATAGCAGAAGCCAAATCGGGCCGTGATCGCGAAAGGTGCCGCCTGTGTCTCAGGAGCAACGCAAACGGGGGCAGAGGCTGCGGCTGCCCGTGAAGGCGGCACTGCCCGGCCGGCACCCGCACGAGGACAAGGCGCCCGTCACCGACCGGGTGGTCTTCGGCGTTGCGGCCGTGCTGACCTTGGGCTTCGTGATCTGGGGCGCCACGGCCACCAGCTCGCTGGAGAGCGTCTCCGACATCTTGCTGAACGGCCTTATGCACAACGCCGGCTGGGCGTTCGTCCTGGTCGCCTCGGGGTTCGTCGTCTTCGCTCTCTGGCTCGCCATCAGCCGGTACGGACGGATCGAGCTGGGCCAGGAGCACGAGAAGCCGGAGTTCAGCACCGTCTCCTGGGTCGCCATGATGTTCAGCGCCGGCATGGGCATCGGCCTGATGTTCTACGGCGTCAGCGAACCCCTCGCGCACTACACCACTCCGCCGCCGGGCACCGACCCCACCGACTCGGCGGACGCCATGCAGACGGCGCTCGCCACCACGCTCTTCCACTGGACGCTGCACCCGTGGGCCATCTACGCGGTGGTCGGCCTGGCCATCGCGTACAGCACCTTCCGGCGCCGCAGGCGGCAGACGATCAGCGCCGTCTTCATCCCGCTCCTCGGGAAGGAGCGCGCCGAGGGCGCACCCGGCCGGGTGATCGACATCCTGGCGATCTTCGCCACGCTGTTCGGCTCCGCCACGTCCCTGGGACTCGGCGCGCTCCAGATCGGCAGCGGCATGCACGAGGTGGGCTGGCTGGGCAAAGCCGGGACGGGCCTGCTCGTCGCCATCATCGCCGTGCTGACCGTCTGCTTCGTCTTCTCCGCCGTCTCCGGCGTGGAGAAGGGCATCCAGTGGCTCTCCAACATCAACATGGTGCTGGCCGCCGTCCTCGCGGTCTTCGTGTTCATCGTCGGCCCCACCATCCTGGTCCTCGACCTGATCCCCACCTCCCTCGCCGCGTACTTCGACGAGCTGCCCCAGCTGATCGGCCGTACCGAGGCGTCCACCGGCGGCGGTGACGTCGCCGACTGGCTGAGCAGCTGGACGGTCTTCTACTGGGCCTGGTGGATCTCCTGGACGCCGTTCGTCGGCATGTTCATCGCCCGCATCAGCCGGGGCCGTACGATCCGTCAGTTCGTCGGCGGCGTCATCCTGGTGCCCAGCACCGTGAGCCTGGTCTGGTTCGCCATCTTCGGCGGTACGGCCATGCGCCTGAAGGAGCAGGGAAAGCTCGGCGACGCGACCACGCCCGAGGCGCAGCTCTTCGGTGTGCTCCAGGAGTTCCCGATCGCCGGCGTGATGAGCCTGCTCGTGATGATCCTGGTCGGCATCTTCTTCGTCTCCGGCGCCGACGCGGCGTCGATCGTGATGGGCACCCTCTCCCAGAAGGGCACCTTCGAACCCGCCCGGTTCATCGTCGTCTTCTGGGGCGTGGTGACCGGTGGTGTGGCGGCCGTGATGCTGCTCGTCGGTGAGGGCAAGGGCGACGCCCTCGCGGGCCTGCAACACTTGACGATCCTCGTTGCCGCACCGTTCGTCCTGGTGATGATCGGCATGTGCTGGGCCCTGTTGCGAGACCTCCGCCGGGACCCGCTGATCGTCCGCGGCGAACTCGCCACGGAGGCGATGGAGGAAGCCGTGATCGCGGGCCACGAGAAGTACGCGGGCGAGTTCGAGATCCGCATCGGCCCGGCGAAGGACGAGGCACCGGGGGAAGCGAAGGACGACCGCGACCGCAAAGACCCGGGACCCCCGCCCCCGGCCCCCTGACGGGCACACCCGCCATACGCCACCACGGGCCCGGCCGGGCGACTCCGGGTAGGTGCGGACACGGCGTACGCGTCCCGGAAGAGCCGCGCCCGCCTACGCGGGCGCGGTATCCGCTGCACGGTCACGGGCACGATCCACACGCCATTTAAGGCAGTGGCGGATCGAACAGGTCCAGCTCGGCCGGAGTCGGGGCCTCGAACTGACTCTGACACTCCCTGAGCAGCTCGGGCGTCAGAACGACCGAGCCCGGCTCCTGGTTCCGGAGGGCGAGGCGCCGCTCCAGTTCTGCCATCGGCACATCGAGGTAGCGCAGTTCGACCTCGACCCCGAGCGCGCGAGCTCGGAGCCGCTTCTCATCGCGTTCGTGACGCTGCCAGAAGCCATTCTCCAAGATCACAACGGCTCCGGAAGTCAGCAGATCCTGGGCGTGCTGCCACAGGCGACGTTCGATGCGGTCCCGAGCCTTGCCGTCGAAGAGGTCAAGGCCCAGCTCCGCAAGCCGCTCGTCCGGGCACAGACGCACAGCGGAAAGTTCCCGCTCCAACCTCTTGGCCACCGTGGTCTTCCCCGCACCGGGAAGGCCGCACAGGAGTACCAGTCTTGGTCGTCGGTCGTCCATGATCCCCTACCCTCATCGAGCCCTCGTGGAGATCATCGCTCCTGTGGGGATGAGGGAGAAGCGAGTTTGTGGTGGGTGGCGGCGGTTCTTCGAGCCCGGCGGGCGGCCGGGGCCGGCGGGGCCTGGCGAGCCGCTGCCGGGGTGAGGTGTAGGTACGGGCCGTCGCACACCGTTCAGCGGTCGGCCGCCGTTCGGATCATTTGAGGCCGCCCTTCAGGTGATTGCCGCACCTCTGACGAGCCGGGCCGCTGTCCCAGGGGTACGACGACTCGGCGGGTGATGAACGCACAACCCCGGTGAGGAGCTCGACGATGTACGCAGCAGTCCGGCGGTACGAAGGGGTGAGTGATCCGACCGAGGCAGGACGCCTGGTGAAGGAGGGGTTCGTGCCGCTCATGCAGCAGGTCTCCGGCTTCGTGGCCTACTACTGGGTCGATGCCGGGGACGGAGTGATGGTCTCGACCAGCGTTTTCCGGGACCGGGCCGGTGCCGAGGAATCGGTGTCGAGGGCGGCGGACTTCGTGCGGGACAACCTTGCGTCACTGCTCCCCAACCCTCCTCAGGTCATGGCCGGTGAGGTCGTGGCTTCCGCGTGAGAGTGTTCGGGCCGGCGTGTCTCTTTGATGGGTGGTCAGTTGATCGGATGTGTCTGTCCGGTTGGTGACTGCTGTGACCGCCGAGCAGCACCAGCAGTAGCGCCCCGTAACGTGTTTCGGTCCGGGGCGCTGCTCTACTGCTCTGCTGCTGTGTGCTGAACAGGGGTTCGCCCGACTCCGCCTGCCCCAGGGCCGGCCTCCTCAACTACGCAGACTGCCTGAGAGAAGCAGGGCACCCGCTGCGGAATCACGTCTAGGCCGTCGCCCGTTCCCGGACCCTGCAGGAGGGATCTGCCCATGCCGGCTTCCACGGCCTTCCCGCGCGCGTACCGTGGCGGTATGACCCCCACCGGGAGGACCAGCCGATGAGCGTGGAGCCCGATCACGTATCCGTCCCGCCGTACGCGCCCGCGCCGGGTGCTCCGGGCGAACTACTCGCGCAGTTGCGTGCCGACCGCCGCGCAGAGCGGTGGGTGCCGGCGTTCGAGCGGGAGTGGGCGGCGGCGTTGGAGGAGTCGCGCCGTTCGTTCTCCCTCACCACACTGTACGAGGTCGTCCAGGTCTGGCAGGCCCGCGTCGCCTCCGCCCCGGCGGTCGACGCGTTCCTCGCCTCCGGCCGCGACGAGACCGGGTTCGTGGACATGGAGGAGCTCCGGAACGGGCGCCGGTGAGCGGCCGACCGTACGCGGTCCGGCTGTCGCCGCCCGCCGCAAAGGTGCTCGCCGCACTGCCCGAGCACGCGGAAGAGACAGTGTGGGATCTGCTGGACGCCGCTGCGGCCGACCCGTGGGGCTTCCGCCAGTGGGACGCCGGTGACCCTGAAGGCGAAGACGTCCGTATCGCGTCCGCCGGCCGCCTGTCCGTCATCTACTTCGCGAACCGTGCGCTTCGGCACCTGACGGTCCTGGACATCGTCTGGCTCGGCTAAGCCGGCCACTTGGCGTGCGAGCGTTCTGGTTTCTCCGGAGCCGGCAGGCGGGAGGGGCATCTATGCTGACGGCCTTCGTCCGCACCCGGGGGTCCATGTGTCCAAGAATCACTCCGTCACGTTCTACTCCAGCCTGCTCTCCATGGCCATGCTCGCCGTGCTGGGCGGTGCGTGCGTGTACTTCGGGGTCACCCTCAGCGTCTGGTGGTTCTACGCGCTGGCTGTCCCGTCGGTTTGCGGGGTGCTCGGCATCGGCGTCTACGAGTGGCTGAAGCGGCCGAGCCGCGTCGGGGCCGGGGCGGTCGAGGAAGAGTAGGGCCAACTAGGGGGTTCTGACCGCCCTTCTGGATGCCGTTGGTGATCTTTTTGGGGTAATCCGGACTGATGGCCAGCCATCGCGGTTTCAGCGCCGAGTGCGATCAGCAGTCGGCTATGTCGACCACTTCGAAGCCTTCGCGACGCATCCGTTCACCTCCCCAGGCGCCGAGCGGTCCGAGCGCTTGATTGAGCGTGCGCCCGTGCTCGGTCAGGGAGTACTCCACCCGTGGCGGCACCTGGGCGTAGACCTCCCGGTGCACGAGTCCGTCTTCCTCCATCTCACGCAGGTGCTGGGTCAGCATCTTCTCGCTCACTCCGGGCAGACCGCGACGGAGCTCGGCGAAGCGGCGTACGCCATGGGCTTCAAGTTCCCAGAGGATCAGTCCCTTCCACTTGCCGCTCACCACGTCGAGTGCAGCGTCGATGCCGCAGATGTAAGGCCCGTGCCTCGGCGCTTTGGCCATCACTGACCCTCCTTACTAAAAGGTAAGTACCGCAGAAAATAGTGGGTACTTCCGAGAGTAGTGGCGCTCTCCGAGCATGGAGGGGTGAACGAACAACAGAGCCACACCACCAGGCAATACAGCGCTGTCACCGTGATCGGGCTTGGCCCGATGGGCCAGGCGATGACGCGCACCCTCCTCGCCGCCGGCCACCCGGTCACCGTCTGGAACCGCACCGCCGGCCGGGCCGACGGCGTCGTCGCCGACGGAGCAACGCTCGCGGCAACACCTGGCGAGGCGGTCGGGGCGAGTGACCTCGTGATCCTCAGCCTCACCGACTACCAGGCGATGTACGACATCCTCGACAGCGCCACCGCATCACTCGCCGGCCGGACGCTGGTCAACCTGAGCTCGGACACGCCCGACCGCACACGCAAGGCAGCAACCTGGGCGGCGGGCCACGACGCCGCCTTCCTCACCGGTGGTGTCATGGTCCCGGCGCCGATGATCGGCACGGAGGCGGCCCACGTCTACTACAGCGGCCCCGACAAGGTGATGGAGAATCACCGGGCGGCGTTGGCACCGCTCGGCACGCCAAAGTATCTGGGCGAGGATCCGGGCCTTGCCCAGATGATGTATCAAGCCCAACTCGCGGTGTTCCTCACCACCCTGTCCGCGCTGATGCACGCCACCGCGATGCTGGGCACCGCAGGAATGAAGGCCAAGGAAACACTGCCGGAGTTGCTCTCCTCCGCCGACTCGATCGGCGCCATCCTGAGGGCCGGCGAAGCGACCCCCGGCGCCGCGCTGGATGCCGGCGAGCATCCGGGCGACCTCAGCACGGTCACCATGATGGGCGCGACGTCCGACCACATCGTCGAGACCAGCACGTCACTCGGCCTCGACCTCGCTCTCCCCCTGGCCGTGCAAGCCCACTACCGGCGCGCGATCGAGAACGGACACGGCGGCGACAACTGGACCCGCATCATCGACAGCATCCGAGAGCCGCGCTGACCGAACGCGGGACTGATGAACACACGGTTTGGCCTACAAGGAGGAGCTCGCGTCCGGGGGCTGCCTGAAGTGTAGGAATGGCTACGCAGGTGAGAGCGAAGAGCGGATGTCGGTGATTCCCGGCATCGGCTCTCACTCGAGATGCCCGGGGATGTCGGTGAGAAATGTGGCACCCGGGAGCGTGGGGGCGGTTGGCCCTCCTTCCCCCAGGCGGGGCAGGGAGGATGCTGCCCGGACCCGACACCATCCGACAAGCCGGGCCGGCCGTGCCGTGACGTGACGTAGGGTGATCGGCGCAGCGGTACCGCAGTACCGCGCGACGAATGGCACCAGGGGATGGGACCCATCACGATGAAGCTCGGCGAAGCACTGGCGGAGCGCGCGGAGGCGGCTCGCCGCGTCGAACAGCTGCGGGCCCGCATCGTGGCCAACGCCCGTCACCAAGAGGGCGAGACCCCCGCCGAGGACCCGGCAGCGCTGCTCGCCGAGGTCACCGAGACCCTCGACGCCCTGGAGTCCTTGATCCGGCGTATCAACCGGACCAACGCCGCCGTCGACATGGGCGCCGACGGCACCCTCACCGACGCCCTCGCGCGCCGCGACACCCTGCGCTTGCGCCACTCCGTGCTCACCTCGGCTGCCGACGCCGCCGCGGGCAGCGGGGACCGAGGCTACGGCCGCCAGCTGCGCTCGGAGCTGATGGTGCTCCCCGCGCTGCCCGTCGCCGAGCTGCGCGCCCGCGCCGACGACGCCGCCCGCGAGATCCGCGAGATCGACGTACGCATCCAGCGCACCAACTGGGAGGCCGACCTCCTGGACTGAGACCCGCGATGTGGAGCAGGTAGTCGCTCCGGAGGCGTGCACAACCGAGGGCCGGCGGTTACCGGCCCGGCTGGCGCGCGGAGAGCAGCGCATCGGGTTCGACTCCCGAGACGACAGTGCAGCTCAGCAGCGTGACGAGTCACAGCGCATCGCGCACATTTCATCACCACGTGCAGATCCGGTCGTGACGAGGGCGGGTTCGGGGCATCCGCATCGCAGGACGGCGCCCGGACCGGGAGCTCACGCTCCCGGTCCGGGCGCCGTGTCGTGCGCGGGCAGTGCGGGCCGCCTAAGGGCTGTCTGACCTCCTGCGGGGCGCGCGAAGGCCGGGTTCCACTGGCACAGACTTTCCTGCGCGAAGGCATCCTCGACGAACTCGTCATCACCACCGCCCCCCGGTCCTCCTGGGCACGGGCATCCAGAGCATCTGCACCGTCGACGACCAGTCGGCGCCAACGGGGAGCCGAGCCCGGGTCCCGGCACCGCCGAGCCGCTACGCGGTCCGGGCGGAACGCCAGGCTGTCGCTTCGAGGAAGTGCACGTCGTAGCGGGCCTGTTCGGGCAGCAGGCTGTCGAAGGAGTTCAGGCCGTGCTGGATGCGGCCCAGTGTCCGGAGAAGTATCCGAAGCGATCGATGCCCGGTGTCAGGACCGCCAGGAGCTCGGCGGCGTCGGCCAGCAGCCGGAAGCCTCCGCCGTGCGGCAGCGCTACGTACTCGGCTTCCTCGGGCCGCACGATCAGCGCGGTCTCGTTGCCAGTCTCCATCAAGTCTCCTTGGTGGCGCCTCCGGGAGGAGGCGGCCTTCTGCGGTCGAAGCCCTGCCCCCCGTCGCCACATACAAGGCGACGAGGGGCAGGACAGGGCACTGTCCGGCCCGATCAGGCGGCGTGGCCGCCGTCGACGGAGAACTCGGAGCCGGTGATGTAGTCGGCTCCGTCTCCGGCGAGGAAGGCAACCGTGGCTGCGATCTCCTCAGGACGGCCGAACCGGCCGAGGGCCGTCATCGCGGCCTGGGGGTCCGCGTGGGGTCCGTCAGCCGGGTTCATGTCGGTGTCGACCGGCCCGGGGTGGACGATGTTGGCGGTGATGCCCCGTCCGCCGAGCTCCCGGGCGAGAGCCTTGGTGAGCCCGGTCAGCGCCGACTTGCTCATCGCGTAGAGCGTTCCGCCCGGGCCCGGTACGCGCTGGGTCATGCAGGTGCCGATGGTGATGATCCGGCCTCCCCGGCCCATGTGAGCGGCTGCGGCCTGCGAGGCGAGGAAGGTACCTCGTACGTTGACCGCGAGCACGCGGTCGACGTCGGCCAGCGTCAGCCCGTTGAGCGGGCCCAGGACGCCCGCGCCGGCGTTGTTGACCAGCACGTCGAGCCGGCCGAGTGTCTGCACCGCCCAGTCAACGGCACCCGCCGCGTCCCCGACGTCGCCCGCGTCCGCCCTGACGGCGACGCCCCGGCGGCCGATCGCCTCGATCCTGCGGACCACTTCCTTGGCCGCCGCCTCGTTGGCCGTGTAGGTGATGGCCACATCGGCTCCCGCCTCAGCCATGGCCAGTGCGATCGCCGCGCCGATGCCCCGGCTGCCACCCGTCACCAGAACCGCCTTGCCGTTCATGCGCTCTCCTCGTCATTGGTTGCTGGTTCAATGAAACGAGACGGTGTTCGCCGGCGCTGGCGGGAATCGGACCTGGCGCTCAGCCCGCCAAGGTACGGGGGTACCGGTAGGCGCAGTGGGCGTTGACCGAGCCGGCGATCGCCGCGCGGAAGGCGGACCCGAGCCCGAGCCTGACTACGTAGCGCCGATGCGGTCAGCTGAAGAACGGGTCGTCCACGACGTGGACCCAGCCGCCGTCCGGCTGGCGTCGGAGGATCTCCGTGGTCGTGGAGATCACCGGCTCGGGGCCGACGCCCGTCAGGGTGGCGGTGTTCGACACCAGGGCGACGTCGTCCACCTGCCGGATTTCACGCAGCTCGAGCTTGAGGCGGGCGCCGTTGTCGATCAGCTGTTGCAGGGCGTTCCGGATGGCCTCGGTGCCCACCAGGTGGGTTCCGGGGGTGGGGACGAAGTGCGCGTGCGGCTCGTACAGCGACACCAGCCCCTCGATGTCACCCGCTTCCAGGTACTCCATGAACATGGCCCCGACCTGCTCGGGCGTCTCCGCACGGCGCCGGGCGACGGCGCCGACGGGCTTGTCGCCCCAGCCTGCCGCGGCAATCAGGTCGTACCAGTCAGGATGAGCGCCGTAGGGCAGATGGTGGCGCAGCAGCGTTCCCGGGAAGGTCAGCGGAGACGCCTTCTGCGGCTTGGACCTGGCCTGGGCGACGATCGCGTCGCTCAGCGCGTAGCCCAGGTCCATGCGGGGGAGCAGGGCGTGCACCTCGTCGGCGAGGCCGGCCGGAAGGCTCTCGCGCCGGACTCCGAGGATGTCGGTGCCAATGCCCGCTTGCGCCAGCGCCACCTCGGTGCCCTTCCGCCCGGCGATGCCGTCCGAGGTGTGCAGCGCGATGGCGTCCCAGGCGATGGCGATACGCCGTTCCCCGACGCCGCGTTCGCGGGGGAACACCGCTGCGGTGTCGCCACCGTCGACCTCAAAACGCTGATCGCCGTTGCCCTCGTTGCTCAGCCCGATGTCGTGCAGGACGCAGCTGATGAACAGCAGTTCGTCATCGTAGTCGGTACCTGCGCGCAGCCCCTGGTGCCGGGCGTGGGCGCGGGCGAAGACGTAGCTGCGGGGCACCGGTCGCGTGGTGTCGGCGTGACGGGCCCTGGCCTTGGCCGGCGTTCGCCGGTGCCGGATCACACCGTGCGGGTCCAGGCGGTTTCCTGGACCTGCTTGATGAGCTCCTCGGTCGCCGCGGGCCAGACGTTCCGGTACTTCCCGTAGCGCCCGTTCGTCGTGAGGTTCGATGTGCCTGGCCGGGGTGGCAGTGAGGCGGCGGACCGCACCGGTGAGGCGTCCTCGCCGGCCCGCTGGGCCACCACCACGTCCGGCAGGGGCGGCAGGAAAGCGCCTCCATCAGTCATGAAATGACCGTAGGCACGAACAGAGCGTGGGAGTCAGTGGCACTCGTGCCATGCAGCGATAGAATCATGCCATGGGAGTTCACGCCTCCGGCGGCAGCCACCACGTGGTCGTGGTGGCGCTCGAGAACGTCCTCGCACTCGATACTCGATGACGGTGTGCACGGAACGGCCTGGGCTGGTCTCGGTGCACGGAGGCCCGGCATTGTCCGTCGCCGATGGGTTGGACGCCCTGGAGACCGCGGACACCGTGATGGTCCCGGGGTACTTGGAGCCCGGCCCACCCTCCGCCGCGGTCACCGCCGCGCTACTCCGACACCGGTCGGCCGCCCATGAGTTGGCTGCTCGACCGCACGGGAACTCCTGGAATCGAGCGATCAGACGGTCGAAGCTGTCGCACGGCGCTGCGGCCTGGGCACGCCGGCCAACTTCCGGACCCTGTTCAAGGCACACGTCGGGGTACCGCCGCGCACTTACCGCGAGACATTCAACTCCGCCGGCACCGACGAGATTCAGGTACTGGCCGACCAGCCTGAAACGTTGGGACACGGCAAAAGGGCCCCGATCCCTGGGGATCCGGGCCCTTCCTTCCATCAGTAGCGGGGACAGGATTTGAACCTGCGACCTCTGGGTTATGAGCCCAGCGAGCTACCGAGCTGCTCCACCCCGCGTCGGTGAACCCCACCCTACGGCACTGCCCGGCGGTACTCGACCGGCTTTCGCTCAGGGTGCGGCGAAGACGTCGGCCTCGAAGCTCCCAGGTGAACCCGGCAGCCCGCGTCCTGCTTCCCTGAACGCTGAGGCCGGACGCCGAGAGTCGGCCCCGCCCCCGGTGCTGTCAGCGGGAGGCCTGATGATGCTCCCTACCAGCCGCATATCAGGAACGAGGAAGACATGCCGTCGCCGTTGGAACGACTCCAGGCACTGCTCGGTGAGCCGGAGGAGGCATGGGGCCGGCCGCGCAGAGAGGTCTGGGAGGCATCCGAACGGCATCTCGGTGTCACGCTGCCTGCGGACTACAAGGCCTTCATGGACGTGTACGGGCCGGGGACCCTCGGCGGGTACCTTCACCTGGACCGGCCGACGGGTCTCATGACCCCGGCCGAACTGGAGGAGTTCTGGTCCCTCGACAGCTGGCGCGAGGCACGGAGGGGGTGGGAGGACCTCTACCCCTTCCCCTTCCACCCCGACCCTGGCGGGCTCATCCCCTGGGGCCACGACGAGCACAGCAGCGAGTACTACTTCCTGGCCAGCGACCCGGATCCGGGCAATTGGGAGATTGCGGTCGGCAGCGAGTGTGCGGAGTGGTACCGCACCAGCGGCACCTTCACCGACTTCCTGATGCGCTGCTTCGACGGCCTCGACCGGGCGTCGTTCATGGACCGGGCCTGGCCCGCGGCCGACGCCCGCTTCGAACCTTTCGAAAGCTAGGTCCTACGACCGACGCCTGCCGAGAGGACCACTGCGATCGTCGAGTTCGCCGATCGCACGCAGAGAGGCCGCGTGGGACGGACCGGGCCCGCACGGGCCCCTCTCCGCCGACCATCTGTCCCGCATAGCCGAACTCGGCGATCCCATCGCGGTGCCCGTGATCACCGACACCCTCGCGTGGGCGCTCCACCGCTGCGCGGGGAGCGGGCAGAAACGGACAGGGCCCCTCACCGTTCACTGGCGAGGCGGCCTCGTGGTCATTCCGCCCGACTGGGTGAAGCCGGCGTCGCGGCGATGAGTCTGCGGGCGCCCGCAGGTCTATCTCTTGACGGAGACAACCGACTCATCGGGAGTAAGCCATGGGCCTCATCCACATCGAGCTGTTCGCGACCCTCGACCTCGTCGGGCAGGCGCCCGGCGGCCCCGACGAGGACCCGGTGGGGTTCCCGTTCGGCGGCTGGCAGGCGCCCCTGCTGGACGAGGTCGCCGGGGCGCAGGTCGGTGCCGCGTACGAGGGCACGGACGCCCTTCTGCTCGGCCGGCGGACGTACGACATCTTCGCCGCCTACTGGCCTCATCAGGAGGGCGGCGAGGACAACGAGATCGCCACGCTCTTCAACAGCGTTCCGAAGTACGTGGCCTCCCGCGGCAGGCCCGACCTCTCGTGGGCCGGGTCCACGCAGCTGGGCCCGGACCTTGCCGACGCGGTGCGTGAGATCCGTGACCGGCACGAGCACGTGAAGGTCGTCGGGAGCCTGAACCTCGTGCAGACCCTCCTGCGCGAAAAGCTCTTCGACCGTCTCGACCTCTGGCTGCACCCGATCGTGCTCGGCGTCGGGAAGAAGGTGTTCGACGACGGCGCGGTGCCCACCAACGTCAGGCTCCTCGCACCTCCGGTAGCCAGCCCGAAGGGCACCGTGTACCTGCGCTACGGGCTCGCCGAAGGCACTCCCGCGACGGGGGACATGAGCGCACCCGATCGCGGTGTCGGAAGCGAAGACTGAGGCCACCGCGCCTGGTGGGTCCGTGCCGCTGTGGAGTGGGCACCGGGATACCGGCCGCCCCAGCTGCCCACCCTGCCCCGGGCCGGAGAGACCGCAGGGCGGGCCAGGGTGGTTCGGGAGGCCGGCCCGACGACCGTCGGTTGTCCGTGGGCCGCTGCCTGGAGGGCGAGGCCGAGCTCACCGCCGAGGAGAGCGGCGAGCAGTACTGGATCAGGCCCGGAACCATGCACCCGCGACAACCGGCCCGCGTGACGCCAGTGCTGCCCCGCTGCCAGAGCCGCGGCGCCTGCCGCCCGGTGTAACGCCAGGGCTGTTCCGGCTGTTGTGCCCTCGGTGCCGGCCGCTGAACTGCTGCCGCGTCCGTACGCAGTTACGCCCAGGCGGACCGGCTGGCCTCTCGTCGATGGCAGTACCGAGCGGTCCCAGGACCTGAGCACAGGGTGCTGATTTCTTAGCATCAGAGGCCAATTATTCGCCCGGCCGCCGCCAGACCGACTACAAAGGATCGGACCGGACCGGACCGAACACGGTGACGGGGATGATGGAGGAATGCCTTGCCCGCCTGTGCACATTCAGCAGCGAGGCTTGTTCATCGAGCTCCACGTCGAGCCGCCTACAGAATACGAGACTTCGCATTGTCGGGTTTCGCAACACCTTCGAGAACGGGCAGGCCCTGCCGGAGGCACAAGTCCGTAACGTGCGGGACTCGGTCGCGCCGGGAATCCGCCGAACGGAAGCCCTGCCGTTCGGCTCGGGGCGCCACAAGAAGGAGTGAGGCCCTCACCAGGGGCTCATTTCACCCGTACGATCTGCGATTCCCTCCTTGGGGATCCAGGGAACAGGAGCGAATGTGATAGTCAAGCGCACCGGTCGCCTCGCAATACTTGCCGCCGTACCCGCCGCCGTGTTCCTGACTCTGGGATTTTCTGGACCCGCTCTCGCGGAGGGCGGAAAGGCCTACCAGATCGATCTGGCGCAACTGAACGAATCAGGCTCCAGCGGTACGGTCATGCTCAGCCTCAAAGGCAACCAACTCACCGTGCAAATCCAGTCCGAGGGCATGGTGCCCGGACAGCCGTCGGCCCAGCATCTGCACGGCTCGACGAAGGGGCACGACTTCCACTGTCCGGACGCCACCGACGACACCGACGGCGACGGGGTCCTCAGCAACACCGAGGCCACCCATGACTACGGCGACATCAACATCTCACTCACCACGGCCGGCGACACCAAGGCCACCAGCGGTCTCGCCGTGGAGCGGATGCCCGTCGCCGACAAGCAGGGCAAGGTCTCCTACAAGCGGACGATCGCCGTCGGCCAGGACGTGGTCGACCACATCAAGGACCTGCACGTCGTGCAGCACGGCATCGACCGCAACAAGAACGGCAAGTACGACTTCGAGGGGGCCGGCAAGAGCGAGCTCGACCCGAAACTGCCCCAGGAGGCCACGGCTCCGACCAACTGCGGAGAGGTCAAGGGCGCGGCTGTGGGGTCCATTCCGGTCGGCGGCATCGAGACCGGCGGCGGTTCTCCGCAGCGCGCGGCCGTGCCGGTGACGGTGCGCGACGGTGCGGCGATCACCGTACTCGCGGTGGTGGCCGGCGTGGTGGCCGTCGTGCGGAAGAGGGCCGCTGTCGTCCCCGTCCGCGGGGAGACCACCGAGGGCGGCGCGTGAAGCCGGCCCCGGCGCTCGCCGCATCCGCCGCACGGCCCCTTCGCCGCCGGACCGCAGGCCCCCTGGCGGCCGCCGCCCTCGCCGGGCTGCTCCTCGCGGGGTGCGCCGGCCAGCACGCGGTGAAGCCCCCCGCCCCTGAGGGGCAAGCCCTCCAGGGCGGGGCACCGGGGGCCGTCGGCGCCGCTCCCACCGGGAAGGCACCCGCCGACGGTGACTCCGCGTCACCCGCGGGCGGATCGCAGAGCGGTACGGGCACGGGTGCGGGCCAGGCCGAGCCCGTCCTCGCCCGGTCGGAGCCGCAGAAGATCACGATCCCCTCCCTCGGCCTGTCCAGCTCCCTGGAGACGCTGCGGCAGAACGCGGACGGCACCATGCAGACCCCGAAGGACCCCGCGCTCGCGGGCTGGTACGAGCCGGGTCCGACCCCCGGCTCCCAGGGACCGGCCGTCATCGCCGGGCATGTCACGTGGAACGGAGCATCCGCCGTGTTCGAGAAGCTGAAGACGATGAAGGCCGGTGACACCATCAAGGTGACCCGGCGGGACAGCAAGACGGTCACGTTCACGGTGGACCGGGTCGCGGAGTACCCGAAGGCCGAGTTCCCCACGCTGGAGGTCTACAAGAACCTCGACCACGCGGGCCTTCGCCTGGTCACCTGCGGCGGCGACTTCGACCCGAAGAAGCACTACTACGACAGCAACGTGGTGGTGTTCGCCCGTATGACGGGCGCCGCGTAGCCAGGCCGGCGGGGCCGGGAAAGTCGTCCGGCAGCCGCAGGGCCCCACTGCGGCTGCCGGATCCCGCCGGGCTCCTCGCGGATACGTCGGGTGCTCGGGTGCTTCCAGCAGGAGCCACACTGCATGCGTGCAGCGGACTGCCCCGCTCAGAGCCCGGCGACTTTGGCGCTCGCCGAGAGCTCGTAGACGAGGGTGAGCGTGCGGCGGCCGCCGGGTGGAAGGGTGACGTCCCAGCGGGCGATGCCCTCGCTGTCGACCTCCTCGGGCGTCGGGGAGCAGGCATCCTTCCGCAGGCGTACCTCCACCGCCGAGACCTCGGAGACCGGGATCCGCTCCCGGAGCACGACCACGCGATCGCCGTGCTCCCCGGGGGCGGAGAACCGGGACAGGTGCAGCCGGACCGTGCGGGTGACCACGGTCCGCTGCATGATTCCGGCCGAATCGCGGACCTCCTCGGTCTCCCGGACCACGGCGTGGTCGTCGCAGCTGCCGAAGGCGAGCTCGACGAGGGCGCCGGGAGCGGTGAAGTCCAGCGTGCCGCGGCCGCTGAATCCGCTGCCGCGGACCAGGTCCACCGGCCCGGCGAGCAGCGCGTGGCCGGACCAGTTGTCGAACTGCACCACCTGGGTGACCAGCGGCGACACCTCGGGCGAGCAGGCGTACTCGCTGCTCGCGGCCGTGGTGAAGACGGAGAGCGGCACGCGGTGGGCGCGGCCGTCCCCGGGCACGGAGACCGGCGCGGGGGAGCTCAGTACGCGGGCCTCGCCGCCGTCGTCCACCCCCGGCAGGCCGAGCACCGGGGCCGGGCCGAGCGCCCCGATCTCCTCCTCGCGCAGCTCGATGTCGACGGTGCGGCGCTCGGCTGCGGAGCGGTCCTTGAGCGTCAGCCGGTCCTCGCCCAGCCGTGGCGGATCGGAGGCCAGCCCCGAGCGGGCGGTCGACAAGGTCAGCCGTACGTCCGACCAGTCCTCACCGGTGCGCTGCCAGACCATCGCCTCGGTCTCCAGCGTCAGGGCGTCCCCGTCGAGCACGGCCCGGTAGGCGGGCCGCCACAGCGCACACGGGGTGAGGTGGCTCAGGCGCAGTTCGGCCGGCCCGGCGGCCGTGGCCTCCACGGTCAACTCGATGTGGCCGACCAGCTCGGCGGGCTCCTCGTCGGAGATGTGCACGGCGTGCTGGACGTCCCGGAGTTCGGCGGCGAGGGCGGCCAGCCGGGCTTCCACGGTGCGCAGTTGTTCGCCGTGCGTATCGCGTTCGTCGTCCACCCGGTCCAGTTCGCGGGCCCAGCGGGTCCCTTCGGTCTCCCCGGAGCCGGCGCCCTCGCCGATCTCCCGCAGCAGATCGGCGGCGAGGCCGCCCAGCAGGCCGAGGCGGGCGTGCAGCCGGTCGCGTCGCCGCCCCAGGGCCAGCTGCTCCTCTTCGAGGGCGTGTACGCGGTGGCGCAGGGCGGAGTCGTCGTCGGCGGACGGCAGCGGCCCGCGCGGCGTCCAGCTGCGGACGATCCGCACGTCGAGCACTGTCGCGGGGGAACCGGCGGTCAGCTCCGCATGGAGGGTCCGGTCGACGGCCAGCGCGCTGACCGGCCCGAGACGCAGCCGTTGGACCCCCGCCTCCAGGTCGAGCACGACGGCGCGCTCGACATGGGCGCGATCCTCGAGGCACGTGACGGCGGTAACGGGGAGGGCGATCGGCTTCGGGGCCGTGGACATGGGGTGCGTCAGCTCCTGCGGTTGCCGCCGACCAGGGCCTTGCCGGTCGGGATGCGGATCTCGTAGCCGCCGTCGAGGGCGGCGGTGGCGCCTGCGGGCAGGTCCAGCCGCCAGACGCGGGTGCCCGGGGCCAGGTGCTCGGGCCCGGTGCCTTCCTCGGGTGTCGTCCAGTCGGCCCGTTCCTCGATCCGGACATCCGGTTCGGAGGTCACCGGCACCCGCTCGCGGACCTCGACGGTGACGGGACGCGCGAGCCGGTTCGCCAGCTCCACGTGGACGCGGTGGTCGAGCACGGTGGTGTTGTTGCGCAGGCCCGAGGTCGACTCGCGGAGGTTCGTACGGCGGGTGACCCGGATGCTTTCGGCGGGCCCGAGCCCCACCCGGCGGACACCACCGGGGGCGAGCGTGGGCAGTGCGGCGGTCAGCAGGAAGTCGTCGTCGACGATGACCTCCACCGGTCCGGCCAGCAGTGCCTGGTCGGTTGCGTTGGAGAGCACCAACGTCGCGTACGCGGTCTGCTCCACCGACGGCACGCAGAGGTACTCGGTGCGCAGGCCGACCGGGATCTCGGCGACGGTGACGGTGTGCCAGGTGCCGTCCGAGGGAACGTCGGCGCGGGCGGCGGCATCGAAGCGGTGATCGAAGGACCCGGCCGACTCGCGCGGCCGCACGGCTTGTCCGGGCAGTGGCAGCGCGGCCACCGCCTCGGCGCGACGGCGGTGCTCGGCCGCCACCGGGTCGGTGGGGGAGCCGGGAAACAGCCGGCCCCGGCGAGCGCCCTGCTCGTCCGGGCCGCACAGCACGAGGGCGGCGTAGTCCAGCTCGGCGCCGCTCGGCCGCGGCGGACCGGTCACCGGTGCCGGAGAGGGGGCGGCGCAGCCCGGCCGGGAGCCGCAGGTGCCATGGGGGCGGGGGCTCCTGCGAAGGATCCGGCGCCGGTACGCGGCCTGGCGGCCGGTGGCGGCGGGGCCTGCCGCGCGAGGGCGGGCATCGCGCCGCCGTAGACCTCCGGGGAGAGCCCGTCGACGCCGCCGGGCATCGGGAACGCGGTCGGCGGACCGCCGTAGCCCTGCGGTGCCGGCGGCGGGGGAGGCGCTGGTGGCGGAACGGGACCGGATGCGGGGCCGCCCGCGGCAGCCAGGGAAGCGGATCCGGCCCCGACGGCGACAGGAGCGGCGGTCGGGGCAGGGCGCGGGCCGGCCGCCTCGTACCCGGCGAACAGGTCGGCGAGCCCCGCCGGAGGCTCGCGCCAGCCGGAAGGCGCGGGGGCGGGCTGACGGCGCCCGATGCGGATCGAGCGGAGCTTCGGCAGGTCGGTGCGGCGCCGGAGATCGGCGGTGGCCAGGGCTATGCGCACGCCGGTCCAGTCCTCGCCGGTCCGCTGGGCGACCGAGGCGCGCAGCACCAGACGGCCGCTGCCGTCGCCCTGACGGTGAGTGAGCCGGTACGTCGGCACCCAGACGGCGCCCGGCACCCCGTACTCCAACTCCAGTTCCACCTCGGTGTCACCGGCGCCGTCGAGGGTCAGAACCGCGCAGGGAGTGGTCTCCACGTGCGCTGACGGTGCGTCGGTGGAGGCGCGGGCGAGCCGGTCGGCGGCGACGGCTAGCTCGTGCCCGACGTCGCGCAGCGCTTCCTCCAGCTCGACGAGGCGGGCCTGCAATCCCTTCAACCGCTCGTCGACGAAGTCGGCGAGCTCCAGCCACGCGTCGACCGGGGTGCGGCGGTGCGGGTCCTCGGGGCTGCGCTCGGGTGGGACCGGGTGGAGGGCACTGACCTCCTCGATCCGGCTCAGCTGTCGGTCCCGGCGGCCCTGCGCTGCCGCGTACGCGTCGCTCAGCCGCTCCACCTCGCGCCGCAACGCGTCGGGCGTGCCCGTGCCGAGCGGCTCGGCCTCGACTTCCACCCGGGCCTCGGTGACGCGTACCCCGGGGGCGCCCAGGACTCGGGCCCGCAGTGAGCCGGGGTCCAGCGAGAGGGGCAGTCCCGTCACCCGCACCCGGCCGTCAGGCGGCACGACGCCCCGCGCCAGGCGGCGGCAGACCGCGCCCTGTGCGTACACCACGACCGAATCGAGGGTCGCGCCCCACCTGTGTGCCGTCTCTGCCCTCATGCGCCCCGCCCCCGCCGCGTCCATGCTGAGGGAAGCCTACGCCCTGGCGGTCGGCGTATCGCGTCGAGGCCCGACGCCGAAGACGGCCGTGGCCCGACCTCCGTCCGCGCGTCGCGCCCCCATCTCCCATCGTCGTTCGTCACGCACTGGGGAAGCGGGCGAATCTGCCTAGTGAGGCCACTGTCGCCTGTCAAGTCCCGAAAATCCGCAACATGACGCCTACCGAGGCCAGGGGCTTAATCAAGACATGGGCTCACGCACGACAGGTGGGCCCAACCGCGTCCACTGGTGGAGAGAGGGGCCCGTCTGGCCGCCTTTTCATTTTTTCTCGCGGGAACGGAACTGCGATAAGGAGCCAGCGCATGCGAATAGCCGTGATTTTCCCGATGTCCTACGTCGGGGGGCGAGTGTCGTGAGCTCCCTTCCTCCTGCGTCCGAGCGCCCCACCGGCCCCCCGGCCGGTCCGCTGTCCGGTCGGCCGACCAATGGGCAGACTTCGCCGCCAGGGCCTCCACCATCAGCGGGGCCACCGCCTCCGCCGCCACCAGCACCTCCGCCCCCGCCGAGGTCTGCAGGTCCGCCGCCCGGCAGCGGCGAGTCAGGTGAGCCGGGCCGCCGCCGCCGAGGGTCGGCTCGGGGGTGGCGTTCGCGCGGAACCGTCCTGAGTGCGAGCACTGCGGTGGTCTTGGCGACGGCGGTGGTCTTCGCCGTCACCGTCATGGGCGGGAACAAGGCAGCCGGCGGAGAGGTCTTCCTCACGGCCGCCTCGGCGGCCGGCCCCGATCCGTTCACCCCCTCGACGGCCACGGAGTCCAAGGACGCCGGAGTCACACCCGCGACCGCGGGCAAGGCAAAGGACGGTACGAGCGGGACGCGCACCCTCGAGGTCAACGGTGCGCACCCGGGGCTGTACGGGGGCACGCGGAACGTCGCGAGCTGCGACGTCGAGAGGCAGATCACGTTCCTCACGCAGCACCCGGACAAGGGGAAGGCCTTCGCCGCCCCCCTGGGCATCCGACAGCCCGACATCCCCTCCTATCTACGGTCTCTGACGCCCGTTCAGCTGGGCTGGGACACCCGGGTCACCAACCACGGGTACAGGAACGGCGCGTCCACTGGCTATCAGGCGATCCTGCAGGCCGGCACGCCCGTCCTGGTCGACGACCGCGGCATGCCTCGAGTCCGCTGCTCCTGCGGCAACCCCTTGACCCCGCCCGTCGCCGTCAAGGGCAGGCAGACCTACAGGGGCAAGGCGTGGCCATCGTTCCAGTCCTCCGATCGCGTTGCGGTCAAACCCGCCGAGAAGCCGGTGAAGACCGTCACGATGTTCGACCAGGACCGCAAGGGATGGTACGGGCGCCAGAGCGGCGACGTGTGGGGCAGGCATGACCGCGAGATACCTCCGCCGGAGGGCCGCACGCCCGACTCGCCGTACCCGGTCCTGCCCTCGCCCCATCCGGGATCAGTGGAGAAGTCCACGGACAAGGAGCCCGACAAGGACGGCAACAAGAAGAACGACCCAGCCCAGCACCCGGGCAAGGACCCCGGCCATACGCCGGACCGGATCCCTGGGAAGGACCCTGGCGGCGAGCCGGGCAGTAGGCCGGGCCTGGACCCGGACCCTGGCAAGGCGTCGGACCAAGGTTCGGGGAGGGACTCCGGCAGGAATCCCGGCCACGAGTCGGGGGACGGCCCGGGCCAGGACTCGGGCAAGGACCCGGGCCATACGCCGGACCGGATCCCTGGGAAGGACCCTGGCGGCGAGCCCGGCAATGAGCCGGTCCTGGACCCGGACCCTGGCAAGGCGTCGGATCAAGGTTCGGGGAGGGAGCCAGGTAGGAATCCTGGCCACGAGTCGGGGGACGGCCCGGGCCAGGACCGGGGCAAGGATCCCGGCCATGCGTCGGACCGGGTGCCTGGGAAGGACCCTGGCGGCGAGCCGGGCAGTAAGCCGGGCCTGGACCCGGACCCTGGCAAGGCGTCGGACCAAGGTTCGGGGAGGGAGCCCGGCAGGAATCCTGGCCACGAGTCGGGGGACGGCCCGGGCCAGGACCGGGGCAAGGATCCCGGCCATGCGTCGGACCGGGTGCCTGGGAAGGACCCTGGCGGCGAGCCGGGCAATGAGCCGGGCCAGGACCCGGACCCTGGCAAGGCGTCGGACCAAGGTTCGGGGAGGGACTCCGGCAGGAATCCCGGCCACGAGTCGGGCGACAGCCCGGGCCAGGACCCAGGCAAGGATCTCGGCCATACGCCAGATCGGGACCCTGGGAAGGAGCCCGGCAGTAAGCCGGGCCAGGACCCGGACCCCGGCAAGGCGCCGGACCAAGGACCGGGGAGGGACCCCGGCAGGAATCCCGGCCACGAGTCGGGCGACGAGTCGGGCCAGGACCCGGGGAAAGGCCGGGGTAAGAACGCCACGTAATCCGGACGGGTCACGTGGCAGTCGGTCTTGTCGAACCGAGGCCGACGGCCGGCCCGTACAGCGCGGAGGGGTGGCGGCCGTCCAGTGGACGGGCCGTTCTCGCTTCGGGCGTGTGCTGGGGGGTCGCGAGGCGGTCGAGACGTCGGCAGGCCAGGCCGCCCGCAGCCCACGTCCGACGGCTTCACCCGGTTGTGGCGGCCGAGTTGCTCCCTGCCGACTGCCAGGACGCCGCGCGCTGCCGGATTTCAGGCGAGGTCTTTCTCCAGCGCTGTGACGTACTGCTTGACGGGGTGGTCGCGCAGGGCGTCGCCGGCGGGGGCCAACAGGTCGGCGGTGGCGCCTTTGACCCGGTCGGTGAGGCTTCCCAGCAGCGGCACCGAGGAGCGGACGCGGCCTGTGGAGTCGATGTAGTGCAGGGTGTCGGCGTGGGTGTAGGCGGGCTCGGGCGGCAGCTGGGGGACGATGTCGTTGTTGTTGACGTATCGGTGCAGGCGGTCCTTGAAGCCCCTGTTGCAGGAGGCAGCCAGCAGCCGGTCGCAGGTGCGGGGCTGGCCGTAGGTGTAGATGCCGTCGGCCTGCAGGCGCGGCTCTTCCAGATACATGCGGCAGCCGGCGAGCATCGCGAGGGCGCCGCCGAGGCTGTGGCCGGTGAACCACACGCTCTGGTCGTTGTCCCGCAGGTCGGCGAGGGCGTCCTTGACCGTGGGGAAGACGGAGTCGAGGGCCTGGCCGAAGCCGTAGTGGATGTAGCCGGTCTTTCCCGGTCCTGGCCAGGGCGGGGTGGTGGCGTCGGGGAGCCAGTCGCGGATCTGCGCCGGCTCGGTGCCCCGGAACCCGGTGATGATCATTTTGTCGCTGGCGATCGTGTACGCCTGAGTGTCCTCCAGCGGGAAGGGCGGCGTGAACCGGGTGTGGTGGTGCCGGGTCCGGTCGAAGCCCCATTCGCGGGCGGTGGTGTCGATGGTGCCCTCGTTCTTGTAGGCCAGGTCGGCGGCCTTGACCATCCAGTAGGCGAGCCGGGAGCTGTGCTTCTTCGCGTTGTGGTCGATCGTCGAGGGTGCGGTCACCGGGTGCCTCTCGGGGTCGGTTGCAAGGGCGGTGCGGCGGCGACGGGAATCCGGCGCCGCCAGCCCGGATAGGGGGTGACCGGGCCGGGGATAGGGCGGGCGGCTGTGTCGGCCCGCGTACCTGACGGCCTGCTGCCGCGTGTGTGCGGGCCGCGGGGGTTGGCGGGCGAACAGCTCGCTGATCGTCGGCATCCGCACGCGGACGTGAGGTGAGCTGGTGCAGGTCGTTCCGGGATACGGAACTGGGCGGCACCCGATGGGTGCCGCCCAGTTCCGTCGGAAAAGCTGCTACTCGCTGCCCGGGAGTCCGAGGAGGTGGTCGACGAAGCTCTTGTAGGCATCGGGCTTCCGGTAGTCCGATTTGAGCTTCTCTTCCCTGCTCTGCAGACCGGAGGCGAGGTCGGTCTTCATCAGGAAGTCGCGCAGGTGCTGCCCGCCGATCCAGCGGCCGAGGTCCTTGGTGGCGGAGGCCTGGTCGCTGAAAGCCCCCATCCTGCCTTCCTGCTGCATGTTCTGCAGAGCTGCCGCCGCGGCCTTGAACTGGGGCTGGCCGGGTCCCGGTGTACCCCGCTGGTCGAAGTCCCGGCTGACGGCGGCGATGCTGTCGATGTCCGGCTGCTTGACCCCGGCGCCGGCGTACAGCGACTGCCGGAACGCCTTGCTCTGCTCCATGCCGATGCTCTCGTACATGATGGTCTTGCCGGCCGACAGCGCCTCGGAGGTGCTCTGGTTGCCGGTCGTCATCACGATCGGCTCGCTCGCCTTGATGAGCGTCAGCATGTCGTCGTGCGGGACCCGTTCGGTCGTGATCCAGTGCATCGTCTTGCCGGCGCCGCCGGTGTCCTGGACCGTGATCGTCGGGGCCGGTTTCTCGGAGGACACCTCCACCAGCCGGATCTTGGCCACCCCGAGCCCCGCGAGGTCGCGCTTCATGGTGTCGTCGAGCGCCGGCATCTGCGTGGGCGAGGACTGGACGACGTGCACGTCGTTGTTGTTGCCGTTTTCGACCTCGGCCACGGTGAGCGCGAACCGCATCGCGCTCTTGTTGGAGTAGGCGAAGTACAGCCGGGAAGTGGCGGCGGCGGCATACTCCTTCGCCGCCTGCTCCTGGTCTTCCGGGAAGAGCGCGGTCAGTAGACCTTTGGACTTGAGCGCCTGGAGGTTCTCCAACCGGGCGGCCCGCTTGTTCTCCTCGCCCGCAATGCTGTCCTGGTTCTGTTTGTAGGCCCGCAGACCGGCGTCGAAGGTGATACCGACCTCTCCGGCACCGAGTCCGGTGGTGTAGCCGGTCCCGGCGGCGCCAGGCGGTAGCGACTCCTTCTTGGAGTACTCGGTCATCGCGGAGACCGTGCTGCCCCATTTGTGGACGCTCTGCTGGAAGTTCTTGGTAGCGGCCAGCTGCGGGGCAACGACCGCGTGGGTGGGGGCCTTGCCGGGACCGAGTTGCGGAGCGGTGGGAGTGGCGCCGTCGAGCACCGTGAACGGGTGGCCGGAGTCCGTGAAAACGCCTGGCTGCTTCTTGTGCGCTGCCTCGGCGGTCAGCAGTGCGATGTCGTTCTTGTTCTCCTCGGTCCGCGGGAAGTTCTCGCGCAACGCGTCGGCGGTCTTGACGCCCAGCATCAGGTCGCCCCTGCCCTGGGCCTCATGGGTGAAGACCGCGATGGGTGCCCGGCCGGTCCACTCCAGGCAGCTGTAGAGCTGGTCGATGAGGTGCGGCATGATCTGGGCCTTGTTGTTGAGCCTCACGGATCCGGCCATCTGCTGGAACACCGCGTCGTTCAACTGGCTTGCGGCCCGTCGGCGCAGGTACTTGCGGGGAGCGGCGCGCTCCATCTCCAGTTCGTCCCGGGCCTGTGCGGAGTTCGCCGCGAAGTCCTCCACCGAGACCTGCTCGGCGACCCCCTTCTCCCGCTCCTCGACCGGCACTGGAGGCGCGGTGGTGTGGGCGTGCGGTGCCGGGGCCTGCGTCGAGGGGACCTGCTGCTGGGTGGCCGTGGAGCTCGACTGCTGCCCGGCCGTGGTGAGCCCGGTCGGTTTGGGCTTGGGCACCGGCCGCGGGGGACGGGCCGGGGTGGTCGTGGCCGGGGTGGTGGACGCCGGAACCCCCGAAGCCGACGTGTCCCCGGACTGCTGCGGCGGCTGGAGACCCAGCGCCGACGCGAGGCCGCCGAGGCTGTCGTAGGCCGTCGCGCCGGTACGCGCCGCGTTGACCGCACTCCACTTCGGTGCCGACCCCGGGACCTGCTCCTTCAGCGCCCGGATCGCCTGAGCGGTGTCGTAACTGCCCAGGTCACCCTGGAAGACCCGCTGCACGGGGGGCGACGTCGCGGAGTCCCCACCGCCCGACGCTGGGGGCGCGTCGGCGCCCGAGAGGCCGCCCTGCGGGGCGGGGCGGCTCATCACCCGACGGGCGTTGGCCTCTGCCTCCCGCTCGAACCGGTCGGAAGGGTCCGACACCCGCAGGCCCGCACCGTTGTCAGCGCCGGCGACCGGCCCCTGCCGCTGCTGAATGACGTGCGTCAACTCGTGAGCCAGGGTCTGCTTGTCGGCGCCGCCCTGGCCGACGACCACATGGCTGCCCGAGGTGTAGGCGCGGGCACCGACTTCGGCTGCGGAGGCCTTCGCGGCGCTGTCGGTGTGGATGCGGACGTCGGAGAAGTCCGCCCCGAGGCGGGATTCCATGTCCGTGCGGGTGGCGTCGTCCAGGGGCCGGCCGGGGGCGCGCAGGACGTCGTGGACGGCGGAGCGCTGCACGGCGGGCTGTGCGGCGCTCTGGTGGCCGCAACTGTCACTGTGCCGGTGCTCGTCGCGGGCCGGATGATGGCCGGCCTGCCGGAGCATCTGGACCACGGCTGCGTTGCCCGCCGTACTCTGCAGCGCGAGCAGTCCCTGCGGTCCTGACTCGCCCCGTCCCTGCGCGGCGGACGCCCCCCTCATTGAGGCGGGGCCCTGGTCCGGCTTCCTCTCGTCGCCCGATCTGTCGTTGCGCTGCGTCCGCACTGAGCACCATCCCCACGGTTAACGTTGCAAGTTTCCTTGATACACGCGGGTGGCGGTGTACGACGAAGGCTGCGGGGGCAGACCTTGGCGCCCAATCGGGCAATGATTGGTGGCTCGGTTCACGAGAACCCCGCGTCCAAAGCCACTTGGGGGACTCGAGCTTGCGGCCGCTCGACGCCCGTCATCCCTGTCAAGCGCCTGACCAGTGTCGGCGGGCGCGGGTTCGGAGCGGAACGAGCCCTGGCGAAGGCACCGCCTACCAGCGGCTGAGGTACGCCGAAGGGCAGTCCGGGTAACCGCGACCCGCCCCATCCGTCCGCGCTACGGATTGCAGAAGTCGTCCACGGCTTCCTGGCGGTCCTTCTGTTCCTTTCGCGCCGCTTTCCAGTTGGCCAGGGCCTGGTCGACCTCGGCCTTCTGGGCCTCGATCGCCGCCGTGTCCGGGGGCTGTGCGGCTTCCAACTCGTCTAGCTTGCGCTCGGCGTCGTTCAGCTCCTTCAGCTTGCGTTTTGTCTCCAGTTTGGCCTTTGCAAAAGCGTCCTTGGCCTTCTGGCACAGAATCGCCGCATCGCCCGGCATCTGTCCTCCTCGGGGAACCCGCTCGACGTACGGAGCTGGATCGGGTGCCGCCCTCGCGCAGTATGAACGGGACGCGGCCGCCGTCGTCCCACAAGCTAGTACTCGTCCCGCTCCAGGCCGTGGAACCCGGCTATGCGCGGGGTGAAGTTGTGCTGTTTGGCGGACACACCCGGGGCCGTGGTGCAGCGGTATGCCGGGAGCTGTCGGTCCGGTGGTGGTGGCCCGCCGGAAGCCGGGAGTCCGCTCCAAGCGCAAGCAGTGGCGCGGCCTGGCCACTCGCTACGAGAAGAGCGCGACCATCTACCTCGCCCTCGGCGCGCCGCCCGGTGAACGGCCACGTGGCGCGGACGGACGGCGGACGGCGGGAGGCGTCAGCGTCGCAGAGCCGTACGGAGCGTGAGTCCGTGGTGGCGTCGCAGCCGGTACAGCTCCCAGCAGGACAGGGCCGTCACCGTGACAGGGGCGCCGAGGATGAAGGCCACCCGGGCACCCGTCGGGACCTGGTGGTAGGCCCCCGTGATCACGTCCAGGAGCGCCATCTCCCACACCAGGACGCAGGCGAGGATCGGCGGCAGCACTTCGTGGATGTCGGCGGTGCGGAAGACGTGCACCAGCGACAGGCCGATGCCGTAGAGGGCGAAGCCGATCGACCACAGGCACAGCACGGCGATGACGATCTTCCCGGGCATCCCCACGGCATCCCGCAGACCCGCCAACTCCGGGGCCATGGCGAGGGCGGCGGTGCCCATGGACATCATGATGGCCAATACCGAGCCGAGCGGGCGCAGGGTCCGACGCAGGTACACCCGGCGCAGCCCGTCCCGCGCGGCTGCCACGAAGGCGCCGACCACCAGGGGGAAGGTGCAGACGAGTACCAGGACGCTGGACCAGCTCTGGTCGAGGCGTTCGCTCGCCACGCCCTGGACGTCGGTGGCGCTCGCGACGGCGTTGTAGGTGACCATCAGGCCCACCCAGGCGACGAGTCCCAGCCCGGTCCGCCACAACTGGAGCTTGCGGACCTCCCGGTCCTCGACGATCCCGGGGCGCGAGGGTCGGAAGGTCCGCTGGGCGGCGTACAGGGGGTTGTAGAGGCCGCGCAGGATGTTCCGGGCTCGCGACGGCTCTGCTCGCGGAGGCGGGATCGGCGGGTAGGTCGGCGCGTACGGGTATCCCGGCGGCGGGCCGGGCTGTGCATATGGGTATCCCGGCGGCGGGCCGGATTGTGCGTACGGGTATCCCTGCGGGGGGACCGGTGGAGCGTAGGGGTGTCCCTGCGGCGGGTTCGCGGCGCCGCCCGCCGGGTCACCGTACCCACCGCTGCCGTAACCGCTCATGCCACGTACCCCCGATGTCCTGCCCGGTCGAACCCAGGCATCCTAGGCCCTGCCCACCGCGGCGCCGGTCCGACCCCGTGCGGAGGCGGCCGGTCCCTCCGCCCGGGAGAGGAATGCCGAGTCCCCACCGCTGAGGAATGGCAGGAGTTCCTCGGCCACTTCGAACGAGGCAAAGTCTCCATCGGCGCATGCGGCCCCGCATTCGACACACCCGCATAGATCGACCGCATCGCTGAGGCTGAGCGAGAAGGCCCGCTCGGTGGGATCGAAGGACTTCAGGTCACCCTGTCACCCTGACCAGCGCTGGGGAGAAGATCGCACAGCTCGACGAAGCGGAGGCCCGCAGGCGCCAAGTGGTCAATCTGGGCATGCCCACCTTCATTGCCGGAGGCGGCTGACGTCATGAATCCTGCGAGTACGTGCCGGGGCGAAGGGGATTCCCGAAGCCAGGCCGCGGCGGCCGACCATGAGGGACTCGCCGAGGAAGCTCACGCCGATGGAGAGCTGCAGAGGGCGTGCGTTCTCGTGCATGCCCATCTTCACCGCCAGGACACTGAAGCCGGCTGAGACCGCCAGGGTGCCGATGACGGTGAGGAAGGTGCGGCCCGTGTACCGCTGCCACAGGACGCCTCCCTTGTCGACGAGTTGAACGGTGGCGCCGCGGAATGCGCCGAGTGCCGCGCCGAGGGCGGCGCCCGTGATGACCCAGGTGAGGTCGGTGCCGGTCAGATCCGGCATCTTGGCGAGGGACAGGACGCCGATCCCGGTAAGGATCACCGGGGTCGCGAAGAGGTCCCTTGCATTGACCGGTTCACCGATCATCCGTTTGATCACGACCGCGATCACGACCACCGCGATGATCACGGCGAGCAGCCAGGGGTTCACGCAGATACCACCCATCTTTATGGCACGACTGAGCTAAAACGATGTTAGCTCGGTCGTGCTATAACAGCAATGTGCCAAAGATCGTCGATCCCGTCGCCCGCCGCAGAGCGGTGGCGCAGGCCGTCCTGTCCGTCGCCGCCCGGCAGGGGCTGGAGCATGCGTCGCTGCGCAACGTCGCCGATGAAGCCGGACTCGCCATCGGCTCGGTCCGCCACTACTTCGCCGACCACGACGAGTTGATGACCTTCACGATGAGGGAGCTGAGCCAGCGCATCGGCGACCGCATCCGCACCCACGCCGAGCGGCTCCTGACTCCCGACGGCCATACCGACCGCCGGGCCGCAACAGAAGAGCTCCTCGCCGAGTTCCTCCCCCTGGACGAGGCCCGCCGTCAAGAGGCCGCACTCTGGCTCGCCTTCACCTCCGCAGCGCACACCCGCCCCGAACTGCTGCCTTGCGCAGCCGAGATGCAGGCCGACCTGCACACCCTGATGTCGCGCGTGCTGCACGAAGCCCGGTGCGCCGGCGGGCTGCCGGCCGGCACGGACGTCGAACTGGAAAGCACGCGACTGGCCGCCCTCCTCGACGGACTCACTCTCCAGGCGACGCTGCTGCCGGACCGCTATCCACCGAAACTGCTCCGGCAGGTACTGCGACGGCACCTGGACGCCCTCAAAGCCGCCAGCTGACCTCCGGCCAACGCGTTCAGCCCGCGCAACCCTGCCCCCTGTCGGAGGGACAGCCGCATACCCCGGCGAGGTCTTGACGCACCTCCTACGACTTTCCCGCCTCGGCATCAAGGGCGAGTGAAGACTCGAGCGGCGGCCGTATGGATAACGCCAAGAACACTGGTGATCCAGCCATGGCATTCCGACGCTGTCCTCACTCTGTCCAACGGAGGAACAGCGAAAGATGTCCATAGACATGGGAAAGCCGAGCACAGCAGGACAGGCCTCGGGCACGGAGGAACCTCCTGATACCGGCGTACGGACACTGGTGGCAGGGGACCGCCACCGGCTGACCGCCCTCAAGGGACTGGCGGCGCTGTCGCTCGACGCGATGGCGTCCGTGGCGCACGGGCCGGAGTCGATCGTGCTCGTCCTGGCAGCGGCCGGTGCCTACGGCATGGGCTTCACCCTCCCCGTCACCCTGGCGATCGCCGCGCTCCTCGCCTTCCTGGTGGCCTCGTACCGGCAGGTCATTGCCGCGTTCCCGGACGGCGGCGGCTCCTACGACGTCGCCAAACGCCATCTGGGCGGCGTACGAGTCTGGTCGCCGCGGCCTCGCTGGTCCTGGACTACGTCCTGAACGTGGCCGTGTCCGTCACGGCCGGTGTGGCCGCCCTGACCTCGGGGTTCCCCGAGCTGTACGGGGAGCGGGTGTGGATCTGCCTGGGCATCCTGGTTGCGGTCACCGCGGTGAACCTGCGCGGGGTCGTGGAGTCCGCCAGGGCCTTCCTCATCTCAAGGACGTGGTCAAGGAGGGCATCCGGGAGCGTTTCGCGGAGCTGCGCAGCATGGGGATCCGTACGGTCATGGTGACCGGAGACAACGAGCTGACGGCCCGCGCCATCGCCGCCGAGGCCGGCGTCGACGAGTACCTGGCGGAAGCCACCCCCGAGGACAAGCTGGCCCTCATCAAGCGGGAACAGGCGGGCGGCAAGCTCGTCGCGATGACCGGTGACGGCACCAATGACGCGCCGGCGCTGGCCCAGGCGGACGTGGGCGTCGCCATGAACACCGGTACCTCGGCCGCCAAGGAGGCCGGGAACATGGTGGACCTGGATTCCAACCCCACCAAACTCATCGACATCGTCGAGATCGGCAAGCAACTCCTCATCACCCGGGGCGCGCTCACCACCTTCTCCATCACCAACGATGTAGCCAAGTACTTCGCGATCATCCCGGCCATGTTCGCCTCGGCCTACCCGGGGCTCGGCGCGCTCAACGTCATGGGCCTGAGCAGCCCGACCTCGGCCATCACCTCGGCGATCATCTTCAACGCCCTGATCATCGTGGCCCTGATCCCGCTGGCCCTGCGCGGCGTCCGCTACAAGCCGGCCTCCGCGCACGACCTGCTGCGCCGCAACCTCGGCGTCTACGGTCTCGGCGGCCTGATCCTGCCGTTCGTCGGCATCAAGCTCATCGACCTGCTGGTGTCCACCGTCCCCGGCCTCGGCTGAACTTCCTGTCCTCCGAATTGAGCGTGAGTGCCTTCACTACGCCACAGGTGGCCTGTATGCGTTAAGGACGCGTCAGGATTTGTTGCCTCGCGTGCATGAGTGATCAGTCTGCGTACGCTTGCTCAGCCGTCGATGCCGATGGCTGAATCTTTTCCGTACGACAGGAGCTCCCCACGATGGCCACCCCTGCCCGCTCCTCGCGCCTGCGCGCGTGGATGCTGGAAGGCTTGACCGCCCAGACGAGTTCGCCCGCCGCCAAGGAGGCGGCGACCCAGCCCCATGGCCGGCCGTGGTGGCGGGTCATGTGCCTGACGGGTCTCGACTACTTCTCCACCCTCGGCTACCAGCCCGGCATCGCGTTCCTGGCAGCCGGTCTGCTGTCGCCGCTGGCGACCATCGTGCTCGTCCTGCTGACCCTCTTCGGCGCCCTGCCGGTCTACCGGAGGGTGGCCGAGGAGAGCCCGCACGGCGAGGGCTCCATCGCCATGCTGGAGCGGCTGCTCACGTTCTGGAAGGGGAAGCTGTTCGTCCTGACCCTGCTCGGGTTCGCGGCGACCGACTTCCTCATCACCATCACCCTCTCCGCTGCGGACGCGACCGCGCACCTGGTGGAGAACCCGCACCTCACCAGCACCCTCAACGGCCACCAGGTGCTGATCACCCTGATCATGATCGCGCTGCTCGGGGCGGTCTTCCTCAAGGGGTTCAGTGAGGCCATCGGCGTGGCCGTGGTTCTGGTGGCCATCTATCTAGGCCTGAACGTGGTCGTAGTGGCGGTCGGGCTGTGGAACGTGTTCACAGAACCGCAGGTCATCACCGACTGGACGACCGCGCTGACCGCCGAGCACGGCAACGTTTTCATGATGATCGCCATCGCCCTCGTTGTGTTCCCGAAGCTCGCGCTCGGCCTCTCCGGGTTCGAAACGGGCGTGGCGGTCATGCCGCACGTCAAGGGCGACACCGACGACACCGACGCGAAGCCCGCAGGCCGGATCCGCGGTGCGAAGAAGCTGCTGACCACGGCCGCCGTGATCATGAGCATCTTCCTGATCTGCTCCAGCCTCATCACCACCCTGCTGATCCCGGCCGACCAGTTCCAGCCAGGCGGCGAGGCCAACGGCCGCGCGCTGGCGTACCTCGCACACGAGTACCTGGGCTCGGCCTTCGGCACGGTCTACGACATCTCGACGATCCTGATCCTGTGGTTCGCCGGTTCCTCCGCGATGGCGGGTCTGCTGAACCTGATGCCGCGCTACCTGCCCCGGTACGGCATGGCCCCGCACTGGGCCCGCGCGCTGCGTCCGATGGTCATCGTGTTCACCCTCGTCGCGTTCCTGGTGACGTGGATCTTCAACGCTGACGTGGATGCGCAGGGCGGCGCGTACGCCACCGGTGTCCTCGTCCTGATCACCTCGGCGGCGGTCGCCGTGACCATCGCGGCGCGCCGGGCGGGGGAGCGCGGCTGGACCATCGGCTTCGGCATCATCTCGGCCGTCTTCATCTACACCACGGCCGTCAACATCGTGGAGCGGCCGGACGGCGTGAAGATCGGCGCCTGCTTCATCGCCGGCATCATGGCGCTCTCCCTCCTCTCCCGCCTCGCCCGGGTCTTCGAGCTGCGCGTCACGCACGTGGAGTTCGACGACATGGCGCAGCGGTTCATCCGTGACACCTCCAACCGTACGATCCGCTTCATCGCCAACGAGCCCGACAACCGGGACCTCGACGAGTACCGGCAGAAGAAGGCGCAGATCCGCGCGGACAACGACATCCCGTCCGAGGACGACGTCATGTTCGTCGAGGTCACCGTCCTGGACGCGTCCGAGTTCGAATCCGGCATGCGGGTACGCGGCGAGGTGCTGCACGACCGCTACCGCGTCCTGACCCTGGAGAGCTCCAGCATCCCCAACGCCCTGGCCGCCCTCCTGCTGCACGTACGCGACGAGACCGGCCAGCGCCCCCACATCTACTTCGAGTGGACGGAGGGGAACCCGATGGCCAACTTCCTCCGGTTCTTCCTCTTCGGCCAGGGCGAGGTCGCCCCCGTCACCCGCGAAGTCATCCGCGAGGCCGAACCCGACCGCACCCGCCGCCCCCACATCCACGCCGGCTGACCCATTCGGATCAAGACGCCGAGGGGAATCCCGCTGGACCCTCGCCGTGGCTGGGGTGCAGCGGGATTCTCACCACTGTGACCGCCCGCTCGCGCCCCGAGCGCGGAATCCGCCGTACCGTACTCGCCCTCGGAGCGGCTCCTGAATCACCGCCCCCTTGAGCAGGATCTCGGCCCGCAACGTCGTGTCGATCAACGGCACGACCGGAGGTCTCACCCGACTCCTCGAACGGGTGAGGCTGCCGCTTTTCGACACGATCCATGGCGTTTGCACTCGACACTTGGCTTGTCGGGCGGCTTGGTGCGCACGTGGGTGGAGAGTGTCATGGCAAACGGTAGTGTCCTGCTGGCCTTGCGCGAGGACCCTTTGGGCCGGGGCGTCGGCGGTGACCAGCTGCGGCGGATCGGCAAGGAGTTGGAGAACCGCGGGCTGGAGGTGAGGTGGGCGCGGACGGTCGAGGGGGCCTGTGCCGCCCTGCGTACCGAGGCAGGCTTGACGGCCGCGGTCGTCGCCTGGGACCTGCCGTCCGAGACCGGCGAAGACGCCGGCGGCGGGGGAGGGGCAGTCCTGCGGCAGATCATCCGCCGGTTTACGGCTCTGCCCGTCTTCGTCGTCATGAGCGAGGAGTCGGACCACGGCTTGGACCGCCTGCCCCTATGGGTGGCCGAGACCGCCGTCGGTTACATCTGGCCCCTGGAGGACACGCCGTCCTTCATCGCCGGCCGTGTCTTCAATGCGGCACGCGCCTATGGCGACTCCATCCTGCCGCCGTTCTTCAAAGCGCTGCGACGGTTCGACGACGCCCACGAATACTCATGGCATACCCCGGCGCACTCCGGCGGGGTGGCGTTCTTGAAGTCGCCCGTCGGCCGAGCGTTCTTCGACTACTACGGTGAGCGGCTCTTCCGCACCGACCTGTCGATCTCGGTGGAGGAACTGGGTTCCCTCTTCGAGCACAGCGGTCCCATCGGGGACGCCGAGCGCAACGCCGCACGCGTCTTCGGCGCGGACCGGACGTACTTCGTGCTGCATGGTGACTCCACGGCCGACCGCATGGTTGGGCACTACTGCGTCACCGCCGACGAGATCGCCCTGGTGGACCGCAACTGCCACAAGTCGGTGCTGCACGGCCTGGTGATCTCCGGTGCCCGACCGGTCTACCTCGTCCCGACCCGCAACGGATACGGCCTGGCGGGCCCACTCCCCGCCAGTGAGACCCTGCCCGCGGCGGTGGCCGCCAGGATCGCCGCCCACCCGCTGACGCCAGGGGCGGTCTCCCCCCAGGCTGAGTACGCGGTGATCACCAACTCGACCTATGACGGTCTGTGCTACGACACCGTGCAGACCGCGCGTGCCCTGGCCCCGAGTACTCCCCGTCTGCACTTCGACGAAGCTTGGTTCGCCTACGCCCGCTTCCACCCCCTCTACGCCGGCCGCTACGGCATGGCCGTGGGACCGGACACCTTCGCGAGCGAGGAACGTCCCACCGTTTTCGCTACCCAGTCCACGCACAAGCTGCTGGCCGCCTTGTCGCAGAGTGCCATGGTGCACGTGAAGTCCTCACCTCGGGCGCCGGTCGAACACCATCGGTTCAACGAGGCGTTCATGATGCACGGCACTACCTCGGCTCTGTATCCGGTGATCGCCTCGCTGGATGTGGCCGCGGCGATGATGGACGGGCCACAGGGCGAGTGGCTGGTCAACGAGGCGGTCACCGAAGCGATTCGGTTCCGGCAGGCCGTCGTGCGCACCGGACGCCGGATCGCGGACGCCGGCGACCGGTTGCCGTGGTTCTTCGGCGTTTGGCAGCCCGACAGCGTCACCGACCCGGCCGACGGGACCACTGTCCCCTTCGCCGACGCTTCCCCGGCGCTGCTGGCCGCCGACCCCCGCTGCTGGGAGCTCGACCCCGACGCGGACTGGCACGGCTTCCCGGGACTGAGCCGCGGACAGTGCCTGCTGGACCCCATCAAAGTGACGCTGACCTGCCCCGGTGTCAACGCGCGCAGCGAGACGGACACCTGGGGCATCCCCGCCCGCATCCTCACCGCCTACCTCGCAGGCCGTGGCATCGTCGTGGAGAAGACCGACACTTACACCACACTCATCCTGTTCTCCATGGGCATCACCAAGGGCAAATGGGGCACCCTGATGGACGCTCTCATGGACTTCAAAGCCCTCCACGACGCGGACACCCCATTGCGGCAGGTACTGCCCCACCTGGTCGAGCGCCACCCGCAGCGCTACAGCCGCACGACCCTGCGCGGCCTGTGTCAGGAGATGCACGAACACCTCACCCGAGCCGAACTGATCGACGCCCTGGACACCGCCTTCCAGCAACTGCCCGAACCCGTCGTCCCGCCCCAGACCTGCTACCAGCAGCTGATCCGGGGCGGCACCGAACGCCTCCCCCTCGCCCAAGCCTCGGGCAGGGTGGCCGCAGCCATGGTCACCGTAACTCCGCCCGGGATCCCCGTCCTGATGCCTGGAGAAGCACTCGGCGCCCCCGACGGCCCGGTCCTGCGCTACCTCGGAGCACTGGAGGCATTCGACCGCGCCTTCCCCGGCTTCCACAGCGAAGCACACGGCGTCACCATCGACCCCGACACCGGCGACTACCTCATCGAATGCGTACGCCAGGACACCCAAGCCCAGTAAGCTTCCGCGCCCAGGCGTACGGGAGACCGTGCAGCTCGACAAGCGACGCCTATCAAGAACCCGGCCCTCAGGCCTTTTCAGAGAGTGGCGCCCGGACCCTGGTTCTGGTCCTCCGGCGGCAGACTCCACCGCACCCTTTACGCGGGCACAGTCCCCGGGTTTCCTGAGAAGCATGACGGGGTGGGGTGGCGGCATACAGGTACGGCACGTGACAGCCTTGCTGGTGGCGATGACGTTCCCGTTAGTGGTGGGCGGGCTGGCCTATGCATGTTCGCGCGGGCAGGCTCTCGGCGCGCTCTCCGAGGGATGGGCGATCACCGGCATCGTGGTAGCGGCGGCGCTGGGGGTGGCGGTGTTCCTCTTCGGGCTGGGCAGCGATTCGTTCGCCTCTCATTTGGCCGGGCTGGCCGCCCTCATCGGGGTCTTCCTGGTCTCCGGCCACGTGGAGCAGGCTGTCCTCGAAGAGCGCGGGGTGGAGATCAGCTGCGTCGTACGGGAGGTCGACAGGCGCGTTGAGACGAGCACGTCCACCGACGCCGAGGGGCACACCACCACGACGACCACCACGTATTGCGACCACAAGCTCGATTGCCCGTTGGGCGGACCGGACGAGCTGGACGGCAGGAAGTCCAAGCTGGCCGAGGCCGGAGCCGACCTCGCCGTGGTCTACGACCCCAGGGGCAAGGTCTCGCCGCAGCCGGCGCGATCCCTCGATCCGGGCGGCATGCGGATGTGGGCGCTGATCGCGCTGTGCGCGTCGCTGTTGCTGGGTGTGGGCGCTGCCATCGACGACTGGTAGAACCCGGAGCGCGCCCCAGGGTCCCGGCGGGATCGGCACCGTCGCGTTCGGCGACCTTCCGGGCGACAGTGTCCACGCCGCGGCGGGAGCGGGCCAGCAGCGTCGGGGTGGCGGTGCCGCCCTCGGCGTCGTGGGTCAGGGCGCTGTGCCTTGTGTCCGCACTGGCCGTGTGCGGGTGACCCATATGATGCGCATCACTCTCCGGGTGCCTCGGGTCGGGCATGCGCGATCATGACCGGAATGGACGCTCGTTTCCTTGGCATCGCCGATCTGACCGAAGCCCCGGCCGTGGCAGTAGTAGTCGACGTCATGCGTGCTTTCACCGTGGCCGCGTGGGCCTTTGCCCAGGGGGCGGAAAAGATCGTTCTCGCTGAGTCGCTGGACGAAGCCCTGGCGCTCAAGGCTCGCCACCCGGATTGGGTGGCGCTCAAAGACGGCCCGCCCGCGCCCGGGTTCGACACCGTCAACTCGCCGGGCCTGCTGCGGTCTTTTGACCTTGGCGGACGCACCGTTGTGCAGAAAACCACGGCAGGGACAGTCGGCGCCCTTGCGGTCAAGGAGGCGCCGCTGGTGCTGTGCGCCGGCTTCGTGGTGGCGGAGGCAACGGCTCGGCTCTTGCGGACGCGCAAGAGTGACAGTGTCACGTTCGTGGTCACTGGCGAGGATGGGCAGGCCGATGAAGATCTGGCGTGTGCTCAATACATCGCTCGGAGGGTCACCGAGGCTGGGGCGGATGCTGCCGAGTTCGTCCGCCGCGCTGCCGAGTCGCGCGCGGCCGCCGAACTGGCGGAGGGAGTGCGTCAAGGTGTCCATCCTGATGACGTTGCACTCTGTCTTGAGGTCGACCGGTTTCCCTTTGCCATGGTGGCGACCTTGGAAGGCTCGCTCATGGTCCTGCGTCCACGCCCGATGCCTTTTCTGACTGACGAGGACCAGGTCTGGTGAGGTCTCCTGTGCGACATCCCTCGGGGTCCGGGAGACGGGCCGCGCCCGGGTGGCGTCGGCGCCAGTCCGCGTAGACCGGGCTGGCGGCACATGTGTCCAGGTAACCGGCCGCCACCCTGCGCAGGATGTCGTCGCCGTGGGGGGCCAGCGGGCCGTCACGGTGCCAGGCCACGACGTGGCGGTACCAGAGGGGGTTTCCCGCGAGGGGTCGTACGGTGACGCCGGGGGTTTCCGAGAACGTGGCCTGGCAGAGGCTGACGGCCAGGCCCGCACGGACCAGTTCGATCAGCTGGCGGCCCTCGGCCTCGTGCGGGGCGGAGGGGCGGCGGCCGGTCAGGGCGCACACGGAGGACCAGTACTCGCGGGTGCGGTCGCCGTCGGGCCGGGGCATCGCCCAGTCGTGATCGGCGAGTTCCGTCAGGGACACGGCCTCCTGGCCGACCAGCGGGTGGGTCGCGGGCAGCAGGGCGAAGACCGGTTCGGTGACCAGCGGGGTGAGGACCACCCCGTCGCGCTGCGGCAGGACCTGCTCGGGGTGGTCGCCAAGGACCGCCGCCTCCAGGCGGCCGGCCGCGAGGTCGTCCAGGAGTGTGACGGGGGAGTAGTGGCACCGTGACGTCACCTCGGCCTCGGGTAGCAACTCCCGTACGGCCAGGATGAGATGGCCGAGCAGAGGCGCGCCGACCGATCCGACGCGTACGCGGTTCGGGGAGGCCAAGTGGCGGGCCGCACGGGCGGTGTCGGCGAGGAGCGCGTCGATGCCCGGCAGGACGGCGTGGGCCCGGGCCAGCACCAGCTCGCCGAAGGCCGTGGGTGTGGCTCCAGCCCGCTGCCGGTCGAAGAGGGCACCGCCCAGCATCGATTCGATGCGGCGCAACTGAGTGCTGAGGCCCGGCTGGGTCATGGACAGCGCGGCGGCGGCCCGGGTGAGGCTGCCGGCCTCGGCGATCGCGCACACCACCCGCAGGTGCCGTACCTCCAGTTCCATGCCGCGCATGTTATGGAGCGGCGACAGCTTTCGGACAGGAGCGGGAACCCGTAAGTCTTATGTGAAATGTCACACACCATCCATGTGGAGGTTGCGAGTCCATGAGACCCACCCATCGGCTGAGAACATCGCGCGGGGTGCTGTTGCCCGCCCTTGCCGCCGCACTGCTGCTCCTCCTGCTGGGATCGCCGCCCGCCAGCGCCACTGACAGCCCGTCGGCCTGTGCCCTGCGCGGCACCACGGGCTGGACGGACGAGGGGCACGACACGGACTACTCGGTGTTCCAGCGCCCCGTCGGGACGGTCAGGGTCGGCATGATCTTCGTGGACTTCCCGGACGCACGGGCCACCGAGGCCCCGAGCGAGGACTCGGCGCAGATCACGCCCGGGGCGGACTGGCTGTGGTACGCCTCGTACGGCAGGACCTGGCTCTCGATCGACCAGCAGCAGCGGTGGGTTCGCATGCCTCGCGCCTCCACCGACTACGGCTTCGCGCGCGGCCTGACCCACGAGGCGCACGAGGCGTACATCAAGGACGCGGTGGCGGCCGCCGATCCGTACGTGGACTTCTCCGGCTACGACATGGTGTACGTCGTGCCGACGCGCAACGCGGCGGCGATCTCCTTCACGCCGACCTATGTGTACGCGCCGGGCACGGCTGGTGTGGTGGCCGACGGCCGCCGGGTCAAGTGGGCGGTGACCTTCGGTCAGGACATGTGGCACTGGGGTGCCAAGCTCGTCGCCCACGAGACCGCGCACACCTTCGGGCTGCCCGACCTGTACGCCTTCGAGGCGGGCAGCGACGCCCACCGCTTCATCGGCGGCTGGGACGTGATGGGCCTGATCGGCGGCCGGGGGTCGCAGTTCTTCGCCTGGCACTCCTGGAAGGCCGGCTGGACCGGGGACGGTCAGGTCGTGTGCCGGGCCACGAAGGGCAGCGACACCGTGCACCTCACGGCGGTCGAGTACGGCAGCGGTACCAAGATGGCGGTGATCCGCACCGGCCCCACGACTGCATACGTCGTCGAGTCCAGGCGCGGTGTCCAGGCGGACGCGGGTTCCTGCTCGACCGGCGCCCTGATCTACCGGGTCGACGCCTCCGTGCGGACCGGCTACGGGCCGGTCAGGGTCATGGACGCCAAACCGTCCGCCGCACCCGCCGGCGGCTGCCGCCCGTTGGACGACGCCCCGTTCTGGGCCGGCGAGTCGTTCACCGATGCGGCGGCCGGGGTCCGGATCGACGTGCTTGCTGCTGACGGCTACGGCGAGACCGTACGCATCACCAAGTCGTAGGAGCGGCATGGGTGCGGCAGTGTCCTCGGCTCCACACGAAGGAGCCGGGGGCGCTGCGCGGGTGGGGTCAGTTGCCGCTCTTCGCCGGGTCCTTGAGCCCGATCGTGGCGTAGTCGAGCTGGCCGCCGAACGACGTGTGGCCGAAGGCGCCGGCGATGTTGGTGCCGAGCAGCAGCGGCATGCGCTCGATGACGGTGGGCGCCGTCGGAGCCTTGGCGAGGATCTCCCCGTCCAGCTGCCGCCACGCCGTGTTGGCCTGCGCGGTGTCGGTCATGTCGGCGATCTCGTCCATCCGCTTCATCGTCGCCTCGTCGTGGAAGAGCGAGTGATTGCCGGAGTTCCCCTTCTCCTTGATGTAGCGGCCGTCGAAGAGGAAGGGCAGGAAGGTGGAGCCGGAGGGATAGTCGGGGCACCAGCCGGTGTAGACGAGGTCGGTGCGGTTCTTGGTGTCGCCGATGGTGTCGTAGAAGGCCGACGGGTCGACGGCGTCGATGGTGACCTTGATCCCTGCCCGGCCCAGGGAGTGCTGTATCGCCTCGGCGACTCCCTTGTCGCCGTTGGAGACGGTGATACGGGTGGTGATCCCGTCCGGATTGCCGGCCTCTTTCAGGAGCTGCTTCGCCCTCTCCACGTCACCGGTGGCCGGGATCCCCAGCGTGTCGGGCTGCTTGCCGCCGTAGAGCGAGCCGGGCATGAGTGCGGTGGCGGGGTCGTTGAGGGCCGGGCCGCCGGAGGCGGTCAGCACCGCCTCGCGGTCCAGGGCGTACTGCACGGCCTGCCGGACCTTGGCATTGTCGAAAGGGGCCCGGCCCGTGTGCATCTGCACCATCTCGGTGCAGTTGGTGGACTCGGCCAGCAGCCGCGCCCTGACGTCGGCGTTGGTGAGTACCTTGGGGGTGCTCTCCGGGCGCAGTTTGCCCCAGGAGACGGCAGAGGCGTCCACGCCCTCCGAGGCGATGAGCCGATCGTCGACCTGGTTGGCCCTCAGCCCCATCACCACGACCAGCCGGTCCGGGTACGCCTTGCGCACGGTGTCCGTCGCCGGGTCCCAGTGGGGGTTGCGGACCAGGACCAGCCGCTTGTCCCGGTCGTACGACTCGATCTTGTAGGGGCCCGAGGAGAACGGGCGGTTGTCGTACTGGGGGCCCTTGTCCTGGGCCCTGGGCACCGGGGCGAAGGTGGGCAGGACGGTGGCATTGGGGAACTCCGCGAAGGGCTTGCGGAGTTCGAAGACGATCGTGTGGTCGTCGGGGGTCTTGACCGAGTCGAGGTGCTGCCCCTGGGCGGGGCCCCGGTAGCCTTCGGCGCCGGCCAGGTAGCGTGCGGCGTAGTCCGGGCCGCCGGGCAGGTCGGGGGAGAAGGGCCGCTCCACGTTGTACTTGACGTCCTGGGCGGTGATCGGGGAGCCGTCCTCGTACGTGAGGCCCTTCTTGAGCTTGAACGTCCAGGTCTTGGCGCCGTTGGAGGAGACACCGAGGTCCTCGGCAAGGTCGGGGACCAGCTCTCCGCCCTTCGCGCCCGGTTCCGCGTCGTACGTCACCAGGGTGCGGTAGAGCAGCCGGGTCCCGAAGTCCATGTCTCCGATCACCCAGTTGCGGGCCGGGTCGAGGTGGGTGAAGTCCTGGTTGGACAGGACGGTCAGTGTGCCGCCCTTCTGCGGAGTGCCGCCGACTACGGCCCCCGCGTTGGCGAGTGCGGGGTTCTTCGAGCCTCTGTCCTGCTGACTGCCGCCGGAGTGGCTGCCGTTGGAACAGCCGGCCATGCCGAGTGCGACGGTCGCCGCCAGAGCGGTGGCGACGGCGTGAAGAGTGCGCTTGTTCATCAGTGGTCACTCCGTGAACGTCGGGCAGCCTCAGGAGGCTGGAATGTGACCGATAACATAGTTATGTGAAATGGCACTCCACAATTGTTGCGCCTCCATAGCGTGGAGTTATGGGTAAGTGAGGGCTCCACGGCCACGGTTGGCCGCGCCAGGCTGACGCGTGATGTCACACGTCACCGTGCGGCCATGTGGCCGCGAAAGGGACCCATGAACCCTGCGTACGCGACCGTCGATCACGTCTTCACCGTGCCCCTGGACCACGCGGCCCCGCACGGTCCGACCATCCGGATCTTCGCCCGGGAGGTCACCGATGCGCGCCGAGCAGGTCGGCAACTACCCTGGCTCCTCTATCTGCAGGGCGGGCCGGGCGGCAAGTCGCCCAGACCGTCGGCCGGTGCGCCGGGCTGGCTGCCGCAGGCCCTCAAGACCCACCGGGTCCTCCTCCTCGATCAGCGCGGCACGGGCCGCTCCACCCCCGTCACCGCCCGTACGGCCTCCCGCTTCGCCTCACCGGCCCGGCTGGCCGAGCATCTCGGCCACTTCCGGGCGGACTCGATCGTCGCGGACGCCGAACTGATCCGCCGGCAGCTGTGCGGCGATGAGCCCTGGGAGACCCTCGGCCAGAGCTACGGTGGCTTCGTCACCCTCACCTATCTCTCCCAGGCGCCCGAAGGCCTTCGGGCGTGCTACGTGACCGGCGGCCTGCCCGGCCTCTCGGCTACCGCCGACGACGTCTACGCCCGCACTTACCCCCGAGTACGGGACCGCGTCCTCGACTACTACACCCGCTACCCCGACGACGCTGCCCGGCTGGGCGAGATCGCCCGCCTCCTGGCCGCCACCGATGTGCGCCTGCCCGACGGAGACCGGCTCACCCCCCACCGCCTGCGCACGCTCGGCCTGGCCCTCGGCATGGGCGACGGCTTCGAACGGATCCACTGGCTTCTCGACGAATCCCTCGACGAGGAAGCGAGGCCTACCGACACGTTCCTGCACCAGGTGATGGCACTGACCGGCTTCACCGACAACCCGCTCTTCGCCGTCATGCAGGAGACCCTGTACGGGCAGGGCGCGGGGCCGACGGGCTGGGCGGCGTCCAGGATCATGGCGGCGTTCCCCGAGTTCGCCGAGGACGCCGACCCCCTCCTGCTCACCGGAGAAATGATCTACCCCTGGATGTTCCGCGAGATCAAGGGCCTGCGCCCCTTCGCCGGCGCCGCCGATCTGCTCGCTGAACGCCCGGACTGGCCACCGCTGTACGATCCTCGCCGCCTCGCCGCCAACCGGGTCCCTCTCGCCGCACTCGTCTACCACGACGACATGTACGTGGACGCTGGGCTTTCCCTGTGCGCCGCGCGCGAGGTCGGCGCCACCCGGGTGTGGGTCACCAACGAATGGGAGCACGACGGCGTCACCGCCTCCGGCGGCCGCGTGCTGTCCCGCCTGATGGACCTGGCCGCGGGTCGCGCGTAGGCCCCGCGCAGTTCCCACGCACGCTGCCCCGCAGTTACCGCCCGCGCTGCCTGCATCCCCTCAACCTGCCTCCGACGGGAGAGACATGACCACCCTGCTTCACCACCTGCGGCCGCTCGCAGCGGCCGTCGCCCTCATCTCCTGCCTGTCTGCCCCCACCGCGGCCGCCGCCCCCGGCTCGCCGCCCGCCGCCGCCGACTGCGCCCTCCCCGGCCGGACCGGCTGGACGGACGAGGGCCACGACACCGACCGGACCCAGTTCCAGCCCGCCACCGGAACCCGCCGCGTCCTTACGCTGTACGTGGACTTCCCCGACGCCCCGGCCACCGACTCCACCGAGCCGTACGCCGCTCACCTCGCCCCGGCCGCCGACTGGATGGGCCGCGCGAGCTACGGTCGTCTGCGACTGGACAATAGCCCGTTGCACCGCTGGATCCGGATGCCCGCCGACTCCACCTCCTACGGCTTCGCGCGCGGCCTCACCTTTGAGGCCCACGAGAAGTACCTCCGCGACGCGATCACGGCCGCCGACCCCTACGCGGACTTCTCCCGCTACGACATGGTCTACGTCGTCCCCGCCAGGACGGCGACAGCCATCCCCTTCTCACCGACCTACCTGTACGACCCGGCGGCGCCCGGCATCACTGCCGACGGCACCCGCCTCAAATGGGCCGTCACTTTCGGACAGGACATGTGGCGCTGGGGCCACAAGGTCGCCGCCCACGAGACCGCCCATACCTTCGGGTTGCCCGACCTGTACTCGTTCACCGGCGCCACCCACCGGTACGTGGGCGGCTGGGACGTCATGGGCGACATCGCGGGCCACGCCCCGCAGTACCTCGGCTGGCACTCCTGGAAGCTCGGCTGGACCCGCGACGACCAGGTCGCCTGCCTGCCCGTGTCCGGTCGCCGAACGGTACGGCTGACCCCGGTGGAACGTTCCGGCGGAACCAAGATCGCCGTGTTGCGGACCGGCGGGACGACGGCGTACGTGGCGGAATCCCGCCGTGCCCAGGGTAACGACGTGGCCGCCTGCTCCACCGGCGTCCTCATCTACAAGGTCGATTCCGCGGCCCCCACCGGCGAGGGCCCGGTGCGGATCATGAACGCGAACCCGACCACGACCCCGCCCACCGGCTGCGCCCCGCTGGCCCTGGCCGCGTACGCACCCGGACAGAGCTTCACCGACCCCGCGACCGGCGTGCGCATCGACGTCCTCGCGGGCGGACCGACGGGAGACACGGTGCGGCTGAGCAAGGAGTGACTCCGGTCGCCGCAGCCGTGGTTGGGGCTTGCGCGCCACTGCCGCCTCACCGTCCCCAGGGCCGGCCCTGCGTTCCGGCGGTGCCCTGCGCGGGGTTGTGGTGGCAGGCCGGCGCGCGGATAGTGGAGGCGTTCGGGGTCTTCGACGTGAGAGCGACGCGATGCCCCCAAAATGGACCTCTCGATCGGGAGCCACGGATGAAGCGCGTCGGATCCTTGATGACCTCGCTGGCCCTGGGCGCCGGGCTGGCGATGGCCGGGGCGAGCCCTGCGGCCGCGGACCCGTACGACTGCCGTACGTGGTACAAGTCCAGTACCACCGCGGCCGGTACGTGCACCAACGGAACCGGCGAGTTCCGCGTGTACACGAAGTGCGACAGGCCCTGGGCGCGGGACTACATCGTCTACGACCCCACGTGGCGCCGGGTCGGTACGACGAGCACCGCCATTTGCCACAGTGGTGGAACGCCGTACGGCGCGGGCATCCAGGTGCACTGATCCCCGGTCTTCATGATCACGTCGGTGGCTGCAACGTCGTGGCCCCTGCCGCCGGTTCGCCGGGTGTGTCGAGGCACCGACCCGCGGCCTCCGCCGTGATCCGCGCTGCGAGCCCGTCCAGCAAGGTCTCCAGGGCGGCCTTGAATACCGTCGCCCCGTCCAGCCGGGCCATGTGGGCCACACTGCGCGCGATGGCAGGGAAGGCGGCGGGGTCGGCCGCAGGGTACTCGCGGGTCCAGGCCTGCTCGTCGCCCGTCCGGGCGGCCCCGTCCAGTGACTCGAATGCCGCGTCCATCCCGGCCCAGGCCAAGGCGAAGTCTCCGTAGACCCGGTGCAGGACGGCGGCCAGCGCCGGGGAGCATCCGGCTCGGCCGAAGGCCACCAGGATGTGCTCCACGATCCGCATCTCGGCAGGGCGCCGGGTGGTGCGGTAGGTGGCCAGAACCGCCGCGCCGGGATGGCGAAGGGCGGTCTCCCGCGTGCGCAGCGCAAGGTCGCGCAGCGTGTCGCGCCAGCTCTCCGAGGGTTCGAACCCTGTCAGGGTCTCCTCGAAGAGGCGGTCGGCCAGGGCCAGGTGGAGCTCGTCCTTGTCGCTGACGTAGCGGTACAGGGCGGAGGGGTCGACCCCGAGTCTGGCGGCGAGCCGCCGCACGCTGAGCGCCGCCGCGCCTTCGTCGTCGGTCAGCGCGAGCGCGGCGTCCACGATGATCCGCAGGTCCAGCTCGACCTTGGGGGGACGGCCTCTGCCTCGTACTGCCATGGGGTGATCAGACCAGCCTGGACAGCGCTTCCGCAAGCCCTGCCGCCCGGCGGAAAATCTTTTACCCACACCGTTGACAAAATAGTGAGGCGAGCGGTTGTCTGCGGGGCACCCAGAACCGAGGAGTGCTGCTCATGGACCAGGGAAGACCCGCCACCGGCAAGGCGCCCGTCGCCGCGTTCCGCAAGACCCTCAGCACCCGGCACGGCGTGGTCATCGCGCTGGCCAACATCAGCCCCACCGTGAGCGTCGGCATCGGCCTCGCCTTCCTCGCCGCGCTCGCAGGCACCGCGATGCCCGCAGCTTTCCTGCTCGCGGCCCTGCCGATCCTTGCCGTGTCCGGGGGCTATGCCCGGCTCGCCGCCCGCGACCCCAACTGCGGCACGGCGTACGTCTGGGTGCGCCGAGCGCTCGGTCCCTGGACCGGCTATCTCACCGGGTGGACATCGGTCGCCACCAACATCCTGTTCCTGTCGTACGCGGGCCAGCTCACCGGGCAGTTCACCCTCGGCCTGCTCGCCGAGGCCGGCGTCCGGGCCGTCTCCCCGGACGACCCCCTGGCGGTCACCGTCACCGGCCTGCTGTGGAGCGTCCTGATCGTGCTGAGCGCGCTGCGGGGGGTGAAGGGCGCCACCGCCGTTCAGAGCCTGTTGCTCGGCATCTCCGCGGTCGTAGTCACCGCCATCGTGATCACCGCCTTCGCCCGGGGCGACGCGGCCCCCGTCTCCGCCTCGTGGTTCTCGCCGTTCGCCTTCCCCGACACCCTCACACTGCTCGGCGCGACCGTGATGGCGGCGTACATGTTCTGGGGCTGGGAGAGCGCCTTCTCCGTGGTCGAGGAGTCGACCTCGGTCCGCTCGTCGGGCCGTGCCGGAATCATCGCGATTCTGGTCACCACCGGGTTCTTCCTCTTCTCGGCAACCGGCTTCCTGCACGCGCTGAAGCCGGAGCAGCTCGCGGATCCCTTGTCCGGTGTCACCGAACTGGCCCGCACCTTCTACGGGGCCACCGGCGCGGCCGCAGCCCTCGCCGCGATGCTCTTCGCCACCGTGGCCTGCATGCAGTCGAGCGTCATCGCGGGGGCCCGGCTCACGCTCGCCATGGGCCGCGACGGTGTGCTGGGCACGAGCTGGACCCGATTGCATCCTGCGTGGGGCACGCCGGTCACCTCCACCGTGCGGATCGCGGCCCTCGCCATCGGAGTATCGCTCGCGGGGCTCGCGGTAGGCTCGCTGTCCGAAGTGGTGGTCGCCGTCGTCAACTCGGTCGGCATCCTGGTCTCGCTGATGTACGGGGTCGGCGGTATCGCCTGCGTCGTCACCTTCCGCCACGAACTGCGCGGCCGGATCCGCGACGCGCTTGTCGTGGGCCTGCTGCCGCTGCTCGGCGGCATCGCCCTGCTGCTGCTCGGCGGCCTCGTCGCCTATCAACAGTGGACCTCGGTGGACCACCTGGCCTTCGACCCCGAGAACGGGCGCTTCCTCACCGTACTGCCCCTCACCGTCATCGCCCTCGGTATTCCCACCGCCGTGTGGACCCGCTACCGGCGCAGGGCCGCCTACTTCACACAGCCGCCGGCTCCTCTCGCGCCCGTGCCCGCACCGGCTGCCGCCGGCGGCTGACCACCGCGCCCCGGGCGCGGACGCGCGCCTCACCAGACCTCACCCCCTCTCCCTCACCCCGTCGGCCTCTCCCACCTGTCACCAGCCCCTCACCAACGTGTCACCAACCGGAGCCCGCACATGCGCCATGCAGATCTCGTCCTCCTCAACGGCACCATCTGGACCGCCTCCCCGGTACGCCATCGGATATCGGCGCTGGCCGTCACCGGCGGCCGGATCACCGCCCTCGGCACCGACCGGGAGATCCGCGAGCACATCGGTCCGCGTACCGAGGTAACCGATCTCGGCGGCCGGTTCGTACAGCCCGGGTTCACCGACGCACACGTACATCCGGTGATCGCCGGGATCGGAATGCTCGGCTGCGATCTGAGCCCGGGCCGTACCGCCCTGGAGTACCGCGCCACGATCGCGGCCTACGCCGCCGCCCACCCCGAGGCCCCCTGGATCCAGGGCAGCGGTTGGTCCTTCGACGCCTTCCCCGGCGGTCTGCCGCACCGCGACCAGCTCGACGACATCCTTCCCGACCGGCCCGCCTACTTCCCGGTCCGCGACGGACACTCGGCGTGGGCCAACTCGCGCGCCCTGGCCCTGGCCGGACTGGACCGGCACACACCGGATCCCGCGGATGGCCGCATCGAACGCGACGCCGCGGGCGAACCCACCGGCGTACTGCACGAGGGCGCCATGATGCTCGTCGGGACGCTCGCGCCCGCTCCCTCGGCGGCCGAGGCCCGCGCCGGACTCCTCGCTGCCCAGGAACTGCTGCACTCGCTCGGGATCACCGGCTGGCAGGACGCACTCGTCGGCGCGTACGCGGGCTTCCCCGACCCCCTCGACACATACCTCGCCTGCGACGCCGACGGCTCGCTGACCGCCCGGGTACGCGGAGCGCTCTGGTGGGAACGGGACCAGGACCTCGGCCAGCTCGACTCGCTGCTCGCCCGCCGCGAGAAGGCCGCCCAAGGCCGGCGCTTCACCGCCGGCAGCGTCAAGATCATGCAGGACGGTGTGGTGGAGAACTTCTCCGCCGCCATGCTCGAGCCCTACCTGGACTCCTGCGGCTGCCCGGGCGACAACGCCGGGATCTCCATGGTCGACCCGGCCTTGCTCCGCGACGCCGTGGTCGCCCTCGACGGGCACGGCTTCCAGATCCACTTCCACGCTCTCGGCGACCGGGCGGTCCGCGAGGCGCTGAACTCCCTCGAGGCGGCCGTGGCCGTGCACGGCCACACCGGCCTGCGCCACCACCTGGCCCATCTCCAGGTGGTGCACCCCGACGACATCCCCCGTTTCCGCACACTGCGCGCCGCCGCGAACATGCAGCCGTTGTGGGCCGCCCACGAACCCGCCATGGACGAGCTGACGTTGCCCTTCCTCGGCGAAGAACGGGGGCGACGCCAATATCCGTTCGGAGCCCTGCACGCGGCTGGTGCGGTGCTCGCGGCGGGCAGCGACTGGTTCGTCTCGAGCCCGGACCCATGGCACGGCATCCACGTCGCCGTCAACCGCCAGGTGTGGGCCGAGGAACTGGGCGAGCCGGATCTGCGCCCCCCGTTCCTGCCCGAGCAGCGGCTCGCCCTCACCGACGCCCTCGCCGCGTACACGGCCGGCTCGGCGTGGGTGAACCACCAGGACGAGGCCGGTGTGATCGCCGTCGGCCGCCTCGCCGACCTCGCGGTCCTGGACCGTGACCCCTTCGCCGTCGCCGCTGCCGACCTGCACTCCATCCGCACCGTGGAGACGTACGTGGGCGGTGTACGGGTCTACAGCGCGGGCTAAAGAGGTGTTGCGGAAGTCCGTCTCGGGCAGGCCGGAGTGTGTTTGACCGGGTGTCTGCGTCGGGCCGCGGCACCGGCTCCAGCGCAAGCAACGGCCGCGGCCGCTGGCTGACCCGGCAGACCGGCGCCGGAGGGATCACGAACGGATGTGCCACTGCCGCAGGTCCCCGGATTGTGCTCCGTCCCCCTGATCGATCCCACGCCGCTGTACGCCTGGTCGCCGCTGTGGCGCTCCGGAAACGGACACCCGGCGCCGAACTGCCTCGAGATCGACGCCGCCCACGCCGCGTGCTTCGGCCGCGCCAACGAGGAGTCGAGGTCGCTACGGCCGCGTCGGCCGCCATCTGCCGGACCGGGCGAGTACAAGGGATGGCAAACCGCCAACCCTCAGCGTTCCGAGACGAGGAGCACCATGTCGCACGCCCGGCCCGCTTTGCGCCGCCCGGAAGCCGGGCTCGCTCTCGCACTGGCGTTCGTGGCTGCCGCCGCGGTCTTCGTCGCCGTCTTCCTGTTCGGCCGGGCGAACACGGCGGACTACACCGCGACACTGTTCGGCCAGGCGAACACCGATGCCGTGCGTCTCAAGGCACAGCTCGCCACCGGCGTCCTGGGGCTGGCCGCTCTCCAGCTGCTGCTGGCGCTGTGGATGTACCGCCGGCTGCCCGGGGTGCGCCGGGTGCCGGGCCCGGTGCCCATCACCCACCGCATCGTCGGTGTGGTCCTGTTCGCCCTCACCGTCCCGATCGCGGTGCACTGCGTCCAGGCGTACGGCGTGCAGCTGACCGGCTCGCGTGTGGCAGTGCACTCGATCGCGGGCTGCTTCTTCTACGGGGCGTTCGCCGCCAAGGTCGTGCTGGTGCAGAGCCGTCGCCTGCCGGGCTGGGCCCTGCCACTGGCCGGGGGCGCACTGGTGGTCGTGGTGGTGGTCCTCTGGTACACGAGTGCGCTGTGGTACTTCAACGGAGACAGCGTGCCGGCGCTGTCGCTCGGACACCCCCACCTGCCACCGGGGTAGATGTGACGATCGGACGAGCGCCGAAGGCCGGCGCCTATCGGATGACGGTCCTTGACACACCGTACGTGTCGCCGTCCCATGTACCCCGTTCGTACCGGTCCGAGCCGGTAGCCTGCGCTCCGCGGATCCGCCCGTCGTCACCCGAGGACCACGGAGAAATCAGATGGACATGCTGTCGAGGCGTGCCCTGCTCGGTGCGGTCGGCGCGGTGGGACTGTCCACGGGAGTGACAGGCTTCGCCCCGGCACCCGAACCCGTGGCGGCGGGCGTCACCGTACCGCCGGCTCCCCGTACCGGGCCCGCCTCGGACCTCGCCACGGCGTACGAGGCACTGCACCGCCTGCTGCCGCGCCACGCCGCCCAGTTCGTCCTCCGCGTCGTGGCAGCCGCCGACCGCGCCGACCGCGCCGACCGCTTCCGTGTCGCCGGCCACGACGGCCGTATCGAGGTCAGCGCGACCGGCCCCGCCGTCCTCCTCACCGGCGTGCACTGGTACCTCAAGTACGTCTGCCGCGCCCACCTCTCCTGGGCCGGCAGCCGCATCGACCACCTTCCCGACGTCCTGCCCGCTCCCGCCCACCCGCTCGAACGGTCCGCCACCGTCCCCCACCGCTTCGCCCTCAACGACACCCACGACGGCTACACCGCCCCCTACGCCGACTGGCCGCACTGGGAACGCCTGATCGACGACCTGGCGCTGCACGGATGCAACGAGGTGCTCGTCACCGTCGGCCAGGAAGCCGTCTACCATCGCGTGCTGCTGGACTTCGGCTACTCCGACGCCGAGGCCCGCGCCTGGCTGCCGGTCCCTTCCCACCAGCCGTGGTGGCTGCTGCAGAACCTCAGCGGCTACGGAGGCCCGCCCTCCCGCGAGCTCATCGCCCGCCGCGCCGCCCTCGGCCGGCGCATCACCGACCGTCTCCGCGCGTACGGCATGCACCCGGTCCTGCCCGGCTGGTTCGGCACCGTCCCGGACGGCTTCACGCAGCGCCACCCCACCGCCCGCGTGATCCCACAGGGCACGTGGTTCGGGATGCGCCGCCCGGACTGGCTCGACCCCCGCACCCCGCCCTTCGCCGATCTGGCTGCCGCCTTCTACCGGCACCAGCGCGAACTCCTCGGCGGTGCCGCCCACTTCAAGATGGACCTGCTGCACGAGGGCGGCAGTCCCGGCGACGTGCCCGTCGCCGACGCGGCCCGCGCCGTGGAGCGTGCCCTGCAAAGTGCCCACCCCGGCGCCACCTGGGTGCTGCTCGGCTGGCAGCGCAACCCGGTGTCCGCCCTCCTCGACGCCGTCGACAAGAGCCGCCTGCTCATCGTCGACGGCCTGTCCGATCTGGACACCGTCACCGACCGGGAGCGGGACTGGCGCGGCACCCCGTACGCCTTCGGCACGATCCCCAACTTCGGGGGCCGCACCACCATCGGCGCCAACACCGACCGCTGGACCGCTAAGTTCCCCGCCTGGCGGGACAAGCCCGGCAGCGCGCTCGCCGGCACCGCCTACCTGCCCGAGGCCACCGGTGGCGACCCCGCCGCCTTCGAGCTCTTCAGTGAGCTGGCCTGGCGTACCGAGACCATCGACCGGACGGCGTGGTTCGAGCGGTACTCCGAATTCCGCTACGGCGCCCCGGACCCCGCCGCACGGACCGCGTACGCCGCACTGGCCCCCACCGCCTACCGGCTGACCAGCCGTGACGGCCGCCCGCACGACTCCCTCTTCACCCGCCGCCCCCGCCTGCACGCTTCCTCCGCCACCGCCTTCGCGCCGGCCGGCTTCGACCGGGCCTTCGCCGCCCTGCTCGACGTGGCACCCGCACTGCGCGACAGCGACACCTACCGCCGCGACCTGACGGACCTGGCCCGCCAGGCCCTCGCCAACCGCTCCCGCACCCTCCACGAGCCGCTGCGCACGGCATGGCTGAGCCGGGACACCGCCACCTTCCGCGCCGTCGGCGCCCTCTGGCTGAAACTCATGCGACTGAGTGACACCGTGGCCGGCTGCCACCGGTCCTTCCTGCTCGGCCCCTGGCTGGAAGCAGCCAAACGGCAGGCCAGCAGCCCCGCCGAGGCCGCCGGACTCGAGCGCGCTGCCCGCGCCCTGATCACCACCTGGGCCGACCGGTCCGCCGCGGGCTCGCTGAACAACTACGCGGCCCGCGACTGGCACGGCCTGATCGCCGGGCTGCACCTGCCGCAGTGGGAGGAGTTCCTGCACGAGCACGCCGAGGCCCTGGCCGGAAACCGCCCCGCACCGCCCTTCGACTTCTACCCGCGCGAGGAGGCATGGACCCGGGAGCAGGACCGGCGGCACCCGGTCCGCCCGACGGGCGACGCGTACCGGACAGCCCGTACGGTGTACAAGACCCTGGCCGCCGCCCCCTACCAGGGCTCCACCACCGTCACCCTGGAACCGCTGGCGCCGGCCCCGGGCGGCACCGCCACCCTGACCGCCACCTTCCGCAACCGCAACGGCCTGCGAGACACCGGCCCCGTCGACCTCGCTCTCACCGGCCTGGCCGCCACCCCGCTCGGTTCCACCTCGACGCCCTCCGTCCCGCCGGGCGGCAGCATTTCGGTCTCCTGGCACGTCGCCGCCCCGTCGGCCCCCCTCCAGCCGCTGCCGTACACCCTGCGGACCCGGTACGGCCCGTCCGGCGAGCCCCCGGTCACCGTCACCCAGCACGGCATCGTGCCCGTGGCCGCCGGCGCGGGCCTGGCCGGACTGAAGGCAGGCCGCTGAACCGGGAGGCCGGAACCGAATCCCCGGCGCGGCTGTCGGTGACCCGTAGCGTGCGAATCGACATATATCGTCAGTCACCATGGCCGGGGCGACATCGCTGGAGGCGTCATGAGTGAGCGGCCGGTTCTTCTGCCCTACGCCGATCATGCCTTCGTCGCGGACCCTTTCCCGCTGTACCGGCAACTGCGCGAGGAAGGCCCCGTGCGCCGTGCCGTCATCGCGGGCGGCCTGGACGCCTGGCTCGTCACCCGCTACGAAGACGGACTCGCGGCCCTGACCGATTCCCGCTTCAGCGCCGATGTCCGTGACGCCTCGGACACCCGGCTCCTGGGGCAGCTGCCCGAAACGGAGCGTAAGTCGGTGCTGGGCAACATGCTCCGCAGCGATCCGCCCGATCACACCCGCCTGCGCAGCCTGGTCTCCAAGGCGTTCACCGCCCGCAGAGTCGCCGGGATGCAGTCCCGGATCCAGTCCATCACCGACGGGCTGCTGGACGCGGTCGTCCCGGCCGGCCACGCCGACCTCGTGGCGGACTTCGCGCTGCCGCTCCCGGTCACGGTGATCAGCGAGCTCCTCGGGGTGCCGGTGGACGACCGTCACGACTTCCAGCGCTGGACCGACCGCATGATCATGAGGGGCTCGGTGCCACCCGACCCGGCCGTGGTGAACGAGGCGTGGCAGCACATGCGGGCTTACGTCACCGAGCTCATCCAGGCCAAACGGGCACACCCCGGTGACGACTTGCTCAGCGGCCTGATCACTGCCCGGGACGAGGAGCGGCAACTGTCCGAGGATGAGCTGATCGCCATGGTGTTCCTGCTGCTGGCCGCCGGGTACATCACCACCGTCAACCTGATCGGCGGCGGTATCGCCATACTGCTCGCCCACCCCGACCAGCTCGACCTGCTGCGCTCCGACCCCGAGCTGCTGCCGGGCGCGATCGAGGAGTTCCTCCGCTTCGACGGACCGGTCAGCCCCGGCATCGCCCGGTTCGCACGCGAAGACGTCGAGATCGGGGGTGTGACCATCCCGCGCGGCGCGACCGTGCTGATCGCCTCGGCCATCGCAGACCGCGACCCGGCACGGTTCCCCGACCCTGACCGCCTGGACATCGCCCGGCAGGACAACGCGCACCTCGCTTTCGGGCACGGCATCCACTACTGCCTGGGTGCGCCGCTGGCCCGGTTGGAGGGGCAGATCGCGATCGGCACCGCCCTGCGCCGGCTGCCGGGCCTCGCTCTTGCCGTGGCGCCGGATGAGATCCGCTGGCGCCCAGGCGGCCTCCGCGGCCCCCAGACCCTGCCGGTCACCTTCACCTCAGGCGGCTGAGCACCCGCCGACAGCGGCCGCCTTCGGAGATCGGCCTACACCATCACGGACACCGTGCCCCGGATGCCGAACAGCGCCTTCCCCGTGTGACCCCACCCTGATCCACCACCCGATTGGTCTTGGAAGACAGACCCCAGGGGGTTCTCGCCCTCGGTCCGCCAGACGCCCAGCCTCTGGCGGACCAGGGCCCAGCCCTCCTCTCCCGGCGGAACTCCCAGTCGTTCGGCCCGCCCATGGCGTAGGGGGAGGCGGCCGTCCCGGGCGCGGGATCGGTGGCGACTCGTCGTCTACCAGGCCGAACCCGCCACCCCCAGCGCCCAGCCCTCGCCCTCCTCGGCACCTCCACGCCACCGCGCAAGGGCGTTGAAGTCTTCACTTCGCCGGTCTCATCGACCACCAGCACCGCCCGGTCATCGTGCAGGTGCTGCATGCCGTCCGGAGCGGTTTCTTCAAGCGCAGTTCGGCACCGCTTCGTCCACGAACGGAGTGCCCTTCACCGGCCCGGAGGTCTGACCATTGTTGTAGAAGGGGTCGGCCGAGGCGTAGTAGAGGTCGCTCCACGGGGGCGAACCGATGCGGTACCACCAGCTGTTGCCGTTCGCGACGGCGAAACCGCGCACCTTGCAGGTGATGAGGACCGAAGCCCCCGGGTCGATCCGTGGACCCTCCCGCCCACCCGCGTTGCGGTAGTCCGTCCAGGTGTGGGTGAGGCCCGCGACCGTTTCGGTCCGGCCTGCGGGAGCGGGCGGTGGAGGGTTCGGAGAGACGGGCGGTGGGGTCGGGCCGTCGCCGGTGTGGGACGGTCCCGGGGGCGGCGCGCTGGTCGTGGCGGGCGCGGTGGGCCTGGGCGGATCGGCCGGGCGGCGGGCCAACAGGGAGAAACCCGCGCCCAGTCCGCCCGCGTCCGACACGACCACCTGGTCCACGAACAGATCGGCGAACTGCCACTCGATGCCGTAGATGGTCCACCACCTTCCCACCACGGAGGCCTTCTTCAGGCCGTCCAGACGTGCCGAGAGCTGGTCCACCGTCGCGCGGTCCAGTTTTCCTGCGGCGACCTCGCGCAGGTAGGAGTCCTTGAGGCAGTCGCCGGCCGAGACGATGGTGTCGCGTAGCGACGCCGCCGACAGGTCGGGCGAGTAACTGGCCAACATCACGGTGCAGTTGCCCACCTCAGGCAGCTTCTTCCCCACCAGGAAGTCGGCTCCCTGCGTGGCGAAGTCCACGAAGAGGCTGCCCGCGGTCGGACCGATCCTGAAGCGGGACACCTGCGCGGCCGGAGTCCGAGGGATGCCGACCGAGGCCCGCCCGAGCGGCGGAAGGTACAACCGCCCCGGTCCCGCCAGGGCGTCGCCGAGCGCGTTCGCCCCGATCTCCTGGGCGCTCCCGCCCCCCTCGTGCCACCGCCACTTCACCGGCGCCCCGAACTCCAGCACCATGCCGTACGGCCTGTTGTTGACCAGCTGTACGTCCAGGACATCGTCCTCCGCCTGGGCGCAGCCGCGTACGGCGACCGCTGCGTCCGCCGTGACCCCGTTGAGCGCGGCCACCCAGTCGGGCGCGCCCCCGGAACAGGCAGGTTGCCCGGCGCGGCGCTTCAGGGCCTGGCCCACGTTCTGGTTCACCCGGGCCCCGATGTCGACCCAGTTCCAGGAGAAGGGGTTCCACCAGGAGAAGTGCGGGATCTGGGCGATGATCATGCGTCGGGCGGCGTCGTACGTGGAGGCGTACGGCATCCACGCGCCGCTCTTCTCCTCGAAGGTGGACACCCCGTACGACCGCGACGTCTCCGTGCCCGCGCCAGCGGGTGGTGCGGGCACCGGGAACTCCAGGGTGAGCAGCCCATGGATGGCGTCGGCCGGCTCGGCGGTCAGTTCCACCGGCGCCGAGGTGGGCGTCAGTTCGTTCCAGGCGCCATCCGGCCGGTGACGGTACGTGGCCCGGATCGTCGCGCCGTCCGTCATGGCCCCGGGCGGGACGATCAGGTGCGCGCCCCCGCCCAGGTCGACGGTGGTGGTCGTGGCGGCCACAACCTTGACGGGTACCGGATCGCCGGGCGCGGCCGGGATCCGGGGGCCGGAATCGCGGCTGTCGGAGCCCGAGTCGCAGCCGATCAGGGCGCTGCCGCCGAGCAGGGCGACCGCGACGAGGAGGGCGCAGGTGGGGCGTCGAGCACGTCGGGGGTACGGGGAGCATGAGCGGAGCCGGAGGCGCGGCGAGGAGGCTGGACGAGAAGGGCGTAAACGGATGCGCATGACGGGTACCCCTGTGGCGCGGACTGGCTGGAGGGTGGCCTGAAGCCACCAGGCAATCGTCAATGAGCCCTGTCGGCAAGCGATTTGACGGATGCTTTCCTCGTTGGTGTCGCTCTGCGGGGGGCGGGTTGAGCGCCTTCCTTCCTGTTCGGAGCAGGCGCCTGCGCGGGATGACTGCTCTTGCTGCGAAAGCTCCGGCGGAAGTGTGCAACTCCCTCATCACGCAGACTGGTGCGCCGCCCGGGCAGGTGGCCCGGAGCGTCACCTCAGGCCCGCAGGATCATGTTGACCTCGGCGGCCGTCGTGGGCCCGAAGGCATCGGGGCAGGCCACGCCCAGGCGCTCGGCCACGTCCCGTGCGTGCAGGTCCACGGCGCTCTCGGCCAGCGTGGCCAGCGTTTCGACTGCCTCGCGTGCCCGCCGCCCGGCTATCGGGATCAGCACCGCGGCCAGCGGCGCCGCGGGCCACCAGCCGGTGCCGGCTGCGATCGCCGCGTACCCCCAGGCCCAGGCGGCCAGCCGGGCCGCCGCCGCGTAGTTGTCCCGTACCGTCTGGACGTCACCACGCAGCTCACCGCTCGCCAGCGTCCACACGTGCGGCCAGACTTCGGCGAGGTCCAGGCCGTAGCGGCGGCGCACGCGGTCCGCCGCGTCCGCCATCCGCTGGGCCGGCCAGGTCGGCTGTGCAGGCCTTGTACCGGCGATCCGGTCCCGCCGGGCCTGTCGCCGCTCGACGGCGGGGAAGCGCCGTACCGTGGTTCCGCTCAGCAGCCGGTCCCGGGCCAGCACCAGGCCGGCCTCGGCCACGGCACGCGTGAGGGCGGCGTCGGCACGGTCCCACCGCCAGGCCCGCCACCGGGTCAGGGCCGCGACGTACCACCAGGGGCGCTCAGGAAGCCAGCAACGCTCCACGAACCGGCCTGCCGAGGCCGCGAGCAGCCCGGCGACGGCCGCACCGAGCAGGACCAGCGCCCCGATCACGATCAGACCCGCGAGCTCCTGGTTCGCCTTGTCCGTGGTGACGGTCCGCACGTACGCCCGCAGGTGCGCGAGGTCGAGGGCGTGGCCGAAGCGCTGGTGGTGCGCCAGGATCAGACAGGCGACGAACAGCAGCCCCGGTCCCAGCAGGACCGCCGCCCAGCGTTCGGCCGCTCTCTTCGACAGCTCCTGAAGCAGCGTGGTCATGGTCGGCCGGGCCCGGACCCGTCGAGTGGTACGGCCTCCAACGGCTGGTCCGCCAGAGCACACCGGCCTTGGTCGGCTTCGCCGCGCGTACACCGGGACAGCGGGCAGACATGCGCCGACGGCGTCCTTCGGGCGCCCTGTACACCGGGCAGCGCGCTGAAGGCACGGTCGGGGCGGGTCAATCCATGCACGCCCTGCGCTGCGAGCGCCTGCTCGATCGCATCGAGCACCTGTCGCATCCGCGTAGGCGCGTAGTCGGCGGACGTAGCCAGGGCGACGGCCTCGTCGAGCAGGTTCTCGGCGCCCTCCTCTTCCAGCAGGGCCACCAGCTGACCGCCGCGGCCGTGTTCGCGGCACAGTCGTTCCACTCGCTCGGCGAGCTCGACCAAGGCCTCTTGGGTGAGTGCGGGACTCGCGGGATTCGCCACAACTTCAGTCTAACGGCGGTAATTTGAGTTGTTGTTCGCTTTGTGGATCGGGGGCGGGGCGTGCGCGCACAGTTGCTGGAGAGCCTCGGGGCGAGGATCAGGGCCGCGGAGCGCGGGGCCGACGGCGGGAACGTGCTGTCCCGCGAAGCGCTGAGCGAGGCGGTTGGTCTGCTGTCCCACCGCAGCCCGCGGGGCCTCGACCTGGAGGCCCTCGTGACGGCCGGGCTGCTGTTCTTCCACCGCGCGATGCGGCAGCGGCCCGAGCGGCGCCTGGTGGAGATGGCCGCCGCCGCGCAGCTGCTCGGCCCGGTCTACGCCCATGCCCCCCACCTGGTCCCCGGCCGCATCCGGACGTTCTACGCCGGCGGCAACGACCCGTGGGCGCACTTCTCGGCGGACACCGGCTTCACCACGGACCCGTACGTGTGGTGGGAGCTGCACCAGGATCCCACCGCCCGCTACCTCGACTCGGACGACCAGGCCGACCTCTCGCTGGCCATGGCGCTGTTGCGGCTGGCCCGCCTGTCCGCTGCGCCGTCCCATCCGCATCTGCCGCAGGTGCTGACCAGCCTGGCCAGCCTGCTGAGCCTGTACCGGGCCGCCACCGGCGACCTCGCGGTGTGCCGCGAGGCCGTCGAGGTGGGGCAGGCCGTGCTGCGCGAGCCGCCGCCCGGCGACCCCGCGCGCGTGCTCACGCTCACCAACACCGGCCTGGCCGCCGTGGAGCTGGCCCGGCGGCTGGAGGACCGCTCGGCCGCCGATCTGGCGGTCCGGTGCCTCCGGGAGGCGCTTGCCCTGAGCGACGACGAGAACGGCGGCGACAGTGTCAACCTCGGAGGCGCACTGGCGACCCTCGCCGGACTCGTGGACAACGACGAGCCGTTGTTCGAGGCGATGAAACTGTTCCACGCGGCGGCCGAGCGAGCCGGGAAGATCGCGGTGAACAACCTCAATTCGGCACTGGGGATGCTGCTGCGCCGGCCCGATCCGCCGTACGAGCGGCTGGCCGCGTTCTGCGCGGCGGCACTGGACCACCCCGGCCCCGACCGGTCCGCCGACGTACCGCTGCTGCGCGTGCTGAGCGTCGTCCGGCAGCAGCACGGCGAGGAGCGTGCCGACCTGGCCGCAATGCGCGAGTCCGTCGCCCTGTGCCGCCGCGTGCTGGTCGTCTCCGACGACCCGGAGGCCCGGGGGGAGGCCGCCAACAACGCCTCCAGTGCCCTGCGGCTGATCGCCCAGCGCACCCAGGACGTCCCCGCGGCCCGTGAGGCGATCGCGCTGGCCCGCGCCGCACTCGGTCATGTGGCGCACGCCGAGCGGCTGGATGAGACCCTCGCCCGCGCCAACCTGGCCACGGCCCACAACGTGCTCTTCGAACTCACCGGTGACCTGGAGGCCCAGCGGGAGGCGGTGTACGCGAGCAGGCACGCGGTCGAGGCCTTCGCCCCGGAGGAGCACGCCGAGCACGCCAAACTCATCGCCGCCCAGGCCATGATCCTGCATCGCTACGCCAGCCGGACGGGTGATACCGGGCTGCTGCGCGAGGCACTGAACGCCCAGCGCCGCGTTGCCGCGCTACCGGACGCCCAGGCTCGCCGGGTGAAAGTGCTGTGCGGTCTGATCTCCATGCTCACTGATGCGTGGGTGCTGATTCCCAAAGAGCCGCTCAGCACCCTCGAGGAGGCCGTGCGCGCGGGCGAGAGCGCTCTGGCCCTGGTTGCCCCCGGAGACTACGTGGAGTCCTTCGTGCTCAACGAACTCGCCCGCGCCCAGCGGCTGCTGGGCCAGGCCGAGGCCGACCCCGGCCGGCTGCGCACGGCTGTCTCGCTCGCCGACCGGGCGCTGGCCCTCGGCGATCACGCAGTGCTTGCGGCCCTCGTCGCCGCAGAGATCGAACGCGCCCATGCACTCGGCCACCTGGCCGCACTCGAGACCGACCCGACGGCGGCCAAGGAGCTGCGGGCGGCGTCCGCCGCCGGATTCACCCGCGCCCGGGACACCCCAGGCGGCCGGGCCGACGTGCGGATGCTCGCGGCTCTGCGCCAGGTGGAGGCCACCGACGTCACCGCGCCCGACGCCCTGGACCAACTGACCAAGACCGTCGACCTGCTGCGCCGGACCGTCACCTCGGGGCCCTTGTGGAACGACCGGGAACACGCTCTGCGCAGTTTCTCCCGGCTCACCGAACGCATCATCGTCACCGGGCTGGCCGCCGACGCCCCGGAACGCCTGGTCGCCCTGCTCGAACGCACCAGGGGACTACTGTCCGAGGACGCCATGGACATCCGGCGCGATCTGCACGTCCTGGATCCTGGGCAGGCGAGGGAAATCCGCCTGGTTGACGCGCGGTTACGGGTCCTTGACGCACGGGACCGGGCCGCGGCCGCCGACGACTTCGAACACCGCCGCGAACTCGACCGTGAACTGGCCGCCGAACGCGCCCGGCTGACCGAACACTGGTCCAGGCTGCGCGGTGGGGCAGCACCGGACGGCAACCCCGATTTCGCCGCGCTCGCCGCCGACGGCCCGGTGGTTCTCGTCGCCTCCATTGCCTCCGGCGGCTACGCGTTCCTCCTCACCGGAGACCCCGCCCGGCCCGTGCAAGTTCTCGAGCTCCCCGGCCTCGACCATGAGTCGGCCAGCGAGCGGGTTCTCACCTTTCTCACCGCACGCCACTTCGCCACGGCAGACACCTACCCTCTGCGCGTGCGCCAAAAGGCGCAGGCCGAGGTGCGCGACACTCTTGCCTGGCTCTGGACAGTCGCCGCCGGGCCTGTCCTTGATGCCCTCGGCCTGACCGCACCCCCGCAGAGCGGCCCCTGGCCCCGTCTGTGGTGGTGTCCGGTCGGGTTCCTCAGCTATCTGCCTTGGCACGCCGCGGGACCCCCGTCCGGCGAGGGGGTGCTGGACCGTGCGGTCTCGTCCTACACCGCGAGCCTGCGCGCCCTGGCCTACGTACGCCGCATGCCAGGCCCCCCGGCGCACCCCAGCACTCTGATCGTCGCCCAACCCGAGGCGCCCGGTGCCTCCCCGCTGCGCGGGATCACGGAGGAAGTGACCGCCCTGCGAGCCCTGTTGCCCGGTGCCACGCTCATCGCCGGGGCCGACGCCACCAAGGAGGCCGTCCTCACCGCGCTCGGCGACCACGACGTGGTGCACCTGGCCTGCCATGCCATGACCGACGTCCACGCCCCGGGCACCAGCCGCCTGCTGCTCGCGGACCACGAGAGCGCACCCCTGACCGTCGCCGAACTCGCCGCCCTGCACCTGCCCGGACGCCAGCTCGCCATGTTGTCCGCCTGCAGCACCTCCGAGATCAGCCCCGATCTGAGCAACGAGGCCCTGCACCTGACCGGCGCCTTCCAGCTCGCCGGCTTCCGCCATGTCACCGGCGCGCTGTGGCCCGTCAGCGACGCCACCGCGGGGGAGGTCTCCCGCACCTTCTACGCCCACCTCACCGGCTCCGGCGCCCATTCACCGCGCACCGACGAGGCCGCGTTCGCGCTTCATGCGGCGGTACGACAACTGCGTGCCGGGTACCGCGCCACGCCCACCATCTGGGCGTCGTACATCCATACGGGGGCCTGACCGATGACGAACCCGAACCCGAACCCGAACCCGACAGTCGGCCCCCCTCGAGAGCTTTCGCCGAGCACCCCGCCCGGGGAACTGCCCGCCAGACTGGCCGCGCTGAGCGGTGACGCCCTCGTCCTACTGGCCGTGGCGGCGTGGCTCGACTGCGACCCGATCCCCGTCGGCCTGCTCTCCGTCCCCGCCGGCTCACCAGGCCCTGCCGCGCTGTCCGCCCTCGGCGCCGCCGGGCTGGTGACCTCCCGGCCGGACGGCGGCTTCACACTTCCCGAGGCCACTCGACGGGAGATGCACGCCCTCCTCGGCACAGAGGGCCGGGACCTGGCCCTCCGCATCCTCCAGGCACACCTGGGCGAACCCGGCTCCCCGGGGGAGACCGCGCGCTGCCTGCACCTGCTGCCCCACCTCATCCGGTGGACCGCCTTGACCCGGCCCGAGGACGACACTCCGGAGGGGGCCACCTTCCTCAGCCGGGCCGTCGTGCTGCTGCTGGAGAACCGGATGGGGTCGGCCGCCGTCCCCCTGGCCGAGCGGGTCGCCCGAACCGCCGAGACGCATATGGGGCCGGACGCGCCCAAAACGCTGTCGGTGCAGGCCAACCTGGCCTCGGTGTACGACCAGGTCGGCGAACACCGGCGAGGTGCACGGCTGCTGGAGAAGGTCATCGCGTCCCGTACCGCGCAGCTCGGCCCCGAACACCCCGACGTGTGGGACGCCTACAACAACCTCGGCGGCATCTACCTGACCCTCGGCGAGTACGAGAAGTCCGCGCGCATCGTGGAGGGCCTCATCGCCCACCGCACCAAGGAGCTCGGGCCCGCCGACCGGCGCACCCTGATGGCCCGAAACAACCTTGCCGTCATCACCCGGCGAGCCGGGCGCCGCGACGACGCCGTCACCCTGTGGGAGGCGGTACTGCCCGAGTTCGAGGCCGCCCTCGGCGAGGACGACACGGACACCATCGCCGTGCGCGCCGCCCTCTTCCAGGCGCGCAAGGACCGCGGCGGCACAGGCCGGACCGCTGACCTCACCGAGGTGGAGGAGCGGATCGCCCGGTTCGCCGGATCGTCCGGCGAGCCCACCCAGGAGGCCGTCGCCGCGCTCGTCGAACGCGCCACGGCCCTACGCGACCAGGGCCGCTACGACGAGGCTGTCACCGGCTACCGGGAGGCCATCGAGCGGGGTTGCGCCGCTCTGGGTCCGGGACATCCGGTCATGGTCTGCGCACGCTACCGGATGGCGCACGCGCTGCAGGCGCGAGGAGATGCCGAGACGGCCCTGGCAGAGGCCGAGGAAGCCCTGGCGTTCGCGGACCGAAGCCTGGGACGTCTCCACTACGAAACCCTGATGGCGGCCGCCAGCGTGCTTTCGCTGCTCCTGCGGCTGGAGCGCCTGCAGGAGTACCAGGACCTCCTGGAGACGCGCCTGGCAGACGTCATCGAGCGGCTGGGCTTCGGACACCCGCTGGTGCGGGCATTGGCTGCGCGCCGGGCGTCATTGGCGCTCAACCGCCCGGTCCGGCCGTGACCGCGGCCGGGTCAGGGGCGGGGCCCGGCGGTGAACGAGCGGGCCACCCAACATGGACGCCCGGCTCCCGGAGTCACAGCGGAAGCCGGCAGACTCCGGAGCCTGACGTCGCGGGGCCTTCTGGCCGCATTCGCGAGCCGATCGTCTCCGCGCCTGGTCGATCGTCTGCGCCTTGTTCAGCTGCCTTGGCGTAGGGGCCCCACAGGGCGGACCTATGGCGGACCTATGGCGGACCTATGGCGGACCTACTCGTCGAAACCGTCGGGGACCTTCCCGCAGGGCGCATGGATTCTGACGGCGAGCGTCCCGGTCGGCTCGTACCAGTCCACATCGACCTTGTCGCCGGTGCCCGGATGCTCGAAGCGGAAACCCATGTCGGAGATGTTCTCGCTGGTGAGCTTCCAGCCCTGTTCTGACAGTCGGCCGCGGGCGCGTTCCTGGCTGGCACGAGCGGTGGTCCGCGGAACGTCCGTAGTACTCCAGTCGAGTCCAAAGCTGCGCACGTCCTGGCGAGCCTCGTCGATGTGAGCGACGGACCGGAGCCCGCGGTAGTAGCAGGCGCCCGTGTCCACGTTATGGGCCTCGAAGCGGGACCGCCCGTCCAGGTCTTCCTCTACGCGCTCGGCCTCCTCCCTGAGCCGCATGGCGACCACGTTCGGGTCGACCTCTGGGTACGGTTCACCGTTCCACAACCGGTACCCGCCCCAGGACATGGACAACAGGAGTGCGACGCCGCCGAGTACCAGCGCCATACGAAGGAGGCGCACACTCAAGCGGGGCGCAACTGCGCTGGTAGCGGGCTGAACAGAGCTCATGGTTTAGAGGGTAGGGGTGGGGCGTGTGCGTCACATCGGGGCGGCTACTCATATCGACGTGAGTAGTAGACGGATTCAACGAGGCCTGCGTTTAGCCGACTGCCCCCACTGCCCCGCCTGTACGCACGGCGGTCTCCGTCAGGCTCTGCTCCTCCGTCAGCGGGATCGCCGACTGTTCGTGCCATCCGGGTGCAGGATCGTGCACGACGAGGGACCAGGGAGCCGGCAGCCGTAGAGCGGCCCGTTGCTCCTCCGCGCCTACGGCGCCGGAGATTACCCCAAAGCCGCCGAGCGGCACGCCCGGATGGTTCCTGTGATCCGACTCGGGCGAGGTCGTTGCGACTGTTGAGGGTGTCGGGCAAGTGTTCGGGGCAGTGATTTTTTCCTGGCAGGATCGGCGAAGATCGTGGTTCCGGTTGTGCGGGCGAGATGTCCCGGCCGGACGGTTGTCGTGACATCCAAATCCGATGGGAAAGCGAGATGGAGATGCGTGTGTGGAGTCGTGCCGTACCGGCAGCGGCGGGGGCTGTGGCTCTGGCCGTGGCCCTGACCGGCTGCAATGACCTGGGCCTGGGGAAGGGCAGCAGCTCCAGCTCCCAGTCGCCCAGTTCAGGTTCCGGTTCCAAGGCTGGTGCCAAGAAGACGAAGTTCGCTCTGGGTGAGGCCAGCCCGGCGCAGGAGAGCTCGAAGACGCGATCGGCGGATGCCAAGTTCACGGTCACGCCGACTGAGGTGAAGACCGGGACTCAGGCCGACATGGACAACTCGGGCCTGAAGAAGGACGACAAGGACGGCCCGCAGATACCCGTCTACGTCTGGTCGACGCTCACCCACAAGAGCGGCACGGCCATGGAGATCAGCGACATGGATGACGACTTGGTGATCAAGACGGACTCGGGCCAGCGAACCCGTGCCCTCCTGGTCATGATGGGTGACGCGAAGTGGCCCAACTGCCCGGAGCCGGACTCGGAGAAGCAGCTGACCCCGGGCCAGTCGGAGAAGATCTGCACCGCGTTTCTCATCCCGGAGGGCCGCAAGCCCGTCGCGGTCGAGCTGATGCAGGGCTTCCACGGGGAACCGCTGGAGTGGCCGGTCACCAACTGACCGGACGCAAGCGGCAGCTCGGCACGTGAGCCAGGCCGGCCGGACGGACGGGCCGGTAGGTCGGATTCAGCTCGTGCCGGCATGGGTGTGCGGGTCAGGTCCGGTAGCCAGAGCGCTCTGGGGTCAGTAGTCGGGCTGCCGCCCCGCCCGCCGGATTCGGCGGGCGGGGCGGCAGCGCCAGGGTCTCTCGGACAGCGCTTCCGCCGCACGTGTAGCGGGGCTCTTCGTGTCAGGGACGGCTGGAACCCCGTGCAGGGACACAGGCGCCTGGAAAACCGGCATGCCACCCGGTCCGCACGCCGACCACGGTGACGCCATGCGCATGGGGGAGCAGCCGGGCACCTATGGGCCCCACCTCGTCGTTCTCGCCGCGATCACCAGCGCGGTGTCTCTACAGAGCTGCACGGGATCCGGAGCGCCCTGACCGTTTACGCGTCGCTCATCGCTGCCGGCTTCTGGGCCTGGAACGGTCACTACGTCCACGGCCGGGCTGTCTCAAGTGACTACCTCGCCCCTGGAACAGCACCCACAACTCATCCGGAACCAGCCGCCTGAGTCGGTGCGGGTGGAGACGTTCACGGGCTTGCGGATCGAGCGGATCGAGCGGTTCGAGCGGTTCGCCAAGCTGGTGAAGGTGTTGCGGGAGCGCGGCAGGAACGCCACCGCGAAGACGGAGAGTAGACGTCACCGGCGCGGGCCTCACGGTTTGTGGCTGACAGATCATCCGGGAGGTGCTTATGATGCCGGTGATGAACAACATTCCCTCCTTCGGATTGGGGGAATCGTCCGCGCAAGGTGAGTGCTGATGGCAGCTCACTTCGCGGAACCGATTCCCGCCCGCCTGCTGATGTGGCAGCGCGTACGCGAGTACGCCGTGCCACCGTCCATGATCGAGAACGCGACCGCGCGCCGCACGGCCGGTGACTGGGCCGGGGCCTGCGCCGTCGCCCGAATCGATGTCGATCTCGATCTGCGCGCCGTGCGTGACCGCCACGGCACCACCCTCGCCACCCGCATCCGGGCCGATCTGCGCCGACTGGCGCCGGATCTACTGCGCTGGAACATGCCCCGGATCGCCCCCGACGGGCGGCTCCGGCCAGGCCTCACCCTTTCGCTTGCCCGCTACGGCGACCCGGGCCCCGCGGCACCGCAGCTCGTCGTACGGACGCCGCCTGCCTGGGCGGACGCAAGTCAGCGGATGTCCCTGGCGCTCTGGGAAGAGCCGCGGGACGGCGCCCCCGAGCACCATCCGCACCCCCACCCCGACCGGCGTTTCCGTCTCGACCTGCACCGGCACCTCTGGGACGCCACGCGCAGCGCCGAACTGGCACAGAGGTGCGGCGCGGACGCACTGCACCGGCCTGCCGGCCGCGATCCCTCGTGGCCGCCGCACCACTGGGCCGACGAGGCGGAACTGCTCCTGCGGGCCGAGGGCCGTCCTCGCGGGGCCCTCACCGTGCGGCTCGGTGCGCGCAGCCACTCCGTGCTCGAGCTCGTCGCCCCCGACGACAGCCATGCCCCGGTCCTCCGGCCGGTACGGGAGGTGCTGCCGCCGCAGCAGATCGCGGCGCTCCCGGTGCTTCCGGAGGCCGCAGCCTGGACGCTTCCGGACCTGGAGCTGCTGCGGGCCGGGCTGCTCCATGCCGAACGGCTGCACCCGCTGGTCGCGGCAGCGCTGTCCGCGCCCGGATTCGCGGGTCCCGCCTCCGGTCCGGTGGCGGGACCCGGCCCCGGAAGGCCGGCGGGCGACTCGGCCCCCGGGCCCACGGATCCGCACCGGGTCGAGTGCCTGGGGGACGTCCACCGGATCGCGCTGCGGAACGGGACGCTGACGGCGGTCGACCACGATCCGGCCCAACTGGCTCGCGAGGAACTGCTCATGGCGCTCGGAGGGCCTGGACTACCTTGTCTGAGAGCGATCGACACGGTGCACCGCAGCCCCGAGGCGCTGCCCGCCGTCCGTGAGCGGCTGGGCCACGGCGACGTGACCGGGGCCCTGGCCGTGGTCGAAGGGCTGCTCGGTCCCGGCGCCGTCCTGCGCGAAGGGCCCCTGCGGGAAGCCCTGGAAGCGGCGGTGGCTGGCCGCCTCGACCACGGGCTCTTCCGCTCGGGGCTGGTACCGGTGCACCCCGCCGCGGCTGCGACGGGGGACACGGGCTACCGGCCACGTCTCGACTGCCGTCTGCCGTGGGAGATGCGCCGCAAGCGGGGCAGCCGTGCCCGGCCCCGGACCGGCCAGCAGAGCTGAAGGACCGCAGCGCCCGCGTCCGCGGGCCCGGTCGGCCGCACGGCCTCGTCCGACCGCCCCCCGTACCTGACTCAGACCGGTAACCGACCGGACCGGACCGGACCGGACCTAACCCCGGCAACCGGACGCGACCCCTGCACGTATTGCACGTACTGCGCGTACCGCACGTACGGCGCCCACGCCGTCGTACGCCGCTGAACGACGACGACATCCAGGACGGGCCCCCGTCCCCGAAAACACCCAGGTGATGCCCATGAGTTCGAGCACCGTCCTCTCCATGCCCGTGCCCATGCCGCCCCCGGCCGGCCGCACGCAGCTCTCCCTCGCCGAAGACCTCCTGACCCTCCTGCGGACGACCACAACCGAGCCGCGCCCCGACGAGCAGTTGGAGGCGCTCACCCTGGCCGTCGCGGCCGACTTGCCCGTACTGCTCTGGGGCGAGCCCGGCATCGGCAAAACGGCCGCGCTGACCCAGCTCGCCGCCTCCCTCGATCTGCCGCTGACAACCGTGATCGCCAGCGTCCACGAGCCGACCGACTTCTCCGGGCTGCCCATCGTGGGCGAGGACCCGGCAGCGAACGGCGTGCCCATGGCCCCGCCGCAGTGGGCCGTGGAGCTGGTGCGCGCCGGGCGGGGGTTGCTCTTTCTCGACGAGCTGTCCACCGCCACCCCTGCCGTCCAGGCCGCGCTGCTGCGGGTCGTCCTGGAGCGGAAGGTTGGCGCGCTGCAACTGCCGCCCGGCGTAAGGATCGTGGCCGCCGCCAATCCGCGTGCGTCGGCCGCGGACGGCTGGGAGCTGAGCCCGCCGCTGGCGAACCGGTTCGTGCACCTGTACTGGGTGCACGACCGGGACGTGGTGGTGCGCGGTCTCGGTGGGGTCTGGCCGCGCGCGGAACTGCCCCGGCTCGACCCGACGGTACTGCCGGAGGCGGTGGTGTTCGCCCGCCGCGCGGTGTGCGGCTTCCTGAACGCCCGGCCGACGCTGATCCACCGGCTGCCGACCACCGAGACGCGGCGCGGTGGCGCCTGGCCCTCGCCTCGCAGCTGGGAGGCGGCAATGACCCTGCTCGCCTTCGGCACGGCGGCGTCCGTCTCCCGGGACGTGCTGGCGCTGCTGGTCCGAGGTGCGGTCGGGGACGGGCCCGGCCTCGAACTGCTTGCCCACATCGACCGCATGGAGCTGCCCGACCCGGACTCCCTGCTCGCCGACCCCGGCGCCGCCGAACTGCCCGAGCGCGGCGACCTGCGCCAGGCCACGCTGGAAGCGGTGGTCGCCGCCGTCGGGGCGCGCCCGGAGCGGGAGCGCTGGGAGGCAGGCTGGGCGGTGCTGGTAAGGGCGCTGGAGACCGGCGCACCGGATCTGCTGGTCGCCCCGGCGAAGGCGCTGGCCGCGCTGCGGCGCGACGGCTGGGAGGTACCGGAGACGGTGGAGCGCCTCGCCGCGGTGGTCGGCCTCGCCCAGCGGGCGGAGGACTCGGTGGCCCGCACCGCGGCGGCCGCCGGCGCCAAGAGCGCGGCGGGTGGGCGCCGATGACCGGGGCCGTGAAGCAGCCGCGGCCGCGCCCGCTGCCGCGCCCGATGTCCCCGCCTCCGCCGCCGCGGCCGGTGCAAGCCGCACTTCCCGGGTCACCGCCCGGCCCCGTAGTCCCGCTGGACATGGACAAGTTGCTGGCCGCGCGGCTGCACGCGGTCGCCGTCCGACCGTACCTCGCCGGTGCGCTCTTCGCGCTCCACGTCGTGGAGGACCGGTCGGTGCCGACCATGGCGGTGGACGCGTACTGGCGCTGCTACGTCTCTCCGTCCTTCGTGTCGCGCACTCCACTGGTGGAGCTGGCGGGCGTCTGGGTGCACGAGGTCTCCCACCTGCTCCGGGACCACCACGAACGCGGCGCGCGGTACGCCAGGGAGCACGGGGAACAAGGGCCGGGGCAGCGGCTGCGGCAGAACGTTGCGGCCGACTTCGAGATCAACGACGACATCTACGGCGATGGCCTGGCGGTGCCGGCGGGGGCGGTGCTCCCGGCGATGCTGGGCCTGCCCGACGGGCTGCTCATGGAGGAGTACCTGCGGCGGTTCTCGATGGCGGGCCGCACACCACGGCTGGCCTGGCTGGACTGCGGCAGCGGCGCCGACGGGCACGCGCGGCCCTGGGAGCTGGGGCCCGAAGGAGCGCACGGGCTGAGCCGGCAGCAGCGCGACGCGGTGCGCTTCCGGGTGGCTGAGGCGATCACCGGCCGGCCGGGGGACGCTCCGGAGGGGTGGCGGCGTTGGGCGGACGAGGCGTTCCACCCTCCGCAGCCGTGGCGGCAGTTGCTCGGCGCGGCACTCCGCGCGGCCGCGGGCGCACCGGGGGCGGGTGAGGACCACAGCTACCGGCGCCCGTCCCGCCGCTCCGCCGGCGTCCCCGGCATCGTGCTGCCGAGCCTGCGCCGGATGCCGCCCCGGGTCTGCGTCGTGATCGACACTTCGGGGTCGGTGAGCGACGCCGAGCTGGGCGGCGCGCTGCTGGAGGTGGCGGCGATCTCACGGGCGGTGGGCGGGCGGCGCGACCTGGTTTCGGTGATCTCCTGCGACGCGGCGGCGGGCGTCGCCGTACCGCTGTGCCGGGCCGAGAACCTCGAACTGATCGGCGGCGGCGGTACGGACCTGCGGTCCGGCTTCGCCCGTGCGCTCCGCTCCCGCCCCCGCCCGGACGTGATCGTCGCCCTGACGGACGGACAGACGCCCTGGCCCTCCGCACAGCCGCCCTGCCGCACGGTCGTCGGCCTCTTCCCCCGTGCTCCCCGCACCGTGAACGAGGAAGATCCGGACTACATCCCTGACGCTCCGCCCGCGTGGGCCCGCGTCGTCCCCATCGGCTGAGCGAGGGGACGGGAGCGCCCGTCTGCCCGACAGTTGTCGAAGAAGGCTTGGCTCCAGGGCTGCTGCCTCCTGGCCACTCCGGGAGACCGGTCTTCCATCGAGTCGCAGGGAAACGGGGGCCGGCCACGTCACGAACTGGGTGGCCGCCAGGAGTCGATCGCTTGGGCGGTCGGCCCGTGCGGGTTGACGCGCTTGCCGGAAGCAAGAGCTAGAGCAGGCCCAGCACCATGAGGAGGACGCCAACCAGCCCGAGACCCACCAGAAGCAGGAGGGTCAGCACTGTGCGCACGGTGCCCCGGCCCGCTTCGACGAGGACTGCTCGTTCCGGGCTCGACGGGAGATAGCGCATTCGTACCCGCGCGCCCAGGGGCCGTCGCCGGTCGGTGTCGATGTCGAGCCGGTACTCGCGCCCGTCGGCCGCGCGGAAGCCCACGATGACGTGCTGCAGGCCCGCCCGGCCCTGATCTCCCGGTAGCACATAGGCATCCAGCACTCTGCCCTCGGCGGGTAGCCCTTCGTTGAACGTCTTGCAGGCGAGCAGCCATCGGCTGCAGGTCCGCACCGAGAGTGCGACGGATACCGATATGGCGAGGAGCCCGACAGAAGCAAGCAGCAGCCGGTAGCCGTCCTCGCGCAAGAATTCCATGGCGCCATTTTATGGCGGCCTACCGCCGGGCCACCGTACGTGGCGCCGCCGGACGACAGAGCCGATATGCGTGCTCAACTCCCGGCCAGACTGGTCAAGGGAATCTGATGGGAGGTTGCGTTCTCAGTGACGGGCTCGGCTCTGGTCGCTCGGTGATGGGTCGAGCGGATGAGGACGGAGACCTGGGCGACTGGGTCTGCTGGGTGTACGGCGTAAGTGCGTAGCGTTCACGGCCACCCGTGGCGGAGGGGTCGCCTTGTCGGAACGACACCTCGGGCTGGCCAAGGACAAGCCGCTGCCATTCAGCCAGAAGCACGCAAGTGAGGGGGCGCTTCCAGGAAGCGTCCGCGCGCGATTGAGCCAGCGCCGCGAGCAATCGGCCGCCTCGGCCCCGGTAGGGGCGACCGTGGACAGCCTCAGAACCTGGTGCGATACGGGAGGCGGTTCCTCGAATCCGGCTCGGGAGCAATTGACACGAGTTATGGACGATGAGAGCCGCTGAGGCGGCGGCCGCAGTTGACGGGGACGTGTCCGGTCAGTGATCAACTCCGAGAAAGAGGACGGTGGCCCAGTCACTGGTGACCAACAGCAGGCTGCGCGACCATATGGCGCCCATGCCCGTGCGCGGGCCGTCGACGTCGCCGGAGCTTCGGACGGGCCCCAGATGGGCTTCGATGAGGTCGGCGATGCCATCGGCGAGTTCGCCTGTCAGCCGGATCTCGGCGGGTGTGCGCAGGTTGGCGTGTGGCCACCTGTTGGCGGGCTGCATGAAGCCGTCGGTCACCTGTTGGCGGAGGATGTCCCGCCAGGCCTGCGGTGACTCGAACGGGGCGACCGACGTCTGGTGTCCACTGGCCCCCGCGTCGTACACGGCTTGAGCGAGATCCTTCATCCAGTCATGACCGGGTGTCATCCCAGCCACCGGGACTACATGGAGCAGCTCGATGGACGACACATGGTTGCAGTCGTCGAGCAGCTCCTCGAGCAGTTCGGCTGCGTCTGACACCGCGGCTGGTGCGTCGAGTGGGTTCAGCATGGGCGTCTGGGTCCTCTGTGCGGTGCTGCGCTTCGGCCTCAGTGTGTCAGCTGAGCACGTTCATGCTGCGAGGTTTTTGGGGCGTTCGACGAGCTGACGGCGTTCGAAGCGGGCCCCGGCGCGGACGAGCGGGACGAGGTGGGCGCCGGTGATCGCGCGCCATCGGGCTTGGGCGGTCTCGACGAGCTTGAACACCATCGCGAGCCCCGCTGCCGGGTTGCCGGTCACCGTCGACCATCGCGGCCGACAACCCGGCCGTGGCGCCGAGGAAGTGCTCCAGGGCGGGCACAAAGTCCCTGGACGACAAGCCGTGCAGGGAGAGCAGAGGCAGCACCTCGGAGATCTTCGGCGACTTTCTGCACCTTGGCGGAAGGATCCTCAAGGAGAACCGCTGTCGCTCGCCCGTGGCCTCGTCCACGCGGCGGTCGTTCACGCGGGCGCCCTTCCATGACCCGAAGTGCTCGGGCAGGTCCATCCAGGGCGTGCCGGTGCGGTACTTGAACGCGATCGCGTCGATCACCTGCCGGTGATCACGTCACCGCCCACCCCGCCGAGGTGTACGGTCCGGCAACAACGGATCGATCCGCGCCTACTGGGCGTCAGTCAACGGCACATCAACGATCCGATGATCTGAAGGAAATGGCCCAACCGCGACCGTTCTTTTTTGCCGCCAGCCAGTTGGCCCGGGCCTGGTTGAACTTGGCCTTCCGGGCCTCGATCGCCGCCGTGTCCGGGGGCTGTGCGGCTTCCAACTTGTGGAGCTTGCGCTCGACGTCGTCCAGCTCCTTCCGCGTGCGAGCTGTCTCCTGTTCGGCCGTTGCAAGGCCGGCCTTGGCGTGCTCGCAGATTGGCAGTGGTGAGCTCGACATCCGTCCTCCTCGGGGAACCCGCTCGACGTACGGAGCTGGATCGGGTGCCGGCCGCGTGCCACGTATGAACGGGACGAGGCCGCCGCCGTCCCACAAGCTAGTACTCGTCCGCTCCAGGCCGTGGAACTCGCCCACGTGCGGGGTGTGGTGCAGCAGCGCCCCGGTACGGCAGCAGGGCCCGGACCGCGCGTCGCGGTCCGGGCCCTGCTGCCGTGCGGTGCCGCCCTGCGGCGGCGGTGCGTCAGCTCTGTGCGGTGTCTTCGCCCGCCTGCCCGGCGCCCTCGGCTGCGCTTGCCTTCTCGCGCATCTTGCGCACCAGCTCCGCCTTCTGGTCGGCTGCACCCTGACGGTCGAGGTTGCGGTGCGGACCGTTGTTCTGCCGTTCGGCGCGGGACAGCTTCTTGCGCTGGCCGCCGCCCTGGCCCACGGGGTTGTTGATGTTCTTGCTCACGGTCACGGGTTCTCCGGTAATGATGTGAAGTGATCTACGGATTCATCGGTGGGGGACGGGCGGCGACGTCGAAGGACGTCAGCAGGGGCCCGTCACGCTCTCACTCGTAAATCGGCGCCTGGAAGAACATGACAAAGACGTTACCCGGTTTCGTCGGCCCCGCACACCAACTTTTTCCCCGCCCCGGCGTCGGCCGGCCTTCGGCGAGTGCCCGGGGTCGCCGTTTCCTTCCGGGAATCTCAGCACCGCCGGCGCCCGCTGGTGGTCGCTGCCCGCCCGGGGCAGGTCCAGACGGGCGTTACTGGTCCGCCGCGGGCGTTGTCAGTGGTCGCGAGCACACGGACGGCATGAGAGACATCTCACTTGCGTCCCGCCGTTACGGGACAACCTTTAGCGGTCCTGCGGACGCGGCCACGTACGAGCCCCAGCCCACTCATCCCGCAGCCATGGCCCTCCATGCGGCGGTGACGCACCCTTCCTCACAGTGCCACCACTCCTTTGCCTCGCCGTGTTCCGGGAGCTTGCGGATCTGCGGCAGGTCCGCGTCCGGTGGCACATCCAGAGCCACCACCACCGCCGTGCGTTACCTGCACGCCGCCCACCCCGGACGCTCCCGTACCCTCGCACTCGCCCCGTAGTTCTGTTCCTGCGTGCTTTGGTGTCCGTGCGGGACAGGGCATCAGCTGTCCAGTGAGAGTGCGTTCTTGGCGTGCCCGAGGGATGCCTCGGAGGCAGGTCCGCCGGGATTCTCGGTGGCCAGGGCCTGGTTGAGGGTGACGAAGGGGCGCATCCGCTGCTCGTAGTGGGCATACGCGGCGCGGTGGTCGCCGTTGGCCTGGGCGAGGCAGCCGGCCAGCACGTGGGCGCCCACGAGGGCCAGGCTGGTGCCCTGCCCCGAGAGGGGGGAAGGGCAGTAGCCGGCGTCTCCGAGCAGGGTCACCCGGCCCCGCGACCACTGGTCCATTCGGATCTGGGCCATGGCGTCGCAGTAGAAGTCGGGCGCCTTCCGGGCGGCCTCGGCCAGGCGGGTCCCTTCCCACCGCATCGACGCGAGCTTGTCGACGACGAGCTGCCGGAGGGCAGCGCCGTCGCGGAGGTCGTGGGCAAGGGGGGCGGACTCGAAGCCGAAGGCGATCCTGAGTTCGGTGTTGTCGCGTACGGGCATGATGCCGAAGCCCGTGTCGCCGTCCCGTAGCCACATCTGCCAGTCGTCCAGGCCGAGGAAATTGTCCGCGCTGAACACCGAGAGGTAGCTGCCCAGGTGATGGGCGTAACGTTCTTCCGGACCGAAGGTCAGGCGCCGTACGGTGGAGTGGAGGCCGTCGGCCCCGACCACGAGGTCGAAGACGCGGGACGGCCCGTGTGCGAAGTCGACGCGCACGCCGGTCTCGTCCTCGTCGAGCGCGGTGATGCTGTCGCCGAAGAGGTACTCCACGCCTGCGCGCGTGTGCTCGTAAACCATCCGTACCAGGTCCTCGCGCAGCACCTCGATGTCTTCGCTGTCGAGCCGGCCGCTGCTGAAGGTCGCCTCGGTGGAGCGGTCGACCTCGTGGCCGTCGGGGTCGAGGATCGACATGCCGCGCATCCGGGTCCGTACGCGGCTTGCCTGCTCCAGCAGGCCCATCCGCTCCACGACTTCGAGCGCGACGCCGCGGATGTCCACGGCCTGCCCGCCGGGGCGTTGGCCCGGAGCGCGTTCGACGACGGTGGGCGCGAAACCGTGGCGGCGCAGCCAGTAGGCGAGGGCGGGCCCGGCGATGCCGCCGCCGGAGATGAGTACGGTCTGCATGGGAAGCTCCTCTAGTACTTCGTACGGTGTACGCGCTCTGAACGTACGCCGTACGCACAGCCCCTTCAACCAGCGAAATGCACGACGTGTACTAGGGCAGACGCCTTCCGTTCGACGTTGCTGCTGCTACCCTCTGCCCTAGTACAGGACAGGAAGGCGGCAGGACGTGACGAAGGTCACAGGCGCAGCCGGTGATCCGCCCTATCTGCGCATCGTCGCCGCGATCCGGCGGCGCATCGCGGACGGTGAACTCGCCCCCGGGGACCGGGTTCCCTCGACCCGCCAGATCGCCCGGGAATGGGGCGTCGCGCTCGCCACCGCCACCAAGGCCCTGACCACCCTGCGCCTGGAGGGACTTGTCGAGGCCAGGCCCCGGATCGGCACGGTCGTCGCCGGAACCGCCCCCGCCCCACCGGCCCGCAGACGCCCGTCGCCCGCCCCGGACCCCGAGCAGGAGCTGAGCCTCGACCGGATCGTCCGTACCGCCATCGAGATCGCCGACGCCGAAGGGCTCTCGGCGCTCTCCATGCGCGGCGTCGCGGCCCGGCTCGGCGTCGCGGCGATGTCGACCTACCGGTACGTCCCGAGCAAGGAAGACCTCGTCCTGCACATGGCCGACGCCGCGTACGGCGAGGACTCCTACCGTGCGGACGCCCCCGAGAATTGGCGTACCCGCATCGAGCTGGGCGCCCGGACCCTGTGGAGCCTGTACCGCAAGCACCCGTGGCTGGCCCAGCTCGGCTCCCTCACACGCCCGTTGCTCGTGCCCAATCTCATGGTCCACGGCGAGTGGGTGCTGGGCGCCCTCGACGGCCACGGCCTCGACCCCACGACGCTGTTCGACATCCACGTCCTGATCTACAGCCATGTCCAGGGCCTGGCGGTGCACCTTGAGATGGAGGCACACGCCGAAGCCGCCACTGGCCAGTCGGAAGACCAGTGGATGGACAGCCGCGCCCCCGCCCTCCAAGAACTGGTGGAATCCGGCCGCTTCCCGACCTTCGCCAAGGTGGTCGGATCCTTCAAGGACGGCTACGACCTGCGTCTCGACGCGCTCTTCGAATTCGGCCTCAAGGCACTCCTCGACGGCCTGACTTCCATCATCGAAGGTCAGGAAGCTGTCACGTAGACCGTAGAGTCCGGCTGTCCAACGGTCTCGGGAGCAGCCTGGAGTAGCGGGCGCTCACCGCTGGCCCATCGGCGCCTGCCTGCTGTAGACGGTCTGGGCCATCAGCGCGACCCCGCGGCTCCGGGTACGCGAGCGCCGGACATCTGCGCGATCGCGGCCGAAGGCGGCAACGCCTGGGCGACTGGGGTGAACCGGCCGAGCACCTCCATCAGCTCGGGCAGCCCGCGGCCCCCGTCAAGACGGATAAGCCGGATGTGGAAGAACACCGGCTGCTTCACGTAGATGGTTGGCGGTGAGGCGGCCGGCCTCCCGGCCGTTGGCACGCTCCTGCACGATCCATCCGCGCCGGCGGCCCGGCTCAGACCCCGGAGGAGACCTCGGCCTTCTCGTCGGACCCCGTGCCCTTCGCCTCGGCCGCCGCCAGCCTGCGGTTGCGCCGGACCGAGGAGAAGAAGGACGAGGCGATCAGGATGACGCCTACGAGGCCCGTGATGACCTCGTGGATCTCGTACTGGATGGTGACGAGCAGGATCACGGCGAGGGCGCCGATCGCGTAGTGCGCGCCGTGCTCCAGGTAGACGTAGTCGTCGAGGGTGCCCTGGCGGACCAGGTAGACCGTGAGCGAGCGGACGTACATCGCGCCGATGCCGAGGCCGAGCGACATCAGGACGATGTCGTTGGTGATCGCGAAGGCGGCGATGACGCCGTCGAAGGAGAAGGACGCGTCCAGGACCTCCAGGTAGAGGAACAGGAAGAACGCGGCCTTGCCGGCCATCACGACCGCCGGGACCTTCGTGCCGCTCGTCCTGGCCGCTTCCTCGGCTTCGTGCTCGCGCTCCTCCTCTTCCTCGAGCTTGTTCTCGAAGTAGCCGGAGAGACCGCCGACGACCAGGTAGGTGATCAGGCCCGCGATGCCGGCGATCAGGACGGTCTCCGCCTTGTCCGCGTGGATGCCGCCGTACTGGTGAGCGTTGGTGGCGAAGCTCATCGCGGAGACGAGCAGCACGATGAGCGCGATGCAGACGGAGAGCATGTCGATCTTGCCGAGCTTGGCGAGCGGGCGCTCCAGCCACGCAAGCCACTTGAAGTCGCGGTCCTCGAAGATGAAGTCAAGGAAGATCATCAGGAGGAACATGCCGCCGAAGGCGGCGATCGACGGGTGGGCGTCGGTCACCAGCTGCTGGTACTTGTCCTTGTCGTCCAGCGCGAGCTGTACCGCTTCGATCGGACCGATCTCGGCACTGACGGCGACGATCACGACGGGGAAGACCAAGCGCATGCCGAAGACCGCGATGAGGACACCGATGGTGAGGAAGATCTTCTGCCAGAAGGCATTCATCTTCTTCAGGATCCCGGCGTTGACCACGGCGTTGTCGAAGGACACCGAGATTTCGAGGATGGACAGGATCGCCACGATCCCGAAGCCGGCCCACCCCCCATATAACACCGCCGCGATCAGGCCGAGCGCGGTGACCGCGAACGACCAGCCGAACGTTTTCAGAAGCACTGGCTACCCAATCGTCGTGTACGGGGCTCCCCAGCGCCGTACATGGCTTTACGAATCATTGACCCTGAAGTCTAGAGCGATACCTCGCAGCCCTGACGCATCCCCCCGGGCCAACGGTTCGCAACTTCCGCTCGCCGCCGTGCCGGTAGACCTCGCCGAAGAACATCGCTGGCTCCATGGACGGGTCCTCGCCGAGTGCCTGAGTGCGAACCTGCGGCGCATCACCGTCGTGGGGTTGCCCAGGATCGGGCGATAGGGCTGTGCTCGTGCTTGGGATCGCCTTGAGGAGCGCGGGCTTCACCGTGATCACGACCTACCCGGCATGGCGCTTGAACCGGATGGATGGGCCGTTCCGGAACCGCCTCCGACCTGGGCTTCCGAGGTTCTCAATCAGGCACTTGGTTACCGAAGGCGGCGAGGGCCCAGCGCTGGGCCACGGCTTCGGCGCCCTTGCCGAGGGACGACGTCATACCGATCGCGTATACCGCGCGCCGGTTGAGGTCCGGGGAGGCGAAGACGCCGCTCCGGTATCCCGGATCAGAGGGTGTTGACTACGCATTTAGCCGGTCCATTTAGGTATGAGTTCGGGCTCGTGAGAGGCTGCCGAGCTTGCTGGGCATCGTGGTGCGAGCGGCACGAGTGCGGCGGCCTGGTCCGTACTGGAGCGCACCGGGCACGTCCCGCTGGCCGGGGACGCTGGAGTCGCGGCCGCTGTGGAGGAGCTTCATCTGGCGGCGGCCGATGTTGCGGGGGCAAATGATCTGGCCTCTGGGATGGATGACCAGGTGGCGGGCCAGGACAATCTGGTGCCTTCTCCTGGCCCGGCAGGAGGGCTCTGTGGCTGCTGCCCGGGCGCGGGCGGCAGCCACGGTCGAAGAGCGCCGTACCCGCCTTGCCGCCACGGCCGCAGCCCTCCGCGGTGCCGCGGGGATCCCGCCGCACCGGCTGGTCGAGGTCACCCGTTACACCGACCTGGTGGAGCGGTTCACTGCAGCGACCTTGACTGGCTGGCCGTCACCGGACGATTCGCTCCTGACCTCAGCTCGCCCCGGTCCCCGCCGGCGCCCATTCCCCGGCCTCCCGTGCAGGCGCAGCGCCCCGCAACAAGCATGGACAGGCCAGTGGCCCAGGTCAGGCACTTGCCCCTCCGTGTGGAGGCTTCGAGACGACCAGAACGGACCCCCCGTGAGAGTCCCCCCGCGATCAACTGCCGTGCTGCGCTGGCCCCGGGACGCGTTGCCCGCTGCTCTCACGCCCGCGACTCACCAGTTACGGGACCATCTGCAGTCCCGGATCGATATGGACGGAGCGGCGTTCGTGCGCCCGTGGCCGTTCCGGCCTCCGGCAACGTGCGCACGGGCCGTGTACGACGCCTTGGTCCCACCCATGACCAGGGGTTGCGGGACACTCCCTGGAACCGCAGTGATCCAGGGGTGGTCGGCTCCTGCGTTCCGACCCGAAATGGTGGAAAGCCTCGCGCCGGATGCCTGTTGACGGAACCGCGCCGCATCCCGGAGCGTTACTCCTTGCGAGTGCAGCGGTGCGGAGGGTGGTGTCGGGTGGATCCGATTTCGGTGGGACTGCTGTTGGCGCTGGCCGGTGGGGCCGGCGACGCGCTGGGGCGAGATGCGTGGTCGGGACTGCGCGCGCTCGTACGGCGGCCGTTCAGGCATGGCAGCGGCGCGGTGGATGCACCCCAGCTCGGGGAGGCAGAGCTGGAGGAGCTGGAGCGGGCCCCGACTGACCGGACAGCCGCACAAGCGCTGAGTACGGCACTGGCCGCCCGGGCTGACGCGGACCCGAACGACCTGGCCGACCTACAGCGATGGCACGAGCAGGCGCGACGCGTGCGCTTCGAGGAGGGCGACGTGCGCAACATGATCAGCGGCGGCACCTTCTACGGTCCGGTCGTGCAGGGCCGCGACTTCCCCGGAGCCTCCTTCGTCACAGGGCCCCCGGCGGATCGTCCCGCACCCCGTACACCTCCGGCTCAGGGCTGAACAGCCGTGAACCGGCCGGATGACCGGCACACGGAGGATGCGTACGCCTCGGTGTCGAACCGCATCGAGGGCGGGGTGTTCTTCCGCGAAGTGATCATGGGCAGGAACATCACCGTGCACTTGCCCCCGGCGATCACGCCCGCCCTGTCCGGCCTGCCTGCGGCCGCCCCCACCTTCACCGGCCGCGACTGTCAGGTGCGTGACCTGTTGCAGAGCCTCGCCCCGGTCACCACACCGGAGCAGGTGACGCCGACCCCCGGAGTCACCGGCCTGGGCGGAGTGGGCAAGACCGAACTCGCCGTACAGGTTGCCGCGCAGGCACTCAGGCAACCGGGCTGGTTCCCGGGTGGCGTTTTATTCGTCGACATGTTCGGTTACGACAACGAGCGCCGGTTGTCTCCCGAAAAGGCCCTGGACCAGATGCTGCGCGCCCTCGGCATGCCCGGTGAACACATCCCTGCCGATCTCCAAGCCCTCACTTGGCTCTATCGCAGCGTGCTGCGCGCCTTCGCCGCGCAGGGCCGGCGCCTCCTGATCGTGATTGACAACGCCTCCGACCACGGACAGGCCTCCCCCTTGCTGCCCACCGACGGCGTCAACAGGGCACTCGTGACCTCGCGCGAGACCCTCGGTCTACTGGGCGCCCGCTTCCTGGAACTCGGCGTCCTGGACCTTCCCGACGCCACTGTGCTGCTGCACCGAGCGCTCACCGAAGCCCGCCCCACAGACTCTCGCGTCACCGACCATCCTGACGATGCCGCCGCCATCGCGCGGTTGTGCGGCGGCCTCCCCCTCGCTCTGCGGATCACCGCCGCACTGCTGGCCGAGGACCCGGCGCGGCCTTTGGCGGCCTTGGCCGAAGACTTGCAAGACGAGCACTGCCGTCTGGATGAACTCAGCTACGTTGATACCGCCGTGCGTGCCGCCTTCGATCTGTCCTACCGCCGGCTGCCTGCCGAGGAGGCGCGGCTGTTCCGGCTGCTGCCGGTCAATCCCGGTCCCGACATCTCCACCGAGGCCACCGCAGCTCTGGTACAGGGCAAGCGCGCTGTCGTACGTAGGCGCTTGGAGGCGCTGGCCCGCTCCCACCTGATCGAGCGTGGCGCCTCGTACGGCCGTTGGCGCATGCACGACCTGGTCCGCCTGTTCGCTGAAGAACTGTCCTCGGGCCATGCCGACAGCCTTGAGGCAAGCGGCCGCGGACCGGCGTTCACCAGTCTGCTGGACTACTACCTGAGCACCGCACAGGCCGCTTGCGCCCATCTGGATCCCAAGGCCGATTTTTCAACAGGCAATGGATTTCCTGACCGTGACGACGCTCTGAGGTGGTTGGACTGGGAATATCCCAACCTATCCGCAGTTGCCTTCGCCGCCCACAATGCCGGCCGCATGGCGTCGGCCCGTGATCTGCCGCTGACTCTGGAGCGTTTTCTCGACTGGCGACGGCATTTCCATCACGCGATCAGCCTCCAGACCATGGCTCTGGAGGCTGCGCAGGAGCTGGACGACGACTACGGACAGACCCGGGCGCTGAACGCACTCGGGTGTGCACTCCATGAGGTGCGACGGGTCCAAGAGGCCGTGACCGCCCACCGGCGCGCCGCCCGCATGTGCCAAGTGGCAGACGACCCGTTCGGCGAAGCCGTGACGCTGGCCAACCTCGGCAACTCCCTTCAGGCAGCACGGCAGTTCGAGGAGGCCGTCACCGTCCTGGAGGCGGCGACACTTCTCTTCCAGGAACTCGGCGAGGTGTACAGCTACGGCATGACCATGGGGAGTCTCGGGAACGCCCTGAGCCACATGCAGCGGTTCGAGGAGGCGATCCACGCGCACCGGCTCGCCACACAGATCTGCAAGGACCAGGGTGATCGCCTCGGGGAAGGGATGATGCTGGGAAATCTCGGCAACTCCCTGCGACGGGTGGGCCGGTTCGAGGAAGCGCTCGAGGCTCACCAAGAGGATGTCAGAATCGCCGGCGAACTCGGGGATCACGGCGGCGGACGGGCGTGGGCCAACCTCGGACTCGCCCTGGAGCAAGCCGAACGCTTCGATGAGGCCGCCAGTGCGTTGGAGCGCTCTCTACAGCTGTTGCGTGAAACCGATGACCGGCATGGCCAGAGCATGGCGCTCGGCAGCCTCGGGAACGTCCTGTTCCGGATTGGCAGATCGAATGAAGCCATCAGCTCTCATCGGGAAGCCGCAGAAATCTGCCGCGATCTGGGCGACCGGCACGGCGAGGCCATGGCGATGACCAATCTCGCGAGTGCGCTACGCCGAGTGGGAGAATTCGAGGAAGCAGTCACGTTGTGTCGCCCAGCTGTGCAGGCATTTCGCGAGCTCGCTGACCGGCCGAGCGAAGGTATCGCCCTGAACAACCTGGGGTTCGCCCTGGACGATCTGGAACGCTGGGAAGAGAGCATTCCTGTCCGTCAACGGGCGCTCGAGTTGTTCCGCGAGCTCGGAGACGGCAAGAACGAAGGTGCCGCGGTGACCTGCTTGGGTATGGGGCTGGTGCACCTGCGCCGCTTCAAGGAGGCGATCGTCGCCCTGCAGCCTGCTGTGCAGTTCTCTCGTCGGGCCGCCGACCGGCACGGTGAAGGGATGCTGCTCGGACATCTGGCCGACGCTCTGAGAGAGGAAGACCGCCTGGAGGAGGCCGTGTCCGCGGGGCGGGCGACCGTCCGCGTCTTTCGCGAGCTCGGAGACCGGGACAATGAAGGCGCCGCCCTGACCAACCTCGGCATTGCACTGGGCCGGTCACATCGGTTCGACGAGGCAGTCACAGCCTGTGCGTCCGCCCGCCAGATCTTCCGCGACACCGGCGATCGCCACAATGAGGAGAAGGTCCTGTTGATTCTCAGACTCCTCGGCGCATGTGGCTGAGCTTCCCGCGCAGAAGCAAGCGGACCGAACGCCCCGTCACCTGCGCGACACCGCGCAGGTGACCACAGCCCTCCAGGCGCTGTCCACCCCCTCGTGGACTTGAGCATCCAGTTCCAAGACTGCCCCGGCGAGGACAGCCCACATGAGCCGGAATCCACGGGAACACTGCTCTGACCCCGAACCGCGCCCACGGCCCGGCTCGACTCGGCAGGGGCTGGCCCGGCCGGGTGGGCGGAACTCCGTGGCACCCGTGTGTGGCGGGCAAACGCGCGGCCCGTGGACCGCGACGAAGTCGATGCTGTCGAGGTGGCCGAGGACGCGGTGTGCGTCAGGCCGGTTCGTACCAGTTGCACAGGTGGGTCCAGACCAGGAGCGGGTTCATGGCGTAGTCCCAGGACACGTCACGGGCCCAGCCTTCGAGGTCCCAGGAGTTGCCTCCCTCGGGGCCGCCGCCGAGGTCGATGGAGTAGCGGGCGTGGCAGGCGAGCTGCTTGTACAGGGAGGATCCCTGTTCGGCGGTCAGCCACCGGTCCGGGTAGGGGGCCTGGGAGAACGACTGGTCCCACAGCCGGTCATAGCTGGTGTCGGCGTTGTCGAAGCCTTCGGCGGTGGGGATGACGGAGATGTCGACGTTCCCGCCTATCTGGCCGTCCTTGATGGCGCGGGCGATCTCGGTCCGCTTGACCCACTCGGTGTTCGTGACCGACGTGTAGCCGACGCACTCGCTCTTGCATACGGGGTGATTGGTGTCGCCGTGATCGAAGCCGGGCGACCACCACAGCACGGCGTTACGACCTGAGAACGACTGCATGATGCCCTTGATCTCCGGTGTGGGGGTCTCGTCCGACGTCGGATACCCGAAGTAGCCGCCTTCCCATCCGAACTGCCCCCACAGCTCCCCGACGCGGCCCCACACCGGGTGGGCGCCCTGGGAAAGGGTGGGGTGCCAGTAGAGGGTGCCGCCCTCGAACTGCTGGCGCTTGCCCGCGCCGTCGGCGTTGGTGAGTTCATCGCCGACCGGGTAGCCGAGCTGGGACTTCTCCCAGCCCATCGCCTCCCACTTGCCGCGGATCGCGCCCCATACGGGGTGCGCGCCGCGTTCGGGGGTCCAGTAGATGGAGCCTCCGGCGAAGTGGTTGTACCGGCCGCGGCCGTCGGGGGTGATCTCCTCGTCGGTGGTGGGGCAGCCGAGCGGGCCGGTCTCGCTGCCGGTCTCGATGTACTTGGCGAGGATGTCGCCGCCGACCTGCCTGCCGCAGATGTCGGCGGCGGCGGCCGGCGAGGTCTGGACGGTGAGTGCGGCGAGCGACACTAACGCGACCAGGGTCGCCTTCAAGGCGGTATGTCGGCGCCGTGGGCGCCGCGTTGGTGTGGGCATGCGAGGACCCTCTCCACGGTTCGTTGGATGTATGGATGGTCGGCTGGCTGCTGTGTGACCGCAAGAGGGCCCGTCTGGATCGTGGGCGGGGACGGCGAAGGGCCCCACCCGGCGCGTACTTACGGGTGGAGCCCTTCACTGTGAGACGTGACTGCCTGGTCAGGCTACTCCTGCGCGGTGCGGCGGCGCCGCATCCACCACGTCAGGGTGACGCCGGCCGCTGCGAGGGCAGCGGCGACACCGGCGATCAGGCCCACCGGTGTGTTGGAGCCGGTGTCGGCGAGGTCGCCGTCGGGGTCCTCCGGTGTGGGCGGCGTGTTGTCTCCGCCGCCGGGGTTGGTGGGGTCCGGGGCCGGGGTCGTCGGGGGGCTGGTCGGCTTGCCGGTGCCCGACGGGGTAGGTGTCGGGGTGGGGTCGTCGCCGGGATCTTCGCCGCCCGGGTCCTCGCCGCTGCCCTCTGTGGCCGGGCCCGCGCCGAGGTACAGGGTGTCGAGGTCCCGGTAGGAGGCGTCATCGGACTTGCCGGAGTTGACGGTGGTGTTGTCCAGGTCCCGGTTCTGGGTGTCGAACTGGGCCTTGGGGATGTTCTGCTTGGGCTGCTTGGAGAAGTCGACGCCGCCGACGCCCTGCTTATACAGCTTGCCACCGTACTCCAGCTCGAACCACTCGATGCCTTCCTTGATGGACTGCATGTACTCGTCCCAGACCTTTTCACGGGTCCAGTCCTCATGCGGAGCACGGATCGGCCAGGCCGAGACGTCGTTGGAGTTGATGATGTCGTGGAAGTCCGTCGGGGACTTGGCGTCCTGCTGACGGATGTACTCGGCTGCGACGCGGGCGTTGTAGACGGCGCGCAGCTCGGCGTACTTGGGGTCCTTGTTCACCCGCTCCTGGATGACCGGGACGATGTTGGCGTTGACCGACAGTTCGATGGCCTTCTTCTCGGCGTCCGAGAGGTCGGTGCATTCGGTGGAGCCGGGGACCGTGTAGTCGACGTCCAGCCACTGGGCGGAGACGTCCATTGGCGATTCGAGGATGTAGATCCCGCCGTCCTGCTCGCGGACCTTGGCCTCGTCGGGCTCGATCCAAAAGCGGGTACCGGGGAAGCAGGGGATGCCGTTGCGGCGCGGCGCTGTGTCCCAGTACAGCTTGCCCCCGGGATGCTTGTTGGGGTTCAGGGCCTCGGAGAAGTCGTGCTTCATGACCAGGTCGGCGTCGAGGAGGACGCGGCCGGCGTCGGTCTTGCCGAACTTGGCATCCATGACCTTGCCCGGCTGGTCCGGGTTCAGGTTGACCCAGAACTTTTCGGGGGTCAGGGCGAGCCAGGTGAACAGGGCGTCGGAGGAGAGCTGCATCCGGGCTTCGCCGCCGAAGCCGGGGTTGTTGTCCGGGTCGGGCATCTGGTCGGCGCGCATGGAGTAGCTCATGCCCTTGCCCTTTTCGAGGCCGCCGACGTACCGGAGTTCCATGGTGGTGAAGTCGACGCCGCCCGGGCCGCCCCTGGGGAGGGTGCCCCTCGGGTCGAGGCGGTTGGCGTCCCGCTGGTAGCGCTTCGCCTCTTCCAGGGTCTTCCCGGAGGACAGGGCCCGGTCGTTGGCGGGGCCGCGGGTGCCGCACGTGTTGGCGCCAGCCGCCGCGAGCTGCGTTGTGCCGGTCTGGCAGGCGGGCGCGAACCACCGCTGATGGTCCGAATACCCCTTGATCGGGGTGGTCTTGGGCACCGGGTTGTACATGCGCTGGTTTCCGCGCACCTGCCCGGTCTGCCCGTTCCGCATGTTGCGGACGTCGCGCTCCAGGTCGTCGATGTGCTTGACCTGACCCTTGGTGAAGGGCTTCGCGCCGGTGAAGCGGAACTTGTGGTCGGGCATCGACTTGGCGACGACCCGGTCGTTCGCAAGCTGCTTCGCCGTCAGCTTCGAGTTCGACTTGAACTCGTTGAACTCCTTGCTCTTCTGGTTGTAGGCGTCGTACCGGCGCTCGCCGACCTTGTCGCCGTTCTTGTCGAACAGCTCGACGGTGACCTCACACAGCCAGTCCGGGCCGATCAGCTTGTAGTCCTTGACGAGCTGCCGTTCGAAGCCCGAGCCCTTGTGGTTGTTGATCTGGTTGCGTATGTACCGCTTGTCGAACCAGTGCTTGAAACCCAGGTTCTCCTTGTTCGCGAAGTACCGGGCGTAAATCTCCATCGCCCGGTCCGCGGGCTTTCCCGACGCGTTGGCGATCTTCTTCCATGCGTCGACGTTCTTGTCCAGGTCCCCGGGGACCTTCGACAGGGCCTCGGTCTTCTGGGCGGCTGTCGGTGTCTGAAGGCCGTCGTACGCCTGTCCCGGAAGGTCGAAGTCGAAGTTCCTGGGGAGGGCAGTGTCCTTGTACAGGTTCCCGGCCGGATTGTCGGGGAACCCGGAGTCCGGCGGTGTCGTCGGGGCGGTCGGGAGGCCGTTGCGGGTGTCGCAGCGCTTCCCGGATCCCGCCTTCATCTTCGCCGAGACCGGCGGCAGCTTCGGTGGTGCGGCCTCGACGGCCTGGAGCCCGGTTGTGACGATCGCGGCCGTCAGGCCGACAGCGGCCGTGAACCTGGCCGCGAACCGCCACTTGGACGGTAAGCGAATGTGTTTGTTCAAGAGCTCGTCTTTCCCTCTCCGGTGGGGCCTTGAGGGGGGTGGGCGGCGCGTGGGCCCCCGTGACGTGTACACGCCGCCCGACCACCATAGCCCCCACCCGTCACAAGTAAAGACGAGTTAATGCGTGTCGACGAAGCATCAATACACGTGCGCAGACCGCCAGTTCACACGTCCCGACCCCCGGCCCCAGTTGGCATCCGCCGACTTGCGCCTAGACGAAGTACAAGCTCTCCATGTCCCTGACCGCGTCTTCGGAGTGCCGCACACGGAACGCCGTCGTCTCCATCTCCTCCCACCCCCACGGATCCGAATGCCCGAGCGCCAAGCCCCCCAGGCCCGCCCAGTAGACCTCGTTCGCGGGCACGTCCAGGTCGACGCCGGCGTTGTCCACCATCCACCCCCTGAGATCCAGGGACGCGATCACCGCACGCGGATCGCCCGAGATGACGAACGGCTCATCATCCGGCCATCCCGATGCGTGGAACATCGCTCCGTCCGGCAACCACACGATGTTCTCGGTGTGCTCCATCCCCCCGTGGTAGGAGACCCGTCCCACGATCCGCGCATCCGGGAACCGCTCCCGCAACTCCTTCGCCGCCGACCGGAGCGGCTCGTCGTTGCCGTCGGTCGCGAACGCGGGAGTCACGATGCTCAACATGCCGCCCCACGCGGCAGCGTGCACGATGTCCAGATCAGACCGTGCTGCCGATGGGAGCGGGGTCTGTGCGGAGCGTGGCCCGAGGTCCTCCAGGACGGCCTCGATGCCCTCGAACGACTCGACGAACGCGCGTGCGCGCTCAGGGTCGTTGGGGGGCAGGTTGCGGGCGTCGACGTTGAATGGCGCCTCGAACACTGTCAGGTGACACAGACTCATCGAGCCGCGCACGATCCGGTCCGGCGCAGAGGTCCAGTAGGTGTTCTCGTTCATGCGGGCCACCGTAACGGCCGGCGATGACAGAAGCGCCGCCGCCCAGCCCCTCGGCAGATGTGCGCCCCGTGCACGGATGCCCTGCAGGCAACCACGGTCGTCCAGTGGCAGCCGGCCGGGATGGCGCGGACGCCGCTGCCTGACCGGCAGCAACGGCTCGATCCACCCCCACAGGTCATCCGGCACTATCCACGGAGGACCGTTCCCCTTCCCCATGACTCGTTCAACGAGCCAGCCAGGAAGGGTATATGGCTACGACCAGGCTTTCTATCAGGTGCTCTAACTCCCGCAGCTGACGGCCTGGTGAATAGGGTGCGGTCGGCTGAGCTGGGGTGATAGATAAGCGATGTGACAGAGAGTCTTGAGTTCCGCCCTGCTGCAACTGATCGACGAGCGGTCGGCCGCGTTCCGGAGTGCGGTTGCCGCCGCGCCCAGCCCTGAGGCGCCGGTGCCGTCCTGCCCCGAGTGGACGTTGTTCGATCTGGTGCAGCACCTGGGTACGGGCCAGCGCTGGTGGGCCGCAATCGTCGCCGCGGGCCCGGCCGAGGCTCCGCCGGGCAAGGATGCCGCGGAGGCGCCGCGCGAGCTCGAGGCGCTGCTGGCCTGGTACGCCGAGTCGAACGAGCTGCTGCTGAGTGCGCTGCGCGAGGCTGGCCCGGAGCGCGAGTGCTGGGCGTGGTGGGGCGCCGGCGTGTCGCCGACGAATGCCTGGGGCGTTGCCCGGCGCCGGGTGCACGAGGTGCTGGTGCACACCTACGACGCCCAGCTCGCCGCAGGCGCCGTGCAGCCGATGCCGACGGACGTCGCGATCGACGGCGTGGCCGAGTTTCTCGACACCTGCAACTCCACCCCGGCGGCCTGGCCGCACGAGGCCGCGACCATCCACTACCACGCCACCGAGGGCCGCTCCTGGCTTCTCGCGTTGGACGGCACCGGCGCCTGGCCCGCACCCCTCACGGACGACGCCGCGCCCGCCTCCGCTTCGGCCACGGGCACGGCCGAGCAGCTGCTCCTCTTCGTCTGGGGCCGCCTCACGCTGAGCGACCTGAAGACCGAGGGCGACCAGCAGGTGTTCGAGCAGCTGATCGCCTGGGAGCCCGAGGAGTAGCCAGTCAATACCGCCAGCGGACGGCCTTGATGACGTCCGCCTCGGTGAACATCGCTGCCTGTGAGCTGTGCCGAGGCCGCACGGCGCGGGGTCTCCGCCATCTTGGTGGAGACCCCGCGCTGTCGCGTGTGCGAGACGGACTGCTGGACGGATCTGGTGCTTCCCGAACCGCACGAGGAGTGGTGAACCCGCGGCGGCGTGGGCGATACCCCCGGTGCGGTTTCGCCGGAGCGGGCGAGCATCAGCCCGGCCAGGCGTCCGGGGTTGTGCCGGTGAGGAGGTCGAGGGCCATTCCGATGACTCCGCGCCCCTCCGGGGAAAGCCCCAGCCTCACGTACCGCTCGGCTGGATCATCTTCCGGCCCGCGGTGCTTCCGCCGTCCACGGTGATCGACGCACCCGTCATGTAGGGGAAGTCGTCGGACGCGAGCCCGAGCACCGCGCGCGCGATCTCCTCGGCTTCGGCCATCCGTTCGAGACCGTCGACGTTGAGCGGTCCCCACGCCTGCTTGTACTTCACCCAGTCCGCGTCCGGGATTCCCGGCGGGCGGACGAAGGGGGTATCGGTGGTGCCGGGCAGCAGGGCGTTGAGCCTGATTCCCTTGGGTCCGTACGCGAGGGCTGCGGACTTCACCATGCCCTGCACCGCCCGCTTGCTTGCGGTGTACGCGGCGCCGTTCGGCCGCGCCTGTTCGGCCGCTGATGACGAGGTGCAGATGATGACGCCGCGCTGCGCCTTGAGCATGTGCGGAATCTCGTACTTGATCGCGAGGAACACTCCCCGGGCGTTGGTGGCCTGGACGTCATCCCACTCCTCGACGCTCATCTCATGGGGTAGTTTGCCGCCGCCGATGCCGGCGTTGTTGAAGGCGACGTCGATGCCGCCGTAACGGCTCGCGACTCGGTCGACGAAGCCGCGAACCTGGGCGTCCACGCGGACATCGGCCTCGATGTACGTGGCTTCGCCGCCCGCGTCCCGGATCTCGCGTTCCACCTGGCGCCCCAACTCGGCTCGTCTGCCACAGAATCCGACGTGGGCGCCCTCAAGGGCGAACGCCTTCGCTGCCGCCCTGCCTATGCCGGATGTGCCACCCGTGATGAGCACGGACTTTCCCTGGAAGCGGCCGGCCTTGGTGCGGGACCTCGGCTGGGCGCCGGTCGCGTGGGCGGTGGTGCCGAAGGCCGCGCTCCCCAGCCCCAGAGCGGCCGCACCACCGAGGAGGGACCGCCGCCCCATGGCGGTGGATTCTGCGTCTGCGTTGGCACTCGTGCCCGTATGCGCATTGGTATCCATGACGATCACTCTTGCCGCCCGACCCGGGTTCCCGACTCCCTCCACGGGCCGGACATCGCGGCCGGTGGGAGGAGGTGGCCTCCTCCCATGGCAGGACCCGGGCGCACGGGCGTCCGCCTATCGTGGGCGTGTGAACAGAGCTTGGATTGAGCCTGCGTTCGACAGAAGATTCGCCGGCATGCGGATCCTTGCGCTTGCCGGCGTAATGGTCGGCTATTTCCTGCTGCTGCAGCGGCCCTCCGGGGCACGAGACTGGAGCCTCGCCGCAGCCGGGCTCGTGCTGTGCCTGGCCGCGGGGAAATGGGTGTTCGGTGCGCTCCTGGCGCAGTCGGTCCTGCTCGTTGCCGCACACACGCTGGGCGCGAGCATCGTTCCTTCGTTGAAGGTGCTGGCCGCCGTTACTCTCTTCGAGCTGGCGGTACAGCAGTCCGGACGCTGCCTCGCCGCCGGGACGACGGGACTGGCACTTGCCGTCGCCGTGAACCGCTTCGAAGACCTGCCCGGCGAACTCCTGCCGGTGCTCTACAAGATGGGTATCGTCGCAGGCCTGCCGCTGCTCCTGGGCGCGTACGTACGCGTGACCCGCGACGCTGCGGTGCATGCCCGTCGACACGCGGAACAGCAGGAACTTCGTGCCGAACAACAGCTGCTGGCCGCCCGCGCGGCGGAGCGCACCACCATCGCACGCGAGTTGCACGACCTCGTGGCCCACCACGTCTCCTCCATGGTGTTGCGCGTCGGTGTTGCCCGGCACGTCACCGCAGCCACCAGCACCACTGATCCGCGGATCACCGACGTTCTCGACGACCTGCACGCCAGTGCCGGTGCGGCACTGACCGATCTGCGGCGCCTGGTCGCCGTACTGCGAGCCCCGGACCGGACCGGTCCCGGCACCGGCTCCCTGGTCGAGCCCGGAGCTCTGCCGGCGGCTTTGGAGTCGGTGGTGGAACACAGCCGCCAGACCGGCCTGACCGTAACCGCTTCCGTGGATCCCCGCGTCGCGCGGCTGGACGCGGTACGTGGCCTCGCGGTCCTCCGCCTGGCCCAAGAGGGCCTGGCCAACGCGGCCAAGCACGGCGGGCCCGGCGCACACGCCGAGCTGGCCGTGCGGGTGGCCGATGATGCCGTTCACGTGACGATCCACGACGACGGCGCCGGAAGGGCCCGGCCACCGGCCTCCGGCCCTTCCGGACACGGCTTGATCGGCATGCGTGAACGCGTGGACCTGCTCGGCGGCCGACTGGATGCGGGCCCCGCCGCTCAGGGCTGGCGGCTCACGGCCGAACTTCCCGCCTTCGCATCCGACATGGAGCCCCAGCTGTGATCCGCATCCTCGTCGTCGACGACCAGCAGCTCGTCCGAATGGGACTGCGCATGCTCTTCGAGCAGGCGCAGGACATCGAGATCCTGGGCGAGGCGGACAACGGCGCGGAGGCGGTACGACTGGCGGAACACCTGACTCCCGACGTCGTCCTCATGGACTTGAGAATGCCCGGCATGGACGGCATCACGGCCACCCGCCGCATCTTGACCGCACGCCCTGCCACCCGGGTCGTCGCCCTCACCACGTTTGACGACGACGACCATCTGTATCCGGTGCTCGCGGCCGGAGCCTGCGGTTTCCTCGTCAAGGACACCCCACCGGCCGAACTCCTGGAGGCAGTACGCCGGGCCGCCAACGGAGAGGCCCCCTTCAGCCGGGACGTCCTTGACCGCCTCGTCGCCCAGGCTCTCCACACCCGTTCCTCCTCGGACACTCCTACGGACTTCCCGGCGCCGGCCATCACCCCGCGCGAGCGAGAGGTGCTTGGACTGCTCGGCGTAGGCCTGTCCAACAAGGAGATCGCCGACCGGCTGCATCTCGGGGTCACCACGGTGAAGACGCACGTGGCCAGCCTGATGGCGAAGACGGGCCGGGACAACCGCATCCGTCTCGCTGTTCTCGCCGTCCTCACCGGCATCACGCCGAACTGATGTCGCTGAGGGGGAGGGCGGTTGCGGTATCAGTGGCTCGGTGAGCTGGGGTGTTGCAGGTAGCGCCTCGGTGTAAAGGACCGAGGCGCTTTTTCGTGTTCTGGGATGTGTTTGTGCTGGTCAGCGTGCTGATCGACGGGGGTGGGGGCGTTGTTGGGTTTCGGCGTGGTGGTCGAGGCGGATCGCGTCCAACACTGCTTTGGTGATGCGTTCGGTGCCGTTGTGGATGGCGGTGTTGGCGGCTTGCCGGATGAGCCTGGTGAGGCTGCCGATGCGGCCGACGGTGCGCTGGTGGAGGTACGTGGCGTGGCGGGGGAGTGTGCCGGGGCGGTGGTGTTGGAGGGTGCGATCACGGCTCGTCCCGTATGGGCCGGAAACCCGCCGCGAGATCCGGCATCCTCCCTGCACCTCACCCATGGGGATGAACTCGCCGAGCCTCGGCCCTTCCTGAGGTGAACGAGCGCCAGCGCCTGCCCGACGTCCCCGATCCCGTGGGCGGCAGCGCAACACATCCGGAGTTCGACCGGCGTGCGTCGTGGCTTGGCTCCACGCTCACGACAAGATCGGCGTCCCCGCCACCCTGCCCGCGGCCACGCTGGCCGTGGCCGGCACTGCGGCCGTGCGCGCACGATCGGTCTCGATGCCCAGTGGCTGGTCTTGGCGGACGACGTGGCGGGGGAGGACCGGGTGTCGGGCCGGTCCACCGAGGAGGACGCCGACGCGCTGGCCGGGCTGGTGACGGGGGAGTTGGGGCATCGATCCACCGGCTGACCGCGCCCGACACGGTGCCGCCGGCTGTGTTCGGCCAGGCGCGGGTGATTGACCGGTTCCAGTAGGGGTCGGGCGGCCTGCGGGCGACGCTGGCGTGGCCCCCCGCCTGCGCGGCACCGCCGCCGCGGGCACGTCCGGGGCGGTCCGGTACGCGGTCGCGTACACGGCCCCGGGAAGGAGTGCTGGGGCGGCGCGAGCACCCTGCCCCTTCATGCCTGACCGGTGCCCGCTTCGGTTGCCTTGACGGCTACGCCGGAGCCCTGTGTCAGCGCGCCGGCGCGGGCGGCGGCGAGCGTGATCCGCACGGCCTGGTCGGCGGTGCCCTCCTCGACCGGATCAGGACTGACCAGCAGCCGGAAGTAGATCGGAGCGACCAGCGTTTTGATCAGCTCGACCGGATCGGTGTCGGCCGGGAGTTCGCCCCGTTCGATGGCGCGGGCGATCACCGGCTCGGCCCGCTGGAACCGGTCGGCGAAGACCCGCCGCCGTGCCTCGGCGATCTCCGGCAGCCGACCGGCGTCGGAGTACATCGCGGTCTGCACCGCCCTGCCCACCGGGCCCGACATGCTCTGCACAAGCGCTTGGGCGAGCGCTTGTAGGTCGGTCTCGACGGCGCCGGTGTCCGGAATGGGGATGTCAGTGGCGAAGTGCTCGGCCAGCGCGTCGACGACCAGGCTCGCGCGGTCCTTCCAGCGCCGGTAGAGCGTTGTCTTGTGCACCCCGGCTCGCTGAGCCACGCCTTCGACGGTCAGCTCGGCGTATCCCCGGTCCACCAACTCGGCGAGGGTGGCGGCGCGCACCGCCGCCTGAGCCTTGCGGCCGCGCCCGACCGGGCGGGCGGGGCCGGAGGAACCCAACTCCATTGCAACTCCTAGTTGCGTTAGCAGGTACTCACGTGTCAGGCTCCAGCGTATCGCAACTAGAAGTTGCATTAAGCGGGCTCCTGTCCAGCTGCGCGCCGGATGCCCTCGAGCTAGGAGAAGGAAGGCCATGCCCAGCTCTTCCCGTACGTGGACCCTCGACTCCATCCCCGACCAATCCGGCCGCCTGGTGGTGGTGACCGGAGCCAACAGCGGCATCGGCCAGGTCACGGCAGAGACACTCGCTCGCCGGGGAGCCCATGTCGTGCTGGCCTGCCGCAGTCCCCAGCGGGGGCAGGCCGCCCTGGACCGGCTGCTCGCCCGGGCACCCGGCGCCGATGCCGAGGTGCGCCTCCTGGACCTAGCCGATCTTGCCTCCATACGTGCCTTCGCCGACGGCTGGGACCATGACCGGCTCGATCTGCTGGTCAACAACGCCGGCGTGGCGATGGTGCCGTTTGCCCGGACCGCCGATGGCTTCGAGTCGCAGTTCGGGATCAACCACCTGGGCACCTTCGCCCTGACCGGGCTGATGCTGCCTCATCTGCTCGCCTCGCCCGATCCGCGGGTGGTCACCGTCAGCAGCGAAGGCCAGCGGTTCGCCCGCTTCGACCTGAACAACCTCAACGCCGAACGCCGCTATGGCGCCATGTTCGCCTACCTGCAGTCCAAGCGCGCCAACCTCTACTTCGCCACTGAACTGCAACGTCGCGCCGACGCCGCCGGCCTGAGGCTGCGCAGCACGGCCGTCGCCCCCGGCCTCACCCGCACCAACGTTCTCACCGGCGGCGCCAACGGCAACCGCGGTCGAGTCTATGGAGCGTTGACCCGGCTGCTGCTCCGCATTGCCTTCCGCCCCACCCCCGAAGGTGCCAAGACCTCCCTGCACGCCGCGACCGTCCCGAACCTGCCGGGCGGAGCGTATGTCGTGCCCGGCGGGCCGCTGCAGCTACGCGGCGAACCAACCCTGCGCAACCGCGAGCGCGCCATCCGTGACACCACCACCGCCCGCCGGCTGTGGGAGCTGTCCGAGAAGCTCACCGGCGTTGCCTTCCGCCTGTCCGACGATGCTGCATGCCCCACTCAAGAGTCCTGCTAGCCAGCTCGCTGTTCACCTCGGAGACATTCGTAAGGCGAGACCTTTGTGACCGTCGTCGGCAACCTGGTCGACGACCCCGAACTCAGGTTCACCCGGGGAGGCGTCGCAGTCGCCGCGTTCCGCATCCCATCCACCCCGCGCACGTTCGACCGGCAGACCAATGAATGGAACGACGGTGAAAGCCTGTTGCTGACCTGCCCGGTTTGGCGCCATGCCGCTGAGAACATCGCCGCCACCCTCGCCAGCGAAAACCCGCGTCATCGTTTACCGCTGGACAGGAGCCCCGCCCCGTGACCCGCACGCCCGACATCGTCACCCTCGCTTCCCTCGACACTCACCGCCTGATCGTCACCCTTCCGAACCAGGGCCCCGCCGCCGTCCGCTCGAACCTTCCGCGCGCCACCGCCGCCGCCATGCTGCGCCGCCTCGCCGACGAGCTCAACGCCGAGCAGCCCCTCGCCGTCCTGCCCGGGGACGTGTTCGCCAGCCTCACCCAGCAGCTCACCCGCCGCCACCGCCCCGCCGAGGCCGCCCGGCACGCAGCCGACGCCCTCGCCCACCACACCCGCGAGCTCGCCAACATGCTCGCCGCCGCCCTTGACCGAGGCATCCCCGCCGAAGCCCCGTCGGTCGGCCGGTACCTGGTCTCGATTCTGCGCAGCCACGCCGTCAATCTCGACAGCCCGCCCCGGACCGCCCGTGACGATGTGCTCGACCTCACCGCCGCCCGCCACGCCCGCCGGACGCAGAGATGAGCAGCGACACCACCCTCGCCATGGCCGTCGGCGCCGCGCCCCCTGGTCCTGATTTTTTCCGGTGCCCCAGTCGCCGCAGCCGACTCCGCAGCTGCCCGGTATCACCCGTTGGTGGAGCTGCTCGCGCTCGCGTGTGCGCCCGCGCAATGACTCGGTCCCATCCCTCCGGGCGGTTTGCCCATGGGTTTGTAGGAGTCGCCGCAACCCCACCCTAGGCTACTTGCGGTAATCACTCGGCTACTCCAAGTAGAAGGGGATTGAGGTGCGTTGTAATTCTGTGGGCCGGCTGGTGGTCGTTGCCTCGGCAGCCCTGATGCTGGTCGGACTGGTCAGCGTCGGCGCGGCCCAGGCATCCAGTGGGCCCATCACGTACTCGATTGAGTTCTCCAATCCCCGGGAGAGCGATGACAACGACCTGCCCGAACCGTATGGCGAGGTCGTCGTGAGGGCGCCGTGGGGCCAGCAGACTGCCCTGTGGGAGCACCCGGATCGGGACATCAACACGCCGACCCTGCCCCGCTACCCGCTGTTCGGCGGAGCCGAGCACAGGTTCGTCCCCCACCTGGTCACCGAGGTATGTGCCTTCGTGGGGGAGGACGACACCGGCATTAACGATGACGACATCCTCGCCGACGGCTGCGTGCCCTACACGGGCCCCGGCGAGTACACCATCAGCGATGAAGGCGGGTCTGTGACGGTCACCGTGTACGACTTCGGCTGATCCCCACAGCGCACCGACGCCCCTGTTGTCCCGGGAGGGTTGACCGGGACAACAGGTCGGCTGAAGTGCACCGCACAACAACGCGTTTCGTGGCTGGTGAGAGGCGGCTGAGGAGGCTGGAACGCGGATGCGCGGAGTCGTGACACGACGCTGTGAACGTTCGCATTATTCCCCAGGGGTGAGTGCACGCAATTCGCCCGTGCCGGCCCGGGAGTACCCGCCGCCCGGCCACGGATGTCCGAAAGCTGCCCAGGGTGCGATGGAACGAAGGGAACGCCGTCGCCGACCCCGTCTTCGAGAAAAGGACGAGGAGCGGCGAACGCTGCGGCTGGAGCGTCTGCTGACGGCTGACGGCTGACGGCTCACGGCGCCCAGGCAGTTGGCAGTGCCTTCTCGTGGCTCCGGTTCGCTGACTGCGGATGGAGCCACTCCGTGTTTACGGCCGCAAAACTGCCACCCACGACGCTACTGGCCCGCGCCCCAGGAGGCCGTTCGTCATCCGGCGTTGATGCGCCCTCCAGCTGGCGCGGCAACCGCGGGTGCGCGTATCCGGAATGGTCTACACGTCTGGCAAGAGCACCTTCCGCGCGGCCCTGTCCGGCATCGCCGTCGAGTCCAGGCCACCGATGGCAGCGACCTCGACCGCGAAGAAGTGGACGCCCGCGTCATCCGCTGACTCCTCGCCACTGCATCCAACGCGCTGGTGTTCGCAACCGCGCGAGGAGTGGTGAGTCCACTCCTGTTCAGGCCCGGATTTCGTTGAGGAGCATGCGCAGGGTGAGGCTGTGCTTTTCGGGTGCAGGGCGTCCATCGAGGCGGTGGCGAGGGCTGCACCCCCACCGGGTCCCCGGACCGGGATAGCATCAACCTCCTGTGTGAATTGAGCGAAAATGATTCGAACATTCAAATATCGGCTCAGGAGTCCGCTCGGCGGACTGGCGGCAGACCTCTCGGCCCGAATCGTGCCGCCGGGCCAGGCATCTGCTCCTTTCATGCAGATCTACCGAGGAGTACGCCTGCTGCTTCCGGGTTCGGGCATGTACTGGGAAGACCTGGCCTGGCTCTCCTTCGCCGTCGCACTCCGTGCCGAGGAGCTGTGCACCAGGTATCCGAAGGGCATCCACCTCGAGATCGTCTCTCTCGACTTCCCGTTGACCGACTACCGCCCGGAGGTTGCCGCCCTCTCCATGGACGGGTGGCTGCGAGAGGAGTTCGACCTGCCCGACGCCGGGATCGCTTGCGCATACTCGGGTGGCGCGGACCCCTATGCCTTCTCGTGGGGTGGGGCGGAGCCGCCGCTGCGGAGCCCGCGGCTCTAAGACGTCGGCACGACCGACGACGGCCGCATGCGCCGCCTCGCAGCTGCGCGCAGATCGCCGCGCGGACCGGTGGTGCCGGCCTTCGAGCGGGACTGGGCCAAGGCCCCGGAGGATGCCCGCGACTCCTTCAGCCTCACCCCTTTGCACGAGGTGGTGCGTACCTGGCGGTTGCGTGTCGCCGCGGCCCCGGCTGTCGACGCCTTCATGGACCCCCGCCGCGACGAGTCTGGCCTCGTGGACCTGGACGACGTCCTCGGTCGCCGCCGGTGACCGGTCAGCCGTGGGCGGTGCGTCTTTCCCCGCAGGGCCGCGAAGACGCTCGCCGAGCTTCCCGACCCGGCCAGGGAGATGGTCCGCGACGTCCTCGACATCGCGGTGCGCTCCCCGCGGGGCTGGCCCCAGTGGAACGCCGGCGATCCGGAGGGCGAGGGCGTCCGCGCTGCGTCCGTCGGACAGCTGTCCGTCGTCTACACGGTCAACCGCCTCACCCGGCACCTGTCCGTCCTGGACATCGTCTGGCTCGGGTAGCAACGCCTTGCTCTCGGCCGCATTAAGGGGTCAGCCGATGCGAACGGTGATCTCGGGGAGGGGTATGTCGGAAAGGTTCAGCTGGAGCCCGGTCAGGGTCAGGTAGGTCTGCGAGTCGGTCAAGGCGGAGGTGGTGGACGGCGTCTGGGTCTTCCCGCGTGTGCTCACCAGCAGGTACCAGCCCCCGCGCTTGTAGCTGCGGGAGGCGTCGGGGCGGTCGCCGTTCGGGTTCAGCGTCCAGCCCTGGCGCTCCAGGTCGGCGCAGATCGCGTTCACCTCCGACTGTGCGGCGGTCTTCTCGCGGACTGCCATCCAGCCCGTCCTGTTCGAGTTGGCGTCGGCCGCGACGGTCGGGCGGCCCTGCGCCGGGTCGAGGCCCGCCGCGCTGACCGCGGTCCGGATCACCTCGTCCACGGCGTCCCGTGTGAGGGGCGGTGACGTGGACTCCGGTGTGGGCGCCGCCGTGGATGGGGACGGCGTGGGCGCGGCCGCGCCCAGGCGGACGCGCCCGTCGTCGGCTATCTGGATGTGGTCCGGCAGGACCACGGCGGCCAGACTCACGATCAAGGTCGCGGCCAGCCCGATCCACACCCTCTTCAACAGCGCGTTCAACGCGAAACTCCCCCCGAGTGATCATTCAGAGGGAGTCTCACACATACTGCTCGGCGCCCGGCAGCCCTTAAGAGAGCATCTGATCTACGTTGTGGGTGGTTTGGGCTGGTCGAGTGACCGCGTCCCATGGGAGGACCTGCCGCACGACTTCCCGCCCTGCAAAACGGTCTACGACTCTACGCGAACTGGGAAACCGTCACGGGACTACGCAGCAGGTCCATGGCCTGTTGCGGGACAGAACCCGCCGGGCACAGGAACGGGTTGCCACGCCGACGGCGGCCGTTGTGGACGCACAGGTGAAAACCTCGGGCAACGTGCCCGAATCCAGCCAGGGCATCGACGCCGCCAAGAAGATCAAAGGCCGCAAGCATCACCTGGTTACCGACACCCTCGGCCTCGTTCTTGCCGTGATCGTCACGGCCGCCTCAGCGCACGATTCCGCCGGCGGCAAAGAACTCCTCGAACACCTCGCCGCGTCCCATCCCGGCGTGACGAAGGTCTGGGCCGACGGGGGCTACCAGGCCTCTGTCATCAACCACGGAGCCGGCCTCGGCGTCGACGTCGAAGTCGTCAAGCGAGCCTCCGCCGCCGGGTTCGAACCCATCCCGAAGCGTTGGGTGATCGAGAGGACGTTCGGCTGGCTGACGGGCCAATCGGTCAACACGGCCTGAACCTTGATCAGATGCCCACTTATAGGTGACGTTCACGAGAGCAGGAGTCAGCTGCCGCAGGCCGGGCGTATCCGTCACTGCCCGGTCCGGTTGGTGACGGGCTGTTGAGAGGCGGTCGGTGGTGCGAATAGTGCCTGGACGGTCTCGGTGGCCAGGTCTCGCAGCCAGGTGTGGGCGCGATCGTCGTCGTAGCGCTGGTGCCACAGCAGGTACAGGGGGACGTCGGGCAGCGGCAGGGGCGGCGGCAGCGTGGCCAGGCCGAGTTGTTCCCGAGCCGTACGGGTGACCGCGTCGGGGAGGGTGACGACCAGGTCGGTGTCGAGGGCGAGTTGCAGTGCGAAGGCGGCGGTGGGCCCGGCGGCGGCGACGCGTCGTTCGAGTCCGCGTGTGGTCAGGGCGTCGTCGATCGGGTCGCGCAGGCTTCCGCGTCGCGAGACGGTGAGGTGTTCGGCGGCTGCGTAGCGCTCGAGGCTCAGCGGGCCTTCGGCGAGCGGGTGGCCCGGTCGGACGGCGACGACCAGCCGGTCCCTGCCGACGAGGCGGTGGCGGATGTCGGGGAGCGTCGGAGTGCTGGAGCTGGATTCGAGGTCGACCTCACCCCGGCGCAGTTCGGCGTCGTCCGTCCCGGGTTCGGCGGACAGGCGCAGCCGGACTCCGGGGGCCTGGCGGTGGACGGCGGTGATCAGGGCGGTGCCGGAGGCTGCGGTCAGGGCGTCGTGCCAGCGCACGGTGAACACCCGGTCCAGAGCCGCCAGGTCGAGTTCCTGCTGCGCGGACAGAAGTTGGTGGGCCTGCTGCACGAGGGCGTGGACTTGGGCGCGCATGGCCAGCGCGCGTGTGGTGGGGACCATGCTGCGGCCGGTGCGGACCAGGATCTGGTCACCGGTGGCCTTGCGGATGCGGCCCAGGGAGCGGCTCATCGCCGGTGCGGTGACGTGGAGGCGGGCTGCCGCGCCGGCGACGCTCCCCTCTTCCAGCAGGGCGTCCAGGGCCGTGAGCAGGTTCAAATCCAGTTGCATGGCAGTAACTCTACAAGTGACAAGCATGCACTTGTTGTTAATGACCAAGCGGCCTACCTTCGAAGTGCGGGGGCGAGACAACCACCCCGCTTAGACCGATCCCAAGGAGCCCACCATGAGCACAGCCATGCCTTTCGACGCCGACGCGACGCTCCTGTCCGACGTGACCGCTGTGGTGAAGGCCGCCGGCGTCACGCTGCGCGACCGCTACACCTCGCACGCCCGGGGCGTGAGTCTGGACGAGGTCGTCGGCGAGATCCACGCCAACGACGACGCGGTGCTGGACGTGCTGCGGGAACCGCTGCTGCGGGCCCGGCAAGGGTCGCAGTGGGCCGAGGACGAGCTGGCCGGCGGCGCGCTCCCGCCCGGGGAGTGGTGGGTCGTCGACCCCGCCGAGGGCAACATCAACCACGTCCACGGCATGGAGGACTGGGCCGTCACCGCCACCCTGGTCAGCGACAACCTGCCGGTACTCACCGTCGTCCACCTGCCGCTGACCGGCGACACCTACACCGCGGTCGCCGGCGGCGGTGCCCGCCTCAACGGCCGGCCCCTGAAGGTGTCCGCCAAGACCGACCTGGGCGCCGCCCTCATCGGCACCGGTCAGGCCAAGCCCGGCGAGGACGAGCGCACCTTCCGGCGGATCGGTGACTCCGTCACCGCCATGCTCATCAACGGCCTGGTCGTGCGCGTGTCCGTTCCCGCCACGATGCAGCTCATCCATGTCGCCGCCGGACGCATGGACGCGTTCTGGCAGTTCTCCGACGTCCGCTCCGGCCTGGTAGCCGGTGCCCTGCTGGTCTCCGAAGCCGGAGGCACCGTCACCGACCTGGCGGGAGAACCCTGGAACACCGGCAGCCGCGACTTCCTGGCCGCCGCCCCCGGCATCCACGCCGCCGCCCTCAAGGTCCTCTCGCCGACCGCCTGACCGGAAGTCTCCGCTCTTCCCCACCCCGATACCGCAAGGAGCATCACCGCATGACCAACATCGGCATCCTGGGCGCCGGCCGCGTCGGCACCAACCTCGCCGGCAAGCTCTCCGCAGCCGGACACCACGTCACCCTCGGCAGCCGGAACCCCGAAGGCACCACCGCCCGTGCCGCCGGACCCGCCCCGCGGATCACCTTCGCCGACCTGCGCACCACCGCCCGCGTCACGGACATCGTGATCAACGCGACCCCCGGCGACAGCTCCCTGGACCGCCTCACCGACCTGCGCACCGAACTCGCCGGCAAGATCCTCGTCGACGTCTCCAACGCCACCCGCGACGACGATGACGGCCTGCCCGGCGACCTGTGCTATCCCGGCAGCAGCCTCGCCGAGAAGCTCCAGGCCGCGCTCCCCGACAGCCATGTGGTCAAGACCCTCAACACCATGCTGTTCATGGTCATGACCGCCCCCGAAACCCTGGCCATTGCACCGACCGCCTATCTCTCGGGCGACGACGAGAACGCGAAGAGGACCGTCACCGGCCTGCTCGGCGACCTGGGCTGGCAGCCCGAACGGATCGAGGACCTGGGCGACATCACCACAGCCCGCGCCACCGAGGCCATGATCCTGGTCGTGCCCCACATCCTGCGCCGACACGGCTTCAAGCCCTTCGCCGTCACCCTCGCCCGCTGACCCACCAAGACCCCGTTCAGACCAGAACCAGTTAGCGGTGGTGGTCGTTCTCCGGCTACACCGGATCCAGCTTCACCAGCCACACGAAGACGGCCGGCGTCGTCTGGGCACCCCGCGACCAAGTGATGATGGGGCGGTGTCTCTTCGGAAGGACGAGGGCCCAGGGGGAACGCCGCTGACGGAACAGGTGCTGGCCTGGCTCGTCACGTCGCAGGGGCGGGCGACGGCCATCACGGTCGATGCCCAGGGGCATGTCGAGGATGCTGATGGCGCCGACGCCTTCATCCCGCCGGGCGAGGACCGGTGGCCTGATCGCAGCCGGTCAGGCCACGTCGTCCTCTCGCTCGATGGCCTTGAGGCGGTTCTTCAACCGGTAGCTGGGGCCGCTGACGGAGATCACTTCGCAGTGGTGGAGGAGTCGGTAGGGGCCGGTGGTCAGTGACCACTGGCCGGAGTCGTCTTGCGTCAGCTGCCGGGGAGCTTCTCCTGCAGCCAGTCGAAGACGACATCGCAGTGCTGCTGCGGGGCCATCGGGGAGCAGTGCAGCTGCGCGCCGGTGGCCGTGGTGAGCTTCACGTAGTCCTTGGGGGCCGTCAGTTTGTCGAACATCTGGCGCGGCTGGCCCGGATAGAACTGCTCGTAGTCGTAGTCGAGGACCAGCGTGGGCGCCTTGATGCCGCCGACGACGTTCGTGATGTCCAGCGACTCGATGAGTTTGGCCGGGGTCCAGAAGTCGGTGAACATCTTGCCCTTGCGGGCGTCGAGCATCGCCGGCACGGAGAAGGGCTCGATGCGCTTCTTCAGCGCCGCGGCCGCGTCCGGGGGCAGCTCGGGGACGACCTCCTTGTTCCAGATGGCGTTCGTCTCCTCCTTGTCCGGGGTGACGATCTTCCGGAGCTCCGGAGGAAAGCCGAGCCACGGTGACAAGCAGCCGGGCATCGCCACCAGGGCGGCGATCCTCTTCTCGAAGGCCGCGGCCCGGGGCGCCAGGTTCCCGCCCATGCTCAGCCCGGTCAGGGCGATCTTGTCCGTGTCCACGTCCGGGCGAGCGACCAGCCAGTCGACGAGCGGCGTCACGACGGTCTCCCAGCGCGGTGTGAAGACCACCTGGTCGACGAAGAGCAGCTGCCCCTGGCCGGGCCCGTCGTACACCAGGGCGTTCCAGCCGCGCGTCAGAGCGGCCGAGACGCCGTAGGTCCACATGTCGACGTCCTGCCCGTCGCTGCCGTTCGTCAGGATCACGGTGGGGCGCCGCTCGCCCGAGGTGTCCGGCCGGAAGAACCACACCGGCAGCGGGGTCTTCCCGTACGGGACCTTCGCCGTCACCGGCGCCGGGTCGTACAGCCCGCAGAACGTGTCCCAGGCCCCGCGCCCGGCCTTGTACAGCTGCTCCTCGCTGCCCGGGTCGTCGGAGCCGAGGACGAAGAACAGCGCCTGGCCGTAGTACTGCGCGGCCCGCAAGGCGCGGAAGCGCGTGGTCTGCTGGTCGGGCTTGCTGCCCTGGGACGGCTTCACGAGCTGGTCGCCGAGTTTCCTGAACGTCTCGGTGTACGTCTGGGCCGAGAGGCCGGCCTTGTTGATCGTGTTCACGGCGGTGAGGACCTCGCCCACCTCGGCGGCGCCGAATCCGGAGCCGCCGAGGGCCAGGAGCCCGTTGAAGTTGAAGGCCGGGTCCTTGAAGAGGGTCATCACCCCGGGCGTGGGTCCGCCCGCGGCAGCGGAGGCCGAGTCCGAGGGGGCGGGTGCGGGCGCGTTCGCGGGCGAGGCGCCCGACGGCGTGCACCCGGCGGCCAGCACGGCCCCGGCCCCGCCGACGAGCCCGGCGAGGGTGGTGCGGCGGGTGGGGCCGGCGGCGCGATCACTCGGTACGTACGTCATGGCAGCCGAACGTAGGAGCCGCACGTCGGGCCTGCCCGCGCGACACCCGTCGTTCCCCCGAACGGCGCTTCACGCGGTGCCTGGATGCCTCAACCGCCCGGAGCGCGATACGGCTGCGCGGCCGTGCGCAGGCGCTTGCCGCGCTGCCCCAGCACCACCTTCACCGGGACCAGTACAGCCCACCACAGCTGCGCGACCGTCGGGGAGACGAAGGCGAGCGGCACGGCCACGGCGAAGACCAGCACCATCGACGCCAGATCGAGCACGTCGTTGCGCGCCACGGGATCGGGCATCGCCGTACTGCTGAGCCACGGGCGCTTCCACAGCACGACCGTCAGCGCGAGCTGTGCGGCCCCGATGGCCGCGACGGCGCCGGAGTAGACCGCCACCGACTGCGGCCGGTCCCCGTACTCGGCCAGCAGGGTGGTGGGGAAGGGCATCAGGGCGATCAGCCCCAGGTTCAGCAGTCCGAGCTTGATGACCGTCCCGTCCACGTCCCGCACGTACCGGAAGACCTGATGGTGGCCCCGCCAGAACGCCGCGATGACCACGAAGCTGAGGGCGTACGCCCACAGGTTGGGCACCACCTCGCCCAGCGCATCTTCGAAACCGGCCGCGTCCAGCCCGGCGGGCAGCGTGATGTCCAGGGCCAGCAGCGTCATCGCGATGGCGAAGACGCCGTCCGACAGCGCGAGGACCCGGGCCGCGCTCCCCTCGTCGTCCCGCACTCGCTGATGGCCGTTCATCAGGCCACCATAGGGTTGAACAACCCGGAATATGCTGATTTCGGCGTGCGTCACGCGACCCGGTCAAGGGGTCTGAGGAACATCCGTGTCAGCTCGACGGGATGCAGGCCCGCCTCGCTGACGGTGTCGCCGTGGTGGGCTGCGAACATGCGGCTTCTGACCTGCCTGCTCGATCTGTGCGCGGTCCTCGGCGGTGAGCTGGTCGAGGTCGGCGGTGACGCGGTCGATGAGCCGGCGGACCCGGCTGATCTCCTCGTCGCCGGGCATGGCCTGGGTGCGTGCCCACTCGTCGGCTTCGAGCCGGTTCCTCCGAAGGGAAGAGCGCTGCGCACCCGTAAGCCTTGCGCCGCGGCCACTTCCGCGGCCGCCCCGCTACCTGGTCTTCGCAATGTCCGTGTCGATCTGCTCGGCGGTCTTGCGCAGACCCGCCTGGAGGTCTGCCACGTCACCCTTCTCGTGCGCGTATCCGAAGTCCTGCAGAGTGAGCTGGTACTGGCCGCCGTCCGGCTGTGCCTCGACCGAGCCGGACTTGGGGTGCCGGGCGATGTCCAAGAACGTCCGGAACGCGGGGTCGGGGTCCAGCGAGGGCGAGTTCTGCGCCTCGATGGTCGAGGGAACGTTGTGGATGGCGTTGGCGAAAGAGACCACCGCCTCGGTGTCCGTGGTCATGTACCGCACCAGCTCCCACGCGGCCTGCTGCTGCCTGCTGTTCGCCGACAGGCCGATGACGGTGCCGCTCACGTAGCCCTTGCCGTAGTCGGCGGTCTGGTCGTCGGGGACCGGCAGCGCCGCGGTGCCGATCTCGAACTTCGCGCCGGCGGCCCTGGCCGCGGCCAGCCGCCACTCGCCGTCCAGCTGCATCGCCACCTGCCCCTGGTGGAAGGGGTGCTCGGCGCCCCACTCGTCACCGAAGGAGGACCGGTACTTCTCCAGGCGCTGGAAGCCGCCGAGGCGGTCGACGAGTTGCTTCTGGAAGGTGTACATCTGCGCGAAGGCCGGGTCCTGGGCAATCGCCGACTTTCCCGCGCCGTCGAAGTACTTCACCGGCCCCCACTGCGCGGCGTAATGCATCGGGGTCGTCTCGTACCCGTGGAAGGTGGGCATGAAGCCCAGCTGCTCGTAGCCGTCGCCCTTCATCCTGGTCAGCTTCTCCGCGACCTCGGCGAACTGGCTCCAGGTCTTCGGCGGCTCGCTGATGCCCGCCGCCTCGAACGCGTCCTTGTTGTAGTACAGGCCGTACGCGTCGCTGAGCAGCGGCAGTGTGCACTGGTTGCCCTGGTACTGGGTGTACCGCAGCATGCTCTGCGGAATCGTCTTCTCCTTGTCCAGGCCCGCCTTCCTGAAGAAGGGGTTGAGGTCGGCGAGGACGCCGGACGCACAGAACCTGCCCACGCTGCCGGTGGAGGAGGACGACACCACGTCCGGCGCCTTGTCGCCGCCGGCCCGCAGCGCCTGGTTCAGCTTGTCGTCGGACATGTTGCCGGTGACCCTGACCTTGATGTCCGGGTGCGCCTTCTCGAACCGGGCGACGTTCTCCCGGACCGCCTCGACCTCCTGCGGCCCGCTCCAGCCGTGCCAGAACTCGATCGTCGTCCGCCCGCCGCGGGCATCCTGGGCGGCCGTGCCGCTCTGACCGGTGCAGGCACTGGTCAGAACGAGCGCGGCGATGGCCGCTATTCCGGTGAGAACTTGACCGAACGGGTGCTTTCCGGGCATGGGCATTTTCTCCTGCAGGCTGTGGGGCGGGTCGATCTTGAAGGTGGGGCAGCACCCTAGCCTCATCACCGACACGCATCATGTCCGGCCTGCGGTTCGGACGGTTCCGGTGCCGCTCAGGGGGAGAGAACGGCACCGGAACGCGCTCCGCGCCTCATCCCGGGGGAAGGACGAGGCGCGGAACCCGGCGGCCCGCGCAACTTCGGGAACGGGGTGGCGCGCGGGCCTTCCGGAAGCGCTGCCCGTCACCCACACGGCTGGACGGCGCTTCCGGTCACATCCGGGGAAACGTGCCGTGCCCCTCGTCCGGTTCAGATTCCGCGAACTCGTTTCCCGTAGGCCGCGGACAGCACACGAGGCCCCCAGAACAACCTGGTCGGGCCGGGGCGGAAGCGGTGCATCTCGAAGGTGCCGCAGCGCTCGAGCAGCTCGCGGAAGGCGATGCGCACCTCGAGGCGGGCCAGCGCCGCGCCCGTGCAGAGCGTGGCACCCTCCCCGAAGCCCACGTTGGTGGCGCTGTTCGGGCGCCGCAGATCGAACCGGTCCGGGGTGTCGAACTGCCGGTGGTCCCGGTTCGCGGCGCCCCGCAGCAGGACCACCCGGGAGCCGGCCGGGATCCGGACCCCGTGCAGCTCGATGTCGTGCGCCGCCTCACGCAGGTTGTACTGCGTGGTGCTGTAGTGGCGCAGGGTCTCGTCGGCGAGGTTGTTCAGCAGCTCGGGCTCGGCGCGCAGGTCCTCCTGCTGGCCGGGGTTCTCGCACAGCGCCCGCATGGCGTTGGCGATCAGGTTGGTGACGTTCTCGAAACCGGCCACCAGCAGGGTGAAGGCAAGGGAGAACAGCTCGTCCTCGGTGAGCCGCTCGCCGTCCTCCTCGGCGACCTGCACGAGGTCGCTGATCAGTCCGGGCGGGAGCGGCCGGCCACGCCGCAGCAGACTGCGGCGCTCGCCGATCAGTGCGGTGAAGAAGCCCTCGAACGCGCCGCTCCCGTCGACCGCCAGCATTTTCTCCGCGTCGGTGGGGAAGGGGTCGGCGACCGGCAGCACCTTGTGGGTCCAACCGAGGAACGGAGACCGGTCCTCCGGCGCGAGGCCGAGGAACTCGCAGATGACGAGGAACGGCAGGGGATGGGCCAGGGCCGGGATCAGGTCGAGCACGCCACCCGCAGGGTCCAGCTCCGCCCGGTCCAGCAGCTGCGCACAGATCCCCTCGATCCTGGGGATCATCTCTTCCACGCGCCCACGGGTGAAGGTGCGTACGATCAGGCGCTTGAGCCGGCCGTGGTCGGGGTCGTCGATGACGAACAGGCTGGACCCGAGGATCCGGTACAGCGCGGTGCCGCGGAACTGCTCGAACCCGCCCGACAGCGAGCTGCCCCGGATCAGCTTCGTCCGGTCGCGGCCCAGGGTGGCGATGTCCTCGTACCGGGACAGGAAGAACATCCCGGTCTGCGGGCTGAAATGGACGGGACTGTGCTCGCGTAGTTCCCGGTAGGAGGGATACGGGTCGTCCATGACGCCCGGGGCGAACGGGTTGAACCCGTCTGGGTGCAGGCTCCTCATACCCGGGGAAACGAGCCCTGGAGCACCCGGGTTCACACGGCTCGCTCAGAGCGGATCCTGCGCACCCTCTTCTATTCGGCCGCGCAGACGCTCCGCCGCGTGCCGCTTCTCCTCCGCCTCCGCCCGCAGGCCGAGCCTCTCCAGCACCTCCGCCAGGTGCTCGAGCACGCTCATCTCGCCGGCGACGAACTTCTCCGTACGGGCCGCGACGAGACCTTCCTCCAGCAGCTGCAGGGCCGCCCACGGGTCCCCGGTCCGGCACAGCGCCACCCCCTGCACGTCACACAGCAGCACCTCCATCAGACCCCGCGCCCCGGGCATCAGCCGGGCCCGCTCGGCGTGGATCAGGGCCCGGTCGGGAAGGTCCTGCTCCAGGTACAACCGCGCCATGTGGTGCAGGGCGAGCGCCGCCGTGCCATAGTCCCGGATGTCCTCGGAGACCCGCGCCGCCTCCTCGTACACCGCCACCGCGTTCTCGTACGTCCCGCACGCGGCATGGGCCAGCCCGAGATTGATCAGTGCCTGTGCCAGATCGCAGTCGTCGCCCGTCCCTACGGCGAGCTCCCGCGAGCGCTCCAGGAGCGGGATCGCGTCCTCGGCCCGGCCCGCCTCGACGGTGGCCCAGCCCAGCAGGTTCGCGACCCGGGTCTCCGCCCTCGGATCGCGAGCCGCCCGGGCCGCGCGCAGGCCGTGGGTCACCACCGGAATCCAGTTGCGGTGGCTCTGCCACGTCAGCAGCGGCCACACCAGCACGGTCAGGCGCCAGGCCCGGTCCGCCTCACCCGCACGGGTGGCCGCCTCGATCGCCGCACACAGGTTGCCCGACTCGGTCGCGTACCAGTGGAGCACCGCGCGCCGGTCGTCGAGCCGGGGCACGGCCTCCGGCCTCTCGCACCATTCGGGCAGATCGCAGCAGGGCCGGCCGGACGGGTCGTAGATCCGGGAGGCCGCGTACGCCGTGTGCACGTAGAAGTCGAGCAGACCGCGCAGCCGATCGCCGCGCCCCTCCGCCGCGTACTCGCGGGAGAACAGATGGACGAGGTCGTGGCAGGAGTAGCGGCCGACCGAACGCTCCTCGATCAGGTGGGCGCTCGCCAGTACGCCCAGCGCCCGGCGGGACGTGGCGAGCGGTATCCGGCACGCGGCCGCGATGGCATGGGCGGTGAAATCGCTGCCGGGCACCACGCTGAGGGCTGCGAAGACCGCCTGCGCCTCTTCGTCGAGCGCGCGGACGCTCAGGGCCAGGGCCGCGGTGATGTCGGCGTCCTCGATCGAGAGCGCCGCGAGCCGCTGCTGCTCGTCGCCGAGCTCGTCGGCGACCGATCGCAGCGACCAGCGGGGATGCGCCGACAGCCGGGCGGAGGTGATCCGCAGCGCGAGCGGCAGGCCGCTGCACAGCCGGATCAGTTCCGAGGCGGCCTCGGGCTCCCGCGCGATGCGGTCGTCGCCGAGCGCGGCCCGGAGCAGGGCCAGGCCGTCCTCCTCGTCGAGCAGTCCGACCGGCACCAGGGCCGCGCCGTCGAGGGCGAGCAGGCCGTCCAGCCGGAGCCGGCTGGTGACGATGGTCGACGACCCGCCGCCGGCCGTCAGCAACGGGCGGACCTGCGCGGATTCGCGGGCGTCGTCCAGCAGGATCAGCAGCCGGCGCTGCGCCAGCATCGAGCGGTACAGGGCCTGCGCGGCGGCCGGGTCCTCGGGAATGGAGTGCTGCGGCACGCCCAGCGCCGACAGGAACCCGCTGATCACCAGGGAGGGATCCACCGGCGTCGATCCGTCGAAGCCGTGGAGATCGGCGAACAGCTGCCCGTCCGGGTAGTCGCCGGCGTGCGCGTGGGCCCAGCGCAGGGCGAGGGAGGTCTTGCCGACCCCCGCTTGGCCGACGACCAGGGCGAGCCCCGCCGAGTCCGGAGCAAGCGCCCGCTCCACGGAACGGAATTCGTCCTCCCGCCCGATGAACCCGGCCGGGGTGCGGGGGAGCTGGGCCGGGTGGACCCGTACGGGGGCGGACGGCGTCCGGGGCGCGGGCCCGGACCGGGGCGATGCCGGCCCGGTGGGCTGGAGGGGCACGACCGTCGGCGGCCGCCTCTCCGGACCGGGGGGCATCCTGCCGAGCAGGTCGGTGAACACCGCCTGGAGTTGTGGACCCGGTACGACGCCGAGGTCCGCTTTCAGCAGCTCGCGCGTCGCGTGGTAGAGGTGCAGTGCTTCCGACTGCCTGCCCTCCTGCTGGTGGCAGAGCATGAGCAGCCGCACCAGGGATTCGCGCAGCGGGTTCTCCTCCACCGCCTCGGCCAGCCGTGCCACGGCCAGTTCGCCCCGCCCGGTGCGCAGCAGCCGCTCACCCAGCAACTCCACGGCGTGCAGCCGCGTCTGCTCCAGGCGGGTCCCCGCACCCCCGCGCAGCGATTCCGACTCGCAGTCCTCCAGGGTCGGACCGCGCCACAGTCCCAGGGCCGAGTCCAGCAGGCGGATGCCCTCCTCGTCCGACGCCTCCTGGGATGCCGCCACCAGGTCCTGCATGTGGTGCACGTCCACCTGGGTCCGGTCCGCCATCAGCGCGTAGCCGGGGGCCTTGGTCACGAGCGTGATCGTGTCGTCGAAACAGCTGCGCAGAGTGGCGACATGCCCCTGGAGTGCCGCCTTGGCGCTGGGCGGTGGCGCCTCGTCCCAGACCAGGTCGAGCAACCGTTCCACCGGCACGACCCGGTTGAGGTTGAGAGCGAGAGCGGCCAGTACGGCCCTGCGCCTGGCGCCGCCGAGGGGCACGGAGTCACCGCTGTCGGAGCGCAGCTCCGACGGCCCAAGGAGCAGCAATCTCATGTTCCCCACCCTTACCAGCCGATGCGCGAAGCGCATGGAACCAACCCGGGCGTGCGGTACTTGCGGTGCTCGGGCGTCTCGGGGTGGTGCGGGCGGCAGCGACTGGAGCGGTCACGGTACCGGTTCGGCAAGGTTCAGGCCAGTGGCCGAAACCGCTGATTCTGAGCCAAATCGCCCCGAGGTTGACTCGAGGCTAGCCCATTTCGGACGCACGTCCCGCTTCGCCCTCCGGTTCGATCGACTTCAACGATGGCAGATGAATTCCAGTGGCATTCGGAGTGTCGCCAAGTGCTCCTACAGGTGAACCTCCGTGGTGTCGCATCAGGTCGGATCCGCATGACGGGAATCACCAAGGGCTGCTGCCGGTGGTCGGCCCGTGGGATGAGGTGCGGGCGGGCGAAGCGGCGGGGGGCGCGGTGAAGGAGGGGCCGGCCGACGACGAACTGGTGGGGGAATGGCCGGGGCCGGCGGACGTGCGGTGGGCGGGTCCGCCGGACGAGGACTGGGTGGCCGCCCGGGCCGGGGCGTCGAGAGCGCGGCCGGCGTCGCGGGGACGCTCCGCCGGCTCGCCGGTCCGCTCCAGGCGCAGCACCAGATTGCGTTCGTGCTGGTTCCGGGGCCAATCCACGTCCTTGCTGTGGATGGTCTGCGTACGGACCCCGTCCACGGTTTCCCAGCGGCTCCTGACCGCACGGACGTTGGGCCGCCAGGTGCCCTGATACTGGTGCTCCAGCTCCAGGTGCCAGCTCCGGGCCTCGATGTGGCGGACCACGCCCACCGTGCCCGGGATCTCGATCCGGGCCCCGCCCGCGCCGGACACGGCGACCACGGCTCGCTGGGGCCAGTCGGCGTCAACGCCGATGACGGTTATCCGGCAGGGGCCCTCGTACCAGGCCATTGATTTCCTCCAGTTGGGTCCGGGTCGCGGGGGGAGCGGTCAGGAGCGGGCCGGGCCCGCCGCCCTCATGTCGGGTATCGGTGCCGGAGGGGCGGTGCTCACCGGTTGAACTCCTGCGCCACCACGGCCGCCAACTCGTAGTACGCCGCCCTGGTACGGCCGCGCATCTGCTCGGGGTCGACTTCGCCGCCGAGGGCGAGGTGGTCGTCGTAGGGCACCGTCACCACGGCCCGGCAGCGCTGCCGGAAGTGCGAGACGACGTCGTCGACGCGGATCAGTCGGCTGGAGGAGGACCGTACGCCCGAGACGACGGTCACCGCGTGCCGCGCCTTGTCCTGGAAGCCGTGGGCGCCCAGCCAGTCGAAGGTGATGCCGGCGCTGTTGGCGCCGTCGACGCTCGGTGTGGCGACGACGACCAGCTGGTCGGTCAGGTCCAGGATGCCGCGCATGGCGCTGTGCAGCAGACCGGTGCCGGAGTCGGTGAGGACGATCGGGTACTGGCCGCTTAGCAGTTCGACGACCTGTCGGTAGTCCCGGTCGTCGAACGTCCGGGAGACCGCCGGGCCGGAGTCGTTGGCGAGGACCTCCAGACCGCTGGGCGCCCGGGAGGTGAACGCCCGGATGTCCATGTAGGTGTGCAGGTCGGGCATGGCTGTCACCAGGTCGCGAATGGTGGCACCGGTCTGCCGACGCACCCGATGTTGGCGTTCCGTGGTCCGGGTTCGCGTCGATGGCGATGACCCGGTCGGTCCGCTCGTGCGCCAGGACCGCGCCGAGGGCCATCGTGGTGGTGGTCTTGCTGACCCCGCCCTTGAGGCTGATCACCGCGATGCGGTGGCTGCGCCTGAGAGGGGTGCGGATGGAGTCGGTGAATCCGGCCGGTCCGCGATGCCGGCCGACACGGAACATCCGGCGCGGCGTACGGCGGACCAGGCGCTCGGCGGAGAGCTCGGAACCCGCCGCCCAGCCCAGGGGCTGCGGCGGCGCGGTGACGGTCTCGGTTGCGGGAAGGGCGACCGGCGGAGCCTGGGCGGGGGCCTGCGTGCGCGGGGCCGGGGCCGGTCCGGGTGCCGGCTCTGACGGCTGGTCGGGTTCGGCGGGTTGGCCGGGCTGGTCCTGCTGGTCGCGCTCGGTGGCCGGAGCGGGTGCTTCTGCGCACGCGGGATCCGGCTCGGGCAGTGCCGTCGCGGGGGGCGGGTCCGCTTCCAGCAGATCCCGTAGGCTCCTGACCGGTTTGGGCGGCCCAAGTGTGCCGCTGCCCGCCTGATCGCCGCCGTCCGGCCATGTGGTGGGGCCGTAGTCGGGGGCCTCCGCCCAGTGTCCGGGCTCGTTCATGCCGTTTCTGTCTACGACGATGGTCACCTCGGTCGTCCCCTCCCAGTGTCCCGGCCGTGGTCGTCCAGGGGAACGCGACCGGGTCCGGGGCCGGTTCACGTGCAGGGCGCGTAGCGCGGGGCGGGGTGGCTCACACCGGGGCGAAGCCGTGCCGCTCCAGCAGTGGGCGGCAAGCCCGTACGGCGTAGAAATTGCGGGACTTGACGGTGCCCGGCGGGACGCCGAGCACGGCCGCCGCATCGGCGGTCGAGCGGTCGTTCAGGTGCAGCTCCACCAGCACCTCCCGGTGGTGCGGGGGCAGTTTGGCGAGGACGCCGCGGATGTCGTGGGCGACCACGACCTCCTCGTACGGGTCGTGCGCGGCCGCACGCTCCTCCGGACTCTCGTCGCCGAACTCCTTGGCACGGGCGGCCTGCATCCGGAAGTAGTCGATGGCGATCCGGCGGGCGACGGTGTAGAGCCACGGCCGGCTGTGCTCCGGTCCGCGGGTCAGCGACTCGGGGTGCTGCCAGGCGCGCAGAAACGTTTCCTGAAGCATGTCCTCGGCCTTGCCCCGGTCGCCGCTCGTCAGCCGCAGCAGCGCGCGGAGCAGGTACGGGGCGTGCAGACGGTAGAGCTCGGCCAGTGTGTCGCGGTCCAGGGTGGGGCGGCCGCCGTTGCAGTCCGCGCCGTCCCCCACGGCCGTGGTGGCCGCCGTGTCCCCGTCCGTGCTGTGCCGATCCATTCCCATCCCGACGGTTCCTCCCGCATTGAGCCGCCAGCCTCTTCACGCCGACGACAGCGCCAACCGACGGTCCCGAGCGGGGCGTTCGGCCTTGACAGAGGTGAGAGTCCCAGCGGTGCCCAACGGCTCACCAACGAATCGCCAACGGGCGGCTACAGCAGCTCCGAACCGCGGTTGCCGTCCGCCGCCGGGGCCCGGTACCGGCCCGGCCGCCAGCCCCGCCGCCGGCCGCCGGGCACCACCACGGCGGCGCCGGCCATCCCCAGCCCCACCGCGAACGCCGCCGCGGTCACCAGCCAGGCCGGCCCGGCCGCCGACGGTCCGGGGGCGGGCGGCATCACCACGCCGGGAGCCGACGCCCGGGCGCGGCCGGGCAGGCCCGGCGCCCCGCCCTGCTGCTCCTCGGGGAGCACCGCCGTAACGGCGGCCACCGGGTCCACGGGCCCGTACCCCTGGAGCGGGTCCGGCAGCCGGCCGCCCGGCCCGGACGCGGTCGCCCGCAGCCGGTGCGCGAGCGCCTCACCACTGAGTTCCGGCCGGTAGCCGAGCACCAGCGCCGCGGTTCCGGCCACCAGCGCAGCCGCGTAACTCGGCCCGGAGGCGGTGAAATGGCCCTTGCCGCCCGGCCCGGGGCCCATCACCGCCTCACCCGGTGCCGTCAGGTCCACCCGGCCCCCGGCCGCCTGCTTGGCCGGTATCCCGCCGGGGCCGGTCGCCGCGACCGACAGCACCTGCGGATGAGCCGCCGGGAAGGCGGCCCCCCCGGCCTCCCCGTCGGGGGCCGCCGGGGCGATCACGACCGCGCCCTTGGACACGGCGTACCGGACGGCGTCCGCCAGCGCCTGGCTGTCGGAGCCCGCCACCGCCATCACGGCGATCACCCGTGCGCCGCCGTCGGCGGCCACCCGGATGCCCGCAGCCAGCAGATCGGGGGTGGTGCTCCCGCGCCGGTCGGTGACCGGGACGTCCAGGACCCGGGCGCGGGGGGCGAGACCGGCGAAGCCCGACCCCGGGGTCCGCGCCGCCGCGATCAGCCCCGCCGTGAACGTGCCGTGCCCGGCGCAGTCCACTGCCGGACCGCCGTCGAACTGGCGTGGCGCCCGGCTCAGTCGGCTGCCCAGCAGGCCGGAGGAGTCGTCCACACCCGAGCCGACCACCGCAACGGTCACCCCGGCGCCCTCGGTAAGCGGCCAGACCGTGTCCGGGCGCAGATGCGCCTGCGGCCACGGCATCCGGTTGACGGTACGGTCCGAGGCCTTCCGGCACTCGTCGCCGGTGAGCCGCTGCGTGAGGCCGGGCAACGACGTAGGCTCCGAACTCGCCCCGGCCGAGGCCGAGGCGGTGGGCGTCCCCGGGCCAGGGGCGGTCGGCGCCGAGGGCGCGGCCACAGCGGCCACCGTGGCCGGAGGGCCCACTGCCAGAGCCCCGCACACCAGTGCTGCCGCCACCGCGGCGCCGACCCGGCCGCCGCCGGTCACGCCACGCCCCCCGGCACCCGGTCCCACGGGATGTCCTGGGGCAGCAGCAGGCTGAGCTCGGCCAGGTCGTCTATGTCCAGCTTGCTGAGCCGCCCGGCCTGCCGGGTGATCATCGACTCCAGCGTCTGCCGCGCGAAGCGGCCGTTGCCGAAGCTCCGGTCACGCGGTACCGCGGCGAACAACTCCCCTAGCGCCGCGAGCGCCTCGGGCGGGCACACGTACCCGGCCTTCTCCGCCTGCACCTGAACGATCCGCACCAGCTCGGCGTCCGTGTAGTGCTCGAACGAGACCGACCGGGAGAACCGGGAGGCGAGGCCGGGGTTGGAGTCCAGGAAACCCTGCATCTCGTCCGAGTACCCGGCGACGATGACCACCACCTCGTCGCGGTGGTCCTCCATCAGCTTCATCAGCGTGTCGACGGCTTCCTGGCCGAAGTCGTTGCCGCTGCCACCGCGCGGGGTCAGCGTGTACGCCTCGTCGATGAACAGCACACCGCCGCGCGCCTTGTCGAACGCCTCCTTCGTCAGCTGCGCGGTGTGACCCACGAACCGGCCCACCAGATCGGCCCTGGCGGTCTCGATCAGCTGGCCGCCGGGCAGCACGCCCAGCTCGGCGAGCAGCTGCCCGTAGAGCCGGGCCACCGTCGTCTTGCCCGTACCCGGCGGACCCGAGAACACCAGGTGGTGGCTGATCGTGGCGGTCGGCAGCCCGGCCTCCTTCCGCCGGTTCACCTGCTTGATCAGGTTGACCAGGTCCTCGACCTGCTCCTTCGCGGCCGGCAGGCCGATCATGCCGCGCAGCTCGTCCAGCAGTTCGGTTTTCCGCTCGGCCGGGACCCCGGCGGCGGCAGCGGCGACCGCGGCGGCGGCAGCCACCCCGACGTCATCGGGCTTCAGGAGCGCCAGGTCCGCGTTGCCGATCTCCGGCAGCACGGCCAGCCGGGACGCCTGCCGGTCCACCATCTCCTCGAAGACCTTCCGCGCCGCCCGGCCGTTGCCGAAGTCGGAGCCCTTGGCCACGCTCTCGAAGTGTGCCTTGAGCGCCTCGCGGGTGCCGTCGGCCAGCTCGTAGCCGTGCGAGGCCGCGGCCATCGCCACGATCGTCGTCAGCTCGTCGTCCGAGTAGTTCTCGAACTCCACCGTCCTGCTGAAGCGGGACGCGAGCCCGGGGTTGGAGTCGAGGAACCCCTGCATCTGCTCCGAGTAACCGGCCACGATCACCACGATCTCGTCGCGGTGGTCCTCCATCAGCTTGACCAACGTGTCGATGGCCTCCCGGCCGAAGTCCGGTCCGCTGCCGCCAACGCCCTGCGACAGCGTGTACGCCTCGTCGATGAAGAGCACACCGCCGAGGGCCTCCTTGAACACCTCCGTCGTCTTGATCGCCGTACCGCCGATGATCGCCGCCACCAGGTCCGCGCGCGCCACCTCGACCAGATGGCCCGACGGGAGCACGTCCAACTCGGCGAGGATCGAGCCGTAGAGCCGGGCCACCGTCGTCTTACCGGTACCGGGCGGGCCCGCGAAGATCAGATGCCGGCTCATCGGCAGCGCCGGCATGCCCGCCAACTCCCTGCGTCGCGCCAGCTTGTTGAGGTTGACCAGGGTGGAGACCTGCTCCTTCACCCCGTCCAGGCCGACCAGGGAGTCCAGGGCGTCCAGCGGGCCCTTCCGCCCCGGCGGGCCCGCCGGGGACTGCTGCGACGCGTCGGCGCCGAGGTTCCCGTCGGCCCCGTCCGACCCGACTGCGCCGGCGGAGTCGGGTCGGGACCCGCCACCGGAGGCCCCGGCCCCGGCCTCGCCGTGCGCGTCCGGCATCCCGTTCTCCACACTGGTCAGGTTCTCGACCGCCAGCCGGTTGGAGGGCTTCGACTGGCGGAGCCCCGACCCCCGGTTCCCGGAGACCGTGCAGTCGTGCACCCGCACCGCCTCGGTGGAGTCGATCCGGATGCCGTCGGCGGTGTTGTCCACCGCTTCACAGCGGCCGAGTGTGGCCCGCGCGCCGGCCGCGACCTGGAAGCCGTGCCGCCGGCACGACCGCGCCCGGGTGCGGGTGGCGTTCAGTTCGCCGCCGTCCTCGACGAGCACCCCCTCGTGCGAGGACTCGGCCACGTCGCAGTCCCGCAGCGTGGCCGCACCGCCGTCACCGACCGAGACGGCGGCCGCGCCGGTGTCCCGTACCGCCGTGTTGCCGACGTACGCGTTGCCACCGTCGGCGATCCGGATGCCGGCCTGACCAGTGCCGGAGATCTCCGAACCCTCCAGGCGGCCCCGGCCGTTGCGGGTCACCTCCACGCCGGGTCCGCGGACGTCCGAGACGGTCACGCGCCGCAGCATCGGGTTCGCCCCCTCGACGACGCGCACCCCCGCTCCGGCGCTGTCCCGGACCTCCAGCCGGTCGAAGTCCGGCGAGCTGTCCCCGGTCAGCTGGACCCCCGCATCCTTGGCGTCCCGTACCGAGCACCGGCTGAACGAGGGCCCCGAGGACTCCTCCACCCAGATGCCGTTGCCCTCGGCCGCACTGACCTCGCAGTCCTCGAACGTGCCCCGGGAACGACCGGTGACATGGATGCCGTTGCCCTTGGTGCGGGAGGTCCGGCAGCGGCGCAGCACCGGATCGGTGCCCCCCGCAAGCGCGATCCCGTGCACCTTCGTGCCGGTCACCGAGCAGTCCTCCAGCACCACCCGGTCCGCCGAGCTGATGTACACGCCCAGCAGACAGTCCCGTACCGACGTGCGCACGACCCGGGTGACGCTGTTCTGCTCCAGGGCGATGGCGGGCTTGTCGGTGGCGGAGATCTGGCAGTCCTCGACCAGCCCCCGCCCCTCGCCGTTGGCGCACACGCCGTTGCCGCGGGCATCGCGCAGCACGCAGTTGCGGATCGTCGGATTGGCGCGCTCACCGATGACCACCGCCGAGGTGCCGAGGTGTTCCACGACACAGTCCTCGATCACACTGGTGCCGCTGGAGGTCTCCACGATCCCCGCCCCGCCGGGGTTGGTCACCCGGCAGCCGCGCATCGCCAGCGAGCCCTGCTGGCGGGTGAGCACGGCCGTCCACGCGTTGCCCACCACCTCGCAGTCCTGGAGCGCCGCCTGACCGCGCGGCACGTCCACCGCGGGCAGTTCTTCGTCCAGCCCCTGGATCACCAGACCGGTCAGCTGCACGGCCTCGGCTACCACCTGGACCACCGTGCCCTGCCGGGGGATCACCCGTACGGTGCCCTGGGCGTCCTCGGCGGTGATCGTCACCATCTTGGTGATGACCAGGTTCTCCTCGTACCTGCCGGGACGGACCGAGATCACCGCGCCGCTGCGTGCCGCCTCCAGTGCCTCTCCGATGGTGCGGAACGGGCCGCTGGACCCGCCGGAGCCGTACGAGCCGCCGCTCTGCGCTTGTGCGCACACGGTCAGCACATGGCGCGACATGCCTGATCGTTCCCTTCGTCGTGGGCCGGTGGCCGGTGGTGGCCGGGTTGGTTCAGGAGGAGGTGCACTGGACGCGGACGGCGTCGCCCGCGTGGTGGGCGTAGGTCTTCGTCGAGCCCGACCAGTCCTGGCCCCTGTCGTGCAGCTTCACCGCGAGCTGGCCGCCGGTGATCCGGAAGCTGCCGGCGCCGACCCAGCGGCCCAGCTGGGAGGGCTGGTTGACGGTGAAGGACCCGAGGGTGGGGCCGCTCGCCGAGGCGGCGCCGTGCACGGTGTAGTAGGACGGCTTACCGCCGACCGCCTTGATGTCACCGTTGTTCGGGACGTGGACGGATACCTGGCAGGTGCCTGTGGTGACGGCGCCGGTGCGGAAGGTCCACAGCATGCTCTTGCCCGCGTCCTGTCCGTCGCCGGACATCGGCATGGCGAGGAAGTCGCCGTTGCAGCCGCTGCTGCCATAGCCGCCGGTGCCGTACGACTTCCAGCCCTCCTTGCCGTCCGTGTACCAGCCGTTGCGGCTGAAGGCCGCGCCCTCGCCCGCGCAGCCGGGGCCGGCGACGGCGGCGTACTCCTTCTTGGCCGGGGCCGGCGGGGGTGCCTGCGGGGCGGGGCCGGACTGCTGGGGGTCGTGGCGGGCTCCGGTGTCGGGGGACCCGGCGGAGCCGGGGTTGCCGGAGGTCCCGCCGGAGCCGGCCGCCGGGCCGCCGGCCGGGCCACCGCCGGGGCTGCCCTGACCGTCGCCGCTCTGCCCGGTGCCGGTGTTGGTCACGGGGGTGTTTGCGGCGCCCTGGCCCGGCGCGTCCGCGGCCGCTCCCGGGGCGACGGCGCCCGGCAGCACGGATCCCTTGTCCGGCACGTCGGTTCCCGGTACGAAGCCCTCGGGGCCGCCGTCGGGCTGGTTGTAGCCCGTGGGGCGGGACGGGACCCGACCAGGGCCGGCGTCGCCGCCGAGCTGGGAGAACAGCAGGGGCACGCCCATGAGCACCACGCCCGACGTGGCCGCCGCCGCGAGCATCGGCTTCGGTATCCGCCTCGCCGGGCGCAGGCCCGTGGGTGCGGCCGGGGCTGCGACGGGGGTCGCCGCCAGGGCGTCCGGAGCCGCCTCCTGCGGAGTCTCCTCGGCTTCGGCGATTTCCTCGGCCTCCGCGATTTCCTCGGCCCCGGCGGCCTCCTCGGCTGCGGGGACGGGGACCTCCGGGACGGCGCCGCAGGCCGGGGCGGCCTCGGGCTCCGGTTCGGCGGCGGGCTCGGGCCGCACCGCGCCGGTAGGCGCCTCCGGGGTCAGCACCGGAAGGGTCAGGGGCGGGCGCGGCACGACGGGCTCCGCCGCCGGCTCCTCACCGGCCGCGTGCCAGGCGACCGCCGGCAGGCTGATGGGAGCCGGACCCCGTCCGGCGGTCCTGTGCCGCTGTTCGTTGTTGTCCACCGTGTTTCCCCTCGGTCGTCGCGGAACACCCGCATCACGTTCGAACGGACCGCCACCGCTGTGGGGTTCACCGCGGCCGGTCAGCTCAGGACGTGGACCGCTTCGCCCCCCGGCGCCGGGGTGAGCACAAAGGCCGCGGCCCGCTCGACGACCGCCCGGTCGAGGGGCGCCGGGACCTCGTAGTCCGGGCTTCCCAGGTGTGCGAGCAAGCCGGGCTCCGGGGCGAGGGCGTACTGCTCCAGGTAGTAGGCGACCGTGTCGGTCCACACCCACCTGCCGTCCGTACGGAAGTTCAGCGGCACCTCCGAACGCCGCTCGGGGTCCAGCACGTCGTTCATCAGCACCGGCGTCATCAGTACGGGCGTGCCGGCGTTCAGCCGCTCGACCAGCAGGGCGAGCAGCGCAGGGTCCTCGACCGACGGGTGGTCCGCGGCGAAGCCGGGCCCGGCCACCGGGTCCACGTGGTCGAAGACGGCAGCCAGCTGGAACTCCGGGTCGGTCATGGCGAGGTCCTGTCCTTGGGGTCGGGGCGGCCGGCGGCCGCACGCTCCCGGGAGAACGTACGGAACGCCGGGCGCGGTTCACGCCGACCAGTCCACGGTGGGCAGCGCGAGCAGGGCCCCCGGGTTCAGGTGGAGGTACCAGTCCTCGTCCGGGGTGCCGTACTCGGCTCCCGCAGAGGCGGCCAGCGCCCGCACCGCCGCCGCGAGGGCCGCCGCCTGCGCCCGCTCCAACCGGGCGCGTTCCGCCGCAGGATCGGGAGAGGCCGCCGGATCACGGTCCAGGACGGCGAGCTCCCCGCGCGCCCGGCGGAGGTCCGCCATGGCCCGGGCGAGGGCCGTCCGCCCGTCAGTCCGGTCGGGGTCGGACTGCTCCAACTGCCGTGCGATGTCGTGCAGTTGATCGCCATAGTGCCTGAGGTTGGTCTCCACCGCCTCGCGCATGTCCTCCTCCAGCCGGCCGGGCCGTGAGGCGCTGCGCAGCATGAGGTGGTGGCCCTGGGGATCGCCGACCAGGACGACCGCTGCGGAGCTGCCGGAGCTCTCGCCCTCGACGGTGATCCGGAGCAGGGTGTGCTCCGTGTCGTCCCGGCGGAAGCGGACGTACGAGGTGTCGTCCACCGTCAGCCGCAGCGTGCTGCCGGCCGCGGCGAGGCCGGCCCGTGCCTGTTCAACGGCCTCCGGGGCGGCGTAGAACTCCCTGCGCCGGCCGTCGTGCACGGGCAGCGCGTACCGATGGTCACCGGACACCGTGAAGGCGGGGCGGTCCGCGGTGTGGAGCGGGCGGACCGGTCGGTAGACCGGGAACGACGCGGCGTCCTTGGCCGGGCCGTTCAGCGCGAGCTCGTACGGGTCCGCACCGTTCGCCGACGCCTCGATGCGTGCGTCCTCCGCCCGGTGGGTGGCGAGCGGGGTCGTACCTCCCGTCTCGTACTCGGTCAGCTCGTAGGGGACGAGCGGCCGTGCCGGGGCCGGGGCGTCCGGTGCGGCGGGCGGCTCGTCGGAGGGCGGGGTGAACGTGATCGTCGGAATCGGGTCCGGGTTCGGCTGATCGGCCACCGGTGTGGCCGGGTCCGGCCCGGGCCCGAACAGGGCACCGTGCTTCGCCGTCAGCTTCTCGACGTGCGATCCGTGCAGCAGGCCGATCAGGCCACCGTCGGCCTTGACCTCCACAGTGGTCCCGTCTCGCCCGGTGAGCACCCAGGTGACGTCGGCCTCGTAGTAGTGCTGAGTCCCCTTCGTCTTCTCGCGCTCGTCCACCGTCTCGCTCTGCGAGGAGCTGTGGCTGCCGCCCCGTTCCCCTCCGAAGGAGACCGGTGCGCTGCCGTTCGTGGCGTGGCCGCCGGCGTCCGGGGTGACCGAGGCGGACCAGATCCCCGCGGTCCGTTCCCGTTCCCTCTCCGTCTCCCGCTCCTTGACCCCGGTCTCGACGCCGCTGTCGAACTCGCCGGAGGTCAGGTGCCGGGTCCGGTGGACCACCAGTCGTACGGTGACCTGCTTGCCGCCGGCCACCGGCACCACGTACCCCTCGCCGAGCAACGAGGCGATGTTGGAGCGCAGGTTCCGCTCGGTCGTCAGCACGTCCGCGCGCAGCCCCGCCAGGGTGGTCGGGGCGAGGTCCCGCCGCCGCGGCGCCGTCGTGTCGCCCGCCACCACCCGGTGCGGCAGGGAAGCCGCAGCCGACAGCCAGGGCAGCACCCGGTCCAGTCCGGGCATCGCCAGGCCCTGCATGACCGGGGCCAGGTCCGAGGTCAGCCTCCGCACCGGCCCGGGGACCGCCGTCGGCCCGTTCGGGCGGACGTGCCCGGCCACCGGGACGGCCGGGGTGTGCGTGCCGGGACCCGGCTGCGTCAGATGGTCCGGGACGAGCAGGTGGACCCGGCCGCCCGGGACGCCGAACTGTCGCTTCGGCTCGTGCCCCGAGGGGAAGATCCCGTCCCACTGGGCGCCCCACTGGTCCGTGAACCAGCGGCCGGCCCGGCCGTCCGTGGCCCAGTCGACCAGTCGCGCCGGGGCGGTGAGGGCCGCACCCGCCAGCCGTGCCAGCTGGTGCGGCTCACCGCCGTCGAAGATCTCCACCTCGTAGCGCACCGGGTGCGAGAACTCCTGTGCCTCTCCCGTGAATTCGAGCCCGTGCTGGTCGCGCACCGTGGCCGTGTCGGTCGCGGTCCGGCCCGCGGAGGCCTCCGCGCCGCCGCCGAGCCTGACACCGCCGCGCGGACCGCCCACCGCGGAGGTTCCCCTCACGGTGACGCCGCCCTGTACACCGACTTTGTCGGAGGTGCCGGAGGAGGAGCCGAGGGTGGTCGTGGCCGTGTCGCCGACGGACATGACCACGCCGCTGCGGGGCCGCTCGTACGTCGCGTCCCCGACCTCGGCGGTGGCCCGGATGCCGATCAGGCGGGTGCCGCCTCCGGGCAGTTCGAGCTTGAGCAACTGGCGTACGGACGTGGTCCTGAGGGCGGTGAAGTCGGCGCGCAGCGACTCCTTGGCGAACACCGAGGCGATGCCCCGCAAGAGATCCGTCGGAGTGTCGCGCAGCTCGTCCGGGATGACCTTGAGTTCCCGCAGCGCCTCCTTGATGGCGGGCAGCACCTGGTCCGCGTCGAGCTTCTCCACGTGCGAGACGGCGTGCGCCAGATCGGCGTTGACGTACGAGCGCTGCGCCTGCGGGCCGGACCCGGGTGCCGGGCCCGCCTCGGGCGGGACCGGCAGGCCCAGATCGCGGGCCTGCCGGTCCGGGACCGCCAGCTCGACGCCGCCGGTGACCTTCGCGTACAGGGTCGCCGTGTCGGAGACGGCCTTGTACCGGCCGGCGGGCAGCCAGGTGTGGTGGGTGATCTCGAAGTGCGCGTCGGCACGGAAGCGGTGGCTCGTCCCCGTGTAGGTCAGGGTGGAGGAGACGGTGCCGGCCGAGACCCGACTGGCCGTGTTCGTGTACGTCCTCGTGCCCTCCGCCGAGCCGTTCGCGGCGAAGGCGACGCCCGTGGTGCCGTTGGGACTGGCGTAGACACCGGCGCTGAAGGTGCCACCGATATGGCGCGAAGAGGTGTCGGTGAAGCTGGACTTCGTACCGGTCTCCGTGCTGTGCGACAGGCTGGTCTCACTGCCGGACGTCTCGTGTGCCGGCCCGGCGAGCCTCAGCTTGACCACCAGCGCCTGCGGGTGCCCGCCGGGGCTCGGCGGAAGCGGGAACACCGCGCCGTCCGGGCCGGTGAGCTGCTCGAACTCGGAGCGTAGGAAGCCCGGACCGAAGATCTCCTCGATCTCCGGCGTGAGGCCCCGGCGCAGCGCACCCACCGTGTCGCCCGCATGCTTGCCGAACTCGGTGTCGAGCCCGGTCGGCGCGGCGCCGTCGCCGCGCTCGGCGACGAACGCCGCGGCGGCAGCGGCCACCTCCCTCGTGCCCAGGAACTCGGGGTGGATGCCGCCGAGGCCGGAGTGGGGCAGGGCGAGTTCCCGGGTCTGGCGGTCGCCTTCACCGACCCAGCCCGGTTCGTCCCGGCCCGCGAAGACCGTCGTGGTGCCGACCGTGACGAGATCTGCGGGGTCGTGCGGGGCGGTCGGCAGGTGTTCGTTGCTCACGCGCACCACGGCGGAGACCTCGTCGCCGCCGAATTCCAGGGAGGTGCCGGACACCAGCTCGCCGTCCCCGTCGTGGACGGTGGCGGTGAGGTGGTGCACGGCCGCGTAGGTGAACGCGGTGTGCGCGCCGGTGGACTCCTCCCCGTGGGACGACTTGACCGTGGAGCTCAGGGATTCCTTGTCGTTCGAGAGCGTGGCGCCGCCCGTGAGCTTGACTCCGGGCACCTCGACCCGGACTCCGTGGTCCGTGTTGATCCGCAGCGTGGAGCCCCCGCTGACCGAGAAGGCGACCTGGTCGCTCTGGCCGACCGAGTAGTTCGTGCTCCGTGCCGCCGAGCGCCCCAGCGTGACGTCGCTCTCGTCGGACGTACCGCGCAGCTCTCCGAGCCCGGTGCGCAGGTGCAGGCGGATCTCGTGGTCGCCGGCCTGCAGGGTGACCGGCACACCGGAGCCGATCAGCTTGGTGAAGCGGGCGCGCATGCCGGGCGTGCCGAAGGCGGCCGCGAGTTCGCGCTGGAACTGCCCGTACTCGTCCTCGCCGAGTCGCTTCTTGAGGCCGGAGGCCTCCAGGTGCGAGTCCAGCCAGTCGCGCGCCGCGGGCAGCACCTTCTCGGAGCCGGGGAGCTCGCCCACCAGGCCGGGGCCGAGGCCCTTGCGCGAGGCGAGGGACAGCGGCTCCAGGGGGTCCACCGGGAAGTCCCGCCTGGGGAACGGGCCGAGGAGCCTGCCCGTATCGTCCACGACCATCAGGAACGTGGCTTCGTGCGTGCCCGTCGCGTCCGGCAGGTGGACGTGGGAGTCCTGCCGGAACGCGTCGGCGAGCTGATCCGCATGCTCGTACCGCGGGCTGATCCGGAGCTGGACCGGACCGTGCTGGGCGGCGAAGTCCTCCAGCTCCGCGGCTCCGCCCTCGTGCATCAGCAGCGGCTCGTGCGCACGGGAGAACTCCGGCTGCGGCTGCGGCTGCGGTGCGTGGGCGGCGGCAGCGGCGAGGTTGCGGATCGCCTGCTCCACCGGATGGCGCAGGGTGCCCGGGACCTTGATCGTCCCGTCGGCGGTGATGTCGGTGACCAACAGGGTGCGGTGTACGCCGAGCCTGGACTGCGGGGAGACCTGATCGTGGTCGAGGAGGGTTTGCAGGTCCCCGTCCGCGTCGCCGTGGTCGGCGGTGAACTGCGGATCCACCATGACCAGCAGCGAGAGCTCGGGGTGCGATTCGAGGAACGCGGTGAGCTCGGCGACACCCCCCTCATGGGCCTTGGCCAGGGGGCCGAACAGTCCCGTGAAGTCGGTGGTGTCCAGACGCCGGGCCGCCGTGATGACCCCCTGGTCGTCCGCGTGGTAGCGGAACCGGGGGTGGGGGCCGTTCGCCGGCGCCGGCGCGGTCGCGGGCGCGAAGGAGTAGGAGTCCCGGTCGTCGACGACGGTCACGTTGGGGTGAGCCGTCAACCGGTCCCAGCCGGGTCCGGTGGGAACGCGGCCCTGCGGGACGGCGACCTCGATCGGCTGCCGTTTGGCGATCTTGAGCAGACCCTCGGTGCTCGGCATCCCTCCGGTCGGGAAGGGACGGCGCACGCCCACGTCGCGCTGGGAGACAGGCTCCTGGCGTGCCATCCGCAGCAGGCCGCGGACGGCGTGGGTCGCCGCACGGAAGCGGGACAAGGGGGCCGGGGCGGCTGGGTGGGGTGCGGTCGGGGCGGCGGGCTCGACAGGGTTCGCCGCGTCCGTCGGGGCCGGACCCAGCATGAGCTCCTCGAACCGGGCCGCTTGCGAGGCCGGCACGCCCACGGCCAGCACCAGCCGGGATTCGAACGGCGGGATCGGCTGCTTCGACAGGGACGTGAACTCCACGCGGAAGTCGGCCTCCGCGCGGTAGTCGGCCTGGATCTCACTGGCGAACTTGAGCTTCTGCTTGCTCTTGTCCGAGCCTCCGGCGTCGAAGTTGTGGGCGCGGGCGGTGTTGACCGCGAGGTCCACACCGGGCACGACCACGTACCGGTTCAGCGGGACGAGCGCGGACGTGGTCACCGTCACCGCCGCCTTGCCGCTGTGCTTGCTGCTCGACTTCACGCCGAACGAGTCCGCGAAGTCCTCCCGCACCCGCACCTTGCCGCCGGTGTCCCCCATGTGTTCAAGGCTGGTCAGCCGCGCACCCACCTGGAAGTGACCCGTCAGCGAGCGACCCGGACGACCGGCGGCGGTGAAGACCTTGGACGTCCAACTGCCGCTGGTCCACCACTGGTTGCTGTCCTTGAGCGTCTTCTCGTTGAGGAGGTCCTCGGTGACCTCGTTGAGGAACCTCGCGGCCACGTCCGGCGCCACCTTCGCCGCCGCCAGATGGTCCGCCAGATCGGCCGCGATCTGCTTCGGCGCGACCGCGTTGACGGTGGACAGCACCGCCTTCAGGCCACCGGGGTTCATCACCGGCCGGGGTCCGGTCGAGGGCGTCCCGGCCGGCGGCAGGGACCCCTCGGGGAAGGCCATGCGCAGCCGGTCCGGGATGCGGAAGGTGAACGGGGCGCCGCCCTCGACGCGGATGCCGATCCGTACGTCACCGTCGAACTCGTGCATCTCCTTGACCACGGTCCGGCCGGCGCCCTGGGTTTCCGCCGAGGCCGTACGGGACGTCGCGGTCGTGGTGCCCGCCTGCACGCGCACGGACGGGATCACCCCGGTCAGGGCGCCCGCGTCGAGCAGCTTGACGGCGGTGTCCACGGCGGCGGTGACCGAGGTGTTGCCGCCCGAGGTCACCGTACGGTTCGTCACGGGCTGGTTGCGCGAGGCGAAGCCCGCCAGCTCCTCCTTGGGCTGCGGCCGGTGGTGGCGCAGGTTCTCCGGCCAGGCGGTCAGGGTCACGCGCTGTCCGTCGGCGCGGAAGACGAGGCCGTTCTGCAGGAATCGCTGCCAGGCCGCCGGGTCCTCGCCGGTGGCCCTCGGGCGCAGTCGCTCCATGACCTTCTTCACGGTCCCGGGGTCCATGTCCAGCTTGGCGAGCGTCGATTCGGTCGCGGCGAGCCACTGCTTCCTGTCGGCGTCGCTCCACGGGTGCACGGACGTGACGTACCCGTCGCCCAGAGCCCCGTCCGCGACGTGCCAGGGAACCCGGGGCGGGTCCGGTACGGAGTCGGTGCCGGTGTCGGTGTCGGTGTCGCCGAACGGGACCGCGCCCGACAGGGGACGGGTGCCGTGTGCGAGGGGGAGGTAGCCGTCCGGGGCCGCAACGGTGTCGGGCGGCAGGGCGCCGTCGGGGGGCATGTGGGCGCCCAGGACCGTGTGCTCGACCGCGGCGCCCTCGCCGACGGGGAGCGACAGCCGGACCCAGTGGTCGGGTTCGAGCCGCGGGATGCCGTTGGCGTCCCAGCCGACCCTGTGGGCGACGACGGTGTGGCCGGGGCCGGTGGTGTCGGTGGTGAACGCCTGCCCGGTCGCCGCGGGCACGAACCACAGGGTGGACCGGGGTGCGTAGGCGGTCAACGGCAAGTCGGGGCGCAGCGCGCGCAGTTCGCGCAGGGTTTCGGCGGCGTACGACCGGTCGAGACCACGGCCGAGGTCACAGGCCGCGAACTGCAGCGGCTTGGCGGTGTCCCACACCCCGGTCTCGGCGAGGCGGGACAGTACGGCGGCGAGTTCCGCGGGGGAGACCGGCCGGCCGCGCCAGGTGGGCGCGCCGTCGATGCCCACGACATGGCTGGCGAGGGTGAAGAACCGGTCGTCCCGGGGGAACCGGCCGATGGCGTTCTGGAGCTCGTCCGCCTCGGCGCGGTCGGTGCGCGGGTCGATGAGGTGGTGGGTGTCGTTCTCCCGGCGGGACCTGGTGATCGCGTCGGCGATCTCGTGGACCCGGCCGGCCGTGCCGTTCGGGTTGCCCGGCGTGGTCGCCGTATCCGCGGTGCCGGCGCCGTCCTTCCCGAACGAGGTAGCCCCGTCGAGGTCCTCCAGCGGCGTGGGCTCGTCGCCGAAGATGTCCCCCGGGAAGTAGCCGTCCGTATCACTCAGGGGGGTCGACGGGCCCCCGTCGGCGTTCGACGCCACGCCGACGTCGGCCAGGTCGACGCCGCCGAACTCGAAGTCGAAGCCGGCGAAGTCGACGTCATCGGGAGACTGGGGGACTGCCGTGACGTCCGTGGCCGGGGCTTCGGCCTCGGCCTCGGCCTTGCCCTTTCCCTTGCCGTCCTGCGGGTCGCCGAGCATGCGCGAGAGGAACTTCACCCGGCCTTCGCCGATGCGCCGGAAGTGGGCGCGGACTTCCTCCGGACCGGCGAACATCGCGGCGAGTTCCCCGTACATCCGCTCGTACTGAGGGGCGAAGGCGAACCGGAGCGGACGTACGGGCACGCCCGAGTCGTCCACGGCCAGGAGCGGGCCGCCGCGGAGCGGGTAGGCGGTGTTGGGGGACTCCTGGCCGTCGGAAGGGAAGAAGACCGGGTTGAAGGAGGGCTTGCCCCGGCGGGCCTGGTCCTCGATCGCATCGTCGCCCGGTCGGCGCTCCCCGAGACTGGTGGCGCGGGACTCCTGTGACTCACGGGAGTCGTGGGAGTCCTCGGACATGACCGACGCGGCGTCGTCCTCCCGAGGCGTCACCGCGATGTCCGCCGCGATGTCCGCCGCGGTGTCCGCCGCGGGCTTCGCGAGGTGCGGGGGGACGTCTCCGAGGGGGTTCCAGACCAGGTCGCCGTGGCGGACGTACCGGCTGTAGGTCGTGTAGGAGGAGAAGTCGGCCTGGTAGTACTGGTGGAACTCGTGGAAGAGCCGGGAGACGGCCAGGGCGTCGGCATCCGTCAGCTCCGTGAGCCGGCGCCCGGCGCCGTCGTTGACGAGCACGGGCTTGCCGTCGAGCTTCAAGGCGGCCTCGGCGATCCACTGGAAGGCGGTGTCGCGGTTGACGTTCGCCTTCTTGGAGTGCTTGCTGCGGTAGTAGAAGCCCAGGGGGTCGGAGTCGACCATCATGACGGCGGCTTTGAAGGACCGGGTGTCCGCCTCCGAGTCGCCCCACAAGTACCGGTACTTGCCCATGAGCTCGACGGCACCGCGGTGTTCGGGCTCCTGGTCGTGGGCCCCCTTCTCCTCCCCGTACATCGCCTTCGAGTTCACCTTCTCGATGTCGTGGAACAGGATCGCCTTGACGATGGCGTCGACGGGCACCGTCCGGTGCGGGTCGTCGGCATCGAGGGCGGCGAGCTTCAGGTACTGGCCCACGACCATCTGGGCGTGCTCGAAGAAGGTGTACCCCTCACTCGCGCAGATCTGGGCGTACCGGTGCGCCAGTTCGGGGTAGTCCCGCGTCAGGCGGTCGATCATCCGGTACGTCGGGTTCCCGTTCTGCCAGAGTGCGGTGATCTTCTCTCCGGCCCGGAGCTGCAGTTGGACGTCCTCGTCGCGGTGCTTGCCCATCTCGTTGAAGTCGTGCATGACCGGGGCGTCCGTCAGGTTCCGGTCGGCGAGGACCTCATCGGCCTGGCGGGAAAGGATGTGGGCGATCTCCGCGTGGGAGGCCCAGGTCAGGACGGTCTCCGTCATGAAGTGTTCGACCGATGCCTCGTCGTGGTCCGGGTTCTCGATGTCGTGGTCGAGGATCCTGAGGTCGGGGGCGAGGTCCGGGTTCTGTGCGAAAGCTTCACTGTGGTCCTGCAGGAACACCTTCAGTTCCTCGAGACGGCGGTCGTAGCTGGCTGCCGAGGTCTCGTCCAGCAGCGGGTGCGGCATGCGCTGGGCGGGAAGCTGCCGGAACTGCTGCCAGGTCACGTAGTGCGTGCGCAGCTGGTTGGAGATCCGCCGGAGCGCGCCGGGCTTGTTGCGGTGCTTCTTGCCGTCAAGCCAGGGGTTGTGCTGGCCGAGGAGCTGGCGGCTCTCGACGTCCGGGATGTCGAGCCGGCGACGCAGCTCGTTCACGTGGACCACGCGGCCGTGCTTGGAGAACCGTGCGTCCGGATGGTCCGGGCTGACGCCGTCCGCGTCCTCGTAGTACGTGATCAGCGAGTGCGGCAGCATGCTCTCGCGCAGCAGCGCGAGGTGTTCCCCGCGGATGCCGAACTGGTTGCGGTCGCCGGGCTGGTCGGTGTTGATCGTGCGGTCGGTGTTGGGGGCAAGGCCGTTCAGGATCGGAGCGGGTGCGGAACCCGGGCTCTGCGCGGCGTACTTCAGCGGGTACTGGTCCTTGTCCCGCGCGATGTCGGGTCCGGGCGCGGCGAGATGCGAGTCGTCACCGCGGAAGACGTCACCGGGCGCGTTGACGTCCTCTTCGGGGACGGAGGTCGTCGTGATCTCGCGGTAGACGTCCATCGGGATCAAGTAGGACCGGATGACCGGCTTGTTGACCGTGGGGTCGTCGGCCTTGTACTTCATGGCCCAGGCGATGGCCCGTCCGGGAGTGCCGACACCCGTCCAGATGACGGTGTCGTTCGTCCCGCCGGTGCTCAGTACGATCCGCCCGGTGTCGGGGTCCTGCTGGATGTCCTTGAACTCGACGGATGTGGCCCGCCCCGGGGTGGTCGGGTCGACCGTGAGCTGCACCTCGCTGACCACCGTGGTGTAGAAGCGTACGAACGGCTTTCCGTCGACCAGCTCGACCTCCACCTCCCCGCGGTGGATGAAGTTCGGCTCCCGGAACACGTACTGCTTCTTCCCCGCGTCGTACACCAGGGTGGAGTCCAGCGGACGGCTCGGACCCGGGTAGCTCACGCCCGGTATGCCGATGGCCGGGGTTTCCCGCTGCGGTGGCCGGGACGGCCCCTGGCCGGAGCCGACCAGGGCCCGGGGGCTCACCTCGCGGAGGGTCACCTTGGTCCGGCCGGACTCGACCCGCTCCAGCGAAACGACCTCGAAGCGGGCGTCGGGCGCGAAGACCACGCGGCCCTCGCCGAGTATCTGCCCGGCGTCCCGGGCGGTCAGCGGGAGCACCTCGAAGACCACGTTGTGGTCCGGGGCGGGCCGGTGCCGAGGCCCGGCCTTCCAGCCGGCGTCCGGTCCGAGCAACTGGTCGAGCGGCAGCGCGGAGTGCTCGGTGCCGCGGTTGTCGGCCTGCTGCCGGAGCGCCTTGACCTCGGCGAGATTGAGCAGGGCGCTGTGCCGTACGGGCTTCTGGTGGCGGGGCAGGGCCTGCTGGCCGTTCCTGACCGCCGTCGCGGTGGGATGGCCCTGCTGCCCGGCTTCGTCGCGCAGGGTCGCGTTGCCCCTGGCATGGCCGATGGCCAGCGCCAGGTCCAGTTCCTTGACGGCGCTGCCGTCGAGCCGGCCGAGCAGGTTCGCCGCGTCGGCGAGGTACGGAGCGTACTCGTCCCGGACCTCGGGGATCCGGAGCTGGGTGATGATCGTGCTCTGGCGGCGCACGGCGGCCTTGGGACCGTCTGCCGCCGTGTGGTCCTCGTCGATCGCGCGTCCCCGCGAGGAGACGACGAAGTCGACCATCTCGGCCGCCCTCGGGACGTTCTCCGCGTCCGCGGCGGACCTGATGCTCAACCTGAGTGCATCGACGATGGAGTTGGCGCGCTCGGTGCCGGTCTTCTCCGCGGCGGGGGCGAACCAGTGGTTGCCACCGGCGTTGACGTGGATCTGGAGCCTGCCCTCCTGCTGGAAATGACGGCGCTTCAGCTCGGGGAGCAGCTCTTGGACGAACTTGTGGAGCTGCTGCCCGACGGCCGGATCGAGGGTCTTGCCACCCTTCGTGAACGACACGGTCAGCTCATGGGCCCTGAACAGTTCGCCGGCCATGCTGACGGAGATGGAGACGGAATCGGTGTCGGTGCCGAATTTGACGGCGTCGGGGTGCTGGTCGCCGGGTTCCGTGGCCGGGGGGAGAGCGTCGTCGGGGTGGTTGTTGGGGTGGGTGGCGGTGTGGGTGGGGGTGTGGCCGGGGTCTCCGGTGTCGGTGTATTCGTGCCAGGCGGCGTTGTCGGTGAGGATGGTGGGTTTGCCGTCTGGGGTGATGCCGATGTGTTGGGCGGTGACGAGGTGGCCGGTGGTGTCGCTGTGCGGGGTGGGTACGTACCAGACGGGGGCGTTGGCGGCGAGTGCCGTGAGGGTGTCGGGGGTGGGGGTGGGCTGGCCGTTGGCGCGGTGTGTCCACAGGCCGCTCATGACGGTTTTGACGGTGGTTTCGTTGACGGGTGTGGCGAGCTCGCAGGCGGTGAACTGGATGCGGGTGATGCCGTCGAGCTTGCCGGTGTCGTGGGCGGTGATGAGTGCTCGGAGGGTGGTGTCGGTGTCGGGTGCGCCGTCGGGGCCGGTGTGCATGCCGACGACGAACACGCCGGGCCGGGGCGGGAGCGCGTCGAGGGCGTCGGTCTGGGCGGTGCTCAGGTTGCCGACGGTGATACCAGCGGGGATGTCACGGACGGGCGTCAGACGGGCGAACGCCTCCAGACCTGACGCCAGGTCGTCCGCGATCAGGTCCGCGGGCCGCTGCCAGAACGGCAGGGTGTGGCCGTCGGCGTCCAGCAGCGCCGGGGTGTGGCCCTGGTCCAGCAGGAAGCGCTGGGCCAGGATCCGGACGTCAGCGGTGATCCCGGTATCGGGAGACGACGGCTCCAGGCCCTCGAACCGCTGGAGCCGCTGCACGACGTCGGCGATGGCCACCAACCGTTCCCGGTCCCCGGAAGCCCGGGCGACGGCCGTATAGTAGTCATCGAAGATCGCGTCGAGATCCCGCCGTACGGTGTCCTCCTCCGGCACGTCGTCGTCCTCGTCGCGCAGCCAGGGCGAGGCCCCCTCGGGCTCCTCGGGCGGCTCGGTCCCCTCGATCCTGCGGCGCAGTTCCAGGTAGGAGTCGGCGTGGAGCCGCCGCCAGTCGCGACTGCGGCTCGGCTGCCGGTCCAGCACCTCGCGGATCAACGGGATCACCCGGTCCTGGGAGTCGGCGCCGTCCAGGAGCGCCGGCCAGGACTCCTCGGGCAGCACCTCCGAGAGGCGACGCCCCGCGATCTGCGGGTCCGGGCCCTGCCACAGGAAATCGACGGGGCCCGACAACGTCTCACGGGGTTCCAGCCCGAGGGCTACTTCGTCCGGGAACCTCCCTCCCGGCATGGCCGTGCGGAGTTCGTTCTCGGTCAGGGGCGCCAGCGAGCGGAACCTGCTCCAGTTGTCGGCGTAGTCCAGCACGTCGTTGCCGAGCACCGTCCGCCCGAACTCGCCGGCCGCCCGCATGATCTCGTGGAGCGAGTGGTGGTGGACCGGAAGCATGTCGGCCAGGAGGGCGAGGCGTACCAGCTGGTAGTCGACCGTCAGGCCCCACTTCTGGCTCATCTTGTGAACTGCCTCGAGCACGAAGTACGTCGTGTTGGAGGTACCGGCGCCCAGGAGTCCGCCGGACTCCTGCGCGGTCGCCTGGGGCCAGCTCGCCATCTGGATCGTGCGGTGGTTCTCGCCGGGGAGCCAGGCGAGCCGGCCGTTCTCGAGGGTGTGACGCCGCTCGCGGTCGCTCAATGGCGGCACCACCTCGTCCGCACGCAGATCGGTCCGGACCAGCTGCTTCACTTCGGCTTCGTAGGCATCCCGGTCCGGACCCGGCGGCATCGCGTCGAGCCGCGCCTGCATCGCGTCGCGGCGCTGGGCGATGTCGGGGGACGCCTGCCTGTCCCACTCCTGCTTGAGGACCTGCGGCATCGTCTTCTTGAAGCCCACCAGCTGCTTGAGGACATCGCCGTGCACGGCGAGTTCGAGCAGGTACATCTGCTCGCGGAGGTTCCCCTCCCTGACGACCCGCTCCAGCTCGGCGAGGTCCGTGCCGACGGACCCGCTCCCGGTGTTGGCATCGCTGCCCAGCTTGCGACGCAGGTCGGGTCCCGCCTTGTCCCAGAGCGCCTGCACCAATTGCTGCACCTGCCGCTGCACCGGCTCCAGCCCGGCGATGAACTCGCCCAGCGGGCGCTCGGCCTGCCGGGAGGCCTCCGTGTAGTTGATCCGCAACGCAAGCCGCGCCATCGGGCTGTTCGCGTTCACACCCGGGTTGGCGTGCAAGGCCTGCTCCAGTCGCGTCAGCATCGCCAGCGGCAGACCCACCAGGTCGGCCTCGGTCGCGGCCTGCCACGGCTGGAGCCCGCCGCCCTCGGTGAACACGCCCGTGACGGTCACGTGGGTCAGGTCGTCCTTGCCGACCAGCAGCCGGCCCTCACCCGCGTCGACGGCGCGACCGGCGGGAACGGTCACCTCCAGCAGGGTCTGCCCGCCGAGCGGCGGATGCTGCGTCGTCAGCGCGGCCCACGGCTTGTCGCCCGTACGCAGGAACGCGTCGGACTGCCCCGTCACCTGGTGCACGGAGTTCGGGAGCACCAGGTAGGCCGTGGTCACCTCGGCCGTACGGGGACCGAGGGCAGCCAGCTCCGCCCGCCAGTCGGCGGCGTCCTCGGCCTCCGCCACGTCGGTGTCCGCGCGGGTCTGCTCGCTGCCGGCGCCGTCGGCGGGCGGCGGAACACTGGCGTCGGCCTCGGTTCCCGTACCCGGGGGCGTCACGGTTGCCGTGGCTCCGGGTCCGTCACCGCTCACCGTGTCGACATCGGGGGACTGCTCGGCCGGGCGGGACCGGAGGCGGGTGAAGGTGGCCATGCCCATGGCCAGGTCCTCCGCGATCCGCCGCTCCATCCGCTTCCAGAACTTCGCGGTGTCGGCGGCGGCCGGCAGAAGTGAAGGGGTGTAGCCCTGGTCCAGCAGGAGGCGCTGCGCCAGGAACCGGACGTCGGCCGTCATCCGGGTCTCCGGCGACGGTTCGAGGCCCGCGACCTTCTGGAGCTGCTTGAGCAGCTTGGCGACGGCCGTCAGCCGCGCCTTGTCCCCGGAGGCAGCGGCCACGCTCTGGTGGTAGACGTTGAAGATCGTGTCGAGCTCTGCCCGTACGCCGTCCGAGGGCTCCGCGGGCGGCCCGTCGCCCTCGATCCGGGCGAGCAGCTTGAGGTAGGAGTCGGTGTTCAGCGTCCGAAAGTCGCCGTGCTGTCCGTCCAGCACGTCCCCGAGCAGGGCGGTCGTCCGGTCGTCCGGGTTCGCCAGCAGCGTCGGCCAGGACGCCTCGGGCAGCAGGCGCGACAGTGGACCGCCCGCCGTGTCCGACCCCTGGGGCAGCAGGGACGTGAGACGGGCGAACGCCGCCATGCCGATGGCCAGGTCGTAGGAGCGGTCCGCGCCTTCCTGCCAGTAGTCCGCGGTGTAGCCGTCGGCGTCCAGCAGCGACGGGGTGTAGCCGTGGTCCAGCAGGAAGCGCTGGGCCAGGAACCGGAGGTCGGCCGTGGTCGAGGGATCCAGATCCTCGATGGTCTGAAGCAACTCGACCGTCTCGGCGATGACCTTCAGCCGCGCAGGGTCGTCGGCGGCGGAGGGCATGGAGTCGTCGTAGTGATCGAAGGCGTCGTTGATGCCTCGCATGACGTCGGCGTCGAGTGGCGCGGGCTGGCCATCGCCCTCGATCCGGGCACGCAGCTTCAGGTAGGTCTCGGCGTTCAGCGTCCGCCAGTCGCTGTGCTGCCCGTCCAGCACCTCCCCGAGCAGCGTGGTCATCCGGTCGTCAGGGCTCTCCAGCAGCTCCGGCCAGGACTCCTTGGGCAGCACCCGTGACAGGGGGCCGTGCTCTGCCGGTTCGGTGCCGAATTTGACGGCGTGGGGGTGTGGGCTGCCGGGTTCGGTGGTGGGGGTGAGGTTGTTGTCGGGGTGGTTGTTGGGGTGGGTGGCGGTGTGGGTGGGGGTGTGGTCGGGGTCTCCGGTGTCGGTGTATTCGTGCCAGGCGGCGTTGTTGGTGAGGATGGTGGGTTTGCCGTCTGGGGTGATGCCGATGTGTTGGGCGGTGACGAGTTGTCCGGTGGGGAGGTACCAGACGGGTGCGTTGGCGGCGAGTGCGGTGAGGGTGTCGGGGGTGGGTGTGGGTTCGCCGCTGGCGCGGTGTTGCCACAGGCCGCTCATGACGGTTTTGACGGTGGTTTCGTTGACGGGGTTGGCGAGGTCGCAGGCGGTGAACTGGATGCGGGTGATGCCGTCGAGTTTGCCGGTGTCGTGGGCGGTGGTGAGGGCCTTGAGGGTGGTGTCGGTGTCGGGTGCGCCGTTGGGGCCGGTGTGCATGCCGACGACGAACACACCCGACTGAGGCGGGAGTTGATTCAGGGCCTGGAGCTGCGCGGTGCTCAGATCGCCGACGGTGATCCCCGCGGGGATGTCACGGACGGGCGCGTTCGGCACGGTCCAGGAGCCGGGGCCGTTGTTGTCGTGGAGGACGGAGCCGGATTCCGTGACGTTCTCGATGGCTTCGAGGTACGCCCGGGGGAAGGTGCCCTCGGGGAGCGTGAGTTGGGCCATGAGCCCGGACGCGTCGGCTTGCTCGGGGGTGTGCCGGAACAACGACCGGGCGTCGTGGTAGCGGTCGGGCAGACCGGCGTAGTGCAGCAGCTCGTGCAGCAGCATGGCGTCGTCGCGCTTCGCTGATACCGGGTCCGCGTCGTCGCCGTGCAGGCGGAAGTTGAGCTGGTCGGAGTCCCGGCCGGGTCCGCCGTCCTGGCTCACGGTGATCCAGTCGCGTCCCTTGGGGCCGTCCTGCGGCACGGGCATGGGGACGAGCCGGACCTCCATGCGGAGCTGGTCCTTGGTACGGGGCAGCTCGAAGCCGAGGTTCACGTGGGCGTCGAGGAGACCCTGCATCCGGTCCCGCAGGGCGGCGACCTCGGCCGCGGAGTACGAGCCGTCGGTGGCCACGGGCAGGGTGACCTGGACCAGGCGTACCGCTCCGCCCGGCCCGCCGTCCTGCGCGGGGACGTTGAAGCGCTGCACCTCGGCGTTGATGAGGGTGGCCCTGCCGTCCAGCAGGCCGCCGCCGCGGCGGTCCGCGGTGCCGGAGTACGGCCCGGGGTCGTCCGGGTCGGCCGCGGGGTCGAAGCGTTCGGTACGGATCCGGGCGGGCGGGGGCACGTCCTCGCGGCCAGGGGCCCACTTCCAGCCGGACCACTGCTCGGGGGTGACCGGCCGGTCCGTGGGGGTGACCTCCTCGGGCTCCCTGCGTCCCGGCTGCGAGTACGGGGAGTTCTCGGGCACGGCGGGACTGGTGCCCTGGCGCTCGCGCTTGGGGTCCAGCATGTCGGTGTCGTCGTCGCTGTCGTCGCCGCGGCGGCGTTTGGGGACCGGGTTGGCTTCGGTCATCTCGACGTCGGGGTTGGTGAGGGACGCGCGGTACTCGGCGGCCCGTTCGTCGGGGAATTTCCCGTCGACGGCCACGTGGGTGCGCAGCTCCGCCTCGGTCAGCGGCCCGATGTCGCGGTAGTGCCCCCAGTCGGGGGCGGTCCGGGAGTCGCGGGCCGGCATTTGCAGTTCCTCGACAGCGGCCAGGTGGCCGTAGACGGCGGACCCCGCCATGACCTCGGGTACGGAGTGGTGCCCCTGACCGACGAAGGTGGCGAGCAGGGCCAGCCGCAGCGCCTGGTGGTTCACGGTCATCGACCACTGATCGGCCATCAGCTGGGCGTACTGGTGGAAGTAGAAGGCGGACCCGGACGTGCCGGTCATGACCAGACGGCCTTGCTGCTCACTGGTGAGCTGGAGCGGCGTGTTCATCTTGAGTTCCAGCTTGGCCGCGCCCGGTATCCACCTCAGGGAGCCGTGGCGGTCCAGGGCCTTCAGCCGCTCCGTTTCGCTCAGCTCCGGCGTGATCCCTTCGGGCCTGAGGTCCGTGCGCAGGGTCTTGGCCAGCGCGGACCACGCCGCATAGGTGGTCTGGTACTCCGGTGTATTCGTTCGCCCGGCCTTGCTCAGCCTTGTGACCTCGCCGTCGAGCGTGCGGAACCCGGTGTACTCGGGCCGCTCCTGCCGGGTGGGGCGCTCGTCCTTGATCTCCTTCGGGTAGCTGGCCAGCTGGTTGAGCGCAGTCGGCAGCACCTGGGTGGAGATGGCGTGGAAGACCAGGGTCATCCGCTCGCGCAGATTGCCCGTCTGGACGACGCGGCGCAGCTCCGGCTCCTTGTTGCCCACGATTCCGGGCATGGTGGCCTCGTTGCTGCCGAGCTTCCCCCGCTTGTCCCGCGGGAGGCGCCGCCAGACCGTCTCTGCCAGGGTCTTCGCGACCTGCTTGACGTCGTCCCGGCCGGCCAGGTAATCCGCGAGGCGCCGCTCGTACGTCTGCGATTCCTCCAGGTAGCGGATCCGTACCCGGTCCTCGATCGAGGCGTCGGGCGCGTTGACGGAGCCGGAATCGCCCGGCTCCGTGCCGAACTTGACGGCGTCGGGGTGCTGATCGGCGGTCGCGGGGGTGCGGACGTGCGCGTGGACGGCGCCGTCGGGGATGTCGCTGGTACGGGTGTCGGTGTGGTCGGGGGCGTGGTCGGGGCCGCCGGTGTCGGAGTACTCGTGCCAGGCGGCGCCCTCGGTGAGGACGGTCGGCTTGCCGTCGGGCGTGATGCCGATGTGATGGGCGGTGACGAGCGCAGTGTCGGCGCCGGTCGTGGGGACGACCCAGACGGGGCCGTCGGCGGCGATGGCCTTGAGGGTGTCGGGGGTGGAGCTGGTCTCGCCGACGGCCCGGTGCTTCCACAGGCCGCTCATGACGGTCTTGACGGTGGCCTCGTTGACGGGCGCGGCCAGGCTGCAGGCGGTGAACTGGATCTGGGTGATCCCGTCGAGCTCGCCGGTGTCGTGGGCGGTGATGAGCGCCTTGAGGGTGGTGGCGGCGTCGGGCGCACCGTGCCGGCCGGTGTGCATGCCGACGACGAACACGCCGGACCGTGCGGGCAGTTGCTGGAGCGCCTTGAGCTGGGCGGCGCTCAGGTCGCCGACGGCGATGCCGGCGGGGATGGCGGGGGCGGGTGCGTCCGGCGCCGGGGGCGTGTCGTCGCCGTCGTCGTCGCCCGGCGGAGGGGTGTCCGGCCCCTCGGGGGTGGCGGTGACGAACGTGCCGTCGGGGTCGTCGCCGCTTCCGCTGGTATCGGTGCCGGCACCGGCGTCGGCGACGGTGCTCCCGGAGTCCGTGTACGCCGACTCGACGACGACGGCGGTCAGCGGCGTGTGGGCGGTTGCCGGGGTGAGCACGTCGACGGTGCGTTCGGGGCCCTCGCGGAGGACCGGCCCGCCGGGCGCCGTGGCGGTCTGCCCCTCGCCCGCGGGCCGCTGCCGGGTGTCCTCGGAGGTGAAGGGGTTGTCGCCGCCTTCGGTCTGCAGGAAGGCCGGGTGCGTGAGGTCCTCGTCCGCGACGGAATCGTCGTCGTCCACGATGAGCATGTCGAACTCGGGAGCGGAGGAGACGGTGTCCGGCGGAGCGGTGGTCCCGTTGTCGGAATCGGCCCCGAACAGCGGGTGGTCGGCGAACTCCTCGCTGAAGGGCCGGTCGGGGGTGATGGTGGGCAGGTCGAACCCGCTGCCGGTGTCGCTCTGGGTGGCGACGTTGGGTACGTCGTCCAGCGACCCGGAGGCCGGGACGTCCGCGGCGTGCGGCGAGTCGGAGAAGAACGGGGTACCGGTGAAGGGGTTGGAGAAGACCCACTTCACCATCGCCTTCATCTCGGCGGTGACGCTGGGGTCCGGCGTCTGGGAGGTGGGGCGGGGTACCGGCCAGGGCGCGGGGTTGCCGGTCATGTTCGCGACGAACGAGGCGATGTTGATCGGGTGGAGCAGGCCGAAGTACTTGTTGTCGTTGGGGTTCTCGGAGTACTGGTGCTTGAGGACCCAGTCCTGGTACTTGACCATGACGGGCTCGAACATCCGGTGCAGACCGCTGCCGAGCAGGCTCATCGACACGCCGGCGGCGAACGGCCCGCCGCTGACCTCGAACGTCCCGTCCCCGAAGACCACGTTGTAGAAGCCCTCGCTGAGCATCTCGTGGGTGCCTTCTTGCAGGGTCGACGAGATGGCACCGCCCAGCTGGTACAGGGGGTTGCCCTGCAGGGGGTTCTCCTGGAACAGGACCCGCTGGAAGAAGCCCTTGTGCTCGGAACGGTTGAAGAGGTTCGGCATCGCGTCCGCGAGGTTCCTCAGCGGCTGGACGTGCGCCAGATCGCCGAGGGCCTTGGTCAGGGACTCGGAGAGATCGCTGTGGTCGGCGCCGAGACGGACCCACTTGCGGGCCAGCATGTCGCCGAACTCCCGGCCGGCGGCCTTCATCTCCGCCTTCAGCGCCGCGTCGGCACCCTCCAGCGCCAGGTGCTTGGCGAAGATGTCGCCCATCTTGTCGGCGAACGCATCCGCGATGGTGCCCTCGCCGAACCGCAGGAAGCCGGTCTCCAGCTGACGGTTGACACTGCCGAGGAGATCGCCGACTTCGTTGGAGAAGTCCTGCCGCGCCTGCTTGGTGGCCAGCAGGGATTCCAGCCGCGGCGGCACCTCGACGTCGGCCTGGCGGCCGGCGCTCCCGGCTGCCCCGGACGTCTTCGACGCCGAGCCCGCGGGCTGGGTGGCGGGGGCGTCCGCCGCGCCGGCGCCGACCGGCTTGCCCGCGGCCGGGGCGTCCGGCCGGCCCGCCGAGCCGGGCGTACCGGCAGAGCCGGGCGTGCCCGCCGTGCCGGGCGCCGTGCCGGGCGCCGTGGCGGGGGCGTCCGGCTTGGCGGCGGCGGGGGGCGTGGTGACGGCGTCACCCGCGGTCTCGGTGCGTACCGGGGTCGGCGGAGCGCCGTCCGGGACCTTGTTGACCGGCGTCTTCGCCGGCAGCTCCGGCTTGTCGATCGGCTTGGGGCCGTCCAGCTTGGATCCCGCGCCGGCCGCGCCGCCCGGCACGTCCTTCCCGGCGTTCGAGGCACCGTTGCCAGGTGTCTTGTCGAGCGTCTTGTTGATCTTGTCGTCGGCCTTGCCCTTGAGCGCGTCGTCCACCCGGCGGCTGAGGATCGAGGCCGGGCTGCGGCCGCCCAGGAGCCTGCCGAGCAGCTTGCCGCCGTAGTGGAAGACGATCTCCAGCGGACCGCCGACCAGACCGGTCAGTGCACCCTGCTTGATGGAGTCGATCATCGACTCCATGTTCCACTCCTTGGTGTGGCCCGCGCCGAGCTGGTACAGCTGGATGACCAGGTCCAGGAAGATGCCACCCGTGATGCCGATGAAGGTCTGGCTGAGGATCGTGCTGAGCAGCCACATGAAGAGGCCCTTGAGGCCCTCACGGGTCATCGCGAACATCACCGACACGGGTCCCCACACCGAACCGAAGGTGAAGACGGAGAAGATCGTGGCGAACAGGATCTGCGCCAGCAGCTCCACCAGCTGCAGGATCGCCATGATCTTCGTGTACTCGACCTGGTTGGCGACCTTCAGAGCCACCTCGGAGAGCTGCTGAGCGAGCTCCGCCGTCTGCTCCAGCTGGTTCGCACCCGCCGTCTGGCCCGTCAGGTCGTTCATCGACACGACGAACGAGGAGGCCGCCTCGCCCTTGAAGTCGCCCTTGACGATCGGAATGAGCTCCAAGACGTAACCGGAGAGCGTCGTGAGGTCCTTCGCGATGTCGGCGTAGTGCTCCGACACCCGCCGCATGAGGTCCTCGTCGGCTTGGGGCCACTCCATGCCCGTCACGAATCCGAGGAAGTCGGCGATTCCCTTGGGCGGATTGATGGACATGGCGTGGTGGTCCTCCGGTCGGGCGGGTGGCTGTGCCCGATGGAACGGAGACGGCCACCCGCACGGTTCAGAAGGTGTCCACGTGCTGCCCGGCCTCGTCGTCCGCGTTGTTCATCGTGTCGACGGTGTCGTTGCCGGCGCTCACCACCGTGCCCAGCTTCTTCCTGATGTACGCGACGGTCTCGGTCAGGTTCTCGGTGGGCTTGTCGACCTGCTGGTGGTAAACCTGGCCGATCTCGTCCTGGCCGGCCGACTCCTTGTTGATCCGGTTGATCTCGACGATCTTCTGGTTGAGGTCGGTCAGGCACCGCTGGTAGTCGTCGTAGTAGGCGAACTTGTCCTTGAGGTCGCTCAGTACCTTGAGGTCCTCTCCCTCAGCCATTGAAGACCTCCTGCTTCCCGGTGGGGATCCTGCTCTCCGACTCGGCCGCGAACTCCTCCTGCTTCTTGTGGTGTTCGGACCTCGCACGCGCGGCCTCCTCCTCGGCGGCGAACTCCTCCTGCTTGGCGGCCTTCGCCTCCTCGCTCGCCTCTTCCAGGCCGAACGAGGAGCCCATCGCGCGCAGCGGCTTCATCAGCTCGTCCAAGTCGTCGGGCATGCCGGTCAGGCCGGTGACCATGCGCAGGTGCTCGCCGAAGTTGTCGAAGCCCTTGATCCGCTCGATCACCTGGGCGCCCATCGTGGCCCGGGCGTCGTTGAGTACGGTGACCAGCGCGGCGGACAGCTCGGCCGGTGCCATCGCCTGGTACGCCTTGGTGTGGAAGGTCATCGAGACGACCTGGCCCTGGGGGCCGACGGTGACCGACACCATGCGGTCCTTGGACGTGGCGGAGGCCGTCGCCGAGTCAAGGTCGCGCTTGGCCGCGAGCATCCTGTCCCGCTGCTCGTGCAGCGCCGACATCGCGTCTTTGATCTTGCCCTCGAAGTCGATGCTCATCGGTCACCTTTCGGATGGTTGGTGGAGTGTTTGGTGGATTGGTTCGGTGGTGTTCGGGGCGGCCGGGGGCGGATCAGCGGCCGATGACTCCGCTGACCGAGCCGGTGTCCGTGCCCCAGACCTCTTCGTCCTCGGTCAGCCAGGTGGTGCGCTGCCGGTCCTTGCCCTGGTTCGGCTGCCCGCCGGCGCCGCCCGCGCCGGGGCTCATCGGCGGCATCATCGGAGACTGCGGCGGCGCCTGGCCCTGGAGGGCGTCCCGCTGCTGCTGGGCGGCGGCGTTGGCCGCGGCCGCAGCCGGGTTGCCCGCCACGGAAGCGCCCCTCTGCGTCCCCCACTCGCCGATCCCGGTCATGCCGCCGACGGTCCCCGCGATGCCCTTGGGCTGCGCGCCGTTGACCAGGCCGCTGCCGGAGCCGCCGCCGGAGCCGAGACCGTCCAGGCCGGGGAACCTGCCTCCCCCCGAGGTGCCGCCGCTCTTGAACTCGAAGCTCGGGAGGCCGCCGGACTGGGTGTTGGGCTTGGGGACCGGACGCGAGTTGAGGGCGTGCTCGGCGTTCGTCAGCAGTTGGTGCGTACGGCTGATCGGCTTGCCGTCGGCGCCGACGACGATGCCGTCCTTGACGGTGGCTCCCTTGGGCAGCGTGTAGGGATTGCCGTTGGAGTCGAGCAGCGGCTTGCCGTTGGCGTCGACGACGGTGCCGTTCTCCAGGACCTTCGCCCCCTCGGGGAGCCGGATCTGGTCGTACGGGCTGCTGCCCGGCTGCAGCGGGCCCTGGGGCGGCCCGCCCGGAGGCAGCTGGCCCACCTTGGCGCCGGGCGGCGCGATGACGGGCTTGCCGCCCGGCCCCAGGACCGGATTGCCCTTCGGGTCGTAGACCTTGCCGTCCTTGCCGATGCGGGACCCCGGCGGCACCAGCACCGGCTTGCCGTCGGGACCGAGGACCGGCTTGCCGTTCTTGTCGAGCAACGGCACCCCCGCGCCCGTCCCGGAACCGCTGCCGGGTTTGAGGCTGCCGGGAAGGCCGCTCGGAGGCTTGTTACCCGGGCCGGCGCCCCCGCCGGGCTTGAGCTCGGGGGGCTTCTTCGGCCCGCCGGGGCCGCCGGCCCCGCCCTTCCCGTCGAGGGGGTTCTTGCCGCCCGGGTTGAGGGGGTTGTTCTGGGGGTTGGGGGGCGGCGTCGGACCCGTGCCGCCGCCGGGCATGCTGATGTTGGGCTGGTAGACGCCCTCCTTGAGCGCGCCCGCGAGCTTCGAGTACGCGGTGTCCAGCAGGCCGAGGTGGTTCTTCGCGGCCGTGTCCAGCTTCTCCAGGTTCGCGATCCAGAGCGCCTTCGCGGCGCTCTCGACCCCGTCGAGCCAGTAGGCCTGGCTGATGTCCGACTTGTCGTTGTCGACGATCTTCCAGACGTCCGGTTCATAGCCGTACGTGTCGCCGTACGAGTAGGCCTTCCAGGTGACCTGGAGCTCCGCTTTGGACATGACTTTCCAGAACGCGTCGTGCAGCACGTTCAACCCATTGGCGTTCCGCGTCACGTACCACTCGTCGAAGGCCGTGTTCATGCCCGTTGCGGACGCCTTGAGCTGGTCCTTGGCCGTCGTGATCAACGCCGCGTAGTCGCTCGGCGCCGTGATGTCGAGCCTGACCTTGCTCATCTCCACGTGGATCACGTTCAGGAACTTCTTGAACGCGCCGGCCGCGCTGCCCTTCCACTCGTCGGTGCCGGAGTCGACGGCGTCGCCCCATTTCTTGATGGTCGGCAGCCACTCGTCGAACCAGCCGACGATGCTCGTGACCTGGGCCGCCGCGTGCTCGAACGAGAGGGGGTTGACGACTTCGTTCTTGAAGGGCGAACCCACCAGCGGTGCGAGGTTCTTCTTGGGGTCGCTGAACCACAAGTTCCACTTGGATGTGGGGCTGTCGAACACGTTCTTCTTGTCGATGTTGAAACCCGCCACGAAGTGGACGGGGCTGGCGACGTTCTGGCCGTTCGCGTCCTGCAGCGTCGCGACACCGGTCCAGAACACGTCGAACGTCTTGGACCAGTCCTGGTTCGGATTGATGTCCTTGAGGACGCGGACGCCGTCGGTCGTGGTCCATCTGGCGGAACCGGGGCCCGCCACCGAATTGCGGTCCGCCAGCGAACCAGTGTCGGCCATGAAGACCTTGAGGGCTTCTTCCCAGTTCTTGTTCACCGGCATGATCGCGCGGAACTCCTGTCCGTGGGGCTGGGGGGATGTCTCGTCTACTTGGTGGGCGCCGAGGGTCCGGGGCTCTGCGTCTTGGCGCCCTGCTGGATCGAGTTGAGGATCTCCCACATCTCGGTGACGCTGACGGCGTCGTCGGCGGTGTTGTCGAGGATGAGCTTGATGGTCTTCAGGGTGAGGAAGCCGCTGTCGGCGACGCCGCGGAACACGTTCAGTCCGCTGACCACTTGGGCGCACATCGCCTTGAACCCCTCCTGCACCTCCTTGGCGCTCTGCAGCTGCCCCGTGTTGCCCGGAAGGATCTTGCCGTCGTCGCCGATGGAGTTCCCCTGCGCCCACTGGGTCAGGCCCGCCACGGCCGGGTCCTCCCCGAGGTCCTTGAGGAGGGTCTCGAACTTGTCCGCGAAGTCCAGCAGGACCTGTTCGGTGATCTTGAACGATCCCTTGTCGCCCTCGTCGTCCGAGTCTTCGTTGGGGGGCTTGGCCGCCATGCGCGCTCTCCTGCCTTCGGGTGGGCCGTGAGTGTCCGGCAGGAAGAACGGGGCCCCCGCGCCGCCCGGTTCACCCCCGGTACGGGAAACCCGGCCCGCGCGCGAGCGCCGTCGGGCCGGGTCCGGGAGCGCGGATCAGCGCTGGAACAGGTAGGCGCTCTTGCGGTCGCCGTTGCGGATGATGCCGTGGGCGTCGGCCAGGAGGTCGGCCCCCTTGTCGAACTGGGAGGACAGGCTCGCGTCCAGACTGTTGACCGCCTGCTTGAACTCGGCGAACTCCTTGGCCGCCTCACCGGTGAACTCGGTCCTGATGGCATCGAGCCGCTGGACGATGGTGTCGAGGGCGCCGTTCATGGTCGCGGCGACCTGCTTCATCCGGTCGTTGGCGTCCTGGAGGGCGCCGTGCTTGATGTCCATGTCCATTTCGCTCATGGCGATTCCTTACGTCAGTGGGGAGGGACGGCCGAAGACGGCGGCGTACGAGCGCCGACCGGGGCCTACTTGCCGAGGATGTCGTAGACGTCGCCGGACCAGAGGTCCATGTTCGACTCCGCCTCACCGGCGGTGTCCGTCATGACCCTGCTGGTGACGCCGACGGCCTCCAGGAGGTCCTTGTACTCGGCCATCACCGAGCGGTAGCCGCGCTGCCAGTTCTCGATCTTGGCGACGAACTTGGTGCCGGCCGCCGACACCATGCTCTGCGAGACCTGGCCCGAGATGTCCTCGGACTCCGTGTAGGCCCGCTCCATCGTCTGGAGGTGCCCCTCGAGTTCGTTGAGGGTCTGTGTGAGTACCGCGGACGAGACTTTGAGGTTGTCACCGGGGTTTTCGGGCACCTGATCTCCTTGGTCGGAACGTGTGTGGCGTGGGGTTCCCGGCAGGGTGAACGGGGCGGCACCGGCTCGGGGTTCACCGCCGGAGCAGAGCTCGCGGGGGCCGGTCAGCCACTCGCGGCGGCGCCCGGGCACGGTGCGTCCCCGGATCCGGGGAGGGGCTCCACCAGGCCCGCCGAGGCCAGCGCGGCCGGGTCCAGTCCGGGCCCGGTCGGCAGCAAGGCCAGGAGCGCCGAGGGCACGCCCGCCACCCGTGCGCCGCCGTAGCCGAGGGTCTTCACGGCCTCCGGCGACGGCAGCGCGTACTTCACGCCGTTGTCCGCCACCAGGTACGTCGTCCCGCCCGCGCCCGCTCCGGACAGCGCCCGCACCAGGGCCCCGCCACCGGGCCGTACGGAGATCCGGTCGGCCGTACCGCAGCCGAGCGCCACGCCCGGCTGGGGCGCGGGCGCCAGGCCCGAGACCGCCGCCGCCTCGACGATGCTCACCAGGGTGCGGGGCCCGCCCGGCGAGGGTTCCACCGCCGTGCACACGCTCTGCCCCGCCGCCGGTGCCACCAGCTTCGGCGGCGCCTCGGGCAGCCCGGAACCCGGCAGGGTCCCGGCCGGCGCCGGATGGGCCGCCAGATCGGCCGCGCCCACTGCCGCGGCGACCGCCGGCGCCCCCGCGTACGCCTCCCGCTGCGTCCGGGGGTCCCCGCGCAGCAGCTCGAAGAGGGTCTGGTTCAGCGGCGCCAGCCCCTGCTGGGTCAGGACGTACGGCTCCCCGGCCGGACCTGTGAACAACTGGCCGGTCCGGGTCTGCTGCCCGGCCAGCGCGGGCCCGGCCGAACCGCGCCCGGAGATCTCCGGCGGTGACAGATCGGGCCCGGCGGGCAGGGAATTGAGGAAGGACGGGGGCACCGCGAAGGGGGTGACGGAGCCGTAGCCGAGCGCCGCGCCGGCGCCCGCGGCGACGTCGAGCCGCAGCCGCCTGCCCTGCCACAGCACGTGCTGGGTACCGTCCGCGGTCGCCACCAGCAGGCCCTGCCCGGGCGACAGGGCCAGGCCCGGCGAGCCGTTCCCGACGGCCACCGAGAGCAGCGGCGCGGCCTGGCCCGACGCGGAACGGCCGGGCAGCCCGCAGACCAGCCAGGACCCCTCCGTCAGCGAGGACTTGGCGGGCAGACCGTCCGGCGCGCCGACGATCCCGACAGGCCCGCCGCGCGGCGCCGCCTTGAGCGAGTTCAGGCCGACCTGGGAGACGCTCATCTTCTCCCCGGCCACCAGCCGGGCACTGGCCTGGTTGAGCACCGGGCGCAGCTCCCCGCCGATGAACAGGTACCGCGCGCCCGTCTCCTTCACCACCACCAGGGTGCCGGGCTTGGCCCAACCGGCCGCCCCGCCCGGCTTGATGGCCCCGTACAGGCCCATGACCAGGGCGATCAGCATGGCGATGAACAGCCCGGTGCGGACCCCGCGGGTGGTCCGCCGGGTCGGGAGGTCCGGTGCGTCGGGTTCGCCCCGCAGCATGCCGGCCCCGAGCCTGCTCATCACGAACAGGTGCGCCTGTACCTGGTCGCGCCTGGACTGCATGTGAACTCCTCCGCAGATAAGGTCCTGCCGGGGCCGTGGCACGGCCGCTCCGGTCGGGTGCGCGCTCCCGCGCGCCACCCGGTCAGCCGCTGAGCCCGCGCACCCAGGCGAAGACGCCGGCCACGGCCAGCGCGAGCGGGAGCAGGCTCAGCGCCAGCGCGCTGTGCAGCAGGTCGCCGGCCCGGCCCCAGTACGGCAGCATCCGCCGCCCCGGCACGGTCCACGAGGCGATGGCGAGGGCCGAGGCCACGGCCGTCAGCCCGGCCAGCAGCCCCAGTCGGCCGGTGCCGCCGAGCGTGAGCGCCCACTGCCCGGTCAGCAGGGCCAGACCGTAGGCGCCGGGCAGGACCAGTGCCAGACGCTGCCACAGGGAGCCCACCTCGCGGGCGTGCAGGATCAACAGCAGGGACAGGGCCGCCGTCATCGCCGCGGGCGCCCAGCCGGAGGCCGCGGCGACAAGGGTGAGGCAGCCGGCGCAGAGCGCACCGGTCACCACGTGGAAGGCCGTCAGGTAGCCGTCAGCCACCGCGCTGCGGTCCAGTACGTCCTGTGCCGGGTACGGCTCGATGTCCTCCTGGAGTTCGTCGGCGGTGCGCGGCAGCGCCGGGAGCTTCAGTCCGGACAGCCGGAAGGCGAACCCGGGGAGGAACGCGCCGAACGCCACGACCAGCACGGCGAGCACCGCGGCCGTCTCCACGGCCGAGAGTCCCGCCAGCGTGATCGCCCCTGCCACGGCACCGGTCGCCGCCGTGATCAGCAGCCCCAGGAAGAGCGGAGCCGAACAGGCCACGGCCGAGAGCGCGAGGACCGCCGCGCCGGCCGCCGCCGAACTCCCCGCCAGCAGCCGGGCGGCCGTCAGGTCATCGCTGCCCGTCGGCAGCAGTGCACCGGCCAGGGCGAGGTAGGGCACCGCCGCCGCGCCGAGCGCCGTGCCCGCCCCGGCGTCGCCCACCGCCCGTGCGGCGCTGGCCGCGCCCAGCAGCAGCAGTCCGCCGATCACGCCGGCCGTGACCCCGCGCAGCGGCCCGATGTCGCCGGACAGGGCCAGCAGGGCCAGCCCGCCCGCCAGCGCGGCCAGCGCGAGGCCGAGCGCCACGTGGTGGGTGAGAGCGGGGCGCCACGAGTCGCCGCGCTGTTCCAGGCCGACCGCGACACCGTCGATGAGGTCGTCGAAGTGGACCGGCGGCAGCGTTTCGCGACGCAGCCGCAGGAACAGCTGATCGCCGTCCCGCAATCCCAGGGCCTCCGCCGACCGCTCGTCGTCCAGGGGCTCCTCACCGAGCCGCTGGAGCACCCAGCCGCCCGCCTCGACGGCCTCCTCGTCGAGGTCGTCCCCGGCGTAACCGATGATGGTCGCCAACAGGTCCGCCAGCGGTACGTCGCCCGGTACGGAGAGCTCCACCACCTTGTGCGGCCCGTGGAATCTCAACCGGCACAGTCCCGCCACCGCGCTACCGCTCACTGCCCGCGTGTCCTTCCCGCTGTCCATCCGGGGCGAGGCGCCCTCAGCGGCCAGATGAACGGGCCGATCCCAGCGGTGGGTTCAGCGGGCCCGGCGCAGTTCGCGCAGCAGGGCCTCGACGCCCTCGTCACCGCGCCGTCCGATGAGCACGGCGATCCAGCGGGTCACGACCTCCCGCTCGTCCTCGGTCCACCCGGCCGATGAGGGGTGCTCCTCCACCACCAGCACGCGCGCGAGCAGGCACAGCTCGTCGAAGGGCGCCGCGGACCGGCTGTCCAGGGCACCGGGCACGGCCGGCGGTGCGGGCCGCTCACCGGGCGCCGCGGACAGTCCCAGGAGCCGGGTCACCGCCTCGGTCACCTGGGAGGCGGCGGCCTCCGGCACGTCCAGGCCGGTCCCGGTGGCCGCAGGCTCTGGATCCTCTTCCGCGGGGACGGTGTCCCGTAGCCAAGAGCGCAGCAGCGAGCGGACCTCGTCCGCCGCCGCGTCATCGTCCCCGTACACCGGTCTCCCACCGCCGACACCGCCACGGCCAAGGCCCCGGCACCGCATGCTCCGCCTCGTCCGCCGTGGCGGCCGGCCGGCGCGATGGCCCGGTGACCACGCGTAGATGCACACACTCTCTCACCGCTAACCGTTCACCGCTTCCGCTCCGTCTGCGAACTCAACGTGTGCCCGGATCCCGGGGTTCACCGGCCGCCATCGGTGGTGCGTTGAACCGCCCCCCGCCATCCACCCGTTCCCCCTGGGCGAGGAGACCGCCGAACACAGTCGGCCGGCGAGGCGTGAGGAGCATTTTCGTTGAGCGTGGTGCTAGTCAACCGCCCACCACGGCGGCCGGGCCCCGAGATGCCGGACGGCGAGATCCAACTGCAGGAGCCGCCCGTACTGCCCGAGAAGCAGAGCGGCATGGGCAACATCATCACGATGGTGCCGATGGCGCTGTCCTCGCTGTCCATGGTGTTCATCTTCCTGCGGCCCAACGGCGGCCTCATGACGTACGTCGCGATGGGCACCATGGCCGTCTCCGCGATCGGCATGGTGGTCACCCAGATCATCCGGGGCAACACCGACCGCAAACAGGAGCTCACCGCCGAGCGGCGCGACTACCTGCGCTACCTCACCCAGATGCGGCGTCAAGTACGCAAGGACATCCGCAGCCAGCAAGAGGCGCTGGCCTGGCGCAACCCGGCCCCCGCCGAACTGGCCTCGCTGGTGCGGACGTCACGGCTCTGGGAGCGGCGCGCCTCCCATCCCGACTTCAGCGACGTACGGATCGCCGTCGGGTCGCAGCGGCTCGCGGTGCGCCTCGCCCCGCTCGCCACCAAGCCCGTGGAGGACCTCGAACCGCTCACCGCCCATGCCCTGCGGCGATTCATCCACGCGTACGCGACGGTGGCCGGGCAACCCGTCGCGATCCACCTGCGCGGCTTCGCGCAGGTCCTGATCCGTGCCGGGTCGACGGAATCCGGGCCCCCCGACCGCGCGGACGACAGGGCGGCGGCCGAGACCGGGTCGGCGGCCGGAACCGGGTCGGCGGCGCGGCCCGAGGAGCAGGTCCGCGCGCTGGCCCGCGCCGTCCTCGCCCAACTGGCCACGCTCCACGCACCCGACGAGCTGCGCATCGCCGTGGTCGCCGCCCCCGACCGCCGCGCCCACTGGGAGTGGATCAAGTGGCTGCCCCACGCGCTGCACCCGACCGAGACCGACGGCGTCGGCCCGCTCCGGCTGGTCGCCGGCACCATCGGCGAGCTGGAGCAGCTGCTGGGCGACGAATTCGGCGCCCGGCCGCCCTACGAACCCGACGCGACCCCGAGCCGCGACGAGCCGTACACGGTCGTCGTGCTGGACGGGGCGACGTTCGCCGCCCCGCACCGGGCGGCCCTCGGCGGCTACCGCAACGCCACCATGATCGACATCGGCTCCACCCTGGACTGGAAGCACAACCGGCTCACCCTCCGGCTGCGGATCACCGGCGGCTCGGGCGGCGCGGACAGCTCGGAAGGCACCCTGGAGATGGTGGGCGCCGACCGGAACCGCAAGGACGAGATCACCGTCCTCGGCTCCGCCGACACCCTGTCCCACGCCGCCGCCGCCCGGCTGGCCGCGCTCATGGCCCCGTACCGGCTGGGCGACAGCGTCGACGCGGGCGAGCCGCTGGCCACCGACTTCGACCTGACCGCCCTGCTCGGCATCCACGACCTCCACCGTTTCGACGTCATACAGCAGTGGGCGCTGCGCAACCAGGCGAACAAGCTGAAGGTCCCGCTCGGCCTCGGCCCCGACGGCACCCCCATCGACCTCGACATCAAGGAATCGGCGCAGGGCGGCATGGGCCCGCACGGCATGCTGATCGGCGCCACCGGCTCCGGCAAGTCCGAGCTGCTGCGTACGCTGGTCCTGGCCCTGGCCCTGACCCACTCCTCGGAGATCCTCAACTTCGTTCTGGTCGACTTCAAGGGCGGTGCGACCTTCCTCGGCCTCGACCGCCTCCCGCACACGTCCGCGGTCATCACCAACCTCGCCGACGAGGCCGAGCTGGTGGACCGCATGCGCGACGCCCTGCACGGCGAGATGATCCGCCGGCAGGAACTCCTGCGCTCCGCCGGAAACTACTCCTCCCTCCTGGAGTACGAGACCGCCCGAGCCGCGGGTACCCCGCTGGACCCCCTGCCCACCCTCTTCGTGGTGGTCGACGAGTTCTCCGAACTGCTGGCCGCCCACCGCGACTTCATGGACCTCTTCGTCATGATCGGCCGTCTCGGCCGCTCCCTGGGCGTCCACCTCCTGCTCGCCTCCCAGCGCCTCGACGAGGGCCGCGTCCACCAGCTCGAATCCCACCTGTCCTACCGGATCGGCCTGCGCACTTTCTCCGCGATGGAATCCCGGGGCGTCCTGGGCGTTCCCGACGCCTACCAGCTGCCCTCCCAGCCCGGCAACGGCTACCTGCGCAGCGACATCTCCACCCTCACCCGCTTCAAGGCCGCCTACGTCTCCGGCTCCTACAAGCAGAAGCGGCAGCCGGCCGCCCAACGCGCGTTGATCGAGGGCCAGGTCGTGGCCTTCGGCACCGAGTACGTCGCCTCCCGTACGCTGCCGGCCGCCGCATCGGAGGCGACGGAGGAGGCACAGGAGCAGGAGGCCGAGGAGACCCGCACGCTCCTCGACATCGCCGCCGAACGCCTCCTCGACGCGGGCCCGCCCGCGTACCAGGTGTGGCTGCCGCCCCTGGACGTACCGCCGACGCTGGACGAACTGCTGCCTCCGATCGCACCCCACCCCGAGTACGGGTTCACCGTCGAGGGCGGGCTGCGCGGGGCCCTCAAGGTCCCGGTCGGCCTCGTCGACCGCCCCTTCCAGCAGGTACGCGACCTGCTGGTGGCGGACCTCGGCGGGGCCGACGGGCACATCGGCGTGGCGGGCGCCCCGCAGTCCGGCAAGTCCACCCTGATCCGAACCCTGATGGCGGCCCTCGCGCTCACCCACACCCCGGCCGAAGTGCAGTTCTACTGTCTGGACTTCGGCGGCGGCACCCTCTCGGGCCTGCGGGGCCTCCCACACGTAGGCGGGATCACCGGACGGCACGACCCCGATCGGGTCATCCGGACCATCGCCGAGGTCAATTCGGTCATCACCCGCCGCGAGAAGTACTTCGCCGAGCTCGGCATCGACTCGGTCGCCGCCTTCCGCCGCAAGAAGGCGGCCGGGGACCTGCCCGACGACCCGCACGGAGACGTGTTCCTGGTCATCGACGGCTGGAACACCCTGCGCCAGGAGTTCATGGACCTGGTCCAGCCGCTCACCCTGATCTCCCAGCGCGGCCTCAACTACGGAGTCCACCTGCTCGTCGGCACCACGCGGTGGGGCGAGATCACCGGTGCGCTCCGCGACCAGCTCCAGACCCGGTTCGAGCTGCGCCTCGGCGACCCGGTGGACTCGGTGGTCAACATGCGGGCGGCGGGCAAGGTGCCCAAGGTGCCGGGGCGCGGGCTGACGGAGGACCAGATGCACTTCCTGTGCGCGCTGCCGCGGATGGACGGCATCGGCACCGCGCACGACCTGGGCGAAGGCCTCGGCGACCTGGTCGACGTCGTCACCGACCACTGGACGGGCCCGCGTGCCCCCGAGGTCCGGATGCTGCCACTGGTACTGGACGCCGCCGAACTGCCCGAACCGCACGGTTCGTTGCGGATTTCCCTCGGCCTCGAGGAACAGGACGTCCAGCCGCTGTGGCACGACTTCTCGCAGGACCCGCACCTGATCGTCGTCGGCGACAGCGAGTCCGGCAAGACCAACCTGCTCAAGCACATCACCACGCAGATCATGCGCGCGTACACGCCCGACCAGGCCCGCATCATGCTGGTCGACTTCCGGCGTGAGATGTACGAGACCGTGCCCGAGGAATACCGGCTCGGCTACGCGGTCTCCGCCGACCCCGTGCGGCAGATGGTCACGGGGGCCGCGAGGGCACTGGCCAACCGGGTGCCGTCCGCCGACATCACCCCGGACCGGCTGCGGGCGCGCGACTGGTGGAGCGGGCCGGAGCTGTTCGTGATCGTGGACGACTACGACCTGGTCGGCAGCGCGGTGTCGGCACACCCGTTCGCCGCGGTCCTCGACCACCTGGCCCAGGGCGTGGAGATCGGCCTGCACGTCATCGTCGCCCGGTCCGCGAACGGGGCAGGCCGCGCCATGGGGGACCAGCTCCTGCGCAAGCTCCAGGACGTCAACACCCCGGCCGTGCTGCTGTCGTGCCCGCCGACGGAGGGCTATCTCTTCGGCGGCACCAAGCCGAAGGTGCTGCCGGCCGGGCGCGCGCTGCACATCACGCGGCGCCGCACGGTGCAGCTGCAGACTCCGCTGCTCGACCCCGACAGCCAGAACCCGCAGATCGGAACCGACGGATGACCACCCAGCCGCTCACCTCCATCGCTGCGCCCACCGGATCGAGGCTGTGGCCCGTCGGCCCGCACTTGGTCATCGCCCCGGAGGAGGCCGAAGCCGCTCTGACGGCGGCCCTCGGCGGGCTGGACCCGCTTCCCGACGCCGTGCTGGTGCTGGCTGCGGCGCCGGACGCGGCTCCGGTTCTGCGCCGCGCCCTGCGGGAACTCGTCGACCTCGCGGCCGGACGCGGCGCGGCCCGTCTGGTGCTGGCCGCGTCCGGGCTCGCCGCGGCAGGCCCGGATGGCCGTCGGCCCGTCGAAGAGGTGGCGGCAGCGGCCCGCTTCCCGGTGATCGCCCCCGACGGCATGGTCACCGTCGACCCCGACGGCTCCCTGCAGGTCGCGCCGCCGGGCACCTGGTGGCTGTCCGAACCGGGCGTTCCCTCCCGGCGACTGGGCCCGGCCTGGCCGCCGGAGGTACCGGGAGGCGGACCCGACGGGGAGGCGGTTCCGGACCTGCTGCCGGACCTGCTGCCGGACCTGCTGTCGGGCCTGGAGACGCCGGAAGGGCCGGAAGAGCCGTCCCCGGACGGGGATCCCGCCGTGCAGACGCCCGTCGCGGAGCCCGCCGAGCCGGCCGTGGGCACTGAGCCCGAGGAGCCCCCGCCGCTCGCTCCGCCCGTACCCGTCGTGGCCGAGTCCCAGGACGGCGGTCACGGGTCCGGGACCGACCCAATCGGCGTCGTACTGCGCTCCGGTCCCGGGCACCGGCCGGTCCCGGGCGGGTTCTGGCTGGGCGGGGTGCCGGAGGGAGTCGAGGCGCTGATCGGTGTCAGGCCCGGTGACCTCCTCCTCGGGGTGGGTTCACCGCAACGGCCGGTGCTGCCCGCCGCCGAGCTGCTGGACCTCGTACCCGAAGTCGCTGCGGAGCGGAACGGTCTTCTGCTCAGCGCCCCATGGGCCGCCCCGGCCGAACTCACCGCCATGGCCGTGGCGCTGGCCGCCCGGCTCGGCCGGGACGTGCGCGCGGCCATCGGCCTGCCCGTGCGCACCGCCGACGACTACGCCACCTCGTTCCTCGACGAGCGGGGCGCGCCCGCCTGGCAGCCCCTGCTGGTCGAGCTCACCGCCTCGCCCGGGCACCGTCGCGTGGTGCCCTCGGCGTGGCTGCGGCTGCCCGGACTCGACGCACTCGCCCCGGCCGTTCACCGGACCGGGACCGAGGGCTGGGTGCTGGAGACCGTGCCGGCCGGGCTCTGGCTGCGCCCGGTGGGCCGCTCGGCCAACCCCTGGCCCAGGATGCTGCACCGGGATCCGGCCCGGCCGGTGCTGGTGGTGGGGGAGCGGGACCGGGACATCGCCCCGGAGGTATGGGAGGCGCTGCCCGAGGTGCTGGCCGCACTGCCGGATCTGGGCGCGGCGGCTCCGTACGGCCTGCTGGTCCAGGGCAACCGGGCCGACCAGGCCGAGACGCGGGCGTTCGCCACGGCGCACGGCTTGGACTGGCTCGGTCAGACTCCGGCCCGGCCCGTGCCGCGCACGTCCGCCCCGGGGCCGACCCCCGATTCCGCGCCCGCACCGGCGGCGCAGCCCGCGCCGTCACCGTCCCCCGCCTCCACGGAAGCCGTCCCCGCCCAGGCTGCCCTGGGACCGGGCGGTCAGAGCGGGCCCGAAGACCGGGCCGCCCTCAAGGAGCTGCTCGGCCAGCGCTATCACCTCCTTGCCAGCAAGACCGAATTGCTCGCCACCCGGCTGCCCGCTCTCCGCTCCACCCCGCAGGACGACCTCAAGCCGGACATGGTCGCCATCGCGCTCTACCAGGCCGACACCCCCGAACCGGCCTCCCGAGCCGACCTGGCCGCGGCCGCCCGAACCGCGGAGCCCGGGCCGTTCACCCCGCTGCTGCGCTGTCTCGGCTCGGGCCTGCGCCGCCTGCCCGGCCACTACGGGGCCGTCATGCTGGCCGCCCCGGCCGAAGAGGTCCCGTTGGACCGGTACATGCCCGGCTCCCTGCTCGTCGAGCCTGCTCCGGTGGCTGCCATTGCGGCGTGCGACGCCGACCTGGAAGGTCCCGTCGAGTTCGGCATCTGGTCCACCACCGGCCGCCGTACGTCCGTGTTCGCCGGCCCGGAGGCCGAGCCCGAGGTGGTGTTCCCACCGGGAACCGCCTTCTCCGTCCTGGCGCTCAGCCCGCCGGACGACGACGAAGGGCCGATCCGGGTGCTGCTCCGCGAGATCTCGCCCGCCGAGGCCGAGTCGGCAGGTCACGGCACGACACCCTCCGGCGCAACCGACGGCCGGTCCCGGGAACGGGACGAACAGGCGCGAGCCCGGCTGACCGCATGGTTCGAGCGCAGGGACATGCTCCCACCGCAGGAGCGCCGCCCGCTGCCGGACCCGATCCGCTTCCACCTGGCTCCGGGAGCCGGTTGAGCAGTCAACACCCTGAGCCGACGACCTGCGTCGCTGAGAACCGTTCAACTACGCCCGCAACCGCCACCCCCGACGGGCTGGACGCGCTGACCATCATCAGCGAGCGGCTCGTCGTGGCAGTCCCGGCTGGGCACCCCCTGGCGGGACAGCGGCGGGTCACCCTGCACGACCTGGTTGCCTACCCGATCGCGTGCATGCCGCCCGGCACCGGCCTGCGCACGGTATTCGACCAGGCCTGCGCCGCACAGAGCCTCCGACCCGCGATCACCCTGCAGGCCAGCGCCGCGGATGCCATTGCCGACCTCGCCGCCCGCGGGCTCGCCGTCGCCGTCCTCAGCAACTCCATGGCCACGCGCTACCGCGACCGGCTCACCGCCCGCACCATCGATGACCTCGAAACACCCGCGTTGCTCGCCCTGATCTGGAAGAACACGCACAGCCCCGCGGTGCGTGAGTTGCTCGTGCACAGCCGACAAGCATTCACCGAGCCCGACCCTGCTTAGCGGGAACACCCCCGTCAAGATCCGCTCGACATGTGTCTTCGACTTACTTGGCTGCGCCAATAGGAGCCGACCCGGCGAGCTCCGCCATCACGGCAGTTGGCAGGGACGGGTTGGCGGCAGCGGCCTCCACCACTTGCCGATCGTGGTCGGAGAGCGCGACGACCCGTACGTCCGGATCGGCGGCGAGTGTCTCGCGCGCATCGGCCGGAAGCCCGGGACAGGCGGCCGGCTTCGCCCGGTGCCAGGCGTCGGGGTGCTGGGCGAAGAGCCGCGCCCACTCCGGGCCACCGGAACACTCGTCGTCCGCGTCCGCGACCGCGATCAGGCGCCCGACCGGCTCGCAGGGCAGAGCCTCATCGACGCCGAGGCCGCACATCATTCCCGCTCGTCCCGCGCTTGTCTCACTGTGGGCGCACGCCGTACGCATCTTGCATACAGTGTTCCGATCTGAGTACAGTGTTCGCAACGAGAGAATGTTGTACGCACCGGATGGGAGCAGGCATGTCGAACAACGTGGGCTGGGATGAGCGGGGCAACTGGGACGCCACGGGCGCGTGGGGGTCCCGGGATTCTGCGGGCCGGAATCTGGACCTCGCCCACTGGCAGGCCCGCCTCGATGCTCTGCGCGCCAAGCATCACGTCCCGGGCGCGTCTCTCGCACTCCTCGTCGACGGGACCGTCCACGAACTGGCCAGCGGCGTGCTGCACCGCGGAACGGGCGTGGAGGCGACGACCGACTCGGTCTTCCAGATGGGCTCGATAGCCAAGGTCTACACCGCCACCCTCATCATGCAGCTCGCCGAATCAGGTGAACTGGACCTGGATGCCCCGGTCGTGGACGTACTGCCGGAGTTCTCGGTCGCCGACCCCGAGGCGACCAGGGCGATCACCACACGCCAGTTGCTCAGCCACACCGGCGGTCTCACCTGTGACTTCACGCACGACAGCGGACGCGGTGACGACTGTCTCGCCAAGTACGTCGAGGCCGCGAAGGGCGTGGCGCTCGACTGCCCGCCCGGCACCGTGATCTCCTACAGCAGCGTCGGCTACAACGTGCTCGGCCGGATCATCGAGGTGGCCACCGGCAAGGTCTGGGACCAGGCGCTGAAGGACCTGCTCCTGACCCCGCTCGGCCTGACGCACACCATGACGCTGCCTGAGGAGGCGCTGCGGTTCCGCGCGGCGATGGGGCACTTGGGCGAGCCGGGCCAGGACCCGGACCCTGCACCGGAATGGGACCTGATGCCGCGCTCGGCGGGACCCTACGGCAGGGTCATCGCCACCGCCGGAGACCTCGCCCGGCTCGCGCGGATGCACCTGGCCGGTGGCGTGGCCGAGGACGGCACGCGCGTGCTCTCCGAGGAGACGGTCGCGCTGATGCAGCGCCGGGTGGTGGACTGTCCCGACAAGTGGACGGTCAGCTCGGACGGCTGGGGCCTGGGCTGGACCCTGTACGACTGGAACGGCGTCCAGGGCTACGGGCACGACGGCGCCTCGATCGGGCAGTACGGCTACCTGCGCGTGGTGCCGTCGGCGGGCGTCGCGGTCGCGCTGCTCACCAACGGCGGTGGCGCACGGGAGGTGTACGCGACTCTCTACCGCGAACTCCTCGCCGAACTCGCCGGGGTGACCATGCCGGAGCCCTTCGCCCCGCAGGCCCAGCCGCCCGTGGTCGACTTCGCACGGCTGGTCGGCACGTACCGTCGTGAGGGCGTGGTCATCACCGTGACCGAGCGGGACGGCGCGGGCCACGCGCTGTACGAATTCGTCGACGGCATGAAGGATTTCTCCGAGCCCCTTCAGATCGATCTGCTGCCGGTGACGGAGACGGTCTTCGCCGGTACGGGAGTGGGCGCGGCATTCAGCGAGGACTACACGCCCGTGGTCTTCTCCACGCTGCCCGACGGCACGGGCTGCGTCTACATCGGCATGCGCTGCGGCCCCAAGAGCGCGTAGAACCCGGCTGCGCCGGCCGGAGCTCGGGCCTCCTGCCGGTGAGCCCCGGTGGCCGCAGCCGGGCGCAGGCGCCCCGGGATACTTCGCACCGTCGTCGGCGGCTCGGGATTTGGGCGGTGCCCCTCCTGTGTTCCGGGGTCTGGTGTAAGGACGCCGATCCTGTCCGAATGAACCGCCCCTACCCGGGCAGGCGCAGTACGGGTCGGGTGGATCCTGGCGCCCCGGTCATGAAGTGGAGGCGAGTTGCGCATGACAGAGAGCGCGAGCCCCTACATGCCCACGGCGCGGGTCACGGTACTCGGCGTGCAGCCCGGTGACCCGCCGTTCCGGATCGTGGAGATCGACGGCGAGGTGGTCAGCACCGCCCGGTCCATGACGGACGTGCTCCTGATCGCCGCGCGCGGCGGCATCACGATCCACGACCTGGACGACCAGGACGAGGTCAGGTGGGTCGGCGGCGGGAAGTTCCGCTGGAGGGCACGCTGAGGCGGTGTTCACGCTGTGTGTGCTCACGGGCCGACTACGTGCTCATGAGGCCGCACTGGCCGCGCAGGACCCCGTGGACCGCTCACGCATCGAGCGTCAGGTCGGGCGATTCGGTCTGCTCGTCGGAGGGCAGCAGGTCCTTGGCTCTGCGCTCCATCAGGACCGGCAGGTAAGTGCGCACTCGTGCATACCTGAGTTCTTCGTACGCCGTCCGCACTGAGTCTTCCACCACCTCGGCGTCCACCTCGGGGTGGGCCTTGACCAGTCGTTCCGCGACATGGCGGATGGTGAGGGCATCCTCCGGCTCCGCCATCACGCACCTCAGCCTTCCTTCGGGGACAGCCGTTCCTCAGTCTGGCGGAGCGGAAGTCACCCCGGAAGTCGATCTTCCGCCGCTCTGTCCGCCATCGCCAGTACCCGCGGCTGGAACCTGCTGCGCCCATCGCGACGGTCAGCGGTGGGCGAGTGGCTGGCGTCACCGCACCGAGGTCCCCCCAGTCGGCTCAGGCCCGCGCCACCGTCGATGCGTCGGCCGATGACTGAGCTCCGGTCGATCAGGCCCAGGGCCGTTAGACGGGCGGCGAGCGTACCGAAGATCTGCTCGCTCGGCGGCGTCGCCAGCGGCCGCCAAGAGCGCGGACCGCGTGACGTCCTGGCAGTTCTGGCGCCCGGTACCGTGGGCCGCGGGAAGTGGCTTCAGAGACAGGGGCGGCTCGATGGAGGGCTTCACGGCGTGGCCGCTGCGGCACCCGGGGGATGAGGGCGCAATCGGTGAACTCGCCAGGAAGGCCGCCGCTGACCCGAACTGGCCCGAAGGCCCGAACAGGCTGCAGACCTTCACCGATCACCTGGAGGGCGGCGGTGCCACCCGAACGACGCTGCAGAACCTCACGGATGCCTGGATCCAGTACGCCTCCCGCTGAAGGCCTTCAGTAATGTCCGCACCCGCTTGATCCCCGCTTTGGCACCCATGCCGGCCCATCGAGCCGCCCCGAGTGCGGCCGGACGGCTTCGCGTGAGATTGCTTCATTTCCGTCAGGCGTCGAAGCGGCGGTGGGAGGCCTCGATGTGACCGAAGTACCGGTGGGTCCCGTCGCACAGTCCGTCGATCGTCAGGGAGTTGGCCGCCTGAGGTCCGCATCGTCGGGCGACCTTGTGGTGACCCTACCGGCAGGTGTCGATCGCAACCGGGTCGAAGCTCGTCTTCATCGCCGGACAGGTCGCCTGGCACGCCGACGGCGTCACGGTCGGTGAAGGCGACCTCGCCCGCTCAGGTCGAGCAGTGCTATCTCAACATCGGCACCGCCCTGGCAGACGTCGGTGCCTCCTTCGCCGACGTGGCGAAGCTGACCCTCGACGTCGTCGACTGGATCCCCCGACAAGATGCCCCTGCTGATGGAGGGGATCGCGGCCTCGGCCCTCCTGGTCGGCTCCTCTCGCCGTAGAGCTCCAGGCTCTTGGAGGGTCTTCGCCCCGGCTCGTCAGGGTGCGAGCCGGGGCGGTGGGGGAGAGGTCAGGCGGTGGCGCGGGCTCCGTACACGTCAGGCAGCGGCGGTCACCATGGCCTGGCAGCGGTTGCTCGACGCGGTGTCACCGATCGACTCGAAGACCTCTGCCGCCCGAACGTAGGTATGGCGGCTCTCGTCGGTCAGGCCTTCGTCGGCCAGTAGGGAAGCCAGCGTTTCCAGGGCGTCCGCCTGCCGGTAGTCGGACGCCCGGAGCGTGTCCACGAGGCCGATTCCCTCGCGGAGCGCGGTGATCGCCTCCGCACGACGGCCCAGGCGGCCTAGGCAGGAGCCGATGCGTAGCAGCGCCAAAGGCCGACTGTGCACGACGACGCTGGGTGTCATCCCTGACTCGTGGTCGTCCAGCACGGCGAGAAGGCCGAGGTAACGCTCCAAAGCCTCGGCGTAGCGCCCTTCGTCGAAGTGGCACTTGGCGATGGCGGCGTTGCTCTGGATGCAGGAGTCGATGTCGCCAATGGCCTGGAACATCTCGGCTGCCCGGGAGGAGGACTTGATGGCCTCGTCGTGTCGGCCGAGCAGGAGGAGTGCCTCAGCGGTGTACTCGTGCGCCCAGGCGATCTGCGCGGTGGCGTCGGCCCGGGTGGCCAGTTCCAGCGCCTCGGCCGCGTACCGCAGGACGGCCTGCGGGTCACCGGGCGGCACCGAGTGGACCCAGGCCAGATAGTTCAGCTGGGTCGCTTGCTGCGCCAAATCACCGAGGGCGCCGGCGGCATCCGCTCCCAGCGTGAAGACCTCCTGCAGTGCGGGCTGTGCGCCCACCGGTCGGAGAACCAGTGCATCGACTCCGCGCAGTCGAGGACGAGAGAGGGCCGGCCGCTGTCTGCCGCGGCCCGCATCGCACCCAGCCAGTTGTCCACGTTCACCCGCAGCCACTCGTCGGCCTCTTCCGCGGAGGAAAGGACGGCGAGATCGGGGTCGGGCCGGTAGGGAAGGGCGTAACCGGGCTCGAACCACCGCCCGGACATCGTCGCCGTCCGCAGCAGCCACGACGTCATCCGTTGCGTCAGCGCCTGTCGCCCGGCCGCGGACTCCTCCTGCTGGAGACGGTCGCGGGCGAACAGGCGGACGAGGTCGTGGAAACGGTAGCGGCCCGCGGCGCCGTCCTGCAGCAGACCAAGGTCGACGAGCTCGTCGAGAGCGTCCCAGGCGTCCTCGATCGGAATGCCGGCGGCGACGGCCGTCAGAGCGGCGTCGAAGTCCCGGCCGGGAATGGCGGCGAGGTTCCGGAACACCCGGCGCGTGGAGTCCGCGAGCTGCTCGTACGACATGCCGAAGGCGTTGGCGATCTTGAGATCGCCGGCCTTGAACTGCTCCAGGCGACGCTCCTCGTCCGTCAGCCGGGCGGCGAGTTGGGCGGCGTCCCAGTCGGGGCGGCTGAGCAGCCGGTTCCCGGTGATCCGCAGCGCCAGGGGCAGCCCCCCGCACAACTCGGCGAGCCGGGCGAGCGTCGACTCCTCGTCGCGCGCGGATCGTTCGCCCAGGATCCCGGTCAGCAGTTCCGTGGACTCCGGCAATGGCAGGGGACCCAGGACGAGCCTGCGGACCCCCTCCAAACCCGCCAGCAGACGCCGCGTGGTGATCAGCGCCCTGCTCGCGCCGCCTCCCGGCAGCAGCGCACGTACCTGCTCCTCCGAGGCGGCGTTGTCGAGGACGACCAGGACGCGTTTGTCGCTCAACTGCGACCGGTACAAGGAGGCGCGCTCGTGGGGATCGCCCGGGACGTGCTGGTCGGCGACACCGAGCGCGCGAAGCAGCAGCCGTAGCGCGTCATCGGCGGCCAGGGGCTGCTGGGACATGCCGAACAGGTCGAGGAACAACACCCCGTCCGGGAAGCTCGGCCGCACGGAATGGGCGGCGCGGACGGCGAACGTGGTCTTCCCCAGACCGGCGGAGCCGGTGACGAGCCCCACCACACCCACACCCGGCGCACTCTCCGTGTACACCAGCTCGCTCAACCAGATCAGTTCCTCAGCGCGACCCGTGAAGTCCTCGACGGACCGGGGGAGTTCGCACAGGCCGCCGCTCCGCCGCGTCCAGTGGTCCCGCAGCCGCCCGTCGCGCGCCAATTCGATCAGCCTCGCGCGACCACCCTCGGCCAGCTTCAGCGCGTCCGCCAGGGCGGTCACGGTCCGAGCCTGAGGCCCCTTGCTCCGCCCGCGCTCCATGTCCGACAGAGTCCGGGCACTGACGCCCGAGACCTCGGCCAGCTGCTCCAGCGTCAGCCGCGCAGCGCGGCGGTGGCCACGCAGCACCTCCCCGAAACCGGGTCGGTCCGTCTCACCCTTGGAGTCCCTCCCGATCAGCGGCGATGGCACGGACCGTCCAGGACCGGCGGGTGTTGACCTGCGCCGCGGTGGCGCCGGCCAGCCTCTTGTAGCGGGTCGTGATCTGTCCCGCCTGTCCGGTGGGCAGCGGCCCGCCGTGTTCCTCGGCTCGCGCGATGATCTCCTCCGGTCCCAGGTTCCGGTTGGCGAGTACGAGCGCGTTGACGGCCGGCCGGCGCATCCGGTCGTAGCGGCGGAGCGCGGCCACCGGGTCGTCCTCCCGGGCCAGACACCAGGCCAGCACGCGGGTGTCCACGATGGACTGCGATCCGCCGTTCATGCCCATGGGGTACATGGGGTGTGCGGCGTCGCCGAGCAGGGTGACCCGTCCGAAGCTCCAGCGCGGCAGGGGATCGCGGTCGGCCATCGGGTACTCGAAGACCGCTGAGGAGCGTTCGGCGAGCGTAGTGAGGTCGATCCACGGCAGCTTCCAGGACGACAGCCCGGCGTGGGCCTCCGCCGCGGTGACGCGGCGGCCGGGGCCGTCCGGAGGCGGGGCGGACAGCCCGTGCCGCACTTCCAGCACCCAGTTCACCAGGGCGTCGCCGGTCGCGGGGTCCTCGATCGGGTAGGCGACGAACTTCGCGCCGGGGGTGCCCCCGGCCACCACGATCGAACGGCCGTCGAGAACCTGCGGGTGGTACGCGACCCCGCGCCACATGAGGACGCCGTTCCCCTTCGGGGGGCTCTCGTGCGGGAAGAGCTGGGCGCGGACCGCGGAATCGATGCCGTCGGCGCCGACCAGTACGTCGGCGTCATCGACCGCGGGCAGGCCGCTGGACCGGTCCAGGAAATGGGCGCGGACGCCGCCGGCGGTCTGCTCGAATCGCTGGAAGAGCAGGCCGGTACGGACCGAACCCGGCCCAAGCCGTTCGCGCACCGCCGCGAGCAGCAGCATTTGCAGACGGCCGCGGTGGACGGAGTACTGCGGCCAGTGATATCCGGCCGCGCGTCCCAGGGGCTCCTCCCAGACCGTCTCGCCCGTCCGGTCGCGGTAGCTGAGCCGGTGCGGGGGCAGCGCGACGGAGGCCAGCTCGCCGTCCAGGCCCAGTTCGGAGAGTTCCCGGACGGCGTGCGGCAACAGGTTGATCCCTACGCCGACCGCCTCCACTTTCCGCGCCGCTTCGCACACCCACGGCTGGAAGCCGGCGGCGTGCAGGCTCAGGGCACACGTCAGCCCGGCGATGCCGCCGCCGACGACGGTCACTTTCATCGGTCTGTCCTCGCCCTTCGCCGGGGCCACAGGCATGGCCGACACTCTGCCACCAGCCTCGGGACACCAGTCGCGCGCGTCCAATAGGCAGCGGCGATGGCTGCCGTCACGATCGGTGATCGCACCGGGGGGTAGTCGTACCGGCGCCGGATCGTTCGTGACCCGCTACAACCAGCCCTCTCAGCTGCGCAGTTGATAGTTTGTCGGTCATGGAGCTCCGTACGCTTGAGTATTTCGTCGCGGTGGCGGAGGAGCGGTCGTTCACCAAGGCGGCGGCCGCTGCCATGTCGTGCAACCGGCGATCAGCCAGCAGATCCAGGCCCTGGAGAAGGAGCTGGGGGAGCCCCTGTTCGAACGGCTGCCCCGGCAGGTGGTCCTCACCTCCGGCGGCGCCGCGCTGCTGCCGCACGCCCGCGCCTGTCTGGCGGCGGCCGAGTCGGCCGTCCTGGAGTTCGCAGACCGGTCCGGTCTGCTCGGCGGCTCGTTCGCGCTGGGTACCGTCGGAGGGTTGGAGGGTACCGTCGTTCCCCGGCTGTTGGGGGAGTACCACCGGCGCCATCCCCGGGTCGCGGTGAGTCTCACCGGGGCGTCGAGCCCGGCCCTGCTCGCGAAGGTCCGGGACGGGGAGATCGACGCCGCCGTGGTCGCGGGACCGCCGGACGGAGGGCCCGCCGGCGTCGCCTCGCGTGTGCTCCTGGAAGACCGGATCGTCGCGGTCCTCCCGGCCGGGAGCCGGACCGTGAACCTCGTGAACGTTCCGATGACCCTCGACGAGGCGGTCCGGGGCCCGGTCATCAGCTACGGCCCCGACAGCGGCGTGCACGCGTACATCCGCGAGGCCTTCGCCGCGAAGGCACTGAGGCTGGACATCGCCTACGCGACGAACGACGTCGCCCTCCAACTCGCGCTGGTCGCCGAGGGGATCGGCATCGCTCTCACCTCCCACGCAAGTCCGGTCCTCGCCGCGGACCCGCGGTTCGTCGTCGTGCCGCTGGAGCCCGCCATCCGATTGCGGAAGGTGTTCGTATGGCGCGCAGGTACCCGGCCGAGTGCGCCCCTGCGGGCGTTCCTTGACCTGTGGACGGAGCTGTCCGAGTAGCGCGAGCCGTCCGCAAAGAACAGGTCCAGCGCCCCCGGGACACTGCCGCAGCTGCTGGACGCAGCGCGGGTGAGCGCTGCGTCCTCTACACGTCCGCCGTGCACATCACCAGGGCACTTCGCCGGCGTCCTCGAAGAACGTGCCGGTCGGACCGTCGTCGGGCAGCGTGGCGAGTTTGATGGCGATGGCCGCGCCCTGTTCGGGGGTGCGCACGCCGCGGAAGCCGTTGAGGTCAGTCGCGACGTAGCCGGGGCAGCCGGCGTTGATCAGGATGTTCGTGCCGCTCAGCTCGCGGGCGTACTGGAGGGTGACGGCGTTCAGGAAGGTCTTCGACGGCGAGTACGCGACGGCCACCGGCCCCGTCGTCTGCTGCTCAGCAGCGGTTCCCGACTGCCGGGTGAGGGAGCCGACACTGCTGGACATGTTCACGATCCGAGGTGAGCCGGAGCGTCGCAGTAGCGGCAGCATGGCGTTGGTGACGCGGATGACGCCGATCACGTTGGTCTCCACGACCGTACGGATGGTGGCGGGATCGACCCGGGTGGGTTCCTGCGGCATGCCGCCGGTGATGGCGGCGTTGTTGACCAGCACGTCGAGGCGTCCGGCCTGTTTCTCGATCAGTCGTGCGGCGGCGGTCACGCTCGCGTCGTCGGTCACGTCCAGTGGTACGCCGAACGCGTCGACGCCGGCCGCGCGCAGTCTCGCCACGGCGGTCGTACGGCGCTGATCGTCGCGGGCGCCGACGCCGACGCTCCAGCCGAGGGCGCCCAGGCCTGCGGCGATCTCGTAGCCGATTCCCTTGTTCGCGCCGGTGACCAGCGCAATCGTTCGTTCGCTCATGGGGCCATGCTGTCCTCGTGCCCCGGTGGGGGTCCAAGACCGATAAGGTGGTCATCGATACCGGCAGGGTATGGAACCGGATGGGCGTAGCCGTATGGAGACCCGGGAACTGCGATATTTCGTCGCTGTCGCCGAAGAGCTGCACTTCGGGCGCGCCGCGCAGCGGCTCGGGATCTCGCAGCCGCCTCTGTCACGGGCGATCCAGCAGCTCGAACGCCGGCTGGGGGCAGCACTGTTGGATCGGACCAGCCGCACTGTCACGCTGACCCAGGCCGGTTCGGTGCTATTGGCCGAGGGCCGGGCGGCGCTCGAGGCGGTCGACGCGGCCGAGCGCCGGACCCGCCGTGCCGCCCTCTCCGTGCCCGGCCGTCCTGGCCTGGTCCTGGTCGCGAAGGCCAGCGCGTCCCGCGAACTGCTGGCGAAACTGCTCGATGCGTACGCCGCCGAGCCCGGCGCGGTTACTGTCGAGGTCATCCTGTGTGGTCCGGCCCAGCAGGAGCAATTTCTGCGGGAGGGCCGGGCCGACGTGGCGCTGCTGCACCGACCGTTCGACTCGACGGCCGGGTTCGACACGGAAGAACTCGGCACGGAGAATCAGGTCGTGGTCCTGCCTGCCGGGCATCCGCTCACGGCCCGGCCCCATGTGCGCATGGCCGACATCAGCGGGCTGCCCGGCCTGCCGCTGCCACGCTGGCCCAACCCCGACGGCACCTACCTGCCCGGTCCCGGGCCGCAGGTGCGCGACCACGCGCAGTTGTTGCAGCTCGTCGCGCTCGGCCGTGCTTGCGCGGTCTCTCCGGAGTCGTGCCGAGCCCAATTGCACGATGACCTCGCCGCCGTGCCCGTGCTGGATGCGCCGCCGGTCACCACCGTGATCGCATGGCCGCCGCACAGCCGGTCCAGAGCCGTTGCCGACCTGGTCCGAACCGCGACACATCTCCAGCCGTTGTGTTGACCACGAACCTTGCCGGATCAGGCAGACAGGATGCGTCGTAGGGGACGCGGGTCGTGCCGGAGAACCCAGCGTCGCCGGCGACTGGACCGGACTTGCCGCAGCCAGAGCCAGGCGGACGGCCCCTGGGCCGTGACCGCCCAGTCCGCCTTACCGCTTGATGCGTTGATGACGCCACGAGGCCCGCATTGAGCTGCTGCTGCTGCCGGACCGGACTCGCGGTCGCCTGAAGTGGACGTCCGGTTGCGGAGAGCACGGTGTCGAGGTGGGCCGGGTGGTCGCGGTGCTCTTCGGTGCTTCGCGGTCATGCGGGAGTCCGGCACCTTTCCCGGATCCGCCCCGCCAGCAGCCTGGTCGGTCCGGCGACAGCGACCCCACGGCGGAGAGGCCGGCCCGCGTTTCGGTCAGCAGGGCGGCGAGCCGTGCTCGCCTCTCCCGGCACCGAGGACCCGCTCCAGTACCTGGTCACCCGCGCCCACGGCGTGCGGACCAGCCCGCCGCGGTGACCACCCGCCCGCGGACCGGCAACGAACCTCCCCACGAGGCAGCCGTGAACACCACCCACGCAGCACCCCCAGGCCGCCCTGCCCGCGGCTCTCGAACCGATCGCGGTACTGCGGGGCGACCCGGGTTACGACGACCTGCGGCACACTTACACCCGCCGCGGCTCACCCGCCGCCGTACTGCGCGTGCGCGGCTCTGGGGGCATCGCCACCGCCCTCGCCCACAGCCGGACGGCGGGCCTTTCGCTCGCCGTGCGCAGCGGGGGCCATGGGATCAGTGGCCGGTCCACCAACGAGGACGGCCTGGTAGTCGACCTGTCCCGGCTGGACGAGGGTGGTGGTCGATGCTGACCAGGGACAGGTGCACCTCGCCCCGCTTCGCCGCCTCCGCGACAGGTCCTCCAGCAGGGCTTCGAACAGTCCGGCGGCACGCCACTGGCGGAAGCGGTTGGAGACGGTTGACCAGGCACCGAACTCGCTCGGCATCTACGGGCCGTACTTGCCGATCGGCAGGTGCGGCTCTATGAACTCCCACTCTTCGTCCGTCAGTTGCGCGCACGTCACGCACGACGGTCTAGCGGGCCAAGGCCTGGAATGGTGCGAAACCCACGGATTGATCACGGCCCGATCCGCGCTAGGCGGGCTGCGGGGCGGGCGTTTCCGGAGCGGCCGCGACGTTGCGGGTCTCGCGCATGATCAGCAGGCCGTTGACCACCATCAGTGTCGCGGTCAGGCAGTGGACGCCGAGCGCGGTGGCCACGGAGCCGTGGTGGGCCAGCACGTTGGTCATGTCGCCGTACGCGGCGAGGGCCTCCACCAGCAGCGCCCAGCCCAGCGCCCGGCGGTGACCCGTCACCAGCAGGATGCCCAGGACCAGGGCCATGACGACGTCGCGGATTCCCTTGATGATCAGGAAGCCGTCGCCGTCGCCGGACGGCCAGCTCGGCAGGCCGTAGCCCGGCGCCGTCGTCTCCGGGCTCAGGATGTACTCCGTCCCGAACCAGAGGATGAAGAGGATGAAGCCGGCGGCCAAGACGGTGTTGATTTTCTTCAGCGACATTGTTCTTCTCCATACGAGTCTTCGTCAGATTGGTGAGCTTCGTGGAGCTTGCCGAGTCGTGTGGAGCCTGATCAGGCCGCGTGGACGCGGCCGATCGAGGGGCGCAGCTTGCCGGGGTCGCAGTTGTGGGAACTGAGCGGCAGCTGCATTCCCGAATGTCGGGATTCCGGTGGTCAGCCGCCCCCGAGGAGTGGGGACTGGCCACCGGCGCGGCTCCGGCCCGCGGGGTCAGAAATCCGATGCCCTCTCCGGCCCACCCGACAGGGCAAAAGCCGTCGATATACAGGGGCGCACCAGTGCATGTCGGGGCAGCGGTGGTATCAGGCGAGGGCGGCGACCAGCAGGGTGAAGGCGGCGATGATGACGGCGACGCGGACGTAGTGGAAGCGTTCCCAGCGGTGCAACTGCTGCTTCCAGTCGGCGGGCCGGTTCTCGGGGGTCCAGGTCTTGTTTCGGTTGTTGATCGGGACGAGCAGCAGGATCGACATGACCACGCTGAGGATCAGCAGTCCGGCGGCGGTGACGACGAGTCCGGCGCCGTGGTGGTGCCATCCGGCGACGGCCCAGATCGCGCTGAGGACGAGCGAGCCTATGTACCAGAACGGCATCAGGGCGCCGAGCATCCGGCCGCCGTGGGCGTGGCCGAGCTGGCCGCTGTCCTCGGGAAGCGCGTCCAGGATCCGGTTCATGATGAAGGCGACGGAGAACTCCACCCCCACCATCAGGCCGACGGCGACGGTGGTGACGACCTCGAGTGCGTCGAGCATGACGATCCCTCCGTGAACTAGCGTTGCTAGATGATGAGGCAACGCTAGTACTACTAACGCTCGGATGTCTAGCGATGCTAGGATCGAATCATGTCGGTACAGGAACGCAAGGAGCGCGAACGGGCGGAGCGCGAGCGCCTCATCGTGGCGACAGCCCGCGAACTCGCCGAGCAGCAGGGCTGGGACGCAGTCACCACCCGCCGGCTCGCCGAGCGCATCGAATACAGCCAGCCCGTCCTCTACAGCCACTTCCGCGGCAAGCGCGAGATCATCGGCGCCGTCGCCCTGGAAGGCGCCGCCGAGATGGCCGCGGCGGTGCGTGCCGCGGCATCCAGAGCGAACAGCCCGCGCGAGCGGGTCGCCGCCCTCGCTCGCGCCTACCTCGACTTCGCCGAGCACAACCCGGCGGTCTACGACGCCTTGTTCCAGCTCGACGGCGGCCTGGCGTACGCGCAGGAGGACACCCCCGAGCCGCTGAAGGACGCCTTCGCCGCCCTGTTCGAGTGCCTCGCCGAGGTCGCCGGCGACGGCGTCCACCCGGGGATGTTCACCGAGGTGTTCTGGGCGGCTCTGCACGGCCTGGCGACCCTGACCCGAGCGGGCCGCCTGCTGCCCGAGGAGGCTGAGCCGAGGGTGGAGCTGTTGGTGGACCGGCTCGCCATGATCTGACACACCGTCCCGGCGGGCACGCAGCCGGGGCCCTCGGGCCCCGCCCGCTGCCTGCCTGCAGCATCGCTTCCGGTCACTCGCACCCACACGGCGCAGCCGCAGATCGCCGGGTCCCGCACCTCAGACGGGGCACCCACCCAGGAGGTTCGTGGCGGTGATGTGGACGGTGGCCAGGTAGCGGACGGCGAGCTTGTCGAACCGGGTGGCTGCCGCCCGGTGGCGTTTGAGGCGGCTGATGCCGCACTCCACGGCATGCCGGCCGCGGCAGTCGATCGGGTCGAAGGCGGCCGGCCGGCCGACCTCCGGCCGGGCGATGCGGATACCGGCCATCACCGCCTCGAGGTGCGGGACATCCCCGGCCTGCCCGGCGCTCAGGACCAGCGACAAGGGCCTTTGCCCGTGCTCGCAGGCCGGGTGCAGTTTGGTCGACAGCCCGCCGCGGGAGCGGCCCATCGCGTGATCGCCCGGATCCGGTGTGCTCCCGCCGGGCGGCTCGCGCTGGGCATCCGGCTGCCGACGGGCGCCGGCGGCGTGCTGATGCGCGCACATGATGGTGGGATCCACACTCATCTGCCAGTCGACCAGCCCCGCCGCATCGGCCCTGGCCTGCAACACGGCCAGGATGCACGTCCAGACTCCGTCGCGCTGGCCAGCGCCGGGACAGCGCGTAGACCGCCTGCCAGGAGCCGTAGCATGCGGGCACGTCCCGCCACGGCGCGCCGACTCGCACCCGCCGTCGATGCCGTCGATGAGCTGCCGCTTGGTCCACTTCGAGGGCCGACCCGGCCTACTGGTCGCGCTTGGGCCAGATGGGGCCCTGATCGGTCCAGATGACACCCTTGTTGCGGCAGAGGCAGAAGGGGTGGCCAATGGGGTCGGCGTAGACGCGGAAGCCGTAGCCGTCGGGGCCGATGCAGTCCCGCTGCAGGGTCGCGCCGAGGGCCAGGACGCGGCGCTGTTCGGCCTCGATGTCGTCGACTTCGAAGTCGAGGTGGAACTGCTTGGGGTGCTCGCTGTCGGGCCACTGCGGGGCGCGGTAGTCCTCCACCTGGATGAAGGCCAGTTCGATCTCGCCGAATTGGATACCGGCCCAGTGCTCGTTACTGCCCTCCTTGACCGGGAGCCCCGTCACCTCAGAGTAGAAGGCTGCCAGCTTCATCGTGTCCGGGCAATCGACAATGAAATCGGTTAGTCGTAGCATCCCGCGATCTTGCCACAAGATCAAATGAGCCGGACTTTGAGAAGGCCCTAGCCGCCTCGCGGCGGTACGGCCCTCCGCCTGTTCGTCGAAGGCGGCAGCGGAGCTCTTCGTACGCCGTCTGTACTGAGCCTTGCACGACGCCGGCGTCCAGGTGCGGGCGCGCCTCCTTCCCCCGGGATGCCCGCGGCGTCAGTGACGGTTAGTAGCTGCGCCGGGACGTCGCGGGGCTCGGGGAGTGCTTCGATGCGGACTCGGTCGGAGCCCTGCGGCGGAACGAGCGAAGGAGGGCCGGACGCCGTTCGTCCGAGCCGGACGCACCCCGGCCGTCCACCCGGCGGTTCGTCGACACCGGCGCCGTGCCCAACACCCAGACCATCGGTCATGTGATCGTCGTCGACCGGCGCACCAGCACCCTGTACGACTTCTACGACCGGATCACCTACTCCGACGACCTGAGCACCGTCACCGAAGCCCACTACGAGGTGGTCACCTCCACCGACGCCGGAGAAACCTGGAGCGCCCCGGCCACCGTGGCCCGCGACACCTCCGTACCGGAGGTCGACCCGAACGACCCCACCAAACTGCTGCGCGCCGCGTCCACCCTGCCCAGCCCGGCCGTCGACCCCAAGTCAGGCACGCTGTACATGGCCTACGAGGGCTCGGACTTCTCCGGCGGCAGGTTCGACTCCGTCCAGCTCGTGCGCTCCACCGACGGCGGACGTACCTGGGGGACCCCCGAGCTGATCAGCCCTGAGGACGTGCCGGCCTTCTCCCCGTCCATCGCGGTCGACGAGCGGGGCACGGTCGCACTCACCTACTACGACCTGCGCTTCCTCAAGCCGGGCGACACCACCACCCTGCCCACTGCCTACCAGCTGGCCACCCTGCCGCACGGAAACCCGGAGCTCCGGACCGAACGACGGATCTCACGGGTCTTCGACTGGCTGCAGGCGCCGTTCGCCGGGGGCTACTTCCTCGGCGACTACCAAGGCCTGGTCGCAGACGGCAAGGGAGTGCGGGCGGTGCTCACCGAAACCAACTCCGACGCACCCCAGAACCGTACGGACGTGTACACCAGCAGTCTCCGCACCCGCTGACCGACGGGGACGCCGTCGGCCGGCCCGACCGCCGACGGCTGCAGACAGCCGATGTCGTCATCGGCGTCCGCGGCCGCCAGCACGGTGGTCAGGATGTTCTGCCAGGTTCCGTCGACGGCCCATCTGATCAGTCGTTTGTGGGCGGTCTGGAACGGGCCGAGCTCGTCGGGCAGGTCCCGCCAGGGCGAGTTGGTGCGGTACTTCCAGGCGATGGCCTCGAGCGTTCGGCGGTGACCAGCCCACCGCCGTCCACGACCGGATCGGCCGGCATCAGCGGCTAGATCCGGCCCCACATCGCACCAGTGATCACTAATCGGGCAGACACATCCGATCAACTGACCAACCCATCAAAGAGACACGCGCTAGCCAGGAGACCCCAGCCGGCTGCTCCCGCGGGGCAGTCGGGCCCTGGTCAGATCGTGACCGGGCCGTGGGCGGTGGCGAACTCGACCGAGACCAGGCCCGGTTCCTCATCCTCAACCCAGGTGACGTCGATCTGGTCGAGGGGGTGGTCGGCCGGTTCGCCGAGGAATTCGGCGATGGAGGCGGCGTCGCCGGCGATGGAGACCCCGTGGATGGTGGTGGGGGTGCGCGGGTCGGCGCTCGGGCGCTCCTCAATGGGGACCAGCCACTGAAGGAAGTAGGGCAGTTGCGGGTCCTCCAGCAGTTCCAGCAGGCCGATCTGCTTCCACCTCAGGTCGAACCCGTCGGGGCGGACACGGTGGCCCTCGGCCGAGGCGCGGCCGAGGCGGGCCTCGACCGGAGCGATGTCGTCGACGGAGACCACCCAACCGAGCCAGCCGCCGCCCTCGGCGGCGCGGCGCGCGACCGCCTGGCCGAAGGGTGCGCGGTCGGCGGCCGGGTGGTCGAGTGTGGTGACGACCTCGACGTAGGTGCCGCCGCTCAGCGGGAGAATAAAATTGCGGGTGCCGAATCGCGGGTGCACGCCCCCGTCGACGAACCCGGCGCCGAGGGCCGATCCGATCCACTGGACGGTCGAGACGAAGCTGTCGCGGGCCACCGCATAGGACACGTGATCAAGTTGCACTGCGCCATCATCACCCGACAACCCGCACAAATCCCGACGCCACGCCCGCCGCCCCGGCCGCGTCCGCCGTGGATCCAGCCGTGGAGCGGATCGATCACCGTCATCCCGGCGGGGGAGGCCCGGTCGAAGCCAGGCAGCAGCGCTGCCGCCTCGTCGAGGCCCACGACCCGCTCGATCAGCCGCTGCGGGGCAACACAGGATTTCGATCCGGCATGCAGCACCATGCGCACCGCACTTCCAAGTGACAGGCTCTAGTGACCTGAGTCAGAGACTTTCAGGTAGTTCCGTGGTGAACCACGGCAGCGTCGACTGTTATGCGCTGAACCGCCGGGGGATCCTTGACTCAGGACACTAGATCGGAGCGTCGTCACCCGACCGACTATTCGGGCCCCTAGTCTCCGGTCATGGCATCGGATGACCGGGAACGACAGCGGCGCCGGAGCAGCCTCGCGGAACGCTTCGATCGGCTGACCGGTCGCAATCTTCTCCTCAAGGTTGTGCTGTTAACGGCCGGGCTGGTAACCGCGATCAGCACCCTTACGACTGCTGTCGTGTCGGTTGTCGAATGGAGACCCAAGAAGGACTGGCGGTCGGTCGAGTACGCCAAGCTGGGTCGACTGCGCGCTGGCCACACCCTAGAGAGCTTCCGAGCGGTCCTCGGGGCGCCGTTGTACCGCCGTACGCCCAAAAGCGGAGATCTCACCTACAGCACGTTCTCACCCCGGCCGGAATATTGGGTCGATGTCGTAACTGACAGCGACGATGTGAGTGTGGCGTTCGCTGTCACGTCGTGCGAAGCAGACTTTCGCCCGACCTTCACATTCCGGGACGGCCCTGCCCATCCCCGCGTTACGCTCCGCGCGACCCGGTTCCAGGACATGGAACAGAGATCCTCCGCGAATGTGAAGGCGCTTCTGGGAGTTACAGCATCCAGTTACGCCTTTCATGTCATCGGCAGCAGCAACCCTACGAGCTACCGAAGTCTGGCGTGGGGGGTCAACGACACGTGCACTGCGTGGCCGGATGTCCAGACGGCAGACGCCCTTGAACAGTGGGCTGAGTGGCACATCAGAACCGAGGATTCGGAAGTCATCCGGCCTTGGAGCGAGTTGGCCCCGTCTGACCAAGAACGCCTCGGTCGGGTGGTTGTGAACACGTACGCGGAGACCGCCCCCTTCACTGAGTTCAGCAAGGTGTATCCAGAGCAGATCGGCGTCGACCGGATCACGGTCCGCCCGTAGCCAGTGTCCTGAGTTAAAAGATTCTCTGGTGGTTCAGTGGCAGGCCGGGATTCCGCGTGGGCTCGAAGCTGCCAGATCTCACCATTCGCTCGGCCGGAACTAACTGAGAATCTCTGCCTCAGGGCACTAGTCCCGACAAGGGGCCCCGTGGACTCGACGGAGTACGACTGTCAGCGCAGGCTCCTACCGCCTTCCACCCGGCGAAGAGAGCCCGTCCGACCAGCTGGCCCACCGCTGTCAGGGGCCTGCGGAGCAGGTGATGGGGATTCTTGAAAACGGCTGTGACCGCGCTTCCCTGATGGCTACGGCTGTCGTCGGATCGGGGCATCCCCCTTACCGGGACTCTCTTGACCGCGAAGATCACGGGCGTGGCAGGATGAGGGCATGACTATCCGAAAGGCTCATGCCGCGTAGATTTCCCGGCCGGATCTGACGGGAAGTGCCACGTCCTGCCCGTCAGATCCGGCGACAGCCGCCATCAGCGCAGTACCACGCGACGCGACCGCAGTCCGTCCCGTACATCGGACCTGGAAGCGGCGCCCCGCTGCTGTCTTCCGAGCCGTACGAGAGTTGGCAGCCACTTGCAGTCAGATTTCTCGGTGCTTCGGCCCACCAGCATCAGAGCGGAAGCTATGTGAACTGCACTCGGTTGCTGAGGACGGCTCCGCACGGCCTCTGGGCAAATTCGAGGGAATTGCTGAACGAGCGTGGTCTGGCCCCTGCCGACATGGTTCTTGTCTACCTCTTGCAGTCCGGGGCTGAAATCGAGTCCGGTGTCCTCCTGTCGGCCGGCGGCCCTGTCTACGACTTCGACTTGAGGCATATCCGGATGAGAGCCAGCACAGAGCGCACGGTTCTCATCGAGCGCTGGCTCGACATCACCGACCGGTGGCAGACGACACCCTTCAGTTCAGAGATCGCGGACCTTTATCTCACCTAGGCCAAGTCCTCGCCGAGTGCTCCACGAGGCCTGGGTAATGCACATTCGCGCGGCCATCAAGGAGCTTCACCGAGAAGGCAAGACCACCTGTAAGGGGATCGGCGAGGTGCGGGAACTGCGTGTGACTGGGCCACGTTGAGCCACAGACCGGTCCGGGGCCCGCAGGCGTTGCAATCCCCGTCAGGACCCGGACCGCCACGCTCCGGGGTGCGTGAAGACAGGCACGCCGGCCGGTGCACCGAACCCACGCGACCTGGGCCCGGCCCGCCCGCTGGGCTCGAAGAACCAGCAACCCGCCACCCGCTACGACGCCGGACGCATCCTCGCCACCGGCGAGGCATACGCCGGCTGGCTTTGTTCATGAGAACGGGTTCTGGCTCAGGTTCTGCGGTCCGTGCCTGTGGGTGACCGGTTAGATGTCGAAGAAGGCTTCCTCTTGTGGCGGGATCGGAGGGCCGAGGACGTCGCGGAGGCGAGTGACGTCTTGGTGCCATTTATGGCCGTCCGCGGCTTCGCCCCACAGCTGCGCCGTCAGGGCCGCGCGCTCGGTCAGTACGCCGGCGTCGGCCACGTCCTTCCCCAACGTAGCGCGCAGAGAGGCCACTTCCTCAACAGACTGACGCCAATCGCCAACGAGGCACCTGAGGACCTGTGCTGCGAAACACGTCATAACGTGATCGGCGCACGAAAAGAGACGTGACCAGGGCGGGACACACATAGTGCCGAAACAAGCTGGGCCACATTCCGGAGCCGGGATATCCGTGAACGGATATCCCGGCATGCGAAGCGCAGCTACCTAGGAATCTGGGGTTTTGCTCGCACATTTACCTCCGGAGGAACGTTTTTCTTCGCCACGGGGTGGCTGCGGTTGCAGTCACGCCGAGGGACAAAGCGAGCACGGCTAGAGCCCAGCTGAAGCGGTCGGTCGCCGAGTTTGACGTCCAGTCCCACCAATTGTGGGGGTACCAGATCAAAAAGAAGGCCGAGGCCAGGGGAATGGTCCAGCCAAGTTGGTGGCCGAGCAGCCTCACCGACAGCAGGGCGAGACCGAGCCAGATCAGGAGGGATCGGATGAAGACGACCCCAGCTTCCGTGCTGACGGCGAGCGCCTCAGTGATGAAGGACAAGACGCAAGCTGTCAGTGTCAGGCCAATGCAGTAGTTGAGGCGGAACCGGTGCATCGCGGATGCACCCATTTCGTCATGTTCCGACATGGCTCCGTCGAGAGCCGCAGTGAGGAAGACGGCTGACAGAAGTGGGAGTTCGTGTCGGAAGGGCACACCGGTGGTGACTCCTCCGCTGCCGATGGAAGGCAGCGCGATATGGGTGCCGCCAAAGAAGGCCGAGAGGAGGGCAATAGCGGCCGTCGCTGCGAGGATTGCCATGCCCCGGTGCACTCTTGCGTAACGGAGCAATTCAGAACCGGTCATCAGGCTTGCACCAGGAAGGGTCTCGAATAATGTGACTGCGTTCCTCAGCGAGCCATTCCTGCTGCTCGGCTGCGGGCATCCGTGCGGCCTTGGTCGCTTCGTGCTGGGCGGCGGAGACACCTTCCATGTGGAGTCCCTGGTCGGCGACAGCCGGGTCTTGGCCGGTGGAGCGGTACTCGAGCCATAGGTGGATGTTGTCCATCGCCTGCCAGGCCCGGCTCTCCTTTTGGGGAGGGCGACAGAGGCCCAGCGACTGGGTGAACACCTGGTCGGCCATGGCGATCGCTGCGGTACGGACGTGTCCCTCGGCGATGTCGAATCCTCGGTCGCCCCACTTGGTCCGCCGGAGCCCGAACTCGTAGAAGGCTTCGGGTGACTTCAACCAGGATTGGTCGGGCTGGCCCAAGCGCTGGGCCATGGCCGTCAATTCGGGCAGGTACTTGCGGTGCTCGGGCCACACGCACACCTGTGGCGCGCCCCTCTCGGCACGGTCGCACAGGGGCGCTGTCGCCGACGCCGGGCGCTCGACCCGCAGTTCGCCGCTGGCTGGCATCGCAAAAACCAGTGCGATGAGGGAGGCTGCTGTTGCCCCGATGGCGGCAGTGCGGATGGGCAGGGACGTTGCCCGGCGCGGCATCTGGCGCTCGGCGCTGCTCCGCAGTCGCGGTGCTGTCACAGCCAGCGTGGCGAGGGCGAGTGCAAACAGCAGCCTCACGGTGACTGGAAGGGGGCGTAGGTGCTGGTCCGGCGGCCCCGCGAGGACATTGAACTTGAAGGGGAGTGCCAGCATGCTGATGAAGCAGCCCAGTGCGCAGACGATGGGGGTGAAGGTGGCGGAGGGCCACCATCGGCCGGCCAGATGGCCTACGGACGCGAAGACGATCAGGGTCGAGGCGCCGAGCAGGAGGTAGGAGGGCCACAGGAATCCGGGGCCCGCCTCGCTGAACGAGATGACCGCGGCGGTCAGGCATCCGACCGCGTAGGCGAGGAACCCGAGGGTGAGAGTCGCGGCCAGACGTGCGGCCTCGATCCGCCAGATTGGTCGGGCGGCTGCAAGCACGGTCTCGGGCATTCCCACGCGGGAGGAGCGTCCGGCCTGCCAGGCTGAGACGCCGGCGAGGACGGGCCCCAGGAAGAGTGTGACGACCTGGGCTGCCACACTGGCTTCGGGCCATACCCCGATCCAGTACCGGGACCGACCGAAGAGCACCAGCAAGTCCACGGCGATCATCACGGGAAAAGCTGTCAGCAGCGGCGAGCGGCGCAGCTCGATGCGGTAGGCATTCAGCATGCGGCCCCCTCATTGGGTCGGCGGTTGCCGAGTACCGTCATGTAGCCGCGTTCCAGGGGGCTGTCGCCTGGGGCTTCGGGGGTTGCCAACTCTGCCAGTTGCTGAGGTGTGCCGCTGTGGCGCAGTTGGCCGTCGCTCAGCACGAGGACGGTGTCGCAGGCGGCGCCTACGTCCTCAACCAGGTGCGTGCTGAGGAGGACGGCCGTTCCTGCGTGGGCGAGGGAACGAATGAGCTCACGGAAGTCGAGTCGCTGCGCGGGGTCGAGCCCGACGGTCGGCTCATCCAGCAGAAGCAGGGAGGGAGAGCCGACGATGGCCGCGGCGATTCCGGCCCGGCGGAGCATGCCGCCGGACAGCGACTTCATGCGGTCCCGGGCCCGGTCGGCCAGGCCCACAGCCGCCAGTGCCTCCTTGGTCGCAGAGTCGGCCTTCTTGGAGGGGACCTCACGCAGCCAGGCGCAGTAGCGGACGAAGTCCGTTATGGAGAAGGCCGGGTAGTAGCCGAAGTCCTGCGGGAGATAGCCGATGCGACGGCGGACATGCCGCGCTTGCCGTTCGTTGGTGACGGGGCTGCCGAACAACTCCAGCTGCCCGCTTTGTGGCGGCGCGATGGTCGCGAGGGTACGGAAGAGCGTGGTCTTGCCCGCGCCGTTGGGGCCCAGCAAGCCCGTGACACCGGGCAGGATGGACAGGTCGAGATTCTCGATGATGGTTCGGCCGCTGTAACCCTGCGTGAGGGTCGTCAATCGAGCGACAGGGTATGTCGTCATTGGCAGAATTCCCTGAAATAAAGGATGGGCCCGCCATTCAGGCGGGCCCTCCTTGACTAGCTGACCAGCTGACTAGACAGCGTAAGTCACATGGGTCTTGTTGATCTTGAATGTGCACTCGTGGGTGTCGTACTTTCCCACGTATCCGCTGTGCAGGTGGTCCCAGTGCTCCGTATCGAGCTCGACATTGCAGTCATACTGCGTAATGTACGTGTAAGACGGGTAGTTCGACGCGCTGGAGCAGTAGCCGTGACCGGAGGTGCTGTACCAGTATCCCCGGCATCCCTGCTGCCAGGTTGACTCGTAGGACGCGCTCGCTATCGGAGCCGTCAGGCCGATGGCGGCAGCTGCCAGGGCACCTACGACAACACCCTTGGCAACCTTCGAACCGGCTATGCGTGACGCAATGGAATTCATGGATTCCCCCCTTGGGAATAGAATGACGGAGGCGTAAAAAACTGCCCCGCAGCTATGAAATGCAAAGCTAACAAGCTGAACGATCTTGAGTCAAGTCGATAGCGAAATTCGACCTTCCGTCATCGCTCATTCTCGCAAAAGGCAATTAACAAGCTTCTTCCTGTGCCCATCAATTACCCACTTCACCAACAAGGCGCATCCGCCAACAGGCAAGTTGATCATGGTGGTGATATTCGGTTAGGCACCCGACCTGGCCGGCACAAGCCAAGCGCCAGGACAGCCTCTACGCCTCCAGGACAACCACCCGCCGCACATCAATCTAGGCTCACGCGAGGTCCACGAGTGTGCGTGGCGTGCAGGCATTCTGTGCAATGCGCGCTACTACGGCGCGCCCAGGGAGCTCGCACAGTGTTCGGTGGGGATGATTCCGTAGGCCCAAAGCCGTGACCTCGCCGCACCACCGGCTCTTTGGGATCGCCTACGCACGGGCCGCGCCGTGGTAATCGGCGGCGGGCATGGCGGAGTCGAGCGGGGCGACCTCGACTTGGCGGCCGGTTCGGGGTGCGTGGAGACCTGGCCGGAGCCCGCGTAGAGGCCGACGTGGCAAATGGAGCCGCGATCGAATTCGCCGAGATCTGCCTGACGGGGTCCCCGCACTGCGCCCGGTGGTCGACCCCGCGCCCGCGGGGATGGTTCGGACGCGGTCCCCTCCCAAGGGTCGATGTCGACTTGGCCGGTGCGAGTGGAGCATCCCGATCAAGCACACGACCCTCGAGCCGAGAGGCCAGCGGACCCACCGCCAGCGCCTCGAGCGCGGATTCAACGTCATGTCCAGGGCTGTCGGGAGTCGGCGGGGTACTTAGGTTAGCCTGCCCTTATGCATTCCATACCTCTGGCCGCCGAGGCCGGCTACGCCGTGCCGCCGATGTGGCGCATCCTCACCAAGTCCGGCTACTTCATCGGCCTGTCCGGAGCCATCGGCGCAACGGTGACCTACGCGGCCTCCATCCGCCCCGCACTGCGCGTACCGGAGAACGACCGCGGCGACGTCGACGTCATGAGACGAAGAACGGCCGGCTACCTCGCCTGGGCGGGGGTCGTGCTGTTGGTCGCGGGCTACTTCCAGCTCGCCGCTCGCCTGGCGCGGGCAGGTAAGGGCATGCCATTCGGTGACGCCCTCGCGCCGGGCCGGATCTGGGACTTCTTGACGGCGCCGGTGGCGAAGGGGGCCTGGATCGCTCAGGGCACCATCTACCTGGTCCAGAACGTCGTACTGGTCCTCGCGTCCGCGGTCCTGATCTCCCTGTTCCTTCCCCGGGCGCGCCGGCACCTGAACGCTGTCGTGTTGACCGCCCTGCCCCTGACGCTTGCGGTGACGCTCGTCGGCGCGGTTCCGGCCACCAAGCCGAAGGACGGGGACAAGTGGCTGGACCTGGTGTTCGTCCAGTCCCACATCGTCAGTGGCGTGGTCTGGGTCGGAGGTCTGGTCCTCCTCGCCGTCCTCGCCGGTGCGCGCGGCCGCCTGAGCGAGGACGCGGGCGCGCTGTGGGCCGACATCTGGCGCCGCTTCGCCTTCGTCGCCCTGATCTGCGTGGGCGCGGTGTTCACCTCCGGCCTGTGGATGAGCTGGAAGCACGTCGGCTCCGTCAGCCAGCTCTGGACCACAACCTACGGACTCTTCCTGCTCGTCAAGATCCTGCTGGTCCTCGGCATGGTCACGGCCGGTGGCGTCAACCAGTTCTGGCTGATGCCCCGTATCGCCCGGGCCCGCCGCGAGGATGCCACGTCCTCGCTCCTGCACCTGACCCTGCGGCACTTCCCGAAGGTGGTCTGGGCCGAGGTGGCCCTCGGGATCGCCGTCCTGGCCATCGTCCCGTTCCTCGGCGGATCGGCCCGCTCCGAGGCGGGAAGCCCTCCGGCCGTTTCGAGCGGCAGCGTCTTCGCCATGGGCGCCGTCCTCGTCCTCACCCTCGCGGCCTCGCTCTACGTCACCGTCAGGACCTCCGACGCGCTCGCGCGGCGCGCGGCCGGGGCAGCGACCGCCGCAGTGTCATGACGCCCGCCGGAGCGCGGCGGAGATCATCGGCGGGTTGAGGCGCGCGAAGCCTTCCTGCCGCTCGTACGGGAAGTACCCGTTACGGGTGGAGCGTAAAGGAGCAGCCCGGGGGACCGTCCTGCCCGGAGTGCGAGTCAGACAGGGCAGCTGCTGCCCTCCGGCGCCGGGCTCCTAGGGTTCGGGCAGCCCGTGCCGATATGGCGTGCGCGGGTGAGGCCCGGTGCCCAGATGCGCTCTGCGGGCAGCAGTACCACCGGGCCGCTCACCGGGCGCTGTGCGAGGCAGGCGGGCTGGGCGGTCCGGCGTGGTACTCGCCGACTTGTGAGGGGGTCAGGGGTTCATCGGCCCGTCGGTGTCCGCGCGGTGCCTCCGTACGAGGCAGTGAGGGCTTCGGCAACGGTGGTTGCATCTGCGTCGGCTACGTCTGCCGGGTATTCGGGCAGCAGGTCGTCCCAGACGGGCAGCCACGACCCGTACAGCTGGGTCTGTCCCTCGGGCCGGGCGAAGAACCACACGTGCAGGTGTGCGGACCCGTCCCCGATCCGGTAGACGTGGGCTCGGCAGATGTTGGCCAGTGCCTGCACATGGCGGACGATGTGAGCGGTGAGCACGCCCAGCTCGGCGGCCAGTTCGTCGGGCAGGTCGGCCATGTCGTAGTGGTCGCGTGGGTACAGCATCAGTACCAGCGGCACACCGACGCCCGGTATCCGGGCCAGTCGCCAGCGGTCGTTGAGCCAGATGCCTTCGTCGCGGGAGCGGCACTCATCGCAGTCCGCCGGGTCTTCGCCGTGCCGCCGCGGCTCGGGCACAACGGGCGGGCGGAGCGCGGACACGCGTAGTCCATCCGCCTCGAAGGGGCTGATGTCCCATCCGGTCATTCTTGCCAACGGAAGCCGAAACTCATCATCCGCAGCCGCACGTGCGTGGTCGTAGAACTCATCGGGTCGCAAGGCCATGATCGTAAGACTAGCTGCGCCCTGCACGCTGCTGGCGGCCCGCTGGATGACAGACGCCACGGATCTTTCATAGGTCGGCTGCGGCCGCTGCCGGCGCTGGAGCCGGCCCCGCGGCCCGTTGCCGACGTCGAGCGCTTGTGGATCGTGGACGGCACCCTCATCCTCGTCCGCGACCGCACCGTAGGTGCCTCCTCCCGCAACTACGGGTTCTCGGTGAACGTGCAGGTCATCATCGACGCCGACACCCGTCTGGTCGTCGCGGGCGCCCGCCCGGCGCCGGGCAACAAGGCCGACGCCCACGTCTGGCGGGAGTCGGACCTCCCGGCCGCGGCGGCCGGGACGACGGTCATCGCGGACGGCGCCTTCCTGGGCACCGGTCTGATCGTCCCGCACCGCAGAAGGGCCGGACGTCCCCTCGTGCGTGGACAGGAGGAGGACAACGCCGAGCACCGCCGGGTCCGCGCCCGCGTCGAGCGCACCTTCGCCCGCATGAAGAACTGGAAGATCCTCCGCGACAGCCGCCAGAAAGGAGACGGTCTCCACCACGCCGTCCAGGCCGTCGCGACCATGCACAACCTCGCTTTGACACGGTGAAACAGCAGGTCAAACACCACTCAGGCCTGCCCGAATCGGACCTTCTGCAACAACCTTTAGCTCTCCTCGGAGGTTGAGGGGCTCGTCGGTGCAGAAGACAGCGGTAGACAGGGTTCGAATCCGTCCACCCCGCTCATTGATGAGCCCACCACGCGGCCCCCACTCCGCCGGCGGTTGTGACCAGCGAGACGAGCCACGTGGGCACGCGCTGAATGGTCAAGTGGAGTCCACCGCAGCGTAGTTCCAGGGCTGGAGGCGCAGTGTGGTTACCTGCTCTGACACTCATGTTGGCGTCCTCTTTTCGGGCCTTGTCCTGCTTGGTCTGCATGTCCTCTGGCTCCTGTCGCGCGTCGTAGCGTGACGTTGGTGAAGGAAGGAGCACAATGCGACGACGCGGGTGGGTCGCCATCGCCGCTATGCAGTCATGAGAGATGACCGGGGCGTAAGCGGCCAACTCGGATGCTGTCAAAGGGGGTTTGGAGCACGCTGAGCAGCGGGTCACGTCATCGGAGCTATCGCGCTGATCAAGTCACGGCGGACGACGACCTGCGGGTGGATCACGACGTGGATGCCGCGGCCCTGGCGGGACAGCTCGTTGGTGACGGAGTCCACGAGGAAGGGCATGTCGTCGGTGACGACCTCGACCACGGAGTGACTGGAGGTCCAGCCGTTCTCCTCCACCGTGGGGGTGTGCACCCCACCGTGCCCCGCAGACCCCGCTCCCTGCTCAGCACCCGGAGGGTCAGGGGGAAGTAGACACGCATGGCCCCCGCCTTGCGGCGTCGAACGCCGACGCCTCGGCGACCGCGCCCCCCGGCCGAGAGCACCGTTGCGGCTGTCGCCGACTGAAGACGTAAGCGGGCAGTTCCCGGGCGAGCTCCATCAGCGAGGCGTTGCGGGCCGGGCCGACCCGGATGCCGAGGGTTTTGAGGCGCAGGGCCAGGCGACGCGAAGGAGAGCCGCGCGGGTACGACGGCATCCGCCGCTACCTCGCCCGTCTCCAGCCGGTCCTCACCCACTGGACCGCGACGGTCGGAGTGAGCTCGCTGCGCTAGGTCACGATGGACCACGTCGACGCCTCACCGGCCTCCCGAGGCCCATCCCCTCCGACCGCTGATGGGCCTGCTCGACCAGGCCAGGAAACCGCTCGGCCCGGCCCGTCGTCGCCTTGGCCGCCATCCACGCCCTGCCCGGCAGCGAGATCCGGACCCTGCAGTCCAGTTGGCCTCGACCTGTCCCGCGGCACCCTGGAAGGGCGGCGAGGCCTGCTGCGGCACACCCTCTACCTGGAGGAGCTCACCCACCAGCTCACCGCGGACTGGAGCACCTACCGCCATCGCCGGTGGCCGGCCTCGGCCAATCCCCACCTCTTGGTCAGCTGCGGGCCCACCCTGAGCCCGATACCGCAGCTAAAGCCCGTGGCGGGTGTGGCAGCGGATCCGGCATTATCCCCGTGTGATCGTGATGCAACCCGTTCTGGAGATCGTTGCTGTCGACGACTTCGCGCTCTGGCCGGTTGGCGAGCACGAATCGTACGGCTACCTCGTACTGGACGGGGAGCTGACTCCGGCTGAGGTCGGCACGGCCGTTATGCGAATCGCCGACTGCAACGGCTTCGAGCCGGAGGAGGAGCACGGGCCATGCCCGACCGACCCGCTCGGCACATACCTGCACGGGCTGCTCACCATGCCTGATCTGTTTGCCGCCGGCGGGTTCCGGGTGACCGACAACGCCACCAACACCGTCTTCGTCGAGCTGGGCTGCTGCAACGGCCTGGAGACCTGGCGGTACTGGCTGGAGGTACTCGATGGCTCCGGCTGCTCCTACTTCGGCCACGATCCGTCCTCGATGGCCGAACGCGTCGGCGACATCGTCCGGCTGACGCTCGACGCCCACGGGACGGACGGCAGCCCGGTGATCGAGCTGCCTGTAGACCAGGTACGCACGCTCGTCGCCGGCGCCCAGCAGGATTTGCAGGACTTCCTCAGCCTTGCCGGAACCTGGGCTGAACAACACCTGCCGGCACACGCCGCCGCCGTCACTGCCGCCCTGGCACGGGCACTGGACCTGGCGCCCACACAATGACCAGCTTCCTGACCCACCGAGCGCACGTGCACGATGCCCGACTCCCCCTCCGTCGCCGGCACAGCGCGCTGCGGACCTGCATCACCCTCTTCGCGCCGTACGGCTTCCGGGCGACGTACCACCACCTCACGCTCAGCGCCGCGATTCCCCGGCGTCTGGAGGCGGACCCGGGCGCGCTGGTGCGGGCGGTGGAGGAACTACATGAGGCGCGGGTGCTGTGGCTTGCGCGAGCGGAGGAGTACGCCGCGCAACGCCGGGCAGAGAAGCGGGCCGGGCGGCGGGCTGTACCGAACCCGCGACCGTGGTGGCTACGGAGCAGGTGGGACGGCTCGGACCGCGCCTGGCACCAAGACCCGTTTCGTCACCCGTCACTACGACTGTCCGAGTACGTCCGGAGACAGAACGCGATTCTGGACGGCGCCGAGCCCCCCGGCTGCCCGGCCTGTGGGGATGAAGGACCGCGGGGGCTGCGCTCGACCGGGCACGGCTGGCTCGAACTGTGCCGTCGGTGCGCGTGGGTGCTGGCGCCATGTCCGTGCGGGCAGCGACACCGGTTCGTGCCTGAGATCCCGTTCAGCTGGAACGGGATCTGGCAGCGAGCGCACATGAGCGATGACGGCGTGCCGAACCCTCACTGGCCTGCGGGCTAGCCAGTTGGATGCGGCACGGCGAACGCTCGGAACATCAGATCCGGTCAGTCAAGCCGGAACCCGCACGCGTGGCACCGCCGCAGCCATCAACTGGCACGCAGGTTCCGGCTTACCAACGTTCAGGATTCCGGGAACCCGCGCGCTTCGGCCCGCATCAGCGTGAAGATCGCCCCGATCCACCCGGATGGCACCGAGTGCGACCACGCGGTCAGCCCTCCGGCTCGCCGAGCCGGCGCAGACCCGGCACCGCGACAGCCACAAGACCACGCTCGTCCAGGCCACCCGCTGACCCCCACCCACCCGGCATCCGGGAGCAATTGGTCCCGGATGGCCCGTCGAAACCCAAGCCGCTACGTCATGAGGCCGGCAGCTCGAAGGCCGAAGACCGGCCGGTACGTCGGCTTCGGGGCGAGGACCGGCTCCGCCCCCCTCCGGAGCCGGTGGACTTCTCGATCACAGCAGGGCCGTCAGGCGCTGAACGCTGCGGCTGCCCTCACGACGTACGCCCAAGGGGATCAGGGCGGCATGGGTCGGCAGGCGCACGCCCCCAGTGAACGCAACCCTAGTGCCTGGGCCTTCTGGCGCCGCCGCCACGCCGATCAGCAGGAACCGGCTCTGTAGCCAGCACCAGCCGGGCCGCTGCACCCCGCGCAGTCGTGCCCGCATCCCGTACCTGCTTCGCACCGTCGCCTCTACGCGCTCACCGTGCCGACCGACGACGCGCAGCTGCTCCATGTCGGGCACGACCTGCCCGAACGCTCCCTCCAGGTCGCCCAGCAGGTCCCAGACCCGTTCGAAGGGGGTGTCGATGTGCGCCTCGGTCACGTGGGCGCCGCGAATACCGCTGGCCAAGGCGTGCAGGCGGCGTACGGGGTCGAGGTCGGTGATGGGCCAGGGCTCGTTCATGACGTCCACGCCTTCCGGAAGATGTCGCGGGCCCGGTGCAGCCGCGACTTGACAGTGCCCGTGCGCACGCCGAGCAAGGCTGCGGCGGTGCGCTCGTCCAGGCCCTCGACGTCACGCAGCATCAGCACCGCGCGGTGCTCGGGGGAGAGCCGTTCCAGTACGTCCCGGATGTCGGTGGAGAGTTGCGGGTCGCCACGGGCGGGGAGCGCGCTGAGATCGGCCGGTACGGTGCGGGCGGCGCGGTGCGCGGTGCGGACCGCTTCCCGTACGGCGATGGCGCGGACCCAGCCGTGCAGTGCAGCGGGGTCCTTGAGGGTGCGTAGCGACTTGAAGACCGACACCAGGGTCTCCTGCGCAGCGTCGGCGCCCTGGCTCAGGGCTATGGGCGCGCAGACGCGGCCCACGTACGGGGCGAGGACGTCCAGGAGTTCGGCCATGGCTAGGGTGTCGCCACGCTGGGCGGCTCGCACGAGGCGGACCGTCCGGTCACCGGAGCGTTCATCGGGCACGGTCCGCATCCTTCCACCGCGCCACGCGCAGAGCGGCGACGGTCAGGACGGCGCACAGTGGGGTGTAGAGCATGAGGTTGAGCCAGTAGAAGGCAGTGCCGGTCTCTTTGGCGAACAGCCAGTAGATCCCCGCCAGGGCGCGCAGCGAGAGGCCTGCTGCCACGGCCAGGGTGCCGAAGCGGAGTAGCAGGTGGCGCGGCCGGCGAGAGTGGGCAAGGACGAAGGCGGCGGCGGTGAGGAGCAGGACGACAAGAGGAAGCAGGATCGATGGTGTGAACGGCACGTCCGTACCGAGAACAGCTTGGGAGAGGCTCCTGTCGTCGGCTGCGGGCCATGTGGCTCCCGTCGTCCAGTAAAGGTGGAGCACAGCGTCCACGGTGAGCACCGAGGCGACGAGCGCAGCGGCGCGGGTCGGGGCGGTGGTGGCAGGCCGGTACAGCATGGGTCCTCCTACGCGGCGAGGGTTTCCGTCGGCCTGTTGAGGAGCCGCGCACGCGAAACGTTCCCTCGGGCTGCGTAAATTTTCGAAGATGTGCGAAGCCCACCCGGGTTGAGACAGGACAGCTACCTCCGGCCCTGCCCCCCGCGTCTTGTGCCATCAAAGTCTGAGCGCGTGCCACCGAAATTTGAGCACCTGGGATGCCGGGGCCGAAGGCTGACTTCACACGTCGATGGTCCTTCGAGCGTGTTCAACGAACTGGGCGCGCTTCGATGATGCGTGGTCCGGGAACCGTCTGACCCCCTGGGGCTCCCTCGCAACGGAGGGACCGCCGCCCTGCCCGAGGGTGGCAGCGCTGATGGCGGCGAAGCAGGCCGGGCGACGGCGGCCATCGCCAGAGGGTGCAGGGACTGCCGGAGCAGGGCGCCGATCCCGCCGATGCACAGGGCCGCGTCGGCGTGGACCCGCCGCACCGGATGGTCCGGCCCGAACCAGCGCGGGCCGGGCGTGAGGTGGATCCGGTCCCGGGTGGCCGGGCGCTCGGGTCCCGCCACCCGCAGGAACAGTGCCTCGCCCAGCCGCGCACGGGCACCTGTGACAACCGTCCTCCACTGGCCCATGAGAACAGTATGCTCACCGGCCGGCTCCACCTGGTGGCCACGGTCTGGCCGCTGCACGACAGGGGCCGAGGGCTGACCCAGGCTCTCGGCCAAGCGGCTGGCGGACGGCGGGCGGCCGCACGGGGCCGGGATGCTGCCGTCCGGCCCGCAGCCCGGGGGCGGCAGCTGAAGCGCCGTTGCCGGGGGTTCGCTGGCTGCCCCGATCCTGCCGGGGGAGGGGGGAGTCGGGGCAGCCGGGTGCCGTGCGGATCCTGGCGGCAGCCCGTCGTGCGGCCGGGCCCCTGCCGCGTGCCATCGGGGAGGTGCCGCGCGGCAGCGGCCCGGTGCGAAAGCGCCTCACCCCCACGGTGTGGGCTTTCGTCATCCCGCGTGTTACCCGTCGACTTCTTCGCAAACGCCCCCGGTTGACAGTGAGCGGCGTCCTGAGACTCTCTCAGGCAGAACAGGCGCCGCCCGGGACCAAGGCGCGTCGACGCCGTCGGATTCCGGCCGCACCCCGAGATCGCGCAGCTGATTGGCCGCCAGCATGGCGGTGAACATCGTATTCGGGTTGGCGCCGCCGCCCCCCCAAGTTCGGCGAAGCATTCCGCGTAGTGGGTCGTGAACGCGCTCGGCCGGACCTGCCCGCTCTCCCCGGTCAGCCCGAGTGCCGCCTCCTGCAGGGCGGTTGCAGGGACCGGCCCGGTCCGAGGGGCAGCTGCACGGTGGTCACGCGGCGGGCCCGGCACTCTCCGCGCTGGCTGATCCCCTGCGCCGCCGAGTGGTGCGCGAGGACTACTGGGCATCGTGCCGGCCGAGTCGGCCGAGTGAGCTCAGGGCGCCGGTCGGTACGTACAGGTGCGCCTCGGTCCCGAACCCGTCGAGGGGTTCGGGACCGAGGCGCACCCCCGCGGTATCCGCGGGCGGCAGCGGCATCCGCGGTGCGGTCAGGTCACCGGCAGGTCACCGCTTGAACACGTCCTTGATCTTTTCCTTGGCCTCGCGGGCATCGCCCTTCGCCCCTTCGGCGCGGCCTTCGGCGGTCAGTCGCTCGTTGCCCACCGCGCGGCCGGCCGTCTCCTTGAGCTTGCCCTTGGCCTGCTCCGCCTTGGCCCGGCCCTTCTCATTCGTCGACACAGCTGATCACTCCCTGAGGGTGCGGGAAATGCCTTGCTCTTCGCGTCTGACCCCGATCGCACCCCGCAAACGTGAGCCGCGCGGGCAGGTCGGGAATCCGGTCAGGCGGGCGGGACGCCGAACGGCATGCCGGAGAGGTAGTGCGTGCCCAGGGCCTCGCGATGGTCCGCGTTCCCGAGGTGCTCGTCCCGACGGAACTCCGGAGCGGCCTTGATCTGGTCCTTCGTACGGTCCACGTAGACCTTCTCCGCCGTGTGGTCGATGCGGGTCACCAGACCCGCCGGCAGCAGGACCTCCTTGCCGAGGATCCACACGCCGGTGTCGACGACCAGATAGGCGTCGGTGACCTCGTCGGAGTGCTTGTCGACCTTGCCGATGCTGCCGTCGAGCGCCTCGACCCCGTAGCCGGTGAGGTCGGCCGCGAGGTAGTCGACGCCGACGCTGTAGGCCCAGACGTTCTCCGTCATGCGAAACAACTCCTTCGATCGGAACTGTGGCCCCTCCATCCCCGTGGCCCCGGGTATGGAGGGACCTCCGTCGATGGCGCGCCTGCCCAGAGACCCGCACTTCCACTCCCCTCTCCTGTGTGCGGGACCGCCCGCTCACTCCGAGAAAAAAACGGCGCTCCGACGGTTTGGGCCGACGGAGACCGGTCATAAGCCTGGTCACGGGAGTCCGCGACGGTGAGCGGCGCGGGTTCCCCACCGGACCCGGGCCGCGTGGTGGCATCCCCCCGCCATCACGCGGCCGGGCTCCTGCGTACCCCGGGGTCCATACCAGGCGCACGACGTACTGCCCTCGGTGGCGTACGGAAACCGGACGCTGCCTCGGTGGGCGCTCTTCCCGGCCGAGCCCCTCCCTGTCGCCTCCCCGTCGCCCCGTCGGAGTGGACAGCGGCCGATTCCCAGGGCGGCGGCCGTACGCCCGGATCGGTCCAGGCCGCCAGGGCCTCGCCGTCGACACAGACGATGCCGCACGTGGCGGCGTAGTCGAGGGCCGGTGCGGTGAAGGAACCGGTGGTGACGACGATCGCAACGTCGGCGTCGTGGACGGCGAAACACGTCCCGCCGAAACGCTGCAGGTCCTGCGAGCCGACCCGGTTGTCCTCGGCATAGTGCTTGCACTGCACTATGACGCGCAGCCCGTCTGCGTACGGGACGACTGCACCCCGGTGGAGGTGGTGGGCGGCGCGGCGACCTGGGCGCCGACGTGATCGTCACGACCCCGGAGCGCGCCGACGGAGTGCTCGAAGCCGTCGGCATCGACCGCGGCATGGTCCAGCGCGTCGGCTCCCATATCCGGTGGATCCGCCGAGGGGCGCACGCTTGCTGAGGGCCGCACGTCCTTCGCGGAGCGCACGCCCGGGTCGGGCTGTGCCGTGGGGCGCCGCCTGACGGGGGAAACGCTCCATCCGGCGAACGCCACGCCGATCAGCAGTACCACCGCCGCCGCGGCCACGGGCAGGACCGGCATCCGCGTCCCGGCCGCCGCGGTGACCTTGACGAAGACGGCCAGCCCGCCCACGGCGGTCCCGGCGAGTCCCACGGCGAGCACCAGATCGCGCGGGAGTGGTGCGCCGCGTTGCTGGACCTCGCTCCTGTCCTTCCTCGATGCCACGGGTCAGCGCCTACGGCCCCAGCCCCGTCCGCGGGCCGCCCACCCATGGCCGATGCCGGCGACGTGCAGCGCGAGCGCTGCGAGACCGATCAGCATGAAGTTGGTGGAGCTGAACACTTCATTGGTGCCGATGGTGGCCGCGTTGATCAGGAACGCGATGAAGAACAGCACTGCGGCGGTGATGCCGAGCATGTCCATGCCCCTTTCGGTCGGTGACGGCCGTGTTCCCCGCACAGGCCGGATCATGAGCGGCTGCTCCCGTCGGATTTCGCCGTGCTGCGCAGAAACGGAAGGTAACCCAGTCCCTCCTGTGTCAGCTCCCTCGCACGGGGCAGGGGCGTGAACGTCCATGTCACCTACATCCGTTGAGGAGATATGAACAGCGCTCTTCGTGTGCTGACCGTCCTGGGCGGCTCGATCCTCCTCACCCTCGCGGCCGGTTGGGCCGTCGACCTGCTGCTGCGCCGAGCCGACGCGCGCCACCCCGAGACGCCCCTGTGGAACCTGCTGCGCCGGTGCCGCCGCGCCCTGCTGATCGTGCTGTTCGCGGCGCTGCTCAGAGGTGCCTACCGGCAGATCGCATGGCCGCCGCTGCAGGACCACGCAGCGGCCGTGGGACGGGTCCTCTCCCTCACCCTGATCGGCGCGGGAGCCTGGCTGCTGGTGGCCGTGGCCTCCGCCGTCGTCGAGTCGGGGTACGCCCGCTACGCCACCTCCACCCGCGACCCGGCCCGGCTGCGCCGTGTCCGCACCCAGGTGACCCTGATCATGCGGGTGGTGACGGTCCTCGTGGCCGTCGTCGCGCTCGCCGCGATGCTCGTCACCTTCCCGAGCCTCCGCGCGCTCGGCACCTCCGTTCTCGCTTCCGCCGGGATCATCGGAATCGTGGCCGGTGTCGCCGCCCAGTCCAGCCTCGGAAACCTCTTCGCGGGCTTCCAGATCGCCTTCGGCGACATGGTGCGCATCGGCGACACGGTCGTCGTCGCGGGCGAGTGGGGGGTGGTCGAGGACATCACCCTCACCTTCCTCGCCGTACGCACCTGGGACGAACGCCGCATCACCATGCCCGTCTCGTACTTCACCACCCGCCCCTTCGAGAACTGGTCGCGCGGCGGCATCCAGATGACCGGCACCGTCTTCCTCCACTGCGACCACCGCGCACCCGTGGACCTCCTGCGCGACAAGGCCGAGGAGGTCCTGCACAACAGCAAGGAGTGGGACGGCCGCGGCTGGGACCTCGCCGTCACCGAGACGACGCCCTCCACCATCGTGGTGCGGGTCATCGTCACGGCCAAAGACCCCGACGACCTGTGGACGGTGCGCTGCGCCGTACGGGAGCAACTGGTCGCCTGGCTCGCGGAGAAGCACCCGGATGCCCTGCCGCGCATCCTGCTGGATCCGGCACCGAGAGCGGCACCGGGACATGCACCGGCACCGGGACAGGCGCCCGCACCGGGACAGGCGCCCGCACCGGACGCCGCCGGAGCCGCCGGAGCTGCCGGAGCCGCGCGCGCCCGGCAGTAGGCGCCGGCGGCGTGAACCACGCCCCCACGCGCTTGGCGCGAGGTCGTCGGGACACAAGCGGGGCGTGCTGAAGGCACGCGCCCGGATCCTGCCCGGCGCGGTGGCGGCGGTCGCCGCGGTCGCCGCCGTTCTCGTCTCGCCCTGGTGGTGGGCCGTGGCAGGCCCGTTGCTGCTGCTCGGCCTGGTGGCCTCGTACGACCTCTTGCAACGCCGGCATTCCGTCCTGCGCAACTACCCCTTGCTCGGGCATCTCCGGTTCGCCCTGGAGGCGCTGCGGCCGGAGATCCAGCAGTACTTCATCGAGCGGAACTTCGACGGCCACCCCTTTGACCGCGACACCCGCAGCCTCGTCTACGAGCGGGCCAAGGGCACCGACGCCGACGAGCCGTTCGGCACCGAGCTCGACCTCCACCGACCCGGCAGCGAATACCTCACCCCCTCCATGGCCTCGCATCCGGTACGGACCGACCCGCTCCGGATCCGGGCCGGCGGACCCGACTGCACCCAGCCGTACGACATGGCCCTGCTCAACATCTCGGCGATGAGCTTCGGCTCCCTGTCCGCCGACGCCGTCCTCGCCCTCAACACCCGTGCACATCTGGGGGGTTTCGCCCACGACACCGGCGAGGGCGGCCTGTCCGAGTATCACCTGTGCCCCGGCGGGGACCTCGTGTGGGAGATCGGCACCGGATACTTCGGGTGCCGCACCGACGACGGGGGCTTCGACGAGCGGCAGTTCGCCGAGAAGGCCGCGCACCCGCAGGTCAAGTGCGTGTAGCTGAAGATCAGTCAGGGCGCCAAGCCGGGCATCGGCGGCGTCCTGCCCGGCGCCAAGGGACCTCGACGACCCGGCCCGCGCCGCCGACCTGGCCGGAATCCTGGCTGAGGAGCAGGTCCGCCTCGTCCTCCACCCGGAGACCTTGAACCGCTACGCGTAACTGACCGCTCAGCGACCCAGCCGGGCCGCGAGCCCGTCGAGCACGCAGTCCAGGCCGAACGCGAACTCGACGTCGGGGTCGAGTTCCTCGGCTTCGAGGACGCGGCGGGCGAGCATCGGGTGTTTGCCCGCCGCGAGGACCTCGCTGATGTAGGGGCCGACGCTGCGCTGCCACTCCTCCTCGCTGAGCCCGGTGCGTTGCTCCGCGCGTCGAAGGGCCTGCTGGGCGGCGACCGAACCCAGCACGTATGCGTGCACGGCGCCGAGCGCCTGCGAGGCCAGGGTGATGTCGGGCGTGAGCGCGACGGCGGCGCGCAGCGCGGACTCGGACCGCCGCAACGAGTTGGGGCCGAGCGCGGGCCTCCCCGCCAGTTCACCCGCCAACCAAGGATGCCGCAGCAGCGTCGCACGCAGCGCGTTCGCGACCGCCCCAAGATCGGCACGCCAGTCCTCAGCGGACTCGGGCAGCAGGTCCTCGCCCTGCGCCGCGTCGACCATCAGGTCCACCAGCTCGTCGCGGTTGGTGATGTACCGGTAGAGGGAGGCAGTCCCGGAACCGAGATCACCCGCGACCCGCCGCATCGACACCGCCGCCAGTCCCTCCGCGTCCGCGACGGCCAGCGCGGCGGCCACGTACTGGTCCACCCCGGGCGCGCGTCGACGCGGCTCGGGGTGCGGCCGGGTCCACACCGACGAGGGAACGGGTTCGGTCATCGGGGCGGTTCCTTTCCTCGTTGACCCGCATCCTACCTTCTGGCTACGGTGTATCCATGACGGAGACAGTGTATCCAGACGTACCGGTGCTCGTGGTCGGAGGCGGCAGCGTCGGCCTGCTCACCGCGGCGCTGCTCACCCACCACGGTGTCCCCGCGGTGCTCATCGAACGCCGGTCCGGGCCGTCGGTGCACCCACGCGCCACCGGCATCGGACCGCGCACCGTCGAGGTCCTCCGCGAACTCGGACTCGACACCGCCGTCGACGCCGTCGCGGTCGACCTCCGGGGCGCCGTGGGCAAGGCGGTGGCGCGGACCGTCGTCGAGATGGGCGCGGGCGACGTCGCGACCGTGCCCATGCCGACCCCGTCCGCCGACGAACTGGACGTGACGCCGTTCAGACTGCGCGGCGTCTGCGCCCAGGACCGGCTCGACGCCGTCGTGGCAGCCGATCTGGCACGCCGCGGAGCGGACCTGCGCTGGTCGACCCGCCTGGTCGGCATCGCTCAGGACGCCGACGGGGTCGACGTCGAACTGGAGGGACCCGACGGCCGCTACTCGCTGCGGTGCACGCGCGTAGTCGCCGCCGACGGCACGCACAGCACCGTGCGGACCGCGCTCGGTGTGGGCACCTGCGGGCCGGGCGACCTGGGCAAGTCGATGATCAACATTCTGTTCCGCGCCGACCTGCGACCGCACCTGCGGGGAATGTCCTTCGCGACCTGCACGATCACCACGCCGGAGGCGCCCGGCCTGCTGGCCACCGTGGACGGCGAGACGAACTGGGTCTTTCACGTCTCCTGCGACGTCGACGGCGGCGAACGGCCCGAGGACTTCACGCACGAGCGCTGCGCTGCACTCGTCCGGCTGGCGGTCGGCGATCCCGACCTCGACGTCGAGGTGCGCAGCGTGCTCTCGTGGCGGCCCCGGAGCGCAGCGGCCGAAAGCTTCGCAGTCGGCCGCGTGTTTCTCGTGGGCGACGCCGCGCACACCGTGTCGCCCCTGGGCGCGTTCGGCCTCAACACCGGGGTCGCCGACGCGCACAACCTGGCGTGGAAGCTGGCCGCCGTCCACCACGGCGAGGCCGGTGCCGGGCTGCTCGACACCTACGCGCACGAACGTGAACCGGTCGCCGCGGCGACGCTGGACCAGGCGATGCGCAGGCTCGCCGACCCGGAGCTGCACTGGGGACGCGGACCCGAGGCCGACGCCGCCAGGGCGGCTGCGGGGGTGTGGGCGGCGCCGGTCGTGCACCTCGGTCAGAGGTACGACTCGGCCGCCGTTGTCGACCCGCGGCCGGAACTCCCGTCCACAGTGGACCTGGTGCTGGACGGGTCGCCGGGTTCACGGGTGCCCCACGCGTGGATCGACGGGGTTTCCACGCTCGACCTGGTGGCGTCCCGGTGGACCCTGCTGGTGGGCGCCGCCGGCGAGCGCTGGCTCACCGCCGCGGCGGACGTCGGACTCCCCGCGCATCGCGTCGCGGTCTCGGGGCTCCCCGACGAAGGGGCCCTGCTCGTCCGTCCGGACGGGATCGTCGCGATGCGCGCCACCGCGTCGGCGACGGATCCGGCGCGGTTCCTCACCGAGGTCTTGGACCAGGTGCTGGCCAGGCCGGTCCCGGTGCCGAGAACCTGAACGGGGGCGCCTCGACGGAGGCGCTCCCTTCGCGGCTGGCGCGTGTTTTCGGACGAGGCAGCCGGAGCGCCGTCGACCGCGCCGTGCGGACCCGCAACGGGCCGGCGGTCGGTCAGTGACCGGCACGCGGTTCGAAGCAGCCGCCCTCGGGGTACGGGCCGTTGGTCTTCACCTGGTAGTCAGTCTTCTGCACGAAGGCGGTGACGCAGGCGTCGTCATGAGTTCCTCCTGAGGTCTGCCGCGTCGATCCGGTCCTGGTTCCCCTGCGCGGCCCAGACCTCCATGCCGTGTCCGAACATGTAGTCCAGCACGAGCCGTCCCAACCCCACCCGGTCACGGACCGGCCCGGCACCGGCTGCGAGACCTGGGGCGTGCCGGATGTCGCCCAGCGTGAGGGCAAGGCGGTGGAGGCTGCGCAGCTGAGTGGGGAGCTGAATCCGGGCAACGGGTTGGAGAAGGACTAGTCGGCCTGAGGGCCCTTCAGGTCACCGGCGTCGGCCGAGCCCTGGGATGCGGTCGGCAGCTCGTCCTCGTCGGCCAGGTCGTCCAGGAAGCCGGCCGGGGGCACGAAGAAGAGTGTCCCGGTGACTGCCGTGGAGAAGTCGAGGATCCGGTCGTGGCTGGTGGGGCCGTCGCCGAGGAACATGTGCCGGAGCATCTCCTCGGTGACGTCCGGCGTGCGTGCGTAGCCGATGAAGTAGGTGCCGAACTCGGACCGGCCCGGGCTGCCGAAAGGCATGTTGTCGCGGAGGATCTTCCGTTCGGTACCGTCCGGGTCGGTGAGGGTGTTGAGCACGACGTGCGATCGGGGGGTGTCGAGCTCCGTGTTGGTGAGCTTGCGCCGGCCGATGATCTGCTCCTGTCGTTCGACGGGGAGCCGGTTCCAGGCGTCGAGGTCGTGCATGTACTTCTGCACGATCACGTAGGAGCCCCCGGCGAAGGCCGGGTCCTCAATGCCGATCAATACGGCGCCGGTGGCCTCCTGCCCGACCGGGTTCTCCGTACCGTCGACGAAGCCGAGCAGGTCGCGCTGGTCCAGATAGCTGAAACCGGTCACCTCGTCGGCGACGGAGACAGAGCCCCGCAGCCGGGTCATGATCTCCGAGCCGAGGGAGAAACAGAGGTCCTGGCGGGTGGCCCGGATGTGGAAGATCAGGTCGCCCGGGGTGGCCGGGGCGTGATGGCGGGCGCCGCGCAGCTCCCGGAACGGGTGCAGCTGCGCCGGGCGCGGACCGTCCACCAGCCGGTCCCAGGCCGTGGAGCCGATGCCCGCAACGACACTGAGTCGCCCGTCCGGATAGCCGAAACCGACCGAGCGCTGCAGCCCCGCGAGGTCGGCGAGCAGCTCCCGGACGACGGGCTCGCCGCCCGGATCGACGGTGAGGACGAGGAAGAGCGAGGCGGCGGTCAGCGGACTGAGCACGGGCTGAGGCAGGTCGCGCAACGGAGTCGTCCTCTCGATAGTGGGGTTGGCAGGGTCTGCTGCCAGTCCACTGGTGCAGCGAGGAAGGCCTGGTCACTCGAGCCCTCCGAGGGCGGCGTCGGGTGGACAGTAGTGAGGGTCAGCTGGGCATCGAGTGGGGCCTCTGGTCAGTGGGGTGATGGCTCCGCAGGGGAACACCTTCGGGCGATGTGATCTTGATGAAGTGGTGTGCTTCGGGCTCAGCTGGTGAGGCGGAGGCTGACCTCCAGTTCGTGCTCGCCCGGTACTGTGCCGCGGTCCTCCACGGCGAAGGCCGCGGCCAGTTCCTCCTTGACCTGGCGCACGGGATCGGCCGCGCCGAAGAGGTCGACGTCGACGGGACCGGCCAGGGGATCCGCCGGGCCCGCACCCGCCTTGCGCCGGGTGCGGGCATCGACGGCCATGGACCACACCATGGGTTGCCCCGTAGCCGATGCCTTCACCTCGCTGCGCGGGGGCCCGGCGCCCTCCGGGAACGCGGCTTCCAGGGCGCGGAACACCGCCCCCGCGTCCTGGTGCTCGCAGCTGCTCAGATGGACACTGACGTGATCCGCGCTCTCGGAGCCGCTCATGATGTGGTACTCCCTTGTGCCGTCGAGTCTTGCCGACCAGTCCTGCTGTTGCGTCTTGCCGCCGAGACGGCTGTCAGCCCGACTGTATGAGCCGCCGTGCCGCGAGGCATCAGCATGGGGCCGACCGGGGTCCGCAGGAGGGTCCCGGCTGATGGGCTAGTTGTGATGTGTGGTGGCGGCGACAGGCCACTGCGTGGGTTGCCGCCTCGTGGTCGAGGAAGCGCCGACGCCGGTGCGGACCGTCGGGAGCGATCCCGAGACGGCGCTACGCTTCCGCGACCGAGCGGCCCTCTGCAGGTTCGAGGACGATCCGGGACTGCAGAGCCAATGCCTGAGCGTCGAGCGACGGCGCACCAAGCCCCGTCCCTCGAGCACGGCCCGCTGGGCTGGAAGCACGAGTCCAGGCTGTGGCGCCGATCCATAGCTGTACTGCGCCCTGTATGTCCGGGGCGCCGCGCCTGCGAAAATCCGCGCGGGCAGGCGTGTGAGAAGGATGGTGTCTTTGTGGTGTGTGAGCCGTTAGGGCTGCACCGGAGCGGCGGCAGTCCGGCTCCGGCCCTCGGCACCGCCTGTCAGCACACAGCCCCGCGAACACTGATCCGCTCCGACACCGACCCTGAAGCACCCGCCTGTGACCGGCCTCGTCGGACCTGGTCCAGCACGAGGCAGCCCGCCAGGACGCCGGGGCCGGGACTGGCCGGTGTCAGCGTCGGGCGTCAACCCTCGCCCGCCTAGGGCGTGCGCGGGCGAGGCCCGGCGACCGGAGCGCTCTGGCGGTAGTGGCACCGGGCCGCCCAACCATCCAATGGGCCGAGGTACGGCATACGAGCACGCGGCTCCTCTGGTGTCGGCGACCCCCTGCTGAACCCGCACGAGGTGTGATCCGCCCCAATCGCATCACCTGATCGCCTCCTCGCGTGCCGCCACGGCTATGCGTACCACCACTCGGGTGGTACGGCATCCAGAGCTTCTGGCCGGGATGCAAGGTGGGCCCCCTTCGGTGGATGGTGGGGTCATGAACCATCACCACCAGTCCCACCGGAAGATCGAGATCGACACCCGGCTCATCACGACGGGTGCTGTGCTCACCGCGGCCGGTGCCGCAGTGGCGTGTACCGGCATGGCCATCGCGGCCCTCGCCGTGTTCGCGGCAGGCCGGCGCATGATCCGTGGGATGGACGTGCCTCCGGCCCATCAGGCGGCCATGAAGTGGAGGCAGGCCAAGGAGGCGTCCAGAGCGGGTATGCAGGCGTGGCAGTCGGCGTCCGACGCCCCGAATGGCTCGCTCGCCCGATAAGCGGTCTTGCGTAACAACGGCTAACGCAACGAGCCGGATCGGTGCTGGTCGCCGTACCTGGCCGGCTGGTTGATCACGCAGTAGCGGTTCGGGCGGGACACTTGAGTGGATGCATCGGTGTACCGCTGGAACCGAGGAAAGCCACAGTTCGGCGCCGGGCCGGGTATGTCCTGGTCGGGCGCCGCTTGGCCCGAGGCCGCGGACGCGGTACTCGAGGTCACCGGCGGAGACGTGCGCGGGGCGGTACGCGGTGCGGGTGCCGCCGGGGCATGTGGCGGTGGACTGCCCGCCCACCGAACTGCGAGTCGGGGACCAAGTCCCCGTGGGCGACCGCCTCGTCGCCATCGCTGATCTGCGCTGCTACGCCCGGCGGCCCTTGCGCCCGGCGCACCGCCGCCTGGGCCGGGCCCGGCGCGCACCGCGCGCACCGGCCCCTGAACAGGCGACGCGCCGGCACGTCGTCCTCACATGCCCGGTGCAGGAAGCCCAACTGATGTGCCGGGAACGGGAACCGGAGCGATCGTGCCGACGTGAACGTCGGTGACGGGGCTTAGCGTGCCCGGACGGAAGCGGGGGGCCGTTCACGCACGGACGCGTGATCCCGGACACACACATGACGTGTGCCAGGGCAGAGCCCCACGGCTCGATCCTCAGGGGGGATCTTGACTACATCGCACCGCACGTCACCGCAGCGCAGACGGCTGCGCGCCCTGGCCGCCGGGAGCGTTCTCGCCCTGGCCGCCGGCGCTCTGGCCGCCGCACCGAGCGTCGCCGCGCCGAGCCTGGGCGCGCCGAGTATCGCCGCGCCGAGCTTGGCCGTGCCGAGCCCGGCCGTGCCGGCGCCGGGACCGTCGGCCGTGACCGGAACGGCCGGAGGCCAAGGGCTCCCGACCGTCGTCATGCCGGCCAGGGTCCCGGCCCAGGTGGCCGCTGCCGCCAAGCCGCGGCACGACGTCGACGGCGACGGCGTCAGTGACATGATCGTCATGGAGTACGACCAGGTCACGGCCGTCTACTTGTCGTCGATCAGGGCCTGGAGCGACTACACGATCATCAAGACCGATCCGGATCCGGAGGCCTCGTTCAAGGACCTCCTACCGGTGGGCGACGTCGGCGGCACCACCCAGCCCGAACTCCTCTCTCTCACCTTCGACGGCGTGCTCACGCTCTACGAGGCGGGCGTGAAGAACACCTCGGCGCCCCTGTGGTCCGGCGGCGGCTGGCAGAAGTACAACCGCCTCATCGCCACCGGCGACATCACCGGCGACCGCCGCCCCGATCTGCTGGCCCGGGACCCCGCCGGTGACCTGTGGCTGTACACCGGAACCGGGACGGTCAGCAAGCCCTTCAACTCCCGGGTCAAGGTCGGCTCCGGCTGGGGGATCTACGACCAGGTCGTGGGCGCCAACGACGTCGACGGCGACGGCATCGGCGACGTCCTCACCCGCAACCTGGCCGGCGAACTGTGGTTCCACAAGGGAGCCGGCAGCGCCACCGCCCCGCTCAAGCCCGCCGTCAAGGTCGGTACCGGCTGGAACACGTACAACGTGATCACCGGCTCGGACGACGGCGACGGCGACGGCCGCAGCGACCTGCTCGCCCGCAACCACGACGGCGTGGAGTACTGGTTCAAGTCGATCGGCGGCGGCAAGTTCGCCGCACCCGCCTACTTCGGCAGCGGCTACGAACTCAACAAGTTCATCGTCGGCGCGGGCACCACATCGCTCTTCGGCAAGGGCCAGAACGTGATGACCCAGGCCGACAACGTCCTGGTCAAGTACCACGCCCTGGCCAACAGCGCCTACTACTCGCCGCCGTACGAGGTCGGGAAGGAGACGCCCGGCTCCCGCAACACGTACGCCACAGGCCTCAACAGCCACAACCACGCCAGCTACGTGCAGAACATCGGCACCGACCTCTACGTCCGCGGCGTGAAGGTCAGTACGTCGTGGAACTACACCATGATGGCCGGCCCCGGCGACCTCACCGGCGACGGGAAGGGCGACCTGGTCAGCCGTGACTCCGCCGGCGTCCTGTGGCTGCACCCCGGCGACGGCCTGCCGTACACGAAGTTCGGCACGCGCATCAAGGTCGGCACCGGCTGGAACGCCTACAACGCGCTCGTCGGCGCGGGCGACTACTCCGGGGACGGGCGGCCCGACCTGCTCGCCCGGGACACCGCCGGCGGTCTCTTCCTCTACAAGGGCACCGGCACGGCCAGCGCGCCGTTCGCCGCCCGGGAGCAGGTCGGCAGCGGCTTCAACCAGTACGACACGCTGTTCGTCCCGGGTGACATCAACGGCGACAGCAAGGGCGACCTGATGGCCCGACTCCCGGGAGGCGACGTGTACACGTACACCTCGACGGGCAAGACCGGCACCGCGACCTTCGCCCCCCGGGTGAAGTTCGGCACCGGGTGGAACATCTACAAGAACATGCTCTGACCCCCGCGGCCCCGGGCCGCTGAGAGCGACGGCGCGGGTCCGCCCGCCGGCCAGGGCCGGCGAGCGGGCCCGCGCCCGAGTCAGCCGCGCCGACCTCCTCAAAATCTTCCTACGCTCCGACAGCGAACTCGCCGCGCTGCCCACGACCCCGGCGCCTGACGCGTGCCCGCACCACGGTGGCCGGCCCCGCTTCGGGAGCCGCCCACCGGCGGATCGGCGGTCGATAGGCCGGGCCACGGCCGGGCCGCCGCCTCGATGCTGCGGCGGTGACTGCGGCGGTGACCACATCCGCCAGACCCTCACGGCGCGGCCTCATAGGCACGGTCCTGCTGGTAGCCATCGTGATCGCGGCCGTCCTCTCCTGGCAGTGGTGGGACCGGTCGCAGGAGGGCGAGTTCAGCTCCGATCCGAAGTTCTGCGAGCTCGTCGCCTCCGAGACGATCCACCGACTCGTACCCGAGTCGTACGGCGGACGCGAGGACATCGCCTCCTGTACATGGGCGGCCCCGTGCGAGAAGGGCAAGTACCGGGCCGGCGTCCACCTCTTCGCGTCCCGTCTCATCGTCGACCTGGCTCGCGAGGACATGCGGGAAATGCGCGCCAACGACGAACTGGGCTGGGAGAAGGACACGGTGGAAGATCTGCGACCTCGGCGACGTGGGGTTCCTCCGCTTCCGGCCCCCACCCCCGGCACGAGCATCACCGCGCAGGTCACCTTCCGCCGCAGCAACCTGGTCGTCTCGCTCGCGTACACCCGCAGCGACGACGACCGACAGGCCGCCCGCGCCGGGGCCATCGACGCGGCCCGCGACACCGTTGCCCGCCTCCGGCCCTGACGAATCCCTTGCGTGTGTGAAGGGCCCTCACTGGCGCACCGTCCCTGCCTGCTGTCCAGCCCGCCGAGCGGGAAAATGCGCCCTCGGTCAGCCCCACCGACGGGCCCGTGCCCCAACGAGCGGTCATCAGCGGTCAATACGGGTGCAGCAGGACTCGCACAACGGTCACTCCAGCAGCCCGAAAGGCCAGGTCAGAGCCCATATCTACTGTCGCGATAAGCCCTCGCTGGTCAGGCGTGCTCGTCCGATGGCTGCTGGGCAGGCTGGACCGACCAGCTTGGCGGCTCGTCCTTGCCTGAGTCCTCGTCGCGCTCCGCCTCGACGGCTGTCGCATGGATCTTGCCCGACGCGTGGTGGACCGGCGCGTATACGGCGTAGAGCTGCAGGGTCTCATCACCGATGTTGGTGACGTTGTGCCAAGTGCCGGCGGGCACGAAGATCGCCCAGCCATCCTCGACCTCCCGGTCGAAGTCGAGTCGATCCTTCGTGCGACCCATCTGGACGCGGCCCCGGCCTGCGTCGAGTCGTAGGAACTGGTCAGTCTCCGGGTGCGCCTCCAAGCCGATGTCCTCACCCACCGGGATCGACATGAGGGTCAACTGAAGGTACTTCCCAGACCAGGCGACCGCGCGATAGTCCGTGTTCTCGAGCGTCGCCTTCTCGAGGTCGAAACTTTGAGGTTCCGGCCCGATGTCCTTGATGGTCATACTTCTCTCCCGGTCAACGAAGGCGGTACGCGGTACACGGTCGCGGTCTTGCGCCAGCCCACGTCAACAATCTCAGAGCCCTGGGCTCTTCCGGCCAGAGGCACGCGCGCCGCTACCGCACCAACGGCCGCGGCCCCGCTGCCACATTCCAACGTGCGTTCGGTCGTGTAGCCGCGCCTGATGCCGGAGATGGTGATCTTGGAGCCGTCGGCTACGGCCTTGTTGGACTTGATGGGCACGGCAGTCTCGGACACTCACCGTTCCCCTGTTCGGCGCCGGTGTGCGGATATTGATCTTGCTGGTGGAGCGTTGCACGCCGCCTCGGCGCCGATCCCGCGATAGTCCCCCGGAACCCTGCTGCGCGACTACGCGGACGAGATCGACGGGGTACGCGTCATTCACCTCATTGACCGCTGCGGATCTCGTCGATGCGCTTCACCAGATCCTGTGTCTCCGCGACCAGCCGCCCGTGCGCCTTCTTCTGCTCCTCGGCACCCTGGTCCCTGAACGCCCCGCTGAAGTGGGGTTGGAGCTGGGTCCACCAGCCGTAGTCCAGCATTGCCCACGCCTGCGGGCAGAGGGGGGCGCGGGTCTTCGGGAGATAGCCGCTGTCGACCAGGGACTGCTGGTACTTCTTCGGGTCGCTGCCCTCCAGGTAGCACAGGAAGTTGAAGGCCCGCTGCTGGGTAACGGGGTGGTCGCTCGACATGCCCTCCAGGGTCGGCGTGCCTTCCTTGCGTGCGATCTCGTCGAAGAGGATCGCGGCGGCCAGCGACGGGCCCGGCCCGACCTCGTTGACGGTATAGAAGGACGCGAAGCCGTCCGCCGCGTCCTCTTCGAGACCGAGGTTCGCCAGGAGGAGCTGGCGCTGCAGGGCATGGCCCATCTCGTGGCCGAAGATGAATTCGGTCGACAGCACGGTCAGGTCGTTGGTGTTGTACTCGGACGCGGGGAACGGGGCGGGCCGTTCGACGGTCTTCACGACGTCGGCGAGGGCCTTCTCGATCTCGGTCAGGAACGGTGGCGGGACGAAGATCGTCCTGCCGTCGGGCTGGGTGACGGCGTCGGTGACGCCGGGCGGCACGGCGGCGGTGACCTTCACGACCATGTCGTGCGGGAGGGTGAGTGTTCTGTTCACCCAGTCGGCCGTACGCTCCAGCACGCGGGAGTTCCGGATCAGTGCCACGGCCTCCCGGTCCTCCGGTTTGACCGTTTGGGCCTCGTAGACGACGGTGACCCTGCCGGAGCGCGCCGCCTGGGGGCGGGGCCCTGCTCCAGGCCCCTGCCCGGCGTCGCGGGCCTCGCCGCTGCACCCGGTCGAGACGACCCCGGCGAGGAGCAGCACACCTGCCAGGACGATGCGCGCCCTCTTCGAGCGACCGGCGGTGTTCGGCATCCTTGATCGGCTCCCGTCGCGTGTCCCCGTACTGATCCTCCGGCCGTCCGGAGGCTGGCGCCCGTCGAGTCGCCCGTACGGGGGACCGTTCGCCGTGTGGGCGACAGGCCGCCTGGTTCGACCCGTTCGACAACCGCAGCATCAGGGATCCCCGACGCGGCTTCCGGCGGTACAGCGCAGCTCCTCGTGCTGGCCGACTGCGCAGACGCCAGCGCGAGCAGCACCAGCCCTCTCACGGCGCCCAGTCGACGCCTGCCTCGGCGAGCGCGGTGATGTACGGGAGGAGTGTTTGTGATCAGTGGCCAGTTGGCTGATCTGGGCTGATCGGTTCTGGCTCACCTTCTGTGGTCCTGCTGGAGCGGTTGTCGGTGCTGGATAACGGCTCGATGCGCACAGGACGATCCTCTACCTTGAGCCGGAGCGGGATGGCGCGCATTCTCGCAGGCTGCGGTGCCGTGGCAGAGCGGCCCATTGCGATCGACGTGGGCGATGTCCCGCTCACGGCGACTGACGGAGACGGGGCGGGCTTGCCCCTATCTGTCCGCGGGTTCAAATCCCGTCGGCACCGCAGCCGACCTGGAACTTTGTCCAGCGCACGCACTGCGATGTCGGTCCAGGTCCACAGAAGCTGAGTCAGATCCCACTCTCGTGAACAAAGCCAGTGGGTGCAGGCGCAGGCGATGAGCAGCGGTGAGCCGTACGTGCTCCGCGTGACCGCCACCTGACCCCGGCCCGCCGCCGGCCGGGCGCCGCGCTGTCCGCATGGACGTGGACCAAGCAGACCTCGTCGATCCGCAGGGGGTGGATTGGCTGTACACGACGGAGCAGGCGCTGGGTGTCGTCCGAGGATGCCTCCCCGTCTAATGGTGCAGTCGGGTATGAGAACTCGTCGAAAAGCTCGGTCAGCGCAACGCTCCGATTGGGCGCTCTCGACACATGTTCGTTTGGGTGTCCTGCGGGGTGCGTATGGGTTCTGTTGCTCTGGTCGTGCGGCGGCGGGCAGGAGTGAGTGCAACCAGAGTTGTGCCCACAGGGGCATAGGGCGTTCGTCGTTGCGGGGGCGTCTTGTCAGGGCGTCAGCTCGAGCGATCGCTCGCGCCCGCCAGTCGGAGGGCTGGCGGGCGGTTCGAAGCGTCAGGCTGAAGGGGCCACGGACCGCCGGGCACGTCTGTCTGCCTCGGCCGCGGATGCCGTGATGGCTGCGGCCGGGCCGTGACCGTCTTCTCCGCGGCAGGGCTCTGCTTCGCGGCGCAGGCGCTGTGCAGCGCGTTGGCGTCGGTAGTCGCGCATGGCGTCCTCGCGCCAGGCGGCGAAGGTGGGATCGCACAGCTCGTCACGGAACCGGCCGATTCCCATCCACCGCAGCACGGCCCCGGACCGGTCCAGGGGAAAGTAGGTCTCTCCGGGTCCGGTGCTGCCCGCGTCCGGTGCCCCGAACGGCTCGGGCGTCCATCCCAGGGCGGTGACCGTGTCCATGGAACGAAGGCTCCCGAAGACGCCTGGCATCTGACGGGTCTGCCGTCCCAGGTCCAGGTATTCCACCTGCAACGGCCCGGTGTCGTCGCTCGCGTCCAGGGACGTGGACAGATCCCCGCCCGTCTGCCCGGCGCGCCCCAGCACGACCTTCTCCTGCATCAACACCTTGCCGGTGCCGTGCAGCCGGAGGTGCGTGCCACGGTGGCTGGCGATCTCGTCCGAGACCACGAACGGCATGCCTGCCCAGGTTAGGACACCTCCGTCGCCCACGTCGGCGTCAATGGTCCAGGACGACGGAGCAGCGCCTTCATAGGCGACGGTGCCGGTCGCCTCCACGACGTCGAGCCAGGCACCGGGAGCGACGTTCACCTCGATGCGGACGTCGTCACCGGACAGCAGCAGCGCCCGGGTGGCGATCAGGCCCACCCTGGCTCCGTCGGCGTCCTGGTCCATGGTCCGAACAGTCAGGTGCCCGGTCGCCTGGCGGACGTGGCTGCGGCTTGCACCGGGCGTGATACTCAGGCGGGTCGGGCCGGTCACGTGCCTTGCCCGGCTTCCGCTGGAGCGTGGTCGTGCGAGTGGGTGGTGCCGTCGGCGTGGGTGTGCAGGTGACCGTTCTGGCCGGCGTGGAAGTGCGGGGCCATCGGGCCGGGGTCGACGGGGGTGTGGTCGCCGGTGCGGTAGTGGGCGAGAGTTTCGCGGACCCAGCCGGTCAGCATCCGGATGGACGCCGCGTCGTGCCGGGACAGTGCGACCACCGGGCCGCCGGCGCGGGCCTCGCGGCCCTCGCGTGCCATGCGCTCGACGTCCACGCCCACGTGCTCGCCCAGGTCGGTCTTGTTGATCACGAGCAGGTCGGCGCGGGCGATGCCGGGACCGCCCTTGCGTACGACGTCACCGCCGCCGGCGACGTCCAGGACGAACAGCTGGGCGTCGACCAGCGCAGGGGAGAAGGTCGCGGTGAGGTTGTCGCCGCCGGACTCGATGATGACCAGGTCCAGGGAGCCGAAGTCGGCCTCCAGGTCCTCGGCCGCCAGCAGATTGGCGGTCACGTCGTCGCGGATCGCCGTGTGCGGGCACGCGCCCGTCTCCACCGGGCGGATCCGCTCGGGGTCCAGCACCCCGGCGCTCTTGAGGAAGCGCGCGTCCTCGTCGGTGTAGATGTCGTTCGTGATGACACCCAGGCGCAGTTCACCGGAGAGGGCCTGGCACAGCGTCGCGATCAGCGAGCTCTTGCCGGTGCCGACGGGACCGGCTACGCCCAGGCGCATGGCTCGGGTGGGGGCGGTGGTGTTCTCAGGCACTGAAGAGTCTTTCTGTGGTGGTGTCGTGGGTTTCGGCCCAGCGCTCGATGAGAGGGGCGCCGTGGGCAGGGATCTGTTCGGGGGTGTGCAGGTGGGCGACATGACCGGCCATCTCGTCGATGTCCGGCAGCAGGTCGTTCACCCAAGCGGTGATGAGCAGCGGGTCTTGCGGTTCGAGTTTGAGCAGGGCTGCCGTCACGGTCTGGGCGTCGTCGTACCCGACCAGGCGGGCCAGGTCGGCGGGGTCCATCGCGGCGCGGTGGGCGAGCAGGCCGAGCACGACCGGGCGCGACCAGGTCCGTGCGCGAGCGTCGAGGGGGCTGGGCCAGAGCGTCTGCAGGACACGCAGGTACCCGCGCCCCAGGCGTCTCCCGTTGGTCCTCAGCGCCTGGCTGGGGGTTCGGGCGGCCCAGGCGGCCTCGACCGCGCCGAGGTCGCCGCCGTCGGCCGCCACCGCCCGTGCGACGACCGCGGTTCCGGCCTCCACACGGGTGACCGTGCGGAGCCGGGTGCGCAGGTAGGCGGGAATGTCGGCCGGTGTCGTGCCGGCCCGCAGGGCGGGCTCCAGACCGGCGGACTGTGTGTGTCCACCGGACGGGAGCCGGGCGTCGCCCAACAGGGCGAGCAGGAGTGAAGAGGTGCTCACGGGTCGCCTCAGAAGAGCAGATATCGCTGGGTGAGCGGCAGGTTCTGCGGGGGGTTCGGCTGGTCCAGGTACCAGAACCCCTTGAGGTCTGTGTGCTCTGTGAGGCTGTGTCCCTGCGCCGGGTCGACTCCCGGGATCTCCAACGCGATCGTGAACTTGGTCGGGTTGATGTCGATTTTGAAGCACTTGTCGTTGAAGACCATGTCCTTCTTCGTGACGCTCTTGACCGGCTTGGCGCCCTTCAGCTCACGCCGCAGACCGAGGGTGGCCGTCAGCGAGTCCTTGAACACGCCCTTGCCTTTCACCGCGCTGTACGGGTCATTGCCGGCGGGCGGGTTGAGGGCCTTGTCCGAGACGAACGCGTAGGACACCTGGGAGGCGATCGCGTGGGCCATCGCCGGGCGTAGGAAGGTGGGCTGCGGGGTGGACACCGAACCGTTCGGGTCTCCCAGGTTGCCGAGGACCATGGCGCCGCCCTTGATGACCACCTCGGGCCGTACGGCGAAGAACCGCGGGTCCCACAGCACGAGGTCGGCCAGCTTCTCCACCTTCACCGAGCCGACGTGGTCGTCGATGCCGTGGGCGATGGCGGGGTTGATCGTGTACTTGGCCACGTAGCGCAGAGCACGGGCGTTGTCGCCCTCCCCCTGCTCGTCCCCGTAGAAGAAGTTCGCGTCCCCGTTGAAGGTCTTGTGGCTCCACTCCTTCATGACGTGTGCGACCTGCCAGGTGCGGGTTACGACCTCGCCGATGCGGCCCATGGCCTGGGCGTCGGAGGAGGTGATGGACATCGCGCCCATGTCGTGCAGTACGTCCTCGGCGAACATGGTCGTGGAGCGGATGCGGGAGTCGGCGAACGCCTGGTCGTTCGGGTTGGCCAGGTCCAGGTGGTGGGCGGAGGCCAGCATGTCGATGTGCTCGGCCACGGTGTTCACCGTGTACGGCAGCGTCGGGTTCGTCGAAGCGGGCAGGACGTTTTCCTTGGCGGCCACCTTCAGGATGTCGGGGGCGTGCCCGCCGCCGGCACCCTCCGCGTGGAAGACGTGGATGCCGCGTCCGTCGATGGCATCGAGGGTGGTCTCGCTGAAGCCGGCCTCGTTGAGGGAGTCGGCGTGCAGGGCGACCTGTAGGCCCCACTTCTCCCCGGCCTTCAACGCGGCGTCCAGAGCTGCCGGGGTGGCTCCCCAGTCCTCGTGGATCTTGTAGCCTCCGGCACCCGCCAGCGCCTGCTCGTCCAGGCCGTCCTCGCTGACGGTGTTGCCCTTGCCCAGCAACATGACGTTGACCGGCAGGTCGTCGAAGCTGCGGTGCAGGTTCACCAGGTGCTGCGGGCCGGGGGTCACGGTGGTCGCCTTGGAGCCCTCAGAGGGGCCCACGCCGCCGCCGACCAGGGTGGTCGTCCCTGTAGCGAGAGCCTCCGTGACGGCGGACGGGGAGATGTAGTGCACGTGGGTGTCGATGGCCCCGGCGGTGAGGATCTTGCCCTCGCCGGAGATCACGTCCGTGGAAGGCCCGATCTCCAGCCCAGGGGTAACCCCAGCCATGACGTCGCTGTTCCCGGCCTTGCCGATCGCGACGATCTTGCCGTCCTTGATGCCGACGTCAGCACGCACAATGGCGTTCTTGCTGGCACTCTCACCCGGGACGAGGCTTGCCAGGTCCTGGGCGGGGGCAACGTCCAGGACGACCACGTTGGTAATCACGGTGTCAGGTGCGCCCTCCGTACTGGTGGTGGTGCCCTGCAGCATCGACTCGCGGATGGTCTTGCCGCCGCCGAAGACCGCCTCGTCGCCGCCGAACGTCAGGTCGTGGGTGACCTCGATCCAGAGGTTGGTGTCGCCCAGGCGGATCTGGTCGCCTACGGTCGGGCCGTAGGACTTCGCATAGTTCCCGCGGGTGATGATCGTCATTTCTTTCCTCCAGCTGGGTGTGCGAGGCCCGGTCAGTCGAGGTCGACGTCGCCGGCCGGCTTGTCCTTGCGCAGGCCCGGAACGCGGCGCTTCCCGCCCATCTCCACGACCTCGATCTTGTCGCTGGGAGCGTTCTCGGGGCTGAACCGCTTCGAATCCCCCGGAGCCACATCGAGACGGAATCCCCAGGGGGCCCTTCCCGGCGTCTTCGACCGGTCGTGCGCGAACCGGCGGGCCTCGGCGATCTGCTCAGGCCGCGAGAGCTGTCGGTCCGTCAGAGCCTCCTCAGCCTGAGCGGCAGCGTTCTTGTCAGTGAAGAACAACAGGTCCTCGTTGACATCGGCCAGATGGATGTGCGAACCGATCTGGATGTCGCGGTCACCGACGTTGATCACGTAGAGAACGGCCTTGGCGCCCTGGGAGTTGAGCTCGTGGTTCGCATCCGGATCCCTGACCCACACTCCTCCCACCTCGTACTCGGAAAAGGCGTAGACCGTGCCCGGATCCAGGGAAGAGGGTTTGGGCAAGGGCTCTTCGAGCCTCAGGCCAGGACCGGGCGGCGTGGGAACCGGCTGGCTGACCGCATACAAGGGCGGCTCAGGATTCGTGGACAGCGGCTGGAAGTAGGGCATGGATTCGTCCTCAGCTGCTCGGAACGGGCTTCGGGACGGGCTTCGGGTCGCGGATCGGGTTGTAGAGGGTGACCAGCTTGCGGCCGTCAGGAAACGTCGCCTCGACCTGGAGGATGTCGAGCATCTCGGGCACCCCCTCCATCACGTCGGCCCGCGTGAGGACGCTCTCTCCCTCGCCCCGGGTGTCGCCCTGCCGGTCTTCCAGGGGAAGGCGGGCATCGCTCATCATCTGGTCGACGGTGTAGTTGCCCGCCCGTGCTTCCTCGATGACCCAGCAGCTGATGTAGGCCACGGCCTCGGGGTAGTTCAGCTTGATGCCGCGCTCCTTGCGATAGCTGGCGAGCATCCCGGCCACGCTCAGCAGCAGCTTTTCCTGCTCTGAGGGAATCAGGTGCATCCGTGCTCCTCGATGGTGGTGATGGCGCCCTGACCCCAGACGGATCAGGGTGCTCGCACAGCCCCGGTGCCGAGGCAGGCCGCCAAGACGGCTCCCTCGACACCGGGGCCGGGCATACGTAGGGCTTGTCAGCGGAACTCCTGCAGGGTTGCGGTGCCGTACGTCCGCCGGACCAGCCAGACGGCGCCCGCACGCCTCCTGATCGACGCCCCGCAACAGGCACCCCGCGGTGGCGTGGCGGGCGATGAGGTGACCTCGCCCAATAGGACAACGCGTGGCCGCACCGCCAGGACTGAGGCCGGGCAGACCCGCCACAGCCGAGAACGGGGGCGTCGAGGCACGACGCGCACCGGGCCGGTCGGAAATCCGGGGCGCTGCCGGTCAGGACAAGCCGCGCACGGCGAGTGAGCCATACGATCGCGCCTCGCCGCTGAGTCCCGATGCTGCCGTTGCGGTGAGTCATACCGGCCCTGAACCACTCGTGGCTGCCTGCGTGGCTGCGGAGTACCACGGCAGCGCCGGCATCCCGGCCGGTCGCGCTCCCAAGAGGTAGGTTCCCCAGCACCCGCTCGAGCCGCGTGCGGACGTCATGCGAAGACCTCTCCCTGCATTAGCGCATGCCGAACACGTCTCGATTCACGAGACGGCGGCCACCCGCCTGCAGCAGCCAGACATTGCAGCACTATAGAGCGACATTTGTACGCCCTATAGTGCAATTCGTAATAAAATCAGCCGTTAAGATGTGTGATTAAGGAATGTCGAACCTCGGACAGGGCGAATGCCCAGTCTCAGAAAGTCCAGGTCATCTACGGGATTCAGCGTCTGCGGGGCATCGCTCGCCTTCGACAGCGCAGCGACCTCGGCCGACGGGCGTTCGCTCGTTTTCACCCGATACAGCGGTCCTCTGGCATTGCGTATGCACGAGCCAGAAGACGTGCCAGCGCCGCAGTCTGCCGGAGCGTTCTGGATCAAAGCCGGCCCCCACCAAGGCCGCTCGACTGCAGCGCCACTTCGCCAAGTTGAACCGTTCTGACTTCTCTGCCGCTCCGTTGTGAGCTATCAGGGAGGATGGGTCTCGTGCCCATGAAGATTGACGCAACCCTTCGTAGCCAGGCCGTGAGGCTGGTGACAGAGCATCGTGCGGAGTACTCCTCCGAGCGTGCACCGCACATCCAGGTCGCCGAATCCCTCGGCGTCTCCCGGGAGTCCGTGCGGCGCTGGGTGATGCAGTACGAGATCGACGCCGGCCAGGCGGCGGGCGGCCCCCCCACCCAGATCCCTCCCGCTTAAAGGTCGACGAGGTCCGGCCCGGGCGAAGGAACTCGCCGCCAGTCGGCCGACGACGATCGCAGTCTGAGATGGTCGAGGGTACGGGCGAGCACGGCCGACCGGACCCGGAATCAGCTGTCGCGCGTCGTCCCGCGGGTGGACGCCGAGGACCGGCTTTCGCGGCAACGGGAAGGTCGCTGCTCCCAGCCCCCGTGGCGCTGACGGCTGCGGGCAGACCCGACAGCCGCCACACGCCGGGGCCGTAGGCGCGGCCGAGGATCTCGCCGTCGCAGCGGAGGCGGCGCCGGCCCTCGGCGTCTGGTGGATGGACGACCACGCGCAGAGATCGACGTGGACGGCCAGGAGAGTGGATGGTGTCAGCGGACGGCGTGGTCGGCTACGAGGACCTGGGTGACGGCCTCGGTGTAACAAGCCTTCGGCAGCCCGTGCGATCTGGCGTGCGTGGCTGAGCCGCGTACGCGGGCCCGCGCGGGCCCGCGGCCGTCAATTCCCCTTGCCGAGCGTGGCCGCAGCCTCCGTGGCCACGTCGTAGGCGCCCGAATGGGCCCGGTCGATGTCGCCGTCGACCGGTGCGTACCGGACCGCGACCACCACATTGCTCCGGCGGAAGAAGACCTCGTTGGTCACCCGGCCCCCGCTGGGATACCGGACGCGGGAGAACGCCTCGTCGCCGAAGTCCGACAAGTCCGTCGTCATCGGGCCCATCTTTCCCTCCGACTCCTCCTTCGTGCGCTGGAAGCTGACCTGCGCCTCGTGCACCCCCAGCCGGGTCACCTGCACCTGCAGGACAGGCTGCGCGTCGCTACCGAGGCCGGGACCCGCCCAGCTGCAGTACGACATCGCCTCCACCCCGTCCGTCGGCCCGGCCAGCAGCCGGGCGGCCGTCTCCGCCGATACGAGTGAGCAGGGACGCGGATCCGCTGCGAAGTCGCCTTGCTGCGTCTGGTCCTGGTAGAGCCAGACGGCGAGGGCGGCGACCGCGGCGATGGCCGCGGCCATCGCGACGCGGGGCGCACGCTTGGGGCGGGAGGTGGACATCATGGCCGCAGCGTAGTGCGGGACGGTTGGCATTCCCAGGTCAGGGCGATTGTCCGGGGCCGGTCACCATCGAGGCATGGAGGTGGGGCCCGGTGCCCTCTCCCAGGGGCGTCGCAGGTCGACCGCGGCCATGCGGCGATGACGAGCTCCGGTTTTCGGAGCTTCGGCCTGGTCCGGCCCATCGTCTGTTTGATCATTCTGAAGGTGCGTTCGATGTGGAACCGGCGCAAGAAGGCACGCCAGCAGCGGTCCACGTCTGCGTCGGTGGCGTCCACGCGTGACCACCACGGCCCGGAACGTGTGCTGCTGCCTCCCGGTTGCCGGCACGCCCGGCGTGACCCGCGCAGACGTGGAGGCGCAGGCGGACGCTGCTGTCGAGCACCCTCCGGAGCAATATCGAGCCCGGATGGCGGTCTCCATCCGGGCTCGACGTGCAGGTGGACAGTCGCCCGCCTAGCGTCTTGGCTGAACGGAAGGAGTCACGCAGCCCGGCGTGCCACCGGTTCAGAAGGGCTTCGGCCATGTGAGCGTCGGCGAGGGCAGTGCCGGTGCGCGCCACGGCCGCCCGGGTGCGCGCCTTCGCATCACCCACATCCTCCGGGAGTTCGGCATGGCCCGTATCACCATCAACGGCGTGACGGTGGACCCTTTGGTTCAGTCCGATGAGATGGCCGCCGCGGCTCTGGTGTCCGAGGACGCCGCCGCGTCCAACTATCTGCTCGTGCAGACCACGCATCCACCCACAGCCGAGGAGAAGGAACAGCTCTCGGCGCTCGGCGTGGTGATCCACGAATACGTTCCGGAGGACACCTATCTGTGCGGCTACCGGCCCACGGATCTGGACGCCGTGCGCACGCTGCCCTTCGTGACCTGGGCGGATGTGTACTTCGACGGCTTCAAGATCGGACGGTCGTTGCAGTCGACCGGGATGCGTTCGAGTGTCGGCGTGCTGGCGGAGCCCCTGGAGGCGGGGGGTGCCGGGACCCGTACCGTCGACATCGTCCTCCACGACGACGTCGATGTGAGCGTGGACGGAGTACGGGACCGGATCGCCGCGGCGGCCGGAGTCAGCTCCGGCGACGTGAAGCCGAGCCGCGGCAAGGTGCGTGTGACGATCCGTGAGGAGGACCTGCCCGCGCTGGCCGGGCTCGACGAGGTGCGGCAGATCGAGGAAGTCCCCGAGAAGGTGCTGTACAACACCATGGCGGCGACGCTGATGCACGCCCATGTGTCCCTCAACGGCACGAAGTTCCGGGGTGAGGGCCAGATCGTGTGCGTCGCCGACACCGGCTTCGACAAGGGGTCGACCACCAATGTGCACCCTGCCTTCGCCGGCCGGGTCAAGCGCCTGGTCGCCCTGGGACGCAAGAGCCCCCCGCGGGCGGACGATCCCGCCGGGCACGGCACCCACGTGGCGGGCTCGGTCCTCGGCGACGGGACGTCGGAGTCGATGGGCGGCGCCGTCACCGGCACGGCTCCCGAGGCGCGACTGGTCTTCCAGTCCGTGATGGCCGAGAACGGCAGTCTCGCCGGCATCCCGGACAACCTGCTCGACCTGTTCGAGCCGCCCTTCCTGGAGGACGGGGTGCGGATCCACACCAACTCGTGGGGCCCGGGCACCCCGGGACTTCCGTACGGCACGGCCGCACAGGAGGCCGACCAAATGGTATGGGACCACAAGGACTTCGTCATCTGCTTCGCCGCAGGCAACGACGGTACGGACCGGGACGGTGACGGCCGCATCAACCTGAGGTCCGTCAGCGGCGAGACAGGGGCCAAGAACGTCATCACCGTCGGCGCCAGTGAGGGCAACCGCCCCGAGATCTCGCGCACCTACGATCAGTTGTTCAACGGAGCACTCCGGTTCCCCGCCCTGCCGATCCGCGGCGACAGGATGGCGGACAACCCCGCCGGGATGGCGGCCTTCAGCAGCCGCGGCCCGACCGCGGAGGGCCGGTTCAAGCCCGATGTCGTCGCCCCCGGCACATCGATCCTGTCGACGCGCTCGCGGGTGGCACCCCCGAGCGTGAATTTCGGCGTCTCCTCGGACCCCGCGTACATGTTCGACAGCGGCACCAGCATGGCCACCCCGCTGGTCGCCGGCTGTGTGGCGGTGCTGCGCGAGTCGCTGGTGAAGAACGGCACCCCTAAGCCCAGCGCTGCGCTCATCAAGGCCATGCTCGTCAACGGTGCCGACGAGCTTTCCGGCCAGTACAGCCCCAGCGAGGCGGGCCCTTCCCCCAACAACAACTCCGGCTTCGGCATCGTCAACCTCCAGCGTGCCGTCGTCCTCCCGACCGATGCCGGCCGGGCGGGCTTCCGCGACGCCAAGGAGCTGGACCAGGGAGAGGAGCGCGCGTTCGGCATCACGATCCCGGAGGGGGCGGTTCGCACCCTGAAGGTCACCCTCGTCTGGACGGACCCCCCTGGCGCGGCCCTGCAGAACGACCTCAACCTGATCGTCCGCGCGGACGGTCAGGAACGCCACGGCAACATGGGCACGGATCCCGGTTTCGACCGGGTCAACAACGTCGAGCAGGTGCACTGGCGCGACATCCCCGCAGGGGAGGTCGAGGTCGTCGTCCGCGCTCAGCGGATCACCCGGTTCGCCCAGCCTTACGCCGTCGCCTGGCGCATCGTCTGACGCGGATGCGGGCACATGATCCCGGCCCGTTCGATCGGGCCGGGACGGTGGTCACGGGTCGGGCGGTATCCGACGCTCCCGCCAAGTCGCCGACACGTCGGCGTGCGGTCGGTGGGAGCGGTCGTACGTCTGTGCCGGGCCCTGGTGTACCGCGGTTGGTGGCTCGTGCCGTCCATCAGGTCGTCGTCGATGTCGGCACCATACGTGCGAGAGTTCGCGCCCCCCTCGGCGTCGAGGTGCAAGCGCATAGCCATCCGTTTAGTGTGGCTTTCGGGGTAGTTTCATTGTATGCGAGGGGGCTAGTTGTGGCGGCAGAAGCCGCTGCACTCCAGGGAGACACCATGGCCAAGCCACGCGCGGCCCGCCGTCCGGCCTCGGTTTACGCACTGGCCGGCATCCGGCTCTTCAACGGCGTCACCGGACTGCTGATGCCCACCCTGCTCATCCGGCGCCTCGACCCGGACCGCGACCTCAGTCCGGCGGCCGTCTATGCTTTCCGGCTCTTCGGGATCCGTACGATCCTGCTCGGTCTCGACCTGCTCACCAACCGCGGCCAGCGGCTCCAGGAAGACCTTCGCGAGGGCGTCCTGATCCACGGCAGTGACACCGCGACCGCCGCCTTGCTCGGCATCCGTGGCCAACTGCCGCCCCGCACCGCCGCCCTGACCACGCTCATCTCGGCGGTCAATACGACCCTGGCCGCCAGCGCGGCCGATTTCGGGAAGAGGAAAGGGAAGTGAGCACGGAGTCCGGTGCCCCAGAGGCTGAGACGGGCTTCGACTACATTGTCGTCGGCGCGGGCGCCGGCGGCGGACCGCTGGCGGCCAACCTCGCCGACGCGGGAATGCGCGTCCTGCTGCTCGACGCGGGCGGTGCCGAGGACAACGACAACTACCTGGTGCCCGCCTTCCACGCCGATGCCTCCGAGGACCCCGTCCAGCGCTGGGACTATTTCGTACGGCACTACGCGGACGAGCAGCAGCACCAGCGCGACAGCAAGCTCGTGCCCGGCAAGGGCATCCTCTATCCGCGAGCCGGGACGGTCGGCGGCTGCACCGCGCATCACGCGCTGATCACCGTCTATCCGTACAACCGCGACTGGGACGAGATCGCGCGGGAGACCGGCGACGCGTCATGGGGCAGCACTGCCATGCGCCGCTACTTCGAGCGGCTGGAGCGCTGTACGTACCGCCCCCGGCCCAAGGAGCCCCCCGGCAATCGGCTGCTGGCCGCGTTGCTGGAGCTTCTGCCCTTCGCCGCTGCCCGGTACCGCAACGACTCGCGGCACGGGTTCGACGGCTGGCTGCCGACCGACCTCGCCGACCCCGAACTGGTCATCCAGGACAAGCAGTTGTTGGCCGTCATCCTGTCCGCCGCACAGGACACACTCGCCGACTTCATCGGCCGACCACTCTCCCCTCTGGAAGGGCTCGGATCCTTCGTCGATCCCAATGACTGGCGCGTGCAGACCGAGGGCCTGCAAGGGCTGTGGCAGATCCCGATCTCCACGGCCGACGGGCGGCGCAGCGCAGCGCGCGAACGCGTGCGGGCCGTACAGCGCAGCCATCCGGACAACCTGATCGTCCGGACGAACGCGTTGGTGACACGGGTCGTACTGGACGAGGACGGAGCGGCGACCGGCGTCGATTACGTGGACCAGCCGCACGCCTACCGGGCCGACCCCGGCACCCACGACGGTCTCGCGCTGCTGGTCCCGCGCAGGGTGCTCGCTACCCGTGAGGTGGTCCTGGCCGCAGGGGCTTTCAACACGCCTCAGCTGCTGATGCTTTCGGGCATCGGGCCGCGTGAGGAGCTGGAACGGCACGGCATTCCCGTACGCGTCCCGCTCCAGGGCGTGGGCGCGAACCTGCAGGACCGGTACGAGATCGGCGTGGTGAGCCAGATGGACCGCGAGTTCCCGGTCATCAAGGACTGTGACTTCCACGCCCCGGAGCCCGGAGCCGAGCCGGACCGCTGCTACCGAGCCTGGCAGCTCGGCGAGGGCCTGTACACGACCAACGGTGCCGTCGTCGGCATCACCCGCAAGTCCCGCCCGTCGCTGGACGCCCCCGACCTGTTCATCTTCGGCGGCCCTTTCGACTTCCGCGGCTACTACCCCGGCTACTCACGCGACCTGACAAGCCACCGGGACCGCTTCACGTGGGCCATCCTCAAGAGCCGGACCCACAACACCAACGGCCGGGTGCGACTGCGCTCCGCCGACCCCCGGGACACTCCGCTGGTGAACTTCCACTACTTCACCGAGGGCACGGACGAGGAGGCTCTGGACCTCGACGCAATGGCCTCCGCCGTGAAGTTCGTACGCAGCATGAACCGCAGTGCCGCCTCCGTGATACGCAAGGAGCTGTGGCCCGGCGAGGAGGTCGGCGACACCGAGAGCGTCCGCCGCTTCGTGCAGGACGAGGCATGGGGCCATCACGCTTCCTGTAGTTGCAGGATGGGGCGGGCCGACGATCCCTCGGCCGTCGTGGACAGCCGCTTCCGGGTACGTGGTGTGGACCGCCTGCGGATCGTCGACGCGTCGGTCTTCCCCCGAATTCCCGGATTCTTCATCGCCGTTCCGATCTACATGATCAGTGAGAAAGCGAGCGACGTGATGCTCGCCGATGCGTCGCGCACGCGAACCGCCGCGGCCGCATAGCGACACCCGACCTGACCGGGAACCGATCCTAGGAGCAGCACGATGAGCACGCAACGACGCACCGTTTCCCGGCGATCCGGCTCCGGGTACCGCTCATCCCTACCCTGGCGGATCATCACCCGCATCGCCGAGTTCGTCGACCGACACAACGGCTGGAACAACCTGGCGGTCACGCCCGGCCTGCTGGTCCTTCTCGGACTGCGCGTCAAACTCCGTCAGAAGAACCTCCACGACACCTCCCGACTGCCCTCCGCAAACCTTCCCGACCCCGCGCCGCCCTCCGAGCGCCACCGGGTCAACCGGACTGCCGACGGCAGCCACAACGACCTCGACGAACCGCGCATGGGCATGGCGGGAACTCGCTTCGGCCGGAACATCCCGCTGGACAAGATCGCCCCGGCTACGCCCGAGAACGTGCTGTCACGGCCGAACCCGCGCGAGGTCAGCCGCGCCCTCCTCACCCGCCACGAGCTGATCCCGGCCGAGTCGGTCAACTCCCTGGTCGCCGCCTGGCTGCAGTTCATGGTGCGCGACTGGTTCAGTCACGGAACAAGCCCCACGGAACGGCCGTGGGAAGTACCCCTCATGGACGACGATCCGTGGCCGGAACGCCCGATGCGGATCATGCGGACACCGGACGACCCGACCCGGGACCCCCGGTCGCCCGCCGGTACTCCCGACACCCGCGTCAACGTCTCGTCCCACTGGTGGGACGCGTCCCAGATCTACGGGACGAACGAGGCGGAACAGCGCCAGGTGCGTACGGGCAAGGCGGGCAAGGTGCACCTCTTCGACGACGAGTCGGCCCCGCTCCCGTCCGACCCTTCTCGCGATCCCTCGCGCTCGCCCGGCTTCTGGCTGGGCCTCGTCCTGATGCAGAATCTGTTCGCACGGGAGCACAATGCGATCTGCGACCACCTGCACGCCGCCTACCCGTCCTGGGACGACGAGGAGCTGTTCCAGCGGGCGCGGCTCGTCAACGCCGCACTCCTTGCCAAGATCCATACGGTGGAGTGGACGCCGGCCGTAATCAGCCACCCCACCACCGTCAAAGCCCTGCGATCCAACTGGTGGGGCATCGCGGGCGAGCGCGTCCACAACTTTTACGGCCGGATCACGGAGAGCGAGACCGTCAGCGGCATCCCCGGCAGCAAGACGGACCACTACGGCATCCCGTACTCCCTCACCGAGGAATTCGTGGCCGTCTACCGCATGCACCCGCTCGTCCGCGACGACTGGCACCTGCGCTCCGCCACCGACGACTCCACCCTCAGCGACTGCACCTTCCGCGACATCGCCGGACCCGAGGCGCTCAACGTACTGAAGACCAAGGGGATGGCCAACCTGCTCTACAGCTTCGGCACCCTCCACCCGGGACTGGTGACCCTGCACAACTTCCCCAAGTTCCTCCAGGACTTCGAGCGACCCGATGGACAGCGGCAGGACCTCGCTGCCACGGACATCCTGCGCAACCGCGAACTGGGCGTCCCCCGCTATAACGAATTCCGGCGGCTGCTGCGACTGAAGCCCGCGGAGAGCTTCGAGGACCTCACGGACAACCCCGTGTGGGCCAAGGAGATCAAGCGGCTCTACGACGACGACATCGAAAAGGTCGACCTGACAGTCGGGATGTACGCGGAGAAGCTACCGACCGGATTCGCCTTCAGCGACACGGCCTTCCGCATCTTCATCCTGATGGCCTCGCGCCGACTGAACAGCGACCGCTTCTTCACCGACTACTACACCCCCGAGGTGTACTCCAAAGCCGGTATGGCCTGGATCGACGACAACAGCATGATCACCGTGCTGCTGCGCCACTACCCGGAACTGCGCACAGCCCTCGCGGGGCTGAACAACGCGTTCGTGCCATGGCACACCGCCCGTGGCAGCACGCATTCCTGACGGGTGGTACGCACCAGCTCCACGCCCTCGGAATGCCACCCGGTCAACACAGACCAAGATCCGGACCAGTTGCGGACCAGCCACTGTTCGGAGTCGGGCGCCTGGACAGGACTCGTCCTCCAGGCGCCCTTGCCAAGTTGATGGCAACGCCGCTCCGGTGGAGCCACCGCAGTCGACCCCAGCGCCGCAGGCGGTTCAAGGCCGTGTCAGTGCTCGTGTCCGGCGGCTTCTTCGGGGCTGGATGTGTGCGGTGTCGGCCAGCCGGCGAGCATGCGCAGGGCCCTTTCGGAGGGTGATCCGGATTCGACGGTGTACAGGCCGAGCGTCTGGTCGGGGTCGCCCGTGGGCGTCAAGGCTTCGAAGCCAAGAGTGAGGTCCCCGGCGATGGGGTGGTGGTAGCGCTTGGAGCCGAAACCGGCCGTGCTGAACATGGTCATCGCGAAGTGCAGCGCGTCCGTGCGCGACAGCGGTTCGATCAGTGTTCGATCATGAGAACGGCACGTACGGCCGCATACCCCGCGAGGAGTGGGTGGTGACCATTTCCGGCTCCGGCCACGAACCCGCCTCGACCAGCGGGTGGGACGCCCACCTGTACTGGCGGTGGATCGGCTACAACACGCTCGCGTTCATCACCGTTCTGACCGTCGGGTTCCTGCTGATCCTGCTGGGCAACGACGTCCTCCACATGAACCTGGCCAGCCACAACGTGATCATCGCCCTCCTGATCGCGACCCTGGGGGCCGCACTGTTCGGCGGAGTCCTGGGAGCACTGCAGTGGCTGGTAGTCAAGGAGCGGGTCCCCATCCCCCGCAAGGTGTGGATCACTTCCAGCGTCGCTCCGGCACTGCTCGCATGGCTGCTGGTGATCATGCCCGCCGTGATCAGCGCACAGGACTCGCACGAGAGGGTCTCGACTGCCTACCTGCTGGCCGCCAGCCAAAGCCTGGCCCTGGGACCCCTGCTCGGCCTGTCGCAGTCACTGGTCCTCCGCAAAGTCACCGCGCGCTGGAAATGGTGGATCGGAGCCAACCTCGCCTCCTGGCTCATCGTCGACGCCGTCATCTACCTCCTCTCCCGATGGACCGCCGACCTCGACGTCCTCACCGGCGACGGATCACTCATCGAGGTCTACCTGACCCTCATCGCCACCACACCCCTCACCGGCAGAGCCCTCCTCTGGGTACTCGCCCCCACAGCCCTGACCGCCGCCCGTTGAAGCCGGATCATGCACAAGAGGGCCGCCACCCCTTCACCCTTCACGCCACGTGCCTGCGCATGGCGGCCGGCGACCGGGCCCAGTGCGGTGACCGCTAAGCGGGGGAGTGAGCCGGAGCTCTCAGGGCGCTCATGCCCTGGAGGAGCAGGCGCAGTCCGAACTCGAACTGGGCGGCGACGTCGCTGCTGGTGAGGGTCGGCAGGGCGGCCTCGACGTGGGGGAACCGCCCGGGCGTGGCCGCCACCGCCTCGCGGAGGCGGTCGGCGTCGGGCCCGGTCGCCGCGTTGCCCGGTCCTTCGAGGGCGGCCTGCTCCTCCAGCGTGTGGCCAGTGGTGAAGTTGACCAGGGTGAAGGCGGCCCGTGGGGCGTCCTCCGCGCCGAATCCCGCCTTGCGCAGGAGTCCGATGAGGGCGTCGGCGAAGCCCAGGGTGTTCGTGCCGGTGGAGTGGGTGCCGGCGTAGACGCGGGCGCCGTCGCGGTGGGCGAGCAGGGCGGCGCGCATGCGGCGGGCCAGTCCGGCCACCTGCTCGTCCCAGGCGGCACCGTCGTCGGCCACCTCGGCGCAGCCGGCCAGCATGTGCTCGGCCATGGCGGTGAGCAAGTCCTGTTTCGTCGCGAAATACCGGTACAGGGCGCCGGCCTGTACGCCCATCGCCTCGGCCAGCCTGCGCATGGTGAGCGCGTCGAGCCCGGCCTCGTCGAGGAGCCCGAGCGCGGTTTCGACCGTGCGTCGCTGATCCAGCCGCGGAGGTCTGCCGCGTGCGGGCCGGGTGGCCGCGGTGCCGTCCTGTGGGGTTGACGAGAAGTCCATGACCCTCACTATAGTGAACATCGTTCACGTGAACGCTGTTCACTAAATCTGGAGGTTGAGTCGATGGACACCGATGTGCTCGTGGTCGGGGCGGGACCGACGGGACTGATGCTCGCCGCCGAACTGGCCCTGGCGGGCGTCCGTGTACGGGTCGTGGAGCGGCGGGACGAACGGCAGCGGGACTCGCGGGCGCTGAGCCTGCATCCGCGTAGCATCGAGCTGATGGACCAGCGCGGGATCGCCGACCGGTTCCTGGCCCTGGGCCGGACCGTGCCGGGCTGGCATTTCGCGGGCCTCGACACCCGCCTCGACTTCACCGGGCTCGACACCCGGCATCCGTACTCCCTCTTCCTGGCCCAGAGCCGGACCGAAGAGCTGCTCGAACTGCGGGCCCGGGAGCTCGGCGCCGAGATCCGGCGCGGATGGGAGGCCGTGGGCCTGCGCCAGGACGAGAACGGTGTGGAGCTGCGGCTGAACGGAGCCGGCGGTACCGAGAGCGTGTCCGCCCGGTACGTCGTGGGGTGTGACGGTGGGCGGAGCTTCGTACGGCGGGCGGCCGGGATCGACTTCCCGGGCACGGACGAGACCCTGACCGGGATGCTGGGGGACTTCCGCACGATGGACCCGCTGGCCGTCAATCGGGCGCGTGCGCACGGCGTGCTGGTGGCGCCGCTGGAGGACGGGCTGACCCGGCTCGTATGCATCGACCCGGAGCGCATGCGGGTGCCCGCGGCGGAGCCGGTGACGCTGGAGGAGTTCCGCACCTCACTGGTACGGATCTGCGGTACCGACTGCGCTGTGGCGGACCCCCGTTGGCTGTCGCGCTTCGGCAACGCCACCCGGCTGGCGGCCCGTTACCGTGCGGGGCGCGTCCTGTTGGCGGGCGACGCCGCCCACATCCACTTCCCGGCGGCCGGGCAGGGCCTCAACACCGGCCTCCAGGACGCGGTGAACCTGGGGTGGAAGCTGGCAGCGGAGATCCACGGCTGGGCGCCGGCCGGGCTGCTCGACAGCTACCACGACGAACGCCACCCGGTCGGGCGGGCCGTCACCGAGAACACCGAAGTCCAGACCCTGCTCATGGAACTGACGCTCCTCACCCCGTACCAGGGACCCGCCGCAGCTCTGCGCCGTCTTCTGGATGGGCTGCTGGGTGTGGAGGAGGTCAACCGTCGCCTGGCCGGCATGGTCACCGCCCTCGACACCCACTACCCGGCCCCGGCCGAGGGTGCGGACCTGCTGGTCGGGCGGCGGGTCCCCGACATCGGGCTGACCGTGCCCGGCGCGGCGGCCGCCCGTGTCTATGAACTCCTCCACGAGGGCCGCCCGCTCCACCTCGACCTCACCCGGGACCGGGCGTCATACCAGGATCCGGGCGCCGCGCACATCACCGCGGTCGCACCCCTCGACCATGGCAGACACCCCGAACTCGCCGGGGTGACCGAACTCCTGGTACGCCCCGACGGGCACATCGCCTGGGCCACCCGGGCGACCGATACGCGGACCCGCCGCGAGGACCGCGCCGAAGCGCTGGCCGCTTGGGGCGGTTCGGCCGCGTAAGGCCCCCGCGAAGGCGTCGCCCAGCCCGTATCCGTCCGGTCCGGCCGTTGCCCGGATGCCGGCGCCATGACGGAGCCGAAGACCGTCATGCCGACGATGCCGCCGAGCCCACGGGCGAGTGTCACCAAGGAGCTCGCCACGCCCGGATCCGGTTCCTGAACGGGATCCGGGCGATCGGCAGTTCTCGGGGAAGCCTCGCGGGTGTCGCTCAGCGGGGAGACGCGGCGATCTGTACGCGGTTGCTGTCGTGGTCGGACAGGAACGCAGCCAGGCTCGTGCCCTCTTCGGTGACGGCGGTGTGCTCGGTTCGGGTGATGCCGCGCAGCGGGGTGACGAGCACTGTGCCCCGGTCGACGGTCCAGGTCGCGGCGACCCGGCCGTCCACCAGTACGACGCGTGCGCCGGCGACGGACAGGCCGCGGTGGGCGTCGTCGATGATTCGGCTTCGGTCGTGGTAGCCGAGGATCGCGTTGTCGAACGCCGGCAGGAACCGCACCGGGGCGGGTGTGTCGGGGTCGGGGCGCGGTGCGTCGGGAAGGTCCAGCAGTTCCCGGCCCCGCCCGTCTCGGAAGGTGACCAGCTCCTCGCGGATCGCGGCGACCGCAGCCGGCAGTCCGGCGAGGCCGCACCAGGCGCGCAGGTCGGCCGAGGCCGCGGGGCCGAAAGCGGCCAGATAGCGGCGTACCAGGGCTTCGCCGACCGGATCGGAGCCGTCCAGGGACGGGGACGGCGGGTCGATCTCGCGCCCCAGCCAGGAGGAGAGCGGGACGTTGCGCACTCCCGCCTTTGTCCGCCACAGCCCGCGCGGCGGCAGCTGCGCCACCGGGACGAGGGCGGCGATCAACATTTCTCCCAGTGCCCTCGGCCCCGGCGCCGGCCAGCGCTCGGCGAGTGCCCGCGCGAGCTCTGTCATCGAGCGGGGCTCGCCGTCGGCCAGCACCGCCCGGCCCGCCGCGGCGAGCTCGTCGAGGTCTATCCCGTCGAGCTCGCGGCGGTAGGTCCCGAGTACCCGCTGGCGCAGCATGGCGTCGTGGCGGGCCCGCCAGGCCAGGGCGTCGTCGGCGGTGACGAGGTGGACGGTGCGGCGCATGAGGTGGGTCCGCACCATGTTGCGCCCGGTCAGCTGGTCGTCCAGCGTCGCCGGGTCGAACGCGCGCAGCCGCGACCAGAGCCCGGTGAACGGTTCCTGCGGTTCCTGCGCTTGCAGGCCGCCGAGGTGTGCGACGGCGGCGAGGATCGGGGTGGCGGCGCGGTCGAGCAGCAGCTGCCGGGCGAGCGTCGCGCGGCCCAGCGCTCTGCTGTCGAGGACGGTCCCGGTGCTCACGAGGCGTTGTAGTCGTTGGCGACGTCCACGACCCAGGTGACGCCGAACCGGTCCTTGAGCATCCCGTAGAGGGGCGCCCACTGCGCGGGCTCCAGTGCCTGCACGATGGTCGCGCCCTCGGATAGCTTCTCCCAGTACGCGGTGATCTCCTCGGCCGTCTCACCGCGGAGCGAGACGAAGAACGCGTTCTCGCCCCGGTCCCACGGCAGGCTCGCGGGCACGTCGTAGGCCATCACGCGAAATCCGCTGTCGGCGGCCACTTGGCCCCACATCGCCTGATCGGCCTCGGACGGCTCCTGGACGTTTCCGGCGTCCTTGTACGTGACCACGACCACATCCCCGCCGAACACCGACTGGTAGAAGGCCAGTGCCTCGCGGGCGTCGCCCCGGAAGTTCAGGTGGATCACGGTGTTGACGGACATGACGGCAGCTCCTCGTCGCTCGATTCATCGGCTGGTGCCGATCACTCGATGACCACCGTCGCAGGAGAAGCGGACAGGATGTGGCCGCTTCTCCTGGCAGGATGGAGCTCATGCAGAAGACCTCAGCGCGGCTGCTGTCGCTGCTCTCGCTCCTCCAGGCGCACCGCGACTGGCCGGGGCAGTTGCTGGCCGACCGGCTGGAGGTCAGCCCGCGCACCGTGCGCCGCGACGTCGACCGGCTGCGCGAGCTCGGCTACCCGATCCTGACCACGAAGGGCCCGGACGGGGGCTACCGGCTCGACGCCGGCACGGAACTGCCGCCACTGCTGTTCGACGACGAGCAGGCCGTCGCGCTTGCCGTAGCTCTCCAGATCGCCACCATCAGCGGCGCCGGGATCGAGGCGGCCGCGGCGCGCGCCCTGACCACTGTCCGGCAGGTCATGCCCGCTCGGCTGCGCCACAGGATCGATGCCCTCCGCTTCACCGCCGTCGAGCGGCCCGCAACCCGGCCCGACCCGCAGGTCGACAGCAGCGTGCTCATGGCGCTCAGCGCCGCCGTGCACGCCCGGGAGGTGCTCCGCTTTCGCTACGGGCCCGCCGCTGATGCCCCGTCCCGCCGGGTGCAGCCCCACCACCTCGTCACCTGGGGCGGACGCTGGTATCTCGTCGCCTGGGACCTCGACCGTGAGGACTGGCGCACCTTTCGCGCCGACCGGATCACCCCGCGGACCCCCACCGGTCCCCGCTTCACCCCGCGAGAGGTGCCCGGAGGCGATGTGGCCGCCTTCGTGGCCGCGAGGTTCCAGGGCTCCGATGGCTCCGGTGACTGGCCGTGCCGCGGCGAGGTGATCCTCGACCTGCCCGCCGCCGAGGTGTTGCCGTACACCCGCGACGGCGTCGTCGAAGAGCTCGCCCCGAACCGCTGCCGGCTCATCCTGGGCTCGTGGTCATGGCCAGCCCTGGCCGCCGCCATCGGCAGCTTCGACGCCGACATCGAGGTCGTCGGCCCGCCCGAGCTCAAGGACGCCTTCGCGCACCTGGCCCGCCGCTACGGCAACGCCGTAACCGCCACGTCTCCACCCACGATCTCCTGAGCCACCCGAACGTAGACCACGATTCGGGGTGGAAGGACAGCGCGAAGATCTGAGGCGCTGCGGCCGGAGTGTGCCGGCCGCGTCCGGGGCGGTCGAGGGCCGGGGACCGCCGCTGTGCCCCGACGCGGTGGCGGTGCCGGACCTCGGCGTCGCCGAGGCTGGGGATCCGCTCACGGACCATGCGGACCGACACCTCGGTCGACTCCCCGCGCAGGCGCTGCAGTTCCGCCTCCCGCTGCCGGTCGGGGGCGGTGTTGCCCGCCGACATCGCCTGGATCTGGGGGAGCAGGGCGTGGGAGGGGACGTCGCAGACCGCGTGGTCCCTCTCATGACGCGTTGCCGGTCCGCGCACTCCCGCTCCACCCACTGCGTGAGGGCCGCCAGGCCCGCTCGAAGGCCTGCTGCGCCTCGCTCGCTGGTGATGCCGGTGTCTTCCCTGAGCCGCACCGCAGATGCACTCGAAGCTTTTGCCGAGCTCGCCGAAGCGCAGAACAGCGAGGGAAAGCTGAAGGCCGGATGTGTCCCCGCTGTTGCCAAGTGACCCAGGCGTGAGGCGCTGTTGACGTATGCGGCTGACTGCCCGAACGTGAACCTCGCCTTCGAGCGGGCGACTGAGACAGCCTCCGGCCATCGGACTGCAGAGCTCAACCGGCCTTGGACGGCGGGGGAGGGCGGAGGCAGACCCATACCCTCTTGCCATTTCCGTCCCTGTTCGGCCAGAACGACCATTGGTCGGCGAGAGAGGCCACCAGTCCAAGTCCGCGGCCGGATTGCGCTGATGGCGCCGGGTCGCGTGGTGTGGGTTGGGCGGTGGAGTTGTCCTCGAGCTGGATGATGAGGGCGTTGCCAGGCCGCCATGTGAGGTCGAGGCAGATGTGCTCGGGGTGGCCCTCGGATTTCGTGCGGCCGTGGACGACGGCGTTGGTGGCCAGTTCGCTGCAGATCAGGACGGCGTTGTCCTCGAGTTCGGCGCAGCCCCATTCGTCGAGCTTGGCGGCGGCGAAGCGGCGGGCCGCGCTGGCGGCTCTCATGTCGCTGGGGATCTCCACGCAGGCCGACACCGTTGTGGGGTCTTGGGTGAGCGAAGCCGTGACGTGTCGTGACGCCTCAGGTTCCAAAAGTGCTGTGTGACGGTTCATGTGCGGGCCCTCCACGCACCTGCCGATGGCTTCGGGTCCGGGAGCGACGACCGGGATGCAAGATGAGCACCGACGCTGGGACGACCCTGGCGGACGGCGGAACCGCCGCCCACCCGCCGGATCCTGCGAGAGCAGGCCCGGCCCATCATTCCATGATGCGGAATTTCTATTCCATAAATGTAGAAAACGCTGCTTGCTTCGTCAATAGTCATCAGTCGCTCGACGTGTATGAGGGCAGATTCCGGAGGTTCCTCCGGTTTCAGTTCCAGTTCCGGCTCGGCGCATCCGTCTCCCTCGTCCGGCGCGTACACGGCCCGCGGATCTTCACGTCCAGGCCGCAGAACGCGGCGAAGCCGTCGAAAGTCGGACTGGGCGAGTTCCCCGGCCTGTGGGCATGCCGCAGGACGGGTCGCGCGGCATGCCCTGATTCATCGGCTCTGTCGGACGGAACGTGGGGGGAGGTGTGCCTCGCTGTCGATGCCGTCGAAGGCGTCGACGTGTGCGGTGGGGATGTGGCTCTCGTTGGCCTCGCTGCCGCGTCCGAAGTGGTTCAGGAGCAGGTTGAGGAGGACGGCGACGAGGCATCCGGCCGTGATGCCGGATCCCAGGACCATGGCGGCGGGGGCGGGGAGGCGGTCGTAGAAGTCGGTTGATGCGACGGGGATGAGGCCGAAGGCAAGGGCGACGGACACGATGATGCCGTTGTGCCCGGTGGCCAGGGAGGCCTTGGCGAGGGTCCGGATTCCGGCGACGGTGATCGAGCCGAAGAAGACGACTGCCGCCCCGCCGAGTACGGGCAGCGGCACGAGCGCGACCAGGGAGCCCAGGGCCGGCACGAGGCCCATGAGGACCAGGACGGCACCGCACAGGGTGACCGCGTACCGGCTGCGGATGCGGCTGATCGCAACCAGGCCGACGTTTTGGGCGTATGAGCAGCTCACGAAGGCTCCCAGGGCACCGCCGAGCGCGGTGCCCAGTCCCTGGGCGCGCAGGCTCCCCGCGATGACGCGGTCGTCGACCGGCTTGTCGACGACCGATCCCACCGCGATCAAGGACGCGGTGGACTCCGTCATGGAGACGAGCATGACGACGAGCATGGTGGCGATGACCGGCGCCTCGAACTGCGGGGCGCCGAAGGCGAACGGCTCGGGGAGTGCGAACAGCGGTGCCTGGGAGAGGTGGTGGAAGTCGACCTTGCCCATCGGCACCGCGGCGGCCGTGCCGGCGATGAGACCGAGCAGGATCGCCACCCGTTGCAGGAAACGTCCGCTGAGGAGCCGGTGGAGGAGGAGCGTGAGCGCGAGGGTTCCGGCTGCGAGCGCAAGGTTGGACGGTGAGCCGTACCCGGAGGAAGCGGGGTCGCCGCCCCGGGCCCACTGCCCGGCCACCGGCAGCAGCGAGAGGCCGACCAGCGTGATGACGGAACCGCTGACGACGGGCGGGAAGAAGCGCAGGAGCCGGCAGAACGCCGGAGCCAGGAGGAAGCAGACGGCCCCGGCGACGAGGGTGGCGCCGAACACCAGGGGCAGGGTGTCCTGCCCCCGTGAGGCGGAAGCGGCCAGGACAGGGGAAACCACCGCGAACGACACGCCGTTGGTGATGGGCAGCGCCGCCCCGACACCCCAGAAGCGCAAGGTCTGGGCGACGGTGGCCAGACCCGCGACGACCAGGCTCGCGGCTAGCAGAACGGTGAGCTGCGCCGCGGTCAGGCCGAGCGCGCCGCCGATGATCAACGGAGGTGCCGCGAGGCCCGCGTACATGCTGGCCACGTGCTGCAGGGCAGCGGGGATCATCCGCCGCATGGGCAGCACTTCGTCCGCGGGATGAACGGGGAGGGCGGGGTGGGACGGGTCGGAGCGGTCGTGCATGAAGAGCGTAGGGGCGCGCATGGGGACAAGTCCCTCCGAGAGACCGACCGCCCGGCCGGCGCACGGCGGGGACGGTTGAGAGCGAAGCACGGCCGGACGAGCCGGACAGGTGGACGGACCTGCCCGGAGGGATGCGGAAATCGTGCCGGATTCCCGTGGTGCGGGAGCAGGGACACGATTTCCTTATTGCGGAATTTACTTTCCACTGTGGACGGCCTTGACCTTACGAACGGGCCTCCCGGTCGTCAACTCCTCCAGGCAGGCCATTTGATTCCTGAGATTCTTTGGAGGTACACACAATCGCGACCCGCAGGGGCGATCAACGCGCGTCAACTGGCTTCCCCCAGCGCCCGCGCAATCCGCAGGCCTTGGCCGGGGCGGCCGCGGCCCCTACGGTGTCCCGCTATGCCATCCCAAGACGATCTCCACAGCCTCTCCGAGGGTGAAAACGCCGCCTATCCCCCGTTCGATCCCCGCCTCGCCGTCCGCGTGCGCGAGCAGCTCGGACTCACGCGCGGCCAGGTCGCCTGGGCCGTCTCGGCCTTCCGGGGACACCCCCTGCACCCCGATGTGCTCCTGGCCTGGGAGCGGGGCACGGAGGTGCCGACGACCCGTCAGATCGACGCACTGGCAGCCGCGTTGTGGTGTTCACCGGGTGATCTGCTGGGCGAGCCGGCCACGCTCCTGCAGTGCCGGACGCTCCTCGGGCTGACGGTGGAGCAGGTCGCCACGATGGTCGGCATGACCCGCGACCGCTACGCCGAGGCGGAACGGCGCAACCGATGGCGCGGGTCCGGACGTCAGACCCAGGCGCTGTTCGAGGTCCTGCGGCCGCCGCCCGCCTGCTTCGTCGACGCGTGCGGCAGGGCGGGGCAGCTGCGCGTGCTGCTGCGCGAGGCGGTCACCGGGTGGTGGCCGAACTACGTACGGCCCGTCGCGAAGATCGTCCCCGTGGCGCCGGCCGAGATCCGCGGCGCCCTGGAACAGCTCCACCTGGCCTACCAGCGGATCGACAACCACGGTCGGACCGGAGCTGGCGCCGAGGCGGTCGAGCGCGAGGCGCTGGCTTTCCTCGACCGGGTCGACGAGCAGCTGTGGCGGCGGCTGCGCACCCAGGAAGCCTGACGCCCCCACAAGCCTCCCGGGCGGCAGGTCTTGACACAGTCGCCTTCACGTGGCGCACTGGAACCACCCAGCCATACGGAAGCTGCTTTCCGCATCGTGGATGATCCGTTGATGCAGTCTTCGGCAGGGAAAATCGGGGCTCGCTCACCCCGCGACACCCCGGCTCGGGCAACTCCCACGTTCCCCGTTCCTCAGGGCACTTCCATGCCCTCGGGCCCTCCTGCCGCCCGCTCGACTGCGTCATCGAACCAGTCCACACGGCCCTCCGAGGCATCGGCCGCTCCTCAGCGCGCCCCTTCCCGGCGACCGCCGTGCCACAGCAGCCCAGGAGGTACCTCCCGTGTCGCCCACCGCCATCCCCAGCCCCGCCCCGGCCCCCGCGCCGGACCCGGCCACGGACCCCGCCGCGAAGCATCCCGTCGACCAGACCCTGCCGTTCGGAAAGCTCCTCGGCGCCGGTCTCCAGCACGTGGCGGCCATGTACGCCGGTGTCGTCGCACCGCCTCTGATCGTCGGCATCGGCGTGGGACTGAGCACAGCAGAGATCGCGTTCCTGATGGGCGCCAGCCTATTCACCGCCGGTATTGCCACCCTGCTGCAGACCATCGGCTTCTGGAAGGTCGGCGCGCGTCTCCCCTTCGTCAACGGCGTCTCCTTCGCCGGCGTGGCCCCGATGCTGGCCATCGCCAAGGCCGAGGGCCCCGATGACGCACTGCCCGTGATCTACGGCGCCGTGATCGTGGCCGGAGTGTTCGGCTTCCTGCTCGCCCCCTGGTTCTGCAAACTCATCCGGTTCTTCCCGCCCGTCGTCACCGGCACAGTCATCACCCTCATCGGTGTGTCCCTGCTGCCCGTCGCCTTCAACTGGGCGCAGGGCGGCAACCCGCAGGCCGCGGACTACGGAGACATCAAATACATCGGCCTCGCCGCCGCGACCCTCCTGATCACCGTGGTACTCCGCAGAGTGCTGAGCGGCTTCCTCAAGCAGATCTCCATCCTGCTCGGGCTCGTCGCCGGCACCCTGATCGCCCTGCCCCTCGGCCTCGCGGACTTCAGCGCCGTCACCGATGCCGACATCATCGGCTTCCCCGCGCCCTTCCACTTCGGCGCCCCGCAATTCGCCGCCGCAGCCATCATCTCCATGATCATCGTGATGATCGTCTCCATGACCGAGAGCACAGCCGACGTGCTCGCCCTCGGCCAGATCGTCGACAAGCCCGCAGACGAGAAGACCCTCGCCGCAGCACTGCGCGCAGACGGCCTGGGCACCGCGCTGAGCCCGTTCTTCAACGGCTTCGCCGCCAGCGCCTTCGCACAGAACGTCGGCCTGGTCGCCATCACCAAGGTCCGCAGCCGCTACGTCGTGGCCGCGGCCGGCGGCATCCTCATCCTGCTGGGCCTGTGCCCGTTCCTCGCCTCAGTCGTCGCCCTGGTCCCTCAGCCCGTCCTCGGTGGCGTCGGCCTCGCCCTGTTCGGCACCGTGGCCGCCAGCGGAATCCAGACCCTCACCCAGGCCGGCCTCGACCGCGGCGACAACATCCTCATCGTGGCCATCAGCCTCGGCATCGGCGTCATCCCCATGGCCAGCCCGAACTTCTACCACGCCTTCCCCGAGAGCGTGCGCATCGTCCTCGACTCCGGCATCAGCACCGGCTGCGTCGTCGCCGTACTGCTCAACCTCGCCTTCAACCACATCGGCCGCGGCAGTCAGAGTGACACCGCCGACACGGCCACCACGCTGCATGGCACCACCCCGCAAACAGTGCCGGCTGCGGCCGCACAAGTGCACTGACCGCGGACAGCGGGTGGGGGATGCGCTCCCTGGAGGGAGGCGCACACCCCACTCGTGTGTTCAGGGGGAGTGCGGCCAGGGCGGGCAGCGTCGCAAGCCGGACGGTCGGCAAGGCCCTCCTCACCCAGCTCGGACCCGGCGAACGCCGCGACCACATCCAACGCCACCGCATGGATCGCTTCACCCCCCTCCCGCACCATCGCCAGCGGGTCTGTCAATCGAACGAACGGTGTATGCGGGGTGTTTGGCGCTACTGACGGGCTGCGCTGAGTCGGCCGTCGAAGGTGATGTCGAAGGCGTTGAGAGCGGTCTTCCAGCGCATGGTCCAGCGGGCCTGGCCCTTGCCGGTGGGGTCCAGCGACATGATGTGCTTGGCCACGATCTTCGGCTCGAACGAGCCGTCACGGTCGCGGGGCACGGATATCTCCACCGGTCCGACGTCCGTCAGCACGGTCTTGGCCCGGGTCCCGTTGCGGCTGTTGCCGCCGTTCTTCCCCGCCGGATCTGTTTGTCATAGCCGAGGTGGTCGGTGATCTCGCCCTCGAGGGCGGACTCCAGTAGCCGCTTCGTCAGCTGCTGCAGCAGCCCGCCCTCGCCAGTCAGCTGCAGACCCTCAGCTTGGGCACGGGACACCAGCTCGTCGATCAGCCCGTCGTCCACCCGCCTTCGCCGGCCGCGGCTCAGCCGCTTCGCCATCGGACTCGGTCACGTTGTCACTGGTCATCGATGCATCTTCCTTGATCAGGAGTTACACCGAACGAATTACAGTCCCGGCAGTGATCACACCGGAAAACCTCGTCGCTGTCCATGTAGGGCGCAGCATGCCTCCTTCTTTGAACAGGAATCCGCGCAGGCTCGACTCCGGCCTCTCCTCAGCCGGATGGCGAGGCACCGCAGGAGGGTGGAAGCCCAGTCGTCCGTGGTGAACGGCGCCTCTTCCACATGTGCCGGGTCAACCAGGTACGGCCCATTCCCATGACGGAAGTGACCACGCTCGAGGGGTAGATGTGCGTTCCGGTGTGCACCGAGGGAAGCAGCGCGACGACGCCGTGTGAGGTGCGCAGTTCCTCGCCCGCGCCAAGGGGAATCTCATGCGCCGTCAGCCTGGAGGGCTCGCACTCGTTCCTGTCTCCGAGGGCGACTCGGACTGCCGGGGCCCCCGATGGGGCGGGCAGGACTCCCCGTACGTGCTGGTCTTCCAGCAGTGGTGCGTAGACATAGTCCAGCAGGAGGCTGGCCACTTCCATTTGAAGGTCTTAGATCTCGTGGTCGTCATTGCTCAGCGGGTCACCCATTCACCTGGTGTGGGCACTTCAGCATGCCGTTGCTGTATGCGGTGATCACGCCGACCACGTGCCCAGGGCCGCCTCGTATCCTCCGACTGCCGTCTTGCGTGCGTACCGCACCTTGACGACGAGCTTCACTCGTCCGTACGCCCGGTTCGACGGCTTTCCTCGTGTCTGACGAACGCCGAGGTCCACCGCTGACGGACGATCACCAGCCCCGGGACCTGCAACTTCAGTTTGAAACGCGCTCAGTGAGACATTGATCTGTACTTGGCGGAATCGATTCTTGGTTGGCGAGCCGCGATCTGGTCACCGTGGGGTGAGCCCGTGTAGGACAGGCACATTGGGGCGCGAGCATGAGGCTCTGGTTACCAATTGATCAGCATGACGCCGCCGCTGGCGCCGCTGGCCAGGCCGAAGACCGCTGTCTTCGTGCCCGGGTCCAGGCGGCCCTGTTCTCTGGCCAGGGTGAACTGGAGGGGGAGTGTTGCGGCGCCCATGTTGCCGGTGCGGTGGAAGGTAGGTACGACAGCGCCCGCCTGGATGCCCAGGCGTTCACAGATCATGCGGACGAAGGGGACGAGGGCTGGTGGACGCAGGCCAAAGGAAGGTCTCTGGGATCAGTCTGCTGCTCCTTCAGCCACTGCCTGGCCTGAGTGTCCAGACCGAGGAAGGAGGCGAGCAGCTGCTCGGAGTCGATGTGAAGTCCGGCCGGCTGGCCCGGAGCCTGGGCAAGGCTGCGAGCTGCGCGCGACCAGCACGGCGCCACGCTCGCCGGTATCGGCTGTGCGACCGGCATCTCGCCGAGCACGCTGTCGCGGATCGAGACCGGCCGACGCAAGCCCACCCTGGAGGTGGTGCTGCAGTTGGCGAAGGAGTACGGCGTCTCCCTCGACGCGCTGGCCGGTACCGCACCCGCCCCGGTGGCCGAGCCGCGCACCTCGGCGCCGCTGAGCTTCGGCGACGACAAGGCGGTTCTGCCGCTCACCCGGTACGTCGGCGGCTTGCACGCCCACAAGCACGTACTGCCCGCCGTCGAGGATCCGCCCGCGCGGCCCGGGCAGGTCTCCCACGAGGGCTACGAGTGGCTGTGCGTTCTGTACGGGCGGCTCTGGCTCGCTGGGCAAGCAGGATCTTGTCCTGGCCGCCGGGGATGTCGCCGAGTTCGACACCCGCACCCCGCACGGGCTGGCGAACGCCGGCCCCGGCGGGCCGGTCGAGTACCTGATCTTGTTCGGGCCGCAGGGCGAACGACTGCGGCCGCGGACCACTGGCCCCCGGTAGCCCGACAACCCCCGTGACCGATCCAGACCCGGTACCGGTCAGCGACGGGCAGCGGCCGCAGGCCACCAGGCATCTTCGGCAGCCCATGCCCCGACCCTTGACCTGCGACCCGGCCGCAGCACTGCAACGACCTTCAACACTGCAGGACTGGGTCAGCGCTCACTGTTCGAGGCCGCGGAACCCGACACCAGCGGCCTGAACTGCTGGCCGCGTGTGGCTGGTGGGCTGACTGGACCGGGTGCGAGCGAGCGGCGTGGCGCTCTGGCGCCCTGCACCTGGCAGGCAGTGCCCGGCGTGCTCATACAGGGAGTCGTCCGGCACCGCTCGCGGCCTGGCGGGTGGGCGACCGGTTCGGGGCCCCGTCCCGGCTGCGGATGCCGGCCTCGGGCGGTGGTCGTGGACGGCATCCCCGGGCCGGCCCCCGTTGGCTTACGAGGCTGTCGGGCCGCCGGTGGCGATGATCCGGCGCATGGATGCGCAGGCGTGCTGGTAGCTGCGGTTGGGTCCGAGCCAGCCCTCCCAGTCGAGTCCTCGCTGTCGGTGGCGCTGGTGAGGGCGTCAGAGGTTCCTCTCCCAGCGGTGGAGCCACTCCGCTTCCGCCGTCCAGCTGTGGCTGCTCGAGTGGTCGCGCACGACCAGCTGCACTACCCGCCCATGCGTCAGCTCTCCCGCGAGGACCCAGGAGACAGCGACTTCGGCCGCCTGCTTGCTGCTGAAATCGAACGACGAAGCCGGTGATGACGGGACCGGATTGCCGGGGCAGCGCCCCGGAAACTCTCTTTTCGTCCTCTTGACGATATGGGCATGTCTCGTTATCGTCGCATTGACGAAATGAAGGGGGTTTGCCATGGCCGACATCACCCGGCGCTTCGGCTGGCGTCATCTGCGCTCCGCGCCCACCGCCCACATCCGCCACCACAAGCGCGGCCGACTTGTCCACGACGGGCGGGGGCTCAGTTTCTGGTACCGGTCGCTGTCGGCGGCGCTTTCCGAAGTGCCGGTCGACGACCGGGAACTGGCCATGGCGTTCCACGCCCGTACGTCCGACTTCCAGGACGTCGCCGTGCAGGCCACCGTCACCTACCGGATCAGCGACCCGGCCGAAGCCGCGGACCGACTCGACTTCTCCGTCGACCCGGACACCGGGAGCTGGCGCGGCGCCCCCCTGGAGCAGATCGCCACTCTCCTGACCGAGACCGCGCAGCAGCACACGCTGGACGTACTGGCCCGGACTCCGCTGGCCGTCGCCCTGGTGGACGGCGTCGCCTCCGTGCGGGGGAGCGTCGCCGCCGGTCTCGCTGCCGAGCCCAGGCTCCCGGCCACCGGCATCGATGTGGTGACCGTGCGGGTCGTGGCGATCCGCCCCGAGGCCGAGGTGGAGCGCGCCCTGCGCACCCCGGCCCGCGAGCAGATTCAGCAGGAGGCGGACCGGGCCACCTACGAACGGCGGGCCGTCGCCGTCGAGCGTGAACGTGCCATCGCCGAGAACGAGCTGGCCAGTCAGATCGAACTGGCGCGACGCGAGGAGCAGCTGATCGACCAGCGCGGCACCAACGCCCGCCGCGAGGCCGAGGAGAAGGCGGCGGCGGACGGCATACGGACCGAGACCGAGGCGGCCCGCAAGGTCCGCCTGGCCCGCGCGGACGCCGAGGCGGCGCGCGAGACAGGCGCGGCGCGCGCCGAGGTTCAGGCTGCCTGGCTGCGCGTGCACGACGAAGCCGACACGGGCACGCTGCACGCCCTGGCGGCAACCCGGCTGGCGGAGAACCTGCCGCGGATCGAGAGCGTCACGCTCTCTCCCGACGTCCTCACCGGACTCCTTACCAGGCTCGGACGTCCGGAAGGCGGAGCGGGCGCGTGAGCCTGGCCCCGCGGGCGGTGCTCGTGCACCGCAGGACCGAGTACGAGGAGCTGCTCGCCCGGCACGGGACGCACGGACAGGCCGCGTTCTTCCTTTCCAGCCGGGGCCGGTCGATCGACGAGGTGGTCCGCCGCCACGAGCGCACGCGGCAGGCGCTGCGGGAGGTGGCGGCGGCGGTGCCGCTCACCTGGCGCAGCTCCCGGGTGGAGCGGGCGGACCTGGACCGCTTCCTGTTCGCCCCGGAGGACGTGGTGGTCGTGGTCGGCCAGGACGGCCTGGTCGCCAACACCGCGAAGTATCTGCGTGGACAGCCGGTAGTGGGCATCGACACCGACCCGGGGCGCAACCCGGGGGTCCTGGTCCGTCACCGCTTCGCCGACGCGGCCGCCCTGCTGCGTGCGGCGACCGCCGCCGGGGGCCGGGCAGAGGAGCTGACCATGGTCGAGGCCGTCGCCGACGACACCCAGCGCCTCCTCGCGCTGAACGAGATCTATCTGGGTTCGCCCGGTCACCAGACGGCCCGCTACCGCCTGGGCTCCGACGGCGAGAAGGGCCCGGGCGAGGCCCAGGCATCCTCCGGGGTGCTGGTGGGCACCGGCACGGGCGCCACCGGCTGGCTGCGTTCCCTGTGGCTGGAGCGCGGCAGCCCCGCGGGGCTGCCCGCACCCTGCGACCGGCGGCTCCTGTGGTTCGTGCGCGAGGCCTGGCCCTCCCCGACGACCGGAACGACGAAGGTCGCCGGTGAGCTGGGGAGGGGGCAGGGGCTGCAGCTGACCGTGGAGTCGGACCGGATGGTGGTCTTCGGCGACGGAATGGAGAGCGACGCACTAGAGCTGACCTGGGGCCAGAGCGTCCGGCTGGGCATCGCGGGAACGTCGCTGCACCTGGTGACGTGAGCGCCCTGCCCGACCGGCTGTCGCCACTACAGACCCACAGGAGGACGTGATCGGCGCAGGACGCATGCAGAGGATTGGCGAGAGCGACGGCACGCATGGCGTCGCCCAGCACCTGAACCGCCTGACAGCCGACACCTCCTGAAAGCAGACCTCGGGTAGTGCCCTGGTGGGCCGCCTTGTGGACGCGACCCTCCACTTCCTGAAGACGCCGCCCGCGCCGCTGGGTTTGTTCATGAGAACGGGGTTCTGGCACAGATCTTGGGGAGTCGTCGCGGAGTGTCACGTCGATGTTCGATTGAAAGGAGACGGGTCCGAGTGAAGCGGCGTACGCCCTACTGCCTATCGGTCGGGAGTGACGCTGCGACCCTCATCTCAAGGGTCTTTCGAACCATTGAGGCTCGGTCATCGCTCATTGCGGTGTGAACGGTCACGATTGAGGCGACAGCCCCAATCTGGACCGATCCAACGATCCGCAGCCGTGCGAGCTCGCAGAGTCCGTAGAACCGCCGGACGGTCAGCGGTGTCGACAGGCCACGGGTGCGGTAGCGCCGGGAGTGGATCAGGGAGATTTCGTCGATGAAGCTGCCAACGATCTGCGGGGGCTTGTCGACCGAGACGTGGGGGAGATCGGTCCCTCCGCAGGCGGCGAAGGCGGGATCGACCCGGGTGGGTTCCTGCGGCATACCGCCAGTGATGCCGGCGTTGTTGACCAGCACGTCGAGGCGTCCGGCCTGTTCCTCGATCAGTCGTGCGGCGGCGGTCACGCTCGCGCCGTCGGTCACGTCCAGTGGGAGGCCGAACGCGTCGACGCCGGCCGCGCGCAGTCTCGCCATAGCGGTCGTACGGCGCTGATCGTCGCGGGCGCCGACGCCGATGCTCTAGCCGAGGGCGCCGAGGCCTGCGGCGGTCTCGTACCCGATTCCTTTGTTCGCGCCGGTGACCAGCGCAATCGTTCCGTGGCGTCCCGGCGTTGGCGATCGCGATGGTCACGGGCTCGCGTGGAGGTGGTTGCGTTCGCCGTTGGGGTCGAGGATGCACAGGACCTCGGCGGGCCCGGCTCATGCACGCACACCGACACGCCCGCGACTGTGAACGGCTCGTCCAGCACTCCGAAGCCCTCATCACCTGGGCCGCCATCACCCTCATGACCCGCCGTATCACCCAGAAGAAGAAGCTCAGCGCCTCCACCCTCGTCAAGGCTGCCTGAGCCCAGCACCTCCGGCCAGGTCGACCGACAGAGCTGATGGAGCCCGCAGGAACGGATCAGAAGGCTCACTCCGACATGTGGCGGGGCACCGCCTGAGACCGTCTGACTGATGGTTTCAGAATGAGGTCCGGAGGCGGCGAAGGCATCTGAGGCTGCAGGCCAGTTCGCGCAGGCCCTGGTGCAGATCCGCGCGTCGTTCGTAGCGGATACGGAGCCGCTTGAACTGGCGCAGCCAGGCGAAGGCGCGTTCGACGACCCAGCGCTCCTTGCCCAGTCCGGAGCCGTGTACGACGCCGCGTCGGGCGATCATCGGCTTGATGCCACGCTTCCACAGCAGGGCCGGTACTTGTCGAAGTCGTAGCCCCGATCGGCATACAGGCGCCGGGGCTTGCAGCGGGGGCGTCCTCGCAGGCCCCGAATCGCTGGGACGGCGTCCAGCAGCGGCAGCAACTGGGCGGCCTGCCCCGATCGGGTGAACCGTCCGGGGGCTCGCCCGCACCTCGCTCGCCCGCCCTGCCGGACGGATAGCGTTTCATCCTGTCTGTACACAAATGAGGCAGGTGTGGCATGACCCAGGTCCTTGAGTATGAGAGCAACGCCATCGTCGAGCTGCTGGGCGTTCTCCCGGCGGACCGCGATGCGGAGTGGCTGAAGAACTCCCTTCAGCAGGCGATCATGGTGGAGATCGCGACCATCGGTCCGTACGCGAGTGCCCTGTGGTCGATCAAAGAATCGAACACGGCGGTTGCCAAGAACATCCGGGAGATCATCTTCGATGAGATGACCCATATGGGACTGGTGTGCAACATGCTCACCACCATCGGAGGGACGCCGGTCCTCGCCGATCCCAAGGTGGTGCCGAAGTACGAGCACGCGCTGCCGGGGGGCGTGCGGCCCGAACTCATCGTCTTCCTGGAGGGGCTGACCAAGGACTCGGTCGAGATGTTCTCCGAGATCGAGCGCCCGGATCACCCGGTCGCCCAGTTCGGGACCTTCGCCACCATCGGGGCCTTCTATACCGCGATCGAAGAGGCCTTCGAGGTGCACCAGCACCTGATCAGCGGCGACCGGCAGATCGACTTCTCCCTTGAGAACCACGGCCAGGGCAACAAGATCGTTCCACTCGACAGCATCGAGAAGGTGCGAGCCGCGATCGAGATCATCAAGGAGCAGGGCGAGGGCACCTCCGCCTCACCCGAGAACCCCTTCCCCGGAAAGCCCGGCGAGCTGGCGCACTTCTATGTGTTCCGGGAGATGTTCCGCGGCAAGAAGCTGATCAAGGTGTCGGAGAATCCGGCCGTCTGGGACTTCAAGGGCGACGATGTCCCGCTGCCTCCGGCCTTCCCCATGGGGCGGGTGCCCGAGGGCGGTTGGGCAAACGGCGGGCTGAACGCGCCCACGCCCGAGGTTCAGCAGGTGCTCGCAGCGTTCAACACGCATTTCAGCGCCATGTTGCGGGCGCTGGAGGCAGCCTGGCTGACGGGTGACTCGGACATGCTGTTCCCGGCGATCGGCCACATGGGCGGGATGCGCACCGAGGCGCGGAAGCTCGTTCAGCTGGAGCTGCCCGACGGCAGCGGGAAGACCTACGGGCCGGAGTTCCTGTACGCCGAGGAGTGAGAGCTGGAAACCCAGATGAAGGAGAGCCAGCGGCAGGGCGGCGCGGCCACCCTGAACGTCTACACCGTATCCGGCAACGGGCTCCTCGGCTGGACGGCAAGCCCCCACCTCTACAGCACCAACCCGTCCGGGGACGGGGTCGTGCTGTCGTTCACGACGCTGCCCGGCGGCACCGCCACCGAGGACGGAGACGGCGCCATGCCGTGATCCACAATCGTGAGATCAGCGATGCGTGGGGAGGGCCGCAGCAGCCGCGCTGGCTGTGGCGGCGTTGGCGGGGGTGGCGGCGTGCTCCGGTGGCTCGGAGGAAGCCGCGAGGCGGAGGCTTCCGCTTCGGCGCCTCCGGTGCGGACCGTGGCCGCTGCGAAGGCCACGCATCTGGACCCAGCACTTTCAGCTGCGACAGCGAGTCCCAGACGTTCGAGTGGGGCGAGGACGTCGGTTAGTGGATCGACGTCACCTCCATCTTCGACTCGACGAGCTGGAGGGGAGTGGCACTGGACCCGAACAACACCTCCCTCGACTACTTCGGGCGTGCTGAAGGCGTCGGGGGAGGGCACTTGCCGCAGTTCAAGGTCATGTACGTGAAGTGAATCGGGGTTGATCGCCAGCAGTTGCCGGGAGTCACGGGCCCATGCCCGCGCCCCCTGGCCTGCCGGGTGTTCGCGACCGGGACTACTGCTTGTTCGTCGTTTTGTCCGCCAGGTCTTCCTGGAAGGGCTTCTCGCACGCGGGCCCGGTGTCGTTGGCGATGAAGCTGTCCACATCCGTCCCATCCGCCCGGCCCTGGGGGTGGTGCCACGCCCTGATGTTCCAGCCGCCTGTGTCGAACGCCTTGGTGACCGACTGTCGATCGTAGGAACTCCCGCTCTCCTTCCAGCCCCCGTTGACCAGGGCGGCGACCGTGGTGTCGTAGGACTTCCTCGAGTCGGTGGCTTTCGCGCCGTCCGCCTGCCACCTGACCGTGCAGGACTTGAGGCCCGGCGGGACGTCGTCCGCGGGCTGCCTCGCGGTGAAGCCGGCCGCCGTGGCGGCGGCCTCTATTTCCTTCCTCACCGCCTCGACGTCCAGGCTGCCGCCCGAACCTGCCTTCGCCGGGGCGGAGCCGCTGGCTGACGGTGCGTCACCGCCATGTCCCTGAGGCGAATCGCCTTCACTGCCGCATCCCGTGATCAACAGCACCGCAAGGCGACCGCGGCCGCCCACCTCACCTTGCGCACGATGACGCATCCCCGTTCACGTCCGCGGACCCGTGCCCGCGATCAAGGCAGCAGTCTGCCACCGGCGCACGCCGGCGCGAACTGTGTTCGCTCACCGCCCGGATGACGGTGCGGCCGCGGCCCGTCAGGGCTGGGGGCGGAAGCTCCTGTGCGGCCGAGGAGCTCGGCCAGGCTCGGCGGGCGGCGGCCAGGACCACGCGGTCCTCGGCCTTGAGGACGTACCCCGGGGGCTGCCACACCGGGCTGCCCGAGATCTGATCACATCAGCCTTGGCGATGAGCTGACGGCCCGCAGGACCCGCGCCCGCGGTCGCCTACCGTCAGGGTGGCTGGGCGCGTTGGGCCTGTCGTTGTGCGGAGACGGCGTCTGCGCGTGCCATGGACAGGTGGGAGGCCCGGCTGCCTTGGTGTTCCACGAGCAGTGGGCGGGCGAGGGCACTGCAGATCTGCCCTTCGGTCGATGTCCCTGCCTGGGTGTGGGCCGCCAGTTCCTGCGGGTCTCCCAGACGGTATTGCCGACGGGGTCCGGCAGGATCACGGCTGGCGTGCGGCCTCCATCTGATCGGCCTGGTCAGCCGCTGAGCCGGCTGACGGTGGCCGCGACGGGGATCGGGATTTCGAAGTGGACCGTCCCGTAGCCGCCGTGTTCGCCCGTCGCGCGGGCGTCGCAGACCTCATCGGCAATGCTGCGCCAGAAGGCCTCCGCGCCCGGGATGTCGACGTTCGTGTGCAGATAGATCGCGTCGTAGCCGGGGACGCCGGCGGCGAATTCGCAGGCCGTCCTGACCATGGCGCGCGCCAGCCCGTGCCTGCGGTGGTCCGGGCGTACGTACACCCGCAGGAGTTGCGCCGTGCGGCCCGAGGGGTAGCGCTCGGTGAGCCAGCGCGGGTGCGGGGGGTGTGCAGGGCCCCGGGAGTTCAGCGCGGTGGTGCCGACCACTTCTTCGCCGAGGACGGCCACGACGAGGGTGTGGCGTGGGTGCTTGAGGTAGGTGCTGTCGATGTCGACGACGTCGTCGTGCCACTGGGGTACGTAGCCGTAGTCGAACTCCCGGTAGAAGGTGTCGAGCATGACGCTCCGCGCGCCGTGTGTGTCCTCGGGCCTGGCGTGCCGTACCACGTACGGCCCGGTCTCCTGCCCCTGCGTCAGGTCTCTCATGGCTCGGCGGCTCCCTTCCGGCACTCCGGTCTCGTGAGCGGCAGGCTACCGGAAATCCGCTCTATTGGAAATGAAAACGATTTCCGGTAACTTCCTCCTCGTTCGATGCGGACGCCTCCCGTCAGGCAGCCCGCTTCGCAGGTATGCCTCACGGTCGTGACGGCATTTTTGAGAGGAAGTCCCTTGGCGCATCTGCTGGTTGTCGAGAGCTGGGTGGGGTCGATGAGCAGGCTGCTGCCCAGGGCGATCGGGGAGGGCGGGCACGAGTTCACCTTCGTCACCCGGGACCTGCACCACTACCTGCGGGGCGCCGGGTCCGCCGGCCCGCACCCGTTGCTGGCCGCGCGCAACATCATCACCGCGGACACCAACGACATGGATGAGCTGCTGCCCCACCTGGAACGCCTGCACGCGGTGCTCGCCTTCGACGGGGTCGTCTCCTCCTGCGATTACTACCTGCCGGCCGTGGCCCGGATCGCCGACCGGCTGGGCCTGCCCGGCCCGACCGTCGAAGCCATCGAGGGAGCCTGCCGCAAAGACCTGACCCGCCGGGTACTGGCCGAGGCAGGGGTGCCGGGCCCCCGCTTCGCCCTCTGTGCCGACACGGCGCAGGCCGCGGCCGCCGCCCGGGAGATCGGCTATCCCCTCGTGGTCAAGCCCGTGGACCTGTGCGCCGGGATGCTGGTCCGTGAGGTCCGCGACGAGCGGGAGCTGGAACTCGCCTGCCGGGCGCTGGCCGAGTTCCCGGTCAACGCGCGCGGGCAGGACCGTACGCCGTCCGTCCTCGTCGAAGAACTGCTCACCGGTCCCGAGGTCAGCGTCGAGACCGTCTCCTTCGGTGGTGTCATGGGCGTGGTCGGTGTCACGGACAAGAGCATCGGCGGAGCGCCCGCTTTCATCGAGACCGGCCACATGTTCCCGGCGGGCATCGCACCGGAGTCGGAGGGGGGAGCGGTCGACACGGCTGTGGCCGCCGTGAAAGCCCTCGGCTTGGACCGCGTGGTCTGCCACACCGAGATCAAACTGACGCCAGAGGGTCCCAAGGTGGTCGAGGTCAACCCCCGGCCCGCCGGTAACCGGATCACCGAACTCGTCCGGCACGTGACCGGCATCGACCTGGCCGCCGCCTGCGTGGACGTCGCCCTCGGCCGCACGCCCGACCTCACGCCGCGCCCGACCGGCGTGCACAGCGCCGCCATCGCCTTTCTGCTCCCCGACACCACCGGCACTCTCACCGGCATCCAGGGTGCCGACGAGGTCCGGGCGCAGCCCGGGGTACTGGAACTCACCCTCGCCGAGCCCGGCCGCGCCGTACGTGCCGCGACCAGCAACAACGAGTACCTCGGCCACATCATGACCGCCGACACCCGGGGCAGTGGGGCCCGCGAGGCCGCCGATCGGCTCATCGCGCACCTGCACCCCACGTATGAAGAGGGTCCGGCTGAAGAGGGTTCGGCTGAAGAGTGTTCGGTCGAGCCGTCAGCGGTGCCAGCATGACCGCGCCCACCCTGCACGAGCCCGCCGTGCGCACCATCGACCAGCTCATCCAGGCGGTCCGCACCGGGAGTTACGGACCCGATCCCGCCCAGGAACGCATCGCGCTCGCCTTCACCACCGCCCAGGCGGTCCGGCACGCCGGCCGCAGCAGCGGATACCGCAACGAGGTGCTCAGCCTGCGCCTGGACGCGGCCGTCGGATCCTGCGCCGTGGAGCCGGGCGCCCTGCCCGCGGCGGCACTCGACGACTGCGTCGGAGCCTCGGTCGCCGAGCTCCTCGCTCACCCGATGCTTCCCGTGCGGGTCGCCGCCCTCGACGCGTACCTGAGCCGGGTACGCCCCCACACTCCCGATCACGGCGCCCGCCCATACGCCCTGCCGGCCGGCAGCTCCCTGCACAGGTCCAGAGCCCGCGCTCGCGCCGTGGTCGATCTGCTGCCGGTGACCGGGATCCGCCGGGTCCTCGTCATCGGAGTGGTCAACTCCCTGCTGGAACAGCTGCGCGAGCGCGGCGCCGGTTATGTGCCCTGCGACCTCAAGGGCGGCACCACCGAGTGGGGCGAGCCCGTACGGACCGATGCCCTCGCGGAGCTGGAGCACTGCGACGCCGTCCTCGCCTCCGGCATGACCCTCGGGAACGGAACCTTCCAGCCGCTGCTCGACCATGCCGCAGCCACCGGCAAGCCCCTGGTCATGTTCGCCCAGACCGGCAGCGCGGTCCTCCCACGCTTCCTGGGCGCCGGGGTCAGTGCCGTGTCCGCCGAGCCCTACCCCTTCTTCTGGCTCGACGGCGGTCCCGGAGTCATCCACCGCTACGGGGGCAGCCGGTGACCGTCGCACCCCCGCTGTACCGCCCCCCGGCCCACAGCACGAACCCGGAGCTGCTGACGCTGGTCGGCCGCACCCCGCTCGCTCGGATCCGTACGGAACTGCCCTACGCCCACCCGGGCTTCTGGGCCAAGCTCGAGTGCCTTGGAGCCGGTGGGATGAAGGCGCGGTCCGCCGTGTCCATGCTGCGCGGTGCCCGGCAGCGCGGCGAACTCCGCCCGGGCGCCACCGTGGTCGAATCCACCTCCGGAACCCTGGGGGTCGGTCTCGCCTTCGCCGGACAGGCCCTCGGACATCCCGTCGTCCTCGTCGGCGACCGCGAACTCGAACCGTCCATGCGGCAGTTGCTCCGCGCGTACGGCGCACACCTGGAGCTGGTGGAGCGGCCCGCCCCCGAGGGTGGCTGGCAGGCCGCCCGGATCGCCCGGCTCCGCGAGGTCCTGACCCGGATCCCGGATGCCTACTGGCCGGACCAGTACAACAACCCCGACAACGCGGCCGGTTACCTCTCCATGGCCGCCGAACTCTGCGGGCAGCTCGACCACCTGGACGTACTCGTGTGCAGCGTCGGCACCGGCGGCCACAGCGCCGGGCTCATCGGCCCGCTGCGCCGCCGCTGGCCACGCCTGAGGGTGATCGGCGTCGACTCCGTCGGTTCGGCCATCTTCGGGCAGCCCGCCCGCCCCCGCCTGATGCGCGGGCTCGGCAGCAGCATCCACCCGCGCAACGTCGCCCACCACGCCTTCGACGAGGTCCACTGGGTGGGCCCGGCCGAAGCCGTCGACGCCTGCCGCCGTCTCGCCCGTACCAGCTTCGTCAGCGGCGGCTGGAGCACCGGAGCCGTCGCCCTGGTCTCCGCCTGGGCCGCCAGGGTCGAGGCCGGGGCGGTCGTGGCGACCGTGTTCCCCGACGGTCCCCACCGTTACCTCGGCACCGTCTACGACGACGACTTCTGCCACGCACACGGCCTCGACCGGGCCGAACTTGCCCTCCGCCCCCTGGAGATCGCACACCCGCACGCGACCGAGGCCGTCGGCTGGACCCGCTGCCGCACCGTCGTCGACCCGCGTGCAGCCGCTCGGCCGCACCTGCCCGCGCCGACGCGGGGAGGTGGCGCATGAGACTCACCTGGCACATCACCGACCTGGAACTGGCCGAGCCGCTGCGCATCTCCCGCTCGGTGATGGCCCGCCGCGACGCGGTCTGGGTCGCGCTCGAGCATGGCGGCCTGACCGGCTGGGGCGAGGTGGTCAGTAGTGACTACCTCGGCCTGCCCACCGCTCGCATCGTCCGGCACCTCACCATGGCGCGCCCCGCCGTCGAACGCCTTCCCGACCCCGAGACCGCGTGGGACGAACACGTAGCCGACGCGCTGGTCGGCTTGCCGGAGCTGCCGGCCGGTGTGCTCGCCGGGATGGAGGCGGCCCTGCTCGACCTGGTCGGCAAGCGGGCGGGCCGGCCAGCCCACCAGCTCCTGGGTACGCACTCCGCACCGGCCGCGCAGACGGCCCGCACGATCGGCATCGTGCCGCCCGTACCGGCGGCCGCACAGGCCGCCCGCCTCGCGCTGAGCGGATTCACCGTCATCAAGATCAAGGCCGGATCGCCCGATCCGAAGGAGGACCTGGCCCGGGTGAGGGCGGTGCAGGTCGGAGCTCCCGGGGTGAGTCTGCTGCTCGATCCCAACGGGGCCTGGACCGAACGCCAGTCGATCGACCTGCTGCCGCGCTTCGCCGAGTTCGGCGTCACCGCCGTGGAACAGCCGATCGCGCCGGGCAGCCCCGACGCCCTGGCCCGCGTGGCCAAGGAGTCACCGGTACCCGTCATCGCCGACGAGGACGCCGTCTCCTACGAGGACGCCGTCGCCCTCGCCGGACGGGTCCACGGAGTCAACGTCAAGCTCGCCAAGTGCGGCGGTGTACGGGCTGCCCTGCGCATCCACGACGCACTGCGCGGCAGCGGCACCGACCTCATGCTCGGCTGCCTCACCGCCAGCTCGCTCGGCATCGCACCCGCCGTGCACCTCGCCGACCGGGCTCGCTGGGTGGACCTCGACGGGCACTTGCTGCTCGCCGACGACCCCTGGACCGGTATCGGCGGCACGGACGGCACCGTATGGGCCGCTGACCGGGCCGGACTGGGAGTCCGGCGCACCCACATGGCGGTCGTCAGGTGAAGATCCTCAGCTCGATGCGGGGCTTCCCCCTCGCCGTGCGACTGCTCCTGGTCAACCAGCTGGGCGTCAACACCGGCTTCTACCTGCTGATCCCGTACCTCGCCACCCACCTCTCCGACGACCTGGGACTGTCGGCCGCCGTCGTCGGCGTCGTCCTGGGCCTGCGTAACCTCAGCCAGCAGGGCCTGTTCCTGATCGGCGGCTCGGCCGCCGACCGGCTCGGGGCACGCGGGGTGATCATCGCGGGCTGCGCCCTGCGCACGGTGGGATTCGGCTTGTTCGCCCTCGGCGACAGCCTGCTGTTGCTGATCGCCGCGTCCATACTCAGCGGGCTGGCGGGGGCCCTGTTCAACCCCGCCGTGCGGACGTACGTCGCCCAGGAGGCCGGGGAGCGCAAGGCGGAGGCGTTCGCCCTGTTCAACGTCTTCGCCACCACCGGGGCGCTGCTCGGCCCGCTGCTCGGCACCCTGTTGCTGCTGGTGGACTTCCGGGCGGCAGCCGTCACCGCCGCCGGCGTGTTCGCCGTCCTGACCCTCGCTCAGCTGCTGGTGCTGCCGGCCGGTGAGGTACCGGCCCCCGACAGCAGCGTCCTCGCCGACTGGCGCGAGGCCGCGGGCAACCGCCGGTTCCTGGCATTCTCCCTCGCCATGGTCGGCATGTACGGCCTGGAGAACCAGCTGTACCTGTTGCTGCCCCGTGCGGCGACCGATGCCTCCGGCTGGGGCGGCTCGGTCGGCCTGCTTTTCCTCGCCGGGACCGTCGCGAACCTGCTGTTCCAGCTGCGCATCACCCGCGCCCTGAAGGCCCGGGGGAGCCGGGGGCGCTGGATCGCCACCGGCCTGGGCGTCATGGGCCTCGGATTCCTGCCCCCGATGCTCGTGGCGGGCACCTCCACCGCGCACCCCCTGCGCCTCCTGCCGGTACTCGCCGGAGCCCTGCTGCTGCACATCGGTGTGATGGTCGCCCAGCCCTTCGTGATGGAGCTGATACCGGCCTTCGGGCGCACGAGCCTGACCGGCACGTTCTACGGCCTCTTCTACGCGGTCTCCGGACTCGCGGCGGCTGGCGGCAGCGCGGCCATCGGCTGGTCCATGGACACCGCCGGCCACACCGGCCTGACCTGGCTGCCGTACATCTGCTGCCTCGCGCTCGGCCTGACCTCGGCAGCGGCCGTGGCGCACCTGCACCGAAGACGAGCCCTGCCCGCAGACCGAGCCCCAGACCCCCTGCCCCCTCGTGCCCCCGCACGCGCCCGAAGCGAGCCCCGATGACCAGCGGCAACCTGCTCACCGACCACCCCGCGCTCTACGAGGAACGCTTCCCCGACCCGGAACGGCTCGCCGCCCGCTGGACCGAGGACGTACTGGCCCGCCACGGTGCCGGTCCCCGCGTGCTCGACGTCGGGTGCGGCACCGGCCGCGACGCCGCCTGGCTGCACCACCGGGCCGGGCGCGAGGTCACCGGAATCGACACCTCGCAGGCCATGCTGGCCCACGCAGGCACGCACCACCCCGGCCCCGGCTACCACCTGGCCGACATGCGGGACTTCGACCTCCGGGCCACCTTCGACGCGATCGTCTGCCTGGACAGCGCCCTGCTCTACTGCCACACCAACGAGGACCTCACCGCCTTCCTCGCCCGCTGCCGCGCCCACCTCACCCCCGGTGGGCTGCTCGTCGCCGAGATGCGCAACGGGGCGTTCTTCCTCGGCAGCACCGAACTCCTCGACGGCCCTCGCACCGCCTCGTTTGCCTGGCGCGGCACCACGTACACCTCCCACACCACCCTGTGGATCGATCACGGCGCACAACTCCTGCGCCGCCGAAGGACCTGGGCCGCCGCCGACGGCTCCCTCACGGACGAGCAGCACTCCGCCTGGAGGCTCCTCTTCCCGCAGGAACTCCGGTACTTCCTCACCACCGCCGGGTTCGAGGTCCTCGCGCTGCACGACGGACCCGGCCCCCGCACCGAACCGCCGTGGAGCGAAGGCGAGGCGCCGCACGGGACCACGAGTTCCGACCGCCTCCACCTCATCGCCCGGCTCACGCCCCACCCCAGCAACGGAGACACCCCCGCATGAACGACGCCCGCTCCAGCCTCGCCCGCAGAGGCTTCCTCATCGCCACGGGCGCCACGGCCCTCGCCTTCACCGCCGCCTGCGGCACCGGCGCCACCACCCCGGACGCCAAGAACGCCGCAGAGGGAGCCCCCAAGCGCGGCGGCAAGCTGCGCGCCGCCTTCGCCGGTGGCGGCGCCAACGAGACGCTCGACCCGCACGCCGCCAACCTGTTCATCGACGCCGCCCGCGCCAAGGCCCTCTTCGACAAGCTCGCCGACTTCGGCGCCGACCTCGCCGCCGTCCCCAGGCTCGCCGAGCGCTGGGAGCCCAACGAGAGCCTCGACACCTGGCGCATCACCCTGCGCAAGGCCGTCTTCCACGACGGCAGGCCGGTCACCGCCGAAGACGTCCTCTACAGCTACCGCAGGATCGCCGACCCGAAGGGCACCTTCCGGGCCAAGGCATCCCTGGAGCCGATCGACCTGGCGGCGAGCCGCGCAGTGGACGCGACTACCGTCGAGTTCAAGCTCAAACGCCCCTACGCCGAATTCCCCAATGTCCTCGCGGCGTTCGGCGCGTACATCGTGCCCAAGGACACCACCGCCTTCGACAAGCCCATCGGCTCCGGCCCCTTCGGCTTCGTCTCCTTCAAGCCGGGCAGCTCCCTGGTCGTCATGCGCAACGACGCCTACTGGGAGGGCGCCCCCCACCTGGAGGAGCTCGAATTCGTCGTCGCCGGCGAGGAATCGGCACGCGTCAGCGCCCTGCTCGGCGGTCAGGTCGAGTACGCCCACGAGCTGAACCCGGCCACCGCCCGCACCCATGAGGGCAAGGGGAAGATCGACATCGTCCGCCTCCCGGGCAGTGCGATGCAGGGCTTCGTCATGAAGACGGACCGCCCGCCGTTCAACGATCCCCGGGTCCGCCAGGCCTTCTTCCTCATCGCCGACCGCAAGGAACTCGTCGACGGGGCCCTCTCCGGCGCCGGCGAGATCGGCAACGACCTGTTCGGCAAGGGATACCAGTACTATCCCGCCGGCCTTCCGCAGCGCGCCCAGGACCTCGACAAGGCCCGCGCCCTGCTCAAGGAGGCCGGGGCCGAGGGCCTCAAGGTCACCCTCGACACGGCCCCCGCCGCCACGGGCTTCGTCGAGGCCGCCGGCATCTTCAAGGAGCAGGCCGCCAAGGCCGGAGTCACCGTCGAGATCAAGGTCGGCAACAAGGACACCTACTGGAAGGACATCCTGAACACCGGCACCTTCGCCTCCTACCGCTCGGGCGCCATGCCCATCGAGTCCCACATCTCGCAGCGGCTGCTGACCGGTTCCACCACCAACGCCACCAAGTGGCAGCAGAGGGAATTCGACGACCTCTACCAGCAGGCCCAGTCCACCCGCGACGTCACCCAGCGCGGCGCCCTCTACGAGCGGATGCAGCGCCGCCTGTACGACGAAGGCGGCTTCCTGATCTGGGGCTTCGCCGACTGGATCATCGCCACCGCGCCCAAGGTTCACGGGGTGTCGAAGCAGGCCCCCGCCAACACCCTCGACTGGGCCCGCTTCGACAAGATCTGGCTCGCGTGACACCGCACCTGTCATGGATCGGCCGCCGCCTGCTCCTCGGCCTGGGGCAGACGGCGGCCGTCGTCCTGTTCATCTTTGCCCTCACCGAGGCGCTGCCCGGCGACGCGGCCGTCGCGCTCGCCGGGGACCAGCCCGATCCCGTCCGTATCGCCCGCATCCGCGAGACGATGGGCCTGGACCGGTCCGCCGCCGAACGCCTCGCCGACTGGGTTGCCGGCCTCCTGCACGGCGACCTCGGCACCTCACTGGTCACCGGACGGCCCGTCACCGGCTACCTGGCCACCGGACTCGGCCCCACCCTGCTCCTGGCCGCCGCGACCCTCGCCCTGCTCGTCCCCCTCGCGGTCGGCCTCGGGGTCCTGGCGGCCCGCCGCGAGGGCGGCCCGCTCGACCGGACCGTCAGCGCCCTGACCCTCGCCGTGCACGCCGTACCGGAATTCGCCGTCGGGGTCCTGCTCGCCACGCTCTTCGGACTGTGGCTGGGCTGGCTGCCGCCCACCGCCGTCGGCGCCGATGTGTTCACCGAGCCCGCCGTCCTGGTCCTGCCCGTCGTCGTCCTGCTGTCGCGGCCCGTGTGCACCATCAGCCGCCTCGTGCGCGCCGGGATGATCGACGCGATGGCATCGCCGTACGTCGCCCAGGCCCGCCGCTACGGAGTCTCCGGCACCCGGATCATCTGGACTCACGCCCTGCCCAACGCGCTCGCCCCCGCCATCCAGCAACTGGCCCGCACCTGCGATTGGCTCCTCAGCGGGGTCATCGTCGTGGAGGCACTCTTCGTGATTCCGGGCCTCGGCACCGTACTCATCGAGGCAGTCGCCGCCCGGGACCTCCCCGTCGTCCAGGGCATGGCCGTCGTCTTCGGCATCGTCACCGTGGCGGTCAACCTCGCCGCCGACCTGGCCGCCCGCCGTTTCGCACCCCGGTCCGAGGTGGCGGCATGAAGCAGAAGAGACCATCGAGGTCCGTGCTCGCCCTCGTGCTGATCGGCCTCCCTGTCCTGCTCGCCCTGGTGGGACCCTTCGTGGCGGGCCCGTCCGGACCCCGCTCGGTCTCCTTCGCCTCTCCCGAAGGCCACTGGCTCGGCACCGACTTCAGCGGACGCGACGTATGGCACCAGGTGCTCCTCGGCGGTCGCTCCGTCGTACTCGTGGCGATCGCGGCCACCGCCCTCGCCTACCTCGTCGCCATCCCGCTGGGCCTCACCGCAGCCCTCACCCGCCGCACCTGGCTGGAAGAGACACTGATGCGCCCCCTGGACGTGGTCATCGCAGTCCCCTCACTCCTGCTGGTGCTGCTCGTCGCGGCCACCCTCACCCCAGGACCCGCCGGACTCACCGTCCTGGTCGGCCTGGCCGCCGTACCCGACGCCGCCCGGGTCGTGCACGCGGCGGCCGTCGAGATCGCGTCCCGGCCGGCCGTGGAAGCGCTACGCATGCAGGGCGAATCCTGGTGGCACACGGCCGTCGGGTACGTGGCCCGCTCCATGCGCCGCACCCTCGCCGCCGACGCCGGAATCCGGCTCACCGGAGCCCTCTACCTGGTCGCGACCGCCGCCTTCCTCGGCGTGGGCGTACAGCCGGACGCCGCCGACTGGGCGGTCATGGTCGACCGCAACCGCACCGGGCTGTTCCTCCAGCCCTGGGCCGTGGTCGTGCCCGCCCTGCTCATCGCAGCCCTGTCGATGGGCACCAACCTCCTGTTCGACGCCGTCCTCCAACGGCACGGCCCCCGGAAGGGAGCGACACGATGACCCTCGTCGCACACGTGCGGGACCTGCGCGTGGAGATCGGCGGACGGACGATCGTGGACGGCGTGAGCCTCGCCGCCCACGCCGGCAAGGTCACCGCCGTCATCGGCCCGTCCGGCAGCGGCAAGACCACCACCGGGCTCGCCCTCCTCGGCGAATACCCGGCCGGCGCCGTGGTCGACGGCGCGGTCCACGTACCCGCAGGCCCGGTCGGATACATACCCCAGCACCCGGCTTCCGTTCTCAACCCCGCCCGGCGCGTCGGCGCCCTGCTCACCGACATCACCGCCCGTCAGGGGGGCAGCCGGCGAGAGCGCAGGCGCCGTGTCGAACAGGCCCTGAGTCTCGCCCAGATCCCGCACCCCGGCGCCGTGCTGCGCCGCTTCCCGCACCAGCTCTCCGGCGGACAGCAGCAGCGGGTCGTCCTGGCCCAGGCATTGCTGCTGGGCGCGCGGGTCATCGTCGCCGACGAACCCACCACCAGCCAGGACGTCCTCACCAAACAGGGCATCGTGGCGGAGCTCGCCGCGGTGGCCGCACAGGGTATCGCCGTCATCCTGCTCAGCCACGACCTGGACGTCGTAAGGGAACTGGCCGACGAGGTCGTGGTGATGCGGGCCGGCAAGGTCGTGGACCGAGGGCCCGTGTCATCCGTCTTGGAGGATCTCGTACCGGAGAAGCCGCGCGTTGCGCGAACGCCCCGCCCGTGCGGTCCGAAGCGTCTGGAGACGCGGAACCTGACCGCACGGCACCGCACCACGCAGGGAGCCGCCGAGGTGCTGAGCGACATCGAGGTCTCGCTCGCGACAGGGGAGTGCCTGGCGCTCGTCGGCCGTTCCGGCAGCGGCAAGACCACCCTCGGACGCTGCCTGGCCGGGCTGCATCGCGCGTACGAGGGCACGGTCCTGCTCGACGGGCTGCCGCTGCCGCGAAGTCTCCGTTCCCGCACGCGCGCCGAACTGGCCGCCGTGCAGTACGTGTTCCAGGACGCGAAGGCGGCCTTCGACGAGCACCGGCCGGTCCTGGACCAGGTCGCCCGCAGCGCGGTACGGCTCCGCGGAGCCGTACCGGCGGACGCGCGGCGTACGGCCCTGAGCACCCTCGGTGAGTTCGGCCTCGCCGAGAGCCTCGCCGGGCGCCGCCCCGGAGAGCTCTCCGGCGGCGAACTCCAGCGAGCAGCGCTGGCCCGGGCACTGCTGGCGGAGCCGCGCGTCCTCATCTGCGACGAGATCACCTCCGGCCTGGACACGACCACCCGGACCACCATCCTCGACTCCCTCGCCCGGCTCAGGGACAACAAGGAACTCAGCCTGGTGTTCATCACCCACGACCTCGCCGCCGCCGGAGTCCTCGCGGACCGGATCGCGGTTCTCGACGCTGGGCGCATCGTCGAGGCCGGCCCGGCCGATCAGCTGATCGAGATGCCGAAGCACACCATCACGCAGGAGCTGCTGTCCGCCTCGCTGACGGCGCTGCCGGACCGCGCGCCGAGACGCTGAAGGCTCCGGATGGCGCTCGGTCACCAGGTGGAGGGATGAGGTCACGATGCTGCTTCGGCGCTGCATGGCGGAGTCCGCCGTGAGGCTGGTCCGGCAGCCAAGGACCTCGTACGCGTCCAGTGTGCTCAGCCCGTCCGCGAGCAGCTATGCAAGCGCCGGGGTCCAGCGCTCGATACAGTCGGTTTCCGCGGCGTCCAGCCCGTCGAGAGCGGCCGCCAGGCTCGCGATCCCCGCCGTGTCGGCCGTGTCGGCCGTGTTGGGGAAGGCGAGGAGGCCACCAGGCTGCGGCAGGCCGGACAGGAAGACCGCGCGGCGTGTCGATCGAGGCGAGAAAGGCTCGAAGATCCACTTGATCACAGAACGGACAGCCACCTGTTCCAGCAGGATGTGGGCAGCGGCGCGATCGCCCACATCCGCAGCGGTGACCATCACGCCCAGCAGCAGGCCGAGGGTGTCGACCACGACGTGCCGCTTGCGTCCGTCGACCAGCTTGCCGCCGTCGAAGCCACGGGTGCCGGCGCCGACCACGGCATCCGCCTTGACCGACTGCGAATCAATCACCCCAGCCGTCGGCAGGGCATCGTGCCCTGCCCTCTCCCGGACCTGCCCCCTCGCACCCGGTCATGGAACTCCCGGACCAGGCCGCGATCGCGCCAGCGGCGGAAGAACGCGTAGACCCGGTCCCACGGCGGGAAGTCGGCCGGCTTCGCCCGCCACTTGATGCCGTTGTCCACGAGATAGCCGATCGCGTCCAGCATCGCCCGGTGGCAGTACCCTTCCGGCTGCCCGCCCTGGCCCTGCATCCAACCCGGCACCGGCAGCAGCGGCCGCACCACCACCCACTCCGTGTCCGTCATGTCGCTCGGATACCGACGCTCTCGCAGGCGATTGTCGGCAGCGGTTCCGAACCGGTGAGCCAGACAGTCACACTCCCGAGTACCCGCGGTGGAGTGCACGGGCATCGGCACGCAAGACTGCGACACCAGGGCCTCCTGATGCTCGGTGATTCGACACCAGCGAGCCGTTCAGGAGGCTCTCCTCGCATGCGCCGAGCACCCGACGACCACCCAATCGAGACGGCCGTTCGAGCACCAGTCCCCGGAGCATTACGACAAGAGCTACTTACGCGTCGGGGTGCTCCGGCAGGGCGAGCCAGTCCGACCAGGAGATCTCCCGGCCGAGGAAGCGCGGCTGCTCGAACGGCCAGTCGGCGGCGATCCACTGCGGCACCAGCTCATCGAGGGCCTGCTCGACCTTGCTGTCCACCAGCTCGTCCACCACCCACCAGGAGATCTCGCCGTCCGCGCCGGCCCTCTCCGGTGGGTCGATGTAGACGCAGCCGAGCAGAGCTGTCTCCGCCGCGTCGAACAGCGCGTAGTTGAAAGACTGGTGTGCGGCGATCTCCTTCTCGTGCCGCAACAGGTCGGCCTGGTCGGCCTCGTAGGTCATGGTGGCCGCGGGCCAGCCCCAGGCTGGGCCGTAGATGGTCCACAGCCGCTCGCGCGAACCCATCACAGCCGGATAGTCGAGCGGGGTGTCCGTCTCCCGGATCGGCCGCAGGTGATGACCACCGCCCGGCAGTGGTACCAGGACGGGATGGAAGAAGTTATCGGGGAGCCAGCTCATAGCGCCCGACCGTAGCAGCGCGCGGCCCTCCGCTCCCCTGGATTTTCCCCGCATACGGCCAGGCCCTGCTCGCATGCTGGGCAGTGCCCGCGATCACCCGATCGAGACTCCCGTTCGATCGACAGACTCCATGATCGGTATGGCAACGGCTCCGACAACGCGGCGAGGTGCCGTAGCTGGCGTCGTGCGCCCGCCGGGGATTGCGGGACAGCCCTTGGGCGGTCTTGAAAACCCTTCGCGATTCCAGAGGCCTCGGGCCGAGACTGGTGGGCGATCACATCGGACAGGAAGAGTGGCCAGCGCTGACGTACAACCGTGACACCCTGCCCTTCCCCGCGAACCGTGTGCCCCGCATCACCTACGAGGGCATTCGGAACTGGGATGAATTCGATCCGGCCCGCCACCCGTTCGCCTGGGATGAGGAGGAGGAAGCCCACCTCCGTTCGCTGGTCCGCGAGTGGGTGCCACCCGTGCTCTCCGGTATGGCCGGCTGGTGGCAGGGCGAACGCTGGTGTGAAAGCCAGGTGGACGCGATCGTCCGGGAGCGATACGGCACCTGGGCCTGGGGATGGAGCTGGTGCTACCGCGACGGCGGGCCCATCGGCAACTGGGTCTGTGGGGCGAGCTCGGTGACGACCCCCGACGAGACCGCGGCGCGCGTCGTAGCCGCGCTGTTGGAGTGGCGGGAGTGGCTGGAGCGGACGGCCCGGCGCTTCGCCGAACTGGCACCGCCGTCGGACGCCTCACCCGAGGACCGCAGCTGGCACCTGGAGCGGGCCTGCGTCCGGCTCGTGACCCACACGCTGGACTCGGGCGCGGAGGGCGGCTGGTACGGCCAGGCCTCGATCGTCCTGGGCTGGTTCCTCACCAGCACCGGCATGGACCGGGCCGAAGCCGCGCGGGCGGTGGGGAGCGCGATCGGTGGCCGGTTCGAGAGCTGGGTCACCCCGGAACGGACGCTGATCGAATCCGTCGGCGAGGACCTGGCCACCAGCCTCACCGGCCACGCCCCGTACCGTGACCACCGTGAGAGGGCGGCGCTGGAGGATCTCCATGACCGCTACTGACAGCCTTTCGGTCTGGCTGCGCGTGCGCCGTGAGGTCGACTGGCACAGCGCACCGGCCCTGCAACGGGTCCCGCCCGACCGCGACGGGTTCCGGTCCTGGTGCGAGGGACCGTTGCGCCGGCGCGACCCGATGCGCGCCGAGCGCCTGCTCGCCGCCCACGCCCTCGCCCGAGAAGATGCCGCACGCCGCACCCCGCTGGACTTCGCCCTCCTGGCCGGTTGGCAGCGTGTAGTCCTCGCTGCAAGAGGGGCACCGTTCCGCGCGAGCGACGCATATGCGAAGGCCGGCCGCGAACGCTACGGCCGGACCCCTCACACGCAGGCCGACTTCGATTCCTGCCTGCGCGAGACGACCGACCCGGACATCCCGCTGGCGGCCCGTGCAGCCCGCGCCTACCTCGACGTGGCGTTCTTCCACCCATTCACCGATGGCAATGCCCGCGCCGCACTGTTGACCTTGGTCCACGTTCTGGCCCGTGAGGACATCGTCCTTCCCGAGGTCGGCCCCCTCCAGACCACCCGCTACGCGGATGACCCGGCCGGCGCCGCTGACCTTGCCGTTCTCATCGGGGTGCTCAACCGCCGCCGAGACTGAAGCGTTCGGGCGAGAGCACCGACGACTGCCGCCAGGCTTCAACAAGCCATGGCGGGCTCAAGGGATCGACGCACCACTCACGGATGACCGGCGTGTTTTTGCCAGGGCCGGTCGGGGGCCCCATTGCCGTAGTGCAACACGACGTTCGCGGAGTGGCCTGGCGCCGCCGGGCGCTGACCCGCCGGCCGATGCGGAACCTGCCGGCCGTGCGGTTCGCCAAGGCCGCGAACACGGCCCCGCCCGGCCACGGCTCTCTGACCGCCCGTCAGCCGTCGAACTGACAAAGCACGCCGGTCGTCACGGTCGGGGGAGCGGCGGTCCGTCCCGACGGCGAGTGGCCCGGGTCCGGAGGATGAGGCAGCACGCTCTCCCAGCAGCGGGGCGCAGCGCACCGGGCGGCGCCGGTCGTGCACAAGGTGCCGGTCAACGGCAGGCTGAGCATCACGTCGCTGCGCGCCGAGTACTACAACCTCACGGTCACCCTCGCCGACCACGGCGCTCGGATCGCGTCCTGGGCGCAGCCGCCCGACGGCCAGGGCATCTCGCAGACGGACTGGGACGCGGTCCGCGACCAGCTGCTCGTGGAGATCACCTATGCCGATGCCACGCGCAACCTGTTCGCCAACTACGGGACCTTCCACATGGAGCTGTTCGAGGACGACGGCTTCCTGCTCAACAAGTTGATCTCGGACGCCGGCATGACGGTGGACGGGGGAAGCATCGTCCAAGGAATCATTTTCGCTGTCGTGGACGGTCTGACGTATGCCGGGCTGAGCGCAATGGGGGGCGAATTCGCGGTCGCGGGGAACCTGATGCAGATGGGCGTGGAGGTGGGGGAGGCCGTTGGCTCGAGCGGCGCCATTTCCCCCGACCCGTTCCAGGTGACGGTTTCCGAATTGTGGAACCAGCTGAGCACCAGTTTCGAGGCGCTGCTGGACGGGATGGGGGTCCTGGAGAACGCGATTCTGCAGGACTGGGGGAAACTCCAGAGCCTGTACGCGATGACGCAGCAGCAGAGCGGGGGCGACAGCCTGTACTGGGACCCGAACACCACCGGACGGCTCGTCCGTGCCGCGCGCATCGGCTACACCCGGTCCGCGCTGCAGATCCTCCTGCCTGTCAAATACCAGATCTACCACTGGAAAGGTCTGCAGGACCTGCCCGAATCCATCATGTGGCAAACGGATGGGAGCACCTACTACATCGCGGAGATCGCCAACTACGACGCGTACCCGACCGAAGACATGATGGATCAGGACGTCTGGAGCACGGGCGTGTCGAGGAGTGATTTCTTCCGGGACTCCGCCGACTGGGGATTCATCACGTCGACGGAAATCGGGAACGTCTGGTTCGTGCTGACGTTCTGCAATCAAACGCCGAATCTCGTACGCCTCACCAACTCCACCACGGGTAGCTTGTACGTGAGCCCGTTCCAGCGCGTCAGCGTGAACTTCGACAAGGAGTTCGGCTGCCAGTACTCCGTGACGGACCAGAACAACAACGGCAAAGAGGTTACGCAGTTCAAAGTGGTGCAACTCGAGGACAGTTTCTACATCACCTCGCCGAGTGCTGTTTCCGGCTACTGCATTTCGCAGCCACTCGGCACGCAGGGTTTCGTCCGGTGCCCTCCGGCAGGGCAGATCACGCTCTCGCTCGGCTGACCCCTCGTCCGCTACAGAAGTCAGGCTCCCGGGATGGCGTCCTGCCTCGCTTCTGCCGGGCGGCCGTCACTGAGTCGGAACGGCGATGCCTGCTGCGCGCAGGTGCGCCTCGACCAGCGTGTTCAACCGGGCGATGGACGGTGACTGGTCTTCCCGGTGGTGGTTGACCATTGCGTACCGAGAGGCGGCGTCGGACTTGTTCCCGAATCCGGCCGGCATCGCCAGCAGCTCGCGGTTGGTCAGCAGCTTGTCAGCCAGGGCGGATGCCAGTTCATCGATCCGAGGGTCGTCCGGATCCCAGGTCCCCGCATCCCAACCGCGCTTGGTCAGCTCGACCGACTCGGGATCGTCCAGCGAGTGTTCGAGTCGGGTCAGGAAGCTGTCGAAGATCTCCGGGACCAGCGCGCGGGCCAGCACCAGAGCCTCCCGTTGACCGGCCACGTAGTCGGGACCGAAGCCGAGTTCGGCGAGTCGTTCCAGCACCGCGCAGGCCCGGTCGGGCAGCAGGGCCCGGTCGCCGTGGTCGAGGCGGTGCAGCCTGTCGCGGCGCGCGATCAGGTCTTCGATCCGTTCGGTGAGCTGGTGATGGACGTCGTCCAGGGTCGCGGCGAACGTGCGGGGGTCGGCGTCGAGCAGGTCACCGATCTCAGCCAGCGGCACGCCGGCCGCGGCCAGGGTGCGGACCTGGACCAGCCGGAACAGCTCGACCGATCGGTAACGGCGGTAGCCGGAACCGTCGCGTTCCGGCTCGGCGACCAGGCCGAGCCGGTGGTAGTGCCGCACGGTTTTGATCGTGACGCCGACGAACGCCGCCGCCTGACCGATCGTGAGCCCGTCTGCCATCAGGTCGGCGTACCTCCGGATCGTGGGCGGTTGCGGTTGCGGTCTCGCGAACCGCGTCGGCGACGGCCGGGAAGTCCGGACGATCACAGGCGGCGAGGATAGCGCGCACCAGTTCCAGTCCGTCCCCTGTAGGGGGTTGACCTTGACCTTGGGTCAAGGCCGCAGGCTCTTCGCATGGCCGCTCGAAGGGCCGGGCAGCCACCAGGGCTGCCGTGCGAACCAACACTGTGAACAGGGGATTCATCATGGGAACGAGCAACAGCGGCTTCTCCGGCGCGGGGCTGCGCCGACTGCGCGAGGTGCTGGCACGGCACGTCGAGTCCAAGAAGATTCCCGGCCTTGTCGCCCTGGTCAGCCGCGGCGGCCAGACGCACGTCGAAGAGATCGGGACGATGCGTCACGACGGTGGCGCGCCGATGCGCCGGGACACGATCTTCCGGATGGCGTCCACGTCCAAGCCGGTCACGATGGCGGCGGCGATGATCCTGCTCGACGAGTGCCGGCTGCGGCTGGACGACCCGGTGGATCGGTGGCTGCCCGAACTCGCCGACCGGCAGGTGCTGAAGCGGCCCGACGGGCCGCTGGACGACACCGTGCCGGCGCAGCGGCCGATCACTGTACGGGACCTGCTGACCTCCACGTTCGGGCTCGGAGTGGACTTCGAGTCGATGTCTTCCCCGATCAGGGCCGCGACCTTCGAGCGTCTCGACTACAGCGTGGCGTCCGGGCCGGCGCCCGAGCCGGACGAGTGGATGCGCCGCCTCGGCGAGCTGCCGCTGCAGTACCAGCCCGGGGTGCGGTGGCAGTACGACCTCAGCAACGAGGTGGTCGGCGTGCTCGTCTCCAGGGTCACGGGACGGTCGTTGGAGACGTTCCTGCGCGAACGCGTCCTCGATCCGCTGGGGATGAAGGACACCGCCTTCCACGTGCCCGCCGACAAGATCGACCGACTGCCGCCCCTGTACGGGCCCGACCCGCAGACCGGCGAGTTCCTCGTGTGGGACGAGGCGGCAGGAGGAAGGGCCGGCATGCCCCCCGCGTTCCAGGGCGCCGGCGGCGGGCTGGTCTCCACCGCCGACGACTACCACGCCTACTTCCGGATGCTGCTGAACCACGGGATGCACGGGACCGAACGGATCTTGTCCCGGGCCGCCGTGGAGCTGATGACCACCAACCGTCTCTCGCCCGGGCAGCTGGCCGCCCGGGACGCCATGTTCGGCAACGTCGCCCACCTGTCGTCCGGCCAGGGGTCGAGCGGCGGCTGGGGCTTCGGTATGGCGGTGCGCACCCATCGCGGCGACTACGCGCCCGTCGGCCAGTTCGGCTGGTTCGGCGGTACTGGCACCACCGCGTACGCGGACAGGACCAACCAGCTCACCGGAGTCCTGCTCACCCAGGTCGGACTGTCCACCCCGGATTCTCCGCGTGCCATGAATGACTTCTGGACCACGCTCTACCAGGCCATCGACTGACAGCGGTGCCCCGGGTGCTTCAGCCCCGCCCCCACCGGGGACCGCCGGACCCGCCAGGACCGGGGGCGTTCAACTCCGCCAGGACCCGGCGCCGCAACCGAGTCCTGGCCCGCGAGGCAGGGCCTCTCCGGGGCTTCGGGTCAGAGCTTCACTTCCCAGTGCGTAGCGCTTGTCGTGCGCTGAGCGTCAAGGAAGGCTGCGCTGGGTGTACACCGTGGTCAATCCCGTTTTCCTAACGAGCTCGTGCGTGGTTGGCTGTGCGACGCCAGATCTTGATCCCTGATCATGTTCGTGTGGTGGGGAACAGGTCTCGTGCAGCGATCATCAGCGACCTGAGGATCACGGGGCTGTCTGCCGATATGATCGCCGAACTCGTCGCGAAGGTCGGTCCGTTGTGGCACGAACGGCATCAGGCGGGACTGGAGTCCAGGCCGCGGAAGCGGGCCGTCGGCGCTGGTGCAAAGCACCGGCTGGTCTTCATCGAGCGGTTCCTGGCCACGCTCATCCACCTCCGTCACGGTGCCACACACGACGTGCTGGCTGCTGGTTCGGCGTCGACCGCTCCAGGATCACCCGAGCGATCGGCGAGGTGCGGCCACTCCTTGCAGCACGCGGATGCACCATCGCCACCGGCATCCGGCTCCACACCCTCGCCGAGGTCATCGACCACCTCGGCGCCAGCAGACAGACCGGAATCATCGACGGCACCGAGATCCGAGTCCGTCGGCCCGCCGTCGGCCGCAAAGACCGGGAGAAGTTCATCTCCGGCAAGAACAAACAGAACGCCGTCAAGACCGTGGTCCTCACCGACGCCACCGGCAGACTCCTGTTCTGCTGTCCAGCCCAGCCCGCAAGCTGTGCCGACATCACCCACGCCCGGCAGTTCGGCCTGGTCAAGCACCTGACCGACGGCCCGGCCGTGGAGATCCACGTCGACGCCGGCTACCAGGGCCTGGGCGCCCAGACCGGCGGCCGCGTCGTGACGCCACCACACCGCAAGTTCAGGAAGAACCCACCGGACTGGTACGAAGAGATCCACGAACGCCAGCGCAGGGCACACTCCTCACGCCGCATCCGCGTCGAACACGGCATCGCACACCTCAGGAACTGGCGAGCCCTCGCCCGCCACCTGGGCCGACGCGAGCACATGAGCGACACGATCCAAGCCATCGTCGGCCTGCTCTCACACCAACAGACCGCCACCCGCGGGCCCGATCAGCCACAGTGACCACCGTGCCGACCTGCACCTTTTGACGTCGCACCGCCAACCATGCACGAGCTCGTTAGGGCCTGTTGTGAAAGTGCCGACGGGCCGGACGAGGTGATGCCCAGGTCCGGCCCGTCCGCTCGCCTCTACAGGTCGAGCTGGTACTGCAGCGTCGTGTGCGTGGGCAGGTAGCCGAGGTTGTCGCTGATGTGTCTCATGTGCGTGTTGCTGTCGGCGGTGTCGGTCAGGAGGCCGCCGAGGTCCGGGTAGCGCCCGTCGGCTTGGCGGATCGACTCGGCGTTCATCCAGCGGCCGAGACCGTGTCCGCGGTGCTCAGGCAGCACGCCGGTGCCGTAGTGCTGGGCATCACCTGTGCCGCCGCCGGGCACGACGAGTTCGGTGAACCCGGCGATCGAGCCGTTGGAGGTGTCGATGGCGACGACGGTGTGCAGGTGGTCGCCGCGCTGTTCGACGGCCTTCGCCGCAGCCCGGACCCGGTCCACGTCCCAGGTCGTGGTGCCGTAGTCGGTGTCCTCCATGGGCATGTCGTCCATGGCGCGACGTGAGTCGGCGAAGGTCTGGGCGAGATCGTCGGGGACGGTTCCCTGCCAGGACGCCAGCCGGTAGCCGGAATGCGGACGCTCAATGATCTCTGCCAGTGAGGGGATGTCCACATCGGCCAGGGGCAGGCGGGAGTACCTCAGGGTGAGGACCTTGCGGAAGCCGCGGGCCGGCAGGAAGTGGTCGCCGGGCGATCCGGCCCCGGCCTGCGCTACGACGCAGCGCCGGGTGTTGTCCCGGGCGGCTGCCACGGCAGTGTCGAGTAGCCGGGAGCCGACGCCCTTGCGGCGCTCCACGGGATGAACGTGGAGGGTCAGTTCGGCCAAGTGCGCTTGTCCGCCGTCGAACAGGCGCAGAAAGGCCGTCCCGACAGGGTTGGCATCGGCATCAGACGCCAGCCATGCAAGGCGTCGGCTGTGCGCCCCGTGAGCGGGGTCGGTCAGTGGGGTGATGCGGAGCGACAAGGTGTCTCCGTCGTGAGGAGGTGGCAAAGGTCAGTACGCGGGCTCAACTGCTGGGCACTCCTGCGCATGTGCTCCACACCTCCTCGTCGACAGTGCCGGTCCGGATCAACATGGACGGCTGGGAGAACGTAGTTGGTCTATCGGCTCCTCGGCAAAGGGTTAACTGAGGGCTGCTGCGGCCGCGGGGTCACAGCCACCTATTGATGGCCGCGACCAGCATGGTTGCTTCGTAGCGGACGGCGAGTTCGTCGTATCTCGTGGCCACGGACCGGTGGCGCTTGAGGCGATTGATCCCGCATTCGACCGAGTGCCTCGCGCGGTAGTCGGCCTTGTCGAACGTCGGCGGCCGGCCGCCGCGGGAGCCGAGCTCCGTGCCTGATGGCTGCAGCGCTGCAGAGTCCGGACGCCAGTGTCGCCATCGCTCGATCCAGCGATGGCGCCACACATGTGGTTCAACCTTTTCGTCGCCCAAGCCCTGTAGTGGGCAGTCCTGGGCAGAGGGCCACGGAATGAGGCAGACGGAGTACCAGTGAATGTCGATCTCGTGGCGGTGCTGGCGCCTGTACTGGTTGCCCTGGTGGGGTTGCTGCTCCGTTCCCGTGCTGGGAGCTCGAACCACTGGGACGTGCTGCACGAGCTGGCACGCGGGCGAGTGAGCGCGGGGATGGAGAGGGAGCGTCGGTCTACCCTGAGGATGTTGCTCGAAAGCCCCCTGACGACGGCTTGCATGCGGAGAATACAGACGCAGGGAACGTCTCGCGGGGGTAGGAGCCGAGGAGTTCGGGGGCCGGAGTTCCGGGGAGGATGGACTGGATCATCCAGTCCCGTCCGATCGTCTCGTGTGACCAGTCCGCTCCCAGCACACGCGGCATCAGCGGTGCGATCGGGGCGAGCCACGGTACGGAGGCGTACTCGTTGCGCATCAGCTCTGGTTCGGAGTGGAACTGGCGGTCCGGGGCGGATGCGGCCCGCAGCACGACGGGCTCCCGCTGCCCGGCCAGGTCGATGCGGTAGGTGGTGTTGTACCTCCCGCCGCCCAGCTCGGGTTGCGGCCAGCACCTCGGTGTCGGCGCCGAAGGCGCGACGGAACACGGCCAGGATCTCGCGATCGGTGAGGCCTTGCTGACAGGCGTCGGCGGGGCGTTCGATGGCGTGCAGTTCCACGGGATTTCCCTTCTGGGTGGGTGAAGGAAGCGCTGGGCGCCCGCTACTGGCGGGGCCGGCGGCCGGTGGCCGAGGCAACCCAGGCGATCTCGCTGTCGCCGTAGGCGGTGCGTACCCCTGAGAAGGACATACCCGCGGCGCTGCCCAGATCCGTGGGCCGGTACGGGCGGGGGCCGGGCGAACTCGCGTCCGTAGGCGATCAGTCGGCGGATCTCGGTCTCGGCCTGTGCCCGGCGCTGCCGGGCGGAGTCGATGGCCGTCATCAGCGGCTCGTTGGCTTCGGGGTCCGTGTCCGAGGCCGCCTCCAGGTTGAAGGCCGTCTCCTTGCGGGAGGCCTCGACGTCGTCACGGACGGCCTCGTAGATCTCCGGGGTCAACATCCCCCGGTTCGGGCATCGGGTGCACGATCGCTGCGATCTCGGCGAAGAGGTTCATAGCTTCAGTGCGCGCAAAGAATTGCGATCAACACAAGACATTTGCGCGGATCGCCACCCGTCTTCCGGGTGGCGCGTCGCCGATGGCTGACCGCGCAGGCAACAGCGCCTCTGGCGTCAGCCGGCGCATCGAGGCAGTCGCGCCCACCGCAGCCGGTCTGGCCTCGCCCCTCTGGGCTGCCGGCTGACCCTTCCTTCGCGAGTGGGCCGCGCTGCCTGCCGATGACGGTCTCACCGGGCTGGTGCGTATCGGCGTCGCCTGCCGGGGGTCGGGCGCAGCCGGGAGCAACCCCGGGCCCCCTGGCCTCCTCTTGACAGTAGCAAGGCGAGCCATTTGGTCTCCGCAATGCAGACATCTCAAGGAAGTCTGGTTATGACGCAACTGACCCTCTCGGACCCTGCCGGGGCCGAAGACGCCCGGTGCGCCGGGGATCCCTCGGCGGACAGCCGTACCCGCGCGGGGTGGTGGCAGGCCCGCTGGGTGGTGCCGTCGGCGCTCGCCGTCGGATACGTGCTCAACGTGCTCTTCCGGCTCTCCCTGGTCACCGATCAGGACCACCCGACGGTCAGCCCGGACGAGCAGATGTACCTGGTGATGGCCAGAATCATGGCCGGCAGACCGACGACCGCGATCCACGGCGATCAGATCATCCCAGGCGGGTACTCGCTGCTCATCTCGCCGGCCATGCGCCTCACCCAGGACCCGGTTCACGCGTACCACCTGATCATGGGCATCAATGCCCTCATCAGCTGCCTGATGCTCCCCGTCGCGTACTGGGCACTGCGCCGTCTGAACATCTCCCGGCCGGTCTCGTACGCCGCCGCCCTTGCCGCGGTGATGCTCCCGACGGTGCTCTTCTACACGCAGTACGCGATGGCCGACACCCCACTGCCGGTCCTGGTGCTGCTGTGGCTGATCGGTGTGCACGGCCTGTTCTCCGAGGGCAGCGGGCGTCGCAGGATCTGGTTCGGCCTGCTGGGCGGCCTTGCCGCCGGGTACTGCCTGCTCACCCACGACCGTGGCGGCGTGATCATCGCCTTGACCGCCGTGGTGCTGCTGGTGGCCCTGACCTTCAACTGGGCACCACGCATGGCCAGTGCGCTGGCGCTGGCGGCGCTGGCCGTGATGTTCGGCGTCAAACAGCTGATGACCGCCTGGCTGATGTCACGGATTGACGGGGCCCGCCCGAGCGAAGTCGGCAATGCCGTCTTCGAGACGCTGGCGAACACCCGGCTGATGCGCCGCACCTTCATGCGGGCGACCGGCCACCTCTGGTACTTCATGACCTCCACGTGGGGTCTGGGCGCGCTGGCCCTCGTGGTCTGCGTGTACGCGCTGTTCAGCAAGCGCTTCAGCCTGGCCAACCGTGTGACCGCCTTCCTCATGGTCGCGCTGCTGGGCGGCATCACACTGGCGGCGGCCGCCGGCCTGCCCGCCGACGGCCGGATCGACACCATCACCTACGCCCGCTACCTGTCCCCGCTGGCCGCGGTGTACGTGCTGGTCGCGGTGGCGGCGCTCTACCACGTCCGCGGCTGGAAGAAGATCGTCGCGCTCGGCACGGCCGCCTCCGGTGTGACGCTGGCGCTCATGGCGGTGCTGGTCCACATGGCGGCCAAGGAGCTTCACGAGTCCTACTTCGTCGTCTGGGGCCTGCCGGACGCCACCTTCCTCTCCAGCCTCTGGACCGCCGAGGACAATTGGGGCAGCTTCCACGCCGGCCGCACCACCGTGGTCGCCCTGATCGTGCTCGCCGTCGTCCTGCTGCTGCGCCAACTCGGCGCCAATCGCAGGGCCGCGCTCGCCACCGGCACCGTCGCGGTGTCGCTGGCGGTGTTCGCCGGCGTCGGGAGCGTGGCCGTCACCGAACACATCACCAAGCCCCGGACCAGATGGGCCGAAAGGATCGCCACCGGTTTCGTCCAGGAGGCTGGCATCCGGCCCGGCGACCGGATGGTGATGGACGATGGCCTCGTTTGGGAGATACGCGCGACGCTGACCTTCATGGTGCTCGACGGCCGGGTCTGGTCCCGCGCCCTGAGCAAGAACGGGGCCGTGCCGGCCGAGGCCAACGTCGCTGCGCTCCCCCTCTCCGACGAGAAGGCCCCGGCCACCGACAGCTGGCGCGACGCCCCGCCCGGCTGGCACGTCGACCGGGATGTCCGGGAGCACCGCTGCGTCATCTGGCGCCGAGGCTAGCTCTGCCGAAGGTGTGGCATCGGGCAGCCGTGACCGCCACGCACGCAACTACAAACGACTCGTACAGCACAGTGAAGCCCTCATCACTGGGCCGCCGTCACTCTGATGACCCGCAGGATCGTCCAGAAGAAGATCTTCAGGGACCTCAGAGGACAAGCAAAGACTGCCGGAGGCGGATACGGGTACCGGCACAGAACCTGCAACGAAGTTCGCCACCCAGAACTGCTAGTGCTGATACCGCGAACCCTTGTCAGGTTGGGTGTCAGGCGGCTCTGATCGGCGTCGAGAACCGGACTGGCGCCGTGCCCGTTACCCCGAAGCGGTCGGCCGCTGACCGCCACGCACGATGCCGGGCACGTCCCGCTCGAGACACCGCGTGGGACGGATCGGCCCACTGTGGGAGTCGGCATAACCGGCTGGGCAAGCCCAAGGGGAGCCTGAGCAAGCCGCCCTGAACAGCGGCTTGCCCAACCTTGCCGGAGTGCCTTCTCAGAGGACGGTTCGTGAGTTTTCGAGCGGCTCTGTCGTCGCTTGATGGTGTGGGTGCGGGGCGGAATCGGCTGGCCCGTAGGCGCTCGTCTGCTGGCGACGCCTGTCACAGCCGGTCCGGGCTCGCGCCCTCTCGCCGTAGCCATTCCCTGACCGAAGGAGCACGGTCAAGGAGTTGGCTGACCTGCGTGCCTTCTTCGCGTGAGGTCACCCTCGGCAGCGGGGCGAAGTCGTCGGGAAGTACGTCCAGCAGGCTCATCACGCGGTCTCCCGCACGCAGAGTGATCAACAGCTCGCACCGCAGCTGACGTGGAACGTCCGGGCGGTGGGGCAGGCTGTTCCACAGGGCTGGCCACAGGTAGTGGGTTCCATCGGGCGCCGCATTCGCTTGCACCCACGCTGGGTCCAATCGCTGGTTCAGGGCGAGGACACACGCCCGCTCCTCCAGCCTGAACAACGAGGCCGAATCGACGACTTTGACCTCGTGAGGCAGCGGCTGATCGAAGTGCATCGCCCCATGCTGCCCCACAGCACTCTGATGCGCGCGGCGTCCTCGTCGGTCAGATTGAGTCCCTTGTGGAAGCAGTGGCCGATGACTCCGCCTCCGCCTCCGGCCGCTCCTCCGAGCAGGGAGAGACCGCCTGCCGGAATCGCCGCGACCACGCCCAGGGCGACGCCGACCCCCATGCCCTTCTTGCCGGCGCGTTTTCGTCCAGCCCTGGCGGCGGAGGCTTTCGAAGCCGTCCAGGAGGAGGTCCAGGGCGAATTCGAACTCGAACCTCGGCAACCTCGCCGCGGCGGACCTGGGCCAGATCACCCGGGCCGTGAAGCACCGGCTCAAACGGATTCAGTACCGCCCGGACCTGGTCGACGGCTGCCTCACCGGAACCGGCCTCACCCTCGTTTGACCAGCCGAGACCGCATCGAATCAGCGCGACTGGAGCCGGTCGTCATCCCGGAGTAGCCGTCGCCGCTGACTCGGGCGGATAGAGGTCGAGCACGATGTCAAGCCCCAGCGCGCCAACCTCCGCCAACAGACCAGCCGGCAGGCCACAGCCTCCCTGACCGTTCTCGCTGCCAAAGCCAAGAAGCAGCTCCAGGTCACAGTCGGCGGACAGGTGCGCCAGCTCCTCGCGACACCTGTCGACGAGTCCGACCAGCGCTCGGACGTGATCCGCAAGCTCGCTGTCGTTGCACAGTCCGCTCCGTCGGATCCAGACACTGCTCTCCCGTCGAGCACTGGACGGATTGCGGGGACTCATCAGGCTGCCCCGCTCGAACTGCTCGTCGGCTGTGATCCCCAGGCGGACCGAGATCCCGCTGGCACTGACCGCTCGGCTCGTGATCCGGATCGATCCGGCCGACCACTTCGTGACCGGCGCAACCGGCTGCATCGTCAAGTCCTCTGGCGCGCACTCACGATCGCAGGCCAGCCCGCAGTACGCGAACGTATTCCGCGGGCTCCCACATGCGCGGTCCACGAGACCGACATCACGAGTTCAAGTTCAGTACCGGAGAGAAACGGATTAGTTGGGTTGCGAGCGCCACGTCATCGTGGACCAGGCATCCACCCGGCTGTCGGTGTCGGCGTACACGTGATCAACAAGTACGCCGACGGGTGTTGCCGGATCCGCGTGGGAACGGCGCCGGGCGCAGGCGGGTCCGCGCGCAACCACTGGCCGCGGCTCGGCTGGATTTACCTCCCCCTCGGCGCTAGATCAGCCCCCCGTACCCGCTACGCCTTCCGCGCGGACGTCCAGCCCTGGCGGCGGAGGCTTTCGAAGCCGTCCAGGAGGAGGTCCAGGGCGAATTCGAACTCGAACTGGTCGTCGCAGCCGCCACCGACCGTGGAGCCCCCGTCGTGTGCGGCGGTCGCGGCCAGTTCCGCGATGTGGGGGTAGCGCGCCGCCAGCCTGGGGTCCGGAGGGCCGGAGGGGCCCGAGGTGTCGAACAGTTCCTGGCTGAAGCCGAGCAGGCGGCTGCCCATCGCATGCATGACGTGGTGCGTGAGGTCGGCGGAGAGGCCGCCGTCCCGGAAGCTTCCGGCCATCGAGTCCAGGTACGCCAGCACGGCCGGGGTGGGGCCGGTCCGCGACTCGATGACCCGGGCCGCCCAGGGGTGGCGCAGCAGGACCTGCCGGGCCGAGAGGATCCGCCCGCGGACCACGCGCTGCCAGTCGGGGCCTGCGGCCGGCGGGTCGATCTCGCCGACGACGGCGTCGGTCATGCCGTCGAGCAGCTCCTCCTTGTTGGCCACGTGCTTGTAGAGGGCCATCGGTACGACGTCCAGCTCCTGCGCGAGCCTGCGCATGCTGAGCGCGTCGATGCCGGTGGCGTCGGCGAGCGCGACGGCTGCGCGCAGGACGCGGTCCCTGTTCAGGGGGATCCGTTGCGTGTGCGTGGCTTCCTGCCGGGTCATTCCGGTTCGGCCCCTTCCCTCCTCGACAGCGCCCTCTCCTTGACGAGTGTACGCCGTACACCTATGGTTCTGTCAGGTGTACGGCGTACACCACCGATCGAGCGAGGGGTACCGAGAAGATGAGTCCGGACCGGAGAACCGCGGTGGCCACCGGGTCGCTGTTCCTGTTGACCGAGGTCGCCGCGATAGCCGGGGCGGTTCTGTACCGCCCCCTGCTGGGCGCGGCGGACGGTCATCTCGCGCAGGGCGCCGATACGCGGGCGCTGCTCGGGGTGCTCTGCGAGGTGGTGCTGGTGGTGGCGGTGGCCGGTACCGGGGCGGCGCTGTTTCCCGTCCTGCGGCGTCACGGCGAGGGGCTCGCGCTCGGGTACGCCTTCGGGCGGCTGCTGGAGGCGGCCGTCATCGCCCTCGGGATCGTCGCAGTCCTGGCGCTCGTCACCCTGCGGCGGGACGCGGGGGCGGCGGCCGGCGCCGACGTCGCGCTGGCGGCCGTGCACGACTGGACGTTCCTGCTCGGGCCCAACATCGTCCTCGGCCTGAACACCGTCCTGCTTGCGTACCTGGCGTACCGCGCACGGCTCGTGCCGCGCTTCATCGCCGTGCTCGGGCTGGTCGGCGGGCCGCTGATCTGCGCCTCGGCCGTCGCCGTGATGTTCGGGGCCTACGCGCAACTCTCCGTGGCGGGGTCGGCCGCCGCGCTGCCGGTGTTCGCCTGGGAGCTGGGGCTGGCCGGGTGGCTGATCGTCAGGGGGTTCGGGCCCGGATCGGGCGCCGCGTCCCGGGCAGACGGAGAAGTGGCTGATCCGGCAGGTGTCCGTCGGTGAGGCCGACCCGAGGTTGACGGCGGTGCCGTCCGGGGCGACGCGCCAGCGCAGCTTCATGCGGGGATGCGTCCCTTCCGAAGATGATCAAGAGGTCACTGCGGGGCCGACCCTGGGCGGGCCGAGAGCGGCGAATCGATCCGCCGCGGGCCGTCGGCACGGCGCGTCCTCTCATCACCACTCGTTCGGGTCAGATCGGCCGGAAGGAGGCCAGGCGGGATCAAGGCGATGATTCCGGTCCCCGCGGACCGTGTCCGCAACCGGCTGGGGCGCGGCTCGCGCGGCGGACGGCCGCCGAAGTTCGACAGAGACGACTGCAAGCAGCGGCACGCTGTCGAGTGTGGGATCCACCGACTCATGGCTTTGTTCACCGGTTGTGGTTCTGGCTCAACTTCTGTGGTGACGGCTCGACGCTCAATACTTCGGGACGCTGAACAATGAGAACCAGCAGGTCGGCGCGTTGGCCCGACGGTGGGCACGAGCGCGCCCGGCGCAGCTCCACAGAAGTTGAGCCAGAACCTTGAATTTGGCTCTGACCGCAGTTTCGTGAACGGCCTGGTGTCGATCAGCGGTCACGTACGAGGGCAGGAGGGCGCAAGTCCACTGGCCGATCCACCGCAGGCCCCTCCCGTGTCCTCAAGTGCCGTTCAGCACCCTGGGTGATTCGTGTCTACCAGGCATCCCAGAGCGCACCGTGACGGTGGCGGACCGGAGGGATATCTGCGTCGTCAAGGTCATGGCCGGAATGGTGCAGTCCACGGATCCGCTGGGCGTCGAGTCGCCCCTGGAGCCGGGCCCGGCCTTCAGCGGTAGCAATCTCAACGGAGAACGAGCCCTTCCTGCAGTAGAGCACCATCCACTGCCAGGAGGTGATCCTGCGCCGCGACTTCGTCGGGGCAGGGCGACGGCCATCGCGCGCGGCCTCGGCAAGTTCAGCGTGCGTGTAGCGCAGGTCATACAGGGACATCGACTCCGATGCGCCTTCTTGGACGCGGAGTTGTCTGGGAGTCGTGCGGACGGTTCGGGACATCTAGAGCCTCCGTAGGTACCTCTGGGCACTCCAGAGGTACCTACGGAGGGTGCGTATTGGTCAGCACGACTCAGCCCCCTCGTTGGTCGGGACGATCTACCCAGCAGCACATTAGTCGTGCGGAGGCATGGAGGCCGAGATTTTCTGCTTGCCCCCCGTTGCGAAGTCAAGCCGCTCCAAGATCCTTCACGGAACTGCGGTCAGAGCCTGACAGGTTCTGGCACACATTCCGTGAACGATCTTGACTCGGGCTCCATCAGCCTCCCGCGACATCCAATCCGCGCAGTTCACGTGGTGCGCACCACCATGCTGTTCTAGTGGCCAGTTGAGACTCCCCACCGACGGCCAGTCGGTGGGGAACTATCTGGCCGTCACGGATCACGGTCGGTGATCGACTCGCGGGCTGTCGCGATGGCACCCCGGCTGGCAGACTCTCCAGCCATGGCGAACAGCGGACTGTGGGTCGGTATCCTCACCGCGCTGACCGCACTCGGAGCCAGCTACATCACCGCGCGGGCGACCTTGCGCGCAGCGCAGGCCCAAGCCCGAACAACCACAACGGCAGAGGCCCTGCGTGAACAGCGTGAACGGCGCCGATCCGCCTACCGGGAGATGATGAGCTGCGCGCATGCATTCAACGCGGTCACATGGCAGATCGACGACGTCGACGCGGCGCGCGACCGTGAGAGCAAGAACCGGCTCCTGACGCAGATGTACGAGCACATCGGCCCGGCCATCGGGGACATGAACAGGGCAATGCATGAGGTCCGGCTCGACGGTCCTGCCGAGGTCTCCGACGCGGCGGATCACGTGCGGAAAATGGCGCGGTGCGTCCAGCCGCTGCTCAAGGCACTCATCGGTGACGACAGTCCCGAGCGGCGGGACGAGTACGACGCTGCCTACCGGGATTTCCGGGAAGCCTACGTCACGTTCATCGGCGTGGCACGAGGAGCGCTGGAGGTCAAGGACGTGGACAGATAGCCGATAGCCCCTCTTCCGCAGTGTGATCAGATGCGCGCAAGCCGAGCGGCCTTTCGCCCGCCGCCAGTACTGCCGGACCGCGAGGCGGAGGGCGGCCACAAGACGGAGCGTCCGGTGTGTTTTCGGCGCGGTGAACGAGAGCCATGTGGGCGGTGGTTGTGGGAGCCGCTTTGGTCCGTCTGTGCAGGCGATGGACAGCGGTGCAGGTTCATGATCGGCGGCGAGAATGGGAGCCACCCTGATCGAGTGACGTGTGGGTGGGAGTGTCTGCAGTAGCGGCGGGGGTATGGGCCCGCCCATTTGATGTCGAGTCGGCTTACCAGGGACTGCTTCAGGCGTTGTCAGCCGTGGATGGGATGATCCCCGTGGCGGGCGTGAGCACGCCGATATCTGGAGGCCGCGTCGCCCAGTGAACGCGGGGTTTTCGCCGCGGGCGTTGCTGAGCGTCTGATGGGCTGGCACGAGGCTCTGTCGGAGGATGAACAGGCAGCCTTCACTCTGGGTCTGCGACCGCTCCTGAACTCGGTGTGGGAGGGCGTCCTCGGCGATCCGGCGGTGTATACCGCCGTCAACCGCGGCCTGGCGGAGTACATGCTCAGCGACTACTGCCACAACGACCGCCTGTTGGGACCTGAGGATGCGTACGAGCCCGCTGCTGCCGCGACCCTCAATGCCGCGTATGCGTATCTCTTCAGGTGCACCGACTTCGCAGTCTGGGCCAGTCGCCGGGCCATCGATGATCAGCACCTCGAGTACCTCGCCGGCGCCGGGCTCGAAGAAGGAGACTTCCTCGACACCGACAAGGCACTGATCGATGAGCTCAAGCGTCAGCTGCGGGACCTCGACCTCATCGCCGCGCGAGAATGTGCTCTGCACGACGTGGGGGCCCGGGTACCGTCTCTGAGCACCCGGCCGCTGTCGACGGCTCCGGCGAGGTCGGCCATCGTCCGTCGGCTTGGGGCCCTGACGTGCATGCTCGTCCAGAGGCTCCTGGCACGGCCGTCATGCCGCGCGGGGCGGGCGCAACCAGACGTGCGGAGGGATCCAGCACGCGTCTGCAAGATCACCGGAGTGTAGCCCACAGCCCTTTCGGCGTTCAGCAGGCACCAGACTCCGATACCGTCAAGCCGCTGGTTGGATGAGGGGAGGGCTTGAATGTTCGGACGGCTAACGAGCTCGTGCATGGTTGGCGGTGCGACGCCAGATCCTGATCCCTGATCATGTTCTTGTGGTGGGGAACGGGTCTCGTGCAGCGATCATCACCGACCGGAGGATCACAGGGCTCTCGGCCGATGTGATCGCCGAACTCGTCCCCGAGGTAGGTCCGTTATGGCACCAACGGCATCAAGCGAGATTGGAGTCCAGGCCGCGGAAGCGGGCCGTTTCGGCGCTGGTGCAAAACACCAGCCGGTCTTCATCGACCGGCTCCTGGCCACGCTTGTCCACCTTCGCCACGGTGCTACTCACGACGTGCTGGCCTGCTGGTTCGGCGTTGACCGCTCCACGATCACCCCGGGCGATCGGCGAGGTGCGGCCCCTGCTCGCAACCCGTGGCTGCACCATCGCGGCCGGCACCCGGCTCCACACCCTCGCCGAGGTCATCGACCACCTCGGCGCCAGCGGACAGACCGGAATCATCGACGGCACCGAGATCCGAGTCCGTCGGCCCGCCGTCGGCCGCAAAGACCGGGAGAAGTTCATCTCCGGCAAGAACAAACAGAACGCCGTCAAGGCCATGGTCCTCACCGACGCCAGCGGCAGGCTCCCGTTCTGCAGTCTCGCCCAGCCCGCAAGCTGTGCCGACATCACGCACGCCCGACAGTTGGGCCTGGTCAAGCACCTGGCTGGCGGCCCGGCCGTGGAGATCCTCGCCGACGCCGGCTACCAGGGCCTGGGCGCCCAGACCGGCGGCCGCGTCGTGACGCCACCACACCGCAAGTTCAAGAAGAACCCACCGGACTGGTACGAGGAGATCCACGAACGCCAGCGCAAGGCGCATTCCGCACGCCGTATCCGCGTCGAGCACGGCATCGCACACCTCAAGAACTGGCGAGCCCTCGTACGACACCTGGACCGCCGCGACCACATGAGCGACACGATCCAAGCCGTCGCCAGCCCGCTCTCACACCAGCAGACCGCCACCCGCAGGCCCAATCAGCCACAGTGACCACTAGCCCGACCTGCACCTTTCGACGTCACACCGCCAACCATGCACGAGCTCGCTGGAGAAATCGGGCAAGGCGGGGATCGCCACGTTCGTGATGCGCCAGCACGAGTACCTGGTGGCGGTGAAGGCCGAGAACGGCCTCCTCACCTGTCACACGCTGCACTGGGCGGACGAGATCAGAGACCCGAAGAAGGAGATCGGCGACCTCCCCGCCAAGGCGAAGGCCTCCGACAAAGAGCTCAAGATGGCCGAGCAGCTCATCGAAGCCCTGAGCATGGAGTGGAACCCCGAGGAGTTCCACGACACGTTCCAGGAGAGGGTCGCCGCCCTGATCGAGGCGAAACGGGCCGGCAAAACCGTGGAGAAGGCCGAGCCGGCGGCGAAGGCGACAGGCGCGGTCGACCTCATGGAGGCCTTGCGCGCCAGTGTCGAGCGGGCCAGGAGCCCCAAGGTCACCGGAGGCAAGGCCGCTGGCCCCGGAGCGATTGCGGAGAAGAAGCCCGGTGCGAAGAAGCGGATCCGCTCCACACCACCCACGGACGGAAATGGCGGTTGAACGCTCTCGGATTCCATGGCTCACGACTGCTGTGCAGGCATCAATCCGCCGTCATGCGAACGTAGGCAGTCCGACGTAACTTGGAACATAAGATCGACTGCCATTGGGAGTCCCTATGCACATACTCGGGGTGGCCCTTCTGCGCGCGGTCATGCTTCGGATCGGACAGAAGTCCAGTCCTGCCCTTCGCAGATTCATCGTCGTCATGAGCGTGCTGCATCTCGGCGTCTATCGACGAACGGGTGGTCTGCTGGGACGACTGGGACTGAAGCACGGCAAGATCGTGATCATCACGACGACGGGCCGTAGGACCGGCGAGCCGCGGACGGTTCCCCTCCTCGCTGTCGAGGATGGCGAAGGCCTCGCGGTCATCGCTTCTCATGGGGGCCTGGACCAGCCGCCGGGCTGGTGGCTGAACCTCGGAGAAAATCCCTTCGCGACGGTCGAGATCAGAGGTCGCACCTTCCATGTCAGGGCCGAGCAGGCTGACCAACGGAAACGTGCGGAACTGTGGCTCCGGTTCGTCAAGGCTTTCCCCGGGTACGAGGATTACCGGCAGCGCACAGCCCGCGAGCTTCCCATTGTGATTCTCCATCCCGTGCCCGGACCGGCCGTGACAGCAGGTTGAGGGAGCAGGTATGCGCGACCACAACGGAATCCAGCGCATTCTGGAGGCCCCGTTCGTCCCTCTGGGACAGTGGCCGACGCCGATCTCGGCAATCTCCCGATCAAACGGGGTGGATGTCCTGGTCAAGCGTGACGACCTCTCCGGTCACGGCCGCGGAGGCGTCAAGACGCGTAAGATCGAGCATCTGGTCGGGCACATGCTGGAGAAGGGGTACGGCAGCCTCGTCACCCCGGTGGGCAACGTGACCAACCTCGTACACGACATCCTCCCGGTTCTTCGACGGTTCGACATCGCATGGGAAATCGTCGTCGCTGACGTTCCGCCTCTTCCTCTCGGTGAACGACGGAGGATGTTCGGCGGCCTCGGAAACAACGTGCGTCTGATCGGTCCGGGCCACATCGAGGCAGCCGGTGCGCTGGCCGGTGCCTATCACCGGAGCCGCAGAGCGGGACGGCGGCCGTTCTTCGCCCCGCCGAGCCTCGCACATCCCGCAGCGGTGATCGCTGCTGCGCGCGGTTTCCTGGAAATGGTGGGGCAGGTCGAGGCCATGGGGGTGCCGCCGCTGCAGACGGTGTTCATCACGGCCGCGTCGGGCACGGCGTTCGCGGGTTTCGTGCTGGCGGAGAACCTGCTGCGCCTGCAAGGACATCGTCCGATCCATGTCGTCGGCGTTCAGGTTTACCCGGGCCCAGCACGCTGGTGGATCCACGGACTCGTCCAGTGGACCGAGCACTACTTGTCGGTCTCCGACCGGGTGCCCAGTGGACGCATCGACCTGAGGACGACCAGGATCTATCGCGAATTCGGTCGCTACCCAACCGACTTGGTCGAGCTGTGCACATCCGTGAAGGACGAGACAGGACTGAAACTCGACCCGGTATTCGGAGGTAAGACCTGGTCGATCATGGAGTTTTGTCTAGCCCAGGGGCGCAGCAATGGTTCCGTGTTGTATTGGCACTGCGGCTACACGCCGGACTGGGACGTCGTGCCCGCGGCTTGTTGAGGTGGGCCGGCCCACGTCACTGAAGGTCTATCTCGACGGGGATCTGCTCAGCTGCCTGGCAAGCAGCGCGTCGAAGACACGTGTGGGCAGAGCGGTGGACAGGGCCACCCCCGCGCGTGCCTCCGCGCCCATGAGATAGACGGCCTTGGGATGTCGCGCATAGAGCGCATGACGGGCGGCACGGGCGACCACCGACGGTGAGATGCTCCGTCCCGCCGCGGCGGAAGCCACGTATCGCCGCATGTTCTCCAGTGTGCTGCCGTACAACTCCTTCGCTCTCGTCGGCAGTCGGTCCGTCAAGCCCTGCACAGAATGGTCTGCCTTGCTCCAGATGGGGGTCGCCACCGCTCCGGGCACGAGGACGGACACGCGGATGTTCCATGGCCGCAGCTCGCGTCGCATCGACTCCGCTATGCCGTTCAGTGCGTGCTTTGACGCGGCGTAGGGTCCGAAGCAGGGTGCGGCGATGTGTCCTGCGATAGAGCTCGTGAAGAGTACGCGTCCGTCCCCGTGATCGCGGATCAGGTCAAGAACCGCCTGAGTCACGGCCAGCTGGCCGAAGACGTTGACCTCGAACTGGTGTCGCATCTCATCGATGGTCACGTATTCCAGGGGGCCGCCTGTCGCGGCGCCGGCGTTGTTCACCACTCCGCGGAGGCGCTGCCGGCCCAGGAGCCGGCGGATCGAATCGGCCGCCTCCGTGATCTGGCTGCCACTGGTGACGTCCAAGAGGATCTCGTGCACCGCACCTGGTAGTCCGTCGCCCTTCGGCGCGTCCCCGGCCCTACGCACACCGGCGAATACGGTCACACTTCGCCCGGCGAGGTCCAGAGCGATTGCCCTGCCGATCCCGCTGGATGTACCGGTGACGAAGACTGCTTCGTCTCTGGTTTCCTCGAGGTGTCGACCAAAAGGTGAGTGACGCCTCACGCGGCGGCCTCCTCGACTGCTCATGAACAAAGAAGCGGAGCGAAACGGTTGCGAACGGTTACGTCACCATGATGAGTGAGAACCCACCTTTGCTCCCCTGTCTCCACCGGGAGCTCGTCGGCTCATCACCCGAACGCACCACTGTCGCGTCAGTAAGCCGGCGAGCCCTTATACGGAATTCGGGTTAGACTGATGGCATGCTGGTGATAGCCCTTTCCGCCATGCTGGCGTTCTTCGCCATAGCTCAACTGCGGATACTGGTCATTCATTCATATTCCCAGATGAAGGGTGTCGGAGGGCAGGCCATCGAACTCACCCGGCCGACCAGTTGCTCCTGGCCGACGGTCGTGGTGCAACTCCCCATTTACCGAGAACACAAAGTTCTTTACCGACTGCTCACGGCGGTAAAGAACCTCGACTATATGGATGGCCGACTCGCGGTGCAAGTTCTGGACGACTCCGAGGGGGAAGAGGCCGCGCTGGCCAAGGCCGTCGTCGACGCACATCGCGGAGGCTCCGTCCCGATCGAATACATCCACAGGACAAGCCGCGACGGGTACAAGTCAGGGGCGCTCAACCACGGTATGCGGATGGCCGATTGCGACCTCGTGGCAATTTTCGACGCGGACTTCACACCTGATCGTGACTTCCTCATCAAAACCGTGCCCCTGTTCGAGGATGCTCGCGTCGCTGCAGTCCATACGCGGTGGCGGCACCGCAACGGTCTTTCGTCCACTCTGACGCTGTTCCAAGCGGCGGTCATCGACAGCCTGTTCTGTTTTTCGAGCGGGATCCGCCAGGCCAGGGGGGAGTCCACCATATATCTGGGGACCAGTGGGGTCTGGCGGAAGCGCACGATCGAAGAACTCGGCGGGTGGCGCGAAGCACCGTTCACCGACGACGGCATCGACCTCAGCTTCCGTGCCCAGCTCGCGGGATGGTCGGTCGTCTTCGTCAACGAGGCATTGGCCAGCAGCGACCTTCCCGACACCTACCTCAGCTACAAAAACCAGCAACGCCGCTGGGCGCGCGCGGCATTCCGGCTCTTCCTCGACTATGGGAAGAATGCGCTTAGTCCGCCACAGGGCAAGAGACGTCGATTTCTTGAGCTTTCTTCCTTGCACCTGGTTCTGGGTACACCGGTACTCGTCCTGACCGGAGTGCTCTCCAGTGCATATATCGTTCTCGGGCTCCCACGCACTCCGTACTGGGCGATCACCCAAGTCGGTCTCAGCGCGTTTCTCGTGCTGTTCCCGCCGCTGCAGGAATGCGTGCTCTCGCAGAGAATTCTGTACGGCGACTGGGCGCGGCGGTGTCTGCGTCTCCCACTGTCGTTGCCGCTCGCCATCGGCGTATCGGTCTCCATCCTGGCCGGCTTCCGGGACACGATCAAGCGAGACGAGCCGGAGTTCGTGAGAACCCCCAAGGAAGGGTCGTTGGGCATTATCCGGAAGAGCGAAGCGAAGTGGGTCGGAACCGCCTCGCGGATCGCATGGTGTGAACTGGGCCTGGGCGTCGTGTTCCTCTCGGCCGGGCTGCTGTCCGTCGTGCGCGGGTACGCCGAATCGTGTTTCCTGCTCTCGTCCCTGGCAGGGGCTTTCCTGGTCGCGAGTGCGAGGAGCGGATCGGAGATCCGACGAGCCGGTCACCAGCCGGCTACCCCAGCCTCCGCAGGCACACCAGATTGACCCGCCCGTTTCCCTGGCGACGGATCTCCCGCCGGATGGCGTCCCGGTCCTGGGGGAACGTCACCGGTCGAGGAGGGGGCCCCGCCAGGGAGACGTCGTCGAATCCGCATGCGGCCAGGGCCGCCCAGAACGAGTCGATCGACTCACCTGCAGCGGCCAACGTCCGCTCGTTGAGCTCGATGATCAGAACCAGACCAGGATTTCGACGACTCAGCTCCCGCATACCGGCCAACGCCGCGACCTCATGCCCTTCAATGTCGATCTTGACCAGATCCACTCGGGGCCACAGACTCTGTTCGGCCCATGCGTCCAAGGTGGTGCACGCAACGGTCTCCCTCGGCCCCGGACCGTCGCCAGCCGCCGCGGCCCGGTGGATGCTGGACAGCATGCTGTCGGGCGTGCCCGCGAACAGCGTCACTGCACCGACCGAATCTCCCACGGCACTCGGCACCACGTGGATCTCGCCGCCGGCGTCGTTCTCCGCCACGTTTCTCCGCAGGATGGGGAGCAGTGCCGACGACGGCTCGAACGCCCAGACCGTGCTCGCCGCTCCGCCGAGGCGCGCGCACAGCAGCGTGAAGTAGCCGAGGTGCGCACCGACGTCCACGACCGACATGTTCGGCCTGACGAAGTGCCGGATGAGTGCCGCGACGTCGCGGTCGTGCATGCCCATCGCCAGCATCTGCAGGTGATACGAGGGGCGCCCTTCGTGGTAGAGCCGAAAGCCGTCGACCTCGACGGGGATCCCCGGATCCGTCAGAAGCGAGTGGGGAAACAGCCACCGATGCAGGGGTGCGCCGAGTTCGGCAAGGAGTGGCGCAAGGGGACCAGAACGGTCGAACCCCCAGGCTCCGGCTCGATGAATAGCGCGTGCGCCGCGCAGAGTGAATGCGCGCAGCGGTGATGCGGGACGTGGCACGAGCGGACCTACCAAACCACTAGGGCAACAACAATGGGGGCGAGGACGATGTTCACCCCGTGTGTCGCCATGCAGAGCCACAGAGAGCCCGTCCGTGCGTGCACCCAGCACCAGATCATGCTCACGCCGAAAGCCCATACAAAGTATGCTGCGCCGGCCACATACGGGTATGCAGGCAAAAGGTAGACCAGTTGGGCCGAGTGGCGGAGTCCGAACAGGGTGGACGTGACGACCGAAGCGATCGGCAGCGAGTAGCGCCCCAACAGCGAGCCTTGGAGGAATCCCCGGTAGAAGAGTTCCTCTCCGAACATGGGCCACAGTCCCAGGAAGACGTACGCGATGATCAGCGCGAACCAGCTTCCATAACGCGCGGCGTACAGATCCGCGAACTTCCCATAGGTCGCAAGCAGGTTCCATGCGGGATCCCGCGTCTTGCCGAGGACGGTCATAGCGAGGCTGTAGAGAAGGATAAAGCCGCCGATGAACGCGATGGCGGCAGCAAACGGTCGGCCCTGCTTCGGAAGATGCGCCCGAATCTCAGGCCAGGGTCGACCGGTGGGGCGAACCCGAAACCAAAGCGGGATGACAATGGCGAGGCACGCGTGAAAGACAGGAAACGGCGCGTAGGGCCAGCCTTGCCATGACTCCGGAAGGGCGACCGCGGTGACCAGTACACCGATGCAGAGAACGGTGAGCGGGTGGAGTCCGCCGACGGGTGCGGTGGGGTCGGCGGCTTGCGCGTCCGGAACCGCGGGTCTCCTTACGTTCGCCATGGTCTCATCAGCTACTCCACGCTTGAGATGAAGCGGCGAACGGTCTCGTTGACGAATGAGTCGTCTACGTAGGTGATGAAGTGCTCACCACCTGGCTTGATGACCGCTGCACCCGCGTTGGGAAGCAGCGCGGCCATGCGGCGGGCCTGGGCGACCGAGACAATGTGGTCGTTGTCGCCGGAGATGACCAGGCTCGGCACGTGAACCTCGCCCGGAGTCGGGCGATGCTCGGTCAGGTTGGGAAGAATGCTGTGCTTGAACAGCGCCGTCAACCGAAGGACGACCAGCGCCTCCTGGACGATCCACTCCGGTTTGATCTGGGTCCCTCCGACGAAGCGCCCAAGGAGTGTCGCGAACACACGCGATGACACCACTCGCTCGATGGGAAGGTGTTCCAGCATCTTCAGCCAGAAGCCGTAGGGTTGCGGGAACCGGTAACGATCGGCCAGCCCGACGAAGACCATCGAGCGACACAACTCGGGGTGACGCTTGGCCAGATAATAGGCTGCCGCACCCGTGTCGCCCCACACGACGAAGTGCGCGCGGCTGATACCGAGGGCGGAAAGCAGGCAGCGGACCTCGTGGGCCCTGTCCTTGATGCCGACTCGCGTGTTCGTGCTGAGCAGCGGTTCATAGAGCACGACGCGGTGGTCGCGCTGGAACTCTGCGATTTGAGGTGCGTAGACGAAGTTCAGTTCGGTGACCATGGGCAGGAGTACAACGGCGTCCCCCTCTCCGCAGTCGAGTACGCGGAGTGTTCTGCCGTCGGGAAGCGTGACGGGACGCATGGCCGCCGCGATCGCTCTTTGGTCCTCGGTCATCCTCGTGCGAAGCGAGTCCGAGACGGGAGGTCGCACCCATGTGCGCGCGTCAGTCATTGCACCCCGCCTCACCGGGCAGGAGCTCGATTGCCGCTGCGCCACAGGAAAACCCGAGGCCGAAGGCGAGAAGCAACAGCCTTTGCCCTGGACGGAGTAGGCCTTCGTCTCTGGCCAGGGAGAGATTCACCAACAGGCTGGCCGGGCCCATGTTCCCCAGGCGGCTGGCAGGCATCGGAAAAATATCCGGCCGGAAGCCCAGAGCCTCGATGAGAACGTGCAGCATGCGAACGTTCGGCTGATGGGAGATGACGAGGTGGACGTCGTCGTGGCACCACCCGGCTTCTTCGAGTACACGGGAAACCAGGGGAGGGATGACGCGTACCCCCGTACGAACCAGGCCAGAGCCGTCCATGTCGTAGAAACCCGCTTGCACGCTGACCCCTTCGGGGCCGGCGTTGTAGCCCAGTACCGGGATGCTCCCGAGGGCCGCATGGTCGGCGTGAGTCACCCACTGGATGCTCATGACCTTCGCCGACATGCCCTGTGACGTGGTGTGCCGCTCGACCACGACAGCGCCCGCACCAGCGCCGAAGAGCCCGACCGTGCCCCTGTCCTCCGAGCTGATGATCGGCAGGAAATCCACACTCGACGAGATGACGACCCGACTGCAACGATTGCTCGACAACATGAGCACAGCCATCTCGAACATGGCCACAGGTTCAGCGCACACTCCGTCAACGGAGAGCACTCGTAGACCCTTGAGCCCCAGCGCATTCGCCAAGATGACCCCGGACGGCGGGGTGAAGGCCGTCAGGCCGTTCTGGATGTGAAGGAGAACTGTTTCGGGGCCCAACATGTCAGGTTTCAGCCCACTCGACTGGAGAGCCGACTCGACAGCGGAAACCGCCAGCGTGAGTACGTCCTCTCCTTCCCCGCAAACCCGTCGTTCATCAATCCCTGTTCGCTTCGTGAACCAATCCGTGGACAGCCCCATCGAAACAGCCAAGCCGGTGTTCGAGACAATCCTGGAGCCGACGGCATGACCGGTGCCTGAAATACTGAACTGCTCGAGCACGACCTCACTCCTTCGGGTGAAAGTTGGTCCGGCATCCGGCCAGGAGAAGCGAGCTACATCTGACCTGTGAAGGTGTGGCTGGCCCAAGGTTACGTCCGGTGCAATTGATCCGCGACTCGCTGCTGGTCAATTCGGTAGATGTAGAAGCTGCTGTACGTAAAGGACCGGTCCTGCGCGAAGAGCCGGTCGGCGAGATCGTCCTCGCTGACCACCGCACTTCGGAGCTCCGGAGGGACAGGAAGTGAGCGTACGGCGGAACGGTAGATGAAGCGGCCGCCTGGCGTACCAGCCCTGAGCACGCTGCGCACCGTCGTATGGAGGGCCTCCCGGCTCATCCAGTCAAATATGTCCAGAAGGTTGAACTTGTCGACCGATGACTCGGGCAATGAATCGAGGTACTCGGTGAGCCAGGCCGTGACGTTGACTACGCGATCGGCCGTTTGCTTCAGGGTGTCGAAGTTCCGTTCGAGGAGGTAGGGAGGAACGTTCTCCGCGTCCAGGTAGGCGCCCAAAAATGCCTGGGCGATGAAATAGTTGTCACGTATCGGGACGGTGGTCAGCACATATTCCACGCGATCGCGTATGTATCGCCCTATGCCATGACGGTCTTGAATCAGGTCATACTGGGAGGGGTGCATGCCGGCGCAGGCAAGTACCCATCGGGAGCCGAGGATTTTGAGTACCGAACCGCGCAACAACCGCGGGTGGATCTCGCGGTAGTAGAAATCGCGCTGGTCATCGATGTCGCCAACCTCGAAGAACTGGCGCATCCGTCGCTCTCCGAGTTGGCATCGCATATAGCGGCGAATCCACTTCAAGAAGAACCCCAGCTTGCCCTGGGCAAGTATCCCGCGTTCCAGTACCCGAGTATTACTGTCCCAGTAATTTCGTGCGTCATCAGGCAACTTGGCTCGCAGTGCTCGCCGGTAGATGTCCACCGCCTCTGTGCTGCCACAGGACGTGAGGAGAGAGCAGAAGTCGGCATGGTCAAGGTGTCGGATGCCTGCCAGCTTGAGGTCGAGCAGGTGCGTCTGAGCGGGGTTGGGGTCGACGCAGATAAGCCGGCGGGGCCGTAGACAGAGGAGGTTCAGGCAGTTGCAGCCACCCGACGTGATGGATAGAACGGTGTCCTGGTCCGCCGATATGCGGAGCGCCTCACGATCGAGAAGCGGATCCTCCCAGGACTGGTTGAATACCAATCCGCGGAAGTAGGTGCGTTCTATCAGTTGATTGAGCGTGCTCTTCATAACGCGAGCCCCATCGCCGGCCTGGTCCTGTCGAGATGAGGCAGTAGCACCCATTGCCCCTACTGCCCCACCCCTCCCTGTTGGTTACATTTGTCACCAGATGCTACTCCGAGTGACTCTTATTCGCTCCTTGACGCGGCGGTCGCCACCCTGCCGCCCTGCTTCCGGGCGTCCTGGACGCACCGGGCCCGGGGTCTCCTGGCTGACGGCACCCCCGACATGGTGGATGTGGAGTGGGCCGAAGTGCGCGGTGGTGCCGGCGTCAAATGGCCAGCGCTGACCGCTGATTGCTCTTTCGTCCGGCTGACCTCTCTCGGTCTGCTCGATGAGCATTCCGTACGAGCTGAGAGAGGTCCTCGGGACGCCGCCGACTGCCTACGTCGCCTACACCCCTGACTCCGCCAGACCGCCCGGTGAAACGCTCAAGGATCAGCTCGACGCTGTCGGAATGCCGCAGGCCGACCTGGCTCGGTGTACCGGTTTCCCGTGGGGAACCAGTCGGAGTCCGCCTGGCGTCGCCGACCCGAGGTGGCCGAAGGCCTGGCGCAGCTACTGGACCGCGTTCCGCCGTTCCACCGTCTTGGGACCACTTCTTGATCACCGTCTTCCGCGAGTTCCCTCACATCCGAGGGGGATCGGAATCGAAGCAGAAGTGAACGCTTTCCCGGATTTCCTGTCGGTCCTTTTCCAGTGCTTCGACGCGTACGGCTGAGTCGGCCAAGCCCGGCATTTGTCACTGATAGTGGCCGGTCAGGTGCATAGTGTCCGCATTTGCCTGCTTTCAGTAGGGCAGGCGCTATTGTGTCGTAATGCCGTCTCGTCATGGCGGCTCGGTATCAGTGGAGTGGATCATGACTAGCAGCAGTTCCTCGCAACCCCAGCGGGAGACAGCAGGGACCGAAACCGGCGCCCGAGCTCTGAGCAAGAGCCATCTGGCCGCATTGCTGGCAGCAGCTGGTCTCACCTACGCATCGGACCTGGGCAGCAAGTTCCTGGCCGTCTCGCGGTTGGAGAACCACGAGCCCGTCGGCGTAGTCGGCCGCGCGCTCACTCTCCATGTGATACGCAACTCGGGCGCGGCGTTCAGTATGGGCCAGGCGGTCACTGCTGTGTTCACGGCGATCGCGCTCGCGGTCGTCGTGCTCATCGTGCGTGCCTCACGCAAGCTCCACAGCCTCCCGTGGGCTCTCGCCCTGGGCCTGCTGATGGGAGGTGCGCTCGGCAATCTGACTGACCGGATCTTCCGGGCACCTGGGGTCTTCCGAGGGCACGTCGTCGACTTCATCTCTGTTCAGCACTTCGCGGTCTTCAATCTCGCCGACTCGGCGATTGTCTGCGGGGGAGCCCTGATGATCCTCCTTTCGTTCTTGGGTGTTTCCCTGGACGGAACCAAAGACCGCCGGGACAGCGGCATCGTCGTCCCGGGGTGACACGCATCCCCACCGCGTAGCAGATCCTGGAACCGCACCCCACCGTCCCAGTTCCGGCCTCCTGGTACGTCACGCTCTGGGGCGGGTGAGGCACGTGGAGCCGACGTGAGCCGACCGGTGCACTGATGTCCGGGCGGGGACTCATGGGACATGGCCCGGCACCCGGCTCAGGTTCCGGGGAGGATACGGCGCGTTTCGTAGGCCCACATCGCGATCTCGACCCGGTTGCGGGCGCCGAGTTTGGCCATCAGGCTGGCCAGATGCGTCTTCACCGTGCTGAGGCTTATGTGCAGTGCATCGGCGATCTCGGTGTTGGTCAGCCCGCGAGCGACGGCTAGGAGCACTTGCTCCTCGCGGGCGGTGACGGGGGAGACCGGCTGGGCCACGGGCCGGCCGGCGGGCAGGTCCGCGAATGTCTGGAGCAGACGGACGGTGACGCTGGGCGCGATGAGCGCCTCACCGTCGGACGCCGACCGTACGGCCTGCGCCAGAAGGTCCGGTCCCGTGTCCTTGAGGAGGAATCCGCGGGCGCCGGCACGCAGTGAGCCGTAGACGTACTCGTCGAGGTCGAACGTGGTGATGACGACCACGGCCAGCGGGTCGGCGACACCCGGGCCGGCGACCAGCCGGGTGGCCTCGAGCCCGTCGAGTACGGGCATGCGGATGTCGAACAGGCAGACGTCGGGGCGTAGTTCGCGGGCCAGACGTACCGCTTCCCGCCCGTCGGCGGCCTCGCCGACCACCTCGATGCCGGGCTGGGCGTTCAGCATGATCCGCAACCCGTTGCGGATGATCGTCTGGTCGTCAGCGACGAGGACGCGAATGGGCACCGCTCTCGCTCCTCGCTCTCGGCAGTTCGGCTTCGACATGCCAGCCCCGGTCGGTACCCGGGCCGGCTCGTAGTGTGCCGCCGAGCAGCGTCGCGCGCTCGCGCAATCCGGTAAGTCCGTATCCGTCGCGACCCCGGCCGGTGCGCCGGCCGTTGTCGCGCACGCTCACCCGTACCGTGTGCCGTTCGGCGGCGACCCGGACGACGAGCTCGGTCGCGTCGACCGCATGGCGCAGCGCGTTGGTCAGCGACTCCTGCACGATCCGGTAGACGGCCGCGTCCACGGCCAGGGGCAGCGCGTCCAGTTCGCCGTCGAGCCCCAGGTCGACCCTGAGGCGACCACCCGGGGTGCGCACCAGGCGCTCCAGATCCGCGACTCCGGCAGGCGGCGCCAGCTCGGCGCCGACCCCGTGGTCGCGCAGCGTGGCGACCATGGCGCGCATTTCCTCCAGCGTGCGCGCCCCTTCCTCCTCGACCCCCTCCAGCGCCTCGACGGCGGCGGACGGGTCGGTGCCCGCGAGCACCCGGCCCGCCTGGGCGATGATCACCATGGCCGACACGTGGTGGGCCACCGTGTCGTGCAGTTCCCGGGCGAGCTGCTCGCGCTCGCGGGAGCGCACCTGCTCCAACTGTCGCTCGCGAGCGGTCACCCGGAACCGCACGGCAGCCCCGACCACGCCGGGCAGCAGCAGGAAGACGAAGCCCACGACCTTTTCGACGACCGGGGTCTCGTCCGTGACGACACACAGCGCGCCGGCCGCGAGGATCACCGCGCCGCCCAGCACGATCTCGCGTCCCGATCCCCACCGGGGCAGCGCGTACACCAGCACGAGCACGACCGCGCCGGTGTACAGGCCGACGGGCTCGCGCGGTGCGGCGACGAGCGAGGCCACCGGAAGCAGGATCACCGAGCCGAACGCCAGCGTCACCATCGCCAGCGGGCGGGTCCGGCGCCACAGGGGCAGCAGGCACAGCCATACGGCGAGCACCACCGCCACCGGCCGCCACACGACGTTCTCGCGCAGGGTGGCCTCCAGCGCCACACCGGCAAGGCCCGCGGCGAGCAGCGCCCAGTCCCGCCGCACCCGGGCGGGCGCGCCGGGCGGCCGGGGTTCGGTCCACAGGGTTCGCAGGTCGTCTCGTAGCACGGTTCTCAGCCTAGGGACCGCGGCGTGCCGCGCATCGGCCGAAAGGACGGGTCGTTCCTCCGCCCTGGGGCCGACGGATCCGCGGCCCGCGGGCCGATGCCGCGGAGCGCCGTGGCGACGAGCCTCGGCATCGGAGGCCGTACAAGGACGGCCGACGAGGTGGTTGGAGGACCCGATGCTCTCGAAAGCCCTGTTGCGCCTGGGCGCAAGCGCCGCCCGCCATCCCTGGCGGGTGATCGCGGCATGGCTGATCGCTGCCACGCTCGCCGTCCTCGCCGCCGTCGCCTTCGGCGGGCGGACCGCGGACTCGATGACCGCTCCGGGACTGGACTCCCAACGGGCCGCGGAACTGATCGAGCGAGCCGGCACCGGCCAGGAGGGGATGACCGCCCAAGTGGTCGTCACCCCCCTCGACGACGGTGCGACGTTCTTCGACCACGGCAGCGCGCGCACCGCTCTCACGCGGCTGCAGACCGAGGTGAAGCGGCTGCCGCACGTGCTCGGCACGAGCGACCCGGCGGGGGCACTCGACGCGGGCGGGGACACCGCCGTGCGCGGCGGCCTCGTTTCGGCCGACGGGCGGATCGCAGTCGTCCGGGTGCAGTACCCCGACCAGAGCCGGCTGTCGGCCGAAGACCTCGACGCCCTCGTCGATCTCGGCGACCGGCTGCGCGCCGAGCTGCCCCTGCGCATCGAGATGGGTGGGAACCTCTTCTACGCCTTCTCCGACCCCGACGGCGGCGCAAGCGAGCTGATCGGCCTCCTCGCCGCGGCCGCGATCCTGTTCCTGGCGTTCGGTTCGCTCGTCGCCGCCGCGCTGCCGATCGGCATGGCGGTCTTCGGGCTGACCATCGGAGTTGCCACGATGACGGTACTGGCGGGGGCGACGGACGTCCCGACCTTCGCACCGGTCCTGGGCAGCATGGTCGGGCTCGGAGTGGGCATCGACTACGCGCTGTTCGTGCTCGCCAGGCACCGGGAGTACCTCGCGTGCGGGCTCGATCCGCAGGCGGCGGCCGGACGAGCGGTGGCAACGGCGGGCCGGCCGGTGGTCTTCGCCGGCGGCACCGTCGTCGTGTCGATCCTCGGCCTGGCGGTCGCGAACGTGCCGTTCATGACGGTGGGCGGGGTTGCCGTCTCGATCGTCGTCCTGACGATGGTGCTCGCGTCGGTGACGCTGCTGCCGGCCTTCCTCGGCGCGGCGGGCCCGCGCCTGTCCCGGGCCGGCCGGATCGGCCGGGCTCTGCAGACCGGGAAGCTGGGCCGACTCGCACGGCGGCGGGACCCGGTGGCGGGCGCCGCTCCCGCCGCCGGTTGGCGGCGCTGGATCGGGCACGTCAGCCGGCACCCGGTGCTGTACGCGGTCGGCGCGGCGGGGCTGCTGCTGACCGCGACGCTGCCCGTGCTCGGCCTGCGCGTCGGCCTGCCCGACGACGGCTCACTGCCCCACAGCCGTACCGAGCGCCGGGCCTACGACCTCGTCGCCGAGGGGTTCGGCCCGGGTACCAACGGTCCCCTCGTCATCGCTGCGGACCCCACCGGTGATCCGGGAGTGCTGGACCGACTCGTCGCAACGGTCGCGGCGGATCCGGGCATCGCATCCGTCGCGCCGACGCAGATCGATAGGGCCACCGGCATCGCGACCCTCGTGGTGTTCCCGACCACCAGCCCTCAGGACAAGGCCACGGCCGACACCATCGCCCGGCTGCGCACCGACGTGCTGCCCACGGCGATCGGGCACGGCCCGGCCAGGGCCCACGTCGGCGGCGCCGCCGCGAGCCTGTCCGATGTGGGCCGACGCACCAGCGAACGCCTGCCGCTGTTGGTCGCCACCGTGCTGGCGATGTCGTTCCTGCTGCTGATGCTGGTCTTCCGCTCGGTACTCGTACCGCTCAAGGCGGTACTGCTGAATCTGCTGGGCATCGGCGCGGCCTACGGCATCATGGTCGCGGTCTTCCAGTGGGGCTGGGGAGGCGCACTCATCGGGCTGGAAGCGACGGTTCCGATCGTGTCGTTCATCCCGATGTTCCTCTTCGCCATCCTGTTCGGCCTGTCGATGGACTACGAGGTGTTCCTCCTCTCCCGCGTACGCGAGGAGTACCTGCGCACCGGCGACAACGGCACGGCGATCGTTGAGGGCGTCTCGGGCACCGCCCGGATCATCACCTCGGCCGCCCTCATCATGGTGGCGGTCTTCCTGTCCTTCGCCGTCGCCGAGGACCCCTCCGCCAAAATGTTCGGGCTCGGCCTGGCCACCGCGATCTTCATCGACGCCACGGTCGTACGCATGGTGCTGGTACCGGCGACCATGACACTCCTCGGCCGGACCAACTGGTGGCTGCCGAAGTGGCTGGACCGGATGCTTCCCCGCGGCCCGGTCGGCACCGACGACACCGACGCGGAATCCACGGGTGAGACCCCTCGTCCACGGCTGGTTTGACCGTTGACTCTTGACTCAACTCCTGCCCGCCCTTCGCGTCCGGCACCTCAGCGCGTCACCCAGGGGCGTATCGAGTCGTGATCATCGGGTGGTCCTGGTGAGGTCCTTGATCCAGATCATCGAGGCGCGCAGGTGGAGACCGGCGAGGTGGCTGTCGGGAGTCTTGTCGTATCGGGTGGCGATGCCCCGCCATGCTTTGAGCTTGTTGATCAGGCGTTCGACGGTGTTCCGCTCCTTGTAGAGATCGGCGTCGTGGCTGACGGGTCGGCCGCCTCTGGAGCCCTTCTTCTTCCGGTTGGCGGCCTGGTCCTTCTTCTCCGGGATGACCGCCTTGATACGGCGTTTGCGCAGGTGGGCGCGGTTTCCGCGGGACGAGTACGCCTTGTCCCCGGCGACCGCGTCCGGCCGGATGCGGGGTCGGCCGACGGGCCCGCGTACCCGTACCTTCTTCGGGACGGGGATGAACTGCGGGCTATCCGCTGCCTGGCTGTGGTCAGCCGCAACGGAGAACGGAAATGGCCAGGCCGCCGGTGGGCGGCCCCGTGCCGGTGTGGTCCTCTGCACTCTCCCTGAGAACGGAAGGTTTGGTTCCCCATGCCCTTTGAAGACGAGCTCGGCGAAGCCCTCCGGCGTGCGGGGGACGGTTTCACGGCCGACCGGCACGCCCTGGTGGAAGCCGGTGAGCGGCGCGGACGGCGGCTCGTGGCCCGCCGCCGGGCCGCCGTGATCGGCGGATCGGTGCTGTCCCTGGCCCTGATCGGCGCGGTCGGTGCCTACGCCGGGGGGCTGCTGGACGGAACGGGCCGGGTCGAGATCGCGGCGCCGCCGCAACCGTCGGGCGGAGGGTCCGGCGGGGGCGGGGGCGGCGCCCCGGAGCTGCCGCCCGGCGGTACCGGCGCGGTCTCCGCGGCACAGCTGGTCGAGGTGTTCAAGGGGTTGCTGCCGGGAGGGACTCTGTCCGTAGAGCATGCGAACGGTACCGACGGCCACGGCGCGGGAGTCGCCGGCGTGTACGACGACGGCAAGGGCGCAGTGGCGATCAGGCTCACCCTGGTCCCGGTGGACCCGAACGGCAGCATGGCCAACATCGCGACCCTTTGTACGAAGAAGGATGTGCGGCCGGACGACGCCTGCACGACGGAGCAGCTGGCCGACGGCTCCAGGCTGCTGACCCAGCAGGGCTACATGGCCCAGAACCCCGCCATAGACATCAAGGAATGGCGGGCCGCGCTCGTGACCCCGCAGGGGTTCCTGGTCGAGCTGTCCGAAAAGAACGCTCCGCCGATGGAGACTACGACGTCCTCTCGCCCCAACCCGCCCTTGAGCCCGGCCCAGTTGAGGGCGGTGGTCACCTCGGACAAGTGGCAACCGGCGCTGAACGACATGCCCCCGGCCGTGCAACTGCCGGGCCAGACGCCCTGATCCCCGAACGCGCTGCGGGATCTGAAGACAGCGGAGCAGCTGCAGAGCATCGACTACCACCCCAAGTGGCATGAACTGGACTACTTAAGCTAAGAGGTCATCTCGATTGGTGGATCGAAGTACGGGTAACCCGGCGGACTGAGCCTCTGGGCACTGGTGCGACGATGCGGGGATGCGCGAGGACAACGAACTGATCAACGTCGACGATCCAGCCTGGCCGCTCCTCTTTCAGGAGCTGTCCGGCACCGACGTACCAGTTGAAGTGCTGCCCGGCGATGTCCGGAAAGGGCGAGCCTCCCTGCTGCAACTACAGGTCTCCGCCCATGATCAGGTCCGCCTCGATTGCGGGACGTGTCGGAGACCTCCTGCTGGCGGTTCTCCGGGCGCCCCATCCCGCCGGACTTCATCAGCTGCCGCGGGCCCCGCCTGCTGATCAGATCTGACCTTCAGTCTGGCGTGCCGAGTAACGCCATTTCCACATCGTGTGCCCTGCAAGGCCTACAGCAGCGACGACCGCAGTCACATGAATTGTGCTCCAGGTGCTTACGGCTACCCGTCCCGCAGAGGCCCCTTCTATATCCAGGCGCCAGTAGGTCTCGAAAAAAGCGATCAGTGGGATAAGCAGACGGAACGGGAGGCCGCCGACGCCGGAAATCTTTGCAAGGTTTCCGAAGAGCCTCAATGGGGCGCCGAAAACCAAAGCTGCTATCCCCCAGACAAAAACCCCAGACGAGATATTACTGCCGTTCGGATCGCCAGATACAGGCGTTCCGATCGGCGCAACAGGGGTCAAATCCTTGAGGAGGTAGTAGGCGATCACGCCGATGGACAATGCCGAAGAGGCTAGCCACGTCGACTCAATCTTCGATTGACGGAAGTAGCCGACGAGGAATCCGAAACATGCCCACGACCAGCCCCCGGAAAAAACAAGGCTCAGGACGTGAAAAACCGGGTTATGGAATTTGCCTGCGAGCGCGCCAAGCGTGCCAATCGCCAGACCTGATACTAGAGCCACCATCACCGGTGCAACGCGACTACGTGGAAAGCTCACCCATCGAGTCGACCTTCAGCACCGTGAAACTTCGGACCAGGTCACCCGCGGCGCCGGCCGCCCCCACCGCCGCCCTCGCGATGGTCTTCAAGCGCGTGGAATCCGCCCAGGCCCGCTGGCGAGCGGTCACCGCACCTCACCTCGTCGCGCTCGTCCGAGCCGGCGCCCACTTCGAGAACGGTCACCTTGTCGAACGCCCCGAGGACCTCGCAGCATGATCCACCTCAACCGACCTGCAAGTCTTGACCATTACGCGGGCAGGTAAGTTGGTGGAATGGCAAGGTACTACCGGGATGAGCGGGCGGCGAAGCGTCAGCCCGCGTTGTTGCCAGTACGGTCGCAGGAGGTGGACGAGGGCTACCGTCTTGTTGGCCCTGGCGGCACGTTGTCGCCTGTCGTGGCGCACGTACAGTGGCTGGACAATCACCGGGCCGGACCAGACACGCACGTGATGATCTCGTTCGAAGACGGCACGAAAATCGAGTTCCCCTTCGATGCACTCCTGGCTGCCGTCTGGCATGACGAGCAACGCGCGATCAACGAGCCTGAGCTCAGCGCTGCCGCTCCCGCGGTATGGGGCAAGGCGGAGGCGTCCTGGGGAGGGGGGCCGTGATTGCCGAGCTGATCCACAAGTCTTGACAATTACTCCCTCCGGCGACGCTGGCCGCCCAGCTGCGTACCGCCCGCCGCACCAGCCGCGCCATGTACGACGTCACCGCGCACCGGCAGGCCGAGACGATGCCCGAACCGGGCGGTTCAGCCAGTGGGATCGGGCTCAGTGGCCTCGTTCGAGTCGTCGCTGAGATGTCCCACCAGCGCGTCATACTCGGGCAACAGTGCTGAAGCCTCCTCGGTACGTCCGAGTTGCACCAACGTGACAATCCGATTGTTGAGGCAGATCGCTAGCGCCTCCGTCTTGGACGGGTCCTCCGTGGCGAGGGCCCGCCAGATATCCAGCGCTTCCTCATTGAGTCCCAATCCCTCTTCTTGCCTTTCGGTTTTGAAAAGGATCACCGACATGTTGTCCACGACCGTCGCGACGTACGGATTGGGGCGACCGTCCGGGTGCAGGGCCTTGTAGAGAGAGACGCTCTTCGCGACCGCCTCCAGCGCGTCGTCCGGGAATCCGGTGTGCGCGAGCACCAGGGCGTTCTCGTGGAAGACCATCGCACGGATGCCCTGGTGGTCCTCGTCGGCGTATGTCCACGGCTCGACTGCGGCCAGTGACGAGCGGGCGGCTGCGGCAGCCTGCTCGGGGCGCTCCGTCTCTTGCAAGTGTTGTGCGTACTCCATACCTGCCCACGCACACGCGAGAGCGCGCTCGCGACTCGGTTCCGCCTCATGTAGGTCTGAACGCACCGTGACCCGTTCCGCGAGCGCCGGTCCGAGGTCTTCACGTCGATCGAGTTCCCGCAACTCCTGGGCGTACAGGGATAAAACATTGTCGAGGGAGTCGGCAAATCGCGGCTCCTGCAGTTCTTGAACGATTGCAAAACCGATCAATGGCTGTTCGTGCGGAGTGTCGAAGTGTTGGGTGAGCCATCGTGTGAGCGGCAGTGCGTCTTCCAGCAGTGCTGCCGCCCGGGCGTGGTTGCCGCGTCTGGCCTCGAGAACAGCGGCGTGGATGAGGTGGTTGCAGAGCAGATGTGCCCAGTCTTTGCGCGCGCTGCTCAGGTGGGTTTTGCCCAGTGAGACACCGAGTCGGCTCAGCTCCAGGCTCTCCTCGTCCGCTTCGGCGTGCGCCAGGTGCCGCGCGACGTCGTGCAGTGCGTCGGCCGCGACATATGCCGACCACTGGTTCTCCTGTGTGCCCTCCGCGGTGAGTGCGCCCACTCCCTCCCTGGCCGCTGTGGTCGCCCGGGCGTGCTCCCCCATCCGGGCCAAGGCCTTGGCTCGCCACATCACCAATGTCACGAGGAGTGCCTGATGGTTGAAGAGGCCCCTGTCGTCGCTCTGCTCATCGCGGAGGAGACATTCGACTCGCTCACACAACCCGACGGCGGTGGCCCTGAGTCCGCTCTCGGCGGCCCACCCCACGAACAGTGTGAGGTCTACGGTCATGTCGTCGTCGCCGGGGATCCGGCCCGCAGCCTCCCAGCCCGAGACGACGTAGTCGAGCGCTTTGGCCACCTCGCTCATGTACGGGCGGATGTCGAAGTCGGCATCTACCCGTTGTGCATGCTGGATGAAGGGCTTGAGCGCCAGCATGTAGTGCCGTGCACTGGCTGCGGGATCCTTGCGGAACAGGCGTCGCAGGACTCCGCAGGAGCGTGCCAGCACATGCACGACGGACGCCGCTGGCGCTCCTGCCAGACCGAGTTCTCCCGCCTGCAGCACGAGGGTGATGCCCAGCTTCAACTGGTAGGTTCTTGTATCCTCGTTCCAGAGTCTGCTCAGCGCCTCTCCGGCCTCGCCGTACAGCGATGCCGCCTCGGCATGTCGCCTCTCCTTCCCGAGCACATCCGCCAGTGTGAACGCGCAGCGTTGGAAGTGGTTCGCGTAAACTCCGCTGCTTGCCCTGTAAAGACGCCGGAAGATGTCGACGCCTTCGGTCCGGACCCGGACTTCCTCTTCTCGTTCTCCCTGGCTGGCCAGCCAGTCGGCCTGGTTCAGCAGAAGTAGACCGAGGTTCTGCCAGTCGAAGCCATGGCCGCCGCTCTGGGAAGACACGGCCTGCCGCTGCATGGCCACCGCGCGCGAGAGCACCGACTTCGCCTCGCCGAACTCGCCGAGGTGGGAATGGTGGAGGAAGAGGGCCGACAGGGCACCGACCAGGGAGCGGTTGGTCTCGGCATTGGCTGGGTGTTGCCCGGCTAGCTCGATGACCTGAGAAGCGGCCCGATAGGACGCATCCCACTCTCCCTTTCCCGCCAGGTTCACGGCGTGGTTGCTCAGGGCGTTGAGGTATGACGTCGGCTGCCTCCCGGCTGCGGGACCGTGGGCCGTGAAGAGTTCGACCGCTTCAGCACTGGCCGAGGCCGCCTCCTCGGTCTTTCCGTTCACGGCGAGGTAGGTGCCGAGTAGGGTGAGTTCTTCTGCCAACTGCAACCCGAGTTCCTCCGACTGTTCACCCGATCGCAGCAAGGCGACGACGCGCTGCTGCAGGGCGAGCCCGACTGGGGCGAGCCTTCCCGGCACAGGGGGAAGTGACGTCCGTAGGCGCTGCAAGTGCCCCACTTCGGCGAGCTCGGCCTGCACGAGCGTACTGAGCGCCGCGAGGAGCGGGCTGGGGTCCAAGGCATGGACACTGACCGCGACGGCGATGGGCGGGAGCAGGCCGTTGTGGACTGCTACGAGCATTCCGAGTGTGAACCGGAGTCTGTGTGCGGCCGGGGTCGGGTGGGCGGCGGCTGCCGTTAGTACGGTCAGCGCCCTGTACAGCTGTGCACCGGTCAGCTGACTGGCCGAACCCTTCTTGTTCGTCCGTGTGAGGTTCTCCAATAGTTCGGGCTCGTCCTGGAGGGTCTCGGCCAGCAGGTACTCGAACAACCAGTCCGGAGTGAGAAGTCCCCAGTAGTCCGTACGCGGGTCCGCAGGCGGGTAGAGGGAGGCGATCCAGTGGGCGAGTACCCGCCGACCGTCCTCGAGCGCTTCTGACCGGAAGCCCGGTAACAGCGCCACTGTCTCGAGTGCCTCGGCCTTGGAGCGGGCGCCGCAGAGCAGGCAGAAGATGAGAACGAGTTCGCGGGTTTCCGGAAAGCGGATGGACCGCTCTGCGGCCAGGCGATTCCAGTACCGCTTCTCGTGCCGCAGCAGAATCTTCTCCGGCTGACTCTGCCCTGCAACGTCGTCGCGCTGGGCAAGGAGACTGGCCAGTACCGCGATGTGCAGGCTCAGTGGATGGTGCGTGTCGCTGCGCACCATGTGCCAGGGCAGTTCCAAGGCTGCAAGGTCGGAGTCGTGCTCCTCGTAGCCGGGAACACGGGCGAGCCCCGCCCGGAGGGCGTTCGTCAGGATGGCCAGCTGTTCGCTGGTATCGAATACGTACTCGACACCACCGAGTGGATATGGCGGATCGGGCAGGATGGCGGCAACCTGCTCGTCCTGGAGGAGGGTGTCCCACCACTGTCCGGCGGACCGCGCCAGGAGGAGTACGCGGACGGGATGCTGACCACCTCTCTCCGAGAGGAACCGCAGCAGTGAAGCAGTCGCCTCGACCCGAGTCTCCGCGTAGTCGATCAGCAGCAGGAGCGGGCTGGCCGCTTGCGTCAGCACACCGAAGTCCGCTGCACTGTCGGACACCTCGCCCACGATCCAGCCTTTGCGGTGCATCACCCGTGCCAACTCGCGGGCCAGTCGGGTCTTTCCGGTTCCGCCCGGCGCATGGATCAGCAGACCAAGTGCCTGAGGACCTGTCCCACACCAGGCCATAAGGTGCGCCATTGTGTGGGTCCGCCCGTGAAAGGGAACCACTTCGTGCTCCGGACGCAGCAACGCCACCGGCGACTGCGGCGTGTCCGGGCGGCGCCACGGCCGCAGGATCGGCTCCAGCTCCACCGGTTCGAGCCACAAGGGAGTGCCGCGGTGGCGCTCCACCAGGTCGAGGAAGGACGGGTCGGTACGCAGCGCCGACAACGGCATCGCGGTGAGCCGTCGATCTTCGAAGTGGGCCGGAACCTCGATCACCACGCCGATCAGCAGCTGACCGGAGGCGGACAGCAAGCCCGCCCCAGACATGCCCGACCACAGGGTCGGGCCGCCTGGACGACGTTGCGGCCAGCTGGTCGGCACGATGTCGAGCATGCCGCGCCGCTCGCGGCTCAGCGGGTTGATCGTGCCGTGGATCTGCTCCTGCTCCGCCCGGTTCTTGGCGTCGACGACGGAGTCCGGAAAGCCGGTGGCGGAACAGGCCACCCCAGTGCTGCGGCCGGCGACCCACCCCCAGCGCATGGGTGGCAGGGGGGTAGGGCGGTACGACGGATCATCGATGTCAACGACCGCCGCGTCGAGGCCGTCGTCATGACCGTCCGTACCAGCGGCGAGCCACACCACGGTCCCGAAACAGATCTGTCCGCCGATGCGAGCCGTTACGCCGCCCCGAACCCCATTCGCCGCGCGGACCACGTGAGCAGCGGTCAGCATCAGCCGGTCCGTGATCAGATACCCCGACCCGAAAGTCGGGGCGGCCCCTTGGCGGCCTTCGCATCGGATGGCCGCTACCCGCACGTCCGCCATGTGTCTGGCCTCGCGGGCTACAAGTTGGATCGGTAGCCGGAGGAAGCGATCAGGGCTGGATTGCCCTGCGCGTCGATCGGGTTGAGGACCACCTTGATCCGGTGCAGCCGGCTGTCGGTCTTCTTCGCGTCGCCGCCGGCGTCTACTACCCAGATGCGGAGTTTCCCGCTGCCGCCTTTCTCCAGCCGTGCCTCGACCGTGAGTTCCACTTCCACGGGACCGACACCGAACTTCAGACCGGATTCGGCGCCCTGTCGCATGGCCGTCTCGAGTTCTTGCCGAATGCTGCGGATGGTTTCCGCAAGACCGATGACCTCGCTGTTTTCCACGTTGTCCCCCCGAGATCTAGTGCAGAGGCGCGGCCCCACCGCCGATACCCCCGCTTCCACGGACGACTGTAGGGCATTTCCGACAACGACCGCCGCCGCTTGAAGAGCCCCGTTGGCGGGGGCGCTCCGCGCGCCAGCCCGTGCTCGTCGGCGGTGCTTGAATCGTGATCCAAGCCGGCCCGGATGAAGATTGATCCCCGGTCCGTCAGTCGATGTGGTTCATTCCCGGATGTTGGCGGGTGGAACCCGGCCGATGGTCGCGACCGCGCATGCGGTAGCGGTCGCCCTTGAGGGAGACCACTTTGGCGGCGCGGTGTCGTCACCGAAGACCTCTTGAGCCGGGTGCCGGTGGCGATGGTGCAGCCACGGGTTGCGAGCAGGGGCCGCACCTCGCCGATCGCCCGAGCGATCGTGGAGCGGTCAACGCCGAACCAGCAGGCCAGCACGTCGTGAGTAGCACCGTGGCGAAGGTGGACAAGCGTGGCCAGGAGCCGGTCGATGAAGACCGGCTGGTGTTTTGCACCAGCGCCGACGGCCCGCTTCCGCGGCCTGGACTCCAATCTCGCTTGATGCCGTTGGTGCCATAACGTACCTACCTCGGCGACGAGTTCGGCGATCACATCGGCCGAGAGCCCTGTGATCCTCCGGTCGGTGATGATCGCTGCACGAGACCCGTTCCCCACCACAAGAACATGATCAGGGATCAGGATCTGGCGTCGCACCGCCAACCATGCACGAGCTCGTTAGTTCCACCTCTGCCGCGCCGCCGTCTGTGCTTGGAGCCTCGCGTCATCGTCGCTGGAAGAACGCCGCGGACGAATAGCTGGAGCTACGCACTGATGAATAGGACGAATAGTGCGAGCAACCCAACCAGCGCCACGCAGCCCAACGGCTTGGCCCACTTCGGCGTCCACGACGCCGTGAGCCACTCCACCGCCTGGTAGACCGCGGTAAGGAATGCCAGCGCGACCGTGGGGTACAGCAGCGCCGCCAGGCCCACCCCCACGACCGCGCCGGCAATCCGGAAGGGTCCCCAGAACATCAGCGCCAGCGCTGGCGGGATCACGACCGCGCCCGACAGCCCGCCGACGAGCTCGACCCACCACGGCCGGTCGCCCATCCAGGGCAGCATCGGGAGTCCCAGTCCAGGACCGCCACCACCCGGCCGCCCTGCCAAGCAGGTTGCGGTACTGGAAGTCGCCGTGCGTCCACCCGTACGGCCCCGCCGGGACTTCGCTCACCGGCCGCGCGCCGACGTGCCGCGCGAGCAGGCCCCTCCGCCCGTGCGCCTGCCGGAGCAGCCACAGGACGGCCGGGCGGACCCGGGATTCGAGGACCTGACACCCCCGGGACGGGCGCTGGCCGCGCAGTGGCTGGAGGCGGCGGGCGCACCGGGCGTCGAGGAGCCGCAGAACATCGGGCTGGCGCCGCTGCGGCAGATGCTCGGCAAGCTGATCGATGGACGCAGCAGCCGGCTGACCCGCGCAGTGCGCGAGCAGACCGTCCGCCGGCTGGAACACGTCGTCGTGGCGATGCTGCGCGAGCTGACTGCCTACACCACCTGGACCGGTCGTCGTCAGGCCGTGCGCGAGCGGGTAGCCGCCGTCCTACGGCGTGAAGCGCCGGCCGTGGTCGTCGCGCACTCCCTCGGCTCGTTCGTCACCTACGAGACCCTGCGCGCCCCCGGACCTGCACGTCGAGCTGCTGCTCACGGTCGGCTCGCCGCTGCGGCTGCTGGAGGTGCTGCGCCGGCTGGAGCCCGGACCGCGCGGGGGCCGGGGGCGCGGCCGGCGGGGGTGAAGCGGTGGGTGAACCTCGCGGACGTCGGTGACCTAGTGCTGTGACCGCGAACCTTTGCCGGGTTGGGTGTCAGGCCGCTGTTGGTAGCGGTCTGCCGCCGCAGCGGATGCCTTTCTCGCTGCGGATGCGGGCGCGTTCGCGTCGCTGGGCGGCGAGGATACCGGGGTGGCGCCCGCCGGTCTGGCCTGCGAGGGCCCACCTGGCAGGCGGCGCGCACACTGACTGCCCGGACCGCGGCCGCCTTCTGGAACCCGGGAACCCCGGCCCATGGGACCGGCCCTGGCTCGGCGAAGCCGAGCCCAGCCGAGCGCGGCGGCCACTCCTCCATACGTAGTGTGGAGGGGTCCGCCCCCACAGCAATCTTTGGGCGTGCCGTCGCGGACCGCGCCAGTGGCTTTGTACACGTCGAAGAGCAGCGTTTTGGCAGCAGTTCGGGAGTCGCCCTGGCTGTCGGCGCCGAGCCGCCGTTCCTGACGACGGGAGGCACCGCCCACCGCTGGAAAGTCGTACCGACGGTCTGGGCGTCCCGCAGGCTGGGTCCGGCCTTCGGGGAGCATCGGTACAGCGCTGCTCCGGGACAACGGCTGCCTCGGCGGTGGGCGGGTCTTCTGGGCCGCCGACCTGTGACCCGGACGCCGTCGGACGAGGCATCTGAGCGACACGGCAGATTCAGACATTTATCCCCGTATTCGGTACGGCCGCGTGCTAGAGATAGGTGGCAAATAGTCCCAAAGCAGGAGGTATGTGACGATGCACACAACTCTTCTCCGTGTGACGGCCGCGCTGGGTGCCGCGGCAGTGCTGGCCATCTGCGGCGCCGGCGCGGCCAGCGCCGACGGCGTCGGCAACGCGGGAGTCGGCAACGCGGGAGTCGGCAACGCAGGCGCTTTCAACGGCGGCATCGGCAACGCTGGCATCGCCAACTGGGGTCTGGGCAACGCGGGCATCGCCAACACGGGCATCGGCAGCCACGGCATCGGCAACACCGGCATCGGCAGCTCCGGCATCGGCAATTGAGACGGGCTTACGGCCCCCGCACCACTGGGTCGCACGACGCGCCCGGCTGACGCCGGGCCGGTCCACCCGGGCTGCCCGCTCCACCAGCGGCCGGCCCGGGTGTGTGGCGTCGAGCAGCTGGCCCGCCAGGATGGCGAACCGCGCGAGCAGAATCGGCTTCACCTCATTGCACGAGAACCTGGATGCCATCACCCCCGGCGGCCGGCCTGGCCGCCGCCCGCGAGCACGGCCCGATCGGCGGCCGCCCGAGGGCCGCCACCGAGGAAGTCATCCGTGCCGCCTGCGAGCTAGGGCGTTTCTTTCGGATCATGCTTAGGCAGCGTCGTCCTTCGCCCGCACCCAGGCCAGCTGCGCGTCGCTCAGCGGCGGGTCGAACCCCTCTGGGAACATCAGCATGAGTGGTTGCGGCCACATGTTCTCGGGCCCGTGCTCTTGGCAGTGCAGGGCGATGAGATGCGGCCCTTCCCCGCAGGGCTCGTGCCAGTAGGGGCGGTCATGCACCTGGCAGAAGTCCCCGAACCTTGAGCAGCCGTCCTCATCACTCGGTTCATAGAAGCCGGGGTCACAGACGATCTCGGGTACCGGCTCCTGTCGATTCAACCGGGGGATGGGTCGGGGATCACGCCACAGCAGTCGGGGAGGGAGCGTGCGCTCATCCTGCACCGAGGCCGTCCCCCTCGGATCATCGGGTCGTTGGTCTGGTCATATCGTTGACTGATGTGCAGTGGTCGCGGATTGAGCCGCTGCTTCCGGACCGGACTCCGCGACGTGGCGGGCGGTGGCGTGATCACCTGCAGATCTCATGATCACCTGGAGGCCGTGCGTGCCTCCGTTCCGGCTCCGCGAACTCCGCAGCCATGTCCGCACCTGAACCAGCATCAAGTCGGACAGATCGTCTGAACTGCGCCGCCCTGGCCTCGGTGGGGGGTTGGTTCGGCGATTCTTCCGCTGCCAGAAGCAGGTGCACCTCGTCCGCAGATCCTTTCAGGGCCGGCACGTCGATACGCCACCGGCCCAAGGGGAAATCGCGTTCCTGGCGGATTTCGAGGAGGCGGACGTATTTCGCCGTGCTGTCGCGGCTCGGCTGTTGAATCAGCCGTTCAAGGCGTTGGACAGCAATCCTGCGACCGTCAGGAAGACGACGACCGCCGCGAGACCGACCCCTAGCATGGCTGCCACCTTGCCGGCAGTCGGCAGCTGTGTCTTGGCAATCTTCACGTTGGCGACCATGCCCAGAGCGCCCAGCCCACCGCCGATCGCACCGCCTATGAAGAGCAGTCCCAGCGGGAGCAGGGAGAGGACCACCTGCCACGGGGCGAGTCCGTCAAAGAACTTCTTCTTGGTGAGCGGCGTAAGGGGGCCGACCTGCGGCGACTTTGACATGGCTGGTCCTTCCGATGCGCCAAACGTGCGCAGTCGACTCAAAGTGGGCGGGCGTGAGATGGGTCGCCCGAGCAGAGGGTGCCCGCAGGACATATCGCACGGGTGTTCGTGATCTTATCGACTTGATGCTGTGCGGGCGTGCGTCGCGTCGGCATCAAGTCGGGCACGATCTGCGCACTCCTGGCCGATCTAGTCTTTGAATCGCCATCAATCCGGACGCATCCGTTGAACGACGTCGCCTTGGCTCGTGAGCTGTCTGACAAGCGATGGCGCTCTTGCCGGACAGGGCGCTGCGGATCCTCAACGTCTGGTGTCGCCGGTCAGTGGATCTGAGCAATGGTCAGGCTTCTGACCTGGGGTTGTGCGGGTTGGTTGAGTGGCTTGGTGCTGGGGTGGCTCATGGAATCTGCGCAGTGTCTGGGTGCGTCAGCCGTCTGACCTGCGGTGTTTTGTGGCCTGGCTGTGGTTGCTCAGGTTGGTTGAGTACTGCGCAGTTTCAGTGATCCCCGTATGTGGCGTGGTCTCGGGGGCGGGGTTTTCGTCGAGCCAGGCGGTGGGGATGAGTTTTTCGCCGTTGCGCCAGTTGTAGCGGACGGATTCCTGGTACCAGGTGTGGGGCAGGTCGGCGTGGTCGCTGACGATGATCGGGAAGCCGGGGGAGAGCTCGGTGACGACCTGGTGCATGAGCTGTAAGAGGCGGGTGACTGTTACGGGAAGCGGGTACGGGTCGGCTGTTCGCGGTGAAGTACTGGTGGAGGGCGAGATGGGCGGCCAGGTGGTAGCCGATGTGGTTCTTGCCGCTGCCGATACGGAGCAGTTCGGTGATGCCGTCAGGGGTGTCGGTGACGGCGGTGAGTTTCTTCGGGTTCAGGCGGACCAGTCCGTCGCCGTGCTCGAGCTTGAGGAATCGGGCGTGGCTGGTCATCTTGCCGCTGACGTAGCCGAGGCTGTGGGTGAGCTTGTCGTCGATGGCTTCGCTGTCGAGCTGCTCTTCGAGGCCCTGGACACGTTGCTGCGCGATGGCGACATCCGCTTGCAGCCGCTGGAGGTGGCCGGCTGCCGGTTGTGGTGCTGATCTGGCCCAGGTAGGCGCTGATCCTGCCGCGGGTGTAGGCCTGGGCCTCGGCTTGCCCCAGGAGGCCGACCTGCTCGGAGCGCTGTGACAGCGGCCAGTAAATTTCCTCGCCTGCGGCCACTTCAGCTCCCCGGCGTGGCCACTTCAATTCCCCGCTGGCGGCCACTTCGTCTACAGAGCGTGAAGTCACGCCGGTGGCGTCGGACTGGAAGCCCTCGGTCATGGCGTCCGGCCACCGAACTGCCAACTGGTGCACCTTGATGTCGGCGTACAGGTCCGGGGCCAGGACGGCGCGTGCCGTGTCTGGGTTCGGCGCCCGAACCAACGCCGCCGTGCCCAGCCAGAGGGCACCGTCGTCGGACAGTAACGGTCCGTAGGCGATCAGCTCGTTCCGGCCGGGCGGCGACGCAAGGTCGGCAGCCTGCCCCTTACCCAGGCCGGGCACCAGGCGCTAGTTGCCTCCGGTCCGGCCGCCGGGGAAGTCCCCACATGGTGCGCCACCGTCGGCCCTGCGGCTGGTCGGATCGATCCTGCACATTCCATGGCGGCCCCGGCCTGCGTCTGGCAGCGGAACGGCGACGGCTGTCTCAGGCACCGCGCGACGACACTGGTTCCCGGCGTTGCTCCAGCCACACGCGGCACAGATCATCCCAAATATCCTGATAACTAAGGAAAATGGCGTTGACTTGGTCGTGCGTCAGATCGCCGGGATCTGTTGACGCCACGAGGTATTCCAGGTCATCGGCCAGACGCCGGAATCGGTACTGTGTCTCCTCCATCAGCACCCATCGGGAGCGCCAGTTGAAGAACGGCTCGACGGCCCCCAGCAACGTCCCTAGCGCCACCAGCGCAAAGGCAAGACCGGCCCACGTGTTGAGGCTTTGCAGGCCCAGGATGATGGTGGACGCCGCGGACAGTGTCAGAGTCACCATCTTGATCACTGAAGCGAGCCGGCGGAACTGCTGCTTCCTCCTATCGGCGTAGTCGTCGCCTCGGCGAATCTTGCCCAGCAGGAGAGCAGCCACCTCCTCCGGGCTGAGGCCTGCGCTCAATCCGCCAGTTGGCTGCACTCTGTCCGCCTCCAAAGCCACCCGTCGTCACCTTGCGACTCCCTACGTCAGACACTGCCTGGCGACTGCGCGGTTCCACAGAGCCGCCGATCGGCAGCCGAACTACCGAGAACCGGCGAAGCCGCCTGGACCGCGTGATCGTCGCCATCAGCGTCAACCCGGAACTCGGCACCGAGGTGCCCGGCAGTGCTGGCCGGCGCGTGGCGCTCCGCCGGCGCCGGACACCAGGCGGTGCTCGGCGGGCCAGGACGCGGGCCGGGAGCGGTCGCTGCGCCTGCTGAAGGCGATCGACGAAGCCGGCTGTTGTCAGTGGCGGGCGCGAGGATGCTGGCATACCGCTGAACCGGCCACCTTCTGAAGGGTTCTCCATGTCCGTTTCCGTTTCCGGGCCCGCAGCCGACGTCGCGGCCATCCCCTTCCCCACCGGCTGGTGCGCCACGGACCTGGGGAGCTTGCGGCCGTGCGCGTCCACCTACGAGATATACCCCCTGGAGAGCCTGCCGCCGCTGGAGGCCGCGCACCTCGACGACGGGTTCGACTGGCTGGGCGGGGCGGGCGGGCCGCGATCCGAGCACACGGAGCATCTCGCGGCCATGGAGCGGGAGCTGGCCGAGGCCGGACTGGCGCTCCCCGAGGGCTTCGCCGCCTTCTACGGCAGCGAGCGCCTCTGCCGCGCCTTCGACGAGGTCTCCGTGACGGCCTGCTGGAGCCACCTCTCCGGTCCGTTGCACAGCCCGGCCGAGGAGGGCGCCCGTCTCGTACGGTTCCTGCGCGACCAGCAGGACTGCGTCATCTGGTACCTGTACCTGCGCCCCTCCGGCGAGGCGTTCGTGGTCTTCTCGCCCGTGGAACTGGAGTCCGCCGGCTGGTGGGCGGAGGGGGAGCCGGCCGAGGAGGTCCGGGCCGCGGTGACCTCCTCGCTGATGCGGTGCGCCGACACCTTCGAGGAGTTCGCGTACCGCTTCGTCGTGGAGAACGAGCTGTGGATGCAGGCGAACTCAGCCGGTGCCGAGAGCCCGCTCGCTCCCCGACTCCAGGCTTACGCCGGCCACTACGCGTCCGTCGCCTCCTGACCCGGGCGGGCCCGCCTGCGGGCGCTGCTGCCTCGGGCGAGGACGTCGCCCCGCTCCCCTTCGTTCGGCCGCTGGTGGACTGGAGGGTGGTGATCACCGCCCTGCTGTAGGCCGGGATCCGGCGGCGTGGCCTGACGAGTCGACAGGGATCACGACTCCGTATCTGATTGGAAAACGGAAGGAGAGAGTCCCTTTTGTGTGTTCAGGAGCCGGTAGCGTACGCGCGTTCGATCACGTACACGTCCCCAAGGAACCCTCCATGGCCACGCCTCCCGCGCCGCAGTCCCCCGAGCAGCCCGCCGCTCCCGGCCCGTTCGACGCCCCCGTCGCGCCGTCCGAGCCCGCGAAGAAGAAGGGCGTCCTGGGGAAGAAAATCCTCGGCATCGTCGTGGCGATCGCGGTCGTACTGTTCTGGCGCCTGGGCCTTCCCTACCTGACGGGCGAGGCCCCGGTGCACGCGGAGGCCGGTGACTGCGTCGTCGTCACCGGCCCGGAGAACGACCCCAAGGTCGAGAGCAAGGGCTGCACCGAGAAGGTGGCCGACCTTTACAAGGTCGTCAAGGTCGTAGACAACACCTTCGACATCGACAAGTGCGAGGGCGTGGCCGAGGTCGCTCTCGCGCAGCAGCTCGAATCGGACAAGTTCGTCCTCTGCATGGAGCCCGTCAAGAACTGACGCCCCACATACGGCCGCAGGGGCCGGACCCGCCGGGTCCGGCCCCTGCGGCGTCCCCGCGGGCCGTCAGGCGGTACCCGTGCAGCGAGTCCAGCAGCGCGACGTCGTCTCCGGACAGCGGCAGCGCCCCGCCGCCACGTTCGCCGCCGGATGCTCCGGGTCGCCCGTGCCCGGGATGGCCAGGACGTGCGGGTCCCGGTGTCTGGAGGACGAGCTGGCGGATCGCGGAGGCCCTGCCGCGCCGCGGAGGACGCCGAGGTGGACTTGGAGGCTGACCGGGTTCATCGGCTGCCCGGGCTGTCGGCCGGGGGAAAGCCACTGTGAGCTTCTGCTACTGGCGACGGCGCGACTCGGGAGGGGCTGCGGGTCCGCGCCGGTCGGGCGCTGCACATGATCGAGGACGCACCGCCGGTGGGCGGTCTGCGGGCATCGGTTGTGTTCCCGGTTGGGCGGAGGGCAGGACGGAGGGGGAGTCCATGGCGCAGTACCTGGGGCCGTTGGAGCTGATCGGGGACCCGGTGGGTGATCGGGGACCCGACGCGAAAGGACGGCCTGTCCATCGTGTTCACGCCCGAGGGCCTGGAGCACCGTTGGTGCGAAGAGGCGGTGCCTCTGCTCGCCACGGAGTGGTCCCGGTTCTTGGAGCTGCAGGTGCGAGCCGCCTACCGAAGGTGGCATGTCACCCGGTTCGGAGGCGTCGTGGGGGGGCTTCGCGCACGGTGCCGACATGGGCCGCGACGACTGCTCCCTGCGAGGCATTGTGCGCCATCCCTACGAGCCGTGGTCGGTGCGGTACACGCAGCACGAGCGCGGTTACACGGGCGGCCAGGTCATTGTGCTGAACGCACTGTTCGGCCAGCTCACCGAGGCGAAGGCGTTGGACCGGCTCGGTGATCCCGAGTGGCTGGGTGCGGCGGTTGCCGAGCTGTCTTCGTACACCTCGCGGTACGCGCCCAAGGGCAACCGTCTGATGACGGAGACCCTCCGGAGGCTCGGCGTCTGAGCAGAAACCCAGGGCGCGGTCCACTTCGTCATTCCGGACGCTGAGGTGTCGTTCGCCAACTCGGGTGTCGGCATTTGGCTCGAGGCCCGGCCGCCTCGTGGACGCGACCCTCTCGGCGAAGGTGTACCGCCGGTTCGAGCAGCAGGGCATCGTGCCAGCGCAGCGGGGGGTGTTCCTCGACGAGCTGGCCGAGGTCTCGCGGACCTGCGTCACCTGATCGCCGAAGGGGGGGGGGAGACGCGGCCCTGGCGGTGCGGATCGGACAGATCCCGTGGGAGGAGGTGGCGACCGCGCTCGGTACCAGCGAGGAGCCGGCCCGCTGGTCCGTGAGGGGCTACCTCCAGCCCTGGCCCGCCCTGCCGCCGGGACTGGCAGGTTCCTGGCCTGAGGGATATCCGAGCCGAGGCTGTGCCTGCCGCGGTGGCGTGATTACCGGAACGGCCCGTGTCGTTCGCCGCCAGGGAGGTACGCACCGTGGAACTGAGCCCTTTTCATCCTCAGCACGAGGTTCTAGAGGGAGGACGGCTATGACCAGGGCGCTGACGAGGTTCGCGCTGATTCCGGGCTCATCTAGGAACAAAACTGTCCTAGTTGACCTTTAGTGTCGTCACGCCACGAAGAACCACAGGAGGGGACGACACCGATGAGTCAGACTGCACCCGAGGGCTACACCAGCGTTGCACCGTGGGTGGTCACCGACGACACCGGCGCACTGTTCGACTTCATCACCGTCGCGTTCGACGGCGAAGAGATTGCACGGGTGCCGCTCGAGGACGGCACCATCGGTCACGGCGAGATCCGAGTCGGCGACACGGTCGTGCTGGCCTTCGACCGACGGCCCGACTGGCCGGTGATGCCCTGCCTGTTGCGGGTCTATGTCCCGGACGCGGACGCCGCCATGGCTGCTGCTGTTGCGCACGGGGCACAAGTGATCACCGAGGTTGCCGACAGTGCGTGGGGGGATCGCGGCGGCAGGGTGCGGGACCCGTTCGGCAACATCTGGTGGGTGATGAGCAGGGTCGAGCACATCGCACCGGACCTGGCCTGGCAGCGAATGTCCGAGCCGAAGTACGCCGAGGCGATGCGCACGGCCCAGGAGACCCTGGACGCCGCGCTCAGCGGCCGGGAGGCAGGGGTGGCCAGCGCCCCGCAGCGCCCAACCCACTGAGATCAACTTCCGACCTGACTGCAGACAAGGGGAGTTGAGGGCCGACAGCAGTGCATTGGCCCAACGAAGCTCCTGGTGGACGATATCCCGACCAAGATCACCCGTGTCCCCAGGAGCTTCGCGTGCTTGCCTACCCATCATCAATAGATCTGTCCACCAGCACCCTGAGGTACCTGACCGGTCAACTCATCGCCCGGTTGCTGGAGATCGGCACACGCTGGCGGCGCCCCTGACTGCTGGCCGTCAGGCGCACCTTGCGCTGGCTCACCTGTGGTGCGGCGACACCTATGCCCAGCTCGTCGCTGGATTCGGCATCGGGATCGCAACCGTCTACCGATACGTCCGCGAGGCCGTCGACGTGCTGGCCGGCGTCGCGCCGACCTTGGCCGAGGCGATGAAGACGGCCTCGACGAAGGCGTTCGTGATCCTGGACGGCACCCTGCTGCCGATCGACCGGATCGCCGCCGACACTCCGTACTACTCCGGCTACTCCGGGAAACACAAGCGGCACGGCATGAACGTGCAGGTTCTCGCCGCTCCCTTCGGACATCTGATCTGGGCGTCCGCGGCGCTGCCCGGCTCGACCCACGATCTGACCGCTGCCCGCAGCCACGGGATCATCGACATGCTTGCCGCGGCAGGACTGAAATGCTGGCCGGGGTGCGCTGCTTGTGACGGCACCGCAGTGGAGGAGCGGGGCGAGTCGAGGGCGGGAAGGGTGGCTTATGCGGTCTGGGCGGGCTTTGCGGGGTCTCCGGCTGTTCGGGACATTGGCGGCTCCCTTGCCGCCCTGGCGGAGGTGGGCCAGGCCGCGGTTGTGAACTGGCGTCGGCGCTTGTGCGACTTCCCGGACCCGGGGGTGGCACCGAGCCGCATCGGGAATTCGACCCGCGTGCGGTGGTGGACTGGCTCCTTGCCCACGACACGATCGGCGTCCCCGCCACTCTGCCTGCGGCCACGCTGGCCGTGGCCGGCTCCCGTGGTCGTGCGCGCACCGTCCGTCTCGACGACCCGTGGCTGGTCCTGGCGGACGACGTGGAGGAGGAGCGGCTGGCCGGCTGGTGCACCGAGGAGGACGCCGACGCGTTGGCCGGGCCGGCAGGGGAGTTCGGGGAGTCGGTCCAACGCCGGCAGCGCCCTGGCACGGTGCCGCTGGCGGTGCGCGGCGAGGTCGAGTGATCGACCGGTTCCGATCGGGCCGGAAACCCCGGGGGCGGCTTGGCGCCGGCGGTCAGGGGCCCCTGCGCAGCAGCACGCGCCCACCTCATTCTGAAACGATCAGTAAGAGGCAGGAGGGCGGTCTCGGCCATGCCACCATCGACGCCGTCGGCCACGGTCTGTATCAGCGCTGGCGAGGTTGTTGCGGCTCTGGAGGGTGTCGGGGTGGTCGGGCCCCAGGATGCGGGTTCGGTCGTTGAGGGTTTGCTGGTGGAGGTCGGCTGCTTCTCGGCGACTACCGCGACACGCGCGGGGTCGGGAGGGGTGCCTTCGAGGCGAAGGATTTCGCCTGTGTGCGCGTCCTGCCGGGCCGGTGGTTGGCGGTGGGCTAGAACGAGGGCCAGCCGATTCGAAATGCCGAGGTGATGTGGTGGATCAGACGGGTTCCGCAGGGGAGTCCGGCGTCGTCCGGGGGCCCGGGCGTCGGCTGATGCTGGGCCTGGCAGCGGCCACGATCGGATCTTGGACCGTCGGGACTGCGGCGGCCCGCGACGCAGCCGGAGCCCACCAAGCCGTTCGCCCGGTGTCTGCTGGGTGCGGACTGGACGTGGAGGCCGAGAACGCTCTGGCAGGTTCCCCCGACTGGCGGATCAGCCGGAGGGGCCCGGCGCGGGCCATCGAAGGGTTCGCCGACCGGGTCAGCGTCCGTCCGGGGGAGCGGCTCGGTCTGCGGGTATCGACGACGTCCGCGTACTACACCGTCCGTGCGTACCGGATGGGCTGGTACGGAGGGGCCAGGGCCCGTCTGGTGTGGCGGTCGGCCGCCCTGCCGGGTGTTCTCCAACCGCCGGCCATGCTCGACCCCGACACACGGACGGCCCGCGCCAAGTGGTGTGAGACGGCGCGGATCGACACCTCCGGCTGGCCGGAGGGCAGTTACCTGCTGAGGCTGGACACCCAGGACGGGCAGGCGCAGCGGTTCATGCCAGTCACCGTACGGTCGGCCTCGGCGGCCGGCCGTACGGTGATCATGAACTCAGTGGCCACCTGGCAGGCCTACAACCGGTGGGGCGGTGCGGACCTCTACAGGGGGGTGACGGGCAGGAGGGGATCACGGTCCCTTCAGGTCACCTTCGACCGTCCGTACGAGAACAGGCAGGGCGCGGGTCAGTTCCTCCCGTACGAGGCACCCTTGATCGCGCTGGCGGAACGCATGGGCCTTCCCCTGGCGTACACCACGGGCGTGGACGTGGCCCGCCGTCCCGACTTCCTCATGGGGGCGGCTGCCATGGTTTCGCTGGGCCACGACGAGTACTGGAGCCCCGAGCAGCGCCGCCACGTGACCCGGGCGCGCGACACAGGTACGAACCTGGCAGTCCTCGGGGCGAACTGCTGCTACCGGCGGATCCGCTTCGAGGCCTCCGCCGTGGGGCCGGACCGCAACGTGGTCTGCTACAAGGATGACTACGCCAAGGACCCCGGCTTCCAGCGGGGCTCCCCGCCCACCCACGATTTCCGGCGCACGCCCGGCTCCGACCCCGAGAGCTCGCTGCTCGGCGTGCTGTACGACGGCTATCCGGTCGACGCCCCCTACGTGGTCTCCCACCCAGAGCACTGGCTACTGGCGGGTACCGGGGCGGGGGCGGGGGACTCCTTTCCCCACCTGGTGGGTGTGGAGTTCGACCGGGTGAACGCGGCGCACCCGACGCCGCGGCCGGTCGAGATCCTCGCGCACTCACCGGTGGTGTGCAAAGGCCGCCCCTCGTACGCGGACACCGCGTACCTGTCGCTCCCGGGCGGGGCCGGGGTCTTCGCAACGGGCACCATGCGCTGGGTGGAGGCCCTCGACGCGGGCGCTCCCGGAGGCGGCAAGGCGAGCCACGGGTTGGGCGCGCGGGCCGGTCACTTCACCCGCACCGTCACCGCCAACGTGCTCCGGGCGTTCGCGAAGGGCCCGGCCGGTCGCGCCAGGCCCGCCGAGGACAATCTGGCCGTGCACTACAGGACATGACCGTGATGCCCGGCATGTAGTACCACGCCGTCGTTTCGCCGTGACGGTCGATCCCGGCACCGAGGGCACCGAGGGGGCGTGGCCGGTCGTCCGTAGCGGTAGGCGTCCATCGAGTACGGGTCCGGGGCGACCGAGAGATGACCCGAGCCGGTCGTGCTGGTGACGGTGACGTTCAGGACGTAGGCCTCAACAGGGAGACCCACACTTACAGCGACGAGCCGCCGTACGAGTCGGGGGTGGCGGCGCTCCGGGCGGGCTGGCGGCTGATCCAGGCCACTCAGCTGATCCCGCCGTACCCGGGTCATGAGTACGACGTCTCCTTCCTCAAGCACGAGTTCTTCTTCGAGCGGATCGTCGACGCGCGAGCGGAGCCGCAGGAGGCGGGCTCCGGATAGGCGGGGCACCCCTCCTCGTGCGGGCGGCGGCGCCGAGCCGAGGAGGGGTGGGGTCAGGCTCCGACCTTGCGCTTGTTGTAGACGTCGAAGCCGACGGCCGCGAGCAGTACCAGGCCCTTGATCACCTGCTGGTAGTCGGTACCCACGCCGACCAGCGACATGCCGTTGTTCAGCACGCCCAGCACCAGACCGCCGGTGAGCGCACCGAGGACGGTTCCCACACCGCCGCTCGCGGAGGCGCCGCCGATGAAGGCGGCGGCGATCGCCTCCAACTCGAAGTTGATGCCGGCCTGCGGCGTACCGGCGTTGAGTCGCGCGGCGAAGACCATCCCGGCCAGGGCCGCGAGGACGCCCATGTTCACGAAGGCCAGGAAGACGACCCGCTTGCTCTTCACCCCGGACAGCCGCGCCGCCGCCTCGTTGCCGCCGATGGCGTAGGTGTGCCGGCCGAGGATCGAGTTGCGCATCACGTATCCGAAGCCGACCAGCAGGACGCCGAGGATGAGCAGGACGATCGGCACGCCGTGGTAGCTGGCCAGCAGCAGCGTGAAGGCCACGACGGCCGCGGTGATCGCGCCGAGCTTCACCAGGAACAGCCCGGCCGGGAGCGGTTCCAGCCCGTACGAGGCGGCCCGCCGCCGTCCGCGCACCTCCTGCAGGATCGCGACGGCCAGCACCGAGAGGCCCAGTAGCAGGGTGAGGTTGTGGTAGTTGGTGTGGGGGCCGACCTCGGGGAGGAAGCCGCTGCTGATGTTCTGGAAGCCCTTGGGGAACGGCGCCACCGACTGGCCCTGCAGGAGGATCTGGGTCCCACCGCGGAACAGCAGCATGCCGGCCAGCGTGACGATGAACGAGGGGATCCCGAGATAGGCGATCCAGAAGCCCTGCCAGGCTCCGGCGAGGGCCCCGATCAGCAGCGCGGCCACCAGCGCCACGGGCCACGGCGCGTGGTGTTTGACCATCATCACCGCCGCGGCCGCCCCGACGAAGGCGGCGAGCGACCCGACAGACAGGTCGATGTGCCCGGCGATGATGACGATCATCATGCCGATGGCCAGGATGAGGATGTAGCCGTTTTGCTGGATCAGATTGGTGATGTTGAGCGGCTGGAGCAGGATGCCGTCCGTCCAGAACTGGAACAGCAGCACGATCAGCGCCAGTGCGAGCAGCATCCCGTACTGGCGCAGGTTGCCGCGCAGTGCTCGGGCCAGTACGGCACCGGCCGACGGTCGTTGGCCGGTCTCCGGTGTGCTGGGCGTGGTGTCCGGGGTGGTCTTGGTTTGGGCCATGCCTCACACCTGCTTGTCGGGGGATGCCGCACACATGGTCATGAGCCGCATGAGGGATTCCTGGGTGGCGTCCGCGCGGTTCACTTCACCGGTGATCCGGCCTTCGGCCATGGTGTAGATCCGGTCGCACAGGCCCAGGAGTTCGGGGAGTTCGGAGGAGATGACGAGTACCGCCTTGCCCTGGGCGGCGAGCTCGGTGATGACGGTGTAGATCTCCGCCTTGGCACCGATGTCGATGCCCCGGGTGGGCTCGTCGAGGATCAGCACCTCCGGCTCGGCGAAGATCCACTTGCTGAGGACGACCTTCTGCTGGTTGCCGCCGCTGAGCTTGCCGGTCTCCGCGAACACCGAGGGGGCCTTGATGTTCATGGTCCGCCGGAACGATTCGGCGATGCGGGCCTCCTCGTGCCGGTCGACCCAGCCCCGCCGGGCGACCTTGTCGAGGGCGCTCAGCGAGATGTTCCGGCTGATGTCGTCGTTGAGGTTGAGGCCGAGCTGCTTGCGGTCCTCGGTCACGTAGGCGATGCCGTGGCCGATCGCCTCCGGCACCGTCCGGGTACGGATCTCCCGGCCGTCCAGCCGTACCCGGCCGCCGGTCCACCGTCCGTACGAACGGCCGAAGACGCTCATGGCCAGTTCGGTGCGACCGGCGCCCATGAGGCCGGCGATGCCGACGATCTCGCCTCGACGGACGTTGAGCGAGACGCCGTCGACCACCTTGCGCCGGTGGTCGATCGGGTGCTGGACGCTCCAGTCCTCGATCTCGAAGGCGACCTCGCCGATCTCCGGGGTGCGCTCGGGGTAGCGGTGTTCCAGGTCGCGGCCGACCATGCCACGGATGATCCGCTCCTCGGAGATGCCCTGGGGCCCGATCGCGATGGTCTCGATGGTCCGCCCGTCGCGCAGGATGGTGACGGCGTCGGCGACCCGGGCAATCTCGTTCAGCTTGTGCGAGATGAGGATGCAGGAGATGCCCTGGGCCTTGAGTTCGAGGATCAGGTCGAGCAGCTTGCGGCTGTCCTCGTCGTTCAGGGCGGCCGTCGGCTCGTCCAGGATGAGCAGCTTGACCTTCTTGGCGAGCGCCTTGGCGATCTCGACCAACTGCTGTTTGCCCACGCCGAGGTCGGCGATCCTGGTGTGCGGGCTCTCGTCGAGTCCGACCTGCCGGATCAGCGCGGCTGCGTGGGTCAGCGTCCGGTGCCAGCTGATGACGCCCCGGGTGGCGTGCTCGTTGCCGAGGAAGATGTTCTCGGCGATGGACAGGTAGGGCACCAGCGCGAGTTCCTGGTGGATGATCACGATGCCGCGCTGCTCGCTGGCCCGGATGTCCCGGAACCGGCAGGGCTCGCCCTCGAAGTAGATCTCGCCCTGGTAGCCGCCGTGGGGGTGGACCCCGCTGAGTACCTTCATCAGCGTGGACTTGCCGGCGCCGTTCTCACCGCAGACGGCGTGCACCTCACCAGCGGCGACGGTGAGGTTGACCTCGGAGAGGGCCTTGACACCGGGAAACGTCTTGCTGATCGACCGCATCTCGAGAACGGGTCGGGCCATGGTTGTGCATCCGTATCGTCGGGGCGGTGCGGTGCCGGGCGGTCTCCCGGGCGTCGCACCGCCGTTTCGTCGTCGCCGGACCCGTCGGTCGGGCTCCGTGGGCTACTTGAGCTGGTCCGCGGTGTACTGGCCGCTGTCCACCAGGACCTTTTGGTAGTTCTCCTTGTCGACGCTGACCGGCTGGAGCAGCTGCGCCGGTACGGTCTTGACACCGTTGTCGTACTGGCCGGTGTCGTTGACCTCGGGCTTGCCGCCGGTCAGCAGCGCGTCGCCCATCTGGACCGCGGCCTTGGCAAGTTGGCGGGTGTCCTTGTAGACGGTCTGGGTCTGCTCGCCTGCGATGATCGACTTGACCGAGGCCAGCTCGCCGTCCTGGCCCGTGACCACGGGCAGTGGCTGGCCGGCGCCGTAGCCGACGCCCTTGAGCGAGGAGATGATGCCGATCGAGATGCCGTCGTACGGCGAGAGCACGGCGTCGACGCGGGCGGCGGTGTACGACTTGCTCAGCAGGTTGTCCATCCGGGACTGGGCGAGACCGCCGTCCCAGCGCAGTGTGGCGATCTGGTTGAGGGAGGTCTGGCCGCTCTGCACGACCAGCTTCTTGTCGTCGATGTACGGCTTGAGGACGCTCATCGCGCCGTTGTAGAAGAACGCGGCGTTGTTGTCGTCCGGTGAGCCGGCGAACAGCTCGATGTTGAAGGGGCCCTTGCCGTCCTTGACGCCGAGCTTGTCGACGATGTAGCTGCCCTGGAGGACGCCGACCTTGTAGTTGTCGAAGGTCGCGTAGTAGTCGACGTTCCCGGTGCCGCGGATCAACCGGTCGTAGGAGATGACGGGGACGTGGGCGTCGGCGGCCTTCTGCAGCACGTTGGTGAGCGAGGAACCGTCGATGGCGGCGATCACCAGCAGCTTGGCTCCCTTGGTGATCATGTTCTCCAACTGGGAGACCTGGTTCTCCACGACGTTGTCGCCGTACTGGAGGTCGGTCTTGTAACCCTTGGCCTGGAACTCCTTGACCATGTTGTTGCCGTCGTTGATCCAGCGCTCCGACGACTTGGTCGGCATCGCGATGCCGATGAGGCCGCCTTTGGCGTCCCCGCCGTCCCCGCCGTCGCCTGCTCCGTTGGCGCTCTGGCCGCAGGCTGCCAGCGACAGCGTCAGGCCCAGAGTGACAAGGCCCGCTGAAAGCTTCCGCACAGTTCCTCCAGTGATGTTCCGCGACCGGCACAGTGCGACCCGGCTGGGAGAACCGGAAGCGGTCGAGCGGGGCCGGCCGGGAGTCGTTTCCTCGCGCTGTGCGAAGTCCGGGTTTGCAGCGGCTCCGGCCTGGCGATACCTGAGTGTTAACGCTCACAAGTGTGCCGTCAAGGGTCTGTTCGGATCACCGTTGGGCCAACAACGGCGCAGGCGATCAGCCGCCTCGGCGGGGCGCCTCTACATTGGGCGCGTCCGGGCACGCTGACCGCAAACGGCTCCTGGAGGTTCCGCGGCTTTGTCGAGCTCGGCGACTGGATTGCGTGCGCCGGCCACCAGGCGGGCTTGCGGATCGCCGAACCGGGCGACGTTACCGCCGTCTTCTGTGCCAACGACGGCATGGCGCTCGGCCTGCTGCGCGCCCTGCGTGAGTCCGGCCGCTCGATCTCGGGCGACATCAGCGTCGTCGGCTTCGGCGACATTCCCGAGGCCGCTCACTTCGTCCCGCCCCTGGCCGCCTGCGGCAGGACTTCGGCGAGCTCGGCCGCCGGCCCTGGAACTGCTCGTCGAAGGCTTGGACGGTGGCGTGCACACCCGCACCCACCTGCTGATTTCGCCCGAGATGGTGCTGCGTCGCAGCGCGGGCCCCGCGGACCGCCCTTGAGTCGGCACCGTCGGACCCGGAGCTGACCGCCGCGTCGCCCCAGGCTCTCCGCCGCGCCGGTCGCACTTTTGTCGAGGCCTCCATGGGTACCTTGACAGGAGAAGTGTGAGCGCTAACATTCTGCCTCATCGAAAGAGGTGCCGCTTCAACTCCGCAGGAACCAATGCCGGTTTCCCGTGCGAAGGATGAGAAAATGACCGTGATCCCTGCCGTCCAGGGCTCGGACAGGTACGTCGTCGGCATCGCCTCCGGCACCCTCTCCGGTCGTGCCGTGCTGGTCCGCGTCCATGGCGGACGGGAGCTCGCGGCCATCGTGCACGAGTACCCACACGCAGTCATCGAGCGCGAGTTGGCCGGCACCGGACGCCCACTGCCGCCTGGCTGGGCCCCGCAGCATCCCGAGGGCCGGCACGAGGTACTGCGCACCGTCCTTCCTGCCGTACTCGCCGTCGCCGGCGTTGATCCAGCCCACCTCATCGGTATCGCCACCGAGGAGGCGCGGCTGGAACTCCGGGTCGGTGACCGACTGCTGGCGGAGATCGGTGTTCCCGTCACCGGCAACCGCTACACGTGGACGGCCGTCGCGGCCGAGCTCGCCACTGCGCTGAACGGCGTCCACGACCTGCGGCTGAAACTGCACGGAGGCTTCCGCCTGGCCGGCTTCGGCTTCACCGCGTCCGGCGGGACCGGCTGAGGCCCGCGCCTGCGAGACCGGCGGCCCGTCCGAGGGGGACGGGCCGCCACCCCTTCCCGCACCACTGCCCGGACCTGCGAGGCAAGGCCCCTGAGGCCGCCGAGCTCCGTTACCCCGTCACCTCTCCGACCGGAGGAAACCCCCATGCCGCTCACAGACCTGGGCGCGGACGAACTCGTCAGCTACCGCCCTGAGTTGTCCGATCCGACGGGTTTCGACGCCTTCTGGCGGCGGACCCTAGCCGACGCCCGGTCGCACGACGGGGCGATCAAGGTGGAACGGGTCACCGCCCAGCACCTGCTGCACACCGTCGAGGTCGACGACGTACGCTTCCCCGGCTGGGACGGCGAACCAGTGGCCGCCTGGCTGCTGCGCCCGCGCAACGCGGCCGGACCGCTGCCGGTCGTCATCACCTACATGGGCTACGGCGGCGGTCGAGGACTGCCCACCGACCACCTGTTCTGGTCCGCCGCGGGCTACGCCCAATTCGTCGTCGACAGCCGGGGCCAGGGCCACGACACCCCGGACCGGGGCGTTGGAGACGGCACGCAGTGGGTCGAGGGCTTCATGACCCGCGGCATCGACTCTCCCGACAACTACTACTACCGGCGATTGATCACCGACTGCGTACGAGCCGTGGACGCGGTCGCGGAGCTGCCCGGACTCGACAGCCGTCGGATCGTGGTGGCCGGAGGCAGCCAGGGCGGCGGTCTGGCGCTCGCCGTCGCCGGTCTCGCCGGGGACCGCGTGGCGGCGGCGATGCCGGACGTCCCGTTCCTGTGCCACTTCCGCCACGCTGCCGCGATCTGCGCCGACGGCCCGTACCAGGAGATCGCCAAGTACCTGCGCTGGCACAGCCGCCATCGCGTGGAGCCGGCCTTCGCCACCCTCGACCACTTCGACGGTGTCCACTTCGCCCGGCGGGCCACCGCGCCGACGGTGTTCAGCGTGGGCCTGATGGATCCGGTCTGCCCGCCCTCCACGGTCTACGCCGCCTTCAACCACTACGCGGGCGAGGACCGCACCATGACCGTCTGGCCGTTCGGCGACCACGGCGGCGGCTGCGGCTCCAACCCGCCCGTCCAACTGGCCTGGCTGCGCGAGCGCGGCCTGGCGCCGGAGCTCTGACCGCCCCGCACCACCGGACCGCCCCGCACCACCGGGCCGGGCGGACCGCGTGAGGACGTCCCGCGCGCCCGGCCGCCCCACGCACTGAGCCACGCCCCGCCCGAGGCCCAGGAGCCCGACAGACCCGTGAGATGGCGACACGGCCTGTGACCACTACCACCGCCACCCGGAAGACGTCGCCCTGCTGCGCGGGCTCGGTGTGGAGAGTTACCGCTTCTCGATCGCCTGGCCCCGCCTGCTGCCCCGGGGCACCGGACCGGCCAGCCCCCAGGGGCTGGACTTCTACAACCGCCTGATCGACGATCTGCTGGCCGCCGGTGTCGCCCCCGCCGTCATGCTCTACCACTGGGATCTGCCCCAAGCCCTGGAGGACCGCGGTGGCTGGCGGGTCCGGGAGACCGCCGAGGCGTTCGCGCAGTACGCGGCCCTCGCGGCCGAGCGCTACGGGGACCGGGTGGAGCGCTGGATCACCCTCAACGAGCCGTACTGCTCCGCCTTCGTCGGCTACTGCCGAGGGGCGGCACGGACCCGGGGCCGAGGAGGGCCGCGGCGCGCTGGCGGCCGCACACCACCTGCTGGTCGCCCACGGCCTCGCGATACGGGAGCTGCGCGCCGCGGGCGCCCAGGAGGTCGGGATCACCCTCAACCTCGACCGCATCCATCGCGCCTCCGCCCTCCCCGAGGACCGAGCCGCCCTGCGCCGTGCCAAGGTCCTCCACAACGAGGTCTGGACCGAGCCGCTCCTCGCCGGCCGCTACCCTGCGCACGAGGCCGAGACCTGGGCCGGCCTCGCCGACGGTCCCTGGCGGTTGCCGGGCGACCTGGAACTGATCGGCGCCCCGCTGGACTTCCTCGGAGTCAACTTCTACCGCCCGATCACTGTCGCCGCCGTCCCCCACCGCGAGGCCGACCTCGAACCGCGCACCGCCGTGGACATCGGCGTCACCGAGCTGGACCGGTACGGGACCCGGCGCACCACCATGGGATGGCCCGTCGTCCCGGAGGTGCTCACCGAACTGCTCCGCGAACTCCACGCCCGCCACCCGCGGCTTCCGCCGGTCTGGATCACCGAGAACGGCTCCGCCGAGGCCGACGCCGTCGCCCCCGACGGTCGGGTCCATGACACCGCGCGGATCGACTACCTCGCGGACCACCTCGCCGACGCCGACGCCATCTCCGCAGGGGTGGACGTGCGCGGCTACTACGTCTGGTCGCTGCTGGACAACTTCGAGTGGGCGCGCGGCTACGGCCAGCGCTTCGGCCTGGTCCACGTCGACTACGACACGCTGACCCGAACGTCCAAGGACAGTTACCACTGGTTCCGGGGCCTGATCACCGCGCACCGCGTGCGGACGGAGGGGGTGTGATCGGGGTACGCGTCACCCACCACGCCGGTTCGGTGCGGCGCGGGCCGGAGTTCGCGCTGCCCGGCGCGCAGCAGGGCAGCGGGAAGGGCACCGAGCTCATGTGGACTGCATAACCGCCACAACACGCGGCGGAAAGCCCCTCGACGTAAAGATCCACCGGCTCGCGCGCCCGTGCGCTTGAGTCTCCAGCGGCTGGAGGGTCCAGGATCTCGCTCATGGAAGACGAACGCCCCGACGTGCTCACCATCGGCCAGCTCGCGCACCGCACCGGACTTGCGGTGCGCACCCTGCGCTTCTGGTCGGACGAGGGAGCGGTGCCGCCCGTGGCTCGCTCCGCCAGCGGCTACCGGCTATACGACGCCGAGTCCGTGGCCCGCGTAGAGCTGGTCCGCACCCTGCGGGAGCTGGGCCTCGGGCTAGACGACGTGTGCCGCGTCCTGAGCGGCCGCACCACGGTCGCCGAGGTCGCCGACGCGCACGTGGCCGCGCTCGACGCGCAGATCCGCTCCCTCAAGGTGAGCCGGGCCGTCCTGTCCACCGTATCGAAACGTGGTTCGACCGCTGAGGAGACAGCACTGATGAACCGGTTGGCACGGCTTTCCGCCGCCGAACGCAAGCAGATCATCGACGAGTTCAAGGATGAGGTGTTCGGCGGTCTCGACGTCGACCCGCGTCTGCGTGACCGGATGCGCACCTTCAGCATCGAACTGCCCGACGACCCCACACCCGAGCAGGTCGACGCCTGGATCGAACTGGCCGAGCTGGTGCGGGACCCCGGTTTCCGCGCCCGGATGCGCACCATGCTGGAGCTGAGCACCCCGGCCCCCGGGCAGAGTCGCGCCCCCGGGGCGTCCATCTGGTGGGCCAGGCAGGTCGTGCAGACCGTTGCGGAGGTCAGAGAACGCGGGGTCGCGCCTGAGGGACCGGCAGCGGCCGAAGTGCTGTCCGAGCTGTTCGGCGACGCCGATCGGGCCGCCGTCCTGTTGTGCCTGGAGGCCGGGATCAAGGCAGGGGCGGAGCGCTACCGCAGGCTCGTGGCCCGCGTGCGCGGACAGTATGCGTCTCCCGACGCGTCCGAGGAGCTGGAGTGGCTGGCGCGAGCCCTGTATGCCGCGGATCAAGCCTGACCGGCCGCACCGCCCCTGCCCCGCATGGGTTGAGGCGAGCCGGGGCGAGCCGACGCGAGCCGTGGTGTTGACCGCCGTCACGAGGGGGCGGTCAGCCGGCCGTGCTGCTCCATCAGCACCCCAGGAAATCGGTCCGCTGACCCTCCCCCCCCCCAGACCCGGCAGGCTGGAAGGCCGCCGTCCACCCGGGCCGGGGCAACTTCACCCCCGGCTGGATCGCCCGGCGTAAGAGCACACCGGCCCGCCTGACCCGGCCCACGCGGCAGGAAGCCTCTCCAACACGCGGCTCAAATCCGACGAACACAGAAGGCCAGATCGGCTTGCCTGGCCAGCGAAGCTACCGCTGCATAGCGGCGAAACTTCAATTGAGTGGAGCCCACGGGTTTTCCCGCATGTGGCGGGGATCACGTTGGGGGGAAAACCTTCGGCCCGGTTCGGGCGTCTAGGAGGTGTGAGATCAGTCAGAGCAGCGCCGCACGAGTTGGACGAGGAGCGTCTCGTCCGGCTGGTGGCCAAGGGCGACCGTGTCGCGTTCGAGGAGTTGTACCGGCGTACGTCGCCGTGGATGGCGGTGCGGTTGCGCAGTCGCTGCGCGGACGAGCAGATCGTCGCCGAGGTCATGCAGGAGACGTATCTGGCGGTGTGGCGTGCGGCGGGTGCGTTCGCGGGTTCGTCAGTGGGCGGGACGGCCGTCGGCTGGCTGTGGACGATAGCGGCGCGGCGCCTCGTCGACTCCTTCCGGCGCAAGGCCCACCACGCGGAGCCGCCGCCGGCCGCCGCTCTTCCCGACGCGGCGCCCGCCGCCGAGGAGGAGGCGCTCGCGGCGACCGTCGGCGGTGACGTCGGCGACGCGCTGCGGCGCCTCGCGCCGGAGCTCAGACAGGTACTGCAGGCCATGGTGCTCGACGGACTGTCCGTCAGGGAGACCGCGGTCCTGCTCGGGCTCCCCGAGGGCACGGTCAAGACCCGTGCCCGCCGGGCCAGGATCGCGATGCGGAGGGCGCTGGTATGAGCGTGGAACACGCGTCGATGCGGACCATCGACGGTTACGCACGCGGCGACACGGACATCGCCGCCGACGAGGTGTGGGCCCTGGAGGCCCACCTGGAGGCGTGCCGGGTGTGCCGTGACCGGCTGTCGGCCGCCGTTACGGCACAGGCACCCGCCGTGGCGGCACTGGTCGACACGGTATGGTCCGGCCTAGGCCCCCAGCTGGCCGCCACCGCCACGATGCCGCGCCGGCGGCGCTGGTCGGCGTGGCTGTCCGCGTGGATGACGCCGGTGATGGTGCCGTGGCTGGCCATGGTCGGGAGCGTGACACTGCTCGCGCTACTGCTCGACCTGGTCGGCACCGGATCCAGCGAGGTGTCACTGGTACTTCTGCTCGCCCCGGTCCTGCCCGTGCTCGGCGTCGCGGCGTCGTGGTCGCGCGGGCTCGACCCGGCGTACGAACTGACGGCCTCGGCGCCCAGAGCCGGGCTGTACCTGGTGCTGCGGCGCACCGCCTCCGTGCTCGCCGTGGTCGTCCCCGCGCTGCTGGTGGCCGGGTGGGTGACGGGGATGACGGCCGCGCAGTGGCTGCTGCCCTGTCTGGCCTTCACCTCGACGACCCTGGCGCTCGGCGGTGTCGTCGGCGTGACCCGTGCGGCCGTTGCGCTGGTGGCGGTCTGGGCCGCCATAGTCGTGGCCCCGACCCTGGCCGCCAGCCGTACGACCTTCGCCCTGCAGACGGACGGTCTGCCCGTATGGGGGCTGATCCTCACGCTCGGCATCGGTGTCGTGATCGCCCGCAGGGGCGCGTACTCCGTACTGGGAGCCCATCGATGACCATCGGCCTCGCCGGTGTGTCCTTACTTAGCGATCTTGTCGCGCGCATCCCAATGAGTGGCTGAAACACCACAGCCACACCGGCATCCCTGGGTCTCCCGGTCCTACGAGTGACCGGAATCAACCCACCCACAACGTAAGGAACGCCACATGATGACCGCGGTGAGCGCGGCTGACATCGCACCGATGGCCTACGCCTGGGAGATCCAGGCCATCGGGCTGAAGGTCAGAGTCGGCAGGAACCGGATGGCGGTCGACGGGCTCGACCTGAAGCTCGGCATCGGCGTACACGGGCTGCTCGGGCCCAACGGGGCGGGCAAGACCACCCTCATCCGGACGCTGGCCACCGTGCTGCGCCCCACCGAGGGCACCCTGGAGCTGCTGGGCGAGTCCGCGGGCGGCCTGGGTGAGCACCGTGCGCTGCGCCGCCGGATCGGTTACCTGCCGCAGGAGTTCGGCTACTACAAGCGCTTCACGGTGCGCGAGTTCGTCGAGTACATGGCGTGGCTGAAGGAGGTGCCCAAGGCAGACATCCCCGGGGCGGTGCAGCGCGCCGTGGAGCGGGTGGGTCTGGCGGACCGTGCCGACGAGAAGATGAAGGCCCTGTTGGGCGGCATGGTGCGCAGGGTCGGCATCGCCCAGGCCATCGTCAACGACCCGACGATACTGCTGCTGGACGAGCCGACGGTCGGCCTGGACCCGGCGCAGCGGCTGCGCTTCCGCGAGCTGCTGCAGGAGCTGGGTCAGGACACCTGCGTGGTCGTCTCCACCCATCTGGTGGAGGACGTCGCCGCCGCCTGCACCGACGTGGTGCTCTTCGCCGAGGGCCGGCTGGTCTTCCAGGGCCCTCCGGACGAGCTGGCCTCGATGGGCGGCCCGGAGGACGCGGGTGACAGCCCGCTGGAGCGCGGCTACTCGGCTCTGCTGCTCAACCCCGAGCAGGGAAGGGGCGCCTGGTGAACGGTCGTGTCCTGCGCATCGAGCTGAGGCGCTCCATCGCCCCGTGGGCCGGCGCCGTGGTCCTGACGAGCGCGCTGGCGTTCCTGTACCTGGTGAACGCCGCGTGGTGGAGGGGCACCACGGCGTGGACGGCCCAGTGGACCTCCATGGCCCTGTGGACCCGCGCTCTGCTGGTCTACCTGTGGCCGCTCGCCGTGGGGCTCGGGGCGCTGCAGGGCCTGCGCGACCACCGCTCGAAGGTGTCCGAGCTGCTGACCACCACATCGCGTCCCGCCTGGCACCGCGCCGCCACGCTGGCGGGCACGACGGCGATCACGCTGGCCTCGGCCTTTGCGTTCCTCGTCCTCGTGGGCGCGGTCCAGGTGCTCCCCAACACCGAGTACACGCACCTCGGATGGCTGCCGATCTCGCTGGTGGGGGCACTCTCCCTCGTCGCGGGAGCCGTGCTGGGCATGGGGGCCGGGCGCGCCCTGCCGTCCGCGCTCACCCCGCCCGCGCTGGCCATGGGCGCCTTCGTGTTCACGGCCCTCATGTACATGTCGTCAGGCACTGAGCCGAACCGGGTCTCGCTGCTGTCACCGGCGGTGCAGGAGGTGCGCGACGTGCTCGTCACGCTCTCCGCCTCCGTGCACGTCGGGCAGACGATCTGGCTGCTCGGCATGGCCGCGACCGGCTTCGCGCTGCTGATCGCCGCGACCCCGCGCGCCCGGCTGCTCGCCCTGACGCCCGTCCTGGCGGGCGCGGCGATCGCCCTGCTCGTCCTCCCCTCCCATCCGCGTCGGATGTATGTCCTCGACGAGGCCGCCGCGGAGCTGGTGTGCGACGGCCCGGTATGCGTGACCAAGACGCACCAGGCACGACTCACCGACCTCGCCGGTCCCGGCAGGGAGGCCCTGCGTCTGCTGCACGACGCTCTGGGCGGCCAGGGGCCGGTCTCGGTCCGGGAGAACATCGCCGTACTGCCGGACGGCTCCACGCCGCAGTGGTCCGGCAAGACCGTGCTCTTCGACTTCGACGACGACATCATCGCCGCCGCGAAGGGCGAGGAGCTGACCTGGGCCCTGATCGCCAAAGGCATGGTGCCAGGGTGCACCCCCGTCGGCTGGAGCAGCTTCGGGGGAGATGAATTCGCGCAGACCGTCGCGGTGGGCTGGGTCCTCGGGGACCTCAGGCCGCTGCCCGGCACAGGATCAGCAAGTTTGCACCGCGAGGTAGACGCCGAGGCCCGCCCGGTGTGGACGGAACTCAAGACGCTTCCGCGGGCCGAGCAGCTCTCGCGGATCAACGCGATGCGCGCTGCCGCGCTCTCCTGTAAGGGCGACGCGTTCGACGCTCTGAAGGGCGGTGTGTCCCGGTGAGGTGGCTGATGCTGTACGCGCGCTCGCGGCAGGTGCCCGCGTCGCTCGCCGCGGTGGTGATCAGCGCGGTCGCGGTGTGGACACTCGCCCGCGACGGGGGCGGGGGGCCCGGGGATCCGCGGTCGGCCGTGCTCGTCCTCGCGACGGGGGCGATGGCGGTCTCGATCGGGCTCAGCGGGCAGGACATCGCGCTGGACCGGACGGCCGCGATCCGATGGGTGCCCCGCAGGGCGGCGCACGTGCTGCTCGCCGGCGCGGTCGTCGGCACGGTGCTGCTGACTGCGCAGGCGATGGGTGAGGACCTGGCCACGACCGCGTTCGTCGTCCGGGACAGCGCGGGGCTGATGGGGCTGGTCGCCCTGGGCGCGGTGCTTTCGGGCGGGCACTGTGCCTGGACGCTGCCGTTCGCCTGGCTCGCGTTCTCGTTCTTCGCCCCGCCTGCCACGAGTGTGCCGATGCAGGTGGCGACCTGGATGCTGCTGCCACCCGGCACGGCGGCGAGCACCTGGACGGCCCTGGTCCTCGCCGTCGCCGGCACCGCGGCCTACGCCGTCGCGGGACCGAGACGGTAACCGGAGCGGGCCACCGGACCGGGACACGGCCGTGGCAGCGAGGGGGTGAAAACCCGGCCCGAGTGCGCAAAGGGGGGTGACGACCGCAGCGTCGTCGCGTGGGGCGTGGGCACGCATCGGATCGAACACCCACCACGCGGCCTCGTTCATCTGTGTTCGGCCGACGCATCGTTCGTCCGGCGCCCTGTGGATGGGCTTCTCCGGGCCGGCCGTCGACGGCTCCCACATACAGGCGTCAAAGGGGGATCCAGGACGGGACGAAGCCCCGTTGACCGGGGCAGGACGGGCAGCAAGCATCACCTGATCACCGACGCCACTGGTATCCCGCTCGCCGCCACCTTGACCCGGCGGCAACCGCAACGACGTCACCCAGCTGATCCCGCTGCTTGAGGCGGTACCGCCGGTGCGGGGCAAGCGAGGCTCGGCGTAAAGCCGCCTATCGCCCGCCGGGCACCGAGCACGGCTCCGGACTCGGCGCCCAACGCTGGGTCGTGGAGCGAGCATTCGCCCACCTGCACTGGTTCCGCCGCCTGCGGATCCGCTGGGAGATACGCGATGACATCCACGAAGCCTTCCTCACCCTCGGATGCGCACTGATCTGCTGGCGACGCCTGAACTTCCGGTAGGAGTTTCAAGACAGGCACGGCTTACGTTGACGGCCCAGTGGCCGACCTCAGGTTGGCTTGCGCCACACGGAGATGTGCTTCGCGGAGTCCTGGGTGAACGGCGCCCCGTCCCAGTCCGCGACGCGACGTTCCATCTCGAGCCCAGCGATCCGTGCCATCAGGTCGAGCTCTGCCGGCCAGGCGTAGCGGTGCCGGGAGTTGTCGCGGCGGTAGCGGCCGTCGTCGCCGTCGCGGGTGAAGTGGTGCGAGACGAGAATCTGCTCGACGGGGTCGACGGTGTCCAAGCCGAGATGCTGCTCAGAGACGTCGAACGGCACCGCGACCTGGCCGGGCGGCAGGAACCGCAGCGGCGGCACGCCCAGCTCGATGACGAATCGGCCGCCGGGCTCCAGATGACGTGCGGCGTTGCGGAAGCACTCGACCTGCTCGTCCTGCGTGAGCAGGTTCGTGATGGTGTTGTAGACGAGATAGACCAGGGTGAACTCGCCGGGAACGACGGTGGTGGCCATGTCCCCGATGACTACCGGGAGCGTGTCCTCGTCGATCTTGCGCCGCATCACCGCTGCCATGTGCTCGGACAGTTCGATGCCCACTACCGGCACGCCGCGTTCCCGGAGCGGGACGCCCACTCGTCCGGTCCCGATGGCGAACTCCAGTGCCCGGCCGTCTCCGGCGAGCTCGGCGAGGAAGGCGAGAGTCGGTCCGAGAACGGCGGCCGAGGATGTCTCGGTCTCCTCGGCGTCGTAGCGGTCGGCGGTCGCACGGGTCCACAGCTCACTGCTCGTCACAGGCGGCCACTCTTCCGGGTACCGAGGGGCGCTGTCGACGCATTTACCTTCCACCGGCTCCGATCACACGGTTCGGGGCGGGCCGGGACCTTTCAGGGCACCGCCCGGCTCGGGGTGCACGGTCAGGGCAGTGGTGCGGTCGTTCTCCTCGGCGCAGCGGGCACCGCCCACAGCTCGTCGTCGACTTCCCATTGCTTCGGCCGAGCGACCCAGCACCCCCGGATCATCAGTCTCGGAGTGATCCAACCACCTTGAAGAACATTTCGTTAGGAGTACTTGGTGGCGGAGCCGGGCCGTGGAACGCCACGGCCCGGCTCCTGGGCACTCCGGCTCAGCGGGCGCCGAGGAGGTGTTCAAGGGCGAGCTGGTCCAGCTGTTCGAAGGCCATGCCGCGGCGGGCGGCGGCATCGACGTCGAACTCGTCGAAGGCGGACCGGTCGGCCAGTAGCCCGGCCAGGCCGTCCTCGGCGGTGGGGAGGGTGAGTTCGGGCAGTCGGGAGGCGGCGAGCGCGGTCTGGACCTCCGGATCGGACCGGAAGGCGCGGGAACGCTCCGCCAGGAGCAGGTAGTTGCGCATGCAGGCGGCCGCCGAGACCCAGACGCCGGCGGAGTCCTCGGTGCGCGGCGGTTTGAAGTCGAAGTGACGGGGGCCGTCGTAGCCGGCCGACTCCAGCAGGTCGACCAGCCAGAAGGCCTGGCGCAGGTCGCCCGCGCCGAAGCGCAGGTCCTGGTCGTATTTGATGCCGGTCTGGCCGTTGAGGTCGATGTGGAACAGCTTGCCGTGCCACAGAGCCTGGGCGATGCCGTGCGGGAAGTTCAGCCCGGCCATCTGCTCGTGGCCGACCTCCGGGTTGAGGCCGACCCGCTCGGGTCGGTCCAACTCGTTGATGAACGCCAGGGCGTGGCCGATGGTGGGCAGCAGGATGTCGCCGCGCGGCTCGTTGGGCTTGGGTTCGATCGCGAAGCGCAGGTCGTAACCCTGGTTCTCGACGTACTCGCCCAGCAGGTCGAAGGCCTCCTTCAGCCGGTCGAGGGCGGTACGCACGTCCTTGGCCGCGCCCGACTCCGCGCCCTCGCGGCCGCCCCAGGCGACGTAGACCGAGGCGCCGAGTTCCACGGCCAGGTCGATGTTGCGGATCGTCTTGCGCAGCGCGTACCGGCGCACGTCCCGGTCGTTGGCGGTGAAAGCGCCGTCCTTGAAGACCGGGTGGGTGAAGAGGTTGGTGGTGGCCATCGGCACCTTCAGCCCGGCCGTGTCGAGGGCGGTGCGAAAGCGCTTGACCGCCTGCTTGCGGGCGGCGTCGCCGGCGGCGAAGGGGATCAGGTCGTCGTCGTGGAACGTGACGCCGTAGGCGCCGAGTTCGGCCAGCCGTTCCACGGTCTCGACCGGGTCGAGGGCGGGCCGGGTGGCGTCGCCGAAGGGGTCCCGGCCCTGCCAGCCGACGGTCCACAGGCCGAAGGTGAACCTGTGCGCGGGGGTGGGGGCGAGCGGGTCGCTGGTCATGAGGCGCTCCGGATCAGGCCGAGGGCTATTTGTAATGTCGAAAAACAAATTAGTATGCCGAGACGCCAGAAGGAACCCCACCGGAGGAACGCATGTCTGCTCAGCGTGTCGTGATCGGTGTCGACAGCTCGACCCAGTCCACCAAGGCCCTCGCTGTCGACCTGAAAACCGGCGCCGTCCTGGGCGAGGGCCGTGCCGCGCACGCCGTCAGCGCGGGCGCCGGACGCGAGAGCGACCCCGAACAGTGGTGGCGGGCGCTCGGCGAGGCCACGGCGGGCACCGGCTGGGCGGATCGCGCAGCCGCCTGCTCGATCGCCGGCCAGCAGCACGGCCTGGTCACCCTCGACGCGGCCGGCCGGCCGGTGCGCCCGGCGCTGCTGTGGAACGACGTCCGCTCCGCCCCGCAGGCCGCCGAACTCGGAGCCGCGTTTGGCCCGGCAGAGCTCGCGCGCCGCACCGGCAGCGTCCCGACGGCCGCCTTCACGTCCGCCAAGTGGGCCTGGCTGCACGCGAACGAGCGTGCCGCCGCCGACCGCGTCGCGGCCGTCCGCCTTCCCCACGACTTCCTGACGGAGCGGCTGACCGGCGAGGCGGTGACGGACCGCGGTGACGCGTCGGGAACCGGCTGGTGGGGCCCGGACGGCTACGACCGGGACGTCCTCGACCGGATCGGCCTCGACCCCGGGCTGCTGCCACAGGTCCTCCCGCCGGGCGCCTTGGCGGGCGCCGTCCGGGCCGGGATGCCACTGCGCGAGGGCGCGCTGGTGGCCACCGGGACCGGTGACAACATGGCCGCCGCCCTCGGGCTGGGCCTGACCCCCGGACGTCCGGTGCTGAGCCTCGGTACCTCCGGCACCGTCTACGCCGTCGGCCGGACCCGGCCCGCCGACCCGAGCGGAACCGTCGCCGGCTTCGCCGATGCCCTCGGCGGCTGGCTGCCACTCGCCTGCACGCTCAACTGCACCCTCGCCGTCGACCGCTTCGCCGCCCTCGTCGGCCGCGATCGCGAGGACGTCGAGGCAGGCGGCACGGTGGTGGTCCTTCCCTATCTGGACGGCGAGCGCACTCCGGACCTCCCGGGCGCTTCCGGCCTGGTCCACAGCCTGCGCCACGACACCACGCCGGGCCAGCTGCTCCAGGCCGCCTACGACGGTGCCGCCCAAGCCCTGCTTGCGGCCCTGGATGACGTGCTGCGCGCCGGAGGCGAGAACCCCGCCCCCGACGAACCACTGCTGCTGATCGGCGGCGGAGCCCGCGGCAGGGCCTGGCAGCGGACCGTCCTGCGGCTGTCCGGCCGGGCGGTCCAGGTGCCCGAGGCCCGGGAACTGGTCGCGCTCGGGGCCGCCGCCCAGGCCGCCGCCCTGCTCACCGGTGAGCCTGCCGACGTCGTCGCCCGGCGTTGGGGGACCGCCGGGGGCCGGGTGCTGGAACCCGTGACCCGTGACGACGACACGCTCGAACGGATCACCAGTACGCTGCGGCGGGCGCGCGCCTTGCAGGAGGTCGCGTCGGCAGAACGATAGGAGGGTCGGCTCAATGGCGGGGATCGGCAGGGCGGGCGGGGGCGTGGAGGCCGTGCCCGCCTCGCAGCAGGGGATGCGTCGCCAGAATCTCGCGGTGGTGATCGGCGCGGTCGCCGCGCACGGTCCGCTCTCCCGGGCGGACGTCGCCGGGCACACGGGCCTGACCAGGCCGGCCGTCTCCTCCATGGTCGACGAGCTCATCGGCCGTGGCGCGCTGACCGAGACGGAGACCGCGCCCAGCGGGCGGGTCGGCCGCCCCGGACGGGCACTGGAGGTGAGCGATCGGGGTCCCGCGGGCCTCGGCCTGGAGATCGGCGTCGCCCATCTCGCCGCGTGCGTCGTGGACCTGCGCGGTGAACCCCGGATCTGGCGCCGGGTGGAGCGGGCCAACGCGGGCCGGCCGGCTGGGCAGGTGCTGGCGGAGGCCGCCGCGCTGGGCGCCGAGGCGGAGGCGGAGGCCGCCGCCCTCGGCCTGCGCGTCGTGGGCCGTGTCCTGGCCGTGCCGGGGGTGGTGCCGAACGAGCCGAGCGGGCTGGTCGGACACGCCCCCAACCTCGGCTGGCAGGCCGTCCGCCCCGCCGACCACTGGCCCGACTCCGACACCGTGCCCGAGCCGGAGAACGAGGCCAACCTCGGGGCGCTGGCCGAGCAGTGGCACCAGGGACACCCCGCCGAGACCTTCGTACACGTCTCCGCCGAGGCCGGAATCGGTGCCGCACTGGTCGTCGGCGGGCAGCTGTTCCGCGGCGCCCGCGGCTTCGCGGGCGAACTCGGCCACCTGCCCGTCCACCCGGAGGGCGCCCGCTGCGCCTGCGGGGCACGCGGCTGCCTGGAGCAGTACGCAGGCGAAGCGGCCGTGCTGCGCGAGGCCGGGCTCGCGCACGTCGGCGACCCGGTGGCCCTGCTGGCCGAGCGGGCAGGCGCCGGGGACGCGGCGACCCTGCGCGCCCTGGACCGAGCAGGACGGGCCCTGGGCCTCGCCCTCACCTCGGCGGTGAACCTGATCGACCCGGACGCCCTCGTTCTGGGCGGCGCCTACGCCGAACTCGCCGACTGGCTCCTCCCGTCCATCCGCGCCGAACTCGCCGCCAGGGTCACCGTCCGGCCCTGGACCCCGGAGGCGGTACGCCCCTCAGCCCTGGGCCGACGCGGACCGGTGCTGGGCGCGGCATGGTCGACCGTCCGACAGATCATCGCCGATCCCACCCGCCTGCCGGCACGCTAGTGCCGTGACCGCGCGGGTCCGCCGGGCTGGTGGCCGCAGTTCCCGGGTGAACCGGGGGCGGTCAGTCGTCGATCGCCCGCAGCAGGTCGTTGCTCACACTGGGGGCCGGCCACTGCTCCACGGCCGTGATGTGGACGGTCGCATCTGCGGCTCCGCGCGGAACTGGAACATGACCGAGATCGGCTGAGCGCGCCCGGGGCGGCCTGCCGAGGGCACGCCACCCCGCCTCATGTGCTCCTCACGGGGTACGGCCTCAGACGCTGAAGGTGACGCGCGCGAGCCGCACCGGCCACGCAGTCCCCGGTGCCACCCGTTCTCGCTGATGACGAGGGGCAGGCCGGGATAGCGGGCGGCGCGGTTTCGGCAGCCTGCCGGCCGCCCGGCAGAGCCTCGGCAGTCCGCGCCCTGCCCGATCGGCGTCGTGTGATCGACAAGGCGGTGTCTTCTGTGGCCGCGGTGAACTGGCCGGCCGGTCGGCTTGACAAGAGTTGGGCGTCAGCGGACGAGGCCTCTCGGGGCCGGTTTCTTCCGAGTGTGCCGAGGCCCGGAGCCCTGCGGAAGGGAATGCTTCCGTAAGGCTCCGGACTCGTCACCTGCTCTGCGTCACAGTGCCGGGTAGGCGTTCTTCATGAGCTCCTGGAACTGGGCGGAGAACCACTGTCCAGCGAGCGGCGCGTCCGGGAGGGACCCCGACATGCTGTTGCCGTTGCGTACGTTGCCCGTGTAAGTGGGGTCGCACATCCGGTCGAAGCCCTTGCCCTCGTTGTTCGGGATCTCCTTGCTGGCCCCGTCGGACTCGCCCGGGGGCTTGATCCACACGTAGGCGTCGATGCCGGCGGCCGGGGCAGCTTGCGGTCGTTCGCCGAGTCCGGCGCCGGACTGGTTGCACCAGTTGCCGAGGTGGATGCGCCGGTCGTAGCGGCCGCCGTTGACGTAGGTGTCCACGCTCGTCAGCGCGCCGGGTCCGGTGGGCCGGGCGGTGCCGCCCCAGCCGTTGCGGGAGGTGTCGATGAGCATACCGATGTTGGCGTCGAAGCCCAGGGAGACCAGCTGGGTGCGCATGCCTTGGGCGTAGGACAGTTCGTCGGTGTAGCGGTTCCAGTCGACCCACTTCGACTGGCGTACGGAGGTGCCGTTGATGGAGTCGTCGATCTTGAAGTTGTCCTCCTTCAGGGCGCTGTAGTTGGCGGTGTTGACGATGAAGCCGTGCACGTTGGAGAGCGTGGAGCCCTCGGCGGTCGCGGCCTGCTTGAACATCTCGGCGGAGGCGCCGAGGTTGTCGTCCCAGCCGAGCCAGCCGTGGTGGCCGGCGTCAACGTAGTTGTAGACGTTGGCGATCGAGCCGAGCTTGTTCAGGGCGTAGCCGACGCCCTTGACATAGTTGCCGTTGGTCTTCATCACGTCGCAGTTGGCCGTGGCGGTGGGGCGGCCGGAGACGTTGGTGACCAGGTTCGGCAGGGAGTCGATCTCGACGGTGGTGACGATCCGCAGCCCCGCGTACTTGGGGTCGGCGAGGATCGCGGCGATCGGGTCGATGTACTGCGTCTTGTACTTGTCGATCTCGGTGGGGCCCAGTTCGCCGTTGGAGGCGAGCGCAGAGCAGTCCCGGCCGGGCAGGTTGTAGATCACCAGCTGGACGACGAGTTCGCCGCTGCCCTTCTGTGTCAGGGCCGCGTTGAGGTGGTCGCGCAGACCCATCGTGCCGCTCGTGCCGGTGACGAGGGCGATGCGGTCAAGCCAGACGGCGGTGGGCTGGTTGGACACCCTGCTGCCGCCCGGTTCGGCGGCGGCATGGGCGGACCACTCGGGGTTCACGTACATCTTGGCGCCGGCGTAGGGGTTGTCGACCTTGCCGCCGGTGGGCGGAGGCGTGGTCGGCGGCGTCGTGGGCGGTGTGGTCGGCGGCTGGGTCGGGTCGGTCGCGCCGTTGCAGGTGACGCCGTTGAGCTTGAACGTCGCGGGCACGGCGTTGGTGCCGCCGTACGAACCGTTGAAGCCGAAGGAGGTCGAACCATCCGTGGCCAGGTTCCCGTTGTACGAGAGGCTCTTGGCGGTCACGGCCGCCCCGGACTGGCTGATCGTGGCGTTCCAGCCCTGCGTGACCTGCTGACCGTTCGCGTAGGACCATTCCAGGGTCCAGGAGGCGACCGGTTCACCGGTGTTGGTGACGATCACATTGGCGCCGAACCCGGTGTTCCACTGGTTCGTGATCTGGTACTCGACCTTGCAGCCGGCGGTGGCGGCGCCGGCGGAGGTGCCTAACACGGTGGCGGTGGCGCCCGCGGCGGTGACGAGGCTGAGGGCCGCCAACAGGGCGGTACGCCTGGTCGTACGGGAAGTCGTGCGGGGACTCGTGCCGATTGCTGAGCGGCTCATTTTCGTGGGGTGCCTTTCAGTTCAGGGCGCGCAGGTGGTCGCGCAGCCCGGTGCCGAGTGCGGGGAGTGCCGTTGTGCGGAGGGGTGCCGTCGTACGGAGCGGGTGCGGTCGTCGGAACCGGGGCCGTGGCGCGGTCGATGAACGTGTGTCCGCAGGCGTGCTCGCCGCTCTCGCCCGCGACCGGGGGGACCCGGTCCGCGACCGAGGCGAGGGTGGGGGAATCGGTGAGCCACTGGCTCGGGTCGTTGTAGGCGATCCCGGGGACCGGCAGGAAACTGCGGCCCCGGTCGCATGCACGGCCTCCACCAGGTCCTGCATGCCGGCGACCTCGTGGCCGATGCCGGCAGGTACCGCCGTCGCGCAGGGTCAGCGCTGCTCCGCCGAGCAGCGCTGATGGAAGCGCTCCCACTGGTTGGGGCCAGACCGTAGCGCCAACTGACGCCAAGCAAAAGAGGAGTTGAGCAAATTCCTCGCAGATTGCCTTCGACTCTTCACACGTCTTGACGCCGTCACGCCACGTCTGCACGGTGGGAGCGCTCCCACTGGTCGGAGCTTGGAGCTTGTGCGCAATCGTTCTTCCGTCCCCGTCTCCCCGAGTCGCGAGGAGAACCATCCGCATGTCGGCACATCCCCCACCCAGACCGCGCGTCCGACGCAGGCTGCTGACCGCATCGGCCGTGGCCGTCTCGCTGTCCCTTCCCCTCGGTCTCACGGCCGTCGGCGCCACCACCGCCGCGGCCGCGGCGGTGCAGTGCAGCGTCGACTACAAGACCAACGACTGGGGTTCGGGCTTCACCACCGAACTCACCCTCACCAACCGGTCGGCGACCGCACTCGACGGCTGGACCCTCACCTACGACTACTCCGGCAACCAGCAACTGACCAACGGCTGGAACGGCACCTGGACCCAGTCCGGCAAGAGCGTCCGCGTCGCGGCTCCGGACTGGAACAGGACCGTCGCTGCCGGCGCGGCCGTCACCGCCGGCGCCCAGTTCGCCTACAGCGGGACCAACGCCGCCCCCACCTCTTTCGCCGTCAACGGCACCCCGTGCACCGGAGCCCACCAGCCCCCGGTCGCCGTCCTGACCAGCCCCGCCGCAGGCGCCGTCTACACGGCGGGCACTCCCGTCCCGCTCGCCGCCACCGCCGCCGCGGCTGACGGCGCCACCGTGGGCAAGGTCGAGTTCTACAGCGATACCACGCTCCTGGGGACGGACGCCACGGCGCCTTTCACCCTGGATGCCACCGGCCTCGCAGCTGGTTCCCACTCCCTTTACGCGAAGGCCTACGACAGCCTCGGGGCCTCCGCCGAGTCTGCACCCGTCGGCATCACCGTCGCCGCCGGCCCCGCGCTCGTCGCCACCCCCGCGCAGCTCTCCGTACGCCGCGGGGAGACGGGCACCTTCGACTTGAAGCTGTCCAAGCAGCCGGCCGCGAACGTCACGGTGGGCATCGCCCGCACCTCGGGCAACACCGACCTCGCCGCGACGCCCGCCGAGCTCACCTTCACCCCGGCGAACTGGAACACCGCCCAGAAGGTGACGGTCACCGCCGGTGCCACCGGCAGCGGCTCCGCCGTCTTCACCGCGACCGCACCCGGCCATGCGAAGGCCGAGGTCAGCGCGACCCAACTCGCCGCCGGCTCCACGTACGCCGCCCGGTTCCTCGATCTCCACGGGAAGATCACCAACCCGGCCAACGGCTACTTCTCGCCCGAGGGCATCCCGTACCACTCCGTCGAGACGCTGATTGTCGAGGCCCCGGACCAAGGGCACGAGACGACCTCGGAGGCCTACAGCTACCTGATCTGGCTGCAGGCGATGTACGGGAAGATCACCGGGGACTGGACCAAGTTCAACGGCGCGTGGGCGGTCATGGAGAAGTTCATGATCCCCACCCACGCCGACCAGCCGACGACCGGCTCCTACAACGCCTCCAAGCCCGCCACCTACGCCCCCGAGCACGACCTTCCCTCGCAGTACCCGGCCAGGCTCGACGGGGGAGTTGCCGCCGGCGCGGACCCGATCGCCGGGGAGCTGAAGAGCGCGTACGGCACGGACGACATCTACGGCATGCACTGGCTCCAGGACGTCGACAACGTCTACGGCTTCGGCAACGAGCCCGGAAAGTGCTCCGCCGGACCGACCGAGACCGGACCCTCGTACATCAACACCTTCCAGCGAGGACCCGAGGAATCGGTGTGGGAGACCGTTCCGCACCCCACCTGCGACAAGTTCGCCTACGGCGGCAAGAACGGCTATCTCGACCTCTTCACCGGGGACTCCTCCTACGCCAAGCAGTGGAAGTTCACCGATGCCCCGGACGCCGACGCGCGTGCCATCCAGGCCGCGTACTGGGCCGACATCTGGGCCAAGGAGCAGGGCAAGGGAACCCAGGTCATCGCGACCGTCTCCAAGGCGGCCAAGATGGGTGACTATCTGCGGTACTCCATGTTCGACAAGTACTTCAAGAAGTCCGGGAACTGTGTCGGCCCGACCGTCTGCCCCGCCGGCACGGGCAAGGACAGCGCGCACTACCTGATGTCCTGGTACTACGCCTGGGGCGGCGCCACCGACACCTCGGCCGGCTGGTCCTGGCGCATCGGCTCCAGCCACGCACACAGCGGCTACCAGAACCCCCTCGCCGCCTACGCGCTCAGCGAGTACGCCCCGCTGAAGCCCAAGTCGCCGACCGGCGCGACGGACTGGGCGACCAGCCTCGACCGGCAGTTGGAGTTCTACCGCTGGCTCCAGTCCGACGAGGGCGCCATCGCCGGCGGCGCCACCAACAGCTGGCAGGGGCGCTACGCACAGCCCCCGGCCGGGACTCCCACCTTCCACGGCCTCTTCTATGACGAGAAGCCGGTCTACCAGGACCCGGCGTCCAACCAGTGGTTCGGCTTCCAGGCCTGGTCCATGGAGCGGGTCGCCGAGCTCTACCAGCAGACGGGCGACACAGGTGCCAAGGCCGTGCTCGACAAGTGGGTCGGCTGGGCCCTGTCGAAGACCACGATCAACCCCGACGGCACCTACCGTATCCCCTCCACCCTCCAGTGGTCCGGCGCCCCCGACACCTGGAACGCGTCGGCTCCCGGAGCCAACACGGGCCTGCACGTCACCGTCGCCGCCTACACCGACGACGTGGGCGTGGCCGCCGCATACGCCAAGACCCTGACCTACTACGCCGCCAAGTCCGGGAACACCGAGGCCAAGCGGGTCGCCAAGGCCCTGCTCGACGGCATGTGGGCCCACCACCAGGACCCGCTGGGCGTCGCCGTCCAGGAAACGCGGACGGACTACAACCGCTTCAGCAACCCGGTGTACGTGCCCAGCGCGTGGACCGGCAAGATGCCGAACGGCGACACCGTGAACTCCTCGTCCACCTTCGCCTCGATCCGCACCTTCTACAAGAACGACCCGGCCTGGCCGAAGATCGAGGCCTACCTCGCCGGCGGCGCCGCGCCCGTCTTCACCTACCACCGGTTCTGGGCCCAGGCGGACATCGCCCTGGCCATGGGCTCGTACGCAGAGCTGCTCGAATAGGAGCCCGCCCCGCCCGGAGACAGCCCCGCGTACGACGAGGCCGGGCAGCCCGTGAGGGCCTGCCCGGCCTCCGCGCGTCCACCCGTCACACGCTCTCCCGGAAGCCCGGGCCGCGTCGATATCGATGACGGGGGGTCGCCCCGGGCTTCGAGCGGTTCACAGCCCCAGTGCCAGCCGGTAATACGCCTGGTTCCAGCGGAGATCGCGCCGGAACTGCTTCGGGGTGGTGGTCTCGTCGATGAGGGCGAGTTCCAGGCGGAGCATCTCCGCCAGGTCGTCGAGGTGGTCGCAGGTGAGGGCGGTACTGAGGACGGTGTGGTGCGGTCCTCCGGCCGTCAGCCAGGATTCGGTGGAGGTTCGCAGGTCGGGGTGGGGTCGCCAGACCGCGCGGGCGACGGGCAGGGCGGGCAGCGGGTGGGGGGGTGCCACCACGTCGATGTCGTTGGCGATCAGGCGGAAGCGGTCGCCGAGGTCGGCGAGGCCGACCACGACGGCCGGGCCGGGGGCGGCGTCGAACACCAGGCGCACCGGGTCCTCCCGCCCGCCGATGCCGAGGGGGTGGATCTCGCAGCTGGGCCTGGCGGCCGCGATGGTGGGGCAGACTTCCAGCATGTGTGCGCCGAGGATGAGCTCGTTGCCGGGTGTCAGGTCGTAGGTGTAGTCCTCCATGAAGGAGGTGCCGCCGGGGAGGCCGGCGGCAGCCACCTTGAGGGCGCGCAGCAGGACGGCGGTCTTCCAGTCGCCCTCTCCTCCGAAGCCGAACCCCTGGGCCATGAGCCGCTGGACCGCGAGGCCGGGCAGCTGGCGCAGTCCGCCCAGGTCCTCGAAGTTGGTGGTGAAAGCCCCGAAGCCGCCCGTTTCGAGGAAGGTGCGCAGGCCGGCTTCGATGCGGGCCGCGTAACGCAGCGAGTCGTGCCGTTCGCCGCCCGGTCGCAGTTCCGGCGCCAGGTCGTACAGGTCAGCGTACTCCTCGACGAGGGAAGCCACCTCGGTCTCGTCCGCGCTGTCGACGACCTCCACCAGGTCGTTGACGCCGTAGGTATTGACGGAGACGCCGAAGCGCAGCTGGGCCTCGACCTTGTCGCCCTCGGTGACGGCCACGTCGCGCATGTTGTCGCCGAAGCGGGCGACCTTGAGGGTGGCCAGTTCGGATCGTGCGGCTGCGGCCCGCGCCCAGATCGCGACGCGTGCGGTCGTCACCGGATCGGTGACGTGGCCGGCCACGGTCTTGCGGGGTACGCCGAGACGGGTCTGGATGTGCCCGAACTCGCGGTCTCCGTGGGCGGCTTGGTTGAGGTTCATGAAGTCCATGTCGATGGTGTCCCAGGGCAGGGCCACGTTCGACTGGGTGTGGAGGTGCAGCAACGGCTTGCGCAGCGCGTCCAGTCCGGCGATCCACATCTTGGCCGGCGAGAATGTGTGCATCCAGGCGATGAGCCCGATGCACCGGTCGTCGGCGTTCGCGTCGAGGCACACCCGGCGGATGGCGTCGGCGTCGGTCAGTACCGGCTTCCACACGACACGTGCGGGAATGCCGGAGACGTCTGCCAGGGCGGTGGCGATCTGCCGCGACTGTTCGGCGACCTGCTTCAGTGTCTCCTCCCCGTACAGGCCTTGGCTGCCCGTGAGGAACCAGATTTCCTGGGCGGGAGATGTTCGGCTGGGCACATGGACTCCTGAAGGTGACGTCCCGCAACGGTGGTGAGGGCGGCGGGCGGGTGGGGAAGCGGGAAGGAAGAGCGGGGCGGGGTCAGCCCGCTGTGCGGGTCGTGTCGCGGATGCTCCTCAGGCGGTGCAGCAGGCCGCCGGTGCCGAAGTGGTCGTGCAGGAGCCGGTACTCGGCGAAGAGGGCGTCGTAGGCGTCGGCCCGGGAGGCGTCGGGCGTGTAGACGGCGGGCAGGCGGCGGCCCATGGCTGCGGTGGCCGTTCGCACGTCGGTGTGCGCGCCGGCCGCTACGGCGGCGTGGATGGCCGACCCGAGGGCGGGGCCCTGGTCGGACGCGGCGAGGGAGACGGGGCGGCGCAGCACGTCGGAGTAGATCTGCATCAGCAGTTCGTTCTTGGCCAGTCCGCCGGCGACGATGAACTCGTGCACCGGTACGCCGCCTGCTTCCAGGGCCTCCACGATGACGCGGGTGCCGAACGCGGTGGCTTCGAGCAGCGCGCGGTAGACGTCTTCGGGGCGGGTCGCGAGGGTGAGACCCACGATGACTCCGGAGAGGTGGTGGTCGACGAGGACCGAACGGTTGCCGTTCAGCCAGTCGAGGGCGACCAGTCCGTGGCCGCCGACCGGCTGGCCGGCGGCTTTCCGGGTCAGCAGGGTGTGCAGGTCCTCGCCGCGGTCGGCGGCCTCGGCGAGGTAGTCCGACGGGACTCCTTGGTCCAGTACCCAGGCGAAGATGTCGCCGACCGCGCTCTGGCCGGCCTCGTAGCCGTAGGTTCCCTCGACGATCCCACCGCCCACGACACCGCAGATGCCGGGGACATCGGCGAGGACGGGAGCGTTCACGACGTGGCAGGTGGAGGTGCCCATGATGGCGAGCAGTTGACCGTCCTTGACGGCCTGGGCCGCCGCCGCGGTGACATGGGCGTCGACGTTGCCCGCGGCCACGGCGATGCCGGGGCGCAGCCCTGTCCAAGCTGCCGCCTCGGTACTGAGCGAGCCCACTCGTGAGCCCAGCGCGGAGAGGGGGAATTCGAGACGGGTGCGTGCGAAGTCGGCGAACCGGGGGTTCAGCGCGGCCAGGTACTCCTCGCTCGGGTAGGCGCCGTCCTGGTGGATGCCCTTGTATCCGGCGGTGCAGGCGTTGCGGGACTCGGTTCCCGTGAGCTGCCACACGATCCAGTCGGCGGCCTCGATCCACCGCGCGCAGGTTTCGTAGACGAGCGGATCCTCCTCCAGGACCTGCAGGGCCTTCGCGAACTGCCACTCGGCGGAGATCCGGCCGCCGTAGCGGGCGATCCACTTCTCCCCGCGGGCGTGGGCGAGTTCGTTGATGCGGTCGGCATGCGACTGGGCGGCGTGGTGCTTCCACAGCTTGGGCCACGCGTGCGGCCGTCCGGCGAGCTCCGTCTCGGCGAGGGGAGTCCCGTCGGCCAGCGTGGGCAGGACGGTGCACGCGGTGAAGTCGGTGGCGATGCCGATCACCGAGGCGGGATCGATCCCGGCCGCCGCCACGGCCTCCGGGACGGCGTGACTCAGTACGTCCCGCCAGTCCTGGGGGTGTTGGAGGGCCCAGTCCGGAGGCAGTTGCGCACCGCCGTGCGGCAGGTGCCGGTCGATGACGCCGTGCCGGTAGGCGTGGACCGCCGCGGCCAGCTCCTGACCGTCGCGAACCCGCACCACCACGGCGCGGCCCGACAGCGTGCCGAAGTCGACGCCGACCGTGTACTGCTCCGATTCCTCGGAAGGCGGGGTGGGCGCGAGGGGATGGGGTGACGTCAACAGAGTGCCTTTCGAAGGAGCCGTGGGGCGGCAGGCGGCGCGGCCCGGCAGCCGGAGATGCCGTCCCGACAATCCTGGCGGTCGGCGGAGGGTCCGATGCCATGCAGTGTGAGCGCTAACAATGTCGATAGGCAAGAGGTCTGCGTGGATCATGTGGGGAGCTCCTTCGGCGCGGCGGCCTCCGTATACCGGGGGCTCGGCTCGTTCTGCCGTTGATTCGGTGCGGGTTGAGGTCTCTGATCCGGGTGGCGGGGTCGATGGTCTCGCGAACGGATGGAGTCCGCCTCGTTGTCGCACGTGACCGGTAACGGACAGGTAACGCGCGCAAGGGGGTTGAGAACCTGGCTTGTTAGCGCTCACAATGCGACGGCGCCCCCTTCTCAAGGGCATCCCTCTCCTGTCGACCCCGGCTCCGACCCTGGCCCCGCCATGCCCCCTGACCCCGGGCACAGCCCCCGGCCCCGGCCGTGCAGAGCCTCTTCCGTACAACCCGAAAGGACACCCGCGATGGCTCGCAGAGCAGCTCTCGTCCTCACCGTCACCCTTCTCGCCTCCTCGGCGTTGACCGCCTGCTCGACCGAGGGCCCCGCCTCCGGCCCGGCCTCCGGGGCCAAGGCGGACTCCGGCGGCGCGATCACCATGGGCTTCGCCCAGGTCGGCGCCGAGAGCGGTTGGCGTACCGCCAACACCAAGTCCGTCCAGGAGGCGGCGAAGAAGGCCGGGATCGACCTCAAGTTCTCCGACGCGCAGCAGAAGCAGGAGAACCAGATCAAGGCGATCCGTACCTTCATCCAGCAGAAGGTCGATGTGATCGCCTTCTCGCCGGTCGTGGAGTCCGGCTGGGACACGGTGCTGAAGGAGGCCAAGGACGCGGGCATCCCGGTCATCCTCACCGACCGCGCCGTGGACACCAAGGACACCTCCCTCTACAAGACCTTCCTGGGCTCGGACTTCGTCAAGGAGGGCAAGTCCGCGGGCGAGTGGCTGACCAGCGCGTACGCCAACGAGCAGAGCCCGGTCAACATCGTCGAGCTCCAGGGCACCACGGGCTCCGCACCCGCCAACGACCGCAAGGCCGGCTTCGCCGACGCCATCCGCGCCGACGGCAAGTTCAAGATCGTCGCCTCGCAGACGGGCGACTTCACCCGCGCCAAGGGCAAGGAGGTCATGCAGGCGTTCCTGAAGTCCCAGAAGGACATCGACGTCCTCTACGCCCACAACGACGACATGGCCCTCGGGGCCATCCAAGCCATCGAGGAGTCCGGCAAGAAGCCCGGTACGGACATCAAGGTGATCTCGGTGGACGGAATCAAGGACGCCTTCGTCGCCATGACCGAGGGCAAGATAAACGTCGTGGTGGAGTGCAACCCGCTGCTCGGCGACCAGCTGATGGAGCTCGCCAAGAAGGTCGTCGCAGGGGAGAGCGTGCCCACCCGGGTCGAGACCCAGGAGGGCGTCTTCCCGCAGGACAAGGCCGCGGCCGCGCTGCCGTCCCGGAACTACTGAAACAGCAGGTTCCGGTGCGGAGGAGGCCCGGCCCCGGTGCCTCCTTCGCCGTCCGGAGCCCGCTCCACGACCCCACCCACGAGAGGAGGGCGGATGGCATCCCCGCCCACGCCGCGGCCCACGGACGCCGGCGGCCCGCAGCCGGTCCTGGAAGCCCAGGGCATCCGCAAACAGTTCCCGGGCGTGCTGGCCCTCGACGGAGTCGCCCTGCGGCTGTTCCCCGGTGAGGTGCACGCCCTGATGGGCGAGAACGGAGCCGGGAAGTCCACCTTGATCAAGGTGCTCACCGGCGTCCATCCCGCCGACGGCGGCACGATCCTCGTCGACGGCCGGCCCCACGCGTTCGCGGAGCCCCTCCAGGCGCAGCAGGCCGGGATCAGCACCGTCTACCAGGAGGTGAACCTCTGCCCGAACATTTCGGTCGCCGAGAACATCCTCATCGGGCGCGAACCGCGCCGGTTCGGTCTCATCCACTGGTCCGCGATGCGGCAGCGGGCCGCTGAGCTGCTGACGGAACTGGACCTCGACCTGGACGTCACCGGCCTGCTCGGCTCGCACTCCCTGGCGGTGCAGCAACTGGTCGCCATCGTCCGTGCGGTGGACGTCTCGGCGAAGGTGCTCGTGCTGGACGAACCCACCTCCAGCCTGGACCGCGAGGAGGTCGCCCAACTCTTCACCCTGGTACGGCGCCTGCGGGACCGCGGGGTGGCCATCCTGTTCGTCACGCACTTCCTCGACCAGGTATTCGACCTCTGCGACCGCGTCACCATCCTGCGCAACGGCCGCCTGGAAGGCGAGTACCCCATCGGCGAACTCACCCCGGTGACGCTCGTCCAGCGCATGATCGGCGGAGAACTCGCCACCCTCGACCAGCTGTCCGACCGTGCCCGCGAGGAAGCGGCCGAACGGGAGGCCGGCGAGCCGTTCTTGCGGGCCCGCCAACTGACCCGTACCGGCTCGATCGAACCGTACGACCTCGACATCCACGCCGGCGAGGTCATCGGACTGGCCGGCCTCCTGGGCTCGGGCCGCACCGAGGTCGCGCGCCTCCTGTTCGGCGCGGACAGCGCGGACGCCGGAGAGGTCAGCATCGAGGGCAGGAAGGTCCTCCTGCGCACCCCCCGCCACGCCATCGCCCGAGGCATCGCCTTCTGCTCCGAGAACCGCAAGTCCGAGGGACTGGTGGGCGAGCTCACGGTCCGCGAGAACATCATCCTCGCCCTGCAGGCCGCCCGCAGCTGGACCAGGCCGCTGTCCCGTGCGAAACAGGACGAACTGGCACGGCACTGGATCGAAGCACTGGACATCCGCCCCGCCGACCCCGAAGCACAGGTGCGCCACCTCAGCGGAGGCAACCAGCAGAAGGTCCTCCTCGCGCGGTGGCTGCTGACTGCGCCCCGGCTCCTGATCCTCGACGAACCCACCCGGGGCATCGACATCGGGGCCAAGGCGGAGATCCAGAAACTCGTCGCCCGGCTGGCGAGCGAAGGCACCGCCGTGCTGTTCATCTCGGCCGAACTCGAAGAGGTCCTGCGCCTGAGCCACCACATCGCTGTACTGCGCGACCACCGCATGGTGGCCACCCTCAGGAACGACGACAGCGTCACCCCCGAACGCCTCCTCACGACCATCGCCACCGGAGCAGCCTCATGACCCCCCAGCCTGCCAAGTCCGAGGCGGTCGGCGGCGGCATCGGGCGACGACTGGCCGGCCACCGCCTGCTGTGGCCCGCGCTCATCCTCCTCGCCCTGCTCCTCGGCAACCTCGCGTTCCACCACGACTTCTTCTCCGTCCGCGTACGCGACGGCCACCTCTACGGCAGCCTCGTCGACATCCTCCAGTTCGGCGCGCCCCTCACGCTGGTGGCGCTCGGCATGACCCTCGTCATCGCCACCCGCGGCATCGACCTCTCGGTCGGTTCGACCGTCGCCATCGCCGGCGCCCTCGCCTGCGGGCACATCTCCAGCGCCGCACACCCCGGCAGCGTCGCCACGATGCTCACGGCCGTCGCCCTCGCGCTCTGCGTCGCCCTCGTACTGGGCCTCGCCAACGGCTTCCTGGTGTCCGGGCTGGGGGTGCAGCCCATCGTGGCCACCTTGATCCTCATGGTCGCGGGCCGCGGCGTCGCCCAGCTGATCACCGGCGGCCAGATCATCACCGTGACCAGCGCCCCCTACAAGATGATCGGGGGCGGCTACTGGCTGACCTTCCCGTTCGCCGTCCTCCTGGCGACCGCCCTCGTCGCGCTCACCGGCTTCGTCACCCGTCGCAGCGCACTCGGCATGCTGATCGAGTCCGTGGGCGGCAACCCCGCCGCCAGCCGCCTGGTCGGCATCCGCGCCGGCGGTCTGCTCGCCCTGGTCTACGTCTTCAGCGCGCTGTGCGCCGCCGTCGCCGGGCTGATGATCAGCTCCAACGTCTCCAGCGCCGACGGCAACAACGCCGGCCTGTGGATCGAACTCGACGCGATCCTCGCCGTCGTCGTCGGAGGCACCGCCCTGACCGGAGGACGCTTCTCCCTCGGCGGCACCGTCCTGGGCGCCCTGATCATCCAGACCCTGTCCACCACCGTCTACACCCTAGGTGTCCCACCCGAGACCACCCTGGTCTTCAAGGCCTTCGTCGTCATCGTCGTCTGCCTCATGCAGTCCCCGGTCTTCCGGGCCAAGGTCCTGCGCCGCCGCAGGACGACCACTCTCCGAACCCACACCACGGCGGGCGCCGCCCCGCAGCAGCAGGAGGTACGCGCATGAGTACCGGCATCGCGAGCGCCGCCGCTGGGCTCACCCGTCCCTTCGCGACCGTGTCCCCGCGCATCCGCACTCGTATCCCACTGATCGTCACGGCCGTCCTGCTGGCCGTCATGTTCAGCGTCGGATCGGTGCGCTACGAGGGCTTCCTCTCCGCGCAAGTGGTACTGAACCTGCTGATCGACAACGGATTCCTCCTGGTCGTCGCGGTCGGGGCGACCTTCGTCATCCTCACCGGCGGCATCGATCTGTCCGTCGGCTCCATGGTGGCCCTGTCGACCATGCTCACGGCCTGGCTGGTCGAGTCGCACGGCTGGCCCCTGGCCACCGTCATCCCCCTGGTGCTGCTCGTCGGCGCCGCGAGCGGAACGCTCATGGGCTGGATCATCCACACCTTCGAGATCCAGCCGTTCATCGTCACCCTGGCCGGCATGTTCCTCGCCCGCGGGCTCTGCTACACGATCAGCACCGAATCCATCACGATCAGCGACCCCACCACGGCCGGAATCGCGCAGACCCGGCTGTACGGCCCGGGAGGACTGTTCGTCTCGGTCCCGGTGGTCATCGCCCTGGCCGTGCTGGTGATCGCCTTCGTCGTACTGCACCACACGCGCTTCGGCCGCAACGTGTACGCGCTGGGCGGCAACGAGTCCTCCGCACGCCTGATGGGTCTTCCGGCGGGCTCCACCAAGATCGCCGTATACGCCGTCAGCGGCCTGTGCTCCGCACTCGGCGGCCTGCTGCTGACCTTCTACATGCTCTCCGGCTACGCCCTCCACGCCATGGGCATGGAACTCGACGCGATCGCCGCCACCGTGATCGGCGGCACGCTGCTGACCGGAGGCTCCGGCTTCGTCCTGGGCACCGCCCTCGGCGTGCTCGTCCTCGGCATGATCCAGACGGTCGTCAACTTTCAGGGCACGCTCAGCTCCTGGTGGACCCGGATCGTCATCGGCGCCCTGCTGCTCGTGTTCATCGTGCTGCAACGTCTGATGAGCGGACGCCGCCCCGCCGCGGATTGACTCCGGCTCCGCAGCCCATCAGCCCGTGCCACCACGTTCGCGTGCCGCGATCACAGCTTGCTTCCCGGCGCGCCCTCCGGTGGACCGACTTCCAGGGAACACCGCCATGGAACAAGTATACGAATCTGTCGACCAGGCCGCCGAGCCCAGGCAGACTGCCGCCTGTCCGCGGACGGTCCGCCCCCTGCGCCTGGACGAGGAAGGAACGGGGGAGAGGTGGCGGTTCGGCTTCCCCGGCAGGGCCTGCGCGGAGGTCCACACGCGCGGCGCCCGCCTCCATTCGCTGATCCTGCCGGACCGCTGGGGCCACACCGCCGATGTGGTGCTCGCCGCCCGCCACCCCGGCGCATGTGAGGACTCCGCACGCTACTTCGGTGCGACGGTGGGCCGTTACGCCAACCGCATCGCGCGCGGCCGGCTCGTCGTCGACGGCGTCACCCACCGGCTCGCCACCCAGGAGACCGGGCACACGCTGCACGGCGGTCCCGACGGGTTCGACCAGCGCATGTGGCGGTGCGAACCCTTCCACTCCGCGCACCGCACCGGTGTCCGCCTGTTCCTGCACAGCCCCGACGGCGACCAGGGATTCCCCGGTGCCCTCAACGTCCGCGTCACCTACACGCTGGACCGGGACGACAACCTGACCCTGTCGTACCAGGCGGTCGCCGACGCGCCGACGATCGTCAACCTCACCAACCACGCCTACTGGAACCTCGAAGGAGAGGGGCGCGGCAACGTCCTGGCCCACCACCTCCAGGTCGAGGCCCCCCTCTACACCCCCGTCGACGCCGAGCTGATCCCCGACGGCCCCCACCGCTCGGTCAGCGGCACCCCGTTCGACCTTCGCCGGCACCGGCGGCTCTCCGACGTCCTGACCCATACGGATGCACAACTGGCGCTGGCCGGTGGCGGCTTCGACCACAACTGGGTCCTCGACGGCGCCCGGCGAGCCCGTCCTCGGAAGGCCGCCGTGTTGTACGCCCCCGCATCCGGCCGCCGTATGGACGTGCTCACCACGGAACCGGGCATCCAGGTCTACACCGCCCAAGGCCTGACCGGTGACATCACGGGCAAGGGAGGCAAGCCCTACCAGGCCTACGCGGGGGTCGCGCTGGAAACCCAGCACTTCCCGGACTCGCCGAACCGCCCCGACTACCCGACGGTCCTCCTGCGCCCGGGCGAGCTGTACCGGTCCACCACGATCCACAGTTTCACCACGGTCACCTCCTGAGAGGGGCGGCGCCGGCCCTATCCGCTGTCCGGTGTCGCAGGGACACCGGACAGCGGCTTTCGCGCACACGGCACCTTCCCCGTACGACGTGTTGTCGGTGCCCGGGGAACAGCTACCCCCGGGAAGCGGAGGTGGGGTCATGCGCTGGGGGGAGCGCTCCTGCGGGCCGTACTGGCGCGCACGATGAGCTCGGGCGCCACCACCAGGTGGGTCGACTCGTCGGTCCGGCCTTCGATGTGGTCCAGGAGCAGCCCGATGCTGTCGCGCCCGAGCGAGGCGAAGTCCTGACGGATGGTGGTCAGCGGGGGTGGGAAGAACTCCGCCTCGGGGATGTCGTCGAAGCCGGCGACCGCCACGTCCTCCGGCGTGCGCAGGCCCGCTTCCCGCAAGGCCCGTAGGACGCCGAGGGCCATCTGGTCGTTGGCGACGAACACCGCGGTGAGGCCCGCTCCCCGCCCTCGTGACGCCCGGACCCGACCCGCGAGCTGCTGGCCGGCCTGGTATCCCGACAGTGGACTCCAGTCGCCGCGCAGCAGGGGCGGCACCTCGGCGCCTGCATCTCGTAGCGCTTCCTCCCATCCCTGCGTGCGGGCCTCGCTCTCGAGCCAGTCGGGAGGGCCTGCGACATGCCACACGGTGGTGTGGCCCGACGCGAGAAGATGTTCCGTGATCATGCGAGCGCCGAGGCTCTGGTCCAGCGACACCCCTGGCAGGTCAAGGGTGTGGCCGCCTTCCACGGTGACCACCGGGCACGGTGCTTCCAATGCCGCCAGGGCCCTCACCGCAGCGCGTTGGGGAGTGACGGCGACAATCCCCTCCACGCCCCACCCGGCGAGGTGCTGCATGGCTTCGGCGAGGGCCGTCTGCGTGGCGGTCCGAAGCGTGACGGCGGACGTCAGATAGCCGCGGTCCCGAGCCGCCTCCTGAACTCCCGCCACGGTGCTTGCGGGCCCGTGCAGAGTGGTGTTCACCGCGATGACGCCCAGCGTGTGGGTCCGACGAGTGGCCAGGGCCCGGGCTGCCGAGTTGCGGCGGTACCCCAGCTGCTCGATGACCTGTGTCACCGCGGCCCGGGTCTTGGCGCTGACGTTCGGGTGGTCGCTGAGCACCCGTGAAACGGTCTGATGGGACACGCCGGCGACGCGCGCGACGTCCGTCATCGTGGGCGCTCGCGAGACGTCTGGGAGCTGGGTCAACTCTCTTCCTTTCCTCATCGAGCGGCCTTCCCTCAAGGTACCGAACCAGCCGCGGCCCGCACACATCTCGGACCGACCGGGAGATTGTCGACCAGGTATCGATGTTGGCGTTCACATTATGCAGCGTTGGCCGCATGGTGCGGGCGGGAATCTCCTCGTACCTATTGAGATTACTACCTGTTAGCGCTCACAATTCGATCGGGGCAGCTGGGGTGGGCGGGATAGCTGCGGTAGCGCAGCCGCGATGCCTGGTGCGGCCCCCGATCAGTCCAGCCCACTCATGCGCGACTGCGGGGCCTGCCGGACGCCAGTCCCAGAGAAACCGCCGCGCATGTCAGACAGACGGTGAGAGCGTAGTGAGCGAGACCATTCTCAAGGACCTCCGTCGCGAGGTCCTCGCGGCCAACCTGCGCATCCCGGAGGCCGGTCTGGCCACCCTCACCTGGGGAAACGTCAGCGGAGTAGATCGAGACGCCGGCGTCTTCGTCATCAAGCCGTCCGGGGTCTCCTATGCCGACCTCACCGAGGATGACCTGGTGGCTGTGTCGCTGGAGGACGGGCGGGTCGTCGACGGGCACCTCAGGCCGTCCACCGACACCGAAACCCATCGGTGCCTCTACCGGGCCTTCCCCTCCATCGGCGGCGTCACCCACACGCACTCGACGCACGCCGTCGCCTTCGCCCAGGCACGCCGCCCGATCCCCGTGCTCGGCACGACACACGCCGACACCTTCAACGGGCCCGTACCCGTGACGGCGGATCTCACCGCCGAGCAGTGCGCGCAGGACTACGAGTACAACACCGGACAGGTGATCGTTGCCCGGCTCGGCGGCGACCCCCGGCGGGCCGACGAGGTCCCCGGAGCGCTCGTCTCACGACACGGCCCCTTCACCTGGGGTGCCACCTCGAAGGCTGCGCTGGAGAACGCCATCGTCTGCGAGGCCGTGGCGGAGATGGCGCTGCACACGCTGGCGCTGGGGTCCCGCCTGGGGGACGCCTCCGCACCGCCGAGGCATCTGCTGGAGCGGCACTTCACCCGTAAGCACGGACCGGACGCTTATTACGGCAACATCCCTCACGCCCCAGGCATCTGAGGCCGCGCACCGCCTCGCGGTGCATGATCCCGCCAGACCGTCCGACAGGCCGCGGCTCGGAAGGCAGCGGGACCTCCCGCGCGCATTCGGCGACGCGGTTCACGTGCTGACGGGATCGGCCAGGAGGGATGCCGCGGGTCGCTGCAGACGGCGGCGCTCCGGCGGCCGCCTGCCGGGGCGGACGCGAAACTCTCCCGTCGGCACCGAACGCCGCCTGCCGTGAACGACGCCGTGTGCGCGGCCCGGTCGAGATCGCGTCGGCCCGGGCGTGGTCGCGGTCGCGCAGTTCCGCCGCCCGCAGGGCGCGACCGCGCCCCGCTGGGTGGACGGCCTCACCGTCGCCGACGCGACGGTGCCGGCCGAGTACGACCACCTGCACTTCGGCCGCTGGCCCGCCCTCACCATCCGCCGCAGCGGCGCGGGCCGGATCGCCTGCGTCGGCACCGTGCCGGGTGCGACCTTCGCTCGGGCCTGGGGCGTGCGAGTCTCCGTCGCGGGCCGGCGCCGCCGCCGATCGTCGATTTCGCGCCACCGTTGTCCGTCCGTCGAAGCTGTGGTGGTAGTTGGCCTGCTCTCGGAGAGACGGCAGGTCAACTACCTGTACAGCCAAGAGACTTGACGGGGCCGACCGGTGGCAGGCTTGATTGGGAGCGCTCCCACATTTGTCTCCCGCCCACCAAGGAAGGCTCCACCCGTGCCTCCTGTCACCTCCGCCCGCGGCGTGCCACGTCGCGCGGCAGCTGTCCTCGCCGGCTTCGCGCTGGGCGTCGGCGGCCTGTCCGCGACCGCCCTGACAGTTCCGGTCGCGGCTGCCGCCACCGTGGCTGCCGCTGCCGCTGCCGCTGCCGCTGTCGCTGCCGACACGCCCGTCCGGGTCAATCAGCTCGGCTACCTGCCCGCCGGCCCCAAGCGGGCCACCGTGGCCAGCTCCGCGACGGCCCCGCTCGCCTGGCAACTGCGCGACGCCTCCGGCGCGGTGGCCGCGTCGGGCGCCACCACGGTGCGCGGCGCCGACCAGGCGTCCGGCCAGTCCACGCACCTGGTGGACTTCGGCGCGTACACCGGCACCGGGACCGGCTACACCCTGGCCGTCGGCGGCCAGACCAGCCACCCCTTCGACATCTCGGCATCCCTGTACGACGGACTGCGCGCCGACAGCATGTCGTTCTTCTACCAGCAGCGCAGCGGTAGCTCGATCGACGCCGCCCTGGCGGGCGGCAGCGCCTACGCCCGCCCCGCCGGGCACCTGGGCGTCGCCCCGAACAAGGGCGACACCAGTGTCCCCTGCCAGGCCGGGGGGTGCGACTACCAACTGGACGTGCGTGGCGGCTGGTACGACGCGGGCGACCACGGGAAGTATGTGGTCAACGGCGGCATCTCCGTCTGGGAAATGGTCAACTCATTCGAGAGGGCCCGCCGTTCGGGCGGCGAAGCGGCGCTCGGCGACGCGACGCTGCGCGTGCCGGAGCGTGGCAACGGGACGCCGGACGTGCTGGACGAGGCCCGCTGGGAGCTGGAGTTCCTGCTGCGGATGCAGGTCCCGGCCGGGAAGCCGATGGCGGGCATGGCCTTCCATAAGATGCACGACGCCAAGTGGACTGCCTTGCCCACCCGGCCAGAACTCGATTCCGAACAGCGTGAGTTGCACAAGCCGTCGACCGCCGCGACGCTGAACCTGGCGGCTTCGGCCGCGCAGTGTGCCCGGGTATACGCGCCGTACGACGCCGCGTTCGCCGCGCGCTGCCTGGACGCGGCCCGCCGCGGCTGGACGGCTGCCAAGGCCAACCCGGACGTGCTTGCTCTCGCAACCGACAACACCGGCGGCGGTGCGTACGAGGACGCCGACGTCTCCGACGAGTTCTACTGGGCGGCGGCGGAACTCCTGGCCACCACCGGCGAGTCACAGTACCGGGACGCCGTCACCTCCTCTCCGCACCACACCAAGCCCGTCGACGGGTTCTGGTGGGGCGGCACCGCGACGCTCGGCCGGATCACCCTCGCCACCGTCCCCGGCGTGGCGCTGCCCGCCGACGACGTGGCCCGGCTGCGCGGCCTGCTGACCGCGGCCGCCGATGGCCACCTGTCCACCATGGCCGGACAGGGCTACCCGGTGTCGCTCCCCGCCACCGGGTACGTGTGGGGCTCCAACAGCTCCGTCACCAACAACGCAATGGTGCTGGCCGTGGCGTACGAGCTCACCGGTCAACAACGCTACCGGGACGGAGTGTTGGAGAGCCTGGACTACCTGCTCGGCCGCAACGCGCTCGACCTCTCCTACGTCACCGGCTACGGCGATCGCTACTCCGCGAACCAGCACCACCGGTTCTGGGCGCATCAGAACGACGCCTCGCTGCCGCACCCGCCGGCGGGTTCCTTCGCGGGAGGGCCGAACGCCGGGCTGGAGGACCCGGTGGCCAAGGAGAAACTCGCGGGCTGTGCACCGGCGGCGTGCTACGTGGACGACATCGGCTCGTACTCCACCAACGAGGTGGCCATCAACTGGAACGCCTCGCTGGCCTGGCTGGCTGCCTTCGCGGCTGAGCGGCGCAGCGTCCCGGCGGTGCCCGTGGTCGAGGTGGCACCGGCGGCCGTGACCGTCCCGGAGGGCGGTTCGGCCCCGGTGGGCGTGCGGCTCTCGGCCGCGCCCGCGCAGAACGTCACGGTGACGGTGGCCCGGAACTCCGGCGACCAGGACCTGTCGGCAGCCGCGACCCTGGTGTTCACCCCGGGCAACTGGGCGACGGCGCAGCAGGTTTCGGTCTTCGCCGCGCAGGATGCCGACGCGTCCTCGGGCAGCGCGACCTTCACGGTCGGTGGTCCTGGCGTGCAGCCGGCGACGTTCACGGTGACGGAGGCGGACGACGACGCGTCGGCGGCCTCCTGCACGGTGGCGTACCGGATCGACAACGCCTGGGGCAACGGCTTCACTGCGACGGTGACCGTGAGGAACACCGGAACCTCGGCGGTCTCCGGGTGGACCCTCGGCTGGAGTTTCGCGGGTGATCAGCGGATCAGCAACGCCTGGAACGCCACGGTGAGCCAGTCGGGCAGCACGGTCACCGCCCGGGACGCCGGATGGAATGGGACCCTGGCGCCCGGCGGCAGCGTGAGCTTCGGCTTCCAGGCGACGTACTCGGGTACCAACGCGATCCCGGCGCGCTACACGCTCAACGGTGCAGTCTGCTCCTGAACGATCGTGCCCTGCCCGCCCGCCGACCAGGTGCGGCGGGCGGAGCGCGTTCGAGGCCGCTCGGTGGTCTCAGCTCTGCTGCAGGGGAGTCAGGATGAACGCGAAGTCCGCCGACGTGAGTTCGAGCCGGTACTGAGGCAGGACGCCGGGTCCCACAGCGGCGCTGCCGAGGCCCTGGACAGCGTGGTCGGTGTGGAGGTGGATCACCGGGCCCGGGACGAGATCGCTGTGGTGCCGTGCGGTGTCGAGCTGTTGGTCGGTCCACCGGCGCGCGATGAAATGGAACGGTTCTTCGCCCACGACGCGCAGTCCGTTACCGGCTTCGTCGGTGAAGGTCGCCCAGCGGATGTCCGCACGGTTGCCGTTCTCCTGGGGGCGCACGTAGGGCGTCTGCAGCTCGTCCACGGTCGCGCGGAAACGTCCGACGCGAACTGCCTGACGCGAGTCGGGGTAGGCCTCACCCGGGCCCGTACCGAACCACTCCACCTGGGACCAGCCAGCGGGAATCTCCCAGTCGAGTCCGATGCGGGCCAGTGAGCGGGACCTGTCCCTGCGGAGCAGATCCTGGTATTCCTCCGGCGGTAGTACCGGGTCCACCATGGTGTCGTGGAAATCGTCGCCTCGCTCGGGCCAGTGGCCGACGGGTTCGGCGTGCGCCCGCAGGCGCAGGCTGTCACCGTCGCCGTCCCAGCGGTAGGTGGTGAGGTAGCCGGAGCTGCCCGCAGCGGCGGCGCTGCGGACGACGACGGTCATGCCGTGTGCGTCAGGGGTGACGGAGACGGTGCGCTGCCGTAGCCGGTCCAGCCCGCGGTCCTTCCAGTAGGCGGCGTCGCGCTGGGACCAGCCACGGTCGTTGTCGATAGGGGCGCGCCACAGGTTCAGCCGTGGTCCGCGGAGGGGAAGGTCGCCGATGCAGAGCAGAGCTCCGGTGGTCCGGTCGAAGCGGCCAGGGCCGAGCAGAATGTGCGCGCCCTCGCCGCGGGCCGGGCCCGGTAGGCCGATCGGCCGGTGGCGACCCGTCGCGGAGAGCTGGAGCTGTCCCCAGGCGACCACGTGACCTTCGGGGGCCCAGTTGGCGGGCTTGCCCAGCTCCGCCTGGACGGTGAGCCAGAGCTCGCCCCGCCGTCCTCCCCGCCCTGGGGGCACCTCCCAGCGATAGCTGGGGGAGGGTCCCGCCGGGGCAGCGGCAGCGGGCCGTGCTGCCCGGCCGCGAGCTCGGGTGTGGGCAGCACGCCGTGGTCCAGTTCGATCCCCCCGCGGGCCAGCGACCAGGTGAACCGCAGGTGGGACAGGCCCAGCACCTCGTAGCGGTTCTCCACCTCGAGGGTGCCCGGCTCAGGGCCGGGGCCGATTCGGACGGGGGCGATCACCCTCGCGTACTCCAGGAGACCCGGAGAGGGCGTGCGGTCAGGGAGGACCAGGCCGTCGCAGATGAAGTTGCCGTCGTGCAGGTCCTCGCCGAAGTCTCCACCGTAGCCGAAGAACTCGCGCCCCTGGGCGTCGTATGTGCGCAGTCCCTGGTCCATCCACTCCCAGACGTAGCCCCCTGGACCGCGGGTACTTGCCGCACAGCTCAAGGTATTCGGCGAGCCCGCCGGGCCCGCTTCCCATGGCGTGGGCGAACTCGGTGAGCAGGAAGGGCTTGCCGTTGCGCGGGTCGTCCGCCGGGTCGCCGGAGCCGGCGCGGGCCGGGTAGGAGACCTCGCCAGGCAGCAGCTCCCCCCGTCCGATCCGGGCGACGGCGGCGGTCGGGCGGTACATCTCGCCGTGGACGTCGGTGTACTCGCCGAGCCGGTCGCCCTCGTAGTGGATCGGGAGGGACCGGTCGCGCCGCCGAACCCACTCGGACATGGCCCGAAGGTTGCGGCCGTCCCCGGCTTCGTTGCCGAGCGACCACAGGATGACGCTCGGGTGGTTCTTGTCCCGTTCCACGGTCCGCTCGACGCGGTCCAGGTAAGCGTCGTGCCACCGAGGGTCGTCGGAGGGGTTGCGCTGCCAGCGCTCCGGGTCGACGCTCTCGAAGCCGGGGGTCTCCAGGTCGCACTCGTCCATGACCCACAGCCCGAGCTCGTCGCACAGGTCGAGAAATGCGCGATGCGGCGGATAGTGCGCGGTGCGCACCGCGTTGAGGGTGTGCTGCTTCATCAACTCCACGTCACGGCGCATCGCTTCGAGTGAGAGCGCACGGCCGTGATCGGGGTCGAGCTCGTGCCGGTTTACGCAGCACAGCACCACCCGGCGGCCGTTGACCCGGAGCACCCCGGCCTCGTCGACGGCCACGCTGCGGAACCCGATCTGGATCCGGACCCGCTCGCTGCCGGTGGCCAGGTACGCCTCGTAGAGTTGCGGACCCTCCGCACTTCAGGGGCCGTACCGCCGCGAAGGCGAACTCGGTCCCGACCGGCTGGTCGTGGATCCCGAGGGCCGGGATGTCGATCCGCACCGGCGCGTCCGCGTCGGCCTCCCCGGAGCCGGCCCGCGCCGGTGTCCGCGTCGTAGTCGGCGTGCACGAAGACGTCCCGGATGCCGCCCTCAGGACGGGCCAGCAGGGACACGTCGCGGAAGATGCCCGACAGGCGCCAGGTGTCCTGGTCCTCCAGGTAGGTGCCCGCGGAGAACTGGTGCACCCGCACCGCCAGCACGTTGCGGCCGGGCCGCAGCAGCTCGGTCACGTCAAACTCGGTCGGCAGGCGGCTGCCGTAGGTGACGCCCAGCTCGCGGCCGTTGAGCCAGACCCGGGCGCAGGGCAGGCGAGAACCGGAACGCCCAGTCCCCGTTGGTCGATTCTGCGGGCATCGGAGTCCAGGGCCGCGCGCGGCGCCGCCCTGCCGCGGCCGGGTGCGTAGTCCTCGAAATAGCGTGCGGACATGCGGAATCCACCGGCGGTCGTAGGTGATGCGCGCGACCGTACTATCGAAAGGCGTTTTGCGGGAAGCGGTGCCATCGAGGGACGACGACGGAGTGGAGCCAGGATGATCCTGGCTCCACTCCGTGGTGCGGGCGTGTCACTGGAACTGTGCGAAGAACCTCCAGATGTCTTCCTTGGTCTAGGTCGTGACACCGCTCTCGTTGGAGGAGCCGTCGACCGGACCGGGCAAGTGGCCTCCGTCGAAGGCGGCCCATTGGACCGGGTACCCGGCACGGCAGCCCGAGTAGGTGGTGGTGATGTGCGTCCGGCTGCCCGGCGCGGGCTCGCGCGGGCTCTGGGAGGTGCAGCCGTTGTTGCTGACGAACCTGTCGCGCAGGGAACGTCCTTGCGCGATGTTGAGGACAGAGTCGCTGACGCCGCGAATTCCGAAGTAGGCGATGGGCTGGGCGCCGCCGCTGCACCCGCTGATCTCGCCGCCGGAGTTGACCGCGACAGCCCTGAAGACGTTGGCCCGGGTGCGTGCGAGTGCGTGGCTCATCCCGCCGCCCCAGCTGAAACCGGTGGCGAAACGCTGCGCCGTGTTGACGCAGAGGCCGCCCTCGATCCGCCGGATCATGTCGCCCCCCAGGGCCTCGACAACGGCTGGGCCAATGACGTCCAGCGCCTTGCCGCCTTTCGCCGTGTCAGGTCGTCAGGTGCGGGTCCAGCGCTGGTTGCTGCCGCCCGAGCAGGAGTAGAGCTGGATCAGGGTGCCGTTGGCGGTGCCGTTGCCGACGGCGTCCAGGCAGAGGCCGGACTGGACTCCGACGATGGATCCGTCGGAGTTGAGGCGCCATTTCTGGTTGTCGCCGCCCCAGCAGCTGTAGATCTGGACCTTGGTGCCGTTGCCGGTGCCGGCGGCGTCCAGGCACTTGTCGCCGTAGACCTTGAGCTCGCCCCCGGCGGTGTACGACCACTGCTGGTTGGTGCGGTTGTTGCAGTCCCACAGGTTGAGCTGGGTGCCGTCGGTGGTGCTGGCACCGGGCACGTCCAGGCAGCGGCCCGAACCGACGCCCTTGACCTGTCCGGAACCGGGTGTGGGGGTCGGAGTGGGGGTGGAGGAACCGGCGTTGAGTGCGTTGAGCACCGAGGTGTAGGCGGGCTTCTTGTTGCCGTTGCCGTCGAACAGCAGCGGCGATTGCTCCGACCGCCATGAGTCCGTGTCGCGCACACCCCAGACGGTGATGCCGAGGCAGCGCGGGACGGCCAGGCAGTCGTTGGTCACGTTGGCGTAGGTCGTGGCCGAGGCGCCCTGGATGTCGAGTTCGGTGACGGCCACGTCGACGCCGAGGGCGGCGAAGCTCTGCAGGGTGGTGCGGAAGTTGCTGTTGTACGGGCTGTCGTTGTTGAAGTGGGACTGGAAGCCGACGCAGTCGATCGGCACGCCGCGCTGCTTGAAGTCCCGGACCATGGCGTACATGGCCTGGGTCTTGGCCCAGGTCCAGTTCTCGACGTTGTAGTCGTTGTAGCAGAGCTTGGCGGCCGGGTCGGCGGCGCGCGCGGTGCGGAAGGCGACCTCGATCCAGTCGTTGCCGGTGCGCTGCAGGTTGGAGTTCCGCCGGGCTCCCGAAGTGCCGTCCTCGAAGGCCTCGTTCACGACGTCCCACTGGACGATCTTGCCCTTGTAGTGGGCCATCACGCCGTTGATGTGGTTGGTCATCGCCTGGCGCAGCGTGCTGCCGCTGAGGTTCTGCATCCAGCCGGGCTGCTGGGAGTGCCAGGCCAGGGTGTGGCCGCGTACTTGCTTGCCGTTCTGCACCGCCCAGTTGTAGACGCGGTCACCGGCGGCGAAGTTGAACTGGCCCTGCTGGGGTTCGGTGGCGTCGATCTTCATCTCGTTCTCGGGCGTCACCATGTTGAACTCGCGGCCCGCGATCGTCGTGTACGCCGAGTCGCCCAGCCTGCCCGAGGCGACGGCGGTGCCGAAGTAACGGCCGCTCTGCGCCGCCGCACCGCCGAGCGTGCTCTCGGCGGCGTGTGAGGTCAGCGGCGCCACCAGCATGGCCGCCGAACCGAGGACGCCGACGACCAGGGCCGTACGAAGAACGCCGATCTTCCGGCGGACGGTGGATGGGGGAATGGCATGTGAGCCCATGAAAGAGCCTCCAGGACAGAAATCACGGAAGGATTGGAGTGCGGCCGAGTGAATCGGCGTGAACGACGCCCGCGTCCATTGATAAAGGACGCTCACCGCCAGGGCGTAAAGATCCAAGGCCTGCACCCGGCACCAGGACACAGACGGGGGACACCGCCTCGGGCCTTAGTCTGGAAACACCGCTGAAACATGTCAAGAGTTTCGAAAGGGTTTCGAGAATCCCCACCCTCTGAATAGCCCAATAGCCGCCTTTCATAGAGTGATCCTCATCGAAAATATTTCGATGAGGATCGCTCGACTGGACTGCTGATGAAAGCTCAGGCGAAATCAGAACGGCGGCCCCTGAGGAGAGATCCCGCCATGAACGGGTATTTCCTTCAGTTCGCATCTCTGGTGTCAGCGCAGGACCGTGTTGAACTCCAGTGCGGGGTCGGCGTTCCGGACGAGGGACTTGGCCTGCTCCGGCCACCACACACCGGCCGCGGGATCGACGACGCCGTACTCCGGGTCGATGGTGCCGCCCGGGATGTTGCGGTTGCACTGGCCGTCGGACTGGCCGACGGTCTTGATCCACAAGTAGGCGTCCACGAGCGGGACGCGGGTGTTCGCGGTCGGCCGGGCGCCGATGCCGCGACCGGGAGCGTTGCACCAGGTTTGCGGATCGCCGCTGTACTTGCCTGCGGGCGGGGTCCAGGCGCCCCGGCCGTCGCGGCTGGTGTCCACGACGAGGTGGGTGAGCTCCTGCGCGGGCGGGGCACCGACGTTCTGCTGGAACCACAGGTCGGTCCAGTGCCAGGTGGACGGGTCGTCCACGTTCACGGAGTTTCCAGGCTGCCCGTCGTTCGGTGCTGAAGGGGAGTGGTACTGGCTCGCGCACCAGTCGGGGTGCCCCTTGGCCCAGTCCGGGCCCTTGGTGGCGAACCATAGGCACTGGGAGACCCAGGTGCCGTAGTGGGTGGACAGATCGGTGGCCAGATAGTTGGAGACGTTCAGCGAGAAGCCCTGGGTGCGGGTGACACCGGCCTGGAGGAGGCGTTGTGCGATGTCGCCGACGTTGCGCCAATGGCTGTTGCCGGCGTCCAGGTAGACGACGCTGTTCGGCTGCCGCTCCAGGGCGTCGATCGCGTGGTTGAGGTCGGCGAAGCGTCCTGTGGTGATCGCGCCGGTGGGGTCGCTGCCGGGACCGCAGTCGGAGGGGAGGTTGGCCAGCCCGTCCGGTTCGAGGATGACGACGGCCTTGCTGCGGCCGAGCCCCCGGGCGAAGGCGCTGATCCAGGCCTGGTACTCGGCGTCCGACTGCGCACCGCCGGAGGAGTACTGGGAGCAATCGCGCAGCGGGATGTCGTAGGCCACCAGGACGGGAACCGTCCGGGTTCGCTCGGCCCGGCGCACGAGGTCGCGTACGCGGGATTCGACCTGCTCCGGGGTGCCGTCGGTGAACCAGGCGGCCTCCGCCCAACTGGCCAGTCTCGCCATGGACTTGGCGCCCTCGAAGTCCCGGTGGAGGAGGTCGGTGACGGCCTGGTGGGCCGCGTCGCTGTCGGGATCGACGTAGAAGCGGGTGTTCGCGGGAAGCGTGTGGGAGGCCGGCGCGGAGCTCGCCTCGGCAGAGGCCGGGGCGACGGCGCCGAGGAGCAGCGTGAGCGCGCTCGCTGCCAGGACTAATCGGTGCAGGGGGATGCGCACGGGGTTCCTTTGGTAGGGGTGCTCGGGTGGCAGGCCCTGACGTCGGACCGCGGGGGTCGACCCGGCCCGGCGCCGGGGTCCGGCCTTCGGCCAGGGAAGGGAGGCGAGGGGTGCGTCAGTAGCCGTAGATCATCTTGTAGGCGACCTCCGGCAGGAACTGTCCCGCCGAGGAGCCGGCCCCCACGCCGCAGTTGCCGTCGGACTCGCCGGGGATCTTGATCCACAGCAGCATCTCGGCACCGCCGCCGCGCTGGCTGGGAGTGCCGGTCCGGCGGCCGGCGGGGTTGCACCACTGGCCGTTGGAACCGTCGCCGTTGCGGCTGGTGTCGACGACGAACGGCTTGGTGTAGCCGTAGGAGCCCAGGGCGGAATTGACCGCGTTGCCGTAGGAGGTGTTCTGGTCGGTGGTGAAGTAGTTGGAGACGTTCAGCACGAAGCCGCGTGCCCCGCTGACACCGGCGGCGGCGAGCTGCTGCGCCATGGTCGAGGCGCCGATCCAGCCGGGGTTCCCGGCGTCGAGGTAGACCCAGGTATTGGGTGCCTTGGCCTTGAACTGGGCGATGGCGTTCTTCAGCATGGCGTTGCGCTCGGCGATCTGATCGGCTGTCATGCAGCTCTCGTGGCCGAGCGCGTCGGGTTCGAGGACGACGACGGCCGGGCGGCTGCCGATGCCACTGGCGAAGGCGGCGATCCAGGCGTCGTACGCGGCGCGGCTCCCGGCGCCGCCGCCGGAGTGACCGGCGCAGATGTCCCGATTGGGGATGTTGTACGCGACCAGGATCGGCAGCTTGTCGTAGGAGTCCGCGCGGCCTACGTAGGCGCCGGTGGCCGTGCCGATGTCGCCGCTCCAGTTGCCGAACCAGCGGGCTGCCGGGGTGTTGGCGATGGACGTCCGGATCGCCGCCGCCCGCCCGTCGCCGGGGTTCGCGTTGACCCACCGCAGGGCGGAGTTGTCGGGGTCGGCGTAGAAGCCGCTGGTCATGGTGGTCGGGTCGGCGGCGTACGCCGGGCCGGCGTTGATCAGGGCGAGACCGGTGGCGAGGACACCGGCCAGCAGGGCGGATGCAGCTCGGACGGACATGCGCATGGTTCTTCCTCCGGTAGGTGGGGAAGTGGAAGCGCTTCCAGTTTTGCTGTGGGTCGGACCGCGCTGATGGGATGATTGGGTCCGTCGCCAGGGTGTGTCAATAGGTTGAACACAGAACTGCCGCCATGGCCGGTATGACGCGATAGGTTGGAAGCGCTACCAAATCGAGACCGAGGGCGATATCCGCGCGCAGGTCCGAAGCCGGGGCGGTGCATGGAATCATGGCCGCTGTTCGCCGTCCGCGTGAGCCCGAGGAGCAGTTCTTCCATGGAGCCGTCACCCAAGCGCATGCCGACTCTCGACGAGGTGGCTGCACGAGCCGGTGTGTCGCGCACCGCGGCCTCCCGGGTGATCAACAACGCCCCGCACGTAAGCCGCGCCAAACGGGAGGCGGTCCAACGGGCGGTTCGCGAGCTGGATTTCGTGCCCAATCCGTCCGCTCAGGCCCTGGCGACCCGCAGGGTCGGAGCGGTGGTGCTGGCGGTCTCCAGCGACGAGCCGGGACTGTTTGCGGACCCGTTCTTCGCGGAGGTCATCGTCGGCGTCAGCGCGGCGTTGGAGCAGACCGAACTGGAACTGATCCTGCTGCTGGCCAACACCCCGCGTGGCCGGGAGAGGTTCGAGCGGTTGCTGCGCTCCCGCCGGGCCGACGGCGTCATGCTGATGGCGCTGCGGGGCGACGATCCGCTGGGACGCCTGGGCGAGGAGGTCGATCTCCCCGTCGTCTTCGGCGGACTCCCGCTCATCGGGGAGCCTACGTGGTACGTGGACGCCGACAACCGGGGCGGTGCCCGCCTGGCCGCCGAGCACTTCGCGCGCACGGGCCGCCGGCGGCCCGTCATGATCACCGGCCAGGTGGACGCCATGGCCTCCGTCGCGCGGGAGCAGGGGTTCACCGACGGTCTGACCTTGTCCGGCCTGCCGCTGCTCGGGGTCGAGCCCGGGCAGTTCACCGAGGACGGCGGCGCCGAGGCGATGGAGCGACTGCTCCGGGCGCACCCCGATCCCGACGCGGTGTTCGCGGCCTCCGACGCGATGGCCATCGGCGCTCTGCGCACCTTGCGGGAACGGAGGCTTCGGGTGCCCGAGGACGTCGCGGTGATCGGCTTCAATGACCTGGCGAGCGCCCGGCACACCAGCCCGCCGCTGACCACGGTCCACCAGCCGGTGCGGGCGCTGGGGCAGGAGATGGCCAGGATGCTGGTCAGTGCCATCGAAGGACACCGCCCCAGCCCGCTGATCCTCCCGACCCGCCTGACCGTGCGCGAGTCCGCCCCCGATCTGCCCGCGTCCGCCTGACCGGTGGGCGCTGCCGACAGGGTCGGCCCGATCTGACGGGAGCGCCTCCCACTCGATTTCCCGTTGCCGCGATCGGCCTGGGGCGATCGGGGGACTCGGCGCCGGGTCAGATGAATCGCCACAGGTGGTCGTTGGTGCCGTTGTCGTCCCAGAGGACGGTCTGTGCTCCCTGGGCGGTGGAGGCGCCGGAGACGCCGAGGACGCGGCCGCTGTTGGCACACTGGATCCTGAAGGTGTCGCCGCCGCCGTGGCGCAGGCGCCACCGGTGGTCGGCGGTGCCGTTGTCCGCCCACTGGACGATCCGGGCGCCGTTGGCGGTGCCGCCGTTCTCCACGGCGAGGACCTTGCCGCTGTGGGAGTTGCGCAGGCGCAGGTGGCCGCCGGTGTCGACGGCGGCCGTCCAGAGATGGTCGGCGGTGCCGCTGTCGTCCCACTGGATGGCGAGGCCCCCGTCGGCGGTGGACATGTCCCGCACACCGAGGACCCGCCCGCTGGCGACGTTCTGGATGCGCCTGGCGCCGTCGGGGACGAACTGCCACTGGCCGGCGGGGGCGCCGGTGTCGGGCACCTGTACGGCTGCGGCGCCGTTGGCGGTGGAGCCGCCTTCGATGCCGAGCAGCTTGCCGGTGTGGACGTTCCGAAGCTTGTGGTAGCCGTTGCCGGCGTCGACGACGGTCCACCGGTGGTCGGCGGTGCCGGTGTCGGCCCACTGGAGGATCGGGGCGTTGTCGGCAGTGGACATGTCCTTCACGCCGAGGACCTTGCCGCTGTTGAGGTTGCGCAGCCGCAGTGCGGTGCCGTCGACGAGGAGGAGCCAGTCGTGGTCGGCGGTGCCGGAGTCGGTCCACTGCAGAGCGAGGCCCCCGTCGGCGGTGGACATGTCCCGGATGCCGAGGACGAGTCCGCTGGCCGCGTTGACGAGACGGAAGCCGGGACTGTCGATCCGCCAGTAGACGGTGTAGTTGAAACCCTGGGCGTCGTGGAACGGGGCGAGTTCGACCTTCGTTCCGTTGGCGGTGGCCGTGAAGGCGAGGGCGGTGCTGCTGGTTCGGGTGATCGAGGTGGGGTCCAGGGCCGGGAGGGAGGACAGTGTGGTGCTGCCGTAGTTGCCGGCGAGGATGGCGGGGCCGTAGGTGATCGCCGCGACACCGGGGGTGTCGTTGGCGGCCTGGAGGGCCACGCGCATGGGGAGCTTCACGGTGACGGTATCGCCGGAGGCCCAGGACCGGGTGAGCGTGGCGTAGGTGCCCGGACTGGCCGTGACCGTCTGGGCGACGCCGTTGACGCTGACGGTGGCGCCCGAAGTCCATCCGGGGATGCGGACGCGCATTGACCAGGTCCCGCCGACGCCGCCGGTGACCTTGAGCGTCGTGGTGTCGTCGGCCGGATAAGAGGTGGTCTGGGTGACGGTGATGCCTCGCTGGGTCCAGTTCAGGACGGAGGGGAAGAACAGGTTCACGGTGAGGGTGGTGCTGCCGTCGTGGAAGTAGATGGAGTCCATCAGCTTTGTGTTGGACTCGACGCCCGTTCCCTGGCAGCACCAGAACGTGCCGTAGTCGGTGCTCCAGGTGCCGCCGCCCCAGGCCGGGCCCTTGCCGCGGCGGCCGCCCGGGTTGAGGGGGGTGAAGTAGGTGACGTGCCCGTGCGGGTCGGCCGGGTTCTGGGCGCCGATGACGTGGTTGAGCAGCGCCTTCTCGTAGAAGTCGAAGTACGACGCCCGGCCGGGGTCCAGCTGCCACAGTTCTCGGGTCAGCTTGAGCATGTTGTAGGAGTTGCAGAGCTCGCAGGTGTCGGGGACGAGGAAGCCGGAGATGGCGTTCGGGGCCCGGAAGTGTTCCGCCTGGCTGTTACCGCCGATGGCGTAGGTGTGCGAGGTGGTGCAGATGGTCCACGCGTTGGCGGCGATGTCGCGGTAGCGGGTCGTCCCGGTGGCCTTGTACTCGCGGACGGCTCCGATCCACTTGGGCACCTGTGTGTTGGCGTGCAGACCGTTCAGTTGGTCCAGGTTCGCGGCGAGGGGGTCGAAGACCGCCGCATGGTCGAACCGCTGGGCGGTGGTCAGCCAGCGTGCGTCGCCGGTCTGTTGGTGGAGGTCGGCGAGCACCTCGTTCATGCCGCCGAACTCGACGCCCAACAACGACTGCATCTTGCTCTGGCTGAGCACGGCGGTGCGCTGGTCGACCCAGCCGGCGAGCGCGAGGAGCACGTCGCGGGCCTGCGTGTTGCCGATGAGGCGCCACACGTCGAGCAGACCGGCCATGGTCTTGTGGACGCAGTAGTACGGGACGTTGCCGTTGGTCAGCGTGCCTGCCTCGAGGCTGGTGAAGTCGGCCTCGGGGAAGCCCGACAGGTAGCCGGCGGAGAAGCCGGCGGTGGAGTTGTTGGCCTGGCACTTGGCGAGTTCGGCCACCATGCGGTCGGCCTTGTCGCGGCAGGCGGTGTCCCCGACCGCGGCGTAGGCCTGGGCCCATGCCGTGAGGAAGTGGCCCTGCACGTGGGTGCGGAAGGGGAACGCCGGGTCGTCCCATCCTCCGGTCGGGGCCGCGGCGTTGGTGGAGAGCCGGTGGTTGGCACGGAAGTTGTACAGCAGGCGGTCGACGTCGATGAAGCGGAGATAGGCCAGGGTGCGGTTCTGATTGTCGAGCCAGCGGCTGCTGGTGAGCTGGACCTGACCCAGGTCGAACGGGAACGTCGACACTCCGACGTCGGACCTGACCGGGGGCGTCTCCGCCGCGGCGGAGACGGTGTTGAGTACGGGGCCGACAGCCGCGGCTACGGCCGCGACGCCGGTCGCCTTGATCATGGCGCGGCGGCTGAAGGGGGGAACCGGCATGGCGAACTCCATGGTCCGTGAGAGATAAGGGCGCCGCGCACAAGGGCTGTTGGGCTTCAACCGGCGGCTGCGAGGTCGGTGGGGGCGGCCGCCTGCTGCGCACGAGTGTTAGCGCTCACAATTGAGGTGTCAATACCTTCGACGGGCGGTGCCGACAAGGCCGGCCCGCGCACCGCGCACCGCGCGCAGCTGCTCCAGGCGATCGATCCGCTCCGGCGGCGTGCATCGCGGCCACGTACACCGCGGTCAAATGGGGTCGGCTGGGCGGGAGGTGAGGTGCGAGCCGGCAGGTGGCGGACGCGGACCGCGACCTGGCCGCGGCATCAGCGGTCTCAGAGCCTGCCTGGCGGTTCCTGTGGGCTCGGGTACGTGATGTCGAACCACGTGAAGTGGGCTTGGTTGGTGGAGGGGCGGCCGTTGGAGGTGGCGTAGAGGCCGAGCTGGATGCTGGTGAAGCGCGGGGTGAGGAAGGTGGCTTCGACGGTGGTCAGGTCCTGCCAGGCGCCGTCGGGTGCCGCGTGGGCGAAGGTGTGGCTGAAGCCGCGGATGCGGACCCGCAGGCGAATGGGGCCCGGGGGGACGGGAACGCCGGCCAGGACGTCGGGCCCGTGTCGGAGGCTGAGTCCTTCCGCGGTGCGGAGGAAGAGGAGATGGGTGTCGTCGTCGAGGACTACGGCGAGGCCCGCCTGTTCGTCCGGCGCGGCGGGGGTGAAGTGCAGTTCGGCGGAGACGTCGCAGTCGGGCTGTTCCTGGGGGCGGGCCAGCAGTGACGGGGTGGTGCGTTCGCCGATGCGGTCGGGGCGGAGCTGGAGGCGGAGCCCGTCGCCGGTGGTCCAGAACCGGGCGGGTGGGGTGCGCAGGGTGCTCCAGTCGGCGGAGAGGGTGGCGAAGTCGTCGTGGAGGGGGCGGCGAAGGTCGGTGTGGACGACGGGGGAGAAGACCGGCCAGCCGTCGTCCCAGGTGATCCGGCTGAGGAAGGTCTCACGGCCGAGGGCGGAGCCCGGGCGGACGCCCAGGAGGACCGCCCGCCACTCGCCGTTCGGGGTTTGGACGAGGTCGGCGTGCCCGGTGCAGGTGACCGGGCCCTTGGCGGGCGGTAGCGACGGGTTGCCGGGGGCGCCCTCGTAGGGGCCGGTCACACGGTCGGCGCGGGCGGCCACCACGCTGTGGTCCACATCGGTGCCGCCCTCGGCGGTGAGCAGAAGATAGGTGCCGTCGATCCTGTAGAGGTGCGGGGCTTCCGACCATCGGGCGCCCGGGTGGCTTCCCGACCACAGGACGTGCTCGGGTCCCGTCAGCCGTCGTTCCTGGGGAAGGTATTCGCGCATCCAGATCTCGGTGCGCCCCGCGGCTTCGTCCACGACTCGTGCGGCGGTGAACCAGGCCCGGCCGTCGCCGTCGCCGTCGCCCTCGCCGTCCCCGTCGCCGTCGTCCGGCCCGTCGTCGAAGAACAGCGACGGGTCGAAGCCCTCACCGTCCAACCAGTGGGGCTCCGACCACGGCCCCGCCGGGTCGGTCGCCGTGACGACGAAATGGCCGGGGCCGTCCATCAGCGTGCAGACGAGATGAAAGACCCCGTCATGGTGCCGGATCGTCGGTGCGAACAGGCCCCGTGAGGGCTCGCACCCGTCGAGGTCGAGCTGGGACGGCTGGTCGAGCGCGGAACCGATGCGCCGCCAATTCACGAGGTCGCGGCTGTGGAACACGGGAAGGCCCGGGAACCATTCGAAGCTGGACGTCACCAGGTAGTAGTCCGCTCCCACCCGGCAGACGGACGGGTCGGGCCGGAACCCGGGCAGCACGGGATCACCGGAGAACCCGGTCATGAAACCGGGACGATCTCGACCGGCACGGACAGCACCCGGTCGGCCGCCGGGTGACGTACGGGGCCCTCCAGAGTGAAGGAGCCCTGGAGCGGAAGATCGCCGCTTGACCGTCCGACGGCCACGCCGATCTCCCCGGGCTCCACTCTTCTGCGCAGGTCGAGCCCGGTGAAGGAGGTCCGGTCGGCATGGACGGAGAAGGTGATCCGGGCGGCCGCGCCCGGCCGCAGCTCGACCCTGGCGAACCCGGCGAGCCACCGCTGCGGCCGGACGACGGACGCCACGGGGTCGGAGAGGTACAGCTGGACCACCTCGGTCCCGGTCACCTCGCCGACGTTGCGTGCGGTGACCGAAACAGCGACGGCCCCGTCCGTCGCGGCGACGGGATCCACCGAGAGCTCCGAGCAGGTGAAGCTGGTCCAGCTCAGCCCGTGTCCGAAGGGGAACAGCGGGGTCGGGTCCACCGAGCTCCAGTCGGTGTGCCCGCCGAGCCTGGCGTGCAGATAGGTGCCGGGCTGGCCGCCGACCTGGCGGGGGATCGAGACGGGCAGCCGCCCGGACGGTTCCGCGGCCCCGCTGATGATCCGGGCCAGCGCCGTCCCACCCTCCTCTCCGGGGAAGAAGACCTGCACCACGGCCGATGCGCGCTCGGCCAGTGTGCCGAGCGCGTAGGGCCGTCCGGAGACGAGCACCAGGACGGTCGGCACCTCGGAGTCCAGAACGGCGGAGGCGAGTGCGGCCTGGTCGCCGGGCAGGTCGAGGGTCTCGGCGTCGCAGCCCTCTCCGGAGGTGCCCCGGCCGAACATGCCCGCCCGGTCCCCGAGCACCAGCACGTTCACGTCCGGATCTTCCTCGGTGACCGTGAACCCGGCAGCGGTGAGCGCCTCGCCGAGCGTCGGGATCTCCAGACCGAGGTCGCCGGGCAGGGCGACGTGATTGGGGAAGGAGTAGCAGCCGAGGAAGGACTGGGGGTCGTCGGCGTAAGGCCCGCTGATCGCCACCCGGCACGGCTGCAGCGGCAGGATGCCGTCGTTGGCGAGCAGGACGGTGGACCGTTCGGCCAGGAGCCTGGCCAGTGCCCGGTTCTCCGGCGGGTCGAGGTCGACCGGCTCGGGTTGGACGGGTTCCCAGCCGGGGTCGAGCAGGCCGAGCTCGGCCTTCTGCAGCAGGACCCGTTCCGCGGCCCGGTCGATGAGCTCCTCGGGAAGGCTTCCCGACCGCACCAGTTCGGTCAGCGGCTCGCCGTAGCAGCGGGCCGTGGGCAGCTCGACATCGATTCCGGCGGTCAACGCCAGCGCGCCGGCCGCGCCGCGCGATCCGGTGACACCGTGCCGGGTCTCCAGGAAGGAGACGGCGTAGTAGTCGGCGACGACCACACCGCCGAAACCGAGCTCGCCCCTGAGCAGTTCGGTCAGCAGCCGTTCGTCGGCGGCCACCGGAACGCCGTCCACATCGGTGTAACTGTTCATCACCGACCGGGCGCCTCCCTCGCGCAGTGCCCGTACGAAGGGCTCGACCAGTACGTCGGCGAACTCGCGCGGTCCTGAGGAGACGGGGGCCATGTTCCGGCCGCCGCGCGAGGCCGAGTACCCGGCGAAGTGCTTGAGCGTCGCCACGATCCCGGCTCCTTCCAAGCCCTGCACATAGGCGGTGCCGATCGCTCCGACGAGATAGGGGTCCTCGCCGATGCACTCCTCGGTCCTGCCCCACCGGTAGTCGCGGACCACGTCGAGCACCGGAGCCAGCCCCTGGTGGACGCCGACCCGCCGCATCCCCGCGCCGATGGCGGCGGCCATCTGGCGCACGAGCTCGGGATCGAAGGAGGCGCCCCAGGCCAGTGGCCCGGGGAAGACCGTCGCTCCGAACGTCATGAACCCGGTCAGGCACTCTTCGTGAGCGACCGCCGGTATCCCGAACCGGCCGGATCCGGTCACCTGCCGCTGGAGCGAGGCGAGCCGCTCCATCCCGGCTTCCGCGGTGATCGGCGCGGTGCCGTACACCCGGGTGAGCTGGCCGAGGCCGTGGGCGACGATGTCGTCGAGGCCGGGCGCGGACTCGCCGGAATCGTCCTCCATCGGCGCGACGGGTGCGCCCGGATCCGAGGGCAGCGCCCAGAAGCCGGCGAGCTGACCCGCCTTCTCCTCCAGCGTCATCCGTTTCAGCAGATCGGAGACTCGTATGGACACGGGCAGGAGGGGGTCACGCCAGGGCTCGGTCAAGGAGTTCTCCTAGTGCTGTGGCCGGGAAGGTTTGCCGGGTCGCGGTTCCCCCAGCTACCGCTGGGAGGGGCCCCCGGGGGTGCGGTGCATCGCAAGGCGGAGGGCCGCCGCTTGTACTGGACGTACTCGGGGCGGTCCGACAACGCCGGGGGCACCTCCCAGCGGTAACTGGGGGAGAGGTGCCGTGCCGTGCGCCGTGACACGGTGAACCTCGCCGGTCACAGCACTAGAGACGGGGCAGGGCGGTGGAGAGCCGGACCTTGAGCTCGGTCGAGAGCTCCATCCGGGGGCTGACCAGCGGCTGGCCGTCCAGGAGCTGGAAGAGTGTGCGGGCGGCGAGCCGGCCCATCTCCTCCAGCGGCTGGCGCACCGTCGTCAGCGGCGGGGACAGCCATTCGCACATCGGCAGGTCGTCGAAGCCGACCACGCTGAGGTCTTGCGGGATGCTCAGTCCGCCCTGGCGGGCGGCTTCGTAGACGCCCATCGCCTGCTGGTCGCTGCCGGCGAAGATGGCGGTCGGCGGCTCGGGGAGGGCGAGCAGTTCCCGGGCGCGCTGGAACCCGCCCTCGTGCTGGAAGTCGCCGAACCGGATCAGGTCGCGGTCGACCTCGATCCCGGCCCGCTCCAGCGCGGCGCGGTACCCGTCGATGCGGGCCTGGCTGCAGAGCATCTCCTTGCGCCCGCCGATCGCGGCGATCCGGCGGTGCCCCAGCTCCAGCAGGTGTTCCGTGGCGGCGAGGCCGCCCGCCCAGTTGGTCGCGCCGATGCTCGGCACACCGTTGCCCGGCAGGTCGATCGGGTCGATGACGACGAGTGCCACCCCGGCCTGTTCGACCTGGGCGCGCTGGGCCTGGGTGACCGAGGCGGTGACGAGGATGACGCCGTCGCTGTGGTGCAGGACCGGCAGTGCGGCCCAACTCGAAGGCGTGGCCTCACCCGGCGGGACGAGCGACACGACGGTGCCGACGCTCCGCTGGGCGCACTCGGCCTCGACGCCGCGCAGTATCTCCACTGCCCACGCGCTGTCCAGACCGCCGATGATCAGGTCGACCAGGCCGGACCTGCGGGCCCTGGCCTGCGCGCCGGGGTGGAGGTAGTTGTGGGAGCGCAACAGGCTCTCGATCCGTTCGCGTGTCGCGGGTGCGACATCGGAGCGGCCGTTGACCACCTTGGAAACGGTGGCCTGGGAGACCCCCGCCTCAGCGGCGATGACGGCCAGGGTCGGACGCTGCTCGCTCAACTTCTCTCCTCCGCGCGGACGCCTTGGGTTAGCGACAGGTATCGCAAACTTTCGAAGAGTTTCCGGTCGGCGCGACCTCATTGTCAAGCCACAAGTGGGCTGCTGCCGACGGAAATTCGGTGAGAAGGCTTGACCGGGGGGCTTCACGTTCCTAGTTTGTGGCAGCACGAATTCGAGAATGTTACGAAACATTTTCGAATCGAACCGGCATTCACCACCCCGGAGGTCCCATGGCCAGCACACACCCGAGTCGACGAAGCTTCCTCGCGCTCTCGGGCCTGACCGCTCTGTCCGTCTCGCTCACCGCGGCCTGCGGCGGCGGGGGCTCCGGCTCGGGGTCGGCGGCCGACGGCAAGGTGACCTTCGCGTGGTGGAACATCGCCACGACGGAACCGGGCAAGTCCCTGTTCCCGCAGATCTCCTCGGCGTTCACGGCCGCTCATCCGAACATCACGATCAAGACGACCTCGTTGGAGAACGAGGCCTTCAAGTCCAAGCTGACGGCCAACACTTCGTCGGGCAAGCTCCCCGATGTCTTCCAGACCTGGGGCGGCGGCGTTCTGCGGCAGCAGATCGACGCGGGGCTGGTCGAGGACCTCACCGAGGCGTTCGGCTGGTCGTCCGACCTCACCCCGGTCTCGCTGCAGGCCTATCAGTTCGAGGGCCGGACCTACGGGGTGCCCTACGACGTCGGCATGGTCGGCTTCTGGTACAACAAGAAGCTCTTCGCCGAGGCCGGGATCACCGCTCCGCCGGCCACCTGGGCCGAGTTCCTCGAAGACGTCAAGAAGCTCAAGGCGGCGGGCGTCACTCCGATCGCCCTCGCGGGCAAGGAGAAATGGCCGGGCCACTACTACTGGGCCTACCTCGCGATGCGCGTCGCAGGCCTCCCCGCCCTGCAGCAGGCCGCGACCACCAAGGACTTCACCGGCGCCGGCTTCGTCCAGGCGGGCACCCACCTCAAGGAGCTGGTCGACCTCCAGCCGTTCCAGACGGGCTTCCTCGGCGCCGGCTACTCCACCCCCGGCGGCCAGGCCGCGACCATGGGCAACGGCAAGGCCGCCATGGAGCTGATGGGGCAGTGGGCGCCGTCAGTGCAGAAGGACGCGGGCGCGGACCTCGGAGCGGACCTGGGCTTCTTCCCCTTCCCGACGGTCGACGGCGGCGTCGGCCAGGCCACCGAGGTGTTCGGCGGTGGCGGCGGCTTCGCGCTGCGCAAGGGCGCCCCGAAGGAGGCGCTGGACTTCCTGAAGTTCTTCGTGCTGGAGAACGAGTCCAAGCTGCTGGCCTCCAACGGCTACCTGCCGGTCGTCAAGGGCGCGGAGAGCCAGCTCACCGAGCCCAACAGAAAGGTGGTGGCCGACAGCCTGGTCAAGGCGACGGGCTTCCAGCTCTTCCTCGACCAGGCCTACCCGCCTGCGGTGGGCCAGGAGGTCAACGACAGCGTCGCCGACCTCATCGCGGGCAAGAAGACGCCTGAGCAGGTCACCAAGTCGATCACCGAGGCTGCGAAGGGTGCCTAGCTCCGTGTCCACCCTGACCAAGGAGCGGACGAAGGACGCCGTGCCGGCGCGCCCGTCAGCCCCGGCACGGTCGCTCCTGCACGGATTGGGAAGCTGGGCGTCGGTCGCCTGGTTCCTCGTCCCGGCTCTGGTCCTCTTCCTCGTCTTCGTCCTCGCCCCGATCGTCGTCGCCGTCTACACCGGCTTCTTCAAGTGGGGCGGGATCGGCCCCCTGGGCGACTTCATCGGCTTGGAGAACTACGCCACGCTCTTCCGCGATCAGGTCTTCCTCGGCGATCTGAAGCGAGGGCTGTACCTGATCGCCCTGTCGATCACGGTGCAGCTGCCGTTCGCGCTGTTCACCGCGGTCCTGCTCAACCAGCGGCTGCGCGGCCGGGCCGTCTACCGGATGCTGTTCTTCGCGCCGTACATCCTGTCCGAGGTGGTCACGGCGGTCCTCTTCACGATGATCTTCCTTCCCGGCGCCGGCATGGCCGACCATCTCGCCGGCGCCCTCGGCCTGGAGGGGCTGCGGGGGAAGTGGCTCGCCGATCCCTCGACGGTCATGCCGACCCTGTTCGTTGTCATGACCTGGAAGTACTTCGGCTTCCACATGATGCTCTTCCTCGCCGGACTGCAGAGCATCCCGAGCGAGATCCTCGAGGCCGCCTCCATCGACGGCGCCGGCGTCTGGCAGCGCTTCCGGCACGTGACGATGCCGCTGCTGGGCCCGACGATCCGGATCAGCGCCTTCCTTTCGATCATCGGGGCCATCCAGCTCTTCGACCTGGTCTGGGTCATGACGGCGGGCGGGCCCAACCACTCCTCCGAGACGATGGCGATCTCGATGTTCCAGTTCGGGTTCAAGCGCTACCAGGTCGGCTATGCCAGTGCGATCAGCGTGGTGCTGTTCATGATCAGCCTGGTCTTCTCCCTCTTCTACCAGCGCTACGTGCTCCGCCGTGACCTGAGCGGGGCGGTCACCTCGGGAGGTGGCCGATGAACGCCCGCAGGACGGCACGAGGCCTGTCGCTGCACGCCGTGGTCTGGCTGATCGGCGCGTTCGTCGTCGTGCCGCTGGTCTACGCGGTGATCTCCGGGTTCAAGAGCACCGGCGAGCTGACGACCAACCCGTTCGGGCTGCCCGAGCACTGGAAGACCGGCAACTACACCGGCATTCTCGGCGACGGAATGTTCTGGCGGCAGATCGCCAACAGCGCGGGCATCGCGATCGGCACGACGTGCTGCACGGTGGCGGTCTCCGCGATGGCGGCGTTCGTGCTGGCCCGCTACGCCTTCCGGGGCAGGGAGCTCTTCTACACGCTGTTCACGATCGGGCTCATGTTCCCGTTCGCGGTGGCCGTCCTGCCGTTGTTCCTGCTGCTGCGCACCTTCGACCTGCTCGACAACCCGCTCGGAGTGATCCTCCCGCAGGCGGCGTTCGGGCTCCCCATGACGATCATCATTCTGCGCGGCTTCTTCCGGACCATCCCGGCGGAGGTCGAGGAGGCGGCCATCATGGACGGCTGCGGCAAGTTCCGCTTCTTCTGGAAGATCCTGCTGCCGATGGCGCGTCCGGCGCTCGGCACGGTGTCGGTGCTGGCGATCGTCGCGAGCTGGAACAACTTCTTCCTGCCGCTGCTGGTGTTCAACGACCCGAAATGGCAGACGATCCCGGTCGGAGTCCAGCAGTTCCAGGGCCAGTACTCGACCGACTACGCGCTCGTCCTCGCCTACATCGTGCTCGCCATGGTCCCCGCCCTCGCGTTCTACGCCGTCGCCGAGCGGCAGTTGATCGGCGGCCTCACCGCGGGCGCCACCAAGGGCTGACCCGCCCCGCGCGACTTCCACCCCGAGGAGACGTTGTGAAACGCCTGATCGCACTGACAGTCCCAATTTTGTTAGCGCTAACATCGCAGGCCGTGGCCGCCCCCGCGCGAAGCGGCAGCGGCATCGACTTTCGCACAGCGCTCCAGCCCATAGACGGATTCGGCTTCTCGATGGCCTTCCAGCGGGCTGACCTGCTGCACGGCGCGCGCGGCCTCAGCCCGGCCAAGCAGCGCGAAGTGCTCGACCTGCTGCTCAGCAAGGACAAGGGCGCGGGCTTTTCGATCCTGCGCCTGGGCATCGGGTCGTCGACCGACAGGGTCTACGACCACATGCCGACGATCCTGCCGGCCGATCCCGGCGGGCCGGACGCCACGCCGAAGTACATCTGGGACGGCTGGGACGGCGGCCAGGTCTGGCTCGCCAAGGAGGCCAAGGCCTACGGCGTCAAACGGTTCTACGCCGACGCCTGGAGCGCCCCGGCCTTCATGAAGACCAACGGAAGCGAGAACAACGGCGGCGAGCTGCGGCCCGAATGGCGTCAGGCCTATGCGAACTACCTCGTGCAGTACGCAAAGTTCTACCGGCAGGAAGGCATCGGGATCACCGACCTGGGATTCACCAACGAACCCGACTGGACGGCGACCTACGCCTCGATGCGGTTCACCCCGCAGCAGGCCGTCGACTTCCTCAAGGTGCTCGGGCCGACCGTTCGCGCATCCGGATTGAAGACCGAGCTGGTCTGCTGCGACGCCGCGGGCTGGGACCGGCAGGTCGCCTACACCGAGGCCATCGAGGCGGACCCCGCCGCAGGCAAGGCCGTGCGGACCATCACCGGCCACCGCTACAGCGGTCCGACCGCGGTCCCGCAGCCGGCCGACAAGCCCGTGTGGATGTCGGAATGGTCTCCGGACGGCGCCACCTGGAACGAGAACTGGGACGACGGCAGCGGCTACGACGGTCTCGCCGTCGCCGCCGACATCCAGAACACCCTGACCGTCGGCAACGCCAGTGCCTACGTCTACTGGACCGGAGCGTCCCTCGGCGCGACCCGGGGCCTCATCCAGCTCGCCAACCCCGGTGACGACTACCGGGTGTCCAAGCGGTACTGGGCCCTGGCCGCCTTCAGCCGCTTCATCCGCCCCGGCGCCGTCCGCGTGGCGGTCACGAACGCAGACCCGGCACTGCAGATCACGGCCTTCCGCAACACCGACGGCAGCCGCGTGATCGAAATCCTCAACACCGCGACCACCGAAAGCTCCACCGAGTTCTCCCTTCGCGGCGGGCACGACCGGCACCCCGACGGCTACGTCACCGACGGGACCCGCTCGATCACCCCGGCCGACATCGTCGCCACGCACGGCACGACCCTCACGGCGACGCTCGCCCCGCGCGCGCTGACCACGATCGTCCTCGACTGAACCGCCTGCACCCCGAGGAGTAACCCGCCATGTCCCTTCACATGTCCGTTCCCATGTCCCGGATCCTCACCGCCCTGTCCGCCGCCATCTGCCTCTCGGCCGGTCTCGCCGCAGCGCCCGCGGCCGCCGAGCCCCGTCCCAAGACACTCGGCGAACTGGCCGCGAAGCACCACAAGTACTTCGGCTCCGCCACCGACAACCCCGAGTTCACCGACGCCGCCTACCTGAAGCTCCTCGGCAGCGAATTCGGCCAGACCACCCCCGGCAACGCCATGAAGTGGTACGCCACCGAGCCCGAGCGCGGCGTCTTCGACTTCACCGACGCCGACAAGGTCGTCGAGTTCGCCAAGGCCCACCACCAGAAGGTCCGCGGCCACACCCTCATCTGGCACAACCAGCTCCCCGCCTGGCTCACCGAGGGCACCTGGAGCGCCGACGAGCTGCGCGCCATCCTCAAGAACCACATCCAGACGGAGGTCCGGCACTTCAAGGGCCAGGTGATCCACTGGGACGTCGTCAACGAGGCCTTCAACGAGGACGGCACCTACCGCGAATCGCTCTTCTACAAGACGCTCGGCCCCGGCTACATCGCCGACGCCCTGCGCTGGGCCCACGAGGCCGACCGGCACGCCAAGCTGTACCTCAACGACTACAACGTCGACGGCATAGGCCCCAAGAGCGACGCCTACTACACCCTGATCAAGCAGTTGAAGGCCGACGGGGTCCCGGTGGAGGGCTTCGGCATCCAGGGCCACCTGGCGCTCCAGTACGGCTTCCCCGGCGATGTCCAGCAGAACATGCAGCGCTTCGCCGACCTCGGGGTCGACGTCGCGGTCACCGAGCTCGACATCCGGATGGCCCTCCCCACGACCCCGGAGAAGCTCGCCACCCAGGCCACCTGGTACGCGGACTACGTCAAGGCATGCCTGGCGGTCAAGAAGTGCGTCGGCGTCACCATCTGGGACTACACGGACAAGTACTCGTGGATCCCCTCCGTCTTCCCCGGCGAGGGCGCAGCGCTGCCCTACGACGAGAACCTGCTGCCCAAGCCCGCCTACCACTCGATCAAGGAGGTGCTGGGCGGATGATCAGGACGGCGATCGTCGGAACGGGCGGGATCGCGGGCATCTGCCACGTTCCGGCCCTCCGCGCGCAGGCGCACCGGGCCCGGATCGTGGCAGCCGTCGACGTGGACGCCGCGCGCGCCGAGGCGTTCGCGGCCGAACACGGCATCCCCGCGGTCTACACCGACCTGCACACGATGCTCGAGGAGCAGAGTCCGGACCTCGTGCACCTGTGCACGCCTCCGTTCCTGCACGCCGACCAGGCCGTGGCCTGCCTGGAGTCGCAGGCGTGGGTGTGGTGCGAGAAGCCGGTGGCCCTGTCGCTGGCCGAGCTCGACCGGATCCGTCGCGCCGAAGGGCCCGCCCTCGCGGGCGCGGTGTTCCAGCACAGGTACGGCTCGGGGGCCCGGTACCTGCGCGACCGGATCACGGCCGGGACCCTGGGCCGTCCGCTCATCGCGCAGTGCGTCACGGCGTGGTACCGCGACGACGCCTACTACGACGTGCCCTGGCGCGGCACCTGGGAGAGCGAGGGCGGTGGCCCGACCCTGGGCCACGGCATCCACCAGATGGACCTGCTGCTCGCGGTGCTCGGCGAATGGGCCGAGGTACGCGCGATGGCCGGCCGCCTCGCGCGCGAAGTCCAGACCGAGGACGTGTCCGCGGCCCTGGTCCGGTTCGACAACGGAGCCATCGCGACGGTCGTCAACAGCGTCCTTTCCCCACGCGAGGAGAGCTACCTGCGCTTCGATCTCACCGACGCCACGGTCGAGCTGCGGCACCTGTACGGCTACTCCAATGCGGACTGGACCTTCACCACGAGGGCGCCGGGCGAGCAGTGGGAGCCGCCGGACGACCTGCCCAGCTCGCACACCGCCCAGCTCGCGGCCTTCCTGGACGGCTACGAGGCGGGGATCCGGCCCGACCTCGGCAGGCCCACGATGGAACTGGTCACCGCCTTGTACAAGGCCGCGATCACCGGCCTGCCGGTCCGGCGCGGAGAGATCGACGCGGCCGACCCGTTCTACGGTTCGCTCAACGGAGGGCGCCCGGGGGTGTTCCGGTGACCTTCGAACTCCTCGAGAACGAGGACTCGCTGACCGTCCGAGCTCGCGACGTCGACCTCTTCCGGTACGTGCACCGGCCGGTCATGGACCCCTTCGAAGCGCCGAAGCCCTACCTGCATCCGGTACGCACGCTCGCAGGCGACGTGGTCACCGGGTACCGGCCGCACGACCACCGCTGGCACAAGGGCATCCAGATCACGGCGTCGTGGGTGTCGGGGCAGAACTTCTGGGGCGGCGGCACCTACCTGCGCGGCCAGGGCTACGTGGACCTGCCGAACCTCGGCACGATGCGCAGCCTCACCCTGTCCGCCGAAACCGGCCACGGCCGCGCCGCGATCACCGAAGCCCTGGCCTGGCACACGATGGCGGGGGAGCGCTGGATCGACGAGCACCGCACGCTGACCGCACACGGCATCGGGGCCGACTCCTGGACCCTGGACGTCACCACCTCGCTGACCAACGTCCGCGACGCCGGCCTGATGTTCGGCAGCCCCGGTACGCAGGGCAGAAGGCTCGCCGGATACTCCGGCCTGTTCTGGCGCGGCCCGCGCGACTTCACCGGCGGCGAAGTGATCGGCCCCGCGATGGGCGAGCAGGGGGACTGGCTGGCCTTCATCGGCACGCACGACGAGGTCGACCGCTCCTCCACGCTCCTGTTCCTGGACGATCCCGACGCCCCCTGCCACTGGTTCGTCCGCAGCGAGCCCATCCCCGCCGTCAACCCGTCCCTGGCGTTCGACAAAGAACTGCCGCTGGCCCCTGGCGACACCCTGTCGCGCCGCTACCGGATCGTCGTGGCCGACGGCGCATGGACCCCCGGGCGCCTGTCCCGCCACATCGCGGAACACTCGTGGTGACCCCGCTCCCCGGCGGCGTGGGGATCTCCGGGTTGACGGTGTACGACTGGCAGGCCGCGGACGGGCTGTGCGGCGGCACGCCCCACATGCACCTCGTCTGCTCCGAGGCATACGTCGTCATCGGCGGCGCGGGCAGCGTCCAAACCCTCACCACCTCCGCCTTCACCGAGACCCCGCTGCTCCCCGGCGACGTCGTCTGGTTCACCCCCGGCACGATCCACCGCCTCGTCAACGACGGCGGCCTGCGCCTCGTGGTGCTCATGCAGAACAGCGGACTCCCCGAGGCGGGCGACGCCGTCTTCACCTTCCCTGCTCCGGTCCTGGCCGATCCCCACGCCTACCGGAAGGCTGCCGCCCTCACCGGCGACCATTCCGCGGCAGCGCGCCGCCGCCGTGACCTGGCACTCGAGGGTTTCCTGGCCTTGCGCGAAGGCGGGCTACAGGAGTTCCACATCGCGGCCCACCGCCTGAAAAGCGAGCTCCTGGACGCCTGGTGGCTCCGCTGGCGTGACGGCCCCCTGGCCGCAGCCGTCACAACCGGCCGTCAGCTGGAACGGCTGAAGGCCGGAGACCTCTCCCACCTCGACCACGGCGAAGTCTCACGACTGGAGTGCCCGGAGCACCAGCGCTTCGGCATGTGCGGCCGCCTTCACACCTATCCCGTCCCCGACCCCCTGACGCGGCCGCTCGGCGGTTCGTCGGGTTCACCTCACCCCCGCCCCCCAAAGGAGCTCTTCTGATGTGGTTTCGCCATCCGTCTCCGGTCCACCTGAGACGACGCCTGCTCGCCGTCCTCGCGCCCTTGCTGCTCCTGGCTGCTTACCTCGGTGTGCAGCCCGCCGGCGCGGCGACGGCCGTCGACCCCAACGCTTCGTACGTGCTGGTCAACCGCAATAGCGGCAAGGCCCTGGACGTCTACAACCTGGCGACCAACGACGGCGCCCGCATCACCCAGTGGACCAGGAACGATCAGAACCAGCAGCAGTGGCAGTTCGTCGACTCCGGCGGCGGTTACTACCGCATCAAGTCCCGCCACTCCGGCAAGGTGCTGGACGTCCAGAACGGGTCCACCGCGAACGGCGCCTCGATCGTCCAGTGGGCCGACGCGAACCGAACCAACCAGCAGTGGCGGCTGGCCGACAGCTCGGACGGCTACGTGAGGTTCATCGCGCGCCACAGCAACAAGGCCCTCGAAGTACAAGGCGGGTCCACCGCCGACAACGCGAACGTCGTCCAGTACGACGACTGGGGCGGCACCAACCAGCAGTGGCAGCTCGTCAAGGTCGGTGCCGGCAACCCCGGCGCCTGCGCCCTTCCGTCGACGTACCGCTGGACATCCACGGGCCCGTTGGCGCAGCCCAAGCCCGGGTGGGCCTCGCTCAAGGACTTCACCGTCGCCCCCTACAACGGCCGGCAGCTCGTCTACGCGACGACCCACGACACGGGGAAGAACTGGGGCTCGATGAACTTCAGCCCGTTCACCAACTGGTCGGATATGGCCTCGGCCGGGCAGAACGCGATGTCGACGTCCACCGTCGCGCCCACGCTCTTCTACTTCGCGCCGAAGAACATCTGGGTGCTCACCTACCAGTGGGGTGGCGGGAGCGCCTTCTCATACCGGACGTCGAGCGACCCCACCAACCCCAACGGCTGGTCCTCACAGCAGGTGCTCTTCTCCGGAAGCATCGCCGGCTCCGGGACAGGACCGATCGATCAGACCCTCATCGGTGACAGCACGAACATGTACCTGTTCTTCGCCGGTGACAACGGCAAGATCTACCGGGCCAGCATGCCGATCGGGAACTTCCCGGGCAGTTTCGGCTCGAACTCGACCGTGATCATGAGCGACACGACGAACAACCTGTTCGAAGCCGTTCAGGTCTACAAGCTCCAGGGCCAGAACCGCTACCTCATGATCGTCGAGGCTGACGGCTCGCAGGGCCGCTACTTCCGCTCGTTCACGGCCACCAGCCTGGACGGTTCGTGGACGCCCCAGGCCGGGAGCGAGAGCAGCCCCTTCGCCGGCAAGGCCAACAGCGGCGCCACCTGGACCAACGACATCAGCCATGGCGAACTGATCCGCACCAGCGCCGATCAGACCTTCACCGTCGATCCCTGCAACCTGCAGTTCCTCTACCAGGGACGCGACCCCAACGTCGGCGGTGACTACGGCCTGTGGCCCTACCGGCCGGGTCTGCTGACACTGCAGCGCTGACGACGTGACACCGGTCCGGCTCCGGAGGGGAGCCGGCGTGGCGGGCTCGGGGGAAGGCCGAGCCCGCCACGGGTGCGTGGCAGTACGGTGCGGAGTCACCGTGCCGGCCCCAGGAACTGGGTGGCCGCCAGGCGTGCGTACAGGCTGTCTTGGCCGAGCAGTTCCGTATGGGTGCCCACCGCGCGTACCCGCCCCGCGTCCATCACCACGATCCGGTCGGCGTGGGTCACCGTGGAGAGAGGGTGTGCCACGACGAGGACGGTGGTCGTCCGGGCGGCCTGCGTGATGACGTCGCGTACCGCCAGTTCATTGACGGCGTCGAGCTGCGAGGTCGCCTCGTCCAGGAGCAGCAGCCGGGGTTTGCCCAGCAGGGCTCGGGCGATCGCGATGCCCTTCACCGAAGGTCGCGGCCCGGGTCGTCGCGCATCTCGCCGCTGGCGGTGCGGGCGCCCAAGCCGGCCGCCGCTCTGCGGCCCGCGCCCGCGTCGAGGCCCTGACCGCCCGGGAGCGGGACGTCCTCGGCTTCCTCGGCAGCGGTCTCTCCAACGGGCAGATCGCGCGCCGCCTGCACCTGGCGGAGGGAACGGTGAAGGCCCACGTCAGCTCGATCCTCGCCCGCCTCGGCGTCGACAACCGGGCCGCAGCGGCCGTGGTCGCGCACGAGGCCGGCGTGGTCCCGGTGCCGTCCGACCGGCCGGATTACCGGCAAGCGGATGCGTCAGGCGGTCGAGCGGGTGGCAGCCCACCAGTTCGACCGCAACGGTCAACGGACCTGGCAGCAGATCCAGGGCGCCCTGGATGACGAGCACACCCGGCTGCGTATCGGACAGGTCTCCGTCCCCTTCGGCATCTGCATGGAACCCAGCAACATCAAGGCCGGCGGCCAGGCCTGCCCGTTTCGTTTCCGCCGTCTGGGCTGCGGCCACTTCCGCACCGACGCCTCCTACCTCCCCGAGCTCAAGGACTACCTCCAAACCCTCCTGCGTGACCGCGAACGCGTCCTGGCCACCGGCGAACTCGACCCCTGGGCCCGCACCGAAGCAGTCCCGTCCGAGACCGAGATCACCAAGCTCCGCCAGCTCATCCATCGATGCACGCCACCGAACTGCAACAACAACTCGCCGACCGCGAAGACGACCTCGACGCCGCCCACGCTGCGAACCGCCAGCTCATCACCCGCCTCAAGGCGGGCTTGATCGAGCGGCGCGCCGACCCCGCCGCGGGGGCGGCCCGGTACGTGCTCAGCCTGACAGCGGCCGGGCGGGCCGACATGCTGCAGCGTCTACGCAAGCCCGCTGACCACGAGATCACCGACTTCACCCGGTTCTACATCGTCCTGGCATTCCTCTCCCACCTGCCGGACATGGCCGAACAGCACGCGGTGCTGCGCAGACGGCTGGAGTTCCTGGAAGAACCGGCGAGCTTCTTCTACGACAATGACCGGCCCCTGCGTGCCGAGGAGATCGCCGACCCCTACCGGCGCGGCATGCTGCTCACCGCCCGCGCCACCAGCCGCGCCGAACGGACCTGGCTGCGCGAGGCCCTCGGCGAGAAACCGCCCGCGCTCGACACCACGGTCACCGACAGCGACCCCCATGCTCCCGCTGCTCCCGCGAGCTGACCGCCCACGGAGGTACCTCCATGCTTGCTTCCTGGTACGACGACCAGGGACCCGCCGCCGATGTCCTGCACGTCGGGGAACTCCCTGATCCCATCCCCGGACCCGGTGAGGTCCGCGTCCGTGTCACCGTCTCGGGCGTCAACCCCGGCGACACCAAGAAACGGCGCGGCTGGCTCGGCTCGACGATGCCCTTTCAACGCGTGATCCCGCACAGCGACGCCGCCGGGGTCGTCGACACCGTCGGAGAAGGCGTCGACGCACGCCGCATCGGGCAGCGGGTGTGGGTATACGGCGCCCAGTCCTACCGACCCTTCGGCACCGCCGCCCAGTACACCGTCGTCCCTGCCGACCTGACCGCTTTCCTGCCCGATCACCTCGCCGACGAGCTCGGGGCGAGCCTGGGCATCCCCGGGATCACCGCCCACCGCACGGTGTTCGCCGACGGCCCGGTCGACGGGAAGCTCGTCCTGGTGCACGGTGTGCTCGGCGGGGTCGGCTCCCTGGCCGCCCAGCTCGCTCACTGGGCAGGGGCCACCGTGCTCGCCACCGTCCGGCGCGGGGAGGACCTGCACCGGGTCGACCCCCGTGGTGTCTCACGCCGTCGCCCTCGACTCCGGCGACCCGGCGGCGGAGATCTGCACGTACGCACCCGAGGGAGTCCACCGCATCGTCGAGGTGTCCCTGTCCGACAACGCCGACCTGGACTGCGCCGTTGCTGCGAACGACGCGGTCATCGCCGCCTACGCCACCCGCGCCGACCGGACAGAGATCCCCTTCTGGCCGCTGTTGTTCAACAACGTCACCCTCCGCCTGCTCGGCAGCGACGACTTCCCCGCCGCGGCCAGAAGGCAGGCCGCCCGCGACCTCACTGCCGCAGCCGCCGCCGGCGTCCTCACGGTGGACATCGGCGACCGTTTCCCGCTGGAGGAGATCGCCAAGGCACACGACCGCGTCGACGCCGGCGGCCGCGGCCGCACCCTGGTCACCATCCCCCAGCGATCCAGCTGAGACAGCGACGGCCGACACTGCTCCTCGGCGAATACCTCACTGCGGCCACCATCGCAGGAACCGCAGTCCTGCTCACGGCCGTCGCCGGCCTCGCGTTCGCCGAATCACGGCTGAACACCATCTGAACACCGCCTGGTGAGGTGAAATAGGGCGCGTGCGGTGCGCAGGCGTAAGAGTCCCTGCGCACCGCACCACCGGGCCCGCCCCCGGCCGCGCAGCCGCCGCTGGCGCCGCCAGGATTCCCAACTCTCATGCCGCCGGTCGCTCTCGCCTGACCTCTACCGCGAGAACCGGCACGCCCTGCGGACTCGCATAAATGACCAGCTGTGCGAGTTCTGCGAGAGCCCCCGAGCGTGGTGCGTTTCCGCAGGTCGCCGTTCGCGGAAGTCCTCTCAGAACTCGGGCGTTCTGCAAGACACTTCTGACTGCGAACGGATCCTTCCGCCGCCGCCAGGCCCTCACCTTGCACTTCGGCGAGCAGTACACGGCCGCGAATCGCCGGTCCACGCCCGCGATCCAACGGGGCCCCGCACTCGCGGCACGCCCGCCCCGCCCTGGACCGTGGCCAGGAGTCGGCGCAGCCTTCGCTCCACCCGCTACCGCCTGGAACGACACGCCGCAGAGCACAATGCCGCGTCCGGCCGGGCACCCAGCTACACCCGGTCCCCACAAGCCCCACAAACCCTCTCAACGGCCCCAACTGAGGTTTTCAGGGTGGGGTCGGTGGGGTGATGGGTAGTCGGGTGCCGGTGAGGCATCCGTCGATGAGTGCGGGTCGGAGTCGGATGTGTCGCAGGCCTCGGCGGAGGGTGCGGGTGAGGTGGTCTGGGTCGGTGAAGGCGGTGTTGGCCATCGGTCCGCGTCGCAGGAGCGACCAGATGCCTTCGACGGGGTTGAGGTCCAGTGCATACGGGGGAAGTTGGAAGACGGTGAGCCAGTCGTGCTCGGCCGCGTACCGCTTCATGCCGAGGGCCTGATGTGTGTTCAGGATGTTCCAGACCAGGACGATCGGGCCGCCTCGCTGCAGGTACGCCCGGACGGCGAGGTCGCGGTAGTCGGTCCACGCGAAGCTCCTACGGGCTCCCCTGAGTGGCATGTGGAAACGGGGCCGGTAGATCATCCTGCTCTTCTCGCCGGGTTTGTAGCAGCACAGCGCGGCGACCGAGATGCGGCGGCGGGAGCGCCCCCGGACGCGGACCCGGTGTGTGTCCGCGCCGGCCCCAGGTTCGGGAGCGCGGCGGCGACATCGCGAATCCGGCCTCGTCCTCGAAGACGATCCAGGCCCCGAGCGCCGCCGCGGTGCTTTTACCTGCGGCCACACCTCCCGCTTCCACAGCTCGACCACGCCCTCGTCCCGCTCCAGCGCCCGGCGGGCCGGGGCCTGCCAGGACCAGCCGTGCCGCTTCAGCAGCCGCCGCACCATCCCAACCGACAGTCTCATCCGGAATCGGCGACCGATCACGGCCTGGACTCGTGCCAGGGTCCAGCGTCGGTCCTCGAAGCCGTGCGCGGCCGGTCCTCTGCCCAACTCCCGCTCCAACAAGGCGAACCGGTCGTCCGACAGCTTCGGTGCACTCGCTGGACCCGATGAGCGCATCGCGTCCTCGCCGCCTTCCCGCCAGGCCCGCCGCCAACGCTCGACCGACCGCCCTCTGACCCGAAGGGCAGGGGCAATCACCACAGTCCTCTCACCAGCCTCAAACCGGGCACCGGCCTGAAGGCCTCGCGGGCGAGGAGCACAAGAGATGTCCGTCACGACAGACAGTCCAGCCTCCCCAACCGGGGCACTGAAACCGCCTGCACACAGGATGAGAAACCCCAGCCGATGCGCGGCTGGGGTCCTCGGTGCGGTGAGTATCGGTCAGCAGGTGAAGTTGCCCACGCCGTAGACAGCTCGTCTACGCGCCGGCGGACCGCACCCCATCGCGATCACCGTGGATCAGGCGGGTCAGCGCTGCAGGGTGAGCAGGCCCGGCCGGTACGGCAGTTTCAGGTAGTCGGTGCCCGCCGGTGTGTTGGTGGGGAGGCCCTGGTAGAGAAACTGCAGGTTGCAGGCATCGATGGTCTTGGTCTGGTCTGGGTTGTTGCGGACCAGGTCGCCGTGACTGACGCCCCTGGCCCAGGTGGAACCGCTGTTGGCCTGGCCCGCGAAGGGGCTGCTCTCGCTGCCGGCCTGGACGGCCCACGGACCGTCCAGGCTGGAGGCGGTGAACGAGCGGAAGTAGCGGTTCGTACCCTGCGCCTCAACGATCATGAGGTACTGGTTCTGGCCCTGGACCTTGTAGACCTCCGGCGCCTCGAACAGAAGGTCCGTTGTGTCGCTCATGACCGTCGTGTACGAGGAGCCGAAGCTGCTGGGGAAGTTCCCGATCGGCATGCTGGCCCGGTAGATCTTGCCGTTGTCAGCGGCGAAGAACAGGTACATGTTCTGGTCATCGGCGATCATGGTCGGGTCGATCGGGGCGTCCTTCTGGCCCTGGGGGCCGACGGGGAGGCTGCCGGTGAACAGCGGCTGCGAGGCGGACCAGCCGTTGGGGTTGGTGGGGTCGCTGGACGTGCGGTAATAAAGCGGCCACTGACTCCACTGGGACACCATCACCCAGACGTTCTTGGGCGCGAAGTAGAACACTTCGGGCGCCACCGCGGGATCGTTCATCCCCGTCTGGGTGGCCGTCGCCATGTCCGACCAGTTCGTGAAGGGACTGAACCCCGTCGAGCCCCACGACGTTCCGTTGGAGGTCGTCCCGTAGACCAGGCGCTTGCCGTTGTACGTGGTGGTGCTGAAGTCCTTCAACGCGACCTGCCCGTTCGCCGGCTCCGCCAGCGGACCCGTCGATGTCCAGCGGTAGGTCGACGGAAGAGCGCACGTGCCGGTGCCGGTGCCGACGTCGGCGACGGGGACGAGCTGCCACTGCTGGTTACTGCCGCCCCAGTCGGCGTACTGGACGATCTTGCCGCCGTCGGCGGTGGAGGCGCTCTGGACCTCGAGGGCCTTGCTGCTGTGGCGGTTCAGGAGGCGGACGTAGCCGCCGGCGGAGTCGGCGAGGCGGAACTGCTGGTTGGTCGCGTTGAGGTCGCTCCACTGGACGACGTCGGTGCCGTCGGCCGAGGACCAGTTGTAGTCGTCCAGGACCTTGCCGGAGTTACGGTTCTGCAGGCGGTAGTAGCCGCTGCCTGAGTCCAGGAAGCGCCACTGCTGGGCTTCGTTGCTGGAGCGGGTCCACTGGACGACTGGCGAGCCGTCGGCGGTGGCGAAGTTGTAGTCGTCCAGCGCCTTGCCGCTGTTGCGGTTCACCAGCACGTACCACTTGCCGGTGTCGACCGAGGCGGCCGAGGCGGACGACGGGTTCACCATCGCCAGGAAGCCGGCCACGAAGACCATCGAGAGCAGGGCGGCCATCCGCGGCCGCCATCCTCGCCGTGTCGAGGTTCGTGGAGCTGTACCGAGAGCGTTCATCTGCACCCTCCTAGGGGCGACTTGGGCAGGGGTCGGTCCTTCGCGGTGCGTGCGTGCGTGCGGACCGGGCACGGCACGTCCGAGGCGGCGGCAAGACGTGACCCCTGCGGGGTGGGGGCACCGGATCTCCGGCGTATTGTTAGCGCTAACAATTTGAAAGTCGAACATCTGGTGTGTTCACGGAGAAGACCATGGGGCATGAGAGGTCGTCAAGTACCGTGCCGCAATCTGTCCGTTACTGAAGCGCCATCAGAATCTCTTACCTGTCAGAGTTGTTGACGGGATTGGTGTGAGCGCTCACACTCTTCGGCGCGGGCGGCAGTTACTGAGGTTTTCAGGGTGGTCGGTGGGTCGAGTGTCAGGTCGGTGGCGGTGAGACAGCCGTTGATCAGGTGGGGCCGGAGTTGGATTGTGCGTAACTCGCGGCGGAGTGTGCGGTCGAGGTCGTCGGGTGTGTCGAAGGCGGTGTTGGCCATCGCTCTGCGTACGAGTGACCAGACGGCCTCGACGGGGGTTCAGGTCGGGCGCATAGGACGGGAGCCGGATGGTGGTGAGCCAGTCGTGCTCAGCCTCGTACTGCTTCAGCCCGGCGGCCAGGTGGGTGTTGAGATTGTCCCAGGCCACCACGATCGGGCCGCCGAGCTGGATAGGTGCCCGCACCAGCAGGTCGCGGTAGTCCTTCCAGGCAAAGCTCTTGCGTGCACCCTTGAGGAGGAGGTGGTGTCGGGGGCGGTGGATGAGGCGGCTCTTCTCGCCGGGTTCATAGCAGCAGAGGGCGGCGACTGAGGTTCGGCGGCGGGACCTGCCACGGACGCGGATGAGAGGGGTGAGCCCGCGCCGGCCCCAGGTGCGGGCGCGGGGCGGCGTCATCGAGAAGCCGGCTTCGTCCTCGAAGACGATCCAGGCCCCGGACGCCGCCGCTAGGCTTTACCTGCGGCCACACCTCCTTCTTCCACAGCTCCACCGCATGCTCGTCACGCTCGAGTGCCCTGCGGGCGGGTGCCTGCCAGGACCAGCCGTGCCGTCTCAGCAGCCGCCACACCGTCGTCACCGACCGACTCATCCGCAACCGTCGGCGGGTCACAGTCTGGACCCGGGCCAGGGTTCAGCGATCGTCGTCGAAGCCGTACGCCGACAGGCCCTTGCCGAGTTCCTCCTCGAGCACGGCGAACTGTTCATCGGTGACGGTCGGGGCGTTCGCCGGACCCGCCGAGCGCAGGGCCTCCATGCCGCCCTCGCGCCAGGCACGACGCCAGCGTTCCACCGACCGGACACTCACCCGCAGGCTTTTCGCGATGACCGCGGTCTCCTCACCCGCTGCGAACCGTTGCCCGGCCTGAAGCCGGATTGCCTCACGAAATGCCCGACGCTCAGCGGTCAGGCCCCCGCCCTCTGGGTACCTCACCTCACCGGCAGACCGGAGGGATCATGAACCGTCACCACCCGACGACAACCCGAAATCCTCAGTAAGCGTTCTTCGACACCAAGCCAGCCTAAAACCCAAGGCTGCTTAGAACAGGGAACCCGAAAGAGTCACTCAGTCAATACCAGATCCCGTAGCCCGCACTGTGCTGAGCCGCATGCGTGCACGACACCTGTCGCGCTAGCCGCCCAGCCGTCCGACTGATTCGATCAGGCAAGTACCGGCCACAGCGAACTTCTACGGATCAGTAGCCCTACAGAAGTGCCGATCGACACCCCGCACCGCCGGTGGCGACCCTGGCCGCCGGTCTCGAGCCGAAGACGTTCACCACCGTTGCCTGGCGGCAGGGCACACGCGGCCGGCTGAAGTCCCGCTTCGCCGCCGTGCGCGTCCGCCCCGCTGGCAAAGCCGTCGAGCGTCCGATCAAGGCCGCCGCCTCGTCCGAGCAAGGCTGGTGGGACGGGGTCCTGCCCGACTGCTGGCTGCTGGTCGAATGGCCAGAAAACGCCGACGCTCCCACCGACTACTGGCTCTCCAGCCTCCCGGCCGACACCCCGATCACCGAGCTAGTCCGTTTGGCCAAGGTCCGCTGGCGCATCGAGCACGACTACCGACAACTCAAGCACGGCCTGGGCCTGGACCACTTCGAGGGACGATCCTGGCCGGGCTGGCATCACCACGTCACCCTCGTGACCGCCGCCCAGGCCTTCCTCACCGAACAACGACTGACCCCAAAAGTCCCAGGACCGGCCTCACTCTCTACCAGACCCTCGACGCCCTCCAAAACATCCTGAGGTGCTGGACAGGCATCTGCACCACCTGCCACCAACCCCTCCCCAACAGACCACACACCACACCGAGATCAAGAACGACCTAACGGAGTCCTACTAGGGCTGCGACAGGGCCTCCCGGACGGCGTCGATGCCGAGGGCCAGGTCCGCGTGGAAACTCTGGTGGAGGTCGAAGTCCCGGGTCATGTCGACGTAGTAGCCGTCCGGCAGTGTCGACTCGGCACGCGAAAGGTCGCTGTTCAGTTCGTCGAGCTGGTGGATCATCCGGTGGGTGTCGCTCAGGGACTGCGTGAGGGCCTCGGCGAGCGAGCCGCCGGACTGAGGAGAGGTGTCCGCCCCGGGCCGGTGCAACGTGCGCAGCGCGGCCCGCACCGCCGCGCGCCGGAACTGGGCCAGGGCGAGGGACGCTTCGATCCCGTCGTAGGAGACCTCGTTCGTCCAGGGGTCGTCATGGGCGAGGCCCGCCGCCAGGAAGCCGACGCGGCGCGGGACGTCGAGGTCCTTCACCGCGTCGAACATCGGCGCGGTGAGCGCGGCGTCCTGTGCCAGTGCGACCGCGAACGCCCGGGCGTCCTCCCTTCGGAACTCGTCCCTGGTGGCCCGGGTCCCGGACCGCTCGGCCTCCCGCCGGAATCGCTCCACCTGAAGGGCGAGCACCGCTCCGAGCCGTACGGCCGCCAGCTCGACCGCGGGAAACCCGCTGAGCGCAGCCTCGCGGCCCTGCGCGTCGCACCGGGCGAGGCCGGCCGCGTAGGCCCGCACTCCAGATGGCGCGGGCTCGGCGAATGAGTGCAGCACTGGTGCGCCGAAGGGCGGCACGGGGAGCGAAGGGCCGAGGTTCCACAGCGGCGGTACGGGGGAGCGGCGAGCGGTGGTCCCGTCTGCACCAATGGAGCCGCTCACCTCGTCCAGCCCGGCCCGCAGGTCGAGTACGGGATCCAGCGCGGCGGCCAGCTCGCCCAGCAGCTCCGCGAACCTGACGTCTGCCTCCGCGGTCCCCTCGGCCGCCCCAGACCCCTCCGCCTCCTCCGGTGCCTCGGCACCTGTGGCCTGCCGTACCCCTGTCTCCGCTTCGAGCAGCTTGCCGACGTGGCGCAGGGTGCGGTGCACCTTCGGCATCGACAGGCCCAGCTCGTACGCGATCGCTCCCGGCGCGCAGCCAGCCAACCGAAAGGCAGTGACGTTGAGTTGGCGCTCGTTCAACTCTCTCAGCGGGGCGAGCGCCACCACCGTCCGGGCCTGCACCAGGGCGTCGGTGCTGCCCTTCCCCAGGAGGGCGGGCACCGTCTCGTGCACTGGGCGGAGCGCGCCGCGGCCGCCGCCGACGGTCATCCGGCACGTCCAAGACCGCAGCGCCTGCGCGGTGACCACGGGGGTCCTGGTGTCCTTCGCGGCCCCGACCACGTTCGCGGCCAGCAGGTCTATCCACCGTCGGGCCACTGCCATCGAGTCCTGGGCGAGTCGCGCGGCTTCCACCAGGTCCGCGCCCCGCAGCAGCGACAGGGCAACGAGCGGCCCCGCATGCGCCCGGTAGTAGTCCCCGAACCCGACCCCGCTGACGGACACCGTATCCGCCGGATCTGTCGTCATTACCCCAACTCACCTGAGTTCGCCGATACTTGTAATTTCCGTCGGAGTTCAAGGTAGAGGCTCGACGCGGGGTGACGGAAGCTGCCCCGCCCCCCTGGAGTGAGGGCGGGGCAGTCGCGTGGGCGGTGCGCGGCACAGCGAGACCCAGGTCAGACCGCCGGGGATGGGTGGGTCGGGTCCTCGAGGCTCGAGACGTTCCCTGGGGACCGTGATGGCCCTGCTGTTCCTCCTGTCCTGGCTCGCCCAGTCCATCGCCGGCACAGCCGCCTACGACGAGGAGCAACTGCGGCGGCTTCAGCCGCCCGTCTCCTGGGGTGCCTACCTGGCATCCGCCGACTTCTTGAACCGCTCCCTGCAGAACTGGCAGTCCGAACTCCTGGTCGTGGCCGCCATGGCGATCCTCTCCGTATACCTGCGCCAGCGCGGATCCCCGGAGTCCAAGCCCGTTGGCGCCCCGCACACCTCCACGGGAGTGGAAGGCTGAAGTCGGCCAACAGGCCGCAGTCGGCTTCGCCACGGGGGCTCCTCCCCTGTACGCGCGCCCGGGGCGCTCGGCCTTTCACAGCCCAGGGGCGTGCTCGCGTCATCCGGATATTCGCATTCATCGGACAGCGGTACTGCCTGAGAGGTGGATGGCCAGCAGTGCGGCTCTACCTGCGCTGGCGCCCGCCAGCTGGACCATAGGTCTTCAGGACTCGCGATTCCCACGATCGGTCCAGTGTGGCAGGGGCCAGGCGGGGCAGACGCGTGTAGCCGTGCAGCCCATCCAGGAGGCCTATCGATGTCCTGCGTGTCTGCTCTGATCCTTGTGCGCCTCGATGCAATGACTGGTCCTGTGCCTCTTCTTGTCCGCTTCTCGTACGACGGCGGCGACCCGTACGTGGTGCAGGCGACGTTCTTCGACGGCCCCAGCGTCCTCGCGCGTTGGCACTTCGACCGGCAGATGCTTGCCGAGGGACTCCAACGTCCGGTGGGTGAGGGCGACGTCACATTCCGCCCCCGCAAGGGAGCCGGCGTCGAGGAACTCCGGGTCGACCTGCGCGGCCGGAGCGCCGAGCGAGAAGAGAAGGCTGTTCTCTTCGTGGATGCCCGCGCGCTCATGGGCTTCCTGGAGCAGACCTACGCAATCATCGGCGCCGGGGAGGAGTTCCGCGACCTCGACAAGCTCCTCGACGAGTTCCTGGCCCGCTGAAGAGCCCGAGCGCCACCAGGCTTGCCGAGTCACACCCCTCGCTCGGACTCGCGGGGTGCGGTGGTGGTCGGTGTGGGTTCTGGCACATATTCCGTGAAAGATCTCGCTGGCTATCCGTCAGCATCGCGGTGCGCACCACGTGAGCTGGGCGGATTGGATGTCGCGGGAGGCTGATGTAGCCCGTGTCAAGATCGTTCGCGGAATATGTGCCAGAACCCAGGTGTGGAGGCGGCCGTTGGTGCCGTCGTGGCCGTCGGCGTGTTCGTCGTCGAACCAGTAGTCGCTGGCGGCGAGGTAACGGAAGGAATGGGCGCTGTGTGAGGGCAGGGAGACGCAGGCAGCTCGGGTGCCGTCGCCGCGGGCTTCGAGGGGGTGGGCGGCGGCGGGGTTCCAGTGGTTGAAGTCCCCAACGACGCTGACCGGCCCGTCCGGATTGTCCTCGGGGAGGATGAAGGTGACCTGGGTACGGCCCTTGAGCTGCTTGCGTTCGCGCAGGGAGAACCCCAGCCGCGAAGAATCGGGGAACGGTCCGTGCATACTCGCCCGCGCGTGAGTCCGCTGCCGCACTATGCGGCCGTGAGCCGGGGTGAAGGTCACCCGGCCGGTCATTGGGGCGCCCTGTTCCCAATCCGTGGTCGGCGCCGGCGGGGACACCGCCCGTGAGCCCGGGTGCGTACATACCTGGCCAGGCGTGCCGCGCGGGCGGACGCCCTCGGTCAGCCCTGGAGGGGGAAAGGGAAGGCTGCGTGCAGATGGCCGCAGCCTGTCGCTCTGTGGCTGGCGCCTCGGGGAGCCCGCGCCACGTAGCCGCCTGCAAGTCGTCGCCCGCGCGCTGCCGGATGCGAAGGTCGGCGACCTGCTCCAGTCGATCTCGCAGAGCTGACCGGCCCGCGCCCCGCACGCATCGGGCGCCTGGGTGTCCGCATGGCGGCCCCACCGTTCGGTGGGCCCCGCGCCATGCGTGCGGCTGCGCTACATGTGCGGCGCGTTGTAGTACCGGCCGAACTGTTCCAGGTAGGACGATTCGCCGCCCTGCTTGGCCTCGTCGAACTCGGGAGCGTCCTTGATCTGCTCCTTCGTCCGGTCGATGTAGACCTTCTCCTCGACCATGTCGATCATGTTGATCGTCCCGGCGGGCAGCAGCACATGTTTGCCGAAGATCCACACCCCGGTGTCGACGACGAGATAGGAGGCGCCGACCTCCTCGGAGTGCTTGCTGATCTTGCCGATGCTGCCGTCCTTGGCCTCGACCTTGTAGCCGACGATGTCGGTGCCTTGCTGGTACCCGGCGTCCGGACGGTAGCCCCAGATGTCGAATTCAGTCACAGCTGATCCTTTCGCATGGCTGTCACGCACTCGCAGTTCGTCACTGAACGTATGACTGGGGTTGCCGGTCTGCGACTCGGGCACCTCCTTCGGGGTAACGGCCGGCGGCCATTGCCGGGGTGCGCGGGCGAGTTTGACGCGGACACGCTCACGCCGCTTCAGGCCACGCGAGACAGGCCTCGCTGTGGACCGACCGCGCGGTCGACTACCGTGCCGGCCGGGGCATAGACCACGGTCTGGTGAGGATGGCGGTCGTCGTGCAGCGGATGGTTGCCGCTGAGTTCGCGGGGGTGGCGTTCACCGCCGGTCCCGTCACCGGTGACCGGCACGCGCTGGTCATCGACGCGAGCCCGGGGCTCGGCGAGGCGGTGTCTCCGGGCTGGTCTCCCCGGAGCACATTGTGGTCGACACTCGGCGCGGGAGGATGGTCCGGCGCAGGGTCGGACGCCGCGAAATCGCCGTCCGCCCCCGCCCCGGCGGTGGCACCGAGCAGGTCACCGGGCGCCTGGCCGAGGCTGCTCTGCCCGCGGCGGCGGTACGGCAGCTCGTCGGCGTCGCCAGGGACATCGAGCGGCACTTCGGCCGGCCGCAGGACATCGAATGGGCCTGGGCCCACGGAAACCTGTTCATCCTGCAGACCCGCCCGATCACCGCGCTGCCCACGCCGATGCGGCTACCGAGGCTGTCGGTCCGCTTCCAGCGGATGACGAGCGCGATGCTCTGCGAGGTTTTGCCGGTCCGCCCGTACCCGATCGACACCACGGCGTGGCTGGTCCCGCTGCTGGGGCTGCTTGAGAAGGCCGCCAAAGCGACCGGCATGGCCCTTCCGCCGCCGTCCCGGATGTTCGTCGAGGACGGTGGCGTGATGGTTCGTGTGGAGATGCCGTGGCCCCGGCCCACCTGGCGGCTGCTGACGGCGCCTGTCCGTCTCGTACGCGCGGCCCGCCGACACGACCCGGCCCGGTGGGCATCGGATCCGCTCGTCGGGGCCATGCGCCGACGTGCGGAGGAACTCCGCAGACGGGATATTGCCCGCTGTTCCTGGCCGGAACTCATGGCCCCGCTGAAGGAAGGGCCTCAGATCGCCGCGCCGCTGCTGGCACTTCGGCTGCGCTACTTCCCCCGCACGCAACGACACGCGGTTCCTGGCGATGCTGCCGCTGCCGGCGATGCGGCAGGCGCTGCTGGAGATGGGCGACCGGCTCGTCGCAGCCGGGGTACTCGACGGCACGGAGGACGTCTTCCGCCGGGCGGCCGCCGTCGTCACCGACACGGGCGGCGTGGCCTCCCACGCAGCGATCGTCGCCCGTGAGTACGGCATCCCCGCCGTCATGGCCACCGCCGACGCGACGACGCGACTGACCTACGGCCAGCACGTCCGCGTGCGACCACGGACTGGCCCTCCGACCGAGCCGCTGAAGCGTCGAGGCCGGTGCCGTCATCATGTTCGCTCCGGCGGCCGCCTACCCGGTGGCCGTCCGCCTGGACGATCGGATGGAAGGTTCGCAGTCCGCGGAGTCGAGGTGGAGGTCGAACTCCGCGACATGGCAGTGCGGCTGGCCGGCGAGTCGGTCGCCTGCTACCTGTTCGTGTTTCGCGTGTCGCCGTCAGCGTCCCGCCGCCTGCACGGTCGCGGCATCACGTTCTTCGCGTACAACTGGCAGGCCCAGCCCCGTCGGCTCCTGGACCTCATCGACGGTCTGCACTCGACTGCCGACGTTTGCGGTGCGCCTCGCGCGGCACCCACCCGGCTCCGCCACACCCTGTGTGACTCCGCCCACCGCGCCGCCGGAATCGTCCGCCTGACCGCGACCGGGGGAGGACGAAGCCTCGAATTGGGCCCGGGTAGGGGCCCAATACCGGGGTACGGTCCGGCCTTCCGGCCGCGACGGGGCCGTAGCGCCCTCGGCTGGGGCCGAGGGCCGCTGGTCGTGCCCGAGGCGGTACGCGTAGTGGTCCTCGGTGAGGTCGGCCGCGTAGGCGCGCAGTGTGTGGACCGTCCGCGGCTCGGATCGCCGTATCCGATCGACGACGTGCAGCGAGAGACTCGTTTGGTGTCCCACGGGAGGGTAGTAGCAGCACCAGCGATTTCCGGCGAGCACAGCGGGAGGGCGCTGGTCGCGGTCCGCGTGGGCCGGGACCCGCGCTCGCTTCGAATCCTGTGGCCGGGGCCCGGCGCTCTGGCCGGGTGCTGTTTTGCGGGTGCGGACGTCAGAGGACGGCCGCACCATGGCCTTGTACCTCCGCGGCGAAGGAGATAACCGTGCATGTGGAACCGTCGGCCCGCGCAGGTGGAGAGCGTCGCCGACTGCTGTTGGTCCGGCATGCGAAGGCAGTGCCCAAGGGGCGGGTTGAGGACTTCGACCGACCCCTGAGCGACCGGGGCCGCAAGAACGCCCCCGATACCGGACGGTGGTTGGCCGGGGCCGGGTACACGGCCGATCTGGCCCTGTGCTCCCCGTCCCGCAGGACACGGCAGACGTGGGAGCTGATCCTGCCCGCCCTGCCGAGTCCGCCTCCGACCGTGTACGACGACCGGCTCTACAACGCGGCTCCCAGCGGTCTGGTGGATGTGCTCTCCGCGCGGGGCGGGGAGCTCGGCAGCCTCCTCCTCGTCGGCCACAACTCCGGCATCCACGAGCTGGCCTCCGTCCTCTGCGGCAGCGGCCCGGTGGAACTGCTGGAACGGCTCCGAGAGGGCTTCCCCACCTCGAGCGTCGTCGTGGTGGACCTTGCGGACGCATGGGACGGCCTGACTCCGGGCCGCGGCAGCCTGACGGACCTCTGGTCCCCCACCCGCTGATCAGCGACGGGCGGCGGCGAGGCGTGCGCCAGGCCACCCGGCCACGAAGGTGCCTCGATTTGCGCCGGCCCACGGCCGCCTCCCAGGAGAGCGACCGACCCCGTTCACGCCGGCCGGGCACAAGACGGGCCGGGGAACCGATCCCCGTGTCCGGACGGTGTTTCGGGGACGCGGTGTTCCGCCCCGACATCGTCGCCCGCGACCGTCCACCAAGGACGGTCCGGCTGCCGTGTCGCCCGTGCGCGGGGGTGGTGGCTGGTGTCGCACCAGGGGTAGGTACGGCTGCGACGGCAAGTGCACACGGCGACTACGAACCCGCCCGGTCCCAGTGGGCAAGGGTCCCGTCGTCCAGGAGGATTACGACCGGGCCTTCCACCAGCACCGGCCCGCAGGGGTCGACGTACACGCGGTGAGCGGGCCTGCACGCGGGTGCGGGGACGTCCGGGGTCTGTCAGAGACACTGGGCACGGATGATCACCAGTTCCTCGAGTTCGTCGCCCTCGTCCACCGGACCCCGTTCTCGCAGCCGGGCGCCTCGCGAGCGCAGTACGGGCCCCCAGGGCACCCATGCCCACGTCGTGCTCCCTGCGGGCAGCCCCAACAGTGCCAAGAGCCGCACCGTGGTCTCCGCTTCGCACATCCCGGAGTGCACCAGGAGGAGGACCCCGCCGGGAGGCAGCAGGGCCGGGGCGGTCGTGCAGATCCGGTCGATGACGCGCCGCCCGTCGGTTCCGCCGTCCCATGCCCGCTGCGGTCCGCAAGTGGGCAGCCGGGCGTTGGGCGATGGGACGTAGGGCGGCTTGGCGATGACCAGGTCGAATCTGAGCCCAGGGTGCGCGCGGCGAAATCCCCGTGCAGGACACGCAGTGACAGTCGCTGCCGCAACCCGTTCAGGCGGGCCGCCAGCACAGCGGCCCATGAGACGTCGACGGCCGTGACCTGGGCACCTCTGGCCGCAGCCTGCAGCGCGAGTGCCCCGGTGCCCGTCCCGACCTCCATGACTTCCGAAACAGGCCCGAGCGGTTCCCGGGCGAGGGTGTCGGCGAGCAGCAGGGTGTCGGCCTGTGGCCGGTAGACACCGGGCGGTGATATCAATTCGGGTGCGCCGGTGTGGCATGTCAGAGCGGTGCACGGCATGGAGCTTCCTCGGTCGCGTCGGTCCGCTCCACTTCACGCCTCGGACTGGATCCGAGGGGCAGACGAATCCTCTGTCGGGGGTTCCCTCGACAGCCGGGCAGCGCGGGCCCGGTATGGCCACGGGCCAGGTGCGAGTCGTGCGGTACGTCACGGGGACATGGGAGGCGCCTACCCGGCGCGTCCGCTCGCACCGCTCGGGACCGATGTCTGGTTTGAGGAATTTTGTAGTGGTTAGGCGCCCCTCGTATCGAAAGTGACACGCAGCAGTCAGGCACTCGGTTGAAGTGAGGCACCGTGGACCGCAAGACGGCCCCGCCCATGCCAGCGGGGCGCCCCCCACCCGGAAGCCTGAGCCCCCCTGCTCCGGCCGACGGTCCGCTGCCCAAGGACCACACTCAGGCGATCCTGGAAACCACCAAGCACGTGGCGGCGCTGCTCAAGCGCACCGGAAAGCCCTTCGCCCTCGCGGGCAGCGTGGCCGCCTTCGCGCATGGTCTGCCGGCCCGCTTCCAGCACGACACCGACTTCTGCGTCCGGCCCGAGGACGCCGACGCGGCGATCGAAGCCCTGGAGGGCGGCGGCATCGCCATGCGCCGGGCCCCAGAGGACTGGCTGGTCAAGGGCCGATCGGGCGGGGAAGAGATCGACCTCATCTTCGAGCTCGCCAGGCGTCCGGTCAGTACGGAGCTGCTGGGGCGGGCGAGCGTCAAGGCGGTGGACTCGGTGTGGATGCCGGTGCTCTCGCCCACCGACCTGATGGACAGCCGCCTCGCCGCGCTCTGCGAGCACTACTGCGATTTCGGCGACCTGCTGCCCATGGCCCGCATGCTGCGCGAGCAGATCGACTGGGACCGCCTCGACCGGGACCACCGGGCGACCCCGCTCTCGGACGCCTTCCTCTACCTGCTCGCCAGACTGCGGGTCATCGACCGTCAATCCGAGGGGCCGAAGGAGAGGGAGGAAGCGCCGTGACCGCCACCGAGATCACCGAGTACCGCATCGAGCACCTGCGCGACCGGCTGGCGCGCGAGGAGACCGCCGAACTCGGCGTGCGGGTCGAAACGCACGGCGCCCGGGCCGTCGTACGGGGCTGTGTCCCCGACGAGCAGTGCCGGACGGCCGTCCTGCGCATCGCGGGGGAGGAGCTGGCCGGCCTGGACTGGTACGAGGACCTCGCGGTGAGCCACCCCCGCCTGCCCGACCACGCCGAGGAGCTGCCGTGATCCGCGTGGCGGCCGTTGGGGACATCCACCTCGGCCCGGACAGCGCCGGGCTGCTGCGGCCCGCCTTCGACACGCTCGGCACCTGCGCGGACGTGCTGCTGCTGGCCGGCGACCTCACCCGGCATGGCACCCCGGCGGAAGCCCGGGTCGTGGCCGCGGAGGTGGCCGGTCTTCCGGTGCCCGTCGTCGCGGTCCTCGGGAACCACGACTACCAGAGCGACCAGGAGGAGGCCGTCGCCCGGGAGCTGCGGGCGGCGGGCGTGCACGTCCTGGAGGGCGATGGCGTCACCCTCCACCTTGCTGGTACGAAGGTGGGCGTCGCGGGGACCAAGGGCTTCTGCGGGGGCTTCGCCGGACGTAGCGGCAGCGAGTTCGGCGAACCGGAAATGAAGGCCTTCATCCGCCACACCCGCAGCTGTGCGGAAGCCCTCGGACGGGCCCTGGGCGAACTCCGCGAAGCGGGCTGCACGCTGCGCATCGCCCTGACGCACTTCGCGCCCGTACCCGACACCCTGGCGGGCGAGCCCCGGGAGATCTACCCCTTCCTCGGCAGCTACCTGCTTGCCGAGGCGATGGACGAGGAGGGCGCCGACCTGGCCGTCCACGGACACGCCCACCTCGGCACCGAACACGGCATGACGGCGGGCGGGATAAGAGTCCGGAACGTCGCCATGCCCGTCATCGACCGGGCCTTCGCCATCTACCACCTCAGCGCGAACGGGCACGTACCCGCCCCGGGCGAGCCCGCTCCGACGGGAACCGCGTGAGGGAGCCCGGGCTCGGCCCGGCCCAGGAGAAGATCGAAGCCCGTGCCCGGCCCGGCCGGGTCACACGTGGCCGGCTCGCAACAGGTTCAGAACGGCGCGCTCGACGGCGCCGTGGGTGGCGGGCTCGCCGAACATGGCTTCCTCGCCCAGCTTGCCGAGGACTGGGGCGATGGTCCTTCCGTCCTCGTAGAGATCGATGACGCGGCGGTCGATGTCGGACGCCCGGCATAGGGCGGGTGTGTTCCCCAGGTAGCCGCCGACCTCGCGCACGGCGCGAGCCACGACCCTGCCGCGCCGGGCGCGGGAGGCGTCGGCAGTGCCTTCGGAGAAGGCCAGGGCGACCGCTGCCAGTACGGTGGCGTACCCGGTCCTGAAGTCCTTCGCCGTCACGTCCTGTCCCCCGCGCTCGCTCAGGTAGGCGTTCAGTTCCTCGGCGTGGACCCCGCGCCACGCCCGGCGCTCCCAGTACGCGAACAGTCTCGGCCCGGGGTCCTTGCGCCGGAGCAGCGCCCAGACCACCGGGTAGGCCTGCTCGTCCACCAGCGTGCGGGTGGCTGCCTTGCCGGACTTGGCTGGGAAGTGCAGGCGGATCTCGCGGCTTCGGCAGACGGCGTGTTCCCGCAGCAGCGTGGTGAGCCCGTAGCTGCCGTTGTCGCGGGCGTAGCGTTCGTCGCTGATCCGCAGGAAGCCCAGGTCGAGTAGCCGGGGTCGTGCACGCCAGGACCCGCCCGCGGGTCAGACCGCGCCCGGCGAGAACCCGCGTCACGTGCTCGCGCAGCCGTGGCAGTGAGCGGGCCGCGTTCCGGACGTGCTCGTGTTTGGCGGCGTCCTGCTGTTACACGACTGTGCAGGCGATATGCAGCACTGAACCGATGACCGCCAAGCCCGGCGACGGCGTCGACCAGGCCGTCGATCTCATGCACGGGCACGCGCTGAGGCGCCTGCCCGTGCAGACCGAGGACGGTGAACTCGTCGGCGTGGTCACCCTGGGCGACCTCGAGGTCGAACGGGATCCGGGGTCGGCCCTCGCGGCCATCTCGGCGGCCGAGCCCGACACCTGAGGCCCGCCACCCGTACCGGAGCCGCCCGGCAGCCGGGCGGCTCCGGTACGACCGGCCGCTCGCCGGGGGGACGGCTCGGACAGTGCCGGGAGATGAACGGCTTCCTCCCGTGTGTCCACGCGGCGATGACGCCTGCCGGGATGACGACACGGTGGCCGAAGATCCACGTGCGCTGTGCTGCCGTCCCTGGCGTGGGGCGTCGATCTTGGCCGAGGCAGGCCCCGCATCCTTGATCGTTTTCCGCTACTTCGAAGTCGCTCTTCGGTGCCCCCTGGCTTGAACCTCCCGCTGCCGGGCAGGCGCCTTGTGGAGGGGCACCGTACGAGAGGCGCAGAATGCCATGAACACCCCGCATCCGCTTGCCGTGATCACCGGCGCATCCAGCGGCATCGGCTTCGAGCTGGCCGGGGAGTTCGCTCGTCACGGATACGATCTGGCCGTCACCGCCGAGGACGAACTCCTGGACGACGCGGCGGCCCGGCTGCGGTCGCACGGCACCCAGGTCCACTCGACCAGGGTCGACCTGGCGACTTCCGACGGCGTGGAGACCTTGATGGCCGAGCTCAGCGCCCTCGGCCGACCGGTGAGCGCTGCGGTTCTGGGCGCGGGAATCGGTCATGGTGGCGCCTTCCTGGAAGCCGGCCTCACGGATTTGGCCCGCGTCATCGACGTCAATGTCTCCTCGACCGTGCACCTGACCCACCGGCTGCTGAGCGACATGGCCCGACGTGGAGAGGGGCGGATACTCGTCGTTTCTTCGGTGGCCGCCGAGATTCCCGGGCCGTACCACGCGGTCTACAACGCCTCCAAGGCCTTCCTGAAGTCCTTCGCGGAAGCCCTGCACAGCGAGGTGAAGGATTCGGGCGTGTCCGTCACCGCGCTGATGCCCGGTGCCACCGACACCCGTTTCTTCGTGCGCGCGGGTCTGCTCGACACCCGTCTCGGGCGGGCGAAGAAGGACGATCCCGCGCTGGTGGCGCGCCAGGGCTACCGAGCACTCATGGACGGTAGAACACGCAAGGTCGCGGGATCCCTGCGCACCCGGGCAGAGCATTCGGTGACCCGCCTTTTCCCCTTGGGCGCACGCGCGGGCCTGCACCGCCGGTGGGCGCAGCCGCACGGCAGTCGCAGCCACCTGTGACCGCCCGCGCCGCCGAACGCGGCAAACACCGATGCTGACGGAGTAATACGATGAAGGCCGACTACCTGTTGCAGCGCCTGCGGGAATGGGGCGTCGAGCACGTCCTCGCCTACCCGGTGGACGGCATCAACGGCTTCCTCGCGGCGCGGGGGCGGGCTGGGGACCGACCGCGGTGCGTCCAGGCTCGGCACGAGGAGATGACCGCCTTCCCGGCCGGACAGACCGACCGCAGCGCAACCACCGCGCTGATCATCCCCGCCGACGGGCAGGAACTCGGCCACGAGGCGCCCGCACACGTCGCTGGAGCAGGCTCGTCGAGCCGCCGACGCCGGGTTACCCGCCTGGCGATCTCCGATCACTTCCACCCGTGGAAGGACGCACAGGGCAACAGCCCGCTGGTCTGGTCCATGATCGGACCCCTCTCACAAGCCGTGGACCTGCCCGTGAACACATGGGTCAGCTGCCCACCATGCGTCTGCATCGCGCGATCACCGCCCAGGCTGAGGCCATGCCGAGCACCTGCCCGGTGAGCTCAACCAGATCCAGCCGACCCCCGCGCAATTAGAACAGGTGGTGCGCCACGAACGTTGAAAGGGGCTTTATGTAGGCAGCTCTGGGAAACCTTGCTGTTGTCCCCTGCGGCGACGACGTAGAGGAACACGTGGCGGCCGTACGTGCCTCCGTGAAAGCGGGCTTCGACGAGGTGCACGTCGGGCAGATCGGCCCCGACGACGAGGCGTTTTTCGCGAAGGCTCCACACCCGAGGAGTGGTCATGAGTGACGAAAGCGGGCCGAGCATGCGAGCCCGGCAGATGCGCGACAAGGCTCAAGAGCTGGAACAGGCGGCTCAGCGGGCAACGGATCCCGCAGAGCGGCAACGACTCACGGACAAAGCCCAGCACATACGCGAGAAGAGCGAGCAGGAGAACGGTCCGGGCAGTGGAACCATGGACCCCATGTAGACGGGCAACGCGCCGGCGGCGCGGCCGCGACCTTGCCACACCCTGAGCCTCGGCAGGGCGTGCGCAGGGGGCGGGACGTACGGCGGATTCGTGACCACCAGGTCGTAGCGGCGCCCCCGCGCAGCGTGAGGCGAAATCGCCGTACAGGACGCGGCGGGGCAGCCGGTGGCGCAGGGCGTTCAGGCGCGCAGTCACCACGGCGGGCCAGGAGACGTTCGACCGCCGTGACCCGTGCCCCCTGGCCTGCGGCGTGAAGTGCCAGCGCGCGGGTGCCCGTACCGATCTCCAGCACGTCCGTGAAGGGCCCGAGGGCCTCGTGGGCGAGCGCCTCGGCGAGCAGACGGGTATCCGCCTGAGGCCGGTAGACACCCGAATTCTGCCTCTGCTCGACGACAGCGATCCCCTGGGAGTGGAGGGCTTCGCCACGCACGTCGTGCCGTTGGAGGAGGCTCCGCGCGCCTATGCGACGTTCCAGGCGAAGGAGGACGGCATGATCAAGACACTTCTCCGACCGTGACCCTCAGAGCTGCCGCGGCGGGGACGACGCGGGCACCCATATTGATCTCCATCATCCGTAGGGCGGCATCGGCCAGGTCCCGGTGGATGTGGGCCACGGCGTCCTCGGCGACCGTGACGGAGAGGTGCCGGATGTGGGCGTCGAGGGCGGAGTAGAGCACGCACTGCTCCGTGACCTGCCCGCACAGAACGAGGCGCGAGACGTCCAGGGTTCCCAGCAGGTAGGCGAGCGGGGTCTCGTAGAAGATGGAATGGCGCGCCTTGACGACGAAGTACGCGTTCCCGTCCGGCCGTACGGGGTCGACGAGGTCGGCGTGCGGCCCGGCGAGTGCCGCGTCCAAGATCTCCCCGTGGTGGGAGCGCCACTTCCCGAAGTTGTCGTTGGCGTAGATCACCGGAAGATCCTTTGCCCGGGCCTGATCGAGCAGATGCACAACGGCGGGGAGCGCCCGCTCGACGGACGGGACGAGCACGTGGGCGTCCTCGTGGTCGTACGTGTTGAGCATGTCGATGATGACAAGAGCGGTCTTCGCCATAGAGTCCAAGCTCCCAGATCAGGCACCGGGAGTCGGGCGACAGGCCGCACGGTGATAGCGCGTACGTGCAAAGCGGGCGACACCGGGTAGGCGCGGCACATGACCCCTTCCCTTCCGCTCGCGGCTTCCGGTTCCTCGTCGCTCCTTCTGATCGTGGCCGGTGTCGTCGTGGTCGCTCTCCTGATCGCGGCGTTCTGGTACGGAAGCAGACGTGTCGAAGCCCGCAAGGACCCCGGTGCACAGTCGGCGGACCAGAGCCCACCGGCACGTGCCCGGCAGGATTCCTGGCAGAGGCCCGACGAGCCCGACCGGCCGTCCCCCTCGTGACCGCTGATTCGGGGCGTCCGAGGCGGGTAGGGGCAGGAGGCACGTTGGCAGTGCCCTGGAACGGAGGTTCAGCCATGTACGACGACAAGCCCCGGACCTCGTCGAGGCCTTCCCTCCTCACCGTGTACCTGAACGACCACCTCACCGGTTCAGGCGCAGGTGTACGCCTGATCTACCGGATCGTCGACCGGCACCGCCCCAAGGGCTCGTGGCCGGAACTGGCCGCTTTGGCGGGGCAAATCGAAGAGGACCAGCAGAGCCTGCGTCGGATCATGCACGACCTCGACGTCCCCGTGCGGCGGCTGCGCGAGGTGGTGGGCCGGATCGGGGAGAAGGCGGGGCGGCTCAAGCCGAACGGCAGGCTCCTGTCCCGCTCCCCGCTCAGCGACGTGCTGGAGCTCGAAGCGATGCTGCTGGGTGTCGAGGGCAAGGCCGCGTGCTGGCGGGCGCTGCGCGCGCTCGCCGCAACCGACACTCGTCTCGATGCCTCCGATCTCGACCGGCTGCTCGCCCGGGCGGACGCTCAGAGCCGCAGCTTGGAGGACCTGCGCCGGTGTTGCGCGGTCGAGGCACTCACGGCGGAGCCAGCCGCCGTGAGTGCCCGGCCCGTCCGCAGGGCGGTGGCCCCTGCCGGTCGGCCGGGCACGACGTAGCGGACACGCGAGCGCCGGAGCCCAGTCGGGGCACGGACGGCTCGAGGGAGTCCGACCGCGTGCGGGCGTAGGCCGTCGAGCCCGATCGCCCGCTCCAACCCAGCAGGCGATGCCGCAGGCCGACGGCACCTCGGGCTGGAGTTCGATGCGGAGTTGGCCCGTCACGTGCGATCGCCGGCGGTTGCCCGAGGACGAGGAGCCCCCAGACTCATGGCAACCACCAGGGGGATCGGAGTGGCGGCCTGTGGCCCCAGAACGTGGGCGCCCAGCAGCAGTCCGGTGCTGCGGTCCGCGAGCGCCTTGCAGAAGCCGGTGGCGTCCTCCATCGCCCACCCGTACCGCGGTGTCCGAGAACCGGCGCACCGCGACCGCGTAGTCCAGTCCCTCCTCCCGGCACTTGCACTCGGTCCTGCCGACCTGCGCGATCTGGGGGCGGGTGAACACCGCTGCGGGGACTGCCTCGTGGGCCGTGCGGACCAGGTCGTCGGCGTGCAGCAGGTTGTGTGCCACCACCTGCGCCTCCCGGTTCGCCACGTGCTTGAGGGGGACGGGCGTGCACACGTCCCTCGCATCGCGGGCGTACCGCCGAACACGCGCGACCGGGGCGTAGGGACGCCCGAACGGCCCGGGTGACGACTCCGGGTACGGTCCGCGCTGCGCCGGCCCTCGTGGCGCCCCCCGCTACGTCGGTCGTCCCAGTGCTCAGTGGTTCGCGCTGCCCTCCCCGCTCGCCTGCTCTTCCCCGGCCGAGGCAACGGGTGGGGGCGCAGCACCCATCTCACCCGGGGCAGGGTGGGCACGGAGGTAGCCGACCACGGTGTTGCCCACGGCGACGAGCGGGACCGCCACGACAGCCCCGCCGATTCCCGCGACGGCGCCTCCCATGGCCACGGCCAGGACGACGGCCAGCGGGTGGACCCGCACGGCCCGGCCCAGAATGAACGGCTGTAGCAAGTGCCCTTCGATCTGCTGCACCACGAGGACGACCATCAGCGCCATCAGAGCGGTGAAGACCCCCTCGGTGACGAGCGCGACGACGACCGCGAGTGCTCCGGAGACGACGGCGCCGACAAGGGGCACGAAGGAAGCCAGGAAGATCACCACGCCGATGGGGACGGCGAGCGGTACGCCGAGCAAGTAGATGCCCAGGCCGATGAAGACCGCGTCGATCAGCGCGACGATCATGGTGCCGCGCACGTAGGCGGTGAGCGTGCGCCAGGCGCGCGGGCCGGCGCCGGCGACCCCGGGACGGGCCGCCGCGGGAACCAGTCCGAGGGTCCACCGCCAGATGCGCTTGCCGTCGTACAGCAGGAAGAGGGTGGCGAACATGGCCAGCAGCAGCCCGGTGATCACCTCGACCAGCACGGTCACGCCTTGCAGGCCGGTGGAGGTGATCTCGCTCGTACTGGTGCCGATGGTGTCGCTCAAGGTGTCGGCGATGTCGTTGATCTGCTGTTCCGTGACGTGGAGCGGGCTGTCGATCAGCCATTGCTTGAGTTCGTCGATACCCTCCTGAACCCGTTCGGACAGGTTGCCAAGATTGTCGAGCACCTGCCAGACCACGAACCATCCGACCAGTCCGAGCAGCACGAATCCGCACGTCGCGGTCAGCGCCGTCGCCGCGCCTCGGGAGAGTCCGCTTCGGTGCAGCCGGGCGACGGTCGGCTGAAGCAGCGCGGTGACCAGCAGCGCGACGACGACGGCGAGCGCGACCAGCCGTACTGCCCCGATGACCCGCATCAGCACCCAGAGGGTGGCGGCGAGCACGAGGAACCGCCAACCTGCCGCCGCGGCCACACGTATTCCCCAGGGCACCGCCGCCGCGGGGTCCCGCGCTCCAGGGCCGACGCCGGTCCGTATCTCCGGAGGTGCCGAGTCCTCCCACGGTCCGGCGTCCTCCGCGTCCCGCTGGGCCTGGAGCTGCGCTCGCCGCTCGCCGAGCCCCGCAGCACTCTTCTTCAGGCGTCCGAACCATCGAATGGTTTTCATACGAAACTCCTTCCAGGTCGGGCGGCTGCTCCGCCCCTCAGGCACCCCGGCGGGGAGCCGAACGCCACAAGCAGCTTCCGGCCTTCGGACGCAGCGGATCCGGAGTGCGCGCCGCCGGCTGGGAGCGCCCACCGCATCCTCAGCAGGGGTGCGCCGTTGATCCCGGGTGACTGCGACGACTGAGATGAGGACCCTGTGAGTAGCCCAGTCCGGTTTTCGGAAGGGTGCTTGACGCCCTTCCCCATGTGAAGGAGATGCGGGAGGTCAACACTGTGATCCTTCGCTGCGCGGACGCTCCGGGTGTCCTGGAGCTTGACGCGGAAGCGAACCTGACGCATGACGAGCTGCTTCAGGCCCTGCCCGCGGACGAGTCGCGGCTGGTCGTCCACGAGATCTGCTTCGCCACCCCTGAGGGTGCACGCAGGAAAGAGCGGCTGCTGATCTTCTGGACGCCCCCGGACGCCGGCGGGCAGGAGGAGGCCTACACGGCCGGCTGCACAGCCCTGAAGGAGTTCCTCACCGACATTCACGTCCACCTCACTGCCCGGCAGACAGACCAGCTTGCGTACCGAGGCTCGCCGCCCTGGCCGGCTGAGGCCGATCACTGCCGTGGCCGGCTCCCCAGCACACCGGCGGCCGCCGTGCAGCGTTCCCGCGCGGCGACCGCCCGTACCCGCCGCGGGCGTGCTCGCCGGATTCCTCGTGCGGACCGAGGGCGCGCGCCCACTTCGACGACGCCGCACTCTGTCCGCGGCGGGAACACAAGCCTCAGCCGCGGAGGGCGGGAAGAACCTTGTCGCGGTAGGCGGCGAAGAAGTCTTCCTGCCCCTGGCCGATCTGCCCGACGTACACCTCGTCGAACCCGGCTGCCACGTACGCGCGAATGGCATCGGCGTGCTCTTCGACGTCCGGGCCGCACGGTACGGATCCGGACACCTGCTGTCGGGTGACGAGCTCCGTCGCCTGCTCGAAGTGGGCAGGTGTGGGAAGGATCTGGTTCAGCTCGCCGGGCAGGTGCTCGGTCGGCCACATGCGGTGCACTGTGTCGACAGCCGCTTCCCGGTCTTGGTCCCAGCAGACCTTCAGTCCTCCGGCGACTCGTTTGCCAGCGCCGCCCGCCTCGCGGAACGAGCCGATCGCGTCCTCGTCCGGACTCATGGTGACGAAGCCGTCTCCGATGCGGCCGGCGAGCCCGGCCGCTTTGGGGCCGAAGCCCGAGACCAGGATGGGCAACGGCTCCTCGGGAGCGGTGTAGAGGCGGGCGTTGTCGACCGTGTAGTGCTTCCCCCGGTGGCTGGTCTGGCTGCCGGTGAAGAGCTTCCGCATCACTTCGACCGCCTCCTCCAGCATGTCCGCCCGCTCGTCGAACGCGGGCCACCTGTCACCGAGAACATGCTCGTTGAGGGCCTCACCGGTGCCCACGCCCAGAGCGAACCGGCCTCCCAGCAGCACGCTGGAGGTGGCCGCCGCCTGGGCGGTCACCGCCGGGTGCAGGCGCACGGTGGGGCAGGTGACGAGTGTGGTGACGGGCAGGTCCACCGTCTGGGACAGGGCACCGATCATCGACCACACGAAGGGGCTGTTGCCCTGGGTGTCGGTCCATGGGTGGTAGTGGTCGGAGATGGCCAGGCGCGTGAACCCCGCGTCCGCTGCCAGACGTGCCTGGCGCAGCAGCTGAGCCGGGGTGAATTCCTCACAGGACAAGAAATAGCCGAAGGCCGTCATGCGCTCGTCCCCTTCCGCTCGAGTCCGGCGCCCCCTGATACGGCTACCCAGGTCTGCCGCCCGGACACGCCCGGACACTCGGTGCTCCGTCCTCCGGCTACCACGGACCGTGGGCATTACCGGACGGCCGACGGGGCACCCGCGTTCCCGGGCACTGGCTGACCGTCCGCTCCTGCGCCGGGCGGGTGACATCCCCGGCGTCAGCCGTTCTGAGTCAACGCCGCGTCCCGTCCGGATGCAGAGAATCGGTGTCCGCGGCGCATGGAAGGGGAGGCGAGTGGCGGCGATCCTGTGGTTCCTCGGGTGGTGGACGGTGCTCACGGGTCTGACCTTGGTAGTGATCACCTCGCCGAGCCCCGTGGAAGTGGCCGTGGCCTGCGGTGTGGCAGCGGCTGCCGCCGGACTCGCCGTGAGGATGCGCCAGGTGGCCGCAGTGCGTCCTCGCGGGGCTGCCGGGCTCCCGCGGGCCCTCCTGCTCCTCCTCCCCGCCGCCCTGGGAGGCTGCGCGGCACTGATCCGGAACGTGGTCAAGGGCGCACCCCGGGGGCGGGTCCGGCGCGTCCGTCTGCGTGACGGCGCCGACCCGGGATGGGCCGCCCTGGTACTGGGATGGTCCGCGGACACGTGTGTCGTGGACGTCCCGGACGGCCCGACCCCGGACGTCGTGCTCCACTCCCTGCCCTCCTTCCGCGCCCGGAGCGGACTCGTGGAGCGGTCGCTGGTTCACCGCCCAGAACCGGAGGCCGAGCGGTGAACGCATGGTCGGCTGCCGCGCTGCTGCTCATCGCGGCCGGATTCTCGGCGGCGCTGTGGGGCGCCGTGCGGGGGAGCGCGGTCCGTCGCCTGGCGGGCCTCTGCCTGGCCGGAACGGTCACCGGCGCCGTCTTCCTCGTACTGCCGATGGCCTTCGGGAGAGCCTCGTACCAGGACCTGGCACTCGCCCTGGCTGTTCTCTCGCCCGCCGGCGTGCTCGTCTTCACCCGCTTCGTCGGCGGGTCCGAAAGAGGACCCGAGGCTGGCGAATCCGAGGGCCCGCAGCAGGAGGTGCGGTGAGGTGACGGCCGGTCATGTCGTGACGCTCGTCCTCCTGTGGGCGGGAGTCGGCTGTGTCCTGCTGTCCGCCGCAGGACTCGCCCTGCTGGGCGACCGCATGACGCGGCTGCACGCCCTGGCCCCGGCCAACGGTCTCGGGGTGCTGTCCATCGCTCTCTCGGTGGCCGTGGAACAAGGGATGGGGCGGGCGGCCGTGAAGACGCTGTTCATCGGAGTCCTGTTGGCCCTGGGCGGGGTGGTCAGCACGATCGCCGTCGGCAAGGCCACCCTGGAAGAGCAAGGAGGTTCGCGTGGCTGACGCCACGACTGCCCTGTGCCTGTTGCTGGTCGTGGTGGCGGCCACCGCGGCGGTCCTGTGCCGCGATCCCGTCCGGCAGGCCGTCGTCCTCGCGGTGCTCGGCCTGCTGCTGGCCCTCCTGTTCACCCTGTTTCAGGCACCCGATGTCGCCCTGTCCCAGCTCGCGGTCGGCTCGGCGCTGACACCGCTGCTGATCCTGCTCACCGCCCGGAAGGTCCGCCGGGGTGCCGCGCAGGAGCAGAACCAGGAGGACCGGGGTCAGGCGGAGGGGGCAGCGCGCCTTGTTCGGGGTGACGACGCGTGAGGGACCGTACGAGACTCCTCGTCTTCGTACCGGCCGCGGCCGTAATCGCGGGATTCCTCGTTGCCGCAGTGGTGCGGTTGCCCCCGTTCGGCACCCCGGTCCACCCGTACGGGGACCGCGCCGTCGCGGCCGCGCTGGCCCGCCGTACGGCCAACACGGTCTCCTCGGTGAACTTCGACCTCCGGGCCCTCGACACGCTCGTCGAGGAGTCCATCCTCTTCGCCGCCGTCCTCGGCTCCACCCTCCTGCTGCGGTTGGCCCGCGACGAGCGACAGGGCCGCCCACGGTCGGAACGCGCCCTGCCCAGCACCGTCCTGCTGGGACTGGTGCTGCTGCCCGTGGCCCTGATCGTCGGCGGATACTTCGTCGCCCACGGACAGCTGTCTCCCGGTGGCGGGTTCCAGGGCGGTGTCGTGCTGGCCACGGCTGTGCACCTCGCCTACCTCGCGGCCGACTACCGGGTCCTGGAAGAGGTGCGGCCGCTCGCCGTCCTCGATGTCGCCGACTCGCTGGGTGCGCTGTCCTTCACGCTCATGGGACTCGCGGGACTGGTCGCGGGCGGCGCGTTCCTGGAGAACGTGCTGCCGCTGGGCACGTTCAACGAGATCACCTCCGGCGGGTTCGTCCCGCTCCTCAACGTGGCCGTCGGCGTGGAAGTGGGATCGGGACTGATCGTGCTGATCGCCCACTTCCTCGACCAGGCGGTGGAGGTCACTGCCTCCGAAGCCCCGGCCGACGGCTCGCGGTCTCCTGAGAGGACTGATCAGAAGTGATGGGTGTCCTGCCGTTCCTCGCTTCCGGATGGCTCCTGCTGATCGGCCTGTACGGGCTCGTGACCAGTAGGAACCTCATCCACGCGATCGGCTGCCTCGCCGTCGCCCAGTCCTCCACCTACCTGCTGCTCCTCGGGATCGGTTACCGGCGCGGCGGCACCGCCCCCGTGTTCGGCGACCTCACCCCGGGGAGCCGGCCCGTGGTCGACCCGGTCGTGCAGGCCATGGCCCTCACAGATGTGGTGGTCGGCGCAACGGTCACCGCCCTCCTCCTCGCGCTCACCATCCAGCTGCGCAAGCGGCACGGTACGGTCGACCCCCAGGCGCTGACCGCGCTGCGGGGCTGAGCCGTGCCGGACACCGCCGAGGCATTGCTGCCGCTGGCCGTCGCCATCCCCCTGGTGGGAGCAGCCCTGCTGGCCGCGGCGGGACGCCGGCTGCCCCGGCTCGGGTGCGACATCCTCGCCACGGCCACAGCTGTAGCCGACCTCACCTGCCTGGTCATGCTGTGGCCGCACGCGGCCGATCGCGTGACGGTGCGGGCCGGAGGCCTTCCCGAGGACCTCGGCATCCTGCTCGTCGCCGACTCGATCGGCGCCGGGCTCGCCCTCCTCGCCGCCGTCCTGGTCCTCGCCGTGATCGTGTACTCGTGGCGGTACTTCGACGAGCCGTCCGGCGAACACGCGGGCGTGTTCCCGGCCCTGGTCCTCCTTTTCGAGGCCGGCATGGTCGGCTTCGCCCTGACCGGCGACCTCTTCAACGCCTTCGTCTTCTTCGAGCTCATGAGCGTGGCCGCGTACGCGCTCACCGGCTTCCGCATCGAGGACCCCCGGCCGCTCCAAGGCGCCCTGACGTTCGCGATCGTCACCTCCTTCGCCGCGTACTGCTCCCTGCTGGGCATCGGCCTCCTCTACGCCCGCACCGGCGAACTGGGCCTCTCCCGCATCGGAGAACAGCTGGCCGGGCGCCCCACGGACCTTCTGGTCGTCCTCGCCTTCGTCCTCGTCGTCACCTCCCTGCTGGTGAAGGCGGCCGTCGTACCCTTCCACTTCTGGCTGCCCGACGCCCACGCCGTCGCACCCACCCCTGTCTGCATGCTCATGTCGGGGGTGATGGTGGAACTCGGGCTCTACGGGACGGCGCGGGTCTACTGGACCGTCTTCTCGGGGCCCGGCGGCATCCCTCCGACCGCCTTCCGGGCCACCTTCGTCGTCCTGGGCGTGATCACGGCGCTGCTCGGCGCGCTCATGTGCTGGCAGCAGCGCCACCTGAAGCGCATGCTCGCCTTCTCGACCATCTGCCACACCGGCCTGTTCCTCCTCGGCATCGCCCTACTGACCCCGGCCGGACTCACCGGCGCCGCCATCTACGTCGCCGGACACGGCTGCGTGAAAGCGGCCCTTTTCGGGCTGACCGGAGTGCTGCTCTCCCAGTACGGCTCCGTGGACGAGCACGGCCTGTACGGGAGGGCATGCGGACACAGGACCGTCGGGCTGCTCTTCGTACTGGGGGCACTCGTCCTCGCCGGGCTGCCGCCCTTCGGGAGCGGGCTGGGCAAGGCGCTCGGAGAAGAGGACTCCGGGGGCGTTCTGGCGGCGGGGTACGTGGTGTGCTCCGCCGTCACAGGCGGGGCCGTGCTGCGGGCGGCTGCCCGGATCTTCTGGGGGGCGGGCCAGAGGCCCGCCGAGCGCCCGGGGGACGCCGAGACCACCGGCGAGGGCGAGGAGCCCGAGGTCCGCCTGCCCGAGGGGCGGCCGCCGTGGCCCATGGTCGCGGTGCCCGCTGCGCTGCTCTTCCTGTGCCTGCTGGTCGGCGTCCTCCCCGGCGTCGCCGGGAGCCTGGCCCGGGGCAGCGAGCTGTTCACGGGTCACCCCGGGCAGGCCACGGGAGCGGAACCCGGGTGGGCCCCGGAGGGCGTGGCGCTGGGGGTGACGTCGGCGGTGCTGGCCTGCCTTTTCGCGGGCGCGGCCCTCTTCGGCCGTACACGCGAACCGCTGCGTCGGTCAGCGACCGCCGTCCTGCGGCCGCTGCGCGGCCTGCATTCGGGACTGCTCGGCGACAACCTGGCCTGGCTCTCCGCGGGCATGGCCGCCCTGTGCGTCGCCGTGGCCCTGTACATCTGACCGACTTCGACTGATCGGGGTAGCGAAGCGTTTCCGGAGCGGACCGAAAGCCTGTGCCGGTAGGACGGCTCGGGGTGGTTGCCACGTTCTGCGGTGGGCAGGCGCGAGGACCGGAGGTTCTGACGAGCCGATGCCGAACGGTACGGCCGACCACTCAACAGAAGGGGATGTTCCTGATGTCGCAGGTGACGGAATCGATCGAGGTTGATGTGCCGGTGACGACGGCCTACAACCAGTGGACGCAATTCGAGTCGTTTCCGCAGTTCATGGACGGTGTGGAGCGGATCGAGCAGCGAACGGACACGCTCACGCATTGGGTGACGAAGATCTCCGGGGTGGAGCGGGAGTTCGATGCGGAGATCACCGAGCAGGTCCCGGACCAGAAGGTGGCCTGGGTGACCGTGGGCGGTGAAACCGAGCAGTCGGGCCTGGTCACGTTCCGGCCCCTCGACCCGGCCCACACCGAGGTGACACTGATGATGGACTTCGATCCCGAGGGGATGGCGGAGAACATCGGGGACAAGCTCGGGTTCGTCGACCGGCAGGTCAAGGGCGACCTGAAGCGGTTCAAGCACTTCATCGAGGACCGCGGCGCCGAGACGGGCTCCTGGCGCGGCAGCGTCTGACCGGCACACCAGCCTGCCGGGAGCGGTCGCGTCCCGGCAGGCGGTGACGCGTCGGTATGGACTCTGCGGAACGGACGAGAGGTGACGATCTGATGACGAGTACGAACTTTCGCGCATGATGCCCGCGCTGCCGGAGCACGTCCTTGACCAGGCGTCCAACGTCGGGCAGATGGATCAGTGGCTCCCGCGCGAACTGCACGTGCACGCCGAGGAGCTGCCTGCCGTGAGCGTGCGCGAGGACGGCGCCGCGGACGACAAGGCAGCCGTTCTGCGCGCCAGGGCGGACCAGATGCGGCTTGAGTGGGGGACCCGGGAGAACGGCGGGTACACCGGGTGGCTTCAGGTGGCCGGCCACGACGGCGGTACCGCCGAGGTGACCGTCCACCTTTCGTTCCTCACCGGGGAATCCGATCCCGGGGAGCAGGCGGCGAATGACGCCCTCGACCGCAGTCTCGCGCGCCTGGAGGAGCAGGTACGCCTCCGCGTCGACGGCGCGGCCGGCTGACCCGCCGGACCACGTCGATGGAGATGGTGTGAGCGGCTCCCGTCCGGGCAGGCGCAGAGCGGGTCCGGTGGATCCACCATCGGATCGGCACGCGACGAGTCGAGGAGCGACCATGCCTCGCGGTTCCAGCCCCAAGCGTGAACGCCAGTACGAGCACATCAAGGAGAGCGCCGAGCAGCGCGGCGAGAGCACGAAGCGCGCCAAGGAGATCGCGGCGCGCACCGTCAACAAGGAACGTGCCCGCTCCGGTGAGTCGAAGACCGCGAGCCGGTCCTCCACGCACGACATGTCCTCCTCGAAGCGGGGCGGGCAGCGCTCCCACAGCGGCTCGCAGGGCCCCACGAAGGAGCAGCTGTACAACGAGGCGAAGCAGCGGGGCATCGAGGGCCGCTCGAAGATGGACAAGGCCGAACTCAAGAGGGCCCTCGGCCACTGAACCCCCGCCAGGATTTCCAGCAGGTCCCCCGGATGCTCAGGTGGGCGGGGCACGGCCCGTCAGCGGCTTCCACCGATGCCGCGATGCCGGGCTGCCGCCCCGCAGCACTCGCCGCCGTCGCCAGGGCCACCGCCGGTTCAAGATGTTGCCGATCATGCCGCTGAGGGGGCAGTGGCTGTGGGTGGCCGGCTTCGGGCCGACTTCAGCTCGGTCGGGGACAGTTGCCGGTTTAGCTCGTCCAGCACGATGCCCGGCTCCACGACACAGACCCGCCGTGCGGGGTCCACGGACACCAGACGGTGGCAGTGCTTCGTCCAGTCGATGACCACGGCCGTCTGGAGGCGAGGGCGTCGGCGAGCTGGTCGTGGGTCATGAAGAGCGGCCGGGGACATGTGCGGCTGCGGCCCTTTTGCAGAGCTCGGCCTTCGTGAGCGAGGTGAGTGAGTGACTGGAGGTGACGCGCTTCTTTCCGGACGGCGTACTCTTCCGTGCCTTGCCGCTCGTGGTGGCCTTCTCGCCGGTGTCCTTGGGGCTGCGGGCCCGCTCGACGCAACGCGTCCATGAGGTCCACGGTGCCGGTGGGCTTGACTGGTGGCTCGGCCTTCTCGACCCTCTCGCCCGCCTTCTTCGCTTCGATGAGGGCGGTGACCTTCTCCTGGAAGGTGTCTTGGAAGGCGTCGGGATCCCAGTCCGTGGACAGGGCGCTGATCAGCTGATCGGCCATCTCCATCTCGCTGGCGCGGACACGTGTCTTCTGGGGTGGGTCGGGGATCTCCTGGTGCGTCGCGGATCTCGTCGGCCCGGTGCTGTGTGTGCAGGGTCAGGATGCCGTCCTCGGCCTTCAGCGCGATCAGATACTGGCGGCCGCGCATCACGAAGGTGGCGACGCCCGCCCGGTTCGCCTTCGCCAGGGCTTTCTGCAGCAGGCCGTACGCCTTGCTGTACACCTTCCGCCTCGGGCCGACGTAGCAGGTCTTGTCGAAGAAGATTGGAGCGACCTGGTCGAGGTCGACGAACCCGCTGATCTCCAGAGTGCGGGAGCGCCCGGGCGCTATGTCGTCGAGCTCTTTGGGCTCGACCAGCACGTACTCTTCGTCGGTCTCATAACCCTTGACGATGTCGTCAAGCTCGACTTCCTTTCCGGTCTCGAGCTGGTGGAAACGGATCGTGTGGCTGTCGTTCGCCGTAGAGGCCTACCGGCAGGCTGACCAGCCCGAACGACAGAACTCCTGCCCACACCGGGCGCGCCATGACGATCACCGCCCTCACGTAGTGCTGAGCTCGCACCGAGCGCCTACCCGGGGCGGGGGCAACACGGTCGCCCCCGCCGGATCCGACGTCGGTGAGACCTGATGGCCCGACCTGCGCCGACGGGACCCTGGCCGAGGTTCAGGGCGGCGGAAGGGCAGGTGCGGAAGCGGCGGTTGGGGCCGTCAGGCAGCACAGGAGCGGCGACAGCGTCCTCCAGCGGCACCTCTTTGTGGGGTACGGCGATCAGCTCGGCCTGGGTGGTTGTGGTTGCCTGACCGTGCCGCCCGGCCACCCCTCGGTCGGTGTTCAGAGCTCCCGCCAGCCCAAGTCGACGGCCCGGTCCGGGGCGTCGATCTCACGGGAGGTGTCGAGGCGTACGGAGGCGATCGGGCCTGGTCGTGCGCACAGCGGGGTGAGGAACTGCAGTCTCAAGCTTCTTCTGAAGCGGCACGGCCGCACGGCGTCCCACCCTCAAGTGACGGGCTCCGGTGCCGGGACGGGCCCGGGCAGTGGACCCGGCTGCGGGTGCGGCTCCGGTCGCGGGCCAGGTGACGGCTGGGGATCGGGTTCGGGCTGCGGCGGGGCCGGCGGCACGGGGTCGGGCCCGCCCGGAGCCGGGACGGGACCGGGGACCGGTCCGGGCTGCGGTCCGGGTCCGGGGCCCGGCGCCGGGGTGGGACTGGGCAGAACGGGATCGTTGGGAGGGGTACCCATGGTTACTCCCTGCAGTCGGGAACGGAGTCGGCCCTACCGGGGCGGAGGTGACGGCGGGGGGTCCGGCACCGGCTCCGGATCGGGGACTGGCCTCGGGACCGGCCTTGGCGTGTGCGGATCGCCCGGGAAGAGGTGAGTAGGAGGTACCGGGCCCGGCTCCGACGGGAGCGGATGGGTCAGCGAACCGGTCTGCGTGTGCTCGCGGGTGTGAGTGGTTGCGTTCGGCATGGTGCACCCGGCTTGTTCAGAGATGGCTTTCTCAGTTCCGCGCCTGCCCGCTCTCATCCGGCCCAATCTCCGCTGTCCTCCGTGCCCCCGGCTCCCCGTTCACGCTCCGCCGCCCGGGTGCCCGTCCGCCATGTCGCCGTGTCGTCGTGGGGCCCGCCCGGCCTCGGTAAGAGGATGTGGCCGACATTTCCCGACTCGGCCGCGAGACGGCCGGACGACTGGGCATGCGGCTGCCCGCGGGGCGGATGTGCCGGCGCCCGGAGGCCGAAGGCGTGGCCCGCGAACTCCTGCGGGACCACGAGCGTGTCGTGGTGAAGCCCGACCGTTCGGCGGGAGGGCACGGAATGCGCTTCGTGTCCCGCGACGACCTGAGGGGCGAGGCGAGCCTGCTGCTCGATACGGTCGGCGGGCCCGAGGGCCTGTGGGTGGTGGAGGAGTGCCTCGACGTGGCCGAGTCGGTCAGTATCCAGATGGAGGTGGCCGCCTCCGTGGCACACGCGCTCTTCAGCGGTGCGATGCGCACGGTTCAGGGGTCCTTCACGGGATACGCCTCTCCACTGCCGCCGTCCTGCGCGCACGTGGCCGGCGAACTGGAGGAGTGGGGGACGGCCCTGGGCCGGCACCTGGCCGACCATGGCTACGCCGAGCCCTTCGGGCTCGACGGGCTGGTCGACACGGACGGCGTCATGTGCGCGAGTGAGAGCAACATCCGTCGTACGGCTACCACCACCCCGCACGCCATGGTCACCCGGCTGACCGCAGAATCGGCCGAACCCCACCCGGCCTGGTCCGTGTCGAAGGGTTGGACGCGGAGCCCCATGGACTTCGAAACAGCCCTCGCCCGGCTGCGCGCCTCCCACCTCGCGTTCGACCCGGAGCGCGGCGAGGGCGTGGTCCTTTACGCCGATGCGCCGCCGGCCGTTCCTGGCGGTACGCGGTGATCGCCAGGAACGCCGGCGACGTGGAGGAGCAGGGAGCCGCGTTGGCCGAGGTCTTCGGATTCGAGGGCGGGTGACCCCTACGACGCCGGTCCCGACACCCTCCTGGGTATCGGGACCGGCCTCGTCGTGCGGGAATGCGATCACGCGGGTCGGCCGCCGAAGGGGGCGCCGGTGCCGTAGTACGTGCCCAGCTCCTCCCGGTACCCGGCGTCGCCGAGGTGCTTGTCCCGGTGGAACTCGGGGGCGTTCTTGATCTGTTCCTTGGTGCGGTCGACGAAGACCTTCTGGTCCTCCGTGTCGATCCTGACGACGGTGCTGGCCGGCAGGAGGACCTCCTTGCCGAAGATCCACACGCCAGTGTCCACGACGAGGTAGGCGTCACCGACCTCGTCGGAGTGCTTGTCGACCTTGCCGATGCTGCCGTCGGTCGCCTCGACCTTGTAGCCGGTCAGATCGGTACCGGCCAGGTGGCCCGCGGTCGGCTGGTAGCTCCACACATGCTCAGTCACGCGAAAAGCAACTCCTCCGGTCAACGGGAGACGGCGGAATAGCGAACTCCCCACCGATCCTCCCTGTTCCGTACGCTGTGTTCGGCGGTTGTGCTGCGTTCCGCCTGGACTTCGTCTTCCCCGCCTTTATGGCTTCACGCACCCGGATCGAAATACGGGACCGGGGCGGCCGTCGATCATTGGAGGTGAGCAGGTTCCCTGCTGCATCACGGCGACCGTCCCGGCTGCCCTCCGGATGCCCGGGGTATGTGCCTTTATCCGTTCCGGGTTAGCGTAGGACTGCAGACCATGACATGGCGGTGGCCGGTCGCCCCCAGGAAGGGATTGACCGGCCACCGCCCATGCAGTGTCAGAACTGCGCTTCGCCTTACAGCTACCAGCGATACCAGCGGCCACTACCGCCCTTGGGTCGGGCGACGAAACCGATCAGCCACAGGACCAGGACCGCGATAGCCACCCACCAAAGAATCTTCACCGCGAAACCCGCTCCGAAGAGGAGAAGGACCAGCAGAAGAACGAGAAGCAGGGGGACCATAGTTATCAACCTCCGAAGAACCGTGTGCCCGACCGCACCCAGGACATGCATTCGATTCTTATTTGTTTCTTATCCTGATGGCTGGGCAGGAGATTCTGCCTGCATTCTGCGACGGTGCGACGGAGCGGTGTCGGGAACGATGCATTTGGGGAGACCTTCTTACGCCGCTTGGCCCCATCCCTCCACCGGTGAAGCGTCCTACGGGCAGAACATCCTCCATGGACAGCAATCACGAGATGGTTCCGGCAACACCAGGTTCCGGACGGTGTCGACGAGAAGACGGTGCGCGCTCTGGGTGCGCTCTCGAAAGCGCTGAAAACCACGGAGCGGGCCCGCGGTCACCTCTACGGGTTCCACCAGCTGACCGGGCCCGCGGACTTCGAGCTCGGCGACGCGGCCCGGCTCTTGCGCGAGGCCGGGCACGAGGAGCAGGCCGATCGGGTGGAGCGTGAAATCGTGGGCCGCAACGTCATCCCGGGCCACTGGACGTTCCAGATCGTCGAGGCATGCAACTCCACCTACTACCAGCCGTTCGCCGCAGTGGAACGGGACGTCGTCGACGAGGCGGCCGGTGGGCGGGGCCACCTCCTGGAGGCCCGCCTCAAACCGATTCGCCGCACTCACCACCATCCTGACCACACCGCAACGCCCCCCGCCTGAAAGAAGGCCCGCCCCGGCGGGCGCCGGTGAGTCCCCCGGAACTCAGCTGACGACCGGGGCTCGTCCGACGGGATGGAGCGGGAGCGCAGAAGCTCCCTCATGCTGCGGCGTGCGCTCCGACGGCCTGTCGGTAGGCCACGTGCCCGCCCAGCGCGCCGCTGACGGCTACGGCAGTCATCCCACTCAGTGCCCACAGCCGGCCCCGCGCCGAGCGGCCGCAGAGCCGAGCGGCCAGGGACGCGGTGTAGCAGGCCACCGCAAAGACGTTGGAGGCCGCGTGGACCAGGCCGACCCGGGCCTGCTCGGGCGGCAGGTCCGCCCAGTCCGCCCAGCCGGCGACCGCGGCTGGTGCGACACCGGCAAACTGCTGGTGCGGGCTCACATCCAGCTCGGCGGCCCGATCGTGGTGGTCTGGGACAATCTCAACACCCACCTGGCCGCGGGGCTGAAACATTACGAGGCCGAGCACGACTGGCTCACCACCGTCCGGCTCCCGCCCTATGCACCCGACCTGAACCCCGTCGAGGCCGTCTGGTCACTCGTGCGCAGAGCGATGGCCAACACCGCCTTCGCCACACCCGACGACCTCGACCGCACACTCCGCCGCGAGTTACACAGAATCCAACTCCGACCCCACTTGGTCGACGGCTGCCTCACGGCCACACATCTGGCCATCGACCCACCGACCCCACCCTGAAAACCTCAGTAAGGGCTGTCCCGTAACTGCCAGGAGGGGTGAGAATCGGGCTCAGACTCCCTCGCGGTCTGCTGCTGCGGCCCAGCGACGGATGTGCAGGTCGGGATGGACTCGGGCGGATGCGAGTGTGCTTTCAAGTAGCTTGTGCAGGGAAGGCGGGTATGCCGCGCGGGAGGTCGGCAGGCCCAGCAGGACGCGGTGGCGCATCTGAAGGTCGGTGGCTTCGGCGAACACCCGCATGGATGCCTCCAGCCACGCGGCCTTGATGTCTTGTGACTCGTCCAGAGCGGGATCACGTACCCCGCCGTGTCCGTACGCTGGGGACCGATCTGCGCGCAAGGGCACATGCGCGCTGTACCAGGCTCGCACGGCACCCGCTCGCTCAGCATCCGTGCCGATCCGCAGATAGTCGACCAATGCCGCCATCACACGGCGGCGTCCGAACGCGTAGACCGCCGGCTCGACGAACCAGCGGCAGAAGCTGGGATCCGGGTCGTATACGGCTGCAGCCATCAACGGGGCGAACAACTCACCAGGCAGACTCGTGCGTTCCAGCAGGGGCTTACGCACCGCAAGGGCGAGGTGGCGAGCCTGGTCGTTCGGCTTCATGGCGACGTCTCCGACGCCCAGCAGCCGAGCCACTTCTGTCGCGCAAGTCAGGAATGAATGCGGTTCTATGCCGCTCTGCTCGTCTTCGGTCACGGCAGCATTCTGGACTGGCCATGTCGGCAGGCGCAGCACTGGTGGCCGCTGACCTTGCGCGGAAAAGCACTCGCTCGGCCTCCTCTGGCTGGAACGATCACGGTGTGGCTGGTGTGATCACGGCGTCGGAGCCGTCCTGGATAGCCCCGTTCTCCGGGCTGAGCCCGCGTGCCTTCGGGAAGCTGGTGACGGTTCTGCGGCGCCAGGGTGCGGACGCGGTTCGCAAGGGCCGGCCGTGGAGCCTTCAGCTGGAGGACCGGACCTGCTGGTCGTGGCGTACTGGCGAACGAACCTGACCATGCGCCAGCTCGCCCCGCTGTTCGGAGTGTCCAAGTCGGCGGCGGACCGGATCATCGACCACCTCGGACCGATGCTCGCCCTCCAGCCCCGCAAGCGGTTCGCCAAGGATGCCGTGCTCATCGTGGACGGCACCCTGGTCCCCGCCCGGGACCACACCATCGCCGAGCGGTCAAAGAACTACCGGTACTCCACCAACCACCAGGTCGTCATCGACGCCGACACCTGCCTGATCGTGGTGGTCGGCCAGCCGCTCGCCGGGAACCGCAACGACTGCAAGGCATGGCCGGAGTCCGGCGCCAAGGCTGCCGTCGGTAAGACCCTCACGATCGCCGATGGCGGCTACCCGGGCACCGGACTCGTCATCCCGCACCGTCGCGAGCGCGGCCAGACCGAGCTCCCGGCCTGGAAAGAGGACCACAACAGGTCCCACAAGCAGGTCCGAGCCCGGGTCGAGCACGTCTTCGCCCGCATGAAGACCTGGAAGATCCTCCGCGACTGCCGCCTCAGAGGCGACGGCGTCGACTACCGCCATGCTCGGCATCGCCCAGATGCACAACCTCGCCCTCGCCGGATAGATCAACGGGCTTCACCACGGTCAACCACGCCCGAGGCGAATCGAAGATCCTTTACGGGACAGCCCTTAGCCATGAGGAGGGCAGAGTGACTGTCACAGGAATGGGAGTGCCAGCGGCAGCAAGGAGCCCATTGGGGGTTGGACCTGTTGCCCCAGCGAAATCCATCCCCCCGCTTCCAGAGAGCTGTACCTCACTGAAGTCCACCCCGCCGCCAGAGAACCTTGCGTCGCGGAAGGACACCGCGCCGCCGGAGAATATTGCGTCGCCGAAGGACAGCATGCCGCCGGAGAACGTGGCCCTGCTGAAGGTCACCGCGCCGCCGGAGAACGCTGCCCCGCCGAAGAACGCCACGCCGAGGGAGAATACCGCCCTGCTGAAGGACACCGCGCCGCCGGAGAACGCGGCCCCGCCGAAGTTCACGGTACCGCCGGAGAACGCTGCCCCGTCGAAGTTCACGGAACCGCCGGAGAACGCTGCCCCGTCGAAGTACACGCTGCCGCCGGAGAACGCCGCGTCGCGGAAGGACACCGTGCCGCCGGAGAACACTGTCCCGCCGAAGGGCACCAAGCCGCCGGAGAACACGGCCCCGCTGAAGGACACCGCCCCGCCGGAGAACACGGCCGTTCCGAAGTGGACCGTGCCACCGGAGAACACGGCCCCGTCGAAGAACACCCTGCCGCCGGAGAACACCGCGTCGCGGAAGGACACCCTGCCACCGGAGAACACCGTGCCACTGAAGTCCATGTAGCCGTCGACGGTGACGCCGGTGAGGTCGAGATCGCAGCCCTGCCAGGAGCGGTGGGTTCCCCGGGGGCGTCGGTAGTGGTCGCCGATAAGCCGCAGGATGGTGTGCCGGACCTTGCGGAAGGCCAGGTAGCGGTGGTGTTCCTCCTGGTGGGCGGGATCCTCCCCTGGGTCGGGGATGAAGGGGAGCTGGAGGTATGCGCACAGAACATCGATGCAGGTCTGGCGCAGGCTGTCGTCGGGGGCGTCGTCCGCAAGGCCGGCGAGGGCATGGACGCCCCCTAGTCGGACGGCCGGTGAGTCCGATCCGAGTTTGTCGACGGCCTGGGAGAAGCGCTCAGTGTGGAGCCGGGTGGCTTCGCGGTGGGAGCCGGTCTCATCGACGCGCTGGCGGCGGTACGCGACGACCAGGGCGACGAGCGCACCGGCCCCGGCGACCACCCCGAAGGAAAGCTTCACCAAGTCGAAGAGCGTCTTAGCGTCGAGCTTCGCCGCGCTGTCGATCTCCTTGAAGCCCAGCACGGCCACAAGCCCGTAGAAAATACTGCCCGCGACCAGGACGGCAGCGACGAAGGCAACGGTCAGGGCCCGGCCGACCCTCCACAGTCGCAACTCTCGATCATCCATGGTTGATCGCTGCCACCTATTAGCCGTCATGAGCACGAAGACATGGATCGGGGGTCCGCGGTTGCAGCTAGGCCCGCAGGATCGATGGATCACAGGTCACGAGGGACCGAGCGCCTACCTGGCCCATCGGATCTCGGAGTTCAACGCGATCCGGACAACAATTGTCCTCAACTCTCTTCAACTCTCGCGTGGACCTGCACACACGCGCGGCTCTGTACTCGAACCTGCGCTCCAGGTGGCGAGATTTGCCTGGCCCGGACTAGTGACCTGCCTCGAAGGCCTCGGGCCGGATCTTGGGGGAGTGCCCGAAGAGAGCTGCTCGAACACCCGGACCAGCTAAAGCCGCTCGCGCTCAGACACGAACCTTCCTCACTGCGGCGAGGCGCGCGTTCGGGACACTTGTCGTCCGCGATGGCTGGATATGGCGTCAAACCACCGAGTTCGGGGGGTGGGGCTCGCCACCCGTATTAGCGTTCTTCCACCGACCGGGGAGAGGACTTCGTCCTCATCCTCACGTCGGAGGGTTACCCCTATGAGCCTCTCATCAGCAGCTGAAACCCATTTCGGCAGCAGGCAGCATGCGCTGCCTCAAGACATCAGAGGTCAGCTGACGGCGAGACCGCGCTGAGGTGGCTGAACCTCGAACGTTCGCGGGTCGCGGATGAGGGCCCACAGAACGTCGAGGCGGCGCCGGGCGAGCGCGAGGATCACCTGCTTATGGCTCTTGCCTTCGGCTAGCTTGCGGTCGTAGAAGGTCTTGGAAGTAGGGCAGAACCGAGCGGCGATCTGTGCCGAGAGGTAGAAGACGCGTAGGAGCCGACGGTGGTAGCGATGTGGTCGGCGCATGTTGCCGCTGATGCGACCGGAATCCCGTGGGACTGGAGCGAGGCCGGCGACCCCGGCAAGTCGCCCCGAGCTGCCGAAGACGTCCATGTCCCCGCCGGTGCAGATGAATTCGGCTCCCAGCAAGGGGCCCATGCCGGGCATGCTGAGGATCACCTCCGCGTCGCGGTGCTCACCGAACCGGGCTGCGATCTGCCCGTCGATGTCCGCAATCTCCTCGTCCAGCGCCAGCACCTCCTTGGCGAGGATGTGCACCACGGCCGCCGCGGTGCTCTCGCCTGCCACGGCTGTGTGCTGGGCCTGGGCTGCGGCGACGGCGGTGTCAGCGATGGCCTGGGCGCCACGGACTTTGCGGTTCCTCAGCCATGTCGCCAGCCGGCTAGTGCCGGTCCGCCGCAGGCCGGCGGGTGTCTGGTGACCGGTGAGAAGGATGAGGGCGGCCTTGGACGCGGCGTAGTCGAAGGCCCGCTCGAGGGCGGGGAAGTACTCCAGCAGCTGGGCTCGCATCCGGTTGATGGCGCGGGTGCGGTCGGCTGCGAGGTCGTAGCGGCGGGCGGTGAGGATCTTCAGGTCCACCGCGATCTCGTTCCACTCCTGCAGCGGCTGGAGGTCCCGGCGCATCCGTGCCTGGTCGGCGATGACGTAGGCGTCCTTCGCATCCGTCTTGCCATCGCCCCGGTAGCCGCGGACGCGTGGTGGACAGTGCGGCCGGGGACATAGAGGAGCCGCTGGCCATGGCCTGCCAGCAGGGCTATCAGAAGTGCGGCACCGCCGGCATTCAGATCGACTGCCCAGGTCACGGGGCTGCCCTCGGCCAATGCGAGGACGTCGCCTATCAGCTCCAGCAGTTCGGGTTCGTTGTTCGGCACCCGGCGCGAGTGCACCTTCGTCCCGTCCGTATCGATCACCGTGTAGTGATGCGCGGCCTTGCCGGCATCCGTCCCCGCCCAGAGCTCGTGCACCCGAGCCTCCCTCGTCGATCGGTTGACTGGTCCCTGCAGACGACCACGCCGACGTGTCCTTCCGAAGCGATCCGTGTTTGCTCATCCCAATGAGTGGCCGTGTCGTCGCGGGGCACTGGGCGGCCAATCAGTCAAAGCCACAACCACGGCATGAGCGTTTTAAGCCACGCCCAGGCCCCCGGGTCTCCCGATCGTAGGAAGGACCGGAATCAACCCGCCAACACGGTAAGGAGTGTTTGAGCTGGAGGGTGAGCGTCATGGTTGGCTAGATGTGGATCTCGTGTGCGCGTAGGTAAGGAGTGCGAGTGAGTGCTTCACCGCGGGGAGAGACGCCGACGCGTGACCGCGAGGGTTCCTGTGGCGAAGGCCAGTAGCAGGAGCGCGAGACCTGTGAAGATCATGGGATTCACCCAGCCCGGGGCCAGTTCGGTTCCCACACCATCTGACGTGACGCACTGAGCACTGACCGGCAACGTCCATCGCGTCACCACATGATCGCCCGAAACGCCCATCGACGCGCACATCTGATCCGGGTCCAGGATGTAGAACCCCGACATCACACCCCACGAGTACGCGCCGTACGCCGCCGCGCCAGCCAAGACCGCTACCAGAGCGCAGGTGGTGACGCTGGGCAGGTGTCCGACCAGGAACGGCTGCTGCTTACACACCCGTCGGACGACCGCGACGGCGGCGGCCAGGCCAATGCAGGGCGCCAGGAACGGCCCGAAGACGAGGGCGAAAAACAGAAGATCATCCATGCCTGCTCAGACATCGCCCGGACAGGACCGGTTCCACCGTCCGCCTGAACCTAACTGCCTGAGCGCTCTGCGTGGCGACCGTCTCCAATTGGAATGCTCAAGCCACACGAGGCTGACTATCCGGGCCAGCGACCAGCAGAGCGTCGGAGCCGGTGACGCCCACCGTGCTTCGCGCGCTGCTGGTGACAGGTAGCGCGCCGATCTGGTGACAACCACTGTGCTTCGCTCGGCCGAAGTCGCAGGTCAGCGGGCGCCGATGGTGACAACTATCGCGTTTCGGCACAGGAGATGAGCCGAAGCACGATAGTTGGCACTGGGGCAGGCTGTTTGTCACCGACTGGGCGGCATGCCCAGTCGGTGCGACTCTTTCGCGACAGGTGCCACCTGATCTTGGCGGTTGAGACCACTTGCGTCTCGCACGGCGCTAGCGTTGGTTCCATGATCGTATGGCTTAACGGCACCCACGGCGCAGGCAAGACGACGACCAGTGCACTTGTGCAGCAGCTGATCCCGGATTCACGGGTGTTCGATGCCGAAAAGGTCGGCGAGACGCTCATGGACATCAAGCCGGGGCTGCCCTGGACGGGTAACTTCCAGGACTGGTCGCCGTGGCGGCCGCTCGTGGTCGAGACCGCCCGGCGCGTACTCGACTACACCGGTGGCACTCTGGTGATGCTGACTGTCCTGGTCGAGCAGTACTGGCGCGAGATCAACTCGGGCCTCGCCCAGCATGCGATTCCAGTACGGCACTTCGTTCTTCATGCTGACCAGGACACCCTCCGCGGGCGCATCGAGGGGGACACGGACCTTGGTCCTTCCCCGTTCCGTCTCGCATACCTCGAGCCCTACGCCGAGGCGGCCCGCACGTGGCTGCACGGTGAGGCCGAGGTCGTCGACACCACGCACCTCACGCCTTCCCAGGCCGCCTTGCAGATCGCGGAGGCCGTCAAGAGTTGAGGTTCGCCCGTCGATCTTCGTTACTGGTGACACATGGGTTGTTGTATCAGCATTTGTGACAAGTCGCGTGCCTCACTGGTGACAACAAGGCTACTTCGTTCGGTCCCATTCGCCATGTCATCCGGCTCTGCCAGTGACAACTACTGAGCTTCGGCTCATGGAGATGAGCCGTGAACGATCTCGACTCGGGCTCCAGCAGGCTCTCGTGACATCCAATCCGACCAGCTCACGTGATGGCGACGTCCTGCTGACGGAAGGCAAGCAAGATCGTTCACGGAATGTGTGCCAGAACCCGGTTGTGAAGTCAGTTGTTCGCGGGTTTGGAAGGCGCCCGGTCCGCGCCGGGGTCGATGTTCACGAGAATCGACAGCACCACGCGGGCGGGGCTACGCGGTGGAGCGCCATTCCTCTTCGAGGCTGCTGAAGATCATGGAGTCTCGCCAGCCGTCGTGGAGCAGCGCTGTGTCGCGCAGGCGTCCCTCATGCGTCATGCCGATCTTGGACAGGACTCGGGAGGAGCCGAGATTCCTCGGGTCGCAGGTGGCATGGATCCGATGGAGCCCCAGCTCGCCGAACCCGTGCGCGAGCAGCTGCCGGCCTATTTCCGTGCCGATCCCCTGCCCCCATACCCGGGGATGCACGATGTACGAGATCTCGCCCTGGCGCTGCTTATGGCTGCGGACATGCAGCTCACCCATGCCCACGACATCCCGCCCGACGCGGGCGACGTAGGGGAACCGGCGCTGAGGGGTGCCCGACCAGGCCTTGACCGCGGAGTCCACGAAGTCCTGCGTCTGGACCTCTGTGTTCGGCCCCCAGGACTGATAGCGGCACACCTCCGGGAGGCACGCCCACGAGTGAACGGCCGGCCAGTCCTCCAAAACGATCTTGTCCAAGGCTACCGAGTGCTGACTCATAGGACGATCATGAATGGGGCGCCGTGGGAAGATCAAGATCAGGGAGCCCATCACGCTTCACCGCCGGCCATGTGGGGAGAAAGGCCCGGTGCGGGGAAAAACCTTCGACCGGCCGAACGCCGATCCGGCACCCTCTCCAGCATGACCACGTCGTCCTTCATCCCCGGACTGGAACTCTCCCACCGCTTCTACCTCGAAGCCGTGCGGCCTTTGCTGGACGAGGCCGCCCCGGGGGTTGCGCACTCCGCTGCCCGCCTCGGCAGCGGCTCGGAAGTCCTCGGATTCGACACCGCCCGCTCCGCCGACCACGAGTGGGGACCCCGCCTGCAGATCTTCCTGCGCTCGCAGGACGTCATCCGCCACGGCGCGAGGATCACGGCGCTGCTCTCCGAACGCTTGCCGAAAACCTTCCGCGGCTACCCGACGCACTTCGCCCCTGCCGGCGAAGCAGGCATCCGGGTCATGCAGACAACTGACGGGCCAGTCCACCACCGAGTCGAAGTCACAGACCCAGGCGCCTGGTTCACCGCGCAACTGGGCTTCGACCCGCGTACCGGCATCACCCTGGCGGACTGGCTGGCCACCCCGACTCAGCTCCTCGCAGAGGTCACTGCCGGTGTCGTCTTCCACGACGGACTCGGACAACTCGCACCAGCCCGCGCCAACCTCGACTGGTACCCCCACGACCTCTGGCTCTACCTACTCGCCTGCCAGTGGCAGCGCGTCTCCCAGGAGGAAGCCTTCGTCGGCCGCTGCGGCGAAGTGGGCGATGAACTCGGCTCCGCTGTCGTCGCAGCCCGCCTGGTACGCGATCTGATGCGGCTCTGCCTGCTCATGGAGCGCCGCTACCCGCCCTACGGCAAATGGCTCGGCAGCGCCTTCGCCCGCACTCCCCAGGCACCCGCCCTCACCCCGGTCCTCACCGCGGCTCTCGCCGCCACCGACTGGCACACCCGCGAGCACCACTTGGCCCGCGCCTACGAGGCGGTCGCGGCCGCACACAACCAGCTCGGCCTGACCGACCCTGTCGACCCCGCCACGCGGCCCTACCACACCAGACCATTCCAGGTTCTGCACGCCGAACGCTTCACCGCGGCGCTGAGCACCCGTATCACCGACCCTGACATTAGCTCCCTGCCGACAATCGGCACCGTCGACCAGTTCGTCGACAGCGCGGACGTCCTCAGCCACCCGGAACTGACACGCGCCGCCACCAACGGTCTGCTCTTCCCCTGAGACCTCCGTCTCAAAGCGATGGAAGGAGAGAGTGAAGCGGCCCGACGATTGGGGACGTCTATCGGCTCTGTCGCGGATCTTGTGACCGTTGTGGTGAGTGCTGCGAGGATGGAGCGTCAGCCGTTGGCCGGGGGCGAGGGGGGATATCCCTCACTTCAATTCGTTCATCCAGGACAAGAAATGGATCAACTTCTATCAAGGGTATCGTTGGGAAGATTGATCGCATGCGTGATGCAGAGCAATATCTTCTGTCTTCAAGTCATTGATTTTTGTGGAGGTGAGCATGGGCCTTGAGCCTGGTCAAGTGTGTAGGGGGTAATTTCCGGCGTGGATGATTTCTGTTTGACGGTCACTCTCGAGGGAGGGGTGCGTGGGAGGGTCTCCGCGGCCAACCTTTCATGGAAAAGAGTAGATCATCCATCGCAAGTCGCTAGCGTCGGGGAAGAAGTCGCAGTCGTCTTCATGAGTTTCGACCCCGACCGAAATGATATCTCTCTTTCCGTTAAAGACCTTACTGTCGACCCTTTCATTGAATTTGCACGTACACAGCTGGGTGAGACTTGCCTCGGGCGGGTCGCTAAAATCACTCCCATCGGATTTTTTGTGCGCCTCCATTCGGGAATCGAAGGCCTTCTGCCAGGTTCTAGTCCGGTCGATGTCGGGGTGGGGCACGCTGAAATCGGTGATGAAGTTGCAGTCAGGGTTGACTACATCAACCTCCAGTGCAGACAAGTGCGTGTTTCGCTGGTCAATGGCGCAAATGAAGAACAGCAGGCACATCCGAGCTAAGGGCTGTTCCGTAACTGATCTTTGGCATGAGAGTGGGCGGCTGAGATCGGATCCTGGGTCCCACTCTTTGGAAGAGGCGCCGGCCTCGGTTCACCCCTGTGACCGCACGACACGGCAGCGGATGGCGGGGGCCGTCCTCCCGGCAACGTGTGGATCCACCCGCCCGGGGAGATGAGCAGGGCCCCTGTTATCGTGCGCCGATGTCAACGATCAAGCAGTTCCAAGTGACCTTCGACTGCGCGGAACCTGCGCGCCTCGCCGCCTTCTGGTGCGAGGTGCTGGGGTACGTCGTACCGACAGTCCCGGAGGGCTTTGCCGCGTGGGAGGAGTACCACCACTCGCTGCCGTCTGAGGACGAGGTCTACTTCGCGTGCGCTGATCCCTCGGGTGTGGGCCCGCGCGTGCTCTTCCAGCGAGTTCCCGAAGGCAAGGTCGTCAAGAACCGGGTGCATCTTGATGTGCGGGTCGGCACAGGGCTCGTGGGTGACGAGCGCCTGGCCACACTCGAGGCCGAATGCGCACGGCTGATGGCGCTCGGCGCGAAGCACGTGCTGACGCAGCGCGCCGATGGCGTCAACGAGTCGTGCATCACGATGCAGGACATCGAGGGCAACGAGTTCTGCCTCGCCTGATTCTCCTCCGAGACTGCGAGGGGGGAGCCGTCTCCCGGGGACCTCTCAGGTCTCGTATGCGGCAGAAGCTATCCCGTGAGGGCGAGGTTGTGCAGTCGGGCGATGCCGAGCATGGCGTGTCGGACCCCGTCGCCCTTGAGACGGCAGTCGCGGAGGATCTTCCAGGTCTTCATGCGGGCGAAGACGTGCTCGACGCGGGCCCGGACCTGTTTGTGCGAGCGATTGTGCTCGCGCTTCCAGCCCGGCAACTCTTCGCCCGGGGTGCGGCGGTGGGGCATGAGGAGGCCGATGCCCGGATAGCCGCCGTCGGCCATCGTGAGGGTCCTGCCCACGGCGGCCTTCGCGCCAGACTCCTCCCATGCCCGGCAGTCGATGCGATTGCCGGGCAAAGGCTCACCGACCACAACGACCAGGCGGGTATCCGCATCAATGACGACCTGGTGGTTGGTGGAGTACCGGTAGTTCTAATAGGTCATCGGTAAGCCCGAGCACGGAAGCGCAAGGGCTTCAATGCGAGGTGGAAGCCTGCCCCCGTTCCGGGACCTGGATCTCTGTGTCCCTGGTCCTGCTCCTGACCTCGCAGGACAGGTAACGGCCGCGTCTCCACGGGCGAAGGACGAGTCGCTGGTCCTGCTCGCCGACGCGCCGGGCATCGGCACGGTCGGCTTCGCGCAGGTCTACCGGGTGTTCTCGTCGCTCAGCATGGACACCGCCTGGGTGCTCAACGACCTGTACGTGGCTCCCGAAGGCCGCCGCACCGGCGCCCGGCCGGGCGCTGCTGCGCGAGGTGCTGCGCCGGGCGCGGGAGGCCGGGGTGGCCGGGGTGCAGCTGGAGACCGCGTACGACAACACGGTCGCGCAGGGGCTGTACGAGGCGGAGGGCTTCGTGCGCGAGGATTTCCATGTCTGTTTCCACGAACTCGGGTGAAACATTCTCTGGTCTCCGTCGCGTCGATGGGGTGAGACGACGCGAGGGGGAGTAGATGCGGCAGGGTCGCGGAGACGGGTTCCGTGAGTTCGCGGAGGGCAGATCGGGGCACCTGTACCGGTCGGCCTGTCTGCTGGCCAGCGGGGACACCCATCTCGCGGAGGACCTCGTGCAGGAGACCCTGGGCAGGATGTACCTGCTCTGGGGGCGTGTTTCCCGTATCGACAATCCGGCGGCGTACGCACAGACCGTGCTCGTACGGGCCTTCCTGACCCACCAGCGCCGGCGGTCCGCGGGAGAGCGCCCGGTCGGGGAGTTCCCCGAGTCGGGCGCGGCCGCCGCCGGATCCGGGTCCGGCGATACGGCGTTGCGGCTGACGCTGCTGGAGGCCCTGGGGCGGCTCGCGCCCAAGGACCGGGCGGTGCTCGTGCTGCGGTACTGGGAGGACCGCAGCATCGAGGCGACCGCCGACGCGATGAACACCAGCTCGGCGGCGGTCCGTACCAGGACCTCGCGGGCGCTCGGCCGGCTCAGGGAGCAACTGGGCGGCAGCATGAGTGAGTTCGCGGGCCTTTGAGAACGGAAATGGCCAGGCCGCCGGTGGGCGGCCCCGTGCCGGTGTGGTCCTCTGCACTCTCCCTGAGAACGGAAGGTTTGGTTCCCCATGCCCTTTGAAGACGAGCTCGGCGAAGCCCTCCGGCGTGCGGGGGACGGTTTCACGGCCGACCGGCACGCCCTGGTGGAAGCCGGTGAGCGGCGCGGACGGCGGCTCGTGGCCCGCCGCCGGGCCGCCGTGATCGGCGGATCGGTGCTGTCCCTGGCCCTGATCGGCGCGGTCGGTGCCTACGCCGGGGGGCTGCTGGACGGAACGGGCCGGGTCGAGATCGCGGCGCCGCCGCAACCGTCGGGCGGAGGGTCCGGCGGGGGCGGGGGCGGCGCCCCGGAGCTGCCGCCCGGCGGTACCGGCGCGGTCTCCGCGGCACAGCTGGTCGAGGTGTTCAAGGGGTTGCTGCCGGGAGGGACTCTGTCCGTAGAGCATGCGAACGGTACCGACGGCCACGGCGCGGGAGTCGCCGGCGTGTACGACGACGGCAAGGGCGCAGTGGCGATCAGGCTCACCCTGGTCCCGGTGGACCCGAACGGCAGCATGGCCAACATCGCGACCCTTTGTACGAAGAAGGATGTGCGGCCGGACGACGCCTGCACGACGGAGCAGCTGGCCGACGGCTCCAGGCTGCTGACCCAGCAGGGCTACATGGCCCAGAACCCCGCCATAGACATCAAGGAATGGCGGGCCGCGCTCGTGACCCCGCAGGGGTTCCTGGTCGAGCTGTCCGAAAAGAACGCTCCGCCGATGGAGACCACGACGTCCTCTCGCCCCAACCCGCCCTTGAGCCCGGCCCAGTTGAGGGCGGTGGTCACCTCGGACAAGTGGCAACCGGCGCTGAACGACATGCCCCCGGCCGTGCAACTGCCAGGCCGGACGCCCTGATCCCCGAACGCGCTGCGGGATCTGAAGACAGCGGAGCAGCTGCAGAGCATCGACTACCACCCCAAGTGGTATGAACTGGACTACTTAAAGAGCGTTTTGTCCTGTCGATGGTGTTTGGTTCGAATCTGGGCGGGTGGCTGTCGCCGGGTGGCTGAGGCGGCTGGTTGTGGTGTTAAGCGTGTGGCTGGTGACGGCTGCTGCAGGTCCATTTCGGTCCCTTCGCTCCTGTCTGATCCCAAGGCGCCCCCGCTCACCCCTGTTTGCGCCCTGTCTTGGGCCGTCGGCCGGCAGTACTACCGAAACATGCGCCCAACGACCGTGGCCTTATCCCAGTGACCTGTCCGATGCCCGGTGGGAACTGCTCGAACCGATTCTGTCGGCCTGGCGGGCCGAGCGGAGAGGAAAGGGCCTGGATATCGGCCGGCCGCCCGAGCACGACCTGCGCCGGATCATGGACGCGGTCCTCTACGTCGATCGAACCGGGATCCCCTGGCGGTACCTGCCGCACGACTTCGCCCCGTGGGAGACGGTCTACGGCTACTTCCGCCGCCTGGCAGAAGGACGGGGTGTTCGAGCAGCTCAACGGCTTCCTCCGCCGACTAGTCAGGGAGGCCGAGGGCCGGGATGCCGAGCCGACCGCTTGCGTGCTGGACGCCCAGAGCGTCAAGACCTCCGCGAACGTGCCTGCCACCGGCCAGGGCATCGACGCGGGCAAGAAGATCGCAGGCCGTAAACGCCACATCGGCGTCGACACCCTTGGCCTCCTCCTCGCCGTCCTCGTCACCGCCGCCAGCGTCTCGGACAACGTCGGCGGCATCCACCTGCTCTCGAACATCGCCGCAGCCCACCCCCGCATCACCAAGGCCTGGGCCGACACCGGCTACCGCAACAAGGCCATCGACCACGGTGCCCGCCTCGGCATCGACGTCGAAGTCCTCCACCGCGACCCCACCCAGAAAGGCTTCAAGGTCATCCCGCGACGCTGGGTCGTGGAGAGGACTTTTGGATGGCTCATGCACCACCGCCGGCTTGCCCGCGACTACGAGGCCCACCCGCACCGCTCCGAAGCCATGATCCACCTCGCGATGATCGACCTCATGAGTCGACGCCTCACCCGCGAATCCACACCGAACTGGCGCGACAGCTGACCCCTTTACCAAACACCATCGACAGGACAAAACGCTCTTTCAGACCGCCGAGCCCAGCGCCGAACCCATCCGCGTCACCGGGTTCGGCACCGACGCCGCGGGCCTGGTGCACCTCCTGCCCGACCACGGCGACACCACCGCCCGCTGCGGCTTCACGGACTGACACAGCTACGCCACCTGCATCGACTGGTTCGAGGAGCGCACCTGCCCCGTGTGCCTCGCCGACCTCGCGCTCGACCTCGGCGCCGAAATCCCCGCGGACGTCCTCGCCGAGCTGGACGAGATCGCCGCGCCCTGGCCGGGCCGCTGGCTCCTGCGCCCCCGCGAGGGCGACCGCGAGCGCGTCGATGCGGGCGCCGGCGGGGAAGGCGAAGGACGCCAAGCGGAGCGATGTGCGTTGGTTGACTCCCCGGGCCTGGCGTCGCTGGGTGGATGTGGGGCTGCGCGGGCATGGCGCCGCCGGGCTGCCGGATCCGGAGTGGGCGGGGCGGCTGGAGGACCGCAATGCCGCCTTTGCCGATCTGCTCTACTCCTCGGGGATGCGGCTGAGCGAGGGCGGTTCGCTGCTGACCTTCGAGGTCTCCTCGATCCGGTTGCGCGGTGGCCGCTACTACGTCGGTCGGATCGCCGCTGCGGTGACCCGGTCGAAGAAGTCGCGCACGTTCTACGTCGCGGTGCATGTCTTGGGTGAGGTCGAGGCATACCGGCAGGGGCTGCGTGCGGGCCGGGCTCACCTGCTGGCGGGGTGCACGTGGCGCCTTGTACTCGACGGAGCGGGGTACGGCAGATCAGCGAGGCGGGGCGCTGCCGGAGGCGGGCGGGTTGGGGGTGCAGGTGCGGAGTTGGCGGGTGAGTGCGTCACCGAGGGCGGGGTCCGGCGGGCCCGTGTGGTCGATGCCGAGTTGGGCGGCCAGGGCGGTGGTGTGTAGTCGAGCGGCGGCCTCCAGAAGCTGGGCACAGGTGTCGGTGGCGCTGCGGAGATGATGCCTGGCGGTGAGGGCGAGGGCGGCGGCGAGCGGGGCGCTGGGCCACCACCAGACGGTCAGTGGGGTGTACAGGATGGCCCAGCCGGCCAGGGTGGCGGCGCGGGTGAGGGCCTGCTCTGCGGCGGTGATCTCGGTGCGGGTGGTCTCGGGCAGTGTGAGCCATAAGTGCGGCCACAGGAGAGGCAGGTCCAGGTGGTGGTCGCGGTCCAGGCGGATGGTGACGGCGTGGATGCGGTCGCCGCTCCAGGTGGGCCGGTCCGGTTCCTCGGCGGAGATGCGCTGCAGCGCCTGATGCGCGGCCCGGCGCCGGGCGGGGTCAGCTCGGTGCCCGTCGCGGGCCAGGGTGCGGGCGTCGGCGTCGAGTTGTTGCCGGTAGCGCTGCTGGGCGGCGGTCCAGCGGGCGCGGCGGCGAGCAACGCGGGCATGGGCCCATTGCCGCAGCAGACGCGGCCAGGTGTACCAGCCGGCGGCCAGCGTGATGCGCTGGACCAGCGTCCCCAGACCCTGGGCGGCCAGCCCGGCCGCCGCGCTAGCGGCGAGGACCGCGCCAAGCAGGACGATTTGGCCGCCGAAGGTGGTTGCAGCGGGGGCTTGGGCCCAGTGGGTGATCCGGCCGGTAAGGCGAACGTAGTCCAGGGCGTGGGCCTGGCCGAGGGTTCGGGCGGTGGTGGCAGTGGCCAGGAAGAGTGCTCCCGGCAGGACCAGCAGAGTCAGCCAGCGCTCGGCGAGCTTCTGCCCCAGGGCGCTCAGGAACCCGCCCACCACTACAACCGCTCGGCACGCAGGGGCCGGTCGCTGATTCGGCAGCGGGGCACGTCAGAGCCGTCGGGCCAAGCATGGCGCGAGCACTGACCGGTCGGGCACAGCAGCACCCACTCGTCGGGCACGGCGGGATTGACCCCGGGCGGGTTCAGGGCGCGCGACCGGGCGTAGACGCCTGCGGCGTCGCCGGCGGCCAGCAGGGCCTCGTGGAGCACGTTCAGCGGCGTGGCGGGATCTTCCCCGTCGCGCAGTGCCGCCAGCAGGCCTTCCAACGGCGCCGCGCCTAGGGGGCTGTGCGCCTCCAGAGTTGTGCGAATACTGCCCAGCTGATCGCATATATAGGCGACATCATCGCGCTGCTCCATACCGGAGCCTCCGGCAAAGTTCTCGGGCACGCCATCCCCCGTTCGCTTGCGAACCCACGGTGTGCTCAGGCGGCCTAGTGCACGGTGGCTTCACCCCGCCGGCATAGGGGCCCCGGGGCCATCGTGTCCGAACCTAATCCTATCCGGCAACTAGGGCTCTATCTTTGGCATTTGACGATCAACGGGTCACCGTTTACGGGGGAGGGGTCATGGGGCAGCGTGAGGAACTGCTAGCGGCGGTGCGGGCACGATTAGAGCGGGCCGCGGCTGGAGACGCAACAGCGATCCGCGAGGCGCCAGCGATGGCCGAGGCGCACCGCTTGGCCAGGTTCGTTAACGGGCCGCTTGATCCCGACGATGCGGAAACCGAGCGCATCCTGGGGTGGTTTCACTACCGGCGGACCGAGATCCTTCCCCAGCCGGTAGCCGGACAAGACAAGGAGGCAGCGCTCCGGTTCTTCACGCGGTGTTTCATCGCAGGAATCGACGATCTGCCGCAACCACTCCTCGCGACCCTCGCCGGGCGGGCGGTCTCGTATGCGATTGACCTGGGCGAGCGTGCATCGCGTACCCCGACGGATCGAGCGCTTAGGGCGTCTGCCGTGGGCCTGTGGGAGCGCATCATGGGCACACCCGGCGACCAGGTCAAGCGCGCCCTGCTGTCACACGGTGTCAGTTCCCTGTCCGTCCAGTATGCCAAGGGTCGGCTTGAGAGAATCAAGGTGGCGGTCCAGGCCTCCCCTAATGACCATCCCAACCCGACTCCGGACCTGACTAATCAGGGCATTTCCCTACGGGAGCGTTTCCAGCGTACCCAAGAACCTGAGGATCTGGATCAGGCGGTGGAGGTGTTCCGTGCGGCCGTCCGGGCCACCCCCCGCGACCGCTCCGATCGAGATGTGCCTCTGGCTTGCCTTGGCGAGGCGCTCGAAGCGCGGTTCAAGCTCACCGGGAACGCCAAAGACCTGGACCAGGCGGTGCAGCTGTTCGCTGCATCCGCTCGAGCCATCCCCCGCAAGGGCCCCGAACACGCCGAGAACCTCCCCGTCCTCGCCTCGTACCTGACTGCCCTCGGCCGCACCCTGCAGGCGCGGTCCCAACGCACGGGGAACGTTTGGGATCTGGATCAGGCGGTGACGGCGTACCGTGCGGCTGTCGCAGCACTCCCTCCCGACCACTCCGAGCGCGCCCGGTATCTGACCACTCTAGGGACCGCCTTGCATGCGCGGACCTCGAAAAGGTCCGAGCAAGCCAAGGATCTGGATCAGGCGGTGGAGGCGCTCCGTGCGGCTGTCGCAGCACTCCCCCCCAACCACCCCGACCCCGCCAATATCCTGCTGATGCTTGGCATCGTGCTAGGAACACGGTTCCAACGCACTGGGAACCTTATGGATCTGGATCAGGCGGTGGTGGCAGCCCGCTCCGCTGTCCGAGCCGCCACCCACAACCACCCCTTGCACAATGTGTGTTTGACCCAGCTCGGTGCCGTCCTGGAGATCCGGTACGACCATTCCGGGGACGTCAAGGAACTGGACGAAGCAGTGGAGGTGCACCGCGCTGCTGTCCGGGCCACCCTTTATGACGACTTCCACCGCGCCATGAGCCTGAGCGGCCTCGCCGGCACGCTACAGCTGCGATTCGAGCACACCGGGGAGTCGGCCGACCGGGAGGAGGCGCTGTCCCTGTGGGGGCAGGCGGTCGAAGCAGAGACGGGTCCGCCGTCGCTGCGTATCGCGGTGGCGCGTAGGGCGGCACGTTTCGCGTCTTCCTCGGACCCCGGTCGGGCGGCCGGATTCCTGGAGCGGGCGGTGCTGATGTTGCCGGAGTTGGCGCCACGGTGGCTAGATCGCGACGAGCAGCAGCATGCCCTCGGCCGCAGGGCTGCCGGTCTCGTCGGCGACGCTGCCGCGCGGGTGTTGGGCGACACCAATGGAAACGAGCAAGGGCGGGCCATGCGGGCACTGCGTCTGATTGAGGCCGGACGGGGAGTCCTTCTGTCCCAAGCGCTGGATACACGAAGTGACTTGACTGACTTGAAGCTCCAACACCCTGACTTGGCCAGGCGTTTCACCGAGCTGCGCGAGCTACTTGACCAGGATCCAGCTGTCGCGGCCACCGGAGTTGGTGCCGACCCCTCCGGGCGGACAGGCAGTGGGCGCCACCGGCTGGGTGTAGAACTGGAGGAGTTGCTGAGGCGCATACGGGCCTGCGATGGGTTCGCCGCCTTCGCCCTGCCGCCCACTCCCGACGAGCTCCTGGCCGAAGCCGCACATGGCCCCGTGGTGACGTTCAACGTCAACCGCTACCGCAGCGACGCACTCCTACTCACCCGCAACGGCATCACCTCCTGCCCACTGCCTGGGCTCAGCCAGGACACCGTCATCGACCAGCTGAACACCTTCTACGGGGCACTGGCCGATGCGACAGCGCCTGACTGCGACCGGATCGCCGCCCAGCAAACCCTGCGCCGGACCCTCGAATGGCTCTGGGAGGCCGCAGCCGAGCCAGTCCTCTCCGCCTTGGCGGCCCTGGGCGAGATCGTCCCCCCAACCCAGGACGGCGCGCCATTGCCACGGGTGTGGTGGGCACCGGGCGCGATCCTCGATCTGCTGCCCCTGCATGCGGCCGGATTCCACACTGACCCCGTACACGACCCCAACCGCCGCACTGTCATGGACCGGGTGATCTCCTCCTACACCCCCACCATCCGCGCCCTGCGTCACGCCCGTGGGCGTCGCCCCCGGCCCGCCAGCGGATCCCAGTCCCTGATCGTCGCCATGCCTACCACCCCTGGCCACAGCCCACTGCCGTACGCCTCGGAAGAAGTCCGCCAGATCCGGGCACTTCTGCACTGCCCGATCCAGCTCACCGAACCCGCCCCGGCCCCCGACGGCACCCCTGCCCCCCCGGGGATCGGCACTCCGACCACAGCCACGGTTCTCGCCCACCTCCCGCAGTGTGGCATCGCCCACTTCGCCTGCCATGGCAACAACCGCAGCACCGATCAGAGCGAGCTACTCCTCCACGACCACGCCACCACACCGTTGACTGTGTCCACACTCTCCCAGATCAGCCTGGACCATGCGCATCTTGCGTACCTCTCCGCCTGCAGCACCGCGAACCCCGGCACCACCGACTTTCTGGACGAGGCCATCCATCTGACCAGCGCTTTCCAACTCGCTGGCTTCCCCCACGTCATCGGGACCCTTTGGCCAATCAACGACCGCTTGGCTGTCGAAGTCGCCGAATCCTTCTACATCCACCTGACCATCGGCCCGCGCGGAACACTCGACCCCAGTCAGGCCGCAACCGCCCTGCACCACACCATCCGGGCCCTTCGCGACCGCTACCCGGCGACCCCATCTTTATGGGCGGCCTACCTCCACGCCGGCGCATAGACGAAGCGGACAGACCCGACCCGGCTTCTTCCCTCCTCGCTTGGGAGCAGGGGGGACCTCAACCCGGCGCCGGTTGCCCGGCCTCGGCGTCCGCCATGGTGCGGGGGTCGGGCACGGACTTGCGAATCGCTAAGGCAACCGTGTTGAGGAGAACATCCATCGCCGATCACACATAGAACTCCCGCCACGAGAAAACACCTGACCGGGCGCCGTCCCCCGAGGAGGGTAATATTCAACACGCTGAATTTGACGGGGAACCGCCCTGCCCGGCCTGGTCGACCGCGGGCAAGCGGGCCGGACTCACCGCGCAGTCCCTCCGGGTGCTCGCCGCCATGCTGCGCGCCGCCGGGGAGGCGGCCGGACACGGCGGGTACCGCGAGGGCTCCGGGGCGACGTGGGCCGAGGTGCGCGCCATGGCGGCCGCCATGCCGGACCCGGAAGCCGGACTCGTCGCCGAGGTGCTGGTCTGGGCGCTCGGCCTGCAGCTGCACGGCGAGTCCCTGCGGTGGGTCGCTCTGGAGCAGTCGGCGAACCTGCCCGCCGAGGTGCGTGAACGGTCTCGTTCGAACTGGCCCTGGCCGTTGGTCTCAGCAGCAGTGGGCCGAGCTGGACGCGGCCGACTACGGGGTTGCAACCCACCGGCGCCGGGTGCTCTTCATGGCGTTGCGGTACGGGCGCATCCCCGGATCCGTGCGGCCCGGGGTGCCGTTCGCCGAGCAGACCCTCGCCGCCGCCCTCGGGTGGGGCGCGGGTGAGCGGATCAACACCCGCGGCGTGCGGGGCCTCGACGAGCGCGGCCGGGCCAAAGGTGGGAACACCCTTCAGCGCGGACCGGGCCGGTTGGTGCCTCACGGGGAAGGTCCGGACCTGGTTCCGGAAAACGGGTACCGGCTGATCGAGGCCGGACAGCTGGTCGGGTTCCTGCCGTCCAACCCGTGGCAGGGATCGCGGACGTCCGCGATCCAGCGGATCGGGGACGTGGTGTGCCCGCCGGTCGGGGCGGTCGTCATGGGGGCGCTGACGGGCCGGGCATGGCAGGGGCCGGTCGATGACTACCTCGGCCAGGTGTACGGCGGGGGCCGAGGCCCTGGTGCCAGTCGCGGTGCCGCAGCAGCACCGCCGGTGCGCACCGGCGGACTTGGTGACGCTGGCTGCATAGTTCAACGTGCGTTGGTCCGCGTCTCCGGGACCAGGTGGTCCATCGAGGAGTTTCCAGGCCGCCAAAGGCCAGGTCGGCTTGGACGATTACCAGGTCCGGCACTGGACCTCGTGGCACCGGCACATCCCCCTGGCCATGCTCGCCCTGGCCTTCCTCGCAACCGTTACGGTCAGCGCGAAGCCCGGCCGAAGCGCCGACCCGAACCTAGGCACGTGCACCCACTCATCTCTCAACGAGAGCGTCCCGGCGCGACCGCTTCGCTGCGATCGCCGTCGGCCCGCGCTCGCAGCGCGTTCCTCGCGGACCAGTCGTGCCGGGAGCTGAGGTTGTGGGTGGAGGCCATGGTGAGCGTCGTGAGCGGCCCGGGGAATGCTCCGGGACCGCGCCGCTACTGGCCGTCGTCCGGCTTCGACGCCGGCGGCTGAGTCTGATCACCCACCGTCGCGGTCGGTGCGGTCCTCGGCCTGCTTCTGCTGGTCCTCCGCCTTTTTGTCGTCCGGGTCCTTCTTTTTCGGGGGGTGCACGTCCTCGCGCATCATGGTCACAAGGTCGTCAAGCTGAGAAGGTGACAACGGAAAGGCCAATTCCGTCAGGTAGTCACGAAGGGGCCTTTCAGCGATGATCAGCGCCCTCGCCCGTTCCTTCGACCACTTTCTCCGCGAGTCGTCTGTCGGGCCGTCAGACAGCTCTTGCGCCGCCTCCAGCAGATCGCTGTACACCGCCCGCTTATGCATGTGCCAGGCAGCGTTACGCGACCACCCGTCGACTTTGATCTGTCTGTCCAGTTCCGTTTCGGCCCGCAAAGCTACGTGCTTCTCCTCCGCGTCGAGTGTCTTCTGGAGATGGGTATCGGCCGCTGCAAGCTGCTTTCCGAGCTGGGTATCGGCCGCTGCAAGCTGCTTGCCCAGATGGGTCTCGGCCGCTCGAATCTGCTTGTCGGTATTGCGCCTCCCATTGAGGAAGAGGAGCACCTGGCCTGTGACAGCGCTCGCGAAGCCCATGGCGCCGACAGCGAGGGTCACTTCATCCGAGACCGCCATAAGCCAGCCCTTCTCCGTGTCGAGCGGGTGTCAGCCCGCATGGGTCATGAGCCAGCCTGGCTCCCCTCTCGGCCTCTTGCATCTGGGGTGCGGCCGTACGGCGGGTGGAGGCGGCCCAGTCCTCCGACGAGCAGATACGGGCGCTGAGACCCCAGAAAGGGGGCAGGAACCGTATGCCGGAGTACAGCGTGACTTGGACCATCGACATCGACGCCGACACGCCCGTACACGCCGGCTTCGAAGCGCTCGCCGTCCATCGCGACAGCACGTCCTGGACCACGGTCTTCACCGTCCACACGGACGAAGTGATGTGGTCGTGGACCTCAACCCCCACCAGCCGGGCCCGCCGAAGCTGAGCGGCCCCTGGACCCTGGCCAGGTAACCTCCACGTCCTCGCGCCCCGGCACGGCCACCAGCCGCGCCGAGGCGCAGCCGTCCCCGGCGCCCCAAGAGCTGGCCGCTACCCGCCAGCCGCGAACAGGCCCAGCCGCCGCCCCAGCCGTTGGGCCTCCTGCGCGGACCCCGGACGATTCCTGGGCGCGACGGACGGTCGGCGCTCGTCGGCCCGACAGCGTGACGCCGCGCTCCGCCGCGGCAGCGTGGCGCGCCGCGTTGGGTTGTTGAGCGCACGTTGGCCTGGCTGATGCACGCCCGCCGCCATGCCCGCGACTACGAACGGCTCGTCCAGCACTCCGAAGCCCTGATTACCTGGGCCGCCATCACCCTCATGACCCGCAGGATTGTCCAGACAAAAATCCTCAGAGGCCGAGGGCAAGACGAGTCAAGATAAGGCCTCGTGAACGACACCTCGAACTGGCCCACAGACAAACTGACCGCGCTCCGCCTCGGGAGGAGACTGGTGGCGGAAGTCCCCGCCAGGCGGATTGACCGCCGGGCGTTCGTGGACATCACCCCCAGGCAGACCCCTCGTGATTCCGAGGCACGCAAGCAAGGCTGGGTGCCCAGCGAAACGAACCGCATCTTCCGGCTTGAGCACTGGGAGTACGACAGCGAGCGCATCGATGGCTTCGACTACGACATCGGGGCAGTCCTCATCGCATCCGCTGAGGCAACCGGTGAGTCGGAGCTGGTCACCGTCCTGACCGACTGGCAACTCAGCCCCCACCAGTTCGTCTACCCCTGGGACAGCGAGGACCCCAAGTAGCCGCGGAGGTATTCATTCAACACGCGGCCACACCCTCGCTTACAAATGCCATGAACGGCTCAGACGCAGGTGCTGAACTGGCCGTTACTCAAGGCGCGGCGGGTGGACAACTCGCCCGGCATGCCTCGGCAGGCCACGGCCCCTTGCAGGGGGCCGGGTCGATAGGGTCGGCCCCTCGCCTGATGGTGCGATCGCACCAGTCGCACAGCACTGTCGCACGGGCGCCCGCGTCCTCAAGGACCCTGGCCGCCTCATCTGCGACTTCGAGCCAGTTGGGTTCCGTGACCGCTACGGGCGCGCTGTCGAGCAGAAGTTTGCTGTTCCAGAGACTGAGGCCGGTGACCGTCCGGATCGCACGGACCGCTTCCACCTTCCGGTCACCTGCCTCTGTCAGCAGTACACGGAATCCTGGCTCTTCCACGCACCCTCCCAGGCCACCCCAAGCCGTCCAGCAAGTGAACCATCACCGCAACGGGCCTTGACCCCGGATGTTGAACACGTCTATGCGGCTTGGGTCAGGGTAGTTGCTGCTGGTCGGAGGGCGTTCTCGTAGGCGATCGGGGACCGCTGGCCGAGGCGGGAGTGCCGGCGGCGGGTGTTGTATCGGGTCAGCCAGCGGAAGGCGTCGAGTCTGGCCTCACGCTCGCTCGACCAGGCCTTCCGGCCTTTGAGCGCCTCCCTCTTGAAGGCGGCGTTGAAGCTTTCCGCGGCGGCGTTGTCCGCGCTGGAGCCGACCGCGCCCATGCTCTGCCGGACCCCTGCTGACCTGCAGAGTTCCGCGAAAGCCCTGCTCGAATATTGAGATCCGTGGTCGGTGTGCATGATCGCTCCGGCAAGGCTTCCACGGGTCCGCTCGGCGACCGTCAGGGCGTCGATGACGAGCTCTGTCCGCATGTGGTCGGCGATCGCCCAGCCGGCCAGCCGGCGCGAGGCGAGGTCGATGACGGTCGCGAGATAGAGCGGCTTCGAACCGCTGACCGGCAGATAGGTGATGTCGCCGACGTACTTCATGTTCACCTCGGATGCGGTGAAGTCACGTCCGAGCAGATCCGGTGCCTTCGCCGCGGCTTGGTCCGCGACGGTGGTGCGGTGCCGGCGGCGCAGACGGACTCCCTCGAGCCCGATGGTCCGCATGATCCTGGCGACGCGCTTGTGGTTGACCGCCGGGCCGCCCTCGTCTCGGAGTTCTGCGGTGATTCTGGGGGCTCCGTAGGTGCCGTCGGAGTCCTGGTGGACCTTGCGTATCCGGGCCGCGATCCCGGCTTCGACGGTCTGGCGGGCCGCTCTCGCGGATGCGGTGCGGCGCCAGTAGTAGAAGCTCGAGCGGGCCAGGCCAAGGATGTCGCAGAGCCGCTTCACGCCGTGTCGGCGCTGGTGATCGTCAACGAACTGGCAGCGGTTCACCAGCGCGTCTCCGTCGCGAAATACCGGGCCGCCTTGCGGAGGATGTCGCGCTCTTCCTCCAGCTCACGGATCCTCTTGCGGGCGGCGGCCAGCTCCGCCTGAACGGCGTCGGCGTCGGCCCGCGAGGCGGCCGGCGGCGCGGAGTGGGCGCCAGGTCGGCGGCCGTCGGCGGCCCGGATCCAGTTCCGCAGCGTCTCGGTGTTCACCCCGAGATCACCGGCGACCGACTTGATCGTCGCTCCCGGCCTCGAGCGGTACAACGCGACCGCGTCCGCCTTGAACTCGGCGGGGTAATGCTTCATCCCCACAGGGACTCCGTTCTCCTGGACCATCAAGATCCAAGTGTCTCCGGTGTCCAAAACCCAGGGTCAAGGCCCCTTCTCGAGTTCGTCCGGGTCCTCACCATCCCCCGAGACCCGGATCAGGGCTCAGCTGCCGGGTCCCAGTCCGACACCGACCTCATAGACGAATGGCGCGGCCGCTGGCGCGACGTCAAGCTGCTCCAACGCCAGGCCCAGCCGGCCAGCAAGCGCTTACGTGCCACGGTGCGGCAGACCCTGGACGATGCCGCGCAGGAAGCCGAAGTCGTCCGCGAGGACGCCCGCGTGGCAGCAGGCCGTATCCGCGCGAGCGCGGAAGCCGAGGCCGTGCGACTGCGCGCCGAGGCCCAGAAGGATGCCGACGAACTCCTGCACCAAGCCCGCGAGAGGGCCGAACAGGTCCGCAGAGCGTTCGCGGGGGAGGGGTTAGGCCCGCACACGCCGGGGGTGGCCGCAGGCTCGAGCAACTCATGGTGGCGGCAGGGGGAAGGCCTTGCGCTGCGTCCCGCGATACGTCCGCTGGCCGCAGGGGTCGCGGTGGCCGCGCTGGCGACGACCGTGATCCTCACGGGGGACTCCATCATCGGCACGTCCGGCGACTGCAGGGCCCAAGGCGCCGACCAGCTCATCTCCCGAGCCGACCTCCAAGGCCGCGGTACCGTCCAGCAGGCCGCCTTCGTCCGTAAGCCCGAGGCCATCATCACCTTCCCGCCCAACTACACCCCGCGACCGATCTTCGGCTTCCCGAGCGGACCCGCCTCCAGCCCTTCGCCGGAAGCATCGCCCACGCCGAGCGCCGAGCCGACCCCGAGCCCCACCCCCACGCCCAGCACCTCACCCACACCGACCGCGTCACCGGCCCAGGACAGACGCGACCCCTGCGCCAAGAAGGCGCACGCCCGCTAGACCGCGAGCCGGCCATCGTCGGCGAGGGGCCGGTACCCGCCGCAGAGAGCGCGGCGAACGGTTCGGTTCCGCATCCGTCGCATGCGGCGGATCGGCGGCAGCGTTCGCCTATTCCATGAGGCCGAGGGCGTTGTCGGGGTTGCAGTACGGGCAGGCCTCGACGTTGTCGGCGAGCATCCGGCGGGCCTGGTCGCGGTCGATGGGCTTGCCGTTGCCCATGATGCAGTCGCCGACGTGGACACGCAGCGGCCTGGCGCCGGCCGCCGTGCGGATCGACTCGGCCTTCCAGTCCGGGGGTGGCGGCAGTGGCCGGCGGGACTGCTCGGCGGCGAGCTCCGCCTCCAGGCCGTGGATCTTCTCCTCGACCTGCCGCTGCTGCCACTGGAGCCAGGCCCGCACGGCCCGCCACTGGTCCAGGCGCGCCTGGACCCCGCTCACCGCGACCGCGCCCCTGGGCCGGCCGCCGCGAACCCACCACGGCGGTGTCCCGCCGCGCGGTCTGCCGCCTCGGCTGCCTGACGAAGCTCGACCCGGCCCGCCGTGGACCATCCAGACCCTTCCCAGTAGGGGTACGCGCTGATCCGGCACGACAGCACGATCAGCTCCCGCCGGAGCTCCGCTCCTCCTTGCCCGGGCCGGTCGGCGAGGCGCTGGTAGGCGGCGGTCCACTGCTGCTGGAGCTTGATCAGGTCGTCGGGGAACGGGAAGGACTTCATCCACTTATTCAATCAGGTGTTCGAATTATTGTGCGAGTCCCGACGAGGTGCTCGTGGCGCCTGTGACTGATTCCCAATGACCGTTGTCAAGCGTCGGAGGTGCCTACTGGGTCCTGCCGATCGCACGCCGGAACCTTGCCCATAGAGAGGTCGGCAAGGTGACGTCAGTGGCTTCATCCGGAGAGCCAGCATCGTGCGCCGTGGCGGTCGGCTCTGCTGGGTCCTCGTGAGCGTCTCCGCGGAATGCGACGGCGTCCTCCCCGATCCCGACAACGTCCAGGAGGGTGTCCAGGGCCTTGTCGGCTTGCTCATGCGGCTCGGTCAGCCAGACATACGAGACGCCCACCGGATTGCCGTCGTGCTTGCTGATCGCGAAGCTGAATCCCTTCAGCCGGAACAGTACGACGTCGAGCTCGTCCAGCCCGTCCCACGACCGCTCCACGTGCAGACGTAGCCGCTGAGCCACGGGCTGCACCGGCAGCGCCAGCACTCCGATCATCTGGAATAGCGGGGCGTGGTGTTCCCAGACGCTGTACTGGTAGGCGGGGTTCTTGCCGGTGTAGTAGGGCGGTTGTGTAGCCGGCTGCCAGTCGGGCTCAGGCCCCGGGACCTCGATCTCTGTCACAGCAGCTCCTCCCCACGGCCTCCAGCCAACTGATGATCAACCTACCTTCACCGGGTCGGCCAGCGTTATGCGGCGCCGGTCAGGCCCAGTTGTGGCGGCTGGGCTGTCCAGTGGCGTTGGTCGCGGATGAGGGCCCACAGAACGTCGAGGCGGCGGCGAGCTAGGGCGAGAATCGCCTGCTTGTGACTCTTGCCTACGCCTCTCTTCCGGTCGTAGAAGGTCTTCGAAGTGGGGCAGAACCGGGCGGCGATCTGGGCGGAGAGATAGAAGACCCGCAGGAGCCGGCGGTGGTAGCGGTGTGGCCGGCGCATGTTGCCGCTGATGCGACCGGAGTCCCGTGGGACCGGTGCGAGTCCGGCGACGCCGGCGAGCCGGCCCGCGGTGCCGAAGGCGTCCATGTCCCCGCCGGTGCAGGCGATGAACTCCGCCCCCAGCAACGGGCCCATGCCGGGCATGCTGAGGACCACGTCCGCGTCGCGATGTTCACGGAAACGGACCGCAATCTGCGCGTCGATTCCAGCGATCTCATCGTCCAGAGCCAAAACTGCCCTGGCCAGGGTGCTGACCACAGCCGCGGCAGTGCTTTCCCCAGCCACGGCGGTGTGCTGGGACTGTGCCGCCGCGACGGCTGCATCGGCGATGGCCTGGGCACCACGGACTTTACGGTTCTTCAGCCAGGTCGCGAGTCGGCTCGGGCCGACCCGGCGCAGGCCAGCCGGGGTCTGGTAGCCGGTCAGCAGGATGAGTGCGGACTTGGAGGCGGCGTAGTCGAAGGTCCGTTCCAGGGCAGGGAAGTACTCCAGCAGCTGGGCCCGCATCCGGTTGATGGCGCGGGTGCGGTCGGCGGCGAGGTCATAGCGGCGGCCGGTGAGAATCTTCAGGGCCACCACGATCTCGTCCCACTCCTGCAAAGGCTGCAGGTCCCGACGCATCCGTGCCTGGTCGGCGATGACGTAGGCGTCCTTCGCATCCGTCTTGCCGTCTCCGCGGTATCCACGGGAAGCGTGGTGGACGGTGCGGCCAGGAATGTAAAGCAGCCGCTGACCATGGCCAGTGAGCAGAGCGATCAGAAGTGCGTCCCCGCCGGCGTTCAGGTCGACGGCCCAGGTCACCGGGCCGTCCTCAGCCAGTGCCAGGACATCGCCTATCAGCTCCAGGAGCTCCGGTTCGTTGTTCGGCACCCGGCGCGAGTGCACCTTCGTCCCGTCCGTATCGATCACCGTGTAGTGATGCGCGGCCTTGCCTGCATCCGTCCCCGCCCAGAGCTCGGGCACCCGAGCCTCCCTCGTCGATCGGTTGACTGGTCCCTACAGACGACCACGCCGACGTGTCCTTACGAAGCGATCTCTGTTCGCTCATCCCAATGAGTGGCCGTGTCGTCGCGGGGCACCGGGCGGCCAATCAGTCAAAGCCACAACCACGGCATGAGCGCTCTAAAGCCACACCCAGGCCCCTGGGTCTCCCGATCGTACGAAGGGCCGGAATCAACCCGCCAACAAGGTAAGGAGCGCTTCAGTTGGCGTGTGAGCGCGCTACTTGGCGGAGCTGAGCAGCGTAGATGGCGGACGACTCATGGCAGGCCGGCGGCGCTGCGGAGCGCACGGCGGGAGCCGGGCCCTCGGTCGCGGGCCGCGCCCCTGGCCAGAGGCCCGGCTTGTCGATGTCGAGCCAGGTGACGTGCGCGCTGTACCCGCTGTGCTCGTCGTCGTCGTTCACGCACTCGACTCTGTGTCTGATCCGTGAAGCGGCTCTCTACAGCGTTGTGCGTGGACGCGGCGCAGGTGCTTCACCGTCACCGCCGCCGGGAGACCGGCCAGGAGGAGGGACAACCCCACCGGGAACACCCCCGCCCACACCGTTGGTGAGACGTACGCGGTGCCGGACGAACCGTCCACCAGCCACGCGCGGACCGGTGGCGAATCGATGTCGCCCTCGACGGGGACATCGAACGACGAGCCGCCGTCGTCCGGGGTGAAGGCGCCCGAGCAGGACGTCGACACTCCCGCATTGGCCACAGTGTTGTCGTACGTCCGGCAGTCTGCTTCGGTCACGGTGCCGGGCTCGCCCCACAGCGCCGCCCGCAGCTCTGCGGTGAAGTTCGTCAGTACGACGTAGGCCAGAATCAGCCCGACCAGACAGGCCAGGGCCAGCCACGGGGCGGGTCCGACCTGCTCCGGCCCGCTCCGTTGCCCGTCCAGAACGTTCCCACCCTCGCTCATTCCCACCCTCGGATCTCCGACGGACCTTCATGGTGACCGATCCGAGGTGCCCTCGGAAGCCCTCCACGACGTACTGGTGGGCTCGCACGACCGACACCGGCCAGTGGATGTCGTCGGCCGCGTCGGATCCGCCTCCGGGTGAGCGTCGTACATGGCGAATCCCGCCAACTGAAGCGCTCAGTCACACGTGGGACTGTCAGTGGCGGGTTCTACGATCCGGCCGTGGCTGATACCGAACTCACTGACGACTTGATTCGCTCGCAGAAGCGCTCCGACTCGGCCTGGGCGCAGCTCCGGGCCGTTCAGGACGGGTACGGCCCGCCTTCTCGGGACGGTGGTTGGCCTGAGGCAGCCCACGAGGAGTGGCAGGCCGCATGGCTTGCCTGGGGAGACCGCTCGGACGAAGTCCGGGCCGCGATCGACACGTGGGCCGCGGAGAGCGGGCAGCGCCGCATCGATATCGAGACCCGTCTGAAGGGCGAGGTCCGAGGGGCAAGGACCCGCAGGTCTGGCCGGAGGAGTAGCAGCAGCCCGGGCGACAGGAGCGGTCCGTTCGGCAGCGCCCGCCGGGCCCCGGCTCGGCCTGCCGGTCATGCTGACCGTGCCAGGCCTGAAGCGGCGGTGAAGGAGGCCACCCCGAGTGCCTCTGTTCCCGCCCCTCGAGCCGATGCTCGCCCAGGCCGCCCAGGCCGCCCAGGCCGCCGAGTCCGTCCCCGGACCTGGTGTCCTGGCGGGCGGCCTGGCCTTTGAGCAGAAGTTCGACGGCCACCGCGCCCTGCTGTACACCCCGTACGGGCCGGGCGGCCAGGTGCTGCTGCAGACCCGCCGCGGATCGCTGATCCAAGAACGGTTCCCCGACCTCGTCGCCGCCGTCGAGCAGCTCCCCGGCGGCCTGGTCCTCGACGGCGAACTCCTCGTCTGGGACCCCGACGAGGGCCGGCTGTCGTTCGAGGCGCTGCAGCGCCGCGCCGCCGCCCGCGGCCGCAGCGCCCCCACGCTGGCCGCACGATGGCCGGCCTACTTCGTCGCGTTCGACGTGCTGCAACTCCACGGGACCGAGCTGCTGAACCTCCCCTACCGCGAGCGCCGCACCCTGCTCGAGGACCTGTTGGCTTTATTCACGGGTTGTGGTTCTGGCTCAACTTCTGTGGAGCTGCGCCGGGCGCGCTCGTGCCCACTGTCGGGCCAACACGCCGACCTGCTGGTTCTCATTGTTCAGCGTCCCGAAGTATTGAGCGTCGAGCCGTCACCACAGAAGTTGAGCCAGAACCCGGGTTGTGAAGCCCGTTGTTCATGGGTTTGGGAGGCGCCCAGATCCACGGTCGGGTGATGTTCACGAATTTTGGGTTCTGGCACAGATCTTGGGGAGCGGTCGCGGAGGGTGACCTCGATGTTCGATTGTGAGGAGGCGGGTTCGTGTGAGACGGCGTACGCCTTGTCGTCCAACGGTCAGAATTGACGCTCCCTCAGGTGGCTGTCGGCCGCTGCTGCGGGCGGTTGTGGATGGCGATGGTGCTGGTCATGCAGACCGATGCACCGTTCTGGGACTCGCTGGTGTTCAACGGGATCGACGATGTGGATGTCGAGACGGCTACGGCCGCGTTCGGCACGGTCGAGGTGGTGGCGAGAGGCCGTGCCGCCGGGGCTGCATGTCCGGACTGCGGTCGCTTCTCGGACCGGGTCCACGACCGTTACCAGCGCAAGCTGAAGGACCTTCCGCTCGCTGAGCAGGGCTTTGAGATCCGGCTGACGGTCCGGCGCTTCATCTGCGGAACGGCGGACTGCCCGCGCCGGACGTTCGCCGAGCCGTTCTCCCGGCTGGCCGCCCCGCACGCAAGGTTCACGACTCGGCTCAACCGCGCCCTTGAGCGAGTGGGGCTCGCGCTGGCCGGGCGGGCAGGCGCTCGGCTGGCTGCCCAGCTGGGGTTCGGGCGCGGGACGGATGACCTTGTTACGCAGGGTCATGGCACTGCCTGATCCGCAGTTCAGTACTCCGCGTGTGCTGGGCGTGGACGACTTCGCGATCCGTCGCGGTCAGACCTACTCCACGGTCTTGATCAGCGTCGAAGACCATCGTGTGGTCGATGTGCTCCCGACGCGTGAAGCCGGGCCGCTGGCCGTGTGGCTGGTCCGTCACCCCGGCGTGGAGATCATCTGCCGGGAGCGAGCGGGAGCCTATGCCGAGGGTGCCCGGCGCGGTGCCCCCGATGCTCTGCAGGTCGCTGACCGGTTCCATCTGTGGCAGGGTCTCGGCCGAGCCGTGGAGACCTGCGTCGCCGCCCATCGCGACTGTCTGAGCAATCCTTCGCCCAGCGGCATGCTGCCGGAGGCCACCCGACTGGCTTCCGGTCGGCCGCAGGACGACTCGGTACCAGCCGGCCGGCGGGCCGAGCGGAAGAAGGCAGCACATGCCCTGGTCCACAAGCTTCTTGCTCAAGGTCACTCACGTCGGGCGATTGCCCGACACCTGGGCTGGGGCCTCAACACCGTGCTCCGGTACGCGAACGCCGCACGCTGGCAGGACACCATCCGTGACAACCGGCCCCGACCCAGCAGGCTGGACCCCTACAAGCCCTACCTGGAGCGCCGATTCGCCGCGGGATGCACCAGCGTCACCCACCTCCACAGTGAACTCGTTGCCGACAACGCGCCCGTCACCTATCAGATGGTCCGCGCCCACATCGCCACCCTCCGCGGGGCTCCGGCCGGCGCGCCGCCCCGGCCTCCGACGGTGCGCCAGGTGACCGGCTGGCTCACCCGACACCCCACCGCGCTGAGCGAGGACGACCGCGCCGGCCTGAAGGATGTCCTGGCACGCTGTCCCGAACTGGACACGGCCGCCGGGCATGTCCGAGCCTTCGGCGAGATACTCACCGGCCGCCTCGGCTCCACCCTTCCCACCTGGATCGACGCGGTCGAGGCCAGCCAGCTGCCCGGGCTCACCGGCTTCGCACTCCACCTGCTCCGGGACCTTGACGCCGTGACAGCCGGGCTCACCCTGGACTGGAGCTCGGGCAGCATCGAGGGTGCCGTGAACCGGATCAAGAAGATCAAGCGACAGCTCTACGGTCGAGCCGGATTTGAACTGCTCCGAAAATGATCTTGCTTCAGTAGCTCCTCGCGGAGGTGTTGCTCTGCCGCTGGTCGACGCCTTCGAAGCCGGTCGTCCAGATCCCGACAGGGGGCCCTCGGGGGTTCGTGAGTGGGCCTGACCAGTGAGTACGGAGCCGGTTGGAGGTCGTTTCCCGTGGGCCGGGTGAGTTTCCTCCACTGGCGGTGGGCAGTCGCCGTGGAGGCCCCGATCGGCCGCGGGGACCGTGGTGCTACTTTTGCCGAAATTTGCGGGAGGGGTGGGCAAGCTGGTGAACAGTACCCTGCGGCGTGCTGCTGTCGTGGCCCTCGGCGAGCTCGGGCGAAGCAGCGACTCTGGGGACCGGGCGGACGCCGGTCACGGTCTGGCGAGCTTTGCCGAGATGGAGGAGGCTGTCGATCCGCTGCTGGAGCTGGTGCTCGACCGCGAAGACACCTTTGTCACACGGGTGACCGCAGAAGCCTTGCTTCGACGGCAGGACAGGGCCGGACTTCTGATTGTCGCGTCCGCGCTGGCAGTCGCCAGCCCGAACCATGGCGATTGGATCCACACCGCGGTCCGCGATGCATTTGCCATCTACGCCAGCGACCGCGACGACGCGATGCGGCTCTGCGAGGAGCTGACGCGGGATCCTGACGAACGCGTCGCCCTGGGAGCTCGCGAGCTGAACGAAAGCCTGACCGGGATCCACTGCGTTCTTCACCCCGAATAGTGCAGGGGCACACGGCGCCGTAGGCGCTCGACGACCGCGACTTGGTGACCACGTTGCAGTCAAGCATCCGGGCTCATGACTCCCGTTTTCCATCGAACGGCACTGTCACCGTCTGTGACCACTCCCCAAGATCTGTGCCAGAACCCGAAACTCGTCAACAGACGCTGTCGAAAGAAGTGATCGAAGCCACCGGTTCGTGAACGCTTCCTCTGCGGCCACCGCCCGGTCGTTTTGAGCTGAAAAGCGCTCGCAGATCCCCGCCTGCCATGAGTCCCCCCGATGATCATCCGCCGCCAACCCACCTTGCTACGGCAGTTCTTGGGCCAGCATCCCAAACCGGGCCCGCAGGCCGGGTCCGGCACGGCAAGATCCGGCCCCGGCGCGCTCCCCAGTCCGGTGGCCGGCTCTGCTGAACGGCGACCTCATGCCTGTCCGTCGCTGTTCCGCCGTTGAGGCAGCCTTTTTTACGCATGGCCACCTTCGCGAGGTGGGGTAACGACTGCGGTGGGTGCGATTCTCGTTCTACGGTGTCTTCAGCAGCATGACCATGTATCAGATCTTGGGGTGGGTTTGTTGGATATTCCTTTGGCGGACGCGGTCGCGGCGGTACGTGACGAACTACTCACGGCGGCAGCGCGGGCCGGTGAGAATCCCCAGGTGGTCTTCGCCGTGGGGCCGGTGGAGATGGAGTTCGAGGTCGAGCTGCGCGCGGACGCGAAGGCGAAGGCTGGCTTCAAGCTGTGGGCCGTCGGTGCGGAAACCGAGGCGGGAGTGTCGCGCGCCCGCACGCACCGCGTCTCGTTCACCCTCACCCCGAAGACCGCGAGCGGTGAGGACGTACTCGTCCACGCCACGCAGCCCCGCCAGTCGGGCCCGGGAGACACGTCACAACGCATCGAAGACTGAGCCCTAGCCGGCTCGGCGGCGCCAGTCCCGGGCCTGGAGTGCAAGGTCGTGCACGGGTAAGGCGGGGGAGGGCGACAGTGCAGCAGGAACGGTTGGCCGGGGTTGGCGGCCCGGGTGGGCCAGGGTCGGGCTATGCGGTGGGCGGGCGACTGGTGCTGACATCCGCCCACGTCGCCGGCCCCGTTGGCACCCGGGTAGAGGTCTTCCGGCCGGCAGGAAGCAGGGCGGTGGGCGGGACGGTGGTGTGGTGCGGCACCCCGGCCGGGCGAGACGACGCCGCGTTGGTCCTCGTCGACCACGAGCCGCACTGGCAGCCACCCATGACACCGGTGCGGTGGGGCCGACTGGTGACGGCACGGCCGGGCACCGACTGCGAAACCTGGGGCTTGCCGGACGTCGCCCAGCGCGACGGCAAGCCGGTGGAAGCGGCACAGCTGCGCGGGGAACTGAATCCAGGCAGCGGGTTCGTCGGCAACCAGTACGTGATGGACCTGCGCCAGCCTTCCCTACAATGGTCAGCCGACGGCACATCGCCGTGGGGCGGTATATCGGGCGCGGCGGTATACGCGGATCGGCTGCTGGTCGGCGTGGTGGCCTCCGACCGTGCGCACTCCGGCGGCAGCCAGCTCAACGTCGTACCCACCTTCGTTCTCCACCACGACCAGGCCTTCCGCACCGCCCTCGCGGAGCATGGATTCGGTGCGGACCACGGGCTGGAGCCGGTGGAACTCCAGCACCTCACCGACCTCGCCCAAGGCCATATCGGCGCCGCAAAGATGGCCTCACCAGCGGCACTCCTTGAAGCCCGACATCAAGTTGTGCCCTTCCACGGCCGAGACGGACTCCTGGGCGAGCTGAGAGATTGGTGCGCCCAGGGAGGTACCGGATTCTGGTTGCTGCACGGGCCAGGCGGCCAGGGCAAGACTCGCCTGGCCCATCACTTGGCCGCACAGCTGACCGCCGACCGTTGGGCGGTGCTGTGGCCGAAGGCGAACGCCACCACAGAACAGCTGGCGGAGGTGCGGCATGTTGCCAGGCCTCTGCTGGCCGTCCTCGACTACGTCGAGACACGCACCGAACAGCTCGCTGCCCTCGTCGAAGCTGCCGCCGACCACCCCGGCACGACCCCTCTCAAGCTTCTGCTCCTCGCCCGCACGGGCGGTGACTGGTGGCGCCAGGCCTCCACCGCCACCCGTCTCGCCGAGGACTACCTTGCAACCGCCCCCACCCGCCTACTCACCCCGCTGGAGAACGACCCCGTCCGCCGGTCCGACCACTACCGCGACGCGGCCCGCGCGCTGGCCGCTGCTCTGCCGCGGGTCGACGGCCTGACCGGACACGACTGGCCCGCGGCTGCGTCCTGCCTGCTGCTGCCGCGGCTGGATCAGGACGCCTACGGCAACGCCCTCACCCTCCATATGACCGCCCTCGCCGACCTCCTCGAGACCATCGAACCCGGCGGGATCCGCCGACATGGCGCCGCACGGCCAGTAGCCGCGGACGTCGAGGACCGGCTACTGAGACATGAGAGCCGGTACTGGAGGCAGAACGCTGCCGCCCTCGGCCTCACCCCGGGCCTGAGCCTTCCGACGCTAGAAACGGCGCTAGCCGCCGCCCACCTCACTGGCGCCTCCGACCATCAACAGGCCGATTGGCTGTGGCAACGGCTCCCCGCGCTGGCCGACCAGACTCGCGACCGCCGCAACCAGGTCACCACCTGGCTCTCCACCCTCTACCCGGCCAGCATCATTCCAGGACAGCCTTGGGGCGCGCTGCAGCCCGACCGCCTCGCCGAACGCCACATCGGCCGCATCCTGGACACCGACCCCACCCTCGCCGATCGCCTCCTTCACGACGCCGACTACACCCAGACAGAACGACTGTTCAACATCTACAGCCGCGCAGCTGCTCACCCCGTCTTCCAAGACCGCCTCGACACCCAGCTCACCGCTCTGTGTACCCGCCACCACCAGCTGGGTGCGCAGATCATCGGCACTGCCATCCGGACCGACCACCCCATCGCCTTCACTACCGCCCTCAACATCACCATTTCCGACCCCGCCACTCCCATCACTGATCTCGTCACCCTCGACGAGCAGCTCCCGGCCAGCAGCCGACGCCTCGCCACAACAGCTGTCCACCTCACCCAAACCCTCACCGACCGCTACCGAGCGCTGACCGAGGCCAACCCTGACGCCTACCTGCCCAACCTCGCCCGCTCCCTGAACAGGCTGTCCGTACGGCTGGGTGCAGTGGGGCAGCGGGAGGAAGCTTTGACCGCCGTCGCGGAAGCTGTAAGGATCCGCCGCGCGCTGGCCGAGGCCGACTCTGATGCCTTCCTGCCCTACCTGGCCGGCTCAGTGAACGATCTGTCCATCGCCTTGCATGAGGCGGGCCGAGGGGAGGAGGCTCTGGCAGCGATTGAGGAAGCCGTGAGCCAATTCCGTGTACTGGCAGAGGCCAACTCCGACGCCTACCTGCCCGACCTCGCCGCCTCCTTGATCAACCTGTCCACCGTCCTGGGTGAGGCGGGCCGAGGGGAGGAGGCTCTGGCAGCGATTGAGGAAGCCGTGAGCCAATTCCGTGTACTGGCCGAGGCCAACTCCGACGCCTACCTGCCCGACCTCGCCACCTCCTTGAACAACCTGTCTCGCTGGCTGAGGCCTGAGGAAGGTTTGACCGCCATTGAGGAAGCAGTAAGGATCCGCCGCGCGCTGGCCGAAGCCAACTCCGATGCGTACCTACTGGACCTCGCCCAGTCCCTAGACAACCTGGCCACCCGGCTGGGCGACGTGGGACGGCGTGAGGAAGCATTGACCGTTAGAGAGGAAACCCTCGGCCACTACCGCGTACTGGCCGAGGCCAACCCCGATGCTTACCGGCGCGGCCTCGCCGGATTCTTGTACAACCTGTCCATCGATCTGGGTGCGGTTGGTCGGCGGGAGGAAGGCTTGGCCGCCATCGAGGAATCCGCCAGCCACTACCGTGTACTGGCTGAGGCCAACCCCATGGCCTTCGAAGCCGATCTACAAGACTCTCTGGAAGTGGCGGCCTGGCTCGAAGCCCTTGGCCAATAGTCCAGCAGGCAAAGGCGCACGCACCCCAGCCCGCTCAGCACTACCAAGCTTCAGCGCAACGCGACACTCGGTGCAGGGCGGCCGTCACCTCGGATGCTGAAGGCGGTGGTCGAGGATATCGCACGTCTGAGATGGAGCTCCCCGCCAGCTGGTGCCTTGGGCTGGACGCCCGCGCGCCGCTGACGCGGCCGCGTGCCGGCCCTGCGGCCCAACCAGCCGCAGGGCCACCGTCCGTGTGGGGCTGGCGACCAGGTGGGCCGCACTGAGCTTCCGTCAACTTGAAGTCGCAGGTCAAAGGGCTGGTGTGACCGGCTCTCGGGACGCTCGTGCTGGTCACGGGCGACTGTCTGAGTAGTAGATCGTCCGTCAGCGCGGTCGGCGCCTGAGTCGAAAGGCAGTCGACGGGATCATCTCGTGCAGGGGATCATGCGTAGGTGTCGCCGATCGAAGCCGCAACCCATGACCTGCAAGACCTCGCTGTTCTCTGGAGTATCGGCGAGGCCCATGCTCACGATGTCGTCGAGGCTGCCTGCGCGGCACTCGTTGCCGGACTCGACAGCCCGGCACTGCGCATTCTGGCCGGATACACACGTGCCGAGGCGGAGTACGACGTTCCCGACCTGCTTCCCGTCGTACTCGATGAGCTGGACCTGGTGTTTTACCCGCGTGACAGCGAGGCCGGGCAGGACGCTGCCGTGCGGGCGCTCGCGCACCAGATGCTGGCGGGCCGGCTGACGCCGCGAGAGCTTGCTCTGCGCATCCACCAGCGGTTCGGCCACCAGCTACCCCTGGCCGAGCGCCTTGCTGAGCTTGATGACGAGTACGACATCGTCGAGTACGGGAACAGGACGTTGGCCCAGCTCGATGCCGAGGTCACGGCCGAAGCTCAGCGTCTGGCGCATGGTCGGCCCGACCAGAACCGACATTCGTAGCGATCGAGCCCTGAACAAGCGGTCGTCAGCAGAAGCAGGTAGCTGTGTGAACGTTCTCGTTATTCCCCAGGCGTAAGTTCACGTAATTCCCCAGGCCCTGGCCGCGGCCGGGGGTTACGTTGGCCAGCGTGAACTTGCTGGGGTGGAGCTATCGGTATGTGGGACCGCCTGATCTGCGGGCCCTTGTCCGGCCGGAGGCTGAGGGCCGACGCATCCACTCGGTGGCGGACTTCAACGACTGGGTGTCGGGCCTGGCAGCGGTGGAGCTAGCCGAGCCTTTCACGTTCGTTATCGACTCGGCGGCCGTGCTGCGGCTCGCCCCGCGCCGGAGCGAGCACGTGGTGTGCGCTGGCGGCGGCCCCGTTCTCGGTGCCGGAGAGATTGGCTTCCGCGAGGAGTCCGGGCAGTGGGTGGTCGGCGAGGTGAGTAACCAGTCGACCGGATACTGCCCGGACATCAGCTCGTGGCCGGCCGTCGCGAAGGCTCTGGACGCAGCCGGAATCGAGCACCCTTCCGGCTTCACCCACGAGGTGATGTTCCGGCGCTGTCCCGCCTGTAGCCAGCTGAACATCGTTCGGGAGGAGGACTTCGTCTGCGTCTTCTGTGACGAGGACCTGCCGCGGGAATGGAACGTGGACTGGGCTGGGCGTTAGCGGACCGGCGGCTTGTCGGGCTTGTCGGTGGGGTTCTTGGGTCGCTTGTTCGGTCGGTAGCTGAGGCCGTTCATGATGACCTGGTGGCTGGTGTTGATCAGCCGGTCCAGCAGCGACTCGGCGACGACCGGGTTCGGGAAGAGCGGATACCAGTCGCTGGGTGCCCGGTTGCTGGTGATGATCAGGGACCGGCCCTGCCGTTCGCTGACCAGTTCATAGAGGTCATCGGCCTGGGACGCGCCGAGCTGGCGCATGGCGAAGTCGTCGAGGATGAGCACGTCGGGCCGTACCAGTTCACGGATCCGCTTGTCCCAGGTGCGGTCCGCGTGGCCGCCGGCGAGGTCCGCGAGGATCCGGCTGGTCTTGGCGAACCGTACGTGGGCGCCCTGGCGGACCGCGAGATGGCCGAGGGCCTGTGCGACGTGTGTTTTTCCGACCCCGACCGGGCCGAAGAGGATGCTGCGCCTCAGCCTCGACACGATTTCGCGGCGCCGCGGTCTCGTGCTCACGACCGACCACATCCACCAGAACAGCCGCGGCGCCACCCTTATCGCTGAGGTCATCGACGCCGGTCTGCTGACCCAGAGCGCGTAGCTGCTTCCGCGCCCGGCCAGTCGGATGCCATCTACCGCGCGGAGGTGGCGTGCGATCCAGACGGTCAAAACTGAAGCAGTGGCGCGGCATCGCCACCCGCTACGAGAAGACCGCCACCATCACCCGCCTGGCCCCGTTCACGCCCCAACTCGCTCCGGGCAGGCTCTGCCCATGCAGCATCCCGAACGCATGCCGGACGATGAGCCCTGCGAGATCCTCTATGACCTCACCGAGATCATGTTCTTGGGCATCGGCCACCCGGACCGCCCGAAGCTGGTTGTGATGGGGGAGGGCGACCCACCGACGTCGTGGACACGCTGACGCTCAGAAGAGCGCCAGCTTCTCGTCGGCCGGATCGGGCTCGGCGTCCTCGAACATCGGCAGCAGCAGGTCTGAGTCCGCCGGGATGAGGCGGCCCGAGGCGATGCAGCTGATCGGGGGGAGCCCGTGGCGGCGGTTCTGGGGCCCCGGCGGGTCGTGCCGGGCCAAGTGGCGCGTGTCCGGGCTGACGGCGACGGAGCGACGGCAGGCAGGGCAGGTGATGCGAGGCCATGCGGACATGACGAAGTCTCCTTCGTTGAAGGCAGGTTGAGGAGTCACGTCCCCGAGAACCGGGGCGTGTTTGGAGAGTAGGAGCGCTGGCTGAGCATGGCCACCGGCGGCTGAAATCGCACCGGGAAACTGAATCTCAGCAGGTCACACTCAAGGAAACTCAAAGGAACTCAACGGAACAGACCTATCGGGTCGAGATAGGTCGAGAAGGATCGAGAACGATCTAGGCCACCGATCCTGAACTTGGCCGGATCGCGTCAGATGTCCGCGCCGGACTCGCGAGGGAACGCACTTTCGGGCACGACGAACATCCCTTCTGGAGGGGGAGGCGGAGAGTGTCCTCGGAGGTCGAGGTGTGAGTGGAGCGTATGACCGGCCGGGTGACCTGGCGAGCGGCCAGTGCGGAAACCGGCAACAGAGTCGTTGTTGCAGGTGAAAGGCTACGCAAGGTCTCGCAAGAAGACATGAGTGCCCATCAGTGACTAACTATGACTAACTTCCGCGAGGTCATTAGAGGCCAAATTGGCTGGATCGCGTCGTTGGTGACGGCCGGCCCGCGCGGTCGGGATCTGAGGCATGGCGGAATCCCTCCCCTGGGGGTGTGTCTGGTGTGTGGAGTCGGTCCGATCGGAGCCGGTGAAGCGAGAGTAGGACGACAGCCCGGCGGCGAGTAGCGCCCACCAAAAGCCGCCATGACCTGCGCGTAGTCAGAGTGCGCGAGAGCGTATTCAGAGTGTCGGCAGAGTGGTGCCAGAGTGCTTCGGAGGGGCCTGGACGGGTTGGCTGATTCCGTTCGTCTGAGGCGAGTCTGGCACGCTGTCCGACTACGGCGAAGCGCCCCGGATCCGTCTTGGCCAGGGCGCTTTGAGTGAGTTTCAGTGAGATCCGGTGAGCGTTGATGAGGGTTACGCGGTGTTCCGCCGGATTCCGCCGTCGGAGGTCGGCCGGATGTGGCCGGAGGGCCCCTGCTGCTCCGCACGGCCCGCGATACCGGGATCGGGATATTCAACCCAAAAATAGGAGTATGACCCGAGACCTGACGTGGTACCTGTTCGAGGTGCCCGCTCCTCCCCGCAGCCAGCCCAGCGCCGCACCGAGCCCTCCGCCGCCCCGCCCTCGCCTCCGCGTACGGCCCGGGTCAACGACCGTGCCGAGGATCTCGTCTACGCCGGCGCCTGGTTCGAGCAGAACTCTTGCCCCGTGGAGGACGACGACGAGGGCCTGGAGGAGGGCTTCGACCCGGTGGAGGACGACGACGAAGACGACGACGGGGCGGTCTACGTGCCGCTCGGCGGCGGGCGGTAAGTCAACTCCTTTGCCTCCGGCCCGGCGAGGGCTGTACCACGGGCTGGACCTACATGGATTGCTTACCGTTCGCGGTCTACAGTTCGCGGGCCCGTCGCCCGGTAAGGGCGGTATGGATCGCAACGAAGAAAGAGCACCCGTGACCGTCTGGCTCATCGCCGCCGGAGGACCCGGCGACCCGTTACTCCCCCAGTTCCGCCAGTACAAGGCCGCCGTCTTCTCCTACAAGGAGGGCGGTGACATACGCGGCATCGCCCGGGAGGACCTCGCCGCGTCCTTCGAGGGCAAGCCGTACCTCGACGACCCCCGCAGGGTCGTCAACGCCGGCGCCGCCGGAAAATACGCGCGGGAGCTGGGCAAGATCCGCGACGAGGTGAAGAGGGGTGACTACCTCGACGCCTCCCTCAAGGGGGCAAGGAGTTCCTCGTCGGCCGCGTCAAGAAGCACCCCTACGCGTACCACCCCGAGCACGACCGCGACCACCGCCACATCCTGCGCACCAAGTGGGCGGCCCCGGTCCTCGCTGAAGCTCTCGGTGCGCTTACTCCGCACCTGAACACCTCACGCCACACCATCCGCACCCCTCAGGAGCAGCAGGCACTCAGCGACTTGGCCGCGCGTTTCTTCGCCTGACCAACTGGAAGCCCCCGTCGGTTATCCGGTCCGGGGGCTTCTGCGTGCGCCGGCTAGGCCGCCGCGGCCAGCGTCTTCACGGTGAGGATCTCCGACCTCGGCCCGGCGCCCGAGCCGTTGAACGCGGCGATCTGGAGCCGGTACGTGGTGTTGGCCGCGAGTCCGTCCAGGAGGGCGTTCACACGCGGCCCCAGGACCCTTGAGGGCTCGGTGGGCAGCGGGTCTTCCCCTGCGGCGAGGTACAGGTAATGCCCGGCGATCCCGGCCAGGTCGAGCCCTTCGGTTCCGCTGTAGGTACCGGCTGCTGCGGCCTCGCCTACGCCCGACCGCCAGGAGATCATCACCTCGCGATCGGTGGCCCAGCCGCCGGAGACGGGCCCCGGGTCGAGCGGGTCCCCGGACTGACTCCAGACCGGGGCCGGCGGTATCTGCGAACTTCCTTAAGCCGGCACCCACGTTGCGCGGTCCGCCAGGCGCTCCTCGGCGGTCGCCGGGGGCCACTGTGTCCGCCCGGCCATGTCGTAGGGGTCCGACGTCAGGTCGATGCCGGTGTTCAGGCTGGTCTTCCGGTCCTTGATCGCCACGGCCCGCTCCAGGGGGAAAGGAAGCCTATTTACCCAATTCTCCCATTTCGGCTGGGAAATGCGCGCGTCACTTGAAGGCGACGGTCCCGTCCGATAGCACCTTCGTGGCCCGCATGCACTCGTCCGGCGTCATGGCTCCCCGCCGCGAGGACTGGCAGAACTCCAGCTGCTTGCCGACGACCTCGAAGCCGGACTGATCCCAGTAGCTCGAACGGGATGGTGTGGGAGTCGGAGTCGGGCTCGAAGAGGGCGGGAACAGCAGGTCGGCCACACTGTCCCGGCTCTTGCTCGGGGACGGCGCAGCCGATGTCACCGCAGGAGCAGGAACGCGCTCGGTGACCGTCACCGTGGGGGTGGGAGATTCACCTGCACCGCAGCCCGTCAGCAGTACGCCGGCTGCCATGACGAACATCGTGATCTTTTTCAAGGGCCCTCCCCGGGATCGTGCCGCGCCGGGGGTGAGCGTAGGTGAACCCGCGTCAGATGTGTGCGGAAGTAGCCAAGAAGAGACGAGAGGAGCCCCCGCCGGCCGCACCTTCGCGAGCGAAGGAGGGTGGTACCCGACGAGGGCATGAGATCCGGTGTGACGCGGAGTTCTCGAATAACAACTTAGAGGTCGTTTTCGTCCGTTGTTTCATCCCGGGATGAAACAACGGACGAAAACGACCTCTCAGCCCCGGCCTCAGCTGTGGCACGGGCGACGGGCCGCGGGCCGGCACTGTGCAGGGAACCTGTCGTGCCGGCCTGCGGTCCGTGGAGGGGGTTAGGGGACGACGATGGAGAAGGAGGCGTCTTCGTAGACGCCGGGCTTTCCGGTGATGACGAGGAAGGTGTCGGTGCGGGTCCCGCACGAGGGGTGCGGCCACATCGAGATCCGGACGTCGTACTCGAAGCTGATGTACTGCAGGGTGGCGGTCGGGACGAGCTTGCGGATGTCGAGGTCCTTGTCCTCCAGCTCGACGCAGTAGTGCCCCGTCGCGGGCTTGGTGACGGCCTCGATGCCCTTGGACCGGTTGACGCTGCCGTTGGCGTTGACCACGGCCGCGGCCTGCGCGTAGGGGGCGGTCACCTTCGCGGAGCCCGGGGGTACGGCCACCGCTGTCCCCGCCCAGGTTCCGCCGGCAAGGAGTCCGAGGGCGACGCTGGTCCATACGGCTGCGCGGGTCCTCTTGCTCATGGTCATGTGCAGTCTTTCCCCTCTGTGGTGTGTGCCGGCGGCCTCCCCGGGCCGCCGACACACCGGAAGCTAGGGGCGCCGCTACAACCTCCGTGGTCCTTACACGTTGAAACCACCGGTTGAGGGGGCGCGGGAGGCGCTCCTCACCGACCGCGGCGCGCCTTCGGCGCGTGAGCTGCGGGATTCCACGGCCGGGGGGTTTGCTTCGCCCCTCGGGCTGCCTGTGGGTGTGCAGTGGCGTTTCACCGGTGAACCGTGCGCCCCGGGCGAGTGAACTGGCGCCTGCGGGGCTGTTCCTGGCCGAGTTGCAACGGATACAACCGGCTCATGATGATCACGATGCGAGCCGCGGTCGCTGCCGCTGCCCTTGCCAGCCCCCGCGCCCGCGCCAGCCCCCGCGCCCGCTCCGGCCGCCGTACCCGCCCCGGCCTCGACTGCCGTTGCCGCACCCGCTCCCGCCCGGCCTCGACAGCCCCGGCGGCGATTGCCGTCGCCGCTCCCGCTCTGGCGGCCGGTGCCGCGGCACCGGGGAGGACGTGCTGGCCGAGCGCATGGGTGCGGCCGGTGACCCGTGGGCCGCGCCTGCCCGCCGAGTCCCCGCTCCGGCCGCTCCGGCCGCTGCGCCCGCGCCCGCCGCTCGCGCTGCTGCGCCGCGGGTGCGGGAGGCCGCTGATCCGTGGGCTGTGCCCGCGAGTACGGACGCGAAGCGTTCCTGGGGCCCCCTGACCGAGGGCCTGGACGTCCCCCGTGATCTCGACCTCGGTGACCGGGCCCGTGCCCTGGAGCAGCTGAGGGTGCACCCGGCCGCGCACTCGCAGATGGTGTCGATGGTCCGGGACATCCTCCCGGAGCAGGAATCGGGCCTCCTGGTCGGCTCACGTCAGTGGCCCCTGCTGGCCGCCCGCATGCAGAACATCCGCGAGAGCGACAGCACACACACCGTCGCCCAGCACCTGAACCGCCTGACGGCCGACACCTCCTGGAAGCAGGCCACCGGCACGGCCCTGGTGGGCCGCCTCGTGGACGCGACCCTCCACGCCCTGACCACGCCGCTTTCCGCGTCGCCCGCGTCCGCCTCCCGGCTGTGGGTCTCCCCGATGGCGGCCCGCTCCCGCTGCACCACCCCCACCGTGGCCCCCGGTCGGCCAGCCCCGGCCGAAGCCGCCGTCCCCGCCCACCGGCAGCAGGCCGCGCCCACCAGGGGAGCGGGGCGCGGGCGCTGACAGGGCGTCCGGCTCCGGACGGGAGCGGCTGTTCCAGAGGTCTGGAACAGCGCCCGATGGGGTTGGATGTCCGGTTTGGGGTGGCGGTGATCCTTCTGTCCGGGTGGACCCGGATGATCTACAGTGACTTTCTGTCATGGCTTGTAACTGTCGGTTGTGTGTGCTGCTCCGCGGTGACGGCCTCAGGGATGGATTTGATCGAGGAGAAAAGGAGACACCGTGAGCAAGGCCCGGACCACTGCTCCGTCCGACCTTCGCGCGGACATCAGGTACCGCGATGACGGCAAGTACACGATGTACGGGATCAGCCTGCGCTGGCAGATCGGGGACAACGCCCCCGATCACGAGGCCTGGCCCCCACCGGCGGACTGGAACGAGGGCAACGCGCCCTACCCGCACCTGTACGAGGTATGGCTCAACGACGAGCTGCGGCAGACGGTCTTCCTCCACTGGTCTTCATGGAATTGGATGCAGTCCAACTCCCACTGGGTCGACCTGGGGGACCAGGAGCCGACAGGACAGCTCCACGTCAAGATCCGCGCCAAGGCGGATGGCGAGTTCACGCCGTTCACCAACGTGGTCGCCATCGGCTCGGAGCGGGCCGGCCTGGAGAAGTGGGCGGTGCGCCTGCCCCGCGAGAATGCCGAGAAGGCGCCCGGGGCCGTCCTGGATCCGCGGCACGGCACGGCCAACCATCCGCGCAGCCGGGCCGGCGCCGCGATCCGCGACCTGGACCCCTCACCGATCTGCGCCGAGGCACGCCGTGTCAACACCAGCACCGACTGGCACGAAGTGGTGCCGGGGGCCGACAGGATGCTCGCCGACTATCCGTGGAACGACGCGCAGAAGTACCTCGAGTACCGCAAGTTCTTCGAGGGCAGCACCCTTGCCTCCGCAGGGAACCCGGCGTTCCGCGGTCTGGATCTGGCCCCGGACGACGCCCTCGGGGACTGGCCCGTGACGGATCTGGACACCTCGGCCCCCACCCAGACCTTCACCTACGACTACATGGCGTATCACCAGGGTGAGAGCTGGTCCCACCGGTGGTTCATCACCCGCGCCGATTGGATTCCCGCCGACGGCCTGAGCTGGCAGGACCTGGAGCCGATCCCGTTCCTCGTCGAGGTGCACGGTGCGCCCGGGGAAGAGGAATCCACCGCTTGGGAGTTCGCGTCCTTCCCGCGGAGCCGGACCGGGCGGGCGGCGATCGTGGACATCTGGGGCGGCCACGGAGGACCGGACACCCCGAATGGTGAGAACGGCGGCATGACTGGCGAGTTCTTCCTGTCCGTTTCCGACGTGCTCCTGCGATAGCCGAGCCACCACACCACCCGGGATCGACCGCCTCCTCCAAGCGGTCGATCCCAAGCGGAGCGCGCTAGCCGGCCCAGTCCACGCCCAGCTCGGCCAGAGCGGCACGCTGCGCCTGGTCGAGCCGGTCGCGGCGCTGCTTCTGATTGGCCAGCCATACCCCGACGCGGCGGACGTCCCCATATGCTTCCGGCAGCCCGGCATCGGCAGCCGCCTGCGCCCGCTGCGGCGGTCGCCATGTCGAGAGCGCGGTTTCGCTGCCTGGTTCAGGCCGTGTTTCTTCCGTATGCCGTTTCGGAATTGATCGTTTCTGTCGTGCACGAATGGGGCCCTGCGGATCGCTATATGAGTGGAGGCGGGCGCCTCTGACGCCGTGGGGGGAGGGGTACGGCGTCGACGAAGGGGTGGGACACGTGCGGCTTTCTGCTGTAGCGATGGTCCTCCAGACCGCACTGGTCGTCCGGGTGTTCGGACCCGACACAGTCCGCTGCTGCCGACGACTGCTCGCCGCGGGCGTCCGGGTCGGCATCGCCGGCATGACGGGTGCCGCCCGGCACCCCGCCGCGGCGCCAGACGACTTCCACCTCGAGGTGGAGCAGTGACCTATGAAGAGCCGGAGGACTCCGCAGACCCGGAGCCCCCATCCAGCGCCTCAGCTCAGCATCCCGCCCTGGCCGGCTGGAGCACTGCCGATGAGAGGTCGTTCTGGGGGTTCCACGACGACCGGTACAAGCCGTACCTGCATTTCGCCTACAAACAGCTGGGATCTGACGCCGATGCGGAAGACGCCGCCGACAAAACCTTCGATGAGATCATGAACAACTGGCAGCGCATGCTCGGCATGGAGAACCTGCCCGGCTACGCGTGGAGCATCCTCAAGAGCCGTATCAGCGACCAGCGGCGCAAGCGCGACAGGCAGGCCCTGCCGACCGATCTTTCCGCGTTCGCGGCGGTCGTCGACGGCCGGGACGACTTCGCGGCCGTGCACGGCCGGCTCCAGTTCGCCCAGGCGATCGAGCACCTGAGCGAGAGGCAGCGGGACGCAGTGATCCTGCGGTTCGGGCTGGACCTCGACACCGCAGCAAAGTCTGTTGAGTGCCGTTTCAGGCCTTTTCTGGGGCGTGGCCTGGCCACGGCACCGACCCCCGCCAAGGCCGCGAAGCTGATCCGGAGGCGTCTGCAGTCTTTGCTCAAGCAGGCCGGTCGCGTCCGCGGCATCCAGGGCGAAGCCGAACGGCTCCACGAGGTCTTTAGCCGCGACTACCTCCACCAGCTCCCGCAGGTCGAGGCGGCTCTCGGACATCAGACTTCCGCTCTGCTCAGGCAGCTGGACACCGCCTGCGACAACGCCGACCAGCTCGAAGAAGCCGTCACGCAGGCCTTCGAGGAACATCCGGATGCGCCGGTCATCCGCAGCTTTCCGGGTCTCGCCGCACTGACCGGCGCCCGGGTCCTGGCGGAGATCGGCGACGACCGCACCCGCTTCGCCACCGCCGGATCCCTCAAGGCCTACGCGGGAAGTGCCCCCGTCACCAGGGCCAGCGGCAAGAGCTGCAAGGTCATGAGCCGGAAGGTCAAGAGCCAGAGACTGGCCGCCGTCGGCTACGTCTGGGCATTCGGTGCTCTCACCAGGTCGCCAGGCGCCAGAGCCCACTACGACCGCCGACGAGCAGCCGGCGACCGTCCCGTCGCGGCACAGCGGAACCTCTTCAACCGCTTCATGGGCATGCTGTTCCACTGCCTCCAGAACGGGCACCCCTACGACGAAGAAATCGCCTTCCCACAGGCCTCAGCAGGCCCGAAGGCAGCGGCGGCTTGACGCTTATCCGCGTGGGATGTCTTGTCGGCGGCACCATCGCGGGTCGGGTCCGGTGGCGGCCTTGGGGGCGTACCACCCCGGTCCCCGCCATGACGTGCTGGAATGCGGGGGCGTCCCCGGCTTGGCCGGGCGTGACGACGAAAGCCAGAGGCATGCAGCGGCCGTCGGCGGCGAGGTGGATCTTCTCTGTCAGCCCACTTCGGGATCGCCCGAGGGCATGGTCGGCCGGTTCGCCTTGCCGGAGCCCCTTTTGAGACGGTGCGGGGCAAGCGCTGCGCGCGATCATGCCGAGACGCGCGAAGCGACTCCCCAACACACCGCGAACCGGCTCCCGCTCAGACCTCCACAGCCAGCGGTGATCAATACAGCGACCAACCCGGTCCTTCATCACGGTCCCGAGGGGGCGCAAATCCCGTGGCGGTTACGGTCGGCACCGTGATGAAGTCCGCGTCGGCCACGACCTTCGTCAGTTGTGCCGTTGCGTTCACTGTTACGGGTCGGGAGTGCTGCCGCCGAACCCGGCCTTTCAGTGCCAGGGCAAGTGGCTCATCGCTTCAACCAGACCCGGTAGCGGCCGGTGTGCTCAACGGAGGGCGCGCTTCGCATCAGGTGGTCCCGGACGTCGTTACTGGCGCTATGGAAGGGCAGGACGGCGAGAAGGCGGTAGTGCGGATTCCCTTTCAGCGCGTCCGTGATGACGCCGTTCACCCGTGGGTTGGTGAACCCGTCGAGGACGACCAGGTCGAAGTCGCCGTTTCGCACCGCCTCCCGGTAGGCATCAGCGCCGGTGTGGCGGGCGCCGTGCCCGTCCCTGTACTCCATACCGAAGACGCTCTGCCACTGGCGGTGAGTCGTCTTGTCACGCAGGTAGTAGACGGGCACCTCGGGCGTTGAGCTGAGGTAGTGGCCCTTGCGGTCCACGTGGGAGGAGATCGTTCGGATCAGCGTCAAGGAGTCGGGCCAGCTTGTAAAGCGCCAGTCTGCCTGCGGCATACCGATGCACAGCGTTGCCGACCACAGAGCAATACCAAGGTGGGTGTGTCGAAAGTGTGCGCCCACCAGTCGCGTCAGGCCCACACCTGCCATCGGGGCAGCGAAGAGGAGGCCGAAGCCGACGTGCTTGAACAGCGCCACGACCGTCCCGAGATGCATCTGATAAGCGGGCGCGAGCAGCGCAGTGGCGCACATCAGCGCACCGAGCAACGACCGCTGTACGCGTCCCGGACCGCTGAACCCCGGAGCGAGCGGTGACTCGTGCAAGCGATGGCGCCGGGCATACGAGACCGCGCCCGCGACTGCTGCGAGGAACAGCAGTCCGCCCCACGCGATCGACTGCTCAAGCAGGAACACGGCACTGTCGGAACCATGTTCGCGGCTGGTCGTGGTCTGACGCACGCCGGCCGACAGATCGGTGCCGTACATGCCGAGCACAAGGAGGGCACTCATACCGAGGCCGAGCAGCAAAGACCGAACGAACGCGCTGCCGCGCCGATGCGGCAGCGCGGTGAGCAGAGCCAGTGCGACGATGGTGGGCAGGTAGAGGCCGGCCGCGTACTTCACACCGACAGCCAGGACGGCGACGGGTGCGGCGAGGAGTACACGCGGAGCGGGCATCCCAGCGGTGCGCACGACGATCCAGGTGGCCGATGCCAGGAGGAACACGGCGGGCGCATCGTAGGTGGCGAAGTGCCCCATGACGATGGTCGACTGCACCACGGAGAACAGACCTGCGGCGGCCAGCCCTGCGCGCTCGCTGAAGAGCCGCCGGGTGAACGAGTACAGCAGCGCAGTGGTGCCCAGCATGAAGAACAGGCTGAGCATTCGTGCGCCGGACAGCCCGAATTGGCTGTCCACCACGGCAGCGAGTACCGGGTACAGACGTGGCGAGCCGGAGAAGTACGCGGCGTAGCCGCTCTGTACCGCTGTCCCGTGGAGCAGGTGGCTCAGTTCGGCATGACCTGCTGTCAGGTAGAGAGCCTCGTCCTGAAACGCTGTGTTCGACAGTCTCAGTGACAGCGTCGCCTGGAAGGCCAGGATCGTCAGTAGGACGGTCCGGCTGACCCAGGTGCGCCGTCGGCATCCGGCCGAGCTCCATGCGACCGTGGGTGCCTTCGGCAGGTGGTCAGCCGGCGCGTGGCGGTCGCCGACCTGAGCGGGGAGGGGAGCGAGGGTCTGGGAACCGTGCTGCGTGGGTGTCATCGGACCCTCCGCACATCGAAGCCGTAGAGGTCGTCGGCACCCAAACGCCGGAACTCTGCGGCGCTCTCCGGGCTCGCTTCCAGCCGCCAGTCGGCGCGCGCCTTGTAGTCGAACCATGCGAACCCGACGAGGTCGGGGGAGGCGGTGACCCCCTGGAACAGGGCACGCACGTCTTGCGTGCGGTGTCGGCCAGGCATGGCGGCGGTCTCCAGGAGGAGCTGCGGCTTTCGGCTGAAGCGTGCGATCTCCGTCAGGGTCGCTCCGAACAAGCCGTCGAAGGAGTGAGGGTCCCAGTCGGTGAAGTAGCCGATCAGACCGACCCAGTCGACATATTCGTCACCGGGGTAAAAGGGGCTCAAATCCTTGTCCGTTCCGGGTTGAACGATGTTCGGTGACCAGGTCCAGATCACGTTGGTGGCCCCGACAGCCTCGAAGACATCGTGGATGTGGCGCCAGGCCCTGACGTACGCCTGTGGCGTGGTCCCGGTGGTCCCCCACTGCTCCCAGTCGCCGTTCATCTCGTCCGCGAAGCTGATTGCGACCGGGATGTTCAGTCTCCGGACCGCCTTCGCGTAATCTCGGAGATAGCTGTCGGACGCACCGTCGGCAATGCGGGTGGGCGTCGTGCCGCGCGGCTCCCAGGAGACGACTGTCATGGCCCCCGAATTCCAGGCGTTGCGCGTACCCGAGGCATCGAAACCGTCGCCCCAGCCCGCGTAATAGACGATCAAGTTTGGCTGTTTGCCGACCTTCCGAGCCCAGTCGAGCACCGGCTCCATGGAATGTGGGGCTTTGGGCCGGGACACTCCGAAGAACTTCTTGGACGGGTGCAACAGCGGGCGTACGTCGTAGGGCGAGGCCTCGGGGCGCGCCACAGCACCGACTTGACGGCCTGCTGAGGCCGGGGCGCAGGCGGACGCTGCGGGCACCGAGGCTGTGAGAGACAACAGCGCAATGACGGCAAGAGCACGTGTCACGCGCATCATGGGGTTCCCATCGCACGAGGCTGCAGCAGGGCTCTCGCGACGACCGCAGCGTAGAAGAGTCCGGAGGAGAGGAGAAGGACGAAGTCGACGGGATCGAGGGTGAGTGTGCGCCATGCGGCGGCACCTACCCACACCAGCGCAGTCCCGCCGCCCCACGACCACATGCCGAGCCGATGCCGCTTGGTGCCGCTGCGCTTCGCGCCGCAAGAACCGGTTGCCTGCCAGCCCACACGCCGCCCACGCAGGATGTCCCAGATCGCAAAGATGTGCGCCCAGCCGTACATCATCCGCGCGGCCCAGGCCTCGAGGCGGTAGGGAACCTTGTGCCACAGAGGAAAAACAGTGGTCGTGTACAAGACGCTGGGCAAGACCAGCCACAGGGTCTCCGCGGTGGGTTTCTCCGGGAACGCCAACAGGAGCAGAATCGGGATGAGGGGAGCGACGAATGTGAACAGGGCCGTGTGGATGTAGTAGAGGAAGCCCGACAGGTAGCAAAGCCTGCTTGAGGTCCGCATCCTCGCCCGCCAGAACTTGGAGCTGCACAGCAGGCTCATCGAGCCGGCGCACCAGCGGTATTGCTGATGGAAGAAGGCCTCCGCATCGTCAGGGCACACACCTGTCGACAGCGCGATCGGCACGTAGCGCAGGCCCCACCCGAGACTCCGCAGATCAAAGCCCGTGTGGACATCCTCCGAGTGTTCGATGAGCGTAGTGCCGCCGTTTTCATGCAGCGCCGCCCGCCGATAGACGGCGCAGCTTCCGACGCAGATCGCCCCGTCTTTGCTCTGCCGGGAGACTTGGACAGTCCGGTAGAAGAGCTCCTGGACGGCGCCGGCACCCCGTTCGATCCAGTTCTGAGCGTCCAGCACACGGAAGTACTGAGGGGACTGAACGATGGCGAGACGCTCGTCTTCCGCCAGATATGGAAGGAGTTCGTGGAGCAGATCCGCGCGCGGGGCGAAATCGGCGTCGAGAATAAGGATGTACGTGCCGCGGGTTCGCTCGAACCCGAAGTGCAGATTGCCGGCCTTCTTGAACCAACCCCGATTGGTGCGGGTGGCGTAGCGGAATCCGAACTCAGCTGCCATGGCCTGCAGTTCAGGGCTGGCCGAGTCATCCAGGACGAACGGCTCGCAGACCCCCGGGTAGTGGGCTGCCAGTGCACGGACGCGGGTCCAGGTGTTGTGCAGGATCTCGACCGGCTCACCGCACACGGGCAGGAAGACGTCGACCGACGGGTAGACATCGGGGCGCCAGTCACTCACGAGCCTTTTATGGCGTGAGAGATCGAAGTCACGGCTGAACAGGTTCACCCAAAGCGAGATCGAGTAGTAGAGGACAGTGAATGCCATAAGTGGGTAGAAGAATCGCAGCGGTGGCGCCGAGGAGAAGAGTCGAAACTGGCTCAAGGCGAGGCAGCTGATACTCGCCAGCGATGCAACCGTCAACACCCATAGGCGGCGGTCGACATAGGAATATTTCTCGAAATCCGACGGTGGCACCGGCAACAGGCTCGAGTCAACCAATCCGCAGGGATGTCGCTCTAGGGTCTGTCGATTTTGTGCGGCCGGCCTCACCAAGCGAACGGCTTCAACTGAACTCATGCAAGCCTCCCGGACTAACCGCCTCGTAGGGGTAGAGGTCAATATGCCGGGACCATAGGGTGGGGCATGCGGTCACCGCGGATAACGCGGTCGAAGATAGTGACAGTTAACCCGAAATAATGTAACGGCTACCCGAAATGACACAGGAGGTCGTTCATACGATATTTGTATCTGATCTTGACCGGCCGCGCTGAGCTGCGAATATCGATCTTTCCGCGTGGAGTTGATGCCTGCCGGAGCCGACGATGGGGCACCGTGTCCGCCGCGCTGTTATGCGGACCAGTCGCCTATGGTTGCACTCCTCCCCACCCATGCGGGCCGCATCCACAACAGCACGGAAAGGGAACAGGCCGCGCCCACTTAGAGGTCCTAACAGAAGCCGGTTGTGGTGTGACTGTCGGCTTGGACGCTCGTTGGTCTGGTCGTGGGGAAGAGGGTGTCTCGTCCGTGGATCGTCTCGGATGAACTGTGGTCATTGATCGAGCCGTTGCTGCCGATACCTGGGCCGAAGCTGAAGCCGGGGCGACCGCGGGTCCCGGACCGGCAAGCCTTGTGCGGGATCTTGTTCGTGCTGCATACCGGCATCCAGGGGGAGTACTTGCCGCAGGAGCTGGGCTTCGGTTCGGGCATGACCTGCTGCTTGTCGGAGTCGGCGAGCACGAGTACTCCCTCCAGGTCCACGATCACCTGCCCGCCCGCGTCCGGTGCCGATGGGCCGGCCAACTTCCTGTCACGGCTCGTCGCCGGCGTCCGGGTCGCGTAGCGGGCGCAGGGCTCGTTGCGGCCGGGTCCGGACGGCCGCCGCGGCGGCGGATGAGCCGGTGGCGCCCCTACGCGGGCATGTCAGGGGCGTGTGCTCTTGGCCGCGGGGCGGCGGCCGCGGCGGGTCTTGCCCCAGGGCTTGTAGATCGACAGTGCCGTCGCCGTGACCAGCAGCCCCAGGGCGATGCTCATGACGATCACCAGCTGCAGGCTGAGGGATTCAGGGGCCTTGCCCACCTCTGCCTGTTCGTGCAGCCAGTGCTGGAGGAAGAAGTGGCCGTTCAGCATCAGGGCGACGGTGATGACGAGCTTGGTGCTTCAGCAGGCCCCACTGCGTTGCCGTCGCGAGGAGCAGGCCGGTCAGCAGGGCCGTCCAGGCGATACCGGCGATCAGTTCGATCCCGAGGATCTCCATGACGACGCGGGTTGCGCGGACGACTCCGGCGTCGTCGGTGGTGAGGCCGACCAGCCCGAGGATGAGCTGGGCGATCTCGATTCCCACCCAGCCGACGGCCACCGTCACATGGAGGGTGAGGATCGCCTTGCGTCATCGCTGGGGCATGCGCCGAACCTTTCCAGCGGCGGGCGGTGTCCGCGGTGTCCGGGGGTGGGGTGCCGGGCGGGCTGGGGCCTCTGTGCTGCCCGCGCTCGCGACGGTCCCGGGGTGCTTCCTGCTCGCGGTCCGCGTCATGTGTCATGCCTCCGGTCGTCGTCGTCCAGGCCGTCGGCGAGAGCAGCGCGGTGCGAGCCGTGGGTGGGTTACCGGTTGCCGGGCCTGGTGGATCTGCGGTTCTCACGTACGCCCGGCGCTACGCCGAGCGCCAGGAACGCGCATGCGGGGGCCATCGTGACGCCCGCGCTCACCACGGCTGTGGTGGCCGGGGTGGCGAAGGTGAGGCCGGCCGCGGCCGCGGCGGTTACCAGTGCGACGACGGCACCGTACGCGGCGACGGTGAGGCGGATCAGGCGTAGCCGCTCCGCCTCCGGTCGTCGGGTACGGCTCAGAAGCCAGGCCAGGGAGGGCAGCAGCAGGACGGCGTGCATGGTGACGGCATGGGCGGGGCGCAGGAAGCCGGCTGCCTGGTAAGCCTCGGCCGCGCGGCCCGCTCCCTCGAGCGTCAGCCCGTAGGCGATCATCACCGCTCCAGCCGCCATCGAGCCGGTGAGCGCCACCAGTCCGGCGCGGAGCGCGAGCCGCATGCTGGGGGCGGCTCTCGGGTGGGGGCGCAGTGCGGCGACGGTGAGTGCGACGACGACCGCGATGAGGGTGACGCCGCCGGCCGCGAGGGCGCGCGTGACGAAGGTGTCGAAGGTGGTCTCGGTGTTGAAGTGCGAGGGGACACCGCGCCACGCCTGCAGGGTGATCAGACCGGTCTCCAGCAGGGACGCCGCGGTGAACGCGCCCAGGAGGAGGGTGCGGGTGCGCGCGGCGAGCGGGAGGAGCCGGCAGATCCAGGTGACGGTCAGCACGCTGACACCGAAGGACAGCCCGAAGGTGATCGGCTTCCGCCAGGAGACGGGGCCGTCCCACGGGCCGCCGGCGAGCAGGAGGACGACCGTGTGGAAGGCGGCGGACGCGAGCAGTAGAAGGGCCGCGCCGACAGGGATCTGCCAGGCCGAGCGCGATTGTACGGGCGAGGTTGCGGTGATGCGTTCATCCGCGGTCATGTGCTCGCCTGCGGTCATGTGTTCGCCCGCGGTCATGCGTTCGTCCGCGGTGCGGTCGGGCGCGCGCGGAACAGTGCGAACGCGGCCCACACCAGCCATGCCGTGCCACCGAAGCGGACGACGGGCAGCAGGTAGCCGAAGTCGATGGCGAGGAGCGTGAGGGTCGCGGCCAGTCCGGCGGCGGCGATGACCAGCCCGGTGGTGGCACAGGCGCGCGGCAGGAGCCCGCTCTCGCGGGCTGCCAGGCAGGTGCCTGCCGCCAGGAGAGCGAAGGACACGGCGTATCCGACACCGCCGGCGAGGAAGGACAGGTCCGCCAGGGCACGGGCCAGGGCTGCGGGTGCGTCTTCCGGAAGCCGGCCGAGGGTCCAGGTGAGCGCGGCGCTGGAGGCCAGTGCGCCACTGGCCAACAGTCCGCCGACGAGGACTGTTGCCGCCGCGGCGCCCTGGTCCTGTCCCTGCCGCCGCCGCACCAGCCGGGCCAGGGTGGCGGCCACGGGCACCAGGAGAACGGCGACGACGAGCAGTAGGAAGGCGCCCAGGTCGATCGCCGTGCCGTGGTCGCGTACGTACTGGCTCAGGATGTCGCGGCCAGAGGCGTCGGGCTGCGGGGTGGCGCGGTTGGTGACGACGTACGCGGCGGTGAGCACGGCGTAGGAGAGCGAGACGGTGAGCAGCGCAACGGGGCCGCGAGGGCGCGGGGCCGCGCCCCGGAGCGAGGCCGCGTGGGACTCTTCTGCTGATGTGCGCATGACATCTCCTGGATCATCGGTGAGGGGATTCGGCGTGGGATCCCGGCGGGTGGTGTGGGCGTGGAACCCCGGTGCGCGACAGCCAGAATGCCGCTGCGGTGGCGCCATGGTCGTCCCGCAGCGGGAGGTGGTGCGGCTACTCCGCGGGGAGTAGCCGCACCGGGGTGTCTCCACAACGTGGCGGGTGCGGTGCCGGGCGGCTCGGGTCAGGCAGGATCCGGAAGGGACGGCCTGGCGGCCGGCGCACCCGCGGTCCGTTCCCGGGACGCCCGCTCGTCGGCATCCGCCAGCCAGAACCAGGTCAGCGGGAAGGCCAGCTCGATCACGGTCAGCGCCACCTGGAACCAGTGCGGCCACCCGTGCACCGCCAGGGACAGCAGCCGCCCCACGCCGCCCAGCAGGAACACCGCCGCGAGCCACCGCACCACCTTCGCCGGGACGGGGTTCTGCCGGGCAGCCCACAGCCAGGCCAGCCCGTACCCGGCGAAGATCGCGCCGAAGAACCGGCCCAGGCTGTCCAGAGTGGGGCCGGCGTCGGCCTCGCCCGGAATCGCGGCATTGCCGCCGATCACGTGGAACAGCCCGATCGCCGTGCAGGCGAGGCCCATCACCCATGCGAACACCCGGAGTGTCTTGGCCATGACTCCACCCCACTTACTTGACGTGTGTCTAGTAATTCAAGAGTAGCCCGCTTTGATAGACGCGTGTCAAGTAGTAATCTGGGTGTGTGCCGCCCCGCCGACGCCTGACCCCTGCCGACCGCCGTGCCCAGCTGCTCGCCGTCGGCACCCGGCTCTTCTCCGCCGCGCCGTACGACGACGTGCTGATGGAGGACGTCGCCCGGCAGGCCGATGTGTCCCGCGCCCTGCTCTACCAGCACTTCCCGAGCAAGCACGCGCTCTTCGCGGCGGTCTACCAGCAGGCGAGCGACCGGCTGCTGGAGGCGACCATGTTCGACCCCGGCGCCACGCTCGTCGAGCAGCTCACCCAGGGCCTGGACGCCCACCTCGACTACTTCATCCCCAACCGCCACGCCGTCCTGGCCGCGAACCGGGTGCTGGCGGGCGACCCTGTCATCCAGACGATCATGACGGACGAACTCGACGCCCTGCGCTCACGCCTGCTCGGTGTGCTCCCGCTCGCCGACGCACGCACGCACGCCGCGGTCTCCGCGGCACTGAAGGCCTGGCTCGTGTTCGTCCAGGTGCTGTGCGTGGACTGGCTCACGCGCGAGACCTGCACCCGCACCGAGCTGCGGGACACCTGCATCGGCGCGGCGGTCGGCGCCCTGCGCCCCCTGCTCTCCGAGGACCCCGCCCCGGACTGGCAGCCCGCCCTGCCCGCCTGAACCGGCCCGACCGGCGAGACCGGCGGGCCTAGGTATAAAGCTGACGCAGGTTGTTGACAGGGGGTTCTCGTATCTACGAGACCTGTATGACTGAACGCGAGCTCTCGAGGCGGGCGAAGCGCCGGCTGTCGGTGCTTCGCCATGTGGAGGAAGTGAGCGGGAGCGTTGCCGCCACCTGCCGCTACGACGGGATCAGCCGTCAGTGCTACTACACGTGGCTGCGGCGCCACGAGGCCGAGGGCCTCGACGGGCTGAAAGACCGATCCAGTGCGCCGCATCACACGCCGCATGCCACAAAGTCAGACGTCGTGGAGAAGACCCTTTGGCTTCGCCAGCAGTATCACTTCGGTCCGGCCAAGATCGCGATGTACTTGGAGCGGTATCACGACGTCAAGGTCAGCTCGTCCGGCATCTGGCGGATCTTGAAGAAGGTCGGTCTCAACCGGCTGCCGGCCTCGCAACACTACAAGCGACGCTCCACCCGCTGGAAGCGGTACGAGAAGCAGCGTCCCGGCCATCAACTGCAGGTGGACGTCAAGTTCATCGAGCCCCTGGGCCAGACAGGCCGTAAGCGGCGCTGCTGGCCAGTACACCGCCATCGACGACTGCACGCGGATCCGGGTCCTGCGCGCCTATCCGCGCAACGACCAGAAGACCGCGATCCAGTTCATCGATCACGTCCTGGCCAAGCTGCCCTTCGTCATCGAGTAGATCCAGACCGACAACGGCCAGGAATTCGGCTCAGCGTTCCGCTGGCACGTTCTCGACCAGGGCATCGGCCACGTCCCGTATCAAGCCCCCGTACACCGCGGCTGAACGGCAAGGTCGAACGGTCTCACCGCATCGACTCCGAAGAGTTCTACCGCCTCCTGGAGGGACAGGTCATCGACGAAGTCAGCCTGTTCAACACCAAACTCCAGGAGTGGGAGGACTACTACAACTACGATCGCCCGCACGGTGCACTCGCCGGCCAGACACCCTACGAACGACTCCGGCAGAAGGCTCAGAACCCACTGTCATAGACCTCCGTCACATGCTGAAGGCCTGGCGAGGAATCGCCACCCGCTACGACAAGGTGCCCGAGAGCTACCTCGCCGGCCTTCACCTCCGCGCCGCAAGGATCTGGATCGACGACCTCCTGAATGCCGCAAGACACACTTGTGTCCTGAGGTGAAACCTGGGCGGGGGCAATCCGTCGACCGACTGCGCCCTACTCCTCCGTCCCCCGCCCGAACGAGATCTCCACCCGTCGGTTCTTCTTCCGGCCCTCTTCGGTGGAGTTGTCCGCGATGGGGTCGTCCTCGCTCTTGCCGACCACCTCGTAGGCGATCCCGGATGCACCCAACTTCGCGGCGAGCGCCTTGTGTACGGCCTCGGCACGCTCCGTGGAGAGGGTCTTGCCGTGGGCGTACGTCCCCAGGTTGTCGGTGAAGCCGTGGACCGTGACCTTCCGCGGGCCGTTCTCCCTGATCTCCTCGGCGGCCTCGGCGATCCGGGCGTCGGCGTGGCCGCTCAGCTCCGCGCTGTCCTTGGCGAAGAGGACCTCGGACTGGAGGGTCAGCTTGATGTCGTCGTTCGATTCCTCGCGCCCCGAGTCGCCGGACAGGTCTCCGGAGACCGAGAGGATGTCGACCACCACCGGAGGGGCCAGCTCCGCGCCCTTCTTCAGTTCCAGGACCTTGGCGTGCGGATCGACTGGTACGGGCGGCGGCTTGGGCGAGGCGCTGGGGGAGGGGTCGGCACGGGCCGCAGGGGCGTCGTGCAGACTGAGGAAAGTCGTCAGGCATACGGCGGTGAGTGCGCAGGCCGCGAGCCGGGCGGCAGCGGTGTGTGCCGTCGTCGCCAGCCTCACTGGGCGACCGTGATCTTGACGGGGGCGGTGCCGAAGGTCGGCATGGCGAAGTCGACCTCCGTGGTGCCCTCCGGCGGCGCCGGGAACTGGACGAAGACCGGGGCCGTGTCGCCGGGCTGGAAGACCGTGTGGAACTGGTTGCACAGGCAGTTGCCCTGGGTGTCCCGCAGCGGGTAATAGCGCTTCTTGCCCTTGAGGTCCGCCAGGGAGGCACCCGACGAGGAATAGCCGTTCTTCAGCGACAGATCGTTGCCGCCGGTCCACTGGCCGGTGTTCAGCGCCACCTTGCCGTCGTTGCGCATCTCGCCGCGGACGGTCACCACACCGCCCTCGTACCGCTGCACGGAGTCGATGGTGAGCACCGCGCCGTTAGCGCCCTTCATCTCCAGGCCCATGCCCTTGGGGTCTGCGGCGGCCGGCTTTTCGGCGGCCGGCTTCTTGCCGTCCGGCGCACCACCCGAGTCGCCACCCCCGCACCCGCTCAGCGAAAGCGTTACGACCGCAACGAGGCCAACGGCGGCCACTTTCGCCCCAACTTGCGCCAATCCATGCCGACTTCGGTGCCCAAGGCCGGTCCAACCCTGTATCTCATCCATCATGCTTCCCCCTCGCTCCCCGTCCACTGCAACGCGTTGCAGAATAGCGCATGCGAACCCTGAGCCCGGGTGACATGCATCGCGCACATGTCACACATCGACGTTGGACGCCCTCGTCTCATGTGCGCAGGCGATCCCTTGGGCTCATTCAGGGATCCGGGGCGGCGCCCACTGCGGTGACTATGCGTCACGGTCGTTTCGCAGGGCCTGGATGAGCCAGGGGTACACCGGGATCAGGTTCGGCACCACCTGCCAGCCGTTGACGATCCACACCAGCCGCCAGTACCGGTCCACGCGGGGATCGTGCGCTTCTTCGAACCGCTGGGCCATCCAGTCCCGGAATTCCGTGTCAGGGGTGCGCGCGAACACCTCGGCGAAGCGGTGCACGAGGTCGTCGATGACGGGTGCTCCCCTGTCGCTGAGCGGGTCGATGCCCGACTCCATGGCCTCGGCCACCTTCTGACGGGTGAACCCCATCAGTTCCTCGCCGATCTCGCTCTCGATGCCCAGCGTGCGCCCGGAGGCCTGGTACGTGGCCGTCCGGCGCATCCGGGCCCGGAAGTCCTCGTCGCCGACCAGCTCGGCGAGTTCCACCCACGCGGCGACCTGCTCGCCGGACGGATCATCGGGGAGGTCGGGAGTGGCAGCGCGAACCATGGCCACCGCGGCCGGGTCGCCATCCACTGTGCCGAAGGTGCCTTCCATGAAATCGTCGATCAAACGCCGGCGTTCCTCGCCGGACAACTGCGTGAGCCTGTGCATGAGCTTGGTCTCCTCGGGACTGGACCCGCGTCCGGCCACGACTCGCAGAACGCTCCGACGCAGTTGCAGCACCCGGATCTGGACGTCCACGGCATCGGCGTGCGCCGCGGCGACTTCCGCCACCGAGAGCTCGCGGTCCAGTACCCGTTGAATCGTGGCCAGGTCCATGCCCAGCTCGCGCAGTGTGCGGAGGAGTTCCAGACGAAGCAGTGCGTCGTGGTCGTAGAGCCGATAGCCGGCGGGGCTTCGGGTGGTCGGCGCCACCACCCCCGAATCGGAGTAGAACCGGATGGTCCTCACGGTCAAGCCGGTCCGCCGGGAAAGCTCCCCGATCGAGTAGAGGGTCGTAACGTCCATGTCCCCCACTCTGCTGTCTCCAGTCACTGGAGACTCAAGGCTATTTCCCAGCCGGGCCCCGACCGAGACGTCCTCCGAGCTACTGAAGCATGCGCCGCAGGCTCTCCGCTGACCGCCAGGACGACGGGCACGCCTTGCACGCGCTGGGCGAGCGATGACAGCGACATGCGTCACCGCTCGCTGGCGGCCTACGGCTACGAGCCCTTGGACTCAATCATCTAGTCCTCGGTGCTGCCGGGAGTAGGGGGCGCTCCTGTGCAGGGCGCCGGATCCGGCCAGTCGTCCCGCTGATCCCCAGCCCGGGCTCAGCGGGACGACGGCGTGAAGGTCGCGTCGGCGACTCCGCACCACGGCACCGTCGCCACCGGCCAGACCTGGCCCGGGACCTCGGCGTGTTCCGCCGCCACGCCCGGGATGCGGACCAGGGACCGGGCGGACCGGCCGCCCGGATCCGCCTGCGCGGTGTCGCGGAACTCCACCGTCACCACGTACCCGCCCGGCCCCTCGGGCCGGCCCGACGCCTCCATCGCAGCCACCACCCGGCTGGCTTCGTTCGCTTTCAGCAGCGTCGTTTGTCGATGAGTGGGCGTAGCGCGGGCAGCGGTGGGGTGTCAGAGGCGGAGGGCGTGTACGCCTTCGTCGTTCGCGAAGTACAGCAGCCCGTCGGCGGCTAGTGGCGGGGGGCCCGAGGTACCCTCTCCCGCACTGACTCGCCAGAGGGCCTTGCCGGTGCTGGTGTCATAGCAGTACCAGTCCCGCAAGTAGCAGATGAACAGCCGATTTCCGGGGGCCACGTCTGCCGCATAGGAGGAGTCAGGGCGCTCACTTCGCCAGCGTTCACGCCCGGTGCGCGCGTCATACGCTCGCAGCGTCGTGCGATCCTCGCCGAAGCTGATGTCCTCGCTCCAGCTCAGATACGCGCAGTCCTCGTCAGCGGCGATGGCGGGGCTATCGTTGAGCGTGGTCGAGAAAGCGGGCGCGGTCCAGCGGCGCTTGCCCGACGTGGCATCGAAGGCCTGCAGCTGCTGTTGGTCGCGCCGGCGTCGGCCGGGCGCACTGATATAGACGGCGTCGCCGTGCGCCACCGGCACCGAGGCGTGCGCCGCTGCTGCGGTCCAGCGGACGTCGCCGGTGCGCGGGTCGTACGCCACCAACTTCGAGCCGATGCCGACGTTGCCGTTGCGCCCGAAGAGCAACCCCGCGGCGAAGGCGTCCAGAGTGCACAGGCCCCCCGACTTCTCCGGCGGCGCCGACCAGCGGACAACGCCGGTGCGTGGGTCGAGCGCGGTCAGGCTCTCGTCCGGCGGGTTGACGTACACGACGCCGTCGCGCACCTCCAGGAGCGAGGCTTCGGTGTGCCACAGCAGGTCCCCGTCCCTCGTGTCGAGTGCGTACAGGACACTGGGCGGCGGGTCACGATCACCGTCGTAGGTGTACGGCAGAAAGCTCACCAGGGCGACGGAGCCGCTGGTCCACACGTCCCCCGCACTGGGCTCACGAAGGCGGCCTCCCGGGGCCTGGCGCCACATCTGCTCGCCGTCTGCGGTGCGCATCGCGTGCACGGCGCCGCCGTCCGTGGCGACGAACACGGCACCCGACGTCACGGCCGGTGCACCGGGGAGGACGCCGGCCAAGGGCGCGCGCCAGCGCTTTCGCCCGGTGGCCGCGTCGATTGCGTACAGCCCGTCGTTCTTCGACCTGACGTAGAGCATGCCGTCGTGATGCATCAAAGCGTCGTCGAGGCCCTTGCCGATACCGTCCATGTCCAGCAGAGCGAAGGTCCACAGCGGCGTGCGAGCCGGCGGCTTGGCCTCCTCCGCTGCCCCGCCGAGGACGTCGCACGCGAAGGTGGTGAGGGCGAGCCCGCCCACCGCAGCGGTCGCCAACTTCAGGGCCTGGCGGCGGCCGACGTTCTGCTGTCCCCCCGGTGTTCGCATCGGGGCAGGCTAAGCGACGATCGCGGACCGTGGCTACATCCACAGGACGACGTCGGCGTGCTCCGGCACCCGGGAGGCGACCATCCGGCGCAGCACGTCGGTCGGCGCCTCGCGCCCATACGGGAGCTGCACCGAGCCCCTGCCGGTCTCGTAGCCGGCGACTTCGGCGTTGAAGCCCTGCGGGTGCTGGGCGCGAACACGAAGTTCGCGTGCTCCGCATGGTCGCTGACCGTTAACGCCGCACGTGGCGCCCTCGCTGCGAGCCCTGCCCGGTCAGGTCGCTCGACCTTCGAGATGAGAATGTCCATCGACCAGTTTTGGCAGAGAACCACACAACCTTCGCTGCGACGGGACAGCCCCGCTGTGACTGATTCCCAATCATGGTTGTCAAGCAGTCCTTGATCCGGCCTGCCTGAAGTTGCTGCGGCCGGCCCGCAAGGGGGAAGCGGAGCCGGCCGGGTCACATCTGTTCAAACCGCTGCGGCAGGTCATCGAGTCGATCAATCAGACCTTCAAGGGGCAGCTCAACCTGGAACGACACGGCGGTAAGAGCCCGGCAGGGGTGTCAGCCCGGGTCTTGTGCCGGATCCTCGCTCTCACAGCGGCGATCTGGCACAACGGCCAAACTGGACAGCCCATCAAGCGATCACTCACTGCCTACGATCACTGACTGCAACGGACTGCAACGACACCCCTTGGACTCATTCATGTAGAGAATGCGATGTACGCGCGGTAGGGACTCAAGAGGGCGGGAATGTAGAGATGTTGAACGAAATGATGTTCCGAAGTGTCGACGTGCCTGCTGAGAGCCGGTTCGACTACTGGCAGGAGCGCATGGGCCAGACCCACGCGCCCATGCACCTCAGCAGCGACCATGCCGATGACTACCGGGGCACACAGCGTGTGCTGGACCTCGGCGCCGTGTCCGTGTGGCCGGCTACGTTCCAGCCGCTTGTCTTTCGACGGACGCCCAAGCTGATCCGCCAGTCCGATCCGGAGGTGTACCACCTCTCTCTGCTGCTGCGCGGGATCGGGGCTGTCACCTGGGGCAAGAACCGAGAAGTCCACTACAGTCCGCACGATCTGTACTGGAACGACTCTTCCCGGCCGTGGGAGATCCACGCCAGCGGCGAGGTGATCACAACAGTGGGTCTTGAGATCCCCAAGGCGCTCCTACCGCTGCCCCGCGGCGGTGCAAGCAGGCTGATCGGATGCCGGGTGGAAGGGCGAGAAGGGATCGGCGGCCTGCTCGCGCACTTCCTCACCGAGTTATCCAAAGACACCAGTGCCTACCAGCCCTGCGATGGACCCCGCCTGGGAACAGTCCTGACCGATCTGGTGGCCGCACTCTTCGCCCACATCCTCAGCGCGGACGGATCCCTGCCGCCCGAGACTCACCGGCGGGCCCTTGCCCTGCGCATCCAGGCATTCATCCGCCAACACCTGCACGACCCGCAACTGACTCCAGCCGGCATCGCCGTCGCACACCACATCTCCACCAGTTACCTTCACCAAATCTTCCAGGCCGAAGGCGCCACCGTCGCCGCCCAGATACGCCACCAACGTTTAGTCGCTGTTGTCTTTCCGATCTTGAGGGATGCCGGTCGACAAGATCTTCGATTGAGTGACCCGGCGGGGCTCATCGAGATGTTGGGTGTCGGAGGGCAGCGGTATGTTCGCCTGCATGAACGCCATACGAGACTTCGTCCGCGCTCACGCGGCGCCAGCTCTACGGCCACACGGCTTCCGAAAGGCCGGCTCCCATCTCGCCCTGGCCCTGCCCGACGACGACCTGCTCATCCTCGAGTTCAACGTCCACCGCGTCGATCCGGTCCGTGACGTCTTCGACATGACGTTCAAGTACGCCCTGCGCACGTACTGGCGGTGGATCACCCTGAACGAGCCGAACCCGAGGCGGATGGACAGCGCGAGCTCTGTCGCGTGGTGCTATGTGATGCCGCCTGCGGACTTCGCGTGGGCCCCGGATCGGCCGAAGCCCTTCTGCACACGGTGGGCGGCCGACCTCCCGGCCGGGTCGGAGGCACTGGGTGAGGCCTTCCGGGAAGCAGTCGACACGGAGATCCTGCCGCTGGTGCAGCGCATGGCCAGTCGAGAGCGGCTCCTTGCCGAGTTCGGCGCCGCCGCCTCCCCGGTCCTGCGCCTCGGCCCGGTCTACCGCGACGTGCTGTTCCGTCTCGACCAGGGTGACGCTGCCGAGATCGAGTCCTTGCTCGCTCAACTTGCCGACCACCGGCAACAGCCTCGGTTCGCGGCGTGGGCCCGGTCCTACGTGGCTGCAGCCGCGATCTGATTTCCTGCCCCGGGGGCCGGGCGAAGCGGAGTCTCGATCGGGTGGTCGTTGCGGTTGCCGGGCATGAAAGCATGGCCTCTTGGTAGCTCGAAGGGTGTCTACGCCAACAAGTCGTGCAGGAGGCCCTGTTGTCGCATTTCTACGGCATCACGGAGGCGGGGTCCACTTCGGCCACTCCTGCGTGTGACTGCCTGGCTCACAGGTTCGGGAACGCCGGCGACCACACAGCGCGCGAGCGCCGCTACCCGACCGACATGTCGGACGCCGAGTGGAAGGTGGTGCGGCCGTTGCTGCCGGTGCCGGGCTGGCTGCGTGGCCGCGGCGGCCAGCCGGAGGCCTACTGCCACCGCGCGATACTGGACGCGATCCGCTACCTCGTCGACAACGCGACGAAATGGCGGGCTATCCCGGGCGACTTCCCGCCGTGGGACCGGGTCTACGCGTTCTTCCGGCGCTGGCGCGACCACGACCTGGTCAAGGAGTTCCACGACCGGCTCCGCCGCCGGGTGCGCGAGCAGGCCGGGCGGGATCCGGAGCCGAGCGCTGGGGTGATCGACTCCCAGTCGGTCAAAGCGGACGCCGTCGTCGGAGCCGACAGCCGCGGTTTCGACGGCGGCAAGCTCATCAACGGCCGCAAGCGGCACGCCGTGGTCGACACGCTCGGCCTGCTGCTCGCGGTGATGGTCACCGCCGCCGACATCGGCGACCGCGCCGCCGCCCAGGTCCTACTCGCCCAGGTCGCCGCCGCACACCACCGGCTGGCCCTGATCTGGGCCGACGGCGGCTACACCGGCAGCCTCGTCGAGTACAGCCTCGCCGTCCTCGCCCTGGTCCTCGCAATCGTCAAGCGCAGCGACGACATGCGCGGCTTCGTCGTGCTGCCGAAGCGGTGGATCGTGGAGCGGTTCTTCGCCCACCTGATGCGAAGCCGCCGCCTCGTGCGCGACTTCGAGCGCTCCACCAGCAGCGCGGAGGCGATGATCTACTGGTCGATGACGACGCTCATGACCCGCCGCCTTGCCCGGCCACGTCCTTCGCGAGCGTGAAACGGCCCGGCGCCGACTCGACCAGCCAACCCCGGGCCACCAGCCGCTTCGCCTTCGACCGCAAGGCTTCCACCTTCCCCGGCACCGGGTCCAGACCGAAGCAGGCGGCCATCTCCTGGCACGTCAAAGGTCCTTGACCGAGCCGGCTCCCGTCCGCGAGGGCCTGCAGGATGCGCTGGTAGTCCACCGACAACGCTGCCCAGGACAGCCCCGCACGCCACATCGGCACCACGGACTTCGGCTTCGCCGCGTCCGCCGACTCGGGACGAAGCGGCTGCCCGCCGGGATGGCGCTGGTCCTCGGACGTGGAGGTGTCGGCGCCCGGGGCCAGCACTTCGCCGACGCGTGAGCGGGCGATGCCCCACTCGTTCCACTCCCGCTCGGCCACGTCCAGCTCGGCGTGGATGCGGTCGGCCTCCTGCCGCAGCTCGTCCACGCGGCGGCGAGCGGTGAGCTCACGCTGCTCCAGCAACCCCACGACCGACGGCATCCCCGACCTCCACCCGAGCGACGACACGACACGTCATCACTGCCGCGGGACCGCCGACCCTATACCTGACCAGCGGAAACACATCCATCATGCCCGGAAAGACAACAACCACTTAGAGGCCGCCCGCCGAGACCTCGCAGACCCTGCCCTGCGCACCACGCCCATCCACGCCATCGCCGCACGATGGGGGTTTCCCCGCGCCGCCGACTTCAGCCGTGCCCATCGCAACGCCTACGGCACCACACCCAAGGACCACCGCCACCAGGCCCTTCAAGCCCACGCATCCAAGTGGGCTCAGCGCTAAGGAAGTTGTGGACCCAGTGCTCACGACCTTTTCGCCGCACCAGGGCAGACTACTGAGGTCTTCTCCTTCCGGCCGAAGAACCAGGCCGAGGGAAACGGGGATTCCGCATTCGAACACATAAGTTTCCATGACAGGTGGGGCGCACCTCACCTCAACGAAGGGGCTCAGCACGACGTGGATCCGTAAGGCCGCTCTCGCGGTGAGCGCGCTGGTGACAGGGTGGGTTTCCGTTGTGCTCGATCAGGGTGGGCGGCTCCAGGAGCAGCACGGGTGGCAACTTCGATGAAGCGGTACTGGTGTGTACGGGCGGCAGGAGCCCCTGCTGGTCCGAAGCCTGAGGGATTCACTTGCACCCGTGCGGGTGGCTGCAGCTCGGGCTGAGAACGATGGCCGGATGAAGCCTTTTTCATTGGCCATGACTCCATGAAGTGGCCTTTGAAGATCATCGACACTGGGGGATGTTGTGGGGTTGACGCGTACGGGATCGCTGCTGGTGGCGGCGCTTGCTGTGGGGACCGGGGGTTCGCTGACGCTCTCGTCGGGTGCTTCGGCGGCCTCTGCGGAGTTCACGTATGAGGTGACCCGGAGGGCGGAGGACTATCGGGACATTCCCGGTACGGACGTGGTGTTCACCGCTGCGGCTGGCGAGAAATCCTACCTGTGGTCCCGCAACCTTTCGGTCGCCAGCTTGACCCCCCTCGGCAGCGGGGACAACATCGGCTCCACCGTTGCCGTGCGCTGCAAGAACTCCGGCGGCACCGCCCTCCCTGCTTCCGCGGAGGCGGGCGCGTACTGGGCGACGAATCAGGTGCCGCCGGGTGAGAAGTCGGTGGCGCCCGCGCTGCGCTGGGTGTTCACGGCGCCGACGGCCGGCACGTACAACTGCCGTCTATCGGTGACCAGTTACTCCAGCATCATTCAGAACGGGCGCAGCGTGAGCATGCGGGTCCCGGCGGGCGCGGAGTTGGCGCGCGCCGTGTATCCGTCGGCAGCCCGCTGGACGCTTCCCGCCAGTACCAGCGTGATCGCACGTGGAACGACGCACACCACGCTCGGCTACTCGTACACCCCCAGCGGTGGTGACAGCATCACCGTCGTCCAGGACGCCGCCCTGACCACCTGCGTGGCCGGCTCATCGATCTGTCAGGGCGGATCGACCGCCAACAGCGGCACCCAGGCCGAGACCTGGATCGAGGCGCAGCCACAGAACCCCGACGGAGCCAAGTGCGGCGGGCCGATCAAGTCGGCGGTCGGCAACTGGAACATCTCCAACGCCAAGCACCACCAGACCGCCACGAATACCCTGCGCCTCACGAAGTCCCAACTCGGCGGCTGCACCCAGATCCGCACCACCCTGAAGATCAAGAACGTCGACGGAAACCCCGTCAACCTGCACACCGGGTACGCCCCCGGCCAGATCGCGGCCACCCACGGACTCGCCTTCACCGGCTGAGGTCCATCCTCCTGATCTCTCCCTCACCACCGGCAAGGGAGAAGTGTGCCCAGTCAGCACACGTGGACAACAAGCCACAAGCAACAAGACGGACAACAAGGGAGAACATCTGTGAGTCTCATCCGTAACGGCCTGGGGGGAAATTGAGGTCGGGGTGTGGTGGTGGTATCAGTCGGCGGTTTCATGATCGCGACGCTGTATCCCCCGAGCACGTCAGGGAACTGTGCCCCTGCCTGCCGGTCTGCACCGGCTGGCTGTGCTGTGCGCGTACTCCACCGCGATCAAGCCAGACAGCCACCGAAGAAGGCGAGATCCGGCCGACCGGTGTGCGGAAGCTGGGATTCCCAGACTCGGACACCCTTAACTCTTGGGCGAAAGCACTCCTCTCATCAACGAAGGGCTCACCATGGCTTGGATCCGTAAGGCAACTCTCGCGGTAAGCGCGCTGGCCATGACGGGGGGCAGTCTCGCCGCCACGGCGGCACCGGCAGCAGCGGTCGGCGGCTGCCCCGAATATCCGATAGGGAAGCTGTGCCTGTACGACAGCAGCCAGTACCGCAACCTGGCGATCACGTCGACCAGCACCAAAGCCTGCATCGACCTAGTGAATGGGCCAAACCGCATGCCCCGGATCAGGTCGTACGTGAACAACCTGGATCGCAATGCAGTCGTATGGAAGCAATCGGGCTTTGGCTTGGTGGTGCAGGGCACGATCGGGCCCGGTGGGCACAGCAGCGACGCCGGGTGGGACTTCGGGACTGCCGGGGCCGTCTGCATGGGCGGTGTGAACCCCAACAATTAATTCCTCCCCGCCTCGTAAGTCAGCACTGGCATTCTCGGCTGTCGGTATGGCAGCGGCCGGCATGGCGGCCACGGCCCCTTCAGTGGCGGCGGCAGAGGGCGACTGCTCGGAAAACACGCTTTGTCTGTACGAGGGCACGCACTTCACCAAGATCGGCCTCACGATGGGGAGCCACGGTCTGCTACCCGCTGGCCAAGTACGGCGAGACCGGCTTCTACAAGGGCGTCTGGTCGTACGTGAACAACCTGTCGGTCCCCGCCGCGATCTACCACTACAACTTCGTCCCGTCCAAGCCCTACACCTACGACGGCCCGATCGGTGCCGACGGCACCAGCATCGACACGCGCGCGAACCCCGCCTTCGGAGACCGTGGCGCCGTGTGCACGGGTGGGCTCGACCCGAACGCATGGCTGACGTAACAAGGCCATGAAGTAGCTGGCCCGGGGTGCCGGTGCTCTGCAAGCGAGGCAGAGCACCGGCACCCCGGAGTCATGCGCCCCGGGTGCCCAGCTCTGTCCCCGGGGAAACTGGCCAGATTGACGGCCTCGGCTTGGCCGTGACGCGCATGAACCCGTTCAAGCTGGTCGGACCATAGAGTCAGTTGTTGCCAGACAGGCTATCTCGAGCGGCTGTCAGCTGTCGCTCGCACGGCGAACCGGCGAGCGGGCCGACCCCACAGCCCGAAGGCTCTTTCCCGGTCGCCGAGCAGGTCAGCCCGCATGAGTTCGCCGCCTCCCACCGCGGCTGCCCCGCCGCCGACGCCCTGCTCGCATTCACCCACGCCGACCTGCGTGATGAACAGGCCGAGGCCATCAGCACCGGCCAGCCGTACGTCCTGCGTGTGGTGCGTGTCTTCGATGTGGCGGCAATTACCCCTGGGGTAATCGCGTAGCCCAACCAGCCTCAGCTACGTTCTGGTCATCGCTCACACCCCCTGAACGAAGGAGCCCCGTGGCGTCCGCTTATGGCTTCGCTCATCTCCGCAGCCGCCGGAATCACTCCGACATCATCGAGTACCTGGAGCGCATCCAGGCAACCCTTGCCCCCTTCGCGGGCCGCTTCGTCATCCACGGTCCGCCGGCCGAAGTCGTGGAGGGGACGTGGCCCGGCAGCATGGTGCTGATCGAGTTTCCCAGCCTGGCCGAAGCCCGCGCCTGGTACGACTCTCCCGACTACCGGGCCATCCTGCGTCTGCGTACCGACCATATCGAGGGCGACTTGCTTCTGATCGAGGGCGTCGGGCCGAACTACGACCCGGCCGAGCGGGCTCGCACGTTGCGAACAGAAGCGGAGCGAGCGGACCAGTCGGGCACGTAGTCCTGGCAGCCGCCTCTTCCGGCGCTGAGATAGTTCGCCGGTTGTTTTTCCCTAATCCGTCACTCTCTGAGCAGCAAAGTCATCGGGCGGCGGTGAGAAGTACCCGTTTGCGGAGGAGCGGGAGTTTGGCGCGGCCGAACATCTGGCGTGTGATCATTTTGATGTGGTTGACGCGGCCTTCGACGGGGCCGGAGTTTCAGCGGTGGTCAGGCCCTGGACGACGGCGTCCCAGTCTTTCTCCAGGCCGGTGGCGAAGGAGTGGAAGCTGGGAAGATTCTCGGCTCGCGCGCTGATGACCCAGTCCTTCAGGTGCTGGCCGGTGCGGGTGGAGAGGATCTCGCCGAAGTTGCGGACGAGACGGCCGGCCGCCTTGAGTTCCGGGCAACGGGCGAGGATTTCGGTGTGCTGTTTGCGCTCGCTCTCCGAGAGCCGGTCGGGGTGGCGCATGATCCATCCAGTGACTTGCCGGATTCCGGGTGGCGCGGGGTGTTGTGGCGGTTGCGGACCGGTGCCCCGTGGCGTGACCTGCCTGAACGCTATGGGCCGTGGCAGACGGCTTATGAACGGTTCGCCCGCTGGGAGACGGACGGAACCTGGGCTCGCCTGCTCGAACAGGTCCAGGTCCAGGACGACTCCGTCGGGGCGGTGGAGTGGACGGTGTCGGTCGACTCGACGATCAGCCGGGCTCACCAGCACGCCGCCGGCGCGCAAAAGGGGGCGGCGACGGGGGACGAACTGGGAGATCTGGCACGTGAGACGGCTGGCCAGGCGCTCGGCCGGTCCCGCGGCGGGCTGACCACCAAGGTCCATCTCGCCTGCGACGGCCGGGGCTTGCCCCTGGCCGTCGTCGTCACGACCGGCAACGTCAACGATTCCACCGTCTTCGACGAGGTCATGGACGTGCTGAGGGTGCCCCGGGCCGGGGCCGGGCGGCCCCGGCGCAGGCCCGAGGCGGTCATCGCGGACAAGGCGTACTCGTCCCGGGCGATCCGCCAGACCCTACGGCGCAGGGGCATCCGGGCAGTGATCCCAGAGCGGTCGGACCAGAAGGCCCACCGTGTGCGGCGCGGACAGACCGGCAGTAGGCCGCCGGTTTTCGACCGCGAGCTCTATAAGGCCCGCAACCTGGTCGAACGCTGCTTCAACCGCCTCAAACAGTTCCGCGCGATCGCCACCCGCTTCGACAAACTGGCCACCCGCTACAAAGCCGGAGTCCACCTCGCCTCGCTCATCCTCTGGTTCCGTGAACCCGTCCAAGATCCTTTGCCGGATTGCACCTAGTATCAAGGCGTTGCGCTGCCAGTGCAGATGTAATCCGAGTGGCCGAACCAGTAGTTGGAGGTCGAGTTGCTGGAGAAGCTGCCGCGCGGGATCCCTCCGGTGTTCGCCCAAAGCGGCTGCCCCACGGGAGCGTCGTTTACGTTTGTATAGAGGGTTGCGTTGACCGGCAGATTGTTGACGTACGAGCTGATGCCATTCCAGGGATCGGTCAGGCCGTAGGTGCCGAGCCACCAGCACTCATTCGTCTTTGTCGTCTCGAACGCCATGGTTCGGAACTCCGTGCTGCGGTAGAGGCACAGCTGGTTGGCGTCACACCCTCCCACCGCCGCGGCGGGCGGGGCGGTCACCATCAGCCCGGCGACCGCCAGACCTGCGCTAACTGCAACTGCTGCCAGCTTGCTCGTCAGTTTCACTTCTTTCCTCCGTTATTATCCCGGTATCCCCACACCGCACCGAGTGGGGATACCGGGGATTTGGCAGGAGAATATCGTCAAGTGTGATCATCCCGTCCTTGCTGTGATGGTGCAAGGAAAATGGGCTCCTCTGTCTGTTCTGCGGCCGCATTGCGCGGTCTGCCTCTCCATCGACGTCACCACTCGCCGGCACGGCCGCACCGGTGGTCGTGGCCGACGGGGCGGGTGCCGAACAGAAAGCCCGTCGCGACAAGCTCACCGCCGATCAGCTCGGCGCGCTGCAGAAGCTGTGTGTGCAGTCGCCTCCGGAGGATGGCTTCCGCCGCAACACGATCTTTGTCAGACACGGCCTAGCTGTGTTGTCCCGGGACGTTGGTGACACGCGTGCTGGGTTCTTGAAATGGGTCAGGGCCTCCGGGTTCGGTGTGGATTGCGACATCTGCACCGATCCGAGGAGGCCCTCGTGGTCCACCATAATGCCCCGCTGACCGAGACCGGACGACTGCGCCTGGCGCGTTGTGTCGTGGACGACGGCTGGCCCGTGCGGCGGGCAGCGGAACGTTTCCAGGTCAGCCACACCACCGCGGCCCGCTGGGCCGGCCGCTACCGCACGCTGGGCGTCGCCGGAATGAGTGACCGGACCAGTCGCCCCCACCACCAGCCCGCCCGGACACCGGCCACGGTCGAGGAACACGTCCTGCGACTGCGGCGCGAACACCGCATCGGCCCCCTGCGGCTGGCCGCCCGCTGCGGGATCGCGCCCTCCACCGCCCACCGCATCCTGCTTCGCCACGGCCTGCCGCCACTGGCCACCCTGGACCGCGCCACCGGCGAGCCCGTCCGCCGCTACGAACGGCAGCGGCCCGGCGAACTCGTCCACATCGACGTCAAGAAACTCGGCCGGATCCCCGACGGCGGCGGCCACCAGGCCCTCGGCCGGGCCGAGGGCCGCCGTAACAAGACCGGCGCGGGCTGGGCCTACCTTCACACCGCCCTCGACGACCACACCCGCCTCGCCTACACCGAAGACCTCCCCGACGAGACCGCCCCCACCTGCGCCGCCTTCCTGGCCCGGGCCACCGCCTGGTTCGCGTCCCTGGGCATCACCGTCGAACGCGTCCTGACCGACAACGCCTGGGCCTACAGCAAGAACACCTGGCGTCAGACCTGCAGTGATCTGGGCATCAGCCCCCGCTGGACCAGGCCCTGGCGGCCGCAGACCAACGGCAAGGTCGAACGCTTCCACCGCACCCTGCTCGAGGAATGGGCCTACCAGCGGCCCTACACCTCAGATCACCAGCGCCAGGAAGCGTTCACCGACTGGATCGACTGGTACAACTACCACCGACCCCACACCGGCATCCAAGGCCAAACACCCGCCAGCCGCGTCACCAACCTGCCCGGACAACACACCTAGCGCGCAGCCGACGTGCTGCAATCCGCAGACGACGGCCCATCATTGCCGCCAGCAGGTACGCGAGTTCAGCATCGTGTTGCCTTCATACCTGGCGACCTGCATGCCCAGGATGTAAATGCCATTCCTGCCGTTCTGTGCACTCGTGTACCAGGCTTGACCCGCACCGCTTCCGTCGTAGAACGAACGCCACGGCCAGTAAGTGCGGACGTGGCCGAGATTCTCCGACACGAACCGGACCTTCACGTGGTGTCCGTCAGCGGCGGTGTCTATGACGTGGAGGCCGAGGTCGATGGAAGAGTAATCGGAGGCCCAATGGCTCCAATTCACCTCGCCCTCGGCACCGGTGGTACTACACGAAATGGTGCCCCTGCTCTCCGCCTGGGCGGTGCCAGCCGTGGCTGCGGTGGCAAGAATCGCGAAGCTTACGCTCGCTGCAAGTGCTGCTTTCCTCATGATCAAATACCCCTTTCGGCTGCTCGTGATCGTATTGGAGGTTTGATCGTTTCATGTCAACTTGTTTACATGCGCGCCCTGTTGCGGGGGCGGTGGGTGGGCCCTCAGCGAGGTCGGCTGTGCGGGTTTGGCCGACGTCCTGCCCGGAATTTGAACGAGTGGCCCCCTGGTCTTGCTCGACGCGGGACCCGAACTGGGTGGGTAAAGCCCCCACGTCGTGCTGAGCCCCTTCGTTGAGGTGAGGTGCGCCCCACCTGTCATGGAACTTATGTGTTCGAAGGCGGAATCCCCGTTTCCCTCGGCCTGGTTCTTCGGCCGGAAGGAGAAGACCTCGGTAGTCTGCCCTGGCGCGGCGGGAGGGTCGTGAGCACTGGGTCCACAACTTCCCTAGCGCTGAGTCCACTTGGATGCGTGGGCTTGAAAGGCCTGGTGGCGGTGGTCCTTGGGTGTGGTGCCGTAGGCGTTGCGGTGGGCACGGCTGAAGTCGGCGGCGCGGGGAAACCCCCATCGTGCGGCGGGGGGGAGTACACCACGGCGTTCCTCTCCCAGGTCCCATCCCGGTCTCGGCGTATACGGCCTGACGCCAGCAGGAAGCGTGACCACGAGAGCAGAGCCAGGTGGCTGGTCCACGCGGGTATACGGGTTACGGGTGTCCGGCGTTCGACTCCGTCCGAGACCACGACGAGGATGCCGTCACACGGAGCCGGCACACTCCATCCGACCCATCCCTTGATATGCGGGGAACGGCGAAGGTTCTGCTCCTGGATCAGCATCACGGCGAGTTCGCTATTTGGCCCGATGCTCCAGGAGAAGTGGGGGCCGGGGGTCGATGTGGGATCCCGTGTCGCCACGACGCAGGCGTAGCCGCCTCCTGGCGGCTGGCGCACGAGATCGGCGATGGCGCCGGCACGGCCCGCACCACCCCGCACTGGGACACTGCCTCCCTCGCAGAAGTCCTTCTGCACATCGACGACCACCAGCGCACGGCTCATGAGAAGCATCCTTTCCACGGGGATCACCACCAGCTGACCCCTGCCCGCCGCTCTGCTGTACACCGCCGTTCCGGCACCCCGTCCATCCGACCGGAGGACAAGCTTCACCACCATGCGCGGTACCGGGAGTGCCGGGACTGTACATCGTTGAAGGCGCGGCGAGGAGCCGCAGTGGGAAGGGGGTCGGGAAGGCCCGGTCCGCAAGGATGTTGGAACAGCGCCACAGGCGGAAGCGTCCCGCAATCCCTTCGAAGGCCTGGGGCCGACTGGCGACGGTGCCCGGTGCGGCTTCGGCCCCGTGGGTGATTGGGCGGCCCGGCACTACTGCCGCCAGAGCGCTCTGGTCACCGGGCCTCGCCCGCGCACGCCCTATCGGCGCGGACTGCGACCGACCATAGCCGCGGCCGGCCATCGCCCCGCATCAGAAGCACACCGTTCGGCATCCTGTGTGACATGCATGGGCAAGGGTTGACCCCCGGCGCTGACACCGCCGCTCCCACCGGGGCCCACCCCTCTCGCATCCCCGCTCCGTACGCCTGGCAGCCGACCCGGGTGTCGCAACGGCCGAGGATGACGGACTGGAGCCGGATGTGCGGTCGGTGATGGTGTCGCGGGAACTCGTGAAAACGGGACGGATGCGTCGTGCGTCGTACAGTGCGCCATACCCGCCACCCCCTTATATGGTGAGAAAAGGGATGTACGGGACGTGTGGGGAGCGTCCTGTGTCCGCCGCCCGAGAGGCTCACCCTGCTGCCCGTTCTGTAGGAGGTGCTGTGTCCCAGACCGGTCCTGTCATCGATGAGTTGGTGGCTTCCGCACTCAACGCGCCCGGGGAAATGGTGACCCGGCTTCTGGGCAGCGCGGATGTTCGTACGGCGCGGCTCGGTCAGGCGATCCGGGACCTGCAGGACGTCCCGCCGGAGCCGCAGGATGCCGATGCCTGTGACGGGACGCGTGTGATCGACCCGGTGACCCACGACCCCGCGTGGTGAGTGCCCGCGGGGCAACGGCAGGCGCTGCCAGGGTGCTGGCCGCCGACCTGGACGGCACCCTGCTGGGCGGGAGCCCACACGACCGGCGGCGGCTCTTCGACGCACTGAACGGGGACCCGGACATCACCGTCGTCTTCGCGACCGGCCGAGGCCTGGCATCGGTCCGGGCTCTCCTGCGCGACGATCCCCTGCTACCGCCCCCGCACTGGATCATCGCCGACGTCGGGTCCACCATCGTCGATGCCACCCGCATGGCGCACGCCCGAGCCCTGGAGGCACGGCTGCGCGCGGGATGGCCGGGCGCCGGACGGGTCCGGGCGGCGCTGGAGGCGTTCCCGCACCTGGTGTACCAGGAGCAGGTACCCCAGGAAGGCCGCTGCTCCTTCTACCTTGCCCCCGATGCCCTGTCCGACGAGCTGATCCGTGCGGTGGAGGCGCTGGGATGCTCCTGGTCGTACGCTTCGGGCCGGTACTTCGATGTCCTGCCGCCCAGAGCCGGCAAGGGACGTGCGCTGGAGCTCCTCGCCCAGACGCTCGGGTGGCCCCGGCGGGCGATGCTAGTGGCCGGGGACTCCCTCAACGACCTTTCGCTGTTCCGCCTGGGCACGCCCGCCGTTGTGGTCGCCAACGCGGAACCCGCGCTGACCGCGCGGGTCCCTGCCAGTGACCGCGTCCACCATTCGGCCCTTGACGGAGCGGCCGCCGTGCTGCAGGGGATCGAACGCCTGGGCCGGCCGCCGAGGCGCTCGGTGGTGGTCGGCTACCACCGCCCGCCCGTCTGCTGGCTCGACGGAGCATGGCGGCCGCCCCCCAGCCCAGCGTTACCCGCGACTTCCTCGTCAACGAGGTCCCCGCTGCCCTGACGAACCCGGCCTACATCACATTCAGCCTCGCCGCCGGAATCGTCGGATATTTCATCGCCTTCAAACCGAGTCAGCTCTTCCGAGGGGCCCGTTTGAGTTCGTGACGTCAGCCTCGTTGTCCTGGTTCGCCATTGTCGGGGTGCAGAAGGGCATTCAGGTGGGGCTGCCCATGATCGGTGTGCTGTTGCTGGCGGTCGTCGCGGCCACAGCTGGCCGGTACTTCATCGACCTGACCAGCGGCGTGCCACGAAACTGTTCGTACGAGACGAGTGGTACGTGGGCACCGCGCTGCTCGCCGCCGTTGTGGGGTTGTGCAGTTTGGTTGAGCGGCTTGGTGGTGCCGGTGGCTCGTCGAATCTGCGCAGGGTCGGGGGCGTCGGCCGTGTGGGCGCCGACACCGCCAGGCGGTCGCCCGCCGCTGCCACTACCAGCGGCGGTGCCACACGACCGAGGGGCAGCCTCCCGAAGGCCACCCCTGACCACTCCACAGCCCACTACACTCCACCCGCCAGACGAAACCCGCAGGTCAGACAGCGAAATCCTGCTGGAGTACTAGCGGCGCCACCACTGCCGCTTCTGGCGGTTTGCCGCGGGTGACTGGAACGGGAACGCGGCCCCGGTATTCGTCTTGCCTCCCGGGTGGATCCCGAACCTGGACATCAGCCCGGCTTCCTGATCCAGACCGGATCCGGCCAGCAGTTCGACCAGGTCGTGCAGCGGCTCGTCACGGCCCCAGCGGTGGGTACCTGCCTCGACGGCGCGCCGCATGATGTCCGCGTGCTGCGCCGCGTCGCACAACCGCAACAGTTCCCGGGGCGCGGTGGGGTCGCCGTCGTACAGGCAGGAGTACCAGACCTGCACGGCCTCGCCGACTCTTTCGGCCCGCTGCATCAGGCGGGCGAGTTCGTGCGCCGCGGTGAAGTCGGGGTTCTGGTCGGGGCTCGAGTGTTCCGCAACCACCGTGCGCTGAAGTTCGATTGCGTCGTCGTGGCGGTCGCGTGCGATGAGTGCGCTGATGAGGTCCTGCCTGGCCCACACATCGCCGCCGGCCGCGGCGCCTCGCAGCAGGGCCGATGCCGCCTCGAAGCGGTCGTGGCGCAGTAGGACCGCCGCTGCGTTCCGTGCCGCCGGCGGCAGGTTCGACTGCACCCAAATGGCGACGGCTTCATCGATCCGGCCTGATGCCTCCAGCTTCTCTGAGCGCTCCCTTATCAGTGCCGACGCGTCTGCGTAGCGCAGCTCGTGCTGATAGCGGTTAAAGCCGTCTGACCAGTCGCCCGCATCCCCGGCTGCGTTGGAGTCTGCCCGGATTTCGGGCGGCTCCAAATACGCTCCTGCGTGTTCGGCCGGTTCCTGCGCCACCGGATCGGGAGTCACGGTCGCGCGTGCGGCAGCCGTCCATGCCTCGTGTCCGGCGAATGAGGTGGTGTGAATGATGTCGGCGTAGTGCTCCTTCGCCGCGCGGCTGTCCCGCGTATCGATCGCGGTCAGGCAAAGTCGCGCCGCGACCTCGCGGAGCCCCCGGTCCATGGCCACCCGCGTGACGGCCTTCAGGTCGGCGTCATCTCCTGCGGCCGCTTGCACCAGCACATCCCACAGTTCGCGGGGTGCGAGTCTGCGGCAGCCGCACGGCTGGCGGGCGCACGAACACGGCCTGCGGGCTGACTGGATGAGGAAGTCCGCTGGCAAAAAGGCGCCGTCGAAGCCCTGGGCAAGGGGTGCCACGCCGCCCACCGTGAGTTCTCGTGTGGCCGCTTCGACGGCGGGGCCGAACCAGTCTGGCGGTGCCGGGATGTCCGAGTCCCGCAGGTACCCCTGTGCGGCTGCCTTCAAGTGCTCGCTCTGTAGCGGGGTGCGGCAGCCCAGCCGGAACGCGTCGATTGCCGCGCTCACGACCGCCGCAGGGTATGGCGAGTAGCCGTCCTGGTTGCCGGGTCGCGCGGTGCCGTGATTCCGGTACCAGTCCAGCAGTTGCGGGCCGCCCGCCAGGATCTGCGTCAAGCGCCAGCGATCAGCGGTCCGCCGTGGGTCGGCGTGTGCCAGCAGCGCGAGCTGCCAATGCGGGTCGCCCTCGCGGGCGTATTCCTCGACACGCGGGAGATCGGTATGCCGGTCGAACGTCTCGGGGACGTCGATCCGGTACCCGCCGTCGCGCACCATGGCCAGTAGTTTGGCCACTGACGACGCGTCCGCGTCCTGGGCCACCGCCTCGGCGGGGCCTTGCGCCATTGCGGCCCAACGCCCCGGCCAGCACGTTCCGATCGCCACGAACGGGCCCGTGTTGTGGTCCTCGAGCAGACCGCTCAGTCGGCGAGCCGCCGTCGCGCCCGCGCTGCTGCGCAAGAACCCGTCCAACTCGTCGAGCCAGAGGACGGTGCGCGGCGCGACACCACCCGCTGCGGACAGGATGTCGCGGAGGTCTTCGGGGTCCTGGGGGCGCAGCAGGGTCCAGTGGCGCTGCGCGTTCCCCAGCTCGGCGCGCACCGCCTCGAAGGCGCTGCGGGTCTTTCCGGTTGACGACTTGCCGACCAGTACGACGAAAGCCTTGCCTGCGCGTTCAGGCATTGCGTCGCGCACGCTCCGCAGGACGGTGCGTAGCCGCTCGTCGTGCTGGCGGGACAGGAAGCGCGGAAGACGGTCTGAGCCGGGCCGGCCGTCCGGGACCAAGACGTCCGGCCGTGGCGGCCCGACCGCGCGGTGCACGCGCAGACCGAACGCCGTGGTATCGGCCATGTCCGCGACCCGGTATTCCAAATGGCGTTCCAGCGCGATGGGGTAGCCGTACGCGTTCCGTAGCCGCACATCACTCACGTGGTCAGGGAACCGTAGGCGTTTGCGGCCCCGTCGCCCGTCGTTGACTGCACGCAGGGCAGCTGCAAAGCCGCGCAGTACGGCATCGACATCCTGAGGCCGAGTGCCCTTCTTCCACTGGTGCAAGCTCTGCGGGGTGGTGCCCATCAGCTTGGCGAGCGCGGCCTCCGACACGACGCCGGCGTCACCGACGAACCATCGGACGCGCTCGGAGACCAGTTGCGCGAACGACTTCGGTGTCTGGCCAGTTCCTAGTTCGACCATCGTCATCCCCTCGTCAAAGGCACTGCCGGAATAGCCCATACGGCGGGGCAAAAGAGCAGGTCGAAGGGGGTGCACCAAGAAGAGCCGTCAAGACGATCCGCCCAACGGCGCCCTGCGGTTCGCTCATGCCACAGCACCCGTGAGAAGAACCGGAGGACACCAGTGAAGGTTCCCACCGTGATCGAGGCCATCTACATCGGGACCGCGATCCTGTCGTCCGCGGCAGTGGCGTTGATCGCCGCCCGCCGTACAGTGCAGGCGTTGGACGCGCTGGTGCGTGCGTGCTTCGACGTGTTCCAGGGCTGGGGTCGGCTGTGCCGACGCCGCAAGGCGGCCAAGGCGCGACGCACCGCGACCAAGGCACGCCACAGGACCGCCCGCTGACCGCACCCCGGCGCGGCCATCCAGGGCCGTCACGTCAGGCCCTGTAGCGCGTCGCCAAGTCGGCGAAATAGTCCAGGCCGCAATCTGGCACTGTGCGATCGGGCAGGTGCCGTGCACACAACGCCAAGGCGTCGCTGCGAGTCTGCAGCGGCGCCTCGGTGCCTGAAAGGCGCATTGCGGTGTCACGGTCGTTGTACTCGAAGACGGTCTGGATGCTCGCCATAGCGCTGTACATCTTCTGCTTTGCTCTGAATGAAAGCGGTGCGACCGCGTACGCCAGAAGCACGGCCAGCTGTTGTGCGGTGGTCTCCACCCCTGGGTAGACCTGGCGAAACGCATCGTCGGTGCTCTGTGGCCCGGGCCACCAAGGTCGTGCGCGGCCGAGGTCAGTGCTGACGATCGTCCCGGCGTTGAAGAAATGGCCGCCCAGGCGGCCTGCGAGATCCTTGCCCAGTGGCACCGGTGTGAGGTACTCCGGACATGCGGTGAGCCATCCCGGCTGCCAGATCTGGAGTGCAGTCGCAGTACCGCCGCGGAGCCGCCCGGACTTGGCGTTGTATTTGCCGCTCATGATCCGTGAGTACACGATCGTGTCCTCGTACTTCACGGCGATCGACGGGCCGGTGATGTGATCCATTGGGCCGTGGATCCGGACCTGTCCGTGGGCCAGCCCCTGCTCGAGCCACGCGTGGAATCCGGCGGAGTCCTGAACGCGGATGCTGCTTCCCGTGAAATCAAATATCGACGCCATGAAGCCCCTTACTACACGGCAGCCTGCATCGTCCCATGATCCGTTGGAACACCGCAGAGCGTAACAGTTGCGTGTGCCGCCTCACAGACGGAAGACAATGCCGGTCCTGAAGTTGCACATCAGAGCCGGCAATGGGTGAGCCTCGACTCGATCGGCGCCTGGCGCGGCAGCACTTGGCACCTGTGTCTGAGCCGTTCATGACAGGTAGTGAGCGAGGGCTGGGCGGCGGTGGCTCGCAGGTGTGTTGAGCGAGCGGCTCCGCAGCTACTTTCGAACAGCCATTTGTGCGTTCCGGCGATCACCACGTCCGCGCCCAGGCTGGCTGCATCCTCGTCGATCGCCGCCAGCCCGTGCACACCGTCGACGACCAGCGGGCAGCGGTCGGCAGGGCTGCGGCCTTCATTGGCTCGGCGCACCACCTCGGCCACCGCACGCACCGGCATCCGAAGCCCCGTGCTCGATTGCACCCAGGTGATCCCCACGACTCTGGTGTTCGGGCGAATCGCCTCGCCGACTGCCGCTGCGATGCCGTCCGCCGTCGCGGTGGCCGGATCGGCGAACCAGGAGCCCAGTCGCAGCGTGTTGCCGTGCTTGTCGGCGGCCAGTCGGGCGGCGGTGCGATGGGCGTTGTGGTCGTGCTCGGTCAACAGGAACTCCTGTCCCGGACGGGTAACGACGCCGTTGTAGAAGACGCCCAGCCCGATGCTCGTGCTCGCCGTCATCGCAATGTCCTCCGCCCGGCCTCCCAGATAGGCCGCGAGCGCCTGGTGTACCCGGGGCCATCCGGTAGGGCCATCGGGCAGCGCCAGCCCCGTGGGCACCGACAGAGGGTTGGCGTCGACCTGTGCTGTCAGATGGTCCACCGCATCCCGGACCACCTGCGGATGCGAGGCCAGATAGAACAGCGCAAGGTTCACCCATCCGGGCTCCAGGCGAAACTGCGCCCGCAAGGCGTCCCAGTCCACGCGCCCGTCGATCGTGGTGACCGGCCGCTCCCGCGGTGTGTTCATCCCTGCCGCGCCGGAGCTGGGCACGAGGTTGACCGCCACCGCTCCCACAGACCTTGCCAGCAGACCGCGCCGACTCGTCATCGACATCCAGCACCCCTTTGCATGGCGACCGGCGGAGCGGTGGCGGAATAGCCGTCCGTGCCCTTCTGGTGACGAGATTACGCAAAGAGGCCGCGTGCGCAGACAGCGCCGATACCCAAACGGTCTCTATCGCTGACGATCGCCGCGGCTCCTTCTGCGAGCGTCCTGCTGCTGGCGGAGCTGGGTGGGGTTGATCTAATGCGGTGACCGCGCAGGCCGCTCTGCTCGGCGTCCCGCGGGGGACGGCCGGGACGTGGCGGCGCTGACCTGGGCTGCGCGCGAGCCTGGAGCGCCTGGGGCTTGAGCCTCCGGGCGCGCCTGGACCCCAGCCGAGCCCTGGCTACTTCGTCCAGGCGGGGCTGCGGTCCGGGGTCGGCGTCTTCGACTATGCGCTCACGTGCTGGTGGAGGCGGAGCGAGAGGGTGGCCATGGCCATGGCGGCGCCGGTCCCGGCCGTCGCCGCGCAGCCCAGGCCCGCGTTGCTGACGACGCCGCCCAGCCTGGGGCCGCAAGTGTTGACGATGTTGAACGCGGCGGTCGGGGTCGTGGCCGCCCCCAGGGTGGGAGCGGCGGCCGCGACGCCGAACATCCGGGCGTTCAGGGCTGGCGCCATGGCGAACTCGAGACGCCTGGCCCGCGGCTCGCGTGCCGCGCGAGCATGACCGGCTGGAGCGTCGACGCGGGCGTTGCCGGTGAGCAGCATGCCGAACTGGTGGGCGTCGGCGGTCCCGCTCTGCCGATCGTGCCGACTGGAACACCCTCCACCGCGCGCTCGGGTGAATCCCTGTACGCCCGACGGTGCGCCATAACAATGTGTCACCAATGGTCACACATGGTGACAGTTGCGGAGCGTGTCCCCGTCAACGGCCGTACGGCCGACAAAGGAGAGTCCCCCGTGCCCTCGAACAGTGATGCAGGGCGGCTGGAAAGCCGCCGCTACAAGAGCCGGGGGGTGGACGTCCAGATCGGGGAGGCAGCGAGCGGTGGCGTCGACCTCCGGTTGGACGGCCTGCCCGTCGACGTCATCTTCCTCGACGGTGAGTACCACAGCCAGCTCGCCAACATGTTCACCGGGTTCCGCACCATCGACGACCTCGTGGACTCGCTCCTGGAGACACAGGGGAAGACGTGGGTGCTGCGCGGCGGGGCCCGCACGTGCGCGGGCCACGGCGGTGGCGGTCACGATCACGGCGGTCACGACCATGGGGGCGGCGGTCACGATCACGGCGGGGGCCACGGCGATCACAACCACTCCGGAGGGGGCGGCGCCCGATGAACATCCGAAGGAACATCTACAACCTGACCCCGCAGGAACTCGCCGACTTCCAGGACGCGCTCAACGCGATCAAGGCCGACGGCAGCTACGACGAATTCATCGAGCGCCACCACCACGCGATGATGGAGGCGACTCCCCTGTCGGGGGAGACGGTGAATCCGGGCGTCCGCAATGTCGCGCACAGGGGCCCGGCGTTCCTGCCTTGGCACCGGTACTTCTGTCGGGAACTGGAGCTGCTGCTCCAGGCCAAGAAGAAGAACGTCACTCTCCCCTACTGGGACGAGGCGGGGGACGCGGTCGCTCCCGCGGCGGCCGCTCTGTGGAACACCGACCCGAGCGCGGGCCCGGTGTACGTGGGTGGCGACGGCGACGGCCCGAACGGCGAGGTGACGACGGGGCCGTTCAAGCACTGGATGGCTCTGATCGAGGATCTGGAGACCGGTGGGCTCGTCCCCCGGCAGGGCATCCTCCGAGCGTTGGGCAGTACGGGCGGCCCGGCGGCGCGGAACAAGCCGTTGTTTCCGACGGCGGCCCAGGTGGAGAACATGCTCGTGAACTGGGGCGTCTACGACACCGCCCCTTGGTCGCCAGCCAGCCAGGGCAGCTTCCGGAACCGTCTGGAAGGCTGGGAACGGATCGTCCCCCCGGAAGGCGTACCCGCCGCCGAACTCGGCTCCCAGATGCACAACCGCGTGCACATCTGGGTCGGTGGGGACATGGGTCCCGGAACCTCGCCCAACGACCCCGTCTTCTTCCTGCACCACTGCAATGCCGACCGCCTGTGGGCCCGCTGGCAGCACACTCACCCCACGGCCCCCTACCTTCCGGCGAGCGGTGGCCCCATCGGGCACAACCTCGGCGACACGATGGGGCACCTCGTCACGACCGACGCAACCCCCGCGCGGTCCCTCGACTACCGGCGCACCCTCGGCTTCATCTACGACACCGACCCGCCGCTGGTCGAGCAGGTCTCCCCGACGGTGCACTTCCAGGACGTGCCGACCCTGGAAACCGTCTGGCGGCCGGCGGTCTTCCGGATCCGGGCCGGCGCGCCCGTCCACCTGGAGGTCGTGTCGGGCAGCGGACCGGCCGCGCCGTACGGGCTCAGCTCCCGTGGGGGGAGGGTGACGCACACGCCGGTCGCGGACAACGCCCCCTTCGACCTGGTACGAGTCTGGCTCGCCTTCACCGGTGCGGCGACGCCAGGGGCTGCGACCGCCGGCGCGGTGAAGATCCGCTGCGTGGAGACGGGGGAAGTCTTCGACTTCATCCTCACAGGCAACACCGTCCAACGGGAGACCACCGGAGTGGTGTTCGCCCTGGACAAGTCCCTCAGCATGGCCCAGCCCACGAGCAACGGCCTCAGCCACATGCAGATGGTGCGCGAGGCGGTCACGCGAGGCGCCGAGCTCATCCGGGACGACAGCGGGGCCGGGGTGGTGACCTTCGACCAAGAAGCGCACCCCGAGGTGAAACTGTCGCCATTCGCACCCGCCCTGAGTCAGCGCGCCGACGTCCTGGCGGCGGTCAACGCCGTGGAGCCTGGCGGGGACACCTCCCTCGGGGACGGGCTGGTGGCCGCCCAGCAGACCATGAACGCGAACGGCCGCGCCTTCACGAGCCGTGCGCTGGTCGTGGTAACCGACGGGCTGGAGAACCAGCCGAAGTTCCTGGACGAGGTCGGCGGGACGATCACCACGCGGACCTTCGCCGTCGTCGCGGGGGCCGCGAACCTGGTCAGCGCCCCTGCGCTCACCAGGCTGGCGAACGGGACCGGTGGCCGGCTGCTGCTCACCGATACCCCAGGTACCGACGCCGAAGGGTTCTTCCGGCTGTCCACCTACATCCAACACGTCCTCGCCTCGGCCGCCGACGAAGACGTGGTGGCCGAGGCTTCCGGGGTCGTCACCCCGGAGGAGGAGGTCCGGGTCCCCTTCCAGCTCAACGAGACGGACATCGAGGCGACCGTCATTCTGTCGCTGGACGTGCCATCGGTCTCGCTCGAGCTGGAGACACCGGCGGGGCGGGTCCTCACGGAGTCCGAACTCACCGCCCTCGGCGCCACCGTCAGACGCACCACGAACATGATCTTCTGTCGCTTCCGGCTGCCGTTCCCCGCCGGGGTCGGCGCTCACAGCGGGACGTGGCAGGTGGGTCTCAAGGCCGATGAGCGAGTCCTCCGCGAGGAGACCGCCAAACTCAGGACTGCGGCGGAAGGAGATCCGGCGCGCGGCGCCGAACTGGACCGGTTGACCGCTCACGGCCCGCGCTACAGCATCGTCGTCACCGCGTGGAGCAATCTGCGCCTCAACTCGCGGGTCACCCAGCCGAGCATGGAACCGGGCGCCACCATCCGGTTCGACGCCGTTCTGGCCGAGTTCGGGCGACCGGTCGAAGGCCGTGCCGACGTGGAGGCGGAGGTACGGCGCCCCGACGGTGTCGTCGTGACCGTGCCGCTCGACGAGGAGGTGCCGGGCGCCTTCAGGGGTGATCTCACGGCCACCATGGCAGGCGTCTGGCAAGCCCGGATCACGGCCCGCGGGCATACCTTCGGCCGGACGCGGTTCGCGAGGCAGCAACGGCTCGGCATCGCCGTACTGGTGGGTGGGGACCATCCGCCCGCCCCTGTGGTGGGGACCGACGTCGACGGCAACGACTGAAGACCGCGAGACGGTAGCAGACAGCCTGAACCGCGGCACACATGCCGCGGTTCAGGCATGTCAGCTCCGCGAGCTCCCGCTCCAAGTTCAGCCGCCGCGCCGCCCAGTGGTCGGTCCCGTACGCGGTGTGGCACAGCCACGGCAGGCCGAACAGTTGCCGCAGCACCGCTACCTGCTTTTGCCGGAAGGCGCGTCGGGGATGAGCGCTGCTCCTTGACGTCGTTGCTGGTGATCGTGCCGGACCGGTGATGGTGGCTGGCAGGCCGAGGCAGGTGGGCTGGGCGGCCGCCAGGCCGGTAGTGAGGGACGGGCATGGAGGACCTCCGTGTCGCACCCGCAACGGCGGAACGGAACCTGACAGCGTTCACGGAAGACCCCGGAGATCCGTACATCGACGGCGACATCCTCGCCCGGCAGGTCGCACGGGAAGGTCTGGTTCCTCCCCTGGCACTTCGGGTGCCGCCTGTGTCTGTGACCAGACCGAGCGGGAGGCGCTGCTCCGGTACGCGGCCGCCTGCCCGAACGCGAACCTCGCCTTCTCGCCGGCCAGCTGACCAGCCCCGGGACAGGAAACGACGACGGCGGCGGTGTGGACGTGACCGCCTAGAACGACACGTCGATGTAGTCGATGTCGGTGAATTCGACTTCGAGGTGGCCGGGTGCCGCCGTCTCTGAAGTAGATGTCCTGGAGACCTTCGGCGGCGCCCGGAGTTCCGGATCGCCGACGCCTTGCTGTTGGGCGTCGAAGAGGCGTTGGGTGCTGTGTAGTTTCACTGGTCGTCGACATCCGGACCTGCTGCGTTCCGGGTCGGTGCAAGCCAATCTAGGCGTTTGGCAGCGAACCCGGCCCTTTCGGCTTTTATGACAGTGAACCTAGTCGTTTGGGGTGAGCACGCGGGGGATGGCGGAGACCGGGGCCTCCGCCGCCGAAGTCAGCCGCCGACGTGGATAGGGGGAGGCGCTGCGTTCAGTGCTGTCGATGACCTGGACTGGGTCAGCCTGCCAGTCGGGCGACGGCCAGCGCGTGAGCGCGGTCGAGGGAGTCAGCAGCAGCGCAAGGGATGTCCGGCTGCACACCGGTGCCCTCCCAGTTCGTGCTGGAGACGGGGTTGATGGCGCGGCCGACGGGGACGGTGGCTTCCAGGTGCGGGTGCACCGTCCAGCCCTTGCACGGGTGTGCGCCGCCGCGGGTGGGCTCGCCGACGATCACGGCGCGGCCGAGTTGCTGGAGGTTGTACGCCAGCTCTTCAGCGGCAGAGAAGGTGGTGTCGCTGGAGAGCACGTACAACGGCTTGATGCCGCCGAAGCGCGCGCCGGGAACGTGCGGCAGGCTCCAGGACTGCTCGCTGCGCTCGCCGCTGCGCCAGTGCATGGTGTTGAGGTGGGTGCGCTTGTCCAGGAGGTAGCTGCAGACGAAGGCGACCGTGTCCGGGTCGCCGCCCCGGTTGGCGCGAAGGTCCACGATCAGTGCCTGGGCGCGGGAGGCCAGGGTGAGCGCGGCGCCCAGCGGTTCGGCGGCCCACTCCAGCGGAAACAGCATTGGTGCCAGCTCCAGCACGGCGACCCCTCCGTCGAGCAAGTGCATCCGGGGCGCACCGCCCAGCGAGGTGTCGAAGTCCCGGCGCATGGCGTCCAGGGTGGCCGCCCCCTGCTTCGGGGACACCGGGTCGGCGTGGTGCTTCAGTCTCAGGTGTCGGTCGCCGTTGACGGACTGCAGGTCCGCGGTGACCAGACGGGCGAGCTCCTCGGCGTCGTCGACGTCGTAGGCGCCCTCGGCGAGGCGTCGTTGAAGCAGGCCGGCGAGCTGCTCGGCTATCTCGGGGAAGACGTAGTTCTCGGTCAGCAGCCGGGCTGTCTCATCGATGACAGGGGCGGGCTGAAGCTTCGTCAGAGTCGTCATGGCAGTGAGTAGATCACCACCCTTGCGAAAGCGTCAAAGAATTTAGACACTTTCGGTATGCGTGATCAGCCTTCCCACCCGCCACCTCCTGAGGATGTTCTGGAGATCGGTACGCCTGAGCAGTTCGCGGCGCTCGCCCACCCGTTGCGTCAGCGGTTGCTCTTCGCCCTGGGCCACCGGCCTGCCACCATCGGGCAGCTTGCGGCGCAGCTCGAAGCGAAGAAGGGCAACGTGGCCCACCATCTCAAAGTGCTCCGCGATGCCGGGCTGATCCACGTCGCCGAGACCCGCCAGGTCCGCGGCGGCACGGAGCAGTACTACCAGCGCACGGCCCGCCACATGGTCGTCGCCCAACCCCAGGCGGCAGGCACCGCCGCGATGCTCACCGCGTTCGCCCAGGAGCTGGACCTCTCTCCCGTCGAGACCCACCTGACACTGCGCCACCTGCGTCTCAGCCCCGCGAAGGCAAGAGAACTCGGCGAGGCCCTCGCCAAACTGGTCGACGAGGCCGAGGAAGATACAGAGGACCAGCCCCTGCACGGTGTGTTGGTGGCGCTCTATCAGCAGGCCCTGCCGACCAGCAGCACCAGTTCCGCCTAGCTTGACTCTGTCGGGGATCTTGGGGCCGCTGAGGTCAGCTGCCCAGGGTTCGCCAGGACTTCGGCCGGGGTATCTCGCGCTGGTCGAGGTAGTTCTGGAAGGCAGTCGGTCGGCGGGGCGTGGGGGCTTCCTCGGTTGGTGGCAGGCCGCTGAGGCGTTCGATGTTGACGGCGATGGCTGTCAGGACGTGCTGGATGTGGGCCTTTCCCTGTCCTCGATAGCGGCAGCGTCGCATGCCGTATCCGTGGGCGAACTCGTTAACCGTGCCCTCCACTCCGGAGCGGACCGCGTAGCGGGTCTTCCACTCGGGTGTCTGTTGCTCGGTGCGGACGCGGAGTTGCAGGTCGCGGAGTTCTCGTGGGGGGAAGCCCACGGTGCGGGTGCTTTCGCGGGAGGTGGTGCACTGGGTGCGGGCCGGGCAGGGCTGGCACTGGCTTTTGGTGAACCTGGCCACGATCAGCGGGGCCGCGGTGGGCGAGGACGTCGGGTAGGGGCCGTGCCAGCCCTGGCTGACCTGGCCCTGGGGGCAGGTGACCTGCTGGCGGTCGTAGTCGGTGTGGAAGTCGTCCCGGGCGAAGCCCTCGTCCCGGCGGTGTTGCCGGGTGGGGTTGCTCCGGAGTGGTCCGGAGACGGTGACCTGGTGTTCACGGGTGGCTTGTTCCAGGTGGGGCAGGGAGGTGTAGCCGGCGTCGACCAGGTGCTCGGCGGGCAGGAGTCCGCGGCGGGAGAGGCGGGTGTGGATGCCGGGCAGGACCTGGCTGTCGTGGGTGGTGGCCGCGGTGGTGGCCACGTCCGTGATCACGTTGGGGCCGTCGGGAGCACAGGTCTCGGTCAGGTGAGCGGAGAACCCCTTCCAGCTGATGATGTGTCCGTGCCGTGCGTAGCGGGCCGAGGTGTCGTAGGGCGAGACGACCGCCCGGGACGAGGGTGGCAGTCCGGTCCCGCCTTCCTTCTCGGCGGCGCGCCAGCGCAGGTGTCCTGCGGCGTCACGGTGGTAGTTCTGCACCATGATCTGGCGCAGGGCCTCGATACGAGGGCCGGACGTGCGGTCTGTGCCGTGCTGGTAGAGGTGTTCCAGGAGCCGGACGGCGTCGTTTCCGGTGGCAAGGATCCTGGTTTTGGGCTTGCTGGGGTTCTTGCCCAGGCGGACCGGTCGGCCGTAGTGGCGCCCCCAGTCCTCATCGACCAGCTCGTCCAGCAGGTGAGGGGAGGTGCCGGCGACTTCTTCCAGTGCGGCGCGGACCGCTTCGGTGATCAGCTCCAGGCGGGTCAGGTCGCGCACCGCGGCCAGGACATGGGTGGAGTCGGTGCGCTGGGTGGTGCGCTCACGCACCAAGCCGACCTCCTTGAGGCGGGCCAGCGCGAGGTCGAGGAGGCGGTCAGCACGGTCGCCTTCGGCAAGACGATCGCGGAAATCGGCCAGCACACTGTGGTGGAACCCGGGGTCGTCCAGCTCCATGGCCATCGCGTACTTGAAGTCGATGCGGCAACGGACCGCCTCAGCGGCCTGCCGGTCCGACAGGCCGAGCAGGAACTGCAGCACACAGACGGTAGCCAGTTGAGCAGGAGAGAGACCCGGACGCCCGTCACGCGGGTACCAGTCGGCGAAGTCCTCGTCGTGCCACAGCCCGTCCAGCCGGTCTCTCACCCATATCGCCGTCGTGCCGCCGGGGTTGCTCGCCCGCGCGACCTGCGCAGTCAGAGGCGGGACCTGCTCACCGGAACGCGGGCGGAGGGACAACGGGCACCTCAACAGCTGCATCGGTCATCGGAACTACCCGAGCATGCCCGTTGACCACGCTGCCGCACCGCGAAACTCCAAGATCCCCGACAGAGTCAAGTTAGGGGTGGGGGTCTGCGCGGGGGCCGGGCTGGCCAGGGGGTCGGTGTCAGGGGCCCCCGGGTCTCCCGCGCGGTCGAGTAGCACCATGCGGGGGCGGACGATTCCGTAGCCGACCCAGTCATTGCGCTTGGAGCCGTCGACGTGGGCGCCGGCGGTCTGGATGAGGACACGGGCCACCTGGTTTGCGGTCCAGTCGGGGTGTGCCGACCAGACGAGCGCGGCGGAGGCGGAGGCCAGACTGGTGGCGTACGAGGTGCCTCCGTCTCCCACGCACCAGCCCTTGTTGTCGGTGCAGCGGAGCTGGACTTTGCTACCGAAGGCGGCCAGGTCCGTGGCGTGTCCGTAGGAGGACGACGGCAGGGGTTCACCAGTGAGGTCGACGGCTCCTACGCCGAAGACTCCCGGCAGGGCGGCGATGGGGTTGGCGGACTTATTGCCGTCCCCCTCATTTCCCATGGCGACGAAGACGAGCACGCCCTTGCTCTGGGCGTACTCGACAGCCGACCTGATCTTGTCCAGCGACCAACAACCGCCGATGGACAGGTTGATGATCTTGGCGCCGTTGTCGGCCGCGTACCGAACTCCCTGGGCGGATTCGCCGATCGCGCCGAAAGCCATGGGTGTGCCGATGCTGGTGCGGATGGGCATGACCTTGGCGCCGGGAGCGAGGCCCTGTGGGCCGCCTGCCGAGCCGTCGCCGACGATCGCTGCGGTCATGGTGGTCCTGTGCCCGACGAAATCCTCGTGCGGCGGGTACTGCTGATCCGGGTGTTCGAGCGGTGGTTCCATGAATGACACGCCTGGAAGGACGGACTCGCTCCTCAAGCCTGGGACAAGTTTGACGCCACTGTCGATGACGGCCACCGTGATGCCGGTGCCGTCTGCAACCTTCCACATCTCCTGGGCTTTCATGATCTTGAGGTGGCCCCGCGGGTCGGTATCGGCGGCCGCCGGCATCACCGTGCCTGCGCTGACCGCCAACGCTGCGACGATGACACCCGCCGCCTTCCGCCACGACCCATGTCGACGGCCATCCCGAGGGGCCTGCGCCTGCGCTCCTGACTGCGGCAAACGGGTATCGACTGTTCCGCGGCTGTCTTGGGCATGTCACAGGACTGTCGCCGAAGGCCTCTGAGCTGGATCGCGCACTTATTCATCGCTTATCAAGAGTCCACAGGCGTCACATTGTTGATGCACAGTCATGGGGGAGTAGAAGAGTGAGCACCATCAGCATGCGCAAGAACACCCTGGTCGCGGTCGCTGTCGCGGTCGCCGGCACCATGGCCCTGACCGGATGCAAGAACGGCAACGAGGAGCTGTCCCCGGCCCAGCCGACCTCCTCCGCTCCGGGCGGCGCCCCGGCCAGTCCCAGCGCGGCGGCCAGCCCCTCGACCGGCGGCGGCGAGGCCCCCGCCGGGGCGGCGGGCACGGCGAAGTCCGGCCAGGCCTTCAAGCTCGGAGAGACCGCCACGGTCCCGTTCGACTACGGCAACAACAAGGGCGGCACCATCGACCTGACGGTCACCACCATCGAGCAGGGCAACCCCGCCGACCTGGAGTCGCTCAACCTCGGCGACAAGGTGAAGGGGATGATCCCCTACTACGTCCGCTACACGGTCAAGAACGTCGGCACCACGGACCTGTCGTTCTCCACCGTGGGCCACATCAAGGGCCTGCTCCCGGACGGCAGCGAGGCCCAGGGCGTCTCGGTCATCGGCAAGTTCGAGAAGTGCAAGGGCGATTCGCTGCCGAAGGGCTTCACCAACGGACAGACCCAGAACGGCTGCGCGATCGCGCTGGCCCCGTCCGCGCAGACGAAGGTGGCCGGCGCCCAGTACTGGGGCAAGCCCTACAACAACCTGAGTGACGGCAAGCCCCTCACCTGGAAGTAGCGGGCGGCCTACCAGGCCGGCCCCCTCTCCGCCGCCGAGCCCCCGCGAGGGGCTCCTGCCGCAGCAGAGCCCGCTGGAGCTCCGCCCAGTGCGGAGACCAGCCCCGTCGGGCCAAGACGTCTGGCTGGGCGCCGGGCCAGGCCGTAACGCCGACGGTGATGCGGACCTCGAATTTTCCCCAGGGCCGCTCTTCGTTCCCCAGTGGGTTGCTGCCGGCAAGGGGGATCGGGGCCGCCCGATCGTGGAGTGTGCGGGCCGTGCCGAGCGGTCAAGGGCGCCTGCGGCGGCGCTGCGCGCTGGGCTGCGCCCAGCCTGGACAGCTCGCCCCCCTGGACCTGGCTGGCTATCGGGCGGCCCCTCCGCTGTGGCGCCCGACCGCAGGTCAGCGCCCAGGGGGTGGGGATCTTGGGTGAGCAGGTCTGTCCCACCCCCGAGCGCGGGGTGGGGAGATTTCTCGAGCCCCATCACCCCGGGTGGCTACTCTCGTTGGCAAGGCATGACCAACACACGCACCTTGCTCACGTCGGTGGCGCTTGCTGTCGGCGCCTTCGCCCTGACGGCTGTTCCTGCTCACGCGGATGACTCTTTGGTGTCGTCCGGTGTGGCCAATGAGGTCGGCCGGCTCGGCCAGGCCGTGCCCGCGGGGGATGGGGTAGAGGCGGATGAGGCAGGCCCGGCCTTCGTGGCCAGGAGTGTCGTCGGCCGGGTGGAGAGGGGCATCGCGAGGATTCAGGAAGAGGTCGAAATCGTGGGACTGCGCGATACCCAGTAAGGCGACCCTGGGCAAGCCCCGCTGTCGGCCATGGCCTCCCGCACCGCGATGGCGCGGGCGGGTGGGATGCGGCCGTAACCGGGCAGCTGCTGAATCGTTTATCCACATCGTCGCGTCAGATGCACTACCGCTCCCCCCCCTTGCGGTGCCGCGGCTGGCGGCCCCGGGACACCCCCTGTCCCGGGGCCTTGCTCTGGGACCGGGTGGGACGGCCGGGTGGCTCCCACCTGCCGACGCTCGGAGCCGGAAGGCAGGGCATCGCCACATAGTTGGAGTGCCGGGCGGGTGAAGCCGCTGCCCCGGGCGACCGCGTGCGGGTGCCTGCCTGCGATCGGGGCCGCAGGATGAGCCGAAACAGCCCCCCTGTCTGCAGGAGCTCTCTGCCATGCTCGAACGCAAGCTGCTCAAGGACCGTGCTCAGGTCACCTTCGTCCTGCCCGCCGACATCCCGCCCGGCCAGGTGAGCGTGGTCGGTGACTTCAACGAGTGGAAGCCCGGCGCCCATACCCTTGAGCCCCGCAGTGACGGCAACCGCGCCGTCACCATCGGCCTGCCGGTCAAGAGCGTGCACTCCTTCCGCTACCTCGCGGCGGGTGACTACTGGTTCGACGAGGACCACGCCGACGGCCACGACGGCACCAACAGCCTGCTGCACACCTGATCCCCCATCCCCGGGGGCGGATCCACCCCGAGCGGTCCGCCCCTCCCACACCTCACCGGCCAGGGCAGAAGAACACCCTCTGATGGCCACAGCCCGTCAACTGCGGCGGCACCGACGTGGAGTTCACCCCGGCTCCGTAGACCAGGCGCAGACGGGCTGAGGCCGTCACCCGCCAAGAGGTGACGGCCCCTTCGCATGTTCCGGCCCTGGCCCGCCGAGCTCCTGTCGGCGGTGTTGTCGGTGGTGGCGGTGACCATGGGGAGATGCGCGCCGGTATCGAGCGCGGGGCCCGCATGCGGGTATCGACGGGCAACGACACTGACGTGCTCCCCGGATGCATGTCGGCCTTCACGGCCACGATGCGTGATGAGGCCGTCGTGACGTTCAGCCCCGGTCACCGCGCAGCTCCTACTCGGCCGTGGCATGGCGATGGAGCGTCAACTTCGCCGGTGGTCGATTCACTCCGAGGAGGGATGGCCGCAAGGGTTCGGCGCGGACTTTCGGCCATGACGGGGTGGGTGGGAGAGGGCCGGGAGGCATGTGTGGTGGCTGCGGTTGCCTGGGCCTCGTCCATGACGGGCGTGGGGGAGTGGTTGTGGGGGCGGATTCCGCAAACGTGCCGCGCGGGATTGGCCAAACCCCTCCGCTAGTCACTTTACGTGTTCGTTTGGATGCGGTGCGCTACGGGATGTTTCAGGCTCCGCCACGGCACGCACTGTGCGGCCGGCCGGCGGCGCATTCCAGAAGCGTCCCGAGGGGAAAGAACCATGACCACGCCTCCCGCTGCTCCGCTCCGCGTCGCCCTGGCCAACGGCAGTTTCGAACAGCCCGCCGTGACCAGCGTGGAAATCCTGCCGGACGGCTCACAGACACAGGCGTCCAAGTGGGTCCCGGGCTGGCTCACCACCGCCTCCGACCACAAGATCGAGCTGTGGCATTCGGGCTTCCAGGGAGTGCCGGCGGCCGACGGCGCCCAGTTCGCCGAGCTCAACGCCAACGAGGTCTCCACGCTCTACCAGGACCTGCCGACCACCCCCGGTACGAAGCTGTACTGGCGGCTGTACCACCGCGGCCGCCAGGGGGACGACACCATGGCGCTGGACATCGGCGCACCGGGCTCCACGGTGGAGCAGAGGCGTTTCACCGACGGCAACACCGCCTGGGGCTACTACACCGGCACCTACACCGTCCCGGCAGGCCAGACGCTGACGCGCTTCGCCTTCCGATCCATCTCCGCCGCCGGCGGCAACCGCGGCGTCGGCAACTTCCTCGACGGCATCTTCTTCGGCACCGCCCCCTACGTGGAACTCGCCAAGACCGCCATTCCTGCGGGGCCGCTGGAGGTGGGCGACGTCGTCACCTACCGCATCACCGCGAAGAACGAGGGCGGCGGCGGGGCCGAGAACCTCATCCTGACCGACGTGATCCCGCAGGGCACGACGTACCTGCCCGGCTCCCTGCGCATCGTCGACGGCCCGAACGCCGGAGCGAAGAGCGACGCGCAAGGAGACGACCAGGCGTACTACGACGCTCCGGCGAACAGGGTCGTCTTCCATCTCGGCAACGGCGCTTCCGCGGTGGAAGGGGGCAGCCTGCCCAGCACCGAGACCCTGCCGGCAGGCACGACGGTGGAGTACCGGGCGGTCATCGACCGGGCCAGCGGTGGCAAGCAGATCAGCAACACCGCAACCGCCTCCTACGAGAACCGGCTCGGTGACACACCGGAGCCCCTGACGTCCACCTCCAACGAGCAGGTCACACAGGTCAAGCCGGCCGCCGACCTGACCGTGACGAAGGCAGCCGACGCCACCACCGTCACCGTCGGCCAGACGGTGACCTACCGCATCACCGTCCACAACACCGGCCCGAACGACGCCACCGGCGTCACCGCCACCGACCAGCTCCCCGACAGCCTCACCTTCCTCTCCGCCGACGGCCCCGGAAGCTACGACCCGGCCACCGGGCGGTGGACCGTGGGAGACCTGGCCGACGGCGCCACCACCACCCTCGTGCTGCGCGCCAAGGCCACCAAGGCCGGCCTGATCGGCAACACCGCCACCGCCACCGGCAACGAAAAGGACCCCGACACCACCAACAACACCGACACCGTCAGCGTCTGCGTCGAACCGGCCCCCTCCTGCTGCGACCCCTGCGCCGGCCAGGAATAGCCCTCGAGGACCACTGCCGACAACTACTCCCGGCACACCCCTGCGGAAATGCACGGCCGGGAGTAGGGCCCCGGGGCCCTACCGCTACCGCACTACCGTCCGCGACCGCATGAGCGGTTCCCGCGCCGGGACGCGTGGTCCGCCGGGATGCGTGTCCGGCAGGTGTGGCGGGTGTGCGCCTGCGCGGATCGTTCGGCTGGAGTCGGGGGGCCGCTGTGAAGTGAGGGCCCCTGCGGCTTCGCCCGCATGCCCCCGGCCAGCCCACCCCCGGCTGGTCGGGGCTCTTTGGCTCGGAGCGGCCGTTCTCCCGGTTCTTCACCGTCTGCGGCGTCTTCAACGCGGCCGCGAGCCGGGCCTGCGTAACACCGGCCCGCCCCCTCATACACCCGCGCCCGTCCGTCGGAGACGGCAACCGCGGCTCGCTCCCCCTCGGCGCCGTGTTGCGGGGTCCGGTATCCAACTGCGCTGGTTGTTGGGCCCCTCCGGGTGTGGGCGCGTGCGCGGGCGGGGCAGGGTCGCAGGCGGGATCGGGCCGGTCTGTCGGCAGGGATGTGGGAGCGGGGTGCGCTGGTGGGGTGGGACTGGTGGACGGTGGAGTTCGGGGACGCGCACGCGGGCGCGGCGGGAGTCCTGGTCGGCGGCAGTGAGCCGGGGCCGGTGTACTTCGATGTCGGGAGTGGCCCGGACGTGCCCTCTAGGACGCACTGGTCGGCCTACGACGGCAGGGGCGGCCGCCCGCGCGCCGAGGCGCTCCGGGCGGTGTGTGCGCCGTTGAGTGCCCGCTGGACTGGGACGCGCTCGGCGACCGGCCGTTGTGAGAGGCGGACGTCGACCTGACCGGGCCGCTGGCGGACTGGAACGCGCACCTGTCCCTCGTCCGCGACAGGGCGGTACCGCTGCCCGAGCCGCTGGCCGCCCTCCTGGTCGAGATCACCGAGCAGCTGACCGCCACGGCCGAGGACGCGCCGCTGGCCGCGCTGCGCGCCGTCGGCATGCTGGAGCGGATCGCCGCCCGCGTCGGGCGGGAGGCGGCCGGTGCGCTGTGTGACGGCGGCGTGTCCGCCGAGGCGGTGGCGACTGGGCTCGGGATCACCCGCTCCAAGGCCTTGGTGTTCCTTCTGGCTGCGCGGGACTGATGACAGCACCCGGCTGGCGTCGGGCTTCCGCGGTTCCGGGCGAGGGGTGTGAGGCCTGCCGTCAGGGCGGGAAGCGTGTGCGGATCACGGACTTGCGGGCGAAGAATTCCGCAGAACGGCTGTTACTTGATCGACTGGTCCGGTCGGGTGAGGCGGGGAAGGAGTGCGCCCGGTGGTGGGCCGGAGCGCGCCGACCCTGATGCCCGGTTTGCGGTACGGGTGGGTGTAGCGGTCAGTGAATGTCAGGGGCACGTTCAGGCGGAATGCGTGCATCCGGCAGGCGACTGTGACGGATATGTCCATGTCCGGTAACCAGCGTCGGCGGGGGCTGCCGTGGGGGTCGTGTCGGGTCGAGAGTGGGGCCCTCGGCTCACTTCGGGCCGTCTCCGAGAGTGCCTCTGCCACCTGTTTCGCCTGGTGAGGCACTGTTCTTGAGGGAGCGTCACCCATGTCTTCTGCTTCTTCCTCCGTACGCCGTATCGCCGCCACCGTCCTGGCCGCCGGTGCGATCGTCTCCGCCGCCGCGCTGCCGGCGGCCGCGCACGACGGTGACCGTCACAACCAGCAGCGGCCGCGGGTGGAGATCAGCCGGGTCCAGGCCGACAGCCCCGGACGCGACGACCGCTCCAACCGGTCCCTGAACGCGGAATGGGTGGAGATCACCAACACCACCCGCAACCCGATCAGCCTCCGCGGCTGGACGCTGCGTGACAGCGATGGCAACCGCTACCGCTTCGACAACGTCCGCATCGGCGGCCGCGCCACCATCCGCATTCACACCGGCAACGGCCACGACACCCGCACCGACCTCTTCCAGGACCGCCGCGACTACGTCTGGGACAACCGCTCCGACACCGCCACCCTGCGCGACGACCGCGGCCACACGGTCGACACCGAGTCCTGGGGCCGACGCCACCACTGACCGGTGTCAAGGTGTCGGCGGCCGCCTGGACGGCGGGCGACCGCCGGCACCGCACCTAAAGGGGGACCGCCGCAAGCCCCTCACCTCATCCTCGTGGTTCGGGAACCGGTGGTGGAGATCAGCGCCAACACCGCCATCGACCGAGGGGCCCGGCGCCACCCCGCAACGCTTCGCACTGCTGCGCCTGGGCGACACTGTGGCCGACGTGCTGGGTTCGGGGAGGGCGTACAGTCCTCCAGCGGCTGGCCTGCGCAGCCTGTGATGGCGCGGGGCCGGTTGGGTGCTGCCGTAACCGTGCGGCTGCTGAATCGTTTATCCATATCGTCGCGTCAGATGCACAACCGCTCCCCCCTCTTGCGGTGCCGCGACCGTGGCCCCGGGACGCCCCCCTGTCCCGGGGTCCTGCCATGTCTGACGGGAAGGTGCAGGGGTCTGCTGTTGCCGGGCTGTTTTTCCACGGTTTCTCCCCGCATGTCTGTGACCGCTGGGATGTCGGTGGGTAAAGCTGGAAGGTCTTGCCCGTGTCGGCACTGCTGGAGCAGTAGATGGAACCCACGTCACAAGCCCGCCCCCTGGCGGACCTGTTCCCTTCACAGGTCGTCTTCTGCGGCTTTTGCCGGGCCAACGCGACCACCGGTGGAGCGCGGACTCTCAGCGCCGAGGGGGAGTTCCTTTCGGTGATGTGGCACGCCCTTGCCTGCCCGCACCACGCAGCCGACCTGATCCTCGCCGGGGACGACTGACGGCACCGCTCCGGCGACCCGCCGCCCGCGAGCAGCTTTGTCCCCGGTCGCCACGACACGGCCGATCGGGGGATGCCGGGTGGGCGAAACGGTTCCGTGTTCAGCCGTCGGGGACATGTACAGCGTGTCCGCTGGCCAGAGCTGACTGTTGCGGCTAAACCACGAATGTTGGGCAGCTCCGCCAGATAGGGGAACTGCACCGAACCAGCCCGGCCGCTCTTCTGCACCCGGGGTCGGATAGATCGGGCTGGTCGGGGTGTCGGCCGTGGCTCAGTGAGCAATTCCCGTGGAATGCATGTTCCGGGCGTGCGTTCGGCAGATGCCCGCCCCTTGAATGCGCCGAAACATCACGCACCGTCCCCCGCCTCCCTTCCCGGCCTTCCGGCAGAGCGCCAGGGTGGTCAGACCCGACGTTGACCACCGGGCTCACAAAGCCCGCCCACACAGGAGGTTTGTGATGGCGCTGACACAGTGGACGAAGGCAATGGAGTGGCTGGCAACCGCCGCCGACGATCCGCAAGCTTACGAGCGCGACTGCCGTCGCAGCGGCGCCGGCATCCATCTCTTAGCTGCCGGACGTCTATGGGACGTGCTGATCGTTCCCGCGTGCCTGGGCCTGCGCGCTGCGGACATGCTCGACGACCTTCCTCGCGTCGGTCCCGGCCCTGTACTGCTTGACGGACGGCGGCGTGAGGTCGGTTTCTTCCTGCCTCCCGACCCTCACGCCACCTGGGTCGGCGACGGCACCCGCCACATCACCCAGGGAGGATGGATCGCCGCCCCTGCCCCTCACTGCCGCTGGGGAGACCTGCGATGGCTTGTACCGCCCGACGGAAGCGGCGCCCTGACGACACCCCGCGCCATGGAGCTCGCCCTGCACCGGGCCACGCGAGAGCTCGTCCGCTGCCACGGCACCCCCACCCACACCGGCCGGTCCCCCCACCGGCGTGCCGACGGCACTTCCACGGCGATCGATAGCACAGGCCGTCGGGACCGGTGACGAGCACAGCCAGGACTGGCAGCCGCTTCGGTGTGGGTGCGGCGAGGGCTTGGACGGCTTCGTCGTGGGTGGCGAACAGGTCGCCGACCGTCAGTCGGAGGTCGGTGGGGTGAGGTGGCGGGAGAGGCGGGCGAGGGAGAACCGGGCGCTGGCGAAGCCGGTTCCCCGGTGACGGAAGTCCTCGGCGATCTCGGGACGGCCCTGGCGCCGGTGTAGTCGATGTCAGTGACGGCCTGCGCGTCGAGGGCAGGTTCACGCGTGCACTCCGGGGAACAGCTTCCGGAACAGTCCGTGCGTGGCGTCGATGGCCTCGGCGCCGGTGGCCCGCTCCAGGTCGATGGCTGTCACGGGCGTCCCGAGTTCGGCGCCGAGGGCGAAGGCGGTCGCGAAGAGGGCCTTGGCGTGGCTGCCGAGCGGTGCGTCCAGCGGTACCAGTGACTCGTGCAGCGGGGGTACGGGCTGCGGGCTCACCTCCGGCCAGTCCTCCTGCGGGCGCGGAGCATCGAGAGTGAAAACGTCGGTGAAGGTGGCCGCAGCCGCGTCCCGCTCGGTCAGCGGAGGCCCCAGATTCCACCGCTCGCGCAGCGTCGCCAGTACGGAGGTGTTCCAGTGCCCCCGGGTGACGACCGTGCGCTCGGGGATCCAGGCCGAGACGGCGATCGTCGGGACGCGTACGCCGAGGCGGTCGAAGCGGAAGCCGAGCTGCCCGGCCGGGGCGCCCGCGGTGGGCGCGGGCGCGGGGCCGGGCGGTACGTGGTCGTAGGTGCCGCCGTGCTCGTCGAACGTCACCAGCAGCGTCGTGTTCAGATGATTCGACCCCTGCGCGGACGACGACGAGCGAACCGCCTCGTACACGCGCGCGAGCAGGTCCTCACCGCCCAGCACGCTGGACGGCGGGTCCCACACCAGTCCGGGCGCCGAGGACCAGAACGGCGGGTGCATGTCGTTGTGCGCCCAGCCGATGATCTGCGGCTCGATGAAGGAGTACCGGGGCAGTACGCCGGCTTGTGCGTCTTCGAAGAAGCGTGTGGTGGAGGAGAAGTGGGTGGCGAACTTCTCCCGCAGCCGTGCGGCGTGGATGAGTCCGGTCAGGGAGTAGTGCGACAGCGGGTCGCAGTACACCCGCCAGTCCAGGCCCGCGGCGTCCAGGCGGTCGAAGAGCGTCTCGGCCGTGTTCTGACGCAGGAAGTCGCCGCCCTCGCCCATGTTCACCACCAGCCCGGAGGCGGTGGCGGCGTGGAAGAAGGAGCGGTTGGTGAACGTCTGTGACGGCACGTCGCAGAACCAGTGGTCGAAGGCGGCGAACCCCTTCGCAAGCGCCGAGACGACCGGCACCTGTGCGGGGGTGTAGCCGGCCATGATCTGCCGGTACTCCTGGTAGAACGGCTGGCGCCCGGTGGCCGCCCACCAGGTGTGGATGTAGTCGGTGACGAACCCGTCCATGGTCGGCACCGCACCCGGCGCGGGCGCGTTGTAGGGCGCGCTGAACCCCTTGGCACCGGGCCGGCCGAGGACGTTGAACAGCTGGGTGTTGATGTGGGGGTACTCCTCGCCCGGATCCAGGCTCGGAGTGTTCATCGACGTGGCGACGCCGTACGGCACGCTGCCGCGCTCAGCGCCGTCCTCGGCCCACTCCGGGATCGGGTTCGACAGCTCCTTGCCCAGCACCCCCTCGAACGAGGCCACCTCACCCGGCTCGTACAACCGGCCCAGCAGGTTGTCGAACGACCGGTTCTCGAACATCAGCACCACGACATGGTCCAGCGCGTTCTCCGGCCCGACCGCCACAACCATCACCCGCAATCGAGTAGCCCGCCGCGCCGGATCCGACGCCGAACCGGGTCCCATCTCCAAGCCCCGACACCAGGCATGCCCCGCGCACCGGACCAGGGGCGGGCGCAACACAAACCCGGCCGCTCCCGCCGCTACACGGAGATCAATCCGCTACAGGCCGACGACGTCCGCACCGGTACAGGCCGAGGAACTACGCATATTGCACCCATATGTGCAGGCTATGCACTTTATGGGTGTCGGTCCTGTAGGCGCGGGACTTGCCCGCAAGGGCGCGCGTAGCTCCAGACGTTGCGGCGCTGCGGCCCCGCGCTTGCCTCGGACCCTGCACGGCCGGCATTCAGCAGGCCCCAGCCGCCGCTCAATACCGCGCGTTTCGAATGACGCTCCCCGCCAGCTGGCGCCAGTTCGTGGACCGCACAACGGCGCGAGGCGTACGCGAACGACCTGGGCCAGCTGTCCTCGCTGGTGGCGGTGACGGCGCGTTCGAATCGGCAGAAGGCGGATCAGGATCCGGCGCAGTGGCTTCCGCCGTCGCCGGAGGCGCTGTGCCGGTACGGGGCGGAGTGGACGGCGACGAAGCTGCGGTGGGGTCTGGCGGTCGATGAGGCTGAGCAGGACCGGCTGTACGACATCGCGGCCGGCTGCGGTGACACCGAAGTGGAGTTCACCCCCGCCCCGTAGGCAGGGCTCGCAGCGCCGAGGGCCGCCACCCTGAGGGTGACGGCCCTTTGGTCTGCCTTGGGTGAGGTGGTGGTGGGAGGCCGCCCGGTCCCTGCTGCCCGGGCGGCATAGGGGTTTCCTTTGACCTGCCTCTGGCTTGTCGGTCAGGGGAGGGCGATGGCGCGGGGTGGTCGGGCGGTCTCTGCGGGCCATGAGTCGGGGGTGGTCGGGGTGTTTGTGGTGTGGGTGGCTGTGGTGGTGAGGAGGCGGGCGAGGAGGAGGCCGGCGGAGGCTTCGCTGAGGGCCTTGGCGGTGCGGCGCAGGCGCTGGTGCTGGCCGGTGGGCAGGGCAAGTGCGACGCAGGTGGCGTCGCTGCCGGGAAGGGTGAGGGAGAACGCGGCGCAGACGTTTTGGTGGGAGTACTCGAGGAGGTCGAACTGGGCTGCGTTCGGGCCGTGGCTGTCGAGGTTGTCGAAGAGGGTCCGGGGGTCGGTGATGGTGCGCCCGGTGAGGGGGATGGGCTGGTAGCGGGTCAGGTGTTCCATGCGGGCTTCGAAGTCGAGGTCGGCCAGGAGGGCTTTGCCGACGGCGCTGGCGTGGGCGGTGTCGGTGAACGCGGCTCCGACGCGGACCGGTGGTGCGCTCTGGCTGTGGGAGGACTGCAGGATGGTGATCTCTCCGCTGGTGTAGGTGCTGAGGTAGACGGCGGCGCCGAGGTGGTCGCGCAGGCCGTCGAGGGTCTGTTGCATCAGCTGTTCGTGCTGTTCGGGGCGGCCGGCCATTTCCATGACGGGTCCGGGCAGGTGGGCGCCGGCGATGGTTTCGACGAGGTACTGGGCGCGCAGCCAGTGCAGCAGCCAGGCCGTGGAGGTCACGGACATGCCGGTGCGCCGGGCGAGGTCGCGGGTGGTGATTCCTCCGGAGCTTTGGATGTGGTGGAGCAGGTCACGGGCCCGGATGGCTGCTGCCTGCTGCTGGGGTGGCTGTGCGGGCAGGATCCGGGAGCGGGCCATGTCGGTCAGGACTGCCGGTCGCAGGGAGTTCGCCGACCACCACGGCTCCTTGCCCAGGTTCCAGCCCTGCACAACATCGGGGCGGGCGGCTGCCGCTGCCTGGGCCGCCGCGGCGGCCAGGTGGGCTGCGGGGTCGGGCAGGGGCAGGATCAGCGCGCCGCTCTGCGTCCCGTCCACCGCGGTCAGGTGCGGCCGCCCGTCACCAAGTTCGGGTTCGGGCCGGGTGTCGCCAGCCGGATGGTCGGGGGTGGGGAAGGCGGGTGGGGGCACGAGCACGAGATGCGGCCCGCGCCGCCCGTCCGCCGGTCCGGCCTGCGAGTGCGGTGCCGCCCTGCGCGGCAACGTCCACCCGCACGAGGACAACATCAGCCATGCACACGCACCCGCCCTCCTCGTTCCGTGGACTCCTTGGTGCGCGGGGCCGTGCGGTCTTGCGGCCGGTGAAGCGTTGCTGGCACAGCTGCACCAGGACGACCAGCGCGTGTGCCGCGCTTACGGCGGCCGGGACATGCCCGATCCAATCCAAGGACGCCGTCATGTTCAGTGGTTCTCCATCTATCCGGGTGGGACACGGTCGGCGTGAACGCGTCCTCGCCCCCCAGACGAACCCCAAGGCACACTTCTCCCCCCACAGCCCCCCGATTCACCCATGCGAGTGAATGTCATGCCCGTCCCGCCTGGTGCGTCGGGATCTGCTCGCATGCTCCGCTGCGTGCTGCGGGGTCGTGCCTGACTGCCGTCGGGCAGTGCAGAACCGGCCAGAGTGTTGAGAGCGAACCGCCGCTGCACGCCCGCGCTGTGCGGCAGCTGCGCCAGCACCACCACCCTGCGGTCAATGCCGCGAGCGCGCTCGCGCAACTGCCGACCCGCCTTCCCGCCCAGGCGATGGTGCAACGGCGCGCTGATTTGCTAGGGCCCATCGGGGGGTGGCCGCCAGGACGGGTACGGAACAAGTGGTGCCACGGTCAACTGGCCATGGCGAAGATGCCAATGAAGAAGGCCATGTAGAGCAGCAGGAGCGCACCGGCTACGGCCGCCACGATGAGGACCGCCTTCATCACTTTTTCTAGGGCCCGATGGTCGCGGGCGGGTCGCACAGGAACCTCGGGACAACGCTCGTTATCAGTCACGGAACCATCCTGCTGATCGCGGTGGCGGCAGGCTATCCGTAGAAGTACTCACGTGCGACGGTCGTCTCCGACGCTCCGCCTGGCCAGGTAGGAATCGACATGGCCATAAACGGCCGATGTGACTCAGTAGGTCTGGTGGTAGAGCGCGGCAACGGCAGGGCTGGTGACGCCGTGCGCGGCGCGGCACAGCTCCGTCATGTCCGCGGCCCCCGCCCTTGGGGCTCGTACAGGACGATGCGGTGCGGGCGTACGGCTCGGCCGCTTCACCTTCCTGTCGACGGTCACGCATTTCCCCACGATCTACATGATCGGCGTCACGCAATTCCCCACCCCCACGGTCACGCTTCCCCATGGGGATGGCGGTTGCGAGGGGATGCCCAACGGCAGGGCCCGAGCTCGCCTCTCCTTGCCGTTCACATGAACGGCAGGTCGACCGGCGGCCATGGGTAGCCCAGTTGCTCGGCATCATGGGAACCTCCCCAGACCTCAGCGGTGGCACGGGGATCGCCAGCGGTCAGCTGTGCTTCAAGGCGCTCGGCCTGGTCCGATGGGTCGTCCGCGGAGATCGGGAGAGTCATCCCGAACTGGATCCAGGGCAGATCCGTGTCGGGCCCGTTAGGGGGGTGCATCAGGATGACGTGGATTCGGTCGGGTTGCTTGCGGGAGGCCCAGACGTCTTGCAACTCGCACTCCCACCGGAGGAGCCAGTCCCCGCGTCCACTCAGCCCCGCCTCAAGCAGCCGCGGTCCCCAGGACATGTCGGCCCTGCCGACGCAGTGGCACCGCGTCGGCCATGAGTGTCATCGCTGACTTATGTCAGCGATGACACCGGGTGGGGCGATGATGGACGTATCTCGGCCGACGCGTCAACGGCTGGGACGGCTTTCCCCGGCTGGACCAGTCACACGTTGATCTGGGATGTGCACTCCGGCAGCTGACTCCGCCAGGGAGGGTTCGGACCGGCGACGGAGCAGGTCAGAGCCGCGACGTGGGCGGCGAACAGGCAGGCTTCCGCCACCTCGTCCAGGCGGAGACCTGCCAGTCGGCCCCCCAGGAGGCCACGTGCGCCCAGGTGGTGCAGCAGACCCGCCGTGAAGGAGTCACCGGCCCCGACCGTGTCGACGACCCGTGTCGTCACGGCGGGCACGTGCATCCGCTCGCCGTTCAGCGAGACAAGAGCGCCATCTGCGCCACGCGTGACCACGACGAGCGGTGCGCCGGCGGCGTGCCAGACATCGCATGCCTGCTCGAGGGGTGTTTCCGGCAGGAGGAGCCTGAGGTCTTCCTCGCTCAGCCGCAGTATGTCCGCGAGGTCGCACCAGTGCCGCAGTTTCGCGCGGTAGGTCTCCAGATGCACCAGCAGCGGCCGGACATTGGGGTCGATACTGATGGTGGCTTGGGACGAGGCCGTTTCAAGGAACTCCTCTACCGCTGCCGCCCCGGGATCCCGGATCAGGGCGAGCGAGCCCGTGTGCAGGCATGCGGTGGAGGACAGGTCCACACCGGCCAGTTCGGCGCTCGACCACTGCCAGTCGGCCGTGCTCTGCGCGTGGAACGAATACGCGGCCTGGCCCTGAGCGTCCAGCTCCGCCACCGCCAACGTGCTCGGCTCCGAAGCCACGACGGCGTGCGACAGGTCTACCCCTGAAGCCTCCAAGTGGGCCCGGAACAGCCGGCCGAACACATCCTGGGACAGCCGCGCGAGGAAGCGGGAGGGAGTGCCCAGACGAGCCAGGGCCACGGCCGTGTTCGCCGGTCCACCACCCGGCAGAACATGCAGGTCGAGCTCATTCGGAGCGCTTGCGGGCCGGACGAACGCGTCCGCGACGCATTCGCCCAAGACAGTGATCTGACGCGAACTCATGGACTGCTCTTCTCTGACGAACGGACGGGCAAACCGAGTACGCCGCGCCGCGGGCGTTGCTTCTCCGGGCGAACGACGACCGGGAACGTTGCCGATCTGTAACAGCGGTAAGGCATTGACGTGTCGGGCAGACGGAGTCCATCATCCTCGGCAAGCAGTGTCAACGATGACATAAGTCAACGATGACATCACGGGACGGCATGCTTCGATGCCGGCCAGCCGCACGCGATCCGCAGGAGCCGTACATGCCTCGCACCATCCGCCCGACCCCCTCCCTGATCAGATCCGCCGCGTGCCTGGGCATCGCGGCTCTTACCCTGACGGCCTGCGGATCCGGTTCCACGGGCGACGGATCGGGCAGCGTCAAGGTCGGTCTGATCACGAAGACCGATACCAACCCGTTCTTCGTGAAGATGAAGGAGGGTGCGGAGAAGGCCGCCAAGGACAGCGGTGCACAACTGATCACCTCGGCCGGCAAGTTCGACGGGGACAACGCCGGGCAGGTCACCGCGATCGAGAACATGGTCGCCGCAGGGGTGAAGGGCATCCTGATCACTCCCAGCGACTCCAAGGCCATCGTGCCTGCCCTGGACAAGGCCCGCGCCAAGGGGATTCTGGTCATCGCCCTGGACTCCCCGACCGACCCCCAGCGCGCGGTCGACGCCCTCTTCGCCACCGACAACTTCCGGGCCGGGGAGTTGATCGGCGCCTACGCCAAGGCCTCGATGAAGGGCAAGGCGGCCAAGATCGCCACCCTCGACCTGGCGCCGGGCGTCGCCGTCGGGGTCCAGCGGCACGACGGCTTCCTCAAGGGCTTCGGCATCGGCGAGAAGGACCCGGCGATCGTCTGCTCCCAGGACACCGGAGGCGACCAGGCAAAGGGCCAGACCGCCATGGAGAACTGTCTGCAGAAGGCGCCCGACATCAACGTCGTCTACACCATCAACGAGCCGGCCGCGCTCGGCGCGTACACCGCGCTGAAGGCCAAGGGCATGGAGAGGGACGTCCTGATCGTCTCCGTCGACGGCGGCTGCACCGGGACACAGGCGGTCAAGGACGGCAAGATCGCCGCTACCTCCCAGCAGTACCCGTTGACGATGGCCGCCCAAGGTGTCGGGGCCGTCGTGAAGTACGCCGAGGACGGCAAGAAGGCGACCGGTTACACCGACACCGGCGTCAGCCTGATCACCGGCACGCCACAGGAGGGGGTCGCGTCGAAGGACACCGCCTACGGCCTGGACAACTGCTGGGGCTGAGGCGCCCGACTCCCGAGCAGTCGGCTTGTGAAACCCGATTGCGGGGTGGCCGGCCCTGCCCCGATCGGGGACGGCCGCCCCCGTCTGTCCTCCCCCGAGGACTTCTGCTTTTCCGACAAGGACTTCGTATGACAGCCACTATCGCGCCGTACGCCGAGCTCAAAACGCCGACCCCGGCCCGCAGGCTCCTCGCCGCTCCGACCACCGGCCCTCTGGCCGCTCTCCTCCTCGCCTGTGTCGTCTTCTCCCTGTCGACGGACCAGTTCCTCACGGGCGGGAACTTCTCGCTGATCGTGCAGCAGGTCATGGTCGTCGGCACTCTCGCCATCGGCCAGACCCTGATCATCCTCACGGCTGGCATCGACCTGTCGTGCGGTGCCGTGATGGCTTTCGGCAGCATCGTGATCGCCAAGATGGCGGCCGAGGGCACTCTGCCCCCGCTCCTCGCCATCACCATGGGCCTGGTCGTCTGCGGCGGCTTCGGACTTCTCAACGGGCTTCTGGTGCAGAAGATCCCGCTGCCGCCGTTCATCGTGACGCTGGGCATGCTCAACGTGGCGTTCGCCCTGACGCACATCTACTCCGAAGAGCAGACCGTCACCAGCCTGCCGGGTCCGCTGACCGCCCTGGGTGAGACCTTCCCGCTCGGCCGCACGGACATCACCTACGGCTCGCTGGTCACCATCGTCCTCTTCCTGCTCCTGGCCTACGCCCTCAGCAGCACCGGATGGGGCCGGCATGTCTACGCCTTGGGCAACAGCCAGGAAAGCGCACGCCTCAACGGCATCCGCACTTCCCGTCTGACCATCGGCATCTACACCGTGGCCGGCGTGCTGTACGGCCTCGCCGCCCTGCTGCTTATCTCCCGCACTGGGGTGGGCGACCCGCAGGCAGGACAGACCGAGAACCTCGACAGCATCACCGCCGTGGTCCTCGGCGGTACCAGCCTCTTCGGTGGGCGTGGTTCGGTCCTGGGCACCTTCATCGGTGTCCTCATCGTCGGTGTCTTCCGCAACGGCCTCCAACTGATGGGTGTGGCCTCCATCTACCAGACCCTGATCACCGGGATCCTCGTCATCCTCGCGGTGACCGTCGACCAGATGTCCCGGAGGAAGGCCCGATGACCACCACCGCCCCCACCCCTGTTCTCCAGGCCCGCGGTCTGGTCAAGCGCTACGGGCAGGTCACCGCCATCGACGGCGCCGACTTCGACCTGATGCCCGGCGAGGTCCTCGCGGTCATCGGCGACAACGGAGCCGGCAAGACCAGCCTGATCAAGGCTCTCACCGGTGCGGTGGCACCGGACGCGGGCGACATACGCCTCAACGGCGAACTCATCCAGTTCACAGGGCCGCAGAGCGCGCGCGCCAACGGCATCGAAACCGTCTACCAGGACCTGGCGGTGGCCGCCTCGATGGACATCGCCTCGAACATGTTCCTAGGACGTGAACTGCGCCGGCCCGGCGTCCTCGGCAGTGTCTTCCGCATGCTGGACAAGAAGCGCATGCGTCAGGAGGCCGCGGAGCACATGGCCGACCTCAAGATCGGACTGCGCTCGCTCACGCAGGCGGTCGAGACTCTCTCCGGCGGGCAGCGGCAAGCCGTGGCCGTCGCACGTGCCGTCGCCTGGGCGCGGAGCGTCGTCGTCATGGACGAGCCCACCGCCGCTCTCGGCGTCAAGGAATCGGGACAGGTCCTCGACCTGATCCGCCGGGTCCGCGACAAGGGCATGCCCGTCATCCTGATCAGCCACAACATGCCGCACGTCTTCGAGATCGCCGACCGGATCCACGTCCACCGGCTGGGCCGGCGGGCTGCTGTGATCAAGCCCTCCGACTACAGCATGGCCGAAGTCGTCGCCATCATGACCGGCGCGCTGACCCTCGATGAGACCGGAGGTACTGTCGTAGCGGATTCCGAGGCCGCCAAGGCAGCAGGAGTCCAGGCCACCTGACATCCGACGAAGACCCTCACAGGTTCCGGCCGAGGCCGCGGCCGGAACCGACGAGCACAGGGAGACCTCCGCTTCATGGCAGCGAACCGCCGCCCCACCCTGGCCGACGTCGCCCGCGAAGTCGGCGTCAGCGCAAAGACGGTTTCCCGGGTGCTCAACGAGGACGGACCTGCCTCGGCCCGGACCAGGGAACAGGTTCTCGCCGCCGTGGCCAAACTCGGCTTCCAGCCGAACCTCATGGCCCGGAACATTCGTGTCGGAGGACCCGACACGACCATCGGGCTCGTCGTACCCGACCTCGGAAACCCCTTCTTCGGAGCGGTGGCCGGCGGCATCGAGGACGTCGTGCGAGACCGCGGTCTGACCCTGCTCATGGGGTCCTCCGCGGACGAACCCGCACGCGAAAGGGGACTAACCGACAAGTTCCTCGCCCGTCGTATCAGTATCCTGATGGTCATCCCGTCCGTCGGCGCCGACCACTCCCACCTGCGGAGCCAGCGCAGCACGGGGCTGCCCGTCGTCTTCATCGACCGGCCGGGAGCCGGGCTGACCACGGACAGCGTCGTCAGTTCCAACCTCGCGGGGGCACACGAGGGTGTCGCACACCTGATCGCCCACGGCCACCGTCGCATCGGCTTCGTCGGCGACCTCCCCACCAACCTCTACACCCGCCGTGAACGCCTGGCCGGATACCGCTCGGCCTTGGCGGAAGCCGGCATCCCCCACGACCGTTCGCTGGTCGTCAACGCCCACGACCAGCACGGCGCCTCCGTCTGCACCTCCCGTCTACTGGAGTCGACGAATCCCCCCACCGCTCTGTTCGCCGGCAACAACATCGTCGCGCTGGGAGTGGTCGCCGAACTGGCCCGCATCAAGCGGAAAGACATCGCCGTCGTCGCCTTCGACGACGTGCCACTCGCCGAAGCGCTCGAACCCGCCCTGACCGTCGTAGCCCAGCACCCGGAAGAGATCGGCCGCAAGGCAGCGGAGACCGCCCTGGCACGCCTGGACGGCGACCGCTCCCGCGCCCGCACCATCACCGTCCCCACCCGGCTGATCGTACGAGGATCGGGAGAACTCGCAGCTTTGTAGGCGCCGCTTGAACAGCCCGTCTACGGCGGCCCCTACGCCCGCGCGGCAGCCCTGGTCCACACGCTCGGCCGCTGCCGCTGGCTGGAACGCTCCAACCTCACGGTCGCCTGCGCGACCGCAGTGATGTACCTGACCGCGAGCGGCATCCCCGTCGACCCCGGCCGCGACCAGCTCACCGCACTCGCCCAAGAGCTCTACGACCCCCGCACCGCCACCGCCCGAATCACCGAACTCCTGCGCACCTGGCGATAGGCGTACGCACCGTGCAGCCGGCGGCCCCCGGGCAGCCGCGCGGCCGAAGCGCTGGATACGACGAAAGGGCCCGGATCCTTGAGGATCCGGGCCCTTCAACCTTCAGTAGCGGGGACAGGATTTGAACCTGCGACCTCTGGATTATGAGCCCAGCGAGCTACCGAACTGCTCCACCCCGCGTCGGTAAACCTCACCTTACGGCACCGCAGGACCACCCGTTTACCAGCTTTGCCCTGCTCAAGGGCCTGGCTGCCCGGCAACGGTGATGAGTCGGATGTCCATCTGGTCGGCTCGTGCGGCGAGGACGCGTCTCACGGTGCGCATGGTGGCGGGGCCTCACGCGATGGTTCCTCCCCGCCGCGGGCCCAGGTGAGGTCTCCTCATCCAGCTGTGGAGGGCGGTGGCGATGCCCCGGAGCATGCCCGTCCCTGCCCCCACCTGCAGCCTGACGAGCTCTCCCCTTGCGGGCCGGGGCCTCGCTCCGTCCCTGGGACATTCCCCTATCCACTGGAGGGCATGGGGATGGGCGCTATCCATGGTGGGTCAACGGGCGGCAGGTCAAAGGGAGACGGACAGTCGGCAGCGCCCTCCTCGCAGCCCGCCGATCTGCAGAGCTGCCCGAACAACACCTTCCCAGATCGTCCCGGACCTGCAGGAGTTCAGGCCGTGTGCTGGTTGTCCGACCCGCTTCCTGCTCCACTAGGTGGAGCGCAATTTTCCGCAAGCAGAGCGATGCTGGAGGCGGTTATGGCATTACGGTTCATCGGAATCGATCCCAACTCCGACACCGGGCAGTGCCCAACGGTGTGGGTCGACGAGGCGACAGCGGACGTGGTCATCCAAGGCTGGAAGGCCGACCAGGCGCTGCTCGACGAGTGTCTGGAGACCGGTGCGATCCCTGACACCGAAGGTGTTGTACGGATTCCGGCGCGGATGGTGACGATGCTGAGGGAGGCATGTGATGCCGCAGAGCGACGTGCCGGCCTTTGACGTCCTGCTGGACGGCGCCGAGCACTCAGCCCTCCACCTGGAGATGCGCGACGGCTACGGGGTCGCGGCGGAGTCCGCCGGCTTCGCCCAGTGGCTTGCCACCGGAGAGCGGAACCTCGACCCGGACTCCGAGTACTGGGCATTTTGGACCGGCCTGGTACGGCGCACCGTCGCCCGCGGCGTCACCGTACGCCGGGCCCGGATCGTCTCCGAGCCGCTGTCGGACTACTCCAAGTACAGCCACGCCGGCGCGGTTGTGAACATCGCGGCGGGCGAGGAGATCCGCTACCTGCCCCGCCGCCACGCCTCCGACATCGCCCTGCCCGGCAACGACTTCTGGCTGATCGACGGCCGCCTCATCCGCTGGAACCACTTCACCGGCAACGGCACCCCCGCCGGCGGCGAAATGTCGGATGACCCCACCGTCGCCGCACTGTGCGCGGCCGCGTTCACCGCGGTGTGGGAACGCGCCGTCCCATACGAGGATTACAAGCCCTGACCGCCCACATGACCTCGCCCCTGTCCAGTGCCCAGGCCGCCCGCACCGCCCTCGCCACCCGGCTGCGGCACCTCCGCCTGGACGCGGGCCTGGCCGGCCAACAACTCTCCCAGGCGTGCGGCTGGCACCCGGCGAAGACCTCCCGCATCGAACACGGCCACGCCGTCCCCTCCGACACCGACATCCGCGCCTGGTGCACGGCCTGCGGCGCCGACGGCCAGGCCGAGGACCTCATCGCCGCGGCCCGCAGCGCCACCTCCATGTACGTGGAGTGGAAGCGCCTGAACCGGGCCGGGCTCGCCAGCCTGCAACGCGAGATCGTCCCCCTCGTCGAGCGCACCCGCCAATTCCGCGTCTACTGCTCCCACGTCGTCCCCGGCCTCCTCCAGACCCACGCCTACGCGGCCGCCGTCATCGCCGCCTACGGCACGTTCCACAACGCCACCGACGACGCCGAAGCCGCGGCGGCGGCCCGGCTGAAACGCTCCCGCGTCCTGCACAAGCGCGGCCGGCAGTTCGCCTTCCTCATCGAAGAATCCGTCCTCCACTCCCGCATCGTGGAACCCGACACCACCGCAGCCCAGCTCGACCACCTCCTCGAACTCACCGCCCTGCCGCAGATCTCCATCGGCATCATCGCCACTCGGGCACCACGCCCGCTCTGGTCGATGGAGTCCTTCACCATCTACGACGACGCCCAGGTCGGCATCGAGCTGCTCTCCGCCCGCGTCACCATCACGGCACCCGGAGAGATCGCGACCTACGAGCGGGCCTTCGCCGACCTCGCCGCCCACGCCGTCCACGGCGACGGCGCCCGAGCCCTGATCCGCCGAGCCGCCGCCCACCGGTGAAACTCCGCAATTTTCCGCAAGAACATTGAGCGGCCCCCGCCCGGATCCCTAGCCTCAAGAGTGTTGGGATTCCACCAGCGGCACGGAGGCCCCTGATGAACGCACCCACCAACACCCCGAAGCCGACCCGCTGGAACCTGGCCCAGCCCGGATACGGCATCCCCTCACCAGAGCTCCTTGCCCGCTCCGATCAGGGACTCGCACGCTTCCTCGGCCACACCGACGAAGACCACGACGAAAACGGACGCGAGGACGGCGGCGCCGGGTGAGCGCACACCTGCTTCCGCACCCGCTCCTGGGCCACCGCGTCCGTGACATCGCCTCCGGCACCGTCGGCAAGCTGACCGTCGTGGTCCGCGAGGAGATCCCCATGCACCGGGGGAGCTGCCAAGCCGACCTCGCCTACATCAGCCCAGAAGCTGGCGGCCAGGACCTCCCGACGGCCGTCGGCGACATCGAGGCCACCGGATCCTCCTGACCAACCCCGCCACCTGACCTCGAGCCGATCCCACCAGATCGAACCGAGCGGCAGGGCACCACCATGAGCACCGCCAACGCCGAACTGCACCGCTTCCTCACCATCACCGGCCAGCGACTCAAGGACGGCCAAACCTCGCCGGAGATGTTCTGCCCGGCCGTGGACGCCCTCGGGCACGAGCTGCCGACTCCGAGTGGGAGTTGTTGGCTCCGCTGATACCGAGTGCCGGCAGAGGCCGGCCTCGGGCGGAGGACCGCCGGGTCGTCAACGGGATGGTCTACAAGATCCGGACCGGGGTTTCCTGGCGTGACCTGCCGGAACGCTACGGCCCCTGGAAGTCGGTCTACACCCGCTTCCGCCGCTACGCGATCGACGGCGTGTTCACCCAGGCCCTGCAACAGATCCAGGCCCAGGCCGACGCCGCCGGTGACATCGACTGGCTGGTCCAGATCGACTCCACCATCGTCCGCGCCCACCAGCACTCCGCCGCCACCGGCCGAAAAGGGGGAAGCATCGCACGGACGAACCGGACGATCACGTCCTCGGCCGATCCCGAGGAGGCCTGACCAGCAAAATCCACCTCGCCTGCGACGGCCGCGGCCGGCCGCTGGCCATACTGCTCACCCCGGGGCAACGACACGACGGTGTCTGCGCATGGCCTTTGCTCGAACGCATCCGAGTACCCCGCATCGGCCTGGGGCGGCCCCGCTGCCGACCGGACCACGTGATCGCCGACAAGGCCTACAGTTCACGTGGATTCCGTGCCTACCTGCGACGACTCATCTGGTCGGCAAGGTGATCCGAAGGAAACGGCCTAGATAGCTCGTCGTGATCAGCGGCTACAGCAGGACCACGACGGTCCGCTGCCGGTCCGGCAGCGCGGCTGTTCTTCCGACAACGGCTGAAGGGGGGAGACCCGTGTCGTCGAGACGGATTCTCCGAATGAACCAGCGGGTGATGAGCGCGGCCCGGGGCTGGCCGCGCGCTCTCATCCTCGCGCTGACCGTGACCCTCACCGCGGCCTCGCCCGTCGCCGCGGCGGGGCTCTCCGAACCCCGTCCCAGCGCCCCGCCGACGGCCAGCAGTTCCTCGAAGCAGGCCGTCGAGGGGCAGGAGAGGCGGGTCAAGCCGGACGGGGTGGTGGACACGCGGAAGCGGCCCAAGCCGCGGCGCGGCGCCAGGCAGGAGGCCGAGTCGCAGAGGCCGGCCCCGAAGTTCGCGCGGTCGCGGTCGCGGTCGCGGTCGCGGTCGCAGTCGCTGGCGCCGACCCGGCCGGTGACGACCGGTGGTCTGATCCCGAAGGCGGCGTCGGGCATCGTGTCCTCCCCGAAGGCTGTGCCGTCCGCGGCCGTTCTCGAGCGCCTGAAGACGTTCCCGACGCTGGGGAACGTGAACGGTCGTATCCCGTCGGACGCGCAGTTCGCGGTGGGGCCGACGTACATCATCGAGATGATCAACCAGAGCGCCCAGATCTACGACAAGGCCGGCAACACCGTCGGCAGCAGCTTCGACTTGGGCACGTTCTTCGGTTCCGGCACCGGCCTGTGGTGGGAGTCGGACCAGGCCCTCGCCAAGCGGTTCCGCAAGGGCGGCGACGCCTGACGGAGAAGACCTCGGGGAGGCCTTCTCCGTCAGATGGGGTGCTCAGACTCCGGCCGCCGTCAGCATGGCCGGACGTGGTACACGGGGTTGTAGTCGTAGTTCCAGTTGTGCTGCTCGGGTCCGGCCAACGGGTAGATGGTCGAGCCGTTGCTGCGCATGAACCGGGCCCACGTGTTGCCGGTCTGGCGGCTGTACCACCCGCCGATCCCGTTCCAGTTGTACAGGTTGTACGTGGTGCAGTGCGGCAGCTCGAAATGGACACCGCCGAGCGGCTTCGTGTAGATGCAGATCGCGCCCACGGGGCAGGGCACGTCCGCGGAGTAGGAGGGCAGCCAGCCCTCCTGCGGCCCCCACACACTGGCGCTTTCATTGTCGCCGGTGGCGGTGGCGGAGGCCGACCCGGTCAGCCCCGTGGTCGTCAGCGCGAGTGCCGCCGCGGCCACCGCGACCGCGGTGCGGGTGCTTCGAAACTTCATGGTGACTCCCTCGAACGGATTGGGGGTTCAGGCGGTGGCGCAGGTGGGGACGCCGGCCATCCAGGCGTCTCCCTTGAGGTAGATGTTGGTGATCCATCCGCCCAGGTCGGGCAGGTAGGACCAGGCGTCGTTGGTGACGCCTTCGGCTGTGATGGATTGGGCGTGCATCTGGCAGGAGATCAGCACGCTGGTGCCGCCGGTGATCGTGGTGACCACGGCCGCGCCGGTGTTCGGCTGGGTCCGGATGTTCAGGGTGCCGCCCCAGGTGGCGTGTCCGATACTGCCGCCGGTCGAGCCTCCGGAGTCCCCGCAGGTGGGTACCCCGGTCATCCAGGCCGGCCCCTTGAGGTAGATGTTGGTGATCCAGCCGCCCAGTTCGGGGAGGTAGGACCAGGCGTCGTTGGTGACGCCTTCGGCGCTGATCGACTGCGCGTGCATCTGGCAGGAGATGACCACGCTGGTGCCGCCCGCGATGGTGGTCACCACGGCCGCCCCGGTGTTGGGCTGCGCCCGGACGTTGAGCGAATCGCCCCAGGTGGCGTGTCCGATGCCGCTTCCTCCACCACCCGCGTCCGGAACGGGTACGTCACGACAGGACGGCACGTCGGTCATCCAGGCCGGACCTCTGAGGTAGATATTGGTGATCCACCCGTGCAGGGCCGGGAGGTAAGACCAGGCGTCGTTGGTGACTCCCTCCGCCGTGATCGACTGGGCGTGCGCCTGGCAGCCGATGAAGACGCTGGTGCCGCCCGCGATGGTGGTCACCACGGCCGCCCCGGTGTTGGGCTGCGCCCGGACGTTCAGCGTGTCGCCCCACGTGGCGTGCTGGATCTGGCCGGTGTCCCCGCCCCCGCCGCCAGGGTCGGGAGCCTTGGACTGCATCCGCAGGGCGCCCGCGTAGTCGTTCTTGGAGCCCCAGCGGAAGTCCGAGACCATGATCTTGGTGTCGGACTCCTTCGCCTCGACCATCAGTCCCGCTCCGAGGTAGATGGCGACGTGGTGGATCGCTCCAGGCTTGCCCCAGAAGAGGATGTCCCCCGGCAGCAGCGGGGCGGTGCCCGCGGCCGCGCCGAAGCGGGTCGAGCCCGGCGGGTAGAGGCCGTAGAGGTTGTTCGTCAGGCCGGGGGAGCCGGCGATGTCGTAGTCGTAGGCCTGCGCCAGGGCCCAGCGCACCAGGCCCGAGCAGTCGAATCCCGTCCGGAACGGATCGTTCTCGGAGCGGAGGGGATCGGACCAGTCGATCGCTCCCTTGGTCATGCCCGGCTTCGCGCCGTGCCCGCCGGTCCAGACGTACCAGATGTCGGAGTCGGCCACGGCGCACGCGGCCCGGACGGTCTCCGCGGCGATCTCCGAAATGTCGTCCTCGTGTTCGCGGGGCTGGCACAACCCCGCGGCGTGAGCCGGTGCGGCGAGTGCCGTCGACGTCACGACGCCCCCCAGCACGGCCAGCAAGGCCGCCAACGCTAACGTGGTCAGCCTGTGCACAAGTCTGCGCACGTCGATCCCTTCTGCTCTGGTTTGGGGTCGGCCAGCCCCCGTGTTCGCGCTCGCGCCGCTCGCCCCCCGCAAAGGGCAGGCGTCGTCTGACTCGGCATCGATTCCGCGCCGACTGGCCGACGTGCTCACTGTGCAGGGGCCCGCTATGCGTCCGCCTACCACCCGCTATACGCCGCCGCTAACCGTCCCGAACAGGAAGAACTCCGGTGAACGGACCCGGCCGACCGCAATGTCTGTAGTCCGCATTCGAGCCAGGAAGGGCCGTGAGGGCGTTACGCCGCCGGAGCGCGCGGCTTAAGATCGCCCGGCACTTGTGTTTCTAGGGGGAGACGGACATGCGGTTCACGGTTCTGGGACAGGTAGGGGCACAGGGCGTCGACGGGGTGATCGAAGTCCAACGCCCCCAGCGGCGCGCGGTGCTGGCCTATCTGCTCCTGAACGCGGGGCAGCCGGTCGTCCTCGAACGGCTCATAGACGCCGTCTGGGCTGACGAGGCGCCGAGCAGCGCGCGGACCCAGGTCCACAGCGCGGTCTCCTCGCTGCGCCAGACCCTGCGCGGAACCGACCTGGCGGACCGGATCCAGACCACGGCCGACGGCTACATCTGCGCCGTCGACGACACGGAACTCGATCTGCTGGACTTTCGCGCCCGGGTCCGGCGGGCCGCCGAGGAAATGGCGGGCCGGGAGGAGGAGCAGGCGTCGGAAACCCTGCGCGAGGCGCTCGCGATGTGGCGCGGCGCCCCGTTGGCCGGGGTCAGCGCCGCGTTCGTGGAGCCGGCGCGGGCGCGGCTGAACGAGGAGCGGCTGGACGCCTGCCAGCAGCTGGCGGCCTGCGAACTCGGCCTCGGGCGGGAAGCCGAACTCGTGCCGACGCTGACGGAACTCGTCGAGGCCAACCCGCAGCGCGAGCAGCTCGTCGGGCAGCTGCTGATCGCGCTGTACCGCACCGGGCGGCAGGCCGAGGCGACACAGCGCTTCGCCGACACCCGGCGCTTCCTCGCCGAGGAACTCGGCCTCGACCCCGGGCCCGAGCTCTCCGCCATCCACGCGGCGATCCTGCGCGCGGACCCCGGACTGGCGACGACCGCGCTGTCCGTGACGACTCCCCGGACCAGCCCGGCCGTTGACGCCGCCCCCGCATCGGAGGAGACGTCCGCACGTCCGCGGCGCGGCGAGCACCCCGCAGATGACGACCTTCCCGTGGTGTCCTCGGAGGGACCCGCTGCCGCGGCGGGCGTGCGCGGGCCGTGGGGCCGCCGGATCCGGCTGGGGCTGGCGGCGGCAGCCGTCGTCGCCGCCGTGGCCGCCGCCATCGGGTTCGTGCTCCACGACCGCGATGCCCCCGTACCGGGGCGGCCGCCGGCGCCACCGGTCGAGGCCCGTCCGCCTCGCCGTCCGCCCCGCCGTCCGGCCAGGCGCGGCCCGCGCCGACGGGCCCGGCCGGGAAACTGGAGCCCATCCGGGTGTTCAACATCGACGGCGACTGCAAGACCCAGACCGAGCGCCTTCCCGCATGCCGACTCGGCCTGGCCCGGAACCCGTACGTCACCTACGACCTGAACAATGTCGTCTCGCACCGGGTCTGGCACGGCGACGTCCTGATGGCCGACTGCATGGTGGTCGACGGCATCCGCATCGAGGACGAGCACGGCGTGGGAACCCCCAACTGGTTCCGTGTGCACCTGACGGACATCCCCGAGGCCACCGCCTGGCTGCCGGCGGTACGCACCCACGACGACCCCGGACTACCCGTCTGCGCCGCCGCCTGACGCGCGGACGGGCCCGACCAGGAAGCGGAACCGCTCCGGCAGCGCACGGAGCCACGCGGCGCGGTCGGTGGCGATATCCCGGAGGCGGGCATGGTCGTTGCGCGCGACGAGGGGGCCCATGTAGCGCTCCTCGAACCGTGCGTACTCCCCGTGCAGCGTCCGCAGCGCATGAGCCACCAGCCGCTCGTCGGCCTGCGCGAGGTACGCGAGGGAGGCTACTTGGCTCTCCCAGCGCCCCTCGACGGCCTGGCGCAGCACGTCGACGAGCTCCCGGCCGCGGCCGATCAGGTCCAGCAGGTCTTCCGAGCGCAGGCCCAGGGCGTCCGCCAGGAGCACGGTCTGCCGGTCGGTGCCGGACCACTGGTGCTCGGCTTCGGCCCTGGCGTACGCGTACGGGTCCATCCCGATACGCAGTGCCAGCCGCTCTGCGGTGAACCGCCGTTCCAGCCGGTGCTCCCGCAGGGTGGGGTCGACCCGGCTTCAGTGGCTCTTCGACACCATCGGTCGGACCATCCCCGCGGGCGCGGGGTCGACCCTTTCTGAGCTGGGGGTATATCGGCCTAGTGCTCTGACCGGATAGGTACACCGGCTTCCGGGCCGCCCTGCGATCATGTGTGCATGGATACGGGGGGATCTACTCATGGCCGCCGAATACCGGGCGCCTCTCGGCGGCGTCGGGTCAGTTCCGTTCTTCTCACGGTGGCGGCGGTGCACGGTGGGATGGTTGGCGATCTTCTGGAGGAAGTTGGAGTGGACGACGTTGGAATTGACGTCGTTATCGGCTTGGGCTGCGGGGGCCGTACCGAGTACGAGCGCTGCCGCGACCACCGCCCCCACCGGGACAAGCGACTTCATGAATGGCTTCATGCCCCGTGAACGAATCCAGCACTGGCAGGTAACCCCGCCACAGGCGGCTGACTCGCGCTCCTGACGGGAGGGCGCGGACGGGGTGTCGGCGACGGGTGAAAAGGGTTCAGGCACGGATTCCGTGAAGGCGACCAAGAGCCGGTTACGGTCTGTGGTCAGTTGGTTGGAGTCTTGCTCGGAGGCTGTGCTGGTCGGATCTCTGTGCGCGAGAATGCTCGGCATGACGACTTGAAGAGCACCGGCCAGGCGACAGCATTGGCGAAAGGTCGGGAGCTGGGACACGGTTTCCGACGGCGATCGACGCGTCTGCGCCGACTGCGGAACGCCCGTCTGCTCGTACCAGTACCGCTTCCATCCGCCTGAGTCCTCGATGTTCGAGCGGTGCATCGGACTCGCCTGGTGTTCCACTTGCCGGATCTACTCCGGCAACATGGTGTATGTCCCGCGGAAGCGAGTCCTGGCCGACCTCCTCGCGTCTCTTCCTCCTGAGCAGCGAGAACGGGTTCTGCGTTCGGAGACACGACTGATCGAGTTCCTGGACCGCCAGGCCCGAGGCGCCAGAGGTTAGGGTCGGCGACTGGCCGCGATCAGGACGAGCCGCTTGCGCAATAGCGGAAGCTTCGCTCTTCCGAACATGCTGCGCTTGAGCGCTTTGAGGTCGTTGACGCGGCCTTCGACAGGGCCGGAGGAGCATTCGGTGCTCATGCCGAAGACGACGGCGTCGAGGTCGGTGATCAGCCCGGCGGCGAGGGAGGCCAGGCCGCACTGCTGGTCGGCGCAGACATCGGCGATCCATCCGCGCAGCTGTTCTCCTTCACGGTTGGAAGGGTGCGGGGTGAAGGCTGTTGAGGTAGCCGGCGGCTGTCATGCGCCAGACCGCTGGGTGCGGGGAAGACGCCTCTGCAGTTAAGCCGTCAAGTCGTGGGGTGTTCGCCGCCCCACCGCGCCCGCAGAACCCCGGCCCAGTCGCTGGGCTCCGGACCCGGATCCTCCAGCTGTGGCACCGGGCCGGGAGCCGTCTCGATCAGGTGCACGAGCGTCCAGGCGACGCCGTAGCAGTCGTCGGGGCTGAAGCAGGTGGCCAGGGCAGCGGCCTCTTCGGGGGTAACAGGGCGGGAGATCGCCGTCAGCTGGCGTTCACGCCGGTCGATCTCTTCCTCGCTCGCGTCCCAGTCGGGAAGCGGTCCGCTGGCGACGAACGTCTGCACTTCGGGTCTCATGGCCGAATGATCGTCTCCCCTGCTGCCCTGAACAAACCGCCCCGTTCGCCGGTAGCCGTCGAGGTCGTCGTTGATCCGGCATTGGCCAGCAGCTTGCCGGTGTCATCGACGAGCGCGACGTCGTGGTGTCCCTCCGCCCAGTCAATCCCGCAGAACACGTCCATGGATCCCGCCCCTTCTCCGGTGCTGTTCTCGAAGACGAGCACGCGAGGCTGCACGGCGCACCAATTCCAGGGCTCCAAGGCCCGCCACCTCATCAGCCGTGCGCGGCACCGCTGGACCGCACGGGCGCACGCCGCGTCCAGAGCTCGGAGCTCGTGAGGAGAAACGTGTCACTGTGCGGCAGCTCATCCACCGAGGAATCCTGAACCTGACGGCCGCGTGAGGGCAGAACGTGTGAGGACCGGCCGGCTTCTGCCGCGGCAGCCCGGGAAACAGGTCGTGAACGCGATGGTCGATGGCCCAGCGGGTGACGACCGCCGACGGCTTCCGACGCTACGACTACGCCGGATCCCCAGCGATCTAGAGCCTGTCTCTTTGACCGGTGAGTGCCTCGTGGTGGGGGCTGGTTAGTCTGCTGGGATGACGAATAGCGAGCTGATCGTTGACCTGCGCGGTCGGCCGATCGAGACACTCAACGACTTCTGGGATGCAGTTGCCGAACCGTGCGGGCTGCCGGAGTGGTTCGGTCGGAACCTGGACGCGTGGTCGGACACGATCGAGACCCGGGGCATTTCTGAAGTAATCGACAGCCACGACATTCTGATCGTGCACGTCGACCAGCGGGGCCTCTTCGGTGGGGACCGGCGGGAGGCCAACGTCCTGGCCAGCATCTTTGATGGAGAGCAGAACCGGCTCGTCGTCCATGGGCTGACTGACGAATCCTTCGGACGCCTTGCTCAGCGCCGGGTCCAGATGAGGATGGCAGCAAGGTGGAGAGCGGCCTGGTAGGCGATGGCGAGCTTGTCCGTCCGCATTGCGAGGCCGCGCCACTGTTTGAGTCGGGCGATGCACCGCTCGACGGCGTTGCGCTCCTTGTACGTTCTCGGCGTCGAAGCCGGGCGGGCGGCCTCCGGCGCGGCCTCGCCGCAAACGGTGACCGATCTGATCGGCGGGCTGCGGGATGACCGCACCGATGCCACGCCGACGGAGGTGCCCGCGGATCGCGCGGGAAGAGTAGGCACGATCCGCAAGGACGACCGCAGGGCGGGTTCTTGGCCTGCCGAGTCCGCTCCGCGGGATCCGGATTCCGGCCATGACCGCCTCGAAGACCGGCGCGTCACCGGCCTGGCCCGCAGTGATCTGGATGGACAGAGGCCGTGCCCGGCTGTCAACGGCCAAGTGGACCTTCGTGCTCAAGCCACCGCGGGAGCGTCCGAGCGCGTGGTCCTCGGGCTCGGACCGGCCGGGTGCCCCGTTACCGTCTTCGTGGCCTCGCAATGAGGCTCCCGGCCTTCGGCCCCGGTATGACTTGAGCCCCCAGTCGAGATGATCGAAAAGGTGGTGTCGCCGGTGCCGGAGGCATTGGCAGACCGCTGATTAGAGGCACGAGCGCCCCTTGGGGCAGTCTCTTCGTAACGTGGATGCCGGCACGCTGATGCCGCAGATGAGGCCGGGGAACAGGCGAGGCGGGAGCGAAGGGCATGTCGGACGAGACTGGCATCGACGTCTATCTGGGCCTGGACGTCGGAAAGGGCGATCAGCACGCCACCGCCGTGAACCCGGCGGGGAAGAAGGTGTTCGACAAGCCGCTGCCCAACAGCGAACCGAAGCTGCGAGAGCTGTTCGACAAGCTCCAGGCCAAGCACGGAACGATACTGGTGGTCGTCGACCAGCCGGCTTCCATCGGGGCCCTGCCACTGGCGGTCGCCCGGGACGCAGGATGTCAGGTCGCCTACCTGCCCGGACTCACGATGCGACGGATCGCCGATCTTTACCCTGGCGAGGCGAAAACCGACGCCCGCGACGCGTTCATCATCGCGGACGCCGCCCGAGCGATGCCCCACACCCTGAGGACGATCGATCCCGCGGACGAGACCGTTGCCGAGCTCTCGATGATCGCCGGGTTCGACGACGACCTCGCGGGTGAGTCCACCCGGATCGCCAACCGGCTCCGCGGCCTGCTCACCCAGATCCACCCGTCGCTCGAGCGCGTCCTGGGCCCGCGGATCCAACACCCGGCCGTGCTCAAACTGCTGGACCAGTTCGGCTCCCCGGCCCAGATCCGCAAGGCAGGACGCCGCCGACTCGTGACCTTGATACGTCCCAAGGCACCGAGGATGGCCGAGCGGCTGGTCGAGGACATCTTCACCGCACTCGACGAACAGACCGTCGTCGTCCCCGGCACCGACGCTGCCGCGCTGATCGTCCCCAGCCTCGCGAGTTCACTCCAGTCCGTCCTTGACCAGCGCAAACTCCTCGCCGCCCGGATTGAGCAACTCCTGGAGGCCCACCCTCTTTCCCAGGTCCTGATCTCGATGCCCGGCATCGGGATCAGGACCGCGGCCCGCATCCTCATCGACGTCGGCGACGGCAGCGGCTTCGCCACCTCCGGCCACCTCGCCGCCTACGCCGGCCTCGCACCCGTGACCAGGAACTCCGGCTCCTCCATTCGCGGCGAACACCCCTCCCGGCGAGGCAACAAACAGCTCAAAAGAGCCTTCTACCTCGCTGCGTTCGCCTCGCTCTCCCAGCCCGAATCACGCGCCTACTACGACCGCAAACGCCGCGAGGGGAAACACCACATCGCCGCCCTCATCGCACTCGCCCGACGCCGCATCGACGTCCTCTACGCCATGCTCCGCGACGGCACCTTCTACCAACCACCCACACCGGCTACGGCTTGACGAAAACCATAGAGGCACCTTTTGCAGCCCGTATGCGGTCACGGCGCCTGCCGGGGCGGCAGGACAGCGGCCCGGGATCGTGGGAGGGCCCGCCTCAGTTGGTCGAGGTAGGTGCGCACCTCGGGGAGCTTGGGGTGCGTGGGGCCGCCGATGCGCTCCAGGGCTCCGATGAGGCGTTCGGTCGCCGCGATCGCCTCTTCGATCCGCCCGGCCTGGTCGTAGCCGGAGATGAGGGAGATCAGCGCGTCCAGCGTCCCCACGTGGTCCGGGCCCAGGGTGTGCTCGCGCGCGGCGAGGGCCGCCTTCAGGTAGGGCAGGGCCCGCTCCGGCCGGCCGGCTTCCAGGTGTGCGATCGCGAGGTTGTGGTAGCGGTAGGAGATCTCGTCGCTGTCGGCTCCGTGGATGCGCTCGAAGCCGTGGACGGCCCGTTCGTAGCAGGCGATGGCCGCGTCGAGGTCCCTGGCGTCGTGGTGAAGGTGGGCCAGGTTGTCCACCCAGATGTAGGTGTCGAGGTGGTCGGGGCCGTAGTACCGCTCCTTGTCGGCGACGATCTCCAGGCAGAGCGCGGTGGCCTCGGGCAGTCGGCCCGCCTCGCGGTAGGCGGTGAACAGCTTCTGCTTCCGGGCCTCCAGCCGCTCCCCGCCTGGCGGCAGGAGGCGCCTGCTGCCGGCCACGGTCGCCTCCAGCCGGGCGATCGCCCGGTCGGCGCGGCCCGCCGCGGCGTAGGCGTCCGACAGCTTCTCGCGCCAGGCGAGGCTCTGTTCCTCGTCGAGGTCGGGGTTGAGTTCGCTGCCCTCCACGGCCCGTTCGAGGTAGGGGATGGCCTCGGCGGGGCGCTCCGCCGACAGGTGGGCGGCGCCGATCCCCTGGAGGGTGATCAGGGTGTCGCGGGCGTGCGGGCCCATGGTCGCCGACTGGTGGGTCAGGTTCTCCAGCATCAGGGGGATCGCCCGGTCCAGCATGTACGTCTCCCCGGGCGGGGCCGCGGCGGACCAGATGCACAGGGTGAAGGCGTAGTTGTGGCGCAGCCGCAGGACGTCCTCGTGGCCCGGGCCCAGCCTCCGCTCCGCCTCCGCGAGTTCCTCGCGCATCCGCAGGGTGGAATCCATGCTGAGGTGGATCGGTGTGTCGTCGGGCTCGTCCAGCCGCAGGTCGAGCGGATCCGCCGGAGTCCCGGGCTCCGGCGGCGGGTCCTCGGGGTTCTCCGGGCCTGCCGGGCTCGCCGGGGTGCCCGGGGTGCCCTTGGCGCGCTTCCTTCGGAACATTTCGGTCACTCTCCTCGGTCGGTGGCGGTCACAAGGGAGACCCGAGGTCCCGTACGAGCTCCAGCAGTTCCCGGATCGCGGCGTAGGGTGCCCGCCCGCTGTCGAGGTAGGCGTTCAGGGCCGCCCTGTCGGCCGCGGTCAGCGAGGCGGGCGGCCGTCCGGCGAAGGAGAGCGGGTCGCCGAGGTCGTGCACGGCCGAGCCGTGGAGCACGTGGCGGCCGCCGGGCGGGGCGGTCACGAGGCGCGGGGCGCGGCGGGACGGCCCGGCGAGCGGGCGCGGCTCCGGGCCCGGGGCGAGGCCCACGGAGTCGCTGAAGTACGTCGTCTCGTCGCCCCGGGCCCGCCCTCCGACGACGCGCCACCCAGGGACCGCGAACAGGTGCTCGAGGCTGCGTCCGGACGTGTTCCAGGCGGTCACCATGGTCTGGTCGGACTCCTGTTGGAAGAGGTAGAGACCGCCGGTCGAGGCGGCGGTCACGAACTCGTCGGGTGAGAGGAAGGCGGCGGCCCGTACCGTGCCGTGCTGCTCGGGCACACCCCACCAGCCGCGGGCGGACAGCGGCTCCAGACCCTCGTCGGTGAGGATCACGCGGCGGTCACCTGCCAGCAGCAGCCGGTGCCCGGAGGGGTCGACGGCGTGGACGGTGCAGCGCTCCAGGCCCAGGTCCCGCAGGTCGATCCGCTCCAACGGCCGACCCACCGCGCCGACCAGGGCCGCGGGCTCGCTCCGCAGGAGTACGACGAACCCTCGGGCGGTGGCGAAGGTCCGGGCCCCCACGAGGTCCGGGCCGCTTGCCAGGACTTCCGCCCGGCCCGGCCGGTACAGGACGAGTTCGGGAGCGAACCAGAGGTCCGTCCGCAGCGCGAGGACCGCGTCGGGCCCGAGGCAGGTCACGGCGTCGGTGCCCACCCGGAGGTGGTCGGCGGACCAGAGGCGGGAGCGGGAGGCGAGGTCGTACACGTCGATGCGGGTGGTGTGCTCGTCGCGCGGTCGCCCCCTGCTCGGGCGGTAGGTCTCCCAGGTCATGACCGGCGCCCCGGGGGCGAAGGAGACCCGGTCCGGTGCCACGGGCCCGTCGCGGTGGGGCAGGCGCCACACCGCCCGCGCGGCGGCTGACCTGGCGACGCGCTCGGCGGCCTGCGGCCGGTGGCGCCGCGAGGTCAGCCGGGCGGCCAGCCGGCGGCCGGGGCCGTCCTCGGTCGGGGCCCAGTGCTCGGCCGGGTGGCGGTGGGCGATCCGGATCGCGTCGGTGACGGGGACCGCGCGCATGAGGTCCCACAGCCCCGCGGGGTCGGCGGCCCGTACGAGCTGCTCGGCGGCCTCGTCCATCTCCGCGGGCGTGCTCCAGGGCAGGCGGTCGGCGGCGCGCCGCTCGCGTAAGTAGACCAGTGCGCGGCCGATGGCACCGCGTTCCGTTTCGGCGGTCCCCGCGGTGTCCGGATCGAGGGCGAGCCGCTCCCGGTGCAGGGCGAGGCTCTCCTCGACGATCGCGACGGCCTCCGTGTGCCGCCCGAGCGAGATGAGCCTGGCGGCCGCGTCGTCGAGCCGGTCGACGAGGACATCCCGGTAGTGGGGGCCGACCTCGCGAAGCTGGCGGTAGAGGTGGAGCGCCTCCAGGAGGGCGTCGACCGCTTCGGCGTACCGCCCCGCGCTCCACAGGTGCAGGCTCTGGATGCCCAGGCTGCCGGCCAGGTCGTCCCCGTACCGGGCGGGATCGAGGTCCGCCATCTGGCGCACGTACGCCACCACCGCCCCGGCGCCCTCGGCCGCCTCCTGCGGGTGTCCGGATTTGGCCAGCAGGAAGCCGTTCACCATCTCCAGGCGGTTGACGTCCGAGGACATGGACCACCACAGGAGGGGGTCGCGGTCCAGCACCTCCCCGAAGAGGCGTTCCGCCTCCCGCACGGACTCCTCGGCCCGCTCCCCGGCCCGGGCCTCCCAGAGCGCGAGGGCCAGCCGGGTGTGGGCCTGGGCAAGGGCGCCCAGGACGGCCGGGGCGTCGCCGTTCTCCCGCATCAGCCCGATCGCCTCCTGGAGGAGGTGGATCCGGCGCTCGGCGGCGATCTCGTGGAGGAAGCGGCCGCCGAGGTTGAGGAGGGCGTCCGCGTATGAGGACCGGTGCGCCGGATCCTCCTCGGCGGCCTCCCTCGCGAGGCGTACAGCCTCCTCCATGTGCGCGAGCGCCTCGCTCCGGCGGCCCGTCCTGAGGTGGGCGGATGCCAGCTCCCCGGAGAGGCGGGCCCGTTCCGTGCGGTCCGCAGCGCCTTCGAGGCGGTGGGTGGCGAGCCGGAGGGCCAGTTCCCCGGCTCCGCCCTCCACCCGTACGTCTCCCTGGGGCAGCAGGGGCTCGATGGCCTCCAGGACGTCGAGGTCCACGGAGTCGAGGGTGGCGATCGAGGTCAGTACGGCGCCGCCGCCCCGGACGGCGAGGGCGGGGTCGCGGCGCAGCAGCGGGAAGAGGACGGTGGGACCGATGTGCGGCCAGCGTTCGGCCGCGGCGATGAGGAAGGTGAGGGCGCGGGGCGTCCAGGCGGGCGCGGCCCCTCCGTCGCGCCGGAGGATGCGGGTGGTCGCGGTCACGGACCACAGATCGGTCGGGTAGCCGGTGACGGGGCTGCCGGGGAGGGTGAGGGCCAGGTAGTCCTCGGCGAGCCGGTCGGGGAGCAGGGGTTCGAGTACGTGGGCGGCCGCCGGGTCGGTGGGCGGGTAGTGGACGGCGTGTGCGGTCAGGACCCGGTCGGCCGGGGTGCGCAGCAGGAGCCGGTCCAGGAGCGGGCGGGCGGCGTCGCGTCGCATCGGGCCGGTGAGGACGGCGGTGAAGACGGTGCGCGCGAGGTCGAGGGCGCGGCGGTCGTCGTCCTCGGGGCCCGCGGTGCTCGCGCCGCCGGTGTCGTCCGTGTCGTGCTCGGACGGCCGGCGCCAGTTCTCGTGTTCGCGGTCGAGGAGGTACGCGGTCATGCCGGCGAGGCCGGCGGGCGGTTCCCGGCCGCCGGCCCGGGCGTCGACGGCGGTGAGCGCCGCCATGTGGACGGCGAGGGTGAGCCCGAAGTCGGGGCGGGCGAGGTCCTCGTACGGCGGGCGCAGGTCGTCGAGGGCGGCCGGGTCCGGGTAGTGGGCCGCGAAGCTGCGGCGGGCGGCCTCGAACATCCTGCCGCGTTCGCCCAGTTGACCGGAGAGCGGGTCCAGCGGCTGGTCGGAGAGGTCGGTCGCGCGCCGCTGACGGCTCAGCTGCGCCCGCAGCGCGGGCCAGGGCCGCACCGACCGGGCGATGAGGAGGATCCGCGCGGGCAGTTCGCCGAGGAGTAACCCGTTGTGGAACAGCCACCTGAGGTGAGCGTCCGGCCAGCGGTCGGCGTAGTCGACGAGCAGGAGCACCCCGGCGCGGTGGTCGGTGCGCAGGTCCTGGCTGCCCTGGGCGGGCGGGTAGGTGTCCGTGCCGTGTACGGCGTCCACGACGAGCCAGCCGGCGTCGGCGCATTCGGCGGCGAAGCGGGCGGCGAGCCGGGACTTGCCCGCGCCGCCGGGCCCGTGCAGCCAGCGTACGGCCGATCGGGCGGGCAGCTCGCGCCACTCCCGCAGCCGGGCCAGCTCCGCTTCGCGGCCGGTGAACTCCACGATCTCGCTGCGGGCGTCGAGCATGCGGCTGGGCTGGGCGCGCAGCCAGGCCGAGTCACGCCGCAAGGTGTCCGCGGCGCCGTGCGTGTCGCGCGCGTACAGCAGGTAGACGGGGGTGCCGTCGCCGAAGACGTGGATGTCGGCGCCGACCGCGCCGTAGGCGAAGCCGGCGACGGCGCGGACTTCCTGGTGGACCTCGTCAGGGAGGTCCACGATCAGCCGGTCCCGTCCGCGCCGTCCTCGTCGGCGGGCGGTGGCACCTGCCCTTCGGCCGCCTGGTGGTAGTGGAGGTTGCCACCCTGCACGGCGAAGAGGGTGCCGTGGTCGCGTGCGGTGTTCGACTGCGTCCAGACCTGCCGCTCGGCCGGCCGGCCGCTCTGCACGCGGGCGACCAGCTCGCGCAACTCGCTTTCGGAGTCCGGGTGTTCCTCCAGCAGCAGGAGCAGTCGCCGACGCCATACGGGCAGCAGCTCCGCCCGGATCTCGTCCGCGCCGGCCGGTTCGGCGCGGCCGACGAGAACGGCGTCCTCGTCGAGCTGCGCCCCGATGGCTGCCCCGCGGGCCTCGCCGCCGCGCCCGAAGAGTCGGACGACCCCGCCGCGGGCCCCTTGCCACAGGTCGGTGGCCATGGCTCCGATCAGCGCGGTGGCACCCGCGCCGGCGAGTGCCGTCAGTGACTCGGCCAACATCCGTCCTCCTGAGTCCGATGCCGCGGGCAGTCCTCGGGATGCCGAACTCCCCTTGCCCGGAACCAGGTTAGCCCGCGCGGAGGGCGTCCGTCCTCAGCCGCGGAAGGCCGCGGGGCGTTCCGGGGAGGCCTCGGCCAGGGCCTTGGTGACCCCGTCGACGCCCTCCCGGAGCCCGTAGACGGGGGTGTCGGGCTGCTTTCCTTCGCCCCGGTAGGAGCCGGCGGCATGGTGGACGGTGCGGCCCGGTATGTATAAGACCTGCTGCCCGTGGTCGGCCAGCAGCGTGATCAACAGCGCGGCGCCGCCGGCGTTGAGATCGATCGCCCAGGTCACTGGCGCGCCTTCGCTCAGTGCGAGGACGTCACCGATGAGGTTGAGCAGGGCGGTCTCGTCATTGGCCACCCGCCTCGACAGCTTCCGCCTGCCGTCGATGCCGATCACCACGCAGTGATGCTCGGCCTTGCCCGCGTCTGTACCGGCCCACAGCTCGGGCACGGCCACCTCCGAAGTCGTTGCGTGCGTTTGTCCCAACAGACGACTTCGCCAACGTGTCCTTACCAAGCGATCTTGTCGCGCGCATCCCAATGAGTGGTCGAGTCGTCGCCGGATGCCAGGCGGCCAATCGTTTGAAGCCACCACCGGGCTGGAGACACGCAGCCATACCCAGCATCCCTGGGCCTTCCGATCCTACGAGTGACCGGAATCAGCCCAGGAACAACGTAAGGAGACACGACCCGCACCGCGGCCGCTACTTCAAACCCCAGCGCCTCCATGCCGACAAGGCCTACGACATACCTGAACTGCGGAAATGGCTACGCGGCAAGCGGATCGGCGTCCGTATCGCCCGCAAAGGCATCGAGTCATCAGAGCGACTTGGGCGACGCAGGTGGGTGATCGAGCGGACCATGTCCTGGCTGACCGGCTACCGCCGACTCAACCACCGCTACGAACGCCATCCCCGCAACTACCTGGCCTTTCTCGGCCTCGCGGCAGCCCTGTGCTGCTACAAGCGACTCGTCCGCCTCACCACATAGGACACGGTCTTAGGGCGTCTCGTTGCCCGAGGACAGCTGGTAGTCGGTGCCGGCCAGGTATCGCCGCCACTGAGCAGGTCGATCTTGAAGCGGGTCAGGGCGCGGCAGCTTCAAGCGCAGATAGCCCCGTTGGGCTCTTCAACCTGTCTGACTCCACAACTCCACTAAATAGGTGGCAAGATGGGAAACTCGTCTACGGAGGTGCGCGCGCGTGACGGTAGTGGAGTTCGCGGTCGGTCAGAACGGACGCGTCTACGTTGAGGTCCCTGACGAGGCGAGTGACACCGGCGGCAACGGACTGGTCCGGGCTGGCGTCGGAAACCGTATCGCCCGGGCAGCATCGGACACGTGGCAGGACGCCCTGGCGGGCGTTCGGTCCGCCGCTGAGGGAGCCTTGGCCCAGCTGCGCGGGATCGACCCGTCGCCTGAGGAGGTGGAGTTGACCTTCGGGGTGGCGGTCGACGGAAAGTTCGGTGCGACATTGGTGTCGGCAGGAACGAATGCGCATCTGAACGTCAAGGTGGTGTGGCGGAACATGGCCGGGGCGACGGGGGACCTGGGCTCGGCCCCATGACGGGCTTGGCAAGCCAGCTTGCGGAACGTCCGCCGTGGCTGGTCCGATTTCCACACCCGAACGGTCAGAGTGTCGCGGGAGCCGGTGTACTAATCGGGCCCCGACACGTACTGACGTGCGCCCACGTCCTAGAGCAGCAGCTTGGGCGGCCGCTTTCAGCGTCTGGCCTCGACCTGGCGGCGATTGCCCAAGAGGTCGAGTTCCCCTTCGCTGGTGAGCTTGGAACTGTGGGTAAGCGCATGCGGGGCGCTGTCGTGGGGTGCGTGCCGATCGCAGCGGATGGCTCCGGTGACGTCGCACTGCTGGAACTGGAGTCGCCCGTTGGCTGCACCCCGGCTCCACTGGCCTGTCCCCCCAAGCTGAGCGGTCACCGATTCTCCGTCCACGGCTTCCCACATGGCGATCCAACGGCGCGGCACGCAACCGGCGTACTGCGAGGGGCCAGTGGACGGGAGGGACCGTGGGTACAGCTCGACACAGAAAGTCCGGCAGGCTGGGCAATCGAGGTGGGCTTCTCCGGCGCGCCCGTCTTCGACCACAGCAGGGAGGCCGTCGTCGGGATCGTCGTAATGCGCGACGATCCCCGCACCCGCACGGGACACATGCTGCCCATGTCCTACCTGCGGACGCTCTGGCCCGAGGTCCGGCGTAACTGCGGATGGCGACTGGACCTGGACGCCAGCTACCGCACGCACTGGCGCCCCCGAGCACGCGGTTCCGAGATCGATTCCGATACCAGCGAGTGGTTCTTCACGGGCCGTACCGAGGCCCGCCGCGTCATCAGCGCCTGGTTGGAGGAACGGGACCTCGCCGAGCACCCAATTCTGCTGGTGACCGGTGGCCCGGGTAGCGGCAAATCGGCGCTCCTGGCGCACTCACTGGTCTCGGCCGACCCGCTGCTGGCCCCGACCGTGCCCACCTCTGGTCCCCGCCCGCCGACGGGTGCCTTCGACGTGGCGCTCCACTTGAGAGGGCGTACCTGTGGGGAGGTGACGGCGCGGCTTGCTGGTGTCCTCGGTGTCGCCGCGAGCGATCCTGAGGAACTGTTGGCTGCAGTGGGCGAGTTACCGCGTGGGGAGCGGTTCTGTGTGATGGCGGACGCGGTGGAGGAGGCCGCCAGTCTCGACGAGGCTCGGAAGATCTCGACTTTGCTGCGGCAGTTGGCCAACACCGGCCGAGCCCGGGTACTGGCGGCAGTACGCACCGCGCCCGCGGGGACCAGCCGTGCCCGGATCCTGAACAACTTCGGCCGCAGCGCCCCCCGCATCGACCTGGAGAATACCCAGTACCTGCACCGTCCTGACATCGCTGACTATGTCGTGCGCCGCCTAACCAGTGAACAGGCGGACTCAGGGCCGTATCGCACGTACGCGCCGGACCAACTGGCGGCTATCGGCGAGGCCGTGGCGCGAAAGACCCGCTACAACTTCCTGATTGCTCAACTCACGACCATCTGGCTGTCCCGCCGCAGTGCGCCGGGGCCCGGCCCGGCCGGCATCGCTTGGGAGGAAGAACTTCCCGAGACCGTCGGCCAGGTAATGGATGCCTACCTCGATACCTGTGGTACCGACGCTGAAACCGTTCGGCGCCTGCTCACCGCTTTGGCCTACGCGCGTGGCGACGGCCTGCCCCGCGGCGACACCTGGCTGCGCATCGCGGACGCACTGGGCTTCGGCGTCAGCCATACGGCTAACGATCTGAAGACAATCTTTGAAAGCGCAGCGCACTACCTCGTAGAGAGGGTCAACGAGCACTCAGGACCGCACACGTATCGGCTCTACCACGACGCCCTCGACCAGCACCTGCGGGAAGAGTGCGAACATGTCCATCACGACCCCGAGGCGGCTATTACGGCCGCGCTCATTGACGCTGTTCCTGGATGCGACGGGCAGCGCGACTGGGCCGCCGCCGACTCCTACATACGTGATCACCTGGCCGCTCACGCGGCCACCGCAGGACGGCTCGATGCCCTCTTGGCTGCGGATGCCGAGTACCTCGTCCACGCCACCCCGCGCGGCCTCACGCCACACCTGCACCATGCTCTCTCCGAGCAAGCCCGGCGCAACACCTCGGTGTACCGGACGTCCTGGGACCTCCACCGTGCGCTTCCATCCGCAGCCCGCCGCCAGTTCCTAGCCCTGGACGCGGCACGCTTCCGCAACGCACCGCTGCAGACACAGCTGCCCGGCGACTCCGACTGGCAGGTGCGCTGGGCGACAAACAGTCAGGTGTCGACGGCGCTCGTCCGCACGCTCACCGGCCACACCGGCGGTGTGCGTGCAGTGTCGGTGGCGGAGCTGGAAGGCCGCCCACACGCCATCACCGGCGGCAGCGACGGGGCGGTGCGGGTGTGGGACCTGACCACCGGCACCCAAATCCGCGAGCTCACCGGCCACACCGGCTCAGTGCATGCAGTGTCGGTGGCGGAGCTGGAAGGCCGCCCACACGCCATCACCGGCGGCAGCGACGGGGCGGTGCGGGTCTGGGACCTGACCAGCGGCACCCAAACCCACCACCTGACCGGTCAGAAGCCGTCTCACACCAGCTGGGTGAGCGCGGTGGCGATGGTGAAGTTGGAGGGCCGCCCACACGCGATCTTCTGCAGGGGCAGCGATGGGTCGGTGTGGGTGTGGGACTTGGCTATCCGAGGTCCTGCCCGCGAGCTGATCGGCGCAGGCCAGGTGAACGCCGTGGAGGTGACGCAGTTGGAGGGCCGCCCGCACGCCGTCACCGGAAATGCCGACAGGTCGGTGCGGGTGTGGGACCTGACGAGCGGCACCCAAACCCGCCACCAGACTGGCCACACCGACAGAGTGCATGCGGTGGCGGTGGTGGAGCTGGGAGGCCGCCCACACGCTGTCACCGGCAGCTACGACAAGTCGGTGCGCGTGTTGGACCTGACCACCGGTGCCCAAACCTGTCACCTGACCGGCCACACCGACTGGGTGAGCGCGGTGGCGGTGGTGGAGCTGGGAGGCCGCCCGCACGCCGTCACCGGCAGCTACGACAAGTCGGTGCGCGTGTGGGACCTGACCACCGGCACCCAGACTTACGAACTGGCCGGCCACACCGACGGAGTGAGCGCGGTGGCGGTGGTGGAGCTGGGAGGCCGCCCGCACGCCGTCACCGGCAGCGGCGACCGCCCGTACGGCGCCACCGGCAGTGGCGAACGGCCCGTACGGGTGTGGGACCTGACCACCGACATCCAGACCTACGAACTAACCGGCCACACCAACTGGGTGAGCGCGGTGGCGGTGGCGGAGGTGCAGGGCCGCCCGTACGCCGTCACCGGCAGCGGCGACCGATCTGTGCGGGTGTGGGACCTGACCACCGACACTCTGACCTACGAACTGACCGGCCACACAGCCCCGGTGCGGGCGGTGGAGGTGGTGGAGTTGGAGGGCCGCCCGCACGCCGTCACCGGCGGCGACGACGGGTCTGTGCGGGTGTGGGACCTGACCACCGGCACCCAGACCCGCCACCTGACCCGCCGCCCCGGAGTGAGCGCGCTGGCGGTGGTAAAGCTGGGAGGCCGACCATATGTCGTCACAGGCAGTTACAACGGGTATCTGCGGGTGTGGGACCTGGCCACCACCGCTCAGCCCCGCCATCTGACCGGCCACACAGGCTCAGTACATGCGGTGGCGGTGATGGAGTTGGAGGGCCGCCCGCACGCCGTCACCGGCAGCTCCGACGGGTCTGTGCGGGTATGGGACGTGACCACCGGCACCCAGACTTACGAACTGATCGGCCGCAACGGCAGGGTGTGGGCGGTGGAGGTGGTGGAGTTGGAGGGCCGCCCGCACGCCGTCATCGCAAGCGACGACGGGTCTGTGCGGGTATGGGACGTGACCACTGGGGCCCAGCCCCGGGAGCTGACCGGCCACAGCGACGGGGTACGGACGGTGGCCGTGGTGGAGTTGGAGGGCCGTCCATATGCCGTCACCGGAAGTGATGACAGGTCGGTGCGGGTGTGGGACCTGACCACCGGCTCCTGCCTGACCACATTGCACTGCCCTGCATCCGTGCTGGCTGTAGCCGTCACCACTGACGCCACCGTGGTTGTCGGTTTCGGCCACGAAGTGGCAGTCCTGAGTTGTGTGCCCCTGCAACGCAGGTCCCGTTGACTAGGCAGTGTCTGATGGCTCTTTGGTGAGGTCGCTGCGCCACGACGGGATCCGCATCCGGTTCACGCCCGGTCGAGGTCACGATGCCTCCGGGCACGTCGGCACACGGACCTCGGCGTCGGGGCCCGGAAGGTGCACGCCCTCGATGACAGGCAGGATGCCGGAGTCGGCCACGGGCCCTCTTCTGCTGTCGCGTGGTGAGCGGGAGACAAGGCGGTCCGCCCGGTCGACGTGCGCAGGGCTCCCGGGCGGACTCAAGCCCTCGGCCGCGCGACGAGCGTAGGCGGCATCTTCGAGTTCCTGCGCGGGGGAGGCATAGTCAAGACCTGTGGATCGGCATGACATCGCCTTTTTCTCTCCTGCCGTATCGCCGATCAGCCTGACCTTCCACCTTCTTGCCGTGATGCATCGCATGGGGCCGCATCCGGGGCCGTTTCCAAGTGGATGCGATTGGGCGACGGCCTTTCCCGGTCCACTCCAGTGGCGGTAGCAATCAAATGGGCATCATGGTGGAGTGACTGGTCAGTAGGCGTTCTGCGCCTCGTGCGGGGTCAGGCAAGCACCGGCGTCCTGGAGTATCCATGAAGGCGAAGCCGAAGATCGGACCGACTCACGACACTGCCTTTTTTAATGACATCCAGGCAGTGTTCGAAAAGTATCCGGATGTCGCAAAAAACTACTCCATTGATTATATTGGTGGGGTGGTTGACGTCATGGGGGTTGACCTTGATCGCCAGGTCGGGATGTCGACTGTTCGGGACGGTGAGATTGTCACCAAGTACGCTGACCGGTCCTCCGGTCGTAACCCGGGGCCGCCGCCCGAAGAGGAAGGGTGCTTCAGGTGGGCGTTGAGGGCCGGTGAATGGGTATGTGTCACGTACATGACCATTCCACCTCCGACTTAGATAGATTTATCCCGTGGGAGCCCTCGGTGCTTGGCTCGCATACTGGTCTCATGAGTCCGAGCTCCACACACCATCGTTTCCGGGACCCGCGCAGCACGAAGTACGACTTCCTCGTGTCTGTCCTCATGCGCTGTCCCGGCTGCGAGAAGGTCGCGCACGTCGGGACAGCACCAGACCTGGCCGGAGTGCACGACCAGGGTCTCTTCGCTCGAAGGCGTCTCGTCTGCCGGAGCTGCGGGACGGCGAAGGAATGGAGCCGTGGAGGTGTGGCCTTGCACCGGGACCGGCACGAGCCAGCCACAGACCCGCACTTCGGCGTCCCCCTGTGGCTGCAGACCGAGACCCGTCATGGGTGGGTATGGGCCTACAACCTGGAACACCTGGACCTGATCAGGCGATTCGTGCAGGCGCCGCTACGTGAAGGGATTCCCTGGCACGACCACGGCCGGAAGATGACCGTGGTGGCCCGCCTGCCCGCATGGATGCAGCAAGCCAAGAACCGCGACGAGGTGCTGCGGGCCATCGCCCGCATCCACGCCTCACTGCTCCGCGCCTGATCCAGGAACACTGCGCTTGTCGCGTATCCCGTGACGCGTCTGGGCTCTTGGTGCCCTTCTTGTGATGGCTTGTGCGAGCGTATGCTTCGCCGGTTTTGAGGACCCGGCCGACGTCCTCAACGGTGGCCCGGCGTCGGTTTTTCACGCCGGGTGGGCGCCCGGGGCCCGGCTTGGTGGGTTTGGGCGCACGGGCTGGCAGGGGGCACTTCATGCGGAGGTTCCTGAACCCCCGTCTCACCCGGGCGGGGTGAGCTTGTTCGGCAGAGCCGGCCGTTCCCAGGGGCGGCGGAGGTCTGTGACCAAGCTGCGGACGAGCCGGAGCTGGGTGTGAGCGGCGATGACGAGCCAGGTCCAGCGGTCGGAGGCCTCGGGATCGCGGAGCTTCGGACGAGTCCAACCGAGGGTCTGCTTGATCATTCTGAAGGTGTGCTCAAGATCGAATCTGCGCAAGAACGCGTGCCAGGGCCGGTCGACATCGCCCTCGGCCGCACCGGTGCCCGACCACCACAGCCAGACCGGCTTGGGGTCCGCGCCGTTGGGCAGACCGTCGACCTTGAGCCGGATCACGGTTCCCTCGATGATCGGCAGCTCGTCCCGGTGGGTGAGCCAGGCCGCGCGGCGGGTCAGTCTTGGGTGGAGCCGGTCGAAGGCGGTGGCCACCGCAGTGCCGTACCGCTCCGTCTCCGTGACCGTCCGGACGTCGGGCTCGCCCCAGGTGTCCGGCTGGCCGAAGACGAACTCGCCCCCGTGCTTGGGCGGCCGCCCGCCCTTCGGGTCGTAGATCCTCAGTGGTGTGGGCCGGCGCATCACCCGGTCCGACCGCAGCCTGCCCAGCAACTCGACCGGTAGGTCCGCCAGCAGGAACGACAGTCGCTGGACGTCGTAACCGGCGTCCAGGACCAGGAGGATCTCCAGGTCGCCTGGTTTCCACTGCCCGGCGGCGACCAGGCGCTCGACGACCTCGCGGACCTGGACGGCGGTGACCGCCGCGACGTCGGCACCCGGCTCCAGCCGGACCGCATCCAGCCATGCGGTCCAGGAGGTGCGGCCCACCTCCAGTGCCGCGACGATCGAGTATGGCCAGCCTGGGATCATCCGGTGCTCGTTCTTGCCCCGGCCACCCTCCCGCCCCGGGTTCGGGAGCCAGGTTGCCGTGCAGAAGGACGCTGACGCGGAAGGTCGGAAGGCTTGGCGCCGAGAGCTAGTCGTTCGTTCGCAAGCTGGTGAGAATGGCAGGATGAACCATTTAGCCCGCCTGATGGCCCTGACCTGCCTCGGATGCGCCACCCTGCTGTCCGGATGTACCGTCGACAGCACCCCGAGCCCAGACCGCCGTCCCTCTGCCACCCCCGGCCCCACGGCCACGACTACCGTGGCCCCGGATGCCGCGGTTCAGCTGGCCGACCGCTACCGCCGCTCCGGCGGGACGAGTGACGTGTACGGCATCCAGTGGAGTTCCGGTCCGGACGGGGTCCCTCTGCTGACCGTGTGGACGCACAGCTCCGACGAAGACGCTAAGCCGTTCGATGACCTCAAGGTCTCGATAACCAGATACCTGGAGCGCAAAGAGAGGCTGTCGCTGGAACACGGCTATCTGATGGACGTCTTCGGCCCGGATGGTTCTTTGCAGCACCGCCTCGACGCTCGCCGATAACCCCCAGTCCGCCACACTTCGCCGGGATCCCGCACAACTCGCAAACTCAGGCACTCGCATGTCATGTGCGGCTCAGCGCTTGACGGTCATGCCAGCCGGCCCCATCCCCAGATCGCCCACACGACCACCGCGCACCGGTCGAACTCGGGATGTGTCTGAGCACCTTTGGACGGAACCCGATTCCGGTCCGCGACCGAACCGTCGGCGTCTCGTCCCGCAACTACCGGTTCTCGCCGAACGTGCAGGTCATCATCGACGCTGACACCCGCCTGGTTATCGCGAGCGCCCGGCCGGCACCGGGCAACAGGCCGGCGCCCACGTCTGGCGAGAGTCCGGCCTGCCCGCGAAAGCGGCGGGCACGACGATGATCGCCGACGGTGGCGGCATCGGCCACGATGCCGGCCTCCTCGTGGAGTTCGCGTACTGCGGCCTCGGCGAAGGTCTCGCCGGGTTCAACCGATCCACCCGGCAATTCGAAAGTTCCACGACGGTGTTGGCCCAGCAGGACACCATCCGGCCCGTGGATGATCACGCCGACCCCCACGAACGCGCGTGGAGGCGGTGGAGTACTGGTGCGCTGGCGGCTCGGCACCCACTGCGGACGCCTGACCTCGTACAGCCGGTAGGAGGCCTGGTTGTCCGGCTGCGGCTCGTCGATGGCCGTGGCCTTCTCCAGGGTGAGGCCGTACTCGACCAGGAGGTCCTCCCACAGCTGGGTGGTCAGGACCCACATGTGGACGGGGTGGGTCTGGTCAGTGCCGGGCAGTCGAAGGATTTCCGGGCGTGGGGTGGCGGCCGTGGAGGGTCCGGCGCCGGCGGAGTTGGTGTGCAGTGCCGAGAACAGGAGGCGCCCACCGGGTTTGAAGGCGTTGGCCAGCGCGGGCAGGAGCCGGTTGGGGTCCAGGAACGGCAGCCCGTTGATGGAGTAGATGAGGTCGTACGGGGTTGTGTCCTTCAGGTGGGCGACGGCGTCGGCGCACACGAAGCGGAGCCCGGGAGTGTTCGGGTAGCGGGTGACGGCGCGCTCGTGCTGGGTGGGGGAGGCGTCCACACCGGTGACGTCGGCACCCAGGGCGGCCAGGCGGGCGGCGTGCCGGCCTACTCCGCTGCCGAGGTCGAGAATGCGGAGCCCTTCCACGTCCCCGAGGCTCTCGATGTCGGGCCCGGTGTTGGTGACGCCCCAGTCCCACCGCTCGATTTCCGGCAGGTCCGGGCGGGCGGTGAGCTGGTGCGCCCCGTAGGTGGTCCACACTCCGGCGGTCTGCTTCTCGATGTCCATCAACATGTCCTCCAGCAGGATGGGGGCGGTCAGGGGCGCAAGGCGTAGCAGCGGAGCACGTCAAGGTCATGGGTCCGGACGGCCGACCAGCCCGCGGTGAGGATCTCGGCCTCGGCCGGGCTGATCCCGAGGCCCTGGAGCGGGGCGGCGTCCTTCCGGCGGCCGGCGATCTCGGCGACCACCCAGAAGACCCCGCCGGGTACCAGAAGGCGGCGGACGCGGTTGGCGAACGCCCCCTTGTCGCCGAGCCACCGGTAGACCAGTCGGCAGGTGATGACCGCGTACGCGGGCTCCGGCACGGCGGTCAGGTCGCCGGCCCCGATGTCGGCGCACTTCCACAGCGGGCCGGGCTTGTCCGCGGAGTCCTTCGCGGCGGCGAGTGCGAGGGCGGTGGGGGAGCAGTCGATTCCGGTGGCGCGGTATCCGAGCTGATGGTGGAGGTGACGGGTCAAGGCGCCGTCGCCGCAGCCGATGTCGAGGGCCGGCCGCCCTCGGCCGGGTCCGAGGTGTTCGTCCAGCAGCCGTGTCTCGGGTTCGTCGAGCCGCCGGTACCGGCGGCCTTGGGCCCAGAGGGGCTCCCAGTACGCGGCGGTCGCGGTCATCGTCATGAGGATCCTTCGCGGGCGGAGGGAAGCGCTGTGCGCGGGGGCGGGGAGGGCATGTCCCGCATCGTGCGGACAGGGGAGACGAGCAGGAGAGCGACCGGGACGAGTTGGAAGAGCGCGCCGACCGTGAGGGTGGTGCGTACGCCGAGGTAGAGGACCAGGGCGCCGGCGGCTGCGGCAGCGAGCGGACGGGCCCCGGCGGTCACCGTGGTGCTGGCGGCCTGCATCCGCCCCTGGAAACGAGGGTCGCAAAGGGTTTGTCTGAGGGACCTCTGGCTCGTCCCCGACGCGGTTGCCCAGAACAGCTGTACGGCCAGGACGAGGGCGAGGGTGGTCTGCCAACGCAGGCCGGGCCCGGCGAGCAGGAGTGGCACCTGAGTCAGAGGGCTGACCGCGAACCCGACGATGATCGTCGGGCCGATGCCGATACGGGAGGCGATCTTCGGGGCGAGGAGGGCTCCGGCCAGGCTGCCGGCACCGCCGACACCCATGATCACGCCGAACGCCGTCGGGGTCACATTCAGGACGGCGAGCAGGTAGTACGCCCAGTACGTGTTCATGATCGCCAACCCGAAGCTGAGCGTGGACAGCGCGGCGATCACGGTGCGGATCGTCGGCTGCCCGGCCACGTAGTGCAGACCCTCACTGATGTCCCGCGCGAGGCTGCGGCGGCCTTGCGGTCGCGGGGCGATCGTCTCGGGTGTGCGGATGTGCCAGACGAGAAAGGCGGAGACGAGGTAGGACAGGACATCGACGATGACCGAGCGCGCCGCGCCGACCGTGCCGATCAGCGCGGCGCCCAGGTTGTTTCCCGCACTGTCGGCCACCGACGAGGCAGCGCCGAGGCGGGAGTTCGCGCGCTGGAGCAAGTGGGGCTCGACCAGGACGGGCAGGTAGCTGATGGATGCAGAGCCGTGCACGATCTTGGCAATGCCGAGGACGACGGCGACCACGTACAGCTGACCGATGGTGAGCATGTCGCCCACGGCGACGACCGGGATGGTCACGAGGGCTACTGCGGCTGCCACATCGGCGCAGATCATCTGGGGGCGCTTCGGGTACCGGTCCGAGAGCGCGCCGGCCGGGAGCGCCACGATGGCGTTCGGCAGTTGTCCGAGGAAGGCGAGCGCGGCGATCTGGGTGATGGAGGCGTGGAGCTCCAGCACGGCCAGGGTGGGGATGGCTACAGCGCTGACTGCCGATCCGGACAGGCTCGCGCATTCGCTTCCGACCAGCAGGCGCAGGCCCGGGGAGGTCCACCTCGGGGCCTTCGACGTCTGGGTGGACGCCGTCACCGGCCCTCACCGCCCAGGAGTTCCGGGGCGGTGACGTTGCCGTAGAGCTGGCGGACGGCGAAGTGCGTGAGTACCGCGTGAGTGAAGGGATGGCAGTCGGGCGGCGGGGCCGCCGGGTCCACCCACACCAGCTCGCTGTGCGTGCGCGGCTCACGGTTGTACGGGGTGCCCTCCCACTCCGGCACCTCGAAGACGGCGCCGATCACCCGCTCACCGTCCGCGGCGTGGAAGTGGGGCAGCTGGCAGAACCGCAGACGATCCGGGGCGGCGTGGATGCCGACTTCCTCGGCGAGTTCTCGTGAGGCACCTTCGTTGAGGAACTCACCGTTCTCAAGACGCCCGCCGACCACCGTGAGCATCCCGGGGGAGTGCCAGGAGGTCGCCCAGTGCCGGACGGTCAGGACCCAGCCGTCGCCGGGACGCTGGAGCAGGACCATGACGTTCCCGATACTCCGGTGCACGGCGCTCACGGCCGGCTCTCCCTCATGAGCCGGTCCAGGGTCCGACGACCGCGGGCGGTGACCATCTGGTCGTTGTTGTCCGGGCCCCAGGCCAGGCAGTTGACTGCGTCCAGCGCGGTCAGGCAGCGCAAGGCGTGCCGCTCGGCATCAGTGAGTTCGCGCCCGTAGGACTGGCGGAACGCGTTCTCGCGGTCGGGGTGGTCGACCCACTGGGTGGCGGCGAGGATGACGAGGTCCTGGACACAGGCGGCCGGTCGACTTCGTTCGAAGTCGACGAGGGCGAGCCCGGCCTCGGACCACAGCCAGTTCCGCGGCTGGTTGTCGCCGTGGATGTATCCGACGGGCACCGGGCCGACGCGGCGGAGCTGGGCAGCGTGGTCGCGGATCAGCTGCTGCTCACCTTCGGTGAGCCGGTCGCTGGCGCGGGTCAGGTACTTCTCCGCTCCGTCGGCGGCGGCTTCCAGGGAGGCTTCGGCCTCCACCCGATCGGCACGGTCGAGCTCGCCGGCCTCATGCAGCCGGGCACACAGCGCTCCGGCCTGCTGGTACACAGCCCGCCAGTCACCGGCGGCCAGGGGGAGCTCCTTCGCCGGGCGGCCGGGCACGGCGGTGAGTAGCAGGGCCAGGTCCTGGGCGCGGCTGTCGATGAGGTGGGGTGCCCGGCTGTGTCCCAGGGCGGGGACGACGTGGCGGTATGCCCGGGTCTCGCGGGTGAAGAACTTCTCGCTGGGCGAGACCTTCACGTATCGGTGCACCCCGTCTGCGCCCTCCAACTCCCATACTCGGGAGCGGTCCCAGTCGTGGGAGGCGTCGCGTACGGATACGACGTGCCCGATCCGCTGCTCCGCCCATTGCCGCACCGCCGCGGGCAGTGGCTTCGGCGGCCTCATCGGGCGGACCTCCTGCCCGGGTGTGAGGTCTCCACGAGGCAGGGCACACGGCTGTCGGGTGCGGTGAGATGAGGGAACACAGGTTCTCCTGGAGGTGTCGGCTGCGTTGGTCGGCGGCGGTCGGGCGGGGTGAAGCCAGTCAGCGGTCCTGGGAGAGCGCGAGGAGTTCGGCGAAGGTTCCGCCGCCGTGGACGAGGTCGTCGTAGCGGCCCTGCTCGGAAATCCGGCCGTCCTCCAGCACGATGATGTGGTCCGCGATCTGAGTGTTCTCCAGGCGGTGGGTGACCATGATGGTGATCCGGTCGGCTGCGATGGCCTTGATCTGCTCGAAGATCAGGTGCTCACCGCGAGGGTCCATCTGAGAAGTCGGCTCGTCCAAGATCAGCAGCTCGGGCTTGCGATACAGGGCTCGAGCACACGCCTCGCGCTGCCACTGCCCGCCGGAGAACTCGATACCTCCCCAGATGTCGCGGGCCTGGGGGCTGTCCAGACCGTCGGGGAGGTCCTCGACAGCCTCGCGCAGGCCGACTGCGTCGATGGCCTCCCACACGGGTCCGTCGTCGTGGGTGCGGGGCTGGCCGAGGGTGATGTTCTCGCGCACCCGCAGCGGCCACCTCGCGAAGTCCTGTGGGACCAGGCCGGTGAGGCGCCAGACGGTGCCAGGGTCGGTGTCGGCGAGGTCGCTTCCGTTCCAGGTGACCTTGCCCTTGTCGCACAGGTAGATCCCGGTGATCAGGCGCGTCAGGGTCGACTTCCCGGAGCCGTTCGCTCCGACGATCGCGAGGATCTGGCCGCGCTCCAGGGTGAGGGAGCCCCCGTCGACCGCGGGCGCTCGACGCGGCGATCCGTCCGCACACGGTGCCGCGTCGCACGCTTCTCACCCGACTGCGGGGACCGGCTGGCCCAACGGGCGAGTCGCGGAGCGGCATGCTCCCGACGCGCGGATTGTGTGCAAAGGTGCGATTGCGATCCATATTCCGAAGGGAGATCATGCTGGACGGCCCTGAGCCGGACGCCCCGGACGAAGCCCCTGCCGCCGAGTCACCGGAAGCCCCCGAGGAGCCGCACAACGGTTCTGGTTCACTGCCGTGGGGGTTGGGTCTGCTGGCAATGGCAGCCACGTTGCTCTCGGCGAGCCTCGGTCCGCTGCTGCAACTGTTCGGCATCAAGTCTGGCCCTGTTGCCGCGGCTCTCCTGCTCTCGGCGGTCCTCATCGGCGGGATCGTCGCCATCAGGAAGGCATTTGCGGACCGGCCCAAGATGTCCCGCCGCGCGCGCTGGTTGTCGGTTGCTGGCCTGGGAGGCTTCCTCGTCGCCTGCACCACTCTGGTGATCGTCTTCCAGCCGCATCCGCCACCGCCGGAGCTGCTCCGCTTGCCCGGGGGCCAGGACGTGGCCGTGGTCGGTTTCGAGGGCGTTGGCGCCGGCCAGGATCAACGGGTGCTCGACGATGTGTCTGAGGTCTTCACGACGGACCTGATGAAAGATCAGCTGCCGGAGGGAAGCAAGGCATACGACTACGCCAGGGTGACCTCGCCTCCCCTGGATGTGCTCGGGAAGGCGGGGCAGGACCACCAGGAGCTGGACGACTGGACGGACGGCTTCGTCGAACGGACGAATGCCGGGATCGTCATCGGCGGCCTCGTGACCACCGACTCTGCTGGACAGACCGGACTTCGGCCGGCTGTCTACGTGCGGGCGGCACAGGTGGACGATGCACCCGAACTCGCCGGGTGGTACCTCAGCGGCCAGATCCGACTCGATCAGGACTGGAGCTCCGACACAGGCCGGAGACACGTGATCACCGAGTTGGTGCGCCGGACGCGCGGACTGGCCGATTTCACCCACGCTCTCGATCTCTGGCGGAACGGCAAGGTCAACGACGCGAAGCAGGTGCTGGACCAGCTACTGCCATCGGGCGCGGTCGCCGTTCGGCAGGACGGCGCCGAGTTCGTCACGCCCGATCTGGTCCGGCTCTTTCACGGGCACGCCCTCGAGCAGGTTGCCATCGGCCTCCCCGCGGCTCAACGGAAGCCGTACCTCGAGGCGGCTCGCGCCGATTACCAGGCCATCGACCCGAACGGCCGGATCGGGCGGCGCGCACGCCTCAGCTTGGCCGGCGCGCAGTACCAGCTGGCGCTGGGCCCGTCACCAAGCTGCCGCCCGGGGACGGTGGATACCAAGGCACTGAGTGCCTCGTCGGCCGAGCTGCGGAGGCTCTCGGTCGAAGGGCTCTTCTCCGAAGTCGGTCGGCTGCGGGCGTCCGTGAACCTGGCCCAGGTGGAGCAGTGCAGGGTGACGGCGCAGATCGTTCCCGATGACGGGATCATCGACCAGGCCCTGCGACGGGTCCGCTCCGCCAACGGGGGCCGCGCAGTCAAGGACCTTCAGGTGCTGGCCGCCTCCGTCGCAGCGGTGCATGCCTTCGAGCGCGGAGATTCGGTCGCTGCCATCTCCTACATCAAGGAAGCGATCAGAGGGGAACGCGGGTTCGCCCGGCGAGGGCTCTGGCAGGCGCTCGCAGCCTCCTGGGAGTTTCAGCGCGGCGACACAACCTCAGGCTGCCGCGACATGCAGGACTCGCTCGACCAGCTCGGCAACGCCCAGGGCAAGGGCGCGATCACGTCGCAGCGGTATGAGGAGATCGAGAACTCCGTCCAGCAAGAGGCCAAGACCGCAGGAGCCCGGTGCCCCCAGGTTTCGCCGGGCGGCTGACCCCCGAAAGGACCGTGGTGCGAGTGACACCAAGAGTACTGATCTTGAGCATCGTCATGCTGGGCTGTGCCGTCGCAGGGTGCAGCAGCCCTGCGTCGGAGTCCGGCTCCCCGAGCCCGACCACCGGGGCGGCGTCGCCCTCCCCGAGCCGTACCACGCAGACGGCAACCCCCTCCTCCAGCACGACTACCGACTCTGCCACGGACGTCCTCCTGGCCCAGCAGATTACCCTCCTCGCGGCCGGCGACGGGGCCGCCCCGGACTGCACCGCGGACCTGGGCAGGATCCCTGGCCTCAGCGGCTCGCCCGCGGTCTGGGTCGGGAACATCCGCGGACTGGACCGGGTCACCACCCCCGACGAGGTGGCCCTGTGTCTGAGCGGCTTCTCACCTGATGAACCGGTCAAGGTGATCGTCACCGCCGGCGGCCGGCAGTACGCGAGCACGGCCCAGCCCACCGCCTCCGAGCTCACGTATGCGCACTTCGAGCCGTCAGAGTCGCTCTTCACCGGGCAGGTACTTACCGTGCACCCCCAAGGCGATGGAGTGCTGCAGAGCGAGAAGTGGTGGTTCGTGCCGCCCGGCGCGGCCCGCGAGGATCTCGCGGCTGCCGGGACGCTCACGATCCAGGCGACCCAGGGCTCGCTGACGGCCCAGCACAGTCACTCGGTCGAGCTCCCAGGCAAGCCCGACCGCTTGGTCGTGGACAACGGTAGTCATCGGATCCTCATCTACGGGTTCGCGCCCGGAGCGCGGATCCCGGTCGGGCTCTACAAGACCGACTCCACAACCCAATCCGAAAGCCGTGCCTCACTCGTCCAGCAGATTGGCACGGTCGTGATGCCTCGCTCGAGAACCGTCGTCTTCACCGTTCCCGACGCCGTCGTCGAAGAGACCGGTAACCAGGGCTCGTACTGCGTCACCGTACCGATGCCGGAGCAGTACAACTGCCCTCAGCCTTAGACCTTTGAGGTTTGATCCGGTCTCGTTCGATGAGGCCAGTTCTGCAGATGAACCCGTGCGCAGGCAGGCGTTCCTGGACCTGGATGCCGTCGACGACGATGCCCTCGGCCTCAGGCCACACCAGATCCCACAACCCGCGCTGTGACCCAGAGCCCCGTACGTGCACGACACCCGCCGCCACAGCCCACTCAGCGCCGCAGCGATCTGACCAGGCCGACTTCGATCGCAGCGTATTTCTACGGATCAGTAGCCCTACAGAAAGGGACCCTCGCCGAAGGCACCGCCCGCGGTGACGGCTCCGCGGAGATCCTCAAGAGCCGCCGCTTCCGCTGGTCCCGGAACCTCGGCCGCTGGTACCTCCCGCACTCCCGCGACCGTGCCGCCAACCGCTTCACCCTCAACGCGGTGGCCGAGGCCCTCCGTGAGGCCGGGCACGCTGTGCACGTCACCGTGCGCGAGGACGTCGCCCGCAGCTTCGGCGAAGCCGAGGCCGAGCGGGAGGAGCGCGCCGCCAACCGGGCCGAGCGGTTCAGACGAATGCGCCAACCGGGCCGCCAGCGCATCCAAGGCCGCGTTCGCCGAGGCCCACCGCATCGGCTCCGCCATCCCGCTCGGTCAGCCTGGCTGTGTCAGTGACAACTGACTCCAGTGGGAGGTCACCTCTGACTCCGTTCAGGGGTCTCAAGGGCAAGATCTGAATGTGAGAAGTGGTTCTGGCTCAGCTTGTGTGGTGAGGGCACGCTGAGTAACCGGTTGGGGATGGGAGCCCAGGCTGGCTAGGCTCTCGTCATGAGCGGTCCGGTGTTGGTGATTGAGTTGGCGGAGCCCGTCCAACCCGTATCCATCCAGCGGCTCCGGGAACTCCTTGTCCGTTCCTCATCGCACTTTGAGGAGAAGCGGGTCGGCGAGTACGACCTGAATATTCACGCGGAGAGCCTCGGCATCGCCGATACCGGGGGCATCGACGGACGCCGGCCTGTCATGGTCTCTCTCATGGGACCCGGCATCGGCGACGAGGCCATCTTCGAGGCCGAGCACGCCGACGAAGTCGACCAGGAACCCCTTATCGGCTTCACGCCGACCCACGCCGTCGACGTCATAGCGTTCTGCAACAGGCCCGTCGACCACGTCGTCACGGCGCTGCTGACCGCTGCCGTCATGGACGTGATCGGCGGCGTCGCCAATGCCGAACTTCTTGAGGATCAAGTCCCGATCGTGACCGACCTTCCAGGCATCATCGCGACGATGACGGATCCGTGGCCTGCTGCCTACGGTTCAGCGGAATTCCTCAGAGCGTGGGCTCGGCAGCCCGGCTTCCGGCTCCTGAAGTAGTCGCAGACCAGCTAGTTTTTAGGCCAGAAGCACACGTTTGCGTAACAGGGTGAAGCCAGCGCGGCCGAACATCTGACGCTTGAGCATCTTGATCCGGTTGACATGGCCTTCGACGACTCCAGAGTTCCAGGTCAGTGTGAGGCCAGCGATCACTGCATCGCGGTCGCGGTCGATACCTGCGGCAAGCGTGTGGAGGCTCGGGAGGTCGTCCTGTTTCACGGCGTCGAGCCAGTCCGGTAGCCGCTCGCCCTGGCGCTCGGTGTGCATGGTCGCGAAGGACCGGACGTGCCTGCTGAGGGCGTCGATCTCGGGGCAGTTCGCCCGGACGTTCTTCAGTTGGAGTTGCTCGGCATCGGACAGGTTTTCCGGGCGGCGCAGAACCCATCCCGCGACTGCCCGGGGTGAGGGCGGCCGGGCTGTCACGGGTCGTGGCGAGGTGCGCTTCTGGCGGAGGTAGGCGCGAACGCGCTGGTAGCTGCCCTGGTAGCCGAGCGGGACAATCTCTTCCCACAGTTTCCAGGCGTTGGTGCAGCCCTCGTTCCAGCGGTCGTCGAGGTAGGTCTTGTACTCGTCGAGGACGGAGGTCCGGGCCTGCCACTGACCGGTGAAGAGGTCTTCCGGCTTGGCGGCGTCCGCGTACCGTTTGACGGTTCGGCTCGTCATGCCGAGTTGCTGCTGGATCGCGCGACGGCTGTGTCCTGCCTCCACCAGGGCATGGACGGTGGCGTGAACGGCTCGGGTTCGGTCGGCGAACCGGTGCCCGGTCGGCCATGGCGAACCGGCCGACTCCTCTGCAGGGTCGGGCTCCCCTCGGTCGTTTCAGGCGTCTCAGGGACCAGGACGCGCAGGCACTGGCGGTGCTGGGCGATGCTCCGCTCAGCGGCTTCGCTGAGGTTGTGCCAGAGATGCCACCGGTCCGCGACCTGCACGGCCTGCGGTGCGCCGGCGGTGGCGCCCTCGGCGAAGAACGGGGCTCGGTCCCGACATACGACCTCGATTCCGGGCCGTTCGGCCAGCCACGCGGCCAGGCTCGATGACTCCCGGTCGGGCAGCAGGTCGACCGGCCGGCGGGTCTCGACGTCCACGAGGACGGTGCCGTAGTTCCGGCCTTTTCGGGTGGCGTACTCGTCGACGCCGACCACTCGCGGGGCGGGCACCTCCGGCTCGGGAAGTGCGTCGATCAGCCGCAGGACCGTGCTGCGGCTGATCGGCACTCCGACGACGTGGGCCAGGCGGGCGCCCGCCCGGCCCGCGAGGGCGAGACCGATCGCGGCCAGGGTCGAGCGAAGCCTCTCGGTCCGCTGACCGTGCCTTCGGGTCAGGCCGGGTATTTGCTCGACGAACGTGTGGCGTCCACACTCGGCGTTCCGGCAGGTGAACCGGCGGACCCGCAGCTGGAGTACGACGCTTCGTCCCGCACTCGGAACATCGGCGGGAAACCGCAGGTAGGAGCCGTGAACCCGGCAGGACCACGTTCCGCACCCCGGGCACCAGGCGCCCGCAGCGGTGCACCGCACTTCAACACGCACTATCGCGATGTTCACGTCCACCGACAGCACCGTAACGTCGTCGATCGACGGGAACAGCAGCTCCTCCAGCCGGAGCAAGACCTCTTTCACAGCCCGAACTGTCAGGGCAGTCGCTCCTGCCACTGCTCATTTCGAGGCAACTTCCGGAGGCGTCAAAGGAAGTTCAGTGGTCACTCACAGTGAACGGACCACACAACCTGAGCCAGAACCCGCCGGGGAACGGTTACGGATAGCCGCCATGCCCCGCTGCCCTCGGGCTGGGAGACGGCCCCACCAGGCCCACGGCCTGATCCTGGACCGGCTCGCCAGCTTGCCAGGGAAGCCGGCCGCGGCCGAACGCCGGTTCCCTAGCGGTCGGCGCAGCGGGCGCGCGTCAGCGCGAGACGGCCAGCTCCGTACGCTGCCCGGCCAGCACCTTGCAGCCGATCCGCCACCTCGGTGCCACTCCACGGCTCGCCTGTGTACCGCCCCGCAGGAGCCGGGAGACGGCGGCGTCAGGACGTGACGGTAGCGCGGCTTCCAGCAGCGGGCCACCAGCCATGCCGTGATAGCGGCGCGATCACCGGAAGCAGAGTCGTCCTGCTGAACCCGAACCCGTCGTGAACCTCACCCGCCAAGGCGAGGCTGGTCGCCGGGAGCGCGGCATCGCCGTTGCCTCCCGACCTACCGGTGCCGGGGTGCGGCCCCCGTCGCGGCCCCTGTCGTCGCCGGATGGATCCTCCGCCGGCCGGAGACCCTCAACGAGACGGAGCAACTTCGACTCAAGGCCGTTCTCGTCCACTGCCCTGAACTGGACGCCCTCACCACCCACGTCCGCTCCTTCGGCCAGATGCTCACCGAGCGCCAGGGCGAACGGCTGCCGCAGTGGCTCGATGCTGTCCGGCAAGACAACCTCCCCGGCCTCCACACACTCGCCGCAGGTATCGACCGTGACCGCGATGCCGTCATCGCCGGCCTCACCCTGCCCTGGAGCTCTGGCGTCGTCGAAGGACACGTCAACCGAATCAAGATGCTCAAACGCCAGATGTTCGGCCGGGCCGGCTTCGCCCTCCTCCGCAAGCGCGTCCTGCTCTACTCGTGAAGCACAGGTCAGACCGCATCATCAAGGAGTCCGAAGCCTTCCGGGAACCCTTCCAGGAACTCCCGCCGCGCGGGGTCGGACTCGGCTTCGGCCATCGTCCCGAGCAGGTCGATCAATTCGCTCCGCTGTTCACTCGACAGCTTGCTGGCCAGGTGGGCGACACCCTCCAGGACCTTGACGGCGTCGTCCGGATCCAACTGATCGTCTTCACTGCCCTCGATGAACCACAGGACGTCGACCAAGGCCTCGGTCAGGGCGTGGGTCAGAGACGAGTACACGGGCATCAAGGCGGACTCCCAGCAGGTCAGGGCAGCAGAGTCCGGCCATCCCACCACACACCACTGACATCACACTCAGTCAGCCCTCCACGGAAAGTGAGCCAGAACCCCAGAGATGACGTCACCCGGCGGTGGTGGGGCTGGTTGAAATTTCCTGTGCTTGGTGTTGGCCACGCCGCTCAGGGTTCCCACCTTCGGAGGGCTGAGATCGTCTCCGTGGGACGTGGGACGTGGGACGTGGGACGTGGGACGTGGGACGTGGGACGTGGGACGTGGGACGTGGGACGTGGGACGTGGTGCTGGTTTGCGTCTCGGCCGTGATCAGAGTTGGTTTGCGATCCGTCGGCCGAGCTGTTCGAGGAACTCTTGCAAGCTGGCCGCGGCAACTTCGAAGTCGTCAAACCAGGAAGCCGTGGTGGACTTCCAGACTTGTCTGGTGTCTCCGATCGCGAACAGATGGCCCCCGCCGTCGCTGGCGAAGACCAGTGCGATCGATTCGCCGTCGATCGGAGCGGGGCCGTACTCGCGGAAGTGCTCCGCCGCCGTCGCGGGTGAGTGGATGAAGTACCCGCTGTCGACATCGGGCAGGGAAGCCTCACTGATCACCCGGTAGAGCGTGGTCAGGTCGGAGGGGATCGGCGTCAGGTCCACGAGTGCGTCCGTCGCCTGGTGGCTGTCGTCGGTTGCGAGCATCACGGAGTTGTGGCCGGGTGGGAAGCCGTGCGTCGGGAGGAATGACTGCATCAGCTTCGTCAGCGCCGCATCGGCCTGCTTCCACCAGGACCGGACCCACTCCGCGTCAAGCCGCTCACCTGGCACGTTTCCCCCCAATACGCGTGTGACCCGCCGGCGCGGGTCCGGAAGAACATATCGGAAGGCTCAGCATGGGGTGGGTGGCAGCCGGGCCACTCCGATCCGGTCTTCCTCCGCTTCGGCCGCACCCACATGCAGCCACTGCGCGACGCGATCGGCAACCCCCGCCGCGATGCCGTCCTCGCCCGCCGAGCGGAGCGGATGGAGGCGCAACAGGCGGAGTACCAGGCGCAGCTGCGCCGCGCTGCCGAGCAGAAGAGAGCCGAGCACGAGGCCGCCCGCCCTGTCTGCGCCGGCTGCGGGACGAAGTTCGACAACGACCGATGGGAGAACACCAGGTTCTCCCCGGAGCCGGGCCACCGGTGGCACCCGACGCTGCGCGAGCCGTGCGAGGACAAGACCGTCGCGGTAGCGGAGCAGACCGAGCGCGACCGCCTGGAGGCGGAGGCCGCCGCGACTGCCGAGAAGGCCCGCGGCTGGCGATCCCGCTTCCGCCCCGGGCAAGCCTTAGGTGACCCTGAGCAAGCCTCGCTGCCAGCGGTGGCCTACTCGGGGTTGGGGGCGGGATTCGAGAACTCGCCGAGGATCCTGGTGGGCGGCTGGAGACCGACACGCTGCCACCGGAGTCCGGCCGCATCCATGAACTGGATCGTCAGCCGGAGATTGGTCGCATCGAAGGGGGCGATGCCTTCATCCGTTCCCACTTCGTACCCGTGTACGGGATCGAGGAGCGGCCCCCAGCCCTGTTCCCGGAGCGCAAGGTGGTGGGTCTGCCCAGCCGATACGTTGCGGAAGATCCGCCGATCCTCATCCGACCAGCGGACCGCCACAGGGTGCCCGTTGGGCTGTTCGGCGTCGGCCCTGATGATCCTTAGTTCAAGCAGTGGTTCGGAGCTGTGGTTGACCACCTCGCCTCGGTGCCCGTCTATGACGGGCACCACCAGCCGTGCCTGTGCTGCTTGCCTGTCTGCCTCGTCCTTCCGCCGCATCTTCACCTCGTGCCAACCAAACCAGAGGGGCTACGGCGGTTGCCCCGGTCGTTGCGATCGCGCTAGCCGCGTCCCAGAAGTCACTCATGCCTGGACCCTAGACCGGCGCGGACGTACCGTCGCCCCTCCTCGCAAGCTGAGGCCGTACCTGGGCATGCCCCTACCGTCGGTGCCGCCTGGGACGGTGGGATGCATGGACAGGTATGAGGAGCTGTTGCGCGGCCGGGTCTACGGTATGGATCACGACGACCCGAACCCGTGCCCGCAGCCCGGCCGCACCTACGCCAAGGTCGTCAGCGGCCCGGTCGACGGGCTGCTGCTCGACATCACCGGCTGGACGGCAGGCGAGAACCAGACCAGCGCCGCGCTGATGACCGAGCTGGGCCAGTTCGGCGCCGACGGCCGGTCCCTGTACGACCCGCGCCCCGGCGAGCGGAACCGCTGGGACTGGTCCGGCGACACCCCTTAACAGGGGGGCAGAGAATCGAGGCGGTCGATCCCTCCTCGCCCGTGAGCCGCAGGCTCAAGGCGAAGAAGTACCGGGCCCGTCCTCGGGGTGGTTGAGGAGCGGGCCGGGTCCGGCTGCGCGGCGTCCCGGGACGGCGGGGGAGAGGTAGCCGCGCTCGCGGGCTGCTTTGATCCAGTCCTTGATGGTCGGTTCAGGGCGGTCGAAGAGGTGGGCCAGGCGCCGGTGGAGGCCGGGGCCGTTGATGGCTTCACGGAGATAGGCGTGGGCCACACGGTGAAGGAGTTCTTCCTCGAGCGGGGGCCGCCCTCGCTGCGCGGGCTGTGCGAGTGCGCTGGCGTTCTCCAGAGCCTGTACCGACGCCGGGGCGAGCTCCGGTCCGGAGCCGCCCTGAAGCCGCCCGAGCCCCAGGACGGTCACGCCCTCGTCTTTCCAGGACTGGTCGGCCAGCTCGGCCTGGGCGCGGGCGACGATCTGGCCCAGTGGGATGCGGCTCGGGTCGGCAGAGCGCCGCATTGTCACACCGGACCGAGGCGGCGGAATTGATGGGTGGCCAGAGGGAACAATGACGAGAGGATGTTCGACTGCAGCTCTCCGGTGAGGGCGGACGCGAGGAATTGCGTGCACGATACGGAGTAATGTTCCCATCGGGGGCCGCTCACCTCGTTCACCATGATGGTCCATTCGTTCGGCGCAAGGCCCGGAAGAACGAGCCAGTACAGGCATTCTCCGTTGTCCGTGGTCGCCCATGGGATGACCACGGATCCCTCGGTCTCCAGTTCTGCCGGCTTCTTCTCGACTGTCCACAGGTCTTCCAGGTCTTCGAACTGGTACTCGGCCCACTTGAGGAGGTCGTAGTGTTTGTTGGGGCAGTCGGGCTCCAGGACGTACAGATAGTCGTCCCAGTTGCTACCTCCATAGACGTGGATGAGCTCCTTGTAGTCGGCGGGAAGCTCGACCCCACGGTCGCGCTCGACCTCGCCCCAATCCTTCTGGCGAGGCTCGCTCGGCGCCGGAGCGATTTCGAGAAGACGTGTAAGGGCGTTGTTCATGGTGGGGGACCTGTTTCTAAGGGCAAGGGGCCCGGACGGCAGGAGCGTCCGGGCTGTATGCCCTCGATGTGCCCGTGGGAATTATGCCGGTCCCGTTGCATCGAGGGGTGGCCTGCAATGGATGGTCTCCCCGGACTCGACTGCGGCCTTCAGGTGAGCGCGTGTGCACGCTCACTCTGAGGTGCTGTTACTCGCCTCCGCGATGCGCTCGGCGAATGCATCCATGTACACGCGGTGTTCCACGTGGATCATGGATTCCGGGATTTCTCCCAGTGGTGATAGATCGACACCTTCGAGCTTCCCGCATCCGTCGAGATCGCTCAGCGCGTGCAGTAGGGCCTCCAGGGCCACCCGGGACTCTTCGCGCGGGGCCAGCATGGCGATCAGGTCCCCTACCACTCTGGCTTGGGTGCCGGATAGCAAGTTCACGAAGTCCTGAACGCGATTACTCGCTTCCGTGCGCACGGCTTCGTCGAGACCCAGAAGGTCCCGGACGAAGTCGACGTAATACTCACTTTCCATATTTCCTGCTTTCCAGATCAATGCGGATATGGTACCGGAAGGTGGCTGGGCCACGGAATGTGCGTATCGTTGACCGCCGCCTCATTAAAGTTCTCACTTCTCGGGTTTCCGATTTGCCTATGGTAGAGCCGACCCGCCTCGTCCTGGAATTGATTCCCGATCTGGATGCGGTAGATAGGGCCACTGCTGGCGTTGGGGCCAGCGTGTGGGCCGAGGTCGGGCCCGTGGACGCGCATACGCACCGTCAGCCCTGTGGATTCGTCCTTCCAGCTCCACTTGATGCCGTGCTCGACACCACCCGGGATCGCCCTCCACGGCTCCAGCACGGCGTCCTTGGGGATGACGCTCAGCGGGTCTGTATCTCCACGGAGGTCCCAGCCTCCACCCTCGATCCGGGGCGGACAGGGACTGAGCCCGAGCGGGTCGCTCCACGTGTGAGGGTTGTGGACGTACGTGACCGGGTTGTCAGCCGGGCCGAGGCCGAGGGGGTCCTGGCTGAGGTAGCGGGCCGATTCGGGGTCGTAGTAGCGGAAGTAGTTGTAGTGGAGGCCCGATTCGGGGTCGAAGTGCTGGCCTGGGAAGCGGAGCGGGGTGTATGCCGTGGCATCGCGGTTCCAGATCGTCGTGCCCCAGAGGGTGGTGCGGGTTCGCCAGGCCAGCTCGCCCGACTCATCTACGAGTTCCGTCGGGGTGCCGATCAGGTCGGTGACGATGGCGAAGAAGCGTTCGTCGTCCGTGTCCGTGCGGCGTTCCGTCTGGGACAGGGGGCGCAGGCCCGCGTGGTCCCAGGTCAGGACGACGGTCGCGGTCGTCTGCTCGCAGAGGGTCGTGCCGTCCCAGGTGAAGTAGACCGTTTCGAAAGGAGACTGCTTGGATATTCGTCGGCCCAGGGGGTCGTACGTGTACCGCCAGACCGTGCCGTCCGGTGTCGTCACCGCGGTGAGACGGTCCTCCGCGTCCCACTCGTAGCGCCAGGTGTCGGGCTTCCGGGACAGCCGGGTCCTCTGGCGCAGGACGATCCGACCCTGGCCGTCGTGTTCGTAGCGGACGGCACCCGCGCTGGCGATCCGAGTGCCCTCGTAGGTGCGCGCACCCGTCGCGGAGTGCGACGGGTGGTTCGCTGGCCACGAGGCTTCCGTCTGGTTTCCGGCGTCGTCGTACGCATACCGCTCGGTCCATCGGTGCGCGTGGACGGCTGTGACGCGGCCGGCCGAGTCCACGTCGAAGCCGCGGGCACCGGAGAGTGCGTCGCTGATGCCGAGGAGGCCGCCGCCCGCGCCGTAGGTGTAGGCACGGTGCTGGAGGCTGCGGCCCCCGGAGGTGATGGTCTGGGCCTTCAGCCGGTTCATCTCGTCGAAAGACGACGTCAGCGCCACGAAGTCCGATACGGTGCGCCCCACCTCACGGCCCAGGGCGTCGAAGGAGAAGGAGATGTCGCGCCCGGACGTGGTGAGCTTCGTCCTGCGGCCCGCAGCGTCATACGACCATTCGCTGATCGCACCTCCAGGCGTCGTCCTCCCCACCCGGCGGCCCAGCTCGTCATACCTGTACGTCAGCGTCCGGCCGTTGACCGTCTCGGACTGCAGGCGGCCGTAGCGGTCCTTCAGGCGTTCCAGTTCGGCGTCCGGGCCGGTGGCCACCGCGAGTTCGTCGAAAATGTCGTATTCGAAGGTCGTGGCCCCGTTGCCTTCGACCTCTTTGCGGATCACCTGGCCGAGCGCGTTGTGCGTGAAGTCGATGCGCTGGCCCAGGCCGTTCGCCCGGGAGGTCAGACGGCCCGAAGGGTCGTAGTCGTAGCTCAGCGCCCGGCCGTCGAAGTCGGTCTCCGTGACCAGTTGGCCTGCCGCGTCGTAGGCGTAGTCCCAGGTCAGGCCCTGGGGGTTGGTCACGCGCGTCATCCGCAGGTTGGTGTCGTGGGAGAACTCGTGGCGGACTCCGTCCGGGCCTGTGCGGGCCGTCAGGAGGTCGAAGTCCGTGTACGCGAAGTGGGTCGTGCCTCCCATAGAGTCGGTGTGGCTGAGGCAGTTGCCCTCACCGTCGTACGTCCATGACTCCACGGTGCCGTCGGGTGCGGTGCGCCGGGAGGGCAGGCCCTCGACCGTCCACTCCATTCGCGTCTCCCCGCCGAGAGGGTCGATGACGCGGACCGTGCGGCCGAAGGCATCGTGTTCATAGCGGGTCGTGGCACCCAACGGATCGGTGACCTCGACGGGAAGACCCCGGCGGTCCAGGATGAGCCGGGTGGTGGCGCCGAGCGGGTCCGTCACCGAGGTGAGCCAGCCGGCCGCGTCGTACGCGAACTCTGTCGTCGCGCCCGTGGGGTCGGTCACCGAAGTGCGGTTGCCGCGCTCGTCGAAGGTCTGGCGCGTGACGTTCCCGTCGGTGCCGACGATGCGTATCGGCATCCCATTGTGGTCGTACTCGGCCCGCGCCTGCCGTCCGTCCGGACGCTCCATCACCGTCATACGGCCGTGCTCGCCGTAGGCGAAGCGGCTGACGTGGCCCAGCGGATCGGTACGTGACAGCAGTTGGTTGTAGCGGTCGTACTCGAAGTGGGTGACCGCGCCCAGGGGGTCGATCTCGGCGACTACCTGTGATCGGTCGTTGATCAGGTGACGCTCGGTGTGCCCCAGACCGCTGGTGACGGTGGTTATGCGGAGCCCGGTTGCGGGATCGACGTCGTCCCAGGTGAACGTGGACTCGAGGTGTCCGTTCGTGCCTGACTGGTAGGTGCAGCGGTCCTGATCGTCGTAGACGTAGTCGAAGCGGCTTCCGTTGGTGTCGGTCCACGAGGTGATGCGGCCGTGTTCGTCGCAGTTGAAGCTCAGGGGGCGGCCGGAGGAGTTGGTGACTGAGGTGAGATGGCCGTCGGTGTAGCTGTAGCGCAGGATCTCCTGGTCGGATCCGTCCGTCGCAGCCCCCTTGAGGTGGAGGGCCGTCACCCGGCCTTCGGTCGTGGTGAGTTTCAGGTGGTAGCCAGCGTGGTGGACGATCGCCGTCGGGGCACCCGCCTCGTCGTGCTCGAAGGTGATCGAGCGGCCGTTGCGGTCGTCGATCTGGGCCAGGAGCGCGAAGTCGTCGCTGTGGTCGGTGAAGTGCCAGACCCTGCCGGTGTCGGGATCGGTGATGGTGTAACCGCCCGGGACCCGGTCCAGTGGCCACTGTCGGCCGTGCGTGGGCATGACCGGAGCCCCAGGGGCCGGGTGGGGGTAGGCGAGGAGACTGCCCTCGTCACAGCTGAAGATCACGCCCGCGGAATCGATCTCCAGTCGCTGGTCCACCGTGGACGACCACGTCGGCCCGAACCAGCGCCCGGAGCGGCGGGCGGAGTCGAAGGTGCGCCGGAAGACGAGTGGAAGTGCGCCGGGCAGGGCGATGTCGGTCGTGGGCAGCAGCATGCGGCCGGTCGCGATGTCGATCGGGTCCTTCTTGCACACCGTCTCGCTGCACCGTTTGCCGTTGCTGTCGGGGTTCTGTTCGTGATCCCCGCGGCTGCCGCCCGGCTTGTTGCCGTCCAGGTCGTCGAGTTGTTTGGCAGCTGTGGCGGCTCTGCGGCCAGCGCCGGCCAGCAGGCCACCCCCTTTAGGGCCGACGGCTTCCGGGACGAGCTTGCCGCCGAACTCGAAGGGGTCCTGCATCGCGCTGTCGGCCATAGCCTTGGCCGCGGCGACCGGGTCGTTGGCCGAGGTGAGGAGGCCGGCTCCCATGCTGTTGAGGCCCATCTGGGCCACCGTCGGATGGGTGATGTTGTACGGGTCCTGGGGGCTGAGCCCGCGGCCGAAATTGACCAGGCCGGCCGTACCCTTGGCGATTCCGCCGAGGAAGTGTTCGGCCTCCGCGCCCTTGCGGACGATCTCCACCAGCGCGGCGTCGGCGGCTGACACCTTCGGCGCCGCGTCACGGGCCTTCTCCAACGCCTGTGCCACCGAGTGGGCTACGTCGTCGCGCTGGCGCCGCGCCTCGGCCAGCTTCTGTTGGGCGGCCTTGATGCCGTCCGCGCCCGGGTCGGTGAAACCCACGGGGCGGGCCGGCAGCGGGTCCTGCTGAGCTTTGACAGCCGATTCGTAGTCCTTGACCCAGGTGTTGTAGGCGGCGTGAGCGTTTTCCGACAGTTTGACGGCGGTCTTGTACTCGTCGATTGCCTCTTTCGCCTGCCCCTGCGCCCACGTCACCGTGTCGGCGAAGCGGCCGACCGCGTCGGCCGCCGTCTCGAAGGCGGCCGCGGCCGCGAACCAGCGGGGCGCCTTCTCCTGGACGGAGTCCCGAAAGGCGTCGGCCGTCGCACCCTTGATGCCGTCCGTGCCCAGCTTCTTCAGGCCATCCCCGGTGCGGGTGAAGGCAGCGTGGAAGTCACGCAGGTGCCCGGCGGTCGTCCGCAGGCTGCTGGCGCTGCCGTGGACGAGCTGCTTGGGATCGTCGCTCTGGCCGAGCTCGACCTCGGTGACCTCGGCTCCGAGGCGGTTCGCCGCGGAGTTAGCCGTGTTGCGGACGGCGTTGGCGCCCCCCTGCCAGCCGACATCCTCCAACGTGTCGGCCGTCTTGTCGCCGAGCCACTCGACCGCGTCGCCCGTGAAGGCTGCGCCCTTCTCCAGCCAGTTGCCGCCGCTCATCAGGAACGGCCCCCCTGATCCCCGCGCTGATCACTGTCCTGATCGCCACCCTGCGGGTCCGCGCCCTGCGGGTTGCGGACGCGGTCGAGGGTCTCGCGGTCCATGCCCTGCGCTTCGGCTACGTCCTCCAACAGGCCGCCGACAAGCCCCTCGTTGAGGATGCCCTGCTTGGTGTCCGCCCACGTACGGTCGAAGTCCTCCCTGGCCTGACGCGCCTGCTCCGGCGTCTCCCGCTTGAACGCGTGATCGGAGAGGATCGCGTCCATGGACTTCTTCTCGACCTCGTCCTCCGACGCGTAGGGGTTGCCAATACCGGCGTTGACCAGCACCTTGAAAGTGCCCCTGCGGTACTGGTCCTCCTCCCACACCGAGCCAGCCCCAATACCCAGGCGCTCGGCGAGCCCGCTGGTGACGACGAAGAGACTGCTCACGCTCAGATCCCAGCGCTCGCAGAAGCCCTCCAACGCCGCAGCGACTGCCGGATGACCGGCCTCCATGCCCGTCAGCGCCAGCTGGCTCATACCACCACCCGCCACGGCCGAGGTGTCCATCGCGAACTCACGCAACTCCCCGACCGCGGACCGCAGACCGTCCTGGATATTCCCCACCGCGACCGGATCCATCTCCAGGTCTGCGCTGCCACCACTCATGATCCCCACCCCCAAGGTTCCCGAAGACGCTACACGAGTAGACCGACAGCTCCGGCACCGAGCGTCGACGTTCGGCCAGGTCAGCGGACCACTGGGTGGGCGGCGGACCGGCTGACGGAGCGCCGCGATGGAGTGGCACCCCGGAGGCGGGATCCGCTGCACAGACCTGTTCCTGGGTCGTCTATTGCGCTAACGGCAGCCATGGCCGCGACGCAAGGCAGGCGACTCTCTGCCGCTGGCGGGAACAAAGGGGTGCCCCATGCGCCGACTCGCCACCGGGGCACGGTCGTTCTCCGGGGCGAGATCACCGAGCAGCTGACCGACACGGCCGAGGCCGCGCCGTTGGCCGCCCTGCGCGCCGTCGACGTGCTCGAGCGGATCGCCGCCCGTGTCCGGCCGCCGGGGTCTTTTCATCCCATCCCATCGACAACCGGCACGTCGCCCTCATGCTCATCTTCAGCGTCGCTCAACAAGTCCGCAGAAGAAGTCCGCGGCGAAGAAGCGCGTCACCTGCAAGGCCGGGTCGCTTCAGTCGCTGACGAAGGCCGAGCTCTACAAGAAGGCCGCGGCCGCGCGCGTTCCCGGCCGCTCCACCATGACCCACGACCAGTTCGCCGCCGCCCTCACAGACACGGCAAACAGTCGGTCCTGACGTCGCGAGGCTCGGACACGGCGCCCTGAGGCTGGCGCACGGTGCGCCGTCGAGCTGCGGCTGCCCTCCGGGTTCCAGATGGCCGACCCGGCCTGGCGTGCCGGCTACGCCAAGGCTGCCAAGGGCGTGATCGGTCAGGCACTGCGGTGGAACTGCACAGAATTTCCGGGATCGTCGATGTCCTCAGTGAAGTAGAGGCCACCGCTCGCCTGCCCGCCGGATACCCGGAGCAGCGAAGTCAGGGTCCTTTTCGGCTGGTTGAAGTGGAGGTCGATCGCCTGGTCGGCAGCGGTGCCGGAATCTCCGAGCTCCCAGGTGCCGCAGGAGTCGGTCCGCCGACCGTCGCCGATGGGGAAGGAGTGGCTGCAGAACGCCCCATCCTCACTGAATTCGATCTCGGCGCCGCCCTTCGCCTTCCACGACCCTGCCAGCTTCTGCGCGGAGACGCTTCCTGTGCTGAGGCCCGGGCTGCCGCTCCACACGTAGAGGACGCCGGCGAGGGCTGCGATGGCGGTCGAGGCCAGGGCACCGAAGAGGATCTTTCGGCCCATGGTCAGTTCACCTTCGTCCGCTCTGTCCAATGGTTCGTCTGGGTCCGGTTCGGCCCGCTGTCGAACAAGGTACCCAGGACCTGTACAACCCCAGGGCCGCGTGCGGGCGTGCGCAAGGCCGACCAGGACGGGTCGGTGTTCGGTCAGCGGGTGGCGGCGTTGCGGAGTGTGAGGGTGGTCTGCGCGGCGTTGGGGAGGCGGGTCTCTCGGACCAGCCGTACTGCGCCGAAGGTGGTGGCGTCGCTCCAGGCACACACGGACTGGTCGCCGTCCAGCCCCGTCGCGAGGCCGCAGCTGAGGCCCCCGCCGTACGGCCCCGCGTCGAAGCGGGTCACGTCGTGGGCTTTCGCAGCGGCGAAGAAGTTGCGGAACTCCTGCGAGATCGACTCGGTCGCCTTCTCGTCGTACACCTTGGGATCCCACTCCGCGCTGCGGACAACGACGAAAAGCTCGAGGTTCTCGTCCCCACCCTTGTCGTAGTAGCCGACCTTCGCCCCTTCGGGCAGCTTGCGACCCGCCATCACCTCAGCCTCGGTCCGCTCCGCGGCCGCACCCGTCAACAGCCGGAAGTCCGCGAAACTGTCCGGAAGGGCGATGGTGCGCGGTGCGTCCGCCGCCGAGCCCCGGCCCTCGGAAACCGGCCCGGTCGCCGTCGTCTCGGAGGCCCGGGGTTCCGGGTTGTACGAGATCGTGGCCTTCACCCCTGCGGCAGCGGCTATCAGCACGGTCACACCGATGACGAGCACACGGCGCTTGCTCTCCACACGAGCGGTCGCGGCGGGGTCGCCGCCGGGCGGGGTCGAGGGAGCGCGCCAGGAGCTGGTCAGTTTCCAGAGCGCCACGATGGCGATGAGGGCGACGGCGAGGACTCCGACGACCTGGCCGGCGGCGTAGCTTTGCGAGGTTGTGTCCACGGACAGGGCGATCATGTCGAGCATCGTACGTGCGATCGAAAAAGGTGTGGATCACGATTTCGACAGCCCCGGCACGCCAGCATTCAGCACCTCGGCCAACCGCCCGAGTGCCCGGCTCAACGGGTCCGACCACCAGCCACACCCTCACCGTGCCACCCGCGGATCGAAGTTGGCTCCGGAGCGTTCCAGTTGGCCGAGACGGCGCTGCAGAGGGCCCAACCGCTGTGGACGGAGGCGTGGGGCAAGATGCGGCGTATGACCCTCTCATCGCGTTTCACCCTGCCGGGCCAGGTCCGTTCCGTGGCCACGGACGATCCTTTCGGGCCGTTGACCGTGACCGGCTACGGTGCGAATCCCCTGGTGACCGTGATCACGAGGGTCGATCTTTCAGGCAAGGTGGCGTGGCAGCAGACCTACCCGGGGACGGGCAGGCCGCAATCCCGTCTGTCTGCGGACGGCACGCTGTGGGTCGCCTACCCAGATCGCGACGGCCGGCTCCTGGAAGGTGTTCTGCCGGACGGATCCCCTGGGCCCACAGCCCGCCCGGAGTGCCGACCCGATGAGGAGATCGGGGCGTTCGTCCTCCTCGACGACGGGTTCGTCATTTCCTGGGTCAGTGCCTCCCGCCTGGTCCGTGGGGAACGAAGCCGGCCCACGTCCGTACCGGAGCCTCGCGTGTCCCGGTACACGCGAGAGGGCGAGTGTCTTTGGTCCACGCCGATCGTGCTCGGTGCGGTGTCGTTCCCGGGTTTGGTGGAGATGGGAGACCGGACCGGATGGGAGATCCGGCCGCGTAGATCTTGGGTTCCAGAGGAGATCGGTGTAGACCACTGGGAGCCACTGCTCGTATCAGCCGACCGGATTGCAGCCAGCTTCACCGACACACGGGGCGGCATCGGGAGGACGTTCTTCCTCGACCTGGACAGCGGCGAGACTGTGTCGGCCACCTCTGCCGCTCCCACGGGCCGAAAGGCGATAGCTGGCCCTGGCCAGTTCCTGATCGGATCCCAGGGCTATGGCGCGTTCACGACCGGCCGTTTCGGCCGGGACGGCGCCGAAACCGCGCGCTGGGCCAGCCACGGGGCGATGCTCGTCGACAGGGACGGCAGCGCCAGCGGCCCCGAGCTCGAAAATCGCCTGCCTTCGAGATCACGCTTCCGGCGGCTCGCACAGGACAACAGCCTCGTGGACGGGCCGGCGCTGACGGGCTACTACATGTCCTACCCCGCGATGGACTGCGAGGGAACCGCGGTGTTCTGGCGAGACGGCAAGCTACTCGCCGTGGACACGGACCTCGCCGGCCACGAACTGTTCGCCATGGACGACAGCCGAGCCGTCATCGGTCGTGCGCTACTGCTGAGTGAAGGCAGCGTCGTCGTCTCCCTGGACAACGAGGTCCTGGTTTTCCGTACACCGCTGGGCCCCCTGGCCGAAGGCCCCTGGCCGTGCGGGGAAGCGAACCTCCAGGGCAATCCTCTGCTGAGCTGAAAATGCCTGCGTGACGCCGACGGAGGCTGAGCATGTAGTTGCCGCTGAGCGTTGTAGGTGGCCGGAACCACGCAGGAGACGTCCCTATGACGTCTACCGATCCGGCTGAGCCGGAGTCTCGAAACCGGTCCGCGTGCGCATGCGCGGGAAAAGGAGATGCTGGTTCCTGGCCTGCGCAGGCAGGATCTCTCCATGTCGACCGACGTCAGCGGAATGATCGAATGCCGGCCGGGGGCCCGCCTATGGGGCCCCGACGACGAGGACTCCGTATGGGAGGTCGGCATCGATCTCTTCCTCCTCAACAGGGGCAACGCCTACGACGGCCTGGCCTGCCTCTTCGGAATCCGAAACTCCTTCGGCTTTCGTCCCCTGGCGGAAGGCCGTGGCTTCCCGGACGATGCCTCGGATGGGCTGCGAGGTGAGTTCGCCGGCTACGGCGGCCCCCACGATGTGCACGGGACCACCTGGCTGACCTGGGCCGAGCTGGACACCACGGACTGGCAGGAGACCGACGCCTCAGGCACACGAACCCGTGCCTCAGCCGCAGGTATCGACACCGACTGGGGCCGGGTTTGGAGCGTCATGCGCATCCTCAGCGAAGTCCACGGAGCTGAGAACGTACGCCTTGTCGTCTGGTTTCACTGACTCGTGGCTCAGTACCTGTTTGGCCAGCCTGGCCAACTACAGCGCTAAGTCATAACGGGTGTGACCGAGCGCCGTAGTTGGCCCGCCTGGCCAGATGCGTGCTCAGTCGGGTACCACGCCCCGTCTGCGGCCCGACGGCGTCGCAGCCGGCCGCCGTCAGATACCGGCGGCCTGCACTTGGGCGAAGGTGCCGACCTTCGCTGACCATGCCTGCTGGCCCTGTAGAGGGCGCCATCCGATCAGCGAGTCGGAGGTGGCCGTGTCGGGCCAGATCATGTAGCCGAGCATGACGAGCTCGCACCCAGCCGCGTGGGCTGCGTCGGCCGGGAATGTCGGCCAGTCAGGCCAGTGCGAGAGGTCCTTCTCGGCGAGGGGCTCGCGGCTGCCCTCGCGAACCACTTGCAGTTGGTAGCCGCTGTTCGCAGCCTTGCAGATGGCAGTGAGATCACGGCGGAAATCGTCAGTCGTCACGGCAAAGGACGCTAACAAGATCAGCGTACTGACGAAGTGCCGGGTACCGGCTTGGGTGCTGGCCTGGGGCCCGGACTCCAGACACCATGGGCATGACCTTGGCGCCGGGAGCGAGGCCCTGCGGGCCGCCTGCCGAGCCGTCGCCGACGATCGCTGCGGTCATGGTGGTCCCGTGCCCGACGAAATCCTCGTGCGGCGGGTACTGCTGATCCGGGTGCTCGAGCGGTGGTTCCATGAATGACACGCCTGGAAGGACGGACTCGCTCCTCAAGCCTGGGACAAGTTTGACGCCACTGTCGATGACGGCCACCGTGATGCCGGTGCCGTCTGCAACCTTCCACATCTCCTGGGCTTTCATGATCTTGAGGTAGCCCCGCGGGTCGGTATCGGCGGCCGCCGGCATTACCGTGCCTGCGCTGACCGCCAACGCTGCGACGATGACGCCGCCGCTCTCCGCCACGACCCATGCCGACGTATATGGCCCTGCATTTTCGCCCCTTTGTGTCCATGCGCTGCAATCTCGCGCGAACCCACCCCATCACACTGTCCATCCACAGCAGCGCCTGACCTTCCGTTAACTCCAGCACCAGCCTCACAGCAGCGCAGCCCTGGGGATTCAGAGTGGGCGGGGTATCGGCAGGCCGCCGACGCCGACAGCCTGTCCCTCAGCGGCGGTACGGTTCAGGACCGGCCACTGCACGGGCCTAGGTACGGTGGCGGCATGGCGACGATCCTGCGGCACCCCCGGCCTGGATTCACCTGGGACTGGTGGGCAGTCGACACCGAGGGCTTCCTCGTGCAGTTCAGCGGCGGGCCCGCCCCCGAGCACCTGCTGGCGCATGTGGACCGCGTCGGCGCCGCAGCCGCGTGGGCGGAGGAACACCGCCCCGCATTCTTCAACCCTGATCCCTTGCCGCTCCACGCTTTCAGCTGCAACGGCGAGTTGCCGACCTACACCCGGAACGGCGTCCCGGACTCCCCGTTGCGGTTGTCCGACGCACCGACAGTCATCGCGGAGGTCGCGGTTTTGGTCGAACTGAACAAGGCAGTGAGAGATACCTGGACGATCCACCTCGACGAGGGATGGGTCTAGCCAGCTCGTTCAGGTCACCTCGCCGACCAGATACTGAGGTTTTCGGGTCGTCGTCGGGTAGTGACGGTTCATGATCCCTGCGGTATGCCGGTGAGGTGAGGTATCCAGAGGGCGGGGGCCTGACCGCTGAGCGTCGGGCGTTTCGTGAGGAGATCCGGCTTCAGGCCGGCGTGCGGTTCGCGGCGGGTGAGAAGACAGCGGTCATCGCGAAGGACCTGCGGGTGAGTGTGCGGTCCGTGGAACGCTGGCGCCGTGCCTGGCGCGAGCGCGGCATGGATGCCTTGCGCTCGACGGGTCCGGCGAACGCCCCGACCGTCACCGATGAACAGTTCGCCGTGCTCGAGGAGGAACTCGGCAAGGGGCCGTCGGCACACGGCTTCGAAGACGAACGCTGGACCCTGGCCCGGGTCCAGACCCTGATCCGTCGGCATCTTCGGGTGAGCCTGTCAGTGGCGACGGTGTGGCGGCTGCTGAAACGGCACGGCTGGTCCTGGCAGACGCCCGCCCGCAGAGCCCTCGAGCGTGACGAGCACGCGGTGGAGCTGTGGAAGAAGGAGGTCTGGCCGGGGGTAAAAGCCTCGCGGCGGCGTCCGGTGCCTGGATCGTCTTCGAGGACGAAGCCGGCTTCTCGATGACTCCGCCCCGTGCCCGCACCTGGGGCCGGCGCGGACAGACCCCTGTCATCCGTGTGCGCGGCAGGTCCCGCCGCCGGACCTCGGTCGCCGCGCTGTGCTGCTGCAAACCCGGTGAACACAGCCGTCTCATCCACCGGCCCCGCACTCATCTCCTGCTCAAGGGTGCGCGCAAGAGCTTCTCCTGGAAGGACTACCGCGGCCTGCTGGTGCGGGCTCACATCCAGCTCGGCGGCCCGATCGTGGTGGTCTGGGACAATCTCAACACCCACCTGGCCGCGGGGCTGAAACATTACGAGGCCGAGCACGACTGGCTCACCACCGTCCGGCTCCCGCCCTATGCACCCGACCTGAACCCCGTCGAGGCCGTCTGGTCACTCGTGCGCAGAGCGATGGCCAACACCGCCTTCGCCACACCCGACGACCTCGACCGCACACTCCGCCGCGAGTTACACAGAATCCAACTCCGACCCCACTTGGTCGACGGCTGCCTCACGGCCACACATCTGGCCATCGACCCACCGACCCCACCCTGAAAACCTCAGTAACTAGGATTGACCCATGACTAGGCCCTGTTTCTCGGATCTCCTGACGTGAGTGGGGTGTTGGGGTGAGGCTGTCTGCATGGGTCGTGGAGATCTGACCAATGCGGAGTGGGATCGACTGGAGTCGTTCTTACCTCCTGGTGGTGCCCGCGGGGGCCGGTGGAGTGATCACCGCCGGGTGATCAACGGAGTGCTCTACCGGGTCTGGACGGGCGTTCAGTGGCGGGATCTGCCGGATCGGTTCGGGCCGTGGGAGACCGTCTACAAACGCCATCGCCGCTGGTCAGCGGATGGAACGTGGACGATGCTGCTGTCTCGGATCCAGGCGGCCGAGGACGCCGCGGGCCGGATCGACTGGGACGTTTCGGTGGACTCGACAGCAGTGCGGGCCCACCAGCACGCCGGCGGCGCGAGGAAGACGCCGGCGGCCGTGGTCCCTCAAAGGGGGAACGCTGGGGGGACGAACCAGGTCGATCCGGTGTTGCGGAAACTGGCGGTCCGGCTCGAGGAAGTGGTCAGATCGGCGAGTGCCTGGGACGCTCCCGCGGCGGATTCACCACCAAGATCCACCTCGCCGCCGACGGACGATGCCGGCCCCTCGCCGTCGTCCTGACACCCGGCCACTATGGTGACGGCCCCCAGTTCGAGCGGGTACTGGAACTGGTCTCCGTGCCCCGTATCGGAGTCGGCCGGCCCCGCACCCGGCCCGACCATGTCCTGGCGGACAAGGCCTACACATCCCGGAAGAACCGTCGCTACCTGCGACGACGCGGAATCCGGCACACCATCCCCGAACGCCGCGACCAGCAAAGACACCGCAGGAACCGCGGCTCCCGAGGCGGCCGCCCCACCGGGTTCGACAGCGAGCGCTACAAGAAACGCAACACCGTCGAACGAGCCATCAACCGCCTCAAGGGCTTCCGTGCCGTCGCCACCCGCTACGAGAAACGCGCCTACATCTACCTGGGCACCGTCACCCTCGCAGCCCTCATCATCTGGCTCCGCACATGATCCGAGAAACAGCCCCTAGTCGACGTCAGCTGATACTTCGCCTGTCACTGCCCCTGCCCCTGCTGTTGGCGTCCACGCTCTCCCTGGCGGCCTGCAGCTCGACGCCCTCCAAGGCCACGGTGGCGGCGCGCGAGTTTGCCAAGTCCGCCTGCGCCTCCCTGCAGCAGCTGACCGACCAACTCGTCCGCCCCCGGCCGTCAAATCTGACCGACCCCTACTACCAGACCGCCGAGCAGTACTTGAACACGGCGACCAACCGCGCCGCCGACGCGGCTCAACAGGACCACGGCTACCAGGAGTTCGCCGACACCCTGCACCGGGCGGCCGAGACCTGGCAGGTCACCTTCACGCTGGACGAGGCCGAGCCGCTGATCCAGCAGGCACGGAAGGAGAAGTGCTGACGCTCTCGACGTGAACCTAGTCGGGTGCAGATCTTCTGGGTGCGCCTGTTCGTCCTGGCTGACCTGCCGTTGCCCCTTCCAGCCCCTCAGGCCGAACCCCTGGTGCTCGGACCACTCCTTCGAGCAGGAGTTCACCAGAGGCTGTGACCAGCGGGAATGTGCGGCATGCGGAACCTCCACGGCCCACCTCGAGCCGTCCCGCGCCCGCCAGTGGTGCTCGGGCACCTGCCGGCAAAGAGCGGACCTCCGGCGAGCCGGACTCCGGGATCGCGCAGCTCAAGCCCCTGCCGGTCCAGCTTCGCTGTCACAGGTCACCGGTGACCGGTGGCCGGTCACCGGCTCGGGCGGGAGTTGCACGGGTTGGTCACGGCGCTGACGTGCTGTTTGACCGATCGCGGAAGACGGATCGGTCACGCTCTCCTGCCGACCGGTCACACGTCCCGGTGGGCAAGCCCCGGCGTACGAAGGGTTTGCCCAGCGTCCGGACCGCTGGGCGGGATGGCTCCCGAGGTCGTGGCGTCACCGTCTGGGACGCGGCGGCCCGGAGCCGACCGACATCACCCCGCTGGCCGTACACCGGAGTCATGAGACGAAACAAGCAGGAGAACCCGGCCGGGCTCGGGCAGAGCGATCCGGGCGACATGTGGCTCGCCCTGGCGCGCCTCCACGCCGCCCACCGCGACCCGGTCGGCCGCCTCGTCCCGTTCGAGCTACCGGAGGCGCTGCTCTCCCTCACCGAGCAGGACGACCTCCTCTTCACCGCACGGGTGGAGCTGTCCGGGATGGAGACGATGGGCCACCTCCACGACCTCATCCGCACGGTCACCCACGGCGTCACCAGTGAACTGGGCTACGCAGGGCCCGGGGTCGCACTGGAGGTCCTGGTCGGCAAGCGCCACGAACTCGCCCTGCACCCGGCCCACGTCGACGGCCTCACCAGGCTCCTGCGCCACGCCGTCGGCACCATCGCGGCCCGCAGCACGCCCGGGGGCGGCCGGTGCTTCCACTGCGACGGCACCGGGCTTGCCCGCCCGTTGTGGGAGCCGGCCGGGCAAGCCTGAACGACTGGGCAAGCCCAAGGCGACCCTGGGCAAGCCACCTGGGAGGGCGGCTTGCCCAGGGGCGGCGGCCGGGCTACGCCATCGCGGCGGCCGCGGTCTCCAGGGCGGCGCGCTGCTGCGGGTCGACGGGGACGTCGGCCTGGCGCAGCGAGCGGAGCGTGCTGCAGCCGGCGCACAGCCTGCACAGCCCGATCACCGGCATTGGCCCGGCACCGATGAGGGTGTGCGAGGACGAGCTCTCATAGACGGGCCGGTAGCAGCCGGGGCACGGCAGGCAGTCGTCGACTCCGTCCGCCGGTGGCGCGTCCGGGCCGAGCTGCGGCACGATCCGCAGGAGGTTCTCCCCGGCCTCGGCCCACAGCCCCATCGGCCGCTCCGCGGAACGCTCGAAGACCACGTCACCGTCCGGGCCTTCGCTGGTGCGGACCCGGGCCAGTGTGCCGACGCCTTCGTCGGGGTGGCTCGGGAGGAACGCCAGGACGGTCTTGGCGCCGGGCTCGTCGCTCACGCTGTAGACGTGCCCGCGCCCGGCCTTCAGGACGGCGCCCGTCTCGTTCAGGCCCCGGCCGTCGTCGTTGCGCAGGCGCAGCTGCCACGACGCCGGGGCCCCGTCGATCTCGGCAGGGGAGGAGGTGATCAGGATGCCGTTGCCGGACCGGCGGACGTCCAGGTGCAGCCTCCCCAGGACGGAGTGGAACGCGGTGCCGAACCACTCCGTCGGCTGCCCGCCCTCACCGCGCGGCGCGCGCGGCTTGTGCAGCTTGTGTCGTCCCATGCTCTGCCTCGCAGACGTGATCCGTGCACGGGCCGATCGGTCCGCTGAACCCACAACCGCTCCCCGGCGGCTCAGGCACGCCACAGGCCCGGCCTCCACCCGTTCAGCGCACCTGGGCAAGCCTCCCCGGAACGGGTGGCCGGCGGCCGCACCCCCGACCCGCAGGAAGGTTGCACCGGAAGGGGGCTGGACAGTTGCCTGCAGGGGTGCACTAGGGGCTGTTTCTCGGATCATGTGCGGAGCCAGATGATGAGGGCTGCGAGGGTGACGGTGCCCAGGTAGATGTAGGCGCGTTTCTCGTAGCGGGTGGCGACGGCACGGAAGCCCTTGAGGCGGTTGATGGCTCGTTCGACGGTGTTGCGTTTCTTGTAGCGCTCGCTGTCGAACCCGGTGGGGCGGCCGCCTCGGGAGCCGCGGTTCCTGCGGTGTCTTTGCTGGTCGCGGCGTTCGGGGATGGTGTGCCGGATTCCGCGTCGTCGCAGGTAGCGACGGTTCTTCCGGGATGTGTAGGCCTTGTCCGCCAGGACATGGTCGGGCCGGGTGCGGGGCCGGCCGACTCCGATACGGGGCACGGAGACCAGTTCCAGTACCCGCTCGAACTGGGGGCCGTCACCATAGTGGCCGGGTGTCAGGACGACGGCGAGGGGCCGGCATCGTCCGTCGGCGGCGAGGTGGATCTTGGTGGTGAATCCGCCGCGGGAGCGTCCCAGGCACTCGCCGATCTGACCACTTCCTCGAGCCGGACCGCCAGTTTCCGCAACACCGGATCGACCTGGTTCGTCCCCCCAGCGTTCCCCCTTTGAGGGACCACGGCCGCCGGCGTCTTCCTCGCGCCGCCGGCGTGCTGGTGGGCCCGCACTGCTGTCGAGTCCACCGAAACGTCCCAGTCGATCCGGCCCGCGGCGTCCTCGGCCGCCTGGATCCGAGACAGCAGCATCGTCCACGTTCCATCCGCTGACCAGCGGCGATGGCGTTTGTAGACGGTCTCCCACGGCCCGAACCGATCCGGCAGATCCCGCCACTGAACGCCCGTCCGGACCCGGTAGAGCACTCCGTTGATCACCCGGCGGTGATCACTCCACCGGCCCCCGCGGGCACCACCAGGAGGTAAGAACGACTCCAGTCGATCCCACTCCGCATTGGTCAGATCTCCACGACCCATGCAGACAGCCTCACCCCAACACCCCACTCACGTCAGGAGATCCGAGAAACAGGGCCTAGGCGGGGGACCGCAGGTGTGACCCCCCGAAGCTGGTGATCTTCCATTCGTACAGGTCAGAGGCCATGGGCAAGCCCCCTTCGGAAAACGACACCTCTTACCTCGCGATAGCCGAGGGGAGAGGTCTATCTGTATCCCGGGGGCCGGCGGCCGCGCGGAGGGGTACATGTGCCGGTATGGCTCGTGAACGGATCCGGTGGCCCCTCGTCGTGGAACGGGCCCGGCAGATCGTGGACGGGTACGCGCCACTCAAGGTGACCTTGAGGCAGGTCATGTACCGACTCGCAGCTGAGGGCGTGCTGCCGCACACGCCGCCGATGTACCGCCGGCTGTCCGCGCAGCTGGCCCAGGCCCGGCGGGAGACCGGAGACCTGGTCGGCCGATCCGGTCACCATGCGGCAATGACCGGAGCGTCGGGTTCGTGCTGCCGCCAAGCCTCGTTGAGGCGCGCGAGCCTGCCCGCTGCGGCGATGCCGCGCAGGGACGCGACCTTCCCGTCATGGACTTCGAACGCCACGGCGCCCACGACCCGGTGGTCGATCACGGCGAGGACGGCCGGGGAGCCGTTGACCAGCGCGAAATGGAACGTGGGGGAGCCGCCTGCCAGCCGCCGCTTCGCAGGCGTCGGCTTGAAGCCGGCCCGCACGTGGGAGGCAACCTGTTCGGGCGTCGTGTACCGCAACAGCCGTTTGGCCAGCCCGTTGCCGTCCGAGAGTGCCATCACATCGTCGGTGAGCAGCGCCACCAGCCGTTCGGTGCGCCCCGACGCGGCCGCGACAAGGAACTCCTCGACGACCCGGCGCGCGGACGCAGGGTCGACCTCGCCGCCTCGGCGGCGCTCGGCGGCAATCCGGGTCCGGGCTCGGTGGACATGCTGTTGGCTCGCGGACTCGGTGATGTCGAGGATCTGGGCCATCTCGGCGTGGCTGTACGAGAATGCCTCGCGCAGGACGTAGACGGCTCGCTCGACCGGCGAGAGGCGTTCCATCAGGGTCAGCACGGCCAGGGAAACCGATTCCCGCTGCTCAATGGTGTCGGCCGGGCCGAGCATCGGGTCGCCCTCCAGGAGCGGTTCGGGCAGCCAAGCGCCGACCGCTCGCTCGTGGCGCACCTGTGCCGAGCGGAGCCGGTCGAGGCACAGGTTGGTGACGACCTTGGTCAGCCACGCTTCCGGGACCTCGATCTGCTGCCGATCGGCGGCTTGCCAGCGCAGGAACGCGTCCTGAACGGCGTCCTCGGCGTCGGAGGCAGAGCCGAGCAGACGGTACGCGAGCGAGGCCAGCCTGTTCCGGCTGGCCTCGAACCGACTGGTGTCGAAGCGATCACTTACGGTGCTGCCCATGTGGATCACCCTAGGCGGCTACGCGACCGCCTTGTCGGCGGGGGCGTCCTGCGCGTACGGGAGCGCCTTCGCGGCGGACGCGTCCGGCGCGGCGGCCAGGTGGCGCTTGCGCTTGGGCACGCAGAAGGTCGGGTGCGAGTTGGTCCACATCGACAGCTTGAGGATGCCCGCCTTGATCCGTGCGGCCTTCCGGCCGCCCATGTACTTCGGCCTTGCGTGTGCTTCGTGGTCGACCATCTGCAGGATCCCGTCCTGCCGCCCGAGGCTGATGTGGTTGCCCAGGTAGTCCAGCTTGACGTGTCCGATCTTGCTGCCGGTCAGGCGCCCCACGATGGCCTTCATGGCCTGCCTGCCGGTGTAGCCGGCCGTGGCGCAGGACATCGGCAGCGGCCGGCCGTTGTCGCCGATGGCGTAGACGCTGTCGCCGGCGGCGTAGACGTTCGGGTGCGAGAGCGAGCGCATGGTGCGGTCGACGACGATCCGGCCGTTCTCGGTGACCTCCAAGCCGGCAGCGGCGGCAATCGGGTTGACCGCGAACCCGGCCGTCCACACGGTTGCGTCGGACGCTACGGCGGTGCCGTCGGCGCACAGGACTCGTGTCGCTTCGACGGCTTCGACGCTGGTGTGTTCCATGACGGTGATGCCCAGCCGGTCGCAGGCCCGGCCCAGGTGGCCGCGGGCTGCGGCGGAGAGCTGGGCGCCGAGCTCACCGCGGGCGACCAGCGTCACCGACAGGCCGGGCCGGGATTCGGCGATCTCGGTGGCGGTCTCGATGCCGGTCAGCCCGTCGCCGACGACCAGCACGTTCCCGCCTTCCCGCAGGCTGTCCAGGCGCTCGCGCAGGCGCAGCGCCGAGGGCCGGGCGGCGACGTCGAAGGCGTGCTCAGCCACACCTGGGACGCTCCGGTCGTCGCCGTGGCTGCCGAGCGCGTAGAGAAGCGTGTTGTAGCCGAGTTCGTCACCGCCGTTGGCGCCAGCCACAATGACGACCTGGCGCTCGGGGTCGACGGCGGTGACGCGGGCCAGGTGCAGCCGTATCCCCGTGTCCGCGAAAATGTCGGCGAGCTTCTGGGTTTCGATCTCCTGGCCGGCGGCGACCTGGTGGAGCCGCAGCCGCTCGACAAAGTCCGGCACGGCGTTGACCACGGTGATCTCGGTGTCCGCCGGGGACAGCCGGCGGGCCAGGTTCCCGGCCACGTAGGTCCCGGCATAGCCGGCGCCGAGGACGACGATGCGGTGCTTCATGTGATGCTCCTGTCGGTTCGCTCCGCTGGGCTCTCGGTGACTTGAGCGGGACAGCGCCCCGATTCCTGACAGGAAGCACATGTGACGTGGGTCACAGATCGGTAAAGGTGTCGGTGTCGCCCTGTGATGGCGGCCGGTGTGCTGGTCAGGCCCTACGTGCGGTCACCGCGCGACGCACCGCGTAGGCAGCGGCGCCGGCCGACAGAACCGCCGCGCCTGCGATCACTGAAGAGACCGGCAGGGCGAAGGCGAGGACGAGGCAACCGGCCAGCCCGACGACCGGGATGATCCGCGCCGGTCGGCCCTCGTCCGGGGAGAGCGTCCAGGCGGAGGCGTTGGCGATGGCGTAGTAGGCGAGCACCCCGAAGGAGGAGAACCCGATCGCCCCGCGCACGTCGGTGGTCGCCGCGAGCACGGCCACGACAGCGCCGACCACGAGTTCGGCCCGGTGTGGCACCTGGAATTTCGGATGGACGGAGGCCAGGGCATGCGGGAGGTTGTGGTCGCGGGCCATCGCCAGGGTCGTGCGCGAGACCCCGAGGATCAGGGCGAGCAGCGAGCCGAGCGCGGCCACCGCGGCACCGACTCGTACGGCCGGCGCCAGCCAGTCCGCGCCTGCGGCGCGCGCGGCATCCGACAGCGGAGCCGTGGCGTCGGCGAGTCCCTGCGGGCCGAGCACGAGCAGGACGGCGACGGCGACTGCCGCGTAGACGACCAGTGCGATGCCGAGAGCGATCGGGATGGCCCGCGGGATGGTGCGGGCCGGGTCGCGGACTTCCTCTCCGAGCGTGGCGATGCGGGCGTATCCGGCGAAGGCGAAGAACAGCAGGCCCGCTGCTTGGAGCACCCCTCCGAAGGTCACGTCGTCACCGATGCCGAGCCGGGCGATGTCCGCGTCGCCGGAGGTCACGGCCGCGACCACCACTGCGGACAGCACGGCCAGGACCACGGCGACGATCACGCGGGTCAGCCAGGCGGACTTCTGCACCCCGGCGTAGTTGACGGCGGTCAACGCCACCACGGCCGCCACCGCGGCGGCGTGCGCCTGGCCCGGCCATACGTAGGAGCCGACGGTCAGAGCCATGGCCGCGCAGGATGCGGTCTTGCCGACCACGAACGCCCAGCCGGCGAGGTAGCCCCAGAACTCGCCCAGCCGCTCCCGCCCGTAGACGTACGTACCTCCGGAGGCCGGGTAGCGGGCGGCCAGGCGCGCCGAGGACATCGCGTTGCAGTACGCCACCACCGCTGCCAGCGCCAGGCCGAGCAGCAGCCCCGACCGGGCCGCACCGGCCGCCGGAGCCAGGGCCGCGAAGATCCCCGCCCCGATCATCGACCCCAGGCCGATCACCACGGCGTCGAACACACTCAGGTGCCGCTTCAACTCGCCCGTACCCGCAGGCCCCGACACCGCACCCATCACTCGCTCCCCACCACAATTCGCCAGATGTACCGGCGCACCGTATAGGAACAAGGTGTCGAGACGGGGTTGGCGCAGAGGTAGGCGAGCAGTCATCCGAGGGAGATCATCCTGGGCGCTGTGCTGGTGCCGCCGCGGAGACCGCGTTCACTCAGACCGGCGATGGCGCCACACCTGCTGCACTCGTTACGGTGGGTCACACCGATGCTGAGCTGCACTGAGCCGATCGCTCGCACCTCATGCCACAAGTCGAGCCCCAGAGAATCCGCTCTGCCAGGAGTGCCGCGCCCGGCTCCTGGCGTCACAGCAGAAGCCGGCCCACCCGGAGCCTGACGTTGCGGGGCCTTCTGGCCGCATCGGGCGCGCCGGGCCGCGCCCGGCCGGTGACGCTGGGGGGCCAGGCTCGGAGTGGCGGTGAAGGAGGCCAACCCCGAGTGGTTCTGACCCCTCCCTCCGAGCCGATGCTCGCCCAGGCCGCCGAGTCCGTCCCCGGTCCCGGTGTTCTGGCGGGCGGCCTGGCCCTGGAGCAGAAGTTCGACGGTCACCGCACCATCCTCTTTACCCCCGCTGGCCCCGGCGGCCGGGTGCTGCTCCAGACCCGTCGTGGCTCCCTGGTCCAGGACCGCTTCCCCGACCTGGTCGCAGCCGCCGAGCAGCTGCCCGACGGCCTCGTCCTCGACGGCGAACTCGTCGTCTGGGGCACCGCAGCCGGACGCCTGTCCTTCGAAGCGCTCCAGCGCCGGGCCGCCGCCCGCGGCCGCACCGCCGCCGCACTGGCCGCGAAGACCCCGGCCTTCTTCATCGCCTTCGACGTCCTCCAGCAGGACGGCACCGAACTCCTCACCCGGCCCTACCGTGAGCGCCGGCGCATCCTCGAGGACCTCTTCGACACCCACCAGCTCAGCCCGCCGTGGACGCTGTGCCCGATGACCACCGACCTCGCCAAGGCGAGGGAGTGGCTGGAGACGTGGACCGACGTCTCCGGAGTGGAGGGGATCTTGGTGAAGGGAATGAACCAGCGCTACCTCCCCGGATCGAGAGCCTGGTGAGTTGACTGCACCAACTCGACGAGCATCCGGTGTGGTTTCCGAGGGGAAGGCTCTCACCGTGGCAGTCGATCGCAGTCAGCTGTTGTCTGGACGAGTAGGCCCTGCTCTGGTGGGTCGTGTGGTGCGGACCGGTCAGCCGGTGGTGCCGTACCTCCTCCTCGACGGGGGCGACGAGCCGGTCGTCCCCGTCTCGGATTGGACCACGGACCTGATGGTGGGCGACGCCAGCCCGAACACCTGCCGGGCGTACTGCTACGCCCTCCTGACCTGGTTCAGGGTGTTGTGGACCATCGAAGTGGACTGGCAGCGTGCCACCGAGGGCGACGTCGTGGCGATGGTGGGCTGGATGCGTGCGGCCAAGAACCCCCAGCGCGCCCGGCGCCCGGACTCGGCCCCGGCGGGCTCGGTCAACCTGAAGACCGGCAAGCGGTACCTGCCTGACCGCTACGGAGCCTCCAGTATCAACCTGACGCTGGCCGCGGTCCGCGGCTTCTACGAGTTCCACGCTCATCTCGGGGAGGGTCCTGTTCTCAACCCTGTGCCGGAGTCACGGCGCGAAGCGATGGTGAACCGGCACCGCACACCGGACACCCCGCGGTCCCCGGCCCGCCGTGGCCGACTGCGCCAGAAGTCCCCCCGTCCGGCGCCGCGCGCAATGTCTGACCTGGCGTGGGACGAACTGTTCGCGGCGATGGGAAGTGACCGCGACCGGGCTGAGAGGTGGCAGCCCAGGTGAGAGCCGGGCGGGGCAGGTTGCCGTGTGGAGCGGGCCTGGGGCGGGTGCGTGGCGGCAGCGTGGGTGGAGGCCGCGTCGGCGACCCGCTTGGGCGAGTCGCCGGGTGGCGGGGCGTCAGCAGGTGAGGGTGACCTCGTGCACGACCGGCTGGGGTGTCCAGGGGAAGGAGGCCACGCCGAACGTGCCGCGGACCGTGGTGCCACAGGGGACGGTGCCCGCCGGGCCGCGCACCTCGAGCGTCGTGGTGGTGAAGACGACAGGCTTGTCCTGTGTGAGGGGCGGGGCGCCGGCGCCCACGACCTCGGCGGACAGCGTGGTGGACAGCTCCTTTGTGGCCGGCGTCGGGCTGCCGGGAGAGGGCGGCCCGGCGAGGCTGACCCTGCCGTAGAACTGCACCGCGTTACCGGTGACCTCCGCGCACAGCCGGGTGAGCAGGCCTGCCTGGAGGCCCGAGTTCCCGCAGGTGGTCACGGTCTGGTCGGCGGCGGCCTCGGGGGTCGCGGCGGCAGGGTCGGCGGCCAGAACGGTCAGGCCGGCAACGCCGACCGCGAGAAGGGCTAAGCGGTTCATGGGGACGTGCTCTCCTTGGTGTTTTCGTCGGTGCGTGACGGGCCATCAACCCGCCTTATGCGATGTGATATTTCACATCACATAAGAAGGCGAGATGATCGCGCCCTGAACTCCTTCCGTCAGAGGGTCAAACTCTCCGGCGCAGCGGTCGGCCCGACGTTCCGTGGTCGAGCAGCGCAAGCCCCGCCTCGCTCTCCGCATTGGCGAGGTCACCAGCCAGTGAGGGTTGGGCACCTGCCGCCCGGGTATCGGCCGGCCCTGGCGCCACCCGTTGGGGGGTGGCGCCAGGGCCGATGTCTGAGCAGGCGGCTTGCCGGGGAGGATTCGGTGCGGTGGGCCCGCTGTCAGGCGGGCGTGCCGTCGATCTTGTAGGGGATCGGCGCGTCCATGAAGGTGCCGCCGCCTACGGCCACGGTCAGCTCGCCCTTGCCGTCCTGGGCTGCGAGTTCAGCGGAGGCTTCCTTGGCCGGGGGTACTGCAGGGTGAGGTAGGAATTGCGGACGTCGAAGTCGACGCCCGGCTGGTCTGTGGCCGGGGTGCCGTTACGCGCCCGCGCGGTCGAACCGGACTTCCCCACCCTGGAACATGATCGTCTTCCCGGACGGCAGCGTTCACGACGCCGCCACCCACCCCGACCCGCCCGCGGCCCCGCCGACCCTGCCGCGCCCCGCGGCAACCCCAACCATCGAGCCGGCCCCGGCGTCTCCGGCCCGCCCGCCACGCTCGTTCCCGAGGACCACCGGGCCGCGTGGACGGCGCTGTGGGCCACGCACGCGGCTGGGGACCTCCCCACCGCGGTCGTCCTCGCGCACCGCCTGGAGGCACAGCTCGAAGCGGAGTACGGGCCGAGCCACCCGGACACCATCACCGTCCTGAGCGCCCGCGCATGGCTGACCCTGATCCAGCGCGCCGACCCCCGCGGCACGGTCGAGCTGCTGCTCACCACAGCGATCCGGCGGCAGGCCGCCCGTGCCCGCCCCGAGCTGGAGACAGCGCGAGCGGCCCGCAACGCCCATGCCGTCTGGCGGATCCTGTGCGACCAGGACCCCGAGGGCGCCCGGGAGATGGCCGAGAGACCGCGGAGGTGGAGCTGAACGCGGCGGCGGTGATGGTCGGAACGGAGGCCGGCGGGCGGTTCGCCGCGGCCCGCCCGCCGCAGGTGGCCTGGCCCGAGTTCCAGGCCCTCGCCGGCCGCCTGGCCCCCTGACGGCGACCGCCGAGCGGGCACGGACGTCCGCCGCGCGGGGCCGGAGGTCAGTACTCCGCAACAAGCCGATCCCGGCCCGGTGACGAATCACATCCGGCCATCGCCCCGGCCGGATCCCGGGGGCTACGGTCTGCGCGACGGCGGAACTCGCAGAGGGAGAAGACCATGAGAGCGGTACGGGGGCAGGCGGCCATGGCCGTCCTCGCGGTGTGCGGGATGCTGGCGCTGAGCGCCTGTCAGAACGGCGACGACCAGGCCGCCGCACCGGACGCGAAGCCCAGTGCGGCCGCACCGGCGTCGCCCACCGCCACGACCGCCGTGCCGGCCCCCTCGAAGACCGGCGCGGCGCCCAAGCCCTCGGCGACCGCCACCCCGGCGGGGAAGAATCCCCCCGCCCCGGCCCCGCCCTCCGCGCCGGCCTGCGGCGCCGACCACAGGATGCCGGTCTCGCCCGACACGATCGCCGTGCACCGCTACACGCCCGAGGGCGGCATGACCAACCTCATCGTCCAGCACGGCACGTACGGCTGCCCCGGGCGCTTCGAACCGTCGGGCGCGTGGACGTACATCCCGATCTCGGAGAAAGCCAAGATCACCGCGACGGCGCCGATCCTCCCCTCGGAGGTGATGGGCAAGCCCATCTCCACCAGCGAGCTGACCTCCTGGCTGGACACCCACCCGGACAAGGGCCTCCCCTTCCGCTACCACCTGAACGCGGAAGGGGTCATCGACACCCTCGACGAGATCTACGTGAAGTAGCCCGCTGCCGCCGCCTCCCCGGCCCGGGGCCGGGGTCCGGACCATCGAGGGAGACGTTCACGTGACTGCGACACCGCTCGTGATTGTCCATGTTGGGCTGCAGGGGCTGTCCTGGGAGGCTGAGCCTGGTTTCTGCTGGGCAGGGCTGTGTGCGTGGTTGGTGGGGGACAGTTCGATGCGTTGAAGTTGGTGTCACTGGGATGAGTTGCATTGGACAGCGGAGCGCGGTGTAGCAAGTGATTCTCGACAGTGCAGGTTGGCTGAGCGGATCCGGAGGATGCCCTGGATCCCAGTATCTATCTATGGTGAGAAATGATGCAGATGCTGGCCCATGCGTGCTGCGGGTACGCCGTCAGAGCTCTCTTTTGAGCGGGAGGTGTTGGCTGCATGGCGGCGAGGTTTGACCCGTGTACGTCATGTTGAGATCGTTTAGGTGACTACTTGTTCACGCGGAACTTGAAGGAGCACTATGCGCGCCAGCGTCGCACGACGTCTCTCCGCCTTGGCTTTGGGGATCGGGCTGACCCTCTCGGGGACCGCCTTCGCGGCTTCCCCTGCCTCTGCCGCCGCGATCACGTGCCAGACGACTGGCGGGGACCTCTATGTCACCGCCACTTCGGCTCCGGTTCGGACTGCCTACTACGAGACCGGCCGAGTCGTCGACACCGTCCACCGCGCAGACAGGCTCCATTTCACCCAGTGGTGCAAGAACTCCAAGGGCAACCTCTGGTACTGGGTGGACAAGACCTATGGGGTGAAGGACGGCTGGATCTACTCCGGCAACGTATCGCGTATCTGAACCGGTTTTGTTGCTGCTGGCGGGGCCCGCGTTAGCGGGCCCCGGGTCCTGGAGGCGGAGCCGGAAGGACCGGGGTGGGGGAGCGGAGCGGACCCGCCCAACGGGCCGAAGGCTCGGACCCCGTGAAACGGGGTCACCCTAGCCTGCGGAGCAGGCCGTTCGGGGTGGAGCGAAGCGGAACCGAACCAGTCAGAGCGAAGCGCAGGACACCGGCCGAAGGGCCGGCCTAGGATCGCGAGCAGTCCGCCGCCGAGCGCAGCAGGCGGTTCCTGAGCGCGCAGCGCTCAAC